>NZ_VZOT01000001.1 GCF_008801935.1 Comamonas kerstersii
ACAGGCCAACGAATTCCCGAAACAAGGGCATGTCATGCAGCGCTTCTTCCATAGCTGGATCACTGAGGTTGAACCACTGCTGCATAAAGTGAATGCGCAGCAGCATCTCCACAGGAAATGGAGGCCGCCCTTTGCGACCTTCAGGTGCATATGGCGCAATCAAGTCCACCAACTCTAGCCATGGAACGACTTGCTGCATCTGCTCCAGGAATTCGCGTTTACGTGTTTTTTTGGTGGAAAGGTTCAGGCCAAGATCAAATTGCTGCATAGGCCGGGATGCTGCCGCACCCGGCACGCATGTGCAAGCACATGCGTTGGGGACTTATGCAGAGGTTCCCTAGGTCTGTGAGTTTTTACAGCCAAATATCAGCCAGCGCTAGCTGGCTTTTGCATCTTCACATCCCAAACAGGCTATCCGGTCATAGATCGCGACCGTTGGATTCATCTGGCTAAAACGCAGCTCGATTCAGTACGCGTTTTCATGAACAACTGATCCACCTGGAGATGGCGTATGGACTACAGCCCTTTTTGTCACACGGTGTTCAACCCTGCTCACAGCCCTAGCACACGTAAGTCCAACCGGCCTTCCTTCACAGGAGGACACCAGAAATAGCTACCCGTCAATGGCCTGGAGAAAGCAAACAAAGCATCACTGATACCGTCATCCATACCCAGCATACGGCGCATCTGGGCTTCGAAAGCATTAAAGCTAGAGCCAAAAGCCGAAAACATCAGCCCACTGCGATCCTCTCCCTGCGGGCTAACACTCCACCAGGGCATGGAACGTCGCACCACAAATGCCTCTGGTTCAAAGCTTTCCTGCGCTGTTCGTTTGACATGTGCAGACTCCGGCGCATCCTCTAGCTCTTCATTGTCCGAGCAACGTCTACCCACCGTATTGTCCTGCTCATTCACACTCATGCGACCAAAGGCAGCGTAGTCATGCATCCACTGCTGTAAAGCCCAAAAACTACTGCCATCCACCCCCTCGCCCTGCCCAGCTGTGATACTTGCTGCAACAGCTGCATCAGCTTCAGGGTTTTCGGTGCCGTCCTCATAACCCGTCAAATCGCGTCCATGCCCACTGGCTGTACGCTCATGCAAAAAGGTATCCACCACATGGTCGATCTTGAAGGCAGGTGCAAGCATAGAAGCAAGCTTTGCTGTTATTGCAAGCAACTCTCCACGCTGATCACTGCGTAACCAGAGGCACAGTGCATATGGCGTACTGGGAGCTTCGAACATCGCCCCCTTCAGATGCGGAAACTCACGCATCAGCGACAGCTGTTTTCCCATTTTTTGCAAGACTTGCAAACCGATGCCAACCACGACCTTCCCATCAACAGCCGTGGCCTGTAGTTTGCTTAGCGCACTGGTTAACGCTGCGCCAGAACCAGCCAGAGTGAAGAAAACATAGCGCCCCTGTTCAGGAAGTGGCGCCAGAATACCCGCTTGTGCTTTTGTCATGAAGTTACCGATTCACTAGATAGAAGACAGCCTAAAGTTTAGGGGCGAATGACCTCAGAGCTGTCCCGCTTGTTTGAACATCAGCCCCTAGTTTCAAAGCAAGCCGCGGCCTGATCTCAAGCCATTGCAGTGATGCATTGACACTGCCTCAACCCCATGAACACGTGCAGCGCTGGTATGAGACACTGCGCCATGGTCGCAAAATCTGCGGCGTAAGAGCTCCATCCAACAGTCTTTCACACACAACACTTCATGCACGCTGTGTGACAGTGCTCCGCATATTCAAATTACGCATTTGCATGCTGCATCTGCAAGCGAAAAAAGTTCTTACATTTCAATGATATAGCGACTTCTATTCAGCAATGCACGATATGCATATAAAAAGCGCATCTGAAGAAGTCCTCACAATGCAGCTTCCTTCATATATCACTGCATTGGCTGGGCTCTATGTTTTTCCTGACTCGTCACACCCGCTTGGCTGCCGCTGCTGTACTGGCCGCAGGCACCTGCTTTACTGCTGCGCACGCTGCTGATGCCACACAGTGGCCCCAGCAACCCATCACGCTCATCATGGGTTTCAGCGCTGGCTCGGGAGTGGACGTCGTGGCCCGCACGGTGCAGACGCCGCTGAGCGAAAAGCTGGGCCAGCCCATCATCATCGACTACAAGCCAGGCGCTGCGGGCAATATCGGCAGCGAATACGTGGCCCGCTCCAAGCCTGATGGCAACACTTTCTACTTCGGCACCGCCGCCACCCACGGCAGCAATGCTGCGCTGTACAAGAACCTGCCTTTCGACGTGGAAGCGGACTTTGTGCCTGTAGCGCCGCTGATTGACGTGGCCAATGTGCTGACCGTGAATCCCGCCGTGATTGACGTCAGCAGCCTCGAAGAGTTTGTGCGCGAGATCAAGGCCAACCCCGGCAAGTACAACTACGCCTCCACCGGCAATGGCGCTGGCACCCACATGGCGTTTGCCGAGCTCAATGCCCGCCTGGGTCTGGACATGGTGCACGTGCCCTACAAGAGCGGCCCGGAAGCCATTACCTCGGTGCTGCGTGGCGAAACCTGCTGCGTGATGAACCAGGTGCAGACCATGCTGCCCCACTACAAGCAGGGCAAGGTACGCCTGCTGGGTGTGACTACAGCACAGCCCGTACAGGCCGTCTCGGAAGTTCCCACCATTGCTTCCAGTGGCCTGCCCGGTACCGAAGGCTTCAACAGCTCGATCTGGTTTGGCATCTTCGCACCCAAGGGCACGAATGCAGCCATCGTGAACAAGTTCAACCAGGCCGTGCGTGATGTGCTGGAGCAGCCTGAAATCCGCGAGCGCTTCCTGTCCACCGGCAACAGCATCCGTGCAGAAACGCCCGAGCAGTTCCGCCAGACCGTGCATGACGATCGCCGCAAATGGGCAAAGGTCGTGCAAGATGCCAAAGTCTCCATTGACTGATGGCGGTGCATGCAGGAGATAGCCGTCTCCTGTACGCACTCCTGCTTACGACAGCACCAGATTTTCCGGAGCACCATAGGACATGGTGCTCTCTTGCTTTTTGTGATTGCCTTATGTCTTTGACCGACTTTCCCGCCTCCGGCCTGCAGACCCTGGAAGCACGCCTGCAGGACGACCTGCTCACACTCGGCTGGCCAGCCAAACCATGGATTCCTGCACGCACTGCGGCCCAGGGGGATGCGGTGCACGATGTGCTCATCATCGGTGCTGGCCAGACCGGACTGGCACTGTCCGTCGCACTGCGGCAGGTAGGCATCTACCCCGTGCTGCTAGACCGCGCCCCTCAGGACTTTGAAGGCCCATGGGCCACCACCGCGCGCATGGAAACACTGCGCTCCCCCAAGGAACTGCTGGGCCCGGCCCTCGGCCTGCCTTCGCTGAGTTTTCGCGCCTGGTTCATCGCGCAATGGGGCGAAGCCGCCTGGCAAGCGCTCGACAAGATTCCACGCCTGCAATGGATGGACTACCTGCGCTGGTACCGCCGCGTCACGCAGGCCGATGTGCGCAATGAGCACCAGGTGCTGGCCATTCGCCCGCAGCCCGATGGCATGGTCGAAGTGGACGTGCAGACACCCACACAGCGCAGCACCTGGCGTGCACGCCGTGTAGTGCTGGCCACCGGCCGTGACGGTCTGGGCGGCGCACAGGTGCCATCCTTCCTGCAAGGCGTAGACCGCCATCGCTGGGCACACTCTTCCGACAAGCTGGACTATGCCCAGCTCCAAGGCCTGCGCATCGGCGTGGTAGGTGCTGGTGCATCGGCCATGGACAGCGCAGGCACCGCGCTGGAACACGGCGCAGCCAGCGTTGACCTGCTGATCCGTCGCCCAGACTTGCCACGCATCAACAAATCCAAAGGCTCTGGCGTACCGGGGCTGACCCACGGCCAGTACCTGCTGCCTGATGACTGGAAATGGCGCATCCGCCACTACATCAACGCCCAGCAGGTGCCACCACCGCATGGCAGCACGCTGCGTGTCTCACGCCACCCCAATGCGCACTTCAACTTTGGCTGTGCCGTGCAGCAAGTTGTGCAGCACCCCAGCCACCTGGACGTTCACACCCCACAGGGCGTGTTTGCGCTGGACTTTCTGATCGTGGCCACAGGCTTTGCCATCGACTGGTCACTGCGCCCCGAGTTTGCAGACATCGCCCCCCATGTGCGCCTGTGGAAAGACCGCTTTGAGGCACCCGATGCCCTGCACGATGCGGAGCTGTATGCCTCGCCAGACCTGGACCCGCTGTTTGCCTTCCAGGAAAAGCAGCCCGGCCAGTGCCCGGGGCTGGACCGCATCCACTGCTTCTGCTACCCAGCAGCCTTGTCGCACGGCACGGTGTCGGGCGACATTCCTGCCATCAGCGATGGCGCACGCAAGCTCGCACAGGGGCTGGCAGGCCTGTTCTACCGCGAGGATGTGGAGCACCACTTTGCCCAGCTGCAAGCCTATGCGGAACCTGAGCTCGATGGCACGGAATGGCAGCCTGCCGACCCTGCCGCACGTATCCGCGCTCTGCGCCACCCCTGACACCCTTGTTTTTCTGGCCCTGAAATGACTGACACGATCGACCAACTTGCTGGCCTGCAGGCCGACCATGCCCTGCATGCCATCCGCCACCAACGCGCCAAGGTAGTCCTTGCTACCCAGGCCTGTGAAGACCTGCTGCTGGGCAGCGAGCTGCCCTCCACCCTCAGCCAGGCCGAACGCCTGGTACTCGCTGCAGAACAGGCCCGCGTGAGCGGCATCACCGTGCTGCAGCAGCTGTACCAGCAGCGTGCCCAAGCCCTGGCACTGCCCCCCGCGCTGCGCCGCGTGCTGGATGAGCACGGCTGCACCACCGGCGATGCACGTCTGGACGCCATGCGGCACTTTGTGCGCAGCCTGTCGCTGGAACCCGCACAGAGCGACCGCCAGGCCCTGCTGAACATTCCAGCCGCTGGTGTCTCTGTGGATGACACCGTGCTGCTGGCCCAGCTGATTGGCTTTGTGTCCTACCAAGCCCGTGTGATTGCTGGTCTGCAAGCCATGGTGGCTGCTGGCAGCCAGGGCGAAGTGCCCGTGGCAGATGCTGCCGCTGCCCCCGCCTTTGTGCACCCCGCCAACCTGCCTGCGCCCGGTGAGCCGCTGCGCCGCAATGGCTACACCAGCGAGACGCTGGACTGGAAGTCCTGGCTGCCCGTGCTCGACCCAGCCACCGCCACGCCCGATCAACAGCACACACTGGACGTAAGCCACCCCAAGGCGCGCACCATGGACTTTTACCTGCTGCTGTGCCGCCAGCCCCAGGTGCTGCTGGAACGCTCACAGGCCTTTAACGCCATCATGTACGCACCCGGCGGCCTCTCTCGTGCCGAGCGTGAAGTGGCGGCCACAGCCGTCTCGCGCGTCAACGGCTGCGTGTACTGTGCTTCGGTTCATGCCCAGCGCTTTGAGCAGCTGGCCAAGCGCAACGATGTGATGGCGCAGATCTTTGATGACCCTCACACTGCCGGTACTCAGGCCCGTGAGCGCGCCATCATCCAGGCGGCCATCACCCTCACCCGTGACCCTGCTGGCCTGGGCGCAGCGCATATCCAGGCCTTGCGCGCTGCCGGTCTGAACGATCTGGAAGTGCTGGACATGCTGCACGCCGCCGCCCTGTTCGGCTGGGCCAACCGCCTGATGCTGAATCTGGGTGAAGCCGTTTATCTGAATACCTGAGCCACGCTCAGACATGGCGCATGTACCCAACAGAAGCACCGCTGCGCCATGCATTCCTCTGCGCAATCATCTAAGTACTAACCCTAGAGCTTTTCCACCAAACCACTGGACAAAGCTGTGGACAACTCCCGTGACTCTACGGAGCACACACCTTAAGTTGTTGTTTTTACAACAGCTACATTAAGCTGCTCAGAAAGCAGGCAGTCCGCAAAAAACGTAGCTACTCAGGCAGACCACACAAGCGCTGATAAGGGAAAACGCTTGTATGAAGCTGTACGCCTGCCCATGATTGCTACCGACAATTGCACAGCTTGCTTTGTGCTCTGCTTTGATGAAGGGATATCTCACATGCTCTACGCCCTGGCAGCCCTGTTTGCGCTGCAGCTTGCAGGGGAAGCCATCGTCCGCTGGCTGCAGCTGCCTTTCCCCGGTGCTTTGCTCGGCGCCCTGCTCCTGCTGCTTGGCCTGCTGGTTTACGGCAAGCTGCCCCACGCGCTGGAGCAGACCGGTCAGATGCTGCTGCAGAACATGATGCTGCTATTCATCCCCACCATTGCAGGCGTCATGCTGCACTTTGACCGCATCGCACGCGAGTGGCAGCCCTTTGTGATTGCCGGTGTGGCGGGCGCTGCCATCACCTTTGTGGTCACCGCACTGACGTTCAAATGGATGCTGGCCCGTGAGCCCCAGCCACCGCAGGAGCCACGCCCATGATGGCCTGGGGCGATGTGCTGGCGCAGCTCTCCAGCACCCACCTGCCCTGGCTGGTGCTGACCATGCTGGTCTATCTGGCCACCATGGCGCTGTACAGGCGCAGCAACTGCCATCCACTGTTGATTCCGGTGTTTCCCGCCGTGGTCATCATTGTCTGCATCCTGCTGGCCACAGACACGCCTTACGCCACCTACAAGCAAGGGGTGGAGTGGCTCAATATCCTGATTGGCCCGGCCACCGTGGCGCTGGCCATTCCGCTGTACACCCAGCGTGCGCGCATCCGGGCACTGTGGCGCCCCATCAGCGTGGCACTGCTGGTCGGCTGTGTGGTGGCGCTGTTTTCGGCCATGGGCATTGCCTGGGCACTGGGCGGCAGCTGGGAGACCATCATCTCGCTCGCCCCCAAATCCGCCACCATTCCCATTGCCCTTCCCATGTCAGAGCGCTTTGGTGGCCTGCCTTCGCTGGCGGCGGTTGCGGTGGCCGTGACCGGCATCAGCGGCTGCATGCTGGCGCCGCTGCTGATGCGCCTGGTACGCAGCAAAGACCCTGCCGTAGAAGGCTTTGCCCAGGGGCTGACGGCCCACGCCATTGGCACGGCACGCTCCATACAGATCAACCCCACCGCCGGTGCTTTTGCCGCGCTGGCCATGGGGCTCAATGGCGTACTGACGGCCGTGCTGATGCCGTTGTGCGTGGCGCTGTTTCAGAAACTCTAAAAAACCATAGCTTCCAGCGCAGGCTGTATCAGTGTTAGCGGCTGATTTCTCTCTCATTCATCCCATGGCCTGCTGGGCCATGGTTTTGAGCCAGTCTGAAAACGTCTGCAGCACGGCAGACGGTGCCTGCTGCGCCGGGGTGATGAGGTAGTAGCCGCGCTCCCCGCGCAGTGGCTGAGCGCAGGCAATCACCAGCTCCCCCCGCGCCAGTTCAGACTCCACCAGCATGGGCGGAATCAGCGCCACGCCCATGCCCTGCGCCGCAGCGACTGCCAGCATGGAGAACAGCTCATAGCGCGGGCCATCCATGGCGCGTGGTGCATCCACGTTGACGGACTGAAACCACTGCACCCAGCCCTGGGGCCGCGTGCTTTGTTGCAGCAGCGGCAAATCGGCCAGTGCCTGCGGCGGCAGGGGCTGCCAAGCACGGCCCGGGGCGCGCTGTGTGGCCCTGTCCAGCAGGCGGGGGCTGCATACGGGCACCACGTCTTCATCCATCAGGTGCAAGGCCTCAATGCCCGGCCAGTTGCGCACCTGCTCGGGCGTGCCCGCATACAGCGCGGCATCAAAGCCCGTGTCTGCAAACAGAAACGGGCGGGTCTGCACGTCAATGTGCACAGTGATGTCCGGGTGCTGCTGCGCCAGCTGCGGCAGGCGTGGCATAAGCCAGCGCGTAGCAAAGGTCGGCACTGCGGCCAGCTTGATGGTGCCGCCAGAGCCCTGATGGGCCATCAGGTCCAGCGTGTCACGCTCCATGCCCAGCAGCCAGTGGCGTACCTTGCGCGCATAGGTCTCTCCCGCAGGCGTGAGGGCCACGCCATGGCGTGTGCGCCTGAACAGCGGCACGCCGACGAACTCTTCCAGCGCCATCACCTGCCGCGAGACTGCCCCCTGAGTCAGTGCCAGCTCCTGTGCAGCGCGTGTATAGCTCTCGTGGCGAGCGGCAGCCTCAAAGCAGGCCAGGGCTTGGGTGGAGGGAATAGAGCGTCGCATCGTGCAGCCATCAGGGAATTTTCAGGGCCTGCCATGGTGCCGCAGCGCCCCAGTTTTGACAAGCAAGAAATGCAGGAAGCTCATATCTGGATGCAAACAAATCGTTTGCGCACCTTTTGCCCCATTCTTACGATGCATTCCATGGTAGTAAAGACATGCGCAAATGCATGCACTGCCCACCAACAACAGAGACATCCAAGGAGCACAACATGTCCAACTTCCAATGGCAAGACCCTTTCCACCTGGACGAACAGCTGACCGCTGACGAACGCATGATCCGCGACGCGGCCTATGAGTACTGCCAGGGCAAGCTCATGCCCCGCGTGCAGGACATGTTCCGCCATGAAAAGACCGATGCCTCCATCTTCCGCGAGATGGGCGAGCTGGGCCTGCTGGGCCCCACCATCCCCACCGAGTACGGCGGCGCTGGCCTGAACTATGTGAGCTACGGCCTGGTGGCGCGCGAGATCGAGCGTGTGGACTCGGGCTACCGCTCCATGGCATCCGTGCAGTCTTCGCTGGTCATGGTGCCCATCAACGAATTTGGTACCGAAGCACAAAAGCAGAAATACCTGCCCAAGCTGGCAACTGGCGAATACATCGGCTGCTTTGGCCTGACCGAGCCCGACCACGGCTCTGACCCCGGCTCCATGGCTACCCGTGCCTACAAGGTGGACGGTGGCTACAAGCTCAAGGGCAGCAAGATGTGGATCACCAACAGCCCCATCGCCGACGTGTTTGTGGTCTGGGCCAAGGAAGTGTCCGAAGGCGGCAATGTGGGCCAGATCCGCGGCTTTATCCTGGAAAAGGGCTGGAAGGGCCTGAGCGCGCCAGCGATTCACGGCAAGGTGGGCCTGCGTGCCTCGATCACCGGCGAAATCGTCATGGACGACGTGTTTGTGCCCGAAGAAAACGCCTTTCCTGAAGTGCGCGGCCTGAAGGGCCCCTTCACCTGCCTGAACAGCGCCCGCTTTGGCATTGCCTGGGGCGCCATGGGTGCGGCCGAGTTCTGCTGGCACACCGCCCGCCAGTACACACTGGACCGCAAGCAGTTTGGCCGCCCGCTGGCCGCCAACCAGCTGATCCAGAAAAAGCTGGCCGATATGCAGACCGAAATCACGCTGGGCCTGCAAGCCGCCCTGCGCGTAGGCCGCATGAAGGACGAGCACCAGAACGTGATCGAGATCACATCCCTCATCAAGCGCAACAACTGCGGCAAGGCACTGGACGTTGCCCGCCTGGCGCGCGACATGATGGGTGGCAACGGCATCTCTGACGAATTCGGCGTGGCCCGCCACCTGGTGAACCTGGAAGTGGTGAACACCTACGAAGGCACGCACGACGTACACGCTCTGATTCTGGGCCGTGCACAGACGGGTATTGCCGCCTTCGCGAACTGATTGAAGCAGTTGTCTCCTAGGGCGTATGCAGATGCGCTCTAAGTTAAGGAGCTGCTAGCGCTCGCTATTCAACGGTTTCAGATACAAAACTATCTGAAAACCAGATTTATCAAGCGCTGGCAGCTCCTTCTTTTTTCTGCAAAGGACAAACACATGTCACATACCGCAGGACAGCAAGGAGCACTGGCAGGCATCAAGGTGCTGGATCTGTCACGCGTGCTGGCCGGCCCATGGGCCACGCAGATGCTGGCCGATCTGGGGGCAGACGTCATCAAGGTCGAACGCCCCGAGGCTGGTGACGACACGCGCCACTGGGGCCCGCCCTTTCTGAAAGACGAACACGGCAACGACACGCGCGAGGCGAGCTACTTCACCGCCTGCAACCGCAACAAACGCAGCATCACCGTAGACATGGCCCACCCCGAAGGGCAGGCCCTGCTGCGCAAGATGGCGGCTGAAGCCGATGTGGTGGTAGAGAACTTCAAGGTCGGAGGCCTGAAGCAATACGGGCTGGACTATGACAGCCTCAAAACCCTGAACCCACGGCTGATCTACTGCTCCATCACCGGCTTTGGCCAGGAAGGCCCGTACGCCGAGCGCGCAGGCTATGACCTGATGGTGCAGGCCATGTGCGGTCTGATGAGCATCACCGGCCATGCAGACGATCAGCCCGGCGGCGGCCCGCTCAAGGTGGGCGTAGCCGTGATCGATGTCTTTACCGGCCTGTACGCCAGCAACGCCATCCTCGCCGCCATCAACGCGCGTGACAACGCACGCACCGGCACAGGCCAGGGCCAGTACATCGACATGGCCCTGCTGGACGTAGGCATGGCTGTGCTGGCCAACCAGGCCGCAGGTTTTCTGGCCACCGGCAAAGCGCCAGGGCGTGCAGGCAATATCCACCCCAGCCTTGCGCCGTACCAGGACTTTAGGAGCAGTGACGGCAACGTATTGCTGGCCATTGGCAATGACGGGCAGTTCGCCCGCTTTTGCGCCGCTGCTGGCAAGCCCGAATGGGCGCAGGACTCCCGCTTTGCCACCAATACCGCGCGTGTGCAAAACCGCCCGGCCCTGCTTGCACTGATGGAGCCGCTGATGCGCACCCGCACCACCGCCGAATGGATTGCCCTGCTGGAAGACAAGGCCGTGCCCTGTGGCCCCATTAACACCATTGCACAGGCTTTTGACGACCCACAGGTACAGGCACGCGGCATCCGCAAGGCGCTGCCACGCGATGCAGGCGATGGCATTGCACAGATTGCCACCGTTGCCAGCCCCATGCGCCTGTCTGCCACGCCGGTCAGCTACCGCAATGCACCACCCGCGCTGGGCCAGCACACCCAGCAAGTACTGCAGGAACTGGGCCTGAGCTCAGAAGAAATTACCGCTCTGCAAAGCGCCAAGGTGGTCTGAAGCTTGCACAGGTGATGGCGCACCAGCAGCCATCACCTGTGCCGCCTGCTTTCACATCCCATGCCTGCACCTGGCAGGCTTTTTTACGTCTATACAAATACAAAAATGCAATCAGGAATTACCCTTTAATCAGGGTTTTCATGGAATACGTCTGTGCATGCCATCTCTAGGATGAGCCGGTCTTACATACATAACCAAGGAGACTTGCACATGATGCGTCGCACGCTTTTGGCCCTGGCCGCACTCGCTACCGTAGGTGTGGTTCACGCCCAGTCCAACTATCCCAGCAAACCTATCAAGCTGCTGGTGCCCTTTGCCGCTGGCGGCACTACCGACCTGATTGCCCGCGTCATTGCCGACCCACTGGGTCGCGAACTGGGCCAGCCCGTCATCGTAGAAAACAAGGGCGGTGGCGGCGGTGCGATTGGGGCGGCAGAAACCGCACGCGCTACGGCCGATGGCTATCACCTGGGCATTGCCACCGTGTCCACCACAGCCACCAACCCCGCCATCAACCCCAAGATCCCCTACAACGTGTTCACGGACTTCACCCCCATCGTGAACATTGCAGCCACACCCAACATCATTGCCGCCAACCCCAAGTTTCCGGGGCAGGACTACCAGTCCTTCCTGAAGGAAATCAAGACCAACCCCGGCAAGTACTCGTTTGGCTCGCCCGGCACCGGCTCCATCGGCCATCTGATGATGGAAATGTTCATGCTGGCTACTGACACCCAGATGCAGCACGTGCCCTACCGTGGTTCCGGCCCCGCACTGAACGACGCCGTTGCGGGCCAGATTCCGCTGCTGTTTGACAACTTCCCCTCCACCCTGCCCTTTATCCAGACCAATCGTCTGACCCCCCTGGTCGTGGCTGCCCCCCAGCGCCTGGCCGTGCTGCCCGATGTGCCCACGCTGGCTGAAGTCGGCGCCCCCGGCGTCAACCGCATGGCCTACTACGGCATCATCGGCCCCAAGAACCTACCCAAAGATGTGGTGGACAAGATCAATGCCGCCGTCCACAAGGTGCTGCAGAACCCCGGCGTGCGCAAGCGTATTGAAGACACCGGCTCTCTGATCGTGGCCGATACGCCCGAAAAATTTGCCGAAGAAATCAAGGCCGAATACACCGCCTACAAGGAAGTGGTGGACAAGCAGAAGCTAACCATGGATTGATGACAATTTAAGGTTGCCGCAGCTGCGGGCTGCGGTTGTTTGCCATGCGCACAGGCGCTGCCGTCATGCGAAGCGGCATTCAGGGGCGCTTGCGCCGCACTGACCATCCATCCCCAGGCCTGCAGCGCAGGGCCCCAGGCTTTATGTCGACACACCCTGACCCGACGGGCAGGCAGAAACATAGGGAATCAAGCCGCTTTCGTTCTCGCTGACTTGCAAGGGCTTTCCGATATGAGGGAAAGCGCGCTGGGGGCATGCAGGACGCTCGCACACCTTGCAGCCCATGCCGATGGGTGTAGCCGCATCTGCGCGCCTCAAGTCCAGACCTTTGGCATAAATCAGGCGATGGGCATGGCGCACATCGCATCCCAGTCCGATGGAAAAAGTCTTCTTGGGCGCCCCCCACCTTTTACCCGGTGTCGTGACTGTGCGCGCAATCCAGAAATACATGCGTCCATCGGGCATGCTGGCCAGCTGGGGCACAACCTCCCCCGGTCGCTGAAAAGCTTCATACACCACCCACAAGGGGCAGGTTCCGCCTGTCTTGGAAAAGTGAAAATGAGTGGCCGACTGCCGTTTGCTGATATTGCCCGCCCGATCGACACGTACAAAGAAAAACGGCACGCCTGGCGCTTCAGGACGCTGCAAGGTAGAAAGTCTGTGGCACACCGTCTCAAAGCCCACATCAAACTGTCGCGCGAGCACATCCACGTCGTACTGCACCCGCTCGGCCGCCGCCAAAAACCTCCGGTAAGGCAAGAGAAAGGCCCCCGCCACATAGTTCGCCAGCCCGATGCGCGCCAGGCGCTGGGTCGCAACATCTTGCCAATCTGCGGCCTGCAACTCCTGCTCGATATGCTGCTCGAACTCCAGCAACGCCAGCTGGGTTGCCATATGAAAAGCCTGCTGGCCTGGCCGCAGGTGCTGCGCAATGTAAAGCACCCGCGTCTTTGCCTCGAAATAGCGGTAGCTCAATTCCTCCTTATCCCGGGCAGCATCCATCGGTACGACTCGAAGCGCATGGCTGGCTTGCAAACGCTGCTTCAGCCACTCCACCACATTGCCCCCATGTTCGCGCGCCTGTGCGGCCAGGCTTTCGGCAGCGCAGTCCAGGGCATCAAAGTAGTTGCGCCTGGCAAAGAAAAATTCTCGCACCGCCTCGTACGGCATTTGCGGCGGCACAGCGGCAAGGGCCCTGCCGCTGGTTTTGGCTACGTCTGACAAGGGCACGCTTTCACCATTGGCATGCGCGGCCAGCAGCTCTATCTGTTCGGTGCTTGCCACATAGCGCTGGTGCAAAGCCAGCATGGCCTTTGCCACATGCGGCAGCTTGCTCGTAATGGCACGCAGCTCGGCCATGGGAACTGCGGCCAATTCAGGGGGCAATACAGACAGCGCATCTTTCAGCTGTGTCAGAACACGCGCTTCTTCATCTTCGGAGAACAGTTGAATGTCAACACCCAGAACCTTGTTGATCTTAAGCAGCACAGGAACCGTCAAAGGCCGCTGGTCCTGCTCGATCTGATTGAGGTAGCTGCTCGACAAATCCAGGGCTTTGGCCAGCGCTGCCTGAGTCAGCCCACGCTCTTGCCGCAGGCTGCGCAAACGCACCCCCATGAAGATTTTGCTCATCCGCTTGCTCTCCGCACATTCCGTCTGAAAAATTCGCAACCTCCGAAGCATTCGCAATATTCGCAAAAACTGCGTTTCTCATTCGCAATCTATTGCCAATTCAGCACTTTTATCGCTTTCTTCATTTGCGTACATTGCAAATTATGGCACTGGATCAACACACCATAGAACTGCGAGAGCTTGTTCTGCCCTCACTGGCCAACCATCACGGAAGCTTGTTTGCGGGCCATAGTTTGCAACTCATGAGCAAAGCTGCTTTTCTGTCGGCACGCAGCTATGCACAACGTGAGGTTGTCATGGCAGGCATCCGCCAGGTGCATTTTCTGGCACCAACGCCGATTGGCCGTGAACTGCTCTTACGGGCCTCGGTCCATCGAGTCGGCCGCAGTTCCATGAGTGTGGCCGTTACCGGATGGGCACAGGCACCTGACTTCGGGACACAGGAAGTCCTGCAGGGAGTGTTTGAGATGGTGGCCATTGACGCGGGGGGCCAGCCCGTCGCACTACACCACCAAGGCATTCACAAGGAGAGCACACCATGACGCACATTGCAGCCCCGAAAGCCAAGAAATCCGTCGCGCTTTCAGGCATCACAGCAGGCAATACGGCTTTATGCACCGTGGGCCAGACCGGCAACGATCTGCACTACCGCGGCTATGACATTCTGGACATTGCCGAAGTGTGCGAGTTTGAAGAAATTGCGTTTTTGCTGGTGCATGGCAAGCTGCCCACGCATGCAGAGCTCAAAGCCTACAAGGCCAAGCTCAAGGCCCTGCGCGGTTTGCCTGTCAGCGTCAAGCTGGCCTTGGAGCGCCTGCCTGCCGCAAGCCACCCCATGGACGTGATGCGCACAGGCGTTTCTGCCCTGGGATGTGCCCTGCCCGAAAAGCATGACCACAACATTCCAGGCGCCCGCGACATTGCTGATCGCCTGTTGGCCAGCCTGGGCAGCATGCTGCTGTACTGGTACCACTTCAGCAATTCAGGCCGCAGAATCGAGGTGGAAACTGATGACGACTCCATCGGCGGCCACTTTCTGCACCTGCTGCATGGCAGCCAGCCCTCGCCAAGCTGGGTGCGTGCCATGCACACCTCGCTGAATCTGTATGCCGAGCACGAGTTCAATGCATCAACCTTCACGGCTCGCGTGATCGCAGGCACGGGCAGCGACATGTATTCGGCCATCACCGGAGCGATTGGTGCGCTGCGCGGTCCCAAACATGGCGGGGCCAACGAGGTCGCCTTCGAAATTCAGAAGCGCTATGCCAGCCCAGACGAAGCGGAAGCAGACATTCGCCGCCGCTTGGAGGCCAAGGAGGTCATCATCGGATTTGGGCACCCGGTCTACACCGTCAGCGATCCGCGCAATGTGGTCATCAAAGGGGTGGCCAGAAAACTCGCGGACGAAGCAAACAACACTAAGATGTATGACATCGCACAGCGGCTGGAAGCCGTGATGTGGGAAGTCAAACGCATGTTCCCCAACCTTGATTGGTTCAGTGCCGTCAGCTATCACATGATGGGCATACCCACCGCCATGTTCACCCCGTTGTTTGTGATTGCACGCACCAGCGGCTGGTCGGCCCACATCATTGAGCAGCGCCAGGACAACAGGATCATCCGCCCAGGTGCCAACTATGTGGGGCCCGATCCCCTGGACTTCGTGCCCATTGAAGCACGACAGTAAACGCTGCCACGCCCATGCAAGCCCGGTCTTTGAGCGTTGTCATCCGCAGCCCGCTACGTGCATGCATGCTCATCAATCACCGCCGGCCGCTAGGCACCGCCGTCGACGATGGCGTGATCGTCCAGAAATTCGACCCTGGTCGCACACCTGTGCGCCAAGCGCTGAAGGAACTGCGCCAAGAGCGTCTGCCGTGCGCCCTGCCACGGCCAGGCATGGGGGTCGCCTGCTGCAGTCCCGGGCACATTGCACAGGCCCGGTCCGCCTGCCGCCTGCCGCCTGCCCATGCAGCATCTGGCGCATCCCAAGCTGGCTCCTTGCGCCTGCACGCCATGGTGCGACCGCATATGGCGCCGGGTTCTCGACCCAAGCCCGCCCCCCCTGAATAACACCCCAAGACCATGAACAACTATCGCAAGCCGCTGCCCGGCACAGCACTGCATTTCTTTGACGCACAAGCCGCCGTGGAAGACATTCGCCCCGGCGCCTGGGCCACGCTTCCCTACACCTGTCGCGTACATGCGGAAAACCTGGTGCGTCGCAGTGATGCATCCCTGCTCACCGGCTACCTCACGCAAATCATTGAGCGCAAACGCGAGCGCGACTTTCCATGGTTCCCGGCACGCGTGGTGTGCCACGACATCCTAGGCCAAACGGCGCTGGTCGATCTGGCGGGCCTGCGCGATGCGATTGCCGGGCAAGGCGCAGACCCTGCCGCCGTCAACCCCGTGGTGCCGGTGCAGTTGATTGTGGACCATTCGCTGGCCGTGGAATGCGGCGGCGATGACCCTAAAGCGCTGGAGAAAAACCGCGCCATTGAAGACCGGCGCAATGCAGACCGCTTCCACTTTATCGACTGGTGCAGGCATGCATTCAGGAATGTGGAAGTCATTCCTGCGGGCAACGGCATCATGCACCAGATCAATCTGGAGCGCATGAGCCCTGTGATCCATGCCGTCAACGGTGAAGCCTACCCGGATACCCTGGTCGGCACAGACAGCCACACGCCGCATGTGGATGCCCTCGGTGTCATTGCAGTGGGTGTGGGCGGGCTGGAAGCAGAAAGCGTTATGCTGGGCCGCGCCTCATGGATGCGCTTGCCGGAAATCGTTGGCGTGCAACTCACCGGCCAACGCCAGCAAGGCATTACAGCCACGGACATCGTGCTGGCTCTCACCGAGTTTTTGCGCCAGCAGAAAGTGGTGGGCACTTATCTGGAGTTTTACGGAGAAGGCGCGCGCAGCCTCACGATTGGCGACCGTGCCACCATCTCCAACATGGCGCCGGAGTATGGGGCCACAGCCGCCATGTTCGCCATCGACGAGCAGACGATTGCCTACCTCCGGCTGACGGGCCGGGAGCCTGAGCAAGTGCAGCTGGTCGAAACCTATGCCCGGCAAGCCGGTTTGTGGGCTGACAGCCTGGCCAGCGTGCAATACGAACGCTGCTTGCAGTTTGATCTTTCCAGCGTCACCCGCAGCATTGCAGGCCCGTCGAATCCTCACGCACGCGTCGCAACCTCTGAACTGTCTGCCAAGGGAATTGCTGGCCCGTGGACGCAAACCGAAGGTCAAATGCCCGATGGCGCCGTCATCATTGCCGCCATCACCAGCTGCACCAACACCAGCAACCCGCGCAATGTGATTGCCGCGGGCTTGCTGGCACGCAATGCCCGCAATCTGGGCCTCACGCGCAAGCCCTGGGTCAAGACCTCTTTGGCGCCTGGCTCCAAAACCGTGCCTCTGTATTTGCAGCAGGCAGGTCTGATGCAGGACCTGCAAGCGCTGGGCTTTGGTGTGGTCGCCTTTGCCTGCACCACCTGCAATGGCATGAGCGGGGCCTTGGAGCCGCAGATGGAGCAAGAGATCCGGGCGCGCGACCTGTACACCACAGCCGTCCTTTCCGGCAACCGCAATTTCGATGGACGCATCCATCCGCTGATCAAACAGGCTTTCCTGGCCTCACCGCCGCTGGTGGTGGCCTATGCGATAGCAGGCACGATCCGCTTTGACATTGAAAACGATGTGCTGGGCAGCTTTCAAGGCCGCGAAATTCGCCTGAAAGAAATCTGGCCGACCGACGAAGAGATTGACGCCATCCTCCAAGCGGCTGTGCAACCTGCCCAGTACCGTGCGGTATACGAGCCCATGTTTGCCATCCACACAGACACCAGACAGGCCACATCACCGCTGTACGCATGGCGCCCGCAGAGCACCTACATTCGCCGCCCCCCCTATTGGGAAGGGGCACTGACAGGCGAACGCACGCTGCGGGGCATGCGCCCCCTGGCCATACTGCCGGACAACATCACCACCGACCACATCTCCCCGTCCAACGCCATCTTGCCGGACTCGGCCGCCGGCGAATACCTGCACAAAATGGGCTTGCCAGAGCAAGACTTCAACTCCTACGCCACGCACCGGGGTGATCACCTGACCGCCCAACGCGCCACCTTTGCCAACCCCAAGCTGTTCAACGAAATGGTGGTGGATGCCCAGGGCAAAGTGCGGCAAGGGTCGCTGGCCCGTGTAGAGCCGGAAGGCAAGGTGATGCGCATGTGGGAAGCGATAGAGACCTATATGCAGCGCAAACAGCCGCTGATCATCATTGCGGGCGCGGATTACGGCCAAGGCTCCAGCCGTGACTGGGCCGCCAAGGGCGTGCGCCTGGCGGGTGTTGAAGCCATTGTGGCCGAGGGCTTTGAACGCATTCACCGCACCAACCTGATTGGCATGGGCGTGCTGCCCCTGGAGTTTCTGCCCGGCACCACGCGCCACACACTGGCGCTGGATGGCACGGAAACCTTTGATGTGGTGGGCCAGCCCCAGCCACGCGCCCAGCTGACGCTGTACATCTATCGCAGCACGGGCGCTCGCACGCAAGTGCCCGTCACCTGCCGCTTAGACACGGCCGAAGAAGTCAGCATTTATGAAGCCGGAGGCGTGCTGCAGCGCTTTGCCCAGGACTTCCTGGCAAACTGCGTGCATACCAGCTCCAAGCCCGAAGCGCTGGAACGCCATCAGGCCTGACGGACACCTACGGCAACCCACAGGGAAGCAAACCGCATGCGTCACATTCACTCACCCGCAACGCAGATCAAAATTCCCGCCATCTACATGCGCGGCGGCACCAGCAAAGGGGTGTTCTTCCGGCGGCAAGACTTGCCCGCCGAGGCTCGGCAGCCAGGCCCCGTGCGGGACGCCATCTTGCTGCGCACCCTGGGCAGCCCGGACCCCTACGGCAAACAGATCGATGGCATGGGCAATGCCTCGTCCAGCACCAGCAAGGCTGTCATCCTCAGTGCCAGCAGCCGCCCGGACCATGATGTGGACTATCTGTTTGGCCAAGTCTCCATCGACCAGCCCTTGGTGGACTGGAGCGGTAACTGTGGCAATTTGAGCGCCGCCGTTGGCCCCTGCGCCATTCACATGGGTCTGATTCCGGCGCAGCGCCTGCCTCACACCGGCGTAGCCACCATCCGTATCTGGCAGGCCAATATTGGCAGAACCATCGTGGCCCACGTCCCCATGCAGAACGGTCAGGTGCAGGAGCTGGGTGACTTCGAGCTCGATGGCGTCAGCTTTCCTGCCGCAGAAATTGCCCTGGAATTTGTGGATCCGGCAGATGACGGAAATGGTGCTGCCATGTTTCCTACCGGCCATCTCGTCGACACCTTGGAAGTGCCGGGCGTTGGCACCTTCAGCGCCACCTGCATCAATGCCGGCATTCCCACCATCTTCCTGAACGCTGCAGATCTGGGCTACACCGGGTGCGAGCGGCAATCCGACATCAATGAAGACCCAGCCGCACTGGCCAGGCTGGAACGCATCCGCGCCTGCGCAGCTTTGAAAATGGGCCTGATCCGCAGCCTGGATGACGCAGCCGCCCGCCAGCACACGCCCAAGTTGGCGTGGGTAGGACCGCCTCGAAGCTATACCGCGTCCAGCGGCAGACGCATGGAGGCTGCGCACATCGACCTGGTGGTGCGCGCCCTGTCCATGGGCAAGCTGCACCACGCCATGATGGGCACTGCAGCCGTTGCCATTGGCACAGCCGCCGCTATTCCCGGCACCCTGGTGAATCTGGCGGCAGGCGGTGGCGAGCGCAGCAGCGTGGTGTTTGGCCATCCCAGCGGCAGCTTGCGCGTTGGTGCGCAGGCCGAACTGGTGCAAGGCCAGTGGCAAGTGCGCAAGGCACTGATGAGCCGCAGCGCCCGCATTCTGATGGAAGGCTGGGTGCGTGTGCCTGCACAGACACTGCATGCAGAATAAGCATGAAATTGGCCGCTAACGCTTGCTACATGAACGCTATCAGCTATTAAAAGAGAGACAAACCATGAATCCCAAACAAAAACTCAAGGCCCTGGCAGACGCACGCCTCGGCGTGATCGTGCCCGGCGCATTCAATGCCCTGTCGGCCAAAGTGATTGAAGACCTGGGCTTTGAAGCCATCTACGTCACCGGTGCCGGCGTCACCAATATGTGGTTGGGCATGCCGGATCAGGGCTTCATGGGCCTGACCGACATCGCCGACCACACTGCGCGCATCCGCGATACCGTGCAAGTGCCGCTGCTGGTCGATGCCGACACCGGATTTGGCAATGCTGTCAATACCTACCACACAGTGCGCACGCTGGAGCGCGCCGGCGCTGACTGCATTCAGCTGGAAGACCAGGTCAGTCCCAAGCGCTGCGGTCACTTCAATGGCAAAGACGTCATTGCAACCAGCGAAATGCTGGGCAAGATCAAGGCCGCCGTTGACGCACGCCGTGACAGCGCCACCCTCATCATGGCCCGCACCGATGCCGCCGCCGTGCATGGATTCGAGGCCGCCCTCGAACGTGCCCAGGCCTTTGAAGAAGCAGGTGCTGACATCTTGTTCGTGGAAGCTGTCACCACCGCCGAACACGTACGCGCCCTGCCTCAGCGGCTCCAAGCCCCTCAGCTCATGAACATGGTCATCGGCGGCAAGACCCCCATCTTCAATGCCGACGAGCTGGGAGCCTTGGGCTTTGGCTTTGTGCTGTACGCCAACGCCGCCCTGCAAGGCGCTGTGGCTGGCATGCAAAAGTGCCTGACTCTCCTGCGTGATGCACGCCAGGTGCAAGAGGACCCCGGCATCGTGGCCTCTTTCGAGGAGCGCCAGCGGCTGGTGAACAAGGCGTTCTGGGACGCACTGGAACACAACTACCGCTGATCCGACGCCGCTTCCCCCGGCCAACCTACAGCAGCTCAATCCCCGGAAGCGCCTTAAATATCAGGTCCCGGATGATTGCGCACGTTCTTGACGAATAAATCAGGTGCTTTCATCTTCCATTTTTTGAGTGCTTGAACTGGGGCTTCGTGCCCCAGTGCCTTTTGCGGCAAGTGGTGGTGATACAGCCAGACAAACCTGTGCAGCGTCTTCTCCAAATCCTCTGCGCTGTTGAAGTGGTGCGCGCGCAGTACTTGACTCAGGCGGCCATGGAAGCGCTCGACCATGCCGTTGGTTTTTGGCGTCCTGGGCTTGGTGAGCCGATGTTCTATCCCCAGTGCTTGGCATAGCTGGTCGAATTCGTGCTCGCCTGTGGGCTGGCGAGTGCGACTGCCAAACAAGCGGTCTGTGAACTCTTTGCCGTTGTCGGTGAGGATGGTGTGAATCCTAAATGCTGCTGCTTTGCGGACGGCGGCCAAGAAGGCTTTGGCGGACGCTGCCGTCTTGTGTTGCTTGATATCAATGAACACCCAGCGTGTGGCCCGATCAATGGCAACAAAGACATAGCGGCGCTTGTCCTCATCTTGCATCTGGGGCAGGTACTTCACATCTACATGCACATAGCCAGGCTCATACGCCTTGAAGGGTTTGTGCTCGCTCTCAGGCTTGGGCTGTACGGGCAATCTGGAGTAGCCTCGTCTGCGCAGCAAGCGATCCAGCGCAGAACGGCTCATGGCCGGCTCAATGAACGTTGCTGCCATGGACTATCTGCAGCTCGAATGGATCACGCTAGCAAGTTGCCCCAGCCCTGGGAACTTGCCTGCGCTGCTGCAGCGTATGCGCATAAGGCTCAGCGAGAGGTTGTTGCCCAAACAACGACGGGGGCGAACATGCCCCCGTGTGGTCAAAAAAGTGCCTTCACGCTATCCCGTCAAGCAGGTCAGAAAACCTTAAGTGAAAGGCATTACTGCCGGAGCAGTCCTTTTTGCGAGCAAACGATTACGTTTTGTGCCCATCAATGGCGAATCAGGTGGTCAAAGGCCGACAGGGCAGCTGTAGCACCTGCGCCGGTGGCAATCACAATCTGCTTGTAAGGCACATTGGTGCAGTCACCCGCGGCAAACACGCCGGGCACATTGGTTTCGCCCTTGGCATTGATTTCGATCTCGCCAAAGCGGCTCAGGTTGACGGTGCCCTTGAGCCAGTCGGTGTTGGGCAGCAGGCCAATCTGTACAAAGATGCCTTCCAGTTCCACGGTCTTGACCTCTTCGGTCACGCGGTCCTTGTAGGTGATGCCAGTGACCTTCTTGCCGTCGCCATTGACTTCCGTGGTCTGGGCGTTGGTGATCACGGTCACATTGGGCAGGCTGTGCAGTTTCTTCTGCAGCACGGCGTCGGCCTTCAGGGTGTCGGCAAACTCGAACAGGGTGACGTGCTTGACGAGACCGGCCAGGTCGATGGCAGCTTCCACGCCGGAGTTACCGCCACCGATCACGGCCACGGGCTTGCCCTTGAACAGAGGGCCGTCGCAGTGGGGGCAGAAAGTCACGCCCTTGGTCAGGTACTGCTCTTCGCCGGGCACGTTCATGTGGCGCCAGCGGGCGCCGGTGGACAGGATCACGGTCTTGGACTTGAGCACTGCACCGGATTCGGTGTGCACTTCAATCAGGCCACCTTCGGTGGTGGCGGGCACCAGCTTGGCAGCCTTTTGCTGGTTCATCACGTCCACGTCGTAGTCACGGATGTGGGCAGCCATGGCAGCAGCCAGCTTGGGGCCTTCGGTCTTGGAGACCGAGATGAAGTTCTCGATGTCCACGGTATCCAGCACCTGGCCGCCCAGACGCTCGGCAGCAATACCGGTGCGGATGCCCTTGCGAGCAGCGTAGATGGCTGCAGCCGCGCCAGCAGGGCCACCGCCGACAACCAGCACGTCAAACGCGTCCTTGGCAGAGATCTTGGCAGCTTCACGGGCCGCAGCGCCGGTGTCGACCTTGGCGACGATCTCGGCCAGCTCCATACGGCCCTGACCAAAGCGCTCGCCGTTCACAAACACGGTGGGTACGCCCATGACTTCGCGGTCTTTGACTTCCTGCTGGAACAGGCCGCCGTCAATGGCAGTGTGGGTGATGTTGGGGTTCAGGGCCGACATCAGGTTCAGCGCCTGCACCACGTCCGGGCAGTTGTGGCAGGACAGGGAGTAGTAGGTCTCGAAGTGCAAAGGCATGTCAATGGCCTTGACTTGTTCGAGCAGATCAGCCGACTCCTTGGAGGGATGGCCACCTACGTGCAGCAGCGCCAGCACGAGGGAGGTGAATTCGTGACCCAGGGGCACACCGGCAAAGCGCACGCCAGTTTCCACACCGGGGTTGTTGATGGCGAACGAGGGCTTGCGCACGTTCAGATCGTTGTTCTCAACGACGGTGATCTTGTCGCTCAGCGCGGCCAGATCCGCCAGCAAAGACTTGACTTCGCCAGCCGCCTTGCTGTCGTCCAAAGTTGCCACCAGTTCCAGGGGCTTTTGCAGCTTTTCGAGGTAAGCCTTGAGTTGGGTTTTGAGATTGGCGTCCAGCATGATAGTCAAATCCTAATAAAAAATAATTTCGATAGTATTGTTTTTCGAGCTACTAAAAAAGCCCGGGCAAGCCCAGGCTTTTTACGGGCAAAAGCTTAGATCTTGCCAACCAGGTCCAGAGAAGGAGCCAGGGTAGCTTCGCCTTCGTTCCACTTGGCGGGGCACACTTCACCGGGGTGGTTACGCACGTACTGAGCAGCCTTGACCTTGCGCAGCAGATCTTCAGCGTTACGGCCGATGCCTTCAGCAGTGATTTCCACAGCCTGGATCACGCCATCGGGGTCAACAATGAAGGTACCGCGGTCAGCCAGGCCAACGCCAGGACGCATCACTTCGAAGTTGTTGGTCACAACGCCAGATGGGTCACCGATCATGGTGTACTTGATCTTGGCGATGGTCTCCGATGCGTCGTGCCATGCCTTGTGCACGAAGTGGGTGTCGGTGGACACGGAGTAGATCTCTACGCCCAGCTTCTGGAATTCTTCGTAATGGTCAGCCACGTCGCCCAGCTCGGTGGGGCACACAAAGGTGAAGTCAGCAGGATAGAAGAAGAACACAGCCCACTTGCCCAGCACGTCCTTTTCGGACAGTTCGATGAACTTGCCATCCTTGAAGGCGGAAGCTTGGAAAGGCTTGATAACGGTATTGATCACGGACATGGTAGTTCCCTTGTGGTTAACGACTGAAAACGTAGATAGTCTAATCGCCCTGAATAATTTAAACAATCGATTGAATCAATTAAATTGATTGATATTAACTATCAATCAATGGTTATAGGGTTATACATTTTCTACTCACTTCGCTTCTAGCGCCTGTAGAACAGTGCATCTGGAACACGAACACTTCTCAACCTCACATGCAACCCGTCCGCTCGCCCATGGTCTTCGCTAGTGCTTTGGCATGGCTTGGTTGACAATGACCACATTCGCGCTACAACAACAGAAGGAGCCCCTCCATGAAAGGCGACCCCCAAGTCATTGCTGCCCTGCAGGCGCAGCTGAAGAATGAGCTGACAGCCATCAACCAGTACTACATGCACTACCGCATGTACAAGCACTGGGGCTTTGAGGCGCTGGCCAAGATGGAATACAAGGAATCGATTGGTGAGATGAAGCACGCCGACTGGCTGATGGACCGCATCCTGATGCTGGACGGCCTCCCCAACCTGCAGGATCTGGGCAAGCTGCAGATCGGCGAAGACGTGCCTGAATGCCTGCAGTGCGACCTGAACCTGGAGCTGGCCGCACAGGCCACGATCAAGGATGGCATCAAAACCGCAGAAGCCGCGCACGATTTTGTCTCGCGCGATCTGCTGCTCAAGATTCTGGACGACACCGAGGAGCACATCGACTTCCTCGAAACCCAGTTCGACCTGATCGACAAGGTAGGCGTGCAGAACTATCTGCAAACCCAAATGGGCGAAGCAGAATAAGCCCTGCACACCATTGCTGCATGCAGACCATAGACGGAGCCCCAGTGGCTCCGTTTTTTGTCTGCTGCTGGGTGCCTATCGGTGCATCCAGTAGCGGCGGTGGTGCACACGCTCGCACTGCACGGCATCTGGCTCCCACGACCGCCACAGGGCAGCGCCACACGATGGCGTAGCCACCCACGGCACGCCAGCGGCCTCATAGCGCGCGATCACGCTAGGCGCGGGGTGCCCAAAGCGGTTGCGGTAGCCTGCCTGCGCAATGGCCAGCGCAGGCTGCACTGCCTCCACCAACGCCCGGCTGGATGAAGTGGCGCTGCCATGGTGGGGCATGAGCAGCACATCGGCCCGCAAGTCTGTCTCTGCCGCCACCAGCGCCTGCTCCTGTGCTTTCTCGATATCACCTGTGAGCAAGGCCGCCTGCCCCGTCTGGCTGCGCACGCGCAGCACACAGCTACTGGCATTGCGGCTGAGCGCCACCTGCCTTCGTGCAGGCCAGGGCCACAGCACCTCAAAGCGCACCCCATCCCATTCCCACACCTGCCCGCTCTGGCATGGCTTGCCCCCTGCTCCCAGCCACTGCAGCTGCGGGAAAGCCTGCTGCACGGAGGCTGCACCACCGGCGTGGTCGCTGTCGGCATGGCTGATCATCTGCGCCGTCAGCTGCACGCCCAGTGCACGCAGCACAGGCACGATGGTGCGAGCACCTGCATCTGCATGGGCAGACCAGCGCGGCCCGGCATCAAACAGCAGGCTGTGGTACTGCGTGCGCAGCAAGATGGCACTGCCCTGCCCTACGTCCAGCGCCAGCAGGTCAAACTGCCCCCAGGCCGGGGTGGCAGGCTGCCACCACAGCATGGGCAGCACGGCTGGCAGCCCCAGCAGCCGCCAGCGCATATCCAGCGGCATGGCCATCCACAGACAAGCTGCAACACCGGCCACTGCTGCCCACCACGGTGGCTGCGCAAAATACAGCACGGCCAGCGGCCACGCTGCCATGTGCTGCAACAGCCAGACCATGCCTGTAACGCACAGTACAGCAAGATGCCACAACGGCGGGCACAGCACGCCCAGCATGGACAGCGGCGTGACCACCAGCGTGACCCACGGAATGGCCCACAGATTGACCAGCATGCCCACCAGCGAAATCTGCCCAAACAGCAGCAGCGTGAGCGGTGCCAGCGCCAGCCCGACCACCAGCTGCTCTTTGAGCAGACGCAGCACTGCGCCCCGCCAGCCGTGCGGGAGCATGGCCTGCGGCTGGGCAGCAAACAGCACGCCCACAGCCACAAAGCTGAGCCAAAAGCCGGCCTGCAGCAGGCTCCACGGGTCAGCCAGCACCACAGCTGTCAGCACGACCAGCCACACATAGGGCCATGGCCAGACACGCCCCTGCGTGCGCAGCAGCACCACCACCCCCAGCATGCCGATGGTGCGCTGCGCAGGAATGCCCCAACCGCTGAACAGCGCATAGAGCGTGGCCAGCACCAGTCCACCCCAGGCGGCTGCCGTGGGGGCCGGGCACCACAGGCAAAGGCGTGCTGAGCGCTTCCAGCCCAGATGCACCAGTGCCACGGCCAGCCAGGCAAACATGGTGATGTGCAGCCCGCTGATGCTGACGAGGTGCGCAATGCCGGTGTCGCGAAACAGCTGCCAGTCCTGCGCCGTCATGCTGGACTGCGCCCCCGTGACCAGCGCCTGCACCACACCCCATGAGGCCTGCTCGCGCGCATCAGCCCCCGCCGGGGCCTGCATGGCACGGTGCACATGGCCGCGCCACTGCGCCAGCGGGGCCTGCCAGGTCTGGCCCCACCATTGCGGCACCTCCATGCCCTTGCTGGTGCGCACATAGCCTGTGGCCTGAATGCCCTGGCTCCACAGCCACAGCTCCCAATCCATGCCATGCGGGTTGCGGTCACCATGCGGGGCTTTGAGCCGCACCGTCCACTGCCAGCGCTGCCCGGCCTGCAAGCCCTGTGGGGGTGGTGCGCCATACCAGGTCAGCCAGACATGGCGCGGCAGCTGTACGGTCTGCCCGTGCAGCCAGGCCTGCTCCACCTCGAACTGCAGGCGCAGGCCACGCTCTACAGGTTGCGGCATGTCGCTGATCACGCCCTGCACGCGCACATCCTGCCCTTCCAGTGCAGCAGGCAGTGCATGGGCCTGCATCCACGCCGCACGCCAGCCGGTAGCACTGCCCGCCAAAGCCGCGGCCAGCAGCAGGCTGACCCAGCCTGCCTGCCATGCGGAATGCCGCCACACCCCAAACGCGATGGCTGCCAGCAGCAGCGTGGCTACGACGTAGACGGGCAGCGGCCATAAATCTGGCTGCTGCAGCTGCAGCGCCGTGCCTGCCACCACGCCCAGCATGGCGTTTGTTCCCGTTCTGACCCTGCAATGTCTTGGCATACTGGCAAGCATGCGATGAGCACAGGCGGTATGCAAAGCCAGTCGCCCGGCTCATCCGCCTGAGCAACAAGATGAAAGGAAACACACCATGAGCGTTTATGACAAGCTCCAAGCCCTGAACATCAGCCTGCCCCCCGTGGCCGTGCCTGCTGCGGCCTATGTGCCTTTTGCCAAGACTGGCAATCTGGTGTTTCTGAGTGGTCACATCGCCCGCAAGGATGGCCAGGTCTGGGTGGGCCAGCTGGGTGCCACCGTCAGCACCGAGGAAGGCAAGCAGGCCGCGCGCGCCGTGGCCATTGACCTGCTGGGCACGCTGCAGGCCGCCTGCGATGGCGATCTGAACCGCGTCAAGCGCATCGTGAAGGTGATGAGCCTGGTGAACTCCACCCCTGCGTTCACCGAGCAGCACCTGGTGACCAACGGCTGCTCCGAGCTGCTGGCCGAAGTTTTTGGCGACAAGGGCTCCCACGCACGCAGCGCCTTTGGCGTGGCACAGATTCCACTGGGTGCCTGTGTGGAAATCGAACTGATTGCCGAGATTGAATAAAAAAAAGAGCAGCTAGCGCTTGATGGATAAGGCTTTGAAAGCCAAAACACTCTCAAATCCTTGATTTGCAAGCGCAAGCAGCTATCAAAACAAAAGCCGCCATATTCAGGCGGCTTTTGTTTTTTTGAGTGCAGCAGTGCTGCAGGTGCTTTAGCGCTGCAAGGCGCTGGCGGCCCATTCTGGCCCCTGATCCACGGCGATGCGCTGGTCCGCCACAGCTGCCAGCTGCGCGGCCGTCACCCGTTCTGGCTGCAGCTCAGCCAGCGGCCGCAGCACAAAGGCACGCTCGTACATGCGCGGATGGGGCACGATGAGCGCAGGCGTGTTCAGCTGCTGCTGGCCCCAGAGCAGCACATCCAGATCCAGCGTGCGCGGGGCGTTGCGGTAGGTGCGCTCGCGACCTGCGGCCAGTTCAATGGCCTGCAGCGCTTCCAGGAATTCCTGCGGCGGCAAATCTGTTTCCAGCTGCGCCACAGCGTTCAGATAGTCTGGCCCCGTGGCATCTACCGGCGCGCTGCTGTAGAGCGAAGACACGGCCTGCAGCTGCGTGCCCGGCAAGGCTGCCATGGCATGCAGGGATTGCAGCAGCGCAGCGCCACAGTCACCCAGATTGGCTCCCAGCCCGACAAAGACCTGCATCTCAGGCCTCGGCCTTGCCAGCGGCTGAGGCAGCACCACCTGCTCCGGCGGGCTTGCGACGGCGGCGGCGCTTTTTCTTGGCGGGCGCATCGCCTTCGGCCACCAGGTTTTCCAGCGGAGAGGCTTCGCCCGTCTGGGCCGTACGCACCGTCTTGCGGGGCTGTGCGGCCTTTTGCTTCTGGCGCTGCTCTTCGCGTGCCTGGGCAATCAGGTCTTCACGCAGTGCGTCATCGGCCATCTGGAAGTCCTGCCACCACTGTGCCAGGGCCTCGTCCACTTCGCCCACATCGGCGCGCAGACGCAGAAAGTCAAAACCGGCACGGAAGCGCTGCTGCATCACCATGCCCAGCGGCGAGGAGCCGGTGCGCTTGTCAAAGCGCGGCTGCATGACCCAGATCTCGCGCATGTCAGCGGCCAGCTTGCCGCGGCCCGACACATCGCCAATGCGCTGGTCAAACACTTCGTCAATGGCTTCGCTGAGTGCGGGAAAGACGTTGTAGCCCTTCTTCAGACGGCGGCCCCAGCCAGATTTGACGTCCTGCCACAGCACGCAGGCCAGCATGAAGCTGGGTGCCACAGGCTTGCCTTCGCCTACGCGGCGGTCAGTGTCCGCCAGCACGGCGCGCACAAAGGGCTCGTCCGCACGCTCGACCACCACGTCCAGCAGCGGGTAAATGCCCTTGGACAGGCCCAGTTTTTTCAGCTGCTCGATCGAGGCCAGCGCGTGGCCGGTCTGCAGCAGCTTGAGCATTTCGTCAAACAGACGGCTTTGCGGCACTTCTTCGAGCAGGTGCTCGCACTCCACCAGCGGCTTGGCCGTCTTGGCATCCAGCTTGAAGCCCAGAGGGCTGAGCTTGGCCGCAAAGCGCACGGCGCGGATGATGCGCACCGGGTCTTCGCGGTAGCGTGTGGCGGGGTCGCCAATCATGCGCAGTACGCGCTTCTGGGCGTCCTGAATACCCTTGTGGAAGTCCACCACGATCTGCGACTCAGGGTCGTAGTACATGGCATTCACGGTGAAGTCGCGGCGCGTGGCGTCCTGGTCCTGCGGGCCCCAGACGTTGTCACGCAGCACGCGGCCATTGGCGTCCACCGCGTGCTTCATATGGGCCAGTGCCAGCTTGCTGGTGCGCTCATTGCCCGTCACCTGCTCGGCCTGGCTGTTGTCCAGAAAGGCGCGGAAGGTGGAGACTTCAATCACCTCATGCTCGCGCCCACGGCCATAGACCACGTGCACGATGCGAAAGCGCTTGCCGATGATGAAGGCGCGGCGAAACAGGCTTTTGACCTGCTCGGGCGTGGCGTTGGTGGCCACGTCGAAGTCCTTGGGGCGCAGGCCCAGCAGCAGGTCACGCACGGCGCCACCCACGATGTAGGCTTCATAGCCTGCATCCTTGAGGGTGCGCACCACGTCCACAGCGCGATGGTCAACCAGCTGTGGATCGATGCCGTGCACGCTGGCTGGCACCTCTTCACGCTTGCCAAAAGGTGATTTGCGCGTCTTGGCGGCAGAGGGCTTGCCCAGCAATTTGTCGATGATGGTTTTGATCATGTGTTTTCGGTAAACAGATCCAGCACGCGCCAGCCACGCTCTTGGGCAAGGGCTCGCAAACGGGGCTCTGGATTGGTGGCCACGGGATGGTTGACGCGTTCGAGCAGGGGCACATCGTTCATGGAGTCGCTGTAGAAGGTGGACTCCACCGTCTCCCACGACAGGCCACGTGCCGCCAGCCACTCGTTCATGCGCACCACCTTGCCTTCACGCATATTGGGCTGACCCTGGAGTGCGCCCGTGAACCAACCAGTGGCATCTCGCTCCAGCTCCGTGGCAATCAGCTCCTGCACGCCAAAAGCCTGGGCAATCGGGCGTGTCACGAACTCGTTGGTGGCCGAGGTAATGACCACCATGTCACCCGCACGCAGATGGCTTTGTACCAGTTCGATGGCCGCAGGCTTCATGGCGGGGCGAATCACGTCCTGCATGAAGCGCTCGTGTGCAGCATGGGCTGCTTCCGGGCCTCGTTGCACGATGGCTTCGGTCGCAAAGCGCACATAGTCCGCCACATTCAGCGTGCCTGCCTGGTAGTGGGCAAAGAACTCGTCATTGCGACGACCGAACTCCGCGCGGTCACACCAGCCGATGGCGATGGTGAACTCCCCCCAGCCATGGTCGGAATCCATGGGCAGCAAGGTGTGGTCAAGATCGAACAACACCAGACGCGGCCGCGAAAGCTCAGAAGCAGTAGACATGAATCAGGTCGTCAAAGCTGGAAATCCAGGGCCGCAGACAGCTGCCCGGTCATTCGGTCTCCAGCATGGTTTTAAGGAGTGGAATGGTGATGGCGCGCTTGTTGCGCAGCGCAAACTCGTCCAGCATGTCCAGCAGCTGCATGAGGCTGGCCAGATCGCGCGAGAAGCGTTTGAGCATGTAGTCCACCACGTCCGCGCTCAGGGTCACACCACGTGCAGCGGCTTCGGTCTTGAGCACCTCACGGCGCTCTTCTTCATTGGGTACCTGCAGCTGGAACACATGGCCCCAGCCCAGACGGCTGCGCAGGTCATCACGCACTTCCATGGCCGCTGGAGGTGCATCTCCCGCAGAAAGAATCCAGCAGGGTGAGCCGCTGGGCGGGTTGATGGCATTCACAAACCAGTTGAAGGCACGGGCCTGCTGCATGGGCGTGTACAGCTGCACATCGTCCATGACGACAGCGGACCAGCGCTCATCAAACTCAGGCGGGAAACCCGTGGAAGCATCCATCCAGCCCACCTGGGCGCCCTGCTCGCGCAGCAGCTCGCGCACGGCTTTGAGCAGGTGTGTCTTACCGCTACCCGATGCTCCCCAGAGGTAGGTGGGTACAGGAGAGCGCGTGGTGGCACCGAAACCGTTGCCGACCCACGACTGCAGATGAGCCACCACCGGTGCATTACGACCCGGATAAAAACGAGACAGGGAAGGCCCTGTAGGCAAGCCGATGTCGAGCGCCAGTTGCTTCATAGATGGCAGGCAGACCCCACGCTGAACAAATGGTCCCGCAAGCACATGGTGAGCATCAACGAATTCAAGGGTAGCAGCGTAGGCATGGAAGAGAAAGAACGAAACACCCCGCTGCAGGCGCAGCGAAGACAGGTTGTCAACCTGCAAGGCGTGCATGTTAACCGCAGCATTTTAGTCCGCTTCCGCCTTTCTCACAGCGAGCAGCTCGGCTGCTCTATACCAGAGCCTGCCGCAACCCGCCTGCAGACGGATTCCCCGGCGCTGCGCAGCGGCATGAGGCTCGCGCCTGCGCTATCGACTTAGAATCACACAGTCCCGCACGGCCCGTGTGGGAGCTCCTCACTGCACAAATCCTTCTCATGAGCTCCTCTGCCTCCCAAACCCCCATTTCTTACAAAGACGCTGGCGTTGATATCGACGCAGGTGATGCACTGGTTGAACGCATCAAGCCACTGGCCAAGAAAACTCTGCGTGAAGGCGTGATGGCCGGCATCGGCGGCTTTGGCGCACTGTTTGAAGTGCCCAAGCGCTACCAGGAACCCGTGCTGGTTTCCGGCACAGACGGCGTGGGCACCAAGCTGCGCCTGGCGTTTGAGTGGAACATGCACGACACCGTCGGCATTGACCTGGTTGCCATGAGCGTGAACGACGTGCTGGTGCAAGGCGCCGAACCCCTGTTCTTCCTGGACTACTTTGCCTGCGGCAAGCTGGATGTGGACACTGCAGCGGCAGTGGTGGGCGGCATTGCCAAGGGCTGCGAGCTGTCTGGCTGCGCGCTGATCGGCGGCGAAACCGCAGAAATGCCCGGCATGTACCCCGATGGCGAGTACGACCTGGCTGGCTTTGCCGTGGGTGCGGTAGAAAAGTCCAAGATTCTGACCGGCAAGGATGTCAAGCCCGGTGACGTGGTGCTGGGTCTGGCTTCGGCTGGCGTGCACTCCAACGGCTTCTCGCTGGTGCGCAAGTGCATCGAGCGCGCTGAAAGCCTGGGCACCGTGCCTGCAACCCTGGATGGCAAGCCTTTCAAGCAGGCCATCATGGAGCCCACACGCCTGTACGTGAAGAACGTGCTGGCTGCGCTGGCCAAGCACCCCATCAAGGCGCTGGCGCACATCACCGGCGGCGGCCTGCTGGAAAACATTCCCCGCGTGCTGCCCGAAGGCACTGGCGCTGACCTGAAGGCTGGCAGCTGGCCCCAGACCGAGCTGTTTGCCTGGCTGCAAAAGACTGCAGGCATTGATGATGTGGAAATGAACCGCACCTTCAACAACGGCATTGGCATGGTGGTGGTAGTGGCTGCAGAAGAAGCCGAAGCGACCGCTGCCACACTGCGTGAATTGGGTGAAACCGTCTACACGATTGGTAACATCACACAGCGCACTGAAGGCGCTGCCGTCCAAGTCAAATAGTCTTTACCTCTACCGCGATACTTATGGGGAACTCCAACCAACTTCCTGCCGTTCGTCAGTCCCCCAGAGCGCCATCCCGTGGCGTGATCGTCGCGAGCTATCTGCTCATGGCCAGCGCGCTGCTGCTGGTCATGTGGCAACACCTTCTGCCCGGGCTGCTGTGCGCATGCCTGGGCTTTTTATTGACCCGAGCACTGTCACAGGCGCTGGCGCTGCTGGACCGGCGCATCGTTGACCCTGACGCGCACCGCTGGCCTGCGACCGCGGCCGCAACCATCATCATCCTCGCGCCCCTGATCTGGGTGGGCGTGGCCCTGACCCAGTCGCGCGGCTATCTCACCGATATTCCGCACCAGTACAAGGAACTGCTGGACTACCTGGGCCACACCGTGCTGGAGCTGCGCGAAAAGCTGCCGCCTGAGCTGGGCGCCATGCTGCCCCAGGGTGCGGCAGAAATTCAGCAGACCATTGCCACCTACTTGGCCGCCAAGGCTGGCGCGCTGGCCATGGCGGGCAAGGCCTGGCTGGGCGGCCTGCTGCATGCCTATATGGGCCTGCTGATTGGTGCACTGGCTGCCGTGCGCCCCCGCATTCCTCCACGCGCTCCACTGACACAGGCGCTCAAGCAGCGCGTGGTACTGCTGGGCGAGGCTTTCCGCCAGATCGTGACCGCGCAGTTCTGGATTGCGCTGTTCAACACCACGCTCACCGCCATCTTCCTGCTGTTCATCATGCCCTCGGTGGGCATGGCACTGCCCTACACACCGGCGCTGATCCTGCTGACCTTTGTGGCGGGCCTGATCCCCATTGTGGGCAATCTGTTCTGCAATCTGGTGCTGACCATTGTGGGGCTGTCGGTATCGCCGGTTGCGGCAGCCGCATGCCTGGGCTTTCTGATTCTGATTCACAAGGCCGAGTACGTGATCAACGCCAAGGTCGTCGGCCAGCGCACCCACATGGCCGTGTGGGAGCTGCTCACGGTGATGTTCGTGGCGGAGTCGGTATTTGGCCCAGCGGGTCTGGTGGCTGCTCCACTGTTTTATGCCTACCTCAAGAAAGAGCTGGAAGCCTCCAAGCTGGTATAAAAACAAGAGCTTCCAGCGCTTGATTGACAAGCAATTGCAGCACAAATCAATCGCAAACACTGATAAAGAGAGCGCTAGCCGCTCTCTTTTTTTATTGCTGGGCGCGCAGCAGCTCCATACGTGCTTCTACGAGTGGCAGATCCGCCGGGTTCTTTGCGATGCGCACATAAGTCTGCAAATCATGCAGGGCCGCATCTCGCTGCCCCAGCTTGGCCAGCAGCATGCCGCGGTCACGGTAGTTACTGGCATCGTCAGGCCGCAGAATGACCAGCCGGTGCAACACCCCCAGCAGGGCCTGATCTTCCTGCTCGTCCTGCAGATAGATGTTCTGCAGATTGCGCAGCATGCGCTCGATGATGTCGCGGCCACTGGCAGGCTGCAAAAACATGTGCAGCGGCGCCATCTCGTCTTCCGCCAGACCCCATGCCTGCCTGAAAGGATCGAGCCGCTCAGCCAGTGCGGCCTGCGTCTGGCCCTGACCCGTGAGCGGGTCCTGAATGATGATGCCTTCGTCCACATGCAGCTTCACGAGGAAGTGCCCGGGAAAGGAAATCCCATCCACCTTCAGCCCCAGGCCGTGGGCCAGCTCCATCCACAGCACAGCCAGTGAAATCGGAATGCCGCGCCGTGTGTGCAGTACCTGGTGCATGAAGCTGTTGCCGGGGTCAGCAAAGTCGTTGGCATTCGGCCCAAAGCCCAGCGTTTCGTAGAAGAAGGTGTTCAGCGTCATGGCGCGCTCTACAGCGCTGGCCTGCGAGGGAATCTGCCGTCGCACGCGCTCCAGCAGCATGTCAACCTGCAGCAGCACGCTCTGTACATCCAGGGTGGGCTCGGCATCCTGCGCCAGACTGGTGGCTGCTTCGAGCAAGGGGACGGCCCCCTCCTGCCCTACCAGACACCGGAAGTGGTCAAGCACCGAAGGAACGTGGAATTGCATCTGCATGTCCGTGCGCTCTCATATCAGGAGGAAAGACCCGCCTTAGCGACGCAGCAGGCTGCGCAGCTTGACGCCCGACAGCAGCAGCGTACCAAAGTACACCACGGCAGCCCCCAGCAGCATCACCGCCAGCAGGGCAATACGCTGCCACTCCTGTGCGCGCATTGCCTGCCAGTTCCAGTGCTGAGCACCCCACATCAGGAAAGCGGCCAGCAGCAATGCCGCCGCCAGCACCTGCAGCGCAAAGCGCAACCACCCGGGCGCTGGCTGGTAGGCCCCACGCCGCAGCAGGCCAATGAGCAGCCAGCTGGCATTGACCAGCGCCGCCAGGCCAATGGACAGCGCCAGTCCGGCATGGGCTATCCATGGCACCAGCACCACGTTCAGTATCTGCGTGAGCACCAGCACAGCCACGGCGATCTTGACGGGTGTCTTCATATCCTGGCTGGCGAAATAGCCCGGCGCCAGCACCTTGATGGCCACCAGCCCCAGCAGGCCCACGCCATAGCCCATCAGGGCCAGCGCGATCTGGTTCACATCGTTATTGTTCAGCGCCCCGCGGTGAAACAGGGTGGACACCAGCGGGTCGGCAAAGGCCAGCAAGCCCACGCCACAGGGCACGGCCAGCAGCACGACCAGACGCAGGCCCCAGTCCAGCATGCCGGAGTAGCTCTTGCTGTCACCCGCTGCCTTGGCCGAGGCCAGCTTGGGCGTGAGCACCACGCCCAGCGCCACGCCCAGCAGCGCGGTGGGGAACTCCATCAGCCGGTCGGCATAAAACAGCCAGGTCACGCTGCCCGGTGTCAGATAGGAAGCAATCTGCGTATTAATCATCAGACTGACCTGGGCCACGCCGACACCCAGCAGGGCGGGCGCCATCAGCGTCAGAATGCGGCGTACACCGCCATCGCTCCACGCTGCGCGAATAGCCGCAGGCGTCATGCCAATGCGCGGCATCAGGCCCAGCTTTTTCAGTGCTGGCAGCTGTACTGCCAGCTGCAGCACGCCGCCCAGCATCACCCCGGCTGCCATGGCGTAGATGGGCTCCACCCCACGCGCACTAAACCACGGCGCCAGCAGCAGTGCCGCCGCAATCATGCAGACATTGAGCAGCACGGGCGTGGCCGCAGGTACGGCAAAACGTTTCCAGGTATTGAGCACCCCGGCGCACAGCGCCACCATGGACATGAAGCCGATGTAGGGGAACATCCAGCGCGTCATCAGCACGGCTGCCTCATGCGCATGGCCGCTTTCAAAACCGCTGGCCAGCAGCCACACCAGCACGGGCGCCCCAACCACGCCCAGCACACAGGTCAGCAGCAGCACCCAGAACAGCACCGTGGCCACATTGGCAATCAGCTCGCGCGTGCGCACTTCGCCATCTTGCGTCTTGGTGGTGGCCAGCACAGGAACAAAGGCCTGGCTGAATGCCCCTTCGGCAAACAGCCGCCGAAACAGATTGGGAATGCGAAAGGCAACGTTGAAAGCGTCCGTGAGCGCATTGGCGCCAAACATGGAGGCCATGATGAGGTCGCGCGCCAGCCCCGTCACACGGGAAGCCAGCGTCAGCAGCGAAACGATAGAAGCAGATTTGAGCAATGACACCCACGCAGTGTAGCCATGCTACCGAGGGCACAGAACGCTGCCCGGCGCACAAATCTGCGCACGGCAGGGCCTGCCGCCGCACAAGCGCCTCATCAAGCCACCCCAACCTGGTGCACACACGCACCAAACCAGCACCATATGCAAAAACCGTGCGCCACCGTGGTGCACCACAAAGACGCCTGTGCAAGCCCATGAGCACATTGCTATAATCGCGAGCTTTGCTGGCATCATCCCCAGACACTTTAAGGAATACATACCATGGCAACTAAAGCCAAGAAGAACCCCCGCCTGGCCTCCGGCCGCAAGCGCGCACGTCAAAACGTTAAGCTGAACGCTGCGAACACCTCGCTGCGTTCCAAGTACCGCACTGTTGTGAAGAATGTCGAGAAGGCTGTTCTGGCCGGCGACAAGGTGAAGGCTACCGAACTGTTTGCCAAGGCACAGTCCGTGATCGACTCCATCGCCGACAAGGGCATCTTCCACAAGAACAAGGCTGCTCGCGATAAGAGCCGCCTGTCTGCCAAGGTTAAGGCCCTGGCAACTGCCGCCTAATTCAACTTTAGGCATCGCCCGGAGTGCGTAAGCGCTCCGCCGTTTGCTTCGGGTGCGCTGCCAGCAAAACAAAAGAACCGCCGCAAGGCGGTTTTTTTGTGCCCGTCTTATGACGATTTGGCCTGATCTGCTGATGTACAGGCATGAAAAAACCGCCTGAATAGGCGGCACTTTCTCACAGTGGTTGCAGAAGGACTGCTTACTTGCGCTCGTCTTCCGGAATCAGACAGCCTTCGACCACCTGCAGGTGATTGTCTCTGGCGAAGTTCAGCACAAAGTCCCAGGCCATGGGCTCATGGGCATGCAGATCGCTGTGCACCACAATGCATTTGACGCCATTCATGGTGGTGGGAATACACCAGGGCGAATAGCCTAAGTGGCTGCCACGCTGGGCGCCTCCGGGCCGGAACTGGCTCATGACCCCCGCCAAACGCTCGGCCCAGTCACTGGGGCGAAAGGTTTTACCTTCCAAGGTCACACCTTGAATAAAGATTTGTTTGGAGCTTGGGGAAACCATCAGGATCAATCCGGTAAGACGAGGCACATCACGGGATCGCCGCACAGGTGCACTGAGACTGAAATTCTAACTCTTATATAAGACCAGAGAGGAACGCTAGGGATTGCAAACACTGCATAGGTTTATTCCAAATATGCAGAACGACGGTGGCACACGGTCTGCAGAGCCCTAAAATCATTCCCTTGTTCTTTTGCTTTCTGCAAAAGTTGTGCCACGACTGTTATGTCAGGAGATGTATTCATGACCGCTCACATTGAGGCTGCTTCGCCCCACGTTATGCCCACTTACGGCCGCGTACCTATCGCGCTGGAGCGAGGCCGAGGCTGCCGGGTCTGGGATGTGAACGGTAAGGAATATCTGGATGCCCTGGCTGGTATTGCCGTGAACACCCTGGGCCACGCCCACCCCAAGCTGGTGGCGGCCCTGCAGGAGCAGGTGGCAACGCTGATCCACACTTCCAACTACTACCACGTGCCCGGCCAGGAACAACTGGCCACACTGCTGACCGAGCGTGCGCACATGACCAATGTGTTCTTCTGCAGCACCGGCCTGGAAGCCAACGAAGCCGCCATCAAGATCGCGCGCAAATATGGTGTGGACAAGGGCATTGCCAAGCCTGAAATCGTGGTCTATGAGCATGCCTTCCACGGCCGCTCCATCGCCACCATGAGTGCCACGGCCAACCCCAAGGTGCGCAACGGCTTTGGCGATCTGCTGGACGGCTTTGTGCGCGTGGCCCCCAATGACTACGAGCAGCTGGTGGCTGCCACCGAAGGCAACCCCAACGTCGTGGCCGTGATGATGGAACCCATCCAGGGCGAAGGCGGCCTGCACCCCATGCGCGCCGAGTACCTGCAGAAGGTGCGCGCCCTGTGCGATGCCAAGGGCTGGCTGCTGATCATGGACGAAGTGCAGGCTGGCATGGGCCGCACTGGCAAGTGGTTTGCCCACCAGTGGGCAGGCATCACGCCTGATGTGATGACGCTGGCCAAGGGCCTGGGCTCTGGCGTGCCCGTGGGCGCCGTCGTGGCACACAACGCTGCGGCCAAGGTGCTGACGGCCGGCAACCATGGTTCCACCTTTGGCGGCAACCCACTGGCCATGCGCGCCGGTGTGGAAACCATCCGCATCATGGAAGAAGACGGCCTGCTGGCACACACCACAGCCATCGGCCAATATCTGAAGAGCAAGCTGCAGTCCGAGCTGGGCAGCATCGACGGCGTGGTGGACGTGCGCGGCCAGGGCCTGATGATTGGTGTGGAACTGGCCAAGCCCTGCGGCCAGCTGATTGGACAGGCCGCTGAAGCTGGCCTGCTCATCAGCGTGACGGCAGACACCGTGATCCGTATCGTGCCTCCACTGATTCTGAGCGAAGCTGAAGCAGACGAAATCGTCGCCAAGCTCAAGCCCCTGGTTCAAGCCGTTCTGGCCGCCTAAATACCCAAGGAATACTGATGAAGCACTATCTGCAATTTAGCGACTTCACCGCTGAGGAATACGACTATCTTCTGAGCCGCGCTGCGCTGATCAAGAAGAAGTTCAAGAACTACGAAAAGCACCACACGCTGACCGACCGCACCCTGGCCATGATTTTCGAGAAGGCCAGCACCCGCACCCGCGTGAGCTTTGAAGCCGGTATGTACCAACTGGGCGGCTCTGTGGTGCATCTGACCACGGGCGACAGCCAGCTGGGCCGCTCCGAGCCCATCGAAGACAGCGCACGCGTGATCAGCCGCATGACGGACCTGGTGATGATTCGCACCTTCGGCCAGGAGAAGATCGAGCGCTTTGCCGCCCACTCGCGCGTGCCCGTGATCAACGGCCTGACCAATGAATTCCACCCCTGCCAGATCCTGGCAGACATCTTCACCTTCATCGAGCACCGCGGCTCCATCGCAGGCAAGGTGGTGGCCTGGGTGGGTGATGGCAACAACATGGCCAACACCTGGCTGCAGGCAGCGGACCTGCTGGGCTTTACCGTGCACGTCAGCACCCCCAGCGGCTATGAAGTGGACGAAAAGCTGGCCTTTGGCGGCAAGACACCACGCCCTGGCTGCTACAAGGTGTTCCAGGATCCGCTGGAAGCCTGCAAGGGCGCAGACCTGGTCACCACCGATGTGTGGACCAGCATGGGCTACGAAGCCGAAAACGAAATCCGCATGAAGGCCTTTGCCGACTGGTGTGTGGACCAGGAAATGATGCAGGCTGCCAAGCCTGACGCCGTGTTCATGCACTGCCTGCCTGCTCACCGCGGCGAGGAAGTGACGGCCGAAGTCATCGACGGCCCACAGTCCGTGGTCTGGGACGAAGCGGAAAACCGCATGCACGTGCAGAAGGCGCTCATGGAGTACCTGCTGCTGGGCAAGCTGGCGGACTGACGCCTATAGATATCAGCACTTGTGATGCGCGCTCTGCCTATGTCTTGCACGCCTCTCACAAAAACAGGAGCTGCTCGCGCAGGCCTGATGGGCATTTCACATCGTTTTGATGCGAAAACCCAGTCAGAGCAAGCGCTAGCAGCTCTTTTTTTTAATAAGTCACGTTGCCATGCCCTGCGCCATGGCACTGCCTTTTCCTGCTCCGCCAGCGGCACGCGGAGCCTGGACTTCCGAAGATTTGCGCGCCGGCGCTGCGCCATGCACGCCATTGCCTGCAGCCATCTGCTGAAAACGCCGCGCTACCTCCTGGGTCACACCTAGGGCCTCTTTCCTTTTCTCTTTTTTGCACTGCACCAACCGGTTGGCCGTGGGCTGGCTCGTGTCTTGCTGTCTTTGGTACGGCAAGCACAGCCATCTGCTGCGTGACCGTGTGTGCCTGTGTTTCTGTCTGGTCTGCCTATTCGAAAAACGACTGGTCCCACCATGTCTTCCGACATCCATCCCTGCCTGCATTGCGGCGTGTGCTGCCAAAACTACCGCGTGGAGTTTTCCATCTACGAACTCCAGTCCATGGGCGGCACCGTGCCCGACGAACTGGCCCACGAAGTTCCCAACAAGGGCAACCGCGCCCGCATGAACGGCACGGACAAGTTCCCCGTGCGCTGCGTGGCCCTGACCGAGCTGCCCCACCTGGGCGAAGGCTGCGTGGGCTGCGGCATCTACGAACAGCGCTCGCGCCCCTGCCGGGAGTTTCCGTTCGCCTCCTACGGTTGCCACGACACACGTGCCAAATTTGGCCTGCCGCAGCTCACTGAAGAAGAAGTCGAGCGCTGGTCGGCAACCACCGAGGCCTGAAGCCGCAGCCGCTGCGCTCAGCCCTCAGCGCGGCCCCTTTGCACCACCACAGCGCCCTGCGCTGCAGCCCGAGCAGCTGCTGCAGGCGCTGCCGGATGCAGGTGCGGCCGATATCAGGCCCCAACGCTGGAGCCAGCGCCTAGGCAGCCAGCGCCGCAGCAATGCCAGCACGGCTGCCGCCACCATCACCCCCACCAGAATTTGTTCCCACATCGCTCACTCCTTTGCTTGCATCCTCACCCCCAGCCCAGCGCCAGCGCCACGCGGTAGGTGATAAAGCTCGCGCCATAGGCCAGGGCAAACATATAGGCCGCCATGGCCACTACATAGCGCCAGCTATTGGTTTCACGCCGCACCATGGCCAGCGTGGAAATGCACTGCGGTGCAAACACAAACCACACCAGCAGTGACAAGGCAGTGGCCAGCGACCAGCTGTGCGCAATCAGGCCGCTCAGCTGCTGCGCCATGGCCTCCTCACTGCTGGCCGACAGGGCATAGACCGTGCCCAGCGCACTGACGACCACCTCGCGCGCAGCCATGCCCGGGACCAGCGCAATCGCGATCTGCCAGTTAAAGCCAAGCGGTGCGAGCACCACTTCCAGCCATTGCCCGATCTGGCCCGCCAGGCTGTAGCGAATCGCAGCTTCCGTTGCGCCTGCTGGCGCTGCGGGATAGCTAGCAAGCAGCCACAGCACGATGCTGACCGACAAAATAATGCCGCCCACACGGCGCAGAAAAATCATGGCCCGTTCATACAGGCCAATCAGCACACTGCGTGCACTGGGCCAGCGGTAGGCGGGCAACTCCATCATCAAGGGCGTGCGCGCCGTGCTGCGGCGTGCCAGCTTGACGCACCAGGCCACCAGCATGGCCGAGGCAATACCCAGCAGATACAGCGCAAACAGCACCACGCCCTGTAGATTGAAGATGCCGCCCAGCTGCGTATCCGGAATGAAGGCAGCAATCAGCAGCGCATACACGGGCAGGCGGGCCGAGCAGGTCATCAGCGGGGCCAGCATGATGGTCAGCAGCCGGTCTGGCCAGCTGCGGATGGAGCGTGTAGCCATGATGCCCGGCACGGCACAGGCAAAGCTGGACAGAAACGGAATAAAGGAACGCCCGGACAGCCCCACCGTTCCCATAAGGCGGTCCAGCAGAAACGCCGCTCGTGGCAGGTAGCCCGAATCTTCGAGCACCAGAATGAAGAAAAACAGAATCAGAATCTGCGGCAGGAAGACCAGCACCGCACCGACACCTGCGACCACGCCATCCACCAGCAAACTATTGAGCATGCCTGCAGGCAAAGTCGCTCCCAGCCATTCACCCACACTGGCAACCAGCGCTTCAATCCCATCCATAAAGGGCTGGGCCCAGCTGAAGACGGCCTGAAACATCAGAAACAAGGTCAGCAACAGCACCAGCATGCCCCACACAGGGTGCAGCAGCACGGCATCGATGCGGTCATCGCGTTGCGTGCCAGCCGCGGGCATGTGCACCGCCGCCTGCATCAAGGCCGAGACCTGTGCCTGCAGCTGCTGCAGCCGGCTGCGGTGCTGCCCATCCTGTGCGGTGGGCAGTGCTTGCAGCATTTCATCCTCATGCTGCGGCAGGCGCAGCGTCTGGTGGGCATGCGCATTGAGCCAGTCCAGCAGTGCCTGCGCCCCATCGGCACGCACCCCCACGCTTTGCACCACCGGCACGCCCAGCATGGCGCTGAGCTTGGCCATATCAATCACCACCCCCTGTCTGCGTGCCATATCGCTCATATTGAGCACGACCAGCATGGGAATGCCCAGTGCACGTGCCTCCAGCACCAGGCGCAGGTTGAGCCGCAGTCGGGTGGCATCGCAGACACAGATGAGCAGCTCCGGCGGTGCTTCCTGGGGGTGCTTGCCGGTCACCACCTCACTGGCAATGCGCTCGTCCTCGCTGTATGCATGCAGGCTGTAGGTGCCCGGCAGATCCAGCAAACGAATCTGCCGGCCAGATGCCGTCTGCAACCAGCCTTCCTTGCGCTCGACGGTAACGCCAGCGTAGTTGGCCACTTTCTGCCGCACGCCAGTCAGCAGGTTGAACAGCGTTGTCTTGCCGCAGTTGGGGCTGCCCAGCAAAGCAGCTCGCAGAGCTGGCATGGCAGCGGGGCTCATGGCTGCACCTCCAGCGCGACTTCCACCCATGCCGCTTCATGGCGACGCAGCGCAAAGGTGGACTGCCCCACGCGCACGGCCAGCGGGTCGCCCTTGGGAAAACCTGTAGCAATCACATGTACGGTCTCACCAGGCAGAAAGCCTATTTCCATCAGACGCATGACCACCTGCTGATCGCTGTCATCTGCGCACGCCCGAAAACCTGTAACCCGTGCGGCCTGATACTTTTGCAGCTGGTGCAGACCCAATGCTGCGCCCTTCCCGTTCGTGATTGCACTTTGCATGACTCGCCTCGTAGTAATTGATATTTATTCTCATTTTTGACAAGAACATTGAGCGACTCAATCTCGGTTGCAAAAACATACACTTCGCAGGCATCACGCTTTTCTTTGCCCATACCCATGAGTTCCCCCCACCCCTGCCTGAGCTGCGGTGCCTGCTGTGCATCATTTCGCGTGGACTTTTCCGTGCATGAATCCGAAGAACACGGCGGCCGCGTGCCGCGTGGTTTGATTGAGGAGGTCAACGACTACACCTGCCGCATGCGGGGCACGGACTACGCCCGCCCGCGCTGTGCAGCACTCATGGGCAAGGTGGGTGAAAAATCCACCTGCGGCATCTACGAGTGGCGCCCATCGCCCTGTCGCGAATTTGCCGCAGGCTCAGACGCCTGCAACCGTGTGCGCCTGCGCCACGGGCTGCAGCCTCTGGACAGCGGCCTGCTGTAAGACACTGCAGGCAGTGCTGCGCCTTGAGCAGCTGCTCAGCAACGCGCTCTGCATCCCGCAGCGGATCTCCCCGCTGCTGCAACAGAACGCGCTGCGCGGGATACTAGAGGGTTTCCAATTCGAGAGGACCCTCAGCGCTCATGGCTGACTTCCACGACATTCAACAACGCGAAACCGGTCTGCAGCAGCACCTGACCAGCGCCCAGATGGTGATGATTGCCATTGGCGGCGCCGTCGGCACGGGCCTGTTCATGGGCAGCGCCTTTGCCATTGGCTTTGCAGGCCCTGCGGTTTTGATCAGCTACGCCATTGGCGCATTCATCGCCCTGCTCCTGATCGGGGCGCTCGGTGAGATGACCGTGGCCCACCCCACTTCTGGCTCCTTCGGGGCCTACGCCGAGTACTACCTGGGCCCCATGGCCGGTTTTGTGCTGCGCTATGCCTACTGGGCGGCGCTGGTGCTGGCCGTAGGCATGGAGGTCACGGCCGTCGGCATCTACATGGCCTACTGGTTCCCGGATGTACCGCAATGGGTCTGGGTGGCCGTGTTCTCAGCCATGCTCATCGGCCTCAATCTCCGCAGCGTCAAGGTCTATGGCGCAGCGGAATACGCTTTCTCCGCCATCAAGGTCGCCGCCATCGTGGCCTTTGTGCTGATTGGTGCCTATGTGGTGTTTGGCTCCCACACACCGGGTATTGGCATTGAAAACTACCAGGCTGGGGGCGGCTTCTGGGCCAAGGGCCTGTCAGGCATGTGGCTGGGCGTGATCGTGGCCATGTTCAGCTATCTGGGCGTGGAAGCGATTGCCGTGGCAGCGGGTGAAGCCCAGCACCCCCAGAAAGCCGTGCAAAGCGCCATGAAGACCACGGTGCTGCGCCTGGTGCTGTTCTATCTGCTGACGCTGGCGCTGATGCTGGCCATCGTGCCCTGGACGGAAGCCGCCACCCAGACCAGCCCCTTTGTGCGCGTGATGGAAATTCTCCACATCCCCTACGCCGCCGGTGTGCTGAACTTTGTGGTGCTGGTGGCAGCGCTTTCGGCCATGAACAGCCAGCTCTACACCACCTCGCGCATGATGTTCAGCCTGGCACGTGCCAACCAGGCACCTGCCACCTTTGGCAAGACCAACCGCCAGGGCGTGCCCGTTTCCGCGATTCTGGTCTCCAGCCTGGGCGCGGCCGTAGCCATGTTCATCAACGCTTTCTGGCCTGAGCAGTCCTTCATGTGGATGATGTCGATCGCCATGTTCGGCTGCATGTTTGCCTGGTTCATGGTGTTCGTCACCCATCTGGCCTTCCGCCGCCAGCGTGACCGTGAAGGCGCTGTGAGCAGCTTCCGCATGTGGGGCTTTCCGTGGCTGACGGCCCTGGGTGCACTCCTGATGGGGGCCGTGCTCATCACCACTGCCTTTACCAAGGAGTTTCGCCTGACGCTGGCCTTTGGCCTGCCATGGCTGGCGCTGCTGAGCGTGATCTACCTGCTGCGCCGCAAACGATGAAGCGGCTGCGGCCGACACATCACTGACATCGTTTTGCCATCACGGCGACACACACGCTGGCGAAGATGCCTGCACTTTCAACTGTGTGTGTCTCTGTGATGACTTCTTTTCGTTTGACCGTAGCTGCCAGCCTGTGCGCGCTGACCCTGTGCTCTGTCAGCGCCATGGCGCAAACTGTTCCAGCCCATACGGCCGCTTTGGCTGGTCATGCCATCCTGCCAGCGCTGAGCGTACTGCCTGCCCCTGCCGATGCCCCCGCAGATCTGCGCAGCAGCGGCAAGTTCACGACGACTCCACCCACCTATGCACTGGGTACGGTAGAAGGCAAATCTGACGGCCGCCCTACCGGTGTCAAGCTGCCTTTTGACGGCCAGCCCCGCCAAGGCCATTCCGGCATTGTGCGCATGGACGATGGCTCTTTCTGGATCCTCACGGACAACGGCGCAGGCAACAAAGTGAACTCTCCGGACTTCATGCTGCACCTGAGCCGCTACAACGTCGACTTCAAGAGCGGACAGTTCGAGCGACTGGAAACCGTTTTTCTGCACGATCCTGACCGCAAAGTGCCTTTCCGCATCGTCCAGGAAGGAACCGAAAAACGCTATCTGACAGGTGCAGACTTTGACCCTGAAAGCGTACAGATCGCCGGTGGACACATCTGGATTGGCGAGGAGTTTGGCCCCTTCCTGATTCAGGCCGACATGCAGGGCAAGGTGCTGGGCGTGTATGACACGCTGGTGGATGGCAAACCTATTCGCTCCCCCGACCACCCACAGGCACGCACGGCAGGTGCACCCAATGCCAAGGCACAGGTCTACCCTGTGCGCCGCTCCAAGGGCTTTGAAGGCATGGCCGCCAGCCCCGATGGCAGCAAGCTCTACCCACTGCTCGAAGGCGCCTTGTGGGACAGTACAACCAATGATCTGGAAAGCCTCAACGGCAAGACCTATCTGCGCGCGCTGGAGTTTGACGTCAAGGGACAGCAATGGACGGGCCGCGAGTGGAAGTACCCGCTGGAAAGCCCCAGCCACTCCATCGGCGACTTCAACATGATCGATGCCACGACCGCCCTGGTCATCGAGCGTGACGACGGTGAAGGCACTCCTGACATGGCTTGCCCCGCGGGTGAAAAACGTACGGACTGCTTCGGCAAGCTGCCCCAATTCAAGCGTGTGTACAAGATTGAAATGAGCGAGGCCAATGTGGGTGGCATGGTGCGCAAGATGGGCTATATCGACCTGCTCAACATCCAGGATCCCAAGCAGCTGGCACGCAAGCCGCTGACCAACGGCGTGCTGCAGTTCCCGTTCTTCACCATTGAAAACGTGGACATCGTGGACAAGGAGCACATCGTGGTTGGCAATGACAACAATCTGCCCTACAGCTCCAGCCGCTCACCCAACGTACAGGACGACAATGAACTGGTGCTGCTGAACGTACGCAGCCTGCTGCAAGCCAAGTAATTGCGCCAAAGGCATACTGCCAGGCCTGTGGGCACACCAAGCCCACAGGCTTTTTTTCGTAACCGCCATGATGGATCAACGCCAGCTCTGGGATATTTCCGCCCCCGTACACAGTCACAGCCCGGCCTACCCCGGCGACACACCTTACCAGCAGGTGTGGGAGGCTCGCATTGGGCCTGAATGCCCGGTCAACCTCAGCACGGTGCGCATGTCACCGCATGTAGGCACGCATGCGGATGCCCCCTTGCATTACGACACGCAGGGCCAGGCCATGGGAAAGGTAGATCTGCAGCCCTACCTGGGGCGCTGCCGCGTCATCCATGCGATTGGCTGTGCGCCGCTCATTGAATGGGCGCACATCGCCCATGCCATCACGCCCGATCTGCCGCCACGGGTGCTGGTGCGCACCTGGGCGCAGCAACCCACAGGCTGGGTCGATGATTTCGCAGGCTTTGCACCAGACACGATTGCACGGCTGGCCGATCTGGGGGTACAGCTCATAGGGCTGGATACACCCAGCGTAGACCCGCTCACGGCCGCTGGTCTGGACAGCCATCTGCTGGTGCGCGCGCGCAAGCTGCGCATTCTGGAGAACCTGGTGCTCGACGCCGTGCCGGAAGGCGACTATGAGCTGATCGCCCTGCCACTGAAATGGACACAGGCGGAGGCTTCTCCCGTGCGGGCCGTGCTGCGTGCGCTGTAAAAAACAGAGCTGCCAGCGCTTGATATTCATAGAATTTCAAATACTTTCTATCTGAAACCCAATCAATACAAGCACAAGCCGCTATTGTTTAAATAGCCTTTCCATTTCCAGCAGCAACTGCTTGCGCTGCAAGCCCCAGCGGTAGCCACCCAGCCCACCATCGCTGCGCAGCACACGGTGGCAGGGCACCAGCACGGCCAGCGGGTTGGCCGCACAGGCACTGGCTACGGCTCGCACGGCCTGCGGCTGCTCCAGATGCTTTGCCACCTGCCCATAGCTACGTGTCTGCCCTGGTGGAATGCTGCGCAGTGCCTTCCAGACCTTGCGCTGAAACTCCGTACCACCCTGCACATCCAGCGGCACGATGTGCTGCAGGCTGGGGTGGGCCAGAATTTCCAGCACGGTATCGCTCCAGCGGTGCAGCACCGGGCCACCCGTGCCCAGTTCTGCCAGCGGGTAACGCTGCTGCAAATCGTCAATCAGGGCGCTTTTGTCATCCCCCAGCAAGACGGCTGCAATGCCGTTGGGGGTTGCTGCAACCAAGACCTGCCCCAATGCGCAGGCACGCACGGTGTAGTGCAACTGCAGGGGCAAGCTCGCTGGTGGGTGTGATGTACTCATTCCGTGCACTCTAGGGCAAGCCGCAGGCTGCGCCAAGTACGAATCTTTACGCCTGCGTGACAGTGCACTCCGACACGCAGCGCTACGCTTGCGGCCAGGAGACCACCGTGCCCCAAGCTTCCACCACCACCCGCCTGCAGCGCCAGCTCTGGGTCATGCTGCTGGCATTGCTCAGCGGTTTTGCGCTCAGTCAGGCGTTTCGCACCATCACCACCATTGTGGCCCATGGGCTGCAGCAGGACTTTGGCATCAGCGCCAGCTCACTCGGCGCGTTTGCCGGGCTGTTCGGCCTGTCCTTTGGTGTGGTGCAACTGCTCATGGGCATTGGCATGGACTTGTACGGCCTGCGCCGCACGGTGCTCACCGCCTTTCCGTGCGCTGCCTTGGGGGCTGCACTTTCGGCTGCCGCACCCAGCTACGGCTGGCTGATGCTGGGCCAGCTGCTGATTGGCGTGGGCTGCTCTCCGGCCTTTCTGGCCTGCACCATCTTTATTGCCCGGCACTTTCCGCTGGAGCGCTTCGCCTTCTTCTCGGGCCTGTCCATGGGCATTGGAGGACTGGGTCTGCTGTTTACCGGCACACCGCTGGCCTGGGTGGTCGAGACCTATGGCTGGCGCAGCGGCTTCTGGCTGCTGGCCCTGCTGTGCGCGCTGTCATGGCTGCTGATTTTCTGGAAAGTGCATGAGCCAGCACTGCCGCAGGCCATGCAGCAGCCGCGTGAATCCTGGGGCCAGGCTTTGCGGCGCATGGCGGAGTTGTTGACCCTGCCCTACACCTGGGGCACGGTGATTCTGGGCATGTCCTGCTACGCTGCTTTTCTGTCACTGCGCGGCCTGTGGCTTGGCCCCCTGCTGATGGAGCGACACGGCTTCAGCCTGGTCAGCAGTGGCCACGTGGCCTTTGCCGTGTCGCTGATTTCGCTGTTCACCCCCGCCCTGTTTGGCCGCCTGGACCCCGGCCCCATGACGCGTCGCAAGTGGCTGGCCAGTCTCTCGCTGTGCATGGCCGGGCTGTTCCTGCTGCTGGCGCTGTGGCACAACGCCAGCGCCAATGTGTGGACCATCGTGGCCATGTCCATGCTCTCGGGCTACGGCCTGCTGCAGTACGCCGATGTGCGCGCCTCCTATCCCAGCCACATGACAGGGCGTGCGCTGTCGCTGTTCACCATGTCCATGTTTCTGGGCGTGGCGCTGATGCAGTGGTTCACCGGCATCGTCGCGGCCTGGGCCACGCAGCACGGCTGGGAGGCCTATGGCGCCGTGGCCCTGAGCATTGCCTTGTGGCTGGCCTGCGCCTCCACGGCCTACCGGCTGCTGCCCAGCTCACCTTTGCTGCACAGCGCACGCATCTGAAGCAAGCGTCAAAAAGCCTGCCCTCCCAATAGAAGAAAGACGGGCTCGCATTGGTACAGAGATACTTTACAGAATGCTGGCGCTGGAGCCTTCGCCGCTGTAGAGCCAAGGCACATCCATGAGCTTGCCACCCAGCATGCGCATGGACATATCACGCCCCCAGCGCACCAGCCCGGTCGCGTGAAAGATGCGCCCGTTGCGAATGGAACGTGCCTGCACACGGGCATTGCGCTCCCAGCGGTTGAGCGCGTAGCGGCGCAGGCGCAGCTCGACATCCAGGTCATCCATGGCCAGCGCACGCTGCAGCTCAGCGGCATCTTCAATTGCCATACCTGCGCCCTGTGCCAGATAGGGGCGCATGGGGTGTGCTGCATCGCCAATCAGACCAACCAGACCTCTGGCCATGGCCTCCGGCCCCTGAATCGGCGCACGGTCAGACAGCGGCCACAGGCGCCACTGCATACCTGCGGCTGGCACGCTGCGAATCAGATCCTGCAGATTGCTGCTGCAGTGCCTGAGCGCCTGCTCCAGCACCTGGGCATTGGCGGCATGGTCCCAATGCTCCAGATTGTCAGGGCTTGGGCCTTCGATGATGACCACGATATTCATCATCTCGCCACGGCGCACGGGGTAGTGCACGGCATGCATGCCCGGCCCCAGCCACACGGTCACTTCGTTACTGCGCCAACCCACCGGAATGTCTGTCATGGGCAGCAAGGCACGATAGGCCAGGTGGCCAGAAACGCGCGGACGGCTGCTGTCGCCCAGCACAGGACCACGCAGCTTGCTCCACACGCCATCGGCCAGCATCAGCGCATCGCCTTCCACGACTTTGTGGGCGGTCGTCCGTATGGTGGTCACGCGTTCCGTGCCCAGAATCTCGAGCACTTCCTGCCCAGGGTTGATATACACCCCGGCGCGGTCTTTGGCAGCGTTGTAGAGCAGGCTGTGCAGGTCTGCACGGTGGATGGTCACATAGGCAGCGCCATAGCGCTCCACCATGGACTGCCCCAGTGGTGCACTGGCCAGCACCTGACCGCTGAGCGCACTGCGAGCCACCAGTTGCTGCGGCAAGGCAGCCACCTGCTGCACGGCCTGGTGCAAGCCCCATGCCTGCAGACGGCGCACCACATTCGGCCCCAGCTGCACCCCTGCGCCGACCTCCGAAAACGCTGCGGCACGCTCGAACACACGCGCATCCCAGCCCGCATGCGTCGCTCCCAGCGCTGCAGCCATGCCTGCGATGCCTCCGCCAGCAATCAATACCTGTTTTTTCATACGCGCTAATTGTGACCCTGAAAAAGCGCAGGTTCGTACTTGCTTCATCTGCACGGCCTGACGTTGCGCAACACTTGCACGCGACCGAGCTGCTGCATCACACCTGCCCTGACATGCATCAGCCCCGTAGCCAGTGTCGCTCTTGGGCTGTGCATATGCCTGCATGATGCCTACCTGAAGCAAGCTATCTCAAAAACCATGCATAAAAAAACCCGCATGCTGCGGGTTGTAGCGGGATTTTTTAGATTTCGAACTTGCTGCGGTCCTGGTCCTGAATCCATTTAGGAGCCTTGCCACGCCCTGTCCAGGTTTCACCCGTTTCAGGATTTCTGTATTTAGGAGCCACTTTGGAACCTGCCTTGGGCCCTGCATTACGGCCACGAGCTGGAGGAAAAACATCGGCCGCCGTCAACCCATACTCATCAATCAAGGTGCGCGCTTTGCTGATTGCCTCTGCCAATTCACGTTTACGCGCATCCTGGATTTGTTTTTCCAGTTCTTCACGCTGCTTCAACAGTTCTTTGTAAGAGCTCATCTTCACGTCCTTTCATTTAACGTGTGTGAATGATATCGACATTCAATTTTTAAGACACGGGCATATTTTTATCAAAAATTCAGGCATTTGAAAATATTGCACCAGATCAATCATCGGAACTGCGATCCCGGATTCACCGCAGCGCTGCCACCAACTGCTGAAGCTCTTACACTGCTACGCATGCTCTTTGGGTTCAGCAAGTTCTGAAAAGGAATAAAGTGTCCACTTACTTAATTGGAGATATACAAGGCTGCGAAAGTGCCTTCACCCGACTGCTGGAGAAGATCAGCTTCTCCCCAAGCCGGGACACGGTATATCTGCTGGGAGATCTGGTAAACCGCGGCCCCGCATCTGCCGATGTGCTGCGTCGCTGCATGGCTTTGGGTGACAGTATCAAACCGATACTCGGCAATCATGATTTACATTTGCTCGCCAGCGCTTATGGCGTGCGCAAACCGGGTAAACGCGATACTTTGCAAAGTATTTTGCAAGCCCCTGATCGTGATGCCTTGCTGCACTGGGTTTCTCAGCAGCCATTGGTGCGTTATCTGGAAAATAGCCAGGGACAGTCCCTGTTAATGGTGCACGCCGGTGTACTGCCACAATGGACAGTTCATGAAACTTTACATTTAGCCGATGAAGTGCATCAGCAGGTAAAAGGAGAAAATCTTTCTCAATTCCTGCAACATATGTATGGAAATCTACCCAATAAATGGGATCCACAGCTGACAGGCGCTGATCGTCTGCGTGTGATTGTGAATGCCTTAACCCGTATTCGCTTTTGCACACCCGAAGGCGAGATGGATTTTGAAAGCTCTGAATCCGCAGAAGCTGCCCCTGAAGGATTAATTCCCTGGTTTGAATGCCCGGGCCGCAAAACCGCAGACACGACGATCGCCTTCGGGCACTGGTCTACGCTGGGCCTGATGCAACGCCCCCATCTGATGGCGCTGGATACCGGCTGCATCTGGGGTGGCTGCCTGTCTGCCATAGAGCTGGGCAGCGACTTTAACGAGCGCACACTGCACCAGGTCCACTGTGAGCAGGCACAGAAACCCGGCAAATAAACCTGCTGGCAACCTCCAGCAAAAAAGCCACGTATGTCGAACGCATACGTGGCTTTTTTATGGTGTGCAGGATGCCTTAGAAGCTACCCATGGGCTTGAAAAGCGCTGCAATCTTGCGCTTGGGCTTGGCTGCAGACACAGTCTGCTTGGTACCTTGGCCATCCCATGAGGGAGCGGCATTGGTCGAAGGCTCGTAGGGCTTGTTGAAGAAGGGGTCTGGCGGTGTATTGCGCACCGGACGTGCGCCGCGTACAGGGCGCGTACCTTCCACAGCCACGCTGCGCTGCACTTCTTCGCGACCAGCGCCTGCTTCACGGCGGTCGCGCCAACGGCGGGACTCAGGCAGCTCAATACGCTCGACCTCAATTTTTTTCTTGATCAGCTTCTCAATATCTGCCACCAGCTTGGAGTCCGAGCTGCTGACCAAGGTCACAGCCACGCCAGTGGCGCCACCACGGCCTGTACGACCAATGCGGTGCACATAGTCTTCGGCGTTGAAAGGCACGTCGTAGTTGAACACCGCTGGCACATCCTTGATGTCCAGACCGCGTGCTGCCACGTCGGTACAGACCAGCAGATCTACTTCACCCTGCTTGAAAGCTTCCAGCGCCTTCAGACGCTCATCCTGGCTCTTGTCGCCATGCAGGGCTGCTGCGCGGTAGCCATCGCGCTCCAGCGCACGGGTCAGGCGGGCACAGCCGAGTTTGCTGTTCGAGAAAATGAAGGCCTGGCGAATGCCCTGCTCGTTCAGGACTTGCTGAATGACCTTGCGCTTGTCGTCATCGCTGGCTGCAATAAAACGCTGCGTCACCGAAGCAGCCGTCTCATTGGGGCGTGCGACTTCGATCGTGACGGGGTCTTGCAGATAGCTGCCTGCCAGGCGCTTGATCTCGGGCGAGAACGTAGCACTGAACAGCAGCGTCGTGCGCTGCTTGGGCAGGTGACTGAGGATGCGTTGCAGGTCGGGCAGGAAGCCAATGTCCAGCATGCGGTCCGCCTCATCCAGCACCACGTATTCCACCTGGTTGAGCACCACATTCTTGGCTTCGATGTGGTCCAGCAGGCGGCCAGGTGTTGCCACCAGCACTTCCACCCCTTTTTTCAGCTCGGCCGTCTGAGGCTTCATGTCCATGCCGCCAAACACCACGGCGCTGCGCAGCTTGGTGTGCTTGGCATACAGCGCAATCTGCTGTGCGACCTGATCAGCCAGCTCACGGGTAGGCAGCAGCACCAGCGCACGCACGGGGTGGCGGGCTGGGGATGCAGAGCTGTTCTCGTGACGCAGCAGGCGCTGCAGCAGTGGCAGCGAAAAGGCAGCGGTTTTGCCAGTGCCGGTCTGTGCAGCCCCCATCACATCCTTGCCAGTCAGCACCACCGGGATCGCCTGTGCCTGGATAGGGGTCATGGACTCGTAGCCCATTTCGGCCACGGCGCGTGCCAGAGGCTCCGCCAAGAGTAAAGAGGAAAAAGAACTTGTCATTGAGCCTACTATTGTCGCACCGTGTACTGAAACCGCAGTGTGAAGTCGTTAATTCCTGCTGCACGTCGCGGATTCCTGCACAGCCACTGCCTACAGGCTGGACGCAGAAAATGTGTCACAAGCCTGCATGGAGCCGGTCTGCAGCCCCGTCTTGAACCAGCGCTGGCGCTGTGCGCTGGTGCCGTGGGTAAAGCTGTCTGGCACCACATGGCCAGTCTGCGCTTTTTGCAATGCATCATCACCGATCCTGGCTGCGGCATTCATGGCTTCTTCCACATCACCCTGCTCCAGCACTTGGTGCATGCGGTCTGCATGGTGCGCCCATACACCCGCAAAGCAGTCAGCCTGCAGCTCCAGCTTCACAGACAGCCTGTTGTATTCCGTCTGGCTCACGCGCCCGCGCATGCGGTCGACCTGGTCCGTAATCCCCAGCAAGTGCTGCACGTGGTGCCCCACTTCGTGCGCAATCACGTAGGCCTGTGCAAAGTCACCGGGTGCGCCAAGCTGGTTCTGGAGCTGGTCGTAGAACGACAGATCAATATAGACCTTCTGGTCGCCCGGGCAATAAAACGGTCCCATCGCAGATTGCCCGGTGCCGCATGCTGTACCTACTGCACCACGGAACAGCACCAGCCTGGGTTCCTGGTACTGCGCACCACCCTGCTGGAACAGCTTGCCCCACACGTCTTCCGTATCCGCCAGCACGGTGGACACAAAACGCGCCATGGTGTCATTGGCAGGCGGAGCCTGCGCCGGGCTTTGCTGCTGCACCACAGGCGCACCACCGCCGCTGAGCAGCCCCAGCAGCGTCAGCGGATTCACGCCCAGCACCCAACCACCGATCAGGGCAATAACAATGGTTCCAATCCCGATGTTGCGCCCTCCGAACATGGGCGCGCCGCCGCCACTGCGGCGATCTTCCACATTGCTCGACTGACGTCGCCCTTCCCATTTCATATGCCGACTCCTGCCCCGCTGCGGGGAAATGCGTTGTGATGGCCTGAAAGCGCACGCCCCTCAGGCTGGTGAAGATACTGGCGCTGCATGTACAAAGTGTGACTGTCGCCAGCGCTGTGCATCCGCTATAAACTTTGGATGCCTCATACCCCGACCGCTTTGCTCGACGCCGCTGGCACCTGTGCCGCACTGCCATGGAACCTGCTGGTGCAGGAAATCGCTGCCACCGCCGTGGACCCACGGGTACAAGTGCCAGCCCGTATTGTGATGCCTACGGCCGCAGGCGCTTGTCTGTTTTCCATGCCTGCGCATGACAGCCAACTGGCCATGACCAAGCTGATTACCTTCACGCCCGGCAACATGGGAACATCGCGCGCCACCATTCAGGGGGATGTGGTGATCTTTGACATTGCCAGCGGCACTCGCCAGTTGATTCTGGATGGCCCCAGCATTACCACCCGGCGCACAGCTGCCGTGTCTGCGCTGGCTGCGCTGCGGCTGGCAGCCATCCCGGATGGGCCTCTGCTCATCATTGGCGCTGGCGCCCAAGGCATGGCGCATTTGCAGGCCTTTGCAGAGGTTCTGGGAACGCGGGAAGTGCATATCGCTTCACGCACTACCGCCAGCGCCCAGCACCTGGTGGACTGGGCGCTTTCGCATGGCATGCAGGCACACATTGCGGAAGACGTAGCTGCAGCCGCCTTGCACTGCCCGCTGATCGTGACCTGTACCCCTGCCCATGCTGTGGTGCTGCAAGGGCCGCTGCACCCGCAGTGCTTTGTGGCTGCCGTAGGCGCATTCACGCCCGAGATGGTCGAGCTTTCCGCACCGCTGTGCCAGTACCTTGCCATGCACGGACAGATTGTGGTGGACAGCCGCGATGCCGAACATGAGGCCGGAGACCTGCTGCAGGCGGGTCTGCCTGTAGCCCAGTACCCCAGTCTGGCCGATGTGATGAGCGAAGAAATGCCACGGGCAACAGGCCCCGTGCTGTTTAAAAGCTGTGGCTGGGGCGGCTGGGATCTGGCTGCTGCGAGACTGGCTGTGCGTACGGTTTGAGATCCACCCTGCACTGGCGAACCAAAAGCTTGGCTTGATTTAAATTCATTTTTTGTCAAGCTATTTTTTTTGATATTCATCAAAGCAATTATAAAATTATAGAAATAAGTACAATTCTTTATTATTTTTCAAATTATCAATTTTCATCCGCAAATTTATTACCATTAATAAAAAGACCAAGTATTTTGTTAAAAAATTTATATAAACTTACGCCAACAATCAGTGCAAGTCATTGATATCAAATGATCTATTTGTATGCAAAAATTTGATACAAAATTGCATGCACTCAGCTACCCCAAACCTTGCATTTTCAAATAGCAGCCACTCATAATCCCTTAAGGGTTTTCCTAAAAGCAAATGATTGAAGCATCCGGGCATTGGCGTGCTTCAAAAATGACAGAGGGTTGTGCGATGGCTGTTTTGCAATGGGTAGAAGATCTGAATACGGGCATTGAAGAAATTGATATTCAGCATCGTCGCATCGTGGATTACATCAACCGCCTGCACGAGCTGCGTGAGTCTCCAGACCGTGCAGCGCTGAGTGAAGTGATTGCAGAAACCGTGGACTACACCATCTCGCACTTCGCCTACGAAGAGCGCATGCTGGAAGACTCCGGCTACGCATTTACAGACTTGCACAAGCGCGTGCATGAATTGTTCACACGCCGTGTGGGCGAAATGCAGACCCGCTTTGAAGCGGGTGAAGATGTAGCGCAGGAGCTGCACACCATGCTGTCGCGCTGGCTGTTCAGCCATATCCGCAACGAAGACCACGGCTATGTGGATGCAGTCAAGACCTACCAGCGCATGACCGGCAAGGGCAGCAAGCAAGACATTGAGCACACCAAGCAGCAGGTGATGCACAAGCTGGAGAAAAAATACAAGCGCAAAGGCTTTTTTGCGCGGCTGTTTGGCTGAAAAGCCTGCAGATTTGCGTGATCCCAGCCGCAGGATCACGCATCAGCACCACCCGCTCAGGTGCGTGGCAGGGTCACACCGTGCTGCCCCTGGTACTTGCCGCCACGGTCCTTGTAGCTGGTCTCGCAAGGTTCATTGCCCTGCAGGAACAACACCTGTGCGCAGCCTTCACCGGCATAGATCTTGGCGGGCAGCGGTGTGGTGTTGGAGAACTCCAGCGTCACATAGCCTTCCCACTCGGGCTCGAACGGCGTCACATTCACGATGATGCCGCAGCGCGCGTAAGTGCTCTTGCCCAAACATACGGTCAGCACGTCACGCGGAATGCGGAAGTACTCCACAGTACGGGCCAATGCAAAGCTGTTGGGCGGGATGATGCAGTAGTCGCCCTCAAAGTCGACAAAGCTTTTTTCGTCGAAGTTCTTGGGGTCCACCACGGTGCTGTGGATGTTGGTGAACACCTTGAACTCGCGTGCACAGCGAATGTCGTAGCCGTAGCTGGAGGTGCCATAGCTGATGATTTTCTTGCCGTTGGCTTCGCGGATCTGGCCGGGTTCAAACGGCTCGATCATGCCGTGCTCTTCCGCCATCTTGCGGATCCACTTGTCGCTCATGATGCTCATGGAGGTGTCCTGTTCGCTGAATTTTTTATAGCTGGGCGCGGCAATTTATTGCCTGCAATGGCGTTATTTTGCTTGAGAGACAAAGGTTTGCTCAATCAAGCGGTCATCTCCCAGAATGATCATCGCAAAAAGCAGTTCATCCAGCGACTGTGACTGCGCCGTTTTGCGTGCCAGCAGTGGTGTGCAAGCAGGGTTGATGAGCACAAAGTCTGCCTCGCAGCCGGGCTGCAGATTGCCAATCACACCCTCCAGCCCCAGCGCCTTGGCAGCGCCTGCGGTGTGCTGCCACCACAGGTGGGCAGGCTTCAGACTCAGACCTTGCTTGCTGTGGTGCTCACGCCCCACCATGTAGGCCGCCTGCATGGTGCGGAAGGGCGAAAAGCTCATGCCGCCGCCTACATCGCTGGCCAGGCCGTACATAAACCCGGCCTTATCCGCTTCGATGTAATCAAAGTAGCCACTGGACAGGAACAGATTGCTGGTAGGACTGATGGCCGCTGCCGTCCTGGTTTCGCGCATCAATGCACGGTCGGTGTCGTCCAGCCAGATACAGTGGGCGTACACGGCCCGCTCGCGCATCAAGCCAAAGCGCTGGTACACATCCAGATAGCTGCGTGCTGCGGGGTAGAGCTCACGCACCCACTGGATTTCGTCAAGGTTTTCCGAAACGTGGGAATGAATCCATACATCGCCATACTTGGCGGCCAACTCCCCTGCGCCTTGGAGCTGCTCAGGCGTGCTGGTGGGAGCAAAGCGCGGGGTGATGGCATAGCCCAGACGGTCCACGCCATGCCAGCGCTGGATCAATGTTTCGGTATCGATCAGGCCCTGCTCGGTGTCGTCGCGCACACCATCAGGGCTGTGGCGGTCTTGCAGCACCTTGCCCGCCATCATGCGCATGCCGCGCGCCTGCGAGGCGGCCATGATGGCATCGACAGACTCAGGGTGCGAGGTGGCAAAGGTCAGCGCCGTAGTCACGCCATTGCGCAGCAGCTCGTCCAGAAAGAACTCCGCCACGCCATCGGCATAGGCACGATCATGAAAGCGTGACTCGTGCGGGAAGGTGTAGTTCTCCAGCCAGGGCAGCAGGCCATCCGCTGGCGCACCAATCACATCGGTCTGAGGGTAGTGGATGTGCATATCCACAAAACCCGGCGCAATCAGCTTGCCGGGCAGGTGCACGACTTGCACACTGGGCTGCTGCACATATTGCGCCTGCAATGCCTGCCAGCTGCCAGCAGCGACCACACGCTCCTGCCCCTTGTCATCCGGTGCGACGGCCAGCAGGCCATCACTGTCATACAAGGGGCTGCCATCGGGGGCAAAACGGAGCAAGGCACTGCGGTAGATCTTCATGGCCATGGCAAATTTCCAGAAATAAAAACAGGAGCAGCTAGCGCTGGTATTACGCGGCTTTTACGCACAAAGCATGCCAAAAACCAGCAAATACCTGCGCCAGGCGCTCCTGAATTTTCCAGCGAAAAGCACATTTGTGGTGTACGTACTTACCGCCCAATCAGCAATGGCACGGTGTGATCGGGCTGAGGGCCGATCACACAACCCAGCAAACCACAGGTTTGCGGTTGAGACGAGGCCGGGCCGCGCAGGCGCGAAGCCGCAGGCAGTACAAGTCGTACGACAAGGCTTCGCAACGACGTATCAAGGGTCGTGTGAGCGGGTCTTACTGCACGCTACCGATCACGCCTTCTACCAACCAGTTCATCTGGTTCTTTTCCGCATCACTCAAGCTGCTGCCAGCAGGAATACGGACATTGCCCTGGTTGTCACGGATCGGCTGCTTGCCTGCCTGGAAAGGCTGCAGCCTGCCTTGCGCCATGTCCTGCTGGCGGGCCAGCACTTCATCACGCACCGCTTGGGGTAGCTTGGGACCAAAGTGTTCCACCTTGATCATGCCGTCCTTCACGCCGCCCCAGAAATCGCCCGATTGCCACGTGCCATTGCGCACCGCCTGCGCGCGCTGTGCGTAGTAGCCACCCCAGTGGTGGGTCACAGCCAGCAGCTGTGCATCCGGGCCGTCTTTGCGCATATCAGAGTGAAAGGCAATGGCCATCTTGCCGCGCTCCTGGGCAGCAGCGATCACCGCCGTGCTGGCCACTTGGAAGGACAGCACATCCGCGCCCTGGTCCATCAACGTCATGGCGGCTTCGCGCTCCCGCGCAGGGTCAAACCACGCATTCAGCCACACCACTTTGACCTGGGCCTGGGGATTCACGCTGCGCATGCCCAGGGCAAAGGCATTGATGCCCTGAATCACCTCCGGAATTGGCATACCGCCCACAAAACCTGCCACGCCGGTCTTGCTCATGCGTGCCGCTGCAATGCCCGACAGATAGCGCCCTTCGTAATGGCGCGCATTCGCCGTGGCCACGTTTGCGGTCTGTTTGTAGCCGGTGATGTTTTCAAACTTCACCTGCGGAAAGTCCTTGGCGACGCGCAGCGTCGGCTCCATATAGCCAAAGCTGGTGGTGAAGATGAGCTGATTGCCCTGAGCGACCAAATCGCGCAGCACGCGCTCCGCATCCGCGCCTTCGGGCACGTTGTCCACTGCCGTGGTCGTCACTTGACCGGGCATGGCACGCTCCAGCGCCAAGCGGCCTTCTTCGTGCTGGCGCGTCCATCCTGCGGGCAGAACGGGCGTGACATACACAAAGCCGACTTTGGTGGGGGCTGATGCTGAGGGGGGGGAGTTCAGCGTTGTCTCGGTTTGCGCGAAAGATGGTGCGACAACGCAGGCGGCCACGAGCGTGGCTGCGAGGTTTTTGTACATGGTGTTCCTCTACATGGCTCCAGATTGAACAATCACCGGCCGCTGGAGCAATGCGGCATGGCGAAGCGGGCGATTCTAGCGGGTAAACCCGAGGACCTGCGTTTGCGGACTAACCACACTGGCGGCAGCAGGCCTGCTTTTCTACGATGGAGCCCGATATTGCATCCCTTATTTCCGGAGACCTGCCATGCCCATGTTTGTTGACACCTCCCCGCCCGGCCACTGCATCTTCTGCAAGATCGTGGCAGGTGAAATCCCTGCCGCCAAGGTCTATGAAGATGAACTGACCATTGCCTTTATGGACATTGGTCAGGTCAATCCCGGTCATGTACTGGTAGCCAGCAAGCGCCATGCAGTCACGGTGCTGGAGCTCACGCCTGAAGAAGCGGCCGCCGTGATGCAGTCCGCACAGCGCATTGCGCAGGCGGCGCAGCAGGCCTTCGCGCCCGATGGGATCACGCTGTTTCAGGCCAATGGCGCTGCGGGTGGGCAGACGGTGTTCCACTTTCACATGCATGTGCTGCCGCGCCATGAAGGTGATGGTGTGGAGCTGGCCTGGCCCCGCAAGGAGCCTGCCGTGCAGTTGCTGCAAGGCTATGCGGACAAGCTGCGTGCCGCACTGTCAACCTTGGTATAGCTATCAATAAAAAAGCGGCTAGCGCTAGAAAAATAAGGTTCATCACGGAATGTCGGGGTAGTTGCCCCTCAAACAGAAACAGCGGTGACATTTCAAGCATGATGGTTGTGCGACCAATCAACATGCAAGAAAGCACCGCTGCATGCACAAAGATACTACATGGCTGGACCTTTGGGAGGGTTTCCGGGTTATTGATGCTGACCTTCAAACACCAGGCCAAGCAGTTTTAGCGCTTGAGCCGCTACAGGGCAGTAGCAAGTGCAGTGCTTGTCTCAAGCCCTTGGCTCAGGTGCATGAATACGTGCAGCGCACAGTGCGAGATATGCCACTGGTGGACAGGCAGCTGCGTTTGAAGGTCAAGCTGCACAGGCTGGTCTGCCCCGATTGCGGCAAATGCCTGCAGCATGTGCCCTGGCTCGATAAGTACAGTCGTTTAACCAAGCGCTTGGTTGAGCATATCCACCGCCCCTAATCCAGCCAATCTATGCCGTCATCTTCATCTATATGGAAAAGGTTTGGTGAATCAAACGTTTCAAAATTTTGGCGGCCTCCACATGCAGCCGTGTACTGGGTCTGGCGCAAGGCACCGCCAGCGTGATGCGATTGCGTATTTGCGGCATGGTCAGCAAAGCCGTGTGCAAAGGCACCGTTGCATTCCACATCTTGGCAACACTTGACGGAATCACGGTGTAGCCCACTTTGCGCTCCACTAGACTGAGCACGGTCTGCATGGAGTCGACTTCGGCCACCACATGGAGCCGCACATCCTTGCGCTCAGCCACGGCTTGAAAAATCCGCCGAAGTGCCTGGGGCTCACTGGGCAAAATAAGCGGAAATTCGCCCACCGCACTGACTTTCACCTTGCTGGGCAAAGGCTCAATGCCCACCAGCAGCAGCAGCTCCCGCTCCAACCCTTCAATCTGCAACTGCTGGGAAGATGGCGGATCAAAAAGAATCGCCATATCCAAACGTCCGGCAATCAACCACTCTCGCAGTCGAATGCTCAAGCCTTCTTCTACAGTGATGGAGGCATCTGGACAGGCCCGCAAAAATTGCTGTACCAAATCTGGTGCAATGCTCTGGGCCACACGCGGCGGCAACCCTATGCGGATCTTTCCTCGGGGGCTTTGCAGGCGCTCGCTCATCTCCGCCTTGGCATGGTCCACAGCTTCCAGAATGCCTCGCACATGCACCAACAGCGCGGCGCCCGAATCCGTAACCCGTACTCCGCGCCCATGCCGCTCCAGCAGACGCTGCCCCAACTCTTTCTCCAACAGCTGTACATGTCGACTCAGTGTGGGCTGTGAACTATTGAGGGCAGCAGCGGCCTTGGTATAGCTCATCGCATCGGCCACTGCCACAAACGCCTGCATATTTGCAATTTCCATATTCAATTTTCAAATATCTGCTATCCATTTATCTTCGACTGATTATCTGACTTTCTATCTAAGAATTGCATCCATCCCTGCTGAGAAATGATGTGATGCCAAGCCCTCAACTGACCTATACGCTACACCCCTCGCGCCCAGCGATTCAGCTGCCTGTGAACGCCTGCGACAGCCATGTGCATGTCTTCGGTCCACAATCCACATTTCCGTTTGCCGCCAACCGCAGCTTTACGCCGGCCGATGCGAGCAAAGAACAGCTGTTCGCATTGCACAAACATCTGGGGATTACGCGCTGCGTGATCGTGCAATCGGCTTGCCATGGTTTTGACAACACGGTGGTAGCCGATGCCATCGCTGCAGGCCAAGGCAACTACCTTGGGATTGCGCTGGTGCCTCCTACAGTCTCAGTCCAAGACTTGAAGCAACTGGCTGATACAGGGTTTCGCGGCATCCGCTTCAACTTCATGCGGCACCTTGATACCGGTGTGACGATTGAGGACGTTGTGGCTCTTACACCGAGGCTGGCTGATCTCGGCATGCACCTGCAGGTGCACTTTGAAAGCCGTTTAGTCCATGCGTTGGCACCTGTGCTGCAGCAAGCCGCTTGTGATGTCGTCGTCGACCACATGGGCCGTGTAGATGCCAGCCAAGGCATCCAAGGTGAAGACTTTCAAGGCCTGCTGCGCTTGCTCGAGAGTCCGAAGCTCTTTGTCAAAGTCAGCGGCATTGACCGAGTTGACCCGCACGCTCCATACCTGCAAGGCGTTGAACTCGCCCGCACCCTGGTGCAGCACTTCCCGGATCGATGCCTGTGGGGCTCGGACTGGCCACACCCCAACCACACCCACATCCCGGACGACGGGGTTTTGGTCAGTCAAATTGCTGCCATTGCCCCCACCGACACCGCACTCCAGCGCTTACTGGTCACCAATCCAGAACGCCTCTATCGCTTTTAACGTAGGTATCCACATATGCCCATCTTCAATGAACACACACCTGTGAACCCCCAGGGCCGTCTGGCTGGCAAAGTTGCCTTCATCACCGGGGCTGGCTCTGTCGGCGATGGCTGGGGCAATGGCCGCGCTACAGCCCTGCGTTTTGCCCAAGAAGGCGCTGTAGTCTGGGGTGTCGATATCAACCAGGAGGCGCTGCCAAACACAGCGGATCTGATTGCCCGTGCAGGCGGACTCTTCCACGCAGGGTATTGCAACGTCATGGAGGCACCATCGGTTGCCGCATCCATTCTCGAATGCCAGCAAAAACTGGGGCGCATCGACATTTTGGTCAACAACGTCGGCGGCTCCGCCAAAGGTGGTCCAGTCGACATGGATGAATCGGTGTGGGACACCCAAATTGACTACAACCTCAAAAGCGTATTTTTAACTTGCAAACATGTGCTGCCCATCATGCAAGCCCAGCAAGGCGGAAGCATTGTCAATATTGCGTCCACTTCTGGAACACGGTGGACCGGTGCAGCACAAATTGCCTATGCCTCCTCCAAAGCAGGAGTGATCCATTTTTCCAAAGTGCTGGCCGTTCAGTACGCCCACGACAACATTCGCGTCAACACCGTCATTCCCGGCCAGCTGCACACCCCAATGGTTTCCGTACGCCTTGCGGCCCAAAGAGCCGACGGGGATGTGGATGCTTTGCTCAAGCAGCGCCAAGCGCGCATTCCCATGCCCTTCATGGGTGATGGCCGCGACACGGCCAACGCAGCACTTTTTTTTGCTTCCGATGAATCTCGATTTGTCACCGGCGCCGACTTGGTCGTCGACGGTGGCATGACCGCCCGCTGCGCCTAACTTACACAACAAGGAGACAACATGTCAGGCAAAAAATTTCAACGCTTCGCTACCCGCCATCTGCAAAAAATCTCGGTTGCCGCCGCCCTGCTGACCGCAGCGTCAAGCGGCTGGGCACAGCAAGACATTACCAAGATCATCGTCGCCTTCCCTCCTGGGGGCCCTGTAGATTTTGTCGCCCGCACTGTCTCGGAGCAACTGGGCAAAGAACTGGGACATACCGTCCTGATTGAAAACAAGCCGGGTGCCAACGGCGCCATCGCTGCGGACACCCTGCTACGCTCTCCCGCCGATGGCAAAACGCTGTGGATCACCAGCGTGGGAGCTGTCGCGATCAACCCTGCCCTGTACCCTAAGCTGCCCTACCAGCCCTTGACAGACTTGGTACCCGTTTCTTTGGCCGTTAACAATGTGGAAATGCTGGTCGTCAACAGCAAATCGCCTTTCAGCAACGGTCGAGACCTGGTTGAAGCAGCACGCAAAAACCCTGGTCGCCCCATCACCATGGCATCGTCCGGAACAGGCAGCGTCCCACATTTAGCCATGGAGCTGCTCAATGAAAGCGCCAATATTCAAATGATGCACATTCCCTACAAAGGTGCAGCGCCAGCCATTACGGACGTGATTGCTGGTCACGTCGATGGATTTTTTGGTGATATCCCTGGCCTGATTGGTCACATTCAAGCGGGCAAGCTCAAACCTATTGCAATCGCTGCCCCCAAGCGCCACCCGCGCTTTCCGGAAGTGCCCACCTATACCGAACTGGGTTATCCCGGTGTCGACTCCGACAACTGGTATGGCTTTTTCGCTGCCAAAGGCACCGCCCCTGAAGACGTTTCCCGTCTGAGCCAGGCTTTGCACCGGGCCTTGCATCACCCCACCGTCAAGGAGCGACTGGAAGCTTCGGGCGCAGAAGTCGCTGGCAGCGCGCCCGATGAGCTGCGCAAGGTGCTGGAAGCCGACACGAAAAAGTGGAGTGCTGTGATTAAAAAGAACAACATCACGGCCAATTAATTCACCCTCCACGCAGACACCGCTGGTGCCACTGCACCCGCTATGTTTGGATTGACCAAGGCTCGCCTTTCAGCACCCTCGCCGCGGGACTGGCCTTGGTCGCCCGACCACCCCTCCAATGCTTTCCTCATCATGCGCATTCAGCCCATCACCCCTGGCACACAACCCGAGCTTGTGACGCTTGAAGCAGCCATTCAAGCCGCCAGAGGCCGTATCTCCCCGCTTTACCAAGTGTTGCTGCACAGCCCAGCCATCGCCCACGGCTGGGAGCAGATGCTGTCAGCGGTTCGCAACCACAGCAGTTTGGAAGCCGGACTCAGAGAGCTGGTCATCCTGCGCGTGGCTGTTCTCAACCATGCCAATTACGAGTTTGAGGCACATATTCCGCATGCGCTCAAAGCAGGCATCACACAAGCAGCGATCAAGGCAACACGGATCTGTCCCCTCCCTGCGGGCGCCCCCTGGAGCCTGCGGGAGCGACTGGCCCTGGAGGCGACCGATGCCCTCACGCGCGAACTTCACATCCGTGACGAAGCTTTTGCACAGCTTCAGGTGCACTTTTCTGCGCAAGAGCAGGTGGAGCTTTTTGCCACGATTGGCGCCTACAACATGGTCTCTCGTTTCTTGAATGCCTTCCAGATTGGACACTGAAAGCATGCCAGACTCAGATTTTTCAACCGATGCGCTCTTGTTGCAATTTGTCGCCGAAGCTGCCAGCGCCAAGCACATGGCCAAGACACTGCACCGCCAGCTGCAAACCCTCTTGCCTGCATCCACCTTGGGGCCTGTGGCACGAAGCGCCGAGGGCATGGTGTACGCCTACATCACACTCCCTCAGCCACAGCGCCTGGATACTGCACAGCACGATCAGCTGCAAAAAATGGCTTGCGAAATTCAGGCCGATGCCGCTGTGTCACGCCTTGAACAAGTGATGCACCTACAAAGCCCGACGAGCACCCCACCCCAAGCCCATTACGTGGTTGAAATGGACCCCGAAACAGGCTGGAAGCAGGAGTTGTTTGACTGGTATGACACAGAGCACCTGCCAGGCCTGGCATCGGTGCCGGGCACCCAGCAAGCCTGGCGTTATCTGAACCACGACCACGGCCCGCTTTCACTGGCGTGCTACCACCTCAGCTCGGAAGCCGTTTTAGGTTGCCCTGCCTGGCTTGCGGTCAGAGGCACGGCATGGAGCAGCCGCGTACGCCCTCACTTCACCAACACCAAGCGCACCATGTTCACCCTCCTCTAACGCCTTGTGGCCTACGTGCCCCCAGGAAGCCGCCACCCCCAACAAGGCAAAGCCCTAGTGACACCTTGCGCCATATCGCAGAACATGCGGCCCATGCCCATGCCCATGTTTGTTGACACCTCCCCGCCCGGCCACTGCATCTTCTGCAAGATCGTGGCAGGTGAAATCCCTGCCGCCAAGGTCTATGAAGATGAACTGACCATTGCCTTTATGGACATTGGTCAGGTCAATCCCGGTCATGTACTGGTAGCCAGCAAGCGCCATGCAATCACGGTGCTGGAGCTCACGCCTGAAGAAGCGGCCGCCGTGATGCAGACCGCACAGCGCATTGCGCAGGCGGCGCAGCAGGCCTTCGCGCCCGATGGGATCACGCTGTTTCAGGCCAATGGCGCTGCGGGTGGGCAGACGGTGTTCCACTTTCACATGCATGTGCTGCCGCGCCATGAGGGTGATGGTGTGGAGCTGGCCTGGCCCCGCAAGGAGCCTGCCGTGCAGTTGCTGCAAGGCTATGCGGACAAGCTGCGTGCCGCACTGTCAACCTTGGTATAGCTATCAATAAAAAAGCGGCTAGCGCTAGAAAAATAAGGATTTCAGATAGATAAGTATCTGAAATCCAGCAAATACAAGCGCTGGCAGCTCTATTTTTTATAACTACGCCGCAAACGATGCAAAGTGCGCATCCAGCTGCTGCCCCCATGCCGCCTTTTGGGCAGGCGTGGCAAAGCTGGCCTCCAGGCTGTTGCGGGCCAGCTGGTAGGCTTCCTGCACCCCCATGCCGGTGGCGGCAAACAGCTGCAGATAGTTGTCGTTGACGTAGCCGCCAAAGTAGGCAGGGTCGTCCGAGTTCACCGTCACATGCAGTCCGGCAGCAAGCAAGCGCGGCAGGTTGTGCTCGCGCAGGTCAGGGAAGACGCACAGCTTCAGGTTGGAGAGCGGGCAGACGGTCAGCGGCATGCGCGTCTGCGCCAGCCGCTGCATCAGCCCCCAGTCTTTTTCTGATTGCACGCCGTGGTCTATGCGCTCCACTTTGAGCACATTCAGAGCACTCCACACATAGTCGGGCGGCCCCTCTTCACCGGCATGGGCCACCAGATGAAAGCCCAGTTCACGGCAGCGCTCAAACACGCTCTGGAATTTCTCGGGCGGGTTGCCCAACTCAGAGCTGTCCAGCCCGATGCCTATGAAATGCTCCCGGTACGGCAGCGCGGCCTCCAGCGTCTCAAACGCGGCTTCCTCGCTCAGGTGGCGCAAAAAGCTCAGGATCAGCGCGGCGCTGATGCCCCTCCGTGCCTGCGCATCCTTGCAGGCACGCGCCAGACCCTGAATGACAGTGCCCATGGGCACGCCGCGCTCGGTGTGGGTCTGCGGGTCAAAAAAGATTTCGGCACGCACCACATGGTCAGCAGCTGCACGCTCCAGATAGGCCATGGCCATGTCGTAGAAGTCCTGCTCCTGCAGCAGCACGCTGGCACCGGCGTAATAGATGTCCAGAAAGCTCTGCAGATTGGTGAAGGCATAGGCGCTGCGCAAGGCCTCTACGCTGGGATATGGCAGCTGCAGGCCATTGCGCTCGGCCAGTGCAAAGATCAGTTCGGGTTCCAGTGAACCTTCAATGTGGATATGCAGTTCGGCCTTGGGCATGCTGCGCAGCAGCGCAGGCAGACGCTCGGCAGGAATGTGCGCCATAGCGGCAAGTGTGGTGGCAGGGATGGTGGTGGTCATGGCGTTGGCTGGCTCCCAAATGCTTGCGGATGCCCTTTCACCATAGCCGGTACCGCGCTCTGTTGCCAAGCAGACATAGGCGCAAAAAAGGCTGCCCGCAGGCAGCCTAGGATAGCAGCAGGGCTTACTTGCCGGGCACCTTGCCTTCCACACCTTCGATGTAGAAGTCGATACCGGTCAGGAAAGCGTCGTCCGCCACAGCACCTTCGGCCAGGGCATCCTTGCCGTCATTGGTCTTGAGGGGGCCCTTCCAGATCTGCAGCGTGCCATTCTGCAGGCCAGCCTTGGCCTCTTCCATCTTGGCCTTCAGATCAGCAGGAATGTCTTCTGCCACGGAAACCAGGTCAATCGCGCCGTCCTTCACACCCAGCCAGCTGCCACCGGCTGTCCATGTGCCGTTGAGCACATCGTTCACAGCCTTGGAGTAGTAAGGCTGCCAGTCGATGATGGCCGAGCCCAGGTGGGCCTTGGGACCGTAGGCAGTCATGTCAGAGTCCCAGCCAAAGGCGCGAATGCCCTTTTCTTCCGCAGTCTTGAGCACGGCGGGGGAGTCTGTGTTCTGGAACAGCACGTCAGCGCCGCCATTGATCAGGCTGGTTGCTGCTTCGGTTTCCTTGGGAGGGCTGAACCAGTCGTTCACCCACACTACCTTGGTCTTCACATCGGGGTTCACGGACTGAGCACCCAGCGTGAAGGAGTTGATGTTGCGCAGCACTTCAGGAATGGGCACCGAGCCGACCACGCCCAGCACGTTGGACTTGGTCATGCCGCCCGCCAGGATACCGGCCAGGTAGGCACCTTCGTAAGTACGTGCGTCATAGGTACGCACGTTGTCACCGTTCTTGTAGCCTGTGGCGTGCTCGAACTTCACATCCTTGAAGTCGGGAGCGAGCTTCTGGATGGTGTCCATATAGCCAAAGGTGGTGCCGAAGATCAGCTTGTTGCCCTGAGAGGCCAGATCACGCAGCACGCGCTCGGCGTCAGGGCCTGCAGGCACGCCTTCCACATAGGTGGTGACGATCTTGTCGCCAAACTCATCCTGGATCTTCTTGCGTGCGGTGTCGTGCGCAAACGACCAGCCGCCGTCACCCACAGGGCCCACGTAGGCAAAGGCCACCTTCAGCGGCTCTGCAGCAGCAGGCGCATCCGCCACAGGTGCTGCGGCAGGCGCAGGTGCGGGTTCATCTTTTTTGCCGCAAGCAGCCAGAGCCGTTACGGTCAGCGCCGAGATGGCAGCCAGTTTGAACATGGAACGTTTGTTCAGATCGGTCATAGTTCTTCCTTTAAAGGGAATCAGGGAAAAGCAAACCACTGCAGCAATACCCGCGCCAGTTTGTGCCGGATCGCAGCAACCGCTTACATCAATGGTTGCACACTTTGGAGATCCGAAACATCAAGCTGGCATCGTCAGGCGCTGCTGCCACAAAAACTATCGGTGGAGATGACCCCGGGGCCATCCGGCTGCACGCGGTACGGGCTGCGCAAGCACCGCGTGTATACACCAGATCGCATGCAGCAAAAAGGCCTCCGGTGGTCAGAGGCCTTTGACTGACGTGCAGGCGCGTCATGCGCCTGCAGGTGGTCATGCGTAATTAGTTACCAGTGCCTGGCACGTTGCCTTCAACGCCATCCACATAGAACTTGATGCTGGTGATGAAAGGCAGATCAGCCACCTGACCGTCGGCCAGAAGTTCATTGCCCTTGTTGTCCTTGATGGGGCCCTTCCAGATCTGGAAGGTGCCGTCCTTCAGGCCCTGGCGCACCTGGGCAACCTTGTCCTTGATTTCCTGAGGCACTTCTTCGCTGATCTTGACCAGATCAATCGCGCCTTCCTTCACGCCCCACCAGAAGTTCTGGCCGTTCTCCACCTTGCCGTTCAGTGCGTCCTCGGTCACCTTGATGTAGTAAGGCGACCAGTCGATCACGGCCGAGCCCAGGTGTGCCTTGGGGCCGAAGGCGCTCATGTCGCCATCCTTGCCAAAGGCATACACACCGCGCTCTTCGGCCGTCTTCATCACCGCAGGCGAGTTGGTGTTCTGATAGAGCACGTCCACGCCGCCGTTGATCAGGCTGGTGGCAGCTTCAGCTTCCTTGGGGGGGCTGAACCATTCGTTCACCCAGACCACCTTGGCCTTGATGTCAGGGTCCACGCTTTGCGCACCCAGCACAAAGGAGTTGATGTTGCGCACCACTTCAGGGATTGGCACGGAAGCCACGACACCAATGGTCTTGGTCTTGGTCATGCCACCAGCCACGATACCGGCCAGGTAGGCGCCTTCGAAGGTCTTGGTGTCGTAGGTCGCGCTGTTAGGTGCCTGCTTGTAGCCCGTAGCGTGCTGGAAATTCACCTCAGGCAGGTCAGCCGCAGCCTTTTGCACAAACTCCTGATAGCCGAAGCTGGTGGCAAACAGCAGCTTGTTGCCCTGAGCGGCCAGGTCGCGCATCACACGCTCTGCATCGGGGCCCTCGGCCACGCTCTCCACGAATGTGGTTTCCACCTTATCGCCAAACTTGTCCTGCACCGCCTTGCGGCCCAGATCGTGCTGGTAGGTCCAGCCGCCATCACCGATGGGGCTCACATACACAAAACCAATCTTCAGGGGATCTGCAGCGGCTGGTGCTTCAGCGGCTGGGACGGCTGCAGGCGCAGGGGCAGCTTCTTCTTTCTTGCCACAGGCGGACAAAGTAGCGATCGAGATGGCCGACAAAGCGACCATCTTCAGCACAGTGCGTTTATGCAGTTTGGACATGCGTAGTTCCTCGACAGGGTAAAAAAAAGGCGTGCCACCTTGGCTCGCCTTACGCTTCGCTACCCCACGGCGACAGGGTAGCTGCTTCTTGGGTCATGGCTCTTACGAGCCTGGATAAAAAGGCTTTCCTAAGGATGCCGGCATATTGGCGCGAATCCATGCGGGATTGCGAGAAATCAGCACCAGCACCACGATGGTCGCCACATAAGGCAACATGCTGAGCAACTGGCTGGCGATGTGCACGCCCGTTGCCTGCAGGTGAAACTGCAGCATGGTAACGCCGCCAAACAGGTAGGCACCCAGCAAAATGCGTGCGGGCCTCCACGTTGCAAACGTGGTCAGCGCCAGCGCAATCCAGCCACGGCCAGCGACCATGCCTTCCACCCACAGCGGGGTGTAGACGGTAGACACATAGGCACCGGCCAGACCGCACAGCGCACCACCGGCCATGACGGCCCCAAGGCGAATCATGCGCACGTTGTAGCCCAGGGCGTGGGCGGATTCCGGCGACTCACCCACGGAGCGCAGAATCAAGCCCGCGCGTGTGCGGTACAGGAAGTACACCAGCAGCACAGCAATGATGATGGTGCCGTACACCAGCGGGTGCAGACGGAACAGCGCAGGGCCCACCACGGGCAGATCTGCGAGGAAAGGAATGTCGTACTTGGGCGACTCAGGCAGCTTGGCCTGCACATAGTTCAGCCCCGCAAAGGCCGAGAAACCTGCGCCAAACAGACTCAGCGCCAGGCCCGTGGCCGACTGGTTGGTGTTGAGCCAGATCACCAGCACGCCAAAGATGGCGGCCAGCAGCGCACCGGCCCCCATGCCCGCCAGAAAGCCGATCCAGGTGCTGCCTGTGTGTACGGTGGCGGCAAAGCCCGCCAGCGCAGCGCACAGCATCATGCCTTCAGCACCCAGGTTGATGACACCTGCGCGTTCATTGATCAGCAGCCCCAGCGCAGCCAGCGCCAGCACCGTACCTGCACTCAGGGTCGAGGCAAAGAGCAATGCGTATGCATCCATTACTTTGCTCCCTTCACGGCAGGCTTGCCTGCAATCCAGCGCACGCGGTACGCGATCAGGGTGTCACAGGCCAGCAGCGTAAACAGCAGCAGACCCTGGAACACGCCAGTCAGAGACTTGGGCAGGCCCAGGCGCGACTGCGCCAGTTCACCGCCGATATAGAACATGCTCATCAAAATGGCCGAGAAGATCATGCCCACGGGGTGCAGACGCCCCACAAAGGCAACGATGATGGCCGCAAAGCCGTAGCCTGCGGGAACATAAGGGGTCAGCTGGCCAATGGGGCCCGCCACTTCCAGCGCACCTGCCAGACCGGCGGCGCCACCGGAGATCAGCAGTGCCGTCCACAGCGCGCGGCGCGAAGAGAAACCTGCATAGCGTGCCGCAGCGGGGGCAATGCCACCCACCTGCTGTGCAAAGCCTGCCTTGGTGCGGAACAGGAAGATCCACAGTGCCACCACACCCAGCAGTGCCAGCAGCGTGCCGATGTGAACGCGGGTACCTGCAATCAGCTTGGGAATCTGCGTGACAGACTCAAAGGTCTTGGACTGGGGGAAGTTGTAGCCCATGGGGTCCTTCCAGGGACCGTAGACCAGATAGCCCAGCACCAGCGTGCCGATATAGACCAGCATCAGGCTGACCAGAATCTCATTCGCGTTGAACTTGTCACGCAGAAAGGCCACGATGCCCGCCCAGAACATGCCGCCCAGCACACCGGCGAGCAAGATGGCAGGAACAATCCAGGGGCCTGTGTTCTGGTCTGCCAGCAGCGCCACACCACCGGCCGTGACGGCACCAATCACAAACTGGCCTTCGGCACCAATGTTCCAGATGTTGGAGCGGAAACACACGGACAGGCCCAGCGCGATCAGCAGCAGCGGCGTGGCCTTCATCACCAGCTCACCCAGGGCGTAGCTGGTCTTGATGGGTTCCCAGAAGAAGGCCTGCAGGCCACGCACTGGGTCCTTGCCCAGCATGACGAACAGACACATGCCCACGGCCACCGTGATCAGCAGAGCCAGAATGGGGGCACCATAGGTCCAGAATTTGGAGACCTGTGGGCGCGGTTCAAGCTTAAACATGCTGGGCACCTCCGCTTTGTTCCACCTTGGCCAGGTGCTGCTGCACGTCGGCGTTCCACAAACCACTCATCCACTCACCCACCAGTTGCAGCGTCGCCTCTTTGCGTGGCAGCGAGGGGCTGAGCTGCCCCTTGGCCACCACGTGCAGTCGGTCGCTGATTTCAAACAATTCGTCCAGTTCTTCGCTGAGCACCAGCACGGCGCAGCCCGCATCACGCAGTGCCAGAATTTCGCCGCGAATCTGTGCAGCAGCGCCCACGTCCACACCCCATGTGGGTTGCGAAACGATGAGCAGCCTGGGCTTGGCATCAATTTCCCGGCCCACGATGAACTTCTGCAGATTGCCGCCAGACAGCGACTTGGCGGCAGCATGAGGGCCGCCCGCCTTCACGCCAAAGCGGCGGATGATGTCAGCCGCATGGGCTTCCAGCTTTTTGATATTCAGCCAACCGCCCTTGCCCACGGCGTCATCGCGTGTGAGCAGCATGTTGTGCGCCAGCCCCATGGTGGGCACGGCACCACGGCCCAGGCGTTCCTCGGGCACGAAGTGCAGACCCAGCGCACGGCGCTGACTGGGGTTCAGGCGACCGGCAGGCTTGCCTGCCACATGAATCATGTCGGCTTCGGCACGGGTGTCTTCCCCCGAGAGCACATACAGCAGTTCCTGCTGGCCGTTGCCGGATACACCGGCAATACCGACCACCTCACCGGCACGCACTTCAAACTGCATGTCCATCAGGTCTACGCCAAACTGGTCCTGCTTCTTGAGCGTCAGACCGTTGACCTTGAGCACGGTGTCACCCGTCTTCACATCGCGGTACTGCAGTGCAGGTGGCTCGGCACCAATCATCAGGCGCGACAGCGAGGCGTTCGACTCTTCACGGGGGTTGCAGTAACCCGTCACCTTGCCGCCACGCAGCACCGTACAGGCCGTGCACAGCTCGCGGATTTCGTGCAGCTTGTGGCTGATATAGATGATGGAGCAGCCTTCAGAGGCCAGCTTGTTCAGCACCACAAACAGCTTCTCGACCGCCTGCGGTGTCAGCACGGACGTGGGCTCATCCAGAATCAGCACTTTGGGGTCGGTCAGCAGCGCACGGATGATTTCCACGCGCTGCATTTCGCCCACGGACAGGGTGTGTACCGGACGGCTGGGATCAATGTCCATGCCGTACTCGGAGCCCTTTTCCTCGATGCGGCGTGTCACCTCGGCCAGCGACATGCTCTTGTCCAACCCCAGCCAGACGTTTTCCGCCACGGTCAGCGTGTCAAACAGGCTGAAGTGCTGGAACACCATGGCAATGCCCAGGGCACGTGCTTCCTGCGGGTTGCGGATGTGCACGGGCTTGCCGTTGAACAGCACCTGGCCTTCATCGGGCTTGACGGTGCCGTAGATGATTTTCATCAGCGTGGACTTGCCAGCACCGTTTTCGCCCAGCAGGGCATGTACCTCGCCAGGCTGCACGGTCAGCGACACCTTGTCGTTGGCCACGACGGCGGGATACCGCTTGGTAATGCCCACCAGCTGCAATCGCGGTGGCGCTTCACCGGGCATGGGGGTTGGTTGAGGGGTGTTCATGCGCGAGATTTTCTCAATTCAATGAAAGTTTGGATGCAAAACCTGCGTTGCCGCAGGTTTCACGAGCGCCTGAAGCTACAGTTTTCATAGCTTCATGGCGATATGTCTCACCGCATCACGCAACCAGGTTGCGGCACTTGAATGGTGCGTACGGTCATGCCACAGCTGGTAGTAACGCATCTGTGGCAAAGGAACGGGCGGCTCCAGAATCGCCAGCGGCAGCTGTGCGGCATAGCGCTCGCAGAACTGGCGGCCGGTGGTCAGCACTAGCAAGCTTGAGGCCACCATCTGCGGCATCAGTCCAAAATGGGCACAGCGCACCGCAATGTGGCGGTGCAGCCCCTGGGCATGCAGCGCATCATCAATCACGCCCTTGGCGCCGGGGTGTGTGGGCATGGGAGCGATGTGTTCGGCCTGCAGCCAGTCCTCGGCCGTCCAGCCCCGGCGCACGGCGGGGTGGTTCTGGCTGACCAGGCACACGGTGTCATCAGCAAACAGCTGGGCCATGCGCAGCTCGGCCGGTGGCTGGGGCCAGTTGCCAATCACCACATCGACTTCACCCTGTGCCAGCTGGCCGCTGTAGTCCACGTCATGACTGAGCGCCATGATTTCCACGGCACACAGCGGCGCGTGCTTTTTCAGATAGGCCACCAGCTTGGGCAGGAACAGCGGGTCCAGATAGTCACTGGCCGCAATGCGGAAGGTGCGTTCGGCACTGCGCGGATCAAAGGCACGCGCTTCGGTAAACAGGTTTTCGGCCGCGCGCAGGATGTCGGCGGAGGGCTCAAGCATGCGCAGCGCTGCATCCGTGGGCTGCATGCCGCTGCCCGATCGCACCAGAATGGGGTCGCCCGAGAGTTCACGCAGACGCTTGAGCGCAGTTGACACCGCAGGCTGGTGCATGCCCAGACGCACGGCTGCACGCGATACGCTGCGCTCGGCAATCACCGTGTGCAGCACGCGTATCAGGTGCAGATCGATTTTTTCGAAAGGCGTGGCGTCTCGCATGAAAGAAATATGGGCCGCGATTGCGACCCAGTATGCCAAGGCAACATGACCTCAAGGGCAGGGATTGTTCGGAGATCAATGCTGCTGCACGGCTTCCCCGGTCAGGGCTGCTTCGTCCAGCTTGGCCTGCCAGTACGCCAGACGCGCGTTGTGGCGCGCCATGATGGCAGCATCAATCGCTTCTTTGTGGATGTCGGAGTAGTCCTCCAGCTCATCCACCAGTTGCAGCATCTTGCGTTCCATCTGCGACATCTGCTCCATCAGCTCTTCCTCTTCGGTCTTTCCCGTCCGCAGAGGGTTGGCCAGCGCGGCCAGCAGCTTGCTGCTCTTGCCGGGGTCGGTGGTCCCCATGGCACGGCACAGCTGGTCATATTCCGTGCGCAGGCTGTTGAACTCTTCCATCCGCTCGTTGAAGCCTTCGCTGAGCACGGCCCGCAGATGGGCTTCGGCCTGCAGATAGGCTTCATGGCAGCGCTGCACTTCGGCCTCACGCTGCAGACGCTCGGCACGGGTGCGCGGCCCCTCGATGCGAAACAGCACCGCAAAGATCACGACGGACGCCACGCCATACCACAGCAGCCAGTCTGTAGGCACATAAAAGCTCCCCCAAGCCAGTGCGGCAGTCCCTGCCCATGCTCCCAGATAAATCGCCTGGCTCTCCCAGCGCACCTCACGCGGCACGGGAATGGGAGCCAGCTTGACCAAGGAGTGGAACTGCTGCGGCTCTTTGGCTTGTGGAGCCTGGAGCTTGGCAATCCGCTCGGAAACTTCGTCAATGCGAAATTCGGGAACTTCGGATGCAGATGGCGCTGTTGCTGACCAGAACTTGAGAGAACTTTTGGCGCGACGCAAGAAGTTGGAAAAGCTCATGGTGCGGCAAAAGTCCAGAAAGAAATGGGTCAGTGAGTTTAACAACCACAAGGCCGCTCCCGGGGAAGCGGCCCTGCACAGAAATTGCTTGACAGCACTTGTCACAGATCGCAGCAACGCGACTGGCGCCTACACAGGCGACAGCTTTATTGCTTTAAACACATGAACTGCATATGGAAGTCTATATGTCATCCCAAACTTCGGATGGCTTAATGCATAAAACACCGCCAAAACGCACGACTATGTCTTCTCGCCCCATCCGATTTCTGCGTCGCGGCCAGCCGGTGACGCTGCACAACATTCCCCCTGACCGCACCCTGCTGGAGGTGCTGCGCGAAGATTTGCGCTGTACCGGCACCAAGGAAGGCTGCGGCGAAGGCGACTGCGGTGCCTGCACCGTGGTGCTGGGCGAGCGCGTGACCGACAGCCAGGGCCAGCCCCAGCTGCACTACAAGGCCATCAACAGCTGCATCCGTCTGGCCCATTCCATTGACGGCATGGCGCTGTGGACGGTGGAAGACCTGAGCCAGGACCCTGACATCCACCGCCCCGCGGGCAAGCAGCTGCACCCCGTGCAGGAAGCGCTGGTGCAGTGCCACGGCACGCAGTGTGGCTTTTGCACCCCGGGTTTTGTGATGAGCATGTTTGGCATCTACCAGAACCACGACCGTGGCAGCCAGCTGGACCGCCAGGGCATGCAGGAGGCGCTGTCCGGCAATCTGTGCCGCTGCACGGGCTACCGCCCGATTCTGGATGCGGCACAGCACATGGCCAGCCTGCCCCCGGCAACCGTCAATGCACCTGCAGTTCTACAAAAACTAGAGCTGCTAGCGCAGGAAAATTCAGCACTTGCGGCAGAAACTAATTACAAACGCCCATCCAGCCTGCGCGAGCTGCTACAACTTCGTGCAGATCACCCGCAGGCACAGATCGTGGCTGGCTGCACAGATGTAGGTCTGTGGGTCACGAAACACCACCGACGCTTTGACATGGTGCTGGACGTCACCGCTGCCCAGGAACTCAAATGCATCGAGCATGCAGACGGCCAGCTGCGCATTGGAGCAGCTGTCACGCTGGAAGAGGCCTTTGCCGCGCTCAAGGCGCAGTGGCCGCAGCTGCACAAGTTCGCTGCCCGCTTTGCCGGCCTGCCCGTGCGCAACAGCGGCACGCTGGGTGGCAATGTGGCCAATGGCTCGCCGATTGGCGACTCCATGCCCCTGCTGATGGCACTGAATGCAAAGGTCGTTCTGGCCAGCATCCACGGCGAGCGCAGCCTGCCGCTGGAAGCTTTGTATACCGGCTACCGCCAGAACGTCATGGCCAAGGACGAGCTGGTCACGCGCATCGACATTCCCCTGCCCCAGCCGGGCAGCGCCACCCAATACCTGCGTGCCTACAAGATCAGCAAGCGCCAGGACGATGACATTTCCGCCGTCTGCCTGGTGATCAACGTGCATGTGGAAAACGGCATGGTGACAGCCGCCAGCATAGGCGCAGGTGGCGTAGCCGCTACCCCTGCACGCGCCACACAGACCGAAGCTGCCCTGCGCGGCCAGCCATGGAATGCAGCCACCGTGCAAGCTGCAGCAGCGGCTTTGCAAGCCGAGTTCAGCCCCATCTCTGATATGCGCGCCAGCAGCGATTACCGCAAGCATGTGCTGGGCAGCCTGATGCAGCGCTTCTGGCTGGAGAGCCAAGGCAAAACCGGTGTGACTTTGGACGATATTTCCTTGGAGGTGCAGGCATGAGCGCGCCCATTGCCCCCGTAGCGGCCACCGGTGTGGTGGGCCAATCCAATATCCACGAAAGTGCCGTTGCACAGGTCATGGGCGCAGCGCCCTATCTGGACGATCTGCCCGAGCTGCAAGGCACGCTGTATGCAGCGCCCATTCTTTCCACCGTCGCGCACGGCACGCTGCATGGTGTGGACGCCAGCGCAGCGCTGAACATGCCCGGCGTGCGCGGCGTGGTGCTGGCGGCCGACATTCCGGGTGACCCCATACTCGCCGCCTTTGGGCATGACGAACCCATTTTTGCGCTGGACAAGGTCTGGCATGTAGGCCAGGTGATTGGCCTGGTCGTGGCCGACAGCGTGATGGGCGCACGCCGCGCCGCGCGCAAGGTGCAGCTGGACATCACGCCGCTGCCCGCCATCCTCGACACACGTACCGCCATTGCCCAGCAAAGCTTTGTGCTGCCGCCCGTGCATGTGCAGCGTGGCGATGCCGATGCAGGCCTGGCCCGCGCCACCCACCGCCTGCAAGGCAGCATGGAAGTCGAGGGGCAGGAACACTTTTATCTGGAAGGCCAGATTGCCTATGTGATTCCGGCCGAGCAGAACCAGTGGATCGTGCACTCCAGCACCCAGCACCCCGGCGAGGTGCAGGAGTGGGTCGCCCACGCACTGGGCATTGGTGCACATGCCGTCACCGTGCAGTGCCGCCGCATGGGCGGTGGCTTTGGCGGCAAGGAAACCCAGGCCGGGCACCTGGCCGTGTGGTCAGCCCTTGCGGCGCGCAAGTTTGGCTGCCCCATCAAGCTGCGCCTGGACCGTGATGATGATTTCATGGTCACCGGCAAGCGCCACCCCTTTGATTACCAGTGGGATGTGGGCTTTGACGATCAGGGCCTCATCACCGGTCTGAAGCTGGAGATGGCCGCCCACTGCGGCTTTAGCGCCGACCTGTCCGGCCCCGTGGCCGACCGTGCCATCTTCCATGCGGACAATGCCTATTTCCTCTCGGATGTGAGCATTACCTCGTACCGCTGCAAGCTCAACACCCAGAGCCACACGGCCTTTCGCGGCTTTGGCGGCCCGCAGGGCGTGATCGTGATTGAGGCCATCATGGGCGATATTGCACGCACGCTGGGGCTGGACGCGCTGGAGGTTCGCCGCCGCAATTACTACGATGCAGATGCCACATCGCCACGCGCAGTCACGCACTACCAGATGCGCGTGGAAGACAATCTTCTGCGCCCCATGACGCAAAAACTGGAGCAGTCTGCGCAGTACCAGAAACGCCTGCAGGCCATTGAGGCCTGGAATGCGAACAACGACATCCTGCAGCGCGGCATTGCCCTTACGCCGGTGAAGTTCGGCATCAGCTTTACGGCCACGCTGTTCAACCAGGCAGGTGCACTGGTGCATGTCTACACCGATGGCTCGGTGCAGGTGAACCACGGTGGCACGGAAATGGGTCAGGGCTTGAACACCAAGGTCGCGCAAATCGTGGCCGATGAGCTGGGCGTGCCGCTGCACCAAGTGCAAATCACCGCCAGCGACACCAGCAAAGTACCCAATGCCAGTGCCACCGCTGCCAGCAGCGGTACCGACCTGAACGGCCGCGCAGCGCAATACGCTGCGCGCACCGTGCGCCAGAATCTGGCGGCCTTTGTGGCAGGGCTGGATGGCTGTGGCGCGGGGGCAGTGACGTTTTCGGGTGGCAGGGTACACACCCCCAAGGGCGCACGCGACTTCAACACCGTGGTCAAGGAGGCCTATGCCAACCGCATCCAGCTGTGGAGCGATGGCTTTTACCGCACGCCCAAGATCCACTACGACAAGACCACGCTTACCGGCCGCCCGTTTTACTACTTTGCCTACGGTATGGCCTGTACGGAAGTGGCGATTGACACCCTCACAGGCGAAGCCAGGGTGCTGGCCGTGGATGTGCTGTACGACGCAGGCAAGAGCATCAACCCGGCGATTGACATTGGCCAGGTCGAAGGCGGCTTTGTGCAGGGCATGGGCTGGCTGACCACCGAGCAGCTGGTGTGGAGCGACAAGGGCGTGCTGACCACGCATGCCCCCAGCACCTACAAGATTCCGGCCACAGGCGATATTCCTGCGCACTTCAAGGTGACGCTGTATGAGGAGCCCAACTTTGAGGACAACGTGGGAGGCAGCAAGGCCGTGGGAGAGCCCCCTTTCATGCTGGCCATCAGCGTGTATGAGGCACTGCGCCATGCCATTGGCTGCGCGCGTGACAAGCAAGGCAAGCATGGGGTGGTGCAGCTGCGGGCGCCTGCCACTGCAGAGCACATCCTGCAGGCGCTGCAGCGCTAATCATCTGCCGCCGTGGAGTGGTGCTGCGCCGAAATCTGCCCCACTGCCACCTGGCAGCGGCCGCGCCGCTTGGCCTCATAGCAGGCCATGTCGGCAGCGCGCAGCGCCTCTTCCGGCGCATGGCGCTGTGCATCGACAGCCACCACGCCCACGCTGATGCTGATCCAGTAGCGCTCACCATGCCAGCTCGGCTGCCATTGCCAGACGGCATCACACAGTGCCTGCCCAATGCACTGGGCATGGGCCAGGCTCACCCCGGGTAGCAGCACCACAAACTCATCGCCCCCCAGTCGGGCTACATCGCCCAGCGGCTGTAGATAGCTGGACAGCAAACGCGCCACATGGGCCAGCACCTGGTTGCCCATGTCACGGCTGGTGGATTCGTTGAGCATGCCCAGATGGTCCAGGTCTGCAAACAGCACACAGCCCTGCGCTGGCATCTGCTCCTGCGCCTGCCCATTGCCCGCATGCACCGGCATGGATGCCACCACCCAGGACTGCATATTCCACAGAAAAGCTTCACGCCCGGACAGGCCTGTCAAGCTATCGCGCGCTGCATGTGCCGCATCCGGCATCACCACTGCCAGTCTGTGTCGCCACGGCAGCTGCAATTGCCAGACACAGGCGCGCGCATCCTCATCAGCAGTCCAGGCAGACAACAGCACCTGCAGCACATCACCATCTTTTTTGCGCATTGCGACCACCCCCTCAAAGCGCGTCATCTCCTGCAAGGCACGCTGCACCTGTGTGCAGCTTGAGGGGTGAACCACCAGCTGCTGCAAAGTCATGGATTCCGCTTCAGGCTTGCAGTAACCCAGCAGAACGGATGCCTGACTGGTCATCAGCAGCACCTTGCCCTGCATGTGCAGCAGCAATGCGCATGGCATGGCCCCCAAGGCAGCTCTGGCCTGATCCAGTGCAGATTTTCTGGGCGGCTGCACCAGCGCAGCTTCAGGCACATGCTCCACAGCCGCTGACTGCACACTGCCAGCAAGCATCTGCTGCGTATGGCTGCAGCCAGCGCACTGGCGGCGCCACCACCAACTGCTCAGCCCGGCCAGCCCCAGCGTGCCGCCCAGCAACCACAGCCAGCTCTGCCACGGCAAACCCGGCCGCCATGCAGACATCGTGGGTGCTGCATCACTGAGCAGCACCACCTGCCACTGGGGCAGCGGCAGGCCCACACGGGTGAGCAGCTGCGTTGCGGTCTGCAGGTTTTCAGCGTGATGGCTGGCTGGCTGCTCCAGCAAACGCTGCACCAGCTGCCGATCAGGCCATGCCTGCTGAATGCTGCTTCCGCGCTGCGTGCTGTCTGCATGTGCCAGTACTACGCCAGTGCGGTCCAGCAGGTAATACTGCGATGCCTCAGGCTGCGTCAGCACATCGGGCAGCAGCAGAGCCACCGGGTACTTGACCATGGCCGCCAGCGCGGCAGAAACCTGCCCGTCTACCTGCCGAATGGGCACGGTCAGCAGCACATACAGGTACTGGGGCTCCTCCTGCTGATACGGCATTGCACTCACCGTGGGCTTGCCCTCAGCCATGGTGCGGCGCAATGCGCTGAGTCCGTCGGGCCCCAGCGCTGCACTCTGTGCGGCAAGGCTGTGCTGGCTCACTACCCCAGAAGGCAGCGCCACATGCAGGCTCTCAAACAGGCTGAGTACTGAGCCTTCCTGACGCATGAGGGCATCCAGAATTTCGGGTTTATCCAGCAAGCTGGTGTGCATGCCCTGTGCAATCGCGCTCAAAAGGCGCTGCGAAGCTTCCAGCCGCGCAGACAGCATGCGCGCCCACAGATCGGCCTCCAGTGCCTGCTGCGTCTGCAGCTGCTCCTGCGCACGGGCTTCAAAAGTACGACTGAGCCAGTAGACACTCCAGAGCATCACGGCCAGCGCCAGTGCCACCAGCACGCACAGCACCCGCCTCTGCCCTTGCCTGACAGAGAGCGCGAGCTGAACGGCGGGAGAAGGTGGTGCAGGCGCTGTCATCGCGTTCCACTATAGACATGGGCAGCGGCACACCAACATCGGTGGAAACCTTGCCAGACATGCGCCGACAGCTGCACGGGAAGCACACCAAAGACAAAGAGGCCTTGCGGCCTCTTGGTGTGCAGAAAGTGCTGTGGCTAGATACGCGCCACGTTTTGCAGGGCGCTGGGCTGCGGCAGATTGAGCACATTACCGCTGCCTGCAATCAGCCCATGCTCGCGCAGATGGCGCAGCACGCGCGAGAAGGTCTCTGGCGCAATGCCCAGCTGGGCGGCAATGGTGCGCTTGCGCTGGTTGAGCGTGACGCGCAGGCTGCCGTTGTCATCCTGCTTGGCATGGCGCAGCAGCCACTGGGCACAGCGGGTTTCCGCATCCTGGGCCAGGCGGCTGACGGCGGTTTCGGTCTGCTGGCAGTAGCCGTTGGCCATGTCCTGCATCAGTGCCAGCACGGTGTCTGGCAAGGTTTTGAGATTATCGTGAAAGGCCTGCAGCGACATGCGCCGCACCCGCACCCGCGAGTCCGTGATCATGTCTATGCTGAACTCCTTGCCTGCCAGCACAAAGGCTGCATCCACCCAGGCAGGCCCTTCCAGCATGCCAAGCTGGTGACGCAGCTGGTTGGCTTCACGCACACCCAGCACGACACAGCCACTGTCCAGATACAGCACAGAGTCTGGCCGTGCACCACGCTGGCGCAACACCTGCCCTGCGGGAATGACTTCCGCCTTGGCCAATGGATCAAAAGATGGGATGTGGAACATGACGGCCAACTGTGCCGTAGCACCCTGCTGCCGGTGTTGAGCCATGTCAAAAATTTTTCTCGGCGTCATCACGCTCATCCAGACAGCATGAGCGCTGGCGCGAGAGCATGCACCCCGCTTATGCAGGCTGGCCACAACAAAAAACCCGCCAGGGCCAAGCCCTCGGCGGGTGTCATCGTGTGTGGATGCCGGACTGTCAGTTCAGCGCAGCACCATTTTCAAACCACTGCTTGATCGCTTCACGCTCGGTATCGCTGAGCGCGCCGGGATTGCCAAACGGCATTTTGCGCAGCAGCACCACCTGCTGGTAGATCTGCTGGGCATGGCTCTTGACTTCTTCGGGCGAGTCAAACTTCACATTCTTTTGTGCAATCGTCTCGCTGCTGTGGCAGACCACACAGTGCTGCTGCATGATGATGCGCACATTTTCATAGCTGCCAGCGCTTGCAGCCGCTGCGCTGGCCTGCGTTTCTGTGCCTGCGGAATTTGCAGGTACTGCAGATGCTGCAGGTGTTGCAGGTGTTGCCACAGGGGCAGCGGGCTTGAGCCAGACCATCACACCCAGCAGTACCGCTACACCGACAGCAGCGTACTTCCAGGGATGGGGGTTACGGCCCAGCTTGTAGCCATGACGCATGACGAAGAACTGGCGAATGGCTGCACCAGCAAACATCATCAGAATCAACACCAGCCAGTTCAGGTCATGGTTGTACAGCCAGCCGTAGTGGTTGGACAGCATGGCAAACAGCACGGGCAGTGTGAAGTAAGTGTTGTGCACGCTGCGCTGCTTGCCGCGCTGACCGTGGATGGGGTCCACGGGCTCACCGGCCTTGATGGCGGCCACCATTTTCTTCTGGCCGGGAATGATCCAGAAGAACACGTTGGCACTCATGGAGGTCGCCAGCATGGCGCCTATCAGCAAGAAAGCCGCCTGCCCGGGGAAGAGATGGCAAGCCAGATAAGAAGCAAGGCACACCAGTACCAGCACCAGAGCACCTACGATGCCGTCACCACCTTGTTTTTCACCAAAGATGCGGCAGATGCCGTTGTACAGCAGCCAGAACACCACCAGAAAAGCCAGCGCCACCACAATGGCGGTGCTGCTGGACATGATGGGGTCCGCCGGATTGACCAGATAGATATTGGCATTCCACAGGTAGGACACCGTCAGCAGCGCAAAGCCAGACAGCCAGGTGGTGTAGCTTTCCCAGTAGAACCAGTGCGTGTGCTCTGGCAACTTGGGCGGTGCGCCTGCAAATTTGACGGGGTGGTAGAAGCCCCCGCCGTGCAGGGCCCACAGCTCGCCGCTGACACCTTGTTTTTTCAGGTCTTCGTCCTTGGGCGGCGTGAGGCTGCTGTCCAGAAAGACAAAGTAGAACGAGGAACCCACCCAGGCGATGGCGGTAATGACGTGCAGCCACCGCAACAGCAGGTTGGCCCAGTCGAGGATATAGCTTTCCATAGCACTCAACTCCGGCAGCACAGGGGCTGCCAAGAAAGATCAACCTGCTCACCACTGCGGGCGCTCTGAGCAGAAACATAAGGCCGCGCACCTGGGTTGAATAACCATCCTGGGCACCGCTGCGACCTGTTATCTGGCGATATGCACAAAAGTGTATGCAATTTTTGTCGCCAAAAATCAGCAATCTGGTGCTGACTAGGGCAAGTACCAACTGCCTGTCAGCTGACTGCCAGCTGCTGTGCTCTGAGCTGCAATAACTGTGCCGCAACGGCAATGGCAATCACCTCGGGCTCCTTGCCGGGTATGCCGGGCAGCCCGATGGGGCAGGTGATCTGCGCGATTTCTGACTCCGCAAAGCCGCGCTCGGCCAGGCGTTTCTGGAACACCGCCCACTTGGTGGCGCTGCCGATCAAGCCAATGAAGGGCAGATCTCCACGCTCGCGCTGGCGGCGCAGGCAGGCGCAGACGATGTCCAGATCCTCGGCATGGCTGAAGCTCATGACCAGCACCAGCGACTGCGCGGGCAGATCGCGCACGGCGTCCTGCACAGGCTCGGAATGCTCGCAGCAGACATGCGGCAGCGGCGCGGCGGGAAACATAGCGTCGCGGCTGTCCACCCAGTGCACGCTAAACGGCAGCGGCTGCAGCGCGTGCACCAGGGCATGGCCCACATGACCGGCACCAAACAGCGCCACGGGCATGCGCTGCGGCTGCAGGCGCTCGCGGGTGGCATCCAGCTGCGCCGCATCCACCGCGCTCAGGCGCAGCTGCACCACGCCACCACAGCACTGGCCCAGCGAAGGGCCCAGCGCCAGCCGGTGGCTGCGTGGCACACCCTGCAAACCTTGGGCCAGCCACTGCTGCGCCAGACGCGTAGCCTCCCACTCCAGATGGCCGCCACCAATCGTGCCCATCACGCCCTGGGCAGACACCGCCATCCATGCCCCACAGGCACGGGGCGCAGAGCCCTGCACGGCCGCTACTTCCACCAGACAGACCTGGCCCTGCACTACCCAGGCACGCAGGCCTTCCCAATCGTTTTCCACCATGAACCAGCCTTCTGAAACAGCAATTTCGCAAGCACAAGTCTTGCCACTTCTGTGGCTCCTGAGATCAGGATAAGCTTGCACCATGACCGACAAGCACACGCCATCTTCGTCCACCAACACCAAGCGCCACTGGCTGTGGGGTGGTCTTGCCACCGCAATGGCAGCCGTGCTGGCTGCCTGCGGCATCCGGCCCCGCACGCCCGATGGCCGCCCTGCAGTACCAGGCAAGACCTCTGCCGCCAGCTCGCCACGCGCCTACCGCAAGGATGCCGCAGGCCACCTGTACGAGCGCTACCCCCAGCACATCTACCAGGGCAAACTGCCACCACTGCTGTATGCCGTGGGTACGCTGGAAGTCAATCTGGGCCGCAAGGGCGAAGTGCGCAGCTTTAACTGGATGCGCAAACCCAGCCATGCACCAGAAGTGGTCAGAGAGATTGAACAAATGGTGCGTGCCGCTGCACCATTTCCGGTCGCCACGCAGCTGGGCTATGTGACCTATACCGACACCTGGCTGTGGCACAAGTCGGGGCAGTTTCAGCTCGACACCTTGACCGAAGGCCAGCTCGACTTCAGCGACTAAGCCTTTTCGAAGATACAAATAAGAGAGCATCTTGCGCTTGATCTGCTTGGGTTTAAGGTACAAAACACCATAAAACCAAGCAGTGACAAGCGCAAGCTGCTCTTTTTTTCTATTGCATGGCGATTCAGGAGCCGCGGTAGGTAGAGTAGCTCCAGGGGCTGACCAGCAGCGGCACGTGGTAGTGCTGATCTGCATGGGCCACACCGAAATCCAGGTGAACGATGCTCAGGAAATTGGGTTCGGGAAGTTGCACGCCTTTTGCTTTGAAGTAGCCTGCGACATTGAATGACAGGCGGTACGTGCCCGTCTTGAGGCTGTGGTTGTCAAACAGTGGCGCATCCGTGCGGCCATCGTGGTTCAGCGTCAAGCTCTTGAGGAGCGTGGCCTGCTCACCATCGGTGGCATAGAGCTTTACGTCCATGCCTGCTGCAGGGCAGCCGTGCATGGTGTCCAGAACGTGGGTACTCAAGCCCATGGGGTTTCTCCTTAATGTGCTGCAGCTGCCTCGCAACCGCTTGTTCACCAAAAGTGTATACAATTTTTGCTCAAACGCATCTATGATGATCCCTATGGAAACCTCCTCCACCAGTGCCATTGCCGAAGCCCTGACTCGCGCCATCGTCGAGCACAAGTTGCTGCCCGGCACCAAGCTGGCGGAGCAAAAGCTCGCAGACCACTTTGGCGTTTCGCGCACCCTGGTCAGGCAAGCTTTGTTCCAGCTGTCGCAAAACCGCCTGGTCACGCTGGCCCCTGCACGCGGCGCTTTTGTGGCTACGCCTTCTGCGGACGAGGCACGCCAGGTCTTTGCCGTGCGCCGCATGCTGGAGACTGAAATGACCCGCGCCTTTGTGCGCCAGGTCACGCCCCGACAGATCAAGGCGCTGAAGGCCCACATCAGCGCCGAGAAAAAAGCCATGGAACGCAATGACGTCGGCCAGCGCACCGAACTGCTGGGCGACTTTCACGTCGTCATGGCCGAGCAGATGGGCAACACCGTGCTGGCCCAGCTGCTGGGTGATCTGATCTCGCGCTGCGCGCTGATTACGCTGATGTACCAGAGCACCAGCGCCGCCGAACACTCGCACGAAGAGCACGAAGCCATCGTCGCTGCCCTGGCGGCCAAAGATGAAGAACTGGCCGTACGCCTGATGCAGGACCACCTGCAGCACGTGGAAGAAGGCCTGACCTTTGACCGTGAACTGCCCACCAATGATTTGTCGATGGCGCTGTCCAGCGTCACCCTCTGAAAGTCTGATGCCTCACCATGACCTATAACGCCTGCGCTCCCTACCCCCGTGACCTGATTGGCTATGGCCGCCACACGCCCCATCCCCAGTGGCCCGGCAAGGCGCGTATTGCCGTGCAGTTTGTGCTGAACTACGAAGAAGGTGGCGAAAACTGCGTGCTGCATGGCGATGCGGCCAGCGAGCAGTTCCTGTCTGAAATGTTCAACCCGGCCGCCTACCCTGAGCGCCACATGAGCATGGAAGGCATTTACGAATACGGCAGCCGCGCCGGCGTGTGGCGCATCCTGCGTGAGTTTGAAAAGCGTGGCCTGCCGCTGACCGTATTTGGCGTGGCCACGGCCCTGCAAAAGCACCGCGAAGTGGCGCAGGCCTTCCATGAACTGGGTCACGAAGTGGCCTGCCATGGCCTGAAATGGATCCACTACCAGGGCGTGCCAGAAGAAGTGGAACGCGCCCACATGGCGCAGTGCATGGAGATTTTTGGTGAGTTGTACGGCCATGACGGTGACCATGGCCTGGGCTGGTACACCGGCCGCGACAGTCCCAACACCCACCGTCTTGTGGCCGACAACGGCCGCTTTACCTACGACAGCGACTACTACGGTGACGATCTGCCTTTCTGGATGACTGTGCGCAAGACCGACGGCAGCCAGCACCAGCAACTCATCGTGCCCTATACGCTGGATGTGAACGACATGCGCTTTGCGCTGCCCCAGGGCTACTCGCACGCCGACCCGTTCTTCCAGTACATGAAGGACACGTTCGACGCCCTGTATGCCGAAGGCGCAGAAGACGGCGACAACGCCCCCAAGATGATGAGCATTGGCATGCACTGCCGCCTGCTGGGCCGCCCCGGCCGCATCACGGCGCTGCAGCGCTTTCTGGACTACATCCAGCAGCACGACCAGGTCTGGGTGGCACGCCGCATCGACATTGCTCGCCACTGGGCACAGCGCTTTCCCGCACCAGCTCTGTGAATGAAATTGGCTGCTAGCGCTTACCGCACAAGCGCTAGCAGCTCTCTTTTTAGATAGGACACACCATGGCTCTGACTTTGGAACAACTCAACGCCGCCGATACCGCCACGGCTGTGCAGCTGCTCGACGGCCTGTACGAACACTCGCCCTGGATTGCCGAAGCCGCCATGGCCCAGCGCCCGTTCAAGTCGCTGGCACATCTGAAATACGCCATGGTGCAAGTACTGGAAAAAGCGGGCCTGCAGGCCCAGCTGGACCTGATCCGCGCCCACCCGGAACTGGCAGGCAAGGCCATGGTCTCCAAGACGCTGACGGCCGAATCCACCAATGAGCAAAACAAGGCGGGCCTGACCCAGTGCACCCCCGAGGAGTTTGCGCAGATTCAGCAGCTCAATGCGGACTACAACGCGCGCTTTGGCTTTCCCTTCATCCTGGCCGTGCGCGGCCCCCGTGGCACGGGCCTGAGCAAGCAGGAAATCATTGCCACCTTTGCACGCCGCCTCTCCAACCACCCCGACTTTGAGCGCGCCGAGGCGATTCGCAACATCCACCGCATTGCAGAAATACGCCTGAACGACAAGTTTGGCTACGAGCCCACCTTGGGCAACGATGTGTGGGACTGGCAGGAAAAGCTGGCCCAGCACAGCGAGCCCGGCTACGCCGAAAAAGGCCAGCTCACTGTCACGTATCTCACTGATGCCCACCGTGCCTGTGCCCAGCGCATCAGCCACTGGATGCGTGACTGCGGTTTTGATGAAGTGGAAATTGACGCCGTAGGCAACGTGGTAGGCCGCTATCACCCTGCGCAAGAAGGTGGCAACAGCGCAGCGCCGGGTCGCCCCAAGCAAGCTGCGGCCCCCTCGGGGGGCAGCGCAGCACACGAAGTGGCAAGCGTGGGGGCTCCACGTTATTTGCTGACTGGCAGCCATTACGACACCGTGCGCAATGGCGGCAAGTACGACGGGCGCTTAGGGATTTTTGTGCCCATGGCCTGTGTGCGCGAGCTGCACCGCCAGGGCAAACGCCTGCCGTTTGGCATTGAAGTAGTTGGCTTCTCGGAAGAAGAAGGCCAGCGCTACAAGGCCACCTTCCTGGGCTCTGGCGCCTTGATTGGCGACTTCAAACCCGAGTGGCTGGAGCAGAAGGACGCTGACGGCATCACCCTGCGCGAAGCCATGCAGCATGCAGGCCTGTGCATTGACGACATCCCCAAGCTCCAGCGCGATGCAGCCAAGTATCTAGGCTTTATCGAAGTGCATATTGAGCAGGGCCCGGTACTCAACGAGCTGGATATTCCGCTGGGCATCGTCACCTCCATCAACGGCAGCGTGCGCTACATCGCCGAATACATAGGCACTGCCAGCCATGCAGGCACCACGCCCATGGACCGCCGCCGCGATGCCGCACTGGGTGCAGCAGAACTTGCGCTTTACATGGAGCAACGCGCCGCACAGGATGGCGACAGCGTGGCCACCATGGGCATGCTGCATGTGCCCAGTGGTTCGGTCAACGTGGTGCCCGGCCGCTGCCAGTTCAGCATGGATCTGCGCGCCCCTACCGATGTGCAGCGCGATGCCATGGTCAAGGACGTACTGGCCAAATTCGAGGAAATCGCCCAGCGCCGTGGTCTGCAAACCAAGCTGGAGCTGGCCATGCAGGCCTCTGCCGCGCCAAGTGCCCCCGCATGGCAGGCCCGCTGGGAAAAGGCCGTCGATGCGCTCGGTGTGCCCGTCTACCGCATGCCCAGCGGCGCAGGGCACGATGCCATGAAGCTGCACGACATCATGCCCCAGGCCATGCTGTTCGTGCGCGGCCTGAACAGCGGCATCAGCCACAACCCGCTGGAGTCCACCACCAGCGACGACATGCAGCTGGCCGTGGATGCTTTTGCCCATGTGCTGCAGCAGCTGGCTTCCGAATAATCCACCATCCCTACGAGAGCACGAGATGACCCAAGACCGCCAAGCCACCTACGCCGCGCTGGATGCGTGGATTGACGCCCACTTTGACGAGCAGGTGCAGTTTCTGCAGGCTCTGGTGCAGGTACCTACCGACACCCCACCCGGCAACAACGCCCCGCATGCAGAGCGCACGGCCGATCTGATTGCTGAGTTTGGCTTTGACGCCGAAAAGCACGTCGTGCCCGAGCAGGAGGTGAAGGACTACGGTATGCAGTCCATCACCAACCTGATCGTGCGCCGCCCATATGGTGACGGCGGCAAGACCATTGCCCTGAACGCCCACGGTGATGTGGTCCCCCCCGGCGAGGGCTGGACCAAAGACCCCTATGGCGCTGAAATTGAAGATGGCAAGCTCTATGGCCGCGCAGCCGCTGTGAGCAAGAGCGACTTTTCCACCTTCACCTTTGCCGTGCGTGCACTGGAAGCCGTAGCCAAACCCACCAGGGGCAATATTGAGCTGCACTTCACCTACGACGAAGAATTCGGTGGTGAACTCGGCCCCGGCTGGCTGCTGAAAAAAGGCCTGACCCAACCCGATCTGATGATGGCCGCAGGCTTTAGCTACGAAGTCGTGACCGCACACAACGGCTGCCTGCAGATGGAAGTGACGGTGCACGGCAAGATGGCCCACGCTGCCGTGCCTGACACCGGCGTGGATGCCCTGCAAGGCGCGGTCGCCATCATGAATGCGCTGTATGCCGAGAACCTGAAGTACAAGCAGGTACTGTCCAAGGTGCCCGGCATCAAGCACCCCTACCTCAACATCGGCCGCATCGAAGGCGGCACCAACACCAATGTGATCCCCGGCAAGGTGGTGCTCAAGCTCGACCGCCGCATGATTCCTGAAGAAAACCCCGCAGAAGTGGAAGCCTCGATTCGCGCCGTCATTGCCAAGGCGGTGGAAGACTTCAACACCGAGCACGGCTATCAGGGCGACGATGCCGTGCGCGCGGACATCAAACGCCTGCTACTGGCCAATGCCATGACGCCCTTAGCGGGTAACAAGCCGCTGGTCGATGCCATCCAGAAGCATGGTGAAGCCGTGTTTGGTGAAAAGCCCGCCGCCGTGGGTACGCCCCTGTACACCGATGTGCGCCTGTACGGAGAGCGCGGCATTCCCGGCGTGATCTATGGCGCAGGCCCGCGCACCGTGCTGGAAAGTCACGCCAAGCGTTCGGACGAGCGACTGGTGCTGGAAGATCTGCGCCGCGCCACCAAGGTAGTGGCACGCAGCCTGGTTGATCTGATGGCCTGATATTTGCAGCAGCGCTGCCATTCAGTTTCCTTGCCCCTGCTGGCCCATGCCACAGGGGCTTTTCTTATGTTGCACTGCCAAGCCGCAGGTACTGCGGCTGCAGCATGTACATGCGCAATGCCGTGCGGTATTCGCCATTGGCAAAGAACTCATCCACCAGCTCACCCTCGGTGACAAAGCCCAGCTTGCTGTAGATATGCACGGCCTTGGTATTGACCTTGTCTACATACAGATAGACCTTGTGCAAGTTCAGTACCTTGAAGCCATAGTCCAGCGCCAGCCGCATGGCTCTGGAGGCGAGCCCACGGCCCTGAAAATTCGGGTCGATGATGATCTGGATTTCTGCCCTGCGGTGAATCAGGTCGATTTCCACCAGTTCCACCAGCCCCACGCGCGCACTGCCTTCCATGACGATAAAGCGGCGCTCGCCCTGATCATGCACGTGCTGGTCATAAAGGCTGGAGAGCTCATCAAAGGTCTCGAACGGCTCTTCAAACCAGTAACGCATCACGCTGGCGTTGTTGTCCAGCGAATGCACAAAGCGCAGATCTTCCCGCTCCAGCGGGCGCAAGCTCACAGCAACAGCATTCATCACACAGCCTCTTTAGGGGACAGAGGTCTATCTTTACCACAGACGCAAAACATGTGGGCATGAGTATTGCTTGCCGCAGTGCAAGACCCGTACTTGGACCCTGATCAGTTTTCGCATTAAAAAAAGTGCTTTTGCTCCGCAAAACTGCAAACCAGCCTGTAGGGCCAATTTGCCAGTTTTCAGGGGCAAACCCCTAGAAAAACAAGGCTGAACAGGGTTTTCCAAGGGAAGTCGCCACACATTGCTTTGTATACACTTTTTGTATGGATATTTGTGCGCAATATGCCTGCAAAACGCTCCAGGTCAAACACACCTCTCAGGACTCCAAGGAAGACTCCCATGCAAACAACCGTGCATCCTGTTGATGAAAAACTGCCCCTGGGGCGTGTCACCGCACTTGGTTTGCAGCACGTACTCGTGATGTATGCCGGTGCTGTCGCCGTTCCGCTGATTGTGGGCCGCGCCCTGAACCTGCCCCCCGAACAGGTGGCCATGCTGATTTCAGCCGACCTGTTTGTCTGCGGCATCGTCACCCTGATTCAGGCCATGGGCTGCACACAGTGGTTTGGCATCAAACTGCCCGTGATGATGGGCGTGACCTTTGCGGCCGTCGGCCCCATGGTATCCATGGCGCAGTCCACAGGTGGCCATGCCGGGGCGGGGCTGATTTTTGGCTCCGTCATTGGAGCAGGCATTGTCTCCATCCTGATTGCCCCCATCGTCAGCCGCCTGCTGCGCTTTTTCCCACCTGTCGTCACCGGCACCATCATCACGGTGATTGGCATCAGCCTGATGCGCGTGGGCATCAACTGGATTTTTGGCAACCCCGTAGGCCCTACAGCGCCCCAGGTTCCCAACCCTGAGCACCTGAAGTGGCTGTCCGAAGCCCAGGCCATGGCTGGCGCCCCTGGCTCTGCCCTGCCCCCTGTGCCCGCTGGCTTTGCCGTCGTGCCCACCATTCCTAACCCCAAGTACGCAGACCTGACCGGCGTGGGCATCTCCGCCGCCGTGCTGCTGACCATCTTGCTGGTGGCCCGCTTTGGCAAGGGGTTCCTCGCCAATATCTCGGTGCTGCTGGGCATTGTGGTGGGTGGTGTCATCACGGCTGCCATGGGTCTGATGGACTTTCATAAAGTGGCAGAAGCGCAGTGGTTCAACATCGTGCTGCCCTTTGAAATTGCCGCGCCCGTGTTTGACCCCATTCTGATTCTGACCATGACGCTGGTCATGATCGTGGTGATGATCGAGTCCACCGGTATGTTCCTGGCCCTGTCTGACATGACCGGCAAGAAGATCAGCCAGGCAGAGCTGACCCGAGGTCTGCGTACCGACGGTCTGGGCACGCTGATTGGCGGCATCTTCAACACTTTCCCCTACACCAGCTTCTCGCAGAACGTAGGTCTGGTGGCTGTGACCGGCGTCAAGAGCCGCTGGGTGTGCGTAGCCGGTGGCGTGATTCTGGTGCTGCTGGGCCTGCTGCCCAAGATGGCCATGCTGATTGAATCCCTGCCCACCGTGGTGCTGGGCGGCGCAGGTCTGGTGATGTTCGGCATGGTGGCTGCGACCGGCATCCGCATCCTTTCAACCGTGGACTTCATCAAGAACCGCAACAATGCCATGATCGTTGCCGTCTCCATCGGCGTTGGCATGATTCCACTGGTGGCACCCAATTTCCGACAGTGGATGCCACACGCTATCCATCCTCTGATTGAATCCGGTATCCTGTTGGCTTCGATGGCCGCTGTGCTGTTGAACGTGTTTTTCAATGGCGCACGCGGAGACACGGAAGCTGTCATCCAGGCCGCTCGCCAAGCAGACGCTCACTGATCCCGTCTTGCTCCACAAAGGCCCTGTACCCTGGGCCTGCCGCCAAGCCCCTGCCTACCCCGCAGGGGTTTTGCAACTCTGGCAATGCTGATATTGCAGTGCACAAACCGTTCACCCCTGCAACGACCTACACCTAGGGTAAGCTCTAGGCAATCAGTCCCAGCAATGGGATTAGCTGAATTTCAATAAGACCTCTGCTGTTGTTATGACACAAACTCTGTCCACCGCTGAGCAAGCACTGCGCGATGCTGCACGCGAGTACCACGCAAGCCCCAACAAGGGCAAGATTTCGGTGACCCCCACCAAGCCGCTATCCAACCAGCGCGATCTGTCGCTGGCCTACTCCCCCGGCGTGGCCTACCCCTGCCTGGACATTCAGGCAGACCCCAGCAAGGCCGCCGAGTACACCTCGCGTGGCAATCTGGTGGGCGTGATCACCAACGGCACGGCTGTGCTGGGTCTGGGTGACATCGGCCCTCTGGCTGGCAAGCCTGTGATGGAAGGCAAGGGGTGTCTCTTCAAGAAGTTTGCAGGCGTGGACGTGTTCGACATCGAGCTGGACGAGCGCGATCCTGACAAGCTGATCGAGATCATCGCCTCGCTGGAGCCCACGCTGGGCGGCATCAACCTCGAAGACATCAAGGCGCCCGAGTGCTTCTACATTGAGCAGGAACTCTCCAAGCGCATGAACATCCCCGTCTTCCACGACGACCAGCACGGTACGGCCATCATCTCGAGCGCCGCCCTGCTCAACGGTCTGGAACTGGTAGGCAAGAAGATTGAAGACGTGAAGGTGGCCGTCTCCGGCGCCGGCGCAGCAGCCATTGCCTGCGTGAACGTCATGGTGGGCCTGGGCGTGCAGCGCAAGAACGTGTTCATGTGCGACTCCAAGGGCGTGATCTACAACGGCCGCCCCGGTGGCCTTGACGCCTCCAAGGCCCAGTACGCGCAAGACACCGACCTGCGTACGCTGGCAGACGCCGTCAACGGCGCTGACGTCTTCCTGGGCTGCTCGGCCCCCGGCGTGCTGACCGCAGAGATGGTCAAGACCATGGCGGACAAGCCCATCATCCTGGCGCTGGCCAATCCTGAGCCAGAAATCCGCCCCGAGCTGGCCAAGGCCGTGCGCCCTGACTGCATCATCGCCACCGGCCGTTCGGACTATCCGAACCAGGTGAACAACGTGCTGTGCTTCCCCTACATCTTCCGTGGCGCACTGGACTGCGGCGCGACCAAGATCACGGAAAGCATGAAGCTGGCCTGCGTGCGCGAAATCGCCGCACTGGCCAAGCAGGACGTATCGGACGAAGTCGCCGCCGCCTACCAGGGCAAGGAGCTGAAGTTCGGCCCCGACTACCTGATCCCCACACCGTTTGACACCCGCCTGATCCTGCGCATTGCCCCCGCTGTGGCACAGGCTGCTGCCGAGTCTGGCGTGGCCACTCGCCCCATTGCAGACATTGCGGCCTACCGCGAGAGCCTGTCGCGCTTTGTCTACCAGACCAGCATGATCATGCGCCCCGTGTTTGCAGCGGCCAAGGCCAGCCTGCAGCGCGTGGCCTATGCCGAAGGTGAAGACGAGCGCGTGCTGCGCGCCGTGCAGGTGGCTGTGGAAGAAGGACTGGCCAAGCCCATCCTGATTGGCCGCCCTGCCGTGATCGAAGCACGCATTGCCAAGGCAGGTCTGCGCCTGCAAGCCGGTGTGAACTACGAGGTGTGCAACCCCGAAGACGACCCACGCTTCCGCCAGTACTGGGAGGCTTACCACCGCCTGATGGGCCGCAAAGGCATCACCACCGAAGGTGCCAAGGCCGCCGTGCGCCGCTCCAACACCATCATCGCTGCGCTGATGGTGCACCTGGGCGATGCAGACGCCATGCTGGCAGGCCTGGTAGGCCGCTTTGACCGCCACCTGGCACACATCGAAGAAGTGTTTGGCGTACAGCCCGGTGTAGACCGCATGGCGACGGTGAACGCCGTGATGCTGGAAGACCGCACCCTGTTCATTGCCGACACCTACATCAACGAAGACCCCAGCGCGGAAGAACTGGCCCAGATCGCCAAGCTGGCTGCAGACGAAGTGGCGCGCTTTGGTCTGCCACCCAAGGTGGCTTTCCTGTCGCACAGCAACTACGGCTCTTCGACCCGCAAGTCGGCGCTGAAGATGCGCGAAGCGCGCAACCTCTTTGCTGCTGCCAACCCCGGTATCGAGTGCGATGGCGAAATGCATGGCGACGCAGCCCTGGACGAGAAGGTCCGCGAGCGCACCGTGTTTGACAGCACGCTGCACGGCGAAGCCAACATCCTGATCTGCCCCAACCTGGACGCAGCCAACATTCTGTTCAACGTGCTCAAGACCACCTCGGGCCACGGCACGACCATTGGTCCCATGCTGATGGGCGCCAACGCTTCGGCCCACGTGCTGACACCCTCTGCCACCGTGCGCCGCGTGGTGAACATGACGGCTCTGGCCGCCGCACAGGCGATTGCACGCAAGGCCTAAGCCTTTGCTGCTGCAGCAAAAAGCCCTTGGCATTGCGCCAAGGGCTTTTTTTATTGCGCTCTTACAAAAAGAGCTGCCAGCGCTGATGAATGCTTGTTTTCAGGTAGAAAACATCCTGAAACCTAGATAACACCAGCGCAAGGCGCTCACATTTCATCAATGGCGGTCGTGGCACTGCCGGCCTTGACCTGGGCCTTGCCTTCCTCGGCCTCGATGGCAAAACGCTCACGGCAGGTCACGTAAAAGCTGGCTCCAAACCGGCCAACGGGAAAGTAGTCCTGCAACTTCACGCGCCACTTTTCGGTGTCCACCAGCCCATCGCGCACGGCCAGCCATTGCACGCGGCCAATAAACACATAGCGGCTGTCCGTTTCCATCACCTCGTGCAGCACGCACTCAAATGCCGCGGGCGCTTCGGCAATGCGCGGCACCTGCACGCTGTGCGAGGGGGTCATGCTCAGGCCCGTGTAGGCCAGCTCGCTCTCATGCACAGGCAGTCTGTCCCCACAACGGTGCATGGCGGCGGCAATGGGTTCATCTGCCAGGTGCACCACAAACTCCTTGCTGCGCAGAATGTGTGCGGCCGTGTCCTTGAGCTGGCCGTCCTGCAGCTTGTTGATGCTCAGCATCACCACCGGCGGGTCTTCCCCCACCATGTTGAACATGCTGAACGGCGCGGCGTTGACGGTGCCGTCTGCGCCCAGCGTGGTCACCAGCGCAATCGGGCGCGGCACGATCAGGCTGGCCATGAGCTTGTAGCGCTCATAGGCACCCAGGGTAGAGAAGTCGATTTCTGTCATTGGCAAACATTCCGGTTCTTGGCGTTGCGTCAGGTGCCGCAACTTGTATGCCAAGTGTGTATGCAATACGGGCATTGATCTTGCTCAAAGGTGACATCTCCAACCCTTTGAGTGAAGCCCCATGCGCAAACGCCACTTTCTGCAAACCGCCGCAGCTGCCTTGCTGGCCTGCTCCGCTTTCTCTCACGCCGCCGCGCAGAACACGCCGCTGAAGTTCCAGCTGGACTGGCGCTTTGAAGGCCCAGCCGCCTTCTTCGTCCACCCCGAGCAAAAGGGCTACTTCAAGGAAGAGGGTCTGGATGTGAATGTGGAAGCTGCCGCAGGTGCAGGCGCTATCCAGCGCGTAGCCTCCGGCACGCATGACCTGGGCTTTGCCGACATGGCGGCGCTCATGGAGTTCCACGCCAACAACCCGGACGCGCCTATCAAGCCCGTGGCCGTCATGGTGATCTACAACACCACCCCGGCCTCAGTGATGGCGCTGAAGAAGTCCGGCATCACCAAAGCGGCAGATCTGACTGGCAAGAAGATGGGTGCCCCGATTTTTGACGCTGGCCGCCGCACCTTCCCCATCTTTGCGCAGGCCAATGGCGTAGGCGATGTGCAGCGGACCACCATGGACCCACCGCTGCGCGAGACCATGCTGGTACGCGGCGATCTGGATGCTGTCACCGGCTACACCTTCACCAGCCTGCTCAATCTGGAAGCACGCGGCATCCCGCGTGAAGACGTGGTGGTGCTGCCCTATGCCACGCACGGCGTGCAGCTGTACGGCAACGTCATCATTGCCAGCCCCCAGCTGATTGCCGACAAGCCCGAGGCGCTGCGGGCATTCCTCAAGGCCTTTGCCAAGGGGGCCAAGGAAGTCGTGGCCCAGCCTGAAGCCGCCATTGCCTCGCTGAAGGCCAAAGATGGTCTGGTCAATGTGCCGCTGGAAGTCAAACGCCTGCAGTTGACGCTGGAAACCGCAGTGGACAGCGAAGGTGCACGCAAGGAAGGCTTTGGCCAGATCAACCCCGAGCGCCTGCAGCTCATGGCTGAGCAGGTCGCACAGGCCTACGCCACGAAGAACCCCATCCCCGTCAACGCGGTCTGGAATGGCAGCTTCCTGCCCAGCGCTGCAGAATTGGATGTTTTGCCCAAGCGTTAAGCCAAGCTCTCAATAAAAGAGCTGCTTGCGCTTGATATCCATAGATTTCAGATAGTTTTATATCTGAAACCATTTATTTATCTGCACAAGCAGCTTCTTTTTTCAGAGCACTCATGTCCAAACTGGTTCGTATCGAAACCCAAGACCTCTCCCGCGCCAAGTCCGGCAAGCCCAGCCGCCCCATCAGCGGCAACACCACCTACCTGACGCTGGAGAGCTTTACCGCCAGCAATGAGCAACTGAGCAGCGGCGTATGGGAAGCCACTGCCGGATCGTTTCGCTCCAACTGCGCAGGCTATGTGGAGTTCTGCCACATCCTCGAAGGCCGCTGCCGCGTGGTAGACCCAGACGGCACCAGCCACAGCTTCGCAGCAGGCGACAGCTTCGTGCTGCCTGAGGGCTTTACCGGCCACTGGGAGGTCGATGAGCGTGTGAAAAAAGTCTTTTTCATTGCCCAGACCAACTCCTCAGGCACATAAAAGCTACAGCATGCAGATGCACAAGGCAGCAGGTTGCTGACACCCATCAGAGCTTGCTGCATTGCAGCATTTTTCGCATAACAAAACCCAGAATCGCAGCCTGAAAAATCAGTGGATTTCTACGTAATATCCACATGAGTTATTGCCATAAAGCACAGTTTTCAGCCACTCTTATAAAAGAGTTGGGGGTTAGTATTTAAGGGAAGACGCCAATTCACAAAATGGAATCTCATCCAGATAGGCGTTGCCTAATGATTTGCCCACAAGGCATAACCCCAACAACGAGGAGTGGAAATGTTCAGAAGAACCGTTTTGGCTGCCACCGCGGCACTGGCAGTGGCTGCAGGACTGCCCAGCCTGGCCCACGCGAAAGATCCATGGCCTACCAAGACCATCACCTTGGTGCAGCCCTATGCTCCTGGCGGCACCAGCGACATGCTGGCGCGCATCGTGGCCCTCGAGCTGGAAAAACGCATCGACGCCAGCGTCATCGTTGAAAGCAAGCCCGGTGCCAACGGCAATATCGCCACCGCCTTCGTCAGCCGCGCCAAGCCCGATGGTGGCACCTTCCTGGTCGGCTCCAGCAGCCCCGTGGTCATCTCGCCCACGCTGTACAAGAGCGTGCCCTACAACCCACGCACTGACCTGACCCCCATCACCCCCATCGCCAAGGCCCCCTTCCTGCTGGTGACAGGTGCGACCTCCGGCATCAACTCCGTGGAAGAGCTGGTGGAGCAGATCAAGGCTGACAAGGTGAACTTCGGCTCTGCCGGTGCAGGCTCGCCCCAGCACATGATTGCCGAGATGTTCCACATGCAGGTCAAGGCCAAGGCCCCCCACATCCCCTACAAGGGCTCGGCCCCGCTGATCATTGCGCTGATGGCCAATGAAGTGCAGTACGGCATTGACAACCCCGTGCCCCTGAAGCCCCAGATCGACGGCGGCAAGATCAAGGCCCTGGCCATTACCAGCAAGCACGCTTCGCCCAAGTTCCCCGGCGTCAAGAGCCTGCATGAGCTGGGCTACACCGACTTCGAGGTCGAGCCCTGGTACGGCATGATCGGCTCCAAGGGCCTGCCCAAGGAACTGGCCGAACGCATGAACGGCTATGTGCAAGACATCCTGGCACAGGATGAAGTCAAGCAGAAGATCTCCAACCTCGGCGCTGAAGCCTACAGCCTGAGCACCGAAGAGTTCCGCACCCTGATCGATGCTGACATCAACCGCTGGGGCGAAGCCGTCAAGGCCTCCGGCGCAACCGCAGACTAAGCGCCCCTTGCACACCGCCTTCCTCCGAAGGCGGTTTTTTCACGCTGCTTTCAACGCGCAAAATCTGCCATGAAAGCCCGTATCCTTGTGTAGAATACGCAGCTTCCGGAGGTTTGGGTGAGTGGTTTAAACCAGCAGTCTTGAAAACTTACGTTCAGGCCACACGAGAACGACTGAAAGTGTAGCAAAAACAACGTGTTATAAAGAAACTCCCGGCGACAGCTTTAGCGCCGTTTAGCAGATTCTTAGCACGTCACAGAATTAGGTGGGTTGGCAGAGCGGTTGAATGCACTAGTCTTGAAAACTAGCAAGGATGTAAGTCCTTCCAGGGTTCGAATCCCTGACCCACCGCCAAAACGAGAGCCCCGAGCCGCAAGGTTTCGGGGCTTTTTCTTTGCCTCCCGACTCGGCAAAGTCGTGCGCAGCAGATCAACAGTACGCGCAGAATAGCAGTGCTGCGCACGAGTTGATTGTTTTATGCGTCGTTGCGATGTATCATGCGCAAACATCATCACACGCGGAGCGCAACATGGCATTCAGGGCAGACGAAGCAGCACGGATCGGATATGAGCAGGTCGAGGCGTACCTTGTGCCACGGCCGCGAGACGCTAATGAGGCGGAACGGGCGCGGAGTAAAGAAGCGCTCCTGGACATCCTTGATGAGCTTGGCCCCGTGGTCGATGCCTATCCCACTTGGCACCCGCTGGTCTGCAATCACGACAGCCGCCACCCGACGACCACACCGAGCGAGCAATGTGGGTACAAAGGTCTCGACCACACGCGATTCTTCCGTAACGGGTTCATCACCTGTCCCTACACCGCGAGCGGAAAAGCCGAGAAGGTCATCGAATCCGTGAATGCACTGCCTTATCACCCCGCTGCCAGCATCACGGCGGAGAAGCTGGATGTGCAGCTATACAACCCCGAAGCGACGCCGGTACTGGTCAAGTGCGAGTGGCACAAGTCCCTTGATTCAGACGGAATGATCCCGCTGTCTATTGCCATGCCCCTGATCCTAGAGAAGGAGGTTCCGTGCTGGCACTGGGCAGAGGTTGCGGAGACGTGGGAGACGATGCGCCCCTACTTCCTTGGCCGACCCCACGGCAGCCGGTCGTCGCTGTTTGTGAGCCAAGAGACCGGGCAGGCGATCAAGAAGATTTGGAATGCGCTGATCTTCACGGGGATGTTCGGCCCCATCAAGGTCTAACAATACGGTCGTCGCGCTGCATATCAACGGCACTTCCGCGTCAGTCCAAAAAGTCGTTGCCGAGTCTCGGAGATGCGTCTTAGCGTTGCCCCATCTACAACCCGCACAGGAGCAACGACATGGAAGCCAAGACCTACACGAAACGCGAAAACGCCCGCCGCGCTGGTGTTGCCGCAGGGGTGCCCGCCGAACTGGTGGAAATCACCGTGCATAAGTCTGCGGAGGGCGTGCGCTTCGGCTGGAAGGCGATGGAGGCACCCGCACCCGCTGCCGAGGCTGCACCCGCCGACGCTGTGGTGACCACAGGCATGCCGAAGAAAGCAGCAGCCCCGAAGGTTGAGCGCGTCGAGCAGAACGGGGTCAAGCGCCCCGGCCCGGGCAAGTGCTTGGAGGTGTGGGAGTACCTAGACCAGCACGGCAACATGAAGCCGAAGGACTTGCAGCCGGTCGCGGAGGCGAAGGGGTGGAACATCAACAACGTCCAGATCGAGCTTTACCAGTGGCGCAAGTTCAATGGCATCAGCGGGCGTGCAACCGTGACGAGCTAAGAACTTGCTAGACGCACCGCCGCCCGCTTACCGAAAAGCCCGCCCAGCGGGCTTTTTTGTTGGCTGCCGCAAACCACGACCGCCTAACTCTGTGTTTGTTGTTCGACCTTCGCGGGCAAGCGCGCCGCTACAGGCCGCGTGCCGTGCTCGCCAGTACCCTAGCGGCGGCAGTGTGGTGATCGTCGCCCCTGCCGCCCGCTACGCTCGCGCAGCCGCACAAACGACAACGGGTGCCAGCGGCACCCGTTGAAGGTCAGGTCGCACGGGTAGGAGTGGCCCCGTTCCTGACTGAGTCCGTTTGATTAACGTCCAACGGTTCCCGATGGGACAGCGCAGCTTCTCCGGGACTGCGCGCCACTGCACCGCTGACGACGATAAGGGCGGTGCAGGGTTTTTCAGATGCCGTCGTCGTCTTGCCTGCTCCTGCATCCTTGCCGGTTCGGTTGTGGGGTGCATAGGCGCAAGCGCTGCACATCCTCCGACCAAAAGAGCTGACCACACCGCATGCACTTCCGCCAGCCGACATAGCGCACCACGCGCGGCGGCTTGTGGTCAGCATCAAGGACGGGTTCGCGCCGCGCTCCGTCGTCCTGCGGCCACATGCGAGGCTCTACGAAGCCTTGGAAGTTCGGCTTCATCGCAGCAACCCCCAGCCAGCAGTCCCGGCGCGTGCGGTGCCGTCGTCGATCCACTTCATCAGGCAGTGCAGCACCACAGGGCCATCAACCGGGCACATGCGACCGTCCGCAATGGCAGCGCTGAGCGTGTCGCTGACCCAGCCGCGCATCTCGTCGCTGGCACCTTGCGAGCGCTCCAAGTGCTTGAGGCGGGCGAGCATGCCCTTGGCGCTGCTGATGCTCATGTGGTTACTCCCGCAACTCGCGCAGCGCCTCGCCCAGCTTGACCGCGCGGAGCAGGTTCAGCGCGTCGCTAGTCTCGCGGGCCGCGTGCGCCTCGATTCGGCGCTGCTGCATCTGTTGCAGGTCGTCGGGCGTGATGCCGTACTTGACCGGGTGGTTCTCGTGGTCGAGGTTGTCGTTCTTCATTGCAGGGTTCCTTTCATCGGTCCGATTGCTTGAAGCAGGCGCGCGGCCTGATAGCGCCATGCAGGGTCGTCGCACTTCAAAATTGCCTCGTAGCAGACATTGACGATCAGCTTGAGGTCGGCTTGCCCCTGAGGCGTGTCTATCGGGCGTTCGATCTTTGGCCGACCCCAGCCGTAAAAGGGAATGCTGTCGGTGTCGTAGATGCTCATGCTTGTTTCTCCTCCAGCGCGATGAGGCGCGCTTCCAGTTCATCAACCTGTTTCAGCCCAGCGAATGCCGTGATGCAGTTGATAAGAAGCTGGCCCGTCTCCGGGTCGATGCTCCCCTCTGCAACGGCGGTCATAATCTGCTGCGCCTGTGTGGTCAGCGGAGCGTCCGGGGTTAGCTCAAACGTCACCTTTTCAGCGCGGGCGCGGAGGGGTGGGGACAGGCGTTGCAGCACCATGTTGGCGGCTTGCATGTCACCTTCGAGCGCAGCGTTCATGACCACACGGGCCACCTCGCTGCCGTCCTTCTCGAATTCCTCAGCGATGACGTTCTTCTTGTTGCGTGAGCCGACTGGCCGCCCCTTCGGGTTGCCGCTCTGGCCGGGTTGCCAGCCCTTGGGCGGCTTGTTGGGTTGCGGAGTGAAGCCCTGCAACCATTCAGGCTGAACTGTCTCTGTCATTTGATGGTTTCCTGTTGATTGCAGGTATCAGCAGCGTTACTCGCCGAACTTGAGGGCGGCCAGCGCTTTGTCGTTACCTTGACGAAGCTCCTGCACCTTGCCCCAAGTGGAGCCCATCGCTTTCTCGACCTCTTTGAACAGCAGCGCACCGCGTTCTTCGATAGCCGCCTTTGCGTTACGCACCGCCTTGAGCTTCGTCGCCACTTCCGGGGTAGCGCGCTCGTGCCAGAAGCGGGTGTAGGTCTTGGCGAAGTTGGCATCGAGACCCGACAGGTAGCTGGGGGCACCCAGCACCGCGCTGACGGTAGTGTGGTCACCCGCGTCGATAGCCTCTTGAATGAACTTGTGGCGTTCTTCGGTCGTCATGTCTTTGACAAACTTCCGAATCTCGCCGGAGATACCCACACTGGCGCGGGATTCAAGCGGCTGCGACAGCTCCTGCTCGAAGTGCGCAATCTGCTTGTCCAGCGTGGCGCGCACGTTGTCGAACTTCTTGGCGAGCCGTTGCTGTTGCTTGTAGGCGGCATCGGATACGGCCAGCACCTGCTGCCCCTCCGACCAGGCTTGATTCTTTTTCGCCGCGTCGCGCCCGTCGTGCAGCCTGCCGAGGGTGATATAGGCATCGTCCAGCGCTTCGAGCGCGGGGGCGAGGATGGGGGCGGTCAGTTGCTCGTCGTATCCGTCAATAGCCTTGAGGGTTTCGGCGTGCAAGCTGGGGGTAATTCTTGAATCGACTGGCGTGGGCATGGTGAAAACTCCTTGATAAATTGCGGCGCGGCTGCGCATGTGCAAAACGGTAGGACTATCAAGCGAAGGTCCGCAAGCAAAAACAAAACAAAAACAACGCCTTACAGTTCCGAAATAGGCGCGGAACAACTAAGTTCATGTTTGTTGTTCGCTGATTTCGCGGTGCAGCAGGCAAAGAAAACCCCGCGCGGTGGCAGGGTTGCGTGTGTGCGGTACGGTGCGGCCCGTTGCGCTGGCTCGTCGCCCCGCTATGCGCGAAAATGACGGGCTGGAGGACTCGCTATGAATGTTGTCGAGCAGGCGCTATCAAACTGGAAGAACTCGCTGCCGCAAGAGGTGCCCTTGGCAGGACTGATCTCCATCAGTCCAATCGCTTATAAGTGGAAGGCTCTATATCGCGCCCGCATTCTTCGGGAAGTCGTTTTCTGGCGACTGCATGACTTGCTTGAGCAGTCGTTTTTGCTTCACCAGCAGGGGCACGCATTGGGCGCTCGCATCTTATTGCGCAGCGGGTTTGAGACCTTGGCCACGTTGATTTATCTGAATCAACTAAAAGCCAATGTCGTGGGTGGCACGCTGAACTTCCGCACGTTCAGCGACAAGACTTCGCTGCTGCTCTTGGGCTCCCGAAACGACACGACGAAGCACAAATCCATCAACATCGTCACGGTGCTGGAGAAGTGTGATAAGAGGTATCCGGGCCTGATGGCGTTATATGCAGACCTCTGTGAGGCTGCTCATCCAAGCTACGAAGGCACATGCTTCGGCTACTCATCAATTGATTTTGATAACCACATTACCGTCTTCAGGAATAAGTGGGTCGAGATGTACGCTGACAAACACCTTTCAGCGATGCAGCTTTGCATGGAGACCTTCGAGCATGAATACAACGAGGTTTCTGTTAGCGAGACTCGGCGCTTAGAAAAGTGGATTGAAGATCACGACGCGGAGCTTGAAGCTACCAAGTCAGCGGAATTAACTGACGATTAAGGCATTAAGAAAGAAAGTGCCGCCCACCCATGTAGCAAAACAGCAAACAGGGGATGGGTAAGTTAATGTCTTAATTTCTTAATTTTTACCCTTACCCCTTACGCAGCAAGCACTTGCCGCTGACTCGCATAAAGACCGCGCCCTTAAGCTAAGAGCGCGGTCGTCAGTCCGTTCAGCCCGGTAGTCGAAGGATGCGGTACGCCTTGCCGTGAAAGCCGTAGGACTCGACCAATACCAGCTTCTTCATCTCTTCAATTACACCGTCGTCTTGCAGGCTGCGCAGGGTCAGGTCAAGGGCGCTGTTCTTCCCGGCTTTGTGGTTAGTGAAGGCTGGCAACGTGGAGGCTCGAATCTGTAAGTAGGCACGCGGCACGATATTGGCTCGCTGCATCGCATCTGGAATTTTGTAGCTTGCCGGGGGAGCCTTCACCAGATAGTCCCGCATGAATGCCACCAGCTTGCGCTCCCGAGCGCTGTCATCGGTGCCAATGTCGCCGTTCCGCTTCCGCGACTGGAATACCGCTATGTCCTGCCTGACGAGGGTCAGCGCCCACGCTGCATGTTCCATCTGGATTTGTGGGTACAGATAGTGATCGGCAACGGCCAGTAAGGACGCCACTTTCAATGCCTTGAGGTGCGCACGATTCCAGACCTGCCGCTCCGCCTCGTCGTCGGTCGCATTCACGCTGTCGATGCAATGCAGTTCAAACCGCTCAAGTTTCTCGTATGCGTCCGCTGACACCTCTACGATGCACGGGGGCGGCGTGTCGATAGGGGTCTGATACTTGATTGCCTGTCTCACAAGGTCTGCCCATTGCGCCAAGTCTTCGGGCGATAGCGCGGGCGGCGGCTCCTTGTTCGGCAAGGGGCGTTCGCCATCGTATGAGACGACGAGGAAGCGCGACATAAAGCCGTCCTCCATCATGTCCGGGGTCAAGCATTCAAAGAAGGTGCCGGGGGTCGTCTCTCCAAGGAAGGACAGCGCGGGCCACTCCACGCCGATCATGTTCTTGTCGGCGTTGCTGTAGGTCTTCCCCTCAAGGTGACGCTTGCCATAGGCGTTCGTCATCACCGTGCGGAACTGCTGCATCGGTGTATCCGTCGGGTTCGACATGCGCTTGAGCTTCCGCCCGAACTCCCCTTGCAGGTTGAGGAATCCGGGGTCTTGCAGAAGCTCCTTATGCAGTGCCTCACCACTCACATAGTCCTGGCTCCGCACGAAGCGCCGCGCTGTCGGCACCGCCGCCAGTTCGATCAGCTTCGGAATACCCTCGTGAATGCCGTCCTTGCCGATGCCACTCCGCGCCACGAGGATCATATAGAGCGCCAAGTCCTTGCCGGTGTGGGTACGGTAAGCACGTCCGCAGACCCCAGCCAGCAGCCCCAGCGTGGCAGTAATCGCCACCTCACGGACAGGCGAATAGCTGCTGTCGTGAATAAACTGGGCAAGCCTGCCAGCGCGACCGGGCGGCCATGCAAGCGTGGGCGACTGCGCAGCGGCTGGGGCCGCGCCAGTGCTACCCCCTTGGCCCGCATGCTGGCCGTGCTGTAGCGACTGTGCAGCCTGAGCGCGTAGCCACTTGTTCTCAGCCTGCTGCATGACCGCCGAAACGTCTGGCGGATTGATGAAGGTGATCTTGAAATCCAGCCATTCCGGGGAAATGTAGTCACCCTGCATTTCATCTTGTATGACCGTGGAAGGCAGTCCCATACTTGGGCCGTTGATGTGGTTCATTCGTGTTCATCTCCAAGCGGCAGCGGTGTGCAGACCCTGCCGCTTTTTTGTTGATGGGCTGCGCATGGGCTAGGCGACAGTGCAGTGCCACCTGAAATAGCCATAGCGCTGTTCTGTTTGCGCATGGACGACCGCCTGTTATGGACTTAGGCGGTCGCGATTTGCTGGCTGGTGCTGGTGCGTGCGCCCGACGCGAGCCATGCGAGAACATCGCGCTCGGCGTAGAAGACGCAACGGGTGCCGGGAGGCGTGAAGAAACGGGGGCCGGTGCCCTTGTGACGGTGCTGCTCCCAAGTGTTGCGAGCAAGCCCGGTCAGATCGACCAGATCGTCAGTGCGCAGTGGGCGCTTCTTGGGGGAGTAGTTGAACAGCTCGCAAAGCTGCTCGAAGGACATGTTGTCGGTTTGCATGGGCAGTGCCTCTCAGCAAGCCCACCGATGCGCAGATGCAAAAAGGGCAGTCGGTGAGCGAACCGCATCGCGTTACCGATGCTAGTTGCCCGCCGTCTGCCCATGCAGCACTTTTCGTTGATCGCGTCCCGACGCATTGCGCGAAGTGACGGAAAGGCGAGGTGTGTTAGTGGTAACTGTAAAACGCTTGTCGTAGTCTTTGCAAGCTGTTGTTGCTGTTGATATTTTTGGGCTTGCCCGATTTTCTCAAGCACGCAACGGCACCACGTTCGCGCCGTTCGCTTTCGCTGCCTGCTGCCCAATCCAGTCTGCGATGCGCTGCACTTCGGGCTTGAGATATTGCAGGTGCGAAGTCTCAAGGTAGTGCTTGGCGGTCACACCGCGAGGCACATGGTTCGTCAGCAGTTCGATCTTGTGCAGATCAACTCCGCAGTTCGCTACACCGAACGTTGTGAAGGTGCGGCGCAGGTCGTGCGGCGTGATCTTCGTCCCTGCAACCTCGCTGACCTTCTTCATGGTGTCGCGCGGGTCTTTGATGTGCCCAGCCTTGCCCCAGGACGAGAACACGAACGGGCTACCCTCGACACGCTGGCGCGTAGTCAGTAACTGCACCGCCTGCGTGGATAGCGGCAGCCATACGGGGTTGCGGTTCTTCGGATCAGGCAGGTGCCACCAGCCTTCATCAAGGTTGATCCTGTCCCATGTCAGCGCCGCTGCTTCGCCAATGCGCGCACCAGTGAGCACGAGGAAGATCACAAGGTCGATGCTTGCCAGCGTGTCACGGTTGTAGGCTTGGTCGCGCCACTGCTGGAGGGCTGACCACACGGGGCCAATCTTCGATTCAGGGATGCGGGTCTTGCGCTCGGGCAGCGTCACCCAATCGTCTTTGAGCACTGCCACGGGGTTGTGCAGGATCAGCGGGGTGCCGTCTGCGCGCTTGTACCTGCGACCAGCGAAATTTATCAAGGCGCGCAACACGCTGAACGCCTGCACCGCTTGACCGGGTGCCGGTGCTTTGCCGCGTAGCCCCTTCGTCAGAATCTCGTTGTAGCGCTTGCGGCAGTCGTCTTCGGTGATGCCGGTGATGGGCTTGTGCTGCCATGCCTCAAAGGTTGTGGTCACATGCCGTTCAATCTCGCTCTTGCTGCTGTCCTTGAGCTTGCCCGGTCGCCCCATATAAGCGTCCGCGACCTGCCGCAGCGTCACCTTAGTTGCTTCGTCGGCCTTCTTCACGTCGCGCGGATCGATCCCCTCGCGCATACCTTGCAGCACCTTCCGGGCCTTCTCGCGCGCCTCGAACTCTGTCCATTCACCGAAGGGGCCAATCGTGAAGCAGACGGCCTTACCCAGCACCCGGCCTTGAGCAACGAACACACGCTTGCCCGCAGCGGTGACGCGCAGCCCGTAGCCCTTGAGGGAATCGTCCCAGTGCATCGCGTAGCCCTCGGCGGGCGGTTGCACCTTGTCAATGAACGTCTTCGTCAGCTTCCCCATTTCCTTCTCCTAGACGCTTCTTTAGCGTATTGTTAGCAATCTAGGCAAGGGTAGGACAAGCTACGCCAAACATGCAACGATGATAAGTCGTTGAATTACAAAGGTGCAGCAAGCTAGACGGGGATGGGCCAAACTAGGTAAAATCAGCCCCCACAAAACTTGAAAACTGCCGAAGGAGTGATCCTTCCGTGAGTTCGAATCTCACAGCCTCCGCCAAATACAAAAGCCAAGTGATTGATTTCACTTGGCTTTTTTTATTTCTGCCAACGTTTCATCGGCAATTCCGCCGTACAAAGACTGCTGGTTTGATGAACCACGTCCTATTGCCCGAGAATCCATAGACTGCAAGAATGGCCACAAGGAGGTTGAGCATGACAACTTACCGCCAACTACTCAGCCAAAGAGAGCGTATACGCGCAATCGTGGCGCGCCACAAGGGTGCCAATCCGCGCGTGTTCGGATCAGTTGCATCAGGCACGCAAGGTGAAGCCAGTGATGTGGATCTCTTGATCGACATGATGCCTGGCGGCAGCTTGCTCGATTTGGTCAATATGCAGAGAGAGCTCAGCCAGGAAATTGGCGTTCAATTCGATGTAAACACCCCTCGCAGCCTCCCCAAGAAATGGCGCGATTCCGTGGTGCAAAAGGCAGTGGCACTGTGAGCAAGGATCCTGTCAAGCCAGAGAGACTGTCTGACTATCTGCAAGATGCCATCAAGCGCATCGATATGGCCAGCCAATACCTGAGCAGCGCATCACCAGAGATGCAAGACAGGCTTTGCGATGAAGACGATGACGCCATCGAAGTCAACATGCTGCGCGACGCATTGGTTCGCTGCATAGAAGTCGTTGGGCAATGCCTTCACAATGCACAGACAGCCAACCCAGAGTTGGTGGAACAGCATGCGCTGAATGCTTCTGGCTGGTGGAGTATGCGCTCAAAAATCAGCCATGGCTATGACGGAATCCAATATGAGATTGTCTTGGCCGTCATCCAGAAGGACATGCCTGCACTCAGAGACAAGCTTGTGGCTGCACTTGGAATGTGCGAGCGACAGTAATCTGCCCTACCCAATCCAATCTCCAGCCATCGGCAGTTTGCAGTGCCTGATTGCCAAACACCGAGTCCAACGTCTGCAGACTTTGCGACCATGACTCCTGCACAGGAAGCCTGTGCCCCCACCTTACCCAACAGAGGAAAGTGGGCATCTCCCCTCACACCAACCCACACACCGGAATCGCCGCGCCGTGGACGGCGCTTGCGCCGTCCGAAGTGAGGAAGGCGATCACCTCGGCCAGCGCCTGGGGCTTGACCCACTGCGCGGGGTCGGCATCGGGCATGGCGGCGCGGTTGTCGGGGGTGTCGATGATGGAGGGCAGCACGCAGTTCACGTTGATGCCCTGGTGCTTGAGTTCGGCGGACATGGCTTCGGTCAGCCGGATCAGGGCGCTCTTGGAGGCGCTGTAGGCGCCCATGTGGGCACCGCCCTTCAGGGCCGCCCCTGCACCCACGGTGACAAAGCTGCCGCGCTGTTGCTGGCACATGCCGGGGATGACGGCGGCTGCCACGTGCAGCAGGGCTTTGGCGTTAAGGTCCATCAGAAAATGCCAGGTGGCGTCAGACGTGGTGTGCACCGCCTCGCCCATGCGAAAGCCGCCGGCGATATGGCAGCACACATCGATGCTGCCAAAGCGTGACTGTGCCCAGGCGATTTCGCTGGCCACCTGTTCGCGCTTGAGCAGGTCTACAGGCAGCAGTATTTCATTGTCGCGCTCGCCAAACACTTGTTCGAGTGCCTGTTCATTGCGGTCAGCCAGAATCAGACGCAGGCCATCCTGCCGAAAACGTGCGGCAACGGCCTGCCCTAGCTGGCCAGCGGCACCTGTAATCAAAACGGTTTTGGTGGTCATTGCTTTCCCTTGTGCGTTGGATGCTGGTGATAGCGGCCTGTGCCACGGTGCAGCAGCTTGTCAGATGGCAGCACATCGCCCGGCTCGTAGCAGGGTGCATGGGCTACGCGCGCATACACCGGCGCAAAGTCGATGTTCGCAAGATTGAGCAAATCGTCAAAGTGCTGCAGCACGAAGTAGGTTTCCTGAAAGTCGTCGATGCGGTAGTGGGTGCGCATCACGCGCTCCAGTTCAAACTGAATGCGGTTGGGGGAAGTGTCTTCCACTGAAAAAACAGTTTCTGCAGGCGAAGAAGCAATGCCTGCGCCATAGATGCGCAGCCCGTCTGCCTGCTGCACCAGGCCAAACTCTACGGTGTACCAGTAGACCCGGGCCAGGTTATCGAGCGCGCCCAGCGCCTTGGCGCGCAGGCCGCCCTGACCGTATGCCTGCAGGTAGTCCGCCATGACCGGGTTCATGAGCATGGGCACATGGCCGAATACGTCATGAAAGACGTCGGGCTCTTCCAGATAGTCCAGCTCATGCGGTTTGCGGATGAAATGGCCTGCCGGAAAGCGGCGGTTGGCCAGGTGATCAAAAAACACATCGTCTGGCACCAGACCGGGCACGGCCACGACCTGCCAGCCCGTGCGCTGCATGAGCTTTTCAGACAGTGCCTCAAAGTTCGGAATCTGCTCCGGGCCAATGGGCAAGTCCTGCAGGCCACGCATGAATTCGTCACACGCCCGGCCGGGCAGCAGCCTGCTTTGCCGCTCGAACAAGGTCTTCCAGATGCCATGCTCCTGCGCGGTGTAGGCACTCCAGTTCTGGTCCGTGGTCCAGTCGGGGCGCTCAGGCTGGTGATCTGCGCCTGCGGCCAGGCCGTGCTTGGTGCTTGCTTGGTGTTGCTGCAGCATAGGGCCTCCTCCATGTCACAGCGTCTGCTGGTGCAACGCCTGTGCGATGCGGTCCATCTGCTGCGCCATCTGGGTGTCCTGAATGGACAGCCCCTCTACGTCATGCGTAGTCAGCGTGACCGACACCCGGTTGTAGACGTTGAACCACTCCGGATGGTGGTTGTGCTTTTCCGCATACAGGGCAACCTGGGCCATGAAAGCGAAGGCCTGGGCAAAGTCATGAAACACAAAGTCGCGCGCGATCAGACCGCCGCGCTCGTCCTTGAACGTCCAGTCCGGCAGGTCGGGCAGCAGCTTTGCGCGCAGGTTTTGATCCAGCTTCATACGTCCAAACTCCTCGGTGTGGATGGCGCCGTGCGATGGAATGCGCCGTATCTCAGCATAGGTGCAACAGCGCTGTGCTTGCACCCTGAGTGACGCCAGCCCTTGAGGGTGCAGACAGGCCAGCCATTGCTTGTCGCCATCAGTGATCTGGCAGCAATCACTGTAGGTGCGAACAGGTGAATATTTATTGCAAATTCCCGCTGTGTAAACCCTTGTTTAGTAAATATTCATGCACATATGAAAATAAAAAAGAATAAATCGAGCTTGATTTTTCATATTTACAGATTTTTCATGCTTGAAAGCAATAGCATGCTTGCTCACATGCACGGCCCGCATCAGCAGCTGCCTGCAGCAGCCCCCCACTCTCTGGGCAATAGCACTCTCAAGTGCTTAACCCGGCAACGGAGCCAGCTCGCCGGTCTGCATGCTTGCGCTTGACGAAATGCCGTGCCTGCTGATGTCTGCCTTGGGAATTGATGGAGCCATAGGGCGCGACCAAGATTGCCTGGGGGCGCATTGTCTTGGTATGTCTGTGCAGCAGCCCAGTCTATGGAGATAGGGACGGGTGTTGCGTGACGCATGGCAAGGAACGCCCTGCCAAAGAGCACCCCAAAGGCAAGCCGTGTGCTGACCCGCCACCAATTCTTGGCGTCTGGATGAGCCATTCCGCACAGGGCTTCACGAGCACATACCCATCTCGACACCCTCTGTATGCGACGGTTTTTTACACACCAAGCTCATCTTTTGATAGTAGCCAACGCTTGAAATACGGGAACTTTGAGGAAGTTTCTGTGTTGAACCCAGAAAGCAAGGCGCTAAATGCTCTGGAAAAATGAGCTGAGAAATAGCGCTTTGCAAGATTCATAAATTTGTGCTAGCAGCTTTTACAACAGAGCCGCGGCATTTCAAGAGCTGCAGCCGCAGCCCTGCTGGCTCCACAAGGTGTGCCCTCACCATCTGCATCGCCACCAAGAGCCCGGAAAGGCACAAGGCGGCAGCACATTGACCGCGTTTGAGGAACAGGGTGGCGTGGATGCTTTCACGCATAAAAATTTGAAAAATCAATCTTTTATGCATGATTTTTCATGCCAGCAAACTTTTTAAATAGTTTGAAATGAAGATGTTTTTTTAATCAATACCTGCTTAAAAATAATCTTCAAATGCCTTTATACCCAGCAATCTGTTAGCGCTATCTAAAATAGAAAATTAAAGACATGGTTTTGTTAATTTCCAAATTTCAGTAATTTCTGAAAATTTGAAAAACTAAAGAATTCAAAAGAAGTTAGCGCAAGCTTTCCCACAGAATCCCATGATTACGCAATGGGTTATATAGGGTAAACCCTAGACACCAAAAATCAGAGGCATAGAATTTTTTTCGATGTACCCACTCGATGTTTTTCAGTGGGCGCATTGCTATGCCATGCCTTTTTATTTATGAACAGATATGAGGAAAAGCATCCAGAAAACGCTTTGCTTATATCGAAACAGTAAATAACAAGCATGGACAACTTAACCAATGGATATTTAAAAATGACTGATGATGATCGCTCTCAAAAGGGCAGTCTCTCCATCGGAAGCGCAGCGAGGGTAATCTTTTCGCTGGTAGTGCTACTTGTGGCACTGGGCATGATCTACGGTGGTATCAAGCTCGTGTCGCTCGGTGGTTCGACCTATTACCTGATCGCGGGTCTGGCTTACGTTGTGCTGGCAGGCCTGCTGCAGTGGCGCAAGCGCATTGCCATCATTGCTTCGACAGTGATCTTTGTGCTGACCTGCATCTGGGCCCTGTGTGAAGTCGGTGGCCTGCGCTACTGGGAACTGCTGCCCCGCCTGGTGATTCCTGCACTGATCATGATGTGCAGCCTGTGGGTTGGTGCGACAGCACCTGGCGTGACACAAAGCGGCCGCCGCGTAGCCAATGGCTTTGGCTGGGCTTTCTTTGCAGCACTGCTGGCTACACTGGTTGCAGCCTTCTTCCCCCATGGCACCGTGCTCAAGCCTGAAGCGCTGTCTGATGCTTCCGAGCACAACAACCAAGCCGAAGAAGCAGCACCTGCTGACTGGGAATTCTTTGGCCGCAGCGGCACTGGTACCCGTTTTGCTCCTTACTCGGACATCACGCCCGAGAACGTGGACAAGCTGGAAGTGGCCTGGACTTACCGCACTGGCCGCCGTATCACCGGCCCTGCCATCGGTGTGGATGAGAACACGCCTACTCAGATTGGCAACCGCATTTTCACCTGCACTCCCGAGAACGTGATTGCTGCGCTGGATGCCGACACTGGTAAGGAACTGTGGAAGTTCGACCCCAAGGCACACAGTGAAGAGCACGTGACTTGCCGTGGCGTGGGTTACTACGACATCGACAAGGATGACACACTGGCCGCTGAAGTGAAGGCAGCGTATGCCGACGTGCAGCAATGCCGCCAGCGTATCATCGTCTCCGCAGTGGATGCCCGTCTGTTCGCAGTGGATGCCAAGAACGGCCAACTGTGTGATGACTTTGGTGACCACGGCTATGTGGACCTGAAGAAGGGCATGGGCCCCACCGAAGTCAGCAAGCGTTACCACCCCACAGCTGCTCCTGTTGTGATGAACAACCAGGTAGTGGTTGGCGGCTGGGTGCGTGACATTGTGCACGGTGAACCTTCCGGCGCAGTGCGTTCTTACGACGTGCTGAACGGCAAGCTGGCATGGGTGTGGGACGTTGGTACCGAAGATGCTGAAGGCAATCAAAAGCCTGCAGACCAAGCTGAGGCAGACGGCCATACACTGGAAACACCTAACGTGTGGACAGTGCCTACCTTCGACAAGGAACTGAACCTGGTTTACCTGCCTACAGGTAACGGCCCTCCTGACTACTGGGGTGGTGACCGTAACGAAGCCAAGGAAAAGTACGGTTCGGCCATCGTTGCCGTGGATGCTTCCACTGGTAAGCGCAAGTGGGTCTTCCAGACCGTGCACCACGACGTGTGGGACTTTGACATCCCATCGCAACCTGTGTTGTTCGACATGAAGAACGACAAGGGCGAGAAGGTGCCTGCACTGATCCAATCCACCAAGATGGGCTTCATCTTCGTGCTGGACCGCCGCACTGGTGAGCCTGTGACCGAAGTGGAAGAGCGTCCTGTGCCTACCGAACCCGCAGCCGTGGGCGAGAAGCTGTCTCCTACACAGCCTTTCTCCGTGGGTATGCCTACCATCGGTGTCGATCCTCTGGACGAAACCAAGATGTGGGGTATGACCACATTCGACCAGCTGTACTGCCGCATCATGTTCAAGGATTCCCTGTACCTGGGTCCTTACACCCCTCCAGGAGAAAAGCCTTACATCGAATGGCCTAGCCTGCTGGGTGGCATGAACTGGGGTGGTATCTCCGTCGACGAAAAGCGTGGCCTGATGTTCGTGAACGATATGCGCATGCCTTTGCGTATGTCTCTGGTGACTCAGGAAGAAGCCAAGAACTACAAGGTTACGACCGACGAAGTGCCTGGCTTCATGGGCACCATCCGTCCTCAGATCGCCGGTATCTACGGTGGTGTGAAGATCGACATCCTGCAATCGCCTCTGGGTGTGCCTTGTAACAACCCTCCATTCGGTTCGATGACTGCCATCGACCTGAACACTCGCCAGATCGTGTGGCAAGTGCCTATGGGTACCGTGGAAGACACAGGCCCTCTGGGTGTGAAGACTGGCATGCACATGCCTATCGGTATGCCTACACTGGGTGGCCCCACATCGACCGCTTCGGGCCTGGTGTTCTTTGCCGGTACACAGGACAACTACCTGCGAGCCCTGGACTCCAAGACTGGCGAAGAAGTGTGGAAGGCACGTCTGCCTGTAGCCGCCGTGGCCGCACCTCTGGTGTACAAGTCGCCTGAAACTGGCAAGCAGTACGTGGTGATCTCGGCCGGTGGCGCTTCCAAGTCCAAGGACCTGGGCGACTACGTGATTGCCTACGCTCTGCCTGACAACCTGGGCAAGAAGTAAGCAGCTTCACCGCACAGTGCTGGTTCAGATCGCCAAGGTCTGAACCAGCCACTAAGACCCGTCAGCATCTGGCTGGTCTCTCAGCCCGCCGCTGCGGGCTTGAGGCAGTGAAAGACGCTTGCTCTTCGCCAAGAAGATCATGCTTATCCCCGCTTCGGCGGGGATTTTTTTTGTGCCTGCAAGGCCCCAAAAAGCACAAAGCCCGCAATCAGCGGGCTTTGTTTTTATGAGCGGTTAGCGCTTGATATCAGCCACTTTGCAATACAAAACACTTGCAAGTGCTTATTACACCAGCGCTGGCAGCTATTTTTTTAGTTAATTATCAGCCCTTGGCCGCCAGTGCTTTGGCAATCTTGTTACGTGGCACAGTGGGCTTGGGCACCTTGAAGTCAAACCAGTTGCGCACGTCTTCTTCCACACCAATGCCGTGCATGTAGTTGTAGATGGCTTTCTTGAGCACCACGCCCAGCTTGTCGTGATCGACGCCTGTGGGGTCAATAAAGGGAATGTCATTGCGCGCAAAGGTGGCGGGTGGCAGCTCGGGCAGGATGACGCCGTATTCGGCAGGGTTCTGGCCCACGGGTGAGTGCACGGTGCAGGCAAAGCGGTGAAAAAAGCCGCTCTGGATGCAGCCGTTTTCAAACAGCTGGCGCACATACTCCAGCGCGTCCACGGTGTCCTGCACGGTCTGCGTGGGAAAGCCATACATCAGATAGGCGTGCACCAGAATGCCAGCATCGGTCAGCGCCTTGGTCACGCGGGCCACCTGCTCTACGCTCACGCCTTTTTTCATCAGGTTGAGCAGGCGGTCAGAGGCCACTTCCAGCCCGCCCGATACGGCGATGCAGCCGCTGTCGGCCATCAGCTGGGCCAGCTCTGGCGTAAACGTCTTTTCAAAGCGGATATTGCCCCACCAGCTGATTTCTACCTCGCGCTCCAGCAGTTCCTTGGACAAGGCCTTGAGCGCCTTGGGCGGCGCAGCTTCGTCCACAAAGTGAAAGCCGGTCTGGCCGGTTTCCTGCACGATGGCTTCAATGCGGTTGACCAGCTCCGTCGCGCTCGCGCCTTCGTAGCGGCTGATGTAGTCCAGGCTCACATCGCAGAAGCTGCATTTTTTCCAGTAGCAGCCGTGGGCAATGGTCAGCTTGTTCCAGCGGCCATCGCTCCACATGCGGTGCATGGGGTTGAGCATGTCCAGCAGCGACAGGTAGTCGTGAATGGGCAGGCCATCCCAGGTGGGGGTGCCGACTTCTGCAAACGCAATGTCAGACTCCATCATGTTGATGTACTGCACCGCGCCTGCTTCATTGCGGATAAAGGTGCGCACCAGACGCGACTGGCCACGATCGCCACGCAGGTGCTCCAGCAGCGCCAGCAGCGGGCGCTCACCGGCATCGAGCGTGACAAAGTCAAAGTAGTCAAACACGCGCGGCTCGGCCAAGCCACGCAGTTCAGTGTTCACAAAGCCGCCGCCCAGCACCAGCTTGATGTGCGGAAACTCGGCCTTGATGATCTGCGCAATGCGGAAGGCCGCATAGACCGATCCGGGGAACGGTGTCGAGAGCAACACCACAGTGGGGCGATGGCGCCAGATGGCCTTGCGCGTCAGCTCCATCAGCACTTCATCCACCAGCGTGGGCTCGGCAGCCAGTGCCTCAGCCAGCGGGTCAAACGTGGGCTGGTTGCCCGAGAGCGACTCGGCATAGCGCACAAACTCAAAGCGCGGGTCGGCCGCGTCACGAATCACATCGGCCAGATCGTTCAGATACAGCGTGGCGTAGTGCTTGGCGCGGTCTTGCTGGCCCAGAGCACCAAAGGCCCAGCCGATGGGGTCGCCAGAGCCATCGTCGATGTAATGCTCCAACGCATCAAAGCGTGGGCCTTCGGGCAGCCAGGTGCGGCTGACGATGCGGTGGCTCAGCGTGCTGTCCTTGCCTTGCAGGAAGGCAATCACGCGGTTGATGGTCGCCAGATAGCGGTCGCGCTGGGCCATGAAGCTTTGCACGGCGGGGCTGAACAGGCGTTCCGGATCTTCGTCGTACTGCGCCTGCACCAGTTCAATGATCTGCTCCAGCCCCTCTCTGGACAGCAGCTTGAGCACCAGCGCCAGCGCCAGGTCTTCCTGCACTGCATCCACGCCGCGTGAGCGCAGAAAGCCCGTCAGATAGGGCGCAGAAGGATAAGGCGTATTGAGCTGCGTCATCGGCGGGATGAGCGACAGCACACGTGGGGCGTTAGCAGTCATGGGATTGTGAGCAGGCCAGCAAGGCGGCGCGGCGCAGCGCCGCAAAACAAAAGCCCGGCGCATCAGGCAGGGCAGGCTGCGTATTGTCGCTGGCTTGGCAAAAAAGCGCCGTGCACAGGTTTCTGACGAAAAAAGCCACCCGAAGGTGGCATCAAAGAAGGAAAACGTCCAACCACATGTGCAGGCATCAGTTGCCCTGCAAGTTGCCTTGCTTCACCACCTCACCCCATTGCACATATTCTTTCTGGATGAACTCGGCCAGCTCCTGGCGGGTGGAAGGCTGGGGGGTCAGGCCGTAATCCAGCAGCATTTTGGAGACTTCAGGATCGTTCAGTGCCTTGACGATCTCCTGGTTCCAGCGCTCCAGAATCGGCTCTGGTGTCTTGGCAGCGGCCACAAAGGCATACCAGTTCAGCGCCTCAAAGCCGGGGTAGCCAGCTTCTGCCACGGTCGGAATATTGGGCATGTAGCTGGGGCGTGTCAGGCCGGTCGTTGCCAGCGGAATCAGCTTGCCAGCTTCCACCTGGGGCATGGCCGTAGGAGGTGCAGCAAAGTAGCTGGTAATGCGCTCACCCAGCAGGTCCTGCATGGCAGGGCCGCCCCCCTTGTAGGGAACGTGCACGGTGTCAATGCCTGCACGCTGGTTCAGCAGCTCACCGGCCAGGTGAGATGCCGAGCCCGCTCCGGTAGAGGCAAAGTCCAGCTTGCCGGGAGCCTTCTTGGCCTGAGCCACAAACTCCTCCAGGTTGTTAATGCCAGCACCTTTGTGCACCACCAGCAGGTTGGGGAAGTTCACCCCGCCCGAGATAGGCGCCAGATCCTTGAGCGGGTCGTAGTTGAGCTTCATCAGATGCGGCGCAATGGCCAGCGGGCCAATGGAGCCAAACAGAATCATGGAGCCATCGGTCAGGCCATTGGCTACTTGACCGTGGGCGATATTGCCACCCGCACCACCACGGTTTTCGACGATGACCGACTGGCCAATGTTGTCCCCCAGCTTTTTGGCAATCATGCGTGCGGCCGCATCGGCTGCCCCCCCTGCGGCAAAGCCAACCACCATGGTGATGGGCTTCTTGGGTGGGAAGTCCTGTGCCAGGGCGTGGCTGCCCCAGGCCAGGGACGTAGCCGCCAGAACGGCAGCCTGCATGAACGTACGTTTTTTCATCGAAGGTCTCCTTATATATTTGCGATGCTTGCGAGGTGAGGATCAGTCAGCGCCCAGGCCCACAGGGTTGGGCTGACGCTTTTCTGTGTTGAAGCGCAGCAGCGCTGCCGTGCGGAACACGCCGTGGGCAAACTTGCCGTAGGGCAAGGTGATGAACAGCGCCATCACTGCGCCCAGATGCAGACACAGCAGCAGTGCCAGCGCAGGCGTGGCACGGCCCAGCCACAGCGCCAGGCCGCTGGCAGCGACGAGGAACAGCAGGGCAATAAAGCCCAGGTCCATCGGCTTTTGCTTGGCATCGCCATGCAGAGGGTGGCGTGTACGGTTCAGATGCCACAGGCCCGCAGTACCCAGCATCAGGCTCAGCCCCCCTGCCCCACCCAGAATCTTGGGCAGGCTGGGCAGGTCATACGGCGCTTCCCAGCCAAAGACGTAGTGGTAGACCGTGGCCACAGCCGTGGCGGCAAAGCACAGCATGAAGCCGTAGAAGGTCAGGTGGTGATAGCGGCGGCGCTTGAGGGTGTAGGCATCGTCTTCGTTGTGGCAGCCGTCACCGTGGCCGCCATCCAGATACTTCAGGCGCAGCACATCGCCCGTGGCTTCCGTAGCGGCAGCACCGCTCACATCCACACCGCTGGTAGCGGGTTTCACGTCTTTCCAGAAACGGCGCACGCCCATGAACAGCGCAAACACCACAAACAGGAACACCGGCGCAAACATGCCCACCAGCAGGTTGTGCGGGAACAGGTTGTAGAAGTCACCGCCGAGCTTGGCGCCCCACAGCGCTTCCAGGCCGCCTTCACGCAGCGCAGCCAGCACCAGGAACAGCGTCAGCGCTGCCACCAGTGCCAGTGACAGCGTCAGCCCATTGCGCTGGTAGAGCTTGCCCAGCGCAGGCGGCCAGGCGTAGTCGGCATAGGTCTGGCCACGCACCTCGGCCATGGCCTTGGGGATGTTGATGCCAAACGCATGCGGCGGCGCATACTGGCAGGCGTGCAGGCAGGCCCCGCAGTTGTGGCACAGGTTGGCCAGGTAGTTCACATCTGCCTTGCCAAACTCCAGACGGCGCGTCATGGCAGGGAAGACGGCGCAAAAACCTTCGCAGTAGCGGCAGGCATTGCAGATCTGCATCACGCGTGCCACTTCGCCTTCAGCGGCAGACAGCTGCTGCGCAGGAACAATGGGAATCACCTTGCCAGTGCTGCCACCAGCCAGTGCCCGGGCCTGTTGGCCCAGCTGTTCAAACGATTGCATGCTCATGGCTTAGACCTCATCCTTCACAGCGCCGTGTTCGGCGTCTTTTCCTGCCGCAGCCAGTGCAGCGTTGCGGCCCGCAATGCGGCCAAAGGCCGTACCAATCGACATGCCCACGCCAGCGGTATAGCCCTTGCCCAGCACATTGCCCGCCATCATTTCGCCCGCTACAAATAGGTTGCGGCTGGGCTGGTCGTTAAAGCGCACGGCGGCGGTGTCGTCCACCTTCAGGCCCAGATAGGTAAAGGTCACGCCAGGGCGCAGGGCGTAGCCGTAAAACGGTGCTGTGTCGATGGGGCGCGCCCAGTGCGTCTTGGCAGGTGTCACGCCTTCGGTGTGGCAGTCGTCCAGCGCCGTGTGGTCAAACTTGCCCACCTTGCAGGCGCCGTTGTAGGCGTTGAGCGTGCGCATGAAGGTGTCCACATCCAGCCCCAGCTTTTGTGCCAGCTCGGGCAGGCTGTCGGCCTTCACGCCAGGGAACACCGGCGGCATAAAGCGGCCAATGGCCTTGCTGTCGATGATCGAATACGCAATCTGCCCCGGCTGCTGTGCCACCAGGCGGCCCCAGATGGCGTAGCGCTTGGGCCAGAAGTCTTCGCCCTCGTCGTAGAAACGCTCGGCCTCGCGGTTGACCACCACGCCCAGCGACACGCAGTCAATGCGCGTGCAGATGCCGCCGTCATACAGCGGCGCACGAGCATCAATGGCCACCATATGGGCCTGTGTGGGGTCGCCCAGACCATCGGCCTGGTGCTCGTTCAGCATGTGCTTGAGCAGCACGCCCTGGTTGTAGGCCGTGCCACGGATGATGAAGTTGTCCGCAGGCCACTCACCACGCTCGTTCTGGCCCCAGGCCTCGCGCAGCCATTCGCGGTTGGACTCAAAACCGCCTGCCGCCAGCACACAGCTCTTGGCCGTAATGCGCTGGCCCTTCACATAGGCAGCCTTGAATTCACCGTTGACGATTTCCAGCCGGTCCACGGGCGATTCGTAGCGCACCTCTACACCCAGCGCCTCGGCACTGCGGAAGTAGGCATTGACCAGGGCCTTGCCGCCGCCCATGAAAAACGCATTGGTACGCGCCACATGCAGCGCGCCCGACAGTGGCGGCTGAAAGTGCACGCCGTGCTTGCGCATCCAGTTGCGGCAGGTGGAAGACGCACGAATCACCAGTCGTGCCAGATGTTCGTTGGTGATGCCGCCGGTTACTTTGAGCAGGTCTTGCCAGTATTCCTCTTCGGGGTAGGCATCAACCAGTACATCCTGCGGTGCATCATGCATGCAGCGCAGGTTGCGGGTGTGGGCGGAGTTGCCGCCGCGCCATGCGCGCGGTGCGGACTCCAGCAGCAGCACGCGTGCCCCCGCTTCGCGCGCCATCAGGGCAGCGCACAGGGCAGCATTACCGCCACCGATGACCAAGACATCGGTGTCCATGAAACTCTCCTTGCTATCTCACTCGTAGGGGAGTTCGACTGTAGGAAGCGCACTGACAACTAGGCAGGTCTGTTATGGGATAGGGGTATCAGTTTTTGTGATGGCAAGCTACAAACCTCTGTGCCCATAAGAAGAGAGAAGCTATCCTCCATGAGCTTCTTCATCCACCCAAGCAATGAAAACTACGACCCGACGCGCAGCCTACTGCGCAAGCATTGAAGATTTTTTTGCAGCTCACCCCAGCACCATCGTTGGACATCTCTCGCATACGTCTGATGGGAATGTCACGGCAGAACAAAAACGCGCTTGGGAACAACAAATTCAAATATTGAGAAGTGCTTTGACACCCACGATGCGAGGTATGGTGTGCTTTGAGTTTGTGATCCCTCGCATGGGGCGGCGCGTGGATAACATTCTGCTGCTGGGTAACACCATTCTGGTGTTGGAGTTCAAAGTGGGCGCCAAGCACTATGACGCTGCCGCGCAAACACAAGTCATCGACTACGCACTGGATTTAAAGAACTTTCATGCCGGCAGCCATCACACAGATATCGCGCCGATATTGATTGCGACAGATGCGGCAGATGTTGTTCCAAGCCCCGCCTATCCAGTTGCTGGTATCTATCCGATTGCCTGCGCTAATGCCAGCAACTTAGGCCAAGTGCTTTCCCGATTTACAGACACGCATCCAAGTGCTGAATTGGACTATCAAGCCTGGTTGACGTCGGCTTACAAGCCCACCCCAACGATTGTGGAAGCTTCTCAAGCACTCTACAAAGGCCACAGCGTAGAAGACATCACACACTCTGAAGCGGGCGCTGAAAATTTAAGCACTACCACACAAGCCCTGGTGAAGGCCATCGATAGTGCACGTGCTTCAAAGCGCAAAGTCATTTGCTTTGTCTCTGGCATTCCTGGAGCTGGAAAAACATTGGCCGGCCTAAACCTGGTCTGTGAACGTCGCAAGCATGATGCAAACGACCAAGAACATGCCGTGTTCTTGTCTGGCAATGGCCCATTGGTGGATGTATTGCGTGAAGCGCTGGCCCGCGATGAAGTGCAACAAGCCAAAGCGCATATGCAGTCTGTGAAGAAAAATGATGCCGAGCGCAAAGCCAAAGCCTTTATCCAAAACATTCACCATTTCCGCGACTATTACCTGGAGCACAAGGCTGCTCCTATAGAACGCGTAGTGGTGTTTGATGAGGCACAGCGTGCATGGGACCGTGATCAAGCCAGCAAATTCATGCGTACCAAGCGTGATGTTCCTGACTTTGACCAATCAGAACCTGAATTTTTGATTGACGTGATGAATCGCCACGAAGGATGGGCTGCCATCGTGTGCTTGATTGGTACAGGACAAGAAATTAATACAGGCGAAGCAGGTATCCAGGAGTGGCTGCGGGCACTGCGTGAACGCTTTGTGCATTGGGATGTTTGCCTGCCAGAGTCCTTCAAGGGCACAGACACTCTTGTCAGCTTGGAGCAAGACCACGACACGCAAAGGCATGTGATACATACACCAGCACTGCATCTGGGTGTGTCACTGCGCTCTTTCCGCTCCGAGCGCTTATCCCACGCCATTGCAGCACTGATGGAAGCTGACATCTCCACAGCTCAACAGCAACTGCAACAGGTAATGCAGCACTATCCCATCGTGCGAACCCGCTCTCTGGCCCAAGCCAAACAATGGATTAAAACCAAGGCCCGCGGCAGCGAACGCTATGGCGTGCTGGCTTCTTCTGGGGCCAAGCGTCTCAAACCTTTGGGACTGAATATGGCGGTGAAGATCGATCCCTGCGCTTGGTTTTTGAATGACGCAAGCGATGTTCGGTCGTCGTACTACTTGGAAGACGCTGGCAGCGAATTTGATGTGCAAGGTTTAGAGCTGGATTGGGCCGTGGTGGTTTGGGATGGCGATCTCATCGCTCAACCGGACAACACTGCTGCACCGTGGCGCTTTCGCAATTTCAGCGGAACACGCTGGCAAGAGATCCGGCAATCAGTAGACCAGCGCTATCGACTCAATGCCTACCGCGTCTTGCTCACCCGTGCTCGCCAAGGCATGGTGATCGTGGTCCCAGAGGGAAATGCCGAAGACCCCACACGAAATCCCCAGTGCTATGACCCCACCTGGGAATATCTGGGCCGCCTTGGTATTCCAGAAATCGTGACGGCATCCGTCGTTACACCAAACTAGCCCCCGCCCAAGCCCCACTCCCCACCAGCTGCCGCACACAGTCCAGCAGCACCACCCGTGCGGCCAGGGCGGCGGGCGAGAGTTCATCCTCTGACAGACTGCACAGCGTGGCGGGGCGGCGCACTTCGGTATGGCAGATTTCTGACCACTGAAAATGCGCCTCGGCATCGGGGTGCAGTTTGACGGCAGACCATGGCTGTACGGTAGCGCCCATACCGGCTTTGACGGCTTCCATGAGCAGCGGCAGGCCATCAATTTCCAGCGCAATATCCAGCTGCACGCCGGACTGCCGGGCGGCGGTGACGATGGCGTTGCGCAAGCCGTGGCTGCACGAAGGAAGAATCAGGGGCACGCTTTCCAGATCCGCCAGTGTCTTGGCAGGTGTGGGCTTGCACACGGGCTTGTGCCGGGACTGGATCAGAAACAGCTTTTCTTCCAGCAGCGGCATGACGCTCCAGCGGCGTGCGCCCTGGGCGTCGAACAAAATGGCCAGATCCAGCTGGCGCGCATTGAGCAGGCTGGCAAGGTGGCCAGACAGGGCCGAGACCATGTGCAGATGCACGGCGGGGTAGCGCTCGCGCATGGCCTGCATCAGCGGCAGGCCCAGCACCGAGGCAATCGTAGGTGACAGGCCAATGCTCACCGCGCCCGAAAGACGCGCCTTTTGCGCGGCCTGGATGGCCTGGTCCGCATGGCGCAGCGTGAGCTGGGCTTCGTGAAAAAAGGCAATGCCTGCTTCCGTGGGGACGGTGCCTTTGCTGGTGCGTTGCAGCAGGCGGGTGCTGAGCTCGCTCTCCAGCCGGCTGATCTGCTGGCTCAGCGCAGACTGCACCATATTCAGCTCCATGGCCGCGCGGCTCATGGAGCCCAGTTCCACCACGCGCACAAAGTAGCGCAACTGTCGCAGTTCCATGGGGTGTGCTCACAAAGTTGGAATCCTGCAAGTGTATGCAGGTGCAGCCCTGCAAATCGCCCTCTGGCACTGCGCTTGCATGCACTGCACGGCATGAATATGCCAAGTTTGAAAGCCCAGCCACTGACGGCTGCCGCCTTTGCGCCCTTTGGGCAAGTGATTGCATTTGACGCCGCCACGGCGGCCACCGTGCCGCACTGCACCATCAACAGCGGCAATGCCGTGCGCTATGACCTGATTCCCAATATGCAACTGACCGCCCAGGGCGGCACCCCCATGCTGGCGCTGTTTCGCGCACAGGCGCGGACTTTTCCGCTGAACATTGGCGAGATGGAGCGCCACACGCTGGGCAGCCAGACTTTTATTCCGCTGGGCACGCAGCGCTTTGTGCTGGTGGTGGCAGCTGCCAGTGCCCCCTGCCATGCGCATGCATTGCAAGCCTTTATCACCAACGGACGGCAAGGTGTGATGCTGGCCCCCGGCACCTGGCACCATGCGCTGCTGGCAGTGGAAGGTGGCGACTTTGCAGTGCTGGAGCGTCGCGCTGGCCAGGTGGACTGTGAGGTGCAGGCCATGCCAGCGGGTTTGCAGCTGCATTTGTGAAGGGTTGAGTGGGCATCCACCAAGGGCCATGCCCCCATCCCAGCCTTCCCCCAGTGGGGGAAGGTGCTGAATACCCCCTCACCCCTGCCCTCTCCCGCAAGCGGGAGAGGGAATGCAAGGCGCAACGCTTGTGCACCCGCACGCCAGCCGCAGGACTGGCGTGCCTTCACATGCAAATTCAAATTTCCGGCTGCCTGTTTGACCAGAGCGACGGGAGTTCAGCCGGACAGCGTCGCAGACGCGCTTTTTGGTCTCCACTCACATTGCTTCGCAATATGAGTTCCGCCCCACGCAAGCGTGAAGCTTCCTTTTTGCGGTTCGCCGCCCGGTCGCGCACAAAAAGGAACTCGGCTGTCGGGCCGAGACCCGACTCCCTCCCTTAAAACAAGCAAACAGCTCAAACAAAAAGCAGAAAAAGCCCCTCTCCCAACCTCTCCCCAGAGGGGGGAGGAGTGAAAGGCCCCCATCCCAGCCTTCCCCCAGTGGGGGAAGGAGAGCGAGCCCCATCACCCCTGCCCTCTCCCGCAAGCGGGAGAGGGAGTAAATACAAAATTCATAGCTTCTAGCGCTTGCTGCATGGGCGTTAGAGGCATATTTCATCAAAAAAAACCACTGATGCGCTCCATGTGCTTCAAGCGCTGCGCATCGCTCCTGCAAGAAGGGCCTGACTGCCCATTCAGCCAGGCCCCTGTGTCACAACCGCCCTGTCCGGCTCAAGTACCTACAGCCGCGATTTTTTGCGCCATGGCGATCAGGCTCTTGTCACTGCCTGCGGGTCCCAGCAGCGACAGGCCCAGCGGCGCGCCGTTGCAGCTGGCCAAGGGCAGCGAGATTTGCGGAAAGCCCGACAGCCCCGCCATGCACAGCATCTGCACGGCGTTGTTGCGGTAGGTTTCCAGCGCGGCTTCGTCGGTGCTGCGCAGCGGCGCCACATCGGGCATGGTGGGCATGACCAGTACGCCGTCGCTGCCCAGCATGGCTGCCAGATGCTGGCGAAAACGTGTGCGGAAGGCGTGGGCGTTCACAACCTGCTCGTCCGTCACTTCTTTACTCCAGGCAAAGCGCTCTTTCACGCCGGGGCCCAGCACAGGGGCGTAGCGTTCGATAAAGGCACCATCGGTCATCCATGCTTCGCGGCCCTGGATGTAACGGAAGGCCCAGTACATGGCTTCAAAGCTCTCCAGCGCCACGGTCACAGGCGCTGCTTCGCCATAGGCGGCCTTGACCTTGGCCAGAGCACCATCCCATGCGGGCAACACTGCGGGGGCGATCAGGCCCCAGATATCGGTCGGTGTCAGCAGGCGGGGCTGGGCTGGCAAGGGGGCGCTGTCTGCTGCCATGAGCACCTCGCCCACACGGGCAAAGGTGTCTGCATCGCGTGCAAACCAGCCGCAGGTGTCAAAGCTGTGGCACAGGGCCAGGGCGGATTGCAGGCTCACACGGCCATGCGTGGGGCGAATGCCGTAGAGGCCGCAATGGCTGGCGGGTGCACGCACGGAGCCACCGGTGTCCGTGCCCAGTGCAAAGTCGCACAGGCGGCTGGATACGGCCGAGGCCGAGCCCGAGGAGGAGCCGCCCGTGATGCGATCGGGTGCAGCACCGTTGATGGGCGCACCAAAGTGGGCGTTGTTGCCGTTCATGGAAAAGGCCAGCTCATCCGTGACGGTCTTGCCTGCCAGCGCCGCACCTGCGTCGAGCAGCTTTTGCACGGTGGGCGCGGTCTGCGTCTTGATGCCAGACATGGCCAGCACCAGCGGGTTGCCGCCGCCTGTCGGGTAGCCAGCAATGTCAAACAGGTCTTTAACGCCGAAGTACAGGCCGCTCAGTGGCCCGGTGCTGGCATGGGGCACGGGCACATCAGGATAGGGAACAAAGGCATGGGCGGGGTCGTGCAAGGGCATAGGTACTTTCGGGAAACAACAGGGGGAAAGAAAGCCGAACTCTCAAAATCAGAGCTGCCAGCGTTTGTATCCACAAGGTTTCAAATAAAAAACTAATGGAAATCCTTGAAATACAAGCGCTAGCCGCTCTCTTTTTTATGCAGCCAGCACCTGTGGTGCTTGCAGTACCGTGGTGTCGGTATGGATGCAGCGCGCCAGATGGCCGGGGGCGATTTCCATGGCTCCGGGCAGCACCTGCGAGCAGCTTGGCGTGGCAAAGCGGCAGCGCGGTGCAAAGGCGCAGCCCGGTGGAATGGCGGTCAGGTCCGGCGGCGCGCCGGGGATGGTCTGCAGGGGCTGGCCACGCTCCATGGCACCATGCGAGCGGCTTTGCAGCAAGGCCATGGTGTAGGGGTGGCGCGGAGAGCGAATCAGCTGCTCGGCCGTGCCTTCTTCCACAATGCGGCCGGCGTACATGACAGCAATGCGGTCTGCCACCTCGACGGCGGCGCCAATGTCATGCGTCACAAAAATAATGCCCAGGCCCAGATCGCGCTGCAGCTGGCGCAGCAGCAGCAGGATCTGGATTTGCACGGTGGCGTCCAGCGCCGTGGTGGGCTCATCCGCCAGCAGCACCTGCGGGTTGCAGGCCAGGGCCAGGGCAATCATGACGCGCTGGCGCATGCCGCCCGACATTTCATGCGGATAGGCCTTCAGGCGCTGCTCGGGGCTGGGAATGCTCACGCGCTCAAACAGCTGCAGGGCGCGTTTTTCGGCCTCGGCCTTGCTCACTTTCGGCTCGTGGCGGCGGATGGCTTCCACAATCTGCGCGCCTACGGGATAGACAGGGTCCAGGGCCAGCAAAGGGTCCTGAAAAATCATGGAGCAGGTCTTGCCACGGTAGCTGCACAGGGCTTTGTTGTCCATGTGCAGCACGTCGTGCCCGGCTACCTGCACCTTGCCTTTCATCACGGTCTTGCGTTCCGGGTGCAGGCGCAGCAGGGTGCGCAGCGTCACGCTCTTGCCGGAGCCGGATTCGCCAATCAGCGCCACGGATTCACCGCGCCGCACGCTCAGGCTGACGCCGCTGACAGCCTGCACGACTTTCTTGCCGCCGGTGAACTGCACGTTCAGGTCTTCAATCTGCACCAGGGGGCGGGTATCGGTTTGCATTGCAGTCTCGCTTTCTCAGGCAGCCAGAGGGAAAGGGGCCGTGGCCAGCGGGTGGCCGCTGCTGATTTCATGCATCAGGCAGGTGGCCTTGTGGTGCAGCTGCACCTCGGTCATCGCAGGCACACGCTGGGCGCAGACGGGCTGCGCCTGTGGGCAGCGTGGGTGAAAGCGACAGCCCGATGGCGGGTTGATGGGGTTGGGTGGATCGCCCGCCAGCGGGGCCTGCTGGGTGCGATGGTTGGGGTCCATGGAAGGCACGGAGGACAGCAGCGCCTTGGTGTAGGGATGGGCAGGCTGGTGAAACAGCGCGTCTGAGGGGCCAATTTCTGCCACCTGGCCCAGGTACATGACCATCACACGGTCGCTGATGTAGTGCACCACGCCCAGGTCGTGGCTGATGAAGACATAGGTCAGGCCAAACTCGCGCTTCAGATCGGTCAGCAGGTTCAGCACCTGCGCCTCCACGGATTTGTCCAGCGCGGAAACGGCCTCATCCAGAATCACCATGCGTGGCTGCAAGGCCAGCGCGCGGGCAATATTGATGCGCTGGCGCTGGCCGCCTGAGAGCTCGTGCGGATAGCGCTCGGCAAAGCGCGAAGGGGCCAGCCCTACGCGGTCCATCAGGTGGTGGGTGCGTTCAATGGCTTCTCTGCGCGAGACACCATGCACCTGCGGGCCGAAGGAGATGGAGTCTTCAATCGTCAGGCGCGGGTTCAGCGAGGCATAGCTGTCCTGGAACACCATCTGCACCTGGCGGCGAAATTCCTTGAGCGGCAGATCGCGCGAACCCACGGTGCGGCCATCAAAGATCAGCTCGCCCTTGGTCGGGTCCATCAGGTGCATGAGCAGGCGTGCGGTGGTGGATTTGCCGCAGCCGGACTCGCCCACCACGCCCAGGGTTTCACCCTTGAGCACTTCAAAGTCCACGCCATCGACGGCATGCACCGTGGCACCGTTTTTCAGCGGGAAGTGCTTGGTCAGACCACGCACGATCAGCAGTGGCTGCGCGGGGCCGCCTACGTCTTGCATGACAGCTGTGTTGATTGACATGACTTACCCCTTGTTGTCCATGGCCGAACGCAGACCGTCCGAGAGCAGGTTGAAGGAAATGGAGGTGATGAAAATCATCACGCCGGGCAGCGCCGCAATCCAGGGCTGGGTGTAGATGGCCGTGCGCAGGGTGTTGAGCATCAGGCCCCAGTCAGGCTCTGGTGGCTTGACGCCCAGGCCCAGAAAGGACAGGCCCGAGGCCAGAATCATGGACACCGCAATCAGGCTGGTGGCATAGACAAAGATGGGGCCCAGCACATTGCCCAGCACATGCACGCGCACGATGGTGAAAGCGTTGGCCCCGGTGGCACGGGCGGCTTCCACATAGTCGCGGTTGCGGGCCTGCGCGGTGACGCTTTCTGCCACACGGGCAATCTGCGGAATGAACACCATGGTCAGCGACACCAGCGCATTGAAGATGCCTGCACCCAAAGCACCCGACAGTGCAATGGCCAGCAGCACCGAGGGGAAGGCATAGAACACATCAATGGTGCGCATGATGACGGTGTTGGTGCGCCCACCGGCATAGCCCGCCAAAATGCCGATGCCTGCGCCAATCACAAAGGCCACCAGCACAGGCACGATGCCCATGAACAGCGACAGGCGAGCCCCCACAATCAGGCGCGAGAGCATGTCGCGCCCCAGCTCGTCACTGCCCAGGGGCAGGCCTTCGGTGCCAATGGGCTTGAGTCGCTTGAGGATGGAGGTGGCATAGGGGTCTGACGGTGCCAGCCAGGGCGCAAAAACAGCCATCAGAACCAGCAGTGCCACCACGGTGGCGGCCCCTACGGCAACGGGGTCGCGCATGAAGCGCTGCAGCACGGATGCCCAGTAGCCACGCGAGCGATGTTCAGGCAAGGGCTGCACAGCAGGTGCGGCAGCCAATTTCAGTGTGATGCTGGACATGAAAAATCTCCCGGTTAGTCAGCCAATCAGCGCGCAATGCGAGGGTCCAGCAGTGTCTGCACCACGTCCACCAGCAGGTTGAGCAGCACAAAGAACACGGCCAGCACAAGAATCGTTCCCTGCAGCAGCGGCAGGTCACGCTGGAAGATGGCCTGATTCAGCAGAAAGCCCGTGCCGGGCCAGGAGAACACGGTCTCGATCAGGATGGAGCCGCCCAGCAGATAGCCCAGCTGCAGCCCCATGACGGCCAGTGCCGTGGGCGCAGCGTTCTTGAGTACGTGACAGAAGATGCCCCAGTTGGATAGGCCCTTGGCCTTGAGGCCGATGATGAATTCCTGCTCCAGCAGCTCTGCCACCAGGGCTCGCACCGTGCGGGCGATGATGCCCATGGGAATGACCGACATGGTGATGGCCGGCAGGATCATGAACTGCACGTGGGCCCAGTCCCAGGCCCAGTCACCCGAGCCGCCGGGGCCAGCACCTGTGGCAGGCAGCCACATCAGCTGCGAAGAACAGATGATGACCAGCATCATGCCCAGCCAGTAGTGCGGCACGCTCACGCCTAGCACCGACAGCAGCGAGCACAGACGGTCCATGAACGAGTTGCGAAAGTAGCCCGCCACAAAGCCAAACAGGCTGCCCAGCACAAAGCCAATCAGCGTGGCCACCACGGCCAGGCGCAGGGTGTTGACCACGGCGGTCAGCACTTCGGTGGTGACGGGGCGGCTGGTTGCAATCGACAGGCCCAGATCACCATGCAGCGCGCGCCAGAGCCAGCGCCCGAATTGCTCAGGCAGCGGCTGGTTAAAGCCATACAGTTCGCGCATTTGCTCCTGCAGTTCGGCAGAAGCATCAGGCGGCAGGATGGAGATCAGCGGATCCCCCGGCGTGATGTGGACCAGTGCAAAGCACAGCAAGGCCACACCCAGCATGATGGGGATGGTGTAGAGAAAGCGGCGCAGCAGGTAGTTCAGCATGGTTGTGGCGTGGTGAGAGTTTCAGAAAGGCCGCCTGTCTGGGAGTGCAGGTGGTATCCACGTCATGACGCAAGGGCGTAACGCGGGCCCTGCCAGCCAGCAGCCGGGCGCGCTGCCCGGCCCGGCTGGTAAGACTTACTTCATAGTCATGGTGGCAATGTCGATAAACCAGCTCTGTGGCTGCACCACATTGCCCACCTTGGCAGACATGGCACGCGGGCCTACGTCATGGGCCACGAACAGGAACGGTGCCTCATCCACGACCAGGGTGTGCAGCTCGGCCAGGGCCTTGTCGCGCTCCTTGGCATCAAACGTGGTGCGGGCCTTGTCCACCACGGCGTCCACCTGCGGGTTGCTGTAGAAGCCCCAGTTGTTGGACAGCGGCGGGAAGGACTTGGTGCTCACAAAGCGCACCATGGCAAAGAAGGGGTCCATGGTGGCGGCCGTCACATTGGTGGCATGTGACTTGTTGGCGCTGGGGTCCTTGGCACCGATGCGCCAGTTGGAGAACAAGGTGTTCCACTCGACCACATCAAACTCCACATCAAAGTGGCATTGCTTGAGGCTTTCCTGGATGAACTCGTTCATGGGCAGGGGCTGCATCTGGCCGGATCCGGAGGCCGAGGTCTGAATCTTCACCTTCAGCGGCTTGGCAGCACTGTGGCCTGCCTGCTCCATCAGTGACTTGCCAGCAGCAACGTCGTACTTGATCTGGAAACTGGGGTTGCCGCGCCAGGGGTGGCCGGGCTCAAACATGCCGGTGGCGGGTTCCATCATGCCGTTGAGCAGCTGCTTCATGCTCTCACGGTCTACGCACAGATTGGCCGCATGGCGCACGCGCTTGTCCAGCCAGGGCGAGCCTTCAATGAAGGAGAACTGCCAGGGCCAGATATGGGGCTGCAGGTTGGAGTAGACCTTGAAGCCACGGCTCTTGAGGGCATCCAGCGCATCGGGTGCAGGTGCCTCAATCCAGTCCACCTGGCCGCTCATGAGGGCTGCGGTGCGGGAGTTGGCCTCAGGCAGGGGCAGCAGCACCACTTTGTCGATGGTCGGTGTGCGCTTGGGGTCCCAGTAGGCGGTGTTCTTCACCATTTCAAAGCGCTCGCGTGGCACAAAGCGTGCAGCCTTGAACGGGCCAGAGCCCGAGGGGTCTGCGGCAAATGCCGTCCATGCGGCTTTGCTGCGCTCGGCCTTGTCGGTCACGCTGGCTGGCACGGCCGCCAGCTTGGTGGCCCAGTGCGCAGGCGATGCCATGAACAGATTGGTCAGATTGATGGGCAGGAAGGCGTCGGGCTCCGAGGTGGTCAGCTCCACGGTCAGATCATCGATCTTGCGTGCTGACTTGAGCGTAGGCATGCGCGATGCAGTAGCACCCACCTGTGCGGGGTCAAAGTGCTCGGCGTCCTTGTCCAGCACCTTGCGCACATTCCAGACCACGGCATCGGCGTTGAAGTCGCTGCCGTCATGGAACTTCACGCCGGGGCGCAGCTTGAACACCCACTTGGTTTTGTCGGCAAGGTCTACCTCCCAGGACAGCGCCAGACCAGGGATCAGCTCGCTGGGCTTGTCAGACTTGCTCAGATCCCAGTGCGTCAGCGCGTCGTACATGGGAATACCGGTGAAGCGGTTGCCCTCAAAGCCCTGGTCAGGCTGCCCTGAGGTACGGGGAATATCGCCCGCCGTCATGGCAATGCGCAACACCTTTTCTTGCGCCATGACGGTGCTGGCAGCGCCACCGGCCAGTGTCATTGCTACCGCCAAAGCCAGTCCCTTGAGTGCCGGACGTGAAACAGAGAAACCAGAAGACTTACGCATTGGAGACCTTTCCATCTGGGTTGAGGTAAGACCTGCAATGCAAGCAGCGTGCCACATCGCACATATCGATGTTCGATCTGTATGTGCGCACATTCGATGCGACTTGGCATGTTTTGTGCGGCATTCGCGCCTGTTCTCTCAAACAGGAGCTGCATCATGAACACCCCCGTTGAACACCTGCGCATTGATGGCGAACGCCTGTGGCAGTCGCTGATGGACCTGGGCCAGATTGGCGCCACCCCCAAAGGCGGCGTCTGCCGCATCGCCCTGACCGATGAAGACCGGCGCGGCCGCGATCTGGTCGTGCAATGGTTCAAGGATGCAGGTCTGGAAGTGCGCATCGATGCCATTGGCAATGTATTTGGCCGCCGCGCTGGCACCGACCCGCAGGCCCGCGCCGTGGCCACGGGCAGCCATATCGACACCCAGCCCACGGGCGGCAAGTTTGATGGCAACTACGGCGTCATGGCGGGCCTGGAAGTGGTGCGCACCCTCAATGCCCACGGCATTCAGACCCGCGCCCCGATTGAAGTGGCGTTCTGGACCAATGAAGAAGGCACACGTTTTACGCCCGTAATGATGGGCTCTGGCGCATTCATTGGCGTCTTTGGTGCAGCCGATATGCACCAGCAGCAGGACACGGCAGGCATCAGCGTAGGCACTGAACTGCAACGCATCGGCTATCTGGGAGACGTGGCCTGTAGCGATGTCCCCAACGGCCCGTTTGCCGCCTACTTTGAGGCGCATATCGAACAAGGCCCGGTGCTGGAAGCCTATGACAAGCCGATCGGCATCGTCAGCGGCGCACTGGGTCAGCAGTGGTATGACGTGACGGTGCAGGGCATGGAAGCACACGCTGGCCCTACGCCCATGGAGCTGCGCCACGACGCCATGCTGGCCGCCGCCCGCATGGTCGATGCCATCAACCGCATTGCACTCGATGAAGCCCCGCATGGCCGTGGCACCGTGGGCTATGTGCAGGTCCACCCCAATTCCCGCAATGTGATTCCGGGGCAGGTGAAATTCAGTGTGGACTTCCGCAACCTGTCGCAGGACGGGCTGGACCGCATGGACGCCGCCATGCGCACCCAGTTTGCTGCACTGGCTGCACAGTGCCAGTGCACGGTGGACATGGAACAGGTGGTGAAGTTTGAGCCCTGCATCTTCCACCCCGACTGCGTCGCCAGTGTGCGCAAGGCCACCGCACAGCTGGGCTATGACTGCATGGATGTGGTCAGCGGCGCAGGCCATGACGCGGTCTATATCAACCGCGTAGCCCCCTGCGCCATGATTTTTGTTCCCTGCAAGGACGGCATCAGCCACAACGAGATCGAAGACGCCAAGCCCGAGCACCTGGCCGCTGGCTGCAATGTGCTGCTGCACGCCATGCTGGAGCAGGCTGGCGTGGTCTGAACGCCCTCACCCAAGGCTGCTGTGCCATGTTGGTGCGCAGCAGCCATTCGCCCCCCACAGGCTATGAAGAGCCGCTCACGCCACCCAGTCAACCGCAGGTTGACGTTGGAGACGAGGCGCGAAGCCGCAGGCAGTACAAGTCGTACGACAAGGCTGAGCAACGACGTATCCAGGGTTGTGTGAGCGGGTCCAAGGAGATATGCATGACGGATCGCCCCCACGTACTGGTGCTCAACCCCAATACCTCCGACAGCGTCACGCAACACCTGTCTGACACCCTGAGCCTCGCCCTGCCTGAGGTGCACATCCATGCCCGCACGGCCCCATTTGGTGCGCACTACATTGCCGATGAACGCAGCTTCTGCATTGCAGGCCATGCCGTCATCGAGGCCTTCGAGCGCGCCATGGGCGATGCGCCCACTGCGGGCTACCGCGCAGTGCTGGTCGGCTGTTTTGGCGACCCGGGCCTGCATGCGCTGCGTGAGAGCACGCAGGTGCCCGTCCTCGGACTGGCAGAAAGCGCCGTGCGCGAAATGGGTGCACAAGGCTTTGCACGCATGGCCATCGTGACCGGGGGCGAGCGATGGCAAACCATGCTGCAGCGCTGGTGCTGCAGCGAAGGCCATGACCGTACCGATGCGCCCCTGGGCATCACCCAGGTACATGCCCTGCCAGCAACAGGTTTGCAGATGATGCAGTCCCCGCAAGACACCGCCATGGCCCTGGCGCATGCCTGCCACAATGCCATGCAGCATGCTTCCACACAGGCGGTGCTGCTCGGTGGCGCCGGCCTGGCCGGCATGGGGGCAGAAGTACGGTTGTTGACCGGACTGCCCGTCTGGGACTGTGTCGAGCTGGTCGCCCAGCGGCTGCAGCAGATGCTGGCGCTGCCGCAGCAGGCCGAGTCGTCATAAGGACGTCAGGCGCGAAATCGCACGCGCGCATTCCACCACCAGCGGGGCCAGCGTGGCCTCGGCATCTTCCATGCTCCAGCGGCTCACGGGCAGTGCCACATGCACGGCACCCACCACCTGCTGGCGGCTGTTCCGAATGGGCGCAGCAATGCCCATGTCGCCCAGAAACAGCTCTTCACAGTTCACGGCATAGCCTTTGTCACAGCAGCGCTGCAACTGGCGGAGGATGTCGGGAATCTGGGTCTGCGTATACCGCGTCAGCGCCGGACGCTCCATGGCTTCCAGCATGGGCTGCCACTGCGCCTGCGGCAGGCTGCTCAGATAGGCACGGCCGCAGCTGCTGGCATACATGGGCACACGGCTGCCCACAGGCGTGAGTACAGGAATGTGCTGCGTGGTCTGCACCTGGGCCAGATACAGCATGTGCTGCCCATTGGGTTCGGTCAGGGTGATGGTTTCACCGCTGTCCTTGGACAGTTGGGCCAGATAGCTGTGCGCTGCCACGATCAGCGGATGCCCATCCAGGTAGTTAAAGCCCAGCTCCACCACGCGGGGCTGCAGACAGAAGCGCTGGCTGCCCGGATGCTTGCCCACATAGCCCAGCACCTGCAGCGTATGCACCGAGCGCTGCACCGAGGCTCGGGTCATGCCCGTGCGCTGGGCAATCTCACCCAGGCTCAGATAGCGGTGACCGCTGCCAAAGGCACACAGCACCTGCAGGCCTTTGGCCAGCGACAGGTTAAACAGCGCGCTGCTGGGAATCGGTGGGTTGGCCGTCATACACATTCTTTCCTCTGCTTCTGACACAGCAAAGCGCACGCAAGAAGCAAACCAGATCACGCCCGCCCTGAAACAAACCGGGCGTGCTGGCTGCTTGCAGGGCTTTCAGCGGCTGCTGGGGAAGCTGAACACCGCGCCTTCGCGCACACCGGCGCTGGGCCAGCGCTGGGTGATGGTCTTGCGCTTGGTGTAAAAGCGCACGGCATCGGGCCCGTAGGCGTGCAGATCGCCAAACAGCGAACGCTTCCAGCCACCAAAGGAGTGGTAGGCCACGGGCACGGGCAGCGGCACGTTCACCCCCACCATGCCGACCTGGATGTGGTCGGTGAAGTAGCGTGCCGCCTCGCCATCGCGCGTGAAGATGCAGGTGCCGTTACCGTATTCGTGGTCGTCGATCAGCTGCATGGCTTGCTGCAGGCTGGTGGCGCGCACCACACCCAGCACGGGGCCAAAGATTTCTTCCTGGTAAATCTTCATGCCGGGCTGGACGTGGTCGAACAGGCAGGCCCCCAGGAAGTAGCCATCCTCATGCCCCGCCACCTGCACCGTACGGCCGTCGACCACCAGCGTTGCACCTTCGGCCACGCCGCTGTCCACATAGGCTTTGACCCTTTCGTAGTGCTGCCTGGTCACCAGCGGCCCCATGTCATTGCGGTCGTCCGTGCCAGGGCCGACCTTCATCTGGGCGATCTCGACCTTGAGCGCCTCCACGACTTTGTCGGCCGTGTCATCACCAATGGCCACCACCAGCGGAATCGCCATGCAGCGTTCACCACAGGAGCCATAGGCTGCGCCCATCAGCGCGTTGACGGCGTTGGGAATGTCGGCATCGGGCATGACGATGGCATGGTTCTTGGCCCCGCCCAGCGCCTGCACGCGCTTGCCATGTTTGCAACCTTCGGCGTAGATGTACTCGGCAATCGGGGTAGAGCCCACAAAGCTCACGGCCTTGACGCGCGGGTCGCGCAGCAGGGTGTCCACCGCTTCCTTGTCGCCATTGACCACATTCAGCACGCCCGGTGGCAGGCCAGCCTCCTGCGCCAGCTGGGCAATGAACAGCGTGCTGGATGGATCGCGCTCCGAAGGCTTGAGCACAAAGGTATTGCCGCAGACCACGGCCATGGGCCACATCCACAGCGGCACCATGGCCGGAAAGTTAAAGGGCGTGATGCCTGCGGTCACGCCCAGCGCCTGGAATTCGCTCCAGCTGTCAATGCCAGGGCCGACATTGCGGCTGTGCTCGCCCTTGAGCAGCTCGGGCGCATAGCTGGCGTATTCCACGTTTTCCATGCCGCGCTGCAATTCGCCATGGGCATCAGCCAGGGTCTTGCCATGCTCAGCCGTGATCAGCGCGGCAATCTCGTCTGCATGCGCCTCCAGCAAGACCTTGAACTTGCTCATCACCCGTGCACGCTTGAGTGGTGGGGTGTTACGCCAGGCGGGGAAGGCTTTTTCCGCCGCCGCAATGGCAGCTTCTACGGTCTGCACACTGGCCAGCGCCACCTGCCGCTCGCTGCGACCTGTGGCCGGGTTGTACACGGGCTGGGTGCGTGCGGTGTCTTCGATCAGTTGTCCATTCATCCAATGGCCTACGGTGGGAATCACAGTCTCTTCCTTGGGTGTTTTATGCATAAAAATGGCTGCTGGCGCTTATGCAGCGGGCGCTAGCAGCTATTGTTTTAAAACGTTCTCGTGTTTCAGGCCGTCGCCTGCAGGGCATCACCCACGGCGCTGACCAGGCGGTCAATCTCCGCCTCTGTGCTGATAAAGGGTGGTGCGAGCTGGATGGTGTCACCGCCATAGCGCACGTAAAAGCCGTGTGCCCAGCAGTGCATGGCGATTTCATAGGGGCGCTTGGCAGGCTCGCCGGGCACAGGGTCAACCGTGATGCCTGCGGCCAGGCCAAAGTTGCGAATATCCAGCACATGCTTGGCACCACGCAGGCCATGCACAGCCTGTTCAAAGTAAGGTGCCAGTGCCTGCACCTGCTGTGGGGCCTGCTCTTTTTCCAGCAGTTCCAGTGCAGCCAGCCCTGCGGCGCAGGCTGCTGGGTGGGCCGAGTAGGTATAGCCGTGGGCAAACTCCAGCATGTACTCGGGGCCACCGGCAGCCATGAAGGTGTCGTAAATCTCTTTGCTGGCCACGCAACCGCCCAGAGGCTGCGCGCCATTGGTGACCTGCTTGGCAAAGTTCAGAATGTCGGGCGTGACGCCAAACACTTCAGACGCCGTCCAGCCACCGCAGCGGCCAAAGCCGGTGATGACTTCGTCAAAGATCAGCAAGATGCCGTGCTGCGTGCAGATCTCACGCAGGCGCTGCAAGTAACCTGCGGGTGGAATGACCACGCCTGCTGAGCCTGAGAACGGCTCCACAATCACCGCCGCAATGGTGCTGGCGTCGTGCAGGTGGATGACATCCAGCAGGCGATCAGCCAGCGCACGGCCATCGGTATCGGGCATGCCTTTGGCGAAAGTGCCCAGTGGCGGCTGGGTATGGGGCAGATGGTCGGCCTCAATGCCCTGGCCGTAGAACTTGCGGTTGCCTGCAATGCCGCCCACGGAAATGCCGCCAAAGTTCACGCCGTGGTAGCCCTTCTCACGCCCAATCAAGCGCGTCTTGCCTGCCTGCCCCTTGGCACGCCAGTAGGCACGGGCCATTTTCAGCGAGGTGTCTGCTGCCTCCGAGCCCGAACCCGTAAAGAACACATAGTCCAGCCCCGCAGGTGTCAGCTGCTTGATCTTGTTGGCCAGCGCAAACGACAGCGGGTGGCCGAACTGAAACGCCGGGGCGTAATCCAGCTCCAGCGCAGCCTTGGCAATGGCGTTGGCAATTTCCTTGCGGCCATGCCCCAGCCCCGTGCACCACAGACCTGACAGGCCATCAAAAATCTCGCGCCCCTGTGCATCACGCAAATACGCGCCCTGCGCGCCCACCACCATGCGTGGCTGGGTCTTGAAGTTGCGGTTGGCGGTAAACGGCATCCAGTGGGCGTCCAGCCACTGCGCATCCATGGCGGCAGCGCTCTGGGGGATGGTGGAGAGATCGGTGAAGTCCATGGCTAGCTCCTGGCAATTGGTGTCCATGCAGGCATTGTTGGGCCCCAACTTACTTTTATGAATGCTGGCTTGCCCATGTTTACTTGCCAATTCATGCAAGTAAATGCAGCATGACGGTACGCCCCTTGCTTGGCTCCAGCACCATGCCCCACTCCCCTGCTCCCACTTCCCGCCAACGTGCCCGGCTCGGTCAGGTCAGCGATATGGACCTGCGCCTGCTGCGCATCTTCAAAAGCGTGGTCGAATGCGGCGGCATGACTGCGGCCGAGCTGGAGCTGAACATCAGCACCTCCACGCTCAGCCGCCACATGAAGGACCTGGAAGAGCGCCTGGGCCTGGTGCTCTGCCGCCGGGGCCGCGCAGGCTTTGCACTCACACCGGAAGGGGTACAGGTCTATGAAGCCACCTTGCAGCTACTGGGTGGGGTGAATCTGTTTCGCAACCGCATCCATGAAATTCATGACAGGCTGGGCGGCAGCATTGAAGTGGCGCTGTTTGACAAGACCGTAACCAACCCGCAGGCGCATATTGACCTGGCCCTCAAGCGCTTTCACGAGCGTGCCCCGGAGGTGGAAATCAAGCTCCACGTCACGCACATGCACGAGATCGAGCGCGGGCTCATGGACGGGCGCTATCAGGTAGGCATCATTCCGGCGCACCGCAGCTCCAGCAGTCTGGTCTACCGCGATCTATTTGGCGAGCACATGCTGCTGTACTGCGCGCCCGGCCATCCGCTGCATGGTGCAGGCCATGCGCTGCTGGACTGGAGCACCCTGCAGCAGCACGCTTTTGCCGGACTGGGCTATCACTCACCCAATATGGAAGTCACGCGCCAGATGGGCCTGCGCCGCACGGCCACGGGCTTTGACCAGGAAGCCATTGCCACCCTGATTCAGACGGGCTGCTTTATCGGCTTTCTGCCCGAGCACTATGGGCGCTTGCTGGAAGCACATGGCCACCTGCAGGCCATTGCGCCCGAGCGCTTTCACTACGACTGCCAGTTTGTCGCTATGTGGCGCCTGTCCCCCCAGCCCAGCCGCGCTGCGCAGACCATGATTGAGTGTCTGGTGCAGGCTCATGCCAGCAGCTAGTCCAGCTTCCACCAGCTAGGCAGCAGCGCCTGCACATGGGGCTGCGTGTAGCGGTCGTCGATCAGATACAGCACGCCTGCATCATGCTCCGTGCGGATCACGCGGCCCGCGGCCTGCACCACCTTGCGCATGCCTGGGTAGAGATAGCTGTAGTCATGCCCCAGCCGTTGGCCAAAGCGCTGCTGCAGGCGCTGGCACAGGGCTTCGTTGACCGAGTTGAACTGCGGCAGCCCCAGCGTGGCGATAAAAGCCCCCACCAGACGTGAACCGGGCAAATCCACCCCTTCGGCAAACACCCCGCCCAATACCGCAAAACCCAGCAACTGCCCGTCTGGCTGAAACTGCGCCAGAAACTGCGCGCGGGCGGCTTCATCCATCTGCGGCTGCTGCAGGCAGATCGGCCAGTCTGGGTGCAGTTGCTGCACACATTCGGCCACCTGCTGCAGATAGGCAAAGCTGCTGAAAAAGCACAGATAGTTGCCGGGGCGCTGCTGCCATTGCCGGGCGATCACTGCTGCAATACAGGGTACCGATGCGGTGCGGTCCTGAAAGCGCGTGGAGATATGGCCCGCGGTATGCACCTGCAGCTGCTCGGCACGAAATGGCGCGGGTACCTCCAGCCACTGCGTATGCGCAGGCAAGCCCAGCATGTCGCGGTAAAACTGCGCAGGCGTCAGCGTGCCGGAAAACAGCACGCTGGCCTGCGCCGCCGCATGGCGCACCTGCAGGTGGTGTGCCGGAATCACATTGCGCAGGCTGATGGTGGAGCACTGCCTGCCGCGCAAGGGCTTGTGCAGCTGTACATCCACCAAGGCGTGTAGGCCCAACTGCTCGGCCAGCGCCGTGAACTGCAGGGCCGCCAGATAAAACTCCAGCAAAGGATGACTGCCGGGCAGCGGTGCCTCATCCTGCGCCTCTGCGATGCAGGTAATGCAGGTGTTGAGCTGGTCCAGCCATTCCTGCGGGGGCGCATCGAGCAAGCTGTAGGGCTGGCTCAGGCTGCGATGGAGTGCATTCCAGACGGTGTTCAGCTTGTCCAGACAGCGGCGCACACGGCCTTCGCTGCTTTGGCGGGCCTGCTGCAGCAGGCTTTGCACCATAGGTGCGCTGTACATGGCACGCGCACGGTCCACGAGGTTGTGTGCTTCATCGACGAGCACGCCCACTTTCCAGCCTTCGGACTCAGTCAGCGCATAGAGCATGGCGCTGCTGTCGTAGTAATAGTTGTAGTCACCCACAATGACATCGCTCCAGCGTGCCATTTCCTGGCCCAGGTAGTAAGGGCAAATCTGGTGCACCCGTGCCGTGGCGCGCAGCATGTCGTCATCCCAGGCTTGGGGCTGTGCGACCAGTGCCTGGCGGGCTGCAGGCAGCCGGTCATAAAAGCCTTGGGCCAGCGGGCAAGAATCTGGGTGACAGGCTTTGTCCGGGTGTTCACAGCGCTTGTCCCGCGCCAGCAGGGTCAACACGCGCACGGGGCGGTATGCCTGCTGCTGCAGCGTGGTGTTGACCTGCTCCATGGCCTGCAGCGCCAGCGCATGGCCTGTGCCCTTGGCCGTGAGAAAAAACACCTTGTCCAGCCCCGCATCCGGGCAGGCCTTGAGCATAGGGAAGATGGTGCCCATGGTCTTGCCAATACCGGTGGGGGCCTGAGCCAGCAGACACTGGCCAGCATCTTTGGCACGCGCCTGCCGGTACACGGCGACCGAAAGATCCCGCTGGCCTGCGCGAAAGCTGCCCAGCGGAAACTGCAAAGCCTTCAATGCCGCATCACGCGCAGCGCGGTGTGCAGCCTCGCTGCGTGCCCAGTCCACAAACCGCTGGCATTGCAACTCAAAAAAACTTTGCAGTTCCTGCGCGCTGCAGTCTTCGTGCAGTACGTATTCTTTGCCGGTGCTGAGGTTGAAGTACACCAGCGCCAAACGGATCTTCGTCAACCCATCGCGCACGCACAGCAAGTGCCCATAAATGCGCGCCTGCGCCCAGTGCAGCGCACGCTGGTTGGCTTTGATGCTGTGCACATCACCACGGCAGGTCTTGATTTCTTCGAGCGTCTGCGTGCCGGGCTCATAGCCATCGGCGCGGCCATGGATGTGCAAGTCCTGCCACTGGCCCTGCAGTACCACTTCCACCTGATAGCTGGCACTGGCGGCCTGCCGCTTTTGCTGCACCTGTCTGTGACCTTGCATGCCCTGCACCGCGCTGGGTGCGGGCGTAAAGCGCAAGTCCAGATCGCCTTCGCGGGCAGTGAATGCGCACAGAGCGCGCACGCCAATGCTCATGCGCATAGGGCTGTGGCTGCTTCGGTGTGCCAGGTCACATGACACACCTGCGCAGGAATGCCGTGCTGGGCAAAAAACTGCAGCCAGCGGATCTGGTTGTCCTGCAGCTTGTCACCCGGTGCTTTGACTTCCACCATTGCATAGCGCTGCTCGGCCGGCCAGAAACGGATCAAATCTGGCAAGCCCGTGCGGTGGTTGCGCGGGTCGGCCAGCAGGCGCTCGAACATGCGCTGCAAATGCGTGGCGGGGATGCAATCCAGCGCCAGCTGCAGCACTTCTGCATCCAGCACCTGCCAGACCACGAACGGGTTTTGCAGGCCATGCTTGTTGGCAAAGCGCTGCACGATGGTGGCACGGTAGCGTCCGTCCTGCAGCTGTGCCAGGCACTGCGCAAACACATCGGCACGACGCTGCACAAAGTCTGGCGTGCTGAAGTCGGCGGGTGCGCTCTGGAACGGGTGAAAAAACGCACCCTGCACCGGCGCAAAAATGGCAGGCCAGCACAGCAGCCCGAACAGTGCGGTGATCAGCGTGTTCTCCACATAGAACACCGGCGCATCATCGGCATGCCAGTGGTTGCGCAAGGCAGCTTCCACACTACAGGCTGTAGCGGGCAGCGGCAGGCAGATGTCGATGCGCATGCTGTCTTCCACCACGGCAGCACGCGCGCGCTGCCGTGGTGCTGGAGTGCCTGTATGCCGCAGCAGGCGTGGCAGCATGCGCTGCAGCTTTTGCTGCTCTTCTTCGCTCTCCGGCGTTTGCAAGGCTGCCTGAGCCAGCGCCAGGGCGGGTGCATGTTCGCCCTGCAGCTCCAGCACGCGCACCAGCCGGTGGCGTGCGCCGGGGTAGCGGCATTGCGCGTACACGGCCTGTGCCGCTTGCCAGTCCCGGGCTTTTTCGCAGGCCTGGCCCAGCTGCATCAGCAGCCTGCTACGGCGGCGCTCCAGCCAGGGATTGGAGCTGGCACATTGCGCCAGCTGCTCCATCAATGCCGCAGCATCCACCGTTTCCGCGTGCAAAGCCTCGCGGCAGACCTGCATGGCGAGATAGGTGTCCACATTTTCACGGCACTGGAAGGCGCGCGCAGCCGGTGTGAGTGGCACGCTTTCATAGCGAAAAATGCCCAGGTCGGCCAGCACAAACTCCGACCAGTCCTGGCGCAGATTGCCAAAGAACATGAGCCTGAAGCGCTCGCACAGCGTGCGTGTACTGTCGCTAAGTCGCCAGCCGGTTTCTGTGGCCTCGGGGTGCCACTGCGCATAGGGGCGTGCGGGCAGGCCCTGCGCCTGCAGCGTCTGCAGCCAGTCCTGCTTGCGCTGCTGCGCTGGCAGTGCCTGCGCGCGCAGGATGTGCTGCAGCTCAGCGCGGGTGTACAGATCAAACAGCGTGGCCACGTCCATGTCGGCATCGGCCTGCAGCCACTGCAGTGCCAGCAAGGGAGCTGCAGCCTGTGCGGTGTCGCCAATCTCGTCGTACTGCAGCTTGCTGGCCCTGAACCATGGCCCGCGCCGCATCAGCATGCGCACCAGCAGGGCCTGCGAGGGCTGCGGCAAGGCATGGAACTGCTGCAGCCAGGCGTACTCGGGGGCAGCCAGCAAGTCGCTGTAGCGCTGGCGGATCCAGCCCAGCGCCTGGCAAAAGTTGTGCAGGTAATAGAAGCGGTGCGGCGCAATGGCAGCCGCCGCAGCGGTGGCAGACATGAGAGAGCAAGCAGCAAAAAACCGAAGGCAAGACTGTACAGAAAAACAGTGATTTACGGTTTGTGCCTATCCCACAGTGGCTGGTTTGCTACTGCAGATATAGCTGCCAGCGCTTGCTGCATCGCGTGAGAGCCATATTTTTTATAAATCCTGCACCTCAAAACAAAAAAGGTTCTTGCAAGCAAGAACCTTTGGGGGCCTCAAGAAACAAAGCTTATTCGTCGTCTTCGTCTTCTTCCAGCGCTGCCGCTGCATTGATGGCTTGCAAGCGTGCAGCCAGCTTGGGGATGCGGGGATTGTTTTCATCCGCAAAGTGCGCTTGCATGTAGCGGCCAATAATGACACGGGCTTTGTCAGTGATGGTCAAGGACTTGGCTGCAATAAAGGCGTCAATGACCATTAAATCGAAGGGCGTTTCTTTGTAGTTTTGCATAAGGGGCGCGAGTCTAGCACCCGTCAATAAACCAAGATTGCCGCATGCACACTGCAGAAACCAGGCAGTGCGTGCTATAGAAGCAGGGACTCTGGCCATGGTGGAACACCTGCGGCCAGAGCCCGCTGCTGGCTGGCTTGCGCTACGCCTGCAGATGCTGTTCCACGGCCGCAGCCATGGCCAGCAGCTGGCGGTCTGCACCGCGCTGGCCCACCAGCATCACGCCCACAGGCAGCTCGCCCGCCTGGCGTGGCAAGGGCAGCGACACCGCCGGCAGGTCATAGAAGTTGAACACCGAGGTGTTGCGCAGCATCAGCACATTGGTGGCGTGGAAGCGCGCCTCATCGCTCAGGCTTTCGATGGTCGGCGCCAGCAGCGGCACGGTGGGCAGGGCCAGCAGGTCGAAATCGGCCATGGCGGCATCGAGCTGTGGCAGCAGTTGCGCACGTGCCTGCTGCACACCCACGTAGTGCGCCGCGCTGATGGTTTCTCCCCGGCGAATGCGTGAAAGCACCAGCGGGTCCAGCTGCTCGGCCTTGCCCTCTGCCAGCAAGTCCTGGTGGATGTGTGCAGCTTCGGCTGCGATCAGCGTGCCCTGCTCCTGCAGACGAAATGGCGCGGTGATCCAGTCCTCCAGATCCACATCCTGCACCAGCGCCTGTGCCTGCTGCAGCCGGGCCACGAACTGCTCGAAGGCGGCCAGCACCTGCGCATCGGCCTGTGTGAACAGCAGGCCACGCGGCACGCCTACACGCAGGCCCTGCACATGGCGTGGCACCAGCGGCTGCCAGGGCTGCTGGGCCAGCACGGCATTGGTCATGGCACAGTCGAACACGCTGCGCGCCAGTGGGCCGACGGTGTCCAGCGTGAACGACAACGGAAATGCCCCCGTACGTGGCACACGCGCCTGCGTGGGCTTGAAGCCCGTGACACCGTTGAGTGCGGAAGGAATGCGGATGGAGCCACCGGTGTCCGAGCCAATCGCGATCTCGCACATGCCGCGCGCCACCGCCACGCCTGCGCCTGAGGAGGAGCCGCCGGGAATGCGTGTTGCGTCATGCGCATTGCCCGGTGTGCCGTAGTGCGGATTGATACCAATGCCGGAGAAGGCGAACTCCGTCATGTTCGTCTTGCCAATCACGATGGCACCGGCAGCACGCAGGCGCTGCACGATGACGGCATCCTGCGCAGCAGGGGCTGCCTCACGCAGCACTTTAGAGCCAGCCGTGGTGGGCTCGCCCGCCACATCGAACAAGTCCTTGATGGACACAATGCGCCCATCCAGCGGCCCAAGGCAAATGCCTGCTGCAGCACGTGCATCGGCTGCCTGTGCGGCAGCCAGCGCGGCATCGGCATAGACACGAGTGAAGATGCGCATGCCTTCAGCACCTGCCTCTGCAATAGTCTGCAGCGCCTGCTGGGTACGTTGCAAAGCAGTCATGGCGCTGGCACTCATTGCGCATCAGTGGCTGGAGCGGGAACGGGAGCTGGTGCAGTCACCACTTCCACTTCCGTGCTGGTCACCACCTCCATGCGCTGCATGGAAGCAGGCAACATCTTGTCCAGCCAGCCAGCGCCCCATGCCAAAGCCAAGCCCAGCACGACGATCAGCAGCGCCCACAGCCAGCGTTTGGCGTAGTTGACTGCATAGGGGTCATGCATGGTGCGCTTGGCGTTCAGCGGCACCTTGGCGGTCTGCGACAGTGAGTTACCCAGAGGCAGATTGATCTTCATGCGGCCATTGATGGCCCAGCCACTGGCATCCAGAATGGGCCCCAGACTGCGCTCACGCAGCTTGAGCCAGGCAATCAGCATGCTGGGGCCCGAGATGGCCAGGATCAGGCCAATCAACGCCACTGGAATCCAGGGGCCCAGTTCAATGAACTTGCCAAAAATTGCCACCACCATGGTGCTGATGGAGCCCATGGCCACGCCAATGGCAGCTACCGTTCCGACGTCTGTCTTGCGGGCTGCAGGTGCAGCGGCAGGTGCTGCCGGTGTCGTGGCCAGTTCGGTGAGCTTGGCAGCCTGGGTGTTCAGATTGGCCGTGACGCTCTCGTTCTTGGCGGCAGCACGCTTGGCCACCTGCTCTTCAATCATGCGCACAAACTTCTTGTACGGCGAGAAGAAGGCCTGGCCAATGCTGGTGGGGTTCTCGATGAGCTTGGTGATGGTGGCATCCCAGTCATGACCATCACGGTCATAGAAGATACCGTTGCGGCCTACGAACAGGAAGTCCACATCCCCCGCCGTAAAGGCGGCGACGATATTGCGCTTTACCCCATTGCGGCGGCACTCGCAGTACGCCAGATAGACCTTGGCCATGCCCGCCAGTGTGGCGTGTGCGCCGGGGTCGGTCACATCCACCGTCAGGTCGCAGCTGCGGCCATCCAAGTACAGCGTCCCCGACTGGAAGGCTGCACCCTCGCGGCGGTAGAAGTGGGCGAAGTTCACAAAATTGTTCAGCAACGCCAGCAGGTCACGCTGAAAGCGGATCAGCTTTTCCAGCGCCACCACACGCTGGCTGTGCTGCTGCTCGGCTTCATCCCGCTCGATCAGCTGCTGCAGCTGCTCCTGCAGACCACTGTTCAAGAGGGCCTGCGCTTCTTCCGCACCCAGATGGCCCAGCGGGGTTTGAGGGTAGGCAGCCAGCCATGCCTGACACGCAGACAGCTGCGCCTTCACGGCATTCCACTGCTCCACCTGCAGGCTGTCCACATCGCCCAGCAACGGCTGGACGACGGTCCTGCGAAATTCCTCCATGGCCTGCGCCCACGCAGGATTGATGCCCTGGCGCAGCGGCAGCACCGCATCCGCCGTGAACTGCGCCAGCGGCAGGGCTGCAATGGCTGCGTCCTGCTGCGTCAGCACCTGCGTGCCCAGCGCGGCATAGCCTTCAGCCGTGGGGCTGAGCGCCTGCTGTGCCTTGGCATCAAAGGCGGCCAGATGCGCACGGGCAAAAAAGTCCTCCACCTTGGCCTGCACGGCATTCAGGGCCGAGGCAGCAGCCACGGCCTGCTCCTGGCTGGGCAGGGAGCAGGTATTGGTCTGTGCCTGCGCATGCCAGCTGGCAATGGCCTGTACATCGGTAAAGAAGTTATCCAGCTGGGCTCGGCCCAGGCCGGGCTGGCCATCGCAGCCAGTCACGCTGCCATAGCTGTCCATGATGCGGCTGGCCAGAGCCGCCAGCTCAGGCTGGTCGGTCAGTGCCGCGGGGTTGAGCACACCATCGCCATTGAAAGGCATGGCATTGAGCGAGGCCATGCGTGCCTGCACATCGGCCAGCGTCACGCTGTCGGCATCTTCACGGCCAGCCAGCTTCAAAATGCGGCGTGCCTCGTCAGCCAGCGCCTGACCTTCTTCGGTCGCATCACTGATGCTGTCCAGACGCAGCACATCACTGCTTTGTGCCAGCACATCCGGATGCTTGACCATGGATACCGCCCATTCGCAGGCAGCCACCAGTTCAGGCGCACGGATACGGCCATCGGCATCGGTATCAATCAGATCCAGCGTGGCGTTATCAAACTCAATGCCACGTGTCGGGCAAGCCAGCGCCACCCAGAGCTTTTGATCAAGCTGGCCGATATGGGCGATATCGGCACCCGTACGAATCGAAACCTGATCAACCCCTCCCGCACGGAAGAACTGCCATTCGTGTTGTTTTTGCATGCTGCACTCAATGAATATGCGATGGATCATGGCGCATCACGCAGCAGCGTGCTGGCCATTTCGAATGGCTGCAAGTGTATGCGTGCCGTGCACCACCCACGCTGGCAAGCTGGACGCACGCAACATCCGCAGACGACATCTACATTGTTTGACAATTGGCGTTGCAGCACGGCATTCCTGCATGGCCGTGCCACAATCGCCCGTATGCCCATGACGCCTCTACGCTCTCATGCCTTTACGCCCTCTCCGCAATCAGCGGAAACGGGCATCATGCCTGACCTCTACCGCCTGAGCGTGGGGCCTGTCGGCGCAGCGTATTACCAGCAGCATTTCCAGCGTTTCGAAACTCTGGGCAAGACCGTTCCCTGCTGGAACCATGGCGCAGCCTTCTTCACTCTGGCCTGGCTGATACTGCGCAAGCTATGGCGGCCTGCGGGCATTTATGCCGCGGTCCTGGCTGGTGTGCTGGCCCTGTGGTGGTGGGGTCTGCACGGCCGCGTTCCGCTGGCTGTGGAAGCATCGGTCTGCCTGCTGCTGGGGCTGCTGCTGTGCGTCGTGCCCGGCTTTATGGGCACAGGGCTGTACTACCACCATGTGCGCAAGCAGACCCTGCACACACTGACCCACGCCAAATCCTTGGCACAGGCGCGTGTGCAACTGGCCTCACAGGCGATTGCCACAGAGCGTCTGCACATCGTGGCATCCGTGCAGGCTCTGGCAGCCCTGCTCATCGGCGCAGCCCTCTTCTACGCACCGTCCAGCCAGACATTTGCCCTGCCTGACACCAGCACGACCCAGCCCGGCACAGGGCCACAACTGGTGATTCCTTCGGTGGAAAGCATCCGCGCCCAGCAGCCTGAGCTGCCCGCAATGGAACCGCTCCCTGCGCTCGAACCGGCTCCAGCACCTGCACCTGCACCTGCACCTGTACCTGCCGAGCCTCTGCCCGCACCAGCGGCTGAGGACAAGACGTCTGCAGCCCCTGAAGCTGCCAAGGAGGACACGGCAAGAGAAACGCTGTCCATCGTCAATTTTGCGCAGTCCGTGCCCGTGCAGTTCAGCCCCACGCCAGACACGGCTGCAGCTACGGCAGCCACAACCGCAGTAACAGCAACTGCTGCAACAGTGGCAGCTGCCTCCGCAGCCCCTGCGCCACAGAAAGCGAAGGCTGAGGCTCCCAGCAAAAAGCCCGTCACCGCGCCAGCAGCCATGGTCAAGACCAAAGCCGCCCCTGCTGCTCCCGGAACCAGCAGCAAGCTGATCCCCGGCAAGTACTACCTAAATGCTGGCGTCTACGCACAGGCCAGCAATGTGGATGCCGCCGTCCAACAGCTCAACAGAATGAAGCTGGGCGCAGTACGCCAGACCATCAAAGGCAAGAATGGCACGCTCACGCGCTTGTATATCGGACCGTTTGAGCAGCGCAAGCAGGCCGAGCAGGCCGCCGTACAGGCCCAGAAACTGCGCATGCAGACCCAGGTGCTGAAGGCGCGTTAATCGCGACTACGGGGCGCTGCAGGTCTTGTCCGTCACAAAGAGTCACACCCGTGCCCCAAATCATTGCGCCACGGCTGTTAAGGTATGGGCTGTGCAACAACTGAGGAGTTGAATTACATGCGCTATGTACTGCCCCTGCTGGGTCTGACCGGCATTCTGACCATCGCTGGTTGCTCCACGTCATCGCACTTTGGCCACGGAAAAGCCGGTGCCGATGCTCCCCGCCCCGTGCAGCAATGCAATGCACAAAATGCGCAGTGGGCCGTGGGCAAGACCAATACCGAGCACAACATCAACGAAGCCCGCAAGCGCTCTGGCGCCTACATGGCACGCGTGCTCAAGCCCGGCCAGCCCATGACGCGTGACTTCAACGTAGAACGCCTGAATCTGGAAGTCGATGCCACCGGCCGCATCATCAAGGCCTTCTGCGGTTAAGCATCTGATTTTTTGATAGCTGCCAGCGCTGAATACAAGCCAACTTCAGAATCAAAACCATCTGAAAACAAGAAAGCACCTGCGCAAGGTGCTTTCTTTTTATGAGTATTCAGGCTTTATTCGTCGGCCAGAAACAACTCCTGCAAATCACTCAGAAAGTCAAAGCCACGCTCCGTCGGCTGTACATGGCCGCCTTGCAGGGTGACCAGACCCTTGCGCTGCGCTGCATCCAGCGCAGACTGAATGGTGCTGATAGGCAGGCCCGTACGGTCCAGATAGTCCTGCACCGCAAAGCCACCGCGCAGGCGCAGTGCGTTGAGCATGTACTCAAACGGCAAATCCTTGCGGCGCACGTCCTCGTCACTGGCCAGCGCACGGCCTGCCAGTGCGGCGTCCATATAGCGCTGCGGGTCACGAATCTTGACCTGGCGCACGATACGGTGCGCAAAGCTCAGCTTGCCGTGCGCCCCTGCGCCAATGCCCAGGTAGTCACCAAACTGCCAGTAGTTGGTGTTGTGAAAGCACTGGTGGCCATCGCGTGCGTAGGCTGAAATTTCATAGCGCTGCATGCCTGCCGCGCCCGTCATGGCGGTGATGCGGTCCAGCATGTCATAGGCTGTGTCTTCTTCCGGCACGACGGGTGGAAACTTGGCGAAGTAGGTATTCGGCTCGATCGTCAGGTGGTAAATCGAGATGTGCGGCGGTTTGAAGCTCAGCGCTGTCTCCAGGTCTTTGAGCAGATCGGCCTCGGTCTGCCCCGGCAGGGCATACATGATGTCGAGGTTGAAGGTCTCAAACGATTCCGCCGCTTCCTGCACCGCAGCCCGTGCCTGTGCTCCATCGTGCACACGCCCTAACGCCTTTAAAAAGCGGTCATCAAAGCTCTGCACCCCAATCGACAGGCGTGTGATGCCTGCATGGCGGTAGGCCTTGAAGCGCTCTTTTTCAAAGGTGCCGGGGTTGGCCTCCATGGTGATTTCACAATCAGGCTCCATGCGCAGGCGCGCACGCAGGCCACTGATCAACTGGTCAATGCTCTCGGGGCTGAACAGGCTGGGGGTTCCGCCACCAATGAATACGCTGTGCACCGTGCGGCCCCAGATCAGAGGCAGGCTGGCTTCCAGATCGGCCATCAGCGCGTCGATATAGCGCTGCTCAGGCACACCGCCTTCGGCCAGCCCCCGCTGCTCGTGCGAGTTGAAGTCACAGTACGGACACTTCTTGAGGCACCACGGCAGGTGGATGTACAGCGACAGCGGTGGCAGCGCAGGCAGGGCCAGCGTGCCCATGCGCATGTAGTGCTGTACGTCCTTGGGTGCCTGGCCCACTTGCGGTTCACTGCCCGCAGGATGAATGGGGATGCTCATGCGTGCTTCAGGCCAGCCAGGAGGTGCGCAGCAATTCCATCATGGCGCGCGTGCTGCGGCCACGGTGGCTGTGATCGTTCTTGAACTCAGGCGCCATCTCGGCAAAGGTCTTGCCAATTTCAGGAATGATGAGCACAGGGTCAAAGCCAAAACCGTTGCTGCCACGGCGCTCCCTGGCAATCTCTACATTCACGCGGCCCACAGCAATCAGCGGCTCAGGGTCCTTGGGGTGGCGCACGCCCACCAAAGTGCTCACCATGGCGGCCTTGCGGTTGGCGTGAGGGGCCAGGTTTTCCAGCAGGCAGGTCACATTGTTGGCATCGCTTTTTTCGTAGCCGTAGTGCGTGCAGTAGTAGGCTGTATCCACGCCGGGCAGGCCGCCAAAGGCTTCCACGCACAGACCTGCATCGTCCGCAATTGCAGGCAGGCCAGTTTTTTCGGCCGCAAAGCGCGCCTTGCTCAGGGCGTTTTCCACAAAGGTGCCATAGGGCTCGGGCGCTTCGCCCTGAAACAGATCGCCCTGGCAGATCAGCTCCACGCCCAGAGGCGCAAACATGGATTGCAATTCGGCCAGCTTGCCGCGGTTGTTGGAAGCGAGAACAATTTTCATGGGTAAAAAATGGCTGCAACGCCCATGCAGCAAGCGCTGGCAGCTCTCTTTATTTCATCAGACAGGCAATCCGCAGCATCTGCGGCAAAGGTGACAAGTGTGCGTCAAAGTGCAAGCCCATGCGCAGCGCTGAGGTGGGCGAGGCTATGGCAGCTTGCGCTCGGCCGAGCGGCGGATGGCCGCATTGATCTCGGCAATATTGCGCTCGATTTCTTCTTCGCCGAGCGGGTCATCCAGCGTATCCAGGTCGTGCTCGGACTGGATGGTCGTGGCAAAGGGCTCGTGCGTCAGATGGGTGTCGGTATGGCTTTCACCGGTGCTGGGCTCGTGATCCGGCACTTCCCACTCCATGCCTATGGCAGTGACGTTGTCGCTTTTCTCGCCTGCTGTCTGCAAGGCAGCATCCACCAGCGCAGGAATGGCTTCATGCACGGGCTGCCGGGACAGCCCCTGCAGCAAAAAGGCTTCGTCGAGCACGCCCCACAGCCCGTCCGAGCACAGCAGGACGCGGTCCCCACGGCGCAGGTTATGCGGGCCGCTGATGTCAAAAATCGGGTCGCCAGATGCCCCCAGACAGGTGAACAGCACATTGCGGTTGAGCAGCTTTTTGGCCAGCTGCCTGGGAATGCGGAAGGCACCTTCCATCTCAGAATAAGAATGGTCACGCGTGCGCGCCAGCAACTGCCCCCTGCGCACCCAGTACAGACGCGAATCACCGCAGTGCAGCCAGGTCACGGTGCCGTTTTGCACCACGGCCGCCACCAGCGTGGTGCGTGGTGCATCAGCCATGCGCTTGAACTTGGCATAGCGCTGGATATGGCGGTGCGCCGTCATCACGGCTCGGCGCAGGAAGTCAGACGGATTGGGCAGTGTCAACTGCGCTTCGCGCTGAAACTGTGCCGCAATGCTCTGCAGCGCCAGCTGTGCGGCCACCTCGCCTTCGGCATGCCCGCCCATGCCATCTGCCAGCAGGAACAAGGCCGCTTCCCGGGTGTAGCAATAGCCCATGCGGTCTTCATTGATGGTACGCCCCCCACGGCGACTGAGCTGAAATACGGAAAATTTCATGAAGCCCTCGCCCGCGCTGCCTCCTGCGCGGCCTGCGCCCTGCTGGTGTCACCCATCAGGCTTTCCAGCTGCAGACGCACTTTTTCGGCCACACTCAGCGGGGTGTAGCTGCGCGGCGGCTCGTTGATCAGCGCCTTGTGGAACGCAAACACAGACTGCGGGCGCTCCATGGGGTCCAGCGCCATGGCCGACTGCACCAGCTCCAGCAGGTTATCGGAATACACACCACGCAGACGCGCCAGCGCCATGGCCAGCCGGTCTTTGTCGCGGCGGTTGGGCACATCCGTGGGTGGCTGCCCTGTCATGCAGGCAAACATGCAGGCCCCAATGGCGTAGATATCCGTCCAAGGGCCCAGATTGTTGTCGCGCTTGTACATCTCAGGGGCAGCAAAGCCCGGCGTGTACATGGGGCGGATAAAGCTGGCTTGCTTGTTCAGCACTTCGCGCGCAGCGCCAAAGTCAATCAGCACGGCACGGTCTTCATCGGTGATGAAGATATTGGCGGGCTTGATGTCCAGGTGCAGCATCTTGTGCTGGTGCACGATGCGCAGACCGCGCAGCACCTCATCAAACAGCGAACGGATGGTGGACTCACGCAAAACCTTGTGGTGTTTCTTGCCGCGTGCCAGCACCACGTATTCCTGCAAGGATGCACCACGCAGGAAGTTCATCACCATGTAGACGGTTTCGTTCTCGCGGAAGAAATTGAGCACGCTGACCACCGAAGGGTGGGAGATCTGCGTGAGCGCACGGCCTTCTTCAAAAAAACTTTTCAGCCCCAGCCGGTACAGTGACACCTTGTCTGCAGCTACCTTGGGAACCAGTTCCCCTGGGCTGCGTCTGGCCAGTGCTGCGGGGAGGTATTCCTTGATTGCGACCTCCTGCCCCTGTGCATCCTGGGCCAGATACACGATGCCAAAACCACCTGAAGCAAGTTTGCGCACAATGCGGTAATCACCAATCTGGGTATCCGGCGGCAGGGGGGCGGGCTTGATCCTTGAAGACATTTTGTTCTGGTAAACCTCAGGGTCGACGCGGAAACTGGATAATCAGCGAATTGCAAGTAACCAAAGAAACGTCCAATGCCAGTTTACAGCATGACCGGATACGCCAGCGTGCAGCACGCACCGGCGTCTACTGAGGACAACGCCTCTGCATCTCGTATGCGGTTGGGGCTTGAAATCCGCGCAGTCAACAGCCGTTTTTTGGACCTGACTTTCCGTCTGCCTGATGAACTGCGCAGCCAGGAACCCGCATTGCGCGCCCTGCTGACCAACCGCCTCAAGCGCGGCAAGGTGGAAGTGCGTGCGGCCATTGATGTGGATGCCTCTGCCTCTCTGCCCCAGCCTACTGCTGCCTTGCTGCAGCGCATGCAGTCCCTGCAGGATCTGGTACAGGCCTGGCTGCCTGACGCCAAGGGGCTGAGCGTGGCCGATGCATTGCGCTTTTCCGGCAATGGTCACGCCGTGCAGGTGGACTGGCAGGAAATCGTTCCCGCACTGGCTGACAAGGCCATTGATGAACTGGTGGACGCCCGTGCACGCGAAGGCAAGCGCCTGGCCAGCATGCTGCTGGACCGCATCCAGCAGCTGCGCGCACTGGCCGAGCAGGCAGGACCTTTGGTGCCCCAACTGGTAGAGCAGCAGCGCCAGCGTTTTCTGGAGCGCTGGCAAGAAGCCATGGGCCTGACCGAAGGCCAGGTTGCACCGGAAGCTGCCCGCGAGCGTGCACTGTCTGAAGCCACCGCCTTTGCCATCCGCATTGATGTGGCAGAAGAAATCACACGCCTGGGCTCACACCTGGACGAGGTCGAGCGCCTGCTCAAGAAGGGGGGCGAAATCGGCAAGCGCCTGGACTTCCTGATCCAGGAAATGCACCGCGAAGCCAACACCCTGGGTTCCAAGTCCGCCACACTGGAATTGACACGCATCAGCGTGGACATGAAAGTGCTGATTGAGCAAATGCGCGAGCAAGTTCAGAACATCGAGTAAATCACCGTCACCGCTACAGGGCGCTTCCAAGCGCCCTTTTTGCAAGCTTGCTATCCGTAGCAGAGTTTTTTTTATGCAACATCCTGGAAACCTATTTGTCGTTGCAGCGCCCAGCGGAGCTGGCAAATCCAGCCTCGTGAAGGCCCTGCGCTCGTTTGACGCACGCGTCTATCCTTCCGTCTCGCACACCACGCGTGCACCTCGCGGTCAGGAAAAGCACGGTCGCGAATACTTTTTCTGCTCGGACACAGAGTTCGACAGCATGATTGCCAACAATGCCTTTATCGAATGGGCCAATGTGCACGGCAAGCGCTATGGCACATCCAAGAAAGGCATTCATGACCGCCTGGTCAATGGCGAAGATGTGCTGCTGGAAATTGACTATCAGGGCGCACTGCAGGTGCGTGAAGCCTTCCCCCAGGCGGTGCTGATCTTTATCCTGCCGCCCAGCTGGGACGAACTGCGCTCGCGCCTGGAAAACCGTGGCGAAGATGCACCCGAGGTGATCGAAGTACGTATGAAGAATGCGGAAGTCGAGATGGCCCAGGTGTCAAAATTTGACTTCGTTATAATTAACGAATTGTTCGAGAGCGCGCTTTTTGACCTGAAGGCGATCATCCACGCTCAACGGCTCAAATATGCCTCGCAGCGCCGCCTGCGTGCCGACGTGTTTGAGTCCCTCAACCTTTCCTGAATTTCCCCGGAGTACCCAGATGGCACGTATCACTGTTGAAGATTGCCTGGACAAAATCCCCAACCGTTTCCAACTGGTGCTGGCTGCCACATACCGTGCTCGCATGCTCAGCCAAGGCCATACCCCCAAGGTGGAATGCCAGAACAAGCCTGCTGTGACCGCCCTGCGCGAAATCGCAGAAGGCAAGGTTGGCCTGGAGATGCTGAAAAAAGTACCCGGCTAAGTCTGAATTCATTTCAGATTCTGTGTATTACGCAGACAATAGAAGCACCGTATCGCGGTGCTTTTTTTTTTGCTATGTTCACCGCCCCTTTCCCGCGATACATTTAGGGTATGAACGCGGCATTTACTTCCAAAAAAGACGACACCCCTCCCCTATCGCCGGACACACCTCTTGAGGAGCGCCTGGAAGCTGCGGCTCGCGTTTCCGCTGCGCACTTTGAGCGCATGCTGGGCTACCTGTCTTATCTGCCACCTGCCGACATCGAGCTGGTGCGCCAGGCATGGCAATACGCAGACAAGGCACACACCAACCAGTGGCGCAGCAGTGGTGATCCCTACATTACCCACCCGATTGCTGTCACCACCATCTGTGCGCACTGGAAGCTCGATGCCCCCGCGCTCATGGCTGCTCTGCTGCACGATGCCATGGAAGACTGCGGCATCACCAAGCAGGATCTGGTGGAGCGTTTCGGGGAAACGGTGGCAGACCTCGTCGACGGGCTGACCAAGCTGGACAAGCTGCACTTCAACACCCGCGAAGAGAGCCAGGCAGAGTCTTTTCGCAAAATGCTGCTGGCCATGGCCAAGGATGTACGCGTCATCCTCATCAAGCTGGCCGACCGCACCCACAACATGCGCACCATGGGCGATATGCCGCGCAGCAAGTGGAACCGTATTGCCTCGGAAACCCTGGACATCTACGCCCCCATTGCACATCGCCTGGGGCTGAACCAGACCTACCGCGAACTGCAGGACCTGTCCTTCCAGTACCAGCACCCCTGGCGCTACCAAACGCTGGACAAGGCCATCTCCAAGTCCCGCGCACGCCGCCACGATCTGGTGCAGCGCGTGCAGAACGAAATTGCTGCCGAGTTCGAACGCGTCAGCATGCCCGTACGCCTGGCAGGGCGCGAGAGCACGCTGTTCTCGCTCTACCAGAAGATGATCCGCCACCACCTGACCTTTGCCCAGGTGACGGACATCTACGGCTTTCGCATCATCGTGCCTACAGTCACGGACTGCTACACCGCCCTGGGCATCCTGCACCAGCTGTACAAGCCCGTGCCCGGCAAGTTCAAGGACCATATCGCCATTGCCAAGGCCAACGGCTACCAGTCGCTGCACACCATGCTGGTGGGCCCGTCGGGCGTGAATATCGAGTTCCAGATCCGCACTGAGCCCATGCACATCGTGGCCGAGGCCGGCATTGCCGCGCACTGGCTCTACAAGTCGCAGGACAAGCAGGAAGCCGTCAACACCAAGTGGCTGCAGTCGCTGCTGGACATCCAGACCGAAACCAAAGACGCCACCGAGTTCTGGGACAACGTCAAGGTGGACCTCTACCCTGACTCCATCTACGTCTTCACACCCAAGAGCAAAATTCTGGCCATGCCACGCGGCGCCACCGTGGTGGACTTTGCCTACGCCATCCACAGCAGTATTGGCCACCACACTGTTTCCGCCCTGATCAATGGTGAACCCAATTCGCTGCGCACGGAACTCAAGAGCGGTGATGTGGTGCAAATCATCACGGACGACAATGCCAACCCCAACCCTGCGTGGCTGAGCTTTGTCAAAACTGGCCGTGCGCGCTCCAAGATCCGCAACTATCTCAAGACGGCAGCCATCAGCGAGTCCATGCTGCTCGGCGAAAAGCTGCTGCAGCAGGCACTGCGCGAAGAAGGTATTGCCGAGATTCCGCAGGACAACGAAGCCAATCAGGCGCTGTGGCAGTCTGTACTCAACACCTCCAACAGCAAGAGCCGCGAAGACCTGCTGACCGACATCGGCATGGGCCGCCAGGCTGCAGGCTGGGTGGCGCGCCACTTCATGGCCCAGCTGGCCAAGCAGGGCATGCGCCCCAACGCCGTACTGCTGAGCCAGGAGCGCTTTGCCAGCAAAGACCGTGGCACCGTCACGCTCGACGGCAAGAGCAATGCCTCGGTGCACTACGCCCCTTGCTGCCGCCCTGTACCCGGCGATGCCGTGGTGGCCTATCTGGGCCGTGGCGATGGTCTGCACGTGCACGATGCCCACTGCGCCAATGCCAAGCGCCTGCACGCTACCGATGCGGAGCGCTTCATCCCCGTGGAATGGGCAGAAGACGCCAGCCAGAAGCTTTATGACAGCGGCCTAAGCATCACCATCAACAACCAGAAGGGCGTACTGGCCCGCGTAGCCAGCGAAATGGCAGAAGCCAACCTCGACATTCGCCGCCTGGAAATGGACGATGAAGCAGCCATGCAAACCACCGAGCTGCGCTTTATCGTGTCCGTACACGACCGCCAGCACGTGGACGCAGCCCTGCGCAGCCTGCGCCGCATTCCCACCGTGGTCCGCGCTACGCGCATCATGCCGCTCAAGTAAGACCGCTGTACACGCAGGCACACAACAAAAACGCGATCCGGAGAGATCGCGTTTTTTATGACTGACTTTAAATATAAGAGCAGCTAGCGCTTACCACATCTAGGTTTCAAATCCTTAAGAGCATGAAATACTGATAAATCCAACGCTGGCAGCTACTATTTTTTAGTTCTGTGGTGCGGGGTATGCCACTTCCAGCACTTCCAGCATGCGCACACCTGCCGGGGTGGGCAAAGGCACTTCATCCCCCACCTTGGCGCGCAGCAAGGCACGCGCTACGGGCGCGATCCAGCTGACCTCGCCCTTGCTGCTGTCAGACTCATCAATGCCCTTGATGGTGATAGTGCGCTCCACACCTTCGTTGTCTGCATAGGTGACGGTGGCACCGAAGAACACCTGGTCACTGCTGTGGTGCACGGAAGGATCCACCACCTCGGCAATTTCCAGGCGCTTGGTCAGAAAGCGGATACGGCGGTCAATCTCGCGCAGACGCTTCTTGCCGTAGAGATAGTCACCGTTTTCCGAGCGGTCGCCATTGCTGGCCGCCCAGTGCACCACCTCGACAATTCTGGGGCGCTCATTGTCAATCAGCTCCAGCAGCTCGCTGCGCAGCGCCTGGTAGCCCTGAGGCGTCATGTAATTCTTGCTGCCCTTGGGAATAGCAGGCAGGCTGGGCAGATCGTCGTCATCATCCTGCCCATCGGTTTCCTTGGTGAAAGCCTTGTTCATAGACGCAATCTTCACACAAAAGCAGCCCCACAAAAATGCCGGGCGCACAAACCAAAAAGTCCTGATACCTTGCGATATCAGGACTTGATATTGGTGCGGCTGGCAGGAATCGAACCCACGACCCCTTGGTTCGTAGCCAAGTACTCTATCCAGCTGAGCTACAGCCGCTAAGCTATCAATTATAGGTGCTATCTAAACCCCTAAATTGAAACTGACCGAAATTTTTTGGTCTTCACAACGCCTTGCAGCCATGTGAAAAAAGCAGTGCTTTCACAAAAAGACAAAAGCCTCAGAAACTTTCGTTTCTGAGGCTTGAATCTGGTGCGGCTGGCAGGAATCGAACCCACGACCCCTTGGTTCGTAGCCAAGTACTCTATCCAGCTGAGCTACAGCCGCTGTTGCATTGCTGCAAGACCACTATTGTAGCGCAATATTGAACTCCCTTCAGGGAAAACACGGTATCGGCTTAGAAAAGTTCAATCTTGGGGTCTGCATCTGTTTGATGCCGCAGATGATGACACCACCGCCTGATGGGCAGAGCGTTGCTCCAGCATCACATAGCTATCCTGCCATTGCTGCATCAGCGTTTCCAGCTCTACTTCTGGCTGCTCACCCTGCCTGCGCTTTTGGCTGTACTGTTCAAGCGCTTGCAGGCCATGACCTACCTGCTCCAGCAGCTGGCGTGTCGGGTCCCGGACGATTGGCCACTTAAAAACAAGTGTCCGTTGCTGCATGGCCGAGAGGTACTTCGAGAAGTTCTGGCAACATGGCAAGCCCGTGCCAAGGAGTTGCCACGCTGATTAGTCTTCATAAGAACGGCACGACCACACCTGCCACCCGCCTGGCATTGCAGCAAGCCACTGGTACAGATCGAGAGTTAGCACAGCAATACGGCATTGGCATAGGGACCGTGCGTAAGTGGCGCAGCACAAGCACGGTGCATGACGCCAGCCACACGGCCCACCGCCTGCAAACTACGCTCAATGCAGGGCAGCAAGAGCCGGTTATTTATCTGCGCAGCCAGCTGCGGCTACCTCTGGATGACTTGTTGGCGGTGGTGCGAGAGTTCATTGAGCCGGCCATGAGCCGTTCTGCGCTGGATCGCTTGCTGCGCAGACGAGGCTACTCCAGATTGCCCGTACAGCCCAAGCCTGAGAGCGAGCACAAACCCTTCAAGGCGTATGAGCCTGGCTATGTGCATGTAGATGTGAAGTACCTGCCCCAGATGCAAGATGAGGACAAGCGCCGCTATGTCTTTGTTGCCATTGATCGGGCCACACGCTGGGTGTTCATTGATATCGAGCAACACAAGACGGCAGCGTCCGCCAAAGCCTTCTTGGCCGCCGTCCGCAAAGCTGCAGCATTTAGGATTCACACCATCCTCGCCGACAACGGCAAAGAGTTCACAGACCGCTTGTTTGGCAGTCGCACTCGCCAGCCCACAGGCGAGCACGAATTCGCCCAGCTATGCCAAGCACTGGGGATAGAACACCGGCTCACCAAGCCCAGGACGCCAAAAACCAACGGCATGGTCGAGCGCTTCCATGGCCGCCTGCGTCAAGTACTGCGCTCGCACCACTTCAACAGCACAGAAGATTTGGAAAAGACGCTGCACAGGTTTGTCTGGCTGTATCACCACCACTTGCCGCAAAAGGCACTGGGCACGAAGCCCCAGTTCAAGCACTCAAAAATGGAAGATGAAAGCACCTGATTTATTCGTCAAGAACGTGCGCAATCATCCGGGACCTGACACTTGACGATGTCACCGATGTTGGCTGCCTGACGCTCCAGTTCCGCCACCATCTTCACGCTCTCACCCTGGCGCTTGGCAGCGACACCGATGCTCCCAATCGTGGCCTTAACTTCCGTATTGATCTGCTGCGCCAAAGCCTGGCCATTTTCAGCCTTGGCCTGAGCAACACGCGCAGCATCCATCTGTCGCGCAATCGCACCTGAAATCTGGGTGATAGCCACCAACGACTCCTGAGCTGCACCTGCGGCTTCTTCCGCTCCAGACGCAATCTGATCCGAGGCTCGCTTGAGTTCTTCTGCAGCAGAAGCGGCTTCATTCATACCAGCAGCCAGCTCGCTGGAAGCTGCCGCCACACGCTCTGCAGCTTGCTGCTATTTGGCCAAGGTATGAGCTCGCTTGCGGGCGATTTCCGACTGACGCGTCACCTCTGAAGAGACAGACTTCACTGCCGATGTTGCAACCACTTCCTGAGAACGAGCCTTTTTGATGAGTGCCATAAAGCAATACTTACAAGTTAAAAAATTCCACCGAACTACCGGGGAACTAATAACGTAAGCCATTGGTTTTCCAGCAATTCATCCACCCTTCGCAGCGAAGGTGTAAACATCCCCACCCATCTAGCCAGCCAGAAAAAAGGAAAAACCTACCTGGATATTGTATTAATTAGATACAAATGAAAATTTATGTTCCAATTGCAAAAACTTATCAAAGACTCCAACCCTGAAGGCCACAACAGAAAAGCCCCCAGAACATTTCTGTTCTGGGGGCTTGTATCTGGTGCGGCTGGCAGGAATCGAACCCACGACCCCTTGGTTCGTAGCCAAGTACTCTATCCAGCTGAGCTACAGCCGCATTTTTGCGGAGAGGGTGGGATTTTGAAAATCCGACCACCTCCTATTTAAAATCAACAACTTAGAGCTGATCGACCTTTAAATGTTCCCAGGCTGTTCACCTAGGCAATGCAGCAATTGTACACGGTGTTGAAGTCACTTTTTTGGGAAGTCGAAAATTTTCAGTAGCAATACGAGGGCCCCCATCAGCGCGGTACAGCAACTCCCCCCGGTGGGGACTCCCCTACCCATAAACAACTACGAAACACTAGCAGCGACAAAAGCTACGCAATCTGCGTATACTTAAAACCATGAAAGCCGTATTCGTCGAACTACCGGCCTTTGAGCGAAACAGGGCTACCTATCTCACCGACGACGAATTCAAGAGCCTGCAAGAGCGCCTGATGAAGAACCCTGAAGCAGGTGACATGATCGAAGGAACAGGTGGGCTACGAAAGGTTCGTCACGGTGATCCACGTAGAGGCAAAGGTACACGCGGAGGACTACGCATCATCTACTACTGGTGGAGTGGTGGCCCTCAGTTTTGGCTGTTTACCCTCTACGACAAGGACGAGATGGAAAACCTGACGCCCAAACAGAAGGCATTGCTGAAGCAATTGCTGAAAGTCGAACTGGAGGCTAGAACATGACCAAACGCGATCTTTTTGCTGAACTCACTGAAGGCTTCGATGCCCTGGCTGAAGCTCGCACAGGGAAACGCACCCTGCGCACTCATGAAGTTGAATTGAAGCCAGAAGTCACAATCACAGCCCAGGAACTGAAATCGATTCGGGAGAGGCTGAATCTTTCACGGCCTGTGTTCGCCAACTACCTCAGAACAAAAACCAGAACACTGGAAAACTGGGAACAAGGTAGAGCATCCCCCAATGCTCAAGCAGCGCTTCTGATCAGGCTGGTAGAAAAGTATCCAGACACCGTGTCACGCTTAGCCTCTGTATAAAGGCCCTACCCACACTCCACCACAAGGCGCCTCAAGCGCCTTTTTTTGTTCTCAAACAGGGCGTTGTTGCATAAATCGATTCAGGCCAAGCTCCCTCAAACCCCAGCCGTGGCTATGCCACGGCTGCCGTCTGAGGACGGCCCAGTTCTGTAAATCGATTCAAGATGGCTGCTCGAATGTGCAGCTCGCCCACTTGTCGCTCAAAGGTACGAGACATCAGCCGCTCACCCAATCGTTTGATGCAGTTCATCTTGGTTTCCACCAAGCTGCGCCGGTGATACCCGATCCAACGTTTCCAGATACTTCGCCCCAGCCTTCGACATGCAGCGATCGCCGCATTTCGATGCACAAAGGCTTTGCCTTTGCGTATTCGAGCATTCTTGCGAGGAAGAATAATGGGAATACCTCCTCGCTTGATGACTTCTTCATGGACTGGTTGCGTGTCGTAAGCGCCGTCGCCCGTTAGGCTCTCCAGCACCTCATCTTCGGGCAATTGCTGCAGCAAATCCGGTATCACTGCTGCATCACTGACGTTGTTGGATGTCACGCAGATAGCCCTGACCTGTAGCGTCTGGGCATCAATGCCAATGTGCAACTTGCGCCATTGCCGACGACGCTCAGGGCCATGCTTTTTGCATTTCCACTCGCCTTCACCCAAGAACTTGATTCCCGTTGAATCAACTAGCAAATGCAGTCCAGCTTGGCTGCGTGTGTACGGCACTTGTACATTCAAATCGAGCTGGCGCCGGCACAGCGTGCTGAAGTTGGGCGCAGGCCAGGCAAGGCCGTTCAGTTGCCGCACCGATTGCACCAAGCCTGTGGTTTGCCTGAGCGCCAAGCCAAACAGGTTCTTGAGCGTTAAACACAATTGAATCGCAGCATCTGAGAACTTCGGGCTGCGCCCGCGTTTACCGCTTGCAGCGGCAAACCACGCCATGCGCTTATCCAGCCAAACGGTCAACGAGCCTCGTGTTTTAAGGGCTGCGTTGTATTGCTTCCAATTGGTGGTGCGATAGCGGGGCTTGAGGGGCTGACTCATGCTGCAAGCCTACCGCTTGAAGAGCAACGATTTATGCAACAACGCCCACTCCAGGCCGCTATGGGGTCACCTATGTCTGCAAGGAACTGGTCTATGCCATGTGCATCAGCCCTCAGTTCCACCTCAAGGTGATCCGTGCCTATGACCGCTTGGTCACGAACCACCATCCTTCACTTCATCACCTTGAAAGCAATGTCTGCGGCATGTCACGACCAAAGTGTCACGTATGCCGGGCAGATGCTCATCTAAGGGTTGAATGGGGGTGGTCTCATGGATCATCCTTGCATCATCGAGCAGCATCAGCGTCCACGGCTCTGTCAGCGTAAAGCGAATGCCTGTCGGTCCAGACGCTTCAAAGATGCGAGTTTCTCCACCCTTGATGCCCTGCCGACCAACCAGAAAAACTGCGACCAAGTCGACCCCATCACGGTGTGCACCTTCTGGTGTAGGACGTCCGATCCCATTCGCTGTATCAATCCGGAATTGATGCGCTTCCACAAAGCAAGGCTCAGTCATCGTCTGGGCAAATAATTGCGTAGAAACTTCTGCCAGACGAACGATTAACTGCCGCCAAGCAGCCTGCTGCACTACCTGGGCTTTCACTGGTGCAAACCAGCGCTCCATCCCTCCATGCAACGCGTTGTACTTCAGCGGTTGCCAGTGCGGACGGTGTTCTACCAATTCCAATTGCTCGCCTCGCACCACAAAGCTGGCGTGACGCCGGTAGCGATAGCTGCCACCATCCTTGAGATACTCATCCGGACGAAGGTCATTCCACTCAACCGACAAGGCTTGCAAAGCCTCTAAATCACAGTTGAGCCACGTAGCAACATCACGAGGTTGAAGCACCGCATAGCCATGCCCTCGTAGTTGTTCAGCGACTTGGTTGGGTGAATGAAATGGAGGGGAGAAGGTAATGGTCGACATTGCATGCCCAGTTTATTCCTGTCGGCCTCTGCAGGTGAACTTGCTTAGGAGAGCAGATGCTCTCAAAAAGTTATGGCGCATCCCACTGGCAATGTCTTTCCGACTACTCACAGCAAAAGTGGCATAAACAACCATAAAGCTATATGGTTCTCTATGCCAGTTTCAGAGCTTGTGGATGCTGATGGCTGCTGTCGGCCAAAAGCTGTCATTAGGCGAAGTACTCGCCGACCTTTTACATGACTAGCGAGGAGAGACAGCCCCTCCCTGGATGATCTTGGCTTCAGGCAAGGAGCGACCTGTACCTTTACGCTGAGCCTCAGCTTGTAATTTGCGTCTTTTATTCAATATTGCTTCGGCGGGTGGATGTCGGGTCCCGGACGATTGGCTACTTAAAAACAAGCGTCCGTTGCTGCATGGCCGAGAGGTACTTCGAGAAGTTCTGGCAACATGGCAAGCCCGTGCCAAGGAGTTGCCATGCTGATCAGTCTTCATAAGAACGCCACGACCACACCTGCCACCCGCCTGGCATTGCAGCAAGCCACTGGTACAGATCGAGAGTTAGCACAGCAATACGGCATTGGCATAGGGACCGTGCGTAAGTGGCGCAGCACAAGCACGGTGCATGACGCCAGCCACACGGCCCACCGCCTGCAAACTACGCTCAATGCAGGGCAGCAAGAGCTGGTTATTTATCTGCGCAGCCAGCTGCGGCTACCTCTGGATGACTTGTTGGCGGTGGTGCGAGAGTTCATTGAGCCGGCCATGAGCCGTGCTGCGCTGGATCGCTTGCTGCGCAGACGAGGCTACTCCAGATTGCCCGTACAGCCCAAGCCTGAGAGCGAGCACAAACCCTTCAAGGCGTATGAGCCTGGCTATGTGCATGTAGATGTGAAGTACCTGCCCCAGATGCAAGATGAGGACAAGCGCCGCTATGTCTTTGTTGCCATTGATCGGGCCACACGCTGGGTGTTCATTGATATCAAGCAACACAAGACGGCAGCGTCCGCCAAAGCCTTCTTGGCCGCCGTCCGCAAAGCTGCAGCATTTAGGATTCACACCATCCTCACCGACAACGGCAAAGAGTTCACAGACCGCTTGTTTGGCAGTCGCACTCGCCAGCCCACAGGCGAGCACCAATTCGACCAGCTATGCCAAGCACTGGGGATAGAACATCGGCTCATCAAGCCCAGGACGCCAAAAACCAACGGCATGGTCGAGCGCTTCCATGGCCGCCTGCGTCAAGTACTGCGCTCGCACCACTTCAACAGCGCAGAGGATTTGGAGAAGACGCTGCACAGGTTTGTCTGGCTGTATCACCACCACTTGCCGCAAAAGGCACTGGGGCACGAAGCCCCAGTTCAAGCACCCAAAAAATGGAAGATGAAAGCACCTGATTTATTCATCAAGAACGTGCGCAATCATCCGGGACCTGACATGTAGGAACAAAAAACCTAACGTAGTTCTTTGTTCCTCGTGCATAAAAAAAAGGCTTCAAGATGATACCTAATTTGATATACATTCTTGAAGCCGTTTTTCTTATAAATCCTTTAAAAACAAGGACTTACAAGCATTGGCGGAGAGGGTGGGATTCGAACCCACGGTACGTTATTCACGTACGCCTGATTTCGAGTCAGGTACATTCGACCACTCTGCCACCTCTCCTGCGTGTCGAAGCATCTATTGTATGACACTTTGGACACGTTTTTTGGAAAAACTTAGGCCGATCTCCAATTTTTAGGCTTGCAGGCGCTCCATGCCGCCCATGTAGGGACGCAGCGCCTCTGGCACGATGACGGAGCCATCGGCCTGCTGGTAGTTTTCCAGCACGGCCACCAGGCAGCGGCCCACAGCCAGGCCGGAGCCGTTCAAGGTGTGGACCAGCTCGTTCTTGCCCTTGGCATTCTTGAAGCGTGCCTGCATGCGGCGGGCCTGGAAGGCTTCGCAGTTCGAGACAGAGCTGATTTCGCGGTACTTGTTCTGACCGGGCAGCCACACTTCCAGGTCATAGGTCTTGGTGGCACCAAAGCCCATGTCACCGGTGCACAGGCTCATCACGCGGTAAGGCAGGCCCAGCTTTTGCAGGATGGCTTCGGCGTGCTGCGTCATTTCTTCCAGCACTTCGTAGCTCTTTTCGGGGTGCACGACCTGCACCATCTCCACCTTGTCGAACTGGTGCTGGCGGATCATGCCGCGGGTGTCGCGGCCGTAGCTGCCAGCTTCCGAGCGGAAGCAAGGGGTGTGGGCGGTGAGCTTGATGGGCAGCTCAGACTCCTGCACCACCACGTCACGCAGGAAGTTGGTCAGAGGCACTTCGGCCGTAGGAATCAGGTACAGGGCCTGGTTGTCAGGCACAGGCTCTCCTTCCTGGCCGCCCTTCTTGGCAGCGAACAGATCGCCTTCAAACTTGGGCAGCTGGCCAGTGCCCTTGAGCGAATCCGTATTCACGGCATAAGGCACATAGCACTCGGTATAACCGTGCTCCTGGGTCTGTACATCCAGCATGAACTGGGCCAGTGCGCGGTGCAGACGGGCAATGCCGCCCTTCATCACCGTAAAGCGCGAGCCGGAGAGCTTGACACCCATGTCAAAGTCCAGGCCCAGCGGGGTGCCAACGTCTACGTGGTCCTTGACTTCAAAGTCAAAGGTCTTGGGTGTGCCCCAGGTGCGCACGACCACATTGTCTTCTTCGCCAGCACCGACAGGCACGGACTCGTGAGGCAGGTTGGGCACGGCCTGCAGCATGGCTTCCAGCTCAGCCTGAATTTGCTCCAGACGGGCTGCCGACTGCTCCAGCTCGGTCTTGAACTGGGCGACCTGGGCCTTGGCGGCTTCGGCAGCGTCCTTTTCGCCCTTGCCCATCAGCATGCCAATCTGCTTGGACAGCTGGTTGCGCTGGGATTGCAGCTCCTCCGTACGGGTTTGCAGCGTTTTGCGCTCGGATTCAAGTGCCTTGAATGCCTCGACGTTCAGAAAGGCCTGGGGCTTTTTGCGAGTTTCCAGGCGTGCAATGACGGAATCGAGGTCTTTACGGAGAAGAAGGATGTCTAGCATGGTTGCGATTTTAAAGTGACGGCCCTCTGCGCTGCTCACACCACCCGGCAAATCGAAGATTTGTGCAGGAGCCAAAGCGGAGCCATGACGTGTTCAGGCTGGTGTGATCGGGTCTCAGCACAAGAGGGCTGCAGAATCTTTCCAGCATTGTGCTGCAGATGCGGTTTAGTTGCAGGCACTGCTGCCGATAAGGAATACAAGATTGATTGCAGCCAACCCAAGGAGCACTGCCCCTCATGTTTTATGTCTTTGGCATCAACGGCCCCATGTACCAGGGAGGTGCACAGCGCCTCAGCCATATCACTGCCGTGCGTGGCGTGCAGCGCCCCAGCGGCCTGCGTGCAGGCGCTTCTGGCGTTGAAGGCCAGGAATCCCAGATTCGCCACTCCATCAGCACGCTGTCGGCCAAAGTGCATGATGCTGTCAATGCCTATCTGGATACCGAGCAGGGCCCTAAGGAAGAGCGCCGCCAGATTTACACCGTGCAGGATGTGATGACGCAAGGCGCTGTCACGCTGCCGCCAGACATCAACGTGGAGCAGGCCTGGCAGGTGCTGGCTGAAAAAAAGATTGCCCAGGCTCCCGTACTCAACGCCCAGGGGGTGGTCATTGGACTGCTGCTGCGCGCTGACATGGCCCCGCTGGCGCTGCTGCCTGAGCCAGGTGCCGTGCAGCAGGTCATGCTGCTCGCCAAGCGCCCGGTCACGGAAGTCATGGTCACGCCAGTGCCCACGGTGACGGCAGACACCCATCTGCGCCAGCTCACCCATGTGCTGCTGGAGACTGGCCTGCCCGGTCTGCCTGTCACGGATGCGGATGGCCATCTGCGCGGATTCGTCAGCCGCACCGATGTGCTGCGGGCCGTGGTCAGCGAGCCACCGCTGGATCTGTGGAGCTAAGCCACTAAAAAACAAGAGCAGCCAGCGCTTGATTTCTCAAGGATTCAGATAATTTTCTATCTGAATCCAAGGAAATACCGGCGCTAGCCGCTCTTCTTTTTGATAGCTTGTGCCTACAACCCGGTCTCTGGGCGCTTGCGCACTTCGATTTCCAGCCCCGTGGCAGGGTCGATCATCTTCAGGCCCTTGGGCAGGGGGAACTTCATGGTTTCCTCCACGCCGTCCATCTTGCGCACCGACACTGCGCCCAGCTCCTTGATGCGGGCAATCACGCCATCGACCAGCACTTCGGGGGCGGAGGCTCCCGCTGTCAGGCCAACGCGTGCGGCCACATCAAACCATTCGGGCTTGAGCTCATCGGCGTTGTCCACCATGTAGGCGGGCGTACCCAGGCGCTCGGCCAGCTCGCGCAGGCGGTTGCTGTTGGAGCTGGTGGGGCTGCCCACCACGATGACCACATCCACCTGCGGCGCCAGCATCTTCACCGCATCCTGGCGGTTCTGGGTGGCGTAGCAGATGTCCTGCTGCTTGGGCTCGCGGATGTTGGGAAAACGCGCCTTGATGGCGGCCTTGATGCCTGCAGCATCATCCACACTCAGTGTGGTCTGGGTGACCACGGCAATCTTGTCGGCCTGTCTGGGCTGGATGGTTTGCACATCGGCCTCGTCCTCGACCAGATGAATGCCTTCGGACAGCTGGCCCATGGTGCCTTCCACCTCAGGGTGGCCCTTGTGGCCGATCATGATGAACTCATAACCTTCCTTGGCCAGCTTGGCGACTTCGATGTGCACCTTGGTCACCAGCGGGCAGGTGGCATCAAAAATCGAAAAACCACGCGCCTTGGCTTCTTCCTGCACGGCCTTGCTCACGCCGTGTGCGCTGAAGATCAGCGTCGCGCCGGGGGGCACTTCGTTCAGGTCTTCGATGAAGATCGCACCCTTGGCCTTGAGGTCGTTGACCACAAAGGTGTTGTGCACGATTTCATGGCGCACGTAGATAGGGCGGCCGAACTTCTCCAGCGCGCGCTCTACGATCTCGATGGCGCGGTCTACACCCGCGCAAAAGCCTCGCGGCTCGGCCAGCAGAATTTCCTTGGTATCGACCACGACTACAGCACCCCAATGATCTTGACTTCAAACGTCACGGGCTGGCCTGCCAGCGGGTGGCTGAAGTCAAACAGCACGGCGCCGTCCTCACGCACTTGCACCACCGTGCCTGCGTAGCTGCCCAGGCCATCGGGCGTGGGAAACTGCACCACATCACCCGCCGCGTATTGCTCGTGCGGATCGCCCAGCTCATTGAGCAGCTTGCGCGCCACCCACTGCAGCATGTCGGGGTTGCGCTCACCAAAGGCTGCGCCAGCAGGCAGCTCGAATGTGGTGTGCGTGCCTTCAGGCAGGCCCATGAGCTTTTCCTCAATGGCGGGCGAGAGTTCACCCGTACCCAGCGACAGCGTGCCGGGTTTTTCGTTGAAGGTATTGATCACATCGCCCGCAGGGCCAGCCAGACGGTAGTGCAGCGTCAGAAAGGAACCTGCTTGTACGGTCGGCACGGAATGGGTGTTGGAAGGCACAGTATTTGTCATGGAAGTCCCGATAAACTGCGCCACATTGTAGAAAACCGGGCATGCCCCCGCGCCCTTGGCGTCTGTTAATTGTTTTTTCAGCACCAGGACCATGGCTTTCAAAGACCTGCCAGCCGACACCCTTCCCCGTGAAAAACTACTGACACGCGGTGCCAGCGCCCTGTCTGATGCCGAGCTGCTGGCCATTTTGCTGCGCACCGGCCTGGCCGGATGCAGCGTGCTGCAGCTGGCGCAATCTCTGCTGGACAGCTTTGAAGGGCTTGCCGGGCTACTCAATGCCAGCGCGCAGGATCTGCAGCGCATCAAAGGCCTCGGCCCTGCCAAGCGTGCGGAAATGCTGGCAGTGATGGAATTGGCCAAGCGCGCCACGGCCCAGCAATTGCGTGAGCGCGAAGTGTTTGGCAGCCCCGAAGCTGTGAAACACTATCTGCAATTGCACCTGGGCCACCGCCCCCACGAAATTTTTGCTGTGCTGTTCCTGGACAGCCAGAACCGTTTGATTGCCATGGAAGAACTGTTCAGGGGTACGCTGAGCCAGACCTCGGTCTACCCCAGAGAAATTGCACTGCGTGCCCTGCACCACCATGCGGCCAGCGTCATCCTCACGCACAACCACCCCAGTGGCAGCGTGCAGCCCAGCGCGGCAGACCAGCACCTCACCAGCAACGTCAAGAGCGCACTGGCGCTGCTGGACATTCACGTGCTGGATCACATCATCGTGACGCAGGGCCGCAGCCTGTCCATGGCCGAGGAAGGATTGCTATGAGCCAGGCGTTTCGCCATCAGGGCCTGCATGCCCTGGGTGGCATCTCCAAGGAGCTCAAGGCCCAGCGCGAGCGCCGCGAAGCCGCAGAACAAGCCCGCAAGGAGGCAGAAGCCGCCGCCGAGCGGGAACGCCATCTGTTTGCGCACTATGTCGGCCCGGTCACACCGCTCTCCACCCAGCAACGTGTGCAGTTTCAGCCCGAGCCGCCCACACCCCGCCCCCTGCAACTGGAGCTGGATGAACAGCGCGTGCTGCTGGAAGCCATGAGCGATGAGTTTGACGTCAGCACCCTGCTGGACGTGGATGACCAGATGAGCTTTCGCCGCCCCGGCATTGGCCTGGACGTGACACGCAAGCTGCGCAGCGGGCACTGGAGCATTCAGCGCCACCTGGACCTGCACGGCCTGCGCTCGGACGAAGCACGCGAGGCGCTGGGGCAGTTCATTCGCCTCTCGCACCGCACAGGGCTGCGCTGCGTGCGTGTGGTGCATGGCAAGGGGCTGGGCTCACCGGGCAGGATGCCGGTGCTCAAGGCCAAGGTGCAGCGCTGGCTGGTGCAGAAAAAAGAAGTGCTGGCCTTTGTGCAGGCTCGCCCGGCAGAAGGCGGTGCCGGTGCACTGGTCGTACTGCTGCAGCCGGGCAAACGCAGCCTGTACTGAACGAAAAAACGCCACACAAAGTGGCGTCTGGATGGAAAAAAAAGCGCTGCAGTGCTTACTGCTTGGGGATTTTGGCTTCGTCTATCACCTTGCCCCAGCGCTGAATCTCGGACTGCAACAATGCGGCCGCTTCCTGCGGCGTGCTGGGCTTGGCCTGCACATGCTGCTGACGCAGCTGCTGCACAACGTCCGGGTGGTTCAGGGCCGCGACGATTTCCTGATTCAGCCGCTCCACCAGCGCTGCCGGTGTGCCTGCAGGCACAGCCAGTGCATTCCAGGAGGCGGCTACAAAGCCGGGGATGCCCTGCTCCTGCGCAGTCGGTACATCCGGCAGCAGCACAGAGCGCTGCTCCCCAGTCACACCCAGCAGCTTCAATGCCTTGGACTGCAGCTGGCCCGTGATGGGCGCCAGAATTTCCACCGCCACATCAATCTGCTTGCCGCGCAGCGCCGTAGTCACAGCAGGCGTGCCGTTAAAGGGGATGATCTGCGCATCCATGCCTGCCGTGGACTTGAACAGCTCTGCCGCCAGATGCTGGGTGCTGCCCACATTGATGCTGCCAATATTGAGCTGACCGGGGTTGGCCTTGGCGTACTGCACCACATCTGCCACGCTGTTGAATGGGGTACTGGCATCGGCCACTACGCCAATGTCAAAAAAGCCCAGCGTGGACACGGGCGTCAAGTCCTTGACCATGTCAAACGGCAGCTGGCTGAACATGTTCACCGTCACCGCGCTGCCATTGGACATCAGGAACAGCGTGTGCCCGTCTGGTGCGGACTGGACCACCGCATCAGCCGCCACAATGCCACCGGCACTGGGCTTGTTCTCAATCACTACGGGCTGCCCCATCTGCTTGGACAGCTGCTGGGCCACGATGCGGGCCGTCACATCGGCCACGCCACCGGCGCCAAAGGGCACCATGATGCGTATGGGCTTGCTCGACAAAGGCTGGGCCTGCACACCCCAGCCGCACAGCAGCGCAAGACCTGCCCCCAGGCCCTGCAGACATTGACGACGTTGCATCTTGTGTTCTCCTTGGATCTTCATGCCGTTCTGAGCGCCGGTATTACACCGCGGCCACAGGGCCGGGCTGCTCAAAGCTGTACTTTTCGGTATCGACTTCGCTTTGCCCCTGTGGCGCATAGCGGTCGCCCACAATCTTCTCTGGCGCAAACATGGCATCCAGTGCCTGCAGGGCTTCAGCGCTGAGCGGCACCTGCGCAGCGCGCAGGTTCTCGGCCAGATGCTCCAGCTTGGTGGTGCCGGGCAGCGCAATCACATGCTCGCCCTGATGCAGCACCCAGGCCACTGCCAGTTCGGCCAGCGTGCAGCCTGCCTGTTCGGCTACGGCACGCATGGGCTCCAGCAACTCCAGATTGCGTGCATAGTTCTCGGGTGCAAAGCGTGGCATGGCCAGGCGGATATCGCCCTTGGCCAGCGTGGACACATCGGTGAGCTTACCGCTCAGGAATCCACGGCCCACGGGGCTGAAGGCCACATAGGCAATGCCCAGCTCCTGGCAGGCAGCCAGCGTGCCCAGCTCGGCATTGCGCGTCCATAGCGAATACTCGCTTTGCAGGGCCGTGATGGGGTGCACGCTGTGCGCGCGGCGCAGGGCCTCCACACCCACTTCTGACAAACCCAGTGCACGCACCTTGCCTTCCTCCACCAGGCGCGACATTTCGCCCACGGAGTCTTCGATGGGTACGTTCTTGTCCCAGCGATGCAGGTAGTACAGGTCAATCACCTCTGTGCCCAGACGGCGCAGGCTGTCTTCGCAATTGCGGCGCAGTGTTGCGGGGCGCCCATCAATCACACGGCGCACCACGCCATCTTCCCCTCGTACCCCGGCCATGCCGCACTTGCTGGCCAGCACGATGCGGTTACGGTGGGGCTTGAGCAGCAGGCCCAGCAGTTCCTCATTGCTGCCAAAGCCGTAGAGCGCCGCCGTGTCATACAGGTTCATGCCAGCGTCCAGCGCTGCAGCCACCAGGCTTTGTGCCTGTGCGGGCGATGCGGCTGCGCCGTAGCCGTGGCTGAGGTTCATGCCACCAAAGGCCACGGGAGCGACCTGCCAGGGGCCGAGACGTCGTTGTTGCATCACAAAGTCCTCTTGGTTGATCTTTTTACATAAAAAAGCCCGCCACTGCTGATATAGCAAGGGCGGGCAGCTATGCATTTCAATGCAAAAAAGCTGATTATTCAGCGTTGAGCTGCTGCTCCAGATCGTGCAGCACCTTATAGCAAGGCAACACCTGTTGCACGCTGGAATTGGGCTCGCGGCCTTCGCGGATGGCGGCGAAGAATTCGCGGTCCTGCAGCTCGATACCGTTCATGGACACGTCCACCTTGGACACGTCAATCTTCTCTTCCTTGCCGTTGACCAGATCATCGTAGCGAGCGATGTAGGTGCCGGTGTCGCCGATGTAGCGGAAGAAGGTGCCCAGAGGGCCATCGTTGTTGAAGGACAGGCTCAGTGTGCAAATCGCACCGTTGGCGGCCTTGAGCTGGATGCTCATGTCCATGGCAATGCCCAGTTCTGGGTGGATGGGGCCCTGGATGGCGTTGGCCTTCACGATGGGGCTGCCAGCCTGGTAGGCAAACAGGTCCACGGTGTGGGCAGCATGGTGCCACAGCAGGTGGTCGGTCCAGCTACGTGCCTGACCCAGCGCGTTCATGTTGGTGCGGCGGAAGAAGTAGGTCTGCACATCCATTTGCTGGATGTTGAATTCACCGGCCTTGATCTTCTTGTGCACCCACTGGTGGCTGGGGTTGAAGCGGCGGGTGTGGCCCACCATGGCCACCTTGCCGGTTTCCTTTTGCACCTTCAGCACTTCTTCGGCTTCTGCCCAGCTGTCGGCCAGCGGAATTTCCACCTGCACGTGCTTGCCAGCCTTCATGCACTGGATGGCCTGCGATGCGTGCATCTGTGTGGGGGTGCACAGAATCACGGCGTCCACTTCGGGCAGGGCCAGGGCTTCAGCCAGATCGGTCGTCACATGACCAATGCCGTACTTGGCAGCCACTTCCTGTGTGGGCTTCAGACGGCGGCCCACCAGCGACACGACTTCCACGCCGTCGATGTTCTTGATGCCGTCCAGGTGCTTGATGCCGAATGCGCCAGCGCCAGCCAGCGCCACTTTGATGGTCTTGCTCATTATTGGTTCTCCAAAATCAGATGGCCTACGGCCGTGTTAGATGCAGGAACGTGGAAGAAGCGATGCGCCAGCTTGGGGGCCTTGCCGCTGCCAGCCACGTCGGACATGGCACCGCGTGCGATCAGCCACATCACCAGTTCAATGCCTTCGCTGCCAGCTTCGCGCACGTATTCGATGTGCGGCACCTTGGCCAGCTCGGCAGGCTCTGCCACCAGACGATCGAGGAAACAGTTGTCCCATTCCTTGTTGATCAGGCCAGCGCGTGGGCCCTGCAGTTGGTGGCTCATGCCACCTGTGCCCCAGATCTGCACCTTGATGGGCTTGTCATAGCTCTCAATGGCCTTGCGGATGGCCTGACCCAGCGCAAAGCAGCGCTGGCCCGAAGGTACGGGGTATTGCACCACGTTGACGTGGAAGGGAATCACCTTGCAGGGCCAGTTTTCGGGCTGACCGAACATCAGGGACAGCGGCACGGTCAGACCGTGATCCACCTTCAGGTCGTTGACGATGGTCAGGTCAAAGTCCTGCTGGATGACGGACTGCGCAATATGCGCGGCCAGCTCTGGGTCACCCTTGACCTTGGGCACAGGGCGTGCGCCATAGCCTTCGTCGGCTGGCTCGAACTCGGCAGCTGTGCCAATCGCAAACGTGGGGATCACACCCAGGTCGAACGAGGTCGCGTGGTCGTTGTAGACGAGGAAGATCACGTCAGGCGTGTTTTCCTTCATCCACTCCTTGGAAGGCTGGTAGCCGTCAAACAGGGGCTTCCAGTAAGGCTCCTCGGTCTTGCCCTGGTCCACAGCCACGCCGATGGCGGGCACGTGCGAGGTGTAGACCGATGCCGTAATGGTGGCGCGGCCTTCTGGCTGCGTACCTTCTGCCTGCTCAATCGCCTCGGCCAGCGCATGCTGGGCCTGGGCTTCCTGCCACTCTTCCCAGGCCTTGGACATGGCCATGGGGCCCTGGGCATCACCGTCTTCGCCCACGTAGCGGTTGCCAACGGGCTTGCGGCCACCACCCACCATCATGGCGCGGTAGTCTTCTTCGGTCATGCCGGTCATGGAACCAGCCATCTGCTGGAAGCTCAGGCCGTCGGTCGCGCCCAGCTTGGACAGGAAGTAGATGTTGCCGCCGGTGCGCATCATCCAGTTCAGGTCACGCGACTTGACGGCGGCCTTTTGCTCGTCCGTCATGGGCCATTCGGCCAGATAGGCGCCTTCGTCGGCCTTGAAACGCGTGCGGTTTTCAGCCTTCATCAGGCTCATGCAGAACTGGTTGAGCCAGTAGCCCTTGCGGCTTTGGTCGGCATCAAAAATCGTGGTGCCGGGGACGTCCAGATAAGGTTTGTCCAGTGCCATGGGTTGCCTCCTTCAAAAGCGTAATGACGGGTCTGCGCTCAGGCTTCTTCGGGCCAGTACAGGCGCATGGGGTTGTCCACCAGCAGCTTGCGCTGCAGCTCGGCGGTCGGCGCGATGTGGGGAATGAAGTCCACCAGCAGACCGTCGTCGGGCATGTGGTCCTTGAGGTTGGGGTGTGGCCAGTCGGTACCCCACAGCACGCGATCGGGGAACTCCTCGACCACGCGGCGTGCAAAAGGCACGACATCCTGGTAGGCATTCTGCTCGCCAGCCAGCGCCTTGGGGCCGGTCACGCTCAGGCGCTCGGGGCAGGACACCTTGCTCCACACATTCTTGTGCTCGCGCATGAACTTCAGGAACAGGGCGAACTCTTCGCTGTCCACGCCCTTGCTCACGTCGGGGCGGCCCATGTGGTCTACCACCACGGTCGTAGGCAATGCAGTGAAGAAGTCCCACAGCTCGGGCAGATCCACGGCTTCAAAGTAGATCACCACATGCCAGCCCAGCTTGGCGATGCGGCCTGCGATTTCCATCAGCTCGTCCTTGGGCGTGAAGTCCACCAGACGCTTGACGAAGTTAAAGCGCACGCCGCGCACGCCGCGCACGCCAGCAGCGTGGAGGGCCTGCAACTCTTCATCGGTCACGCTGCGCTTGACGGTCGCCACGCCACGCGCCTTGCCGCCGGAGGACAGGCAGGCATCGACCATGGCGCGGTTGTCTGCACCGTGGCAGGTGGCCTGCACGATCACATTGCGGGCAAAGCCCAGATGGTCGCGCAGGGCAAACAGCTGGTCCTTGCTGGCGTCGCAGGGGGTGTATTTGCGCTCGGGTGCAAAGGGGAACTGGTCACCGGGGCCAAACACGTGGCAGTGGGCGTCCACAGCGCCTGCAGGCAGCTGAAACTTGGGCTTGGCTGGGCCCTGGTACCAGTCCAGCCAGCCGGGGGTTTTGGTGAAAGCGCTCATTGAGATGTTTCCTTCAGAGAGTGCAGCAGGCGATCGGCTTCGGTGCGCCAGTCGCTGCTGCGTGCAAATTCAGGGGTAGCACGGGTGCCGAACACGCCGCGATCGGCCAGATCTGCCACCCATGCCTGGCGCTGGGCAATGGCCTGCGCGGCAAAGGCGGGCATGCCCACGTCGCTGACGGTGTGGGCAGATTCGAACATTTCTTCGCTGCGGCGGCGGCCATGCTCGATCACGCGCTGGAAGAAATAGCTGGCCTGCTTTTGCCAGTCGATGCCGGGAAAGGTTTCCTGCAGCGATGCCAGCACGGCATCTTCCACACCGTAGTGGCGTGCAGCCGTCAGGCTTTCGATGACCAGCGCTTCCATGCCCTTGATCATCACGCTGCGGCACATCTTGGTGGCGGAGGCCACGCCCAGCTGCTCGCTGGCCACCTTGGCATCAAAGCCCAGGGGCTGCAGCACGGGCAGCAAGGCTGCAGCATGCGTGCCGCCAAGCAGCATGGGCACGCGAATGCGGTAAGGCGGCACACTGGTCATGACGGCCGACTCCACATAGCGGCCCCCTGCTGCGTCCACCAGCGCTGCAGCCTGCTGCTTGATGCCGGGGGAGGCAGAGTTCATGTCCAGATAGAAGCAGCCCGCACGCAGCCGTGCAATGCAGGACTGCGCCGCTGCCAGCGTCTGGCTGGCAGTGACGGCGCTGATCAGCACATCGCACTCGGCAGCCATGGCGGCTGCGCTGGCGCACAGCTGCACGCCATGCGCCTGGGCATGTGCCTGCAGCGGCTGCGCCGTGGAGGCGTCTTCCAGCTTCAGGTCATACGCACGCACGGATACCGATTGCGCGCGCAGGTCTTCCGCCAGAATGCGGCCCACTTCGCCATAGCCGAGCAGGCCCACCGAAACAGCGTGGAGCATGACCATGGTGCAGCGTCAGTCGATGTAGCGCAGGCCAGCCTTTTCCAGGGGCTCGCGCATCTTGTACATGTCCAGACCCAGCACACCGGAGGCCAGCTTGGCGCGCTTTTCGCCTTCGAAGCTCTCGCGCTTCTGGGCAGCTTCCAGCACCTGGGCAGCACGGGCGGCGGGCACGCAGACCACACCGTCGTCGTCGGCCACGATCACGTCACCGGGCGTGACGATCTGGCCTGCGCACACCACGGGGATGTTGACCGAACCCAGTGTCGCCTTGATGCAGCCCTTGGCCGAGATGGCCTTGCTCCACACGGGGAAGTTCATCTCCTGCAGCGTCTTCACATCGCGCACACCGGCGTCAATGATCAGCGCACGTGCGCCGCGCGACTGGAAGCTCGTCGCCAGCAGGTCGCCAAAGTAACCATCGGTGCACTCGGCGGTGATGGCGGCCACCACGATGTCGCCGGGCTGAATCTGCTCGGCCACCACGTGCATCATCCAGTTGTCACCGGGGTGCAGCAGCACGGTCACTGCCGTGCCGGAGACCTGGCAGCCGGAATAGATGGGACGCATATAGGGCTTGAGCAGGCCCACACGGCCCATGGCTTCGTGCACGGTGGCAGAGCCCAGTGCTGCCAGACCGTCAGCGGCTGCGCGGTCTGCGCGCTGAATATTGCGATACACCACACCCAATTCGTACATGACTGATTCCTTTTTTAAAAAAAGATAGCTGCCAGCGCTTGCAAATAAAAGGATTCAGATACTTTTCTATCCAAAACCCTTATATAACAAGCGCAAGGCGCTCTGTTTTTTACTTACCTTGTGCCTTCAGGGCTGTGTCCAGACGGCTGAACACGCGGCGTGCATTGCCTTCGTAGACCATGTGCTTTTCTTCCGCCGTCAGGTTCTGCGTGGCTTCGATGTAGCGCTTGGTGTCGTCGTAGTAATGGCCGGTGCGTGGGTCGATGCCGCGCACAGCGCCAATCATTTCGCTGGCGAACAGAATGTTCTTGACGGGGATGACTTCCGTCAGCAGGTTGATGCCGGGCTGGTGGTAGACGCAGGTGTCAAAGTAGATGTTGTTGAGCAGGTGCTCTTCCAGCAAAGGCTTTTTCATCTCCTGCGCCAGACCACGGTAGCGGCCCCAGTGGTAAGGGGCTGCACCGCCGCCGTGGGGGATCAGGAACTTCAGGGTGGGGAAGTCCTTGAACAGATCGCCCTGGATCAGCTGCATCACGGCCGTGGTGTCGGCATTGATGTAGTGCGCGCCCGTGGTGTGGAAGCACGAGTTGCAGCTGGTGGAGACGTGGATCATCGCTGGGATGTCGTACTCCACCATCTTTTCATAGATGGGGTACCAGCTGCGGTCGGTCAGCGGAGGAGAATTCCAGTGGCCGCCCGAGGGGTCGGGGTTCAGGTTGATACCGACGTTGCCGTATTGCTCCACGCACTTGACCAGCTCAGGAATGCAGGTCTTGGGGTCCACGCCGGGCGACTGGGGCAGCATGGCAGCGGGAATGAAGTGCTCAGGGAACAGCTGGCTGACGCGATAGCACAGCTCGTTGCAGATGGCTGCCCAGGTGGCCGAAGTTTCAAAGTCACCAATGTGGTGGGCCATGAACGAAGCACGGGGGCTGAAAATGGTCAGGTCCGAGCCGCGTTCCTTCATCAGGCGCAGCTGGTTGCTCTCGATGCTCTCACGGATCTCGTCGTCGCTGATCTTCAGTTCAGACACCTTGGGCGCCACGCTGGGGTCCTTCAGACCGGCAATCTGGCGATCGCGCCAGGCACCCAGTGCTGCAGGCGCCGTGGTGTAGTGGCCGTGTACGTCAATAATCATGGCGAATTCTCCTTGTGAGAAAGTTTTCAATGCGAAAGTGCAGCAGCCTTGTTACGAGCCCGCGGCTCAGTCCTTGGGGCTGCCCCAGTGTTTGACCAGCAGTGCGACCATGGCCACCACACCGGCCATGGCAACGACCGTAAAAATCTCGCTGAAGCTCAGATCACGCGCGGCCAGTTCGGCCACCAGGAACGAGCCTGCAATACCGCCAAAGCGGCCAATACCCAGCATCCAGGCCACGCCCGTAGCACGGCCGCTGGTGGGGTAGAAACCCGCAGCCAGTGCAGGCATGGACGACTGGGCCGTGTTCATGATGGTTCCGGCAATGAACACCACTGCCACCAGTCCACCCAGGTTGCCGGCCGACTGGCCAATCCACCAGATGCTCACGGCCGTCAGCGCATAGCCACCGGCAATCACGGCCGTGGCGTTGAAGCGATCCATCAGCCAGCCACAGAAAATCGCCCCCACGCCACCCAGCGGGAAGAGCGCAGCCACCAGGGTCGCTGTCTTGGGGTCCAGCCCACCTTCCTTGAACAGCACGGGCATCCAGTTCATCAGCGCATAGAAGATGACCAGGCCCATGAAGTAGGCAATCCACAGCATCACCGAGCCCAATGCATAGCGCTTGGACAGCACCACGGCCAGGCCACTCTGGCCTTGCTCGACCTGCTTGTGCTCGGTCATCACAAAGCGCTGCACGCTCTGCAGCGACTTGCCCGTAATGCTTTGCATCACCGCGCGAATGCGCTGCACGTCATAGCCCTTGCCCAGCATGTAGCGCACCGACTCTGGCAGCAGCAAAACCAGCAGCACCAGCAGCACCAGCGGTGCAATACCGCCCAGAATCAAGACACTGCGCCAGCCAAAGTTGGGAATCATCCAGGCGGCCAGAAAACCACCCAGGGCCGAGCCCAGCGGGAAACCACAGAACATGGCGTTCGTGAGCATGGAGCGGCGGGCATCGGGGCAGTATTCGCTCATCAGGGTCACGGCATTGGGCATGGCAGCGCCCAGACCAACGCCTGTCACAAAGCGCCAGATGGTGAGCTCTTCAATGCTGTGCGACCAGCCAGACACCAGACAGGCCAGCCCCATGACCAGCACGGAGGCAAGCAGCACGGCCTTGCGGCCAAAGCGGTCTGCCAGCGGCCCGGAAGCCACGGCCCCCGCAGCCAGACCAAACAGCGCAGCGCTGAGCACTGGTGCCAGCGCAGGTTTGGAAATGCCCCACTCACTGATCAGCGAGGGGGCGATATAGCCAATGGCCGCTGTATCAAAACCATCGAGCAGCACGATGGTGAAACACAGGGCAAAAATGACCCATTGAAAACGTGAGAACGGATGCTCGTTGAGCACGGTCTGGACATTGACCGCATCGGTACGGTCAGCAGTGTCCGCTTGGGGGGCTTGGGTCATGACAGTCTCTCAATTTCTTCTAACGCGCACACCAGCCACGGCGCGAGTGGCATGCATGACCGTGCACCGCAGCGCACGGACATGGTAGGAATCAGCCCCCAACCGCCGCCATGCCCTGACGCTGCTTGGCCTCGGTCGCCGCAGGGGACGCCATGAAGGCGAGCAGACGCTGCACAGTTTCGGCATGCTGGGTCGTTGCAACCACAGCACCGGAAAACACCGTATCAATGGCCACGGCCTGCGGCAGTGTGCCCACGATCTGGATGCCCGGTACATGAATCAGTTCAGACAGCTGCTGAAAGCCCAGCGCTACAGCACCGCGAGCCACCAGCGAGCCCACGGGTACACCAGGGCGGGCCTGCACCATGCGCGACTGCACCTGGGCAGCAATGCCCCAGCGTTCTAGCAGCTGCAGCAAGGCCAGACCACTGGGGCCGGTCGAATAACCAATGGCGGAGGCGTTCATGACGGCCTGGCGCAGGGCCTCTTCGGTGCTGATGTCGGGGGCCTTGGCACTGGCTGGCACAGCCACAGCCGTGCTCGAGAGCATCAGATCCACCTGGCTGCCGGCCAGCACATGGCCGGCATTGCTCAAATTCTGGATGGCGTTCGAAGCCAGGAACACCACATCAAAAGCTTCCCCATTACGCACACGCTGTGCCGCATCCACGCCACCTACAGACTCGATGTCGACAGGCTCACCGCCTTGTGCCTGCCATGCCTGCACCAGATCCGCTAGCACCTGACGGGTGGCCATGGATGAAATACCTCGTAATACAGCGCTCACTGGAGTGTCTCCTCTGTTCTCATGGGCGCAGGCGCCTGGGCACTGCGCTGCTGTTTTTTTTGATCTCTTGCACCCATTGTGGGGCCATCCTTCCCCATGGGCTAGGAGAAGGTAGCGCTATCAGCTATGCCGTGACGGCATAGCTCTCAGGCTTACAGCAAAGGCAGACCCACGTAGTTTTCGGCCAGCGAGGTCGAACCTGCCTGCGAGCGCACGATGTAGCCCAGCTCGGCTTCCTGCACCTTGACATCAAAGTCATTCATGTCAGGGAACTTGTGCATCAGCGAGGTCATCCACCACGAGAAGCGCTCGGCATTCCAGATGCGGCGCAGGCAGCGCTCGGAGTAGGCATCAATGCCTTCGCTGCTGCCGCTCTGGTAGTACTGCTTCAGGCCGGTGTACAGATAGCCCACGTCGGACGCAGCCAGGTTCAGGCCCTTGGCACCAGTAGGTGGCACGATGTGCGCTGCATCACCCGCCAGGAACATGCGACCAAAGCGCATGGGCTCGGTCACAAAGCTGCGCAGCGGTGCAATGCTCTTTTCCAGCGAAGGACCGGTGACCAGACGTTCACGGGCTTCGGGGTCCAGACGCAGCTTGAGTTCTTCCCAGAAGCGCTCGTCGCTCCAGTCTTCCACCTTCTCGGTCAGTGGCACCTGCAGGTAGTAGCGGCTGCGAGTCTGGCTGCGCTGGCTGCACAGCGCAAAGCCGCGCTCGGTGTGGGCGTAGATCAGCTCTTCGCTCACGGGAGGCGTGTCGGACAGCAGACCCAGCCAGCCAAACGGATAAACCTTTTCAAAGATCTTGATCTTGTCCTTGGGTGCGCTGGCGCGGCAGATGCCATGGAAGCCGTCGCAACCGGCGATGAAGTCGCACTCGATGGTGTGCTGCACACCATCTTTTTCATAGGTCACGCGCGGTGCATCTGTCTCGAAGTCATGAGGCTGCACCTTCTGCGCTTCGTACACCGTGGTCAGACCGGCCTTGGCACGCACTTCCATCAGATCGCGCGTCACTTCCGTCTGGCCATAGACCATCACACGCTTACCGCCCGTCAGCTCATGCAGGTTGATGCGATGGCGCTTGCCGCCAAACAGCAGCTCAATGCCGTCATGGGGCAGACCTTCAGCGTGCATGCGCTCGGCAGCACCGGCTTCTTCCAGCAGGTCTACGCTGACCTGCTCCAGCACACCTGCACGGATACGGCCCAGCACGTAGTCGCCGCTGCGCTGCTCCAGGATGATGTTGTCAATGCCAGCCTTGTGCAGCAGCTGACCCAGCAGCAGACCGGCAGGGCCTGCACCCACGATGACGACGGAGGTACGCATCTCAAATCTCCTTGAATGTGTTCATTTACAACAGCACCAAGACTAGTTTTGATACGTATCAACCCAAATAGGCAATCTTGCAAGCTTGCGCGATGATCGCGCAAGTTGTGCGATGTTCGCACAGAACCTGAAACACATGCCCCCTATCGCCCACGCGGATTTCATCGCTGGTCTGGCCAAAGGCCTGGCCGTGCTCGAGAGTTTTGATACTGAGCGCCAGCGCCTCAATGCCACCCTGGCGGCGCAGCGTGCCGGTCTGACCCGAGCTGCTGCACGCCGCCATCTCTTGACACTGGCCCATCTGGGCTATCTCGAAACCGATGGCCAGTATTTCTGGCTGGCGCCCAAGGTGCTGCGCCTGTCCGGCAGTTATCTGGCATCGGCCCGCCTGCCGCGCACCATGCAGCCCACACTGCAGCGCCTGAGCCAGCTCACGGGGCTGTCATGCTCCACCGCCGTGCTGGACGGCCATGAGATGGTGATCGTGGCACGCAGCAGTGCACCGCAGCAGACCATCTCGCGCCTGGCCTATGGCCTGCACCTGGGCAGCCGCCTGCCAGTACATGCCACCTCCACCGGCCGCATCATGCTGGCCAGCATGGAAGATGCCGAGCTGCACCAGTGGTTGGCGCAGGCCTCGCTGCCTAGGCTGACGGCCTATACCGTGACCTCGGCACAGCAACTGATGTCACTGCTGTACATGGTGCGCCAGCAGGACTTTGCCTATGCGCGCGAAGAGCATGAGATTGGTGTGCACGCTCTGGCCGTCCCCCTGCGTGATCTGCATGGCCGCACCGTAGCCGCACTCAATGCCGTGGGCAGCCCCAGCGGCCACACCCAGGACTATCTGGAGCGTGAAGTGCTGCCGCTGCTGCAGGATGCGGCGCGCGAACTACGCACCATGCTGTGAGATGCGCGCCTTGCTCTGCGCCACGGCCTGCAGGCACAGGCGGCGCAGCACTTCTGCAGTGCGCCGCATCAGCGGGGTCGCTTGGCGCTTGGCAGACTGCACCAGACACAGCGTACTCATGATGTGGGGCTCCACAATGGGCACGATGGCCAGCTGCTCATCCATGGCGTCCTGGCTCAGCGCACTGGGCGTGAGCGTGGCAAAGCCATAGCCGCTGCGCACCAGGTCCAGAATGGCAGGCACGCTGGACACTTCCCACACCACGTTGAGCTTGACCTGCGACAGCGTGGCCTGCGCCTCCATCAGCTTGCGAAAGATCTGCCCGCGCTGGGGCATGATCAAGGGGTATTGCGACAGCTGCGCAAACGGCACCTGCTGCAGATCAGGCATGCGCTGCACCGGCCCGACCAGACACAGCGGCTCCTGCTCCACAGGCATGACTTCAATGTGCGGCTGCGGCTCGGGCGTGTAGACCAGGCCCAGGTCCATGCGACCGGTGGTCAGCCATTCGGCAATATTCACGGAAAAGCCTTCACTCACGGCCAGCTTGGCCTTGGGCATTTCCCTGTCAAACGTGTCAATCAGGGACAGCGTCAGCCGCCGCGCCAGGCTGGGCGGCAAGCCCACCACGATGCGTCCCACCGGCTCGTCGCGGTGGCTGCTCAGGTCTTCCTTGGCCAGGGTCACGCGCTGCATGATGGCGTGGCCATGCTCCAGCAGCCTGCGGCCTGCATCCGTGAGCGTCACGCCACGGCCTGTGCGGATCAGCAGGGTTTCGCGCAGCTCAGCCTCCAGCGCCCGCACCTGTCGGCTCAGGGCAGGCTGGGCAATGTCCAAAAGCATGGCTGCCTTGCTGAAACTGCCGGTCTCGGCCACGCATACAAAGGTTTCAATCTGCTGGAGGTTCATGAATTAAGGGTTTGCACCCATCTGATATGTATTTTCAGCATAGCTGCTAGGCAGTGGCCCCATTAGACAGGGCGCCGTGCATGGACACAATCTATGCTTGGAACCAGTCTAATTGAGACTTGACACTGCACAGCACAACACAACAAGGAGACCAGCTATGCAACCATCGAACAAGATGAATCGCCGCCAGGCCGGATTTGCGCTGGGCGCCCTCGCCCTGGCCAGCATGACAGGCCTGCGCGCGCAGACCCCGGCCAGCAACTGGCCTGCCAAGCCGGTGCGCATCATCAACCCCTTCCCCGTTGGCGGTGGCCCTGATGGCACTTCGCGCATTCTGTCAGACAAGCTGGGCCGCCTGTGGAAGCAGTCGGTCGTCGTGGAAAACCGTCCCGGCGGCAACGGCTTCATCGCCATCAACGAATTCAAGCGTGGTGCAACCGACGGCACCGACATCATCCAGCTGGACAACGTGCACATCGCGGCCTACCCCGCACTGTTCAAGAAGCTGCCCTACGACGTAGAGAAAGACTTCAAGATCGTGCTGCCGCTGTTTCGCACCTACTTCTTTGTCTGCGTGCCCAACAACAGCCCCTACCAGACCATGGCGGACCTGATTGCAGATGCCAAGGCCCGTCCCGGCGAGCTGAACTATGGTTCTTGGTCCGTGGGCAATCCCGTGCACCTGGGCTCGGCTTTGCTGGAGTCGCTGACCGACACCAAGATGGAGCACGTGATCTTCAAAGAAACCAGCCAGCTCTATCAGAGCGTGGCCAATGGCGAGCTGAACTTTGCCCTGGGCTCCTCCGGCACGGCAGGCCCGCTGGCACGCTCGGGCAAGCTGCGTTTCCTGGCCGTGATGGCGCCTGAGCGCCTCAAGGGCTTTGAGGATGTACCCACCATTGCCGAGTCCGGCGGCCCTGCTGACGCCATCGTGACCGGCTGGAATGCCTTTGCCGTCTCGCCCAAGACACCAGATGATGTTGTCGCCAAGATTCGCCAGGACGTCACCAAGGTGCTGCGCGAGCCAGATGTTGACCCCAAGTACCAGACTTTTGGCTATGTGAGCTACTTCCCCACAGACGCTGAGTTCCAGCAGTTCATGCAGGAAGAGTCCAAGCGCTTCAGCAATGTGATTCGCCGCGCGAATATTTCGCTGTAAAGCAGTGCTTCCTTGGTAAAGAAAGCTGCCGGTGGTGGACGGCAGCTTTTTTTACGCCTGCGCTTGGCGCTCCAGCGGCAAGGCGCGCATGGGCCTGCCGTAGATGCGAGCAATACGCTCCTGCAAAGGCGGATGGGCATCCAGCCAGTGCTCCAGCCTGCTGCTGTGTGGTGTCTCTGCCAGCAACATGTGCTGCACCAGCGGGTGATCCAGCCCCGTGTGGCTGCGCCGGTCAGACTGCCAGCCACCTGCATGCAGCTGGGCCTGCAGACGCTGCATCAGCACTTTGCGCAGCACGCCGCCCAGGGCATCGCGGCTGCGCGTCCATTGCACGGCACGTGCATCGGCCAGGTATTCGCGCTGGCGCGAGACAGCTGCCTTGAGCAGACGCCCGCCCAGAAAGCCCACAAAGCCTGCTGCCATCACCGCATTGCCAAACCACCAGGCCAGTGCGCCGCGCTCACGCAGGTTTTCGCCAAAGTGGTAGACCAGCTCCAGACCGCTGACCATGCCAGCCAGCCGCATGTTCAGCACGGTGTCGCCTTCCTTGAGGTGTGAGAGTTCATGCGCCACCAGCCCCTGCATTTCATCGCGGGTGAGGTAGTCCAGCGCCCCCTGGGTCACGGCGATGACGGCGTCTTGCTGCGTCCAGCCCGCAGCAAAGGCATTGATGGCATCCGCACGCGCCAGCACCACCACCTGCGGCGTGCGCATCTGCGCAGCAATACACATTTCCTGCACGATGTTGCACAGCTGCTGCTCAGCCAGCGCACTGCCGGGCCGGGCCTCACGCGCCCCAATGCGCTGTGCCAGCTTGCGCCCGCCTTCGCTCAGCTGCTCATAGGTCAGCCACCAGCCGCCCAGAATCAGCAGCAGTGTCACGCCCACATTGGTGGCCACAAAACCACGCGGATAGTCCAGCCCCAGCGGAGCAAACAGCAGCCACCACGCCAGCGTCAGCCCGCCATGCACGGCCAGCAGACTGGCCAGCACGCACAGCACAAACAGCAGCACCAGCCAGCGCGTGGTACGCCGCGCATTGCTTTGCCAGTCCCAGAATGACATACAGCGCCCGATTGCTTAAAAGCGCACGCTAGGGGCCTGGCGCTCTTGCGCGTTCATCGTGGACTGCAGCATGTCCATGTGCGCAAAACCGAGCAGGCGGGCCCAGATCAGATCAGGGAACTGGCTGGCCTTGTCGTTGAAGGCCATGACCTCGTCGTTATAGGCCTGACGGGCAAAGCCAATACGGTTTTCGGTACTGGCGATCTCTTCGCTCAGACTTTGCATCTGGGCATCGGCCTTGAGTTCCGGATAGGCTTCTGCCACCACCATCAGACGGCCCAGGCTGCTGCCCAGGGCCTGCTCGGCCACAGCCAGCGCACCCAGTGCCTGTGCCTGCCCGGCATGACCACGCAGCGCTTCGCTGGCTTGTACGGCCTGACTGCGTGCCCTGGCCACTGCTTCCAGCGTGCTGGCTTCGTGCTGCATGTAGCCACGTGCGACTTCCACCAGATTGGGGATCAGGTCATGGCGGCGTTTGAGCTGCACATCAATCTGTGACCATGCGTTTTCCACGCGGTTGCGCAGCAGACGCAGGCGGTTGTAGACCGCAGCCCCCCACAGTGCCAGCACCACCAGCCATGCAAGAACAACCATCCATGTGCTTCCCATCACGCCCTCCCTGTCCGTTAGCTTATTGGATATGTAAAGGGCATCTTATCCAGCGCCTGAAGCATCACCAACCGCTGGCAGCAGGGCGTTGCTTACACGCCGCGGTTGCGCATCCAGTCCGCGGTCTGCATGAAGCTGTGGCGCAGACGTGTGCGCAGTGCCTCGGGCACTTCGGTTTCCAGCATGGCCTGATCCATGCACGCCACCCACTGGTCACGCTCCTGAATGCCGATGGAAAACGGCATGTGGCGCATGCGCAGGCGTGGATGGCCAAAGCGCTCGACATAGTAATCAGGACCGCCGAGCCAGCCGCACAGAAACCAGAACAGCTTCTGGCGCGCATCCTCCAGCGTGGAGCCATGCGCAGCGCGCAGCTCCTTGTAGCCGGGCTCCAGATCCATCAGGTCATAGAAACGGTCCACCAGCCGGCGCACTGGCTCTTCGCCGCCCATCCATTCAAAGGGCGTATCAAATGGTGGTTTTTCTTCAATCTGCATGACACACAAGACTCAAAAACAAGCAGCCCACCGAAATGGCAGACTGTCTGTGTCAAGTGTGCCAGTTGTGCGCTGTGGCTGCCAGGCCAGGGTCATGCCAGACGGCGCTTCTGGGCTTCGTGTGCGGTCTGGCAATCGATACAGCGCTTGGCTGTGGGAAAGGCCTGCAGGCGTGCCGCGGCGATGTACTTGCCGCAGTCCAGACATTCGCCGTAGCTGCCATCGGCGATGCGCTGCAAGGCGGCGCGTACGTCGTGCAGTTCCTGCTGGTCACGCATGCGCTCGGCGTGGCGCACCTCGCGTGCGGCTGAGGCACCGCTCTGGTTGGCATCAGGCTCGGGCGGCAAGTCTTCCAGTGCCTGGGCCTGCTGGGCGTTTTCTGCATGGACGGCGGCAATTTCCTGCTGCAGCTGCTGTTCACGCTGGTGCAGGATGTGCTCCAGCGCCTGGATCTGGGTGGTATTCAAGCGTGTCATGCCCCCAGCATGCGCCGGAACCCGGTTGGATGCAATGGGGGCGACACGGGGTTTGAGCCAGCACAAAAACTATGAAAAAACAAGCATCTAGCGCTTGCAATGCTTAAATTTCAGAATGTTTTCTATCTGAAACCCAGTAAATTCAAGCGCTGGCAGCTATAGCTAAAAGAGCAGCACCAGATCCGAAAAAACAAACGCCCCGGCAAAGCCAGGGCGCATGCTGTATCGAGCGACTGCAGAGGCTGCAGCGCACACCGCTCACATCAGGTGTTCTTGCTGATGGTGATGGTGGGGAACTTGGCCGAGAAGTCCTTGGCCTTGCTGGCGATCTTCACGGCCACATCACGGGCCAGCTTCTTGTAGATCTGCGCAGCTTCGCTGTCGGGGGCAGCCATCACGGTCGGCATGCCGCTGTCCGCCTGCTCGCGGATCTGCATGGACAAAGGCAGGGAGCCCAGGAAGTCAATCCCCCACTCTGCAGCCAGCTGCTTGCCGCCGTCCTGGCCGAAGATGTGCTCCACATGGCCACAGTTGCTGCACACGTGCATGGCCATGTTCTCCACCAGGCCCAGGATAGGCACCCCCACCTTTTCAAACATCTTGATGCCCTTGCGTGCGTCCAGCAAGGCGATGTCCTGAGGTGTGGTCACAACCACGGAGCCGGTCATGGGCACCTTCTGGCTCAGGGTCAGCTGGATGTCGCCGGTGCCTGGAGGCAGGTCGATCACGAGGTAGTCCAGATCCTTCCAGTTGGTGGCGCGCAGCATCTGCTCCAGCGCCTGCGTTGCCATGGGGCCGCGCCAGATCATGGCTTCATTGGGGTTGTTCAGCAGCAGGCCAATGGACATGATCTGCACGCCGTAGTTTTCCAGCGGCTCCATGGTCTTGCCGTCAGCGCTCTCGGGCTTGCCATTGACGCCAAACATCATGGGCACGCTGGGGCCGTAGATGTCTGCATCGAGCACCCCTACGCGCGCGCCTTCGGCGGCCAGCGCCAGTGCCAGGTTGGCCGTGGTGGTGGACTTGCCCACACCGCCCTTGCCAGACGCCACGGCAATGATGTTCTTCACCCCGGGCACCAGCTGCACGCCGCGCTGCACGGCATGGGCCTGCACCTTGGTGTAGACGTTGGCGGACACGTTTTCCACCCCGGGCAAGGTCTTGGCGGCAGCAATCAGTTGCTTGCGATAATCGGCAACCAGGCTTTTGGCGGGATAGCCCAGCTCTACGTCAAACGCCACGTCACTGCCGCTGATTTGCACATTGCGCACGGCGCGCGTGCTTACAAAATCCTTGCCTGTATGAGGATCGATCACAGTGGCCAGCGCGGCCAACAAGCCTTGTTCGGTAAGAGACATGTCGTTGTAGTACTTGTGGTTAGGTGGGTCTGAGAAAATCAGAGCCCTGAAGTCTATCGAAGCCCTTCAACCCATGTGGTGAACGGGTTCTTGTCCTTTTGGTGCATGCTGCGCCCCCATTGCCTCTTCTAGCCTTGAGAAAGATTTGCCTGCCATGAAATTCAAAATGGCCGAAAACTCCCTGTTTGCCATCTTGCTGCGCTCACGCTGGTGGGTGAGCTTTCTGGTCGGTGCCGTCTGGGCACTGCTGGCTGCTGCCCTGGTGCCAACGCCTTACAAGATGGTGGCCATTCTGGGCTCACTGCCCTTCTGGGTACTGGGCTTTGTGGCCTTTGTACGCCAGTATGACCAGCCCACCCCCCGCCAGCAGCAGGCCCTGCTGGCAGATGCTGCCAGCAAGAACTGGCAGGAATTTGCCGACCACCTGCAGCGTGCATGGGTGGTAGAAGGCTACGAAGTACAGCGCAGCAAGGACGCTGCCTATGACTTTGTGCTGCAGCGCAATGGCCAGACCACGTTGGTGGCAGCCAAGCGCTGGAAAGCCGCGACCCATGGTGTCGAGCCCCTGCGCGCCCTGCATGCGGCCATGCAGTCACAGCAGGCCCAGGTCTGCGCCTATGTCTGCCTGGTCCCGCTGCAGGACACGGCACAGCGCTTTGCCGATGAGCAGCACATCGCTGTGCTCAGCGGCCTGACACTGGCCACCCTGCTGCAAAAGCCGCTGATGGCCCAGCCCTGAGCCATAGGACTTCTGGCCCGACAGGCTGCCGCGCTGTCAGCAGCCTGTCACCTACGGCACTTGGTGCGTGCCGTGATTTATGACACCACCTGCCCCCAGCAAAAACTGGGACGGCAAACGCCGCCAGCACTTGCAGCAACTTGGCAGCCTCGGGCTGCTGGCTACTGGCAGCTTGAGCAGTCTGCATGCCCTGACTGCCCAGGCACAGGACAGCCAGCTGCCTTTGCACGTGCTGCTGATTGGCAATGCCAACTACCAGCGCAATGCCGTGCTGCGCAACCCTGCCCGTGATGTACAGCTGCTGGCGCAGGCCTTCGGGGCACGATGCGCTGGGTGCAATGGACGTTTGACCACCTGCCGCCATGGCTGATCCCTGCCTTTGTCTACGCCTCTGCGCTGAGCATTGTTGCCAGCGCCAGCCACAAGTACCTCTACAACTGCCTGATGGTCAGCGAGAGGCAGACCTGGGCTATTTTTCTGAGCGGGGTGCTTGCAGGCTTGGCCTGGCAGAACCTGTGCCAGCACCTTGCCAGACAGCCGCGACTGCCCATCAAAGCCGCAGCCCTGGCTCGCAGTCTGAGCGGCACCAGCCTGGTCGTCGGCGCAGGCACCGCCTGGCTGCTTTATGAATACAGCAGTCTGCGCTATGCCTCGGCCGGCATGTGCTCCCGCCTGGGCGTGCTGGACCTGAATCTGCAGCCTTTTTTCCAGCGCATGGCCTTGCTGACTGAGCAGCAGCTGCACCTGGTTCCCCTGCCCGCCTTGCTGACGGCCGTAGCATGGGGGCTTTTTGTGGGCCTGATCGTTCTGATAGAAAGCCGCACGGCAGTCACTGCGCTGGCTGAACTGCTGCGCCAGACACAGCGCCATGCACAGGCAGAAACTCTGCACACCCCGCTGATGCGCTGGAATGCAGGTTGCCAGGCCTTGCTCACCCCAGCCACTACGATTGCCAGCAGTGTCTCCCAGGCGCGCAGCCAGATGATCTGGAGCCTGTACCAGCCTAGCGCCATGGCCGTGCTGCTGATCTCGGTCGTCACCGGGCAGACGCTGCTGGGCTTTGTGATTCCTGCCATCTGGTCCATAGGCATGCACTGGTGGCGCATGCGTAAAACGCCTTGTCCTTCCTAAGCATTGCAGGACATTTCTTGCTGCAGGCACTGGCACTTTGAGCCGGTCTTTTCAAACCACAACCTCGGTCATAGCCGCATTTGCTGCACAGGCGCGCTTGGGCTTCTAAAATCTTGGGTTGCTTTTCACTGCCCAACGAGAAGGCCCTCATGTCCCAACGCAAGATTTTTGTCACCACCGCCTTGCCGTATGCCAACGGCAATTTCCACATCGGCCACATCATGGAGTACATCCAGGCCGACACCTGGGTGCGTGCACAGCGAATGCAGGGCAATGCCGTGAACTTCGTGGGCGCGGACGATGCCCACGGCGCGCCCATCATGATTGCCGCTGAAAAAGCTGGCAAGACTCCCCAGCAGTTCGTGGCTGATATTGCGGCCGGCCGCAAGCAGTACCTGGACGGCTTTCATATTGCCTTTGACAACTGGAGCAATACCGACAGCCCCGAGAACCACGAACTGTCCAAGCAGATCTATCTGGATCTGAAAAAGGCCGGTTTCATCGAAACCCGCACCATCGAGCAGTTCTTCGACCCCGAGAAGAACATGTTCCTGCCCGACCGTTTCATCAAGGGCGAGTGCCCCAAGTGCCACGCCAAGGACCAGTACGGCGACAACTGCGAAGTGTGCGGTGCGGTCTACGCCCCTACCGATCTGATCAATCCCTTCTCGGCCCTGTCCGGCGCCAAGCCTGAGCTGCGTACCTCCGAGCATTTCTTCTTCAAGTTGTCGGACCCACGCGCCGTGGAGTTCCTCAAGGAATGGACCCAGAATGGCCAGCACGTGCAGCCCGAAGTGGCCGCCAAGGTCAAGGAATGGTTTGGCGTGCGCACCAACCCCGATGGCACGACCAGCGAAGGCCTGGACGACTGGGATATCTCGCGAGATGCGCCTTACTTTGGCATTGAGATTCCCGATGCCCCCGGCAAGTACTTCTATGTGTGGCTGGATGCGCCCGTGGGCTATCTGGCTTCGCTCAAGAACCTGCTGAATCAGCGCGGCGAAGATTTTGACGCCTACATGGCCGACCCCAACCTGGAGCAGTACCACTTCATTGGCAAGGACATCGTCACTTTCCACACGCTGTTCTGGCCTGCCATGCTCAAGTTCAGCGGCCGCAAGACGCCGACCAAGATCTGCGTGCATGGTTTCCTGACTGTGAACAACGGCCAGAAGATGTCCAAGAGCCGCGGTACGGGTCTGGACCCGCTGAAGTACCTGGCGCTCAAGATGAACCCCGAGTGGCTGCGCTACTACCTGGGCGCCAAGCTCAACGGCAAGAACGAAGACATCGACTTCACCGCCGAAGACTTCATGCTGCGCGTGAACGCTGACCTGATTGGCAAGTACGTGAACATCGCTTCGCGCGCTGCAGGCTTTATCTTCAAGCGCTTTGAAGGCAAGCTGGGTCAGATCTCTGAAGACGGCCAGGCCCTGCTCGAAGCCCTGCGTGCACAAAAAGACGCCGTGGTTGCTGCCTATGAAGCACGCGACACGGCCCGCGCTGCCCGCGAAATCATGCTGCTGTGCGACAAGGTCAACAGCTATGTGGATGCCAACAAGCCCTGGGAGCTGGCCAAGCAGGAAGGCATGGACGCTCGCCTGCAGGACGTGTGCTCGACCTGTATCGAAGCCTTCCGCCTGCTGACCGTGTACCTCAAGCCCATGCTGCCCGCGGTCGCTGCGCAGGTAGAAGCCTTCCTGAAGATCGACGCACTGCAGTTTGCCGACGCTGACCGCCTGCTGGGCGCTGGCCACGCAATTGGCAAGTACGAACACCTGATGCAGCGCGTAGTGCCTGAGCAACTGGAAGCCCTGTTCGAACCCCCAGCAGCCCCCGAACCTGAAGCTGTGAAGCCCGGTGGCGAAGAGATCGCCCCCACCATCACGATTGATGACTTTGCCAAGATTGACCTGCGTATTGCCAAGATCGTCGAGTGCAAGGCGGTGGAAGGCTCTACCAAGCTGCTGCAGCTGACACTGGACGTGGGCGAAGGCAAGACACGCAATGTGTTCTCCGGCATCGCCAGCATGTACAAGCCCGAGCAGCTGCAGGGCAAGCTGACGGTGATGGTGGCCAACCTGGCGCCCCGCAAAATGAAGTTCGGTATCTCCGAAGGCATGGTGCTGGCGGCCAGCCACGCCGACAGCAAGGTAGATGCAGGCATCTATGTGCTGGAGCCCTTCCCCGGCGCCCAGCCCGGCATGCGTATCGGTTAATTGCACACACCCCACAAAGCCCTTGCAAGCACTGCCTGCAAGGGTTTTGTTGTTGCAGCCCATCACTGCCACTCATCCATCTTTTCACGCATTCCGCGATCCAATCCCTCTCAGAACACGAAGGCAAAACAAGTTGCGCAGTCACTGACTGACTCATCAGAAAATTTGCCATAAAGGCTTATATTTTCTGCACGGACTGCTCACATATTTATTTTTTCAAGGTCACGTGCAACGCACCCGCAGCGTGCAGCAAGAGCCAAGCCGCCTGCGACCAGCGGTGCTTATATGCACATTGCACATGCTTCTAACTGTTGGTTGCAAGCCACTACCTAGAATCCGTCGCTTCCACCGCTGCGCTGGCACGTGACTGCCGCCAGAACACAGCGTCCCCATTGATATGCCGGTACGTGGCCCTGCCACGGAACCGGTCCGCATTCGACAGGAGATCGCATGCCCCACTCTTCCTCCTTTGCCGTGCGCACCACCCTGTGGCTGGCTGCTGCACTGCTCGCTCCTGCAGCACTGGCTCAGACCACTGCAGCCAACCCTTCAGTGCAGGATATTTCCGTGATTGCAGGGACCTGCGCCAACTGCCATGGCCCTGATGGCAAATCCACGGGCGTGATTCCTCAGCTGCGTGGCGTCAATGAACAGCATCTGCTGACCCGCATGCAGGCCTTCAAGGCTGGAACGGCAACGGACGCTACCGTCATGACCCGCTTGATGAAGGGCTATGACGATGCCCAGATTCAGGCACTCGCCCAATGGTTCAGCAAGGAGGCCAAATAATGTCTTTCAATCGCCGTAGTGTTTTAACCGGCGCACTGGCCGGCGCTGCCAGTCTGTCGCTGCCCTCCATCGTTCGCGCCCAGGGCGGCGCGGCCCATGTGGTCGTGGTCGGTGGCGGTTTTGGTGGTGCCACTGCTGCACGTTACCTCAAGGCACGTGCACCCCAGGTGCGCGTGACGCTGATCGAGCCTGCGCCCATCTTCTACACCTGCCCCTTCTCCAACCTGTATCTGGCAGGTCTGCGCACCTGGGACAGCATTGGTCACAGCTACGACGGTCTGCGCAAGGCTGGCGTGGAAGTCATTCAGGCCCGTGCCGACCATGTAGACACGGCCAAGCAGCGCGTGCTGCTGTCCAACGGCCAGGCGTTGAGCTACGACAAGCTGGTGCTCTCGCCCGGCATCGACATGCGCTGGGGTGCCATTGAGGGCTATGACGAGGCCGCCTCGCTGCTGGCCCCCCACGCCTGGAAGGCCGGCCCCCAAACCCTGCTGCTCAAGAAGCAACTCGATGCCATGCCCGATGGCGGTACCTTTGTGATGTCCATCCCTGCCAACCCTTTCCGCTGCCCGCCCGGCCCCTATGAGCGCGCAGCCATGGTGGCGCACTACTTCAAGCAGCACAAACCCAAGAGCAAGATCCTGCTGCTGGACAGCAAGGACAGCTTCTCCAAGCAGGGCCTGTTCCTGCAGGGCTACAAGGCGCTGTATGGCGACATGATCGAGTGGGTCAAGCAGTCCGACGACGGTCAGGTCGTGCGTGTGGACGCCAAGAACCTCGAAGTGGAAACTGCTTTCGGCACCAAGCACAAGGCCAGCGTGCTCAACGTCATTCCACCCCAGAAGGCTGGCGTAATTGCCGAGCGTGCCGGTGTGGTGGATGCCAGCGGCTGGGTGCCCATCAAGCCTGAAAGCTTTGAGTCCGCACAGGTCAAGAACGTCTATGTGCTGGGTGATGCGACACAGGCAGCCCCTATGCCCAAGTCTGGCTTTGCAGCCAACACGCAGGGCAAGGTAGCTGCCGCTGTCATTGCAGCAGAGCTGACCGGCAAGCCCCTGCCGCAGGCGGCTTTTGCCAACACCTGCTACAGCCTGATCGGCACAGACTACGGCATCTCCGTGGCCGGTGTGTACCGTGCAGATGGCAGCAAGCTGATTGAAGTGCCAGGCTCCGGCGGTGTGAGCCCTGCCAATGCCGATGCCGCCTACCGCAAGGCAGAAGCAGACTACGGTGCCGCCTGGTACAAAGCCATCAGTACCGATATCTGGGGAAGCTAAGCGCCTTCCCAGCCCCCTGCGCACGCGCACAAGCCTCGCTCCTTACAGGTGCGGGGCTTTTGTGCATCTGCCATGCCAGGGGTAGCATCCAGACTGTTTGAGGAACCCATATGTTGCTGTGGTATTCATTTTTCTTTGGTGTGGTGTTTGGTGTGGCTGCACGCTGGGGCCGTTTCTGTCTGCTGCGCGGCATTCGCCAGCGCATGGGACAAGACCGCAGTGAAGCGGCTGGCGATGCGCCCGCTCTGCAGGCATTTGCCCTGGCGGCTGCCGTGGCCCTGCTGGCTTCGCAAGGCCTGCACCTGGCAGGCATCATTGATCTGAACAACGCACAGATCGTGCGCCCCGGCTTTTCCTTTGCAGGTGTGCTGCTTGGCGGCGCCATCTTTGGGATTGGCATGGTGCTGGCCAATGCCTGCGGCGCTCGCTCTCTGGTGCTGATGGCGGGTGGCAATCTGCGCTCACTCATCACCGTGGTGTTTCTGGCGCTCGGTGCGCAGGCCACTCTGACCGGCGTGCTTGCGCCGCTGCGCCAGTGGCTGCAAGGCATTGCACCTGCAGCGACAGAACATGCCACGCTGCACCAGCACATGATAGAAAAAGGGCTTTCAGCGCCCGTCACATATGCGCTGACAGCTATGATTCCTGCAGCACTGTTGCTGCTCTATGCTTTTTACCGCCCTGCCCTGCGCCGCAGCCCTGTGCAGCTGGTGTGTGCGCTGCTCATCGGTGCTCTGGTAGCCGTGGGCTGGTGGATCAGCGCCACGATCGAGGTCGATCCTTTTGAGCCTGCCAAACTCAACTCGCTCAGTTTTATCGCCCCCATCTCCGAAACCCTGCTCTACACCCAGGTGGCCGTGGGCCGTGACTTTGCCCCCATCTCTGCCATGGTGCTGGGTGTACTGGCCGGTGCCTTCATCACGGCTTTGCTGACCCGTACTGCACGCTGGGAGGGCTTTGACAGTCCTGCACATCTGGCCCAAAGTGCGCTGGGCGGCTGGCTCATGGGCTTTGGCGGCGTGCTGGCTGTGGGCTGCTCCATCGGCCAGGGGCTGACAGGTATCTCCGCCCTGGCCTGGGCCACGCTGCCAGCCGTGCTGGGCATTGGCCTGGGTACGGTGGCTGCGCTCAAGCTGCTCCCCAGAAAGGCGGCTTGAAGGAGAGTCAAACGCTGTGCCATGCGTGTATACCTGCATGAGCTTATGGCTAAAACATCTAGAATTCGTAACAGACAGCTCTGCTTGTGCCGCGTGTCGGCTAAGAGGGATTCCTCCCATCCGTGCCTGTGTGACCACGTCACACCTCAACGCTCAAGCCCGTCCTTTTGAGTTTGTTGGAGTGCATGGGATGTGGCTTCTGCCACATGCAGAAGCCATACATATGTCGCTCGGTTCCGCACTGTCTGGCGGGACCTGCACACAGCGGCATTGCATGTTCGCTTCCCTTTGCTCTTGATGCCACCGCAAGTCTGTGGTGGCGCAGCAGGTCAGCGCTGGTCTTGATGAAGCGCCGCCGGGGAAGCACACAGCTCCTCCTGCGGTTTTGAATTTACGACTCGGAGGAGTTTTCCACCATGCAACGTCGCCATTTTCTGATGACGCCCCCTGCCATGGCACTGGGTGCAGCTGCTGCGGCTGCCCCTATCGCCACACTGGCTACCCCCACCATCATGACGCCCCAATCGCGCATCCTGCCCCGTGAAGGCAAGGGCCCCCGCATTGTGATCTGCGGTGGTGGCTGGGGTGGCCTGACGGCTGCACGCTACCTGCGCGAGCTGATCCCCCATTCCGACGTGGTGCTGCTGGAGCGCAACCCCACGTTCTGGTCGGGCCCCATGAGCAACAAGTGGCTGATCGACATCGTGAACACCGATTTCGTCAACCACGACATGCTGCACCCCGCCAACAAATACGGCTACAAGCTGCTGCAAACCGAGGTCAACGGCTTTGAGCGCGACAAGAAGCTGGTGCGCACCGCCCACGGCCTGATCGAGTATGACTACCTAATCCTGTCCGGCGGTATCCGCAACGACTACGAAGCCTGGTTTGGCAACGACCAGAAGGCCATCGACTACACACGCCGCCACTTCCCCAACGCCTACATCCCCAATCAGGAGATGCTGGCGCTCAAGAACAAGGTCAAGAACTTCAAGGGTGGCACCCTGGTGATGACCCTGCCACCACCACCCCACCGCTGCCCTCCTTCGCCCTACGAGCGCGCCTGCCTGATTGCCTGGCACATCAAGAAGAACAACATCCCCGGCAAGATTCTGATTCTGGACCCCAAGCCCAAGATCGCCCCCATCGGCATGGGCTACAAGCAGGCCTTCGAAGAGCTGTACCCAGACATCATCACCCACGTGCCCAATGCACGCGTGCAGGAGCTGGACCCCTTCAAGAAGAAGATCAAGACTGCCGCTGGCGAGTTTGACTTTGACGATGCCATCCTCATGCCTCCCCACCAGGCCGCAGACATGGTCTGGTGGGCCGATCTGATCGGCAAGGATCCCATGACCGGCAAGCCTACGGGCTGGGCTGACATGAACAACCGCTACTTCACCGCCAACAGCGATGACAGCGTCTACTTTGTGGGTGACCTGATGGGCGCCATTTCGCCCCAGTTTGGCCACTATCCCAAGAGCGGCCACGTCGCCAATTACATTGGCAAAATCGTCGCGACCAATATTTCCCAGCGTGTCGCAGGCAAGGAGGTCACTCCGCTGCTGCCTGACAACCTGTGCTACATGATGGTCAATGGTGATCCACAGGAAGAAATTTCGGTAAAGTTCGAGTACGAAATTGATCCCGCAACCGGCCACGTCCACCAGACCCAGATCGACATGGATGTGCGCACGCCCGACCTGGTCAAGGAAGACTTTGCCTGGATTAACACCAAGTTCAGCGACTTCCTCGGCATCTAACACGACATGAGCACAGCAGCTTCTCACACCCTGACACGCCGCCGCCTGGTGGCAGGCGCTGCGGCGGCAAGTGCCGCATTGGCCCTGCCCCATGCGCTGGCACAAGCCCCTGCCAAACCTGCGCTGGTAGGACCTCTGGCCCCCAACCCTGCGGAATTCAAAAAGACGCGGGAAGACTTCATTGGCAAGGCCACACCACAGGCTGAAGGCCTGCACGTAGATATTCCCGTGCTGGCGGACAACCCTGGTGCTGTCCCCGTCAAGGCCAAGATCACACTGCCCATTACCGAGCAGGACTGGTGCGAGGAGATGATCGTGGTGGCCGAGCTCAACCCCACGCCGCTGTCGTGCCGCATGTATTTCTTTGCGGATACAGGTACTGCGGAAGCGGCCGTGCGCATTCGCCTGAGCCAGTCACAGACCATCTATGTGCTGGCACGGATGAAAAGCGGCACCGTGCTGCAGGCCAAGCAAATGGTGACGGTAGCCGCCAGCGGCTGCGGCATGTAAGAAGGAGTGGTGATGAGCAGCATGAGCAAACCTGCCCGCGTCTGGGTCAGCAACGAAAAGCCCAAGGCTGGCGACATCCTGCGCGTACGCGCACAGATGGAGCATGTGATGGAAACAGGCCTTCGCACCGACCCGGCCACCGGCCAGATCCGCCCCCGCCACATCGTCAAGCACTTTGAGGCCAAGATGGCGGGCAAGCCCATCTTTGTCTGGGACCTGGGCACCTCCATCTCGCCCAACCCCTACATTGAGTTCACCTTCAAGGCCCGCGAAAGCGGTGAGCTGGAGCTGCTGTGGGTCGACGACCATGAGCAAAAGCTGGTGGCCAAGAAGACCATCACGGTCAGCTAAGCCCAGCACATCAAAACCAAAACAAAGCCCCGCAAGCTACAACACCTGCGGGGCTTTTTTATGCATCAAATTGGCATCTAACGCTTATCCAGCAAGCGCTGACAGCTATCAATTTAACGACCGTTATACCGCCCAGGGCGGTGGCTCACCGCCAGAAACACCCCCATCACCACAGCAGCGAGAATGGACCAGAGCACGCGGTCCAACGGCACGATCCACAGCGCCAGCGCCACGACGATGCAGTCAATCACCATCTGCACCTTGCCTGCGCGCAGGCCGTACTTGTCCTGCAGGTAGAGCGACACAATGGTCGCCCCGCCCAGGCTGGACTTGTGTCGCGCCAGAAACAGCACGCCAGCGCCCATGAGCAGACCGCCTGCCACAGCGGCAAAGGCAGGGTGCAGATAATCGATGTGAATGAAATGCGGCCCAAATGCCGTAATCAGCGACAGCATGGCCACCGAAGCAAAGGTCTTGATGGTGAACTCTTTACCAATGCGCTGCCAGGCAAACCAGTAAAAGGGCAGATTGATCAGAAAGTAAATCGCGCCGAATGACCAGCCCGTGGCGTAGTGCAGCACAAAGGCCAGACCGGCGGTACTGCCGGTGAGCAGGCCAGCCTGGTTGAACATCATCATGGTGATGCCCACAAACAGGGAACCTGTAAACAAGGCCTGACCATCTTCGTATTTGCCATGCCGTACCACCGGCATGGCCGCAGAAGCGGGCGCAGAAGAAACAGAAGAACTTAGCTCAGACTCGGAAGGGGTGGTGCTCATGCTCATGGCGAATACCGGTTTGGGGCGATGCCAGCTTGTGGCCACACCGCCTGGATCTATGCAACAAAGGCTCTAGCAATCAACGTGCCACAGTCACTCACATACGAATGCCAGGCGCCTTGCACACAACGCATCACCTGGCAAAAGCGCTGACACACCTTGTTGCAACGCAGCAATTACACCATGTCCCCCTGGCCGCAAGGTATGCGGCCAGCCACATCAGCGGTCGCCCTGTGGCCTTTTAAAGCGGCTGGCCGTGTGCTTGACCGTACCGCTGGCACCAAAAGTGACCGTGAACTCCATCTCCTGGTTCGGTGGGTCGATCCAGTTCCAGTCCCAGTCCGTTTCCTGCTTGAGGTTGTAGGTCATGCGCTGCGCTGGCTTGCCCAGCATGCGGCGCACCTGCTCCTGCGTCATGCCGGGCTTGATCTGCTCAAACACATGGGGCGCAACCACCTGGCGCAGCGCTGTCATCACCCCATCCGGGCCAATGGTGATCATGTAGTTCTGGTGGCCCATGGGCTGGCGCGGATACTCAAAAATGCGTGCCCCACCTGGCTCTGGCCAGATGGTTTCCGGCTCACCAAAAGCCTTGCGTACATCGGCTTCCGTGGAAAGCCCCTCTTCCAGGGCATTGATGCGCTGCTGATCACAGGCCACCAGCCCCAGCAAAGTTGTGGCTACGGCAGCACATGCCGCAGTAATTCGGTGAAAAAGCTGCATGAGTAATGTCGGGGGATAGAATCTTCAGTCCTGAGAGGTTAACAGTCCATGTCCATTTTTGCTCGCCCCCACTACACATCCGATACCACCGATTTTCTGAACCAGCTCAAGCAGGCCAAGCCCGAGCTGGAAGCCCAGCAGCTTGCAGGCCGCTCTCTGCTGTGGGACAAGGAGGTGAACTACGAGGCTCAGGCACAAGCTGCCAAGGCCAACGTTCCCCAAAAGCCCTACGTGTACCAGACCAATAACTAAAGGCACATTATTGGTGTTTTTAGTGCCCAGCCCTTGTCTATCAAGCGCTGGGCGCTCTTCTTTCTAAAGCCGCATGAGCGAAAGTTCTACCGACAACGCCAGCACCAAGCTGCCAGATACCGCAGCCTCGGAAGACCCGAACCTGATGCCCGAAGTGGTCGATCAGGTAGCACTGGCGCGCCTGTACGGTGAACCACTGTTCAAGCTGCCCAATGACCTCTACATCCCACCCGATGCGCTGGAGGTCTTTCTGGAGGCCTTTGAAGGCCCTCTGGACTTGCTGCTGTATCTGATCCGCAAGCAGAACTTCAACATCCTGGACATCCCCATGGTGGCGGTGACGCAGCAGTACCTGCAGTATGTGGAAGAAATCCGCAGCCGCAATCTGGAACTGGCAGCGGAATATCTGCTGATGGCAGCCATGCTCATCGAGATCAAGTCGCGCATGCTGCTGCCGCCCAAGAAAAAGGAAGGCGAGGAAGAAGCCGAAGACCCGCGCGCTGAGCTGGTGCGCCGTCTGCTGGAATACGAAAAAATGAAGCTCGCCGCGCAGCAGATCAATGAACTGCCGCAGTACGGGCGTGATTTTCTGAAGGCGCAGGTCTATATCGAACAAAGCCTGCAGCCGCGCTTTCCCGATGTCAGCCCGCTGGACCTGCGCTCTGCCTGGCGCGACATTCTCAAGCGGGCCAAGCTGGTGCAGCACCACCGCATCACGCGCGAAGAGCTCAGTGTGCGCGAGTACATGAGCCACATCCTCAAGCAGCTGCAGGGCAAACGCTTTGTACCGTTTGAAGACATTTTTGAGCCCGAAAAAGGGGCCACGGTGCTGGTCGTAACCTTTATCGCACTGCTGGAGCTGGGCAAGGAAACGCTGATTGAAATCACCCAGGCCGAAGCCTACGCACCTATTTACGTGCGCCTGGCCTACCGTCCTGCTGAAACCAGCCCCGTACTGGATGCCGAAGCCACCCTGTACGAACAGGACTGAATCCGCCTCCTTTGAGACACTGCCACTCAGGCACAATGTGCTCTATCAAGCTTTTCCTTGAGGAGATACACCATGCCCCATATGTACGTGGAATACAGCAGCAACCTGCAAGACGTGAACGAAGGCGCACTGATGGATGCGCTGAACCAGGCGGTCTGCCATCACCCCACCGTCACCGACGAGGCCGACGTCAAAACCCGCATTGCCAGCCAGAGCAACTACCGCATTGGCCTGAACAGCGCGGGCCGCGCCTTTGCACACGTGGAACTTCGCCTGATGGCAGGCCGCACGGCCGAGGTCAAAAAGGAACTCTCGGACCGCATTGCGGCTGTGCTCAAGACGCAGATTCCGGCACAGCCTACTCTGGATGTGCAGCTGAGCGTGGACATTGTGGACATGGACAAGCCCAGCTATTTCAAGGGCAAGCTGTAAGCTAGCCACCACCAGCCATCCAGCTCACGGTAGGCTGTCGATTGCTGGCCCTACTTGCCGACCATCAGCACTATCACCATGCCCCACAGCGTCAGCAAGGTGTTGCTGACGGCATAAGGCACGGTATAGCCCAGCATGGGTACATTGCTCTTGGCCACATCTGCCACCATGGCCACGGAAGCCGTGCTGGTGCGAGCACCACCACAGCAGCCCAGGTTGATGGCTGGGTCAAAACGGAAGATGTACTTGCCAATCAACGGGGCCAGCAACATGGGAACGCCCGTAGCAAACAGCCCCCACAGGAAGATTTCTGCCCCCACCTGCTTGAGCCCCGCAATAAAGGTCGGCCCCGCTGTAATGCCTACCACGGCGATAAAGATGTTCAGCCCCACGGAGTTCATGAACCAAAGGGTGGAGCTGGGGACGGTCCCAATCTTGGGGAAAAAGCTGCGCACCCAGCCCACAACCAGTCCCGCAATCAGCGCACCACCTGAAGAAGACAGTGTGATGGGCACGCCCTCTACCGGCACCACAATCGCGCCCAGCAAGCCTCCAATGGCAATCGCCAGCCCGACCAGCACCATGCTGGTCACATCGGTGGGACGGTCGGCATAACCAAACTCTTCGGTGATCGCATCCACATGCTTTTGCGTGCCACGAATGCTGACAATATCGCCGCGGTTGAGCTTGGTCTGAGCCAGTACGGGAATGTCCACCCCCATGGAGCCCCGGCGGATGCGGGTGACATAAATGCCCCGAGCCACCGAGCTGTTGGCCAGATCAATCAGCGTCTTGCCATCGGCACGGCTGCTGGCCACATAGACATCCACCACCTCGATGGGGATGTTCAGCAACTCGGCATCTGAAACCTCTGTCGCACGCGAGGCCCATTCCACCAGAGCCTCATGCTTGCCAGATACGGCGACGATGTCGCCGACCTGCAGCACCGTGTTTTCATCAAAGGCAATGATCTTGCCGTCACGGCGCAGATTCTCCAGAAACAAGCGCCCGTTGGCATTGGCCTCAGCTTCAGCCACGGTCTTGCCGGCAATCAGGCCCGGCGTTTCCAGCCGGAAAGCGCGGATGATGTACTGCTGCCATGCAGTGTGCAGATTACCCTCCGCGTTGCCCGCAGACATGGCTGCCTCGTAGCGCTTGCACTCCTTCACCAGATCCACGCCAAGCAGTTTCGGGCCGATAAAAGCAATGATCCAGCCAGTGCCCACGGTACCAAACAGATAGGTCACGGCATAGGCCACGGGAATCAGGTCCAGCTGTTGCTGCACCTGATCAGGCGTCAGATCCAGCTTGCCAATGGCATTGGTCGCCAGGCCGATGGATGCCGAGATCGTCTGCGCACCTGCCAGCAAACCTGCCGCCAGTCCTGGTCCATAGCCAGATACATAGGCTGCGATATAGACCGATAACAAGCACAGGCAGGAAATCACCACCGCAAAAATGGCCTGTGGTATTCCATCATTGGCAATGCCCCGCGCAAACTGCGGGCCCACACCAAAGCCCACGGCAAACAGGAACATGACAAAGAACACGGACTTGATCTGCGCGGAGATCTCAATGTCCAGCTGCCCGACCAGCACCCCTGCAAGCAAAGTGCCTGTCACCGCTCCCAGACTGAAGCTACCCAGCTTCAATGCGCCCACCCAGTAACCCATGGCCAGGGTCAGAAAAATTGCCAGTTCCGGATGGGCTTGCAGTGTCTGCACCAACCATTGCCACATATGCATCATGGCTGACTCCCTCAAGATTGCGATCTCGGCCATGCCCACAGCATGTCGGGGCATGACCCTGTCAATGCGTGACTAAGCTTTGGCCCCACCTGCTTCTGCGTCCTCCAGACGCAGCACCTGCAGCCCTCGGCTGGCGTCATAGCCATGGACTTCCTGCACATCCAGCTTGCGCATGAAGGAAATGGTGTCTGCCGCGATCACCTGCCCCGGCACCAGAATCGGGAAGCCCGGTGGATAGGGAATGACCAGCTTGGCAGAGACCATGGGTGGCCCCTCCTTGAGACGGTGGTCACACTCCTCGCTGTTCAGCGGCACATATTCGATATTGGAAGGCTCCCAGCTCAGGAAGAAGGCACGGCGGATGTCGCCTTCCACGGCAGGCTGCCCACCCACATCGCTGCGGAACGCAGCATGGAAATGGCTGAAGTTAGGCAGCTCCGGCACATCACGCATCAGGCTGTCCACACGTGCTGCAAAGCGCTGACGTTCAGCATCACTGGCGTGCTCCAGATGGGTTTCAATCTCGGTCGCCAGCTCCAGCAGCACGTGGATGAGCTGCGCCACATCGCTGCGGGTGTTGTTGATATTGGACTGCAGCAGCACCGAATTGCGCGAGGTCTTGTTCAGCTGTACCCCGAAGCGGTCGGCCAAAATGCCCTTGAACTGGGTGCCATCAAAGCCCGCTGTGCCACACACCAGGGTGATACGTGTGGGGTCGAGGAAGAACTCATCATCACGCAAGGCAACCACCGCATCGCTCCATACCGTGCCAGGCTCCAGAAAATCCTTGAAGCCGCTGGCGCGAAACTCCGCAGGGATCATTTCATCTGCGCCCAGCACATGGAAGTACTTGGAAATCAGCGGGTGATGGTTGATCTGGTAGCGAATATCCAGTGCCACCTGAATCGCGTTATTGACCAGCCCATAGCCTTCCAGCTCCATCTGACGGCGTGCCAGATCCAGCGAGGCAATCAGCTGCTGGTTGGGGCTGGTAGTGGCATGGGTAAAGATGGCTTCGTGCAGCTGCGGCTCAATCGACTCAAAGTCCACATCCTTGACCAGCACCATGGAGCCCTGGCGAATGGCTGACATGGACTTGTGCGTGGAGTTGGTCTGGTACACACGCAGTCGCACCTGGCGCGGGTCTGGCACCAGGCGGGTATTCAGCAAAGTCTCCGTGGAAGGGTTCGTCCCCAGCTGGGCCTGCTGTGCTTCATAGGCAGCCAGTGCCTCTGGCGTCTTTAGCCATTTTTCAATACTGGCCGCTCCGCCCATGGCCGTACGAGGGCGCAGAAAAGGTGACCAGTGGGCAAAGCCAAACCAGGCCTCATCCCACAGAAACACCAGATCCGGCTTGATGGCCAGACACTCTTCCATGACACGGCGAGTGTTGTAGACATGACCATCAAACGTGCAGTTCGTCAGGTCCACCGCTCGCACACGGTCGAGCTTGCCCTGGGCCTTGAGTGACAGCAGGGCCTGCTTGATATGGCGCAGCGGCACGGCCCCGTACATGGAATAGGCCTTCATGGGATAGGCCTCGACGTAGTACGGCTGCAAGCCCCCCAGCACCGCACCATAGTGGTGGGACTTGTGACAGTTGCGGTCCACCACAATGATGTCGCCCGGCTTGGCAATCGCCATCAGCACCATCTTGTTGGAGGTGCTGGTGCCATTGGTCACAAAAAAGCAGTGATCAGCCCCGAAGGCGCGCGCGGCCTTGTCCTGTGCATGCTTGATATTGCCCTTGGGCTCGAGCAGGCTGTCCAGCCCCCCCGTGGTGGCAGACGACTCTGCCAGAAACAGATTACGGCCATAAAACTCGGCCATATCCTGGATCCAGTCAGACTTGAAGACCGATTTGCCTCGCGCAATAGGCAGCGCATGGAAGGTGCTGATGGGCCGCTGCGCATAACGCTGCAGATTGTCAAAAAACGGGGTTTCGTAGCGCTGGCGAATGCCTTCCAGAATGGACAGGTGCAGCTCAATCGGCTCTTCCACCGCATACAGCACACGGCGCACATGGGTAGAGCGTGGGTCGCTGGCAATGTCCTGCGGCTGGCGGTCCGACATCAGATAAATGTCCAGCTCCGGCCGGTGCTCGTTGATGGCGGCAGCCAACTGCAGACTCAGGTGTTCATCATCGATCTGCTCCACCACGCCCAGCTCACGCATCATGCGATCGAGCTGTGGCACGGGGTAGTGGCTCTTGAAGCCAATGCCTTCAAATATCACCACGGCGTTGATATTGCTGTTGCTCGCAATCGCACTGAAAGCATCCTGAAAACTGCCCACCACCACGGGCTCGTAGATGAACTCGTCCTGATCGCGCCGCTGGGCACGCAGCAGCTGCACGTTGCGTGCCACACGGGGGCTGTCTGCTGGGGCCACAATCAGCACCTCAAAATACGGGCGATGTGGGCCATGCTGGGCCACCCCCGGCAACTCTGCCCTGGCCTGTGACAGATCTGGGTTGACCTCCCACTCGCGCGCGTCTTCCTTGTAATAGTTGGCCACGATGGAAAACGAAATCCGGCTGGCCAGCGCCACAAATGCCTCTTTCTGCCCAGCATCCAGATAGCCTTCCAGCGCAGTCATCAGCTGTGTGCCTGGGTATGCATGCAGGGTTTCCACGGCGCGCAGCAGGGTCAACGCGTTTTTGACGTCCTGTCCCTCTGCCTTGCCTGTCTGCCACCTCCGTGCAATAGCCAGCAACTCCCGCCAATGGTCTGCGCGCAAACCACTAACGGTAAAAATTTGGTCAATAAACATGCGGCTGTCTTCTCTGGACGTGCTCATAAGGGAACTGCTTTCGAGGGGAGAGGGAGGGGAGAGGGAGGTCAGAGCGAAAACTGGAAATGTCCGCACTGCCCCAATACCAAGACTTCCTCAAGGCTGGAAGCAGCAGCGTGAACATCCCTATCGTGCCCAAGACTGACACCTCGCATCGCTGCCCCATTTCGCACAAACATGCAGGCGGCCACTACCACCCTCTGTCATCCAATGACGTACAAAGACCAACTTGAAACGTGCATGCAGACACCCGCTTGTGCAGGGAGATCTGGCACAGCCATGCCCACTGACCCACGGATGCTGCAGCATGCATATTGGTGCAGATGCCTTGCCCAAAGCCCAGTTCACACGCGGCCCCTACCACAGGAGGCAAGAGGCCGGCATTCAAAAATACGAGCTGCAGTCTGAGCGGATTCATTTCCGCGTAATAACCATAGCTATAGCCCACATCTGCTCGATACCCTGCTGTCCACGTTGACATGGCTTCCCTTTGTTTCGCGACGTATTTCCTTACCTGCGTCACGATATGTCACATCCATGGGTAACCCGGTCATTTCGCGCTGTTGGCGGACGGGCGTGAGGCTCTGTGCACAATGCCTGTTTTGCAAAAGTGCAACAAAGCCATTTGTTTTTCGCCGCATTGCGCTCTTGATTTCTTGTCCGCTGCAAAGCCTTGATACACCTGCGCCAAAAGCTACTGTTTTATGACTTCACGCCCTCTGTGTCCACACTGCCTGCGTCCTGCCAGCGCCTGTCTGTGCAGCTGTGTGCAGCCCGTGCACAGCCGTGTGCAGCTGCTGGTGCTGCAGCACCCCATGGAGGCAGGCCACGCCAAAAACACGGCGCGGCTGCTGCATCTGTGCCTGCCTGGCAGCAGGCTGGAAGTGGGCGAGGTATTTGATGCCGATACCCTGCAGGCACTGCTGCATGCCCCATGGCCGGAGCAGGCCAGCAATGCGCAGGTGCGCGCCATCCTGCTCTACCCGCCTACGCCGCCCGACCCACAGCTGCCCGTGGTGCAAGCGCCGGAGCTGCCTGCCCATTGGCTCACTCAGCCAGAGACTTTGCGGCTGGTAGTGATTGATGGCACTTGGCGCAAAAGCCGCAAGATGCTGTATCTGAACCCTGGGCTGCAGCAGCTGCCACGTCTGTCACTGCAGGATGTGCCAGCCGGTCGCTATGCCATACGCAAGGCACACGCACCGGGGCAGCTATCGAGCTTTGAAGCCGCCGCCCTGGCGCTTGCGCAATTGCATGGCTGGCAAGCAGACAGCCACCCCATGCAGCAGCTGATGTGCAGTTTTGAGCAAGCCATGCAGCTGCACCAGCGACTGCAACACTTGCCTGCGCACGCTGACTAGCACTGGTAAGCCGCAGTCACCACGCCCTGTACAGGGTGCAACGACAGACTGTCACAGCGCAGACGCAGCACTGCCCCCTGGGCAAACTCCAGCTCCATGGTGACCACGCCCCGCAGCTCACAGGGCACAGGCAGCTGCTGGATGCGCTGGCTGGCATGCAGCACCACCCCGCGGTTCAGGCGCCCCATGCAGGCGGCAGGCTCTACGGTTTCCCATGGTTCCACGTTCTCAGCCTGGAGCAGCAAGGGGGCCCAGACGGCATCGGCACGCGGGTCCTGCGCATCCCGCAGTCTGGCTGCGGCAAAGCGCAGCTGCAAGCGACCTTCGTCCCAGATGCATTGGGCCACTTCGGAATCGGCAAACTCAAAGTACATGCTGCGCCTCCTGTTCGAGTGCATTCATCAGCCAGTCCACTTCAGGCACAGCTGGCCGGTGCATGGGCAGCAGCATATGGACTTGAAAAGGAATCGAAAAGTCCAAAGGTCTGAGGATCATGTCAGCGTCCACGCAAGCTCTGGCCGTCAGCGGGTTGACGATGGCCACCCCCAGACCATGGCGCACCATGGCGCACACAGCCACTGCACTCAGCGTCTCCAGCAGCATCTTGCGCTGTACACCAGCCCGGGCAAACACAGAATCGATCTTGAGGCGGTACGGATCATCCCGCGCCAGGCTGATAAAGGGCTGGCCCTCAAAATCACGCGCACTCAGCCGCTCTCTGGCCGCCAGTGGATGGCTGGCAGGCAGCACGGCCACTTCGTCCATGGCAGGCAGGTGAACCATGCGCGTGCCCGGCGGTGTGTCACCGCTTTCGGTCAGCCCCAGATCAAAGCGCTGGGCGCTCATCCACTCCTGCAACAGCGGGCCATCCTGCGTCGCCACGCTCACTGCCACCTCGCCATGCGTGCGCTGCATGCGCGCCAGCGCACCGGGCAGCAGCGCGTGGCTGAGCGCTGGCATGCACAGCACGCTGATGCTGGCCTGGTGCGGCTGGCCCAGCGCCATGGCGTGCTCGACCACGCGGTCCAGCCCATCCCAGCTGCGCTGCACCTCATCCCACAGACGCAGGGCGCGCGCCGTGGGTTTGAGCCGCCCCTGCACCCGCTCGAACAGGTCATAGCCCAGCAGCTGCTCCAGCCGCGCCAGTTCACGGCTAATGGTGGGCTGCGAGGTAAACAGCATCTGCGCCGCGCCGGTTGCGCTGCCCGCAAGCATCAGGGCACGGAACACTTCGATATGGCGATGACTGATGCGCTCAGGGTTGGGCGGGAGATTTCGCATGGGCATGGTGCAAGCATAGCCAGAAGCGACGGCTTCAGAGGCGGAATCCTGCACAAGACTCTTGCGCAAGCATTTCATATAAAAAAAATGCTTCCAGCGCTTGATAGATAAGCGCTGGCAGCTCTCTTTTTTAAACTAACCGCTCAAACCTGCCAGTTCCAGACGATCTCCTGCACCTGCAGCTTTCTGGGAATGATGCCCAGGGCATGAAAGCTGTCTGCCAGCTGCTGCTGTTGGGCCACATGCGCAGTGCTGATGGGCTGCAGGTCCAGATTGGCACGACCATAGGCTGTGCGCCACACCTCGGGGTCCAGGCCCGTGTCCTGCGAAGCAAGCTGCACCAGCTCCTCCCGGTTGGCGCTGGCCCAGTGCGTGGTCTGCTGCAGGGTCTTCAGGATTTCCGCCAGCAGCGCCCCCTGCTTCTGGGCAAAGTCGCGGTTGGCCATGTAGTAGGACGAGGAGGCCAGGCTCGGCTGGGTGATGGTGTCCACCAGCGCCCGTGCGCCATAGCGCTGCTGGGCAATCGCAAAGTACCGGTCCCAGACCACCCAGGCATCGACATTGCCGCCATTGAAGGCTGCCGTGGCATCGGCCGGGGACAGAAACACCTGAGTGATGTCGCTGGGCTTGAGCCCCGCAGCAGCCAGCGCCTTGATGGTCACGTTGTGCGCGCTCGATCCCTTGCCAAAGGCGACCTTCCTGCCCTTGAGATCGGCCACGCTGCGGATGGGCGAGTCTTTCGGCACCAGAATCGCCTCGGCATGCGGTGCGGCCGGGTCATAGCCGATGTAGACAAACTGTGCGCCTGCCGCCTGGGCAAAGATGGGCGGTGCCTCGCCCACAAAGCCCACGTCAATGGCGCCGACGTTCAAACCTTCCAGCAGCTGTGGACCAGCAGGGAACTCCACCCACTTGACCTGCACGCCCAGCGGCTGAAGTTTCTGCTCCAGACTGCCTTGCGCGCGCTGCAGCACAAACAGGCTGGCTGATTTCTGATAGCCAATACGCAGCTGTGAGCTCTGCTGCGCATGGGCTGAATTCCCTATCGCCCAGAGTATTGCTGCAGCCATGAATGCCAGCATGCGCTGCATGAAGACAGGTTTTTCCAGAAAAGCATGGACATGGTGATATTCCTCCGTGAATTGACCCGATCCATGCTACGTACATCTGATTATCCTCAAAACCAATAAATTCAAAGATGAATATATTTTTATTAACAAAAACAACAAGTTGCATTTATATAAATACAACATAACCACATAACCAAAACAAACAAAACTTAGATTTCATTTCCATATAAAAATAAGAAAACTCATTTAGATAAATTCAGAGAATGCAATCAAAAAATGATTGGTTCCTTCATATAAAAAAATCGAGAACACTTGCATCCAGTTTCCACCTCATGCCTGCAAGCACTGTCTGCCAGGCATGAGGTGGCCCCTTGAAGTGATGGCCTTCACAGGCTTGTGGAATCTGTATGTCTGTTCTCTTGATTGCCGGTAGTCCCACACAGCATTCGCGCTCGGCCGGTCTGCTGCACGTTGTTGGCAGCAAGCTCGCGGCACAGGGCATTGCCACTGACCACCTGGTGGTGCGTGATCTGGATGCTCAGGCCCTGCTGCATGCCCAGTTCCAGCACCCGGAGGTGGTGGATGCTGCAGCCCGTGTGGAGCGCGCCCAGGTGCTGGTGATTGCCACCCCTGTGTACAAGGCGGCCTACAGCGGTGCGCTCAAGATCTGGCTGGATCTGCTGCCGCAGACCGCCCTCAAGGGCAAGACCGTACTGCCCCTGGCCACCGGCGGCAGCCCCCACCACATGCTGGCGCTGGACTATGCGCTGCGCCCGGTGCTGCAGTCGCTCGGTGCCAAGCACATCCTGCCCGGCATTTACGCCACCGATGTGCAGGTGCAGCTGCAGGCCGATGGCAGCGCAGACATCACCCCAGAACTGCAGCAGCGCGTGGATGACGCCATCCACCTGCTGCTGACCGAAACGCTGCGCCCCGCCGCTTTCCCGGCTGCAGACCTGCACTTTCCGCCCGTGCACTTCTCGCAGGTGCGATGTAGCGTCTAAGCCCGCCTCGCCGCCATCAGCGGCTTTTCCCCCTCCCCTGTTTGAACACGCATGCCTGTGCCCATGCACGGCAGGGCATCGCTTCGCCTGCTTTTGTCAAGGAGTCCATCCCCATGACCGCACACACCCAGCTTTCACTGCCGCCCCACCTGCGGCGCGTACTCAACACCACGGCCCTGGCCTGGGGCTTTGTGGCACGCCGCCAGTGGGCGCGGCCCATCACCGCCGCAGCCACCCCGCTTGCGGTTTCTTACTGACCGTTTTCATTCCCAACCGGAGACAAGCATGAAGATTTTTTGGTTCATTCCCACCCACGGTGACAGCCGCTATCTGGGCACCACCTTTGGCGCACGTCCGCTGACCCATGACTACATCAAGCAGATCGCGATTGCGACCGACAGCCTGGGCTACGAAGGCGTGCTGATTCCCACAGGCCGCTCCTGCGAAGACCCCTGGGTGATTGCCTCCAGCCTGATTCCCGTCACCCGCCGCCTGAAGTTTCTGGTGGCAGTGCGCCCCGGCCTGCACCAGCCTGCGCTGGCGGCACGCATGGCGGCCACGTTTGACCGCCTCTCCGAGGGACGTCTGCTCATCAATCTGGTCACAGGCGGTGATCAGGCGGAGTTGGAAGGCGATGGCGTCTTTCTGGACCACGCCACACGCTACGAAGAATCGGCCGAATTCATCCGCATCTGGCGCGAAATCCTGACGCGCAGTCACACCGGCGAGTCGCTGGACTTTGACGGCAAGCACCTCAAGGTCAAAGGCGCCAAGCTGCTGTATCCCCCCGTGCAAAAACCGTATCCGCCCGTGTACTTCGGCGGCTCTTCAGCTGCAGCACACGAGCTGGCAGGCGAGCAGGTCGATGCCTATCTGACCTGGGGTGAGCCCCCTGCCGAGGTGGCCCGCAAGATTGCCGATGTACGCGCCAAAGCCGCCAAACACGGCCGCACCGTGCGCTTTGGCATTCGCCTGCACGTCATCGTGCGTGAAACCGAAGCGCAGGCCTGGGCTGCCGCCGACGCCCTGATCAGCCACCTGACCGACGAGACCATTGCCAAGGCGCAGGCCGCACTGGGCCGTATGGACTCTGAAGGCCAGCGCCGCATGCGCGAACTGCACGGTGGCGGCACCAAGCGCAGCCGTGCCGATCTGGAAATCAGCCCCAACCTGTGGGCCGGTGTAGGCCTGGTGCGTGGTGGCGCAGGCACCGCCCTGGTGGGTGACCCGCAGACCGTGGCCCAGCGCATTCAGGAATACGCAGAGCTGGGCATTGAGAACTTTGTGCTCTCAGGCTACCCGCACCTCGAAGAAGCACACCGTTTTGCCGAGCTGGTGTTCCCGCTGCTGCCTGTGGCCACCCAGCAAAAACTGCAAGGCACGGCCGTCAATGGCCCATTTGGCGAGGTCGTGGCCAACCACTACGTGCCACGCGCATCGCAAAGCTAATTCCTCTCTTTTTTCCACCCTCTTCTCGCTTTCACAAGGAAACACCTATGTCTATTCAAGCCATCAACGTACGCAACCAGTTCAAGGGCAAGGTCAGCGAAATCATTCGCGGCGATGTGCTCTCCGAAGTCGATGTGCAAACGCCCTGGGGCATCGTCACCTCGGTCATCACCACGCGCTCGGTCGATGACCTGGGGCTGACCGTGGGCTCCGAAGTCGTGGCGCTCATCAAGTCCACCGAAGTCTCACTGGCCAAGCTCTGATCGCAGCCCTGCGCCGCAGCGGACCTTCGCGCACTGCGGCGCATCACCTTTCCCCTGTACCTAGACATCACCCATGACCACCCGCCGCCAAGCCCTTACCCACCTGCTGACTGCTGCTGCCCTGCCTCTGGGACTGACGGCCTGCTCCCGCGACGAAGCCAGTGCCCCCACGGCTGCTGCAGAGAGTGCCAGCACCCAGCAGGTTGTTCCCTTCAACTACCCGGACAACCCGTCGTTTGACCTCATCTACCTGGCCGACCGGCTCGGCTACTTTGAAGGCACGTCCACCCGCCCCAACTACGTGGGCAAGGTCGCCGCGCCGCAGATCATTCCGCTGGTCGGCACAGGCGACATCCACTTTGGCGCACGCATGGTGCCGCTGGTGATTTCTGCCATTGCCGCAGGCGCAGACATCAAGGTCATTGCCGCCGGCAGCAAGACGCTGGAAGAAGCGCCGCACATGAAGTACTTTGTGCGCAAGGACTCCGGCATTCGCACGCCCAAGGACCTGGAAGGCAAGACCATTGGCTTCAACAGCTTCGGGGCCTGCGCGGAGTTTGTGACCAAGAACTATCTGCGTGAACACGGCGTGGATGTGAACAGCATCAACTTCCTGGTCGTGCCAGACAACCAGAACGAGCAGGCGGTGGTGGGCCGCAGCGTGGATCTGGCCATCATCCACCCGCCACACTCCGGCGGTGCCGAAGCCAATCCCGAGCTGCTGCGCCTGTGGAGCGACTATGACCTCGACCGTGGCCTGGGTGGCATGTCGCCCTACAGCGTCAACGGCAAGTTTGCGCGCGAGCATCCTCAAGCCGTGCGCGATGTGGTCACGGCCATCGCCAAAGCGGGCAACTGGGTCAACGCCAACCCCGATGAAGCGCGCCAGTACACGGCCGAGCGCCTGGGCATGGACCTCAAGCACGTGGAGCGCTATGCCTACGTGGATGACCAGATCATCACCGAGCCCCCGATCCAGTACTACATCGACGTGCTGGAACGCGAAGGCAAGCTGCAGCCCGGCAAGGTATCGGTCAAGGATGTCTACACCAACGCCTTCAACCCCTTTGCCAAGGAGGCACAGGCATGAACGCACGTCTTTCCGTACCGGCCGAATCAAAGGCCTCCATCAAGATTCAGGCACGCGATGTGCGCATGGACTTTGCCATTGAAGACGACAAGGGCCGCCGCCAGCAGATCTCAGCCCTGCAGGACTTCAACCTGGACATCCGCGAAGGTGAGTTTTTCACCATCCTCGGCCCGTCTGGCTGCGGCAAGTCCACTTTTTTGAACGTGCTGGCCGGGCTGGCGCACAAGACCAGTGGCAGCATCACCATCGATGGCCGTCCTGCCGAAGGCATCAATCTGCACCAGGGCGTGGTGTTCCAGGGCTATGCGCTGTTTCCCTGGCGCACGGTGCTGCAGAACATCGAAATGGGGCTGGAAATTCGCAAAGTGCCCAAGCGCGAACGCAAGGAAACGGCCGAGCACTTCCTGGACCTTGTGGGCCTGTCCGGCTTTGCTCACCGCTATCCGCATGAGCTCTCGGGTGGCATGCGCCAGCGTGTGGCGATTGCGCGGGCACTCGCATATTCGCCTGATCTGCTGCTCATGGATGAGCCCTTTGCCGCGCTCGATGCACAGACGCGCGAAATCCTGCAGGCCGAGCTGCTGCGCATCTGGGAGGCCCACAAAAAGACCATCGTCTTTATCACCCACAGCCTCGATGAAGCCATTTACCTGTCCGACCGCATCGCGGTCATGACGCACCGCCCGGGGCGCATCAAGTCCATTCTCGATGTGCCTCTGGCACGCCCGCGCCCGGCAGAAATCCGCCACAGCCCCCAATTTGTGCAGCTGCGTGAACAAGCCTGGGACGTGCTGCGCGATGAAGTGGCTTTTGCCACTGGCCACCACCAGCGCCCATTGGCCCCCGTGGTACCTACCGCCCCGGACTTTCAACTGGCTTTGCGAGGTTTTGCGATATGAGTAGCTCTACGGTTTCCACAGTCCCGCAGCAAGAAGCGGCCCCCACCGCCCGCCCCAGCTTTATCCAGCGCCACCGCCGCACCGCCCGGCAATGGCTGGAGCGCAGTGCAGCCCTGATCGTTTTTTTCGCCGTCTGGGAACTGCTGCCGCGCCTGGGCATTGTGGGCTCAGCCTTTCTGAGCCCACCCTCTCACGTCCTGCAGGCGATTGGTCAGCTGATGGAAAGCGGTCAGCTGTTCAAGCATGTGACAGCCAGCCTGCAGCGCTCTGCCAGTGGTCTGCTGCTGGCCGTGGCGGCAGGGGTAGCGCTGGGCCTGTTGATGGGCGTGATCCGCCGCGTTGAGGCATTCCTGGACCCTCTGCTGCAGCTGTTCCGCCAGATCTCGGCCCTGGCACTGTTTCCGGTGTTTCTGCTGTTCTTTGGTATTGGCGAAGTGTCCAAGATCGCCATCATCTTCTGGGCGGCCTTCTGGCCCGTGCTGCTGAACACCATCAGCGGTGTGCAGCAGGTAGACAAGCTGCTGATCCACTCGGCCATTTCCATGGGTGCTTCGCGCAGCTTTATCTTCCGCAAGGTCATCCTGCCTGCGGCATCGCCTTCCATCTTCACAGGCATCCGCCTGGCCGGCGCGTATTCGATCACTGCACTGGTGGCGGCCGAGATGATTGGCTCGCATGCCGGGCTGGGCTTTCTGACGCTGAACTCGCAGGAGATCTTCCAGATTCCCAGCATGTACGCAGGCATTGTGCTGCTGGCTCTGCTGGGGCTGGCGCTGAACTACCTGCTGGCCTTGCTGGAAAAACGCCTGACCCGCTGGCGCAGCGGCCTGCAGTTCCATGAGTGAGCACGCGCTGCCACGATCACCACGCCCACACCAGCCCCGCTGGTGCTGGGTCGCTGCAGGACTGCTGCTGCCCCTGCTGTGGTGGCTGCTGATCGGGCAGCAGCCCGTACCTGCCCTTCAGACTGCCGCGCCCAGCAGCCCCTGGCAGGAACAGGTGCTGCAGCAAGGTGTGCTCAAGGTCGCGGTGCGCAGCTACCCACGGCCCTCGCTGCCCGATGCTCCCCTGCCCCCTGAACCTGATGTGCTGGACCTGGCCTATGCCCAGTGGCTGGCAGACCAGCTGCAGGTGCCGCTGCAACTGCAGGCCCCGGAAGCAGCCGATTTGCAGCTGCAGGAACACGCCGCCCTTGCCACCGGCCCTGCTGCTTTGCATGGCTATGGCGATACACAGCTGCAGCTGGTGGTGCTGCGCCAGCAGCTGCCGCGCTGGCACCCCTGGGCCCCCTCCGTCTGGCACAACTGGCTGCCACGCTTTCTGACGGCGTTCATACCCGCGCCTGCTGCAGATGCCACGCCACGTGTCTGCATGGGCACCGGCGTCGCTCCTGCTGCAGCACTGCAGGCACGTGGCTGGCAGCCTGTGGTGGCGCGTTCCAGCATCCATGCCATCAGCGAATTTCTCAGCGGCCAGTGCGATGCACTGGCTGAATCCCCCGCGCTGATTGCCCGTCTGCTGGCCCAGCCCAGCTGGCGCTTTTATGCACCACTGGGCCACCCGTGGTCTGCACAGACTGCTGCCGCGCCACAAACTGAGGACGCCTGGCTGCAAGCCATGCAGCGGCGCTGGCGGGGCAGCCATGCCTGGCACCAGACGCTGCAGCACCGCACCAGCACCATCTTGCTCGAAGCCGCCATGCTGGAAGACGGTGCCATCTGCCATTGAATGATTTCTGCCCCCACCACCTCTTATATGTTTTCTGACGCTTTTCAAGACCTGCTTCCCGTGCTCGATAAGACCGCCGCCCAGCGTGACCGCGCTGGCGGCCATGCAGCTGCCGAAAAAGCCCTGCTGCGCGATGCCGACCTGCTGCGCCTGGCCATTCCCACCCGCTTTGGCGGCCATGGCCTGCCCTGGCCAGACGTGTACCGCTACGTACGGGCACTGGCCAAGGTGGACAGCGCCATGGCCCATGTGTTTGCCTTCCACCACCTGCAGGTCGCCACCGTGCTGATCTATGGCAGGCCCGCGCAGCAGGCCCACTGGCTGCCGCGCACCGTAGAAGAGCGTGGCTGGTGGGGCAATGCGCTCAACCCGCGTGACACGCGCCTCAAGGCCCTGCCCGCAGCAGATGGCTATGTGCTGGACGGCAGCAAAGGTTTTTGCTCCGGCACACGTGGCTCCAGCTATATGACGGTCTCTGGCTGCGTCGATGGTGCAACACAGCCCGTGCTCGGCGTACTGGAAACCACGGCCCCCGGCATCACCGTGCATGAGGACTGGAACCCCATGGGCCAGCGCCAGACCGACAGCGGCTCGGTCAGCTTTGCACAGACAGGCCTGCCTGCCCACCAGATCATGCGTGACGTGCATGAGCCCACGACGGCCTGGCACAGCCTGCGCACCTGCATGGCGCAGCTGGTGCTGGTCAACCTCTTTGTAGGCATTGCCCAGGGCGCACAGCACAAGGCGCGTGACTATGCGCTGGCCTCTGTCAAACCATGGGTGACTTCCCCCGCCGAACGTGCCACGGACGATCCCTATCTGCTGCGCCGCATGGGGGATATCCAGGCCCAGACCTCTGCCGCCAGCCTGATGGCCGACCACGCGGCCAATCTGCTGCAAAAAGCCTGGCTCAAGGGCGAGGCACTCACCGCCGAAGACCGTGCCGAAGTCGCGATTGCCGTGTTTGAGGCCAAAGTCATCGCCCACCGCACCAGCCTGTTCACGACCCAGGAAATCTTTGATGTGGTCGGCGCACGCGGCACCCATGCCGATCTGGGCTTTGACCGTTTCTGGCGCAATGCACGCACGCACACGCTGCACGATCCGCTGGACTACAAGCTGCAGGTGCTGGGCCAGTGGGCCGTGTATGAACAGGCACCGTCCGGCGCGAACTACAACTGATGGCCGCAGAGTTTCTGGCTTGATTCATATCAGAAATGAATAACAAATAGAAAAACAAGCATTGGACTGCATGCATCAAAACCGTGAAGATCCGGGCAGTGATTCACCATAACTGCTGCCAGCGCTTGTCCATCCTGCGCTGGTAGCTATGAGATTTGTAAAGCCATGTCCTGCTCCTTCTCCCCTGAACAACTGTGGAACCTGGCCGACGAGTTCGGCACCCCGCTGTGGGTCTATGACGCTGCTGTCATCCGCGAGCGCATCGCCCAGCTCAAGGCCTTTGACACCATCCGCTTTGCACAGAAGGCCTGCTCCAACATCCACATCCTCAAGCTCATGCGTGAGCAGGGCGTGAAAGTGGACGCGGTCTCGCGCGGTGAAATCCTGCGTGCCGTGGCAGCAGGCTATGTGGCCGGTGGCGAGCCTTCGGACATCGTCTTCACCGCTGATGTGATGGACGAAGCCACCCTGGCTACCGTGGTGGAGCACAAGGTGCCCGTGAACGCTGGTTCCATCGACATGCTGCACCAGCTGGGTGCTGTGTCCAAGGGCCACAGCGTGTGGCTGCGCATCAACCCCGGATTCGGTCACGGCCATAGCAACAAGACCAACACCGGCGGCGAGCACAGCAAGCACGGCATCTGGCACACCGACCTGAACGCCGCACTGGACGCCATTGCCCAGCACGGCCTGCACCTGGCGGGCCTGCACATGCACATTGGCTCTGGCGTGGACTACGCCCACCTGCAGGAGGTGTGCGGTGCCATGGTGTCTTTGGTCAAGCGCACCAAGGACCATGGCCACGATCTGCTGGCTATCTCTGCGGGTGGCGGTCTGTCCATTCCTTATAAGGAAGGTGACGCCCGCATCGACACCGAGCACTACTTCGGCCTGTGGAACGAGGCACGCAAGCAGGCCGAGGCCATTGTGGGCCACAAGCTGGGCCTGGAGCTGGAGCCCGGCCGTTTCCTGGTGGCAGAGTCCGGCGTGCTGCTGGGCACGGTGCGCGCCACCAAGAGCGCGGGCAGCAACCACTTCATCCTGGTTGACACGGGCTTTAACGAACTGATGCGCCCCAGCATGTACGGCAGCTACCACGGCATGCACATCCAGCGCCGTGGCGTGGGCGTGCTGCCAGCCGCCAAGGACAGCGTAGTCGCTGGCCCACTGTGCGAATCCGGCGACGTGTTCACGCAGGGTGACGGCGGCGTGGTACTGCCCCGCGCGCTGGGCGATGCACAGGTGGGTGACCTGCTGGTGATCCACAACACCGGCGCCTATGGCTCGTCCATGTCCAGCAACTACAACACACGCCCACTGGCCGCGGAAGTGCTGGTCGATGGCGACAAGGTGCAGCTGATCCGCCGCCGCCAGACCGTGGAAGAGCTGCTGGCACTGGAGCTGAGCCTGTAAAGCCCATCCGTGCTGTGCATGCAACAAGGGAGCCGAAAGGCTCCCTTTTGTTTTGATAGCTGCTAGCGCTTGCTTCATAAGGACTTCAGAATGATTTTTATCTGAAACCCTTGTTTATCCAGCGCTGGCAGCTTTGCTTTTTATAGCTTTTCGTTTTTGGGGTCGCGCCCCATCAGGCGCTGCACCGCGTCCTGGGGTGTGAGTTTGCCGTCCAGCAGATCGACCACGGTCGCGGCAATCGGCATCTCCACGCCCACGGCCTGCGCGCGCTGCACCACGGTGCGGGCGCTGTAGACGCCTTCAGCCACATGGCCCAGCGAATCTACGGCCTGCGCCAGCGTCATGCCCTGTGCCAGCAGCAGGCCCACTTTGCGGTTGCGCGAGAGATCGCCCGTGGCAGTGAGCATCAAGTCGCCCAGTCCGGACAGGCCCATAAAGGTTTCCGCCTTGGCCCCCAGTGCCACACCCAGCCGCGTCATCTCCGCCAGACCGCGCGTGAGCAGCGCGGCACGGGCGTTCAGGCCCAGCTCCAGACCATCGCACAGACCTGCGGCAATTGCCATCACGTTCTTGACCGCGCCGCCCACTTCCACGCCCACGATGTCCTCATTGGCATAGACGCGCAATGCGCCGTGATGAAAACCATCCAGCAAGGCCTGGCGCACCGCCGCATGTGCGCTCGCTGCGACCAGACAGGTGGGCTGCGCACGCGCCACTTCCTGCGCAAAGCTGGGGCCACTCAAGGCACCGGCCAGCAAACCAGGCGCTACCTGGGCACAGACTTCATGCGGCATCAGGCCCACGCCGCTGCTGCCTGCTGCCACCGCTTCAAAGCCCTTGCACAGCCAGGCCACGGGTGCGCTGACCTGTGCCTCGGCCAGCGTCTGCAGCGTGCTGCGCAGCGCAGACATGGGCGTGGCAACAATGATGAGATCCATGCCCTGCACCGCTTCGGCCAGCGGTGCGGCGCTGACCTGCAGCCGCTCGGGAAAGGGCATGTGCGGCAGATAGCGGGCATTGTTGCGCGCTGCCTGCATCTCCTGCACCTGCTGCGCATTGCGTGCCCATAGGCTCACTTGATGGCCTGCAGCATGGCGTGCCGCCGCAATGGCCAGGGCCGTGCCCCAGGCACCGGCACCAATCACAATCAAATTCATAGCTACTAGCGCTTATCTATCAAGCCTTAGAGGCTAAAAAGGCATAAAAAAAGGCCCCTGCAAAGGGACCTCTTTTGTAGCATGCACCGGGCACCGCCAGATAACAGCTTACTGCACCGAACCTTCAGTCTGTGCAGCGGCAGCGGCGTTCTGCTGCTCGTACATGGCCTGGAAGTTGATTTCGGCCAAGTGCACAGGAGGAAAACCAGCGCGGGTCACGATGTCAGCCACGTTGCCACGCAGGTAGGGATAGATGATCTGGGGGCAAGCCACGCCAATCACGCCACCCATCTGCTCTTCGGGGATGTTGCGGATTTCGAAGATGCCAGCCTGCTTGGCTTCCACCAGGAACAGGGTCTTGTCCTGAATCTTGGTCTGCACGGTGGCAGTCACAGCCACTTCAAAAATGCCTTCGGCCACGGGAGTGGCTTCCACGCCCAGCTGAATGTCCACATTGGGCTGCTCCTGCTGCAGCAGGATGGCGGGCGAATTGGGCTGCTCCAGCGATACGTCCTTCAGGTACACACGTTGGATTTGGAAAACAGGGGTTGCTTGTTCGGACATGGTCTCGGTCTTTCTTTCGCTTGGATGCAAAGCGTGCATTCATAAAAAGGCCCACTGTGCAAAGCTGCAGCAGCGGGCACTTCAGCAAACATTATGCAGGCTAAAGACCTGCACCAACAGATCAGGCGTTGAGCAGGGGCAGCAACTCACCCTTGGCATCCAGTGCGATCAGATCATCGCAGCCACCCACGTGGGTGTCACCAATAAAGATCTGGGGCACGGTGCGACGGCCAGTGATCTCCATCATGTGTGCACGTGCTGCGGGATCGCTGTCGATGCGGATTTCTTCAATCTGCTCCACACCCTTGGACTTGAGCACCTGCTTGGCGCGCACGCAGTAGGGGCAGACGGCGGTGGTGTACATCTTCACGGCTTGCATGGAAGTCATCCTTTTCTTTTGCAAAAACAGCGCCCACAAAAAAGGGGCCTCTTAGACCCCTTAATGGTAGGACAGTTGGAGCAACCCAGCTGTCTTAAGCCTTTGTCACAGGCAGGCTGGCTGCGCGCCAGGCCTTCATGCCACCGGCCAGTGCCTCGGCCTTTTCATAGCCCAGCTTGCGCACCTGCTGCTGCGCACGCACGGCACGCGCACCGCTTTCGCACACCAGAATCACAGGCAGTGCCTTGTTCTTGGCCACCTGCGGCAGACGCTCATCGAGCTGCGACAGCGGAATGTTCTTGGCATTGGTGATGTGGCCCTTGACGTACTCTTCAGGCTCGCGCACGTCCACCACCACGGCTTTTTCACGATTGATCTTGATGACCGCATCGTTGGGTTGCAAAGAGCCACTGGCAGCGCCCTTCAGCGCAGGCACCAGCAACAGGCCGCCCGACACCACGGCCAGCAAAATCAGATACCAGTTTTGAACAATGAAACTCACGACAGTCCTTGGGTAAGCAAAGCATGCAATTCTAGAGGCACAGGCATCGCCCCTTGCAATACCCTTAACAGCACGAAAAGCCACAGCCTAAAATAGCGAGCTTTAGCCTTTTCCCATTTGTGTTTTTGCTCAGAAAGAAGCCATGTACAAGCTCGTGCTGATCCGCCACGGTGAGTCCACCTGGAACCTTGAAAACCGCTTTACCGGCTGGACCGATGTGGACCTGACCGACACCGGCATCGCCCAGGCCAAGAAGGCAGGCCAGCTGCTCAAGGCCGAAGGTTACGAGTTTGACGTAGCCTACACCTCGGTGCTCAAGCGCGCCATCCGTACCCTGTGGCTGGCACTGGACGAGATGGACAGCACCTGGCTGCCCGTCAACAAGAGCTGGCGCCTGAATGAGCGCCACTACGGCGGCCTGCAGGGCCTGAACAAGGCCGACATGGCCAAGCAGTACGGTGACGAGCAGGTGCTGGTCTGGCGCCGCAGCTATGACGTTCCTCCTCCAGCACTGGAAGCCACCGACCCACGCAGCGAACGCGGTGACCGCCGCTACGCCGATCTGCAGCCCGAGCAGATTCCACTGACCGAATGCCTGAAGGACACCGTGGCCCGCGTCGTGCCTTTCTGGACCGAAACCCTGGCCCCCCAGATCCAGTCCGGCAAGCGCATTGTGATCGCCGCCCACGGCAATTCCATCCGTGCGCTGGTCAAGTATCTGGACAACATCGCAGATGACGCTATCGTGGGCGTGAACATCCCCAACGGTATTCCACTGGTGTATGAGCTGGACGAAAACCTCAAGCCCATCCGCCACTACTACCTGGGTGATGCCGAAGCTGCCGCCAAGGCTGCCGCTGCCGTAGCGGCCCAGGGCAAAGCCTGATTTTGTAACACCCTACATGCCTGCGGGTGGTTGGGGCGACGTCCCACCCCCGCAGCAACTGCCACGTGTATATTTGTGACGCTGGTATAAAAGTAAAGTCTCTATGAGCCAAAAACTCAAAATCGCTGGATGGGTCTCGCTGGGCGTGCTCGCAGGGGCATTAACCACGGTGTCACTGCAAACCGTCGCACGCGGCGGCATGACGCCTCTGCCGCTGGAAGAGATTCAGCAGCTGTCCGCCGTCTTCAACATCATCAAGTCTGATTATGTGGAGCCTGTGGACGACAAGAAGCTGATCACCGATGCCATCTCCGGCATGGTGTCCAGCCTCGACCCCCACTCTCAATACTTCGACAAGAAGGCCTTCAAGGAATTCCGTGAAGGCACTACCGGCCGCTTCGTCGGCGTGGGCATTGAAATTACTCAGGAAGATGGTCTGATCAAGATCGTCTCCCCCATCGAAGGCTCGCCTGCCGACAAGGCCGGTCTGAAGAGCGGTGACCTGATCACCAAGATCGACACCACGGCCGTCAAGGGCCTGTCCCTGAACGAAGCCGTCAAGCGCATGCGTGGCGAGCCCAACACCAAGGTGGAGCTGACCATCTTCCGCAAGGACGAAAGCCGCACCTTCCCCGTCACCATCACGCGTGAAGAAATCAAGACCCAGTCCGTCAAGGGCAAGCTGGTCGAGCCTGGCTACGCCTGGGTGCGCCTGAGCCAGTTCCAGGAACGCACCGTGGATGACTTCGTGCGCAAGATCGAAGACATCTACAAGGAAGACCCCCATATCAAGGGTATTGTGCTGGACCTGCGTAATGACCCCGGTGGACTGCTGGACGCTGCCGTGGCCATCTCTGCGGCTTTTCTGCCATCCGACGTCACCGTGGTGAGCACCGATGGCCAGCTGGAAGAAAGCAAGGCCGTATTCAAGGCTTCGCCGGAGTACTACGCACGCCGTGGCAGTGACCCGCTCAAGCGCCTGCCCACAGCCCTCAAGGATGTGCCCGTGGTCGTGCTGGTCAATGAAGGCTCGGCCTCTGCCAGCGAAATCGTGGCGGGCGCTCTGCAGGACCACAAACGCGCCACCATCATGGGCAGTCAGTCGTTTGGCAAGGGCTCGGTGCAGACCGTGCGTCCGCTGGGCCCAGATACCGGCCTGAAGCTGACCACCGCCCTGTACTACACCCCTAGCGGCAAGTCCATCCAGGCCAAAGGCATCGTGCCCGACATCATGGTGGATGAAACCGCGGAAGGCGATGTCTACGCCGCCCTGCGCATGCGCGAGTCCGATCTGGACAAGCACATCGGCAATGGCGACCCCAAGGCCGAAGCGGAAGCCGTAGCGGCCCGCGAAAAGCTGCGCGAAGAAGCACGCAAGCGTCTGGAAGAAGATGCGAAGAAGCCGGTTTCCGAGCGCCGTCTGCCCGAGTTTGGCTCGGACAAGGACTTCCAGCTGCAACAGGCACTGAACCATCTCAAGGGCCTGCCCGTGAAGGTCAGCAAGACACTGAGCGAGCGTCCTGAAGAGAAAAAGGACGAAGACTAAATATTGATAGCAGCTAGCGCTTGTATGGATTGACCTTCAAGATAAAAGCATTCTGAAATCAAGCAAATACAAGCGCTAAAAGCTATTTATCTAATAGCAGCCGGGCCCTGGATGCCCGGCTTTTTGCTTTGGAGAACACCGTGAACGACGATCAACTCCTGCGCTATTCGCGTCACATCCTGCTCGATGAAGTCGGCATCGAAGGCCAGCAGGCTATCCTCGATGCACATGTACTCATCATCGGCGCTGGCGGCCTGGGCTCGCCTGCCGCGCTGTATCTGGCGGCCTCTGGAGTGGGGCAAATCACCATCGTGGACCACGACCAGGTGGACATGACCAACCTGCAGCGCCAGATTGCCCACACCACGGATCGTGTCGGCCAGCCCAAAGTGCAGTCAGCTGCGCAGGCCATGCACGCCATCAATCCTGATGTGCAGGTGCGCTGCATCCAGGAACGCACCACGCCCGAGCTGCTGGACCAGCTGGTCGCCCAGGCCACGGTGGTGCTGGACTGCTGCGACAACTACCAGACCCGTCAGGCGGTCAATGCTGCCTGCGTCAGGCACCGCGTACCGCTGGTGGCCGGTGCGATCATTCGTTTTGATGGCCAGATTACGGTGTTTGACCCCCGTCAAACCACCTCTCCGTGCTACGCCTGTCTGTTTTCCCCGGACGAAAGCTTTGAAGAAGTGCAATGCTCCACCATGGGCGTTTTTGCACCGCTGGTCGGCATCATTGGCTGCATGCAAGCTGCTGAATCTTTAAAGATTATTGCCAACATCGGCAATTCGCTTGCAGGAAAGTTGCTTATGCTGGATGGTAAAAGCATGGAATGGTCAGTCATGAAAACCAGCCGGAATTCTGACTGTCTGGTATGCAATACCCATTCAATGCATTTACACAAGTAGGAGTAGGACTACATTACCCACCCTCTGATCTATGCACAATGACTTTCTGCCCAAAAATACTCCACTCTCTGCTGGCCTTTGCTAAACCGTGAAACTTAAAACTTTCTTTGTGGAAGACAACCCCACAATTCGCGAAAACCTCATCGACACCCTGCTTGAGCTGGCCGATATCGAACCAGTGGGTTTCGCAGAAACCGAAGCAGAGGGCACGGCCTGGCTGACCAATCCTCACAATCAATGGGATCTGGCCGTGGTTGACCTGTTTCTGCGCCAGGGCAGTGGTCTGGGTGTCGTGGCAGCCTGCCAGGGCCGTAGCACCGAGCAGAAAGTCATCGTGCTGAGCAACTATGCAACGGTTGACGTGCGCCATCGATGCCGTGAACTGGGCGTTGATGCCGTCTTTGACAAGTCGAACGAGATTGATGCCCTGCTCGATTTCTGCATGGAAATGACATAAAAAAAAGCTGACCCAGTGGTCAGCTTTTTTTTATGTGGCAAGGCCGGGCGGCACATCAGTCAATCAAACGATTTTTCAAGGCGTAGTAGGTCAGATCGCTGTTGGAGGAAAGGCCCATCTTCTCCATCAGACGGGTGCGGTATGTGCTCACCGTCTTGACGCTCAGCGACAGGGACTTGGCAATCTCTCCCGCTGTCTCACCCTTGGCCAGCTTCAGGAACACCTGGAACTCACGCTCAGACAGCTGCTCGTGCGGCGGCACATCGTCCTTGCGGTTGAGCTGCTGGGCCAGCAAGTCAGCCACTGTAGGCGTCAGATAGCGGCGACCCAGTGCGATGGTGCGGATCGCTTCAGCGATTTCCTTGGGCTCGCATTCCTTGTTCAGATAGCCGCTGGCACCCTGGCGAATCAGGTTGATGGCGTAATGCTCTTCGGGATATCCACTCAGAATCAGAATGCCCATGTCCGGGGCCTTGGCCCGCAGCATGGCCAAGGCATCCAGACCACTTTGACCGGGCATGGACAGATCCATCACCAGCACGTCAATATCCTGCTGTCGAACCAGATCGATGGCTTCCCGCCCGTTACTGGCTTCACCAACCACGCGCAGATCCACGTGTTCCGACAAATACTGGCGCAGACCTGAACGCACAATAGCGTGGTCATCCACAATACCTACTTTGATCATCGATGCCTCTTTTAGTTAAAGGAGTGGATACTCGCTTGCCATATTTCACCGAAATCATTCAGTGCACCATAGAAGCAAATCCCGATTCATCTTGATTATGAGCAATATCTGGCCCACACTGGCGCGCAATTGGAGGATTTGAAGTGAACTGGAGAAAATTCCGACACCTGGCAATTGGCATGCCACTGGCCATATTAGCGGCAGGCCTCATGATTGGCACCAGTCAGTATGGGTATCAGCAGACCAGCAAATCGCTGTCGGAGTTGACGTATACATACGACACTCGCACTGAGACCAGCACGCTGCTGCGGGACATGCTGGATGCCGAGACAGGCTTGCGCGGCTATCTACTCACGCATGATGCCCAGTACCTGCAGCCTTACAGCAATGCCATCTCGCATATTCACCAGTCACTGGAAGTCATCCGTCAGCAGGTGGACAACACCCCCCAGAAGCTGGCGCTGTTCATTCCTCTGGCCCAGACCATTCAGCGCAAAACGGCCGAGATGGATCTGAGCCTCAAGCTCTTTGAAGAAGGCAATGCAGATGCACTGAAGTTCGTCATGTTCACCGATATGGGCAACAAGGACATGAACGGCATCCGCTCCCTGGCACGCCAGCTCGATGCCATGATGGCCAGCGATGTGCAGCAGTACGAGCAAAGCATCAAGACTTCCCTGCTCTGGGCGCATATTGGCGTGACAAGTATCACCCTGATCGGCTTGTTTGCCTTCTACCTGTACCTGCGCCAGAACAAGCTGGTGGCACGTCTGCACCGCCGTGAGCAGGCGCTGCAGTCCGAAGAGCGTTCACGCCTAGAGCAGCTGGTGCGTGAGCGCACAGCTACGCTGACCGAGCTGGCGACTCACTTGCAGCAGGTGCGAGAAGATGAACGCGGCCACCTCGCACGGGAGCTGCATGACGAACTGGGTGCACTGCTGACTGCTGCCAAGCTCGATGTGGCACGCCTGAAGTCCAAGATCGACATGAACAACCCGGAAGCGGCCGACCGCGTCAAGCACCTGACGGAAACGCTCAACAGCGGTATTGCACTCAAGCGCCGGATCGTGGAAGACCTGCGCCCCTCGTCCCTGGCGAATCTGGGGCTGTCCACTGCACTGGAAATTCTGACCAGCGAGTTTTCCACGCGCAGCGGTCTGACGCTAGAAGCCCATCTGGAGCCCGTGGAACTGGGCGAAGCCACAGAGCTGACCATCTACCGCCTGGTACAGGAAGCGCTGACCAATATCGGCAAATATGCCAAAGCCACAACCGTCCACGTCTCCGTACACAACTACCCCACCTATGTCGCAGTACAGATTGCAGACAATGGGCGCGGTTTCGACACCTCCAGCATCCGCCCCAATTCGCATGGACTGGCTGGCATGCGCCACCGCGTAGAGGCTGCAGGCGGCCGCCTGACCATTCAATCTACGGTTGGCGAAGGCACAACGGGTCTCGGCCATCATCCCGACGGCAGCACAGCACAGCGACAACCAGCCAAGCACCCAGGACGAGGCCGTACAGCCTTCCTGACGGGCCTTAACCGCAAGAACAGCGCAATAGCGCCAAAGCCCTTTGCAGCCATGCTGCATAGGGCTTTTTTATTTTCAAACCAGCATTTGTCGACATGACACATGCATGCGCTGCGCCTGCCTGCGCCACCAGCAAAAGCGGCACATGTAGTCCTGCTAGCACATGGCCGCCCAGTCATATGCTGACACCAGCCCCTAGCCACATCTGGCATTCACAGTTTTTCTGCCGCACTACATTGAGCACATCGAACTTCGATTGCTTATATATAAAAGCTTAAAAACAAAGTGAGTACAAACTGAAACAAATACCAAGGAGACAACATGCTGCATTACGCCCTCGTATTTCTCGTGATTGCATTGATTGCTGCCGTATTCGGGTTTGGTGGCATTGCCTCCGGTGCCATGGGTATTGCGAAGATTCTGTTTTTCGTCTTCGTGGTCATGGCGATCGTCACCTTTGTTCTGGGCCTGCTCAAGAAAAAAGGCTAGGTCCGAGCTCATAGCTCACCGCGACGCATTGTTGACACATTGAAAGATGAAAACTATGAGCAGCACCTCCAAACACAGCAAGAAAGCCATTGCAGAAGCCGTCGATGACATACAGGACAGCCTGCAGGATGCTGCGCAAGACGCCGCATCCCAAGCCAAAGCGATGGCGGATGACGCCGAAGACATGGCACAGGAAGCCATCAAGAGCACACGGGAAGCAGCCAGCAGTGCACGGAACAAAGCCCAGGAAGGCCTGCAGGCTGTGGAAAAAGAGCTGGCCCCTGCGATTGAACAGCTGGCAACCCGGGCACAGGACTTCTGCAGCCGCAGCATTGCCTTCTGTGCAGACAGTTCTGACAAGGCCCGCCGCCGCATGCTGGAAGCAGCCGAGACCACCACGCATTACATGGTCGAGCGGCCCGGCAAAGCGCTGATCATGGCTGCCGCCGTAGGGGCTGCCGTCACGGCAGCGGCCTTGATGATGCTTGGCCGCCGCCGCTGAACGAGCTTCTCTCCATTTTTTCAGCCCGTGGCACTCATGGTGCGCATGCCAAGGGACCCATCATTGCGCACCCAACCTTCCTCTGAATTCAAAGGACGTCTATGAAGAAAACTACACGTGCCATCGCATTCGCCACCTTGGTAGGCGCCACCATCATCGGTGCCACAGGCTGCTCCGTGTTCCGTGATCAGCAGTCCGTAGGCTCTTATGTAGACGACGCTGGCATCACCGCCGCTATCAAGGCCAAGTTCGCAGAAGACAAGACCGTCGCTGCCACCGCCATTTCCGTAGAAACAATGAAGGGCACCGTGCAACTGTCCGGTTTTGCCAAGAGCCAGGCTGAAAAAGACCGCGCTGGTGCCATTGCACGCAGTGTCAATGGCGTGGTCGCGGTGCGCAACAACATTGTGGTTCGCCCCTGAGGGTTGCGAGATCGCGGGCATCAGGCAGCCATCCTGCGATCCTGTCTTACGCTTTCCAGCACCACCAGCGGTCCGTCCACCGCCGCTGGTGGTGTTGTGCTGTTCCTGTGTGCGCTTGCGTCAGGCAGCCAGCTTTGCCAGCAAGGCCTTCAGCACCGTGGGTGACACAAACTTGCGCACTTCCTCGCCCCCCAGCGTGGCAATTTCACGCACCAGCGTACTGCTGATGAACATGGTCTCGGCACTGGGCGTCAGAAACACTGTCTCGGCCTGCGGCAGCAAATGCTTGTTCATGCCAGCAAGCTGAAATTCATAGTCAAAGTCCGTGCCTGAACGCAGACCGCGCACCATCACCTTGGCGCCCTGCTGCTTCACAAAGTCACGCACCAGACCGTCAAAACTCTCCACGCGCACATTGGGCACATCGCTGAATACGGAGCGCGCCATGGCCATGCGCTCTTCGAGCGTGAACATGGTCTTCTTGTGGTGCGCCATGGCCACCCCGACCACCACCTCACCAAACAGCTGACTCGCCCGGCGAATCATGTCTTCATGCCCCAGCGTGATGGGGTCAAACGTGCCGGGATACACGGCAACTACGTGCTCAGCCATAGCGATCTCCATGTGGTGTGCATTGCAATGCGCGCGATTATGCCTGCCCTGGATTTGGGGCAAAAAAATAGCTTCCAGCGCGCATGCAGCAAACGCTGGAAGCTATCAATTCCGAGATTCAGTCCTCAGTCTGCGCGTTTTTTCAGCAAGTGTGCGTGCACATTGCCTGCCTTCAGATAGCGGTACTGCTGCAGGCCCAATGCCGCCAGCGCCTCATCATCCCAGACCTTGGGTGCTTCCAGATAGACAAAGCCGTCGTCGGCCACCGCATGGGCCGCGGCCTTGAGCGCAGGGGCAAACAATGCCTCCATGGCGAACGGAGGATCAATAAACACGGCATGCCAGTGGCCTGCCACGCTGTGGTTCAGTGCACCAACACCATCGCCACGCTGCACCTGTACGGCGTCTGCCTTGAGCTGCTGGGTCAGTCGCTCCAGCTGCTGCGCCAGCGCAGCATCCTGCTCGATCAGGCGCACCTGCGCGGCACCGCGTGAAGCGGCTTCAAAACCCAGCGCACCGGTGCCCGCAAAGGCATCCAGGCAGCGCCAGCCGCCCAGATCCTGCCCCAACCAGTTAAACAGGGTTTCGCGCACACGGTCTGGTGTGGGGCGCAAGCCAGGGCGTTGCGCCACCGCCAGACGGGTGCGACGCCATTGCCCACCGATGATGCGCACTTCACCCGCACCACCTGCACCGGGCCTGGCAGACTTACCCTGGGCTTTGCTGCCAGGCTTTTTGCCTGCGGCAACGGCGGCGGCCTCTGCCTCCGCCTGCTTGTAGGCTTCGCGGCGTTTCAGGCGCGCTTCCAGCGCCAATGCTTCTTCAATATTGCGATAACTGTTGCGGCCCATTATTTCTTTTCCCCTAACACGACGGTCACCATGCGATCAGGCTGGATCGCACGCTGCATGGCACTGCGTACCTCGTCCACCGTCAGGGCTTCGATCCGGTCAGTCCAGTGATCCAGATAGTCCAGGGGCAAATCATTCCACGCGATATTGGCCACATTGGCCAACAGCTTGCGGTTGCTGTCGATACGCAGCGCAAAGCTGCCGACCAGATTGTCCTTGGCATCGCGCAGTTCTTGCTCTGTAGGGCCTTCAGCAATGAATTTTTTCAGTGTCTCGTGGGCCACCTGGCGGGCCTGCTCGGCCTGATCGGGGCGCGTCTGCAGGCCCACGGTAAAGGCGCCTGCATGCAGGCCGGGCGAGAAGCTGCTCGAGACCCCATAGGTCAGACCGCGCTTTTCACGCACTTCCTCCATGAGGCGGGACACCAGTCCGCCGCCGCCCAGAATGTGGTTGCCCACCAGCAGGGCGAAGAAATCCGGGTCATTGCGCTTGATGCCGGGCTGGCCAATCAACACCTGCGCCTGAGCGGATGCAAAGGGAATGCGGATGTCCTTGGCAGCTTCCAGCACTGGCACTTCCTGCACGGCAGGCAGTGGTGCACAGCCCTTGCCATCGTCCTTGGGCAGGCGTGAGAGCAGCTGCTGCACCAGCGTATCGGCCTGCGCTCTGTCTACCGCCCCCACCACGCTGACCTTGGCGCGGCAGGCCTGGAACATGTCGCGGTAGAAGTTCTGCATGGCCTTAGTGTCAACGCGTTGCAGTGACTCCGCTGTCGCACGCTGACCATAGGGGTGAGCGCCATACACAGCCTGCGCATAGGCCTTGCCTGCCACGGTGCTGGGGCGGGTGTTGGACTCCGCAATCGCAGCCGTCCAGCGTGCACGCTCACGCTGCCAGATCTGCTCAGGCCAGCTGGGGTTGGCCATCTGGCGCGAAGCCAGCTCGACCGAGCGCTGCAGCAGCTCAGGCTCTGTCAGGCTGCGCAGTGAAAACTCAAAGCTATCCCTGTCCACACTGGCACCAAAGGAAGCTCCCAGGTCCGCCCAGGCCTCGCCCAGCGCGTTTTCATCCAGCGCTGGCAGCTTGCCCTCGGCCTTCACCCCTTTGTCCAGCATCATGCTGACAGCGGTAGACAGCCCGGCCTGCTCTTGAGGATCGCGGCGTGCACCGGCATCAAACATCACCTGCACATCCACCATGGGGATGTTCGGGCTTTCTACCAGCCAGACCTGGGCACCAGAGGGCTGTGTCCAGTGCTGAATTGGCAAAATCGCCCACGCGGAATTCATGCCAAAACCGGCCAAAGCGCCCACCAGCCAAGCGCTGGCAGCTATGTTTTTTACTTTTCTCATGTTCGCTCTCAATGCTTGTGGGGAACGGCAACTGCAGCACGGGGGGCATCACCCAGCGCACGTGGCTGTGGCACCAGCGTGCCTACGGTCAGCTGGTCATCGCCAAAGTACTGGCCGGCTACACGCTGCACATCGGCAGGCGTGACCTGCATCAGCGCATCCAGCAGCAACTCTTCCGCATTCACAGGCATGCCCATCACCCAGTAGCTGCCCAGGCTCTGTGCCTGGCCCATGACAGAGTCGCGCTCATACACCTGCGAGGCTCGCCACTGGGTCTTGACGCGCTGCAGCTCGGCATCGGTCACCCCTTCCCTGGCAATGCGCTGCACCTGGGCGCGCAGGGCCTGCTCCAGCTCGGTCGTGCTCTTGCCCTGCGCAGGAACGCCCGAGAGGATGAACAGCGCGGGGCCGCGCCCCATCACGCCTGCGGAGCTGCTTGCGCCATCAGCCACACGGTCTTTGCCCTGCACCAGCGCACGCTCCAAGCGTGCACCGTCATAGCCGTCCAGCACGGCAGAGAGCACCAGCAGCGCCAGCGCATCCTTGTCTTCAGCCGTCAGGTTCTGCACATTACGGATGGAAGGCACGCGGTAGGCCATGGCCACATAGGCCTGCTCCGCGGGTTGCTTCACTTCAATGCGGCGCATGCCCAGCTGGCGCGGCTCCTCGCGCGGCTTACTCACCGGCGCGGGGCGGGCAGGAATCTTGCCGTAGGTTTCCTCTGCCCACTGCCTGACCTGGTCCACGTCCACATCACCGGCAATCACCACGGTGGCGTTCTCGGGCACATACCACTTCTGGTGGAATTCGCGCACGTCATCGGGTGTCATGGCTTCCAGATCGCTCATCCAGCCCACCACCGGGCGGCCATAGGGATTGGCATGGAAGACCGCGGCCGAGAGCTGCTCAAACAGCATGGCGCGCGGATTGTCTTCCGTGCGCATGCGGCGCTCTTCCTTGACCACCTCGATTTCCTTGGTGAACTCTTCGTCTGGCCACTGGTTGTGGGCAAAGCGGTCTGCTTCCAGCGCCATCACCTCACGCAGGCGATTGGCAGGAATCTGCTGGTAGTAGCCCGTGTAGTCACGATTGGTAAAAGCGTTTTCCTGCCCGCCCAGCGCAGCCACGCGGCGCGAGAACTCACCCGGCGCCAGCTCTTTGGAGCCCTTGAACATCATGTGCTCCAGCACGTGGGCCACGCCGGTCGTACCATCGACTTCATCCATGGCACCCACGCGCAGCCACACCATATTGATGGCAGTGGGTGCACGGTGATCTGGCTGAACGATCAGCTGCATGCCGTTGCTCAAAGTAAACTGCTGCGCAGCTGTCGCTGGGCTGGCCGCCGTCGTCGTGCTGGCAGCCTGGGACGCAGGCATGGATGACGCGCCCACGGGCTGCGAATTCTCGGCCATCGCACTCAGGCTGGCCACAAGCGCTAGGAGGGATAAAGTTCGTTTCATAGAATGAAGGATTCTAAGAACCCGCCAATGTTCAGTTTTTTCAAGAAAAAAGCCCCATCTGCCGACACCACGCCTGCGCTTGAGCAGGCTGAGAACGTCGCATCTACGACCTCTGCCCCCCAGGCCGAGGACAGTTCCACCCCTGCAGCCAAGACAGCTTCTGTCGGCGGCTGGCTTCGCAATACCTTCGGAATAAGCGGCAAGGAAGAAGTTCCTTCCAGCCCTGCGCCCGAAGCCTTTGAGGCAGCACCAGAACCCCAGGCCAAGCCCACACTGCCTGCCGACCGCGGCAGCTGGATGGACCGCCTCAAAGCGGGGCTGCGCAAGACCGGCACCAGCATTACCTCCGTATTCACGGGCACCAAGATTGATGATGCCCTGTACGAAGAGCTGGAAGACGCACTGCTCATGGCCGATACCGGTGTCAAAGCCACCATGTATCTGCTCGAAGACCTCAAGCGCCGCGTCAAGGAAACCAAGACCACCGATCCAGCTGCCGTCAAGGCACTGCTGGCCGATGCCCTGGCTGACCTGCTGCAGTCGCTGGAAAAGCCGCTGACCATCGGCGAGCACACGCCCACCGTCATCATGGTGGCCGGCGTGAACGGCGCAGGTAAGACAACATCGATTGGCAAGCTCACCAAGCACCTGGCGGACAACAACCAGTCTGTGCTGCTGGCCGCAGCCGACACCTTCCGCGCAGCTGCCCGCGAGCAGCTGGGCGTATGGGCCACCCGCAATACCGTGGAAATCATCAGCCAGACCGGGGGCGACCCCGCTGCCGTGAGCTTTGACGCCGTGAGCGCAGGCAAGGCACGCAAGAAGGACGTCGTGCTGGTCGACACTGCAGGCCGCCTGCCTACGCAGCTGCACCTGATGGAAGAGCTCAAGAAGATCAAGCGCGTGGTCACCAAGGCCGATGACTCTGCTCCTCACGAAGTACTGCTGGTCATCGACGGCAACACCGGCCAGAACGCGCTGCATCAGGTCAAGGCCTTTGATGATGCCCTGGGCCTGACAGGCCTGATCGTGACCAAGCTGGACGGCACCGCCAAGGGCGGCGTGCTGGCCGCGATTGCGCAGGAGCACGCCATTCCCGTGTACTTCATCGGCGTGGGCGAAAAGCTGGAAGATCTGGAAACCTTCAACGCCAAGGAGTTTGCCCAGGCGCTGCTGACCTAAGGCTCTAGAATTTTCATAGCGCCTTGCGCTTGCATAACAAGGACTTCAGATACAAAAGTATCTGAAGTCATTTTTTTATCAGCGCTGGCAGCTCACTTTTTTGATGTCCACCTGTGCCGCCACCCAGCCTGCATAGTCCGGATGCGCAGCCTCCATGCGCAGCAACAGCTGCGGCACCTCATACGGGTGTTCGGCCTTCAGCCAGGCCAGCAGCTCATCCACCGCCTCGGGCAAGGTCTTGAAAACCAGCCGCCACTCGGCGCTGCGCTCCAGGCTGCCTTGCCATTCGTAGTGGGAATGGATGGCTTCTATCTGCACACAGGCCGCCACACGCGCCTGCACGGCGGTCTGTGCCAGGCGCTCGGCATCGATCGCGCTGTCTACGGTGCTGGTCAGCACCGCCACGTTGTTCCAGTTTGCAATCTCCATGGGCTGCATTGTCCTGCGTCTAGGGCGTGTTCACATAAACATTGGGTTCGCGCAGCCACGACAAGGCTGGCAATGCGCGACGCACGGCGCAGCGCGGGTGCGCACCCGCGCAAGGTGGGCAACAATGCAGTGGCGGCCTTGTCGTGGCTGCCCCTGATTATGGAGATCACAAATGGGGTTGAAGGCTTGGGGCGGTCTGCGTTGTTGCGGCGGCTTGCAAGGCGCTCGGCATTGCTGCGCCACCGCGCCTAGCATCCCATCCCCAAGCCTTCAACGCGAATCTCAAGCTTTATGTGAACACGCCCTAGCGCCTGCTGGGCCAGGTCGCCACCAGCACACCCAGCAACGCAATGCCCAGAGCCAGCAGCTGCAGGCCGGTGATAGGCTCACCCAGCGCCACCACGCCCACCACGGCAGCGCTCACCGGCAGCATGACGGTAAACACCCCCGCTTGTGCGGCAGGCACCACGCGCAGACCCGTCATCCACAGCCAGACGGTCCACACACAGGCGGCCAGCGCATAGAACAGCAGCAACGTCCAGTTCGGCAGGCTGATGCTGGCAAAGTCAAACTGCCAGGCCAGATACAGGCCAAACGGCGTGGTCAGCGCAAAACCCCAGAGGTTGACGATGGCGCTGATGCGCTTGGGCGATACCGAGGCCGTGAGCTGCTTGCCCAGCACAGCATAGGTGGCCTCACACAGCACGGCCCCCAGCAGCAGCAACTGCCCCAGCCAGGCGTAAGGGCTGCGACTGTCTGCAGCTTCTTCGGGCTTGACCCAGGCGTACAGCGCAATCCCGGCCACCGCCAGCGCCACGGCCACCCAGGTGCGCGGTGCAATGCGCTCGCGCAGAATCACCCAGCTGAGCACGGCCACGGCCACGGGAATGGCAGCCATGGTCACGCCCGCAGCGACGGCGCTGGTCAGGCTCACGCCCGTGACCATGCACAGCGTGAACAGAAAGTTGCCGAAGAAAGACTCCAGAAACAGCAGCCAGCGCGTGCGCGCCTGCAAAGGCGCTTCACCCGGCGCACGGCGCAGCCAGCGCAGCATGGCGACGCCGCCAATGCCAAAGCGCAGCCATGCCAGCAGCAGGATGGGAAACAGTGCAGCCAGAGGTTTGGACAGCGCCACATAGCTGCCTACCAGCGCCATGCTCAGCGCCAGACAGCCATACGCGCCCCAGCGGGAAGGTGTGTACATGGGAGCAATGTCTGAAAGACCCTACTGTAACGCTGGCTCAGGTCGCAGCAGCTGCAGTCGGTGCCACCGCTTTCTCGTACAGCCGCTCGCGAGTGTGGGTTTCCTTGCGGATGCTGGCAATCAGCTGCGACTCGGGGCTGTGCCCATCCAGCAACTGCGCAGGTAGCTCAGGCAGAGACTGGAGCCCCGCAATCGCCTGCGGCATCTGCTGCAGCCAGGCCCACTCCTGCTCGTCAGGTTGCGCACTGGCACTGGCTGAGTACACCGTAATGGCATCGCACAGCCGCGCTGCGCAGGCCACCAGCGGGAACCAGGCTGCCGCCTCATAACCGGCAGGCGGTGGCTCAGCCATGGACTTTTGCAGCGCTGCCCGCATGTCCACCAGCTTGCCGTAGGCAGCGCGGCGTGCCTCGCTGACATCGGCACTTTCCGGCTGCAGCCGGTGGTCCAGCACCAGCTGCAGATAGTGGGCAATGGCCTGGCGCGCTTGCGCCATGGACTCCTGCAGCTCACTCGCATGGCGGCGCGGCCACAGCAGATAACCAAACAGCAGCACGATGGCGCAGCCCATCAAGGTATCCAGCAGCCGCAGATCGGCATATTGCATGCCGCTGCGCGCAGGGGAGAGAAAGTCGATCAGCACCAGCACCAGCGGCGTAATGGCAAAGGCCGTGAGCGCGTAATTGCGTGGTGCCAGCCAGGGCAGCACAAAGGTGATGGCTGCGATGATCAGAATGAACAGTGGCCCCACAGGCACCAGCGCCAGCAGCAGCCCCCCCAGTACCACCCCGGCCGCCGTGCCCACGGTGCGCTGCACGGCCCGCACAAAGATGGAGCCCAGCTCTGGCTTCATCACAATGGAGACGGTCATCGGCACCCAGTACCAATGCGAGACATCATCCACCCAGCGGATGGCATAGCCAATCGCCGTACACAGCGCCAGCGCCAGCGCAGAGCGCACCGTCGCACGGCCCGGAGAAAGTTTTTGCAGCGTCAGCCGCAGATTCAGTGCGCGCTGCGGCAGATTCTGGGGGGTAGCAGACACCGGTGCTCGGCCCCACAGGGCCAGCGTCAGATCATTGAGCGCCTGCCACTGCGCCAAGCCATCGGGGTGCCCCGGTTCTAGGCGCTGATCCTGCACCAGCGCCTGCACCATTTGCTGCAGACAGGTCTGAATCTGCGCAATCTCATCCCGGTTCTGCGTAGCCATAATGATGGCAAACAGGTTGTCCATATTCTGAACCACCTCTGCGGTCTGGTCCCACACAATATTGTGACCAAGCGCCTGATAACGCTTTTGCAGCATCAATGTATATAGCGCTTCATATTTCATATTGAACTGCAGACGTGCAGATTCCACATCAGCCTGTTCTATTTTTTTCTGGCACAGCGCAATCAAGGCATGCAATACCTGCTCAATCGCATCCCGGCGAATATGGTGTGGGCAAATCCATTTCTCCAGATAAAGCAGCAGCAGATAAAACGAGGCACCACCCAGCAATAGCAGCGAGGACATCCAGAAATGACCAATTTCCGGATTACCCAGCGACACTGCGGCCATCACCATGAACTGCAGACAGCCAATCGAGATCGTGGCGCTGTAGCTGCTGGCAATGGCCATGGCAAAGCCCACAGCGCTCATGATGAGCACGATCCAGCCCCAATCCAGCCCCCAGGTGTTCAGATAGCCCATCAGAAAGCCTGACACCCCTATGGGTGCAGAAATCAGAATTTTTCGCACAGTGAACCCATAAGGCGCATCCCGCTCGCCAATGGAGGGGAACATGGCGCCCATGGAAATCCACATGGTGTACATGAGGGTGTGGGTGTAATAGCCCACCAGCATGGGTAATGCAATCGCCAGCGAGGCGCGGCAGGAGCGGCTCATATTCCATTTGGATGGATTCAGGCGCGCCATTTCCTTCAGCCAGGAATTAGGGTGCAGCGTGACATCACCCATTTTGTTCACCATCGACGACCTCTCCCCATAAGATCTTTTGCATGAGCACCAATATGCCAGCAGCTGATTATTTATGACACATACAAATACTTGACCATAGCGCAAGCCATATGCACCAAGATAATCCAATACCTTCCACCCCAAGGGCTTATTGCTCAAACAACTTGCATTGGCATTGCCCTACAACAGCCTGCCGATTCCCGCAGCTACACTGCTAGCACAGCCCCTATAAACCTTTGGGGAACTTTTGGTTTAGCACTCTCTCAAACACAGTGCTAATATGAAGCAATGGATGAAAGGATGACTGCAATGACAAACCTAACTGGCACCCATGCTGCTTCGGCCTTGGCACCTGCAAATCCTTGGTCTCTGGTTCCTCCGCTGGGCAACCTGGATGCATACATTGCGGCTGTCAACCGTCTGCCCATGCTGACCCAGGAAGAGGAGCGTGACTACGCACGCAAGCTCAAAGAACACAACGATCTGGACGCCGCCGGGCGTCTGATCATGTCCCACCTGCGCCTGGTGGTGTCGATTTCCCGCCAGTACCTGGGCTACGGTCTGCCCCACGGCGACCTGATTCAGGAAGGCAATGTCGGGCTGATGAAAGCCGTCAAGCGCTTTGACCCAGAGCAAAACGTGCGTCTGGTCAGCTATGCCATTCACTGGATCAAGGCCGAGATTCACGAATACATTCTGAAGAACTGGCGCATGGTGAAGGTGGCTACCACCAAGGCCCAGCGCAAGCTGTTCTTCAATCTGCGCTCGCTCAAGCAGGGCATGCAGGCTGATGCTGCCATGGACGATGATCTGTCCCTGCGCGAAACCCTGACTGCACAGCAGGTGGACGCCATGGCTGCCAAGCTCAACGTCAAGCCTGAAGAAGTGATGGAAATGGAAACCCGTCTCTCGGGTGGCGACGTGATGCTGGACCCCACGCCTGGTGACGATGGTGAGCAGGCCTACGGTCCTATCGCCTATCTGTCGGACGCCTCGCATGAGCCCACGCAGATGATCGAAAGCCGTCAGCGTGATGTGCTGGCCACCGACGGTATTGCCCAGGCACTGGAGCAGCTGGACGCGCGCAGCCGCCGCATCGTGGAAGAACGCTGGCTCAAGGTGAACGACGATGGCTCCGGCGGCATGACGCTGCATGAGCTGGCTGCTGAATACGGCGTGAGCGCTGAGCGCATTCGCCAGATTGAAGTGGCCGCTATGAAAAAGATGAAAAAAGCGCTGGCAGAATTTGCCTGAGAACGTTCCTGCACACGCTGGCTGAAAAATGCCAGATTCATGTTTGAGCAAGCCCGGATAATCTCCGGGCTTTCTTTTTTCCTGCAAGAAATCATCGCCTTCTGCAGATTTCACGCTTTACAAGCCATGACATCCATCTCTTCTCTTGCCCGTCGCTGCGTTCTGGCTTCCGGCGTTGCCTTGCTGGCCAGCGCGGCTGCCCCTGCTGTTTTTGCCGCATCCTCTACGGAACACTGGCCCAGCAAGCCGGTACGCATTGTGGTGGGCTTTCCCGGTGGTTCTTCGCCCGATCTGACAGCGCGTACCTTTGCCGATCCGCTGTCCAAGATGCTGGGCCAGCCCGTCATTGTGGAAAACAAGGTGGGTGCAGGCGGCAACATCGGCGCAGCAGAAGTCGCGCGTGCGCAGGATGACCACACCATCGGTCTGATGATCAACGGCAATATGACGATTGCCAAGATCCTCAACCCCGCCACGCCCTACGACCCACTCACCGACCTGGCTCCGCTGACGCTGATCGGCGTCTCGCCCCTGGTGCTGACTGCTCCGGTGGAGCAGCCCGGCGTACCCAGGGATGCCGATGGCAAGGCCTTCTTTGCCGCCGCCAAGGCCGCTGGCGACCAGTGGAACTACGGCACCCCCGGCGTAGGCACGATTGGCCATCTGGGCACGGAACTGCTCAAGGCACGCAGCGGCATCAACCCCGTACACGTGCCCTACAACGGCTACCCACAGGTGGCTACCGCCATGCTGGGCAAGCAACTGCAGATGGCACTGCTGCCTCCCGCACTGGCACAAAGCCAGGCACAGGCGGGCAAGCTGCGTCTGATTGGCGTGACCTCCGGCGGCCGCAGCCCTCTGGCGCCTGATGTGCCCAGCCTGGCCGAAGTAGGTGTGCCAGACTTTGACTTGCAGATCTGGAACGCCTTTGCAGCCCCTTACTCCATGCCCGAGGCCACCCGCGCCAAGCTGGCCAACATGCTGATCGAGATTGCACGCACCCCTGAAGTGCGCGAAAAGCTGTACCAGCAAGGCTGGCAAACCGTGGCCACATCGCCTGAAGGGCTGGCCAACCGCGTGAAGAAAGACACGGAAGCACTGAGCCGTCTGATCAAAGAGCAACACATCAGCACCCAGTAAGACGCACCCATCTACTGGCCCTCAAAAGCAAAAGATCCACCCTGCGGTGGATCTTTTTTTGTTGCATCACGAGGTGGATTCGTTCAGCAGTGCCTGCACATCCTTGGCCAGCGCCTGTGCGCCCTGCCCGTAGCGGTGGTAAACGCGCAGCTGGCCCTTGGGGTCGTACACATACAGACCAGCAGAGTGATCTACGGTATAGCTGCCGGGTTGCTTGCCTTCCACCTTTTTGTAGAACACCTTGAAATCCTTGGCCACAGCGGCAATCTGCTCAGGCGTGCCGGTCAGCGCCACCATGCCGGGGTCAAAGGCCTGCGTATAGGCCTGCAGAATTTCCGGTGTATCGCGCTCGGGGTCGACAGAGATAAACACGCCCTGCACCCGGTCGCCCTGTGCACCCAGCAGTTCCTTGACTTCGGCCAGCTCCTGCAGCGTCGTGGGGCACACATCGGGGCACTGCGTATAGCCAAAAAAGACCACCACGACCTTGCCTGCAAAGTCCTGAATGGAGCGATGTTTGCCCTGCGCATCGGGCAAGGGGAAGTCCTTGCCATAGGCAGCGCCAGAGATATCCACCCCTTCCAGGCTGGTGGACTTGGGCTTGCAACCCATGAGCAAGGCCGTTGCAGCCAGTGCCGAGGCACTGAGCACCAGATTTTTCAGTACACGTCTTCTTTGCATAGCAGTCTCAGTCAAAAGCATCGCGGTTCCAGCCACAACCATAACGGCAAAAACAAAGACTGAGTCAGCCTGCCAGTTCTATGACCTGCCAAGCCGGCGCATGGACCGCGCCAGATCAAGCACTTTCAAGGCGTTGGCGTACGGCCTTGCTTCAGCATCGTGCGCATCTGGTCCAGCGAGACCGCGCTTTCGCTTTGCACCTTCATGCGGGGTGCAGGCTTGAGCGCATGGCCATAGACCACCTCAAAGGTCAGTGCCAATTGCCCACCGCTGCTGTCAAGGCGCAGATGCTCGCCCATGGCCGCATGCAGCTGCTCCAGCCACTGCCTGCCACGCAGGCCAGCAAAGCGCTGGGGGTGGAGATTGCGCCCCAGCTCACGCAGCTCCTGCAGCAGGCGCTGCGGTGTGGGGAAAGTCAGCGTGATGGTTTCCATGTCCATCACCGGCTCGGCAAAACCGGCATGCACCAGCATGTCACCCCAGTCGTGCATGTCCGTAAAGCTCTGCCCGGCCACGGGCCAGCCCATGCGCTCGTAGAGTGCACGCATTTCACGGGCAGTGTCCGGCCCCAGGCAGGAGAACATCACAAAGCCATCCACGGCCAGCGCGTCATGCCAGGCCTGGAGCATCTGCATAGGCTGCGCCTCCTGATGCAACAGCATATTGGCCCACAGCATGTCTACGCTGCCTGCAGGGGGCATGCCCACCACGGTGTGTTTGCCACGCAAACGTGCTGGGCTCCACCATGGCTTGGCCCAGTTGGCAGCCGCCACCGCCTGCATGCGTGGCGCCGTTTCCACCACATAGGCCTGGGCCTGGGGATAGCGCTCGGCAATCAGCGCATGCGTCTGCATGCCGCCGCGCACGGGCTGCCAGTCGCACCAGGTTTTGGGGGTATGGCACATCCATTGCAGGCGCTCCTGCATGCGCCGCCCGATTTCCTCATGCAGCCAGGGCGACTGCGCAGGGGCTGATTGCTGCCAGCGGGCAGCGGCGACGGGATCAATGGTGGGAGGTTGATGTTCAGACATGAGGCACTAGCAAAACCGCCCGTCCGTCATACGGCATGACAGAGACAGGGGCCGCCGCAGTATATTGATTTCATGCTGCAACGCTGGCCAGTGTGGTTCTTCCACTTTGTGAAATCTTTCCCGTCGCTGCCCAACCAGTGTCTGGTCTGCCGCTCATGGCCCAGTACCGATGTGGTGTGCCCAGACTGCCTGCAGCGCTTTGCACCTGCAGTATTTCGCTGCACCGGCTGCGCACTGGCCCTGCCCGGGCTCAGCCCTGAGCAGTCACGCTGCGGTGCCTGTCTGCGCAAGCCACCGGTGTGGCACAGCGCCCATGCCTGGGTGGACTATGGCTACCCATGGAGCCAGCTCATCCCACGCTGGAAGTTTGCAGGCCAGCCTGCACTGGCCGCCCATCTGGCCCGCTGGATGCGGGCACATGCCGCCATTGCGCAGCGCATTGCCGCTGCCGATGTGCTGATTCCCGTGCCGCTATCACCCATCCGCATGCGCGAGCGCGGCTATAACCAGGCCGCGCTACTGGCGCGGCATCTGGACGCCACCAAATGCCAGTTGCACAGCCTGCAACGTGTGCAGCACACCACCGCGCAAAGCAGCTCGACACGCGCGCAGCGGCTGCGCAATCTGCGGCATGCTTTTGCCGTGGCAGAGGCGCACCGGGCGCAGATCAGCGGTCAGCGCATTGTGCTGGTGGACGATGTCATGACCACTGGCGCCACCTTGCACGCTGCCACGCGGGCGCTGCTGCAGGCCGGTGCAGCACAGGTCGATGTGCTGTGCGTGGCGCGCACACCATGAGCGCAGGGAAAAGCGCAAAAGCGGACAATACGCCGCCATGTTTCATATCGTCCTCGTAGAGCCTGAGATTCCACCGAATACAGGCAACATCATTCGCCTTGCCGCCAACACCGGCTGCCAGCTGCACCTGATCGAGCCCCTGGGCTTTTCCATGGAAGACCGCCACATGCGCCGCGCCGGTCTGGACTACCACGAGTACGCGCGTGTGCAGCGCCACGCCAACTGGCAGGCGTTTCTGGATGCCATGCAGCCTGAGCGCAGCCGCATGTTTGCCATGACCACGCACGGCAGCCAGCCTGCGCATGCACTGCAATTCCAGCCCGGCGACTGGTTTGTGTTCGGTTGCGAAACCCGCGGCCTGGCGCCCGAGTTGCGTGAATCCTTCCCCACCACCCAGCGCCTGCGACTGCCCATGGTCGAAGGCCAGCGCAGCCTGAACCTGTCTAACGCGGTAGCGGTGACGGTGTTCGAAGCCTGGAGGCAAAACGGTTTTCTCACCCCCTCCGGCGAAGCTGCCCGCTGAAGGCCCATGCATCAAAGCCTGAAGCCCGGGCTTTGATGAGTCGGGATTTAATTAGCACCATTTATAGAACAGTGCGTATTGCGATATACGGCAATAAAAGCTGAACTCTGCAAGCATTTTTCCTCTCTATCAATTACGGCGAGCACGTTGCACGCTACTTTTAAAAAGATTGAAAGGAAAACACATGCTTACAATTCGCACCATTGGTGTAGCTATTGCCTTCTCTGCTGCCGCCACTGCTTTTGCCGGTGAACAAGTCCAGTGGCGTGCTGACGAACTCAGCACCGACAGCCAGCTGACCCGCGCTCAAGTCATTGCCGAATACCAGGCAGCCCGTGATGCAGGCCGCATCATGGATGGTGAACTCAGCGTGCCTGCGCCTGCTGTGACCACACAGCCACCTGTTGACCGCGCCAAGGTGCTGACTGAAGCCACCGCAGCACGCGATGCGGGCTGGCACACCATGGGTGATCGCTACTTCGACCAATTCTGATGCCCCGTGCCATCTGCGGCACAGTCCCGACGCTTGCAGCAACCGCCGTGCCCTGCCGGGTTCGGCGGTTGTCTGACTTCTCGCTCACCAAGTCACAAAGGCGCGCCGTAGCTGCGCGAAAGCGATTCCGCCACGCACACCGGCTTGTCGCCGCCCTCACGCTCGACCGTGACCTGCCAGGTGATCTGTACGCCACCGCCTTCCACGGTCTGTACCTCCTGCAGCGCCACCCTGGCACGTACACGGCTGTTCACAGGCACAGGCGCAGGAAAGCGCACTTTGTTCAGACCATAGTTGATAGCCATGGTCTCCCCTTCTATACGCACCGCCTGGCTGAAGAACCATGGCAGCAGCGACAGCGAGAGAAAACCGTGCGCAATCGGCACGCCAAACGGCCCTTGCGCCGCACGCTCGACGTCCACATGGATCCACTGGTGATCGCCCGTGGCCTCGGCAAACAGGTTGATCTGCTCCTGCGTGATGGTGCGCCAGCCGGTCACCGCCACTTCCTGGCCCACACAGGCACGCAGCGCTTCATAGGAATGGAAGATATGCATACCGCCCAATCTAGGCGGCATGGCGGCCATGCGTCTGTCTGTCCTGCGACAGGGGTTCTCCCGAAGTTTTCAGATAAAAATTGGCCTCCAGCGCTTATGCAGCAAGCGCTGACAGCTATATTTTTATCAAGCATGGCGCTGCACAAAGAACAGCCCCACCCCCACCAGCATCAGCACACCACCAAAGATACGGTTCTGCCAGCGTACGGCCTCAGGGCTGCGCATCCAGCGGCGCAGGGCACTGGCACTCGCTGCATAGCCGTGCATGACCACCGTGTCCACGCCCAGGCAGGTGACCGACATGATGAGCAGCTGCAGCCACAAAGGCCGCTGCGGGGCGAGGAACTGCGGCAGCACCGCCACCATGAAGATGATGCCCTTGGGATTGGTGGCATTGGTCAGAAAACCCGCCAGCGTGCGTTGCTGCCAGGAAATGGGCTTGGCCTGCAGATAGCCCACATCAATGCCATTGCCCACGCTGCGCCACTGGCTCCAGCCCAGATAAATCAGGTAACACGCCCCCAGCACTTTGACCAGCGTAAAGGCCAGGTCTGAAGCAATCAGCACCGCCCCCACGCCGCCGCCGGCAATCAGCAGCACCAGCAGCAGTCCCAGCTGCAGCCCGCCAATCGTGGCCGAAGTCTGGCGCACGCCGTAGGCCAGCCCATGGCTCATGGACAGCACGGCGCCCGAGCCCGGCGAAATCGCGATAAAGACACATGCCGAAAAAAAGGCCAACCACGTATGAAAATCCATCTTGCTGTCTGATGCTGCGCTGCAAAGCGCCGCATCTTACGCCCTGATCCCCGCTGGTTCGCAGGCCTGCACCCAGCATGCTACGCTGAGAGACATCATGCTTTTCAACCCGACCCAAGCCGACGTGCGCCGCTTTTTCTGTAGCGTGCGCAGCAAGATGAAGAACAACGCGCCCATGGAGGCGATCGAGACACTGGCCAGCCTCTGGATTGCCGAACACCCTGAGTACTTTGCGGAGCTGGACGACGTGGAAGCCGCTGTCCAGCGCAACTACGACCTGGAGCCCGAGCGCACCAACCCCTTCCTGCACCTGTCCATGCACCTGTCCATCAGCGAGCAATGCAGCATTGACCAGCCACGCGGCATCCGCCAGGCCGTGGAGCTGCTGGCCAAGCGCCGGGGGGATCTGCACCAGGCGCACCACGAAACCATGGAATGCCTGGGCCAGATGCTGGCCGACAGCCAGCGCAACGGCCATCCACCCGATGGCAACCAGTACGTGGCCGCCGTGCAGCGCCGCGCCACACGCGACTGAGTTCCAAGCCTGCCAAGCGCCCGGGGCAGCGCAGCCACTGAGACAGCGGCTGCCCCTGACGCCGTCACCCACGTGACAGCTGCCGCACCGCAGCCCATGCATGGTGCTCCCACAATTTGCCAGACATTGCATCCACTCACGTTCTCTGCACGCTCATGAAATTTCAAGGTTCTGACAATTACGTTGCCACCCAAGATTTGATGCTGGCCGTCAATGCGGCCATACAGCTGCAGCGTCCGCTGCTGATCAAGGGCGAGCCCGGCACGGGCAAGACCATGCTGGCCGAGGAAGTGGCTGCCGCACTGGGCATGCCGCTGCTGCAGTGGCACATCAAGTCCACCACCAAGGCCCAGCAGGGCCTGTACGAATACGACGCCGTCTCGCGCCTGCGCGACAGCCAGCTGGGTGATGAGCGCACCCGCGACATCCGCAACTACATCGTCAAGGGCGTGCTGTGGCAGGCCTTTACGGCCGATCAGCCCGTGGTGCTGCTGATCGACGAAATCGACAAGGCCGACATCGAGTTCCCCAATGACCTGCTGCGCGAGCTCGACCGTATGGAGTTCTACTGCTACGAAACCCGCGAGATGATTCGCGCCAAGCACCGTCCGCTGGTGTTCATCACTTCGAACAACGAAAAAGAACTGCCCGACGCCTTCCTGCGCCGATGCTTCTTCCACTACATCAAGTTCCCGGACGCAGACACCATGCGCCAGATCGTGGACGTGCACTTCCCCGGTCTCAAAGGCGAGCTGCTGACCACGGCGCTGCAGACCTTCTACGAAGTGCGCAATCTGCCGGGCCTGAAGAAAAAGCCTTCCACCAGCGAGCTGATCGACTGGCTCAAACTGCTGGTGGCTGAAGACATTCCACTGGATGCCCTGCGCTCACAGGACCAGAAAATCTCTGTCCCGCCGCTGGTGGGCGCGCTGCTCAAGAACGAGCAGGACATCAGCCTGTTTGAAAAACTGGTGTTCATGAACCAGCGCAACCGCTGATACGGCCCCGGCCATGCTGACTTGCCCCAATGTGCAGGCCCGGCATTTGCCCTAGCGTTACAGCCTGAACCACCACCTACTCTGGGAGATATGGAGCATGGCTTCTGCACAAAAACTGCTGCTCGAAGGTGTATCGGATGCGGTGTGCTTCATGCTGGGCGCACTCGCAGGCTACGGCCTGACGCTGGCGCTGGGCATGGACATTTTTGCCGATGGCTACAGCGGCTCCAGCATTGTGGGCATTGTCATCGTCGGTCTGGCAGGCGGCGCGGGGCTACACCTGGCACGTATCTGGCGTGAGCGCACGCAGGCCAGAAACGCCGCTTCACGCGAAGCTGACTAAGCCATGCTGCAAGCACACACACCACCTCAGCCCTCGCACGCCACCACCTCATTTGCCACGCCCGTACAGCTACACGGCTGGGGTGTGCAACTGGCCCCGCTGCGCATGGCGCACATGGCCGGGCTGCAGGAAGCAGCGGCTGATGGTGAACTCTGGAAGCTGCGCGTGACCTGGGTGCCCGAGCCGGAGGAAACCCGGGCCTATATCCAGAAAGCGCTGGACATGCAGGCACAGGGCACGCGCTGCCCATTTGTGGTGCTGCAAGCGGACACAGGCAAGGTGCTGGGCACAACCAGCTACCACGACATCGTGCCCGGGGCGCGGCGCGTAGAGATTGGCTACACCTGGTACGCCGCCAGCGCCCAGCGCAGCCACGTGAACACCGCCTGCAAGCTGCTGCTGATGCAGCATGCGTTTGAGACCCTGCAGTGCGGCGTGATCGGCTGGCGCACCGATATTCTGAACACCCGCAGCCAGCAGGCCATTGAACGCCTGGGCGCACGCAAAGACGGCGTGCTGCGCCACCACACCACACGCTGGGACGGCAGTGTGCGCGACACCGTGATGTACAGCATGCTGGCCGCAGAGTGGCCCGCTGCACGCCAGCGTTTGCTGCAAAAATTACAGCTGCTTGCGCCCGCCAATGCTTGGTTTTCAATATAAATTGCTTTAAAAACCAATATTTACCAGCGCTAGCAGCTTCTTTTTTGATATTGACCCATGCTGATTGACTTTTTCTACACCTTGCGTGCCGCCAAACTGCCAGTCTCGGTCAAGGAATACCTGATGCTGCTGGAAGCGCTGCAGGCCGGTGTGGTGGGCCCGCGCAGCAGCGATGGCTGGAGCCTGGACGACTTCTACTTCCTCGCCCGCACCACGCTGGTCAAGGACGAAAAGCACTACGACAAGTTCGACCGCGCCTTTGCCGCCTACTTCAAGGGCGTAGAAATGGTGACCGACTTCCAGAAAGCGCTGCCCGAGGAATGGCTGCGCAAGCTGCTGGAGCGCGAACTCACCCCCGAGCAGAAAGCCGCCATCGAGAAGATGGACTGGGACACGCTCATGGAGACGCTCAAGAAGCGCCTCGAAGAGCAGAAGGAGCGCCACGAAGGCGGCAACAAATGGATTGGCACGGGCGGCACCAGCCCCTTTGGCCACGGTGGCTACAACCCGCAGGGCGTGCGCATTGGCGGGCCAGGGCGCAACCGCAGCGCCGTCAAAGTCTGGGAGCAACGCGCCTACCGCGACTATGACGACACACAGGAGCTGGGCACGCGCAACATCAAGATGGCCATGCGCCGCCTGCGCAAGTTCGCGCGCCAGGGCGGCGAGCTGGAGCTGGACCTGCCGGACACCATCCGCAGCACGGCGGCCAACGCGGGCTGGCTGGACATCAAGCTCGTGCCAGAGCGCCACAACAACGTCAAAGTGCTGCTGCTCATGGATGTGGGTGGCACCATGGACGACCACATCCAGCGCGTGGAAGAGCTGTTTTCCGCCGCCAAGAGCGAGTTCAAGCACCTGGAGTTCTATTACTTCCACAACTGCGTCTACGACTTCATGTGGAAGAACAACCAACGCCGCTTTTCCGAGAAGTTCGACACCTGGGACATCATTCGCAAATACAACAAGGATTACAAGTTGATATTTGTGGGCGATGCCACCATGAGCCCTTACGAAATTTTGCAATCCGGCGGCAGCGTGGAATATCACAATGAGGAACCCGGCGCGGAGTGGCTGCAACGCCTGACCCACGCCTTCCCGCACCACGCCTGGATCAACCCTGAGCCTCAGGGTGTGTGGCAATACCGTCAAAGCATTGAGATCATTCGCCAGCTCATGGGCGGGCGCATGTACCCCCTGACTTTGAAGGGTTTGGAAGAAACCATGAGGCTGCTGTCAAAATAAATCCATGTCCAAGCCATCTCGCACAAAAACGCCGGTTCTTGTCCCGGCTTTTTTGTTGACCACCGCCTTGCTGCTGAGCGGGTGCTCTCTGCTGTCCAAAAACAAGGCAGGGGACATATTCCAGGAGCCGGAGAGCTTCACCATCGAGGTCGATGCCCCCAAGGACGTACGCGAACTGCTGGAAAAGTACCTGGAACTGGAACGCTACCGCCACTTTACCGGGCTGCGCCCCAGTGAGCTGCGCCGACTGCTGGGCGCTTCCGACGGCAATATCCGTAACCTGCTCGGCAGCATCGGCTATTTCTCGCCCACCATTGAACTGGAGCTGCGTGAACAGCCGCGCGACTCTGGCATTCCCCCCACAGTGATCGTCAAGGTCGACCCCGGCCCTGCAACCAAGATCTCCCGTGTGGACATCAGCTTCAGCGGCACCAATGCCGATGACCCCAAAGGCAGCTTCATACGCCGCAGCATTGAGCGCAACTGGGACCTGCCTGTGGGAGAAACCTTCAGCCAGTCTGAGTGGAGCAGCGCCAAAAACGAAGGGCTGCGCAGCCTGCAAAATCGCCGCTACCCCACGGCCCAGCTGCTCAGCAGCAGTGCCAACATTGATACCGACACCAACGAAGCCGAGCTCAAGGTGAATTACGAGCCTGGCTCGGCCTATTATTTCGGCCCTCTGGTAATTGAGGGCGTAGAGCGCTACAACCCCGCAGGTCTGATTCGTCTGGCGCGCCTGCCCGTCGGGCAGGTCTACAGCCAAAGCAGCCTGCTCGATGCACAACAGCGCCTGGCATCCAGTGGCTACTACGACTCCGTCTTCCTGACACTGGCTACTGAAGTGGCAAAGCCCGGCGAGGCCGAAGTGCACGCCCCCGTGATTGCCGAAGTGCGTGAAGCCAAGCTGCAAAAATGGGTCTATGGTCTGGGCTTCAGCACCGACACGGGCACGCGTTTTTCGATTGACCACACGCACAACAAAGACCCATTCCTGAACTGGCGTGCGGTCAGCAAACTGCAGCTGGACAAGAAGTACCCCGAGATTTCTACCCGTCTGACTTCTCTGCCCGACTACAGCGGCTGGAACTACTTCATTGGCGGCAAGGCTGCGCGCGAAAAGCTGGCAGACTACTCCGTCAACAATATTTCGCTGCTGGCAGGCCGCGGCAAGAGCGAAGACAAGATCGACCGCAACTACTACCTGCAGTACGACATGGCCAAGCCACAGGGCAACGATGACTTGCCCTCCAGCTCGGCGCTCACAGGTAACTACAGCTGGACGGGGCGCTACTTCAACAGCACGCTTAACCCCACCCGTGGCTATGGCTTCGGCATTGAGCTGGGCGCTGGCTCCACGCTCACCCCGGACAACGAACCCTTTGGCCGCATCAGCGCACGCTGGCTGTACTTCCTGCCGCTGTCCCGTGACGAAGAAACGGGCCGCCGCAGCCGTCTGGCGCTGCGCGCCAATGGCGGTGCCGTGCTGGCTCGCCAGGATGCCACCATCCCCGTCACCCTGCTGTTTCTGGCAGGTGGTGACAACTCCATCCGGGGCTATCGCTACCAGAGCATCGGTGCACGTACGGACAATGGCGCCCTGGTCGGTGGCCGCTACATGCTCACCGGCAGTGTGGCCTGGATACGCCCCATCACCGTGGCCGGCAACCACTCAGACTGGGAGCAGTCCTACTTTATTGATACCGGTACGGTGACCGACAACATGAGTGACACCAAGATCTACACCGGCATTGGCACTGGTGTGCTCTGGAAAAGTCCCGTAGGCCCCATGCAAATCGACGTGGCCTATGGTGTGCAAACCCAAAAAATCCGTCTGCACCTGCGTTTAGGTTTTAACTTCTGATTTCATGCCTGCAGCCCGCACTCCCCGCTCTCCATCCACCTCCTCGGGCCGCCGCTGGCTGCGGCGCATGCTGCTCGGCGTCTTCATCCTGCTGCTGGGCGTGGTCGTACTGCTGGGCACTGCCTGGTGGTGGTCAGGTCAGAGCCAGTCGCTGCAGCGCACCCTCGAATATGTAGAGCGCTGGCTGCCCGCAGACCAGAAGCTGGAAGCACGCGGTGTGCAGGGCACGCTGCGCAACGGCGGGCAGATTGACTGGCTGCGCTGGAGCAGCCCCACCATGCAGGTGGAAGTCACCAAGGCAGACATCGGCTGGCAGCTGCCGCCCCTGCTGTCGCGCACCGTGCATTTTGGTCAGGTGAACATGGAGCAGCTGCGCATCCAGAGCACACCAGGCCCCAAGGATGAAACACCCACCGAGCCCCTGCAGTCGCTGGAGCTGCCCGTGCGCATTGATCTGCCCGTACATATCGAGCAGCTCATCTGGGAAGGCCCTCCACAGATAGAAATCCATGCACTGGATGCCCTGTACCGCTACACCGGCAAGGAACACCAGCTGGACGTGCGCAGCCTGCGCTATGCCGATGGCAGCTATGAGGCACAGCTGCGCCTGCAAGGTGCAGCCCCCATGCAGCTGCAGGCCTCTTTGCAAGGCCATCTGCAGACCACACTGCCAGGCAAGGCAGAGCAAGCCCTCAAGGTTGAGGCTCAGGCCAAGATCCAGGGCACGCTGGCCACAGAGGCTGCCCGTCTGCAGATCACCGCCCAGGCCAATACCACCACCGTCAGCACGAGCACCGAAGGTGAGCAGCACTCAGATGCTGCACAGGCGGCCTCTACCGCAGACATTTCCGCCACCATTGCCCCCTGGAGCACCCAGGTGCTGGAGCAGGCAGATGCCACGCTGCAGCACATCAACATCGCCTGGTTCCTGCCCGATGGGCCGCAGACTGACCTGAGCGGCAGCCTGCAGGCTGGCCCCAAGGACAATGGCTGGGCACTGCAGGCCAGCGTAGAAAACCCGCTGGCTGGGCCATGGGACCAGCAGGCCTTGCCCGTGCGCAATCTGACCGCACAGGCACAGTTTGACGGCCAGCAGCAATGGACACTGGAGCAGGCGCGTATCGACCTTGGCCCCAAAGGCCCGGCCCACGTACAGGCGCAGGGACAGTTCAATACCAGCAGCCAGGTGTTTGAAGGCCAGGTGCAGTTTGCGGAGATCAACCCCGCACTGCTCTACAGCACACTGGACAGCGCCCCCCTGTCTGGCAGCCTGCAGGCCCACAGCGACACCAGCCAGCAGGTGCAGTTCAAGCTGGACCTGAAGGCCCCTGACGCCCGCCAGCGCGGCGCTCTGCATCTGGGTGCTGCGCGTGCGGAAGGCAGCTGGCAAGCACCAGAGCTGCAGGTGCGCCAGCTGTATCTGCAAGCCCTGCAGACCACACTGCAAAGCCCCAGCGTCCGCTTTAACACCGACACCCAGCACATCGAAGGCAAGCTGCAGGCCCAGCTGCCCGGCGCACAGGCAGATCTGGCACTGAACACCAGCCCCACCGAAGGCCAGGGCCAGCTGCAGCTGAACATCCAGGCCGTGCAGACGCTAACGCAGTGGCTGGAGCAACTGACCGGCATGCACGACCTGCTCGGTGGTGCCAGCCTGCAAGGCCATGCCCAGGCCAAACTGCAATGGAAAGGCGGCTGGGGCAAGCTGCAGCAACGGCTGCAGAACCCTGCTGCTGCCCGCGAAGCCAGCCAGATGCACCTGAACGCACAGCTGCAGGTGCCACAGCTGAGCTACCAGAGCGCTGATGGCTCAACCTCCAGCCTGGCAGATTTCAAGCTCACACTGGATGGCAGCCCTGAATCCCTGCAGACCGAGCTGAGCGCACAGGCCAAGGTCGGCAATGAAAGCCTGCGCCTGCAGACCACGGCCGTGCTGGGCCTGCAGCAAGCAGCCAAAGCCCATCCCCTGGACTGGTATGCCCGCATCAACCAGCTGCAGGCACAGTGGCAGACACCCAGCGACGCCACGCCCTGGAAAGCGCAGCTGGCAGAGCCACTGAGCATCCAGCAGCGCACCACCGGCAACCCTACGCAGACCACCAGCATCGAAACCAGCGCGGGCAAGCTCACCGTACAGCCCCCAGCACATGCCGGTGAAGCTGCGGCCTATGCCGTCTGGGAACCCGTCCTCCTGCGCCAGAGTGCGCAGGGCAACTGGGCCATCCGCAGCAAGGGCAGCCTGCACGATCTGCCCATGATGTGGGCCGATGTGCTGAACCCCGACCACCCACCGCTGGCCGCCATCGGCATCAGCGGCGATCTGCTGTTCAAGGGCGAATGGGATGTAGACACCACTGGCGGCAAGCTGCGCGCCCATGCCCTGGTCGAACGCGCCAGCGGCGACATCCGCTTCACCGCCGAAGACAGCAATGCAGCCAACGTCACCATCATCCGCAGCTCTGGCGCCAGTGAGCAGCGCAGCCCCAACTCCACCCAGGTACAGTCACGCGCCTTCACGGCTGGCCGTGGCGTTCGCGCACGCGTGCAGGAGATGCGCGTGCTGTTCGATGCGAATGACAAAGACGTGCGCGCCCAGCTGCACTGGAGTACCGAGCGCGCCGGACAGATTCATGCAGACATCCGCAGCAAGGTGCAAACCACATCTGCTGGCATTGTCTGGCCGGACAGTGCACCACTGTCAGGCACCATCGATGCCGCGCTGCCCAACCTGGGCGTCTGGGCCTTTTTTGCACCACCCGGCTGGCGTGTCTCTGGCAGCCTCATGGCAGACCTTGACCTGTTCGGCACCCGCAAGGCCCCCGACTGGCGCGGCAAGATCGAGGCAGACAAGCTCAGCGTGCAGTCCCTGCTCGATGGCGTTGACCTCAAAGATGGCTACCTGCGCGCCACGCTGCAGGGCTCACGCATCAACATCACCGACATCTATCTGCAAGGCGGAGAAGGCAGCAGCACCCGCATCACCGGCCAAAGCGGCAACCTGACGAAAGCGCCCAAGAGCGGCGGCACACTCAAAGGCTCTGGCGTCATTGAATATGACCCACTGGCTCCGGAAGGCAGCTCCGGCCTGCGCATGGACCTGCGCGCCGTAGCTGACCACCTGCAGGTACTGGTGCGTGCAGACCGCCAGCTCAGCGTCAGTGGCGACCTGAAGGCCCTGCTGGAGCAAGGTCAGTTCACACTGGATGGCAAGCTCACCATTGATCGCGCAGCCATCATTCTGGCCAGCGACTCAGCCCCCAGCCTGGGGGATGACGTGCACATCACCTCGGCCGCTACCCGCAAGGCCACAGCAGAAAAAGCCGCCCGCGAAGCCGCCCAGGCCAGAGGCTCCGTGCAAGTCAGCAAGCCACCGATCCTGCATGTGCAGCTGAATCTGGGTGATGACTTCGCGCTGCAGGGCTACGGCATCACCACACGCCTGAAGGGCGAACTCAGTATTTCCGGTGGGCCTCGCATCACCGGGGAAATTCACACCGTCAATGGCCGCTACCGCGCATGGGGACAGCTGATGGACGTGGAAAAAGGCACGATCCGCTTCAACGGCCCCTATGACAACCCGGCGCTGGACATCGTGGCCATTCGCCCCAACATCGACGTGCGTGCCGGCGTCAAGGTCACAGGCAGCGCCAACAACCCGCGCATCACCCTGTTCTCTGACCCAGAGATGTCCGATGCGGAAAAGCTCTCCTGGATTGTCATGGGCCGCGGTGCCTCGGGCGGTGGTGCGGAATCGGCACTGCTGCAACAGGCCGCACTGGCCATGCTCAGCGGTGGTGGCAGCGGCGGCAACTTTGCCTCCCAGCTGGGCTTTGACGAAATTGGCTTCAGCGGCCCCAGCGAAGACGGCGAACGCGGCGCAGCACTGACCGTGGGCAAGCGCCTGTCCAAGGACCTGTATGTGGCCTATGAACAAAGCCTGAACGGCGCCATGGGCACGCTGTTTATCTTCTACGACCTCTCACGCCGCCTGACGCTGCGCGCCCAGACTGGCGAAAACAGCGCGGTCGATCTGATCTACACCCGGGTCAAGGATTGATCGCTGACGCACAAACTTGGCTGGCAGCAGGCCCACGGCATTTACAATACCGCCCTGATCCTGCTGCAGCCAAGCTGCTGCACAGCATCAACTGCGCCGATGTCCCGGTAGTTCAATGGATAGAACAATTTCCTCCTAAGAAATAGATACAGGTTCGATTCCTGTCCGGGATACCAGCCACATCTTTATCTCCAGCCCTGCCTTTATGCGCAACGCGCCCTGACGCTGTAGGCCTTTAGGCTTTTGTACCGCAGCAGCTCTTGCTTCCCCCCTCTACCAACACCTCCCACATTTAGATTGCTATGACCAGCTTTGCCCACCCATCAGCAAAGCCTCTATTACCAATCAATCATTTCCGAACTGCCTGTGCGGCAGCGAACTTACGAATGATGGCGTGGCTGGCGACTGGGCTTTTCTGAGCTGCCTGTGCGGCAGCGAACTACCTCTTCACCGCAAAGGATGAGGCACTATTTTTCTGAGCTGCCTGTGCGGCAGCGAACGAAAAGCAGGTGCATGCCTTAAAACGCCAAGAGTTTCTGAGCTGCCTGTGCGGCAGCGAACAGGGCAACGCAGGCAGCAGCGAGGTTGTTGATTTTCTGAGCTGCCTGTGCGGCAGCGAACGCTTGGCGCAGTCGCTGCACTGGGCACGGCGTTTTCTGAGCTGCCTGTGCGGCAGCGAACTTTTTTGCTGTTGTGGTCGTTGTTGTTGTCTGTTTCTGAGCTGCCTGTGCGGCAGCGAACCTGATTATTTTTTGGGGAAATATACTGGTAAATTTCTGAGCTGCCTGTGCGGCAGCGAACTATTACGGGCCGTTCTCGCGCCCATTCCGTGCTTTCTGAGCTGCCTGTGCGGCAGCGAACGTGCCAACGCCTGTGACGGTCGCACTGTTGTTTTTCTGAGCTGCCTGTGCGGCAGCGAACGTCGTATTCGGGTAGGTCGTTGGCGTCGATCATTTCTGAGCTGCCTGTGCGGCAGCGAACGTGTATGAGAAAGGTGCTCAGCTCTTTGGTGATTTCTGAGCTGCCTGTGCGGCAGCGAACCAGTACCTCGGCGGCAAGGGCCTGCCGGTCACTTTCTGAGCTGCCTGTGCGGCAGCGAACTCTCCTGTCCGTTGCTGCCAGTCACGCCAAGATTTCTGAGCTGCCTGTGCGGCAGCGAACTACGCCGGAATCCTCGCAGTCACCGGGTGCGATTTCTGAGCTGCCTGTGCGGCAGCGAACCATGTCTTCGACGGTGTAGCCGAGCGATTTAATTTCTGAGCTGCCTGTGCGGCAGCGAATGCTTCTTGAGACTGCTGCATCCACCACTGGATTTTCTGAGCTGCCTGTGCGGCAGCGAACGAGGGGATGACGTCATGCTTGGCGATGTGCTGTTTCTGAGCTGCCTGTGCGGCAGCGAACATTCCCGCGTAGCGATACGCGAGTTCACTGCTTTTCTGAGCTGCCTGTGCGGCAGCGAACAAGAAAAGTGGCCACAAGTGAAGTTGATAGCATTTCTGAGCTGCCTGTGCGGCAGCGAACATTCTTCGCGGGCGTAGCCCTCGGAACCGAACTTTCTGAGCTGCCTGTGCGGCAGCGAACCTACGCCACCGCGCTGCATGAGCTGGGCCACTTTTCTGAGCTGCCTGTGCGGCAGCGAACCTGGTGAGCGAATCGCTACGCAGCGTGCAGAATTTCTGAGCTGCCTGTGCGGCAGCGAACGCAATGAGCCAGCCCTGATCTGCTGTGAGTGATTTCTGAGCTGCCTGTGCGGCAGCGAACCTCCGGCGGCGGCTGTGCGCTCGTCGATGACTTTTCTGAGCTGCCTGTGCGGCAGCGAACGTTCTCGGCCGTCCTGTGACGGGCGTGGACGATTTCTGAGCTGCCTGTGCGGCAGCGAACGCCTTAAAGAACTGGGCGCAGATTCGTTTCGATTTCTGAGCTGCCTGTGCGGCAGCGAACAAGACGACCTTGCGGCGCTTCGGCTTGGTCTGTTTCTGAGCTGCCTGTGCGGCAGCGAACATCTGCGCACATGGGTTGCGAAAGATGGCTAATTTCTGAGCTGCCTGTGCGGCAGCGAACGTGGTGACTTATCAGGGCCACGCCGCAGAAGTGTTTCTGAGCTGCCTGTGCGGCAGCGAACTGGTAGGGCTGATCCTGCACGCGCTCTACAATTTCTGAGCTGCCTGTGCGGCAGCGAACATTTTTGCCGCCCGTGGCAGCAAACCCATTGTTTTCTGAGCTGCCTGTGCGGCAGCGAACCTGATCGGCCGCCTCGGCGGCCTGCCGGGCACTTTCTGAGCTGCCTGTGCGGCAGCGAACCGCATCTACATTGCGACCGACGATGACCAAGAGTTTCTGAGCTGCCTGTGCGGCAGCGAACGAATTGCATGGAAAGATCACCCGCTTGGACTTTTTCTGAGCTGCCTGTGCGGCAGCGAACGTTCGTTCCATTCGCGCCGGGCCGCCAAATATTTTCTGAGCTGCCTGTGCGGCAGCGAACGTTCTATAGCTTCTGCCCTTACTCGTGGCTCTTTTCTGAGCTGCCTGTGCGGCAGCGAACCCGACTTTTACTATTCGGAAAAAAGCCGTGAATTTCTGAGCTGCCTGTGCGGCAGCGAACGTGCGTCGGTTGTCGGAGCTGCTGCCGGTGTTTTTCTGAGCTGCCTGTGCGGCAGCGAACATTGAAGCCTCAAAACTACGCCGTTATCCATTTTTCTGAGCTGCCTGTGCGGCAGCGAACTCTGACCGGCAACCACAATCCCGGTACTGTCATTTCTGAGCTGCCTGTGCGGCAGCGAACAAACAGGACTGGTGCCCCAAGCTGGAAAGCGTTTTCTGAGCTGCCTGTGCGGCAGCGAACCCATCTTTGGCTTGCCTTCTTCGTCACGAATTTTTCTGAGCTGCCTGTGCGGCAGCGAACTATTACGGGCCGTTCTCGCGCCCATTCCGTGCTTTCTGAGCTGCCTGTGCGGCAGCGAACGAGAAGGCATCACCAGAAGAACGGGCAAAGCTTTTCTGAGCTGCCTGTGCGGCAGCGAACACTAAGCGAACGGCTGGGGACTGCACACGACCTTTCTGAGCTGCCTGTGCGGCAGCGAACGCTGCAATGTTGAGGTTGTAAAAGGTGCAGCATTTCTGAGCTGCCTGTGCGGCAGCGAACAATAAGTGCGCGAAGGCATAGCGTTCTCCGGTTTTCTGAGCTGCCTGTGCGGCAGCGAACTCTGACCGGCAACCACAATCCCGGTACTGTCATTTCTGAGCTGCCTGTGCGGCAGCGAACTACTCTTTACCTGTTTGAGCGTTATAGGGCAGTTTCTGAGCTGCCTGTGCGGCAGCGAACTTTGCGGCCTGCTCTTTGGCCTCTTTCTCTGTTTCTGAGCTGCCTGTGCGGCAGCGAACAACTTTTTGCCTGCTACTTGCTGCAATGTTGATTTCTGAGCTGCCTGTGCGGCAGCGAACACGCTGATCGTCAGCACCTTGGCCGACCGCATTTTCTGAGCTGCCTGTGCGGCAGCGAACAAGAGCATAACGCCTTCAAATATTGATTTTTAATGAGCTTTCGACCAAAACTAGCGAACCACCTTTTTTCAAGGGGATTCGCTAAGTCCTTGTTTTTCAAGCCTTGCGATCACGGCATGAAAAAAGGGTCAAAACCAGGGGATGCTGGCGCCTTGGCTCAAGCCGTAGGTGTTGAAGCTGCCATCTACAGGCTGTGGCAGCAACGGTCCATGCTCAATGAACAAGGCAAAAATCTGCCCTGTGCTCAGGCTGCGCAGATTGGCAAAAGGCAGGTTGGGCTTGCGCTCCACATGCATTGGGATAGCCTGTGCTGCTTGCTCGGCCGTTTCCCCTTTGCGCTGCATACGACGGCGGCGCAGGCGCTCTACGCTGGTTTTGAACTGGCGACGCAGCACTTGCCTGTGGCTGGCTCCTGCAGGCACAGCCAGCACACTACCCAGCGCAATATGGTCACGCATGCCTTTGAGCCAGTTCAGCGCCTCCAGCGCTTGCAGTGCCTGTGGTGTGCCATGCAGACGCACGATAGAACCCAGCGTCCGCTTGGTGGCGAGAGCATCCACATGCAGCGGAAAGCTCACGCCAATATCGCCTTTGCCATGCTGCACCAGGGCGCGATGCAGTTTGGACAGCAGCGAGCCCATCAGATGTGCGTGGCTGAACTCTGGGTCTGGCAGGATGGTGATGTCGAGGTAATGCGTAGTCATGGTGGCACCACCGCTTAGCTTGCATCACCAAACACGCCACCACGAATCAGCACAGCCATCACAAAGTGCTGTTGCTCGACAGCAGGCATCTGGTCTTTGAGCAGCCAGTTGTCCAGCAAGGTGTAGAAGTCCATTTTCTGCTTGGGTTGGCGGTAAGCCTTGCCCTGGGTGGTGACGGAACCATAGGGTTCCACGGCGATCGGGCCCAGCTCGTCAGCACCTTCATACCAGGTGTCAATGGTGCGAATGGCATTGCCGATTTTTTGCGAGTGCATGGCAGCCATGCCATCCACGTGATAGAGCGTTTTGCTCTTTTTGCTGCTGCCCTTGTCCAGAATCAGTTCTTGCGAGGGAAAGACTTCCTGGCCTGCCCCTATGCGCACAAAGGCCGTGATTTGCAGCAGTACATGGCGCTTTCCAGCCAGCCCTTCGGCAATGACAGCACCCAGCGCCTGAACGTCACTATTAATAGCTGTCAGTGCACGCAGATTAAGAGCTAGAGCGTTAAAAGACCATGATTTTTCAACACTGCCGTTATGCAGCAATGCCACCTGTACCTCTACAGCTTCGGCGCCTTGACGGTTGCGCCACAGGAAACGGCCATTGGCCAGATTGGCTGCGTAGCGGTTGGCCAGTTCGGCAAAGCCGTGCTGATTCACATAGCCCTGTACGGTTTGCAGCAGTTTGGCCTGGTAGTCCGCGTTATTGCAGGCTGATGGCACGCCCGCACCGGCGAGCACGCGCAGGGTGAACTGCACTTTCAGCGTGTCCGCATCGGCAGGCAGCGCGGCCACATCCACGGTTTGCAGATTGGGGTTTTCAATGGCGGCATCCAGTTTGGCTGGGTCCTGGTCTTTGGCTTTAAGGCGGTTGCTGATGGTGCCTCGCACCGATTTTTCATTGATTTTGACTGGGGCCCAGCTGTCAGAAGCGGCACGCGCTTCCCAGCGGCCTGCACGGAAGATGGCATCAGAGGGGTCCAGCTTGCGCTCAAAAGCCAGGACGGATGCGGTTTTCAAAGTAGTCGACATGGTGAATTTCCTTGGGTGATAGGTTCAAAAAAATCAAGAAGCCATACAGAGAAGGTGCGGACAGCACGGTCTAGTCATCGACATAGTCGTCGTCCTCCTCGTCCCATTCATCGTCGGTTGGGCCATCGCTGGCAGTCATTACCAACCTCTGCGCGCTGTAGCCATTGCGGCAGCGGTACAAGCCGGTGGAGGCATCGGTATCGGCCCACCACAGCAGTTGTTGCACGTCCTCTAGGCGGTGTGGGCTGATCCACTCGCCCATGGAATACACCGACTCCACAAAGCGCACAGGCGTGTGCATGTCACGCGCATTGGCAACCGTGCCTGCCGCATGCTGTGGCGTGAGGGCGGCATAACCCACAGGAATAGGTACCAGCCAGCCACTACCTTTGCCGCGCTGCGGGTCTTGCCACTCCACTTTGCCGTCAGGCACTTGTGCGTCTGATACGGGCTGGTAGTTAAAGCGTGCGGCGTGCAACCAGGCGTCCAGCAGCGTGGCATCAGGCTGGCTCTGGCGCAGACAGGCCAGTCGATCTGCCAGCACATCGTCCCGCGCTACCAGCGCAAAGCCTGGCAACCATTGCCTGCGCCAGAAGCGAAAGTCTTTTTTCCTTTGCTCTGGGCTTTCAGCGATGACCGCCATCCATGGTCTGACTTTTTTGCCTGGTATAGGGCGGGAAGGCAGCAGCGTGCCACCCGCCACCCGCATTTGCGCAACGATGTCGCTGATTTGCGCTGCCCATTCTTTTTGTTGTTCGTCGCTATGCAAAGCACTGGCTGCGGTGCCCGGCTGCAGGGCCACGCCAAACACCAGCGACACCTGCAGGTGCATACGGTCCTCTTCCACAATGGCTGCAGTACTACCGTCTTTGTCGATCGGGTTGCGGCTCAGGCTAAAGGTGCGCACATAGCCTTGGCTGACCTGTTCCTGATGGTGGTGGCACACCACGCCCACACTGAGCAATTTCAGCGGGATGCACGCCTGTGCCAGCTTGCGCTGCAAGGCCCACATCAGGCCTGTAAACGCAGTGATGGAAGGAAAGCCATGCGTGAGTGCGCTGGAGATGGCATTGGCGTTTTGTACGCGCAGATGCGGCAGCGTCAAAATGGCTTGGGGTTGTGGCTGGCTCATGCGTAGGCTCCGTTCTTTTCAAGCCGATGGCGTAGCTCACGCAGTTGTGATTTGAAACCATCTTCATCTGCCAACAGTTCCTTGGCCCACACACGCGCCTCCACATCGCCAACGGGCAGACGGTTTTGCAACTGCTGGTTGAGCCAGCGGCCAAAGCGTTTGCCGATTTCCGCAGGCCAATCCATGCGCAACCACTCCTGCGCGAAATCATCTTGTTCGGCCAGCTCTGCACGCAGTGGGTCAAGCCATAGCTGCTCTTCGCGGCTCAGCTCACCAAAGCGTTGTGTCTCCAGGGTCCAACCTGCAGGCATGACCTGTTGCAACTCGCCAGCCAGGGCCACCAGCTCGTCCACCAAGGTATCGATGAGACTTTCGCGCTGTTCCCGTGTTTCCAGGTTGGGAGCGGGATCACTTTCCAGAAACTTGCGCAAGACCTTTAGCGTGCTACGCACCTCTGGGCGTGCGATGAATAGCTTGTCAAAGATGGAACTGGCTCCAACAGGCAAGCGTACGGCGCTGAGTTTCCACACCGGGGGCAGAGAGGACAGCAGATAGTTAACCCCACCCCGCTCGCTATTGAGCTGCGAAATATTTTGCGGCTTGGTGCCCCCCATCTTTTGCACGGCCAAGCCGGGGTAATCGTGAAACACCCCGTCATGGGCTTTGCGCTCGCGTCGCGCAAGCCGGGCTGCCTTGTTGGCTTCGCCAAAGCGGTGCTCTTGAATTTCGCCATACACGGCATGCGCCAGCGAGGTGGCATAGAGCAGTGCCAGCAGTTCGTATTGCGTGTCGTCGCTGGCATCGTCACCCACTAACCAATACAGCTGCTTGGCGCGCGTATGGCTGCTGGGACCACCTGTACGCGGCGCTGTAATGGAAATAAAGGCATCGCGCAGCACCCGTGCCTGCTGCATATCTTCGTGCAAGGCTTGCAGGGCCGAGGCATCGTTGACCAGCAAAGCTGCCAGCAAACTTTTGCCCCCCACTTGCAGCTTGAGCAATTTGTACACATCCAGTGCGGCAGCATTGCCCACCACATCACTGGCGAAGTCATGGCCCAACGCATAGCTACCCAGCTCTTGCAGCGGCGCTAGCTGTGCGGGCTCCACATAGATATTGGTGCCACGTGCATCTGGGTGAATAGGCTTGAGAGAGTGGGTGACGGCCTGGATTTGCTGAACACGGCGGGCCGCATCTTCCAGCCATATTGCAGGCTCATGCTGCGCGATCAGCTCTTGCCTTTTGGGATCATCAGGATTGAGCTTTTCCAGCTTTGCTTGCAACCGCAATTGAATAAACCCACGTACCGCAGCATGGAAACTGTCATGAATCGGTACCTTTTCCGTCTCTGCCATTGGCTCTCCTCCTTGGCTTGGTTGTAGTGACTTACCTGCTTTCTGCTTTACTAAAACCTAACACCGGATGCCAACACCAGCCTTGCTGCGTATCAGGCAGGCTGACCGTGGCATAGCGCTTGGCACATTGCTCCAGCGTCAGGTCCTGGGCCAGATCGCGCAAGGCATCCATTAAGTTCAGCTGCATCCACGGCTGGACGCTGAGCGTAGGTGTGGGGCGTAGCTGGGTGTCTGGCACAGCGTGCACCATGCTGTCTTGGACGCGGACATACAGCGATTCCCTATGGAGCGGGCTATCGTCCACGCGGTGCAGCAGCAGTTTTTCTTCATCCTCATCCGGCAAAAACACGACATCCACGCGACGCTGTGGGTCTTCGCGAAAGCGCTGGTATTGGGGGAGAACGCCTGTCAAGGTGACGCTGTAAGGCACAGCATCCGGCACGGCATGCCAGCAGGCATATGCTGCGCGTTGCAAAGCCGTGGTGGTACTGCTTTCAGGGTCTCGCGGCAGCATGGCATCGCGCATGCGGGCATGCTCCAGGTCCACCCAGTTGCGGCGGGGCTTGAGGTCTTTTTCTGTGCGAGCAATACGTGGGCGGGCATCGACTGGCCATGCGTCTTGCGCCCATTCTTTCAGCTGGCGTGAAAGCAGCTTTTGCAAGCTGTGAGCATCAAAACTAAAGCTGCGTGATGCGTCACTGCCCCCGTCGTCATGCCGGTCCATTTCAAAACCGGGCTTGCAAAATGCGGCCTGATGGCTGCCGTGGCGCTCAAAGTGCTTCAAGTTGCTGTCCAGCAGCGCCACATTGACACCACCCACTGCCGCACTGCGGTGTCTACGCACACGGCCTGCCAGCTGGATGAGCGAGCGCATGGACGAAGGCTCTACCACCGCCCAGTCGTAATCATGGTCACGGCCCACTTCAGTGACTGGGGAGCCAAGCACGATAAACAGCTGGTGCTGCTCGGGGTGGCTGTCGATCAATGCACGGATGCTGGGGTGCTGCAAGGCGGGGTCAGCGCCGTGGTCTGCGCCTCTGCGGTTGAGTATGGTGTCCAAGTGCTGCTCAATCAGCGAACGTGCCAGCAGTGGAAACTGCGAGTGATACACACACAGGTGGATACGCACATTGGGCGCGGGTGCACCTTGCGCATACATGGCCAGCGCCACGGCATACAGCGGATCAATATTGGCCATACGGATAAGGCCAAAACTCACCTGCTTGCCACTGCTGGGGTCAACACTATGGTTCTGAGCGTCTTGGTGCAGCTTCCATGCGGACTCCAAGGCAAATTGGGCAAATGCTGTGCGGCGCACGTTTTTTTCCATGCCGTACCACTGCGCAGGCAACGGCACGATACGCGCTTGGCGCCGAATATCGGCTTTGGTCAGCTGGGCCACACGTTTTTGCACAAACTTGGTGTGTGCATCAGCAAATTGCTTCTGGTCTGCACACACCACAGCGGTCTGCTGAAACTCATCCACCCACAGGCAGCACACATTGACAGCTTCATGTGGGCGCTCGCTGCGGTGCTGTTGAAACACGGCCCGCCCTGCGCAATAGGCCAGAAACAACCCTTGCACCAAAGCCGGTGGCAAGGTGGCCGATGATAGCAATACACGACAGCCCAGCAGCCCCGCCCAGTGCACCAACCGTGTCAGCGCAGGCAGATCGGCCATGTCAAAGTCGTCCGGCTCGTCCAGCACCAGGTCACTGGTCAGCAGGCGCAGCATGGGGGCAATCTGCCGCCCGCCGCGCAGGCTTTCTGTCGCAGGTATGAGGTGATCCACGGTGCAGACCAGCAGCGGCGCAGCAATCAGGCGTCGGGCATTGGCATCATCGGTCAGGCGCTCCAGCAGGGGATGGCGGTCATCGCCCTCATACAGCACTTGCCCGCCTTCATCGAGCAGCGCCTGGCTGGAGGCCGAGCCGGTGGCCTCTGCCTGCTGTTCCCAGTACTCGAACAGCTCACGGCTGGCTGCACCGCCGACCTGGATGGCCAGTTGCTCGTCACTCAGACCCAGATCGCGCTGAAAGCTGCGCCCGGTCTGCATGGTCAGCGTGCGCAGGCCAATGGCAAACGCGCAGCGCATGCCCAGTGCCGGATCGGCCAGTGCGTTCATGATGCGCGCATTGCCCAGCGTCTTGCCGCAGCCCGTCGAGGCCATATTGACAATGAATGCACCCTGGCTTGCGGCTGATAGACGCACACTGGCTGCCAAATCTGCCGCTTTGTCCTGCCACTGAAACCTTGTGTTCTGGTTGCGCTTTTTGAGCCCTTTGTGGTTTTGCAGTGCGGGCAGGCTGCGCGCCAGGCTGGGCAGCGCATGGGTGATGGTGCAGGCATGGGCCTGCACGCCCAGCAGGTGTTCATCGAGGGTTTGATTAAAAATTGGCTTGTAGGCCTTATCTATCAAGCGCTCGTAGCTATGACTTTTAGCCGTATTGGCAAACAGTGGGTAGTCTTTGTTGCGGTAAGGCTTGCGCCGCGCCTCATCCGTGATGCTGGAGTAATGGTGATCCGCCAGCATGAGACACATGCGGCTAAGGTGCATGGTGAAGGGATCATGCAAAACAGGCTGCGTCCCGTAGTGCAGCGCTAATGCTTGCAGCTTGCGGGCATAACGCGCAGCCTGTTTGCGCCATGCCAGTTGTGACACTGGTAAGCCGTGCGGAAAACGCCAGTACTGCGCACGTGCTGCCTGGGTCACGGTTTCGCGTGGCTCGTTCCAATCCGCATCGACCTGCGCCAGCAGGTCTTGCAATTGTGCGTTAGCCACGTTCGCCGGCTTGGAGCCAAATGGTCTGAAGATGCGCCGCTCTGCATCGTGCTCGGCATCGTTTACGTCATTACCTTGCCGGTTGGGCAAACACGGCAATCGGTGGTGCGTCAGCACCAGCCACGCCACGGCTTGTGCCAAAGGTGGCAGACTAGCAAAGGGGTTGGCAGCTCGTTTCTGAGCTGCCGTCCAGCGTGCATCTGTGATGCCATCACAATGCAGACCTTGCAGCCATTGCGCCTCGAATGACTGCGCGTCCTGCTCATCTTCTGCACAGGCTGCCAGTCGTTGCAGCCAACCCGCATCGTCCTCACCGCCAACAAAGGCTTGCAACAAGCGCACTGACACCCATTCGTGGCGATAGTGGCTGCGCTCTCGCATGTTGGGCTTGCGCAGACGGTCTTGAAACGCTTGGGTGGCTTTACCCAGGTCATGCAGCAAAGCTGCCAGCGCAGACAGCGCAGTGATCAAGGGAAGGTGATGCCAAGTGGTTTCATCCGCTCTGCGCAAAATATCGTGGCTGGAGGTATTGGTGGGGACAGCTCCTTCCGCATTGAACTGACGGCCATCGCCCACCACCCATAGCAGCTCACTGTGGTCACGGCCTCGAATCCAGTGGCAGGCCACGGCGGTGTTTTTACGGGCAGTCTGCCGCAGAAGCTTGCGCACAGTATCCAGCCCCGCCTGGGTGATAGAGGTTTGCCAGGTACGCTCACCTCGTCGCTCTGCAAACTGATCCAGGATGCGGCGCGTTTCGGTCAGGGCTCGCTTGGTGCATTGCGAGACAAACAACACATTCATGGCTGCGACTCCTGCACAGCCTTGGCCTGCACTAGACGCCCCATCTGCAAGGCGATGGCTTTGAGGCTGTCGATCATGAAGTCCAGCGATTCCGAGCGGGTCAGCCCCTCGATGCAGCTGCGGCGAAACTGCTGTTCATCGTCGCCACACATGGCAGAGATAAAGGCCTGCGGCAAGATAGTGGCGTCTTTGACTAGGTCTGCAGCATCAAACACCAGCCCGCCGCGCCTTGTCTTGCCATGCAGCACAGCCAGTCCATGCGGCAAACCGAGCACCCATGTCGCAGTGGCACCCAACCCATAAGCCAGATAGTTGCCGTGATCTAGAAAGCAGTTGGCTGGGTCGGTGCCTGTGCCTCGTTTGGCGCGTATAAATTCCCCGTAGCCCACAGTATCTGCAGCCAGTTTGAACAAGGCTTTGCTCAGGCGGGCTTCGTCAGTCAGCAAGCTCATCACATCGGGAGCACGCTGAATCAGTGGCTGAAACTGCTCGACCAGGGCTTGCAGGCGATGGCCATCTACCGCAAAGCCTGCATCACAAAGTGCCCGTGTCTGCCATTGCTGGAGGATGCGCTGCAGGCGCAAGGTTTGCAGTTGCCGTGCAGCTTGCAGCCGCAATGCATCGTCAAACCAGAACCGTACCCAAGCCTGCAAATATTCCGTGGGGCGGTATTCGCTCTGCGGCTGAAACCAGGCCACTTCCACATCCACCTCGTTGGCGCTGAAGAGCGGTGTGCCGCCACCTCCACAAAAACCAACCAAGACCCCTGCCTTGCTCAGCTCACGCATGGCGGCCTGGGTAATAGAGGTGCCAGTGCCCAGCAAGATGCTGGTGGTGTTGGCGATGGGGATATTCCAGTAGAGACTTCTTTTGCCTGCATCCGTCACATATTCCACACGACCGCCGTTGACCAGCACACGGCAGTGTTCAAGCAAGTAAATGTTTGCTCGTTTGGAATGAATGATGGTTTTGAGATCACTATTGTGGATTTCTTGCACGACAGACTCACCAGCGAAGTTGCCACCCGGGCACTCACAGGCCACCTTGCAGCCGCTGACCTTCAAACGCTGTGTGCGACTGCTAGGGTATGGTAGCTGTATGAAACTGCCTGGATATTAAGCATGATGGCGCACATCGTCACATTTTGTATCCCAATGCAAAACGCCTACCCACCAACTTACAACTCGCTCACCCATAAAAATTAGCAGCCAATAGCGACACTTACCATCTTTTCAAGAGCTTTTAGCGAAAAATTTTCTTCGAAAAAAGTGCTTGAAATGCCCTGCGAGGTACACATCTGGGAAGCATGACAGCGCGGATAGCGCCACACAGACAAAGGAGTTTTCACATGTTTCTCGCAACCCCCATCATCCGTCACGTATCCCGTCCTGACGCTGCCCTGCAGCGCTTCATGCAGGCTGCCACCAATGCAGCGGTACAGCAGCTCAATGGTGACTTCAGCTTCTCCAGCAATGAGGAAGCCACCATCCTGTCCGTAGACGTGCCCGGGCTGCGCCGCGATCAGCTGCAGCTGCGTCTGGAGGACAACATGGTGTATCTGCAAAGCGTGGAAGATGCTCCCCGCCAGGTGCGCCGCAGCTGGGAGTTGCCCCACGAGATTGATGTGGCGGCCTCCAGCGCCAAGCTGGACCTGGGCGTGCTGACGCTGACCCTGGCGCGCAAGAAGCCCGTGGACAAGGCGGTGACGCTGAACATCGAGTAATGCCGCCGCGCAGCTTTTGATAGGCAGGCCGCCAGCCCTCTGGCGGCTTTTTGCTGCTTGTCTGTGATAGCCAGCTGTGTTTGAATCCGCGCCATGCTCTGGCACGTTAAAAAGGAATCACACATGGTCTGGAAGGCCCCCTCCTCCCTGCTGCGCTGGGCAGGCTTGCTGCTCACTGCGCTGTTCATCCAAGGCTGCGCCAACACCACCAGCGGTGGTGCGATTGGCCTGAACCGCAGCCAGTTGCTGATCGTCTCGAGCGACACCGTCAATGCCCAGGCAGCCAAAGGTTTTCAGCAGCTGACGGCCGATGCACGCAGCAAGCAAAAGCTCAACAACGATGCTGCCCTGACGCAGCGCGTGCGCAATATCGGCAAGGATCTGATTGCGCAGGTCGGCGTCTTCCGCCCCGATGCGCTGAAGTGGGACTGGGAAATCAATGTGTTTGACTCTGACGAGATCAATGCTTTCTGCGCCCCGGGCGGAAAGATTGGCGTCTACACCGGCATCGTGCGCAAGCTCAAGCTCACAGACGATGAGCTGGCCGCCGTCATGGGGCACGAGATTGCCCACGCGCTGCGCGAACATTCCCGCGAACAGGTATCCCAGAAGGCGCTGACTGGGCTGGTGACCAGCGCCATTTCCGCGGCCACCGGTGTGCCCGGTGAGCTGATGGATGCCAGCTCCAGCATGCTGATTCACCTGCCCAATTCGCGCTCCATGGAACTGGAGTCCGACGTGATTGGTCTGGAGCTGATGGCCCGCGCAGGCTATGACCCGCGCAATGCCTCTTCGCTGTGGAAGAAAATGCTGCAGGCCAGTGGCGGCAGCAATGGCCCCGCCTTTCTGAGCACCCACCCGGCAGGTCAAGAGCGCATCCGGGAACTGGAAGCCCATGTACCCAAGGTGCTTCCCCTGTATGAAGCAGCGCGCGCGCAAAGGCGCCGCTGACCATCAGCAGCCCGGTGCCACTGGCTCCGGGCTTTTTTGTTGTCCTATGGAGACCTGCGCCGTGCGCCCAGCCATTTATGTTTTTGCCTCCAGCGCCCTGCTGCTCAGCGCCTGTGCATCAGGCGGCAACCCATCACCTGCGCAGACACCGGCGGCACCCCAGCCCGTCAAGATTGCCAACCCGGCTTCGGTGTTCTGCATCCAGCAAGGTGGCAAGCTGCGTATGGAAAAGACACCGCAAGGCGAGCGCATGCTGTGCATCCTGCCCGATGGGCGTGAAGTGGATGAGTGGGACTTCTTTCGCCAGCACCACCCTGCGCCCAAGCCTTGAAACCGCTGACACAATCAAATTAATAGCTTTCAGCGCTTGTGTTTATTGATTTTCAGAATGGAATACCTCTGAAAACCAGTATTTCCAAGCGCTAACCGCTTCATTTTTCAAAGCAGCATTAGCCTGCGGCCTCAGGTTGGCGGGCCCGGTTCCAGCTCAGCCAGTCGCTGGCATCAATTGTGGGCCGATGGGCTGCGCCCTCAGCCTGCGCTTCATAGACCAGTACCTGCAGGCGCTGCACACCACCTGCCAGCAGCTGTACATCGGTCGTTACCAGGCGCTTGATGTATTCACCGGTATCCATGGGCCATACGCCTTCATAGGCATCCAGCACACGCTCCAGCACCGGGTCCAGCGGATAGACCTCGGCCAGCACTGGCTGCTGGCCCTGCAGCTGCAGCCCCGGATACCAGCCAAAGTCATACAACGTACCTTGCAGGATGGTGTGTCCGGCCATGGCAATGCCGGGCCGCAGGCTGGCAATGTCATTGGTCGCGCCTGCACGCAAGGTGCCATACACCGCCACGTAACTGGCGCCGCAGGGCCGCCACGCTGCCGCCAGCTTCGAAGCAAGTGCAGAAGGTATGGACATGGTCATGATGCTGTCAAACGAGGAAACAGCGTACCTGAAGCACGAATCACACCAGTGAGCGCACGCTCCAATGTCTTTCCAGACACAGGGTTTTGGTGCAGTTTCCCGGCGCACACGCACGCGGCCATGCTTGGCTACACTGCCTGCTATGCCTTCCTGGACCTCTCGCCTGCTTGTCTGCTGCGCCCTGCTCTTTGTGGGCTGGTGCGGCGTTTTTGCCATTGCCATGATCAGCCAGCTGGCCGATGCTGCGGACCGCCTGCACGCAGGCGCTGGCATCGGGCTGTTCTGGGTGCTGCTGGCCCTGCTGGTGGCCACGGTGCTGCTGCCCAGCATCTGGCTGCTGCGCCTGCCAGCGGCGCTGCGCTATCCCGGCGAGGGCGATCTGGCTGCGGCACAGGAGTACCAGCAACGCCTGCGCGCCCACCTGGCCCGGTTGCCGCGCCTGTCTGGCGTGGCACTGGATTCTGAAGAGGCCGTGCACCAGGCGCTGCAGCTGCTGCGTGCGGATGCAGAAGCGCAGACCCGCCGCACAGCAGCCAGCGTGCTGGTCAGTACCGCCTTGCTGCAAAACGGCAAGCTTGATGCGCTGGTGGTGCTGTGCAGCCAGGTGCAGCTGGTATGGCGCATTGCGCGCATTTATGGGCTGCGCCCCTCGCTGCGGCAGATCAGCTATCTGTACGGCAATGTGGGCGCATGCATGCTGATTGCCAGCAGCCTGGAAGATGTGGACTTTGCAGAGCTGACCGCACCCATCGTGCAGTCCGCCACGCCAGCGGCGCTGGGCAGCATTCCCGGCCTGGGCACCATGGGCAATCTGCTGACCAACAGCCTGGCCAGCGGCGCAGCCAATGCGTTTCTGACGCTGCGCGTTGGCCTGATTGCCGATGCCTACTGCGCCCCCGAGCACACGCCACAGCGCGCACAGATTCGCCAGAGCAGCACACGCCGTGCGGCGCAGCTGCTGGGCGCTATCGTCAAGGAATCGGGCTCGCAGGTGACGCAGGCCGTCTATGGCCGCATCAAGCAGGGCGTGCTGAGCACGGCGCAGGCTGCGGCAGACAGCGTCAAGAACGCGGCCTCGCAGGTACGCAGCTCTACCACCTCCGGTCTGCAGCGCCTGCGCGGCAAGGAAGATGGGCAGGACGCCTAGACGCCAGCACTGCTGCGTTTATTTGTCTTTTTTGTTTTCCACCGGATTGGCCAGCATCCAGTTGGACGGATAGGCACGCATGAATTCACGCGCTTTTTCCTGGCGCGCGGTGAGCCATGCGTCATACGTGCCTTCCCCCAGAATGGCGGGCATGCGGCGCTCTGCCCCTTGCGGGCCATAGCGGCGCATCAGCGCATGGCTGTTGGCGTTGATGGTCAGCACGGCATAGCTCATCAGTTCAGCCCCGGTTTCGGGGTCTACCCAGCGGTCCCACACCCCGGCAACACCCATGGGCTGCCCATCCACACGTGCAATGCGCGTGGGAATGGCTTTGCCGGTGCGCATGTCATCCACATAGAAAGCCTGCATGGGAATGATGCAGCGCTGCCCGGCCAGCCAGGCCTCACGGAAGGCCTGCGCCGTGCTCACGGTTTCATTGAGCGCCACCAGCAGCTTGGGGGCACGCAGCTTGGCATCCTTGGCAGATTTGACCCAGCTGGGCACAAAGCCCCATTGCGCGGGCACCCACTCGCGCGCTACACGCACCGTTTTTTTGCTGCTGCCTGCCGTGGCATCACTGGCGGGCACTTCTGCTGCTGCAGGCTCTGGCAGCACATGGCCACGGATAAAGCCCGACATGCGCCGCGCGCGCATCAGGGGCTCTGCGGGCAGTTCTGCAGGAGCAACTTTGAAAAAGTCGTTCCACGTATCCAGCGTGGCCAGGTTTTCGTATTGAGTGGTCATGCCGCTTTCCTATAAAAAATCCCCGCACCCAGAAGGTCACGGGGATCTTGGCTCAGTGCCGTCCGCACATCTGCGGTGTCAGCACGGATTGACTTGGCTTACTTGCGCTGCCACACAGCGGCAAAGAAACCATCGGTTTCATGCGCATGGGGCCACAGGCGTACATATTGCGTACCGGTTTCGCCACCGGCGCACAGAGCGGCGGCGTTTTCCACCTTGAGCTTGTCCAGCACTTCACCCGCATCCAGCGGCACAAAGTCAAAGTGCGCTTTCTGGAAGGCTTCGGCAATCAGTTCATTTTCTTCAGGCAGCACGGAGCAGGTGGCATAGACCAGACGGCCGCCAGACTTCACCATGCGCGCGGCGCTGGTCAGGATGGACAGCTGCTTTTCCGTCAGCTCGGCCACGGCTTTTTCGTCCTGACGCCACTTCAGGTCAGGGTTTCGGCGCAGGGTACCCAGGCCGGAGCAAGGCGCATCGACCAGCACGCGGTCAATCTTGCCTGCCAGGCGCTTGACGCGCTCATCACGCTCGTGTGCCAGCGCTGCGGGGTGCACGTTCGACAGGCCGCTGCGTGCCAGGCGGGGCTTGAGCGCTTCCAGGCGGTGAGCGGACACGTCAAACGCATACAGGCGGCCGGTGTTGCGCATCTGGGCCCCAATGGCCAGCGTCTTGCCACCGGCACCGGCGCAAAAGTCCACGACCATCTCACCGCGCTTGGCGTCCAGCAGCAGGGCCAGCAGCTGCGAGCCTTCGTCCTGCACTTCAATGCGGCCTTCCTTGAAGGCTTCAAGCTTGGTCAACGCAGGCTTGTCCTGCACACGCAGACCCCAGGGGGAGAAAGGCGTGGCTTCGGCCTTGATGCCTTCCTTAGCCAGTTCTTTTTGCACGGCGTCGCGCTTGGCGTTCAGCGCGTTCACGCGCAGGTCCAGCGGCGCGGGCTCGAGCATGCTGGCGGCCAGTGCGTCGAACTGATCGCCCACCTGGGCCTGCAGCTTGTCGGCCATCCACTGGGGCAGGTTGTGGCGATGCTGGGGGAGCAGCTCTTCGGGCTTGACCGCGTCGCAGTCCTTGAGCCACTTGGCTTCCTGATCGCTCAGCGCAGCCTGCAAAAAGTTGCGGGGCGCGTGAAAGCCCAGAATGGCCAGACGGCGCTCCTTGGGGCCGGAGCCGGAGCGGGCCAGTGCTTCAAACAGGGTTTTCTTGCGCAGCACCGTATAGACGGTCTCCGCCAGCGTGGCACGTTCGCGGGGGCCAAGGTTACGGTGGTCGCGGAAATAGCGAGACACCACGGCGTCTGCCGGGTGCTGGAATTGGAGGGTCAGCTTGACCAGTTCGGCGCAAGCGTCGAGAAGGGCTTTGGGATGCATAGCCCCTATTGTCCCACTGCTGCCAAATCCCGGTACGGCGCTGGATGCTGCACCTCTCTTATAAACATAGCTGCCAGCGCTTGTATTTGCTTGTTTTTGAATGGTTTTCTATGTAAAACCCTTTTTACACAAGCGCTAGAAGCTATTAATTTGAAAGCACTCTATGTCTGACGCCCATTTGCCGCCCCTGATCGTCACCCCGCCCGGCCTGTACCGCCACTACAAAGGCAATCTGTACCAGGTGATGGACACCGTGCGCCACAGCGAAACACTGGAGCCCATGACGCTGTACCGCGCCCTGTACGGCGAGCGAGGCCTGTGGGTGCGCCCAGCCGCCATGTTCAATGAAACCGTGGTGATTGACGGTGTAGAACAGCCCCGCTTTGCGCGCTGCGCCGACAGTGACGCAGCTACAGCTTGATACCATGCCAGCCACGGCTGCCCGCTTGGCAGCTGGTTTGCCCATCTTCTGACTGAACAGGATTTCTTATGCTGCGCCCCACGCTTGTGCTTGCCCTGCCCCTGACGCTGCTGCTGGCAGCCTGCACTGCCCACGAAAAACAGGTGATCAAGGAGCTGGAAGACATGCCAGGCATCACCTGCACCACCAATGCCAAGGACCAGACGCACTGTGGGCCGGACAGCCTGTCCGTCACGGCTGACCCGCAGTAACAGCTTGCGGCATGGCACTTGCTTGACTGCCCGCATGTACCTGCCACCCCACTTTGCCGCCAGCCATACCGATGCTCTTGCACTGATACGCCAGTACCCGCTGGGTGCGCTGGTGCATCTGCACAGCGGCGGGCTGGATGCCAACCACATTCCCTGGGAACTGGAAATGCCCGAAGGCGGCCCCGCACGCCTGATCGGCCATGTGGCACGTGCCAATCCGCTGTGCACCCAGCTGCACGATGGCGCGGCGGTGCTGGTGATCTTTCAGGCAGAGCAGGCCTATGTCTCACCCAACTGGTATCCGAGCAAACACACTACGCATCGGCAGGTGCCCACCTGGAACTACCGCGTGGTGCATGTGCACGGCACGGTGTGCCTGCACGATGACCGCAAGTGGGTGCTCGGCGCCGTTGGCAAGCTCACGCGCACGCACGAAGCTCACGCCCAGTCTGCCCTGCCCCAGGCTGCAGGCCCGTGGAAGATCAAGGATGCACCGCCGGATTATCTGGACGCCATGCTGGCCCACATCGTCGGCATCGAGGTCGTGATCGAGCGCATCGAGGCCAAGTTCAAGCTCAGCCAGAACCGCAGCGCCGAAGACCGCAGCAGTGCAGCCGAGACCGTCAGCGCTGCTGGCACGCCCCTGCTGGGCGATGCCATGCGCCCGGATTAAGACCGCCTCAGTGCTTTTCCAGCCACGCGGCAATGGCGCGTGCATAAATGATGTGCTCCTGCGTGAGCACGCGTGCGGCCAGCGTATCGGCCGTATCGTCCGGCAGCACAGGCACCACAGCCTGGTCCAGAATCGGGCCGACGTCCAGCTCCGCCGTCACCTCATGCACGGTGCAGCCCGCAAACTTGCAGCCCGCCTCAATCGCACGCTGGTGGGTATGCAGGCCAGTGAATGCAGGCAACAGCGAAGGGTGAATATTCACCATGCGGCCTGCGTAATGCTGCACAAAGCCGGAGGTGAGAATGCGCATGAAACCGGCCAGCACCACCAGTGCGGGCTCGTAGCGGTCAATGACCTCGGCCAGCTGGGCGTCGAAGGCCTCACGGCTGTCGAACTGCTTGTGGTCCAGCACTTCGGTGGCAATGCCATGTTCCTTGGCAAACACCAGCCCCTTGGCATCAGCCTTGTTGCTGATCACAGCGGCCACACGGGCACCATAGCGCTGCTGCCAGTTTTCCTGCTGGGCTGTTTTCACAATGGCTGCCATGTTCGAGCCGCCGCCTGAGATCAAAATCACGATGTTTTTCATTGCCCCGCGATTATCCCTGCCATGACCATTGACCTCCACAAACACCCGCTGTCCCCGACCGAAGCACGCGTGCTTGCCACGCTCATGGAAAAAGCCCGTACCGTGCCGGACAGCTACCCCATGACACTCAACAGTCTGGCCAGCGGCTGCAACCAGAAGACCAGCCGCGACCCGGTGATGAGCCTCAGTGAGGCCGAGATCCTCAGCGCGCTGGACAGCCTGCGCGAGCGCTCCCTTGTGATGGAAGTGAGCGGTCAACGTGCCATGCGCTGGGAGCACAACTTTGAGCGCGTCTTTGGCGTGCCCAGCCAGGCCAGCGCCCTGCTGGGCCTGCTGATGCTGCGCGGCCCGCAGACGGCGGCTGAGCTGCGCACCAATGCCGAGCGCTGGCACAAATTTGCCGACACCGGCTCGGTGGAAGCCTTTCTGGACGAGCTGCAATCGCGCAGCGAAGAAAAAGGTGGCCCGCTGGTGCAGCTGCTGCCCAAGGCACCGGGCGCACGCGAGGCACGCTGGGCGCAACTGCTGTGCGGTGCGCCTTCCGTACCTGCTGTGGCAGCCAGCGCCCCGGCCAATGCCGATCAGGACGCACGCATGGCCGAGCTGGAAGCCCGCGTGCAGGCACTGGAAGCCCAGGTGCAGCAGCTGCTGGATGCCATGAACAACTGACGCACATCAGGCACCTAGGCGACAGTTGCTCCGCATTCCCCCTGTGGCGTATCAGGCCGCAGGGGCGCAAGCTCTCAGAGGCAGCCGGATATCAGCGCCGGCACGCCATCAAGAGGAGCAACGCATGGATTTGGCATTTACGCCCGAAGAACAGGCCTTCCGCGAAGAAGTACGCGCCTGGATCAATGCCCATCTGGACCAGACACTGGCGCACAAGGTGCGCAGTGGCCTGCGCCTGAGCCGCGAAGACCTGCAAGGCTGGGCCAAGACCCTGGGCAAACAAGGCTGGCTGGCCCATGGCTGGCCCAAGGAGTTTGGCGGCCCCGGCTGGAATGCGGTGCAAAAGCACCTGTTTGCCGAAGAACTGGCCAAAGCCGGTGCCCCTGGCATCGTGCCCTTTGGCCCGGTGATGGTGGCCCCCGTCATCATGGCCTATGGCACGCCCGAGCAGCAGCAACGCTTTCTGCCCGGCATTGCCAGCGGTGAAGTCTGGTGGAGCCAGGGCTATTCCGAGCCCGGCTCCGGCTCGGACCTGGCCAGCCTCAAGACCCGCGCCGAGCGCCAGGGCGACCACTACATCGTCAACGGCCAGAAAACCTGGACCACGCTCGGTCAGTACGGCGACTGGATCTTCTGCCTGGTGCGCACCAGCACCGAAGGCAAGCCGCAGACCGGCATCAGCTTTTTGCTGATTGACATGCAAAGCCCCGGTGTGACCGTGCGCCCCATCAAGCTGCTGGATGGCGAGCACGAGGTCAACGAGGTGTTTTTTGACAACGTCAAAGTACCTGCCGACCAGCTCATTGGCGAAGAAAACAAGGGCTGGACCTACGCCAAGCACCTGCTGGCCCACGAGCGCACCAATATTGCCGACGTCAACCGCAGCAAGCGCGAGCTGGAGCATCTCAAGCGCATTGCCAAGCAGGAAGGCGTGTGGGAGGACAGCCGCTTCCGTGACCAGATTGCCCTGCTGGAAGTGGACATCATTGCGCTGGAAATGCTGGTGCTGCGCGTGCTCTCGGCCGAGAAAAGCGGCAAGAACCCGCTGGACATTGCAGGCCTGCTCAAGATCAAGGGCAGCGAAATCCAGCAGCGCTACACCGAACTCATGATGCTGGCCGCAGGCCCCTACAGCCTGCCCTTGATCGAGGAAGCGCTCTACCCCGGCTGGCAGGGCGATTTCCCCGGTGGCATCGTCGGCAATGCGCCGCTGGCGGGGGCCTACTTCAACTTCCGCAAGACCACGATTTACGGTGGCTCCAACGAAGTGCAACGCAACATCGTCGCGCAGACGCTGCTGGGCTGAGAAGGAGATACAGCAATGGATTTCGATTTTTCCGATGACCAGCAGCAGCTGCGCGAAGCCGCACGCCGCTGGGTAGAAAAAGCCTATACCTTTGAACACCGCCGCGCTGCCGTACAGGCGGGGGGCTTTCAGCGCGAGAGCTGGAACGCCCTGGCCGAACTGGGCCTGACCGCACTGAACGTGCCGGAAGCCCATGGCGGCATGGGCATGGGCGCCGTAGAAGCCATGGTGGTCATGGAGGAAATGGGCCGTGGCATGGTGCTGGAGCCGCTGGCGCAAAGTTTTCTGGCCGCACGCGTCATCAGCCAGTTCGGCAGCGAAGCCGTCCAGGCCGCATGGCTGCCGCGTATTGCCAGTGGCGAAGCGCTGGCCGTGCTCGCACATCAGGAGCGCCGAGCGCGCTACAGACTGGACATTTGTGAGTCTAAAGCCTCTCAAACGCCCGATGGTTATGCACTGACCGCTCAGAAAAGCATAGTACCTGCGGGCGATCAGGCCGATGCCTATCTCGTTCCCGCACAGCTGGATGGCCAGATCGCCCTGTTCCTGGTCGAGCGCAGCGCGCCCGGTGTCAGCGCCCGTGGCTATGGCACACAGGACGGCAGCCGCGCCGCTGAGGTGGAAACCGATGGCAGCCCCGCCACGCTGATCACCACCGAAGGGCTGGCGGCGCTGGAGCTGGCGGTGGATGTGGGCAGCGCCGCCGTCTGCGCCGAGGCCGTGGGCGTGATGGAAGAAGTGCTGCGCATCACGGCCGACTACCTCAACCAGCGCAAGCAGTTTGGCGTGCCAATTGCCAGCTTCCAGGCCCTGCGCCACCGTCTGGCCGACATGAAAATGCAGCTGGAGCTGGCCCGTTCCATGAGCTACTACGCCAGCCTGATGCTGGAGACCCCTGCCGAGCAGCGCCGCCGTGCCATGGCCCGTGCCCGTGTGCAGCTGGGCCAGTCGATGCGCTATGTGGGCCAGCAGGCCGTGCAGCTGCATGGCGGTATTGGGGTGACGGACGAGTACATCGTCAGCCACCAGTTCAAAAAGCTCACGCAACTGGAAATGACCTACGGCGACACCCTGCACCACCTCGGCGAAGTGTCTGCCCGCATGCTGGAGACTGCAGGCGTAGGCGAAGCCTGAGCAGCCACAGCACGTACCAGCGCACAGAACGCAGAAAGCACAAAGGCCACCTCGCGGTGGCCTTTGTTTTAGGGTGCACCCCATGCTGGGCGCGGCTCAGGTCAGACGGCTGTCTACCGGCTGCATGGGCGGAGAAATGTCTGTGTCGCCCAGCAGGTGCAAGGCATTGCGCTCCATGGTGCGGCACATGGCGTCCAGCGGCAGGTCGTTGTTGTCCGTGCCAAAAGGCTCTTCCAGCTCGTCACCCAGCGCATCCAGCCCAAAGAAGGTATAGGCCACGATGCCGACCACAAACGGGGTCATAAAGCCGGTCACATCCACCAGGCCAAAGGGCAGCAGGAAACAGTACAGATGCGCCGTGCGGTGCAGCAGCAAGGTGTAGGAAAACGGAATGGGCGTGTAGCGCAGGCGCTCGCAGGAGGCGGCAGCAAAGGTGATGAAAGTCAACGTCTCATCCATCTTGTTGTAGCTGATGGAGTCAATCTGGCCGTCACGTACGCACTGCGCCAGGTCGTTGGCATTGGCCTGGATGATGGCGTCCCCCCGGTAATCCATGGGCAGGTTGCGCACCTTGTCCCAGTCGTCCCGGGTCAGCCAGCGCTCCACAGCGCGGTCGTCCATGTGGTGGCGCAGCTGGGCACGCAGCGCATGGGCATGGGCCAGTGCGCGGTGGATCACGCGCACGCGCACATCACCTTCGCGGTTGTTGGGGTCAAGCGGCTGGTCCAGCCGAATCAGGCTCAGGCACTGGCGCGCCAGCACGCGCACGCGGATGTTGATGTCACCCCAGAGCTTGCGCCCTTCCCAATAGCGGTCATAGGCGGTGTTGTTGCGAAAGCCCAGAAAAATGGCCAGCGGCAGACCAATCAGCGAAAAGGGAATGGTGGTGACGGTGATCTTGATATCGAAGAGATAACCGTGAGCCAGCGTGACCAGCACGGCCAGCAGGATGTTCAGGCTCAGTTTCCAGCGGATGCGCTGTAGCACAGACCCTCTCAGAATGAGAAACAGGGTCAGCCCAGAAGGGCGCTCGTGCACGATCATGGTGTAGCTTGGCGGAAGAAAACCGGCGATTTCACCATGCGCCCTACCCCATTTCAGGCATTACTGAAATTTTCAAACTCGGGCGCATGGTCTTTGTCAAGCACCAGGTCCTGCGCCAGACGCGATGTCTTGGGCACGTGCATGCGCAGGAACTCCATCTGGTCAGCAAGAATGCGGCGATTGCGCAGGATGAAGTCTTCCCAGATGCTGGGAACGTAAGGCGCATACAGCAGCGGCATGCGTGCCTGCTCAGGGGTGCGGGGACCTTTGCGGTGGTTGCAGGAGCGGCAGGCCGTGACCAGATTCATCCAGGACGTCTGCCCCTTCTGGCACAGCGGAATGATGTGCTCGCGCGTGAGCTCGTCTGCATGAAACACCTTGCCGCAGTAAGCGCAGACATTGCGGTCACGCGCAAACAGCTTGGTATTGCTCAGACCCGGCTCCATCTCGTGCGGGTTGATGCGTGGCACGCCGCGTGTGCCAATGATGCTGTGCACCTCGATGCTGGACTGCAGGCCAGTGCGCGCGTTGTGCCCCCCGCGAAATACGGCGATGGTGGAACCCATGGTCCAGCGAACATCGTCCGCAGCGTAGTGCAGCACCGCTTCTTCCAGGGTGATCCAGGACTGTGGCAAACCGTGGGCGGACAGCTTCAAGACTCTCACGTTCAGGCCTCCTTGCACAAGCAGAGGATGGCTGCACCTCAGACCAGAGCCGGGCTTGGCGCGCCATGCATCTGCATCACAATATACTTGCTTTCGGTGACAAACTGCCACCACGATTTATTTCTGTGGGCTTTCAAGCTATAAAAACCAAAGCAATCAAATGAAGATTTTTCGCGGATTCAAACACCCGGGGCTAGCACCAAATTGCGCGGTCACCATCGGCAACTTTGATGGCGTGCACCGAGGCCATCAGGCCATGCTGGCCCTGCTGGCGGGTGAAGCCGCACAGCGCGGCATTCCCACCTGCGTGCTGACCTTTGAGCCCCACCCCCGCGACTACTTCGCCGAGAAATTCAAAAAACCCGAACTGGCCCCTGCACGCGTGGGCACGCTGCGCGACAAGCTCTCCCAGCTGGAGTTCTGCGGCGTAGACCAGGTCGTGGTGCTGCCTTTCAACGACATCCTGGCCAGCCAGTCGCCCGAAGCCTTTATCCAGGAAGTGCTGGTCGAAGGCCTGGGCGCGCAATATGTACTAGTGGGCGATGACTTCCGCTTTGGTGCCAAGCGCGCAGGCGACTACGCCATGCTGGACGCCGCCGGACAGCGCCTGGGCTTTGATGTGGCCCGCATGAACAGCTATGAGGTGCATGGCGAGCGCGTGTCCAGCACCACCGTGCGTGCCGCACTGGCAGATGGCAATATGGAATTGGCCGCACAGATGCTGGGCCACCCCTACACCATCTCCGGCCACGTGGTCCATGGCCGCAAGCTGGGTCGCCAGCTGGCCGAGACTACCCCAGGCGCCTTGGACGGCTTTCGCACCTTGAATCTGCGCTTTAACCACTGGAAGCCTGCCGCCCAGGGCATTTTTGCCGTGCTGGTGCATGGCCTTGCCGATGCCCCCCTGCGCGGCGTGGCCAATCTGGGCGTGCGCCCTTCCCTGGACCCCAATGACGTGAACGGCGGCCGCGTGCTGCTGGAGACGCATTGTCTGGATTGGCCATCCGAGCTGGGTAGCGAAGGTGCCTACGGTAAAATCATCCGCGTGGAACTTTTGCACAAACTGCACGACGAGCTGAAATACGACAGTCTGGAAGCCCTGACCCAGGGCATCGCCAAGGACTGCGATGACGCACGCGCGTTCTTCGCCACGTACACAGAAACCCGTCGCCAGACCACGCGCGACCGAATTTGACGCTCGCCTTCGTCAGCTCGAGCGCCGACATTGCGCTCGGTGCTCCACCCCGCTTTTTTCGCCCGGCCCTGTGCTTGGCAGCCCTGCTTTCAAGGTTCCCCCATGTCTGACCAAAAATCGAACAAGCCCGAAGCGTCCGTCTATCGCGCCACGCTGAACATGCCCGATACCCCCTTCCCCATGCGCGGCGATCTGCCCAAGCGCGAGCCCAACTGGGCCAAGGAATGGGACGAGCAAGGCGTCTACAAGCAGCTGCGTGACGCCCGTCGTGGTGCGCCCAAGTTCATCCTGCACGATGGCCCCCCCTACGCCAACGGCAAGATCCACATTGGCCACGCCGTGAACAAGGTGCTCAAGGACATGATCGTCAAGAGCCGCCAGCTCGAAGGCTATGACGCGCTGTATGCACCCGGCTGGGACTGCCACGGTCTGCCGATTGAGAACGCCATCGAAAAGCTGCATGGCCGCAACCTGCCCCGCGACGAAATGCAGGCCAAGAGCCGCGCTTTCGCGACCGAGCAGATCGCGCAGCAGATGGTGGACTTCAAGCGCCTGGGCGTCCTGGGCGACTGGGACCACCCCTACAAGACCATGAACTACGCCAACGAAGCCAATGAGCTGCGTGCGCTGAAGAAAGTCATGGAGCGAGGCTTTGTCTACCGCGGTCTGAAGCCCGTGTACTGGTGCTTTGACTGCGCCTCCTCGCTGGCCGAGTTTGAAATCGAATACGCGGACAAGCAGTCGCAGACGCTGGACGTGATGTTCCCCGCAGCCGATCCAGCCAAGCTGGCTGCAGCTTTCGGTCTGCCTCAGCTTTCCAAAGAAGCGTTTGTGGTGATCTGGACCACGACTGCGTGGACCATCCCTGCTAACCAGGCGCTGAACGTCAACCCCGATCTGGAATACAGCCTGGTCGACACCGAGCGCGGCCTGCTGATCGTGGCTTCCGCTCTGGTCGAAAAGTGCCTGGCCCGCTGGAAGATCGAAGGCACCGTGGTTGCCACCGCCAAGGGCGAAAAGCTGGACCACATGCCCTTCAAGCACCCGCTGGCACACGTGGACAAGGGCTTTGACCGCATCTCGCCCGTGTACCTGGCCGAATACGCCACGGCCGAAGACGGTACCGGTATCGTGCACTCGGCCCCTGCCTATGGTGTGGACGACTTCAACTCCTGCGTGGCCAACGGCATGGAGTACAAGGACATCCTGAACCCCGTGACCGGCAACGGCGTGTATGCGGCTGACCTGCCCATGTTCGGCGGTCAGCACATCTGGAAGGCTGTGCCCGTGATTCTGGATGCCCTGAAGGTGGCTGGCCGCCTGATGGACACCACAGGCCTGACCCACAGCTACCCCCACTGCTGGCGCCACAAGACGCCCGTCATCTACCGTGCGGCCGCCCAGTGGTTCATCCGTATGGACGAAGGCGAAGGCGTGTTTACCGACCCCGCGCAAAAGCCTGAGAAGACGCTGCGCCAGATCGCGCTGGAAGCGATTGAGCAAACCAGCTTCTACCCCGAAAACGGCAAGTCCCGCCTGCGCGACATGATCGCAGGCCGCCCTGACTGGTGCATCTCGCGCCAGCGCAGCTGGGGTGTGCCCATCCCCTTCTTCCTGCATGTGGACACGGGCGCTCTGCACCCCCGCACCATGGAGATCATCGACCAGGCGGCCGACATGATCGAGCAAGGTGGCATCGAGGCCTGGAGCCGCGTAACCACCGAAGAAATTCTGGGTGCCGAAGAAGCCAAGCACTACACCAAGAGCACCGACATTCTGGAAGTGTGGTTCGACTCTGGCTCCACCTTCTGGCACGTGCTGCGTGGCTCGCACCCTGAGCACCACCACGACAGCGGCCCCGAGGCTGACCTGTACCTCGAAGGGCACGACCAGCACCGCGGCTGGTTCCACTCTTCGCTGCTGCTGGCTTCTGCCATCTACGGCCGCGCGCCCTACCGCGGCCTGCTGACCCACGGTTTCACGGTGGACGGCCAGGGCAAGAAGATGTCCAAGTCGCTGGGTAACACCGTGGCGCCACAGGACGTGTCCAACAAAATGGGGGCGGAAATCATCCGCCTGTGGGTGGCTTCGACCGACTACTCGGGCGACCTGGGCATTGACGACAAGATCCTGGCCCGCGTGGTGGACGCCTACCGCCGCATCCGCAACACCCTGCGCTTCCTGCTGGCCAACACCAGCGACTTTGACGCTGCTACCGACTCCGTACCTTACGAGCAGCTGCTGGAAATCGACCAGTACGCGCTGGCACGTGCGGCCGAGCTGCAAAAGGAAATCCTCGGCCACTACCACGTGTACGAGTTCCACCCCGTGGTTGCCAAGCTGCAGCTGTTCTGCTCAGAAGACCTGGGCGGCTTCTATCTGGATGTGCTCAAGGATCGCCTCTACACCAGCGCACCCAAGAGCCTGGCCCGCCGCTCGGCCCAGACCGCACTGCACCAGATCACCCATGCGCTGCTGCGCTGGATGGCGCCTTTCCTGTCCTTCACGGCCGAAGAAGCCTGGAAGATCTTTGGCAACAGCAACTCCATCTTCCTGGAGAAGTTCACCGACCTGCCCGCAGGCGACGAAGCCTTGCTGGCCAAGTGGAAGCGCCTGCGCGACATCCGTGACGTGGTGAACAAGGACATCGAAACCGTGCGTGCCGAAGGCAAGATTGGCGCATCGCTGCAAGCCGAAGTAACGCTGGCCGCCGAGCCAGAAGATCTCGCCCTGCTGCAATCGCTGGGCGATGACCTGAAGTTTGTGTTCATCACCTCGGCAGCCAATGCTGTGGCTGGTGACGCACTGCAGACCACGGTGAAGGTCAGCGAACACGCCAAGTGCGAGCGCTGCTGGCACTACCGCGAAGACGTGGGCGTCAACCCCGAGCACCCCACCCTGTGCGGCCGTTGCGACAGCAACCTGCACGGCGAAGGTGAAGTCCGCACCAAGGCCTGAGCCTTAAAAAGATGAGCTGTTAGCGCCTGTATTTGCTTGGTTTCAATATGAAAACTATCTGAAACCAAGTATTTACAAGCGCAAGCAGCTATTGTTTTATTTGCAAACCGCTTTCACTGTAAAGATTGGCCATGAGCAGCACCCCAGCGCCCACCACCGACCTGCAAGCACGCAAACCGGCCTACTGGCCCTGGCTGATCTGGGCCGCGCTGCTGATCTTTGTGGACCAGATCACCAAGCAGTGGATTCTGAACATCTTTGAATATGGTGACTGGGCCCCCATCACCAGCTTCTTCAACCTGGTTCGTGCCCACAACACAGGGGCAGCATTTTCCTTTCTGGCCAGCCATGACGGCTGGCAGCGCTGGCTGTTTGTCGGCATTGGCGTGATTGCCACCGTGCTCATCATCTGGCAGCTGCGCAAACACCCCCAGCAGAAGTTCTTCTGCTTTTCCATTGCCTCCATCCTCGGCGGTGCCTTGGGCAATGTGATTGACCGCCTGCAGCACGGCTATGTGGTGGACTTTCTGGACTTTCACCTCGGCGGCTGGCACTACCCGGCCTTCAACGTGGCCGACATTGCCATCTGCGTGGGCGCCGCCTGCCTGATCCTGGACGAAATTCTGCGCGCAAGACGTGCCAAGCGGACAAACACTGCTGCCTAAACAGCCCCCAGACCCAGCTACAGCCAGCCCACCCTCGCGGTGGGCTTTTTCTTGGGCATGCTCCGTGCATGTGCTCCAAAAAGTCGCCCCGAAAATTTTCGTTTCAATAGAATCTGATATTTTCGTTTTGGTTCGATTGTTTTCTTTATTCCGCACCTACTTGTGCGTGATGGGCCGGCCCTGAGAGCGCGATTGGCAGCCTCAAGGGTATATTCCTTGGCGTCATCGTCTGATCCATGAAGCATTTACTCAATCTCTTAGCCGCCATTGCCCTGCTGGTCTGGGGCACACAGCTGGTACGCACCGGAGTGCTGCGTGTTTTTGGTGCCAATCTGCGTGAATTTCTCTCGCGCGGGGTCAGCAACCGCCTGCGCGCGGTACTCTCGGGGATTGGTGTCACCACCATCGTGCAGTCCAGCACGGCCACGGCGCTCATCGTCTCCTCCTTTGTGGGGCAGGGCATGGTGTCGCTCACCGCAGCGCTGGCCGTGATGCTGGGTGCGGACGTGGGCACCAGCGTGATGGCTGTGGTGTTTTCGCTGGACCTGTCCTGGCTGTCGCCACTGTGTATCTTCACCGGCGTGGTGCTGTTTATTTCACGCCAGGACACAACTGCAGGCCGCGTGGGCCGGGTGCTGATTGGTCTGGGGCTGATGCTGCTGGCCCTGCGGCTGATCAATGAGGCCACCACGGTGCTCACGCAAAGCCCCGTCATGGTGACCCTGCTGGAAGCACTGACCAGCGACATCACCATGGAAGTGCTCACCGGCGCTATTCTGGCCATCATCTGCTACTCCAGCCTGGCCACCGTGCTGCTGGTCTCAACCCTGGCAGCGTCTGGCGGCATTCCCGTGGATGTGGCACTGGGCCTGGTCATTGGTGCCAACCTGGGCAGCGGCTTGCTGGCCGTGATCACCACCCTCAAGGCCAATGTACAGACCCGCCAGGTGCCCCTGGGTAATCTGATTTTCAAGATCATTGGCGTGCTGCTGATGGTGCCGCTCACTGGCCTGTGGGCAAGTTATGCCTCCCAGCTGTTGCCAGATCTGGCCAGCCAGGTCGTCATGTTCCACCTGGCCTTTAACGCCGTTGTGGCCGTGGTGTGCATTGCCTTTACTGGCAAGGTGGCATGGATGGTGCAGAAAATCCTGCCACAGCAGGAGGAAGAAGCGTCGCTGTCCACCTCTCGCCCACGCCATCTGGATGTGTCGGCCCTGAGCACACCTTCGCTGGCTATTTCCTGCGCCGCGCGCGAAGCCTTGCACCAGGCCGATGTGGTAGAAGCCATGCTGCTGGGCCTGCAGAAAGTGTGGATGAGCGACGACCAGAAGCTGTCGGAGCATCTGCGCAAGCTGGATGACGAAGTGGACGATCTGTACTCCGCCATCAAGTACTACATGACCAAGATTTCCCGTGAGGAGCTGGACGAGCATGAAGGCCGCCGCTGGACGGAAGTCATCAGCTTCACCATCAATATGGAGCAGGTGGGTGACCTGATCGAGCGCGTGCTGCAGGACCTGGAAGACAAGAAGATCAAGAAGGGCCGCCAGTTCTCACAGGCGGGCCTGGAGGAAATCAACCGCCTGCACGAGCATCTGGTCTCCAATCTGCGTCTGGCCATGAGCGTGTTCCTGACCGGCAATGTGCGCGATGCACAGAAGCTGCTGGAAGAAAAAGTACGCTTTCGTGATCTGGAACTGGCCTACTCTGCCACCCACCTGGGCCGCCTGTATGACAACACGGTGCAAAGCATTGAAACCAGCTCGCTGCACATTGACATGATCAGCGACCTCAAGCGCATCAACTCCCTGCTGTGCTCTGTGGCCTACCCCATCCTCGAGCAGGCTGGCGCCCTGGCTCCCAGCCGTCTGCGTGAGCAAAAGGGCTGAACCAGCCACTGAACAAAAAAACGCCCACTGAAAAGTGGGCGTTTTTGCTGGCAGCTCAGATCTGCTCTTATGAGTGCGTGGTGTTCACGCCATCCACGATCACATGGTGTGTGCTGCGTGCACGAGGGTGGATAAAGAAGTGGTCGCTATGGATGGTGTGTGGCTTGATGTGCTCCAGATCCGCATTCAGCTTCTGGCCCTGCTTGTCATGCACGGCATACAGAATGAAAGGAATGGCGGCAACAATCAAAAAGCTCACCACCAGGCTGCTGACGTATACGTCCATGCCATGTGCGCCCGGCAAAGAGCTGGGGGGCACAAAAGAGATCACAAAGGCAAACAGTGAAACCAGGAAGCCCACACCGGCAATCAGCAGCTTGAAGGTCTTGCCTCCAGGCACGTTGAAGGCGCGCTTTTTCTCAGGTTGCTTGCACACCAGGTGCATATAGCCCAGGAAGAGCATGAAGTAGCTGCACAGATAGATCACCACGGTCAGCGACATCGCAATCAGGAAGGAGATGTTGTTGCCGCCCCCTGTGTTGGTGAAGACAATCAGCGCTACGGTGGTAATCACCAGCTGGCTGATCACCAGTGCCACGGGCACACCGTTCTTGTTCACGCGGCTCAGCGCCTTGGGCAACAGACCACGCTGCGCCGTCACCAGCATGCCGCGCGAGGGGCCTACGATCCAGGCAGCAACCTCAGCCAGCACTCCCAGCATCAGCAAGGTAGCAATGATGCGGATGGTCCACTCCACGCCGGGGCCAAACTGACCAATCAGCACTTCAAAGGCTTGCATCACGCCAGCGGACAGATTGATCTCGGCATGCGGAATGACCGCAGCCACAGACAGACCGCCGATAGAGCTGAGCACAATGGCTGCCGCCATCAGCAAGATGATGGCCAGCGGATAATCACGCCCGGGGTTTTTCATCTCGTTGACGTGGGTGGCCGAAGCTTCCGCGCCCATGTAGCTCAGGATAAAGGCTACAAACACCACCATCGTGCCCAGCTTGGTGAAGTCCGGGAAGAAGCTGGCAGCGTCCATCTTGATCTGCAGTGTTGCACCGCTGGACAGGTAGCTGATAGCCAGCAGCACCAGAATGGCGGCAGGCAGCAAAATACCTGCGAAAAAGCCCAGTTTGGCAATCTTGGCGGTGTACTTGGTCCCCCCGAACTGGGTGAAGGCCAGCAGCCACAGAATCACCAGCCCGCCAATGGTCTTGAGCACGGGGCTGGTATTGAGTTCAGGCCACTTCAAAATGTATGACAGGCACCCCAGCACGAAATACAGCATGGGGATAAAGCCAATGGCAATCTGCAGATAGCCAAAGGTGATGGCAGCAAAGCCCCAGCGCTCGCCGAGCGTGTTGGAGACCCAGGAGAAAACGCCACCTTCTTCCCAGCCTTCTACCGTCGCCATTTCTGCAGAGCACAGGCCCAGTGGCACAAACCACAGCAGCCCGCCCAGCAGTAAGAAGAACACCAGGCTAAAGCCCGAGGTGGCAAAGGTGGGGTATTCATAGACCGCCATCACCATGGATGCGGTGATGGCAAAAAAACCGATCAGACTGAGCTGATTTTTTGCGTTTGATGCTTGCGCTGTGGCCATAAGTCCTCCGCCGGATAAAAAAATGGCATGCCGGGAAGCAATCTCCACAGGCATGCCAGGACTAGCGTTTAACGGTGGCTAAATCCACCTGCTTCCTTTTCCGTCAACGGGTTGGAGACAGGGTGTGCCTTGAAGTACTCCAGCGCACGCTTCATGTCCTCAATCAGCAAGGAGGCCAGATCGCGGCTCACGCCGTGGCGCACCAGAATGCGCTGCACCACCAGGTCTTCACGGTTGGCAGGCATGGAGTAGGCAGGCACCTGCCAGCCGCGGCTGCGCAGGCGGTCCGCGAAGTCATACAGGGTGTAGCCGTTGATGGCATCGGGGTTCTTGAGCGTCCAGGCCAGCGCAGGAATGCCGTGCTTGGGGTTGCCATCAAAGATGATCTTGAAGTCGCCCAGCTTTTCAATTTCCTTGGCCAGATACATGGCGGTGTCATAGCAGGCACCATGCACCTTGGTATAGCCCTCACGGCCCAGGCGCAGGAAGTTGTAGTACTGCGCAATCACCTGGCCACCGGGGCGCGAGAAATTCAGCGCAAAGGTGGGCATATTGCCGCCCAGGTAGTTGACGTTGAAGATCAGCTCTTCGGGCAGATCCTTGGCTTCACGCCAGATCACCCAGCCCACACCCAGTGGTGCCAGACCAAACTTGTGGCCGGAGGAGTTGATGGACTTCACGCGGGGCAGGCGGAAGTCCCATTCAATTTCAGGAGCACAGAAGGGCGCCAGGAAGCCGCCACTGGCGCCGTCCACGTGCATGGGGATGTCCAGACCGGTTTCCTGCTGCAGCTTGTCCAGCGCATCGTGAATCGCTTTGACGGGCTCGTACTGGCAGGTAAAGGTCACGCCCATGGTGGGCACCACGCCGATGGTGTTTTCGTCCACGCGCTTGAGCACTTCGTCCGGATTCATGATCATGCGATCGCCTTCCAGCGGCACTTCGCGGATTTCCACATCAAAGTAGCGCGCAAACTTGTGCCAGCAGATCTGCACGGGGCCGCAGACCATGTTGGGGCGGTCGGTGGACTTGCCCTGCGCTGCGCGCTTCTTGCGCCACTGCCACTTCAGGGCCAGACCACCCAGCATGGCCGCTTCCGAAGAACCGACGGTGGAGCAGCCCAGCGTGGTCTCGGGCGAAGGGGAATTCCACAGGTCCGCCAGCATGTGCACGCAGCGGCTTTCAATTTCCGCGGTCTGGGGGTATTCGTCCTTGTCGATCATGTTCTTGTCGATCGACAAGTCCATGATGGCGCGCGCATAGTCATCCACCCAGGTCTGGCAGAAGGTGGCCAGGTTCTGGCGCGAATTGCCGTCCAGCATCAGCTCGTCACGTACGGCGCTGAACACATTGCGGCCATTGAGCTCGTTTTCTGGAAAACGCTTTTTGGGCAACGACGAGAGCAGCTCTCGCGATGCATAAATATCGTCATTCAGGTTTTGCGCCATCTATTACCTCTCTCTTTCAACATCAAGTTTGCACATAGCAAAGATTTTTTACTACGGCTTGGACTTTGTACCAAACATTCCTTCCAGAGGAACGCCGCAGACGCCAAGAAGGAAAAAAGACTACGCAAGCAAAACGCACGAACCGACACTGGACATGAAGAGCCTCGATCATTTCATAGATTCTTTTTAATAAGAAAAAATATTCATGAAAATAAAAAAAGCCGGCATGTCTTCTTGCCGGCTTTTTACATGCTAAAAAAATGAGACTGGATTAAAGCTCCAGATAATCGCCCAGCACCAATGTTGCCTCCGGTGTAAAACGCCCGGCTTTCAGCCAGGCCAGCAAGGTTTCATGGTCAATGCAGGCAAATTGCTGCACTTCGCCATCCTGGTTGCTGGGCGTCACCTCCTGCGGCACCGTGCCCACAAACCAGTCGATGCGCTCGCGCATATAGGCAGCGCCACCCGGCACCTCATCGCTGGGGCATGCAAACATCACATGGCCACCATGGCGCAGGTGGAGCAGCTGGGTGACATCCAGCCCAGCCTCTTCCTGGGTTTCACGTGCCAGCGCCTGCTGCAGGCTGTCGCTGGCCGAGACCATGCCACCCATCAAGGTGTCCCACTTGTCGGGGTGGTTGGCCTTGGTGCTGCTGCGCTGCTGCACCCACATGCGGCCATCCTGCGCCAGACCAATGAGATGTACGGCATGCGTTGCCACACCCAGCACGCGCACCACTCCACGCTCTACCGTCGCCACGCGCTGGCCCTGCGGGGTGCAGACGGCAATCTGCTCATCCCGCCAGGGACCGCTGCGCCCCTGCTCACGCAGCAGCTGTGCCAGCGCATTCAGACCAAAGCTGGCATCAGGGGCTGTCAGGCTCCAGGCATTGCCCAGCCCTGGTGTTTTTTTCTGTGTCAGCGTAATGCGCTGCCCTCGCAGGAAATCGACCCCCACCCGTTCCAGGAAACCCTCTGCGACCGTGCCTATGACCTGCCCGTTCCAAAGCAGGGGCATGCGCGGTTGATCAGGCGGGCGCTGTGCCGCATCTCGGAGTTTTTCCAGCCAATCCATGCTCTTTCCTCGCTCCTTCACACCATCAAAATGGTCGACCCTGTCGTGCGCCGTGCCTCCAATGCCTCGTGAGCCGCACGCACCTCGTCCAGCGCAAAGCGCTGGTCAATATGAATCCTGACCTGACCGCTGCTCACTACGGCAAACAGGTCATCTGCCATGGCCTGTGTCGTCGCACGATCATGGGCGTAGACAAACAGGCTGGGACGCGTCACATACAGGCCCTTGGCAGTCAGTGCTGCCAGAGACACCGGCGGCACGGGCCCCGAGGCATTGCCAAACGAGACCATCAGCCCAAAGCGGCGCAGGCAGGCGATGGAGCCCTCCCAGGTGTCCTTGCCTACGCTGTCGTAGACCACTTTCACGCCCAGCCCCTGCGTGATCTCCTGCACCCGTGCGGCAAAGTCTTCTGTTCTGTAATTGATAGCGTGTGATGCCCCATTGGCAAGCGCCAGCTGGCATTTTTCATCACTGCCTGCCGTGGCGATCAGCTGCAGCCCCAGGGCCCTGGCCCACTGGCAGGCAATGAGCCCCACACCACCGGCGGCGGCATGGAACAGCACATAGTCCCCAGCCTGCAGACCCTGCATAGGCTGGCATTGCTTGAGCAGGTATTGCACCGTCATGCCCTTGAGCATCATGGCAGCTGCCGTGTCAAAACTGATGTTGTCAGGCAGCCTGCAGACATGGGTGGCCGACATGACGCGGCGTTCGCAATAACTGCCCGGAGGGTTGCATGCATACGCCACCCGATCTCCTGTTTGAAGATGGGTAACGCCGTCACCTACGGCCTCCACCACGCCCGCAGCTTCCATGCCCAGCTGCAAAGGCAGGGGCAAGCTGTACAGGCCGGAGCGCTGGTAGACATCAATAAAATTCAGTCCCACTGCGTGGTGGCGCAACAAGATTTCTCCCGGACCGGGCTGCCCTGCATCTCGCACCACGAGGTCCATGACCTCGGGGCCGCCGTTGCGCTGTATCTGTACCGCCTTGCTGAGTATCGCTGACATATTTTTTGCCTCCTTATTCTGATGAAACGCTGTCACCTGCATCATCGTGCCACGTTTGGACGGCTGTCTGCGATTTGTCTCCGCTACCATTGCCGGCCATGAGTTCCCCTTTGACTATTGGCACGGCTGCCATGTTGACTTTGGCTCCACTGATGTGGGCTGGCAATGCCATTGTGGGCCGCCTGGTACACGATCTGATTTCCCCCTTCACCCTCAATCTGCTGCGCTGGTGCATTGCCTTTGTCATCCTGCTGCCCTGGGGTGGCTATGTACTACGCAAAAACAGTACCATGTGGAAGTGCTGGAAGCAGTACGCCGTCCTCGGCGTGCTGGGCATTGGCTGCTACAACGCCCTGCTGTATCTGGCACTCAAGACCTCCTCGGCCATCAACGTGACGCTGGTGGGCTCCAGCATGCCCATATGGATGCTGCTGATTGGCCGCATCTGGTTTGGCACGGCCATCAGTGGCCGTCAGGCCGTGGGGGCCCTGCTGTCCGTGCTGGGCGTGGCCGTGGTGCTCAGCCGCGGAGATGTGAACCAGTTGCTGGGGCTGCATCTGGTGCCGGGGGACTGGTTCATCCTGCTGGCCACCATCGTCTGGTCGTTCTACAGCTGGCTGCTGGCGCGCAGCGGCCAGACCATGCAGGGGCAGGAAAGCATTCGCAGCAACTGGGTGGGCTTTCTGATGGCCCAGATGCTGTTTGGCATTGCCTGGTCAGCCCTGATTACCGGCGGAGAGACAGCCGTGGGCGATCTGGTGTTCGTGCCCAGCTGGCAACTGGCTGCTGCCATGCTGTTCATTGTGATTGGCCCGGCCATTCTGGCCTACCGTTTCTGGGGCGAAGGGGTGCGCCGCGCAGGGCCTGCGACAGCGGGATTTTTTGCGAATCTGATTCCGCTGTTCACCGCCCTGCTTTCCATTCCGGTGCTGGGTGAGGTGCCACAGCTCTACCATGCGCTGGCCTTTGCGCTGATTGTGGGCGGGATTGTGGTCTCGTCCCGCAAATAAGGCAGGCGGCAATCACAGTGCAACAAAAAAGCAGCTTTTCAGCTGCTTTTTCTGTGTGTCCGGGCAGCGCCTCAGAAAGTGCCAGCGTACAGGCCACCGTCAGGCAGGATGTTCTGCCCCGTCATATAGCCTGCCTGCTGGCTGCACAGGAAAGCACAGATGGCACCGAACTCATCGGGCGTGCCAAAGCGCCTGGCCGGAATCTGCGCAGACTGTGTCTTGCGGATGTCCTCCAGCTCCTTGCCACTCTTGGCGGCAGCCGCCTTGAAGGTGGTGGCCAGACGGTCGGTATCGAACTTGCCAGGCAGCAGGTTGTTGATGGTCACGCCCTTGGCGGCAATGCCAGAGCGCGCCAGACCGGCCACAAAGCCTGTCAGCCCTGTACGCGCGCCATTGGACAGCCCCAGAATGTCGATCGGCGCCTTCACCGCGCTGGAGGTGATGTTGACGATGCGGCCAAAGCCACGCGCGGCCATGCCATCCACGGTGGCCTTGATCAGCTCAATCGGCGTGAGCATGTTGGCATCCACGGCCTTGATCCAGTCGGCACGCTCCCAGTCACGGAAGTCGCCGGGTGGCGGGCCGCCCGCATTGGTCACCACAATGTCAAAGTCCTTGCCGGGGCCTCCGGGTACGCTGAACACGGCGGCGCGGCCTTCTGGCTGCGTGATGTCGCAGGCCACAGTCAGCACCTGTACGCTGGTGTTCAACGCCTGCAGCTGCTCGGCCGCAGCCTGCAGGGCTTCTGCACCACGGGCGTTGATCACCACATTCACACCTTCCTGCACCAGCGCCTTGGCACAGCCAAAGCCCAGGCCCTTGCTCGCGCCGCAGACCAGCGCCCATTTGCCTGCAATTCCCAGATCCATTGCTTATCTCCTCTTTGTACTTGCTAGCGTCTACCTGACAGCGCCTGGCTTCTTGGCCCAGCGCGTAAACACAAAAATGCCCACCATGACCAGGCTGGTGCCTGCAACCATCCAGACATTCAGCTGCTCATCGAGCAGCCACACGCCCATCAAGATGGTGGACAGCGGGCCAATCATGCCGGTCTGCGCTGTCATGCCGGGGCCGATGCGCTCAATCGCCATCATGACCATGAGCACCGGCGCTACCGTGCAGGCCGTGGAATTGAGCACGGACAGCCACAGCACCTCGGGCGCCACTGCCATGGCCGAGATGGGATGGGTCAGCAAAAACTGTGCAATGCAGAAAAAGCAGGCCACGCTGGAGGCCAGACCCACCAGCCGCAGCGAGCCCAGGCGCTTGACCATCTCGCCGCTGTAGACCATGTAGATGGCATAGCTCACGGCACTGGCAAACACCAGCAGCGTGCCCCAGATGGCATCACTGCCCTGCGCGCCCACCTCATGCCCAAAGACCAGCAGCACGCCGCAATAGCTCAGCAGCATGCCGACAAACTGCATCCAGGTAATGCCGCGCTTGTAGACCACCCAGCCAAAGAGCACGACCAGGGTGGGGTTGAGGTAGAGAATCAGCCGCTCCAGCGCCGCTGTGATGTAGGCCAGCCCGGCAAAGTCCAGATAGCTGGCCAGGTAGTAGCCACTAAAGCCCAGCCCCAGCACGCCCAGCCAGTCCTTGCGTGTGAGTGCTGCCTGCCCGCGCCCGGCCCACCATGCCATGAGCAAAAAGATGGGCAGCGCAAACAGCATGCGGTACATGAGCAGCGTGACCGCATCCACCCCATAGCGATAGGCCAGCTTAACGATGATGGCCTTGCCACTGAAGGCAATCGCCCCCAGCACCGCCAGCGTCAGGCCTAGCGCTACCCCTTTAGGAGCTTTTTGCGCTGGTGGATTCTGGATTTCAGACACTTTTATATTGCAAACCTAGATAAATCAAACGCAAGGCGCTATTGTTTTAAAGAATCACTCAGTGCTTGCCGCCAAACAGCTTGTGATGCAGGCGGCGCAGCGACCACCAGACACTGAAAGCCACCACGGGAATGGCCACAGCCGCCGTGATCTCAGGCGAGAGCGGCCAGCCCAGCTTCTGCGCGCCCTTGCTCAGATAAGTAATCAGCCCCGTGATGTAGTAGGTGATGGCCGCTACAGACAGTCCTTCCACCGTGGACTGCAGCTTCAGCTGCGTGCCCTGGCGGTCATTCATGGTCGCCAGAATTTCCTGGTTGCTTTGCTGCTGCTCGATTTCCACACGCGTGCGCAGCAGATTGCTCACCCGCGAGACACGCTGCGACAAGGCATTCTGGCGGTGCACAGCCCACTCGCAGGTACTGCGTGCGGGCGAGAGGCGCCGCTCCATGAACTCCTGAATCGTCAGCAGGCCAGACAGGCGCTCTTCGCGCAAGTCCTGAATGCGCTTGTCCACCAGCTCAAAGTAGGCCTTGCTGGCAGAAAAGCGCGAATGGGTGGCGGCATATTCACTCTCCACCTGCCCCGCCAGCCGCGTCAGGTGGTCCAGCAGCGCAGGCTCGGCATCGCGATCCGCCTCGCGGATGGCATTGGCCAGCTCAGCCAGTTCTTTTTCTGCAGCGCCCAGCACACTGGCGGCCTTGCGCGCAGCAGGCAGGCCCAGCAAGGCAGCCATGCGGTAGGTTTCAATCTCCAGCAGGCGCTGCACCAGACGGCCCATACGGCGTGCGCTGATGCTGTCTGAAGGCTTGACCAGCATGCGCGAATAGCCATCGGCATGGATGGCAAAGTCGGTGCAGACCTCGGTATGCCCCGCATGCACGGCCGCGCCCGCCAGCGTGTCTGCATTGAGCATTTGCTGCACCAGATGCTTCATGCCCTTGCCTTCGCACTGCGCATCCTTGACGATCCACAGGTGAATGCTGCTCAGGCACTCGCCAGGCAGGTTGCGGAGCCACTGCTGCGGCACCTCTTCCATGGCTGTGAGCGGTGCACGCGTATCCAGCGGCGCATCGGCAGGCAGTGGCACCATGAAGGTCCAGCTGACAAACTCGGTATGCAGCTCCCAACGCAGGCGAAAAGTGCCCAGATCTACACGCAGGTGCGTGCAGTCTGCATCCGGTCCCGTGCAGTGGTGGTCGTGCAGCAAGGCAGCCAGATGCGCACGACTGGCCTCACGCTGCGCCGGGTCTGCCAGCATCACCACATGGGCAATGGCGGCCGGGCCTTCAATGGCTTCGGCAGGCCGGGCATGGACTTCGTTGTGCAGCAGCGCACGCAGGGGGTGCTGTTGGGGATGCGAAAGAACGGGCATAAGCGGAGAAAAACGATCAGCACATATTGTGCGGCGAACCATGACTGCCCCGCTCCACACGATTGCAGTAGCCCCATATCGCCATCATGGGCACATGAAAAAGCCCCGCCGTGGCGGGGCTCAGTCACTGTGCGGGAGCAGGCTTAGAAAGCTTCCCACTCATCGTGGCTTTGTTGCATAAATGCTCGGCGAACAGCTTGTACGCTCAGGCTATGAGCGGATCGACGCTTTTCCTGTCCTTTGCAAAGCTTGCTCAATCCAAGAACGATCAATGAAAGCAGCCAATTGATCAAGCTGATCTGGCGCTTGAGAGAGACATTGGCGCAATGCGCCTGAGAGAACACCCATCAATGAAAAAGGCAACGTGTAAACACGTTGCCTTTTAGCGCATTTAGAGGCTGCTGAACCTTAACTGACTGGCATTAGCCTCGAAAGGCGCCTTTTCTGGGAAATGCCGGGAAGAGAAATTAATCTTCCACAAACGCTTCTTCACGCTTGTTCTTCACTGCGGGCAGACACACGATCACCAGCAGGATCACGGACAGCACCAGCATGGTGGCAGAGATTGGACGTGTCACGAACACGCTCCAGTCACCACGCGACAGCAGCAGCGCACGGCGCAGGTTTTCTTCCATCATGGGGCCCAGGATGAAGCCCAGCAGCAGGGGCGCAGGTTCTGTGCCCAGCTTGTAGAAAATGTAGCCAATGAAACCGAAGATACCCACCATCCACACGTCGAACTCAGAGTTCTTGGTGCCGTACACACCCACCGCGCAGAACAGCACGATGGCAGGGAACAGCCAGCGGTAAGGCACAGACAGCAGCTTGATCCACATGCCGATCATGGGCAGGTTCAGAATGATCAGCATCGCGTTACCCAGCCACATGGAGGCGATCAGGCCCCAGAACAGCTCGGGGTTGCTGGTCATCACCTGAGGACCAGGCTGGATGTTGTGGATGGTCATCGCACCCACCATCAGCGCCATCACAGCGTTAGGAGGAATACCCAGGGTCAGCAGAGGAATAAAGGAAGTCTGAGAGCCAGCGTTGTTGGCAGACTCAGGTGCTGTCACACCACGGATATTGCCTTGACCGAAAGGCACTTCACCAGGACGCAGCTTGGTCTTCTTCTCGATGGTGTAGGAAGCAAAAGCCGACAGCATGGCGCCACCGCCTGGCAGGATACCCAGTGCCGAACCCAGCGCCGTACCACGCACCATGGCGGGGAACATCAGCTTGAAGTCTTGCGCGGTAGGCATCAGCCCCTTGACCTTGGCGGTGAAGATTTCACGCTGGTCATCTGGCTTGGACAGGTTGGCAATGATTTCACCGTAGCCAAACACACCCATGGCGATCACGACGAAGTCGATACCGTCGGTCAGTTCAGGAATGTCAAAGCTGTAGCGTGCCACGCCGGAGTTCACGTCCGTGCCGATCATGCCGAACAGCAGACCCAGCACGATCATGCCAATGGCCTTGAGCAGCGAGCCGGAAGCCAGCACCACAGCACCGATCAGACCCAGCACCATCAGCGAGAAGTACTCGGCAGGGCCGAACATGAAGGCAACTTCAGTCAGCGGGGGAGCAAAGGCAGCCAGGATCACGGTGCCCACGCAGCCAGCGAAGAAGGAGCCAATACCAGCAGCCGCCAGCGCAGGGCCTGCACGGCCCTTGCGTGCCATCTGGTAGCCGTCAATCATGGTCACCACAGAGGACGACTCACCGGGCAGGTTCACCAAGATAGCGGTGGTAGAGCCACCGTACTGGGCGCCGTAGTAAATACCGGCCAGCATGATCAGTGCTGCCACGGGTGGCAGCGAGTAGGTGGCGGGCAGCAGCATGGCGATGGTCGCCACTGGACCCAGGCCAGGCAAGATACCGATCAGCGTACCCAGGATACAGCCGATCAAGCAATACATCAGGTTCTGGGCCGTGAAGGCGACCCCGAAGCCCATCGACAAGTGTTCAATCAATTCCACGATGCAAATCTCCAGGGGGCATTAACCGACGATGAAGGAAGGCCAGACAGGGAACTGCAGGCTCAGCGCCCACACGAACACCGCATAGCTACCCGCGGCCAGAATGGTTGCGAGCACCAGGGTTTCCTTGATCTCCACTTCCTTGCGCGCAAAGCTGGCAATGATCACCAGACCATAAATTGCCACGATCAGGCCAAAGCTGGGAATGCCGATGGCAGGAATGCCAACCAGCAAAATACCGAAGGCAAAGTTCGCACCCAGAATGAAGGCAATCTGGCGCCATGCCCACTTACCGATAGGGTCACCATCAGCCGGACCACTGAGTGTTGACTTGAACGAAATTGCCAGACCGATGATGGCCAGCAAGATGCCCAGAATCATGGGGAAGTAGCCAGGGCCCATGCGCGCGCCGGTACCAATGCTGTACTCCGTCGCGCCAATGGCAAAGCCAGCGCCCACGACCGTGTACATCAGGCCAGCGAAAAAGTCTTTTTGACTCTTGATTTTCACGAAAACGTCTCCTGCAAGGGATTCACGACCTGTGGATTCAGTAAGCAAAGTGAAGTGGAATTCATGTGGGTTCCACCTACGGAATAACCGACATAAACCGCGAATTTGCGGGATTTTTTACGCGTTTCCCCTAGGAAAATGCAAGTGCAAGTACTTGCAAACATAAAAATACAGCCTGTGGATGCCTTTGGTACAACTGTCACTGGTTCCGCTATCTCAGCGACAAGGCTTACGCTTTTTTCATTGAGTGATGATTGCTTAATGCAACGGCGGCGTCGCTGCCAGCACTTCGGCCAGCGTGGTCTGCCCCTCCGCCACCCGCAGTACACCGGACACCCGCAAAGGCCGCATGCCGTCCTGCACGGCCTGGCGGCGCAGCGTCTCCATGGCCGGACTCTGGTGGATCTGCTGCCGGAGGCTGTCACTGCACACCAGCAGCTCATACAACCCCATACGGCCTCTGAAACCGGTCATGCGGCAGGCCTCACAGCCCACAGGGCGGTAAGGCGTGGCCTGACCATTGAACTTCCACGGATGCATGGCCTGCACCAGCATGTCGGATGAGGTGTCGGGATCTGGCTGCTTGCACTGCGGGCACAGCACGCGCACCAGACGCTGGGCCAGCACGCCCAGCAGCGTGGCATTGATCAGGTAGGGCGGCACGCCCAGCTCCATCAGGCGGCTCACGGCACTGGGCGCATCGTTGGTGTGCAGCGTAGAAAACACCAGGTGCCCCGTGAGTGCGGCCTGCACGGCCATTTCTGCCGTGGCGGTGTCACGGACTTCGCCCACCATGATGACGTCCGGGTCCTGGCGCATCAGGGCACGCAGCCCTTCGGTAAAACCAAAGTCCAGCTGCGGCTGCACCTGAGTCTGGTTAAAAGCCGGCTCAATCATTTCGATGGGGTCTTCCACCGTGCTGACGTTCACCTCTTCCGTGGCAACGCGCTTGAGTGTGGAGTACAGCGTGGTGGTCTTGCCCGAGCCTGTGGGGCCGGTCACCAGAATAATGCCGTGGGGCCGCTGCACAAGGTCTTCCCAACGCTGCGCGTCATGCGGCATGAAGCCCAGCTGGTCCAGCTGCTTGATGGTGTTGTCCGGGTCAAAAATGCGCATCACCATCTTCTCGCCAAAGGCGGTGGGCAAGGTGGAAAGACGCATTTCAATTTCTTCACCGCGCGGGTTGCGCGTCTTGATGCGGCCGTCCTGCGGACGGCGCTTTTCCATCACATCCATGCGCCCCAGCAGCTTGATGCGCGCCAGCATGGCGTTAAACACACCCATGGGCATGCGGTAGACGCTGTGCAGCACCCCGTCAATGCGAAAGCGAATCACACCCTGCTCGCGCCGGGGCTCCAGGTGGATGTCGCTGGCGCGCTGGTCAAAGGCGTACTGCCACAGCCAGTCCACCACACGAATCACCCCGGTGTCATTGGCGTCCAGCTGGCGACTGCTGCGCCCCAGCTCCACCAGCTGTTCAAAGCTGGCAGATGATGCTGCCCCTCCCGCCTTTTGCGCTGCGCGCACCGAATTGGCCAGCGCAAAAAATTCCTTGGTGTAGTGTGCAATTTCGGCAGGATTGGCCATCACCCGGCGCACGGTCTTGCGCGTCTGGCGCTCGACCTCGGCCACCCAGCCCTGCACAAAGGGCTCTGCCGTGGCCACCACAATCTCAGCCGCACCCACCTGCACGGGCAGGATGTGGTGCCGCTGCGCATAGGGACCGCTCATGGCTTCGCCCACACGGGCCACATCGGCCTTGAGCGGGTCAATACGCAGATAAGACATGCCCGTGCATTGCGCCACAAAGGCTGTGAGCTGCTCCACATCCAGCGGCACTCCGTCGCTGCTGCGCGTCACGCCCACACCTGCCAGTCGCACCAGCGGGTGCTGGCTGCTCTCGGCCGTGGAGCAACGGGCACGCACGCGGCCGGCTTCTGCGGCATCGATGACGCCGTCTTCCTCCAGCCACTGCAGCACCAGACGCCAGTCCAGCGCACGCCCGCTCAAGGGGCCGCCCACAGCACGCAATGTCAGAGAAGAAGCCGAAGCAGCAACAGAAGTAGTCATGGCAGCAAGCACATCAGACACAAAAAGCTAACTGTACTTGCTTGCCCGTATGCTGCCATTTATGCAGCGTCAACCACCGGCTTGAAGACCTTGAGCCACTTGGTGGCAGGCAGGCCCCAGCGGGCCTGAATCGCTTCGGCGCGAACCAGCAGCGCTTCGCGGTCCAGCATCTGCGGCGTGCGCTGCGCCAGCACAATGGTGTTGCCTTCGCGTGTGGGCTTGAAAGCCCAGACATGGCCCTGACCAAAAGCCTCCGTGATCTTGTCCAGGCTGCGCTGATAGCTCGATGCACGGCCAAACAGGTTCACCGTCATGCAGCCTTCGGGCGTGAGCATATTGCGGCAGTCGGCATAGAACTCGGCGCTGTCCAGCACGGGGGCAGCGGCATTGTGGTCGTACAGGTCCACCTGCAAGGCATCGACTGCACCCTGCCAGCGGGGCTTGAGGATTTCCATGGAGGCATCGCCCAGCACCACTTCCAGCGACTCGTTATCGGGCGGCAGCTTGAACCAGCTGCGGCAGATATTGACCACCAGCGGGTTGATCTCAATCGCCGCCGTGTGCATCTTGAGCATTTTGTAGTGGAACTTGGTCAGCGCCGCAGCGCCCAGCCCCAGTTGCACGGCGCGGCGCTCGGCCACGGTGTCCGGGTCCACAAACAGCAGCCAGGCCATCATGCGCTGCACGTATTCCAGGTCGATCTCGAACGGTTTTTTCAGGTTCATAGAACCCTGCACCCAGGGTGTGCCCAGATGCAGATAGCGCGAAACACCATCGTCCGAGACACTGACCTGGGGCATGTCCTCTTCGGTAAAGGCACTGGATTTTTTCTTGCGTGTTGCCACCTTAGTGTTCTTTCTCAAATAGTCCTGCGGCCTGCATCACATCCCGCCAAGCAGTGAGCTTGCGCTCGAAGCTGATGGAGGCATTGGCCGGGCTGGTGGATGGCAGCTTGTGGACCGTCAAGCCCAGTCCCTCGAGCTTGCTGGCGTGCTTGTAGCTTTCACCGCCGTTATGGGCCACGGCCTGCAGCAGCGGGCAGCGCGCCTTCAGCGCGGCAAAGTCATTGACTTGGGGCTGCCGAATCGCACTGTCCAGACTGCCCTGGCGCTCACAGCTGTCATACACATCCCACAGGCCCAGGCCTCGCGCCAGCAGCCATTCGCAGCGGGCGGCATAGTCCTCGCGCCCGGGCTGCGGATGGGCAGGCCACAGGGCCGCCAGAATGGGCCAGAACTTGTTCTGTGGGTGGGCGTAATACTGCTGCGCCGCCAGCGAAGCCACGCCGGGAAAGCTGCCTAGAATCACCAGCCGCGTGCGCACATCGGCCACCGGCGGCAAGCCTTGCAGACGCTCAGATGCATCGTTCATGGGCTGGCATTGTGCGGCCAAAGGCATGCTGTCTGCTGTCACTGGAGTTTTTACAAATCTATAGCTGTCAGCGCTTGCTGCATCAGCGCCAGAGGCCAAAAACTATCTCAACGCTGACAAACCACGCAGCACAGCACGTGCGTTGTTGCTGGTGGCCTGCGCCAGCGCATCGGCGCTGATGCCACGCAGCTGCGCCACCTCCTGCGCAATGCGCGGCAGCTCCGCCGGGCTGTTGCGGCCCTGCGGCTGGCCTGCAGCACGCGCCTCGGCCGTGGTGTAGAGCCAGTGCGGCGGAATGTCTGGCGCATCGGTTTCCATCACGATGCTCTCCAGCGGCAGTGTCGCCGCCAGCTCACGCAACTTGAGCGCGCGGTCATAGGTGACGGCGCCGCCAAAGCCGAGCTTGAAGCCCAGATCGATAAACGCCTGGGCCTGCTGCAAGCTGCCGTTAAAAGCATGGGCAATGCCGCCCACCACCGGCTTGGCACGCAGGTTTTTGAGCAGGCGGTCGCTGCTCTTGCGCACATGCAGTATGACGGGCAAGCCAAACTCGCGCGCCAGCTGGATTTGCTGCTCGTAGAACCAGATCTGCCGCTCGGCATCCAGCCCCGGTACAAAAAAGTCCAGGCCGATTTCGCCAACTGCCACCAGGTGCGGGTCGTCCTGCACCTCCACCAGCAGCTCGCGCAGCACAGCAATATCGCCTTCCTGCGCGTTCGGGGTGTAGAGCGGGTGAATGCCCAGCGCATAGCTGTCGCCATGCCGGTGGGCCAGTGCGATCACCTCGCGCCAGTGCGCACGGTGCACGGCGGGGATGACTATGTGGCCCACACCCGCAGCCCTAGCCGCTGCACGCACAGCGTCACGGTCGGCGTCAAATTCCGCTGCGTCGAGGTGGCAATGGGTGTCAATCCAGCTGTGCATCATTCATTTTTGATAGCTCTTAGCGCTTGTAAATCAATACTTTCAGATAGAAAAGTATTTGAAATGCTTATATATAAAGCGCAAGCAGCTCTCATTTTTCATTCAGACAAGCGCCCGCGCACAATGCGCACCACGCGGTCACACTTGACGGCCAGGCTTTCGTCGTGCGTGACCATCACAAAAGCCGTGCCGTGGTTGCGTGCCAGCTCCAGCATGAGTTCGAACACGCCATCGGCCGTCGAGCGGTCCAGATTGCCCGTGGGCTCATCGGCCAGCACACAGGCAGGCTGCGTCACCAGCGCGCGTGCAATGGCCACGCGCTGGCGCTCACCGCCAGAGAGCTCTGCCGGGCGGTGCGCCATGCGCTCCTTCAGCCCCACGGCTTCGAGCATGCGTGCGGCCTGCGCCAGAGCTTGCTCTTTGGAATCGCGGCGAATGCGCAGCGGCATGGCCACGTTGTCCTGCGCGCTGAACTCGGGCAGCAGGTGGTGGAACTGGTAGATAAAGCCCAGATGCTGGTTGCGCAGCTCACCCTGCTTGCGAGGGCTGAGCGTGTGCATGGGCTGCCCCATGAGCTGCACACTGCCCTGCGTGGGCGCATCCAGACCGCCGAGCAGATGCAGCAACGTGCTCTTGCCCGAGCCCGAGGCGCCGACGATGGCCAGCGTCTCGCCCGCATGCACCTGCAGGTTGACCTCATGCAGCACCTGCACGTTCAGGTGCCCATCTTCAAAGCGCTTGGAGAGATTGCGCGCGTCCAGTACGACTTGCTTATTCATAACGCAGCGCCTCCGCAGGGTTCACGCGGCTGGCGCGCCAGCTGGGGTAAATGGTGGCCACAAAGGCCAGAATCAGAGAAATCACGGCAATCGGCACGATGTCGCTGGCCTGTGGCTCGCTGGGCATGGTGCTGATCAGATAGATGTCCTTGGGCAGGAAGGTCGCGCCCAGCGCCTGCTCAATGGCTGGCACGATGACGTCGATATTGCAGGCCACCAGCAGGCCCAGCGCCAGCCCGGCAAAGGTGCCAATCACGCCCACCATGGCACCTTGCACCATGAAGATACCCATGATGGACGCGGGCGAGGCACCCAGCGTGCGCAGAATGGCAATGTCTGCGCGCTTGTCCGTCACCGTCATCACCAGGGTCGAGACCAGATTGAAGGCCGCCACGGCCACGATCAGGGTCAGGATGATGAACATCATGCGCTTTTCCAGCTGCACGGCGGCAAACCAGGTCTTGTTCTGCTGCGTCCAGTCACGCAGGTAGAGGAACTCGGTAATCATGCCCGCCAGCTCTCGGGCCACGCGCGGCGCTTCGTGCAGGTCCTTGAGCTTCAGGCGAATGCCTGTTGGCCCTTCCAGGCGGAAGATGCGCTGCGCATCCTCATGGTGCAGCATGGCCATGGCAGAGTCGTATTCGTAGTGGCCGGAGTCAAACGTGCCCGCCACCGTCATCTGCTTGAGGCGCGGCACCACACCAGCCGGTGTGACCTGGCCGCTGGGCGCAATCAGCGTCACCTTGTCCCCCACGCTAACGCCCATCTGGCGTGCCAGCTCCTGGCCGAGCACGATGTTGAAGCTGCCGGGCTGCAGCAGCTGCAGCACATCGGCATTCGTCGCTGCCAGATCGGTCACCTCGCCTTCGCGCGCCGGATCAATGCCGCGCACGATGGCGCCCTTCATGTCCTCTCCGCGTGCAATCAAGCCCTGCGCTGCCACAAAAGGCGCTGCGCCCACCACCTCCGGGTGCTGCCGTGCCTGCTGCATGGTGGTGTCTACATCCACCATGGCCTGGCCATTGGGCGCAAAGATTTCGATGTGCGAGACCACGCTGAGCATGCGGTCGCGCACTTCCTTCTGGAAGCCGTTCATCACACTCAGCACAATGATCAGCGCTGCCACGCCCAGCGCAATGCCGAGCATAGAGACACCGGAAATAAAGGAAATAAAACCATTGCGCCGTGTGGCGCGGCCTGCGCGGGTGTAGCGCCAGCCCAGAGCGAGTTCGTAGGGAATTTGCATACGTGGACGCCATTGTGGCATTGCTCCAAAGGCCAGCATGTCAGAAGTCTTCAGCGCAGGCCTTCTGGTTTGGGGACAATACCCGCCTATGTCGTCCCCTGTCCTGCCTGAACTTCCGCTGCCGTTTACCGTGCCTCCCCGCCCGGCACGTGCCCGCCATCTGCATCTGGTCCTGCCTTACGCCGCGCTGGCACAGGACAGCTGCCAGCTGATCCTGCGGGAGCTGCAACTGCCCCAGCTCGATCAGCTGCTGGCCCAGCTGGCCCCCAGCCATGTGGACGAAGGCAGCATGGACCAGCTGATTCCGCCCCACGAACGGGCACTGGCCCACCTCTGGGGGCTGGATGCACAATCCCCCGCCTGGGCAGCGCTGGCACAGGACACGCCCCGCCCCCAGCCCTGCGCCTGGATGACGCTGTGCCACTGGACAGCCGGGGCCGATCAGATTCGCATGGACGACCCTGCCAGCCTGCCGCTGGACATGGAGGACGCCCAGACCCTGCACACCATTTTGCAGCCCTGGTTTGCAGAAGATGGCCTGCAGCTGGAGCTAACCAGCCCCGGCCGCTGGCTGGTCAGCGGCGCGCCGCTGCAGAGGCTGGAATCCGCCTCACTGGACCGCGTGCTGCTGCGCGACGTGAGCCACTGGATGCCGCAAGGCCCGCACCAGCGCACGCTGCAGCGCCTGCACAGCGAAGTGCAGATGCTGCTGTACAACCACCGCTTTAACGCCGAGCGTGCCGCGCGCGGTTTGCCCCCCATCAACGCCTTCTGGCTGCATGGCGTGGGCCAGCTGGATGCAGAAGCGCTACAGGCAGCGCGCACGCTGCACAGCGTGACGCCCGTGCTGTTCGTAGACAGCCTGCGCCAGAGCGCACTGCGCCAGGACTGGCCCGCCTGGAAACAGGCCTGGCTGGCAGCCGAGGCTGGCCCTGTGGCCCAGACCCTGGCCCATGTGCAGCTGGGCGGCACCGCCACCGTCACTTTCTGCGGAGAGCAGCATGTGCGTAGCTACACCACGCAGCGCCGCAGCTGGCTGCAAAAAATCAAGAACAAGATCAGCCCCCAGCGCTTTGCTGGATTGCATGAAGCGCTATGAAAATCATTGAAAGAGAAATCGCTGAACACAGCGTGCAAGACCTGGTACGCGCAGGCGTGAACCCGCTGCTGGCACGCCTGTATGTGGCGCGCGGCGTGCAGTCCTGCGACGAACTGGACACCAGCCTGAGCAAGCTGCTGCCGCCCTCCGGCCTCAAAGGCATTCATGAAGCGGCGCGCATTCTGGCCGACGCCATCGCCGCGCAGCGCAGCATCTGCATCGTGGCCGACTATGACTGCGACGGAGCCACCGCCTGCGCCGTGGGTGTGCGCGGCCTGCGCATGCTGGGCGCCCAGCACGTTACCTACGAAGTGCCAGACCGGATTCAGGACGGCTATGGTCTGTCCGCCCCCATCGCCCGGCGCGTACATGCCGCCGGGCATGAGGTGCTGGTCACCGTGGACAACGGCATCGGCAGCATCGATGGTGTGGCTGAAGCCATGCGGCTGGGCATGACCGTGGTCGTCACCGACCACCACCTGCCCGGCGAGGTGCTGCCCACGCCCCACGCCATGGTCAACCCCAACCAGCCCGGCTGCAGCTTTGCCAGCAAGCACATGGCCGGGGTAGGCGTCATGTTCTACGTGCTGCTCATGCTGCGTGCCGAACTGCGCGCACGCGGCGTGTTCACGGCGCAGACCCAGCCCAAGCTCGATACGCTGCTGCCACTGGTGGCACTGGGCACGGTGGCCGATGTGGTCAGGCTGGACACCAACAACCGCCGTCTTGTTGCACAGGGCCTGCAGCGCATTCGCAAGGGCCATATGCAGGCCGGCATTCGCGGGCTGTATGAAGCTGCGGGCAAGGAATACTGGCAGGCCACCACTTCGGACTTTGGCTTTGCGCTCGGCCCGCGCATCAATGCCGCAGGCCGCCTGGCCGACATGACGATTGGCATTGAATGCCTGCTGACGGACGACTACGGCAAGGCGCTGGAACTGGCCAAGCTGCTCACCCGCATCAACCGCGAGCGCCAGGAGATGGAGTCCGACATGCGCGTGCAGGCCTTTGCACTGGCCGACGAGCTGTTTGAAGATGGCGTCACGCCGCCTGCGGCCATCAGCGTCTATGACCCGGAGTTCCACGAAGGCGTGGTCGGCATTGTGGCCTCACGCGTCAAGGACCGCCTGCACCGACCCACCTTTGTGTTTGCGGCCAGCCAGGCGGAAGGCAAGAGCCATGAACTCAAGGGCTCGGGCCGCTCCATTCCCGGCTTTCACCTGCGCGATGCGCTGGACCTGGTCGCCAAGCGCCACCCCGGCGTGCTGCTGCGCTTTGGCGGCCATGCCATGGCGGCAGGCTGCACCATTGCGGAAGACAAATTCCACGAATTTGAGCGTGCGTTCACGCAAGTGGCGCAGGAGTGGCTGGATGCCAAGACACTCACCCGCTGCGTGGAAACCGACGGGCCGCTGGACCCCACCTTCCGCCGTGCCGAGATCGTGGAGCAGCTGAATCTGGAAGTCTGGGGCCAGGGCTTTGCGCCACCCACCTTCAGCGAGGATGTGGAAATCCTCTCGCAACGGCTGGTGGCTGAGAAACACCTCAAGCTCAAGGTGCGCCACCGTGGCGACGAGGTGGACGGGATCTGGTTTGGCCGCACCGAGCCGCTGCCTGAATGGGTGCACATGGCGTTTCGCCTGGACATCAACGAGTTCCGCGGTGAGCGCAAGGTGCAGTTTCTGGTCGAAGGTGCGCAAGCATAAAAACAAGAGCTGCCAGCGCTGACAAATCAAGCATTTCAGATAGTTTTCTATTTGAAGTGCTTGATACATCAGCGCAAGCAGCTATCAAAAACAAAGGCCTGCAATGCAGGCCTTTGCTGTATGCGCTATCTGAGCACGTACTCAGAAGCTTTCCCAGTCATCATCGGCAGCGGCCTTGGTGGAAGTTGCAGGTTTGGCTGCTGCGGGTGCGGCCAGGCTGGCTGCAGGCCTTGCCTTGGCTGGTGTGGAAGCCGCCGACGCCACAGGTGAAGCAGCGACAGGCTTGCGCACTGGCTCAACCTTGTCCTTGGCAGGTTGAGGTGCAGGCACGGCCGCAGGCGCGCTGCGCACGGCATTCACGGCCGCAGCTGCTGGGCTCACCGGATGCTGGTAGGACATGGACAGTCCGCCCGCATTCCCTACATTGAACACCGCCACCACCTGCGCCAGGCGCTGGGCCTGCTCATTCATGGCCGTGGCAGCTGCCGAAGACTCTTCCACCAGCGCGGCGTTTTGCTGGGTCATCTGGTCCAGATTGCTCACCGCCTGATTGACCTGGGCAAAGCCATCGTGCTGCTCATGCACCGCAGCGCTGATCTCACCAATCAGATCGGTCACGCGGCGCACGCTCTCGACGATTTCCTGCATGCTCTTGCCCGCTTCTGCGACCTGGGACGAGCCTGCATCCACATTGGCCACGCTGGCCGTAATCAGGGACTTGATTTCCTTGGCCGCCTCGGCACTGCGCTGCGCCAGCGCCCGCACCTCACCGGCCACCACGGCAAAGCCACGCCCCTGCTCGCCCGCACGTGCGGCTTCCACCGCGGCGTTCAGCGCCAGGATGTTGGTCTGGAAGGCAATGCCATCGATCACGCTGATGATGTCGGCAATCTTGTGGCTGCTGCTGGTGATCTGCTGCATGCTGCTCACCACCTGCTGCACCACGCTGCCGCCGCGCTCCGCAGCCTGCACTGCTGTGCTGGCCAGCTGGTTGGCCTGGCGTGCCGTATCGGCAGACTGCGAGGCGCTCGCCGTCAGCTCTTCAATGCTGGATGCGGTTTCTTCCAGGTTGGCTGCGGTCTGCTCCGTGCGGCTGGACAGATCCTGATTACCCGTAGCAATCTGCGATGCTGCTGAGGAGACAGAGTCCACACCGTTGCGCACTTCCAGCACCACGCTGCGCAGGCGCTGGGTCATGGCGCTCAGGCTTTGCAGCAGTTTGCCCAGCTCATCCCTGCGGTCAGACTGCAGGCTGGCCGTCAGATCACCTGCAGCAATGGTCTCGGCCAGCTGCACGGCTTCGTCCAGCGGACGGGTGATCTGGCGAATCACATAGAGGGACAGCAACACAGCCAGCACTGCCACCAGCAGCAGTGCGGCGCCGCCCACCAGCAAGGCGGAATTGCGCTTTTGCAGGCCCTGCTCAATCATGCGGTCACGCATGCGCTCCTGCAGGCGCACCAGATCGGTCTGCGCCTGGTTATAGGCCGCGACGGCAGGCATCATCTGCTGGTCGAGCAGTTCACGGGCCTGCTCGTAGCGATAGGCATTGCGCGCCTGCGCAATCTGCCCGTTCAGCTCCAGCACCTTGGCGCGCGCCTGTGCAATCTTGGCCAGTTGCTGCTGGCCTTCAGGGCTGGTCAGCGCCTGCTCCAGCTGTTTCTGGATGGCCGATGCCCCCTCTACGCCCTCACGGGTTTTGTTCTGGGCATAAGCGCTCAGGCTGCTCTCGGTGGTCATGGCGCCCATCACCACGTGAGCCACTGCATGGTCAGTAATGCCGCGCCACTGCTCGGCCAGCCGGATGCGCTGCTCATAGTCCTGCAGTTCAGCGCGCAAGTGCGTCTCTACCCCATTGATGTAGCGCAGCATGGCCCCCCCTGCGCACACGGCCAGCACCAGCACCCCCAGCATCAGCCCCCATATCTTTGTAGATACCGACCAGTTCTTAAATTGCATCTTCTCCCTCCCGATTTAATACTTTTCGCGTAAATTTGAAACATTTTGTGCAGGCATCAGAAAAACGCCTGATACAAACATAGCAGCTTCAAGGGGATTTTGCGCAAAAGCAACTCCCGTCGAGAATCAGCACTTGCCTGTTGTTTTTAAACGGCAGCGCCGCTGACCTATGCCCCATCCCATGCCTTCCTCCCTCCCCTTCCAGGCCGACCTGCATTGCCACTCCACCTATTCCGACGGCACCCTGTCTCCACAGGCACTGGCGCAGCGTGCCAGAGCGTGCGGCGTGACGCTGTGGGCACTGACCGACCATGACGAAATCAGCGGACTGCCCCTGGCCCATGCAGCCGCGCAGGAGCAGGGGCTGTCCTTTCTGACGGGCGTGGAAATTTCTGTCAGCTTTGCCAGCACCACCGTACACATCGTGGGTCTGGGTTTTGATCCGGACGATGCACAGCTGCGCGATGGCCTGCACAGCGTGCGCCACAGCCGCGGTCCGCGCGCCAGAGAAATGGCGCAGCAGCTGGCGGTTGCGGGCATTTCTGGCGCTTACGAAGGGGCGCTTAAATACGTGGGCAATCCGGAGCTGATCTCGCGCACCCACTTTGCACGCTATCTGGTGGAAATCGGGGCCTGCCGCAGCACGCAGGAAGTGTTTCAGCGCTATCTGGTGCCAGGCAAACCTGGCTATGTGCCGCAACGCTGGGCATCGCTGGAAGACGCTGTGCGCTGGATCACCGATGCTCAGGGCGTGGCCGTGGTGGCCCACCCTGCGCGCTACCACTTCAGCCCCATGGAGGAGTACGCCTTTTTCTGCCGCTTCAAGGAGCTGGGCGGTCAGGCTGTGGAAGTGGTCTGCGGCAGCCACACACCGCACGAATACGAACACTATGCGGATCTGGCCCAGGAGCTGAACCTGGCCATCTCACGCGGCAGTGACTTTCACAGCCCGCAAGAGTCCTCCATCGACCTTGGCGGCCTGCCACCTGACCCTGCACGGCTGACCGGCGTGTGGGAGCTGCTGCAGCACCGTATCTGCTAGGTTGCCCCCACATTTTGTGAGCATCTGACCTGCATGCAGCAGCGCCAGAGACGGCGCACAATGCGCATACCGCGCACAAGATCAAGGAAGCACCATGGCCCAGTACTTTGAAATCTATCCGGACAACCCGCAGCCACGCCTGCTCAAGCAGGCCGTCGCGCTGCTGCAAAAAGGCGGAGTCATTGCCCTGCCGACCGACTCCAGCTATGCCCTGGTCTGCCAGCTGGATGACAAGAATGCCGTGGAACGCCTGCGCCGCATTCGCCAGGTCAATGACAAGCACCACCTCACCCTGCTGTGCCGTGATCTGTCCGAACTGGCCAACTACGCCCTGGTCGATAACCAGCAGTACCGCCTCATGAAGCTGGGCACCCCCGGCCCCTACACCTTTATCCTGGATGCCACCAAGGAAGTACCACGCCGCGTGAGCCACCCTTCGCGCAAGACCATTGGCCTGCGTGTACCGGACCGCAAAGGCACGCAGATGCTGCTGGAACTCATGGGGGCACCGCTGCTGGCCACCACGCTGATTCCTCCGGGCGAAGAGCTGCCCATGAACGACCCGGAAGCCATCCGCGAACGCTTTGAGCACGAGATCGACGCCATTGTCGATGCCGGTGCCTGCCCGCTGGAGCCCACGACGGTGATTGACCTCACGCCCATGCGTCTGGGCAACCCGCCCGTGTGTGTGCGTGAAGGCGCAGGCCCGCTGTCTGCAATTGGCCTGTAAAACGGGCTGCAATGGCAAACCACCGCAAGCGGTGGATGTTTGAGACAATGACACCGTGAACGATCTGATACAAACCGTCCTTATCTACGCCCTTCCTGTGCTGTTTTCCATCACAGTGCACGAAGCTGCCCACGGCTATGCCGCGCGCTACTTTGGTGACTACACCGCCACCATGCTGGGCCGCGTCACGCTCAACCCCATCAAGCACATTGACCCCATCGGCACCATTCTGATGCCGCTGCTGCTGTACTTTTCGACCTCGGGTGCCTTCCTGTTTGGCTACGCCAAGCCCGTGCCCGTGAACTTCAGCCATCTGCGCCGCCCCAAGCGCGACATGATCTGGGTCGCACTGGCGGGCCCTGCCTCCAACTTCGTGCAGGCCATTGCCTGGGCCTTGCTGCTGGTCGTGCTGGTTGCCACCAATGTGGAAGAGCGCTTTTTCATGGAAATGGCACGCGCCGGTGTGCTGGTGAACCTGGTGATGTGGGCCTTCAACCTGTTTCCGCTGCCGCCGCTGGACGGTGGCCGCATTCTGGTGGGGCTGCTGCCTACCAAGGCAGCCATCACCTTCTCGCGCATTGAGCCCTATGGCTTTTTCATCGTGCTGGCGCTGGTCCTGCTGGGCATTGTGGGCACGGTCTGGCTGCGCCCGCTGATGGACATTGGCTACAGCGTGATCAACACCCTCATCAGCCCCCTGCTGTCTGCGCTGCAGTAAACACACAAAGCTTTGACTGATTCAGGCTGCCTGCGTGCAGCCTCTTTTGATAACTTGGTTTGAGATATGAGCACCACCCGTTTTCTGACTGGCATTACGCCCTCCGGCACACCTCACCTGGGCAATTACGCAGGCGCCATTCGCCCTGCCGTGGCCGCCAGTCGCACCCCCGGCATGGAAAGTTTTTATTTCCTGGCCGACTACCACGCCCTGATCAAGTGCCAGGACCCTGCCCGTGTGCACCGCTCCACGCTGGAAATTGCCGCCAGCTGGCTGGCCTGTGGTCTGGACCCCGAGCATGTGGTGTTCTACCGCCAGTCGGATGTGCCCGAGATTCCCGAGCTGAACTGGTTCCTCTCCTGCGTGACCGGCAAGGGCCTGCTCAACCGTGCCCACGCCTACAAGGCGTCGCAGGACAAGAATGCCGAAGCAGGCAAGGAACTGGACGACGGTGTGACCGCTGGCCTGTTCATGTACCCCGTGCTGATGGCCGCTGACATCTTGATGTTCAACGCGCACAAAGTGCCTGTGGGGCGCGATCAGATCCAGCACATCGAAATGGCGCGCGACATTGCCTCCAGCTTCAACCACCTGTATGGCGAGCACTTTGTGCTGCCCGAGGCTGCTATTGAAGAAAACGTAGCCACGCTGCCAGGTCTGGACGGCCGCAAGATGAGCAAGAGCTACGACAACACGATTCCGCTGTTTGCTCCCCGCAATGAACTGAAAAAGCTCATCAACAGCATCGTGACGGACTCGCGCGCCCCCGGGGAGCCCAAGGACACCGAAGGCTCTGCCCTGTTCCAGCTGTACCAGGCCTTTGCCACCGCCGAGGAAACCGAAGCCATGCGCAAGGCCTTTGCCGAAGGCATTGCCTGGGGTGATGCGAAAAACATGCTGTTCGAGCGCATCGATGCCGAAATCGCACCCAAGCGCGCCATCTATGAAGACCTGATGGCCCATCCCGAGAAGGTGGAAGCCGCTTTGCAGATCGGTGCCGAACGTGCCCGTGCGCTCAGCCGCCCCTTCATCACCAAGCTGCGCGCCGCCGTGGGCCTGCGCAGCCTGGCCAGCCAGGACGGTCATGCCAAGAAGGCCAAGGCCGCCAAGGTGGCACTGCCCAGCTTCAAGCAGTACCGCGAAGCCGATGGCAAGTTCTACTTCAAGTTCATGGCTGCCGACGGAAGCCTGCTGCTGCAAAGCACAGGGTTTGAGCAACCCAAACAGGCCGGCCAGAGCATTGCGCAACTGCAGCAGCAGGGTGCCGATGCACTGCGTGCCCTGCAGGCCTGCGTCCAGCTGGGCGAAGGTGTTTCGGATACCGATGTACTGCAGGCGCTGCAGACACTGCAGGAAGCAGCAAACAATAAAGGCTGACACAGACTGATTGCAAAAAAAGGGGGAGGTGCCGCTATGCGCATTGCCGTTTTGGATGACGATCCCGCACAGCTGGCCATGATTGAGCGCGTGGCCCAGGAGATGGGCCACAGTTGCGCGCTGTTTTCAGAAGGTCAGGCGCTGATGCTGGCGCTGCGCCGCGACACGTTTGACCTGCTGGTCGTCGACTGGGAACTGCCCGACACCAGCGGCCCTGAGGTGGTGCGCTGGGCGCGGCAGCATCTGGAGTCCCAGCTGCCGATTCTGTTCATCACCCACCGCAGCGAAGAACGCGATGTGGTGGAGGGGCTGCAGAGCGGGGCGGATGACTTCATGATCAAGCCGCTGCGTGTGGCCGAGCTGCAGGCACGCATTCAGGCCCTGCTGCGCCGCGCCTATCCGTTTCCCAGCGACGATGTACAGCACTTCGGCCCCTATATCTTTACGCGCTCACAGCTGACGGTCAGCTTTCAGGACAAGCATGTGGCGCTGACGCACCGCGAGTTCGCCCTGGCCCTGCTGCTGTTCCAGAACGCAGGCCGCCTGCTGTCACGCGACTATCTGCGTGAGGCGGTCTGGGGCCAGAACGCCGAAGTGCTGTCGCGTTCGCTGGACACCCATGTGTCCCGCCTGCGGCAAGTCCTGCAACTGCGGCCCGGCAATGCGTATTCCATTGCTGCGGTCTACGGTCTGGGCTACCGCCTGGACAGCCACCTCAGCTAAACAGCCACCACACTTTCCGCCGTCACCATGCTCCCTCGCACTGCCTTCTGCATTTCCGCATCGTCCTGCGCCGTGGCCCTGTGCAGCACCCTGGTGCTGCTGCCTGCTGCTGCGCAGCAGACGTCGCAACCGCAGCAGGTCATTGCCCACCGCATCGTGACTGGCGACACGCTGACCCAGATTGCCCAGCGCTATCTGGGCGATGCCACGCTCTGGCAGGCCCTGCAAAGCCACAACAAGGTGGGCAGCCCTTACCGCCTGCAGCCCGGCTCCATGCTGGAAGTGCCCATGTGGCTGATGCGCAAGGCTACGGCTTCGGTGGACTTTGTGCAGGGCAATGCCCAGCTGCGCAACCGCAGCACCACAGCCGCCGTGCCTGTGCAGCCTGGCATGCCGCTTGAGGAAGGTGACCAGCTGCAGCTCTCGCCCGATGCATTCGTCACCGTCAAGCTGGCCGACGGCAGCCTGATTCAGGTGCGCGCGGCTTCCTCCGTGCAGCTGAACCAGCTGCGCCGCCGTGGCCGTGCGGGCAGCCTGCAGTCCGTCCTCGAACTGCAGCAAGGCGGTGTAGATATACAGGTGCCCGGCAAGCCGGATGCCCAGCGCCATCTGGACATACGCACGCCCGTTGCTGCCACCAGTGTGCGCGGCACCCGCTTTGACGTGCAGCTGCAGCCCGACGGCAGCACCACAGCCGCTGTACTGCAGGGCCAGGTGGCCATGCAGTCGCTGACCGGCGCTCAGTCCGCCGTGCAGACGCTCCCCCCTCACTTTGGCATGGCCGTGGCGGCCAATGGCCAGCCCGGCCCTGTCACGGCACTGCTGCCCGCGCCCAGTGCACAGTCCCTGCCCAGCCTGTATGAAGACGCGCAGTGGCTGGACATTCCCCTGCCTGCCATGCCACAGGCACAGGGCTGGCTGGTGAGCATCAGCAGCGATGCGCAGGGCCACAAGGTGCTGCGCAATGCCCAGGTGCAGGGCCAGCAGGCACGCTTTGCCGCCCTGCCTGATGGCGGCTACTACCTGCATGTACGGGCGCTGGACCCGTACGGCATCAGCGGTCTGCCGCGCACGCTGCCGATCCGCGTCAAAGCCCACCCCGTGCCACCGCTGGTGCAAACGCCTGCCCCCGGAGCCACGCTGGCCCTGGGTGAAGCCCAGCTGCTGTGCACCCCCGTGGATGGCGCTGACAGCTACCGCCACCAGATCATTGCCCTGCCTGCAGCAGATGCAGACATTGCCACCAGTGCGTTTGCACAGCCTGCTCTGCAAAGCAGCAGCCCTGCGCAGGACTGCCGCATCGACCTGCAAAACCTGCCCGCTGGTGACTACGCATGGCGCGCTGCCAGTGTGCGCAGCATGGCCGGGCAGCCCGACCGCGGGCCATTTGCCGATCCGCACCGCTTCCGCATTGCGCCCCGGCCAGCCACGCTCTCCGCAGCAAATATGCAGGAGCACACCGTCGCCGGCCTGAGCACCATCCACTGGCCCGGCGAGCCTGGTCAGCGCTACCGCCTGCAGGCCTTTGCCACGCCCGATGGCACAGCACCAGCACTGGATACACTGCTCGACAGCCCACGCTGGGCGGCCGCAGGCCTACCTGCAGGCACCTGGCATGTGCGCATTCAGGTGCAGGACCCATCGGGGCTGAACAGCGCCTTCTCGCCACCACGCAGCGTGCAGGTGCGCGATCTGCTGCTCGATGGCACGGGCCAGCCCGTGCAGTCCGGCACAGGCCTGGGTATTGAACGCTGGGACAGATAAAAAAGAGAGCTGCTAGCGCTTATCCATCAAGGTTTTTCAATGCAATTAACTTTCAAATCATTGAAAGATAAGCGCAAGCAGCTCCTTTTTTTGATATTTTCCGCATGAAACGCTCGCTCACGCTGGAATGGCTGCTGATGTCACTGGGCCTGCTGGCGCTGGTGTTCTGGCTGTCCGGCCCCCTGCAGTTTCCCCGGGCCAATCTGTGGTTCAAAGACCTGGCGCTGCGGCTGCACAGCCCCGAGCCATCGCCCGATGTGGTCCTGATCGCCGTGGACGAGCGCAGCCTTGCCAGCATTGGCCGCTGGCCCTGGCGCCGCGCCCTGCATGCACACCTGATCGACTTCGTCAGCATGGGCCAGCCACGCTCCATTGGGCTGGACATTCTGCTGGCCGAAGCCGATCTGGACTACCCCGAAGACGACGCCCTGCTGGCCCACAGCATGGTGCGCAGCGGGCGCGTGGTTCTGCCGCTGGTCAGCAGCGGCAACGCCCAGACCACCAGCCTGCCGCTGCCACTGTTTGCCCAGACCGCTGCACGGCTGGGCCACGTTCACCTGCCGCTGGACCCGGACGGTGGCGTGCGCAGCTTCTATGCCAGAGAAGGCTTTGCCCAGCACCAGTGGCTGCACCTGGGCCTGTCCATGCTCTGCCTGAGTCAGCCACAGGGCCCGGACTGCCGCAGCACCGCCCAGACCGATGCGCCATCTGCCTCCGGCCCATGGCTGCGCAGCCAGCCGATCCGGATTGCCTTTGCCAGGGGCGAGGCACCTTTCATCACCTACTCCTATATCGACGTGCTGCGGGGCAAGATTCCAGCCAGCGCCTTTCGCAACAAGCATGTGCTGATCGGTGCGACCGCCACCGGCCTTGGTGCCACGGTGCTGCCACCGAGCGGCGCCAGCCCCAGCGCCTTGCACAATGTGAAAATGCTGGCCCACATCGTCAGCGGCGCACTGCAGCAGCAACACGTGAGCACTGCCAGCCCCTGGGCCAACCGCATCTTCAACCTGCTTCCCGTGGCACTGGGACTGGCCGCACTGTCCGTGCTGGGCCCGTCTGCAGCCCTGCTCACCTGCCTGGGGCTGGCACTGCTGACGCTGCTGCTGCACGCTCTGGCCCCCACCCTCACCCACACCGTATTCAGCCCGGCGGCCGCCTTGCTGGTGCTGCTGCTGGCCTACCCGCTGTGGAGCTGGCGCAGGCTCAGTACCGCAGCCCAGTTTCTGAACCAGGAAATGCAGCATCTGCGCGTGCAGGGGCTGAACACAGCGCCTGCCGCTGTGCCGCGGCGAGGCGACTTTCTGCAAGGCCGCATTCTGGCCGTGGAGCAGGCTACGCAGCAGCTGCGCCAGCTGCATGAGTTTGTGACCGACACCCTGCTGCAGCTGCCATCGCCCACCATGGTCTGCAACCGCCAGGGGCAGATCGTGCTGGCCAACAGGGCGGCCCACCGCTATGCCCAGCAGCTGCAGCGTCCGCTGCAGGAGCTGCAGCCCATCGCCGAACTGCTGGAGGGGGCGGTAGAACGTGGCAGCCTGCAGCCGCTGTGGAGCAGCGAGCAGCCTCCGCCACTGGACAAGACCATGCAGCGCGAAGGCATAGACCTGCAGCAACGCAGCCTGCTGATGCTGAGCAAGCCGTTTTCCGTGGCTGGTGACACCGGCTGGCTGGTCAGTCTGGTGGACATCAGCGAACTGCGTGCCGCCATGGCCCAGCGCGACCAGGCCCTGCACTTCATCTCACACGATATTCGCGCGCCCATAGGTGCCATCCTCACGGCCATTGAGATGGAGCAGCACTTTGGGCAGGAGGACACCTCTTCCGTCCTCATCGAGCGCATCCAGCGCTACGCACGCAACGGACTGTCCCTGGCTGACGACTTTGTCTACCTGGCCCGTGCCCAGCACACCACGGCCCAGCGTGTGCCGGTGGAACTGGGGGCCATCATTGACCAGGCACTGGACGACACCTGGGCAGCCGCCAACGCACGCCTGGTCGAGCTGGACTGGATGCCCCAGGAAGAAGAGGCCTGGGTGCTGGGAGACGCCAGCATGCTGCGCCGCGCCTGTGTGAACCTGATCAGCAATGCCATCAAGTACGGCCCTGTGGAAGGCACGGTGTACTGCAGCCTGGCCCAGGATGGCGATGCCTGGTGCATCACCGTGCGCGATGAGGGCGATGGCATCAGCGCCAAAGAGCAGGAACGCCTGTTTGCCCCCTTTACCCGGCAGGCACAGCACGAGGCACAAAAGATCCAGGGCTTTGGCCTGGGCCTGGCCTATGTGCACACCACGGCCCAGCAGCATGGCGGCAGCATCAGCGTGGTCAGCGAAGTCGGCCACGGCGCCAGCTTTATCCTGCGCCTGCCCAAGGCGCCGGTACCAGCACTGCAGCCCAGCTGAGCGCCTCAGGCGCATTAGCAGCTGGGAAAAACGAAAAAGCCCCAGAACTTTGCAGTTCTGGGGCTTGTCGTTTGGTGCGGCTGGCAGGAATCGAACCCACGACCCCTTGGTTCGTAGCCAAGTACTCTATCCAGCTGAGCTACAGCCGCTGAAGCTACGAATTATAGGCACATTTTTCACATCTTTTTTGAAATTGCGCATTTTTTCCAAAAAATCTCAGTCACTGTATTTACATACAGATTCTTTGCAGCATCAGCCCTGCTACGCCTTAAAATTCAAGCCCTGACTGCTCTTAAAACAGCAGCATTCGCGGCTGGGCTGCATGTTTCATGGCAACGCGCAACAAAAAGTCATCCACTCCTGTCTCCTGGCTGCGCCGCATCTACCAGCGCCTGACCAGCCGCATGGCCTGCTTTGTCTGGGGTGCACTGTTCGGCAATGCCTTGCTGAGTCAGCCCGTAGAGCCGCTGAACCTGCTGCTGGCACCGCCGGAGTACATGCTCAGCAGCTCGGCGCAGGAAGGACTGGCCGCACTGCGCCAGAGCATGCGTGAGCTGGGTGCTGCGTTCACCGACGCGGTCTGGGAACGCGTACATGCACATATGCGCCCTGACGACAGCGCTCCCGCGCAAGAGCGCACCGAGCACTGATCCCCAACCGCCGTTCCAACCGCTACCAACAAAAACGCCTGTCACAGGACAGGCGTCTGGTGTGCAGCAACGCCTGAAATCAGGCGGGGGCTTCCGTCTCCTGCAAGTGCTGCAGCTCTTCTTCGCCGCGAATGCGCACATGCATCCAGAAGCCGCGCGCCTCGTCCTGCTTGACCAGGCGGGTATCCAGCTTGACCTTGTGCGGCAGCGGTGTCTCGATGGAGTACAGCGAAGGGGTACGCAGGATGGCTTCCTGCGATGGCATCTTCCAGTACTGCTCGTAGCCCGCGTGGTAGGCCACGGCATCGCACAGGCCTTTGCGCTGCAGGTCCTGCATCATCTTGGGCGTCAGCTCTTCGCCCGTACCTATGCCAAGCTCGGGCACCAGCAGCAGACGCTGTGTGGCGGGCTGCACATGCAGCCAGACCTCGGAGGGGCCATCAAAGCCTTTTTCTTCTACAACAGGTGCTGTTTGATGAGCTTCCACGCCTTCACGCCCCATGAAGCGCCGCTTCTGCCCTTCACTTTCAGCGGCAGCTGCGGAGGCAGAGGCCGGCGCATCTTGGGCACCACTCCCTGACAACGTAGAAATCAATCGATCAAAAATGCTCACTGCGTCTTTTCTTTCTGGTCTACCTGCACCATGCAGATATTCATCACCTTCACCAGCACTGCTGGCAGCCTGCCACTGCACAGGCAGCAGCCAGACTTTGCAACAGGCATGCAGGCTGTGAAACCGGGTTCAAGCCCGGTATTGTCGCAAAAAGCAGCAAATCACGTTGTTGTCTAGGCGCAGATAAGCTTTCCATTCCCGTCTTTCTTTGCTCCATTGGCACTGCGCCCAGCGCACCGTCATCAGCCCAGCATTCCCCCTTCCAGCGCCAGCACCACAGCCGCTTCAGGCACATGCACCTGCACCCTGCGGCCCACGCGCCAGCCTGTGTGTGCAGCAGCAAACCCCACCCATTGCATGCCGGGTGACAGCTGCACCGCCACTTCATCGCCCAGCGCACCGGGGGTGATGCGTGCAATCTTGCCCTGCCAGCTGTTGCCCTGCGCCAGTGATGCAGTGGCCGCCGTCACTTCTACTGCCGTGGCCTTGCACATGGCCAGCAGCTGCATACCGTTGTGCAGACCCAGCAGCTGCGCGCTCTCGGCCGTAATGCGTGCCTGCACGGTCACATCGGCATGCAGCCCCTGCAGATGCACCTGTGCCAGCGGGCCACTCATTGCCAGTTGCTGCACCATGCAGGGCCACTGGTTGCGCATGCTGGTCTGAATGCCCAAGCGCTGCACGGGCAGTCTGGACTGCAGTTGCTGCATCACTGCGCCCTTGGCCTGCGCCAGGGCCTCAGCCGCACGCAGCAATTCCTGGCCTGCCTCGGTGAGTCTGGCCCCGCCGCCACCCGCGCCGCCCACGGACTTTTGCACCACGGGCACGCCGGCCAGATTGCTCAGGGTATCAATGGCCTGCCAGGCGGCCTTGTAGCTCACGCCGACTGCGCGGGCCGCCTGCGAGATGGAGCCACACTCTCCCAGCGCACGCAGCACCTGCAGACGCCGGTCAGACAGGGGGTGACCCAGCGCCTGCAGCAGGGATGAAGATGAATCAGCAGTGTTTGAAGACATGGCCCTATCATGCCGCTATTCACACAAGGAATAACGTTGCAGCTATACTTTCGCTATTCAAAAAAGGAATAACGCTTATGTTGATCGCTTCTGTTCTGCGCACCAGTCTGCTGGCATCTGCTGTGCTGGCTGCCACAGCACATGCCGACACGGTGTCGGTGGCGGTGGCTTCGAATTTCACAGCCCCCATGCAAAAGATTGCACAGGAGTTTGCCAGGGACACAGGCCACCAGGCGCAGCTGTCGTTTGGCTCCACCGGCAAGTTCTACGCCCAGATCCACAACGGCGCACCCTTTGGCGTGCTGCTGTCGGCAGATGCGGCCACGCCCGAAAAACTGGCGCGCGAAGGCAAGGCCGATGCAGCCTCGCGCATCACCTATGCCATCGGCAAGCTGGTGCTGTGGAGCAAGGACAGTACTTATGTGGATGAGCAAGGCGAAGTGCTCAAAGCCAACCACTTCCAGCACCTTGCCATTGCCAACCCCAGGCTTGCGCCTTACGGCCTGGCGGCGGAGCAGACATTGCGCAAGCTGGGGCTGCTGGATGCGGTCCAGCCCAAGTTTGTGCAGGGTGAGAACATTGGTCAGACCTACCAGTTCGTTGCCACGGGCAATGCCCAGCTGGGCTTTGTGGCCCTGTCGCAGGTTATGCAAGATGGCCGCATCAACTCAGGCTCAGGCTGGATCGTGCCTGAAACCATGCATGAGCCGATCCGCCAGGATGCGATTGTGCTGAATCAGGCCAGAGACAACGCAGCCGCCCAGGCACTGATGCGCTACCTGCAGGGCGACAAGGCCCGCACCATCATCAGCGCTTACGGCTATGGTTTTTGAAGCAGCTAGCGCTTGAATATCAAGCACTTCAAATAGTTTTCATATTGAAGTGCTTGATTCATCAGCGCTAGCAGCTCATTTTTTTAATTCTTCACACGCTGGGCATGCTATCTACCGAAGATTGGGCCGCCATCAGGCTGACACTGGAGCTGGCCACGGTCACCACCGTGCTGCTGCTGGTGCTGTGCACCCCGCTGGCATGGTGGCTGGCACACACGGCTTCACGCTGGAAGGGACCGGTGGGCGCAGTCGTGGCCCTGCCTCTGGTGCTGCCGCCCACGGTGATTGGTTTTTATCTGCTGGTCACCATGGGCCCCAGCGGCCCGGTAGGCCAGTTCACCGAATGGCTGGGGCTGGGCTATCTGCCATTTACGTTTCCGGGGCTGGTCGTGGGCTCCATCATTTATTCCCTGCCCTTTGCCGTACAGCCCCTGCAACGTGCCTTTGAAAGCCTGGGGCAGCGTCCGCTGGAAGTGGCGGCCACGCTGGGGGCCAGCAAGCTCGATACTTTTTTTACCGTGGTGCTGCCCATGGCGCGCACCGGCTTTGTCACCGCTGCCGTGCTGAGCTTTGCGCACACCGTGGGCGAGTTTGGCGTGGTGCTCATGATTGGCGGCAACATCCCGGGCGTGACGCGCGTGGTGTCCGTGCAGATCTACGACCATGTAGAAGCCATGGACTACGCCAGCGCCCACTGGCTGGCGGGTGGCATGGTGGTCTTCAGCTTTGTGGTGCTGATGCTGCTGCACTGGCTGCAACCCAGCAAGGAGCGCGCATGATCGAAGCCCAACTGGCACTGCAGCGTGCCGACTTCACGCTGGATGTGCATCTGCAGCTGCCCGGCCGAGGCATTACCGCGCTGTTTGGCCCATCGGGCTGCGGCAAGACCACGGTGCTGCGCAGCATGGCCGGGCTGGAACGTGCCCGGGGTCGCGTCACCATCAACGGCCAGGTCTGGCAGGACGAGGCCACACGCCAGTGGCTGCCCACACACCAGCGTGCGCTGGGCTATGTGTTTCAGGAAGCCAGCCTGTTCCCCCACCTGAGCGTGCACGGCAATCTGGCCTATGGCCTCAAGCGCACCCCGGCAGCCCGCCGCAAGGTGCAGCTGGAGCAGGCGGTGGAGCTGCTGGGCATTGGCCATCTGCTGGAGCGCAGCCCGGCCACGCTCTCTGGCGGTGAACGCCAGCGCGTAGCCATTGCACGGGCGCTGGCTACCAGCCCGCAACTGCTGTTGATGGACGAGCCCCTGTCTGCCCTGGATGCCCAGCGCAAGGCCGAGGTGCTGCCCTATCTGGAAAGTCTGCAAAAAAACCTCGACATGCCCGTGCTCTACGTGAGCCACGCGCAGGACGAAGTCGCGCGGCTGGCCCACCATGTCGTGCTGCTGCAGGCCGGGCGCGCCGTGTTTGCGGGCGACACGGCCAGCGCCATGGCCCAGAGCGAACACCCCATGGCACCGGCTGCCGAAGCTGCCAGCCTGGTGCAAGGCCAGATCACGGCCTATGACGCGCAGGACCACCTGAGCACCGTGCATTTTGACGGTGGCCAGCTCCTGATCAGCGGCGCTGCCAACCGCCGCTTGGGGGACGCCGTACGCCTGCGCGTGCTGGCGCGGGACGTGAGCATTGCGCTGCAGGCACCGCAGGGCAGCAGCATTCTGAACCGCATCCCCGCCACGCTCACGACGCTGCATGAGGACAGCCCCGGCCAGGTCATGCTCAGCCTGCAGGCGGGCAGCACCACGCTACTGGCACGCGTATCAGCACGTTCAGCACGCGAGCTGGGCTTGCACCAAGGCCAGTCTGTGATTGCGCAAATCAAAAGCGTGGCCCTGCTGGATTAAACGCAGCGGCCTATCATCCGCTGTATGACTGATGCCAGCGCCTGCTCTCTTGAAACTCCCGATGTCCCTGCACTGACCCGCTGCGACGTGCGCTTTCACCACGCCGAGCGCGGCGTGCAGGCCGAGCAGCGCGTGCTGGCCAACGAAGTGCCAATTGCCCTGGTGTTCAACGGCATCGCCCATGCGGTGATGATGGGCACGCCACTGGACCTGGAAGACTTTGCCATCGGCTTTGCGCTCAGCGAAGGCATCATCGACAGCGCCGCCGACTGCTATGGCGTGGACGTGCGCCCGGTCTCTGCCACCGCAGCCGGTTTGCCTGTTGGCATGGATGGCATGGAAGTGCAGCTGGAAATTGCTTCGCGCTGCTTCATGCGCCTCAAAGACCACCGCCGCAGCATGAGTGGCCGCACAGGCTGCGGGGTCTGCGGGGTGGAGAGCTTTGCGGCACTCGATCTGACATTCGACGCCCTGCCTGCTCGCGACTGGGTGGCACAGGTGGACCTGCCCACCGTGTTGAAAGCCATAGACCACCTGCCGCCCAAGCAAGTGCTCAATGCCGAAGCCGGCGCCATCCACGCCGCTGGCTGGGCCACGCTGGACGGACAGGTGCACGATGTGATCGAAGACGTGGGCCGCCACAATGCGCTGGACAAGCTGCTGGGCCGCCTAGCACGCACGGGCCGCCTCAGTGAGCCGGGCTTTGTGGTGCTCTCCAGCCGTGGCAGCCATGAGCTGGTGCGCAAATGCGCCAAGCTCGGCATTGCTGCGCTGGCCACTATTTCTGCCCCCACGGCCATGGGCGTGCGCATGGCGGAACTCACTGGGCTGCGCTTCTGGGGCCTGGCGCGCCCACCCAAGGCCACGCTGTATGCCCCAGGTGCTGGCCTGCATCTGGATGCCCCGCAAGCCTGAGCAAGGCACTGCCTGCGTACACATTGCGTAGAATGCGCCGGTCTGTCAGCCCCTGGATGAACACCATGACCCGCTGCTTGCTTGCATCTGTCTTTCTGGCCCCTGTGCTTGCCATGGCTCTGCCTGGCCAGGCACAGACGACGCTGTCCGCAGTGCAGACTGCGCCTTCGACCATTCCCAAGGCCAGCTACCGCAATTTCCCTAGCCATGTGCAATACGGCGTGCTGCGCATTGAGCAGATTCCACGCGCCGAAATCAATGGCAAGCCTGTGCGCACTGCACCGGGCTTCAGGCTTTTCGCTCCTGACAACAAGCTGATATTTGCCCACACCGTGCAGAACGAAGCATTGCGTGTGGCCTATGTCCGGGAAGCCAGCACCCAGTGGCTGCTCACCGCCTGGATTCTCACGCCGGAAGAAGCGGCCAGCGCCTTCAAAAAGCGCTGACAGATACGCCCCCACCCCATTGAACTGCAACGCCGCACAGCCTGCTGGCGGCGCTGCGCTCTTTTCCCCTTTTCCCATATGCAGCAGTCCTGCGCGACTGCATGGCACACACGATGAGCAAAAAAGTATTTATCAAGACCTTTGGCTGCCAGATGAACGAGTACGACTCGGACAAGATGGCCGACGTGCTGAACGCCGCCCAGGGCTATGAACCCACGGACAACCCCGACGAGGCCGACCTGATTCTGTTCAACACCTGCTCCGTGCGCGAAAAGGCACAGGAAAAAGTGTTCTCCGACCTGGGCCGTATCAAGCACCTCAAGGAAAAAGGCGTACTCATTGGCGTGGGCGGCTGCGTGGCCAGCCAAGAGGGTGACGAAATCATCAAGCGTGCCCCATTCGTGGACGTGGTGTTTGGCCCCCAGACCCTGCACCGCCTGCCCGAGCTGCTCAACGCACGCCAGAGCAAGGCCAAGCCCCAGGTGGACATCTCCTTCCCCGAGATTGAAAAGTTTGACCACCTGCCCCCCGCACGCGTGGAAGGTGCATCGGCCTTCGTGTCCATCATGGAAGGCTGCTCCAAGTACTGCAGCTACTGCGTGGTGCCCTACACCCGTGGTGAAGAAGTCAGCCGCCCCTTTGAAGACGTACTGGTAGAAGTGGCCGGCCTGGCCGACCAGGGCGTCAAGGAAGTGACGCTGCTGGGCCAGAACGTGAATGCCTATCAGGGCAAGATGGGTGACACCAGCGAGATCGCCGACTTTGCCCTGCTGCTGGAATACGTGGCGGAAATCCCCGGCATTGAGCGCATTCGCTTCACCACCAGCCACCCCAATGAGTTCACCCCCCGCCTGATCGAGGCCTACGCCAAGATTCCACAGCTGGTGTCCCACCTGCACCTGCCCGTGCAGCACGGCTCGGACAAGATTTTGATGGCCATGAAGCGCGGCTACACCGCTATGGAATACAAGAGCACGGTGCGCAAGCTGCGTGCGATTCGCCCCGATATGGCCATGAGCTCGGACTTCATCGTCGGCTTCCCCGGCGAGACGGAAGAAGACTTCCAGAAGATGATGAAGCTGATCCACGACATCCGCTTTGACAACAGCTTCAGCTTTATCTTCAGCCCCCGCCCCGGCACGCCTGCCGCCAACCTGCAGGACGACACCCCGCACGAGGTGAAGCTGCGCCGTCTGCAGGAGCTGCAGGCTGTGATCAACCAGAACATCAAGGACATCAGCCTGGAGCGCGTGGGCACCGTGCAAAAGCTGCTGGTTGAAGGCTTCAGCAAGCGCGACAAGAGCGAACTCATGGGCCGCACGGAGTGCAACCGCGTGGTGAACTTCCCTGGCAACGAGCGCCTGATTGGTCAGATGGTGGATGTAAAAATCACCGAAGCCATGACCTACACCCTGCGCGGTGAAGTCGCCATCAAGGAATAAGCCACCGACAGTTCAGGCGCTGGCTGTGCATGCAATAAACATAGCTTCCAGCGCTTGTGTAGTAAGCCTCTGAGGCATATTTGACCCACAAAAAAGCCAACCGGAAGGTTGGCTTTTTGCTGTCCACGGCAAGCGCGAATTACTTGGCAAGGCGCGGCTTGCACTGCAGCTGCAGCAGGCGGTGCGTAGCGCTGTCCACATCGCTGCCGGGCTCGCGTAGGGGGCGAATGCGCAGGTCCAGGAAACCGCGCTTGCCGCACAGGGCCTTCAGCGCATCTTCGCACTTGCGCAGGTCGTCATAGCGTGTATCGCAGACCATGGCATGGTCATAGTCAGGTGTGACCACATAGGGCGCACCCTCCTTGGCCATGGGGTCGTTGGCTGTCTGTGTGGCACAGCCCGCCAGAGTGAGAGCAGCCGTGGCTGCCAGCAGCATGTATTTCATGGATGTACTCCTCCAAAGTTGAACGGCATCTTAACGAAGATGCACCGCGGTTCAATCAAACTTCAGCTGGCCGCCTACAGTCTGCCCCACCTGCAGCATCTGCCCGGCGCCCTGCGCCACCACGGCATTCATGCCAAAGGTGATGGCACCATCCAGCCGTGCATCCTGCCGGTACTGGGCGATGGTGTCCCCTACTTCGGGGCTGAAGGTGGCCGTGCGCGGATCAATGTTCGGAATCGGGCAGCGCGAGCAAGGCTTGCCCAGACGAATGGCAACCGGCGCTGCCGCCTGCACCCAGACGGCGTCGATAAAGTCTTCCTCATGCTCAGCCAGCCCGTCGAGCACGATGTTGGCGCGAAAACGCAGGCCATCTACGGCCGCATGCCCCTGCGCCTGCAGTCGGGCGTTGAGCCCTTCAAACGCTGCGCTGGTGGTGACCAGCAAAGGATAGCCATCGGAAAACTGATTCGGTGCCTCAATGCCCCCCGTCCATTTGAGGTTGGACAGGCGCTGCTGCGCAGGATCGAAGCGCACCAGACGGCAAGCCCGGCCCAGCGCCTGGCTGAACCACTGTGCGGCTGCATCCCCCATATCCCATGCCAGCACCTGGCTCTTCCACACCTGCACCATGCGCTGCGGTGCAGTCTCCATCCAAGGCAACGCCAGTGGCACGGACAGCGTCTCCTGCCCGGCATGTGCCACCAGCAGCTGACCATTGGCCACATCCAGCCGTGGCTGAATCAAGGCCATCTGCGGCACCTCACGCTGGGTGATGAAGCGCCCCTGCGCATCTACCACCATCCAGGCGCGATCCCACTCCAGCCCGCTGGCCAGCAAGCGTGCCTGCTGCACCGCAATACCGGCACAGGACTTGATCGGAAATACCCACAGCGCGCCTATGGTGCCTGTGACATCGAAATCGGTCTGCAACTCTGTCATCTCACCATTGTGCGGCCCCGATAGCAGATTGCCTACAAGCGCCCCTTCTTGTTTGCAGAGGTCTCTCCGCAGACGGGCTGCCCTGCCTACAATGTGCAACCTATGGCGCAAACCTTTGATGTATGTATTCGCGGGGCTGGCATTGTCGGCCGCACTCTGGCTCTCCTTCTGGCACGAGAGCGGCTGTGTGTTGCTCTGGTGGCAGCACCGCGTGCGGCATCGGCACAGGCCGATGTCAGGGCCTATGCACTCAATGCCAACTCCAGGCAGATGCTCGAGTCTTTGCGTGCCTGGCCGGATGCTTCTTGCGCCACTGCGGTACGCCATATGGAAGTGCATGGCGACCAGGACGGCAGCGTGCACTTTGATGCGCAAGTGCAGGACGTAGATGCACTGGCCTGGATTGTGGATGTCCCCGCACTGGAGCAGCGCCTGGCCGAGGCCGTGCGCTACCAGCCCCAGGTCGAGGTGGTGGACGCCCCTGTGGATGCCCCGCTGACCGCCATCTGCGAAGGCCGAGCCAGCGCCACCCGTGCTGAGTTCGGCGTGGACTTTGACGTCACCCCCTACGACCAGCATGCGATTGCCACACGCCTGCAGTGCGAGCTGCCCCACGGCCAGGTGGCGCGTCAGTGGTTCTCCCCCCAGGGCATTCTGGCGCTGCTGCCGCTCGACGGTGCCGATGGCCGCAGCGTGGCTGTGGTGTGGTCGGTGGCACAGGCCGATGCCGCCTACTGGCAGACAGCCGATGAAGCTGAATTTGTTCAAGCCCTGACTGATATCAGCCAGGGCGGCCTGGGCCAGCTGACACTGCAAGGCCCGCGCATGAGCTGGCCGCTGCAGCAGGCCGTGGCCAAACGCTGGTGTGGCCCTGTGCCCGGCAGCAGCGATGCCCGCACCCCCACCAGCTGGGTGCTGGCAGGTGACGCCGCACACACGGTACACCCTCTGGCAGGACAAGGACTGAACATTGGCCTGGCCGATGTGCAGACGCTCTCGCGCATCCTGCAGGCACGCGGCGAATGGCGCAGCCCCGGTGACCTCAAGCTGCTGCGCCGCTATGAGCGCGAACGCAAGGCAGGTCTGGCTCCGCTGGGTCTGGCCATGGATGGCCTGCAGCAGCTGTTCACCCGTACCGAAGCGCCCTTGCAGACACTGCGTAACTGGGGCATGCGCAACTTTGAACGCAGCGGCCTGCTCAAGGACTGGGCTGCCCGTCAGGCCATGGGGCTCATGCGCTGACCTGCAAAGCTTCTTTCAGGAACCTTTTGCACGCTTCGAGCCCCAACCACCATTTACTTCTTTTTTGCATTGGAATCTTTGCCATGAAATTCTTTGTGACGGCTTTGATGGCGACCGCAGCCTGGAGTTGTGCCATGGCTGCCCAGCCTCAGGACACAATTGCCAAAACCCTGGCAGAGCGTATTCCGCAGCTGCAGACCGTGGACGAAATCACTGCAACCCCCATGAAGGGGCTGTATGAAGTGCGTATTGGCAATGACGTGTTCTATTCCAATGCCACCGGTGACTACCTGATTCAGGGCGAGCTGATTGACACCAAGGCCCAGCGCAACCTGACCGAAGACCGCATCAACCAGCTCACAGCCATTGATTTCAAGCAACTGCCGCTGGAGGACTCCATCAAGATCGTGCGCGGCAATGGCGAGCGCCAAATCGCCGTGTTCGAAGACCCCAACTGCGGCTACTGCAAGCGCTTTGAGCGTGATCTGCAGAATGTGGACAACGTTACCATCCACATGTTCCTCTACCCCATCCTGAGCCGTGACTCCGTCGAGAAGTCGCGCAACATCTGGTGTGCCAAGGACCAGAACCAGGCCTGGCATGACTACATGCTCAAGGACAAGGCCCCCGCTGCCGCCAGCTGTGACATTGATGCCATCCAGCGCAATCTGGCACTGGGCCGCAAGCACAAGATCACTGGCACACCGACCCTGATCTTTGCCGACAACACACGTGTGCCCGGCGCCATTCCCGCGGCCGAGGTCGAAAAATACCTCGCCGCAGCGCACAAACAATAAACCCGCAACAGGCTGCCCAGGCAGCCTGTTTTGCTTTCAATACCTCTGTTTTGTTCTGACTTCAGACCTTCATGCCCACACTGACCGCCAGCCTGCACTACCACGTTGAACTGCACCACCTGCATGCCCACCAGTACCGCGTCACGCTGCGCATTGCTACACCTGCCGCGCAACAGCTGGTGTCACTGCCCGTCTGGATTCCCGGCAGCTATCTGGTGCGTGAATTTGCCAAGAACCTGCAGGAGCTGAACGCCCGCCAAAACGGCCAGCCCATTGCCGTGCAGCAACTGAGCAAGCACCAGTGGCAGCTGGACTGCAGCGCAAATGCGCCTGTGGAGCTGAGCTATCTGGTCAATGCCTACGACACTTCCGTGCGTACCGCCTGGCTGGACCAGCGCCGTGGTTTTTTCAACGGCACCAGCCTGCTGCTGCGCGTGCATGGCCAGGAGGCACAACCCCACCAGCTGCGCATCAGCCCATCGGCCCAGGTGCCGGACTGGAAGCTGGCTACCGGCCTGAGCGCTGTGGAGGTCGATGCACAGGGCTTTGGCACCTACACCGCAGGAAACTACGACGAGCTGGTGGACTGCCCCGTAGAGATGGGCAACTTCTGGAGCAGCAGCTTCACCGCACGCGGAGTGCCGCACCGCTTCGTGGTTGCTGGTGCCCCTGCATCCTTTGACGGCGAGCGCCTGCTGCGTGATACCCAGAAGATCTGTGAGGCAGAAATCGACTTCTGGGGCGTAGCGCCACACAGCAGCTATGTCTTCATGCTCAATGTCACGCATGATGGCTACGGAGGTCTGGAGCACTGCAATTCCACCGCCCTGATCTGCAGCCGCAGCGATCTGCCGCGCCAGGGCGTGGACAAAGCCAGCGACGGCTACGTACAGCTGCTGGGCCTGATCAGCCACGAGTATTTCCACACCTGGAACGTCAAGCGCCTGCGCCCTGCAGAGCTGGTGCCCTACAACTACGATCAGGAGAACTACACCGAGCTGCTGTGGTTCTTCGAAGGCTTTACCAGCTACTACGACGACCTGCTACTGCGCCGCGCAGGGCTGATCGACAACGCCACCTACCTCAAGCTCATCACCAAGACGCTCAACCAGGTACAGCAGACCCCGGGCCGTAAGGTGCAGTCCGTCGCCCAGTCCAGCTTTGATGCCTGGGTGAAGTATTACCGCCAGGACGAAAATACGGCCAATGCCACGGTGAGCTACTACACCAAGGGCGCACTGGTCGCCATGAGTCTGGACCTGAAGCTGCGCCAGGAAGGTCAGACCACGCTGGACGCCGTGATGCGTGCCCTGTGGCAGCGCTGCCAGGGCAGTGCCATGAGCGAGGCCGATGTGCTGACCGTGCTGCAGGCACTGACTGGCCGCAGCTGGGAAACCGAACTCCAAGCCTGGGTGCACGGCACGCAGGAGCTGCCTGTCACCGAGCTGCTGGCTGCCCACGGCGTAGCCGCAGATGCCGACCAGCCCGTGCCGGCACAGGCGCTGGGCCTGCGTGTTCAGGAGAGCCATAGCGTGCTGATCAAGCAGGTGCTGCGCGGCGGCCTGGCCGAGCAGGCCGGCATGATGGCAGGCGACGAATGGTACGGCATCGAGATCGGAGGCCAGGGCTGGCGTCTGGGCAAGCTCGAAGAGCTGGCCATGTATGCGCCCCAGGGCACGACCTCCATCACGGCGCTGGTCGCACGCGACAGACAGCTGCTGCGTCTGACGCTGCCCCTGCCGCAGGCCAGTGCACCGCTGTCCAATTACAAACTCCGTGTGCAGGACGAAGCGGCTGTGAACCGCTGGCTGTCAGCGTAAACCGTAAGCCAGTCTGCGGGCTTGCTTGGGTATAGTCATGTGCTGGTTTTGCACACACAAGACGACAAGGAGAACAAGCCCATGGCATACGAAACCATCGAAGTCCGCGTGGAGGCGGACAAGGTCGGCATCATCACCCTGAACCGCCCCAAACAGCTCAATGCGCTGAATGACCAGCTCATGAACGAGCTGGGCGAGGCACTCAAGGCCTTTGATGCCGACGAAAACATTGGCTGCATGATCATCACCGGCAGCGAGCGCGCCTTTGCTGCGGGTGCTGACATCGGTGCCATGGCCAAGTACAGCTTTGCTGATGCCTACAAGGGCGACTACATCACCCGCAACTGGGAAGCCATCCGCAGCATCCGCAAGCCCGTGATTGCAGCTGTCAGCGGTTTTGCACTGGGTGGTGGCTGCGAACTGGCCATGATGTGCGACTTCATCATTGCGGCGGACAACGCCAGATTTGGCCAGCCTGAAATCAAGCTGGGCGTGATTCCCGGCGCTGGTGGCACACAGCGCCTGCCCCGCGCTGTGGGCAAGGCCAAGGCCATGGACATGGCACTGACTGCGCGCATGATGGATGCCACCGAGGCCGAGCGCGCTGGCCTGGTCAGCCGCGTCGTGTCCTACGACAAGATGATGGAAGAAGCCCTTGGTGCAGCCATCACCATCTGTGGCTTCTCGCAGATTGCCGTCATGGCTGCCAAGGAATCGGTCAACCGTGCCTTTGAGGGCAGCTTGAGCGATGGCGTCATGTTCGAGCGCCGCCTGTTCCATGCGCTGTTCGCCACCCAGGACCAGAAGGAAGGCATGGACGCCTTCATCAACAAACGTCCTGCAGTTTTTTCCAACCAGTAAAAAATTGATATACAATATCGGTCTCTTGGTCGTATAGCTCAGTTGGTTAGAGCGCAGCATTCATAATGCTGATGTCGTAGGTTCAAGTCCCACTACGACCACCAGAGTTCGGTCGTATAGCTCAGTTGGTTAGAGCGCAGCATTCATAATGCTGATGTCGTAGGTTCAAGTCCCACTACGACCACCAAAATTCAAAACCCCGCAGCACGCAAGTGCTACGGGGTTTTTCTTTGGTGCATCAAGGCCTGTACTTGTAACAGCTACTGGGACTTGCCACCATCGAGCTGATTTTTCTCCCCATCACCTTGCGCACTGGTAATGCCCTGCGCCATGCCCGATGCAGGGTTGGCTCCGCCCTGGGTTTCTGCTGCCTCGCCCGTACTGGCATCAGGCTGAATCACCTCGATATTGGCCTGTACCACGGTCAAGAGCACGGCAGGCGGCAAGGGCTCACCCAGATCGGGTTTGGACGGCGGCATGACATCATGGCTGCGCAGGTACTGATCGGATCCAAACAGCGGCTGCTTGGGAGGAGGCTGGTCAAAGCGTGAGATTTCAGCCATAGGAAACGCATTACTCTGCGGACTGCCATCACAGCCAGCCAGCAGCAGCAAAGCCGCTGCAGCACCACACAGAGACAGACGAAACGCTGGTTGCACAGACATGGCAATGTCCTCCATCAAAACATGCCGCCATGGTGCGTGACACTTCTGGCTGTGTCTATCAGGCAAAACCTACAGCACACGCAAGCACTGAAACGCGCACGCTCTAGGCAAAAATGCTGCGCGCCTCGGTAAAGCGTTTGGCGAAATATGGGTTGTCCATGCGCACGCGCTGCACGGTGCCGCCCTTGGATGGCGCATGCACAAACTGGCCATTGCCCACAAAAATGCCCATGTGCGAATAGCGCCCGCCCATGGTGTTGAAGAACACAAAGTCTCCGCGCTCCAGCCTGCGGCCTTTGACAGGCACGCTGGACTGCGCCCACTGCGCCGTGGTGCGCGGCAGGCGCCCTTCATGAATGCCACGCACGGCCCACTGGATCAGCCCACTGCAGTCAAAACCGCCTTCAGGCGTATTGCCGCCATAGGTATAAGGCGTATTGACCACCAGCATGGCGCGCGCCAGCAGGGCTTCGCGCAAGTCGCCTTGCAGGCGCAAGGGCTGAACCGGTGCCACGCTGCCTCCCCCACCACCACTGCCGCGTGGCGCACTGACTGCACTGCTGCGTGAACTGGAAGCAGAGCGCGGTGCGCTGGAGCAGCCAGCCAGCACGACGGCAGCAGCGGCAGCGACCGCCAGCCCCAGCCAGGCCCGGCGCGCCTGCAGTTCAGAAGAAAACGAAGAAGTGGTGGTAGATGCACGCATAGGCCGGATTATGTGCATGTTGTGCGTGCTCACAAAAAGATGAGCTGCCTGCGCTCATCAATGCTTGATTTGAAGGTTATTTATATTTGAAATGCTTATAAATCAAGCGCAAAAAGCTATATTTTTCATAGTTTCAGAACATAAAAAACCGCATGGCCTGAGGCTCATGCGGTGGTTTCATGCACTGCAGCGCAGACTTCAGAACGGCAGCTTGGGCATGCCACCGCCACCCATCATGCCCTTCATGGCTTTCATGCCGCCCATGCGCTTCATCATCTTCATCAGACCGCCGCCCTTCATCTTCTTCATCATGGTCTGCATCTGCTCAAACTCCTTGAGCAGGCGGTTCACGTCCTGCACCTGCACACCTGCGCCGTCGGCAATACGCTTTTTGCGCGTCGCCTTGATGAGGGCGGGGTGCTTGCGCTCCTTGAGCGTCATGGAGCAGATGATGCCCTCCTTGCGGCGGATTTCGCGCTCGGCCTTGTCCATGTCCACCTGACCGGCCTTGGCCGTCAGCTCAGTAGGCAGCTTGTCCATCAGCGTGGACAGCCCGCCCATTTGCTTCATCTGCTGCAGCTGGGCCAGGAAGTCATTCAGGTCAAAGCCGTCACCGCTCTTGAGCTTTTCAGCCATCTTCTGCGCGGCTTCCATGTCCACGCCCTTGGTGACCTGCTCCACCAGCGCCACGATGTCCCCCATACCCAGCACGCGCTGTGCGTGGCGGTTGGCATCGAATACCTCCAGGCCATCGAGCTTTTCGGAAACACCGGCAAACTTGATGGGCGCGCCCGTGATCTGGCGCACGGACAGTGCCGCACCACCGCGCGAGTCACCGTCGAGCTTGGTCAGCACGATACCCGTGAGCGGCAGTGCTTCCTTGAAGGCCTTGGCCGTATTGATCGCGTCCTGACCCTGCATGGCATCGACCACAAACAGGGTTTCCACCGGATTGAGCGTGGCGTGCAGGTCTTTGATTTCCTGCATCAGCACTTCGTCAATCGCCAGACGACCGGCCGTGTCCACCAGCAGCACGTCAAAGTAGTGCTTCTTGGCATAGTCCAGCGCCGCCAGCGCGATATCGCGTGGCTTCTGGTCTGGGGTGGATGGGAACCACTCCGCACCCGCTTGCGCGGTCACGGTTTTGAGCTGCTCAATCGCCGCAGGGCGGTACACGTCACCCGATACGGTCAGCACCTTCTTCTTGCGCTTTTCAATCAGGTGTTTGGCCAGCTTGGCAGTGGTGGTGGTTTTACCCGCACCTTGCAGACCAGCCATCAGGATGATCGCTGGGGGCTGCGCATTCAGATTGATGTCTGCTACGCCTTCGCCCATGGTGGCGGCCAGCTCCGCATTCACAATGCCGACCAGCGCCTGACCGGGCTTGAGGCTGCCCAGCACCTCCTGGCCCAGCGCCTTTTCCTTCACCCGCGCGATGAAGTCACGCACAACGGGCAGGGCCACGTCGGCTTCCAGCAATGCCATGCGCACTTCGCGCAGCATGTCCTGCACATTGGATTCAGTGATGCGGGCCTGGCCACGCATCTCCTTGACGAGTCGCGAGAGTTTGTCGGTAAGTGCGGATGCCATAAGCAGGTGTGTCCGATGAGAGAAGCTGCGCCGATTGCGGCTTGGCCTGTACAGGCCCGGCGCTTGGATCAGGGGGCGGCACTGCTGCCTGCCCGTGCTGCGTGCCGCGTGCAGCCCTGTACAAACGAGGCGTTCATTCTACCTGCTGTGCACATGCTGCGCCCCTTCAACGCCAAGAGCACACAAGCACTGACAAGGCGCAAGGATGGACGGCCGCAGCGCCGCCATGCCACAGGGCAGACCGCTATGATTGCGGACATGGAGTCTTCCACCCATTTTTTTGCAGGCACACCGGTCTGGACCTTGGCGCTGGCCCTGGCTGCCATCGTGGCCTATCTCATTCCCGCCTTGGGCGCGCATCGGCTCAGCGATGCACGCATTCGCCTGGCCATGCGCGCTGCATGGTTCCTGCATCTGCTGACGCTGGCCGATGGTCTGCTGGCCGAGCCCGCACGCTTTGGTTTTGCGCCCGCACTGTCCATGACGGCATGGCTGATGCTGACCGTCTATGCCATCGAGCAGCAGCTCTACCCCAAGATGCGCGTGGTGGGCGTGCTGTCCATGCTGGGGGCACTGGCCGTACTGCTGGCACAGCTGTTTCCGGGCAAGCCCATGGCCGTCTCGGCATCGGCATGGCTGCCGCTGCACCTGGCGCTGGGCATTGCCTCTTACGGTCTGTGTGCCGCCGCCGTGGTGCATGCCGGGCTGATGTCCCGTGCGGAGCGCCGCATGCGCAGCGCCAGCCAGGAGGAAAACGGCATGCCGCTGCTGATGCTCGAGCGCCTGACTTTCCGCTTTGTCACCGCCAGCTTTGTGCTGCTGACGGCCACCTTGCTCGCCGGCTGGTTCTTTGGCGAAGTCCTCTATGGCCGCGCCTGGCACTGGGACCATAAAACCGTGTTCTCGCTGCTGGCCTGGTTTGCCTTTGCGGGCCTGCTGATTGCACGCTCACGCTTTGGTCTGCGTGGCCGCCATGCCGTGCACCTGATCTATGCAGGTGCTGCCCTGCTGCTGCTGGCTTATGCAGGTTCCCGTTTTGTGCTCGAAGTGGTGTTGCTGGGTCGTCATCTATGAAGTATTTGCTCGTCGCCCTGGTCGTCATGATTGCCATTGGCATCTGGCGCAACAACCGCCGCAAGGCAGACGATGCTCCGCCACCACGCCGCAGCAAACAGCGCCAGGTGGAGCAGATGGTGACCTGCGCACACTGTGGCCTGCACCTGCCTGCCAGCGATGCCGTCGCCAGCAAGGATCAGCTGCACTACTGCTGCAGCGAGCACCGCCGCCTCGGTCCCCACTAGAGATCCACTCCATGCTCCCTGCCTGACGTGACCACACTTCCCCATCACAGTGCACGCCGGCTCTGGCAGGCCTTTCTTTCGATCCGCATTCTGGTGGCAGTGTTCTTTATTGCACTGCTGGCCACACAGACCTGGAAGTCCAACGGGCTGCAGCCCAACTCCTACTGGCTGTGGCTGTGCCTGGGCTGCTATCTGCTGGTTGCATTCTTTGGCTGGGTGCTGCTGCACAACAAGACACCGGACAAGTTCTGGCACCAGCCATGGCTGCTGCTGCTGGCTTCTGACGTCTTTGTCGTCTGTTTTCTGCAGGAAGCACAGACCGGCAAGATGCAGTTCACACCATTGCTGGCGCTGCCGATTCTCACGGTCTCCGTGCTTGGCACCATGCGACTGGCGCTGGCCACCACAGCCAGCATCACCTTGATTTTGCTCGGCATCGATGTGGTCCACGCCTGGTACGGCCACCCCATTCCCAGTGACGACTTTGTGCAGACCGCACTGGTGTGCGTCGTGTTCTTTGTGGTGGCCTACCTGACGCACCAGCTGTCACTACGCCTGGCACAGCAGGAACTGCAGGCCCAGCAGCACCGGCAGGCAGCGCGCATGCAGGCGCTGGTCAACAGCCTGATCATTGATCACCTGTCCGAAGGCGTGGTTGTGGTCGGCCAGGACTATCAGGTACGCATGACCAACCCAGCAGCCTGCGAGCTGCTGGGCCTGCCTCAGCCTCTGGGCCTGTACGACCTGCACCATCCAGACTGGCAGGCGCTGCGGGACCTGGTCGACCAGACCTATGCCAGCGGTCAGCCTCAGTGCCAGCAGCTGCAGATCATGACCCTGAACCAGAGCAGCGCAGGGCTGCATGTACGCACCTGTCTGGCCTCGCACCAGGAGCAGGATGCCGCCGCGGCACTGGCCCACAAGCTGGCTGAGCAACAGCCCACCGACACCTGGCTGTGCGTGATGTTTCTGCATGATCTGCGCGAAGAAGAAGCACGCATTCGCACCGAAAAAATGGCGGCCATGGGGCGCATGTCTGCCGCTGTGGCCCATGAAATCCGCAACCCGCTGGCTGCCATCATGCAGGCCAATGCCCTGCTGGCAGAAGACCTCAGCCACCCGGCCCAGCAACGTCTGAGCCAGATGGTGGAGCAGAACGCCCAGCGCCTGGCACGCATTGCCGAAGATGTGCTGGACATTGCCCGTGCACAGCAGCAGCAGCTCTCACACGGTGAGGCGCGGCTGCTGCCACTGGATGCAGAGCTGCAGCACATCTGGCAAGAATGGCGTGCGCAGAACGCCACCGTGCAGCAAGGCTGCTTCCAGCCTGACTGCGCGCACACCCACATTGCGTTTGACAGTGAACACCTGCGCCGCATCGTCATCAATCTGCTGGACAATGCCGCGCGCCACTGCCAGGGCTGCCATGAAGATGCGCTGCAGCTGCTGTCCGGCACCGACAAGCAGCAGGCCTGGCTGCAGGTCTGGAATGAAGGCCCGCCGCTGGAAGCTTCTGTGCACAAGCACCTGTTTGAGCCTTTTTTCTCTTCCCAAAGCCGCTCTACAGGGCTTGGCCTTTATATCTGCCGTGAACTCTGCCAGCGCCATGGGGCCACCATCGAGTACTCGCGCTGCGAACGCTGGACCGCACGCGGCATGCAGATGGGCCATGCCTTCACCGTGCGTTTTCGCAGCCAGCAGCTGCCATCCAGCCCTTCCTTGTTCTAGCCAATTGTGATCTGATCACGCCTATGGGAACCTCTGTTGCATCTATTTTGGTGGTCGATGACGAGCCAGATCTGCGCATGCTCTACGAGCTGACCTTGCTGCGCGAAGGTCACCGCGTGGAGACTGCTGGCTCGCTGGCCGAAGCACGCGCGCATCTGCAAGTCTGCCGTTTTGATGTGCTGATCACCGACATGCGCCTGCCCGACGGGCTGGGCATGGAGCTGCTGCATGATCTGCGCAGTCAGCAGCGCAAGGAACGCGCCATTGTCATGACCGCGTATGGCTCTGCAGAAAATGCGGTGGAAGCCTTGCGCTACGGGGCTTTTGACTATCTGACCAAGCCAGTGGACCTCAAGCAGTTCCGCGCCGTGGTGGCTTCTGCGATGGAGCAGCAGCCCTCGTCTGCCGCCCCCGGACTGCGCAGCGCAGCGCCTGCCTCCATGGGCGGTAGTTCCCAGCTGCTCAATGCATCTGCTGCACTGGATCGACTGGTGGGCACATCCGCCGTCATGCAGCAGGTCAAGCAGCGTATCCAGAAAGTAGCCCCCAGCATGGCGCCTGTGCTCATCACAGGCGAATCCGGCACAGGCAAGGAACTGGTGGCACGCGCGCTGCATGCCTGCAGCCATCGCGCCAATGCCCCTTGGGTCGCAGTGAACTGTGGCGCCATTCCTGAGCACCTGCTCGAAGCCGAATTCTTTGGCGCCCGCAAAGGTGCCTACACCGGCGCTACAGCAGACCGCGAAGGTTTTTTCAGTGCTGCACGCGGCGGCACGCTGTTTCTGGATGAAATTGGTGAGTTGCCGCTGTCCATGCAAGCCAAGCTGCTGCGCGCCATTCAGGAGCGCTGCATCCGCCCCCTCGGTGCTACACAGGAAGAGGCTGTAGATGTGCGCATCGTCAGCGCCACACACCGTAATCTGGCGGTGGATGTACAAAGCGGCCGTTTCCGCCAGGATCTGTACTACCGCCTCAATGTGATCGACATTCCCATTCCTCCGCTGCGTGAACGCAGGGAAGATATTCCCGCGCTCTGTCATGCCCTGCTCCAGCGTATTGCAGGGGAAAGCATGAGCAGCGTGCCTGCCCTGTCGCCACACGTGCTGCAGCAGCTGCAGCAGCACCCACTGCATGGCAATGTACGTGAACTGGAAAATCTGCTGCACCGTGCGATTGCACTGAATGACGAGCTGGAACCCACACCTGCTGCATGCTGTGACGACAGCGATCCCGCCCATGCGCAGCTGAGCAACGATGAGCTGCCGCATGACCTGCAGGCCTGGCTGGACCAGCAGGAGCGCTGCATGCTGATTCGCGCCCTGCAGGCCTATGGCTACAACCGCACCGCAGCCGCCGCGCGTCTGGGCATCAGCTTGCGCCAGATGCGCTACCGCATCGAACGCCTGCAGATTCCTCTGTCACCCGAAGAGATACACAGCCACAGCGACAATGTGCTGTATGACGCACAGCACTGATTTTTCCGCAGCTACCTGGCATCAGGGCTGGCTGTCCTGCGCACGCCAGCAGCCCTCCCCCAACTTTGGCCCACGCCCAGCTGATACGCCCATCACGCTGGCCGTGGTGCACTCCATCAGTCTGCCTCCCGGCCAATACGGCACTGGCTGCGTGCAGCAGCTGTTCACCAACCAGCTCAACTGGGATGCGCACCCCTACTTTCAAGGCATTCGCGGGCTTGAAGTTTCCTCGCACTTTTTCATCACCCGCGAAGGTGAGCTCTGGCAGTTTGTCAGCTGTGACGACCGTGCCTGGCATGCCGGCAAATCGCAATGGTGTGGCCGTGAAAACTGCAATGACTATTCCATCGGCATCGAGCTGGAAGGGCTTGAAGGCCTGCACTTTGAAGCTCCGCAATACCAGACCCTGAGCCAGCTTTGCATGCAGCTTGCAGCACACTATCCACTCACGCACATCGCAGGGCATGAACACATTGCACCGGGCCGCAAACAAGACCCCGGTGCAGGCTTTGCCTGGGAGTTGCTGCATGCACAGCTGCAGCACCTGCCATTGCAGTTTCCATAGATGGTTTTTCTGCATGCACAGACATGGCACCGCAACTGCATCACACAGCATGCACGGACCATGAATGAGAGAGAACGTAACTTCTTGGAGACAAGGGTGATCGAATACCCATGCAACGGCTTACTTTCTGGGGGTTAGTCACCACAAAGCCTCGCAAACTCTCTCAATGGAATTCATAATGCGCCCCATGCCATCACAAATATTTTTCTGTGCTGGCATGGGGCGTTTGTATGTCCATGCGTCGAACTACTCCACGTCGCAATGGCCAGTGATCGCACTTCGGTGAGAACACGAAAACGCTGTGTACAAACCGATAAAGGAGAAAACGATGGCAACTGCAAAAAAAGCGGCTGATAAAAAAGCCACCCCAGCAAGCAAGGCTGATACCGCCAAGACCGAAACAACCAAAAAAGTAGCTGCAGCCACCAAGACTGCAACTGCTGCCAAGAAGACAAGCACAGCCACCGCCAAGAAGGCTGCTGCTCCTGCCAAGAAAGCTGCAGCAAGCACTGCCAAGGCTGCAACTACTGCTGCCAAGAAGCCAGCAAGCACCACCGCCAAGAAGGCTGCCGCTCCTGCCAAGAAGGCTGAGGCAAGCACCGCCAAGGCTGCAACCACTGCGGCCAAGAAGCCAGCAAGCACCACCGCCAAGAAGGCTGCTGCTCCTGCCAAGAAGGCTGCAGCAAGCACTGCCAAGGCTGCAGCAAGCACTGCCAAGGCTGCAACCACTGCGGCCAAGAAGCCAGCAAGCACCACCGCCAAGAAGGCTGCTGCTCCTGCCAAGAAAGCTGCAGCAAGCACTGCCAAGGCTGCGACCACTACAGCCAAGAAGGCTGCTGCTCCCGCCAAGAAGGCCGCTGCCCCTGCAAAGAAAGCTGCTGCTCCCGCCAAGAAGGCCGCTGCCCCTGCAAAGAAAGCTGCTGCTCCCGCCAAGAAGGCCGCTGCTCCTGCGAAGAAAGCTGCAGCCCCCACCAAGAAGGCCGCTGCCCCCGCCAAGAAGGCCGCTGCCCCCGCCAAGAAGGCCGCTGCCCCTGCAAAGAAAGCTGCTGCTCCCGCCAAGAAGGCCGCTGCTCCTGCGAAGAAAGCTGCAGCCCCCGCCAAGAAGGCCGCTGCTCCTGCAAAGAAAGCTGCGGTTCCCGCCAAGAAGACCGCTGCAACCACTGCACCTGTCGCACAAACTGTGCTGGCACCTCAAGCGGCATGGCCATTCCCTACCGGCAACAAGCCCTGAACAGGCCTGGTCTGCTGACATAAAAAAACCGGCTGCGTGCCGGTTTTTTTTATGTGCGCTGCGCAGCCGGAGGCTGGGGCTTGTTCCACGGCCAATCATCACGCAGCACGATGGCATCGGCATAGACCGCATCCTGCTTTCTGACCCACAGCCCCACAGGGCTTTGCTTGAGTACCTCCAGCTGAGCCTCTTCCCAGCGCATGGGAGCTATCACCTGTTCACTGCTGGGCAAGTGCGGGCTGGCTGTGGCGTCATCTGTCTGGGTATCAGGCGCAGGCAAACCTGTGTCTATCCACGTCACGCCTTGCTGTGCATTCCAGGATTGCAGCACTGGCAGATAGGCACGCAGCTCCAACGTCAGCACCTCATGTTTTTTGGGCCGCAGCCAGTGCACCTTCCAGTGATTGGCTTCATCATTCTGACCGCGAGCCAGCCACTCCAGCACCAGCCAGCCATCACCCGCATAGTGCGGGCAAATGCTAGGACCAACCCCACAGAGCACGGCCCCGGACTGCGTCACCAGCACACCTTCACAACGCGGTGCCTTAGGGCGCCACTGGCTGCTCATGGTGTTATGCAAGCCACCCCACCACCACACGGCATCACGCACTGCTGGATAGCGCCAGACATAGTCTCCGTCTGCGCTGGGGTGCTGAATCTGCTGCACCTCCCGCCAGCGAGGCAGCAGCTGCCAGATGCCCTGTGCATTGACAGCCAGATCGCGCCACTCATAGGCCGGCATCCAGCCCTGTTTGCTCAGATTGGTGGCATCGGCCAACTGCAGGGGCCAGCGCCACAGACCACTGCTGCTCAGATTGCTGTTGTCGGGGCCACACCCCACAATCACCAGCGCCTGTGCATGCCCTGGCTTGACATGTGGGCGCATGCGCAGCACAGGCCAGTTCATTTCAATGGTGTTGAGCTGTTTGCCATCCCAGACCCAGGGCACAGGCTTGCCACCCTTGAGGGGTGACTCCCCCCATGGGCACAGCAGCGCCCAGCGGCCATCCACCACCACATGTTCCAGCTCCCACAGGCCTGGCAGCTGCTGCTCTCCCCACTGCACGGTATAGGCCGCCGTCGCACCCCGTTCATCCTGCGCGTCGTGCACCAGCGTCCACAGCAGCGGCAAGCCTGCGACGGGCTCACTCTGCGCTACCCAGTTATTCGGGTGATGCAGATCCCTGCGCCAGAGAAACTGGCGTGCAGGAATGGGCTTGAGCCTGACACGCCCGTCATCAAGGTGTCTGGACGTTGCATACAGCTGAGACATGACACAGCTCAGATGCCTGCCGTCATGCAGCCGCTCCAGTTCCGGCGTATCCATTTCCACGCGCTGCAGCAGCTCGCCGACATCCCACATCAGGGCAGGCAATGCCTGCTCGGTTTCCGTTTCTGCTGGCAGGCATGGCATCACAGCCCAGGGCTTGCGATCCTGAGGTAGCCATTCCGACCATTGCTGCCCACCAAATGCCTGGCTCCACACCCCCAGACGCAGACTGGGTTTTCGCCCATCCTTGGTGATGGGATAGCCATAGCAGGCAAAGGCCTGACCATCGGGACGCCATACACAGGGGCTCTTGCAGTCAATCACCCACGATTGCGTCTCGCCATTGATCTGCAGCTGCCAGTAAGGAGTAAACAAGGGCTCCAGCGGATGCTCCAGCTCGCGCAGGGAAGCAGGCCAGAATCGCTGTACCGTCACCTGCACCACGGCATTGTCTGGCTGTGGAATCTGCAGTGCGGGGGCCTGTGCCTCGTCAGGGATGTATTCCACAGGCACCCACAGATCACACACTGGCACCAGTGCCTGAGCTTTCTGGCTGACATGCTTGCTCAGCCATGCTTCAAAGGCGGTATCCGTCAGCACACTGTGCGTATCTGCAGCAATGCCATTGCCCCCTTCGCTTTCTCCACTCCAGCGCGGCAGGCGCCAGTGCAGATCGTCCACCAGCGCAGCTTCTGCCACACTGAGCTGCCAGGAACGACGGCTTTTGCGATCGAGCAGGCGCGGCGTTGCCCCGCCGTACGAGCCTGTACGAATCCAGCGTCCATCAAAGGAAGTGTGGAAATCAGACTCCCAAACCTGTGGCAGATACACCCCATCGCTGCACAGCACATCACCATAGACAGGGCCGCCCATACCGCGCTCACCCTGCATGCGAAACTTCACATCGGCAGGCATGCTGCTGGGCTCTTCAGGCTCCGGCGCCGAGGCTGCAGCGTCCTCAGTCTCTGATTTCTGGATTAGAGGCTGTTTTGCCTGGGTCTGAGCTGTGCCCTGCTTGCTGTGGCGACGAAGTTGCCTCCAGCCCCACAGCAGCAAAACAATGATCGCCAGAACAATAAACAAAACTTGCATCCCTGCATGCTAACCAAGCTGGACCTTTGTGCACGATAAGCTGTTGCACAAATAGGCCATTACCCATACCAGTGCCCATGCACACCACGAAGGTGGCGGGACGCTGCCATAAAAAATGCCGCTCACCCCGCGGAGTGAACGGCATGTCATGTCTGCGCATTGCGCACATCTGCTGCTTATGAGGCTGTCAGGTTGAAGAAAGCTACCGACCGCTGCAGGCTTTGTGCCCGTGCATTCAGTGCTTCCGCCGAGCTGGTGGACTCTTCCACCAGCGCCGTGTTCTGCTGTGTCATCACCTCGAGCGAAGCCACAGCCTCATTCACATGCGAAATACCCAGTGACTGCTCGCGCGTGGCCAGGCTGATCTGGTGCACCAGCTCCCCCACACGCTCCACCGCTTCGACCATGCCTTCAATGGTCTTGCCCGCAGCCTGCATGCGTGCATTGCCGTCATTGATGCCGTCTACCGTATGGTTGATCAGCGCCCCAATTTCCTTGGCTGCGCTGGCGCTGCGCTGCGCCAGTGCGCGCACTTCCCCGGCCACCACGGCAAAGCCACGGCCTTGCTCGCCAGCACGCGCCGCTTCCACCGCGGCGTTGAGCGCCAGCAGGTTGGTCTGGAAGGCAATGCTTTCAATCACACCAATGATTTCGCGCATGCGGGTCGAGGACTGGCGAATACGCTCCATGGCCACGCCCACTTCCTGAATGGCTTCGCCGCTGCGGCTGACCACTTCTTTGCTCTGGTTACTTTCCTGCTCCATCTGCTGCGCCATGTCAGCCGTATGCAGTACGGTGCCAGCAATCTGTTCCATCGAGGCAGCGGTTTCTTCCAGATCAGAGGCCTGCGCTTCCGTGCGCTTGGCCAGATCCTGGTTGCTGCTACTCATCTCATGGGACATGGCCGTAAAGCCACGCACTTCGGAGAGCACATCCCCCACCACGGCCAGCAGGTTGATCTGAATCTGCTGCAGGCGCGCCATCAAGGTGCCTACCGCGCCGGTGTAGTTATGGTCGTAGCTGCTCGTCAGATTACAGCTGGCCATCTGTGCGGCCCAGGCATTGGCCTTTTCAATGCCATCTACACAGCGGGACTTGAAGCGCCATGCAATCCATGCGCTGCCCAGCACCAGTGCCGCTAGGCGCAGCCCCCATGCCTGCACACCCTGCCAGCCCAGCAGGTCTGGCAGCATGGTCACCAGCGCCATGATGGCCAGCATGAGCACCATGCGTGGCAACAGATCGATATCGCTGAGCTGTGCGCCCAGCCCCGCCAGCCCCAGTCGCCGCACCTTGCCAGCACGCAGGCGCATGGTCAGATGGCCGGACTTGGCCTCTTCATTCATATGTGCATACAGCGCCTGCGCGGCCTGCACTTCCTCTACCGCAGGCTTGGTTCGCACCGACAGATAGCCCTTGGGCTTGCCGTTTTCCATGATGGGGGTGACATTGGCCTTGACCCAGTAGTGATCACCGTTTTTGCGACGGTTCTTCACAATGCCCGACCAGGGATAGCCATGCGCAATGGTGCGCCACATGTCCTTGAAGGCAGCCTCCGGCATGTCTGGATGCCGGATCATGTTATGGGGCTGCCCGATCAGCTCTTCATACTGATAGCCGCTGACGCGAATGAACGCGGGGTTGCAGTGGGTAATTTCGCCTTTGGTGTTTGTCACGGACACCAGCAATTCATCGCCCGGGAAATCGTAATTATTTTGGGTTACGGGGAGGTTCAAACGCACACACATCTCCAAGCTAACGGCGTTCATGCATCGCAAAGATGCAATCGGCAAGGCCGCAGATCATCCCATAAACAAAGACACATTCGCTCACAAGCCTTCATTCCCGGATACCTCACTAGCTTTCTGCACAAACCAGCAGGAAATACCCACAAACCATACTAAGAGCAATGGATGTGAGGAGGCGATCGCCAAGCCCTGTGCAGACTGGCCCAGCGCCATCTGCCAGCATCAATGCTCGTCAAACAGCGGCAAAGTCAGCGGATCGGTTTTTCCTGCAGTTCTGCGGCTTGCGGTGGCCACTTCGCCCTCAGCCTGCTGCGTGTGCGCATTCCAGTGCACGAGGCTGCCTACGCGCACGCCCAGCAGCCGGATGCTTTGCTCCAGTGGCACACGCTTGAGACACTGGCCTGCCACCTGGCGGATCAGGCGCGCATCCTGCGTGAAGGTATCGATGCTGATCTCCCGCGTCACACTCTTGAAGCTGGCATAGCGCAGCTTCACACCAATGGTGCGCCCGGCATAGCCCTTGCGCTGTAAGTCTTCGGCCACGCGTTCGCACAGGTGGGTAAAGATGGTGCCCAACTCTGCCCTGTCGTGCACGGCATGCAAGTTCCGCGCAAACGTGGTTTCACGACTCATGCTGACGGGCTCGCTCTCCGTCACCACGGGGCGCGCATCCTGGCCATGGGCTGCCGCATGCAACCAGGCACCGTAGGACTTGCCAAAGTGCTGCACCAGCCAGGGCAAGCTGCACTGGGCCAGCTGCCCAATGGTGCCAATGCCCAGCGCCTGCAGCTTGGCCCCGGCCTTGGGGCCTATGCCGTTGATCTTGCGGCACGGCAGCGGCCAGATCAGCGTTTCCAGATCCTGCGGCTGCACGATGGAAATACCGCGCGGCTTGTTGAACTCGCTGGCCATTTTGGCCAGCAGCTTGTTTGGTGCAACACCAACGGAGCAGGTCAACTGGGTACGCGCATGAATGGCCTGCTGGATACGCGCTGCCAGCACGCGGCCGCCTTCCTCCTGCCCGCCGGGTACATGGGTGAAGTCGATATAGACCTCATCAATGCCGCGATCTTCCATGAGCGGTGCCATGGACAGAATCACGTCCTTGAACGCGCGTGAATACTGGCGGTAGCGCACAAAGTCGATGGGCAGCAGGATGGCCTGTGGGCACAGCTGTGCTGCCTTCATCATGCCCATGGCCGAGCCCACACCAAACTGGCGGGCGGCATAGGTGGCGGTGGTGATGACGCCGCGCCCCACATAGCTGCCCAGCTTTGGAAAGGCTTGCACCGGAATGCGATCCAGCGCCCCCCAGCGCGCTATCAACTCCGCTTCGTGCTCAGGCGTGTGGCGGCTGCCGCCAATGACCACGGGCAGGCCCTGCAGCTGCGGATAGCGCAGTAGTTCCACGGATGCAAAAAAAGCATCCATGTCCAGATGGGCAATGCGGCGGGGCAGATCAGGCAGGGTCACGCTGCCTATTGTCTTGCCTTAGCCCCAGCCCTGCAGGCAGATGAGCACCAGGCCCAGCACCATCAGCCCCATGCCCAGCTTTTCGGCCAGGCTGAAGCTTTCGCTGAAGATGCGCCGCGACACGATGTAGCTGAACAGCACTTCCACCATGCCCAGTGTGCGCACCACGGCGGCATCCTGCATGGCATAGGCCGTAAACCAGGCGAGCGACGCCGCTGCGCCCATGGAGCCAGCGAGCAGCGACACCTTCCAGGCACGCAGCACGGGGCGTATGCCCTGCGGCGTCTTCCACGCAACCCACACGCCCAGCACCACACTTTGCATGGCCTGCGCCACCGTCACGCCCCAAGCGCCAGACAGCCAGGGCGTTTCGGCCTGCAGCGCCAGCGCTGCACCGCGAAAACCAATCACGGCAATGGCAAAGCAGGCCCCGCACACCAGACCATACAGGGCCGATTTGCTCAGCCACGCCTGCAGCGAAAGCAGCTGGCCACGTGGCGGCAGTGACAGCAGCAACACACCCACGGTGGCGACGACCATGGCCAGCAAGGCCAGTTGGCTGGGCAGCTCACCCAGAAAGACCGCGCCGAACAGCGCCACCTGCAGGATTTCGGTCTTGGAAAAGGTCACGGCCACGGCAAAGTTGCGCTCTTTCATGGCCAGCAGCAGGGCTGCCGTGGCCGCCACCTGAAACAGCGCACCTATGCTGATCCACCACGCATAAGCCAGGCTGAAATGCGGCACAGCCGGAGGCTGATCCGGCACGGCATACAGCAGCACCAGCACCAGTGCCGCAAACGGCAGACCAAAGAGAAAACGTACCCAGGTGGCAGAGAGCGTGCCCACCTCCGCCGTCAGCGAACGCTGCGCGGTGTTGCGCACCGTCTGCGCCAGCGCCGCAAATACGGTGAAGGGCACCCACAGCCATGCCCACGAAACCATTGCATCAGTCATGTCCAGCAGCATACGAAGCCCGTGCGCCAGCGTCTCGCGCTGAATGGCGAAGATAGGGGCTCTGGCTGACGATGCAAACAAAACAATAGCTGCCAGAGCTTGAATTTCAATGAATTCAGATAGAAAACTATCTGAAATCCATATATTTCAAGCGCTGGCAGCTATAAAAAAAGCCACAGCCTTGACGGACTGTGGCTTGCTGCATGCAGCGATCAGACGCCCAATCCGTTCACAGCAGACGCTTGCGGATTTGCAGCACCACGATTTCTGCCAGTGCCACCACGGCAAAAATCGAAATCAGCACCAGTGCCACGCGGTCCCACTGGAACAGGTCGATGCAGGTGTTGAGCACCACACCGATACCCCCCGCACCGACCAGACCCAGCACGCCGGACTCACGCACATTGATGTCCCAGCGCAGCAGCGTGACCGACCAGAAGGCGGGTTTGATCTGGGGCCAGTAGCCATACCACAGCTGCGAGAACTTGCTGGCACCGGCGGCCTGCAGGGCTTCGATAGGGCCCTTGGGCATTTGCTCCAGCGCCTCACCGACCAGCTTGCCCACAAAGCCCACAGAGCGCAGCGCGATGGCAAACATGCCGGCCAGAGGACCGGGGCCGAAAATAGCCACAAACAGCATGGCCCAGACCAGCGAATTCACCGAGCGGCTGGTCACCAGAATCACGCGGGCAATCACGTTCAGCAGCTTGCTGCGCGTGACATTGGGAGCCACCATCACGCCCAGCGGCAGCGCCATGACCAGCGACAAAATCGTGCCCAGCGTGGCCATCTGGATGGTTTCCATCAGGCCGATGTGCACGTCCGGCTGGTAGTACGCCCAGTCCACGGGCCACATGCGGCTGAGCATGTCCGCCATCTGTTCCGGCGCGTCGTACAGGAACTCTGGGATGATTTCGATCGAAGCGGCTGACTGCACGATGGCCCAGACGCAGAAGATCCATAGCGCATAACGCAACATGCGCTGACCGAAGGTAAAGCGCTCCCACTTCACGGGAGCGGTGGCAGCAGCCAAAGTGGGCATCTCAGACATTGAGGGCCTTTCGCACAGCGCCCACCACCAGTTCGCCCACCACAATGATGGCGATCACGGTGAACAAAATGGTGAACACAAAGTTGTATTCGTAACGCAGGAAGGCGGCAAACAGCACGCCACCAATACCACCGGCACCCACGATGCCGACCATGGTGGAGTTGCGCAGGTTGGAGTCGAGCTGGTAGGTAGAGAAACCCACAAAGCGGCTGATCACCTGGGGCAGCACACCAAACAGCACCACGTTCATGAAGGAAGCGCCCGTCGCACGGATGGCTTCAATGGGCTTGGGCGAGATTTCCTCAATGGCATCCGCAAACAGCTTGCCCACAAAACCCACGGTCGCCACCACCAGCGCCAGAATGCCGGCCAGCGGACCAAAGCCCACGGCCTTCACAAACAGAATGGCGCTGATCACAGGGTGCAGCGCGCGGCACACGGCAATGATGGTGCGGCCCACGGCACGCACAGGGGCGGGAGCCATATTCGAGGCTGACATCAGGCCCACAGGCAGACTCAGCAGCAGACCGATGACGGTGGCCAGCACAGCAATCTGCAGGGTTTCCTTGATGCCCTGCCACAGCTCCTCCATCTTGCCCATCTCAGGCGGAAACATCTGCGCGATAAAACGCGCACCCTGCGCCCAGCCTGCAGACAGACGTTCTGCCGACACGCCCATGGTGGACAGCGACCACAGCACATAGACCACAGTCAGCGCAATCAGCACCTTCTGGCTCCAGCCCAGCGTAAAGGCCTTGCGGCCGGTATCGTGACGACTTACTCCAGCCATGCTTTGCCACCGTAAATGGTTGTCAGGTGATCTTCGGTCAGACCTTCTGGTGCACCGTCATAGACCACATGGCCGCCTGTCATGCCGACAATGCGGTCCGAGTACTTGCGTGCCAATTCCACGTCGTGGATATTGACCATGACGGGGATGTTGCGCTGCACGCCCTGCTCACGCAGCAGCTGAATGATTTCGATGGAAGTCTTGGGGTCCAGCGACGAAGTAGGCTCGTCCGCCAGCAGCACGGAGGGGCGTTGCATCAGCGCACGGGCAATGCCCACGCGCTGGCGCTGGCCGCCACTCAGGGCATCGGCACGGCGGTTGATGAAGTCGCCCAGGCCCACTTCCTGGAGCAGCTGCTCGGCATCGGCAAAGTCCTGCTCGTCAAATTTGCGGCGCCATGCGCGCCAGGCCGACAGATAGCCCAGGCGGCCGGTCAGCACGTTTTCCATCACCGTAAGGCGGTCCACCAGGTTGTACTCCTGGAACACCATGCCGATATGGCGGCGTGCCTGGCGCAGTTCCTTGCCCCTGAGCTGAGCCATATCTACGCGCTGGCCATTGAGGTTCAGCCAGATGCTGCCCGAGGTGGGATCCACCAGGCGGTTGATACAGCGCAGCATGGTGGACTTACCCGTGCCCGAGGGGCCAATGATGCTGGTCAGGCCGGTGTTGGGAATGGTCAGGTCAATGGACTTGAGCACGGGCTGGCCGCTGCGGTATTCCTTGACCAGGCGCTGGATTTCAATCGCGCCGGAAGCTTGGGAGGGGGACATAGCAATTTTCTCTGGGGCAGGTGCTCACAGGCACCCTGACAAAAACGACAAAGCGGGCCGACGCGCTGGAGACGTCGGCCCGCTGACAAGCTGTCAAAAATTATTTTTTCTTGGCCGACTTGTCGAAGGCTTCACGGGTGAAAGATTCGCCCGAAGCTTGCGCCACGGTACGCACCAGTTCCCAGTCCTTCTGGTAGGTAATAGGCAGGAAGCGGTCGCCACCCAGGCCCTTGGCCATCTCGGCGGGTACCTTGTATTCAAAGAAGCAGGACTTGATCTTGTCCTGCAGCTCAGGCGCCAGGTTGTGGGCGTAAGCGTAGGCGTCGGTCGGGAACATCTCGCTGGTGTAGAGCACGCGGAACTCGTCCTTGCCCACCACGCCGCGCTCGGTCATGTGGCCCAGCACGTCGCTGGCCACAGGAGCGGCGTCGTAGTCACCGGTCTTCACACCCAGAATGGACTGGTCGTGCTTGCCCGAGTACACCACCTTGTAGTCGGTATCAGGTGTCAGGCCCAGCTTGGGGAACAGCGCACGAGGTGCCAGGTTGCCGGAGTTGGACGAAGGCGATGTGTGCGCAATGCGCTTGCCCTTCAGGTCTTCCAGCGACTGGTAGGGGCTGTCCTTCTTGACGATCATCTTCAGGTGCATGCCCACGGGGCCTTGCTCATTGCCACGGATGGCAAAAGGCACAGCGCCAGACAGGTTCACGGCAAAGTTCACGGGGCCGGGCGAGAAAGCCGCAATGTGCAGACGGCCCGAGCGCATGGCTTCAATCTGCGCAGCATTGGACTGCACAGGGAAGAACACGACCTTCTTGCCCACACACTGCGACAGGTGGCTCATGAAGGGGCGGAACAGCTTTTCGTAGATCGCGGGGTCTTCCACGGGGGTGAAAGCAAACACCAGCGTGCTGGGGTTCTTGAGCTTCTTGGGATCGGTAGGGGTGTCGGCAACCAGATCCTTGTTGGCGTCGCAATACTGCGCGTCCAGATCACCACGGTTGGGGCAGGCATCCTCGGCCGCGTAGGCCGCGAAAGAAGCCAGCACAGCTGCTGCGGCCAGAGCACCACGTGTCGTAGATTTGAGGGTCATCACTATGCGCTTTGAGCGGGTGGTTTTGAAACTGCCGCAACTATAAAAAGGACAATCCGTTCTGAAATGCTCTTGCTTTCCCTCTGCCTTCACCAAACTTTCAGATTACTTTCAAAATACCTGTTTTCACCTTTTTGGGCGGCTTTCCCGGTAACTTCTCTGTAACTACGCAACGGGAACGATACAGTCTCTGCCCAGCCCTCTGTGCCCCCCATGAAAGTTTTACTGGTCGAAGATGATCTGGACCTCAGCACAGCCTTGCTGCGCGTGCTCACCCGCCGAGGCATGGTAGTTGAGCACTGCAGCGACGGTGCCCAGGCGCTGGAACGGCTGGCCACCGAACAGTTCGATGTGCTCATGCTGGATCTGGGGCTCCCTGTCGTTGATGGTTTGCACTTACTCCTGCGCATTCGTGCGCGGGGATTGAATCTTCCCGTGCTGGTAGTGACCGCACGCGGTGGTGTGGGTGACAAGGTAGCAGGCCTGAATGCAGGCGCTGATGACTACCTGGCCAAGCCCTTTGACCTGGATGAACTGGAAGCGCGCCTGCGTGCCCTGTGCCGCCGCGCGGGCTCTGGCTCGGCCCATGCCAACTGCGGCCCCCTGCGCCTGGACCGTGCCACGGGTGTGTGCTATGTGAACGATTTGCCCCTGCAGCTGACCCCGCGCGAGAACGCTTTGCTCTGCGCCCTGATGGAGCGCCCCGGTTACGCAGTGACCAAGGAGCGCCTGACCGCCCTGGTCTTTCCCGCAGGCCACTACCCACAGACCGATGCCGTCGAAGTCGTCGTCCACCGGCTGCGCAAAAAGCTGGACGGCACCGGCGTGCAGCTGACCACCTTGCGCGGCCTGGGCTATCTGCTGCAAGCCACCACACCAGGCGCCGCTGTCCATGCCTGAGCGCACGCCCAGCATGCGCCAGCGCCTGCTGGTGTGGGTGGCCATTCCTTTGCTGGCGCTGGTACTGATCAATGCCTGGGCCTCATACCGCGCAGCCTTGCAAACAGCCCAGACAGCGTATGACCGCCTGCTGGTGACAGCCGCCCATGCGCTGGCAGACCTGATCTGGCTCGAAGATGGAGAACTGCAAGTCACCCTGCCCCATGCCGCGCTGGAGATGTATGCCGATGCCCTGCCCGGCAACACGGCCGCTGCGGAGCGCAGCCCGCTGATCTACCGCGTGAGTTTTCTGGATGGCAGTTTTCTGGCCGGTGAAGCCGCCATTCCGCCCTATCAGGGACTGCCTGCGTTTGACAATGGCCACGCCGCACGCCTGAAGCTGTACGACACCGAGCTGCATGAGCAGCCCATGCGCATGGCCGCACTGTGGCAACCGGTGGAATCGGCCCAGGGTCTGCAATATGTGGTGGTGCAAGTGGGCGAGTACGCGGCACACCGCTATGCCATCGGGCGGCAAATTCTCTGGCAGAACCTGTGGCAGCAAAGCGCATTGCTGCTGCTGGTGCTGCTGACGCTGTGGGTGGGTAGTACCATGACGCTGCGCCCCCTGCACCAGCTGGCGCGTCGGCTAGAGCAGCGCAAGGCCGATGACATCACCCCGCTGCCCGAGCAGCAAGCCCCACGGGAAATGCAGCCCATGGTGCAGGCTTTCAATGGCCTGATTGCCCGCATCGGGCTGGCGCGCCAGCAGCAGCAGCGCTTTGTGGCCGATGCCTCGCACCAGATGCGTACACCGCTGGCCGTGCTGCAGCTGCATGCGGAAGCAGGCCTTAAGGGCGATATTTCCGCCCAGGAAGCCCTGCAGGACATTGCCAGAACCACACAGCGCACCACCCGCCTGATTCACCAGCTGCTGATGTGGAACCGCGCCCAGCAAACCGCGCACGCGGCAGCCGACACCGTGGATCTGTGCGCCCTGCTGCAGGATGTGGTGGTGGAACAATCCCCCCTGCTGGCCCAGAAAGGGCTGGATTTTGCGCTCGATGCACAGCCTGTCACATGGCATGGAGAGGAATGGATGCTGCAGGAGATAGTGATGAACCTGCTGCGCAATGCCATCACGCACACCCCTGCACAGGGTGCGCTGGGCATACGCCTGACCCTGCAGGAAAAGGCCGTTGCAATTTGCGTGTGGGACAGTGGCCCCGGCCTGTCCCCTCAGATGCAGCAGGAACTGTTCACACCCTTTGTGAGCGAAAGCCACCAAGGCGTGGGGCTGGGCCTGACCATCAGCCGTGATCTGGCGCAGGCCTGCGGCGGCAGCCTGGTGATTCGCAACCGCGTGGTGCAGGGCAAAATCGCAGGCGTCGATGCCCTGCTCTGGCTGCCCCATACCGCACGGGCTTAACGTGCTTCAAACGGGGTGGGGTAGGTACCCGGCACCAAGATGTTCTTATCTACCGTATTGATGTTGGTATGGCCACAGAAAGCCATGGAGGTATCAAGCTCCTTCTGGATGATCTGCAGCGCCTTGCTCACGCCCGCCTGACCAAAGGCACCGAGACCGTAGAGGAAACTGCGCCCGATCAGCACCCCCTGCGCACCCAGTGCACGGGCCTTGAGCACATCCTGCCCGCTGCGAACGCCGCCATCCATCCAGACTTCCAGGTGCTGACCTGCCGCTTCCACCATGCTGGGCAGGGCATCAATCGAAGCCGGTGCGCCATCCAGCTGGCGACCACCATGGTTGCTCACCACCATCGCATCCGCTCCGCTCTGCGCGGCCAGGCGTGCGTCCTCAGCATCCATCAACCCCTTGAGGATAAGCTTGCCGCCCCAGCGCTGCTTGATCCACTCCACATCGTTCCAGTTGAGGGTGGGGTCGAACTGATCCGCCGTCCAGGACGAGAGTGAGCTCATGTCTTCCACACCGTCTACGTGACCCACGATGTTCCCGAAGCTGCGACGCTTGGTGCCCAGCATGCCCAGACACCAGCGGGGCTTGGTGGCCAGGTTGATGAGGTTTTTCAGTGTGGGCTTAGGCGGCGTGGTCAGGCCGTTCTTGATGTCCTTGTGGCGCTGCCCCAGGATCTGCAGGTCCAGCGTCAACTGCAGTGCCGAGCAGTTCGCAGCCTTGGCACGGTCAATCAGGCGCTCCATGAAAGCCTTGTCGCGCATCACGTACAACTGAAACCAGAAGGGGTGGCGATCTGTGTGCTCGGCAATATCTTCCAGCGAGCAAATGCTCATGGTGGACAGGGTGAAAGGAATGCCAAATTCCTTGGCCGCTTTGGCCGCCAGAATCTCTCCATCCGCATGCTGCATGCCGGTCAGCCCTGTGGGCGCTATGGCCACGGGCATGGCCACGTCTTGACCAATCATGGTGGTGCGGGTGGTACGTCCTTCCATGTTCACGGCCACACGCTGGCGCAGCTTGATCTTTTGGAACTGTGCTTCGTTTTCGCGGTAAGTGCCTTGGGTGTAGGAGCCCGAGTCCGCATAGTCATAAAACATGCGCGGCACGCGGCGCTTGGCAATCACGCGCAGATCTTCAATACAGGTAATTTTGGACAAGTCAGCCACAGTGCCATCCCTCGCTCATGGTTCAAGCTGCATATCGTAGTACGGCCTAAGGCGGCCTCTTTGCGTGCAGCCACACCAAAGCATGAAATTTGCAAGCACCGGCCTGCGCGCATCAGCATGCCTCTCTTCACCGATCAGAACACCGGCTTGACTCACGCAAGGAACAACTGCGATCTATTGCCTCGGCAACCGCTCTTCTGAATTGGTACGACCAATTTAATAGACAAAACCGGGGAAAACCCGATACATATGTCAGCACAAGCGAATTGACAATCGGCGCTTCGGCATTTTTCAAAAATTTGGTAATACCAATCAGATGATGGCAGCTTGCCACGCTTCTTAGCCGCGCCAAGCTTGTCCATTGAGAGGAGACAAACGACATGAATCTCGGACATACGCTTTTAGCGCTCACCCCGATTGCGGTGGTGTTCTTGTTAATGGTGGTTTTGGAAAGGTCAGCCAAGCTATCCATGAGCGTGGCTTACATCGTGACAGCTTTGCTGGCACTGTTTGTCTGGCAAGCGCCCGGCGCCGTTGTGGCAGCGGCTTCCGTCAATGGTGTGGTGACGGCCATCACCCTGCTTTTCATCGTGTTTGGTGCTGTGTTGTTGCTCAACACGCTCAAAGAAAGCGGCGCTCTGTCGGCGATTCGCCGTGGTTTCACCGATATCTCCCCTGACCGCCGCGTGCAAGTCATCATCGTGGCATGGCTGTTTGGCTCGCTGATTGAAGGCTCCTCGGGCTTCGGCACCCCGTCCGCCGTGGGCGCTCCTTTGCTGCTGGCGCTGGGCTTTCCTGCCATGGCTGCCGTGATGTCGGTGCTGGTGATCCAATCCACCCCTGTGTCCTTCGGCGCTGTGGGCACTCCCATGTTGGTCGGTGTGCGCTCTGGCATCGACAACAAAACCGATGTCGCTGAATTGCTGGCTCCCATACAGCCTTGGGACTACCTGCTGCACATCGTCAATGACGTTGCTCTGATCCATGCCTTGGTAGGCGTGGTGATCCCGCTGTTCCTGAGCGGTTTGCTCACACGCTTTTTTGGCGCGCGCCAATCCTTCACAGAAGGTTTGAAGGCTTGGAAGTTTGCGCTGTTTGCCGGTTTGGCATTCACCGTGCCTTACCTGCTGATCGCCCGTACGCTAGGCCCTGAGTTCCCATCGATGGTGGGCGCCATGATCGGCCTGTTCATCGTGGTGACCGCTGCGAAGAAGGGCTTGTTCCTGCCCAAGGAAACCTTTGACTTCCCTCCTCGCGCTCAGTGGGAGAAGAACTGGCTGGGTACTTTGGCCGACACCGACGACAGTGCGGCAGCCACTGCCCCCAAGTTTTCGGTACTGCGTGCCTTCTCTCCCTATGTGCTGGTGATTGCGCTGCTGATCTTGACTCGCACCGTGGCTCCCCTGAAGGCCTTCTTGACTGGCCCCATGACCACGCTGCGTTTCTCTGAGTTGTTTGGCACCAAGATCGCTGCAACTGCACAGTTCTTGTACTCGCCCGGCTTCATCCTGATCTTGGCCTCTTTGGCGTGTATCTTCATCTTCGGCATGAAGCAAGGTCAGTACGGTCGCGCGGTGAAGTCTTCCGCTTCTACCATGGTGGACGCAGCCCCTGCCCTGCTGCTGGCTGTGCCCATGGTGCAAGTGTTTGTGAACTCTGGCTCGGCCGACGGCTCGATGGTCAGCATGCCTGTGATGCTGGCGCAAGGCGCAGCAGCTTTGGCAGGCAGTGCTTGGCCTAACGTATCACCATGGGTGGGTAGCTTGGGTGCGTTCATCGCAGGCTCGAACACCGTCAGCAACATGATGTTTGCTTACTTCCAGTTCTCGACTGCCCAGCAAATTGGCCTGAATCTGGACCAATCTGCCATCGTGGTGGCACTGCAAGCCGTAGGCGGCGCTGCAGGCAACATGATCTGCGTGCACAACGTGGTGGCAGCTGGCGCTGTGGTGGGTCTGATGAACCGCGAAGGCGAAGTGATTCGCAAGACCTTGGTGCCCATGACTTACTACTGCGTGCAAGCTGGTCTGATTGGCCAAGCGCTGATCACAGGCAACGTGCTGTGGTGGGCTGCTGCTGCGGCTTGGCTGGTCATCGTGTTTGGCGTGTTGGGCGCATCCAAGGGCAAGCCTTTGGCTGCTGCCCACTAAAGAGCAGCCTCGGCGCTCGAACAAGGTCACTCATTTCGCCGCTGTGCAAGCTCTTGTGTGAAGCCACTCCTATGCGAATTTCTGATCAGATCGCCGAGCAGCTGTATCAACTGGTGCAACAGCGTCAGTTGCAACCCGGCCAGCGTTTGCCCGCAGAGCGGCAGCTGGCCGAAGAAATGAAGGTTTCACGCACCGCGCTGCGTGAAGCCATCCAAAAGCTCTCAAGCCAGGGTATTTTGGTCAGCCGTGCTGGGGCTGGCACCTTTGTGCAAACCACAGTTCCTCACCCCATAGGCGGCACCTTACAAGCGATCTCGGCACTAGAGCCCTTGATCCGCACAGATGCGCAGTACCTGTATGACGTGCTGGAGACGCGAGAGAGCCTGGAAGTGAGCACTGCATGGTATGCCGCACAACGCGCGACCGATGAAGACAAGCAGCGCCTGCAACGCCGTTTTGATGAACTGCTGCATTACCAAAGCATCCAAGACACTGAAAGCGCTGCCCGTGCAGATGCACGCTTTCATTTGTGCATAGCCCAGGCTTCGCACAACGCCGTGATTGTGCAGGTCATGGGCAGCTTGTTTGAGCTGGTGCTGGGCACCGTGGCTGAAAACCGCCAACGCATGTTTGCGCAAGACAGCAGCGATGTTTTGGAGCACCTCACCCAGCATCACTACGACCTCATGCAAGCCATCCTCGCCGGTGAAGCCCAGCAAGCACGCAGTGTGATGCTGGTACACCTGAATTTTGTGCGCGACAAGCTCATGCAAGCCGATGCAGATGCCGCACGGCAGCAGCGCTTGAATCGCCTGTCACTTCCCCATTAGAGCCATTGTCATGATCATCTCTTCGACCACCGACTACCGCGCCGCAGCCCAAAAGCGCCTGCCGCCTTTTTTGTTTCACTACATCGACGGCGGTGCTTACGCTGAAAAAACGCTGGCACGCAATGTGGATGACTTGGCGGACGTGGCATTGCGCCAGCGCGTGCTCAAAGACATGAGCCAGCTAGACACCAGCATTGAGCTGTTTGGCGAAAAGCTGGCCCTGCCCGTGGCGCTCTCGCCCGTGGGTTTGACGGGCATGTACGCCCGCCGCGGTGAAGTGCAAGCCGCCACGGCAGCGGATGCCAAGGGCATTCCGTTCACCATGTCCAGCGTCTCGGTCTGCCCGATTGAAGAAGTGGCGCCCAAGCTAGGCCGCCCCATGTGGTTTCAGCTGTACGTGCTCAAAGACCGCGGCTTTATGAAAAACGCCTTGGAGCGTGCGCAGGCAGCGGGCGTCTCGACCTTGGTGTTCACCGTCGATATGCCGGTGCCCGGCGCGCGCTACCGCGATGCGCATTCGGGCATGAGCGGCCCCAACGCTGCCATGCGCCGCTACCTGCAATCGGTCACGCACCCGCAGTGGGCTTTGGATGTGGGCCTGCTGGGCCGCCCCCACACGCTGGGCAATATCTCGACCTATCTGAGTAAAAACGTGAGCCTCGAAGACTACATGGGCTATCTGGGCGCGAACTTTGACCCTTCCATTTCTTGGAAAGACTTGGAGTGGATTCGCGACTTCTGGAAAGGGCCCATGGTCATCAAAGGCATTCTCGACCCTGAAGACGCCAAAGACGCGGTGCGCTTTGGCGCGGACGGCATCATCGTCTCCAACCACGGCGGCCGCCAGCTCGATGGCGTTCTATCCTCGGCCCGCGCGCTGCCAGCGATTGCCGATGCGGTCAAAGGCCAGATCAAAATCTTGGCGGACTCCGGCATTCGCAATGGTTTGGACATCGTGCGCATGCTGGCCTTGGGGGCAGACTGCACCATGATTGGCCGCGCCTACATCTACGCCTTGGCAGCAGAAGGCGGCGCTGGCGTGACCAACCTGTTAAACCTGCTGGAAAAAGAAATGCGCGTGGCCATGACGCTGACCAGTGTGAAAAACGTGGCTGAAATTACTGGCGACCTGTTGGTGCGCGAGGGCTAACAAGCTGCAGCCTTTACGGTGCTGCACGGGCTGCAGCACCGCGCACTTCCAGTTCTACGCTGTCAAGCACGCGGCCTGCAGCATCTTGCAACTCCAAACGATGCCGCCCCGGCCACGGCAACCAATCGACGGAGTTGCCGCGCCCAATCTCTTGGCGCGCAGGCTGCGGCTGGCGCGTCACCAGCACCCAACGCACACGTTGGCTCCCCGTCTGCGGTGCTTGGGCAGCGCCCAACCAACGCAGCTGCAATGGCACGCGCTGGTGCTGCGGTGGAATGTCTGGGTCCAGCGCCAAAATCGTGCCGCTCACAGGTTGCGTGATCTGCGCGCGCAAGAGGCTACTATCTTTTTTAATAGCTGCTCTGGCTGACACATGCTGGTTTTCAGCTACAAAACCATTTGAATTCCTTGATGATGCAGCGCTAGCAGCTTTTTTATTAATAGCAAATACCGACTGCTGTGTACCGTCAATGAACCACTCTTGGCGCGCTGGCTCCAGTGCTTGGGCATGGCTGTCACTGACAAAACGCACCGCTTCGCGGCGCACGCTTTGCGGCGCTTGAGGCGCGTGGCTGCCCTGCTTGGCATGCAGCCCGGCCATGATGTCGGCCCAAATGGGCGCTGCGCCGCTGCTGCCACTCACGCCATGCATGGCTGCGCCCGAGGCATTGCCCACCCACACGCCCACCGTGTAGCGCTGCGACCAACCTACCGCCCAGTTGTCGCGCATATCCTTGCTGGTGCCCGTCTTCACGGCAGTCCAAAAGCGTGTTGCCAGCACACTGTCCAGCCCAAACGTCGGCGCGCGTGCGTGCGGGTCCGACAAGATATCGGCGACGATAAATGCTGCTTGTGGCGACACAGCTTTCACCGCTGGTGCCTGCGTACCCAGCCCTTGCAACGCTGGCGCTACCGCAGAAAACTGCCCGCCATTGGCCAGCGCCCGGTAGGCATTGGTCAGGTGCAACAGCGGCACCTCGGCACTGCCCAGCGCCAAGCTGTAGCCATAAAAACCCGCGCTCTCACGCAGCGGCAGCCCCAGCGCTTGCAGTTGCTCAAAGAAAGCATCGGGCGTCACCATCACCAGCGTGCGCACGGCCGGCACATTCAACGACGATGCCAGCGCCATGCGCACCGACACCCAGCCCTTGAAGCGCCGGTCATAGTTCTGCGGGATGTACAGCCCAGCGCCTGTCGCAATCTGGGCTGCCGAGTCTTCCAGCAAGGACGCGGCGGTCAGGCGCTGCTCATCGAGCGCCTGTGCGTACAGAAAGGGCTTGAGCGTTGAGCCAGGCTGACGCCAGGCCAGTACACCATCGACTTCCATTGCCTGACTCAGGCCGCCCGAAGAGCCCACCCATGCCAGCACTTCGCCACTGCGGTTGTCCAGCACCACCGCCGCTGCATCTTCCACATTGCGGCCCTGCAGCTCACGCAGATGGCGCTGCACACTCTCCAGCGCCAGGCTCTGTACCGCGGCACTGACGGTGGTGCGCATGCCCGATGCGGGCTGCGGCGCTGCTGAATCACGCGCCGCCCAGACGCGCTGCGCCCAGTGTGGAGCCATGCCTTCGCTGGCAGGCCAGCGCCTGGCCTGCAGCAGCTGTGGTGTGCGCCACTGCAAGGCGGCACAGTCTGCCTGAGACACGATCAGCTTTTGCGTCACCAGCTCCTGCCACACCTGGCAGGCACGCTGTGCCACCACCTGTGCACTGGCATTGGGGCCTCGCACCAGTGCTGCGGCGATGGACGCTTCCATGGCATCCAGCCCATGCACGGCCTTGCCAAACAGGGTACGACTCAGCGCATCAATTCCCACCAGCTCACCACGAAACGGCAGCAGATTGAGATAGGCCTCCAGAATTTCATCCTTGCGCCACTGGCGCTCCAGCTGCGTGGCTCCCCAGGCCTGGCTGATTTTTTGTCCTACGCTGCGCCCTTGATTGCGCGCACGCAAGTCCTCTTGCAGCAGCCCGACCAGCTGCATGGTGATGGTGCTCGCCCCCCGCGTTTTCTGGTGCCAGACATTGGCCCACGCAGCAGCGGATACCGACTTCCAGTCCACCCCGCTGTGGGCATAAAAACGCTGGTCTTCACTCACCAGCAGTGCCAACAGCAAGGCTGGAGATACATCCTGGAGTGCGATCCACTGTCCACGGCGCACACTGAAGTCCGTGCGCTGTCGCTGCAGCACCTCGCCTTCTCGCGAAAGAAACAGTGTTTCGGAGGACTGATGGCTGCTGCGAACCTCTTGGAACGATGGCAGCGCACTCACCAGCAAAGGCCAGCACAGGCCAATGACCAGAGCAAGGCGGCGCATTGCCATCCCCCCCATTCAGCCGCCGATCACCACGCGAATAGGCTGATGGTCCGAAGCCTGTGTCTGCGTATCGACCTGCATGCTGCGAATCTGGCTGCGCAGGCTGTCGCTGAGCCAGACAAAATCACAGGCCATGGGCTCAGGCGCATACGTGTTGTCATACACACCAAAAGTCGGTGCATGAGGCTGCTGCGCATGCAGCACCGTCCATGCATCGTGCCAGCGTGCGCCCACCACGCGCTCCGGCCAGCCTGCTTCCAGACACTCCATGGGCTGCGCCTTGGCCATGAGCGCTTCGTATTCAGCTTGCCCCACCCCAAAGTTAAAGTCGCCGCACAGTACGGCATGACCGGTATGCGCCTTGGCCTGATAGGGCGAGCCATCCTGCGCAAACTGCGGCTGGGAATAAGTGTGTGACAGCGCTTCAAAATGCATGCGTCGCAGGTAGCGAGCCTGAGCCAGACGCTGGCACTGCGAGTGGTATTCCAGATGCGTGGTCATCACACGCACCGGGCCAAGTTTGGGGTCTTGTACGGTCACCACCGTGCACATGCGCGGCATGCTGCGAATGTTTTCGTCCGCGGGATATGGCAGAGGATAGTGCTGCACCTGCAGTACGGGCAACTGCGTAGCAATCAGATTGCCGAACTGCTGCTCGCCTGCGGCAGTCCACTCATGTACAGAGGGACCAAAGCAGAACGACCAGCCGGGCAGCAAGTCCTGCAACTGCTGCAGCTGGTGCTCAGGACCGCCTTGCAGCTTGGGGTAGTTGACAGCTATCTCCTGCAAGCACAGCACATCAAACGCACCCATTGCCTGTGCGGTTTGCACAATACGCTCTGGGCTGACGACTCCGTCCACTCCACAGCACCATTGCGTATTCCATGTGACCAGTTGCATGAAAAGAGCCTTCTAGAAAAGATTCCTACAGAGCATCAGTAATTTCTGACAAGAGCGCCAAAGATAGCGGCTCTTTTGCGCAATCCCAAGTGTTAAGCCTTTATCTGCATAATTTTTCACAATTTACCTACAGGCTCTAAATATAGAGCCACCAACCCTCACATAATCAAAAGTTTGCCTGCATCTTCAGCAAGCACCAAATATTGCTGAAGTGCAAACATTTGCACACAAGCTTACTGTGCGTCCTCAACTTTCCAGCGTGCATTGGGCAACTCGCCAAACATCTCCGGGGCATACAGCGCTTCTGCACGCGTAGGCGGCAGCACAAAATCGCCCGCATTATTCAGACGCATGGTGTATTGCACCACTGTCGTGCCTTGTGGCAGATAGTCCCAGTACACGCGATAGCCATCCTGCGCACGCTCCACAAATGTGGGACTCACCCCTTGCCCATCGCTGCGTTCCTGCGCCTGCAATGCGATGGCGGAATCCCGCCCCAGGCCACCGCCCAGAATGCTGGCTCCTGCCGGGATGGGGTCATTGAGCACCACCCAGGTCATGTCAGCGCTGGCCTGCAGCTCCAGGCGTACATGCACGATATCGCCGCGCTGCCAGCGCCCTGCTTGCGCCCCCGGCCCCGCCGTCAAAGTCTTGCGGATGGCATAGCCCGCCTGCACAGGCTGTGTGCGAGGAACAGCCGCTACAGACTGGAAAGCCATCCAAGGCTGACCTGCCCCACGGTGCTGCACGCTCAATGACGCGGTGCGTCCTTCACCCCACGGAAAGAACAGACTGCGCTGCGGCTCTATGGGCTGCTGCAGTGCACTGCTACTGGCAGATCCCTCCTGCGTGGACACCTCTGCCCAGTGCACGGTCTGTGTTGCAGTTTCCAGCAATGCCGTGGTGTTACCAGTCACGGCATCACGCTCATAGCGCTGCGAGAACTGCCGCAATGCCAACCCTGCCCAGGTGTTGGCCACCGTGGTCTGCCAGCTGCCCTGTTTTTGGCGTGCCAGCAGGCCTGTGACCAGACGTGCCCGCTCGGCCGCCCACTCCGGCTCCTCCATGGTGGTCAGCAGCAGCCTGGCCACATTCACATCCGTGCCCTGCATCAGCCACCACCAGTGGTCGCTGGCATCAGTGCGAAAACCTACTTGTGAGCCGGTATAGAAAAGGCGCGTCTTGAGCACCTGCTGCGCTTGCGCCAGATGCTCTGCCTGTCCGGGCAATTGCGGCATGCGCTGCAGGATGCGCAGCCAGTCAATCACCGCATGGGTCGGCCAGTCCTGAGGGGCAATACGGATGCTCTCCAGCATGGCAGGGCGGGCCTTGCCGCTGTCAGCCAGTGCGGCAATGGCGGCGAGCTTGCGTACATCCAGATCCTGACGCGGGCTCCAGAAATCGCGCTCAATACGGCCTTGCACAAAAGCCACCAGCCCAGCCTCCATACGGTCTCGCTCGGCCTGCGGCAACTGGAACCGCGGGTCTATGGACTGCAGACTGCGATCCACTGCCAGCAAGTAGGCGGTGAGACTGTCGCTACCCCGCGCCTGATGCGCACGCTGCGGCGGGAAGTACATGGCCAGCCCGTCATCGTCCAGATAGGTGGGCAGCGCAGCCATGGTGCGCTCCCACAGCGCCATATCCCCCAGACCAATGGCCTTGCCCACGGTCTGCTCCAGACACACATAGGGGTAAGCTGCCCACCAGTCACGCAAACCGGGCACGCCCTGCACAGGGTCGGCCAGCTTGTCGCTGAAGGTCAGGCGCACGCCACCCTGCCTGGGCAGTGCCTCTCTGGGCCACTCGAGCTGCTGCATCCAGTGCCCGTCAATCTGCACCAACGCCGCCTGTTGCACTCCCAGCGGCACGGCAGGCAACAGACGCAGGCTCAGGGCCAGGCTGTCCTGTGCACCAGAGACGGTATCTCTGGCATCCAGCTGCCACGACCATTCACCCTGCGCAGCCTGCTCCAGCAGCGTAGGCACGGTCACTTCCCAGTTCAGCGCACGCGCTGCATGCGGGGGAATCTCCACCGTCTGTTCCGTCAGGCTCACGCCTGTGGCCTTGGGCTGCAGCTGCACACGCATGAGGGCGTCCGTGCTGTTGCGCAGCGTCAACATGGCCTGGAACTGATCGCCCTCGCGCACCACAGGCGGCAGACCGCTGATGAGCTGCAGATCCTGGGTGGTTGCAATGTCTACACTGCCGGTGCCAAAGCGTTGCACACCGTCATCCGCCACGGCCACGATGGTGAAACTGCTCAGTGCGTCATTGAGCGGTACCTCGATCTCTGCTCGCCCCTGGGCATCAAGCTGCACACGCGGCTGCCACAGCAGCAAGGTGTCCAGCAGCTCACGCGTAGGAGCACCAACCCCACCACCACCGCCCGGCGCTGCCGCCTTGCGCCCGTAGTGGCGACGGCCCACCACTTCCATCTGCGCAGTGGCCGTTTCCACGCCCCAGTCGCGGCGCTGCCACATGGCATCACGCAGCTGCCAGCTCAGATTGGGCGACAGTTCCAGCAAAGCCTTGTCCACCGCCGCCACCGCCACTTCGGCATGGGCAGCCGGAGACCCATCAGGCAGCGTGGCACGGATGGTGACCTTGGCCTTGTCCCGGATCTGGTAGCGCGGCTTGTCTGCTTCTACGCTGACCGCCAGCTGCTGCGACTTGTCTTGCACCTGCAGCTCTGCCACGCCAAAGCGGAACGAGGGCTTGCTCAAGTCCACCATGGCCGTAGGCGCCACATATTCCTTGCCGCCATGCCAGAAAGCATTCCACCACTGGCGCGGTGCCTTGTAGCCCCAGGTGAAGAAGCTGTACCACGGCACTTCATAGAGCCGCCCACGCAGCGCCAGCACACTCACATAGACGTTTGGCCCCCAGCCAGGCTGCACTTTCAGCTCGATGGTGGGGTCCTTGCCCTGCAGCTGCACCACTTCCGTGTGCAGCACGCCTTCGCGCTCCACGCTCACCAGCGCCGTAGCTTCACGGAAAGGCATGCGCACCTGCAGCCTGGCGATGTCGCCCGGTGCATAGCTGGGCTTTTCTGCCAGCACATCCATGCGGTCATGGTCCTGACCACCAAACCACAGCTCGCCCTGGCCAGTCACCCAGACCGTGTCGGCCGCCTGCGATGTACGGCCCTTGCTGTCTTCGGCAGAGACAATCAGCTCGACCTCTCCAGCCTCCAGCACCTGCACTTCGCACAGCAACAGGCCGCGCGCATCGCTCTTGCCGCTGCACACCTGGCCCAGCGATTTGCTGCTGCGCTGGTTGTCATAGCTGTAAAAACCGCCTACCAGGCGCTTGCGTGTGCTGGTGGTGGTGTGGTGAATCGCCTCCACCTTCAGTGGCACATGGGCCTGCGGATTGCCAGCCACGTCCACGGCCAGCGCCTGCATGCGCATCTTGCGTCCCACAGACATCCAGCCCTCCGTGCGCAAGCCTGCCACCACCGCCGCAGGCCAGACGGTGTGCGTGCTGCGCAGGGTCTGAATTTCACCGTTAGGATCCGAAAAACTCGCCTCCAGCAGCAATTGCTGTGCGGCTTTGATGGCGGGAAAGTGCTGCAGCACCACCTGGCCCTGCCCCTGCTTGTCCAGCGTCAGTGGCAGCTTGTCGGCAATCAGGCGGGAGCTGTCGCTGGCAGCTTCTGCCTCACGGTCTGCCTGCTCGGGTGCACGCGGTGCGCTGAAGCTGTAGCCACTCCAGCGTGCAAAGGACACGTCCTGCGTGCGCAGCAAGGCACTGAGCTGCACCGGCGTACCGCTGGCTGCACCGCCGTTGATAAAGCTCAGGTGCACATCCACAGCGAGCTGCTGCGGTGCAATCAATGCACCCTTGCTGAGCGGCTGCACGCTGCCCTGGAACACGGGCAGGCGGAAAGCCTCTACGCGGAAGCTGCCGGACTGCTGCACACGCTGGCCGCCATCGGCCGACTCAGGCCAGCGCAGCTCCACCGTGTACTGTCCCAGCTTCGCCGCAGGCGGTACGTCAAAACTGCTGGTGGCATTGCGGCCACCGTTGTGGGTATCGCTCCACTGCAGGCGCTGTCTGTACTGCTGGTTGCTGCCCACGTGGGTGATCAGCACTTCCACCGGCCAGTCTTCAGGGAGCGCCAGCCCCTGCAAAGTCTGGGCACGCACAAAATGCTTCATGGACACGGTCTCGCCCGCACGCACCAGATTGCGGTCCAGCACGGTGTGTGCCACCAGCTCCGGCCCACTGCCCCAGGATGTGGGCAGATTGAAGCGCCAGGGCTCAATGCCACGCTGCCAGTCGCTCCACACAAAAGCCACATCCTGCACGCCGTCGTCAGTATGGCGCGCGCTCACAAACCACTGGCCGCTGCCTTCATGGCCATCACAGCGCGGCGCTTCCTTGTCCAGATTGGGCAACAGCAGCACACCATCAGCACCCGTGATGCCAGAAGCGTGCACACGCCCTCTGCAGTCCGACACCTGTACTTTGGCACCTGCCACAGGCTGGCCTTTGTCCAGCGACGTCACCCACACGGCCGAACCTTCGCGCCCGAGCTTCAGATGCACCGCCAGATTGGTCACCAGCGCAGAGGTACGTACAAACATGCTGCGTGGCGAGCCCAGTCGCTCGTCCAGCAGCGCTGCCCCCAGCCGGGGAGACTCAGCCTCCACCACATAAAAGCCCGGCGCAGCCAGCGGAATGCCTACCACCTCAAAAGGACGTGGATCACCAGCATCCGCCCTGGGCAGCTGCTGATCCTGAACCTGAGGCTTGCCTTTGAGCAGCGACAGCATGCGCGTTTCCACGGAACTGCTGTCCTGCTCCAGCCGGGGTGGCAGTGCCGCGGACAGTTCTCGCTGCGCCTGCTTGCGGCCGATCCAGCCACGGTCATAGCGCTGCACCAGATCCCACCAGTGGATGATGTCGGCGTCACTCTCCAGCCGCAATGTGCGCAGCTTTGCCTTGCCATCCTGCGCCTGATGCTGACCGTCCATGGCCTCCACCTTGCGCACGGTCACGGGCAAGACCGCCACGCCATCCTCACCCTCGGCAAAGCGCTCCAGCACACCGAAGGGGGCTGCAGCAAATTTGAACAGTGGCGGTGTGTCACCCATCTTTACCTGCAAGGGGAAAGAAGCCGCATTGGCCAGGCGCCGCTGCGCGTCGTCCTCCAGGTCTGCAGGAAGCACCAACTGGTAGGTGGCCAAAGGCACAAAAGGCTGCTTGAAGCGCAGTTCGCTGACGGCGTCTGTCGTCTCCTGCGTCAGGTCTGGTGCGATCTTTTTGCCATCGTGCTGCAGATACACCTGCGCTGCCTGCGCCTTGGGCACGGGGGCAGTGAAAGACAGCAGCACATCGCGAACAGGCAGACAGCCCGCATTCGCACGCTCGCGCTGGCATTGCAGCTGGGCGGTAAAGGCTTCGCGCACCTGGAAGTCAAAGGTCTGCGTGCTGCCATTGCGCACGCCATTGGCCATGGCCACACCTTCGCCGTAGACCAGCTGCATGTCCGTGCCTGCCGTCAGGCGGCGGTTGCAGCTCAGTGCGATGTAGTGGCCGCGCTCCTCGATCTGCAGCGCCTGAAGCAGCTGCTGGGTCTGCGCGGCATCCTGCACCCGCACGGGGATGCGCTCGCCCACATCCTGCGCGCGGCAGTAGACATGCTGCTGCAGGCTTTCTGTCGTCGGCTGACCATTGAGCTGCAGCACAAAGGTCTGCACCTCATCAATGGCGGCATATGTGCCAGGCCAGGTGTTGAGCACCGCAGGCCCAGGCACAAAAAACTGATAGCTGCCAGCGCCCGTCAATGCTGCGCCAGAGGGCAATTTAAAGCCTGAATTACGCGCTACGGTACAGCGCGAACCCGCAGGCAGCGGCTGCGCAAACTGCCAGACCCACTCCCGCGCATCATTCCAGCGGCCACTGCCTTGGGCAGCAGCTTCTGGCGTGCACTGGATCTGCACGGGCGCGGTGGCTTGCGGGTTGCCCAGGCGCACGGCATCTGCACTGGTCTGTACCACCACCTGCTGCACATCCGGACTCGCCCCCTGGGGTGTCACTTGCGAGATGCTGGCTGCATGCACAGCGCAGGCTCCCACCATCCCCCCGAGACCCAGCCACCACGATCGAGATAAAGAAAACTGCGCCACGCTGCAACCTCACGTCTGATGCGAATGCCACAAGCCTAACACTGCCTGCCAGCAGGCCTGTCATCAGGCAGGCGACACCCACCGCCAGATACCGCAGGCCGCCGTGCCGGTTTCTGCGTCATTTGCGTGCGCAGCACCTACACTGCGCACGCCAGCGTCTGTCGCGCTGGCGCATGGCTTGATGTTTTGACGCAATCGGAGGTTTTTGCATGCAGCACCATACTGGCAGTTTTTGTGACCAAGCCTGGGAACGCAATCTGCTCCTGTTCCAGGCCACACTGGATCTGCCCTTTAACCGCGAACTGGCCGCTGGCACGCTGCCGCGCGATGTCTTTCGCCACTACATGATTCAGGATGCGCACTACCTGGTGGCCTTTGGCCGTGCGCTGGCTGCCGCTGCCGCCAAGGCCGATGATGCCGACGGCGTGGTGCAGTTTGCCGCTGCTGCCCAGGAAGCCGTGGTGGCCGAACGCGAACTGCACCACAGCTTCATGCGTGAATACGCCATCACGCCCGAGGAATTTGCCAGCACGCCGCTGTCACCCACCTGCCACCACTACTGCCACTTTCTGCAGTCCGTCGCCTGGAGCCGCTCCTACCCCGTCGCACTGGCTGCCCTGCTGCCCTGCTTCTGGATTTATGCCGAAGTCGGCGTTGACCTGCAAAAGCGCACGGCCGCTGGCAACCCGTACCAGAGCTGGATTGATACCTATGGCGGCGAAGACTTCCATGCCCATGTGCACGCCGTGCGCAACACCATTGACGCTGTCGCCGCACAGGCCGATACGCGTACCCTGGCGGAAATGCATGCCGCCTACACCGATGCTGCGCGGCTGGAGTGGATGTTCTGGGACAGCGCCTACCGCATGCAGACCTGGGCCTGCTAAATAATTCATAGCTGCTAGCGCATATATATAAAGGACTTCAGATAGTTTTCTATCTGAAGTCCTTATTTTTCAAGCGCTAACAGCTATTGTTTTTTAATCGATGCTTACTGAGGCTGAAAACCACTTTCGACAATGATGCGCTTCCACACTGCCGTGTAATCACGCTCACGCTGGTGCAGCTGTGCAGGCGTCATGGGGTCGACGACCAGCCCGATGGCTTCGAGCTGCTCACGGATATGGGGTTCCTGCACGCTGTCTGCCAGCGCGTGCGCAAAGCGCTGCTGAAACGCTGCAGGCACACCCTTGGGCGCGTAAATACCGTAGTACGGCATGTCTTCCAGCCCCTTCATACCCAGTTCGGCAAAGGTAGGCACTTCGGGCAGCAGGGGCTGGCGCTTGCCGCCCAGCACGGCCAGTACGCGCACCTTGCCTTCCTTGTGGTAGTTCACAAAGTCCTGCACCGAGCCAATGCCAGCCTCGATCTGGCGGCCCAGCATGTCACCAATCATGGGGCCACTGCCCTTGTAAGGCGCAGAGATCAGATCCAGCTGGTAACGCTGCGCCAGCTGCTTGACCAGAAACTCGGGCGTCGATGCAGGTGCAGGAATGCCCACGGCGCTGCGGCCCTCCGCGTCTTTGCGCACCCATTGCAGATACTCCTCAAAGGTCTTGGCGGGGTGCATGCCGGAGACGGCAAAGGTGTTCACGAACGAGGCAAAACCGCCCATGGGCGTGAAGTCCTGCTCGGGGTCAAAACCTGCATGGCGCACCACCTGCGGCAGGATGGAAATGCTGTGGTCGTGCGTCAAAAACAGCGTCGTGCCATCGGCCGGAGAACTTTTAAGCAACTGGGCAGCAATCTGGCCACCAGCGCCTGGTTTGTTTTCGATGATGACCGTGCGGCCCAGGCGCTGGCTCAGCGGCTCCTGCAGCAGGCGCGCAATCACGTCCGTGCCACCACCGGGAGGAAAGCCCACCAGAATGCGAATCGGGCGCTCCGACGCCCACGACCAGCGCCAGCCTGCCACGCTGGCGGTAGCCAGCACTGCTGCTTGGGTGGCAGTTTGGGCGAGGAAGCGACGGCGGGAGGGATGGGTCACAAATTACTCCGGTAGTGAAATAAAGAAAAAGCCATACACGGCCATCTGCCAGCCTACCGGACGAAATGCATCGAAAAATGAATAAACACCAAGCATATGGCGATGCATCACATCGTGAACACCGCAGAAAGACAAAGAAAAAGGGACGCCGAGGCGTCCCTTGATGGCGTGCAGCACAAGCTGCCAGAAGCACTTTAGGCCAGGCGTGTGCGGTGCTTGGCCAGCTGGATACGCACCTGCGCAGGCGCAGTACCACCCAGCGTATTGCGCGCGTTCAGCGAGCCTTCCAGGCTCAGCACCTCAAACACATCGGCCTCTACATTGGGGTTGAACGATTGCAGCTCTTCCAGTGGCAGCTCGCTCAGGTCCACGCCCTTTTGGGTTGCCAGCTTCACGGCGTGCGCCACGGTTTCGTGGGCATCGCGGAAAGGCAAGCCCTTCTTGACCAGGTAGTCAGCCAGGTCGGTGGCCGTGGCATAGCCCTTGAGCGCAGCAGCGCGCATATTGGCGGCGTTGACGGTGATGCCGCCTTCCTTCTGGCCGGTGACAGGGTTGAACTGGCCGCCAATCATTTCCGCAAAGATGCGCAGGGTGTCCTTGAGCGTATCGACGGTGTCGAACAGCGGCTCTTTGTCTTCCTGGTTGTCCTTGTTGTAGGCCAACGGCTGGCCCTTCATCAGGGTGATCAGGCCCATCAGGTGACCCACCACACGGCCGGTCTTGCCGCGCGCCAGTTCAGGCACGTCGGGGTTCTTCTTCTGCGGCATGATGGACGAGCCGGTGGTGAAGCGGTCGGCAATCTTGATGAAGCCAAAGTTCTGGCTCATCCACACGATCAGCTCTTCCGACAGGCGCGAGATGTGCACCATGCACAGCGAGGCAGCCGAGGTGAATTCGATCGCAAAGTCGCGGTCGGACACACCGTCCAGCGAGTTCTGGCACACGCCTTCCATGCCCAGCGTCCTGGCTACACGCTCACGGTCCAGCGGGTAGGTGGTGCCTGCCAGCGCCGCAGAGCCCAGCGGCAGCACATTCACGCGTTTGCGCACGTCCAGCATGCGCTCGGCATCGCGCTTGAACATTTCCACATAGGCCAGCAGGTGGTGGGCAAAGCTCACGGGCTGCGCCACTTGCAGGTGGGTGAAGCCAGGCAGGATCACGTCCACGTTCTTTTCTGCCACTTCCACCAGCGACAGTTGCAGCTCCTTGAGCAGGCCTTCGATCAGGTCGATCTCATCACGCAGCCACAGGCGCACGTCGGTAGCCACCTGGTCGTTGCGGCTGCGGCCGGTGTGCAGACGCTTGCCAGCATCGCCCACCAGCTGGGTCAGGCGTGCCTCGATGTTCAGGTGCACGTCTTCCAGATCCAGCTTCCAGTCAAAGGCGCCGGATTCAATTTCCTGCTTGATCTGCGCCATGCCCTTCTGGATGGCTGCGTAGTCGTCCTGGCTGATGACGCCCTGGGCAGCCAGCATTTCAGCGTGGGCCAGAGAGCCTGTGATGTCGGCCTTCCACATGCGCTTGTCAAAAAAGACGCTGGAGGTGTAGCGCTTGACCAAGTCGCTCATGGGCTCGGAAAACAACGCAGACCATGCCTGCGCCTTGGCATCGAGTTGGTTGTGGGAAGGCTGGGTGGTGTTATCAGACATGGGAGGGCAAAATTTCCAGAAATGACAGACACCCGGAATAGCCGGATGCCCTATGCACAATCCGCAAATTCTATCGAGCCAATCCACTTTCCCCGCATCTTCCGAGCAGACGACCCCTCAGACTGCTTCAGCGCCCCCGGTGCTGATCTTCGATGCCTGCCATCTGGGCGTGGTCTTGCGCGCCGTGCTCGGGGTGGAATTGACGCTGGCCATTGCCGCCCTGTACACCAGTGCAGACGCACAGGACTGGCTGCTGCACATGGCCTGGCTCACCAGTGGCGGCCTGCCCGGCACACTCGTCTGGCTGCTGCTGGCCTGCAGCCTCAAGCGCGTGCTGCACCGCATGGATGCCCCCCTGCAATACGCCAGCGGCGTGGGGCTCGGGGTGGGGGCCGGGCTGTATGCCAGTGCCATGCTGGCCATCTCCGGCGAGATCACAGCCTTGCACTGGCTGGCCAATGCCATCGTCGGCGGCCTGTTTGCCGCCGTGCTGGTCGGCTACCTGGTGCTGCGCGCCGAAGGCAGGACTCCTGCTGCCACCACCGCGCAACTCACGGCGCTGCAGGCACACATCCGCCCACACTTTCTGTTCAACGCCCTCAACAGCGCGGTGGCGCTGGTGCGCGAACAGCCCTCCAAGGCCGAGCAGCTGCTCACCGATCTGAGCGACCTGTTTCGTGCCACCTTGCGCAATCCACGCAGCACCATTTCCCTGCAGGAAGAGATCGAGCTGGCCCAGCGCTATCTGGATATTGAGCAGGTACGGTTTGGCGACCGGCTGCAGGTGGAATGGCTGCTCGACCCGGCTGCTCTGCACGCCCGTCTGCCCCCACTTCTGCTGCAGCCCTTGGTGGAAAATGCGGTCAAACACGGGGTAGAACCCTCAGAAATTGGCACAAAAGTAACAATTTCAGCGCAGTTAACGCGAAAAAAATTCATTTTGCTCACGGTCACCAATACACTGCCCCAGGAGGAGCACCGAGGAGACAGAGCCGCCAGCCGCCTTGGCCAGGGCATGGCGCTTGCGAACGTCGAGCGGCGTTTGCGCTTGTTACATGATGTCCAGGCCACTTTCAGCGCAGGCCCCAAAGACCGTGTCTTCGAGGTCAAGATTTTGCTTCCATCCAGTTAACAGACCACTCGGAGATAAGCCATGCATGTGCTGATTGTCGATGATGAATTGTTGGCTCGAAACCGCCTGCGCGTCCTTTTGAGCGAATGTGAAGATCCCGCATCACCCTTTGTCATTGAAGAGGCTGCGAGCACCGCTCAGGCGCTGGAATTCCTGCAGCGCAGCCCCATTCCAGTAAACATTCTCTTTCTCGACGTGCAGATGCCTGGCCCCAACGGCCTGGTGCTGGCACAGACCGTGCGCAGCATGAGCAAGCCACCTGCCGTCGTCTTCGTCACTGCCCATGCCATGTATGCAGCCAACGCCTTTGAGCTGGAGGCAACGGACTACCTCACCAAGCCCGTGCGACTGGAGCGCCTGCAGCAGACGCTGGCCAAGATACGCCGCATTCGCGCACTGGAAGGGCTGGGTGATGCTACGGATCACCTGCCAGCGCTGGTCATACGCGACCGTGGCCGTGCCGAGCGCGTGCCGCTGCACCAGATCATTTATTTCAAGGCCGAACAGAAATACGTCACGGTGCGTACTGCCTCTCGCACCTACATCTACGACAACTCACTGAGCGAGCTGGAAAACCGCTTCCCCAGCCAGTTCGTGCGCATTCACCGCAATGCACTGGTGGCGCCATCACAGATGCGCGCGCTGGACAAGCACTACACCGATGACGACATGGAATGCTGGGTGCTGCGCCTGCACAGCGTGCCAGAGACGCTGCAGGTGTCGCGCCGCCAGCTCGCATCTGTGCGCCATGTGCTGCACAGCATGAGCCACTGCGCAGCAACGCCCCAGGCCGAGCCAGCCTGAGACCTGGACATAAAAAACGGCACCGTTTTCTGGTGCCGTTTTTTTTGTGCCTTCAGCCTTCAGTGCGCATGCCCGCCATGGGCCAGCCCACTGACTACGGTGACCAGCACAATGCCCATCACCAGCCAGGCGATCTGCACCAGACTTTCACGCGCAGACAGTCGCTTTTGCAGTTGCGGAATCAGGTCTGACAGCGCCACATAGACAAAGCTGCTGGATGCCACGGTCAGAAAGTAAGGCTGCCAGTCTTCCAGGTGGCCGACGAGGAAGTAACCTGTCACGCCGCCCAGCGCCGTCACCGCACCTGCCAGCGAGACTTTGAGCACCGCCAGACTGCGGTGGCTGCTATTGCGCAGCACCACCAGATCGCCAATGTGGTGAGGCACTTCGTGGGCCAGCACAGACACGGCGGCAATCATGCCCAGACGCATGTCTGCCATGAATGCCGAGGCGATCAGAATCCCGTCGCCAAAGCAGTGCACGCTGTCGCCCGTCAGCAGCGACCAGCCCTTGCTGTGTACGTGGTGATCATGATCATGGTCGTGCCCATGTGCGTGTGCATGGTGGTGATGCCCATGTGCCTCATGGCTGTGCTCATGGCCGTGGTGCCACAGCTCCGCCTTGGTCAGCAGAAAGAAGAACACCACACCGATCAGCAGCGTCATGAACAGGTCATGTGCGCTGGCCTCGCTGTTAAAGGCTTCGGGCAAGAGGTGCATGAAGGCCGTGGCCAGCAGCGCACCTGCGGCCAGACTCAGCAGTCCCTGCTGCCCACTGCCTGTGTGGCCCTTGCCAAAACCAAGCTGCAAAAGAAAGTTAGCCACCCAGACGCTGCCGATACCAGCAGCAAGGGTGGCCAGAATGATGGCGACCAATGTCATAGCTCACTACGATGTTCTGTGGTCAGACAGGGCTGACCGATGCCTGATTGTCCATGAAAGCCCATGCGCGCTTTGCGAGCTTTTCGGACAAACTGCATTGCCTGCATGGGTGCTTGCGGGCTTTCAAGAACGCCCTTATCAAAACACGCTACACCACCTGTCAAGCCCCTGGGAATCCCCCAGCGCATCAGTGCTTGACCGAAGCCTTGCGCCGCCAGGCGTCAACCACATGCTCATCCAGCAAAAACTGCTCGACCATCGCCCAGCCGCTCACAAAGCGCTCAAGGTAGATGCGAGATGCACCGGGAGATAAATCAGCGGGCTCAAAACCCGCCAACTTGAGCCCATCGCGCATCTTTGAAGTGCTAGCAATGCGCTGCAAAGCCTGCTCCATCACGGATCGTTCTTGCTCAGGCACCGCTTTCGGAACAAACAAAGCCGTCCAGCCATGCTCAAACGGTAGCCAGCCTGCCTCTTCAAATGTCGGCGTCTCCGACTGCCCCGCGAATGGTTTTCTGCCACTTTGCACCAGTGTTCGCACCTGTGTGCTTGAGGCACCTATGCGATCACAGCGCGCCAATGCCAGGTCTGCGCCTTGCTCCAGCACCGCTGCAAAATCGCCGTTGACACTGTAGGGCTGCACCTGCCATGCATGATTGGTGGCTTGTTCCATGCCATGCACCCACAGCTGCATACGCCCTTCAGAAAACGGCAATGCAATGCGAACAGGACGGTCCAGCTGCGCTACCCAGCTGTGCAATTGCCCAGCAGCTTGCAAGGGCGATTCCGAATGCACAAACGCGCACCAGCGCTTAAACCCAAGCAACAGCAAAGGCTCAAAATTGGCAATATGGGCAGGGTGTGCCAGGCTGGACGTACTCACTCGCAGAGATTCCTCGGGTGCAACCAGTACAGCGTACTGTTGCGCTGCACCTGACAAGCTCCAGCGAAAAGCTGCATCACCCTGGCCACGAGTTGCAGCATCCACCACGATCTGCCGCCCCAACATGCGTGAAAGCTCATGAGCCAAAGCTTGTGCTGTATCAAACCGGAAGCCCTGAGCAAACGCGGGTTGCACGATCACCCAGTTTGCTTGGCTCTGCAGGGGCTGTCCGATGCTGAGCTTCTCCTCTGCACAGACGTGTGAAACAAGCGCTGCAATGGATAGACATGCGGCCCTCGCACGCCAACGCGTCCATACATTCATGGAACTGAACATGTATCCCCCCTTGCAGACACTCAGCTTTATAAGCAAAAACCCTTACTACCTATCAGCGCAAGCGTAATTTTGAAGAAATTGTTATATCCGAACCCATCGCCATAATGCAGCAGTTACGGCCCCCAGCACCACAACCAGCAAAAATGGTGCACGCAGCAGCAAAGCGATGGCGGCCACCACCAAGGCAGCCAGGCGTGCATCCAGCGCCAGCGCCTGCCCTGCGGCAAAGGTATTCATCACTGTCAAGGATGTCAGCAAGGCCACCGTCATGCAGGCTGCAATATGCGCCATGCGCGGGTTCTGCAAATAGCTCGCCGGAATCGCATAACCCAGAAACTTGGTGGCAAAGGCTACGGCGCAGGCCAGCAAAATCCAGTGCCACATGCTCATGCCTGCTCCCTGATCAGGCGCGCGCTGCGCCACCAGCCCCATGCTGCCCCTACAACGGCCGCCACCAGAATGGGCAGCCCCGGTGGCAGCAGCGGAACGGCGAGCATGGTCACAACGCCGCACAGCACGGCCAGCGCCACCGGCTCACGCTGCCTCAGGCGTGGCCACAGCAGGCCCAGGAATGCCGCCACAGCAGCACCATCCAGTCCCCATTTGCGCGGATCACCCAGCGCATCGCCCAGCAAGGCTCCCAGCAGGGTGAAAGCATTCCACAGCACAAACACCCCCAGCCCTGCCGTCCAGAAGCCGCGCTGCTGCTCCTGCGGCTCCAGCTGGCCAGATGCCGTGGCGGCGGACTCATCAATCGTCAGCTGCGCCGCCGCAGCCTTGCGCCAGCCACGTGGCTGCAGCATGCGGTTCATCTGCATGCCATAGACGGCATTGCGCACGCCCAGCAAACTGGCGGCCCCCAGCGCCGCAGCACCTGTGCCGCCACCGGCGATGACGCCAATAAAAGCAAACTGCGAGCCGCCGGTGAACATCAGTGCGCTCAGCGCCATGGTCTGCCAGAGATTCAGCCCGGCCCCCACTGACAGCGCCCCAAAGGAGATGCCATACAGACCGGTGGCAATCGAAATGGACAGCCCCATGCGCATGGCAGGCGTCCAGGATGATGGTGCGATCACGTGTCCCTCTATGTTTTTTCTATAGCTGCCAGCGCTGATAAAACAAAGGTTTCAAATAGAAAACTATCTGAAACCTTTGTAAATCAAGCGCTAGCAGCTATTTTTTCAATAGCCATGATTAATGGGCTTCTTCCCAATTGTTGCCTATGCCTACCTCCGCCAGCAAAGGCACAGACAGCTGGGCCACGCTGGCCATGACCGCCGGGATGCGCGCACGCAGCCAATCGGCATCCCCTGCGGGCAGCTCAAACACCAGTTCGTCATGCACCTGCATGATGACTTGGATCTCAGGCTTTTCGGCATCGAGCATGGACTGCACGGCCACCATGGCCTTTTTGATCAGATCTGCTGCCGTGCCCTGCATGGGCGCGTTGATCGCTGCGCGCTCTGCCGCCTTCTTGCGCGGGCCGTTGCCACCGTTGATTTCCGGCAGATACAGGCGGCGGCCAAACACGGTTTCCACATAGCCTTGGCTATGTGCCAGCTCCACGGTTTCGTCCATGTAGCGCTTCACGCCGGGGTAACGCTGGAAGTACTTGTCGATGTAAGCCGCTGCGGCCTTGGTCTCAATGCCCAGATTCTTGGCCAAACCAAAGCTGCTCATGCCGTAGATCAGGCCAAAGTTGATGACCTTGGCATAGCGACGCTGCTCGCTCGTCACGTCTTCCACGCTCACGCCAAACACTTCGGCGGCTGTGGCCTTGTGTACGTCCAGCCCTTCGCGGAAGGCCTTGAGCAGCGCCTCATCGCCCGAGAGGTGGGCCATGATGCGCAGCTCAATCTGTGAGTAGTCGGCGCTGGCAATCAGCCGGCCTTCCGGTGCCACAAAGGCTTCGCGGATGCGACGGCCTTCGGGCGTGCGCACGGGAATGTTCTGCAGATTGGGATCGTTGCTCGACAACCGCCCCGTCACGGCCACAGCCTGCGCATAGTGCGTGTGCACACGGCCGGTGCGCGGCAGCGCCATCTGCGCCAGCTTGTCGGTATAGGTGCCCTTGAGCTTGGAAAGGCTGCGGTGCTCCAGAATCTTGGCAGGCAGCGGATAGTCCTCGGCCAGCTTTTCCAGCACTTCTTCGTCCGTGCTGCGCGCACCGGTGGCGGTTTTCTTTACCACGGGCAGGCCCAGCTTGTCGAAAAAGATTTCGCCCAGCTGTTTGGGAGAAGCCAGATTAAAGGGCTGGCCTGCAATCTCATAAGCCTCGTTTTCCAGCTGCAGAATGCGCGCCCCCAGATCATTGCTCTGGCGAGCCAGCTCACCGGCATCAATGCGCACACCGTTACGCTCAATGCGGAACAAGGCTTCACTGGTGGCCATTTCCAGTTCATAGATATGGCGCAGCTTGGCGTCTGCCTCAATCTGCGGCCACAGCACCTCGTGCACGTTCAGCGTCTGGTCCGAGTCTTCGCAGGAGTAGGCTGCCGCCTTGTCCACCGGCACCTGGGCAAAGGGGATCTGGTTCTTGCCCTTGCCACAGAGGTCTTCGTAGCTGATGCCGGTGCGGCCCGTATGGCGCAGTGCAAGACTCGTCAGGTTGTGCGGGCGATGCACTTCCAGCACATAGGACTGCAGCATGGTGTCGTGCGCATAGCCGCGCACGGTGATGCCGTGGTTGGCAAACACGTGCTGGTCGTACTTCACATGCTGGCCCAGCTTTTTCTTGGAAGCGTCTTCCAGCCATGGCTTGAGCTGCGCCAGCACCCAGTCCATGGGCAGCTGCTGGGGCACCTCCATGCCTTCGTGGCGCAGCGGGATATAGGCGGCCTCGCCGACCTTGACGCTCAGCGAAATGCCAACAATCTGCGCACGCATTTCGTCCAGCGAATCGGTCTCGGTGTCAATGGCCGTCAGCCTGGCCGCGTGGATCTTGTCCAGCCAGCTGTGGAACTGCTCTTCGGTCAGGATGGTGGTGTAGACCACATCACGCTGCTGAGCAGCCACGGCCACTTCCGTGCTGGCCGCATCATCCAGATCAAACATATCGCCCTGAGCAGAAGCAGGCTTGGTGGCAGTTGACGACGTCTCTGCGGCTGGCACAGCATGGCTGGCCAGAGCGCGCGCCAGGCCCTTGAAGCCATATTGCTCATAAAACGACTGCAGTCTGGCGTTATCTGGCTCGTCCAGTGTGATGTCATCAAAGGCAGGGAGACCAGGAATGTAGTCAGCCAAGTCGCAATCGGTTTTCATCGTGACCAGCTGGCGGCTCAGCGCCAGCTGGCCCGAGGCAATCGCCTCGCGCAGGTTGTTGCCAGCCACGCCCTTGATGGCTGCGGCGTTGGCAATCAGATTGTCCAGCGTGCCGTATTCTTCCAGCCACTTGGCAGCGGTCTTGGGGCCGACCTTGGTCACACCGGGCACGTTGTCCACGGTGTCACCAATCAAGGCCTGGTAATCAATCATCTTCTCGGGCGGCACACCAAACTCGGCGGTGACACCAGCCACGTCACGGCGCTTGCCATTCATGGTGTCGATGATGGTGATGCGCTCGTTCACCAGCTGCGACAAATCCTTGTCACCGCTGGAGACGATCACCTCCATGCCCTGCGCTGCGGCCATGTGTGCCAGCGTGGCAATGACATCGTCGGCTTCGACCCCGGGCACGGCCACCACCTTCCAGCCCAGCATGTCCACCACGGCGTGGATGGGTTCAATCTGGCTGCGCAGGTCATCCGGCATGGGCGATCGCGTGGCCTTGTACTGGTCGTACATGGCATCACGGAACGTGGGGCCGGAGGCATCAAACACACACACGGCGTAGTCTGCCGTGATGTCCTTGCGCAGCGACTGCAGCATATTGATCATGCCGCGAATGGCCCCGGTCGCAGGGCTGGAAGGATCTCCGGGCACGGCACGCAGATCGGGCATGGCGTGGTAGGCGCGGTACAGGTAACTGGAGCCGTCTACCAGCACCAATGTCTTGGAATTCGTCATAGCTGCTGATTGTGCCTGCACGCTCCGCTGCAGGAACAGACATGGTTTTGCAGGTGTCACAAATTCGCCTGCTGTGCGTAACAGAAATACAATGCAGCCATGCGCGCAGCCACCCTCCTCCTCACCGCCCTGTTCATCTCTGCCCCTGTGCTTGCACAGGAGGGCAGCGACGCAGCTTCTTCACCCTCTGCGGCCCAGCCCGAAGCAGCTGCAACGCAAGAGCCTGCCAAGCAAGGCGACCGCCACAACCAGCGCATTGAGCGCATCCAGCACGAAGACGGTGGCAGCCGCGTAGACGAACTGCGCGTAGGTGGTGAAACCAAGAACATCATGGTGCAGCCCAAGGTGGGCAACCTGCCCGCCTATGAGGTTCAGCCCCAGAATATCGAAGGGGCTGACGGCACCAATGGCCGCCGCGTCTGGCGCGCCATCCAGTTCTGATACCGCAACTCTTTCTCTGACTGCTGCATGACTGCAGCAGCTGGACTTTTTTAGCCCAAGCATGGCCGTTTTTACCGAAGTCTCCGACAAAGACGCGCGCGAGTTGCTGCGTCGTGTTCCCCTGGGTCAGCTGACCGAACTGCGTGGCATTCAGGGTGGTATTGAAAACACCAACTACTTTCTGACCACCGACCAGGGCGAATGGGTACTGACCCTGTTCGAGCGCCTGCGCGCTGAGCAGCTGCCCTTTTACCTGTATCTGATGCAGCATCTGGCCCACAAAGGCATTCCTGTGCCTGCACCCCAGGCCGATGCCAAAACGGGCGACATCCTGCACAAGGTCTGCGGCAAGCCAGCAGCCATCGTGCAAAAGCTGCGCGGCAAGAGCCAGCTGCAGCCCGGGCCCGTGCACTGCGCTGCCGTGGGCGACATGCTGGCCCGCATGCATCTGGCAGGGCGTGACTATGAACGCGAGCAGCCCAATCTGCGCGGCCTGGCCTGGTGGAACGAGACCGTGCCCACCGTGCTGCCCCATCTGAATGCCGAACAGGCTGACCTGCTGCAGGCCGAGCTGGCCTTCCAGAACCACACGGCAGCATCCAGTGCCTACAAGGCCCTGCCACGCGGCCCCGTGCATGCCGATCTGTTCCGCGACAACGTCATGTTTGACGACGAAGAGCTCACAGGCTTTTTCGACTTCTACTTTGCAGGCTGCGACACCTTTTTGTTTGACCTGTGCGTCTGCCTGAACGACTGGTGTATTGACCACGCCAGCGGCGCTCACCACGCGGCCAAGGCACAGGCCATGCTCGATGCCTACCAGGCCGTGCGGCCGCTGGAGGCGGCCGAGCGCCAGCTGCTGAACGCCATGCTGCGCGCCGGTGCACTTCGCTTCTGGATCTCGCGCCTGTGGGACTACTACCTGCCGCGCGAGGCCTCCATGCTCGTGCCTCACGACCCCGCCCACTTTGAACGTGTGCTGCGTCAGCGCCTGCACCACCCCATCAGCCTGGACTGAGCCATCAGCCCCCTGCAAGCCATGCCGGTCACATGCATGGCTTGCCTCCACGCTCTCTGCCCCTGCCCGCAGCTGGACGAGCGGATGCAAATACCCCGGTGATGCCACCCTTCTCCGGGCAGCATCACCCCCAGCCCTGGGGTACAGTGGAGCTCCCTGCAAGCGCTGCGCCCTGCAGCTTTTTTCTTGCGTTTTCACCACTATGAAACTTCATATCGTTCCCGCCAGCACTGGAATACACTGGGTCAAGCTGGGAATACAGACGTTCTGGCGCCAGCCCATGGCGCTGACGGCCCTGCTTTTTCTGAGCATGGCAGCCGTATCGCTGATTGGTCTGTTTCCCTTCATTGGCACCTATGTTGCGCTGGTGTTCATGCCCACCGTGTTCCTGGTGATGATGCTCGGTGCTGCCGAAGCCCATCAAGGCCGCACGCCCCATCCCGGGCTGGTGCTCGCCCCCTTCAAGGCTGGCAAGTCACGCATCCAGGCACTGGCCATTCTGGGTTTGTTCTACACGGCAGGCATCTTGCTGATTGCCGCGCTGACCTCGCTGTTTGATGACGGCACACTGGCCAAGCTCTCACTGGGCAATGAGCCCATGACACCCGAGCTGGCGGAGCAAATCGTGCAGCAGCCCGGCTTTCAGATTGCGCTGTGGGGGGGCTTTGTGCTCTACAACCTGCTGGCCATGCTGATGTGGCATGCCCCTGCGCTGGTGCAGTGGCACGGCGTGTCTCCCGTCAAGGCCATTTTCTTCAGCATCGTGGCCTGTCTGCGCAACTTCCGCGCCTTTCTGATGTATGCCCTGGGCTGGTTTGGCCTGACCATTGCGGCAGGTCTTGCGCTGTCTTTGCTCACCCTGCTGCTCTCCGGCCTGATCGGCAGCTCCGCCGCCATTGCGGCCAACATTCTGACCATCATGCTGGGCATGGCCCTGGTGACCATGTTCCTGAGTTCTGCGGTGTTTACCTTCCGCGACTGCTTCTCGCCACCGGATCAGGAGCGCAAGCTGCATGTAGACGATGTGACGTACGACTACAAATAAGCCGTAAGCTGTATCAAAAAAAGGGACGCTATCTGCGTCCCTTTTTTGTTGAAGTGCCTCACTCCACAATGGTCAGCTTGGCAATCGCCAGCGCCAGCCACTTGGTGCCATGGCGTGGGAAGTTGATCTGGGCGCGCGCATCATCGCCCGTACCTTCCACGGCCAGTACCTTGCCTTCACCAAACTTGGTGTGAAACACCGTCTTGCCTTTGGTGATGCCATGCGCAGGCGCAGCCTTTTGCACCGGCACTTCAGGGCTCTTGAAGACTTCTGGCCCTTTGGGCGAATATGAGCCAAATTGGCCTCTGGCGCCCATCCCCCAAGTGCTGGCAGCTCCACTCTTAGGCGCAAAACTACCAAAACCGCCCTTGGCGCTGAGCCACTTGAGTGCACCTTCCGGCAATTCATCAATAAAGCGGCTGGGCAGGTTAAAGGTGGTGCGCCCGTGCAGCATGCGGCTTTGCGCATGGCTCAGGTACAGGCGCTTACGGGCACGGGTGATGGCCACATACATCAGGCGGCGCTCTTCCTCCAGCCCCCCCCGGTCGCTCATGGAGTTCTCATGGGGGAACAGGCCTTCTTCCAGACCGCCAATAAAGACGCAGTCAAACTCCAGCCCCTTGGAAGCGTGCACGGTCATGAGCTGCACGGCGTCCTGCCCGGCCTGCGCCTGGTTGTCACCGGCTTCCAGTGCGGCATGCACCAGGAAGGCCTGCAAGGGCGACAGCGTCTCACCCGTTTCAGCATCGGTGCCATTGAGCGGGGCATCCAGCACGGGCAGCGAAAAATCCAGCCCCTGGCTGGCTGGGCTCTGGGTCAGCGCCTGGCCGGTTTCATCCACGGGCAGCGCCACGGCATCCTTGCCAAAGCCTTCCTGCGTGACAAAGCTCTCGGCTGCGTTGATCAGCTCCTTCAAGTTTTCAATACGGTCCTGGCCTTCTTTTTCCGAGCTGTAGTGGTCGATCAGACCGCTGACTTCCAGCATGCGCTCAATGGTCTGGCGCAGCGTCTTGCCCTCGGTCTCTTCGCGCAGTACCTGGATCTTGGCCACAAAGCCCTGCAGCTTGGCACCAGCCGCGCCGCTCACCGCCGTGACCGCATCGCTGAGCGAGCAGCCTGCGGCACGCGCGGTTTCCTGCAGTGTCTCCACACTGCGTGCGCCAATGCCACGTGCGGGGAAGTTCACCACGCGCAGGAAGCTGGTGTCGTCGTGCGGGTTCTCAATCAGGCGCAGATAGGCCAGTGCATGCTTGATTTCGGCACGCTCAAAAAAGCGCATGCCGCCATACACACGGTACGGAATGCCTGCGTTGAACAGCTTGGACTCAATCACCCGGCTTTGCGCATTGCTGCGGTAGAGCACGGCAATTTCCTGGCGGCTAAAGCCGTCGTTCTTCACCAGATCCTTGATCTCGCCGACGATCCAGCTCGCTTCGTCCAGATCCGTGGGCGACTCCATCACGCGCACAGGCTCGCCCGCACCCTGGCTGGTGCGCAGGTTCTTGCCCAGACGCTGGCTGTTGTGCTCAATCAGCGCATTGGCACAGTCGAGGATGTTGCCGTAGCTGCGGTAGTTCTGCTCCAGCTTGATCTGGTGCTGCACATCAAACTCGTGCACAAAGTCGCTCATATTGCCCACGCGCGCACCGCGGAAGGCGTAGATGCTCTGGTCATCATCGCCCACGGCCAGCACGCTCGATGTGGACTGCAGCTTGCCGCCCACCACCTCACCTGCCAGCTGCTTGAGCCAGGCGTACTGCAGCTTGTTGGTGTCCTGAAACTCATCCACCAGAATGAAGCGAAAGCGCCGCTGGTAGTGGGCACGCAGGGCGGCATCGTCACGCAGCAGCTCAAAGCTGCGCAGCATCAACTCGCCAAAGTCCACCACGCCTTCGCGCTGGCACTGGTCTTCGTAGAGCTGGTAGAGCTCGACCTTCTTCTTGGTATCCGGGTCTGTGACCGGCACATCCTTGGGCCGCATGCCCTCTTCCTTGCAGCCGGCGATAAACCAGGTCAGCTGCTTGGGCGGGAAGCGCTCCTCATCCACATTGAACTGCTTGCACAGGCGCTTGACGGCCGAGAGCTGGTCCTGCGTGTCCAGGATCTGAAAAGTCGCTGGCAGCCCCGCTGCCACATGGTGCGCCCGCAGCAGGCGGTTGCACAGGCCGTGGAAGGTTCCAATCCACATGCCACGCACGTTGTAAGGCAGCATGGCAGACAGGCGTGCCGTCATTTCCTTGGCAGCCTTGTTGGTGAAGGTCACGGCCATGATGCCGCCGGGCGAGACCTGCCCGGTCTGCAGCAGCCAGGCAATGCGCGTGGTCAGCACCCGCGTCTTGCCCGAACCAGCGCCCGCCAGCACCAGCGCATGGCCCTGCGGCAAGGTCACAGCCGCGCGCTGTTCGTCATTCAGGCCTTGCAGCAAGGGAGAGTTCTGGGAGGGCGGTGTGCCAGCATCGGCACCATCGAGCAGGTCAATTGGAAACATGGTGGCATTGTAGAAAGTCACCTGCATGCCAGCGGCTTGCAGGTGCATCATGCGGCAGGCGGTATACGCCCAAGCATATACCCCTCATTCCATATCTACACCTGTACCCCATGGGCTGGCCGTATAGAATCAATCACCGGGCCCAAGTTTTTGTGGTCCGGTTTTTTTTGGCCAAAATCTGCCAAGCCTGAAACCGGCAACAAGCCAAGCGCCTTTCTGTTGAAAAAAATGGAGGTGGGTGAGATTCCCACCCATGACCTTTTCTGGAGCTTGGAACATCATGGAAATCTTCGACTACGACAACATTCTGCTGCTGCCCCGCAAGTGCCGTGTGGAAAGCCGTTCTGAATGTGACACCAGCGTCGAGCTGGGTGGCCGCACCTTCAAGCTGCCTGTCGTACCTGCCAACATGAAGACGGTGTTGGATGAGAAGATCTGCACTTTCCTGGCCGAAAACGGCTACTTCTATGTGATGCACCGTTTCGACATCGACAACGTGGCATTCACCAAGGAAATGCAAGCCAAGGGCTTGTTCGCCTCGATCTCGCTGGGCGTGAAGCAACCCGACTACGACACCGTAGACCGCTTTGTGGCCGAAGGCATCTGCCCTGAATACATCACCATCGACATCGCCCACGGCCATGCCGACAGCGTGCGCAACATGATCCAGTACCTGAAGGCCCAAATCCCTGCGGCCTTCGTCATCGCCGGCAATGTGGGCACGCCCGAAGCCGTGATCGACCTGGAAAACTGGGGTGCAGATGCCACCAAGGTGGGGATTGGCCCCGGCAAGGTGTGCATTACCAAGCTCAAGACCGGCTTTGGCACGGGCGGCTGGCAGCTGTCGGCCCTGAAGTGGTGTGCCCGCGTGGCGACCAAGCCCATCATTGCCGACGGCGGCATCCGCAGCCATGGCGACATTGCCAAGAGCATCCGCTTTGGCGCCACCATGGTGATGATTGGTTCGCTGTTTGCTGGCCATGAAGAGTCTCCCGGCAAGACCGTGGAAGTGGACGGCCAGCTGTACAAGGAGTACTACGGCTCGGCTTCGGACTTCAACAAGGGCGAATACAAGCACGTGGAAGGCAAGCGCATTCTGGAACCCGTCAAGGGCAAGCTGGCCGATACGCTGATCGAAATGCAGCAGGACGTGCAGTCTTCCATCAGCTACTCCGGTGGCAAGAAGCTCATGGACATCCGCAAGGTCAACTACGTCATCCTCGGCGGTGACAATGCTGGCGAACATCTGCTGATGTAATTCAGCGGCACGGTTTGTCAACTTAGAGCAGGCTGCCCTTGAGGCAGCCTTTTTTACGCCTGCTGCCCAGAGAAAGTTCCACAAAGCTGTGTAAAGCTATGCAAACAAAATGCAAGCTCGAGCAACAGTTTGTAGCTATGGCGAACTTCATATCGAAAGCAAGTACTAACCCTATGTAAGTACATTTCCCTTAGATTGGAGTTCCTACATGAAGAAAAAAATCATCGCTTCGCTGCCTTTGATCGCGATGGCTTCCACCGGTGCCGTGTTTGCACAGTCGTCCGTCAACCTCTACGGTAATCTGGACGAAGCTGTGACCGTGATCGATGGCAAGAAGACATGGTCGGGTCTGAACTCCGGCGGCAGCTCTGACAGCTACTTCGGTCTGCGCGGTCAGGAAGATCTGGGCAACGGCCTGAAGGCCCAGTTTGTGCTGGAATCCGGCATCAATGCTGACACTGGCACTGGCGAAAACGGCAGCGGCCTGGATTTCAAGCGCCGCGCTACCGTGGGCGTGCTGGGGAACTTCGGTGAAGTCCACCTGGGCCGTGACGAAACTGCTGCCTACAAGGCCATGGATCGCTACGACGTGTTCAACCACGCCGGCATTGGCGGCTCGCGCGCCTGGACGCTGCATAACGACCGTGACGACGAGCGCAAGGACAATATGATTGCCTACGTCTCGCCCAACTTCGGCGGTCTGACGTTTGCAGCCAACTACGCCTTTGGTGAGCAGGGCAACAGCACCTGGAAGACCAAGGCCTACTACAACGCGGCCGTGTCCTATGAGAACGGCCCATGGTCGGCTGCTTTTGCCGCTGAGCAGCAAAACAACATCGACTACGACACCAGCAACATCCGCCAGCGCGCTTACTCGCTGGGTGGTTCCTATGACTTTGGGGTAGCCAAGGTGGCTGCGGCCTATCGCCAGGCCAATAACCAGCCTGCCGGCCAGTCTGACTACAAGGACAAGACTTACACCCTGGGTGCCTCCGCTCCCGTGGGCGCAGCAGGTCTGGTGAAAGCCTCGTACAACCGCTACGAGTACCACACCCCAGGCGCTGCCACCGAGTTCAAGGCGGACCAGATTGCGCTGGGCTACGAGCACAACCTGTCCAAGCGCACTGCGCTGTACGGTACCTACTCGTACCTGAAGAACAAGAATGGCGGCACCATGAGCCTGGTGGCTGACGCTGGCGCTACCCCTGATGACAACGGCAAGCAGCATGGCGTGCAGATTGGTCTGCGCCACGCTTTCTAAGGTCGGTTGACCTCCTGGTGGGGAAAGGAGCCTTTCACAAGGCTCCTTTTTCTCGCCTGTCACAGCCAGCTCCACTTCGGTCGTGCTGGCTGTTTTTCTGCTGGGTGCGATCGCCATGCTGGGCGCTTGCCGCAGACATAAAAAAAGGAGCTTTTTCAAGCTCCTTTTTCATGGGCAAGAGGCCAGTGCTTAGACGGCAGAGCCCTGGTAATGCATGACCTGTGCCTGCGTATTGCGCATCCACTGGGGCAGCAGAGAACCGAACACCATACCCGTGGTCGCACCAATCAGACCTGCCAGCTGCTGCGGGAAGGCATCCGACCAGCCGGGCACGATGATGAACAGCAGCCAGGTCCCCAGGCCCATGACCACGGCAGCAATAGCGCCCTGGGTGGTTGCGCCCTTCCAGTACAGACCAAACACCAGTGGAATGAACGCACCCACCAGCGGCACCTGATAGGCGCCAGAAACCATTTCATAGATGGAGCTGTCCTGCATGGTGATGGCGTAGACCAGCACGCACAGCGTGAATACCACCACAGAAATACGCATGGCCTTCAGGGTTTGCGCATCGGTCAAGCCAGGCTTGAAGTTACGCAGAATGTTTTCCACAAACGAGGTAGAAGGCGCCAGCATGGTGGCAGAAGCAGTCGAGGTAATGGCAGACAGCAGCGCACCAAAGAAGGCAATCTGCACGGCAAAAGGCATGCGCTCCATAACCAGCGTAGGCAGAATCTTCTGGGGGTCATCGTCCATCAGCGCCGCCGTCACTTCAGGCATGACCAGCACTGCCGCTGTCACCGTGAACATGGGGATAAACGCAAACAGAATGTAGAGCGCACCGCCAATGATGGGGCCCAGACGCGCCACATTGCTGTCCTTGGAAGACATCACGCGCTGGAACACGTCCTGCTGCGGGATGGAACCCAACATCATGGTGATGGCCGAGGCAATGAAGAACAGCCAGGTCTTGCTATCCGCATCCTTGGGCAGGAACTGCATCTTGCCTTCGGTCACGGCGTAGTCGATCACCTTGTCGGCACCGCCAGCCAGATCGGCAGCAAACCAGGCAATCACGATCAGACCGCCGCAGATCACCACCATCTGGATCAGATCGGTCAGCGCGACCGACCACATGCCACCAAACAAGGTGTAGATCAGCACGATGAAGGTACCCAGAATCATGCCCTGCGTGATGGACAGCCCGCCAGCGGTGAGCATGTTGAACACAATGCCCAGCGCCGCGATTTGCGCCGCCACCCAGCCCAGATAGCTGAAGATGATGATGAAGGAGCACAGCATCTCCACCGCCTTGCCATAGCGCAGGCGGTAGTAGTCACCGATGGTGATCAGGTTCTTCTTGTAGAGCTTGTAGGCAAAGAACAGACCCACCAGGATCAGACAGAACCCCGCGCCGAACGGGTCTTCCACCACACCGCCCAGCCCTTCCTGCACAAACTGCGCAGACACCCCCAGCACCAGCTCCGAACCGAACCAGGTCGCGAACGTGGTCGCCACCACGATGTACAGCGGCAGGTTACGGCCTGCCACGGCGTAGTCCGCCGTATTGTTTACGCGACGCGCTGCGTACAGCCCAATGGCGACAGACACCAGCAGGTACACGGCGATAAAGGTAATCAGCATGGTTGCTGCCCCTCCGGAGATGAAAAAAGTGTGAATGGAAAAAATTGAGGCGCGATTATGGACACGTCACAGCGCCTGCATGGAAAAAAATGCGGCGCTGTCTGCTTCAGGCCACAAAAAAAACAGAGCACCTAGCGCAAGCACTGCCTTAGTTTGAAAGCGAAAACTCACTCAAAGTAAGGAAGTACAAGCGCTAGGCGCTCTCTTTATTGATACGCCAGCCCCTTGCTGAACGCCAGGGCTGCAGGCCAACTCCTCAGAAAAACCTTATGTGAGCAAGGATTTGCATCGCCAGCATGCCGAATACAAAACCCAGCCCACCATAGACCAGCCCTTGCAGCAGACGATTGGTGCGCCGCTGCTCACGCAGCAGCTCTTGTACCACCTGCTGGTCCGAAGTGTTTTTCTGCTGCAGAAACTGATGCACCAGACGTGGCAGTTCAGGAATGAGCTTGGCATAGCGCGGCGCTTCTTCGCGCAGCTCATGCCAGAAGCGCTGCGGCCCCATCTGCTCGAGCATCCACTTTTCCAGAAACGGCTTGGCCGTGCTCCACAGGTCCAGATTGGGGTCGAGCTGACGGCCCAGACCTTCGATGTTGAGCAGGGTCTTTTGCAGCAGCACCAGCTGCGGCTGAATTTCCACCTGAAAGCGGCGTGAGGTCTGGAACAGGCGCATCAGCACCATGCCCAGCGAAATCTCGGCCAGCGGGCGGTCAAAGTAAGGCTCACAGACGGCACGAATGGCGGCCTCCAGCTCTTCCACACGCGTGGTAGAGGGTACCCAGCCACTTTCAATGTGCAGGGCTGCCACGCGCTTGTAGTCGCGGCGGAAAAACGCCAGGAAGTTCTGCGCCAGATATTCCTTGTCAAATTCCGTCAGCGTGCCAACGATGCCAAAGTCCAGCGAGATATAGCGGCCAAAGCTCTCTGGCTCCAGGCTCACCATGATGTTGCCCGGGTGCATGTCGGCGTGGAAAAAGCCGTCACGGAAGACCTGGGTGAAGAACAACGTCACACCATCGCGGGCCAGCTGCGGAATGTCCACCCCTGCTTCGCGCAGACGCTCGACCTGGCTGATGGGCACGCCCTTCATGCGCTCCATGACCATGACTTCGGCATGGCAGTAGTCCCAGAAGATCTCCGGGATCAGCACCAGGTCCAGCCCTTCCATGTTGCGGCGCAGCTGCGCTGCGTTCGAGGCTTCGCGGATCAGGTCCAGCTCATCGTGCAGGTAGTTGTCAAACTCTGCCACCACCTGGCGGGGCTTGAGGCGCTTGCCATCGTGCGAGAGCTTTTCTACCCAGCCCGCCATCATGTGCATGAGGGCCAGATCCTTGTCGATCACGTTCTTCATGCCGGGGCGCAGCACCTTCACGGCCACTTCCCGCTCGTTACCCTCGCGGTCACGGATCACGGCAAAGTGCACCTGCGCAATCGATGCACTGGCTACGGGCGTGCGGTCAAAATGCACAAAGACTTCATCGACCGGGCGGCGGAAGTTGCGCTCAATGGTGTCAATGGCAATCTGGGTGTCAAACGGCGGCACACGGTCCTGCAGCCGCGCCAGCTCTGCGGCCACATCCGGCGGCAGCAAGTCGCTGCGCGTAGACAGCACCTGGCCAAACTTGACGAAGATGGGGCCCAGCTGCTCCAGCGCTTCGCGCAGGCGCTGACCACGCGGTGCATCGAGCTTGCGACCAATGGTCAGCACGCGGCGCAAGGCGTTCAGCGTAGGGTGCTTGAAGCTGGAGAGCACCAGTTCATCCAGCCCGTAGCGCAGCACCACCCAGACAATGGTGAAGCCTCGAAAGAAGCGGCTCATGGCTGCAGACGATCTGTGTCGCTGGCAGGTTTACGACCGCCGACGAACTGACGCACAGCACCGGCCACCGTACGGCCCATGCTGGCAATGGTGTGGGCTGGCACGTCACCGACGATGCGGGCCAGGTCTTCTTCCACATCCCACTCCACGTTGTCGACCAGCCAGTTGATGTCTGCGGCCAGCTGCACATCACCCTCGATGCGCAGCGAGGGCTTGTCGCCACGCAGCGCCAGCTGTGCCAGGGCCAGCGGATTGCTGTCCATGATTTCCAGCTGCAGGTCGGGCTGTGCACCTTCTGCCGCCAGATTCAGCAGACCAGCAGGAGTGATGACCAGCGCCATGTCGAAGTTGCGCCACTGCACGCGTGCCACACGCCCCTTCTGACGCACCAGCCGCTCCATGGCTTCACGCTCCTGCATCAACACATGGTTGAGAAACAGGACGATACGCTGTTGGGTTTCGTGGACAAACCAGCCTGGTGGCTGTACAGCCTGCGCTGCACGTTCAACCAAACCGTTCAGAAATGAAAAAGGGGACTGTGATGCCATAGTCCCCTGATTATTCCTGAAGTCGAGCGTTTATTAACCTAAAGCCTGTAAACCCGCTACCAGCCACCCGGTGGAATTGTCCTTGGGCTTGGTCATGTTCCACACTTCACGGAAGGGATTGGGGCCTGCAGAGGGCTCCTCGCGGATGAGGCCAGAGAATTCCACACTGGCCATGTAGGCATTGCCCAGGTCTTCGATACCCAGCAGCTTGCCATCAATCATGACCACATCGGTCTGGTTAGGCTGGCCCTGGCTTTCCGCCTCACGCGCTTCCAGCTGCTGGCGAATTTCAGCCAGCATTTCGTCCGTCATCATGGCGCGCAGGGTATTCACATCGCCCTTGTCCCATGCTGCCTGCAGGGTGATGAAGTTGCGCTTGGCAGCCTCCACAAAGCCATTGGCGTCAAAGTCTGCGGGCACATCCCAGTGCGACGCAGTATCTGTGCCCAGCGAAGCGCCAATCATGGAACCGCTGGCAGCGCCAGGGATTTGCTCCCAGGGACGTGCCGATGCGTCGTTACCGACTTTCTCAGGCTTGTACTGAGGAGGAGTTACCACGCGGTCTGTGGAGGCCTCTGCACCTGCACCCTGGAAGGCGAAGGGCGAAGCTGCTGCGGCAGCAGGCTTTTTCTGGCTGCGGGCACGCATGATCATGCCGACCACCACCATGATGACCAAGGCCAGCAGGCCAAACATCAGCATGTTGGCAAAGGCTTCACCAAAGCCCAGTGCATTGGCCAGCCAAGCCAGGCCCAGACCCGCCGCCAGGCCGCCGAGCATGGCGCCCCAAGGCTTCTTGGCAGGCGCAGCTGCAGGAGCAGCGGGTTTGGCTGCAGCATTGTTTTGCTGCGCATTTTGCTGTTGAGCAGGACGGGCAGGCGCTGCAGGTGGTGTTGCCTGGCGCTGCGTCACATTGCTGGACTGTTTGCCTATGGAGCTGCCACTGCCCATACGCCTAGCTTCTGCCAGAGGATGCATGACGACCAAAGCCGCCGCCAATGTCAAAACCCACACCTTTTTCATCGCTTGATCTCCAACTCAATTACAACAATCTTGACCTAGCCAAATCCCACAAACACTGTTTGCATGCGTCACACCTCAACTGCTTAGCACTTGATACCTACATGCAGCGCCACAATGCCGGCTGACATGTTGTGATAGTCCACGTGGCCAAAGCCTGCTTCCTGCATCATGGCCTTGAGCGCTTCCTGGCCAGGGTGCATGCGAATGGATTCGGCCAGATAGCGGTAGCTGTCAGGGTCCCCCGCCACCATCGAACCCATTTTGGGCAGGATGTTGAAGGAGTACCAGTCGTAAGCCTTTTCCAGCGGCTTGGCTACCTTGGAAAACTCCAGCACCAGCAGCTTGCCACCGGGCTTGAGCACACGGTTCATTTCCTTGAGTGCCACATCCTTGTGTGTCATATTGCGCAGACCGAAAGCCACACTCACCAGATTGAAGTGGTTGTCGGGGAAGGGCAGCTTTTCGGCATCGCACACCAGTGTGGGCAGCACAATGCCTTTGTTGATCAGACGATCACGGCCCACGCGCAGCATGGCCTCGTTGATGTCGGTGTGCACCACGGTGCCGCTGGTGCCGACCTTCTTGGAAAAGGCCATGGACAGGTCACCCGTGCCGCCGGCGATATCCAGCACCTGGTCGCCTTCCTTGAGGTTGGCCACCATGACGGTGTAAGCCTTCCAGGCGCGGTGCAGACCGGCCGACATCAGGTCGTTCATGACATCGTACTTGGAGGCCACGGAATCAAACACACCGCGTACGCGTTTGGCTTTTTCGCTTTCGTCGACCGTCTGGAATCCAAAGTGTGTGCTGCTCATAAGCTTCAAATGTAAACAGAGCGCAGCGCTGTCACCAGCGACAACCCCGCAGGAACGCAGGGCATACCGACTCTGCAATCAAAATTTTTTAGCAGGCAAAGCAGCCTCGAATATGCTTTGCAAGCTACGTTAAATATAGCACCCAGCACTGCCATGCCCCAACACTGGGATTTCAGCTGTGACAGCAATACATCAGTGCAGATAGCCAAGACCTCACGCAGCGCAACCAAGCGCTGCGCTGTGTGGGCAGTGCTTAGCTGCCGCAGCCGCAGGAGCCACTGCCGCAACCACCGCCGCTGCTGCCTGTGCCGCAGCTGCCGCCAGCCTTTTCGGGCATGGGCGTGTCACGGTCTACGCCGGCTGCCTGCAGGCGTGCGAAATAGTCGTTCCACAGCGCATCCTGCTTGCTGCCCAGTTCGTACAGGTAGTTCCAGGTGTAGAGGCCGCTTTCGTGGCCATCGCTGAAGAAGGGCTTGATGGCGTAGTTACCAACCTGCTCGATGTTGACGATGGTCACATCGCGTTTGCCGGTCTGCAGCACTTCCTGGCCCGGGCCATGGCCCTGCACTTCAGCAGAGGGCGAGTACACGCGCATCAGCTCAAAGGGGATGCGAAAGGTCTGTCCGTCGGAGTAGCCGATTTCCAGCACACGAGAAGCCTCGTGCACCGTCAGCGACTGGGGGATGGGCATATCTGCCATAGTGGGGATTACCTAGAAAACAATAGCTGCCAGCGCTGGTATTTCCTTGATTTCAGATAAAAAACACTCTGAAACCCAGGAAAGATCAACGCAAGCAGCTCATATTTTTAAGACCAGCGTACCAGAGCCTGGGCAATGGCAGCGTCCGTGGCGACAAGCGCTTGCTCTAATTGTGCTTCGCGTTGCAAATCGCGTTCACGCAAGGGGTTTGCCCAGACGGAGGCCGGGAAATGGCTGTCCCAGTCATAACGGGCAATCACGTGCCAGTGCAGGTGCGGCACCATATTGCCCAGCGCCGCCAGATTGATCTTGGTCGGCTGCAGCTGCGTGCGGATGACGCGCTCCACCTCAGCCACCACCGCCATACAGGTGTTGCGATCGAGTTCAGACAGGTCCGACAGTTCCGCCACATGCGCATTCCAGATCACGCGATAAAAGGCAGGAAAGCCCGCCTCCTGCGCGCGGATCACACGCAGCTGCTGGCCCTGCCAGACGGACAGTCCACCCGCCTCGCGGCACAGCACGCAATCTGCGTTGTGGTCCAGAGCCATTACAGCAACACCCGCTCAATGCCGCCCTGATTGGCGCGCTGCACGTATTCGGGCAGCCAGTTTTCACCCAGGATCTGCTTGGCCATCTCGACCACGATGTAGTCGGCCTCCAGCAGGCCGTTTTGCAGGTCATTGCCGTAGCGGCTCAGGCCTTGCAGGCAGCTGGGGCAGCTGGTCAGGATCTTGACGTTGTCCTTTTCGCCCACGGCGCCCTTGGCGCGCAATTCGGCTTCACCCTTGCGCAGTTCGCCTTCCTTGCGGAAGCGGATCTGCGTGGAGATGTCAGGACGTGTCACGCCCAATGTGCCGGACTCACCGCAGCAGCGGTCGCTCTTGAGCACCTGATCGCCCACCAGGGCCTTGACGGTCTTCATGGGGTCCTGCAGCTTCATGGGGCTGTGACAGGGGTCGTGGTACAGATAGCCTCCCTGACCTTCTGGCAAGGTGATGCCCTTTTCCAGCAGGAACTCATGGATGTCGATGATGCGGCAACCCGGGAAGATCTTGTCGAAGTGGTAACCCTGCAGCTGGTCATAGCAGGTACCGCAGCTCACGACCACGGTCTTGATGTCCAGGTAGTTCAGCGTCGTGGCTACGCGGTGGAAGAGCACACGGTTGTCCGTGATCATCTTGTCCGCCACGTCGTACTGGCCCGAGCCGCGCTGGGGGTAGCCGCAGCACAGATAACCCGGAGGCAGCACTGTCTGTACACCCGCATGCCACAGCATGGCCTGCGTAGCCAGACCCACCTGGCTGTACAGGCGCTCAGAGCCGCAGCCGGGGAAGTAGAACACCGCTTCCGTATCCGCATGGGTGGACTGCGGGTTGCGGATGATGGGCACGTAGTCCTTGTTCTCGATATCCAGCAGTGCACGCGCCGTCTTGCTGGGCAGACCACCGGGCAGCTTTTTGTTCACGAAGTGAATCACCTGCTCCTTGATCGGAGGCTTGCCCACGGTGGCAGGAGGACGCTTCATCTGGGGCTTGGCCACGGCGTGCAGCAGGTCCGACGCCAGGCGCTGTGCCTTGAAGCCCACGCCCACCATGCCCTTGCGCAGCAGGTTGATGGTGTCGGGGTTCGTGGCGTTGAGCATGGCCATGGCCATCTTGTTGCCGGGGTTGAAGCTCTTCTTGCCCATCTTGCGCAGCAGGTTGCGCATGTTCATGGTCACATCGCCAAAGTCGATCTTGACCGGGCAAGGCGTGAAGCACTTGTGGCAGACGGTGCAGTGGTCGGCCACGTCTTCAAACTCCTGCCAGTGCTTGATGGACACACCACGGCGTGTCTGCTCTTCGTACAGGAAGGCCTCAACCAGCAGCGAGGTGGCCAGAATCTTGTTACGGGGCGAATACAGCATGTTCGCGCCGGGCACGTGCGTGTTGCACACGGGCTTGCACTTGCCGCAGCGCAGGCAGTCCTTGACGGAGTTGGCAATCTCGCCAATGTCCGACTGCTGCATGATCAGCGATTCATAGCCCATCAGGCCAAACGATGGCGTGTAGGCATTGGTCAGGTCGGCATACATCAGCGCTTCGCGGGGCGACTCGGCTGGCACCAGACCATTCTTTTCACGAATCAGCTTGCCGCGGTTGAAGCGGCCGTGGGGGTCCACGCGCTTTTTGTAGTCCGCAAAGGGCTGCAGCTCTTCGTCGCTCAGGAATTCCAGCTTGGTAATGCCAATGCCGTGCTCACCCGAGATCACACCATCCAGACTGCGCGCCAGTTCCATGATGCGCGCCACGGTTTCGTGGGCCGTCTGCAGCATCTCGTAGTCGTCGGAGTTGACGGGGATGTTGGTGTGCACATTGCCGTCACCGGCGTGCATGTGCAGCGCCACCCACACGCGGCCCTTGAGCACGCGTTGGTGGATATTCACCACTTCCGCCAGGATGGGCTTGAAGGCCTCACCGCTGAAGATCTGCGCCAGCGGCTGGCGAATCTGCGTCTTCCAGCTGGCGCGCAGGCTGTGGTCCTGCAGCTGCGGGAACAGGGTGGCCACATCGGCCAGCCAGCCCGCCCACTGGGCACGCACATCACGGACCAGGTCCATGGCCTGGTGCACGCGGTCTTCCAGCAGCTCGGCCGAAGGAATTTCAGCCGCGCCATCCTGCTTGCCCAGCGGCAGATTGTTCTTCTCAAAGAATTCCAGCAGGGCATCGCACAGCTTGAGCTTGTTGCGCAGGCTCAGCTCGATGTTGATGCGCTCGATGCCATCCGTGTACTCCCACATGCGGGGCAGCGGAATCACCACGTCTTCATTGATCTTGAAGGCATTGGTGTGGCGCGAGATCGCTGCCGTGCGCTTGCGGTCCAGCCAGAACTTCTTGCGAGCTTCTGCGCTGATGGCCACAAAGCCTTCGCCGTTGCGCGAATTGGCAATACGCACCACTTCGCTGGTCACGCGCGCCACTTCGTCGGCGTTATCGCCCACGATGTCGCCAATCAGCACCATCTTGGGCAGGCCGCCATTGCCCTTCTTGGACTTGGTGGCGTAACCCACGGCTTTCAGATAGCGGTCATCCAGATGCTCGAGGCCCGCCAGCAGCACGCCGCTGCGCTTTTGCTCCTCGAACATGTAGTCCTTGATTTCCACGATCGAAGGCACAGCATCCTTGGCGTTGCCAAAGAACTCCATGCACACGGTGCGGGTGTGCTCAGGCATGCGGTGCACCACCCAGCGTGCGCTGGTGATGAGGCCGTCTGTGCCTTCTTTCTGCACACCGGGCAGACCGGACAGGAACTTGTCGGTCACGTCCTTGCCCAGGCCTTCCTTGCGGAACTTGTGGCCGGGAATGTCCAGACGTTCCGTGCGCAGCAACTGCTTGCCCGAAGCATCGAAATACTTCAGCTCAAAGCTGGCCATCTCAGCGTCGTGAATCTTGCCGAGGTTGTGGCCCACGCGCACCACCTCCAGCCATTCGGCATCAGGTGTCACCATGCGCCAGCTGGCCAGGTTGTCCAGAGCGGTACCCCACAGCACGGCCTTCTTGCCGCCGGCATTCATGGCGATATTGCCGCCAATGCAGGATGCCTCGATCGAGGTGGGGTCCACGGCAAACACAAAGCCTGCGCGCTCTGCAGCCTCGGCCACGCGCTGCGTGACCACGCCAGCCTCGGTCCAGACCGTAGGCACGGCCTTGTCCACGCCGGGTAGCTGCACCATTTCCACTTCGGTAATGGCCTGCAGCTTTTCGGTATTGATGACTACCGAGCGCCAGGTCAGCGGAATGGCACCGCCGGTGTAGCCTGTGCCACCCCCACGGGGGATGATGGTCAGACCCAGCTCGATACAACCCTTGACCAGGCCGGCCATCTCGGCTTCGGTATCAGGGGTCAGTACGACGAAGGGGTATTCCACGCGCCAGTCGGTCGCGTCCGTCACATGGCTGACGCGCGAGAGGCCGTCGAACTTGATGTTGTCCTTGTGGGTGAGCTTGCCCAGCGTCTTGCGCACACGCTGGCGCAGCTCGGCCGCTTCCTCGAACATGCGGTCAAACTCACGCACGGCGCGGTTGGCGGCTTCAATCAGCTGGCCGACCAGCTGGTCGCGGTGCGGGTCTTCCTGGGGAATGCGGCGCTTTTGCACTTCCGCCATGCGGTGCTGCAAGGCTTCGACCAGCAGCTTGCGGCGGTCGGGGTTGTGCAGCAGGTCATCCTGCAGGTAGGGATTGCGCTGCACCACCCACATATCGCCCAGCACTTCGTAGAGCATGCGGGCAGAGCGGCCGGTCTGGCGCTCCTGACGCAACTGGTTGAGCACATCCCAAGCGGATGAGCCCAGCAAACGGATCACGATTTCCCTGTCGGAAAACGATGTGTAGTTGTACGGGATCTCTCGGAGTCGGGCAGGTTCGGCAACCTTGGCTTCAAGCATTGCCTGCTCAATCGGTGCATTCATGGATATAGACCGGGTTGGGCGCGGAGGGCGCACCGTAAGTCATGGGGATGATGATTTTATGCCAGCCCCTCTGGCGCGCAGACGGAGCATCCAGAGAGACCTGACATCGCAATGCGCAAAATCGTTTTGCTATGGTTTTGTTCTCTTTTCGCCACTACGCAGAATCCACAATTTCGCGCAACAAATAACAAAAAAGAAAAAGAATCCCATCGCCATTGATTCGTTTTTTTTCGTTCCTTCTAGAATGAATGGACTGTCCAAGGTCCATATCGCATGCGCAAAACATGCCGTGGCTGGCGGCCATCTGCACTCGTTTTCCCGAGGCAGACGTCATTCATGTCATAAAACTGACACATCCATCTATAGGATGCAAACACCCGTTCTACACGTAGAGGAGTCTTTCCATGCAATTCAAGCGAATCGCCCTGGCTGCAGCACTGGCTGCAACCACTGCCGGTGCTGCCAACGCTGCTACTGAAATTCAGTGGTGGCATTCCATGACCGCCGTGAACAACGAGTGGGTCAATGATCTGGCCAAACAGTTCAACGAAAGCCAAAGCGAATACAAGATCGTCCCCACCTTCAAGGGTGCCTACGACGAGTCCATGACCGCCGCCATCGCTGCCTTCCGCTCTGGCAACGCTCCCCACATCCTGCAGGTGTTTGAAGTGGGCACCGCCACCATGATGGCCTCCAAGGGTGCGACCGTGCCTGTGGGCAAGGTCATGTCTGACGCTGGCGCCAAGTTCGATCCCAGCGCCTACATCCCTGCCGTGGCTGGTTACTACACCGCCCCCAACGGCCAGATGCTGAGCTTCCCCTTCAACAGCTCCACCACCGTCTTCTACTACAACAAGGACGCCTTCAAGAAGGCAGGTCTGGACCCCGAAAAGGCTCCCAAGACATGGCCTGAAGTGTTTGCTGCAGCCAAGAAGCTCAAGGAATCCGGCCACAGCTGCCCCATGACACTGGGCTGGCAGGGCTGGACCCAGCTGGAGTCTTTCTCTGCCTGGCATAACGTAGAGTTCGCCACCCACCAGAATGGTCTGGGCCAGGACGGCCACAAGGCACGCCTGAAGATCAACTCGCCCCTGCACGTCAAGCACATCGACAACCTGGCCCAGGCAGCCAAGAACGGCGAGTTTGTGTACAAGGGCCGTGGCTCTACCGCACAGGCTTCCTTTGTGGCTGGCGAATGCGCCATGATCCAGACATCGTCCGGCTTCTACGGTGACGTGTCCAAGAACGCCAAGTTTGCCTACGGCCTGGCACCTCTGCCCTACTACGATGACGTGTCCGGCGCTCCTCAGAACACCGTGATCGGCGGCGCTTCGCTGTGGGTGATGTCTGGCAAGAAGCCCGAAGAGTACAAGGGCGTGGCCAAGTTCTTCGAATTCCTGTCTCAGCCTGAAATCCAGGCCGCTTCGCACCAGCGCACCGGCTACCTGCCTGTGACCATGGAAGCCTTCAAGATGACGGAAGACTCCGGCTTCTACAAGAAGAACCCCGGCACCGACGTCGCTGTGAACCAGATGGTCCGCAAGGTGACCGACAACTCGCGCGGTATCCGCCTGGGCAACTATGTGCAGATCCGTACCATCGAGGATGAAGAACTCGAACAGGTATGGGCAGGCAAGAAAACTTCGCAGGAAGCTCTGGACAGCATCGTCAAGCGTGGTAACGAGCTGCTGGCTCGCTTCGAACGCGCTAACGCGGGCAAGTAATCCGCTTCAGCAGAAGGGCTAATACCCTTCTGAGTTACACGGTACAGGGGCTGCGCACTTGGCGCAGCCCCTGTCTGCTAGGCACAATACGCGCACATTCGCTGAGACATAGTGTTTCGCCTCTTTTCGTTTTGACGCGATTTGTCGCAAAACACCATGCGATGACTTTCACTCCGCCCCCGAGGTCACTCACCCCGGTGGTTTTTTATTTTGTGATCCATCATGGAAAAACGCGTACTTTTCCGCTCCGGATGGCTACCTTGGGTGCTGATTGCGCCCCAGCTGCTCATCATCGGCATCTTCTTTTTCTGGCCTGCCGGCCAAGCCGTGCTCCAGTCTTTCCAAATGGAAGATGCGTTCGGCCTGTCGACCGAATGGGTCGGACTGGACAACTTCCGCAACCTGCTGGATGACCCGAGCTATCTGACCTCCTTCCAGCGCACTGCCGTGTTCTCCGTGCTGGTCGCAGGTGCCGGGATTGCAATTTCTCTGGTGCTGGCCATTTTTGCAGACCGCATCGTGCGCTTTGCCATGGTGTACAAGACGCTGCTGATCGTGCCCTACGCGGTGGCACCCGTGATCGCAGGTGTGCTGTGGGTGTTCATCTTCTCGCCTTCGATTGGCGTGGCGACCTACTACCTGGGCAAGCTGGGCTACGACTGGAACTACCTGATGAATGACAACCAGGCCATGGCGCTGGTGGTGATTGCATCGGTGTGGAAGCAGATCTCCTACAACTTCCTGTTCTTCCTGGCGGGCCTGCAGTCGATTCCCAAGGCCCTGATCGAAGCTGCTTCGATTGACGGTGCTGGCCCATGGCGCCGCTTCTGGAACATCCAGCTGCCGCTGCTGTCGCCCACGACCTTCTTCCTGCTGGTGATCAACATCGTCTACGCCTTCTTTGACACCTTCGGCATCATCGATGCGGCGACCCAGGGTGGCCCCGGCCAGTCGACCTCGATTCTGGTCTACAAGGTGTACCAGGACGGCTTCAGAGGCCTGGACCTTGGCAGCTCCGCCGCCCAGTCCGTGATCCTGATGTTTATCGTGGTGGTGCTCACTGTGATCCAGTTCCGCTACGTCGAGAAGAAAGTGCAGTACTGATCATGGTTGACCGTAATCCCTGGCTCAATATCCTGTCCCACGCCGTACTGATCATCGGCGTGGCCATCGTGGCCTTCCCGCTGTATCTGGCGCTGATTGCTTCCACGCACACGGCCGATGCCGTGGTGCAGTCGCCCATGCCGCTGCTGCCTGGCGCTGAAATGTGGGAGAACTACAAGGCAGCGCTCTTTGGCTCCGGCAAACTGGGCTCCAACACCAACGTCGTGCACATGATGTGGGTGAGCTTTGTGGTGGCCATTGTCATCACCGTGGGCAAGATCGCGATCTCGCTGCTGTCAGCGTTTGCCATCGTGTACTTCCGCTTCCCCTTCAAGATGCTGTGCTTCTGGGCCATCTTCCTGACGCTGATGCTGCCCGTGGAAGTGCGTATCCTGCCTACCTACAAGGTGGTGGCGGATCTGGGCCTGCTCAACAGCTATGCGGGTCTGACCCTGCCCCTGATCGCTTCGGCGACCGCCACCTTCCTGTTCCGCCAGTTCTTCCTGACGGTGCCGGATGAGCTGGTGGAAGCCGCCCGCATTGACGGTGCTGGCCCCATGCGCTTCTTCAAGGACATTCTGGTGCCCCTGTCCAAGACCTCGATCGCGGCGCTGTTCGTGATCCAGTTCATCTACGGCTGGAACCAGTACCTGTGGCCCCTGCTCATGACCACTTCGGAAGACATGTACCCCGTGGTGATCGGCATCAAGCGCATGCTGGCCGGTGGTGAAGCAGCGGTGGACTGGAACATTGTGATGGCAACTGCCATTTTGGCTATGCTGCCTCCCACGGCAGTGGTGATCCTGATGCAAAAGTGGTTCGTCAAAGGCTTGGTGGATACCGAGAAGTAATCCCCACGGCCACATCCTCCCGCTTTTGACCAATTACTAGATACGAACGAGATACTGTTATGGCATCCATCTCCTTAAAGAACATCGTTAAGCGCTACGGCACAGGCAAGACCGCTGTCCCCGTGATTCACGGCATCAACGTCGAAATCAAAGACGGCGAATTCGTGGTGCTCGTGGGCCCCTCGGGCTGCGGCAAGTCCACGCTGCTGCGCATGATTGCTGGCCTGGAAGAAATCACCGGCGGCGACCTGCTGATCGGCGACAAGCGCGTCAACGATCTGGAACCTGCCAAGCGCAACATCGCCATGGTGTTCCAGAACTACGCACTCTACCCCCACATGACCAACTACGAGAACATGGCCTATGGCCTGAAGCTCGCCAAGGTCCCTGAAGACGAAATCAAGCGCCGTGTGGACAAGGCCGCCAAGATTCTGGAACTGAGCCATCTGCTCGAGCGCACTCCGCGCCAGCTGTCTGGTGGTCAGCGCCAGCGCGTGGCCATGGGCCGTGCCATCGTGCGCCAGCCCCAGGTGTTCCTGTTTGACGAACCCCTGTCCAACCTGGATGCCAAGCTGCGTGGCCAGACCCGTCTGGAAATTCAGAAGCTCCACGCAGAGCTGGGCATTACCTCCATCTTCGTGACCCACGACCAGGTGGAAGCCATGACGCTGGCACAGCGCATGGTGGTGATGAACGGCGGCCATGTGGAGCAATTCGGTACTCCCGAAGAGGTCTACCACACCCCTGCTTCGACCTTTGTGGCCAGCTTCATCGGCTCGCCCCCCATGAACCTGCTCAAGAACTCCCCCAGTGGCAAGCCCGGTCTGATTCTGGGCATCCGCCCCGAGCACATCGACCTGGTCGAAACCGGTGGCGTGGCATTCCGTGTGGAAACCGTGGAACTGCTGGGTGCCGAGCGCCTGCTGTACGGCAAGGTGGGCGACGAAAGCGTGACCGTGCGCGTGGAAGAAGGTAAGCCTTATCCCAAGCCCGGCGAGACTGCGCAGATCTGGGCCCGTCAGGATCGTCTGCACTGGTTTGACGCTGAAACCGGCAAGCGCGTGTAAGTTGGATGTGTCTACGCTGCTGCATACTTCGTTGCTCAGCCTTGCCGTAGCGCTGCTACTGTCTGCGGCTGAGCGCCTCGTCTGGACCGCTTCGCTGCACCGTAGACCCCTCCTTAGCGCATAGAAATCCCAAGCGCCCCAGCTTTGCTGGCGGCGCTTTTTTCATGACTGCATCATTGATCACAATGACTACTGCTTTGAAACCCTGGCCCTACCCCCGCTGGGTGGCCCACCGCGGTGCTGGCAAGCTGGCACCAGAGAACACCATGAGCGCCTTCCGCCTGGGCGCACACTACGGCTACCGCATGTTCGAGTGCGACGCCAAGCTCTCCAAGGACGGCGTGCTGTTCCTGATGCACGACGCCACGCTCAACCGCACGACCAATGCACAGGGCACAGGCAGCGACCTGACCATGGGTGAGATCGCCCAGCTGGACGCAGGCAGCTGGCACTCACGTGCTTTTGCTGGTGAAGCCCTGCCTACGCTGGAAGCGCTGAGCCGCTGGTGTCTGGCCAACCACTACTTCCTGAACGTGGAAATCAAGCCCACGCCCGGCCAGGAACTGGAAACCGGCCACGCCTGCGGTGCGCTGATGAACAAGATCTGGCCACAGACAGAAGTGCAGCCGCTGTTCACCTCGTTCAAGCCTGATGCACTCCAGGGTGCCAAGGAAGTCGCGCCCCATATCCCCCGCGGCCTGCTGGTGGACAAGTTGGCCGATAGCTCGGGCGATGCCGACCTGCAGATCGCCCTGGATCTGGGCTGCCAGGTCATGGTGCTCAACCACGCGCTGTGGACACCCGAGCTGGTGGCCAAGGTGCATGGTGCAGGCCTGCGCTGCAGCAGCTACACGGTAAACGACGAATGGGCGGCACAGCGCCTGATCGATCTGGGCACCGACGCCATCATCACCGACCGTGTGGACCTTTTCAGCCCTGCACAAAGCGGTGCACACATCTAAAACAATAGCTGCCAGCGCTTGCAAAAAGCCAATTTCAGAATCAAAACCATCTGAAATGATTGTTTGACAAGCGCAAGCCGCTATAAAAACAAAGACCTCTCCGACTGGAGAGGTCTTTTTTCATGCCCGTCTGTCTGGTGATCAGCTACGGGGCAGATACTGCATCTGCTCACGCACATGCTGCGCCACCACACGCATTACTTCCTGCAGATGCTGCTGCACCTGCGCAAAGTTGGCACTGGGCTCACGCGTGTCTTCATCCAGATAGATACGGCGGTTGATCTCAATCTGCAGGCTATGGCGCTGGTACTCGGGCTGCCCAATGCGGCCAATCAGCGCCACGCCCTTGTACGGGTCGTTGTAGGCCACGCTATAGCCCTGGCTTTGCAGCGTCTCGCCAATCAGGCGGATAAAGGCCGGGTCACAGGTGGTGCCATCACGGTCCCCCAGCACAAAGTCCGCCAGCTGGCGCTCGGGCTGGCCCAGACGCACAAAGACATCGCTGGGCATGGAGTGCAGATTGATGTGCCACACACCACCAAAGCGGTCCACACTCCAGCGGATAGCCTGTGCCAGCGCCGCATGGTAGGGACGCCAGTAGCGCTCAATGCGCTGCTGCACCTCCACCACACTGAGCTTGCGGTCGTACATGGGGGTTGCCTTGCCCGCCTGGCTGATCTTTTCCCAGATCAGCCCCAGCCCCTGCTGCGTCTTCACGCTGGGTGTCAAAGGCTCGGGCCATACCCCATCCAGCATGGCGGGGTTGATGTCGCCTTCCTCGCGGTTGGGGTCAATGTAGGTGCGAGGAAAAGTGGCCTCAATCAGCGTCGCACCGTGCTCGGGAAAGGTTTCCCACAGCTGCTGCACCAGCGAGTCTTCACCACGGCGCAGCAGTTGCAAGGGCACGCAGCTGCCAAAGTCAGCCGGGTAGGCCGTGCCGCTGTGCGGAGAGTCACACACCAGCGGCAGTACTTCACCCTGCGGCGGATGCAACAGTACAGGCGCATCCGGGCGGGGCTTCAAAAATTCAGGCAAGTCTTGCATCAGTCAATTCTGATGTTGGCACGCTTGGCCACAGCGGTGTAGCGCTCAATAGCCGCATCAATTTGCTTGGCAAACTCTTCGGGGGAGTTGCCCATGCCCTCACCCGCGATTTCCTTTTGCTTCTTCTGGAAGTCGGGGTCCTGCATCACTTGGTGCGCAGCAGCGTTGAGCTTGTCAATGATGGGCTTGGGTGTGCCAGCAGGCGCGACCAGACCAAACCAGCCGCCATCACCCATCTCGGGGAAGCCCAGTTCGGTGTAGGTGGGCACATCAGGCAATACCTCTGCACGCTTGAGACCCAGCACCGCCAAGGGACGCAGCTTGCCAGCCTTGATGTTGGTCAGCGAAGAAGACAGGTTATCGGTCATGGCATTGACCTGGCCACCCAGCGCATCATTCAGGGCCTGGCCAGCGCCCTTGTAAGGCACATGCAGCAGCTCAATGCCAGCCAGGTTCATGAAGTTCTCGATATTGGCGTGGCCCAGCGAACCCGTGCCGGGGGAGGCAAAGCTGTACTTGCCGGGTTCTTTCTTGGCCAGCGCAATGAATTCCTGCATGGTGTTGGCAGGCACGCTGGGGTGCACCACAAACACGCTGGGCACAGCCATCACATTGGTGATGGGCGCAAAGTCCTTGCGCGCGTCATAAGGCAGCTTGCTCATGATGGCAGGGTTGGAGCCGTGGGTAGATACGGTCGCCATGCCGATGGTGTAGCCATCAGGGGCCGATTTGGCAATTTCCGCAGCGCCAATGGAGCCACCCGCACCGCCCTTGTTTTCAATCACCACCGCCTGACCCAGGATGGGGCCCATCTTGTCAGCCAGCAGGCGGGCGACGATGTCGGTAGAGCCACCTGCCCCAAAAGGCACGATCAGCTTGATGGGGCGGCTGGGATAGTTATCAGCGGCCCAGACAGCAGGTGCAATGGCAGCCATGGTGGCAGCAGCGGCAACAGTCTTCAGCAGAGTGCGGCGCAGATTCATGGGGTTTCTCCTAGGTTGGGGAACAGGTATGAGAAGAATGCACACATTCTTTTCTGCTTGTAAAAAAGAAAAAAGAGACAAAAAAACAAGCATGCATTACCAAAGGTAATAATTCAGGCATGAGACTGCAGTCCCCTTCGATTTCCGAACTCCATGCCTTTGCGCAGGCCGCGCGCCTGGGCAGCTACACGCAGGCAGCCGAATCGCTGCAGGTCACACAGGGCGCCATCAGCCGTGCGATTGCGCGCCTGGAAGAGCATCTGGGCTTTGCCGTGTTCGAGCGCCAGGGCAAGCGCAATGTGCTGACCACGGCAGGCCGCCAGTATCTGGATGCGATTGCACCGGCCATCTTCACCATCGAATCCACCACCCAGGCCATGCGCCGCAAACGCGAAGGCCGCCGCGTGCGCCTGTCCATGCCACCCACGCTGTTCAGCCACTGGCTGATTCCGCGCCTGCCGGACTTCAATGCACGCCATCCGGATACCGTGCTGTCCTTCGCTCCCTATCGGCGCGATGATCCGCTGACCGCGCCTGACATTGACGCCTGGATTCGCATTGGCAGCATGCCCTTTCCTGACACCGTAGAGGCTGACTACCTCATAGGCCGCGATCTGGTGCCAATCTGCCTGCTGCAGGATGCGCTGAGCATCTGCCGCCCCCAGGATTTACTGCGCCGCCCGCTGCTGGCCCACACCAATTACCCGGATAACTGGTCACGCTGGTTTGAAAAAATGGGCTGTGACGGCCCCTACCCTGCCCCTGTGGCGGACTTTGAGCAGGTCGGCATGCTGGTGCAGGCAGTGATTGCAGGCATGGGCGTGGCCGTGCTGCAACGCTGCCTGATAGAAGATGATCTGCTGGCCGGGCGCATCGCCATTCCCATACATCGGCCGTTTCAGCTGGAGCGTGGCTACTTTCTGTGCCAGCCTGCGGGACGCCCCGCTTCGCATGCCATGGAAGATTTTCGCCAGTGGCTGCTGGCACAGGCAGCCACAGACAACCAGCGCTATGCCGTGGAGCAGTAAACCATACAGAAGCGGCGTGACTCAGCGCCCCTTGCGCCAGCCGCCCGACATCAGCCACTGGCAACTGCCCAGCGCCAGCACCAGGGCAGCGTAGGTCATCATGCGCCCGTCCTGCCCGCTGAGCACCAGCCCCATGGCCAGCACCACAATGCCCAGCAAGGCATTGATGCCTGCCATCCAATACCATGGCAGCAAGTGTTCTTTTTTGCGCCATACCAGACGGGCTCCGGCAGCCAGCACTGCCGCGACAAACACCGCGGGTGCAACAAAGCTCAACAGATGAATAAGAAAGTCAAGGGCAGACATGAAATGACACAGATCAAGGCTTTGAACACATAGGCAGCGCAAAACAGCAGCAAATTTTATAATCACGCCCTATGGCAGTCTGGGCTTTAGGCATCAACCACAACACGGCACCGTTGGATCTACGGGGCCGTTTTGCATTTGCGATCGACCAAATCGCACCCACGCTGCATGGGCTGCGCAGTGCATTGACCAGTGCAACGCAGCATCCTGAGGTGGAAACCGCCATCCTCTCCACCTGCAACCGCACTGAAATCTACTGCGCTGCAGGCGCGCCAGCGCTGGATCACACCCTGCAATGGCTGGCCCAGTCCGGTGGCGTCAGCCCCAATGTGCTGCGCTCGCACTCCTACCTGCTCGAAGATGGCTCCGTAGCCCGCCACGCCTTCCGCGTGGCCTCGGGTCTGGACTCCATGGTACTGGGCGAAACCCAGATTCTGGGCCAGATGAAAAACGCCGTGCGTGCCGCAGAAGAAGCTGGTGCGCTGGGCTCTACGCTGAGCCAGCTGTTTCAGCGCAGCTTTGCAGTGGCCAAGGAAGTGCGCTCCTCCACCGAAATTGGCGAACACTCGATTTCCATGGCCGCCGCCGCCGTGCGCCTGGCCGGTCAGCTGTTTGAAGACCTGAGCCAGATCCGCATTCTGTTCGTGGGCGCTGGCGAAATGATTGAGCTGGCCACCACCCACTTTGCCGCCAAGCGCCCCGCCCAGATCACGATTGCCAACCGCACCATGGAGCGCGGCGAAAAGCTGGCCGAGCGCTTTGGCGCCAGCGTCATGCCGCTGGCCGAGATTCCCAACCACCTGCACGAATACGACGCCATCATCAGCTGCACAGCATCCACCCTGCCCATCATTGGCCTGGGTGCGATTGAAAGCGCGCTGAAGAAACGCAAGCACCGCCCCATGTTCATGGTGGACCTTGCTGTGCCCCGCGACATCGAACCCCAGGTGAAGAACCTGCGCGACGTGTATCTGTACACCGTGGACGATCTGGCCAGCGTAGTGCGCACAGCCCAGGCCCAGCGCCAGGCCACCGTGGCACAGGCCGAGGTCATCATCGACGCCGGTGTGCGCAACTTTGTGCAATGGATGCAGCAGCGCGCCCAGGGCGGCGTGGTGCCTCTGATCCAGCAGCTCAACGCCCAGACCGACGAATGGCGGGCGCTGGAAATTGCCCGAGCCAAGAAGCTGCTGGCCAAGGGTGAAGACATTGACGCCGTGCTCGACGCCCTGTCGCGCGGCCTGACCCAGAAAATGCTGCACGGCACATTGGCTGCCCTGCACAAGGGCTCGCCCGACGAGCGCGCCCAGACGGTGGACACTGTCTCCAGACTGTTCCTGCGCTCCGGCAAGGCCGGCGAGCGTTAGCGCCCCTGTCTGCTCCGGCTTAGCGCCAAATCACCTGACAGTGCCTGCCACACAGGCGCTTCCAGCTACCTTTTGTGTAGCACCTCCCCCTCTCAGACTGACCATGAAACCATTCCTGCGCACCCAGCTGGAGCGCTATGCCCAGCGCCTTGAAGAACTGGACTTTCTGCTCTCGCGCGAAGACATCATGGGCGACATGCAGCAGTACAACCGCATCTCGCGTGAACATGCCGATGTCACCGCCGTCGCAGGCCGCTACAGGCGCTACCAGCAGGTCGAAGCCGATATCGCCACGGCCCGTGAGATGCTGGATGACCCCGACATGGCTGACATGGCGCAGGAAGAAATCACCGCCGGTGAAGCCGAACTGATCAGGCTCGAAGACGAGCTGCAGCGCCTGCTGCTGCCCAAGGACCCGGACGACCAGCGCCCCGCCTATGTGGAAATCCGCGCCGGTACGGGCGGTGATGAGTCCGCCCTGTTCGCCGGCGATCTGGCCCGCATGTACACCCGCTACGCCGCCAACATGGGCTGGAAGGTGGAGATCATGAGCGCCAACGAAAGCGAGCTGGGCGGCTACAAGGAAGTGGTGCTGCGCATCGAGGGCGACAACGTCTACGGCCTGCTGCGCTTTGAATCCGGCGGCCACCGCGTGCAGCGCGTACCTGCCACCGAAACCCAGGGCCGCATCCACACCAGTGCCTGCACGGTGGCCGTGATGCCCGAGCCCGATGCACAGCAGGCCATCACCCTCAACCCTGCCGATCTGCGCATCGACACCTTCCGCGCCAGCGGTGCCGGTGGCCAGCACATCAACAAGACCGACTCCGCCGTGCGCGTGGTCCACATTCCCACCGGCATCGTGGCCGAGTGCCAGGACGGTCGCAGCCAGCACAGCAACAAAGCCAAGGCACTGCAGGTGCTGCAGGCCCGTATCCAGGAAAAGGAGCGCAAGGAACGCGAAGCCAAGGAAGCCGCGCTGCGCAAGGGTCTGATTGGTTCGGGTGACCGCAGCGACCGCATCCGCACCTACAACTTCCCGCAGGGCCGCCTGACGGACCACCGTATCAATCTGACGCTGTACAAGCTGCTCAATATCATGGAAGGTGACCTGGGCGATGTGATCGAGGCCCTCAAACAGGCACGTGAGGCCGAGTTGCTGGCAGAACTGGAAGTCAACAGCTGAAGCCTTTCACAGCCAAATTGGCCTTCAAGGCTTATCCCACCTGCGCTAACAGCTATACAAAGTGAATACTTCTCTGACACTGCGCCAAGCCCTGCTCCACGCCCACCAACTGGGCCTGGAGCGCATTGATGCGCAGATACTGCTGCTGCACGCCATCGGCCAGCCCGGTGCCGGTCGCGCCTGGCTGCTCACGCATGACGATGATGCCCTCACGCCTGCGCAGCAGGCACAGTTTGCAGCGCTGTGCGCCCAGCGCCTGGATGGTGTGCCCGTGGCCTACCTGACAGGCTGCAAAGAATTTTTCGGTCTGCCGCTGCAAGTGGATGCCCGCGTGCTCGATCCGCGCCCCGACACAGAGACGCTGGTGGAATGGGTGCTGGATGTGATTGAAAAAAAGCTTGCACCTGCGGTGATTGACCTGGGCACCGGCAGCGGCGCCATCGCCCTGGCGGTGCAAAGCCAGCGCAAGGATGCCACCGTCACTGCCGTGGACTTCAGCCAGGATGCGCTGGACGTGGCACGGGCCAACGCCCAGCGCCTGCAGCTGCCTGTGCACTTTGTGCAGTCTTCCTGGCTGGAGCAGGTCGAAGGCGTGTTTGATGTGATTGCCAGCAACCCGCCCTATATCCGCGAAGATGATGCCCACATGCCAGCGCTGCGCCACGAGCCCCGCCACGCACTGACCAGCGGCGAAGATGGCCTGGATGACATCCGCACAATCATTGCCCAGGCTCCTGCGCATCTGAAGGCCGGTGGCTGGCTGCTGCTGGAGCATGGCTGGGACCAGGCACAGGTCGTACAGCAGCTGCTGCGTGAAGCTGGTTTTACCGAAGTGCACAGCCGCCAAGACCTGGCAGGCATTGAACGCTGCACCGGTGGCCAAATCCCGCTGACAGCCAGCGCCCCAATACAGTGAAATAATGTCAGGCACTGCTGGCACAAAAACTGGCCAGCTCCCCTGCAAGGAGAACCCATGAGCGACGTACAACAACGCATTGACCAACTGGTCAAAAACAACGACATCCTGCTGTTCATGAAGGGCAGCGCCAGCTTTCCCATGTGCGGCTTTTCCGGCCGTGCGGTGCAGATTCTCAAGGCCTGCGGCGTAGACCCCAAGGCCATCGCCACGGTGAACGTACTGGAAGACCAGGAAATCCGTCAGGGCATCAAGGACTACAGCAACTGGCCCACCATTCCTCAGCTGTACATCCGCGGTGAATTCATCGGCGGCTCGGACATCATGATGGAGATGTACGAATCGGGCGAGCTGCAGCAAGTGATCAACGGCGAAGCCTAAAGCACATGCGCACCGCCGGGACCATGCCAAGCCCAATGACCAGTGCGACTGGCATGGCCCCAGCTTTATCTGAAACCGCCCCTGTGGGCGGTTTTTTCGTTCTCGACCGCAGGGCAGCGGTACGAAGCAATGTTCAACGCCGGCATGCGAAGGAGGCATGCAACCCAGTGACATTCGGCCGTCACCAGCCACTCCCCTGACTTATGACTCTCACCCAAAGCCTGCTCATCATTGCGTTGTTGATTGCTGCCAGCGCCTTTATTGCCGTGGCCGAGATTTCTCTGGCCGCATCCCGTCGTCTGCGTCTGCGTCAGATGGCCGACGAAGGCGACCCTCGCGCGGAAAAAGCCATCCAACTGCAGGAGCAGCCCGGTGATTACTTCACCGTGGTGCAAGTCGGTCAGAACGCGATTGCGATTCTGGGCGGTATCGTCGGTGAAAGCACGTTCAGCGCCCCGCTCACCGATTTGCTGGACGACTGGATCGGCCCCAGCATGGCGCAAAACCTGGGCTCGGTGACCTCGTTCTTTCTCATCACCTCGCTGTTCATCCTGTTTGCTGACCTGCTGCCCCGCCGCCTGAGCATGGTCGAGCCTGAACGCCTGCTGCTGGTGGTGCTGCGCCCCATGCTGCTGTGCATGACCATCTTTCGCCCCGTGGTGTGGTTCTACAGCCGCATCACCGATGCCGTCATCCGCATGACAGGCCTGCCCGACAAGCGCAACGAGCAGATCACCTCGGACGACATCCTGGCCATGACCGAAGACGGCGCCCGCGCCGGTGTGCTGGCCGAGCGTGAACAGCAGGCCATTGCCAACATCTTTGAGCTGGACACTCGCACCGTGGCCTCGGCCATGACTACGCGCGACAGCGTGGCCTACTTTCTGCGCGATGACCCTGACCATGTGATTCGCGCACGCATTGCCGAAGAGCCCTTCTCCACCTACCCCGTCTGCGAAGGCGATATCGACCACGTCATCGGCTATGTGGACGCCAAGGATTTGTTCCAGCGCGTGCTCAACAACCAGCCCATCTCGCTGCTGGACGACAGCCTGATCCGCAAGGTGCTGATCGTGCCCGACAAGCTGACGCTGGCTGAGGTGCTGGACCAGTTCCAGCAGGCCCATGAAGACTTTGCCGTCATCCTCAACGAATACAGCCTGGTCGTGGGCGTGGTGACGCTGAACGACGTGATGAGCACGGTGATGGGCGACCTGGTCTCGCCGGACGATGAAGAGCAGATCATTCAGCGTGACGAGCACTCCTGGCTGATCGACGGCATCACGCCGATTGATGATGTGATGCGCGTGCTTGACCTCGAAGAGCTGCCCCATGAAGAGGAATACGAAACCCTCGCAGGCTTCCTGATGGTGATGCTGCGTCGCGTGCCACGCCGCACGGACAGCGTGGACTGGGGCGGCTACCGCTTCGAAGTCATGGACGTGGACAGCTACCGCATCGACCAGGTGCTGGTCTCACGCCAGCGCGAAGAGCCTAATGGCACGGAACTCGTAGCACCTGCCGCAGCCCTGTCTGCCGTTGCCGCAGTGGCAGCCACGGCCGCACCTGTGGCACCTGCGGACGACAGCGCACAGGCAGAGACCGCACCTGCTGCCAAGCCAGGCGCAACCAGCCCACAAACACCTATAGTGCCCTGAAGGCGCAACACAGCTGGGCAACTGGCAGCTTAAAAACAATAGCTGCCAGCGCTCACAAACAAAGGACTTCAAAGGCATTTACCTTTGAAGTCCTTATTTTTTGCGCGCTAGGCGCTTAACTTTTAATAGCTAAACATTCAGCTGCTTCTCTCTGGCTCATACAGCCACTGCTTCTGGGCACGCAGCACCAGGTCCGGATAGGCGCTCTTGCCGCGACTGCCGTTGTAGCGGCCCAGCGCCATGAACAGATCACCACGCTCCATGTCCAGATAGTGCCGCAGGATGACGCAGCCAAAGCGCAGATTCACCTGGGTCTGGAACAGCACATGGGTGTTGCCATCGCCAATCAGCCGCACCCAGAAAGGCATGACCTGCATATAGCCAATGGCACCGACCGGGGACACGGCGTATCGGCGGAAACTGCTTTCCACCTGGATCACGCCCAGCACCAGCGAGACATCCAGCCCCGCACGCTTGGCTTCGTACCAGGCAGTCTGCAGAAACTCCTTGCGCACTTCCAGATCAGGCATGCGGCTGCGCAGACGGTCGCTGATGGCCACCAGCCAGCGCAGATAGTCCATGCGCGCCTCGGTGCTGGCAAAGACCGGCTCCGGTGGACTGGGGTCATGCACGGCAGCGCTCAGGGCACTGCGCACCGAGTCAGCCAGCGGCTCTTCCAGCTGAGAGCCAGCCCAGACGCTGGCAGCGCTGCTGCCCACCGCGCACGAAGCGGCCAGACGCAGCCACTGGCGTCGCGACACAGTGCAGGATGGGGACAGCAGATTCCGCATGGAGCACCTCTCTCAGTGAAGCATGCTCAGGCCACCGCAATGGCAGGCCCGAGCACAGAGCACAAGGCTTACAGGCCCAGCTTGGCCTTCAGATGGGCCAGCACTTCGCCGGTAGCCACCTTGGTCGCTTCGGTATCGCGGCGGTGCTGGTATTCCACCACGCCGTCCTTCAGACCACGGTCACCCAGCACCACGCGGTGGGGCACGCCGATCAGTTCCCAGTCGGCCAGCATGGCACCGGGACGCTCGTCGCGGTCGTCCAGCATCACGTCCACGCCCAAAGCCAGCAACTCGCTGTAGAGCTTTTCAGCTTCGGCCTTCACAGCTTCGCTGCGGCCCATGCCGATGGGGCAGATCACCACGGTGAAAGGCGCGATGGCGTCAGGCCAGATCATGCCGCGCTCGTCGTGGTTCTGTTCCACGGCCGCAGCAGGCAGACGGGTGATACCAATGCCGTAACAACCCATTTCAAAGAACTGGGGCTTGCCGTTGTCACCCAGGAAGGTGGCATTCATGGCCTTGGAGTACTTGGTGCCCAGATAGAACACGTGGCCAATTTCAATGCCGCGCTCAATCGCCAGCTCACCCTTGCCGTCTGGGGACTTGTCGCCTGCGACCACATTGCGCAGATCCGCCACCACTTCTGGCTCGGGCAGATCACGGCCAAAGTTCACACCGGCCAGGTGGAAGTCCACCTCGTTGGCACCGCAGACAAAGTCCGCCATCACCGCCACTTCACGGTCTACGACCAGCTTCACGGGCTTCTTCAGGTTGACGGGGCCCAGGTAACCTGGCTCGCAACCGAAGTGGTCCACGATTTCCGCCACGGACGCAAAACGGAAGTTGGCCAGACCTTCAATCTTGCCGACCTTGATTTCATTCATTTCATGGTCGCCGCGCAGCAGCAGCAGCCAGACCTGGGTCTTGACGATTTCGCCTTCTTCGTTGAGCTCGTCCGTAGCCAGTACCAAGGACTTCACGGTCTGCTGCAGGGGCAGGCCAAGCTGCTCGGCCACGGCTTCGCAGGTGCTGTTGCCGGGTGTAGCCACCTTTTCCATGGGCTTGGAAGCCGCAGGACGTGGGCCTTCGGGAGGCAGGCACTCTGCCTTTTCAATATTGGCGGCGTAGTCGCTGTTGGGGCAGTAGACGATGGCGTCTTCACCCGTAGAAGCAATCACCTGAAACTCTTCGCTCAGGTCGCCACCAATCGCGCCGGAATCGGCACGCACAGCACGGTACTGCAGACCAAAGCGGTCAAAAATGCGCTGGTAGGCCGCGCGCATGGTCTGGTAGCTGATCTGGGCACTGTCGCGGTCCTTGTCGAAGGAGTAGGCGTCCTTCATGATGAACTCGCGGCCACGCATCAGACCAAAGCGGGGACGGCGCTCGTCGCGGAACTTGGTCTGGATCTGATACAGGTTCTTGGGCAGCTGCTTGTAGCTCTTGAACTCCTGGCGGGCGATGTCCGTCACCACTTCTTCGGAAGTGGGCTGGATCACAAAGTCGCGGCCGTGGCGGTCCTTGATGCGCAGCAGCTCGGGGCCCATCTTGTCAAAGCGGCCCGTTTCCTGCCACAGCTCGGCAGGCTGCACCACGGGCATGGTGGTCTCCATGGCACCTGCACGGTTCATTTCTTCGCGCACGATGGCTTCGACCTTGCGGATCACGCGCAGGCCCATGGGCATGTAGTTGTAAATGCCAGCACCCAGCTTTTTGATCATGCCAGCCCGCATCATGAGCTTGTGGCTGACCACTTCGGCGTCCGCCGGAGCTTCTTTCAGGGTGGAGATAAGAAATTGGGAGGCTTTCATGAGGGAGATACTGAACGGGATATCAATGCGGCAACCTTGCCGATCCCAGACTGCCGTGCATAATGAACGCAATCTAGAAAATTGGGGTTCGATTATGCTTGACCGGGACGGATTTCGCCCGAACGTAGGCATCATCTTGCTCAACCAGAAGAACCAAGTGTTCTGGGGCAAACGCATACGCACCCACAGCTGGCAGTTTCCACAGGGCGGTATTGACCGGGGCGAGACACCCGAGCAGGCCATGTACCGAGAACTGCACGAGGAAGTGGGGTTAAAGCCCAACCACGTTCGCGTGGTCGCCCGTACAAGGGACTGGTTGCGCTATGAGGTGCCTGATCGTTTCATACGCCGCGATGCGCGAGGTCACTACAAAGGCCAAAAGCAGATCTGGTTTCTACTCCAGTTGCTCGGCCAGGATTGGGATCTGAACCTGCGCGCTACCGACCACCCAGAGTTTGATGCCTGGCGCTGGAACGACTACTGGGTACCACTGGACGTGGTGGTGGAATTCAAGCGCGGCGTGTATGAAATGGCACTCACAGAACTGGCACGCTACGTGCCCCGCGCCGAACAGCAGCGCAACCGCTTTTTGCGCAGCGGCATGCGACCTCGTGAGGGACTGCCTGAACCCGGTGTTCCCACCAGCCGCCCCGCTCCCGCACTGCGCAACCCAGGGCTTTTGAACAATAGCCACATGGAATTGCCGCCCGGCGCCAGCTTCGATCCAGATCCTCAGAACACCCACTTCCGGGGATAAAAAAACCGCTGTACGGTCTCTCCGTGCAGCGGTTTTTTCTTGGGCCGTGCTCAATCAGTGCAGCACCACCATATTGTCGCGGTGCACCATCTCGGGCTCGCCACGGTAGCCCAGCAGCTGCTCCACTTCCGACGAAGCATGCTTGCACAGCAGCCGTGCTTCGGCACTGGAGTAGTTGGCCAGGCCACGCGCCACTTCCTTGCCGTGTGCATCGCGCACGGCAATCACATCGCCACGCGAGAATTCACCGTCCACCGCAACCATGCCCACGGGCAGCAGGCTCTTGCCTTCGCTTTGCAGCTTGCGCACCGCACCTGCATCAATGATGACGGAGCCGTGCAGCTGCAGGTGGTCCATCATCCACTGCTTGCGCGCCTGGTTCTTGTGTGTGGGTGCAACCAGCAGCGTGCCAATGGCTTCACCACGTGTCAGGCGCAGCAGCACATCGGGCTCACGGCCCCAGGCAATCACGGTCGAAGTGCCCGAGCCTGCGGCACGCTTGGCTGCCAGAATCTTGGTCAGCATGCCGCCCTTGCCAATGCTGGAGCCTGCGCCACCGGCCATGGCTTCGAGCTCCGGATTGCCAGCCTGCGCTTCGTGCACAAATTGGGCGTCAGGGTTGCGGCGCGGGTCTGCGGTGTACAGGCCCTTCTGGTCGGTCAGGATCACATAGGCATCGGCATCCACCAGATTGGCCACCAGCGCACCCAGGGTGTCGTTGTCACCAAACTTGATTTCGTCGTTGACCACGGTGTCGTTTTCGTTGATCACCGGAACCACACCATGCCTGAGCAGCGTCAGCAAGGTCGATCGCGCATTCAGATAACGCTCCCGGTCTGCCAGGTCCGCATGGGTCAGCAGCACCTGGGCACTGCCCACCTTGAAGTCACGCAGCTTGGTTTCATACATCTGCACCAGCCCCATCTGCCCCACGGCGGCGGCGGCCTGCAGCTCGTGAATTTCCTTGGGACGCGTTGCCCAGCCCAGACGCTTCATGCCTTCAGCCACAGCGCCACTGGAGACCATGATCACCTCGCGGCGAACACCGTCATCTCCATGCACCAGGGCCGCCAGCTGGCGAGACCATTCCTCAATCGCTGCTTCATCCAGCCCCCGGCCCTCATTCGTGACCAGACTGGAACCTACTTTGACAACGATGCGACGCGCATCTTGCAGAACACGGGAAGACATTCTTATGAGCTTTTTTAGGCGCTAGAGCTTGTGCATCAAGCGCTAGCAGCTATTAATCCAAGAGCACTATGACGTGCTGTTTCACTCTGGCGCATCGCCAGCGAAACGTGGATCGTACTCTGCTTCCTGAGGTTGTTCGATCTGCTGCTGCACGTGCACATGCTTGAAGATGTCCTGCACCAGACGTTCCGTGCCTTCGCGTGCCAGCGCAGAGATCTCGTAGACCGGCCCTTTCCACTTGTAGCGCTTCACAAAGTCCTTGACCTTGGCGGCACGCTCTTCGGCGGGAATCATGTCCAGCTTGTTGAGCACCAGCCAGCGGGGCTTGTTGTAGAGCGCTTCGTCGTACTTCTTCAGCTCTGCCACGATGGCCTTGGCCTGCTCCACAGGGTCCACGCCGTCGTCAAACGGTGCCAGATCCACAATGTGCAGCAGCAGGCGGGTACGAGCCAGGTGGCGCAGGAACTGGTGACCCAGGCCCGCACCGTCCGAAGCGCCTTCGATCAGTCCGGGAATGTCGGCAATCACAAAACTTTGCTCGGGGCCGACGCGCACCACGCCCAGATTGGGGTGCAGCGTGGTGAAGGGGTAGTCTGCAATCTTGGGGCGTGCATTGGACACCGACGAAATGAACGTCGACTTGCCCGCATTGGGCATGCCCAGCAGGCCCACATCGGCCAGCACCTTCAGCTCCAGCTTCAGGCTGAAGCGCTCACCAGGCTTGCCCGGTGTTTTCTGGCGAGGTGCACGGTTGACCGCACTCTTGAAGCGCAGGTTGCCAAAACCGCCGTCACCACCGCGGGCCAGCACGATTTTTTCACCGGGTGTGAGCAGCTCGTGCAGCACCTCTCCGGTTTCCTGATCGGCAATGATGGTGCCTACAGGAAAACGCAAGGTAATGTCCTTGCCTGCGGCACCAAACATGTCATTGCCCATACCGTTTTCGCCGCGCTGCGCTTCGTGGCGGCGGGAATAACGGTAGTCAATCAAGGTATTCAGGTTGGGGTCGGCCACAGCGTAGACATGGCCACCACGGCCACCATCCCCGCCATCAGGTCCGCCGAACTCCTTGTATTTTTCGTGTCGGAACGTGGCTGCACCATTACCACCATCGCCCGCGGCAATTTCAATATAGGCTTCATCGACGAACTTCATGAGGCTTTCCCGTGATTCATTACAAAGACTGGCACCCTGAGTGCCAGTCAAAAGCATAAGCCAAGCATATCGCTGGCCTGCCACGCAGGGGCATTCGCTCCTGCGCAAACAACAAAGCCCCGAAACATCGGGGCTTTGTGATGTCAGATAACGCGAGCTTTAAGCAGCAGGCGTGATTTTGACAGTGTGCTTAGACAGAGCGCCCTTGGTCTCGAAAGACACATGGCCGTCCACCAGAGCGAACAAAGTGTGATCCTTGCCCATACCGACGTTCGCACCGGGGTGGAACTTGGTACCACGCTGACGCACGATGATCGAGCCTGCGCTGATCAGTTCGCCACCGAAGGCCTTAACACCAAGCATTTTTGGCTTGGAATCACGTCCGTTGCGCGTAGAGCCGCCGCCTTTTTTCTGTGCCATGACTTAGCTCCTTAGGAATTAAGCGGCGATCGCCACGATTTGCAGCTCAGTGAACTGCTGGCGATGGCCTTGGTGCTTGGCGTAGTGCTTACGACGACGCAGCTTGAAGATGCGCACCTTGTCGTGCTTGCCGTGAGCAACCACAGTTGCCTTCACAGTAGCGCCGGACACCAGGGGTGTGCCAACCTTCAGTTCAGCGCCGTTGCCGACTGCCAAAACTTGGTCGATCACGATTTCCTGGCCTACGTCCGCAGCAATCTGTTCTACCTTGATTTTTTCGCCAGCGGCAACGCGATACTGCTTGCCACCGGTTTTTATGACCGCGTACATGTAAACCTCTTTCGATTCTTGAGTCTCCGTAGACGAATTTCCACGGAAGCCGACTATTGTACGCGTAAACACCTGTCGGCGTCTAAGCCTCCTGAATATTCCCTGATGGATAAGGCTAAGCTCTTCCTATAATCCAGCGACTCTCTTGGTGGCGACTACCTTGACTACAACAAACCTTACCCCCAATCCACTCGCTCTGATTGCCGATGACATGCAGGTGGTTGACCGCGTCATCGCACAGCGCTTGACCACCAGCGTGCCTCTGATCGGCCAGATTTCGCAGTACATCATTGCAGCAGGCGGCAAACGGCTGCGCCCTGCGCTGCTTCTGATGGTGAGCAATGCCCTGGGCAATGCCGATCAGCGCAAGTATTCACTGGCCGCCGTGGTGGAGCTGATTCATACGGCCACCCTGCTGCACGATGATGTGGTGGACGAGTCCACCATGCGCCGAGGCCGCCCCACAGCCAATGAGTCGTTTGGCAATCCTGCCAGCGTGCTGGTGGGCGACTTTCTGCACACCCGCTCGTTCCAGATGATGGTGGAAGCCGGCAATATGCGCATCCTGCAGGTGCTGTCGGATGCCACCAACGTGATTGCCGAAGGCGAAGTACAGCAGCTGATCAACACGCATGACGCCTCGCTGGACATGACGGGGTATCTGCACGTCATCCGCTCCAAGACCGCCAAGCTGTTTGAAGCCAGCACACAGATTGCAGCCATTCTGGCCGATGCTTCTGCGGAAGTAGAAGCCGCCTGCGCCACCTTCGGTCAGGCGCTGGGCACAGCCTTCCAGATCATTGACGACGTACTGGACTACGACGGTGATGCACAGGAAATGGGCAAGAACTTGGGCGACGACCTGCGCGAAGGCAAATGCACACTGCCCCTGATCATTGCCATGCAGCGCGCCAGTGCAGACGATGCACAGCTGATTCGCCATGCCATCGAGCAAGGCTCCACCGATCAGCTGCAGGCCATCTTGCATATTGTCAAAACCACAGGTGCACTGGATGCAACACGCCAGGCCGCACACGATGAGGCCATGCGTGCCATCGCCGCCCTGGGTCAGCTTCCGCAAAATGCCTATACTCAGGCGATGGAACAACTCGCATCGCAGCTCCTGCTTCGCCGCACTTGAGCCACTGAGGGTCGCAGAACCACAGAACGCGACCCTCACACACATCAAATGAACCGCAAAAGCCTGCAACAACAGGCTTTTTGCACCTGTACAGCTACCCCGGTGATAGAGGATGATGCGAACGACACAACATTTTCCGAACTGGGTTCATGACTGCTGTTACCAACGCCCCATCACTTGCACCGACTGGCACCATGCAGCTTCCGGGCCTGGCCCGTGCTTTAGTCAGTGCTGGGCAGCTATCAGAAGCTACTGCTCGTGAAGTCGCCCTCAAGGCCACTGCCAGCAAAAGCAGCTTTGTAGCGCAGCTGGTCAGCAGCGGCCATTTCTCTGCCGCAGAACTAGCCCACCAGATCTCGCTGATCTTCAGCACGCCACTGCTGGATCTGAACGCCATTGACCCGCTGCTGCTGCCCAAGGATCTGCTCGACCCCAAGCTGTGCACCAGCCACCATGTGCTGCCGCTGTGCAAGCGAGGCAACCGCCTGATCGTGGCCACGGCGGCCCCCACCGACAAGGAAGCCACGGAAAAAATCAAATTTGCCTCTCAGATGGGCATTGACTGGATCATTGCCGAGCACGACAAACTGGTCAGACTCATTGAGAGCGCACACAAAAGCGTCACGGAAGCGCTGGACACTTATATTGCAGACGACGAATTCCAGTTCGACGATACCAAGGAAGCTCCCCAGCAGGAGGACAAGGACAGCAGCGCTTCGGACGTAGAAGATGCTCCCGTTGTCAAATTCCTGCACAAGATGCTGATCGATGCCGTCAACATGCGCGCATCGGACCTGCACTTTGAGCCGTATGAGCACAACTACCGCGTGCGCTTTCGTGTGGACGGTGAGCTGCGTGAAATTGCCTCGCCACCTATCACCATCAAGGACAAGCTGGCCTCGCGCATCAAGGTGATTTCACGTCTGGACATTTCGGAAAAACGCGTGCCACAGGATGGCCGCATGAAGCTCAAGATCGGCCCTGAACGGGTGATTGACTTCCGTGTGTCCACCCTGCCCACGCTGTTTGGCGAAAAAATCGTCATCCGTATCTTGGACCCCAACAGCGCCAAGATGGGCATTGATGCCCTGGGCTATGAGCCCGAAGAAAAAGCACGCCTGCTCGATGCCATCCATCGTCCCTACGGCATGATTCTGGTGACCGGCCCCACCGGCTCGGGCAAGACGGTGTCGCTCTACACCTGCCTGAACATCCTCAATCAGCCAGGCGTCAACATCTCGACCGCTGAAGACCCTTCCGAAATCAACATGCCGGGGGTCAACCAGGTCAACGTCAATGACAAGGCGGGCCTGACCTTTGCTGCTGCGCTCAAGGCGTTTTTGCGTCAGGACCCGGACGTGATCATGGTCGGTGAAATCCGTGACCTGGAAACTGCAGACATCGCCATCAAGGCCGCACAGACCGGCCACATGGTGCTCTCGACCCTGCACACCAACGATGCCCCCACCACGCTGACGCGTCTGCGCAACATGGGGGTAGCACCGTTCAACATCGCCTCCAGCGTCATCCTGATTACGGCCCAGCGTCTGGCACGTCGCCTGTGCCCCCAATGCAAGCAGCCGCACGATGTCCCGACGGAAGCGCTGCTGGCCGCAGGCTTTGAAGAAAGCCAGCTCGACGGCTCCTGGGTGCCGTACAAGGCCGTAGGCTGCAGCGCCTGCAACAATGGCTACAAGGGCCGCGTCGGCATCTACCAGGTCATGCCCATCAGCGAAGAAATACAGCAAATCATCCTGCGTGATGGCTCCGCACTGGACATTGCCAACCAGGCCAAGCACGAAGGCGTCAAATCCTTGCGTGAATCAGGTTTGGACAAGGTCCGGCAAGGCGTTACCTCGCTGGAAGAAGTTCTGGCAGTTACCAACCTATAAGTGTCCGCGTGAATACGGCTGCAGACATAAGCGGCCGGTTCCAGCATCTACAACAGCACTGAGAGCAGAGGGAGTAGCGTGATGGCAAACGCAACAATTGGCCGAGCGCCAGCCAAGGAATTCATCTTTGAATGGGTAGGCAAAGACCGGCAGGGCAAAGAGCTGCGCGGCGAAATGCGAGCCACAGGAGAAGCACAGGTCCAGGCGTCGCTGCGCCGCCAGGGTATCTTCATGACCAAGCTGAAAAAGCGCGCCCTGCGGGCTGGCAAGAAGATCAAGCCCAAGGACATTGCCGTCTTCACGCGCCAGATGGCTACCATGATGAAGGCGGGCGTGCCCTTGCTGCAGGCCTTCGACATCGTGGGCCGCGGCAACCCCAACCCCAGCGTGACCAAGCTGCTCAACGACATCCGTCAGGATGTAGAGACCGGCACTTCACTGAGTGTGGCGTTTCGCAAGCACCCCATGTACTTCGATGCGCTGTACTGCAACCTGGTCGAAGCGGGTGAAGCCGCAGGTATTCTGGAAACCCTGATGGATCGCCTGGCCACCTATATGGAAAAGACCGAGGCCATCAAGGGCAAGATCAAATCAGCCCTGATGTACCCCACCTCGGTCGTGCTGGTGGCCTTTATTGTGGTGACGGTGATCATGATCTTTGTGATCCCTGCCTTCAAGGAAGTCTTTACCTCCTTTGGTGCCGATCTGCCCGCCCCCACCCTGCTGGTGATGTCCATCAGCGAGTTCTTTGTGGACTACTGGTGGCTGATCTTTGGCGTGCTCGGTGGAGGTTTTTACTTTTTCATGCAGGCCTGGAAGCGCAGCCCCAAGATGCAGCGCGTCATGGACCGCCTGCTGCTGAAAATGCCCATCTTTGGCGTGCTGATCGACAAATCCTGCGTGGCGCGCTGGACGCGTACGCTCTCGACCATGTTTGCCGCAGGCGTGCCCCTGGTGGAGGCACTGGACTCTGTGGGCGGCGCTTCCGGCAACAGCGTCTACAAGGAGGCCACCGACCGCATCCAGCATGAAGTAGCCACCGGCTCCAGCCTGAACGTGGCCATGGCCAATGCCAATGTCTTTCCATCCATGGTGCTGCAGATGTGCGCCATTGGCGAGGAGTCGGGTGCCATTGACCACATGCTGGGCAAGGCTGCCGACTTCTACGAACAAGAGGTCGATGAGATGGTGGCCGGGCTTTCCAGCCTGATGGAGCCCATCATCATCGTGTTTCTGGGTGGCATCATCGGCAGCATCGTGGTGGCCATGTACCTGCCTATCTTCAAATTGGGACAAGTGGTTTGATGGACGTTTTTGCACTGGGGGATATCGCCCTCGCAGCTTTGCTCGGTCTGCTGATTGGCAGTTTTTTGAACGTCGTCATCCATAGACTTCCACAGATGCTGGAGCAGCAGTGGGACGCTGAATGCGCCCAGCATGCTGCCTCCAAGGCTGGCAAGGCATACACGCCAGCAGCCCCTGCACTCACGCTGTGCAGGCCGCGCTCACGCTGCCCGCACTGTGGCCATGCCATTGTCTGGTACGAGAACATTCCCGTGCTCAGCTGGCTGGCACTGCGCGGCAAATGCCGCGGCTGCAGTCGCCGCATCAGCATTCGCTATCCACTGGTAGAGCTCGCCACCGCAGCCCTGTTTGCCTGGTGCATCCACCGCTGGGGCTTCACACCCACAGGCCTGGCCTGGTGCGGCTTCAGTGCCGCCCTGCTGACGCTGGCACTGATTGACTGGGACACCACCTATCTGCCGGACGACATCACCCTGCCGCTGGTGTGGAGCGGCCTCATCGTTACAGCCCTGCAGTGGAACAGTATTGCGCTGTCAGAAGCCCTGTGGGGGGCTGTGGCGGGCTATCTGTCACTGTGGCTGGTGTACTGGGGCTTCAAGCTGCTCACTGGCAAGGAAGGCATGGGCTATGGCGACTTCAAGCTGTTTGCAGGACTGGGGGCGTGGTTCGGCTGGCAGGCGCTGGTGCCGCTGATTTTGCTGGCCTCGGTGATTGGCGCCATCGTCGGCATTGCCATGAAGCTGCGCAGCAGCCTGCGCGAAGGTGGCTACATCCCCTTTGGCCCATTTCTGGCTGGCGGTGGCTTTGCCGTGCTGTTCTGGGGCCATGACCGCATCATGCGCACCTTGCTGCAAGGCCTGGGGATCTGAATATGCAGCGCGCTTACCGGCTGGGCCTGACGGGAGGCATTGGCAGCGGCAAAAGCACCGTGGCCCAGATCCTGGCCAGCGCGGGTGCTGCGATCATGGATGCGGATGCCATCGCGCGCAGCATTACCGCGCCCCATGGGGCCGCCATCGCCCCGATTGCTGAGGCCTTTGGACCCCAGGCCATTGGTGCAGACGGTGCACTGGACCGTGCCTACATGCGCCAGCTGGTGTTTCAGGACGCCACGGCCCGCCAGCGGCTGGAAGCCATCACCCACCCCTTGATTGCCCAGCTGACCGAGCAGCAGGCGCTACAGGCCCAGCAACGCGGCGCGCGCCTGCTGGTGTTTGATGTGCCTTTGCTGGTGGAATCTGGCCGCTGGCGCCAGCAGCTGGATGCGGTGCTGGTCGTCGATTGCGAGCCCGAAACCCAGATCCAGCGCGTCATGGCCCGCAACGGGCTGGAGCGCACTGCAGTGGAAAAAATCCTCGCGGCGCAAGCCCGTCGTCAGCAACGCATGGCAGCCGCTGACTATGTGATCTACAACGACGGCATAGATTTAGCAGCATTGCGCACAGAAGTGCTATCAATTTCGGCATGGTTGCCGCTATGATGACAACCGTGTCGCCTTTTTATGGCGGGCACGCATGTGACCCCGTACCTTTTTTGCCTGCGCCTACCGGGATACTGCCAGCGTGATCCTTTACGAGTACCCTTTCAACGAACGGCTACGCACCTACTTGCGTCTGGAACAACTCTTCCGGCGTTTGTTTGAACTCGTCTCGCGCGAATCGTCCATTGATCACCATTTCGCACTGGCCACCATGTTCGAAATCATGGACGTGGCCTCCCGTGCTGACCTCAAGTCCGACCTGCTGCGCGATCTTGATCGCAACAAAAGCATGTTCGAAAACCTGCGTGACAACCCAGCCATTGCGCAGGACATGCTGGACCACATCATCCAGCAGTTGAACCAGTGCTACAGCGCGCTGCACACCCAGACCGGCAAGACCGGCCAGCCCCTGACCGAGATTGACTGGCTGATGAGCATTCGCAGCCGTATCAGCATCCCTGGCGGCACCAGCAGCTTTGACCTGCCGGCCTACCACCGCTGGCAAAACTGCCCTGCTGAACAGCGCCATGCCGATCTGCAGCAGTGGACCCAATGCCTCAGACCGCTGGCCGATGCACTGGCGCTGCTGCTGCGCCTGCTGCGCGAAACTGGCTCGCCCCAGAAAGTGGCTGCCACCAACGGGCAATTCCAGCAGTCACTGCAGGCTGGCAAAGCCTACCAGCTGCTGCGCCTGCGCATCTCCACGGAGTCCGGCCTGATTCCTGAAATCAGCGCCAACCGGCTGATGGTGTCTGTGCGCCTGCTGCGCGCCAATGAACAGGGTGCCCTGCAAGCGACCAGTGAAAATGCGGTTTTTGAGCTCACGCTGTGCGCCTGAGCGCCGCCACATGCCAGACTTATACGCATGAGCGATTCGACCATCCACCCCACCGTGCAATGCCCGACCTGCGGCGGCCCTAGCCTGTTTGCGCCCAGCAATGCGTGGCGTCCTTTCTGCAGTCAGCGCTGCAAGAACATTGATCTGGGCGCCTGGGCTGCCGAAGCGTTTCGTGTGCCAGCCCAGCCACCACAGGACAATGAATACGGCGACCCGCGCAAGGAAGATTAAAAAACCATAGCTTTCAGCGCCCAACAAATAAGGGATTCAAATAGTTTTCTATCTGAATACCTTTGTTTTTCAGCGCTAGCAGCTCTTATTTCTGCAGTTCTTCCACCGCATACACACTGGCATCAAACGGCAGGCCGCGCTCTTCGCTGAGCCACTGCAGCACCGGCAGCGAGCCTTCCAGCACCGGACGTACCTGCAGCGGCAATTGCTGCCAGGCCATCTGCTGGCCTTCGAGCATGGCGAACTCACCCTCCCACTGCGTGATCTTGCACCAGTGCAAGCGCACCAGGGCGTGGCTGTATGCGTGCTCCGTCACCTTCCAAGGCAGGCAGTTGGTAATGGTGATGCCTAGCTCTTCCTGCAACTCGCGGCGCAGCGCCTGCTCCACGGTTTCGCCAGCTTCGAGCTTGCCGCCGGGAAACTCCCACCAGCCCGCGCGGGGCTTGCCCTCAGGGCGGCTGGTGATCAGCAGCGCGCCATCGCTTTCGCGAATCAGCACGCCCACGGCGACTTCGGTATGTTTACGTTCTGCAGGGGTAGTCACTGTCAAAAATCTGCTTTCTTAAATTTCAGCGCCGTCAGTCAGGCCTTCGACATCGGCAATGCGCTGACGCGGTGCTGCGGGGCGCTCACTGCGACCGGCATAGTCACGCGCAAACTGCTGGGCCACACGGCCGCTGCGTGAGCCGCGCTCCAAGGCCCAGACCAGCGCTTCAGGCTCCGCCGCTTTGATGGCAGCCTCGTCCAAGCCCATGGAGTGCAGCCACTGCGCCACCACGCGCAGGTATTCGTCCTGGCTGAAGGGGTAGAAGCTCACCCACAGGCCAAAGCGCTCAGACAGCGAGATTTTCTCTTCGACGACTTCGCCGGGGTGGATCTCACCATCCTTGCCCTTGGTGGTCTGCAGGTTGTCGCTCATGTACTCGGGCAGCAGATGGCGGCGGTTGCTGGTCGCATAGACCAGCACATTGGGCGTGGCAGCAGACACAGAACCATCCAGGATGGACTTCATGGCCTTGTAACCGGGCTCGCCTTCCTCAAAGCTCAGGTCGTCGCAATAGATGATGAATTTCTCAGCACGACCAGCGACCACGTCCACGATATCGGGCAGATCGGTCAGATCGGCCTTGTCCACCTCAATCAGGCGCAGCCCCTGCGGGGCATAAGCATGCAGACAGGCGCGAATCAGCGATGACTTGCCCGTGCCCCGCGCCCCCGTGAGCAGCACATTGTTGGCCGTGCGGCCCTGCACAAACTGCTCGGTATTGCGCGCGATTTTTTCTTTCTGCGCATCAATGTTCTGCAGGTCCGACAGCTGCATGGCGCCCACATGGCGCACAGGCTCCAGCACCCCGCAGCCGTTGGCGCGCTTGCGGTAGCGCCAGGCAATGGCGGCATTCCAGTCAGCGGGCGCCTGCAGCGGCTGCGGCAGCACAGATTCAATGCGTTGCATGAGCCGCTCGGCACGTTCGACCAGGCGCTCCAGAGGGTTCATCACATCTTGCACGGTAGGGTCTCCATTTTTTAATTTTGATAGCTGCTTGCGCCGATCAATGCTTGGTTTCAGATAGTTTTCTATTTGAAACGCTTATAAATCCAGCGCAAGCTGCTCTTAAAAAAGAAAGGAGCCATCAGGCCCCTCACAGCATCTCCAGCGCTGCAGAGCGCCCAGCCCGCAGGGCGGTGCAGGCGCGACGCAAGCTCGCAGACAGTGGCAGCGCCACGGCAAGAGCTTGCAACAAAGCCTGCAGGGCGTTTTGCAGCGCCACAGCCACCTATCAAGAGCGGTAGTCGGCGTTGATGGAAACATAGTCATGGCTCAGGTCGCAGGTCCACACGTTCTGCGACGCATCACCACGGCCCAGCAGCACACGCACGGTGATTTCCTGCTGCTTCATCACGCGCTGGCCATCTTCTTCCCTGTAGGAAGGATTGCGGCCGCCATCGACCACCACGTGCACATCGTCCAGGTACAGATCAATCTTGGTCTGGTCCAGGTCCGCAATGCCAGCATAGCCCACGGCAGCCAGGATGCGGCCCAGGTTGGGGTCAGAGGCAAAGAAGGCGGTCTTGACCAGGGGCGAGTGGGCAATGGAGTAAGCCACCAGACGGCATTCCTCTTCGGTCTTGCCGCCCTCCACCTTGACGGTGATGAACTTGGTAGCGCCTTCACCATCGCGCACGATGGCCTGAGCCAGCAGACGCGCCACGTCCTGCAGCGCGGCCTTCAGTGCCTGGGCTTCGGCGCCGTCCCAGTTGGTGATGACCTCATTGCCCGCCTTGTGCGTAGCAATCAGCACAAAGGAGTCGTTGGTGGAGGTGTCGCCATCAATGGTCACGCGGTTGAAGGAGCCATTAGCCAGTTCCTTGACCAGGCCCTGCAGCAACTCGGGCGCGATGGCTGCATCGGTGGCCAGATAGCCCAGCATGGTCGCCATATTCGGGCGAATCATGCCTGCACCCTTGCTGATGCCGGTGATGTGCACCGTCTTGCCACCCACTTGCACGCTGCGGCTGTAAGCCTTGGGCTGGGTGTCGGTGGTCATGATGCCTTCGGCAGCTACGGCCCAGTTGTCGGCCTTGGCGGCCGCAATGGCGGCAGGCAGACCGGCCACAATGCGGTCCACAGGCAGCTCTTCCATGATCACGCCGGTGGAGAAAGGCAGCACCTGCTGCTCGCTCACGCCCAGCTCCTTGGCCAGCGCAGCGCAGGTCTTGCGGGCATTGGCCAGACCAGCTGCGCCCGTGCCTGCATTGGCATTGCCGGTGTTGATCACCATGGCGCGGATGCCCTGGCCTGCGGCCAGATGCTCACGGCAGACTTGCACAGGTGCTGCACAGTAACGGTTCTGCGTGAACACGCCTGCGACGCTGGCGCCTTCATCCAGCAAAAACACGGTCAGGTCTTTGCGGTTGGCTTTGCGCACACCGGCTTCGGTCACACCAATACGAACACCAGCGACGGGGAACAGGTCAGCGGCGACGGGAACGGGCAAATTCACAGGCATTGCAGGGCTTCCTACAGAAAAACAGTTAGTCCCTGATTATGGAGACAAACCGCTGCGCACAATGAAAAACACGGGCATGCAGCCCGTGTTGTTTGTGGATGTAGGCATCAACGCCTGCAGAAGTCCATCAAGCCAGTTTGCCGTGGCAATTCTTGAACTTCTGGCCGCTACCGCAGGGGCATGGATCGTTGCGGCCCACACGCACGCCGGCTGGCAGCTCAAAACGGTCGGTCTTGTCACCATCGGCGCTGGCGTACTGCATACCCTGCTGGGCGCTTTCCGCATGCTCTTCAATATTTTGTGCCACCTGCTCCAGCTGCTCAGGCTGCTGGATGCGCACGGTCAGCAGCACGCGGGTCACTTCATTCTTGACCTGGTCGATCAGCTGGCGGAACAGCTCAAACGCCTCGCGCTTGTATTCCTGCTTGGGCTGCTTCTGTGCAAAGCCGCGCAGGTGGATACCCTGGCGCAGATAGTCCAGCGCTGCTAGGTGGTCGCGCCAGTTGGTGTCAAAGCTTTGCAGCAGCACGGCGCGCTGGAAGTTCATGAACTGGTCCTTGCCGACCAGATCCAGCTTGCCCTGATAGACATCGTTGGCAGCCTTCACGCAGGCTTCCAGGATCTCTTCGTCGGTGATGCTTTCCGAATCCTTGACCATGCCTTGCAGGTCGATGTGCACCTGCCACTCTGCCAGCGCTTTTTCCAGCGCAGGCAGGTTCCACTGCTCTTCCATGGACTCGGCAGGCACATACATGCGCACCATGTCTGCCACACAATCTTCGCGCATGGCGTTGATCATGTCGGTCAGGTCTTCGGTGTCCAGAATGTCGTTGCGCTGCTGGTAGATCACCTTGCGCTGGTCATTGGCCACGTCGTCGTATTCGAGCAGCTGCTTGCGCATGTCGAAGTTGCGTGCTTCCACCTTGCGCTGTGCAGACTCGATGGAGCGGGTCACGATACCTGCTTCGATGGCTTCACCCTCAGGCATCTTCAGGCGGTCCATGATGGCACGCACGCGGTCACCCGCGAAGATGCGCATCAGCTGGTCATCCAGACTCAGATAGAAGCGCGAAGAGCCGGGGTCACCCTGGCGGCCCGAACGACCACGCAACTGGTTGTCGATACGGCGCGATTCATGGCGCTCGGTAGCGATGATGCGCAGGCCGCCCAGCGCCTTGACCTCTTCGTGGTCCTTGTGCCACTGCGCACGCAGCTCGGCAATCTTGGCCTGCTTGGTGGCATCGTCCAGCTCAGGGTTGGCGGCGATTTCCGCTTCCTGCTTGCTGATGTTGCCACCCAGCACAATGTCGGTACCACGGCCAGCCATATTGGTGGCGATGGTGATCATGCCCTTGCGACCGGCCTGGGCGATGATGTCAGCTTCCTTGGCGTGCTGCTTGGCGTTCAGCACCTGGTGGGGCAGCTTGGCAGCCGTGAGCAGCTGGTCAATGATTTCCGAGTTCTCGATCGAGGTCGTACCCACCAGCACAGGCTGGCCGCGCTCGTAGCATTCGCGAATGTCTTCGATGGCGGCGTTGTACTTTTCCTGCGTGGTCTTGTAGACGCGGTCCAGCTGGTCCACACGCTTGCTGGGCTTGTTCGGAGGAATCACCACGGTTTCCAGGCCATAGATGCTCTGGAATTCGTAAGCTTCGGTGTCAGCCGTACCCGTCATACCCGCCAGCTTGCTGTAGAGGCGGAAGTAGTTCTGGAAGGTGATCGAGGCCATGGTCTGGTTCTCGGCCTGAATGGCCACACCTTCCTTGGCTTCCACGGCCTGGTGCAGACCATCGCTCCAGCGGCGGCCACTCATCAGACGGCCGGTGAACTCGTCCACGATGGTGACTTCACCGTTTTGCACCACATAGTGCTGGTCACGGTGATAGATATGGTGGGCGCGCAGTGCAGCGTACAGGTGGTGCACCAGCGCAATGTTCGAAGGGTCGTACAGCGAAGCGCCTTCTGGCAGCAGGCCCGCTTCCATCAAAATGCGCTCTGCCTTTTCGTGACCTTCTTCGGTCAGGAACACCTGGTGGCTCTTTTCGTCCACGGTGAAGTCACCGGGCTTGGTCACACCTTCGCCCGTGCGGGGGTCTGCCTCGCCTTCCTGACGCACCAGTTGCGGAGCCAGCTTGTTGATGACCTGGTACATGGCCGTGTTGTCTTCGGCAGGACCAGAGATGATCAGAGGCGTACGCGCTTCGTCGATCAGGATGGAGTCCACCTCGTCGACGATGGCAAAGTTCAGACCACGCTGCACACGATCGGCCTTGTCATAGACCATGTTGTCACGCAGGTAGTCGAAGCCGTATTCGTTATTCGTGCCGTAGGTAATGTCAGCCAGATAGGCCAGCTGCTTGTCTTCGCGTGGCGCCTGGGGCAGGTTCACCCCCACGGACAGGCCCAGGAAGTTATAGAGCGGACGCATGGTTTCCGCGTCGCGGCTGGCCAGGTAGTCGTTCACCGTCACCACATGCACGCCATTGCCAGTCAGTGCGTTCAGGTAGACGGGCAGGGTCGAGGTCAGCGTCTTGCCTTCACCAGTGCGCATTTCGGCAATCTTGCCGTGGTGCAGCGCCATACCACCGAGCAGCTGCACATCAAAGTGGCGCATCTTCATGACACGCTTGGAGGCCTCACGCACTACAGCAAAGGCTTCGGGCAAGAGATCATCCAGCGCTTCACCCTTGGCCAGACGGTCTTTGAATTCTTGGGTTTTGGCCCGCAAAGCCTGGTCATCGAGCTTTTCCAGCTCTGGCTCCATCGCATTGATACGAGCCACCGTCTTGCGGTACTGCTTGAGAAGCCGGTCATTGCGGCTGCCGAAAAGTTTGGTGAGAAAGTTGACCATGCGAACGGAAGCCACTGAGCAGCGCTGCAAACAGCAGCACCGGCAGCGGCCAAATCCCTAATGTAGAGTTGTCATGCAGATGGGCTCATTCAGCGACAAAACAAGAGCCTCATGCACTGAAAGCCAAAAATTGATTCTAACTGCCGCTTGCGCTTTAGCTCCAGTCTCCTGCAGACAGCCCGTGCACGCACAGCATGATGTGCTGATAATGCACAAATCCTGACACCTGATCTGCCATGCATTCGCGCCGCCATATCGCTATTTCTCTGGAACAAGCCGCACACACCTCACCCATGCTGTCGTCATTGGTAAAGCAGGCACAAGACGCCAATGCGCGCCTGAAGTGCATTGCCCCACTGCTGCCTCCGGGCCTGCGGCCGCACGTGCAACCCGGCCCGCTGGAAGGTGACGTCTGGTGCCTGATCGTGAAAAACAGCGCTGCGGCCAGCAAGTTGCGCCACCTGCTGCCGGGGCTGGAGGCGCATCTGCGCAACAAGGGCTGGAACGTGAACCGCATTCAGATCAAGATCTTGAATGCGTCACCCTGGCAAAGCCCCATGTGAGCCTGGGTACAGACGAAAAAAAAGACCCTGATGGGTCTTTACATAACTGAAGAAATGGTGCCGGTTGTCGGATTCGAACTGACGACCTACCGCTTACAAGGCGGGTGCTCTACCAACTGAGCTAAACCGGCTATCCACAGCGCAGCGTGAATTGCTACCGGGATAAGGATGCCGCAAAGCATCCTGAATTGGTGCCGGTTGTCGGATTCGAACTGACGACCTACCGCTTACAAGGCGGGTGCTCTACCAACTGAGCTAAACCGGCGAAAGCTGAAATTCTAATACAAGTTTTGCGCTTGCAGAAAAATTCAGGACTTTATTTCACACGTTTGAGTGCGGGGCGTTTGCCACCCGCAGCAGGCGCTGGTGGCGAAGGAGGCTCGTCGCCATCCGAAGGCTTGCTGCTGGCGCTGACCAGCTGCACCACGGGTGTGCTCGCTGCAGGCTCCTGCTCTGGTGCAGCCTCATCCTCTGCTTCAGCAGCGGCAAGAGCCGCCGCGTCATCTGCCAGCTCTGCCAGCAAATCGTCAATCACGGGGAAAGACATGCCTTGCCCGGTCTCACGCGCATAAATGGCCTGCACGCGCTCAACGGGCACCATGATGTCATGGGGTCTGCCACCAAAACGGGCCTTGAATTCAATATATTCATTGCCCAGCTGCAGACTGCCCGTAGCGTCATAGCTGACGTTGAGCACGATTTCCCCGCCATTGACGTATTCACGCGGCACTTGCACCGAGCGATCCACTTTGACAGCCAGATAAGGCGTAAAGCCGTTATCCGTACACCACTCATGAATGGCACGAATGAGGTATGGCCGTGTAGAGGAGGCAGAAGACTCGGTCATGAACAAATTCCAGCAAACAGCAAACGCAGGGGGAAACACAAAAGCACAAGAATTACTTGCGCATCACCTTCTCGGAAGGTGTCAGGGCTTCAATGTAGGCAGGGCGCGAGAAGATGCGCTCGGCGTACTTGAGCAAGGGCGCAGCGTTCTTGCTCAGCTCAATGCCGTAGTAGTCCAGACGCCACAGCAGGGGAGCAATCGCCACGTCGAGCATGGAGAAGCCTTCGCCCAGCATGTACTTGTTCTTCAGGAACACAGGAGCCAGCTGGGTCAGACGGTCACGGATGTGCTGACGTGCCTTTTCCACTTCCTTTTCGTTGCCCTTGACATTGCGCTGCTCCAGCGTGTTCACGTGCACGAACAGTTCTTTTTCAAAGTTCAGCAGGAACAGACGCACACGCGCACGATCCACAGGGTCACCAGGCATCAGCTGGGGATGGGGGAAGCGCTCATCAATGTACTCATTGATGATGTTCGATTCATACAGAATCAGGTCACGTTCAACCAGGATGGGAACTTGACCGTAGGGGTTCATCGCCGCGATCTCTTCGGGCTTGTTGTACAAGTCCACATCGCGAATCTCGAAGTCCATTCCCTTCTCGAACAGCACAAAGCGGCAACGGTGGGAATAAGGGCAAGTCGTTCCCGAATAAAGCACCATCATGGCGGAAGCTCCTAAAAATCAAAAAGAGTGGGACGCCTGAAAGCGCCCACTCTGCTACGACCGAACTGCCTCACACCCAGGGTACGAGGCAGCACAGACTGTCTAATTATTTAACGTCTTTCCAGAACGCGGCGTTCAGTCTCCAGGTGATCAAGATAAAGATACCCAAGAAGATCAGGACACCGATACCCACGCGGATGCGGGTATTTTGGGCTGGTTCACCCATCCATTGTAGGAAGTTCACCAAGTCCCCTACAGCCTGATCGTACTCTTGTGGGGTCATTGTTCCCGGAGTAACGGTTTCCCAGCCCTTGAATACCTGGGTGTTTTGACCATCTACCACCACATCTTCAAAGATGGCGCTGCGTGCACCCTGCAGCTCCCACAGCACATGGGGCATGCCCACCGAAGGGAAGACCAGGTTGTTCCAGCCCGTGGGCTTGGTGGAGTCCAGATAGAAGGTACGCAGGAAGGTGTAGATGTAATCTGCACCCGAGCCATCGTGGCTGGCACGAGAGCGCGCAATCACCGTCAGATCAGGTGGGTTGGCACCAAACCAGGCTGCTGCCTGCTTGGGATCAATCGCAGCCACCATGGTGTCACCCACTTTTTCTGTGGTGAACAGCAGGTTGTCCTTGATTTCCTGATCACTCAGTCCAATGTCCTTCAAGCGGTTGTAGCGCATGAAAGCTGCCGAGTGACACCCCAGGCAGTAGTTCACGAACAGCTTGGCACCGTTTTGCAGCGATGCCTGGTTCGTCACATCCACTGGAGCCTTGTCCAGTGGCACCAGGCCACCGCCTGCGGCATGTGCACCACCCACAATGCCAAGCGCGGCAATCAGCGTGAGAAACAGCTTTTTCATTGTTCTTATCTCCTAGCTCAGTGGTGTGGCTTGAAAGTCACGCGATCAGGAACAGGCTTGGGTGTACCCAGCTGGCTCCACCAGGGCATCAGCAGGAAGAAGCCGAAGTAGAACAAGGTGCCCACCTGCGAAACGCGCTCACCCATGGGGGATGGCGGCTGCACACCCAGATACGCCAGGATCACGAAGTTGATCACGAACACGGCATACACATACTTGTGCCATGAGGGACGGTAGCGAATGGACTTCACAGGGCTGCAGTCCAGCCATGGCAGCGCAAACAGAATCACCACGGCGCCGCCCATCACAACCACACCCCAGAACTTGGCATCGATGCTCAGCATCAGCACCACAGCGACGGCCGCAGCCACAACCGCCACCAGCTTGAACAGGCCTGCCATCTTGGACTTGAAGAGAGCCAGCAGCGCAGCCAGCACCACGCAGCCCACCAGCACATACATCATCTCGGCAGTAATCGCACGCAGCATGGAGTAAAACGGCGTGAAATACCACACGGGAGCGATGTGCGCAGGCGTCTTCAGCGGGTCAGCGGGGATGAAGTTGTTGTACTCCAGGAAGTACCCACCGAACTCTGGCGCGAAGAACACCACCGCCGAGAACAGGAACAGGAACACAGCCACGCCAAAGATGTCGTGCACGGTGTAGTAGGGATGGAAAGGCACGCCGTCCAGCGGATTGCCATTGGCATCCTTGGGTGCATTGGGAGCCTTGATCTCGATACCGTCAGGGTTGTTCGAGCCCACATCGTGCAGCGCCAGTAAGTGCGCCACCACCAGACCCAGCAACACCAGCGGCACGGCAATCACGTGGAAGCTGAAAAAGCGGTTCAGCGTTGCATCACCGACCACATAGTCACCACGAATCAAGATCGCCAGGTCAGGGCCGATCACGGGTACTGCAGCAAACAGGTTCACGATCACCTGCGCGCCCCAGTAAGACATCTGGCCCCATGGCAGCAGGTAGCCCATGAAGGCTTCAGCCATCAGCGCCAGGAAGATGGCGCAGCCGAAGATCCAGACCAGCTCGCGTGGCTTGCGGTAGGAGCCATAGAGCAGACCACGGAACATGTGCAGATAGACCACCACAAAGAAGGCCGATGCACCGGTGGAGTGCATATAGCGAATCAGCCAGCCCCATGGCACATCACGCATGATGTATTCCACAGACGCAAAGGCTTTTTCAGCGTCAGGCTTGTAGTGCATGACCAGGAAGATCCCGGTCACGATCTGGATCACCAGCACCAGCAGTGCCAGCGAACCAAAGATGTACCAGAAGTTGAAGTTCTTTGGAGCGTAGTACTCCGACATATGCATCTTGTAGCCTGCAAATGCCGAAGGAAAACGATTTTCAAACCAGTTCTTGACCTTCGCACCGGTCGCGGCGTTCGGGTCGATCTCTTTGAATTCGTGGGCCATGTCGTTCTAACTCCATCAAGCCTTGTCGTCGCCAATCAGAAGTGTGTTCTCTGACAGGAACTTATAAGGAGGCACTTCCAGGTTGTCGGGTGCTGGCTTGTTCTTGAAGACACGGCCAGCCATGTCAAAAGTAGAGCCGTGGCATGGGCACAGGAAGCCGCCCTTCCAGTCTGCAGGCAGCGAAGGCTGGGCGCCGGTAGCGAACTTATCCACAGGCGAGCATCCCAGGTGCGTGCAAATCCCCACTGCAACAAACACCTCGGGCTTGATGGAACGCCATGTATTGCGTGCGTAAGGAGGCGTGAGCTGATCCTGGTTACGCAGCGATTCGGGGTCTGCCAGCTGGCTGTCCAGCTCGGGCAGCTCCGCGAGCTGTTCCGGTGTGCGCTTCAAGATCCACACAGGCTTGCCACGCCATTCCACGGTCAGCTTTTCGCCTGGAGCCAGCGCGGAGATATCCACTTCCACTGCAGCCCCTGCGGCCTTGGCCTTTTCAGAAGGCTGGAAAGTACTCACAAAAGGCACTGCAACCGCTGCGCCGCCTACTGCGCCAGCGCAGGCAGACGTGATGATCCACGTCCGCTTGCTGGAGTCGACAGGTGTATCGCTCATGGGGATCCTCGATAAAACATCGCTAGGTATAAGGTCAATCGAGAAATTGTAGCTTGTCGAAAAATTGGAATCCAAGCACCTATCCTCCCCCCTTCTTGCGTTAAATCATGCAATATGACTTATCTCAATCAAACAGGAGATTCGCATGTCTATGCTGCAGGAGTTTCGTGAGTTTGCCGTCAAGGGCAACGTGATCGATCTGGCCGTCGGCGTGATCATCGGCGGGGCCTTCGGGAAGATCGTCGATTCCGTGGTGAAGGACCTGATCATGCCGCTGGTAGGGCTGGTGTTCGGCAAGCTGGACTTCTCCAACCTGTTCATCGTGCTGGGCAGTGTTCCCGAAGGAACGCCGCGCACGCTGTCTGCCCTGCAGGAAGCGGGGGTGCCTGTGCTGGCCTATGGCAACTTCATCACCGTAGCTGTGAATTTTGTGATTCTGGCTTTCATCATTTTTGTGATGATCAAGCAGATCAACCGCCTCAAGCGCGAGACACCGCCCCCTGCTCCCGCACCTGAAGTGACGCCTGAAGAAGTCCTGCTGCTGCGCGAAATCCGCGATCAGCTGCGCCGCTGAAGGCGCATGCTTCGCGCTAGGAAACTTAAGCCTGCACCCTCGCTCTGGCTGAGAGCTTTTGTGCCATGCGCACAGCCTCCAGCAGACTGGAAGCATCGGCCACGCCCTGCCCCGCGATGTCAAAGGCCGTGCCGTGGTCCGGGCTGGTGCGCACCAGAGGCAGGCCAAGTGTCACATTTACGCCACTTTCCACGCCCAGATATTTGATGGGTATCAAGCCCTGGTCGTGGTACATGGCCAACACCACATCAAACTCGCCGGGGTGACCGGGCACATTGCGGGCCCGCATGAATACGGTGTCGGGCGCAAACGGCCCCTGTGCATCAATGCCCTGCGCGCGGGCAGCAGCGATGGCAGGCGCAATGATGTCTATCTCTTCCGAGCCAAACAGGCCGCCCTCACCCGCATGGGGGTTGAGCCCCGCCACACCAATGCGTGGCGCACGGCCCAGCATGCGCTGCAGTGCGGCATGGGTGATCTGCAGGGTCTGCAGGATGTTGTCCAAGGTCACGGCTTCCAGCGCCTTGCGCAGCGAGACATGGATGCTCACCAGCACGGTGCACAGCTCATCATTGGCCAGCATCATGCGCACCGGCATCTCGCTCATGGCGACGCCTGCATGCTGCGCAGCTTCTGCCTGCAGCAGTTCGGTATGGCCAGGGTAGGTCACACCACCGGCATGCAGTGCTTCCTTGTGCAGCGGCGCGGTCACCAGAGCGGCAATCTCACCACGCAGGGCGGCACGCGCCGCCCATTGCACGCAGGCTGCGGCGGCGGCACCTGCGCTGTCCGTGATCTGCCCCCAGGGTGCAGGAGGCGGCATGTCCGGCAGCTCCAGCACGGGGATGCAGCGCGGCGGCACCTGCCATGCCTCATCCGGGCTGGCAATCACAGCCACAGGCAGCGAGGTTTCGCCAGCCACGGCAATGGCCTGCGCACCACGGCGCATGGTGGCCACATCCCCCACGACAAAACAGCCATGCAGCAGCGCAGGCTGTTCACGAAACACCTTGGCAATGATTTCCGGGCCAATGCCCGCAGAATCTCCTTGCGTGATGGCAATGGCTTTGTTTTTATGCATGAAATTGACCTATAACGCTGATGCAGCAAGCGCTGAAAGCTATGAAATTTATGCTGGATTATCGATCTCGATAAACCGGTGGCTCAGCCCCAGTTGCTGCGCCACATGGGCAGCCACGGCAGGCGCGCCATAGCGCTCGGTGGCATGGTGGCCCGCGGCAATAAAGGTGGTGCCGGTCTCACGTGCCAGATGGGCCTGGGGCTCGGAGATTTCACCCGTGATATAGGCATCAGCCCCTGCGGCCAGCGCGCTTTCAAAGAAGCCCTGCGCGCCACCCGTGCACCAGGCCAGACGGCGTATGGGCTTGTCCTGCGCACCGCTGACGCAGGTCACGGCACGGCCCAGCACCTGCTGCACATGGTCTGCCAGGGCAGCAGGACTGGCAAAACTGGCATCACCCACCATGCCCAGCGCCTGCTCGCCAAAGGTGCTGCCCCACTGTACGCCGAGCTTGGCGCCCAGCTGCGCGTTGTTGCCCAGCTCGGGGTGGGCATCGAGCGGCAGGTGGTAGGCGAACAGATTGATGTCATGCGCCAGCAGCAGACGGATGCGTTCCTTCATCCAGCCCGTGATGCGGCCATCCATGCCTTTCCAGAACAGGCCGTGGTGCACAAAGATGGCATCGGCCTTGTCGGCAATGGCGGCTTCAATCAGGGCACGGCTGGCCGTCACGCCGCTGACGATATGGCGAATCTCGGCCTTGCCTTCGACCTGCAGGCCGTTGGGGCCGTAGTCCTTGAAGCGCTCGGGCTGGAGCAAGGCATCGAAATGGGAGAGAAGGTCTTGTCGCTGGATCATGGCGTCGATTGTGCCAAGCGTTCAGGAAGCACGAGTGCAGCAGGCCATAAAAAAGGGCAGCCGAAGCTGCCCTGATCTGCATCGCAAGCGAAGGCGCTATCAGGCCTTGACCTTGGGCTGCCAGCCCTTGGAAGCGATAGGCCAGAACAGGCCGATGGCAGCACCCAGGATACCCATGGCTGCCACGTAGTGGGCAGGGGCCATGATGTCCACCTGCTGCCAGCTGGCCACCAGCAAGGGGGTCAGGCCACCGAAGACGGCGTAGGCCATGTTGTAGGCGAAAGACAGGCCGGTAAAGCGCACCGCCACAGGGAAGGCACGCACACCCACTACAGGCAGCAGCGAGATGGAACCCACAAAGAAGCCCACCAGCGCATAGCGCAGCACCAGGGTCGATTCACCAGGCAGGTTCAGATAGAAGATATAGGCGGTCACCGTCATGCCACCCCAGCCGAACAGCATGGTCAGCTTGGTGCCGATCTTGTCAGACAGCCAGCCCCAGAAGATGCAGCCAATGGTCAGAGTCACGGTCGCCACTGCGTTGGCCATCATGGCTTCGGCGGGAGCGATATGGAACACCTTCTGCAGGTAGGCAGGCGCCATCAGCACCACCACCACCACGCCTGTCGAGAGCACCCAGGTCATCAGCGCCACCAGCCAGCTGGCTTCCTTGTGGTCACGCAAGATGGTTTTCAAGGGCAGTTCTGCATCCGCAGCCTTGCGCTTTTGCATATCCTGGAACAGAGGCGTTTCATGCAGGAAGCGGCGCAGATACACCGACACCAGGCCAAACACACCACCCAGAATAAAAGGAATGCGCCATGCCCAGTCATGGATTTCTGCCTGGCTGTAGGTGCTGTTGAGCCACACACCAAAGATGGAGCCCAGGAAAATGCCGCCAGTAATGCCGGAAGTCAGCGTACCAATGGCCAGGCCATAGTGCTTGGCAGGCGAGTGCTCGGCAACGAACACCCAGGCACCAGGCATTTCACCGCCAATCGCAGCGCCTTGCAGCACGCGCATCAGCAGCAGCAGCAAGGGCGCGGCCAGGCCAATGGTTTCATAGGTAGGCAGCAGGCCAATGACCAGTGTGGGCACCGCCATCAGAAAGATGGACAGCGAGAACATCTTCTTGCGGCCAATCTTGTCGCCATAGTGCGCAATGATGATGCCGCCCAGGGGGCGTGCCAGATAGCCAGCCGCGAAAATGCCCAGCGTCTGCAGCTGGCGCATCCATTCCGGCATGTCAGCCGGGAAAAACAGCGCGCCAATGACGTTGGCAAAGAAAACGAAAACGACGAAGTCGTAGAACTCCAGCGTGCCGCCCAGTGCGGACAGGCTCAAGGTCTTGTAATCGTCACGGTTCAAGGGACGATGGTGGGCGCCGCCAGCCACTTGATGGGCTTGGGCGTTGGGATGCTTACTCATGGGGTTGTCTTTCCAGTTCAAAAGGTCAGACAGCGCGAGAGCCGCGGCAACGGATAAGTGCTTCAGGGCAGACTGGACTGTTCTTCAGGACTTCACGGTGATGAAGCCTTTGTTTTTCTCGAATCTGGCGGGTGTGCCAGCCCAAGAACGAACACCGTGTGGCGCAGTCAATGCAAGCATTCTAGGGTTTGCACCAATACCCTTCCTGGCAAACATCGTTTTTAACGACGAGCCATCTCCAGAAACTCTTTATCCATCTCTTTTTACGATGTCTTGCCAAGACACAGACTGCCTGCATTTCTGACAGGAAATACATTTCGGCTTACGCTGTCAGCCTTTGCTTGCCTCCCCCTTTGTCCCCCCTCTTTTTCTCATTTCTATGAAGCGTTACTGGCTGTTGTTTTCACAGGCCGTCACCGTGCTGCTGGCGGCCTATTTCATTGTTGCCACGCTGCAGCCAGCCTGGCTGCGCCATGGCTCCACCATGAGCCGTGCCGGCATTGCCTTGCTGGAAGCGCCGTCTGAACCCCGTACAGAGTTTGTCCCCGGCAGCCTGGCGGCTGCCGCCCAGAAGGCCATGCCTGCCGTGGTCAGCATCAACACCAGCAAGGAGGTGCGCAGCCCGCACCTGAACGACCCCTGGTTCCATTTCTTCTTTGGTGACCAGATCGGCACCCAGCAGCAGACCGGACTGGGTAGCGGCGTGATCGTGAGCCCGGACGGCTATATCCTGACCAACAACCACGTGGTCGAAGGCGCGGATCAGATCACCGTCACCCTGGCCGACAGCCGCATTGCAGAAGCACGCATCGTGGGCACCGACCCAGAAACCGACCTGGCCGTGCTCAAGATCGAACTGGACAAGCTGCCCGTCATCGTGCTGGGCAACTCCGACCATGCCGTGGTGGGCGACACCGTGCTGGCCATTGGCAACCCCTTTGGCGTGGGGCAGACGGTGACCAGCGGCATCATCAGTGCGCTGGGCCGCAGCGAGCTGGGCATCAACACCTTTGAAAACTTCATCCAGACCGATGCCGCCATCAACCCCGGCAACTCCGGCGGCGCGCTGGTGGATGTGGAAGGCAATCTGCTGGGCATCAACACCGCCATCTACTCGCGCTCTGGCGGCAGCATGGGCATTGGCTTTGCCATTCCCGTGTCCACAGCCAAGATCGTCATGGACGGCCTGGTCAAGGATGGCAAGGTCACGCGCGGCTGGATTGGCGTGGAGCCCAATGAGCTTTCGCCCGAACTGGCCGAAACCTTTGGCGTAGCCGGTGCAAATGCCGGCGTCATCATCACGGGCGTACTGCAGGGTGGCCCTGCGGCACGTGCTGGCATGCTGCCGGGCGATGTGATCGTGCAGGTGGATGAGCAGCGCGTGCGCAATGTGGCTGAGATGATGACGGCGGTTGCCTCTCTGCAGCCCGGCCAGCGTGCGGACTTTGAGATTTTGCGCAACGGCCAGAGCATGACGCTGAACATCGTGCCCAGCGAGCGCCCTGCCCCCCGACGCATGCGCCAGCTCCGTTAAGCATCAAAAAAGAGAGCTATCAGCGCTTGCAAATCAATGATTTCAAATACAAAACATATTGAAAACCTTGATTGACAAGCGCTAGCCGCTCTCTTTTTCAAAGCCATCACCCACCAACAAAAAAATCCCGCTGCCTTTTAAAGGGCTGCGGGATTTTTTGGTTCTGGCCAGGATGTGCGCATCAGGCCTGATCGGCTTCCTCATCCTCTGGCTTGCGGGCAACCTTGGCAAACCAGCCTGCCCCGATGATGCCCACCTCATACAGCAGGCACATGGGCACGGCCAGCGCCAGCTGCGAAATCACATCGGGCGGCGTCACCACGGCGGCAATCACAAAGGCCAGCACGATGAAGTAGCCACGGAAGCTCTTGAGCTTGTCAATTTCCACAATGCCAAAGCGCACCAGCAGCATCACCACGATGGGCACCTGGAAGGCCAGGCCAAACGCCAGGTACAGCGACAAAATCGCTTCCACATAAGAGGCAATATCAGGCGTCGCAGCCACGCTCTCGGGCGTAAAGCCCTGGATGAAGCCGAACATCTTGTCCAGCACAAAGAACTGCACAAAGGCAATGCCCACATAGGCCAGCAGGCTGCCAAAGGTGATCAGCGGCAGTGCAAAGCGCTTTTCATGGCTGTACAGACCAGGTGCCACAAAAGCCCACAGCTGGTACATGATCCATGGCAGCACGGCCAGCATGCCCACCATCATCAGCACCTTCAGCGGCACGAAGAAGGGCGAGAACACGCCCACCGCAATCAGCTTGGCATCAGGCGGCATGTGTGCCTTGATGGGCTGGGCAATAAAGTCGATCAAGCCATTGGGGCCAGGCCAGATGGCCAGCACAGCCACCGCCAGCGCAATGCCGTAGATGCAGTACAGCAGGCGGTCGCGCAGCTCCATCAGGTGCTGCACAAAGGGCTGCTCGGTGCCGGCCAGCTCGTCGTCTTGGGTGGATTTGTTGGACATGGTCGAAAAAAGAACCGGGCCATCATCAGGCCCTGCAGATCAAGAGAAAAGCACCAGCACGGGCCGCTCGCTGCAGGCGCCGTGCTGTGGGAGATCAGCCTCAGCGCTTCGGTCTGAAGCGCGCCACTCGCGCAGCACCTGACTGCACATGGGTGCGCAGCCCGGAGCGCGCCTTGTACCAGCGTGGCACGGCCGTGCGCTTGAGGCGGAAGTTCTTGCCCGGATGCTTGTAGGCCGGCGTCACTGCGCTGCGGCTACTGCTTTCGTAGCTGCTGTAGTCGCTGGCTGAAGTGCTGGAATCGCTGCTGCTGTATGCCGACTCGAAATCGGTGGCATCACGCCAGTCCTTTTCCAGACTGCTCGTGGTGCTTTGCACCGACTGCTCCACATCACGGGCAGCGGACTCCATCGACTCCTTCATCTTCTTGAGCTCGTCGAGCTCCATGGAGCGATTGACTTCCGCCTTCACGTCCGCCACATAGCGCTGGGCCTTGCCCAGCAGCGTGCCGACCGTGCGGGCCACGCGCGGCAGCTTCTCGGGACCAATGACCACCAGGGCCACAGCGCCGATCAGTGCCAGCTTGGAGATACCGATATCAATCATGCCAACGCCCTATGCAGGTGCTTGCTGCCATGCTGATACATCAGCTCTTTTGCTTGGCGTCAACGTCGATCGTGGTCTTGTCGTCAGCCTTGCTCTGATCGGTCACTGCGGTCTTTTCCGCAGCGGCTTCAGCCGTGCTGCCGTCCTTCATGCCGTCCTTGAAACCCTTGACGGCGCCACCCAGGTCGCTACCCAGGTTCTTGAGCTTCTTGGTGCCGAACACCAGCACCACGATGAGCAGAACAATCAGCCAGTGCCAAACAGAAAACGATCCCATGAGATTTCTCCTAACGAATACGAGTCATTTTAGACGTGACGCCGCGCCATAGCGCCTCAGATGGCCTTAACTTGCACAGCCTTTCACGTCCCCATCCATTGTCAGCCGCGCTTCCAGGGGCGGGGGCCGCCCATGACGTGCACGTGCAGGTGGTGCACTTCCTGCCCACCTTCCTCACCAGTATTGACCATGATGCGAAAGCCTCCGGCAGGATAAGGGTTGCAGCCCTGCTGCATGGCCAGCTTGGGCGCAAGCAGCATGATCTTGCCCAGCAGTGCCTGATCGGCCTCGGTCACATGGGCCATGGAAGCAATGTGCTTCTTGGGCACGATCATGAAGTGCACGGGCGCTGCGGGGTTGATGTCGTGAAAGGCGAAGACGTCTTCGTCCTCATACAGCTTGCGGCTGGGAATCTGGCCCGCAATGATCTTGCAGAAAATGCAGTTGGGGTCGTGCGCAGTATGCGAGTGATCAGTCATGGCAGAGCAAACAGTCGTTGTTATTCGTAGCAAAAGGCTTCAAAAGGCATGCCAGTCTATGCGCGTCGCAGAGCTGGCGAACTATGGATTGTCCACAATCTGCAGCGTCTGGCGCACGCCCACGTCATTGCGGTGGTCCTGCGCCCACTGCTGCCCCTGCCTGCGCCCCAGTGCAAACAGCTGCTGCAAAAATCCCATGTCCACGCGCGACTTGCTGGCTGCACCAAAACGGGCCAGGGCCGCACCACCGTCAATGCGGTGCATGAGCACGCTTTTGTAGCGTTGGGGGTCCAGCTTGCCTTCGGCCAGCAGGCGGCGCACAAAGTCAATGGCGCGCAGCTCGCCCAGCAGGCCAGCGTTGAACATGACTTCGTTCATGCGCTCGGCAATATCGCTGGCCGTGTCTGGCAGGTCAGGCGACTCAATCGGGTTGATCTGCACCAGCAGCATGTCGCTGCAGTCGGTGCGGTAGATCAGCGGGTACAGGGCCGGGTTGCCGGAAAAGCCGCCGTCCCAGTAATACTCACCGTCAATTTCCACGGCCTGGTACAGCTGTGGCAGGCAGGCTGAGGCCATGATGGCATCGGCACTGATGCGCTGCTCGCTGAAGATTTCGCCCTTGCCCGTGCGCACATTGGTGGCACAGACAAACAGCTTGGGCATGCCTTCCTGCCCCCAGACCTGAGCGAGCATGTCAAAGTCCACCACGCGCTCGAGCAGCTTGCGCAGCGGGTTGATGTCCAGCGGATTGGTCTGATAGGGCGAGAGGAACTGGCTCATGAGGTTCATGAGCGGGTTGTTCGCCACCGGCACGCCCAGTGTGAACACGCCCATGGCACCAACCCCTTCCCAGAGTTTTTTGAGCGCTGCACGTGCCAGCACACAGCCCAGACTGTGGCGTGCCTGCGGGTCATCCGGATGCTCCAGCGCCGCGGCAGCAAAGCCCTGGGCCAGCGCCACCGCATTCATGGCCCCGGCACTGGTGCCACTGATGCCGGGAAAGGCGAAACCGCCGTCTTCGAGCAGGGCATCGAGCACGCCCCAGGTAAAAGCCCCATGCGAGCCACCGCCCTGAAGTGCCAGATTCAGGCGCTGAGGCGAGGCTGCAGGGGGCATCTGGGTCATGGGCTATGGCTGGCAGTGATGCGTCAGCTTATACAGGCAGGGGTTCCTGCTTGTTCATGGCAATCATGCCGCGCACGATGCGATACAGGAACCAGATGGAGATCACGCACCACGCAATCCAGCCCGGGAAGATAAACAGCAGCCACAGTGGTGCGGTCACGATATACAGAATGCCCGCCCAGATCACACTGCGCAGGCGCCACGAGAAGTGGGAGGCATGCCAGGTACCCTGAGCATCCGAGCGCTTGACCAGGTCGATCACCAGCGCGACAGCCAGTATGAGCACGCTGACCTGTGCACCTGGAATGACCACGGCCAGCGCCACAATCAGGTGCAGGATATAGCTGACCCAGCCCCAGGCCTTGAGCCCATCGAGCGTGGCCTGATCTACGGCGCGGACTTCGACAATGTCATCGTTCACTCGGCATTTCCTTCCTGCGCGGCCCTTTCCTTGGCTTTGCGCAATGCTTTTTCTTCCAGACCACTGGTGCCTTCACGGCGTTCCAGCTCGGCCACCACGTCGGCGGGCGTGAGCCCATAGTACGACAGTGCAATCATGGAGTGAAACCACAAATCCGCAACTTCATAAAGGAGTTTTCCTTTGTCAGCACCATGGTCAACGTCCTTGGCAGCCATGACGACTTCGGTGGCCTCTTCGCCCACTTTTTTCAGGAAGGCATCCGGCCCCTTGTGCAGCAGACGGGAGACATAGCTTTTCTCAGGATCGCCACCGTTGATGGCTTTGCGGCTTTCAATGACAGCGGCCAGACGGGCCAGTGCGCCTTCAACCGACGCGGAGTTTTGTTCAGACATGGTGTTTACATGGTGTTTATTTGTAGATGGATGCGGGATCTTTCAAGACAGGGTCGATGGCGACCCACTGTCCGTCCTTGAGCACGCTGTAGAAGCACGAGTGGCGGCCGGTGTGGCAGGCAATGCCGGGCTCGTGCCCCTGCTGGGTGATTTTGAGCAGCACCACATCGTTGTCGCAGTCGATGCGGATTTCATGCACAGTCTGCACGTGGCCGGACTCTTCGCCCTTGAACCACAGCTTGTTGCGCGAGCGGCTGAAATACACGGCGCGGCCGATGGCTGCAGTTTTTTCCAGCGCTTCGCGGTTCATCCAGGCGAACATCACCACATCGCCCGTGCTTTGTTCCTGCGCGATCACGGGCACCAGGCCCTGCGCATCCCATTTGACTTGATCGAGCCAGCTCATAGGCATCCTGCTTTTTTGATAGCTGCCAGCGCAGGCAAACAGCCACTTTCAAATAGAAAACATTCGGAAAGCCGCTTGGAGCCTGCGCAAGCCGCTCTCAATACTTTCAAAGTCGCACGGGAATGCCGCGCTCGCGCATGCGCTCCTTGGCCTGCGCAATGGTGTATTCGCCGTAGTGGAAGATGCTGGCAGCCAGCACCGCGTCCGCACCGCCCTGCTGCACACCATCGGCCAGATGGTCCAGATTGCCCACGCCGCCGGAGGCGATCACAGGCACGCCCACGGCATCGCTCACGGCACGCGTGAGCTGCAGGTCAAAGCCGCTCTTGGTGCCGTCCTTGTCCATGCTGGTCAGCAGAATTTCACCGGCGCCGCGCTGCGCCATTTCTTCGGCCCAGCGGATCACATCCAGCCCTACGTTCTTGCGGCCTCCGTGGCTGTACACATCCCAGCCCGGGCCCATGGGCGTGCCGCCGGGCCCGATGCGCTGCTCGTCCTCCGGCGTGCGGCGCTTGGCGTCGATAGCCACCACAATGCATTGCGAGCCGTATTTGTCGCTGCAGGCATTGATGGTCGATGGGTTGGCAATGGCCGCCGAGTTAAAGCTGGTCTTGTCCGCACCCGCATTGAGCAGGCGGCGCACATCTTCGACGGTGCGCACGCCGCCGCCCACGGTCAGCGGAATAAAGACCTGGGAAGCCACGGCTTCGATGATGGGCAGGATCAAGTCACGCCCATCGCTGGTGGCGGTAATGTCCAGAAAGGTCAGCTCGTCCGCACCCTGTGCGTTGTAGCGTGCAGCGATTTCGACCGGGTCGCCTGCATCGCGCAGCTCCAGAAAATTGACGCCTTTGACGACGCGACCACCGGTAACGTCCAGACAGGGAATGATGCGTTTGGCGAGCATGAAAAAGCGTTTTCTATCGGTTGAACATCAGGTGCAGAACGCAGGCATTCAGCCCACGACCTGCAGGATTTGTGCAGCCTGCCAGTGCTGGCCGGGATACAGGGCAATGGGCTGGTTGATGGCCGCGGCCTCTACGCACAGCATGCGCATCCAGTCCGTAGGCTGCATATCACTGAGACTGGCGCACAAGGCAGGGCCGGGATTCCAGACCACGGTCTCTGGCCATGCGGCATCCTGGCTGATGCGCAGCGTACCTGCGGCATCACGCAGCTCCAGCGGCTGCGCAGCGCGGGCATAGACGCGGTCCACCTCTTCGCCCAGCGCCACAGCACCTTGCTGGACCGCAGGTGCAAAGCCTTTTGCAGCATCCCAGAAGGCTGCACCTTCCAGGCCATGCAGTGCTGCCATATCCGCGCCCTGTACCGCCAGATAGGTGTGCAGCGCGCCGGTAAAGGCAAAGGCGGTATCGCCCGTGTTGGTGGCCGACAGCGTGATCTGCAGCTGATCCGCAGATAAGGTCACGGCCAACTCGGCGCGCAAGGCATGCGGAAAATCTGTGTGCAGGGGCGCGGCTGCATCCCACTGCCAGCGGGCGGTGATGGCTTCGCCCTGCACCTCGGCACTCTGATACTGCCAGGTGGTGCGGCGCGCCAGACCATGCTTGGGCAGAGGGCCACGCGCATTGAACTGGGGAAAGCACACGGGCACGCCGCCGCGGATGGCAGCGCTGCCATCCACCACGGCACGCTCGGAGCAGAACATGCGCTCATGTCCACGGCTGCGCCATGACAGCACCTGGGCACCAAAGTCCGACACCCGCACGCTGTCGCCATTGGGCAAGGTGATGCGCGTGCAGGCAAGGCCGCGCCAGACTTCACGCGCGGCTTGGGGCTGGGTCATGCCTCTTCGTCTTCGTAGCCGGAGAGCTTGTCGGCCAGCTTCTGGCCTTCGGCAAAGTCCAGATCACCGGTGTAGATGGCGCGACCGCAGATCACGCCTTCAATGCCTTCGTCCTGCACGGCGCACAGGGCTTCGATGTCCTTGATGCTGGCCAGACCGCCGGAGGCAATCACGGGAATGCGCACGGACTGCGCGAGCTTGACGGTGGCGTCGATGTTGATGCCCGAGAGCATGCCATCGCGGCCAATGTCGGTGTAGATGATGGAGTCCACACCCCAGTCTTCAAAGCGCTTGGCGGTGGGAATCACGTCCTGGCCGGTCAGCTTGCTCCAGCCGTCAATGGCGACTTTGCCGTCCTTGGCGTCCAGGCCCACGATGATGTGGCCAGCAAAGGCAGTACAGGCATCTTGCAGGAAGCCGGGGTTCTTCACGGCCGCTGTGCCGATGATGATGTACTCCATGCCAATGTCGATGTAGCGCTCAATCGTGTCCAGATCACGGATACCACCGCCGAGCTGGACGGGGATTTCCCCATTCACTTCCTTCAGGATGGCTTTGATGGCCGCCAGATTCTTGGGCTGGCCCGCAAAAGCACCGTTCAGGTCCACCAGGTGCAGGCGGCGAGCACCGGCATCCAGCCAGCGGCGTGCCATCTCGGCAGGATCGCCGAATTTGGTGGATTGGTCCATGTCACCTTGTTTGAGGCGGACGCATTGGCCGTCTTTGAGGTCGATGGCGGGAATCAGCAGCATGATGTGCGAGGGACTTTGCCTGAGAATGGGCCGAAGGGTGGTGCGGCCACGGTTGAAGAAAAAGCGAAACCTTAAGGATTCCAGTGTAAGAAATTGCGGTAGAGCGCAAGCCCATGATCCGCACTTTTCTCGGGGTGGAACTGCGTAGCAAAAATCTTATCGCGTGCTACCGCAGATGCAAACCTTCCGCCATAGTCCGTTTCCGCCGCGCAATACACGGGGTCTGCAGGCTGGGCATAGAAGCTGTGCACAAAGTAAAAGTACGCGCCGTCCGGAATACCTTCCCACATGGGGTGGCGCACGCCATTGGGCGATGTAGGGAAGACCTGGTTCCAGCCCATCTGCGGCACCTTGTAGCGGCTGCCATCGGGCTGGGTGCGGCCTGCCAGCTCAAAGCGCTTGACGCGACCGGGAATCAGGCCCAGCGACGGTGTATCGCCCTCTTCGCTGTGGTCCAGCAGCATCTGCATGCCCACGCACACGCCAAAGAGCGGTTTGGTGGCAGCGGCTTCAAGCACGGCTTCTTTGAGGCCCGAGGCCTGCAGCGCGGCCATGCAGTCGCGCATGGCGCCCTGGCCGGGCAGCACGATGCGACTGGCAGCACGCACTTCCGCCGGGTCTTGCGTGACGATGACACGCACATCCGTGCCCTGGGCTGCCGTCATCACCGCCTGGGAGACGGAGCGCAGATTGCCCATCTCATAGTCCACCACGGCCACGGTATTGTTCACAGAACTCATAGCACCTTGCGCTTGTATTTACTGGGTTTCAAAGCCCTGACGCATGCAAAGCGTGTGCCTGCAAGCGCCAGCTGCTTCACTTTTTACAGACTGCCCTTGGTGGAGGGCACGACACCCGCCATGCGCTCATCACGCTCCAGCGCAAAGCGCAGGGCACGGGCAAAGGCCTTGAAGATGGTCTCGCACTGGTGGTGGGCATTAAAGCCCTTGAGGTTGTCGATATGCAGGGTCACGCCTGCGTGGTTCACAAAGCCCTGGAAGAACTCGAACACCAGCTGGGTGTCCAGCTGACCAATGCTGCCAGCAGTGAACTTGCAGTCCATGTGCAGACCGGGGCGGCCAGAGAAGTCAATGACCACGCGGGAAAGCGCTTCATCCAGCGGCACATAGGCATGGCCGTAGCGGCGGATGCCCTTTTTGTCGCCCACGGCCTTGGCAAAGGCCTGGCCGAGGGTGATGCCGATGTCTTCCACCGTATGGTGGCCGTCGATGTGCAGATCGCCTGCGCATTCCACTTCCAGGTCAATCAGGCCGTGACGGGCGATCTGGTCCAGCATGTGGTCCAGAAAGCCAATGCCGGAATTCAGACGTGCCTTGCCGGTGCCGTCCAGATTGACGCGCACCTGCACCCGCGTTTCAGCGGTGTTGCGCTGGACTTCCGCCACACGTGCAGTGGTGTCTGCTGCGGCGGCGGTGGAGGGGATCAATGCATTGCTCATAAAGACTCCTTCATAGCTGCCAACATCTGGGCATTTTCTTCGGCTGTGCCTACGGTCAGGCGCAGGCAATTGGCCAGCAACGGGTGCATGGCCGAAACGTTTTTCACCAGCACGCCGCGCGCCTTCATCTCGGCCTGTGCCTTGGCGGCATCACGCACGCGCACCAGCACCATATTGGCTTCGGAGGGCCAGACCTTTTCTACGCCATCGAGTGCCTGCAGGGCATCGATCAGGGGCTGGCGTTCCGCACGGATCGCGGCGGCCTGGTCGGCGTACAGCTCGGCATGCTCCAGCGCAAAGATGGCGGTCTCGCAGTTGAGCACGCTGATGTTGTAAGGGGGGCGCACCTTGTCGAGTTCGTTGACGATGGCTTCAGGCCCAATCAGGTAACCCAAGCGCGCACCGGCCAAGCCGAACTTGGAGAGCGTCCGCATCAGCAGCACGTGGCCATTGCGCTCGGGGTGAGCCTTCATCTGCGTGATCCAGCTGCGGCTGGCAAAGGGCTGGTAAGCCTCGTCCATGACCACCAGGCCACCGACTTCGCCCACGGCGTCAATCACGGCCTGCACCTTGTCTTCATCCCACAGCGTGGCGGTGGGGTTGTTGGGGTAGGCGATATAGGTCACCGCAGGCTGGTGCTCGGCAATCGCGGCCCGCATGGCGGGCACGTCCAGGTCAAAGTCCTCGGTCAGCTGCACCGCCACAAAGTCCAGGCCCTGCAGCTGTGCCGACAGCGGATACATCACAAAGCCCGGCATGGGCGCGATCATCTTCGCGCGGCCGTTTGCTGTGGGCTGCGCGGTGGCCAGGGCCAGCAGCGTGATGATTTCGTCCGAGCCATTGCCCAGCAGCACGGCGCTGCCTTCAGGCGCACCGGCGTAGTCGCTGAGCATCTGCTTGAGCACTTCCAGGCGCTCGCCGGGATAGCGGTTGATTTCCAGCGCCCCCAGACGCTCGCCCAGTGCCTTTTGCAGCGCCAGCGGCAGGCGGAAGGGGTTCTCCATGGTGTCCATCTTCAGCAGGCCTTGCGAGGCTTGTACGTGATAGGCGGACATGGCGCGCACATCGGCGCGAATGCGCTCCAGTGCTTTGGCTTGGGTGGGAGAGACTGACATGGAATTTACACTTTCAAAAGCTTCATTCGGGCAGATGCGGGGGCACTCGTTGTGGGCTCAGGCACCTTGGGATTCGGTGTGCGGCGCCATCTGCAGCGGGTGCACCATGGTCACTCCGCCATACTGGGCGCCATGCGGCAGATGCAGGGTCAGCATATGTTCACAGCCGCTGTGCTGGGCGCAGGCTACAGCCAGGCAATCCGCAAATGGCAGGGCATGGCGCGCCTGCACAGCCCACGCGGTTTCCAGCGTGGCGGCATCGGTTTTCCAGGGGTTCCAGGTCTGGTAGCGGCGGATGGCGGCTCGCGCATCGCCCTGCGACATGGGCTGGGCATCGCTAGTGACCTGGTCGTAGAACTCCACCAGCGACTGGTTGGCCGTGCGTCCTGTGCGCGTGCGCCACAGCAGATCCAGCCAGGCCAGCACCGCCGCATACAGCGCGCCATTGCCCGTATCTTCGGCAGCAATCAGGACCGAGGTATCTACAAACACGGGGTTCATGCGGCCGCTTCCTGTTCAGAGGTTTTCTGGCCTTTAGAGCGCTTGCCAGCTGCGCTGCGCGCTACGGTTTTTGCTGCCTGGTGAGCGGCTTGCCAAGTGCGCTCATCGGTGCGCCAGGCCAGGTAGGCACGCTCGTAGGCGTCCTCGCGGCGCTGCATCTCGGCCATGAAGTCACCCAGCATGCGCGAGACGCTGGTGCCGCGCCGTGCTGCCTCGATACGTGCCCATTCCAGCACGCTGTCTTCCACGGTAATGGTGACGTTTTTCATGCCAGCCAGTCTACACGAATTTCGTGTGACACTAAATTCGTGTCATCTTCGTGTGCGATGGCCTGCATAGCCACACGCACAAAAAAGCCGCTGACTCTTGCGAGTACAGCGGCTTGATATGCATTGAAACGCGTTTACTTCAGACGCATTTCCGCAGCGCGGGCGTGACCCTGCAGACCTTCGCCATAGGCGAGTTCTGCGGCAATCTTGCCCAGCACCTGGGCACCGGCTTCGCTCACTTCAATGATGGAGCTGCGCTTCTGGAAGTCATACACCCCCAGCGGCGAGGAAAAACGCGCTGTGCCACTGGTGGGCAACACGTGGTTGGGGCCTGCACAGTAGTCACCCAGCGATTCGCTGGTGTAGGCACCCAAAAAGATGGCACCGGCGTGCTTGAGCAGCGGCTCCCACTTGTGCGGATCATTGCTGGAGACTTCCAGGTGCTCGGGCGCGATGCGGTTGGAGATAGCGCAAGCCTCTTCCATGCTGCGCGTCAGAATCAAGGCGCCGCGGCCGTTCAGGCTCTTGGCGATGATGTCCTTGCGGGGCATTTCGGGCAGCAGGCGGTCAATCTCGCGCTGCACGGCATCCAGATAGGCGGCATCAGGGCTGAGCAGAATGGATTGCGCCAGCTCGTCGTGCTCAGCCTGGCTGAACAAGTCCATGGCCACCCACTCAGGCGGTGTCGTGCCATCGGCCAGCACCAGAATTTCCGAAGGGCCTGCAATCATGTCGATGCCCACCAGACCAAACACGCGCTTCTTGGCGCTGGCTACGTAGGCGTTGCCGGGGCCGGTGATCTTGTCGACCTTGGGCACAGTGGCCGTACCGTAAGCCAGCGCCGCCACCGCCTGCGCACCACCAATGGTGAAGGCGCGGTGCACGCCAGCCACATAGGCGGCAGCCAGCACCAGCTGGTTTTTCTCGCCGCGCGGAGTAGGCACGACCATGATGATTTCAGGCACACCCGCCACCTGCGCAGGGATGGCATTCATCAGCACACTCGAGGGGTAGGCCGCCTTGCCACCGGGCACATAGATGCCCACGCGGTCCAGCGGCGTCACCTTCTGGCCCAGCAGGGTGCCGTCTTCGTCACGGTAACTCCAGCTCTCGCCATTGGCCTTTTTCTGGGCTTCGTGATAGCTGCGCACGCGCTTGGCAGCGGCTTCCAGTGCGGTCTTCTGTGCTTCGCCCAGGCTGTCGAAGGCGGCTTTCAGCTCTTCCTTGCTCAGCTCCAGCGCCTGGACGCTGTCCACCTGCAGGCCGTCAAAGCGCGCGGTGTACTCCAGCACGGCAGCATCGCCGCGCTGCTGCACGTCGGCCAGGATGTCAGCCACGCGCTGCTCGATCGCAGCGTCCGTATCGGCCGACCAATGCAGGCGTTGCGCAAAATCATGTTCGAAATTGGCATCCGCGGTGGACAGACGGAGGGGTTTAGCTGCGATTTCCATAGTACTTACTGCTTCAACAGTGGGAGAAAAAACTTATTTGTTCTTGGCTTGCACGGCTTGCGTAAACACATCAATGATGTGGCGCAGCTGCTTTTGCTTGAGCTTGAGCGAGGCCTGGTTGACCACCAGACGCGAGCTGATGTCCATGATGGGCTCCACCTCGACCAGATCGTTGGCCTTGAGCGTATTGCCGGTGGACACCAGGTCCACGATGGCATCGGCCATGCCGGTCAGCGGTGCCAGCTCCATGGAGCCATACAGCTTGATCATGTCCACGTGCACGCCCTTCTTGGCGAAGAACTCGCGCGCAATCGTGGGGTACTTGGTGGCGACCTTCAGGCGTGCACCCTGCTTGACGGCATGCGCATAGTCAAAGCCATTGCGCACGGCCACGCTGACGCGGCACTTGGCAATCTGCAGGTCCAGCGGCTGGTACAGGCCCTGGCCACCGTGCTCGATCAGCGAATCGAGACCCGACACGCCCAGGTCGGCACCGCCGTACTGCACGTACACCGGCACGTCGGAGGCGCGCACCAGCACCACGCGCACGTCAGGCTGGTTGGTGTCAAAAATCAGCTTGCGGGATTTTTCAACGTCTTCGGTGACTTCAATGCCTGCAGCGGCCAGCAGCGGCACGGTTTCTTCAAAGATACGGCCCTTGGACAGGGCAATGGTGATGCTCATTGCGAGACTCTTTCAATATCTGCGCCCAAGCCACGCAGCTTGGCTTCCATGCGATCGTAGCCGCGATCCAGGTGGTAAATGCGGTCCACCATGGTCTCTCCCTTGGCCACGAGGCCTGCAATCACCAAACTCGCAGACGCACGCAAGTCGGTCGCCATCACCGTCGCACCGGACAAAGGCTTGCCACCTTCCACCGTGGCCACGCGGCCATCGGTGCTGATCTGCGCCCCCAGTCGCAGCATCTCATTGACGTGCATGAAGCGGTTTTCAAAGATGGTCTCGGTGACCACGCTGGTGCCTTCCGCCACCAAGTTCAGCGCCATGAACTGCGCCTGCATGTCGGTGGGGAAACCGGGGTATTCGGTGGTACGGAAGCTCTGGGCCTTGAGCTTGCCTTCGCTGCGAATGCGGATGCCGCCGTCTTCGGCCGTCACCTGCGCACCAGCATCGACCAGCTTGTCGATCACGGCACCGAGATGGTCGGCACGGCCATGGCGCAGGAAGGCCTCGCCACCGGTCGCCGCCACGGCGCACAGGAAGGTACCGGCTTCAATGCGGTCAGCCACCACGGCATGCTCGCAGCCGTGCAGCGCTTCGACGCCCTGAATCACGATGCGGCTGGTGCCGTGGCCTTCAATCCTGGCGCCCATCTTGATCAGCATTTCGGCCAGATCAGTGATCTCGGGCTCCATGGCGGCGTTTTCCAGCACAGTTTCGCCTTCGGCCAGGGCCGCTGCCATCAGAAAGTTTTCCGTACCCGTCACCGTCACCATGTCGGTGGTGATACGCGCACCCTTCAGGCGCGTCCAGCCTTCGGGCAGGCTGGCGTTCATGTAGCCGTTCTCGACCGTGATGATGGCTCCCATGGCCTGCAGACCCTTGATGTGCTGGTCCACCGGGCGCGAACCGATCGCGCAGCCGCCGGGCAGCGACACCTTGGCGCGGCCAAAGCGCGCCAGCAGGGGACCGAGCGCCAGCACCGAAGCGCGCATGGTCTTGACCAGCTCGTAAGGGGCTTCGGGATTGTTCAGCGCACCGGCATCGAGTTTGACGGTGCCATTGTCATCACGCTCGGCGCTCACACCCATGTTACGAATGAGCTTGAGCATGGTAGCCACGTCCTGCAGACGAGGCACGTTGTGCAGGGTCACGGGCTCGGCCGACAGCAGTGCAGCGCACAGCTCAGGCAGGGCCGCATTCTTTGCACCGGAAATCAGCACCTCACCGTGCAGGCTGCGGCCGCCGCGAATCAGAAGTTTGTCCATGGCGTTGGAGCCTTGAATCGAAATATGAATGAAATCAGGCTCAAACCCTTATGGATCAAGCGCTGATAGCTATGATTTTTTAGACCGCTTTGTCCGCCCACTCGGCAGGCGTGAAAGTCTTCATGGACAAGGCATGCACCTCATCGGTCTTGATACGCTCGCCCAGGGTGGCATAGACCAGACGCTGACGCGCCAGCAGGCGCTTGCCTTCGAACTCTGGCGAGACAATCGTGGCAAACCAATGGCGGCCATCCCCTTCCACAGCCAGATGCTCGCAGTGCAAACCTGCGCGAATAATGGATTCGAGTTGATCAGCAGTCATTATGTTCTTGGTGCTGCGACACAGGCGCAGCACATCTTCTCCATCGAGGATGTTTCTTTAATGGCGGATTTTGTAGCCAATGCGCAGCAGATGAATGGCCACGCCACTGACGAGCAGCCATGCCACGCCGACGATAGCCAGGCTCACCCAGGGGGAGACATCGCTCTGGCCAAAAAAGCCGTATCTGAAGCCATCAATCATGTAGAAAAACGGATTCAGGTGGCTGACCTGCTGCCAGAAAGGCGGCAAGGACTGGATAGAATAGAACACGCCCGACAGAAACGTCATGGGCATGATCAAAAAGTTCTGAAAGGCCGCCATCTGGTCGAACTTGTCGGCCCACAGACCAGCAATCAGACCCAGCGTGCCCAACAGTGCTGCGCCCAGGAAGGCAAACACCACGATCCATACCGGCGCGGCCGCCACGGGTGGCGTGAAAAACAGGGTGACGATGTACACGCCCAGCCCCACCACCAGACCGCGCACGATGGACGAACCCACATAGGCCGCAAACCAGGCCCAGTGCGACAGCGGCGTGAGCAAAATGAACACCACGCTGCCCATGATCTTGCTCTGCACCAGGCTGGATGAGCTGTTGGCAAAGGCGTTCTGCAGCACGCTCATCATCACCAGCCCCGGCACCAGAAAGGCCGTGTAGCTGACGCCATCGAACACCTGCACATGGTCTTCAAGCACATGGCCAAAGATCAGCAGGTAGAGCACGGCCGTCATCACGGGCGCAGCCACGGTCTGGAAGCTCACCTTCCAGAACCGCAGAATTTCCTTGTAGAACAGCGAAGTCCAGCCTTGCATCTGCGGGAACATCATGCAGCCCCCTGCATCACTTGCAAGAACACGTCTTCGAGCTCGGCACGGCGGATTTCCATGTCTTCCATCACCACATTGGCCTCACGCAGGGCGGCCAGAAAACGTTCGATATCGGCAGGGCCTTGTGCGGGCAATTGCACGACACGGCCCGTCACACGGGCCTGGCCTGCTATCGATTCAGGCAGCACGCTGTCGGTCTTGAACTGCAGCACATTGGACGAAGCCGTCTTGAGCAGGTTGGAGGTGTCATCCAGCGCCACCACATGCCCGTGCTTGAGCATGGCAATGCGGTTGCACAGCGCCTCGGCTTCTTCCAGATAGTGCGTGGTCAGCAAGACCGTGTGGCCCTGCTTGTTGAGCTTGCTGATGAAGTGCCACAGCGTCTGGCGCAGCTCCACATCCACACCGGCCGTGGGTTCATCGAGCACGATGATGGGCGGCTTGTGCACCAGCGCCTGCGCCACCAGCACACGGCGCTTCATGCCGCCCGAGAGCTGGCGCATATTGGCATGTGCCTTGTCGGCCAGCCCCAGGCTTTCCAGCAGCTCATCAATCCATGCGTCATTGTTTTTGACGCCAAAGTAGCCGGACTGCAGGCGCAGGGTTTCGCGCACATTGAAGAAAGGGTCAAACACCAGTTCCTGCGGCACCACCCCCAGCTGCTTGCGCGCGGCGGCAAAGTCTTTTTGCACATGCTTGCCCATGACCGTGATATGGCCGCTACTGGGCTTGGCCAGACCGGCAAGCAGGCTGATGAGGGTGGTCTTGCCCGCGCCATTGGGGCCGAGCAGACCGAAGAACTCGCCCTCGGCAATGTCCAGGCTCACGTTCTGGAGTGCCTGAAAATCACCTTTGGAGCTGGTGTAGGTCTTGGAGACGGATTGGATGGAGACAGCTGGCATGGGAACCCGACATTCTAAGGCCCCCGGGGTAAGCCAGCATGGGCACGGTTTTGCAGATCAGACAGCGGCTGCAGTGGCAGCTTCAGGGTCCAGCAGGGGCATGACGCCATAGACCTGGGCCAGCGAACGCAGGCTGTCTGTCCAGCCCAGTACGCGCAGGCTTTGCTGCCGCTTTTGGGCTGCACGGCGGCAGGCCAGCAGCAACGCCAGCCCTGCCGAGTCAAAGGACTGCACGCCGGACGCATCCAGCGCCAGCGCCGCACCAGAGGGCTGCGCCTGCATGGTCTGCAGCAACTGGGTGCGGATGGCAGCCACGGTATCCGCGGTCAATACGGCAGGCAGTGCAATCGTGTGACTCATGACAGGCTTTACTTCGCGTTCTTGGCTTCCACAGCCATCGTGCGGTTGGCCAGGGCCTGAATCAGGCCGTCGATACCGCCCTTGTTCAGCTCCTGGGCGAACTGCGTGCGATAGGTTTCCACCATCCACACGCCCAGCACATTCATGTTGTAGATCTTCCAGCCCTTGCCGTCGCCGTTTTCCACACGGAAGTCCAGCTGCACGGGCTCGCCCTTGCCAATCACCTCGGTGCGTACCAGCACATCGGTGTCGCCGGGTGCTGCACGCAAGGGCTTGACCTCCACACGCTCATCACTGACCTGCTTGAGCGCACCGGCATAGGTGCGGATCAGCATGTTCTTGAACTCCTGCTGCAGGCGTTCGCGCTGCTCAGGGGTCGCCTGGCGCCACATGGGGCCCACTGCCGCAGAAGTCATCTTGCGGAAGTTCACATGGGGCATGACCACGGTGTCCACCAGCTGCGAAATGCGGGCGATATTGCCGTTGCGCAGCTCGGGATCGGCCTTGATGGTTTCCAGCACATCGGCCGACAGGCGCTTGACCAGTGCATCCGGTGTTTCCACGGCTGCCTGAGCGCCCACAGGGCCTGCCATCCACATGGCCGATGTGGCCAGCATCCAGGCCGCAAGGGTGCGACGTTGCATCATAGACATTCCTTTCTCGCGCCGGGGTTGCACCCCGGCATGGCTCAGTCTTCGTAGCTCTCTACACGACCGGCGTTTTCATCATTGACGTTCTTGCCCGCCACATCTCGCTGCTTCAGATAGAAGTCACGCATCAGCGCATAGCGGTCCAGCGAGGCTACGTCCAGCGTATCGGTCGCATTGAGCAAGTTCGCACGTGTATTCACGATGCGCAGACCCAGCAGGCTGTTGCGGGTGGACACAGGGTGCACGCTGTCCATGGGGTGGCCCCACCAGTCGGCAGGCAAGGCGACGGTATCACGCACGGTCGAAGGACCGAGCAGAGGCAAGACCAGATAAGGGCCAGGCTTCACGCCCCAGTGCCCCAGAGTCAGACCGAAGTCCTGCTTGTCACGCTTGACCTGCATCTGGCTGGCAATGTCCAGCAGACCACCGAAGCCGAGCACGGTATTGGTGGTGAAACGCACCATGTGGTCATACGCCTGGGCACCATTGCCCTGCAGCGCAAAGTTCACCATGGTCCACAGGTCGCCCAGGTTGCCAAAGAAATTGGTCACGCCGGTGCGCACAGGGCTTGGCACCACGGTCTGGTAGCCGGTTGCCACGGGCTTTAGAATGGCCTTGTCCACATTGTCATTGAACGTGGTCATGGCGCGGTTGTAGCCCTCGAAAGGGTCCTGAGGATGCGTTGCCTGTGTAGAGGCACAGCCAGTCAGTACCAGGCTGCCTACCAGAACTGCACCCACGCCTGCGGTGCGCAGCTGAGGCTTCAGAGAAAAATGAGAAAAACGCATGGTACTCTACCTTTGTAAGCCTGGTTACTTGCCGCCCTCTTCCGCCTTGTTATAGAGGAATTGGCCAATCAGATTTTCCAACACCACGGCAGACTGCGTGGCGGTGATACGGTCGCCATTAACCAGATTGCCATCCTCAGCACCTGCCTCGATGCCGATGTACTGGTCACCGAGCAAGCCACTGGTCAGAATCTTGAGCGAGCTGTCCTTGGGGAAGGCGTAGCGCTTTTCCAGCGCCATCTGTACGGTGGCCTGGAAGGTCTGATCATCAAAAGTGATGCTTTCTACGCGCCCGACCACCACACCGGCGCTCTTGACCGCCGCCTTGGGCTTGAGGCCGCCGATATTGTCAAAGCGCGCCGTGATCTTGTAGGTGTCCTGAAAACTCAGGCTCAGCAAGTTGGCCGACTGCAGTGCCAGAAATACCAGCGCCACAGCGCCGATCAGCACGAACAGCCCCACCCATACATCGTTTTTGGAGGTTTGCATCTCTCGTCCTTATGAATCCTTCGCGCCTCAGATGCTGAACATCGAAGCGGTGAGCAAAAAGTCCAGCGCCAGCACGGCCAGCGAAGCCACCACCACCGTACGCGTGGTGGCGCGTGACACTCCTTCGGGCGTGGGCTTGGCGGTATAGCCCTGGTACAGGGCCACAAAGGTCACGGCCACACCGAAGACGATGCTCTTGATCACGCCGTTGCCCAGGTCATACCACCAGTCGACCCCGGACTGCATCTGCCCCCAGAAGGCACCGCCGTCCACACCGATCATGACCACGCCGACCAGCCAGCCGCCAATGATGCCCACGGCACTGAAGACCGCCGCCAGCAGCGGCATGGCAATCACTCCCGCCCAGAAGCGGGGCGCCAGAATGCGCTTGACCGGGTCTACGGCCATCATTTCCATGGCGGAGAGCTGTTCTCCCGCCTTCATCAGGCCAATTTCTGCGGTCAGCGCCGTCCCCGCGCGGCCGGCAAACAGCAGTGCCGTGACCACGGGGCCGAGTTCTCGCAGCAAGGACAATGCCACCAGCAGCCCCAGCGCCTCGGCCGAGCCATAGCGCTGCAAGGTGTAGTAGCCCTGCAGGCCCAGCACAAAGCCTACAAACAGGCCAGACACCGCAATGATGGCCAGCGAATAGTTGCCCAGAAAGTGGATCTGGTCACTCAGCAGGCGCAGGCGTGCCAGCGTGGCAGGCAGCATGCCCAGCAGGCGGGCGAACAGTCGCGTCGCCTGCCCCAGCGCGGCCAGCTGGCAGCGCGTCCAGAAACCAATTGCAGCCAATGCCTTCATGCCTGGCCTCCAAAGTCTTGCTCCAGGCTGGGGGCCGGGTAATGGAAAGGCACAGGCCCGTTGGGTCGTGCGTGAATGAACTGCTGCACCAGCGGATCAGGATTGGCGCGCACTTCCTCGGGCGAGCCCTGTGCGGCGATGCCGCCTGCGCCCAGAATCACCACGTGGTCTGCCACATGGAAGGTTTCTTCCAGGTCGTGCGACACCAGAATACTGGTCAGGCCCAGCGCATCATTGAGCGTGCGAATCAGGCGCGCGGCAGTGCCCAGCGAAATCGGGTCCAGCCCGGCAAAGGGCTCGTCGTACATGATGAGTTCAGGGTCCAGCGCAATCGCGCGAGCCAGCGCCACACGGCGGGCCATGCCGCCCGAGACCTGGCTGGGCATGAGGTCACGCGCCCCGCGCAGACCCACGGCATGCAGCTTCATGAGCACGATGTCGCGGATCATGTCTTCAGGCAGTTTGGTGTGCTCGCGCAGCGGGAAGGCCACGTTGTCGAACACGCTCATGTCCGTAAACAGCGCGCCGAACTGGAACAGCATGCCCATGCGGCGGCGCATGGCATACAGCTGCTTGGCATCCATATGGCCAACGTCTTGCCCATTGACCAGCACCTGGCCCTGCTGCGCCTTGTTCTGCCCACCAATGAGGCGCAGCACCGTGGTCTTGCCACCACCCGATGCGCCCATCAATGCCGTGACCTTGCCGCGTGGCACCTGCAGGGAAATGTCATGCAGGACGATGCGTTCGCCATACCCGAAGGTGACGTTGCGCAACTCCACCAGAGCTTCGGGGGTAGGCATGTGGGGCAGATCTTTCAAAAAACCGGAAAACCGTTATTGTGCAGACAAGCCATCTGCCCAAGCGGCCCAAAAGCCTGACAGCTGGCGCAGCCATAAGGGTAAGGCACCGCACGATGCCATGCAGACGCAACAAAAAGCATAGCTTGTAGCGCTTATTGTGCAAGGCTTTCCCGCAATTTCATGCCATAACCCACAACATGCACTGCAGCTTTTTTACAACATGTTGTGCAGGAAGGCCTTGGTGCGCTCGTGCTGCGGGTTGGCAAAGAAGGCTGCCGATGGACCCTGCTCCACGATGTGGCCGCCATCCATGAAGATCACACGGTTGGCCACTTCGCGGGCAAAGCCCATTTCGTGGGTCACGACCAGCATGGTCATGTGCTCGTCGGCCAGCTCGCGCATGGTGCGCAGCACTTCGCCGGTCAGCTCCGGGTCGAGCGCCGAAGTGGGCTCGTCAAACAGCATGATGTCCGGGTCCATGCACAGCGCGCGCGCAATCGCCACACGCTGCTTCTGGCCGCCCGAGAGGCGATTGGGGTAGGCATCGCGCTTGGCCGACAGGCCCACCTTGGCCAGCAGCGACTCGGCCTTGGGCACGATCTCTTCGCGCTTCATCTTCTTGACCAGCATGGGGGCTTCAATCAGGTTTTCCAGCACCGTCAGGTGCGGGAACAGGTTGAAGGACTGGAACACCATGCCCATCTTGCGGCCGATCTGGCGAATCTGTGCCTCCGGCACATACTGCGCCTTGCCGCTGGCATCGTTTTGCGCCAGCACTTCGCCTTCAATCTGGATGCTGCCGCGGTCAATGGTTTCCAGGTGGTTCAGGCAACGCAAAAAAGTGCTCTTGCCCGAGCCCGAGGGGCCAATGACTGCCACCACCTCACCGCGCAGCAGCTCCAGCGAGACGCCGCGCAGCACTTCGTTGCCGCCAAAGGCCTTGTGGATGTCCTTGGCGGAGATCATCACATCAGGCGTCGTACTTGGCATAGCGTTTCTCGAGATACTGAAAGCCCCAGGTCAGCACCAGGGTCATGACAAGATAGAAGGCTGCGGCCACGATGAAAGGCGTGGTCGTAAAGTCGCGCTGCACAATGCCGCGCGCCATGCGCAGCAGGTCGTTCAGGGCCAGCACGTAGATCAGGGACGTGTCCTTGACCAGGGTAATGGTTTCGTTGGACAGGGGTGGCAGGATGCGGGGCCACACCTGTGGAATCACAATACGGCGCATGGTCTGGGCATAGGACAGACCCAGTACCTTGGCTCCTTCATACTGGCCGCGGTCAATCGACTGAATACCAGCGCGGAAGATTTCCGCAAAGTAGGCGGCATAGTTCAGCGTGAACGCCACGATAGCCGCAGGGAAGTCGTCAAAGCGAATCCCGATGACTGGCACAAAGGGCAGCGCAAAGTAGATGAACAGCATCTGCAGCATCAGCGGCGTGCCGCGCATCAGCCAGATATAGCCACCGACCAGCGCACGCAGCCCGGCAAAGCGGGACAGGCGCACCAGCGCCAGCGCCAGTCCCAGCGGAATGGACAGCACCAGCGTTATGGCGAAGAGTTGAAGGGTCACAATCGCGCCTTGCGACAGTGGCCCTAAAAGAGAGAGAGCGTAATCCATGAAAAAGGCCTTCAGCGCGACCGCTTGAACGGGTGTCGCAGGCGCCTTGCGGCGCACCGTTGCATCAGCTGCGTGCTATGCCAACAAAAAACACCGGCGTAGCCAAGGCGGGCTACGCCGGTGTGTGCTCAAGCGCGAAGCTTACTTGACAATGTTTTCACCAAACCACTTCTTGGAAATTTCAGCAGCAGCGCCGTCTGCTTTCATGTCCTTCAGCACCTGGTTCACCTTGTTCAGCAGTTCTGTGTCTTCCTTGCGGAAGCCCACGCCGTAGTCTTCCGTGCCGAAGTTCTCTTCCAGCACCACATAGGCGCCAGGCTTCTTGGCCACGTGGAAACGGCCCACCACTTCGTCCACCACCACAGCGTCCAGACGACCAGCTTCCAGGTCCATCAGGGCAGTGATGTTGTCACCAAACTGCTTGAAATCCTTGAAGGTGTTGAACACAGCCTCTTCCTTCTTCATCGCATCAACGGCTGAAGAAGACTCTTGCACACCCACCACCTTGCCAGCCAGACCCGCCTTGTCGGCGATGTCAGAGCCAGCCTTGACGATGATGATCTGGCGGTTAGCCATGTAGGGATCGGTAAAGGCGATGTGCTGCTTGCGCGACTCCAGGATGGTCAGGCCATTCCACAGCACGTCGATGCGCTTGCCGTTGAGTTCGGCTTCCTTGGCGCTCCAGTCAATGGGCTTGAATTCCACTTCCACGCCCAGGCGCTTGGTCGCTTCCTTGGCCATGTCGATGTCAAAGCCGACCAGCTCGTTCTTCTCGTCGCGGAAGCCCATGGGGGGGAAGTTGTCATCCAGACCGACCACAATCTTGGTCACAGCCACAGGAGCGGGGGCTGCTTCAGGCGCTTGCGCGGTAGCAGCAGGTTCAGACTTGCCGCACGCAGCGAGGATGGCGGTCAGTGCCAACGATGCAAGAAGGGTACGTTTTTTCATGGCTTCAAATTGAGGTGGAAAAACTGGTCAGGCCTGCCAGAGCGCAACACGGGGCATGTGATGCACATCGCGACGGGCCGCAGCCCCACATGGGCATGGCACGCTGGGAAACCCTAGGTGCTGTATGCCGCTGTGGCTGAATCCGGTATTGTCGCGCAGACAGACCTCGGTTGCTACTGGTTTGCTGCATAACCACGCATGCAAACACCGTGCCGCCGTCTTTTTATGACTGCATTGCCATGCCCGACACTGTTTTGCCCGAGCCTTTGCTGCACGCCTACCGCAGCACCCACTACCGCATCCAAGGCCAGAACTGGTATTTGCAGATTGGTGAGCCCCAGCCTGCCCTGCGCCCCTACTACCAGCGCCACGCCGTGCAAAGCGCGGTCTATCTGACGGCCTGCAACCCACTGGGCGAGCTGTTGCCTGATGAGCACAATGCGCGCCGCATGGAACAGCTGCGCCAGGCGCTGCAGCGCGCGGGCTGGGCCTATCTGGAAGGCTTTGGCGAAGACCCCCAGAGCGAATGGCCGGGCGAGTCCAGCGTGCTGATTCTGGGCATGGACCTGCACACCGCCCGCGCCTGGGGCCAGCAGTGGCAGCAGAACGCCTTGCTCTATTGCGGTGCGGATACCGTGCCACAGCTGGTGCTGCTGCGCTAAAACCATAGCTTCCAGCGCTTGAAAAGCTTAGATTTCAGACATAAAACCACCTGAAAACCTTGTTTTTCAAGCGCTAGCAGCTATCTTTTTCAATAACCAGCCACGACGACGGACATCGCCAACAAAAAAAGGGCACCCGAAGGTGCCCAAGCAAGTTGGAACCAGAAACGACGGAATCTTTTAACGGGGCAGCGTAGTCTCACCCATCAGGAACTCATCCACCGCACGCGCTGTCTGGCGGCCTTCACGCGCTGCAGCCGGTGAGGCTGCAGCTTCCATCACAGCCCCTTGTGGGCCACCGTGAAGGCCGACCCAGACTATTAACGGGGCAGCGTAGTCTCACCCATCAGGAACTCGTCCACGGCACGCGCGGCCTGGCGGCCTTCACGGATGGCCCACACAACCAAAGACTGTCCACGGCGCATGTCACCCGCTGCGAACAGCTTGGGCACGCTCGTGGCGTAGCCGCCGACCAGATCGGTCGATGCCTTGGCGTTGCCGCGCTGGTCCTTTTCCACGCCAAAGGCGTCGAGCACTGCCTGCACAGGCGAAACAAAGCCCATGGCCAAGAACACCAGATCGGCCTTGATGATCTGCTCGGAGCCTGGAACTTCGGTCATCTTGCCGTCCTTCCACTCCAGACGCACGGTCTTCACACCGGTCAGCTGGCCCTTTTCACCAATGAATTCCTTGGTGCCGATGGCGAACTCACGCACGCAGCCTTCCTCGTGGCTGGAAGAGGTGCGCAGCTTGAGCGGCCAGTACGGCCACACCAGCGGCTTGTTCTCCTGCTCGGGGGGCATGGGCATGAGCTCCAACTGGGTCACGCTGACCGCACCGTGGCGGTTGGAGGTGCCCACGCAGTCTGAGCCCGTATCACCACCACCAATCACCACCACATGCTTGCCATCGGCGCGGATCTGGCCCTTGTACTTGCCTTCGCGGGTAGCCTTATTCTGCTGGGGCAGGAATTCCATCGCAAAGTGCACGCCCTTGAGGTCACGGCCGGGCACGGGCAGGTCACGCGACTGCTCGGCACCGCCGGTCAGCAGCACGGCGTCAAACTCTTCCATCAGCTGCTCGGGGCTGATGGTTTCCTTGGCCCAGTTGGTGACCTTGCTGTCCTTGCCCAGACCGTCCTTGCCCGCCACCAGCACGCCGGTGCGGATCTTCAGACCTTCGGCCATCAGCTGCTCGACACGGCGGTCGATGTTGGCCTTGTCCAGCTTGAAGTCAGGAATGCCGTAGCGCAGCAGGCCGCCGACCTGGTCGTTCTTCTCGAACAGCGTCACGTCGTGACCGGCACGCACCAGCTGCTGGGCGGCTGCCAGACCCGCAGGGCCAGCCCCCACCACGGCCACCTTCTTGCCGGTCTGGCGGGCAGGCAGCTGGGGCTTAACCCAGCCCTCTTCCCAGGCGCGGTCGATGATGGCGTGCTCGATGGACTTGATGCCGATGGGCGCGCGGTTGATGTTGGCCACACAGGCGGCCTCGCAGGGTGCGGGGCAGATGCGACCCGTGAACTCCGGGAAGTTGTTGGTGCTGTGCAGCACCTCAATGGCGCTGGCCCAATCCCCGCGGTACACCAAATCGTTGAAGTCCGGGATGATGTTGTTGATCGGGCAGCCGTTGTTGCAGAACGGCGTGCCGCAGTCCATGCAGCGTGCGCCCTGGATCTTGGCCTGCTCGGGCGTGAGGGCAATGACAAATTCTTTGTAGTTCTTCACACGTTCCGCAACGGGCAGATAGCCCTCTTCGATGCGGTCGTATTCCATGAAGCCTGTGGTCTTTCCCATGATGTGTATTCCTTGAAATCTTTGCTTGCTGGAGCAGCGCGGTGGCGGACCCAAGGTCTGCGCCACCGCATGTGGCTGTGATTACTTCGCGGCTACTGCTTCTGTTTCAGGAGCTGCTGGCGCTTGTGCTGCTTGCTTTTCCTTTTGCTTGCGTTCATAGATTTCGCCGAGTGCACGCAGGTACTCGGTCGGGAAGACCTTGACGAACTTGGCACGCGCAGCGGCCCAGTTGTCCAGCAGGTCACGGGCACGCTTGGAGCCGGTCCAGCGGCTGTGCGCTTCAATCAGGGCACGCAGCTGCTGCTCGTCGCTCTGGTCGTTGTGCCAGACGCCACGGGGCACGCTGGCCACGAACTCGTCGTGGGGCAGCACCTTCTCCAGCTTCACGCTGGCGGTATTGCAGCGCTTGGCGAACTGGCCGTCTTCGTCGTAGACGTATGCCACGCCGCCGCTCATGCCCGCTGCAAAGTTGCGGCCGGTCTTGCCCAGCACCACCACGGTGCCGCCGGTCATGTATTCGCAGCCGTGGTCACCCACGCCTTCGACCACGGCCGTCGCGCCGGACAGACGCACGGCAAAGCGCTCGCCTGCCACGCCCGCAAAGAAGGCTTCACCACGGGTGGCACCGAACATCACGGTGTTGCCCACGATGGTGTTGCGCACGGACTCGCCGCGGAACTCATGGCTGGGGCGCACGATCACGCGGCCGCCCGACAGGCCCTTGCCGGTGTAGTCATTGGCTTCGCCGGTCAGGTTCAGCGTAATGCCCTTGCACAGGAAGGCACCAAAGGACTGGCCGCCCGTACCTTCAAAGTGGATGCGGATGGTGTCGTCTGGCAGACCTTCGGGATGGACCTTGGTCACTGCACCCGACAGCATGGCACCGACGGAACGGTTCACGTTGCGCGCCACTTCCATGATGCGCACGGACTCGCCGTTCTGGATGGCAGGCTGGCAGCGCTCGATGAGCTTGACGTCCAGTGCCTTGTCCAGCAGGTGGTCCTGCTTTTCGACGTGGAAACGGGCCACTTCGGCAGGCACGGCAGGCTGGGCAAACAAGCGGCTGAAGTCCAGGCCCTGCGCCTTCCAGTGCTCCACACCCTGGCGGGTGTCCAGCAGCTCGGTGCGGCCGATCAGCTCGTCAAACTTGCGGATGCCCAACTGTGCCATGATCTGGCGCACTTCTTCCGCGATGAAGAAGAAGTAGTTCACCACATGCTCAGGCTTGCCGGTGAATTTCTTGCGCAGCTCAGGGTCCTGCGTGGCCACGCCGACAGGGCAGGTGTTCAGATGGCACTTGCGCATCATGATGCAGCCTTCCACCACCAGCGGTGCGGTCGCAAAGCCGAACTCGTCCGCGCCCAGCAGCGCGCCGATCACCACGTCGCGGCCGGTCTTGATCTGACCGTCCACCTGCACGCGGATACGACCACGCAGGCGGTTGAGCACCAGGGTCTGCTGGGTTTCGGCCAGGCCGATTTCCCAGGGGCCGCCGGCATGCTTGATCGAGGACCAGGGCGAAGCGCCGGTACCACCGTCATGACCGGCAATCACCACGTGGTCGCTCTTGCACTTGGCCACACCCGCAGCAATCGTACCCACGCCGATTTCGGACACCAGCTTCACGGACACATCGGCGTGTGGCGCCACGTTCTTCAGGTCGTGGATCAGCTGGGCCAGGTCTTCGATGGAGTAGATGTCATGGTGGGGTGGTGGCGAAATCAGACCCACGCCGGGCACGGAGTAACGCTGCATGCCGATGTAGTCAGACACCTTGCCGCCGGGCAGCTGGCCGCCTTCACCGGGCTTGGCACCCTGCGCCATCTTGATCTGGATCTGGTCGGACGAGACCAGGTACTCGGCGGTCACACCAAAGCGACCGGAAGCGACCTGCTTGATCTTGGAGCGCAGGCTGTCACCATCGCGCAGTTCGATGTCGGACTCGACCTGTTCCTTGCCGATGATGGAGGCCAGGGTCTCGCCCTGCTTGATCGGGATGCCCTTGAGTTCGTTGCGGTAGCGCTTGGGGTCTTCGCCGCCTTCGCCGGTATTGCTCTTGCCGCCAATGCGGTTCATGGCCACGGCCAGCGTAGCGTGGGCTTCGGTCGAGATCGAACCCAGCGACATGGCACCGGTGGCAAAGCGCTTGACGATTTCGGCAGCGGGTTCGACTTCTTCCACAGGGATGGCCTTGGAAGGATCGAACTTGAACTCGAACAGACCGCGCAGCGTCATGTGGCGCTTGCTCTGGTCGTTGATGATCTGCGCGTATTCCTTGTAGGTGCTGAAGTTGTTGGCGCGGGTCGAATGCTGCAGCTTGGCGATCGCATCGGGCGTCCACATGTGCTCTTCGCCACGGGCACGCCAGGCGTATTCGCCGCCCGCGTCCAGCATGGTGGCCAGCACGGGGTCGTCACCAAAGGCGGCCAGGTGGTTGCGGATGGTTTCCTCGGCGATTTCAAACACACCGATGCCTTCCACGCGGCTGGCGGTGCCGGTGAAGTATTTCTCCACCGTGGCACTGTTCAGGCCCACGGCTTCGAACAGCTGGGCGCCGCAGTAGGACATGTAGGTCGACACGCCCATCTTGGACATGATCTTGGACAGGCCCTTGCCGATGGCCTTCACATAGTTGTAGATGGCCTTGTCGGCAGACAGATCGCCGGACAGGTCCTTGTGCATGTCCACCAGGGTTTCCAGCGCCAGATAGGGGTGCACGGCTTCGGCACCGTAGCCTGCCAGCACGGCGAAGTGGTGCACTTCGCGGGCGGTGCCGGTTTCCACGACCAGACCGGCAGTAGTGCGCAGACCTTCGCGCACCAGGTGCTGGTGGATGGCCGACAGGGCCAGCAGCGCAGGAATGGCGACCTGGGTGGCCGACAGATGGCGGTCGCTGATGATCAGTATGTTGGCGCCGCCCTTGATCTCGTCCACGGCCTGGGCGCACAGCGAGGCCAGCTTGGCTTCCACACCTTCACGGCCCCAGCTCAGGGGGTAGGTGATGTCAATGGTCGCGCTCTTGAACTTGCCGTGGGTGTGCTTTTCGATCTCGCGCAGCTTGGCCATGCCCTCGAAGTCGAGGATGGGCTGCTGCAGCTCCAGACGCATGGGAGGGTTGACCTGGTTGATGTCCAGCAGGTTGGGCTTGGGGCCCACGAAGGACACCAGCGACATCACAATGGCTTCGCGGATGGGGTCGATCGGCGGGTTGGTCACCTGCGCGAACATCTGGCGGAAGTAGTTGTACAGCGGCTTGTTCTTGCTGGACAGCACGGCCAGCGGGCTGTCATTGCCCATGGAGCCAATGCCTTCTTCGCCGTTCTTGGCCATGGGGGCCAGCAGGAACTTGATGTCTTCCTGCGTAAAACCAAAGGCCTGCTGGCGCTCCAGCAAAGGCAGCTCGCTGGTCTTGGCTGGCACGACAAAGTCGGCAGGCACTTCGACCTGGTCCAGCTTGATGCGCAGGTTCTCGATCCACTGCTTGTAGGGCTTGGTGTTGACGACATTGGCCTTAAGCTCGTCGTCCTCAATCATGCGCCCCTGCTCCAGATCGATCAGCAGCATCTTGCCGGGCTGCAGACGCCACTTGCGCACGATCTTGCTGTCCGGCACGGGCAGTACACCGGCTTCGGACGCCAGGATGACCAGGTCGTCCTCGGTTACGACATAGCGCGAGGGGCGCAGGCCGTTGCGGTCCAGCGTGGCGCCGATCTGGCGACCATCGGTGAACACCAGAGAGGCAGGGCCGTCCCAGGGCTCCATCATGGCGGCGTGGTATTCATAGAAGGCGCGGCGGCGCTCGTCCATGGCTTCGTGCTGCTCCCAGGGCTCGGGAATCATCATCATCACGGCCTGGCTGATGGGGTAGCCCGCCATGGTCAGCAGCTCCAGGCAGTTGTCGAAGGTAGCGGTGTCGGACTGGCCTGCGAAGCTGATGGGGTAGAGCTTTTTCAGGTCTTCGCCCAGCACAGGGGAAGCCATCACGCCTTCGCGCGCCACCATCCAGTTGTAGTTGCCGCGCACGGTGTTGATTTCACCGTTGTGCGCCACATAGCGGTAGGGGTGGGCCAGCGGCCACTCGGGGAAGGTGTTGGTGGAGAAACGCTGGTGCACCAGACCGATGGCCGAGACGCAGCGCTCATCGGCCAGGTCGTTGTAGTACACGCCCACCTGGTCGGCCAGCAGCAGGCCCTTGTACACCACGGTACGGCTGCTCATGCTGGGCACGTAATACTCTTTGCTGTGCTTCAGGCCCAGGTTCTGGATGGCGGCAGAGGCGGTCTTGCGGATCACGTACAGCTTGCGCTCCAGCGCGTCCTGCACGATCACGTCCGAGCCACGGCCGATGAACACTTGGCGCATGATGGGCTCTTTTTCGCGCACGGCGGGCGACATGGGCATGTCGCGGTTCACGGGCACATCGCGCCAACCCAGCAGCACCTGGCCTTCAGCCTTGATGGCGCGCTCCAGCTCCTGCTCGCAGGCCAGGCGGGAGGCATGCTCTTTGGGCAGGAAGACCATGCCCACGCCGTATTCGCCCGCAGGAGGCAGCTCCACCCCCTGCTTGGCCATTTCTTCGCGGTAGAGCTGGTCGGGAATCTGAATCAGGATACCTGCCCCGTCACCCATCAGCGGGTCGGCACCCACGGCACCACGGTGGTCAATGTTCTCGAGGATCTTCAGCGCGCCCAAGACGATGTCGTGGCGCTTCTCGCCCTTGATGTGGGCAACAAAGCCCAATCCGCAGGCATCGTGTTCGTGGCTTTTGGCGTACAGGCCGTGTTCTTGGAGGTGTGCTATTTCTGCAGCCGTGGTCATGGCAGTCGTCCTCGTTCGTATATCGCAGGGACTCGCAGATTAAATCCATGCATCACCTCATGCAAGAAAATTTAATTAGGGTCAGATTCCAATTTAAATGCACCAAATTAACCCAAATAAAAATAAGGGACAGATATGAAAAAATTTAATAAAAACAAAACACTGCCATTCATGGGATAAAAAAGGCACCTGATTGGTGCCTGTAACCCGAATGTTTATTCGGTTTTTGGGGGCAACGTCCGCACGGGTCGCCCGGCTTTCTGGCGCTGCAAACGCCGCGTGGTGTGCTGCTGCAGCTCCTGCACAAAGCTGTCCGAGCCCAAGACCCAGCCCTTGAGTGCCGCCTGCAGCACCACCTCACGCACCTCTGCGGAGGGGCCGCGGTCCAGCAGCTCGGCATAGGCGGCCTCGCGCGCAAACGGCGTATTCCCCAGCTTCCAGTAACTGGGGTGCAGGCGCAGCATGCGCTCGGTCTGAGCACCCACATGGTGGCGTGCACTGCTCCAGCCATAGTCCACCGCACGGCTGGTCACCCCTTCGTCCACAGGCTGGCACTCCAGCACCACCATGGCAGGCAGCATCCAGGACTGCGGCTCCAGCACCGTGGCGCGGTAGCGCCCTTCCCACAGGGTGCCGCTGCGTCCGTGACGGTTGTTAAAGCTGCGCACATAGGTACGCCCCACAGACTGCATGAATTGCGGCAGGCTGTCTGCCTGCTCGGGCGTGAGCAGCAGGTGCAGCTGATTGGGCAGCAGGGCGAATGCGTGCAACTGCACGCCAAAGCGCCCTGCCATCTCGGCCAGTACGGCCTTCATATGGGCGTAATCCTGCCCATCTACAAAAATGGGCTGCAGATTGTTGCCACGCAGCACCACATAGTGCGGCAGGCCGGGCAAGGTCAGGCGGGGTAGTCGGGCCATGGTGGGAGAACAGAACGCCAAAGCACGCCGCTTACTGGCGTGTCGTACGCAGCAATTGTGAAACGCTTTGGGCCGTAGACAGCAGATGCGGCAGTATGCGCGATTCCATCTCCTGCGCATTGGTGCGGTTGACCTGGCCAGAGACGTTGATCGCCCCCACCGTCTGCCCCTGGGCATTGATCAGCGGGGCTGCCACCGAGATCAGACCTTCTTCCAGCTCCTGATTGATCAGCGCCCAGCCCTGCTCACGCACCTGGGCAATGGCGCGCAGCAGGTCAGCATCTTCCACCAGCGTGTGGCGCGTATAGGCCACACGCGGGCACTCGGCCAGCAACTGCTGCAGCTGGGCCCGAGGCAGGCCAGCGAGCAGCATGCGCCCCATGGACGTCCAGAAGGCAGGCAGGCGTGAGCCCACACCCAGGTTGGTGCTCATGATCTTGTGGGCATGCACACGCACCACATAGACCACATCCAGCCCGTCCAGCACACCGGCTGAGCAGGACTCCTGCACTTTTTCCGACAGTGCTTCCATCAGCGGAGAAGCCAGATTCCAGATGGGCTGTGAACTCAGATAGGCATAACCCAGATCAAGAATGCGCGCGGTCAGACGGAAGTGCTTGCCATCGCTGTGCACATAGCCCAGCGTCTGCAGCGTCAGCAGGATGCGGCGTGCCCCGGCGCGCGTGAGGCCGGTCTGTGCCGCCACCTCGCTCAAGGTCTGTACGGGCTGTTCTGCGCTGAAGGAGCGAATCACCTCCAGCCCCCGCGCAAACGACTGCACATAGCTGTCTCCGGGCTTGTTTTCCGGAGGCTGTGCAGGCGCTTGCAGAGTCTCTAGGGTTTTCCCTGATGTGGTTTTTACAGGCGATTTTTCCAAGGTTCGGTCCCTATAATTCTTTTAACGAACAAATGTTCTTATTACGAACATTTTAGCAAAGCTTGTGACTTTGCACACCCGCTCATCTGGGAGAGACAAGCATGATCAACAAGATCACCGACAGCATCGCCGAAGCGCTGTCCGGTATTCAAGACGGCGCCACAGTTTTGATTGGTGGCTTTGGCACCTCGGGCAACCCCGTGGAACTGATTAACGGCCTGATTGCCCATGGTGCGCGCGACCTGACCATTGTGAACAACAACGCAGGCAACGGCGACACCGGTCTGGCGGCCCTACTCAAGAGCGGTCAGGTGCGCAAGATCATCTGCAGCTTCCCGCGCCAGGTGGACAGTTGGGTGTTCGATGAGCTGTACCGCAGCGGCAAGATCGAGCTGGAGCTGGTTCCTCAGGGCAATCTGGCTGAGCGCATGCGTGCTGCAGGTGCTGGTATTGGCGCCTTCTTCTGCCCCACTGCCTACGGCACCGAGCTGGCTGAAGGCAAGGAAACCCGCGAGATCAACGGCAAGCACTATGTGCTGGAGTACCCCATCCATGGTGACGTCGCCCTGATCAAGGCCGAAAAAGGCGACCGCTGGGGCAATCTGACCTACCGCATGTCTGCCCGCAACTTTGGCCCCGTGATGGCGACTGCTGCCAAGTTCACCGTGGCCACCGTGCATGAAGTGGTGGAACTGGGCGAGCTGGACCCTGAAGCCATCGTCACCCCGGGCATCTACGTGCACAAGGTGGTTCCGATTGAACGTGTTGCCACGCAGGCTGGCGGCTTCAAGAAATCTGCCTAAAAAACAGTTCAAGCGCAGGAGTATCAAGCGTGAGCAGCTATCAAAAGCGTACTAAAGACGAACTGGCACAACGCATTGCCCAGGACATTCCCGATGGCTCCTATGTGAACCTCGGCATTGGCATGCCCACCAAGGTGGCCAACCACATTCCTGCTGACCGCGAAATCGTGCTGCAGTCGGAAAACGGCATTCTCGGCATGGGGCCAGCACCTGAAGCTGGCAAGGAAGACTACGACCTGACCAATGCGGGCAAGCAGCCTGTCACCCTGCTGCCCGGTGGCAGCTATTTCCACCATGCCGACAGCTTTGCCATGATGCGCGGCGGCCATCTGGACATCTGTGTACTGGGCGCATTTCAAGTGTCTGCCACCGGCGATCTGGCCAACTGGAGCACGGGTGAACCCGGCGCCATCCCCGCTGTGGGCGGCGCGATGGACCTGGCAGTCGGCGCCAAGAGCACCTGGGTGATGATGGATTTGCTGACCAAGACAGGCGAGTGCAAGGTCGTGGAAAAGTGCAGCTACCCCCTCACCGGTCTGGCTTGCGTCAAGCGCATCTACACCGACCTGTGCACGCTGGAATGCACACCCCAGGGCCTGCGCCTGATCGACACCGTTGAAGGCCTGAGCCATGCGCAGCTGGAGGCCCTCATCGGCCTGTCCATTGCCTCCGCCTGAGAAATATCAATGAAATTGGCCTCTAGCGCTTGTGTAGCAAGCGCTGGTCGCTCCTCTTTTTTTAAAAATTGGCCGTTGTTGTGGCCCTTGTGCAACTCGGAGACACCATGAGCACTGCAAACCAAGCTTTTATCTGCGACGCCATCCGCACCCCCTTTGGCCGTTACGGCGGCACGCTGTCCAGCGTGCGCACCGATGACCTGGGCGCTCTGCCCATCAAGGCCCTGATGGAGCGCAACCCCCATGTGGACTGGAAGGCCGTGGACGATGTGCTCTATGGCTGCGCCAACCAGGCTGGTGAAGACAACCGCAACGTGGCCCGTATGTCGGCCCTGCTGGCAGGCCTGCCTATCGAAGTGCCCGGTGCCACCATCAACCGCCTGTGCGGCTCGGGCCTGGATGCCGTGGGCTCGGCGGCCCGTGTCATCAAGTCCGGCGAAGCACGCCTGATGATTGCGGGCGGTGTGGAATCCATGAGCCGCGCGCCCTTTGTCATGCCCAAGGCAGAAACAGCCTTCAGCCGCAACCATGCCGTGTACGACACCACCATCGGCTGGCGCTTTGTGAACAAGCTGATGAAGGCACAGTACGGTGTGGACTCCATGCCTGAAACAGCCGAGAACGTGGCCGACGACTTCAAGATCGAGCGCGAAGCCCAGGACCGCATGGCGCTGGCATCCCAGCAAAAGGCCGCAGCCGCCATTGCCGCTGGCTACCTGGCCAAGGAAATCGTGCCCGTGTCCATCCCTCAGAAGAAGGGCGACCCCATTGTGTTCAGCCAGGACGAGCACCCCCGCGCGACCACGCTGGAAGCGCTGGCCAAGCTCAAGGGCGTGGTGCGCCCAGACGGCACAGTGACTGCAGGCAATGCCTCCGGCGTGAACGACGGCGCCTGCGCCCTGCTGCTGGCCAATGAAGAAGCCGCCAAGCAATACAACCTGGTGCCCCGTGCCCGTGTCGTCGGCATGGCCACCGCGGGTGTTGCCCCCCGCATCATGGGCTTTGGCCCAGCCCCGGCGGTGCGCAAGGTGCTGGCACAGACCGGTCTGACCCTGGCCGACATGGACGTGATCGAGCTGAACGAAGCCTTTGCCGCACAGGGCCTGGCCGTGCTGCGTGATCTGGGCATTGCCGATGACGATGCACGTGTGAACCAGTGGGGCGGTGCAATTGCACTGGGCCACCCTCTGGGCGCTTCCGGTGCCCGCCTGGCGACGACGGCCGTGAACCAGCTGCACACCCTGGGTGGCCGCTATGCACTGTGCACCATGTGCATTGGCGTGGGTCAGGGCATTGCCGTGATTCTCGAGAAGGTCTAAGCCTTCTCCCCTTCCTCCTGGATGGCCGTGCCACGCATGCACGGCCACCACCACACCCCGGACTGATCTCACACGCAGACCTGCGCGGTCTGCACGGGTGTGCTTTGAATCAAGACATCTGTTCTAAGGAGACGTTGATGTTGGCTTCCAAGACTTTTACCCGCCGCACAGGCATCAAGACTTTGGCTGCAGCGGCTTTGCTGGCCACAGGCATGGGCAGCACACTGGCTCAGGCAGACTTTCCCAGCAAGCCTCTGACCATGATCGTGCCCTTCTCTGCGGGAGGCACCACCGATATTCTGGCCCGCATCGTCGGACAGGCTCTGGGCCAGGAGCTGGGCGAGAGCATCATCATCGAGAACAAGCCCGGTGCGGGCGGCAATATTGGCGCACAGCAGGCCGCACGTGCCAAGGCCGATGGCTATACGCTGTTCATGGGCACCGTGGGCACACACGCCATCAACCAGTCCCTGTACAAAAAGCTGCCCTACGACCCGCTGAAGGATTTCACGCCACTGAGCCGCGTGGCCACCGTGCCCAATCTGCTGGTCGCCCACCCCAGCCGCCCCTACAAGACCGTGCAGGAAATGATTGCCTATGCCAAGGCCAACCCTGGTGATGTGACCTATGGCTCACCCGGCTCCGGAGCCTCTCCTCACGTGTCTGGCGCGCTGTTCCAGAGCATGACGGGCGCTGAGCTGACGCATATTCCTTACAAGGGCAGTGCCCCGGCTGTGTCTGACCTGCTGGGCAACCAGATTGCCGTCATGTTTGACAACATGCCATCGGCCATCCAGCACGTTCGTTCAGGCAAGCTGCGCCCGATTGCCGTGACCACTGCCAAGCGCTCACCCGAGCTGCCTGATGTACCCACCATCGCCGAAGCAGGTGTACCAGGCTATGAAGCGACATCGTGGTTTGGTCTGTGGGCCCCTGCAGGCACGCCGGCCCCTGTGCTGGACAAGCTGCACAGCGCTCTGACCAAGGTGCTCCAGGACCCCGCCGTGGTCAAGAAGATTGCCGACCAGGGTGGTGAAGTAGTGATTGATACCCCCGCCGAGTTTGAAGCCTTCATCCAGTCCGAAGCCGCCAAGTGGGGCAAGGTCGTGAAAGAGTCTGGCGCTGAGGTGTAAGCGCCATTCCGGCAGGCCGCCATCTGCCTGCCGTTGTCTCCTCCTGTTTTCATACGCCGATGTGCTTTCGCCATCGGCGTTTTTTTAAGGCAGTTTGAAACGTGTTTCGGCCAGCGCATCGAGGCCGAATTCGGTCAGCAACTGCTGCAGACGCTCTGCCGCACTGCGCTTTTTATGGCCGGTGTAACGCGCCACGATCAGCTCGTTTTTCATGCTGTGTTCCCAGCCCACCAACTCCGTGACCGTCACCTGATAGCCACAAGCTTCCAGATACAGACAGCGCAGCACATTGGTGATCTGACTGCCCATTTCACGCGTGTGAATCGGGTGGCGCCACAGCTCAGCCAGCGGCGTGCGCGACAGGCTCAGGGCCTTGGTCTGGCGCAGGCAGGCTGCCACTTCCGCCTGGCAGCAGGGCACCAGCACCATGGCCTTGGCTTTTTTCTCCAGGCCAAAGGCAATCGCATCATCCGTGGCGGTATCGCAGGCATGCAAAGCAGTGACCACATCAAAGCGCTCGGGCATGAAGTCCGCATGCGTGGACTCTGCCACCGACATGTGCAGGAAATGCATGCGCTCAAAGCCCAGGTCTGCGGCCAGCTTCTGCGAGGCGTCCACCAGTGGTGCGCGGGTTTCAATGCCGTAGATGCTGCCCTTGCCCTGCGCCTTGAAGTACAGGTCATACAGGATGAAGCCCAGATAGGACTTGCCAGCCCCGTGGTCAGCCAGGGTGACGGCGTGATCGTTCTCGCCCAGCTCTTTCAGAATGGGTTCAATGAACTGATACAGGTGATACACCTGCTTGAGCTTGCGGCGCGAGTCCTGGTTGAGCTTGCCGTCACGCGTGAGGATATGCAGCGCCTTGAGCAGCCCAATGCTTTGACCGGGTTTCAGGTCCAGCTGTGCAGCAATATCCTGCGCAGCCGTCTGCGTCTGGCCTTTGCCAGCCTTGTTGTTTTTCGCCATTTTTTGAATCAGTGCTTATCTTCAGGGCCGTGGCCAGTCACAGGGCAACGTGCTGCCACGTCCAGGTCCAGCCAGCCCACAATACCCATGTCTTCCAGCACTTTCATATTGCGCTCATAGATCATTTCGGCTTCTGGAAAAGCTTCCACAGCCTTGTCGATACTGTCTTCGCGCAGCAGGTGCAGTGTGGGATAGGGTGCACGGTTGGTGCAGTTGGTCACATCGTCCACATCTGTGCCTTCAAACTGGAACAGCGGGTGGAAGGAAGCGACCTGCAAGATGCCCCCCAGATCCAGCTCTTCCACCATGGCATCTGCGATTTCCAGGAAATCGTTGAAGTCCAGGAAGTCCTGCAGCGCCTGCGGCAGGATCAGCAAGGTGGTATCGCGCTTTTCCGGCGAAATCTCGGCCAATGCCTCCAGCTCGCGGTGCAGATCCATGGCCACACCTTCGGCATCGGTGGCCTGGCTCACCACATAGTGGATCTGGCCTTTGACATGCACGCTCTTGGCAAATGGGCACAGATTCAGGCCAATCACGGCCTTTTCCAGCCAGCGCACCGTATCGGCGATGACGATGTCTTCAGGAAAGGAGCGGTCTGTGGTGGTATCGGTCATGGTTCGACTTCTTTCAGAGCTGTTAACACTTCCGGTTGAAACAAGGCACCAGCCCAGACAGTAACGGGTACTGCAGGCAATGCAACAGGGTATCAAGGCCGTGTGAACGGGTCTAAAAACAAATGGGGGCTGCTCGCCCCCTTGTGTTGTTGCACGCATTCTAGCCAAGCGCCAGTATTGCTGCTGCCGTATCTCCAGATACGCGCAAATGACAGTACTGCCGTGCCAGGGACTATCCCAACAGTTTCATCCCTGTGATGCGTTCGTGCTCCTTGGCTGCGTAACGATCTGTCATGCCAGCCACAAAATCTGCGACCGTGCGAGCCATGTCAGCCTCGCTCCCGGCCTGCTGTGCTCTTAACGCAAAGCGGGGCTTCATCATGCCTGGCTGCTGCATGTAAGCCGCAAACAGATCACGCACCACCTGGCGCGCAGCCTCCATGGTCTGCATGACCTGGTCATGGCGGTACAGCGCATGGAACAGAAAGCGCTTGAGCGCCTGGGTCTGCGCCTGCATGTCTGGGCTGAAGCGCACCAGCGCTTTGCTGCAGGCACGGACCTCATCCACATGGCACACCCCGGCATGCGCAATGTGCTGGCGGGTGCTGTGGATGACGTCATACACCTGCTCGCTCAGCATGCGGCGAATGGTTTCATAGAGCAGGCGTCGCTGCGCCTCAGGCTCGGCCAGCTGCGGAAAATCTGCCAGCACCTGCGTGTAGAAGCGCGTAAACAGCGGCACTTCCTGCAACTGCTCCAGCGTAATCAGGCCAGAGCGCACGCCATCGTCTACATCATGTGCGTTGTAGGCAATCGCGTCTGCCAGATTCGCCAGCTGCCCCTCCAGCGAAGGCTGACCGCCGTTGAGAAAACGTGCAGCTACGCCACCCGGCTCCTGTGCTTCCAGCTTGAGTGCATTGCTGCGCGAGCAGTGCTTGAGAATGCCTTCGCGGGTTTCAAAGCTGAGGTTGAGGCCATCGTACTGTGGGTAGCGCTCTTCCAACTGATCCACCACACGCAGGCTTTGCAGATTGTGCTCAAAGCCGCCAAAGTGCTGCATGCAGGCGTTCAACTCATCCTGACCTGCATGCCCAAATGGGGTGTGTCCCAGATCATGCGCCAGGCAAATGGCTTCGACCAGATCTTCATTCAGCCCCAACGGCCGTGCTATGGAGCGGCCAAGCTGCGCCACTTCCAGCGAATGCGTCAGACGCGTGCGAAACAGATCGCCCTCATGGTTCACAAAGACCTGCGTCTTGTAGACCAGGCGGCGAAAGGCGCTGGAGTGCACGATGCGGTCGCGGTCCCTCTGGTGCTCCGTACGCGTAGGTGCTGCAGGCTCAGCGTATCTGCGCCCACGCGTAGCGTCGGGCTGACAGGCCCACGGAGACAGCTGAAATGACTGCATGCACCCTCCTGAATTTCATATAAAAAATGGCTACAGCGCTTGTCACACAAGCGCTGAATGCTCTTTTTATTGCGTCTGAATGCCTACCCCCTGCGTACAGCAGGTATCAATCACCTCACGCACCAGGGCATCCGGTGCCGAGCGCAATACGGCCTTGCCTGGTCCGTCTATCAGTATGAAACGAATCGCGCCTGCTTCGGCCTTTTTGTCCACCCGCATGTGCTCCAGATAGGCACCCGCATTGTCTGCAGCATCAATGACCGCACCACGGGTTGGCAGGCCTGCACGTTCAATCAGGCGCGTGAGGCGCTGCACAAACTCGGCATCGACCAAGCCCAGCCGTTGCGACAGATGCGCGGCCATGACCATGCCAGCGCCCACACCCTCACCATGCAGCCAGTTGCCATAGCCCATGCCCGCTTCAATCGCATGACCAAAGGTGTGGCCGAAATTCAGGATAGCGCGCAGGCCGGCTTCCTTTTCATCCTGACCGACCACCCATGCCTTGATTTCCACGCTGCGCTTGACGGCATGCAGCAGTGCCTGACGGTCGAGACGGCGCAGGTCGTCGATGTGGGCCTCCAGCCATTCAAAGAAGGCCATGTCCGCAATCGGGCCGTATTTGATGATTTCAGCCAGCCCCGCCGAGACTTCGCGCGCTGGCAGCGTGTCAAGCGAAGCCAGATCACACACCACCAGCTGGGGCTGATAGAAGGCGCCAATCATGTTCTTGCCCAGCGGGTGATTGATAGCAGTCTTTCCGCCCACGCTGGAGTCCACCTGCGACAGCAGCGTGGTCGGGACCTGCACAAAGGGCACGCCACGCATGTAGCAGGCTGCTGCAAAGCCCGTCATATCGCCAATCACACCGCCACCCAGTGCAAACAGCACGGTCTTGCGGTCGCAGCCATGGCCCAGCAATGCATCAAAAATCTGGTTCAGCGTCTGCCAGTCCTTGTACGCCTCCCCATCAGGCAGTACTACGGTATGTACGTGGGCATATTTGGCTGCCAGTGCTGCCTGAAGCTGGGCCGCATATAAAGGCTGCACCGTCACATTGGTCACGATCACGGCCTGCGCAGCACTGGGACAGCCAGCAAACGTAGCAGCCTGCTGCAGCACATCCGCTGCAATCACGATGGGGTAGGAACGGTCGCCTAAATCAATCTGAACGGTCTGACTCGAATGTGTGGTCACGGCATGCTCTCGTTAAACCAACAAGGCCGTATGCGGCCTTGCTGAAGAAAATCCATCACGTTGCACAGCAAATGCTGGCAGTTTTTTTATAACTTTAATCGCCCAGTGCTTCGCAACATCCTGTGCTGGGCAACAGGCCGGCCAGCTCGGCCTGCATGCAGATTTTGCGGCTGAGCTGGGTGGGGTTCTGCCGGACAGCATCCACCACGTAATGCGCTGTCTCCAGATACAGCGGTCCACGCGCCTGCTGCAGCTCTTTCAGGCGCTTGAGCGGGTCTTCACCCTGCATCAAGGGACGTGTCGTGTCATTGCGCAACCGCCGTGCAATATCTTCCGGCAAAGCTTGCAGGTAAAACACTGTGCTGTGCGCCTTCAATGCCTGGCGATTTTCTGGACGCAAGACAGCACCGCCACCCGTCGACAGCACGCAGCGCTCCGACAGCTGCAGCAGCTCTGCCAGCACCTGTGTCTCGATATCACGAAATGCTGCCTCACCATGCGCTGCAAAAAACTCACGAATGCTGCAGCCAATGCGCTGCTCAATCGCATGGTCCACATCCACAAAACGCAGCTTCCAAGCCTTGGCCAGCTGTCGGCCAATCGTGGACTTTCCGGAGCCTGGCAGGCCGATAAGAGAAAAATGCACAGCAACTTCCTGATTCAGATGCACAAAGACCGCCAGAAGGCGGTCTTTGATTGTCACCGACAAATACGGATTAATTGCTGACGACTGCATCCGCCACCATGCGTGGCGTGATGAAAACCAGCATTTCGCGTTTGGAGGTCTCACGCGTACGGCTCTTAAACAGATTGCCGACAACGGGAATATCCCCCAGTCCCGGCACCTTGTTGACCTGGTTGGACTCTTCCATTTCAAAAATACCGCCAATCACCACGGTGCCACCGTTTTCCACCAGCACTTCGGTTTCCACACGTTTGGTGTCAATCATGGGCACGCCGGTATTGGTCCACCCGCCTACGGCATCCTTGTTCACCTTGAGCGTCAAAATAATGTTGCCTTCAGGTGTGATCTGGGGCTTGACCTGCAGACGCAGCTCGGCCTTCTTGAAAGAAGTCGTGCTGGCGCCATTGGGAGCGGTTTCCGAATACGGCACTTCCGTACCCTGTGCAATTTCGGCCTCCTTCTGGTCAGCGGTCAGCAGCCGAGGGCTGGAAATCACACGGCCTGCGCCTTCGGCCTCCATGGCAGAGAGCTCCAGCGACAAAAAGCGCGTCATGGAAGAATTAAAAACACTCAGCGCCAGCGATGCTGGGTCACCACCTGTAGACAGGCCTGCAGGCAGATTCACAAACGGTGCATCACTCTTGGTACCGTAACTGGAATACTGGCTGCCAATGCTGCCACGGCCTGCACGGTTGTAGCCCCCGCCGAACTTGACGCCCAGCGAACGGCCAAAGCTGTCACGCGCGTCCACAATGCGCGCTTCAATCAGGACTTGGCGTACAGGGATATCCAGCTTCTTGATCAGCTGGGCAATTTCTTCCAGCTTGCTGGGAATATCGGTCACAAACAGCTGATTGGTGCGCGCTTCTGCAATGGCAGAGCCACGGGGTGACAGGAAACGCGTGCTGGCCTCGCTGTTGCCACTGTTGTCTGCAATCTGGTTCTTGATGTCTTCTGCCTTGGCATAGTTGATCTGAAAGCCCTGTGTACGCAGAGGTTCCAGCTGCTCAATGGCACGTGCTGCTTCAAAGTCACGTTTGGCGCGCTCATCAATCTCATCTTTGGGGGCAATCCACAGCACATTGCCGTTTTTCTTCATGCCCAGGCCCTTGGCCTCCATGATGATGTTCAGCGCCTGATCCCAAGGCACGTCCTTCAGACGCAAAGTCAGAGAGCCGCCCACAGTGTCCGACGTCACGATGTTGAAATTCGTAAAGTCAGCAATCACCTGCAGCAAGGCGCGCACATCGATATTCTGAAAATTCAGCGACAGGCGCTCACCGGTGAAACCTGGCCCTTGGCTCAGCTTGTTCGGATCAACCTTCTTGGGACGGACTTCCAGCACAAACTGCTCATCACTCTGATAGGCACTGTGCACCCAGTCGCCTGTGGCTTCGACCTGCAGACGCACACGATCACCATTCTGGCTGGCCGTAATCATCTGCACCGGTGTGGCAAAGTCAACCACATCGAGGCGTCTGCGCAGCTCAGCAGGCAAGCTGGAATTGAGCAGATCAATCGTCAGGCCCTTGCCTTCCTTGCGCACATCGGCATTCACCATGGCCGATCCCAGATCAACCACCAGGCGCCCTGCACCATCGCTTCCACGACGGAAATCAATGTTTTTCAAAGCCCCAGGCGTGCTTGCATCCACCTCTTTGCTGGCCAGATGCTGACGCATGGTCGATTGCAGCGGCGCAATCGTCGACGCCGTACGTTTGACTGGATCCAGAAACACCAGAATGCCATTGCCATCTACCTGCGTCCGGTAAGTCGTGGGGGCTTTCAGATTCAGCACCACGCGCGTGCGTCCTGTGCCCTCAACCACATTCACCGTATCCAGGTTGCCCTGCTGCAAATCCACCAGAGACTGCCCCATGGCGTTCGTGGCACCGGGCAAATCCAATGCAATGCGTGCAGGTGACTGAATGGCAAAACCTGTCACGGCATCTTTCAGCGGTTCCGACAGTTCAATACGAACCACCTCTCCACCGCCTTGCTGCGAGCCAGACACAGCCTGCACGCTGGCAGCCCATGCCGCAGCGCCCGTACACACCAGGATCGGAGCCAGCGCCCAGCGAACAGGTATCAAGATTTTCTTCTCTAGCATCAATTGCCCCCCTCTTGCAGATCAAGCGTTGCCATTCGTTCCACCCAATCTCCGGCGGCATCCTGAACAACTTCCCTCAGCTTGATACTGTTCTCTTCAATTTGAACAATGCGGCCATAGTTCTGGCCCAGATAATTACCTACACCCACTTGATAAATCAACTGGTTGACCCTCAGCAAAGCAATGCGCTGATTGCCTTTTTTCAGGCTGCCAACCATGGTGACGCTGTCCAGCGGATAGCTTTCCAGTTCTTCCTTGCGGCGATTTTGTTCAGCCGTCAGCAATGCTGTATTTGCCGTATTTTTCTCTGTTTCCCTGCGCAATACCTGCGTCAGCTTCAGCATATTGAAGGGATCCATTTCCGTGGAAGCTTCATAAGCCTGTGGCAGAAAAACGGATGGCTCTTTCAGAGGCTGTACTCTGGGCTTTGCCATGGATTTCTGTACCCCAATCCACTCATGCAAATCTTCATGCTCAGATCCGAAACAGCCCGCCAGCATGGAAGATGCCAACAATGCCAAGAAAATCGTTTTTCCGCGCATCATTTAGACTTCCCCTTCCGGTTGGCATTCACTTCTTCTGCATCCAGGTAGCGATAGGTATATACCGTTGCATCCAGTGTCAGCACACCTTCATTGCCTTTCGGCCCAATCGACATATTGCTCAAATTCACAATGCGTGGCAAATGTGCAATGTCTGAAGCAAACATACCAATATCATGGAATGCACCGGAAATTTTCACCGTAATTGGCAGCTCCGCGTAATAGTCCTTCACAGATTCTGCACCAGGCTTGAAAAGCTCAAATTGCAGACTGCGCCCTAAACCGGCTTGATTGATATCTGACAGCAGTGCAGCCATTTCAGATTTGCTGGGCAGCTGCTTTTCCAGCTGCTGTACATATTGCTGAACCTGCTCTCGCTGCTTTTTCAAGGCATCCAGACTGACGGCTTTGAGCAATTTGGTTTCATACTCTGAACGCAGGCTGGTTTCAGTTTCGCGCTCTGCATTCAGATCTTCCTCCATGCTGCTCAATAAAAAATACCACGCGCCACCGAGCACCATGAGTGCGATAGCTGCACACAAAAAGATTCTCGGCAAAACAGGCCACAAGGAAGGATCCTTAGGATCCAGATCTTTAAACTGTTCCTGCACATTCTGTGCATAGGTAGTCAGATCCTGCAGTGCGTATTTTTTTGTTTTTCTCATAACTTCGCCTTTTCATTCCCCTCAGCCTCTGAGGCACTTTCAGGCAAAACCAAGGTAAATTGCATAATGAAGTTGACGACTTTTCGCTTGTCCTTGGACGAAAGATCAACTGTACTTGCAACAATTTCCTTGAGATCCGGTTTTTGAAACCATGACGTTTTGGTCGAGAAGTTTCTCAAGACCTCAGACACGCGTTCATTGGACTGCGCAACGCCTTTGAGTTCTACCTGCAAGCCATTTTGCTTGATGGAAGAAATATAGACGCCCTCAGGAAGCAGCCTGACCAGCTCATTGAGCAAATGAACAGGCAGGTTTCTGTTCGCCTGCAAGGCTTCCACCGCTTTCTGGCGTTCACGCAAAGCTTTAATTTCACCTTCCAGGCCGGCAATTTCCTTGATCTGCTTATTGAGCACTTCTATTTCAGAGCGCAGAAAAGCGTTTCTTTCCTGCTGAGTCTCTATGCGCATTTGCATGAACCAGTACACCAAGGCCGCCAGCAGTACCCCCACCAGCGCAGAAAGAAACATGGTGACCTGAAATGCCTCCTTGCGGCGCTTGCGTGCAACTTCACGATGCGGAAGCAGATTAATCAAAATCATTTCAAGAACCTCCGCATGGCCAGCCCGCATGCTGTCAGGTACATGGCTGCTTCTTTTTTGAGTCGACTTTGATGCACCGTAGGAGCCAGTGCCATGTGCTCAAAAGGATTGAGCACACTGACCTCGACCTGGGTCTGCTGCCGCACGGCTTCGGTCAGCCCCTCGACCATGGCCGCGCCACCAAACATGCAAATTTGCTGGACGCTGTGATAGGGCGTACTGGTGTAGAAAAACTGCAATGCACGGGCGATGTCATTGGCCAGACTGGCGACGAAGGGCTGCAGCACGGTCTCCTGATAATCCGCGGGCAAATCACCGGTACGCTTTTTCAGTTCTGCCTCTTCCACGCTCATGCCATATTGGCGCGCAATCCTCTGCGTGAGTTGAGCGCCGCCAGTGCCCTGTTCACTGTCATACAGAATGTCATCGTTGCGCACGACCTGCAGACTAAAGCCCCGGCCACCTACCTTGACCAAGGCAATCAAGGCATCGACGCCTGCATCTGGCAATGTGTGCATGGCCAGCCCTGCTGCCAGTCTGGATGCATAGGACTCCACATCCATCACCACGGGAGACAGTCCCGCAATCACAGCCAGGTTGTTGCGCTCCTCGACTTTCTCCTTCCGCGTGGCGGCAAGCAGCACATCGACATCGCTGGGGCTTTTCTCGTTAGGGCCAACGACGCAAAAGTCCAGACTCACCTCTTCCAGCGGAAAGGGAATATATTGACTGGCTTCAGCCTCGACCTGAACTTCCAGCTCCTGCTCGCTGAGATTACCCGGAAGAATGATTTTTTTGGTAATCACAGAAGAATGCGGCAGCGCCAAGGCCACATGCTTGGTACGCGTACCGCTTTTCTTCAGCAGACGTTTGAGCGCTTCTGAGACATCGTCAAATTTCTCGATATTGCCATCGACGACACTCTCTGCGGCCAACGGCTCGGATGCGAATCGCTCTAGGACCCAGTTGCCTTGCCTATCCTGATCCAGCTCTACCAGCTTGATGGCTGAAGAACTGATATCGAGACCGATCAGTGGTGCACTCTTCCTCTTAAAAAGGGATCCCATTGAGATCACAGGCCCCTCCCTTCTTGTTTCACTTTGATATGAATATTCACACAATCGCGGGGCGATGCTATCAGCAAGGAATGGAGACGACCACGCACTCAGATCAGCATTCCATCAATTAATCGTTGTCAAAAATACACGCTTGTGCGCTATACGGTTGCTTTCTGCACCCATCCGTGTGAATAACGTAAAGCTTGCAACAAGCTCTGCCCCTGCCCCATCGCGGCCAATGGCTGTTTTCTATAATGACGTCTCTCTTTTGAGTGGAGCGTCATGCCTATCTCTCCCGAATCCAGCAACTCGCAAACCCCCTCCAAGAAAAAAACACCTCCACGCAAACATTGGCTATTGCGAGCGTTGCTGTGGCTGTTCGGTTTGTGCGCCGCCGGTGCTGTAGCTGCAGCCATGGTGGCTGCCATTGCGCTGGCAATGGCATATCCCAATCTTCCCGATGTCTCCGAGCTTGCTGACTACCGTCCCAAGCTGCCTTTGCGCGTGTACTCCGCAGAAGGTGCCTTGCTGGGCGAGTTTGGTGAAGAGCGCCGCACACTGACCCCTATCCAGGACATTCCAAAGGTCATGGTGGATGCCGTGCTGGCGATTGAAGACACACGCTTCTTCGAGCACGGAGGCGTGGACTACATCGGCATGATGCGTGCCGCCCTGGCCAATCTGGGCAAGGTCAAGAGCCAGGGTGCCTCCACCATCACCATGCAGGTCGCCCGCAACGTCTATCTGTCGTCTGAGAAGACCTACACCCGCAAGATTTACGAAATCCTGCTGACCTTCAAGCTTGAGCACCTGTTGAGCAAGGAAAAGATTCTTGAGATCTACATGAACCAGATCTTTTTGGGTCATCGCGCCTACGGCTTTGCTGCTGCCAGCGAAGCCTATTTCGGCAAACCGCTCAAGGACATCACCATTGCGGAAGCCGCCATGCTGGCAGGACTGCCCAAAGCCCCATCAGCCTACAACCCCATCAGCAACCCCAGACGCGCCCGCATCCGCCAGCTCTACATCATTGACCGCATGGAGGAAAACGGTTTCATCACTGCCGAGCAGGCAAGCGAAGCCCGTGAAGAGCCCCTGCGTCTGCGCACTGCCAGCCGCAACACCACCGGCCATGCCGACTACGTCGCCGAGATGGCGCGTCAACTGGTCTACGCACAGTACGGTGATGAAGCCTATACCCGCGGCCTGAACGTCTACACGACTATCAACCTGGGTGAGCAGGAAACCGCCTATCAGGCACTGCGCAAAGGCATTACGGACTACGAACGCCGCCAGCGTTATCGTGGCCCGGAAAAATTCATCGCACTGCCCAGTGACGCCGCGCTACTGGAAGATGTGATCGACGACACACTGGCACAGCACCCCGACAACGGGGACCTGCTGGCTGCCGTGGTGCTGGAAGCCAGCCCCAAGTCGATGAAGGTGCAGCGCCCTGACGGCGAAACCCTGGTGATTACAGGCGAAGGTCTCAAGCCTGTGGAATCTGGCTTGAGCGCCAAGGCTGCCCCCAACATCAAGATACGCCCCGGTGCGGTCATCCGCATCATTGAGACCTCCAAGGGCAAGTGGGCGGCCTCGCAGCTGCCCGAAGTGGAAGGTGCCTTTGTGGCGCTGGACCCACGCAATGGTGCCATCCGTGCACTGGTCGGTGGTTTTGACTTCCAGAAAAACAAGTTCAACCACGTCACCCAGGCGTGGCGCCAGCCAGGCTCAGCCTTCAAGCCATTTATCTATTCCGCTGCGCTGGAAAAAGGCTTGAGCCCAGCCACCATACTCAATGATGCCCCGCTGTTCTACGGCTCTAACGTCACCGGTGGTCAGCCCTGGGAGCCTCGCAACTACAGCAACAGGTTCGACGGCCCCATGTCTGCACGCACGGCTTTGGCCAAGTCACAGAACATTCCGCTGATTCGCATTCTGGAATACGTCACACCCAAGTACGCACAGGAGTGGGTTGCACGCTTTGGCTTTGATGCAGCACGCCACCCGCCCTACCTGACCATGGCACTGGGCGCTGGCTCTGTCACGCCCATGCAGATGGCCGTGGCGTATTCGGTCTTTGCCAATGGTGGCTACCGCATTGATCCCTGGCTGATTTCCAAGATCACAGACCCCAAGGGCCATACGCTCTGGGAATATGTGCCCCAGCCTTTGTCTGAAGCCCAGCGCGTCATCGATCCACGCAATGCTTTCCTCATGAACAGCATGCTGCAGACCGTGGCCAAATCAGGCACCGCCGCCCGTGCACAAAGCACACTGAAGCGCCCAGACCTTTACGGCAAGACCGGCACCACCAACGATGCGGTGGATGCGTGGTTTGCGGGCTTTCAGCCCACGCTGACTGCAGTGACCTGGATTGGCTACGACACGCCCCGCAACCTGGGCTCCCGCGAAACGGGCGGTGGCTTGAGTCTGCCGATCTGGATCAACTTCATGCAGCACGCCCTCAAGGATGTGCCTGTGGCCTCCTACCCCGTGCCAGCAGGTGTTGTGAACATGAACGGCGAATGGTTCTACGATGAGTTTGCAGGCGCAGCCGGTCTGACCAGCCTGGGCATGGGAGCCGGTGAGTTTGATCCCAACGTTCCTACAGAAGCACCGCTGCCTGAAGAGCGCAGCAGGATTCTGGATCTGTTCCGCAACTAAACAAAAAGCCCGGTGTTGATACACCGGGCTTTTTCAATTGCAGCCGCTCAAATGTCGTCGATCAATCCAGCTTGGCGCTGAACGTCAATGACAGATTGGACTGCTCGCTCGCAAAGCGGCTCAGGTTCTCGAAAAACTCGCCATTACCCTTGGTGTCCTGCCAGGTGCAGCCATCGAACTTGTAGTGAAAACCACCAGCCCTGGCAGCCATCCACACCTCATGCAGCGGCTTTTGCAGATTGATCACGATCTGGGAACGATTGGGGAACACCAAGGTCACCATTCCGCCAGCACGCTGTGCATCAATGTCTGCGTCAGTTTCATCGTTGAGACGGTCACATGCCCGCTCCACGGCCAGCAGGAGTTGTTCGGCTCTGTCTAAATACTCAGTGTCGGTCATTACAATCCACCCATGTTGAATCCTTCACAAATTCTAGTCCGCTGCATTGCCCTTGCCGCCTGTGTGGCAGCACTGAGCGCCTGCGGCCAGCGTGGCCCTCTGTATCTGCCCACAGAACCAGCTGCGCAAAACCGCGCCACGCTGCCGGAAAGCATGACGCCCTCACTGCCTTTGCAGTCAGAGCCTGCGACTGAGCGCTAGGCGCTGGTACACACGCCAGCCCTGCAGCAACAGCACGATGGCGGCGTAGATCCAGACCTCGGCGGTATTGTTCTTGGCATCGCGCATCCAGTAAAAATGCAGCAATGCCAGCCATGCCGCCAGGTGTACACCCTGGTGCAGGCGCTGCCAGCGCTTGCCGCCCATGGCTCGCAGCACCCAGCGTGGTGAGGTCAGCGCCAGTGACAGTAGAATCACCGCAGCCAGCACACCCACCAGAATGAAGGGGCGCTGCGCAATATCGTCCCAGGTGGCTGCCAGACTCCAGCCCATGTCCAGCCCGAAAAAGCTGATGGCATGCAGCAGCACATAGAAAAACGCAAACAGCCCCAGCAGACGGCGAAAGCGCGCCAGCGCATTCCAGCCACTGAGCTGGCGCAGCGGTGTGACGGCCAGCGCAATGCACAGGCCGCGCAGCGCCCAATCGCCCGTAGAACGAATCAGCGCCTCTGCCGGATTAGCGCCGAGATTGTCCGTGACCGTGGCCACAACCAGCCAGATCACAGGTGCCAGCGCCAGCAGCCAGACCACGGGCTTGGCCCAGCGACTCAGCAGCCAGGTATTGATGACTTGCACTGCCATCAGAAATTACGCTTCAAGTCCATACCCTGGTAGAGCTGCCCCACCTGATCGGCGTAGCCGTTGAACAGCAGCGTCTTGCGCTTGGGCGCAAACAGACCGCCATCACCGATGCGGCGCTCCGTTGCCTGGCTCCAGCGCGGATGCGGCACATCCGGATTCACATTGGAATAAAAGCCGTATTCGTGCTGGGCCGCCTTGTTCCATGCCGTAGCAGGCATTTCTTCCAGAAAACGGATCTTGACAATGCTCTTGGCGCTCTTGAAACCATACTTCCATGGCACCACCAGCCGCACAGGCGCACCGTTTTGCTTGGGCAGTACATGGCCATACATGCCAAAGGCCAGCAGGGTGAGCGGGTTCATGGCTTCATCGAGCCGCAGCCCTTCGGTGTAGGGCCAATCCAGCACACGGCTGCGCAGGCCGCGCATGGTCTGCGGGTCCGCCTGCGAAACAAACTCCACATATTTGGCGCTGCCCATGGGCTCTACCCGGCGAATCAGCTCAGACAGGGAGTAGCCAATCCACGGGATCACCATGCTCCAGCCTTCCACACAGCGCAGCCGATAGACGCGCTCTTCCATGGGGCTGAGCTTGAGCAGATCTTCCAGCGCCCATTTGCCAGGCTTGTGCACCAGGCCTTCAATCTCTACCGTCCATGGGTCCACAGACATGGCATGCGCATAGCGTGCTGGATCGTCCTTGCCGACCCCAAATTCGTAGAAGTTGTTGTAGCTGGTGGCATCTTTCTGGGGCGTTGGCTTTTCATCGGTCCATGCACCTGCCTGCTTGGAAGGGGTAGACGACAAAGGCATCCATTCCGAAGATGCGGCACTGGCCAGCGCATCACGCTGGGCCCATGCCGCCATGCTGGCCCCGGCAACGCCACTGGCCACCCATTTGAGCCACTGCCTGCGCCCTTCATACACCGACTGGGGAGTGATCTCACTGCTGCGAATTACCATCCGAACCTCCTTGTCCAAAAGCGCTATTGATGCATTCTCTGGACAAGCCGGAGCATGTCAAGATAGTTTAGTTGTCGCCTCATTTATGCAGCGAAGGGTATTTTTTGATCGGTGACGCTGATCCTTTCTGGGTTCAAGGCCACATGGTCAATGTGATGCCAATTGCGGGTATGGCGGCTCCAGCGGGCAGCCTCGTCTGCCTGGCCTGTTCATAAACTTGTCTGCGTTTGCGCAGGATCTCGATGTCCTGACCGGTATGGCGCTGATGCGGGGTCACATACTGGATGCCGCTGTGGCGGTGTACATGGTTGTACCAGTGTGCAAACTCAGCCGCCCATTGCCTGGCGTGTGCCAGTGATTGCATTCCTTGGACTGGGAACTCTGGGCGGTACTTGGCTGTTTTAAACAGCGACTCCACAAAGGCGTTGTCATCACTCACGCGAGGTCTTGAGTACGAGGGTTTGATGCCAAGCCACTGCAGCATAGCCAGCACGGTGGTGGCTTTGAGTGTGCTGCCGTTGTTACCGTGCAATACCGGCTGCTGCGGCAACGCAGCAATGCCCTGGGCCAAGGCGGTGCGCCGCAGCAGTTGGATACTGCATGCTCTGAGCTGTCATGCACTTCCCAACCCACGATTTGGCGGCTGTACAGGTCCATGATCAGGTACAGATAAAACCATCTACCGGCCACCTGGCTGGGCAGATAGGTGATATCCCAACACCACACCTGATTGGGGCCAGTGGCTATATGCGTGCTGGGCGCTTTACGTGGGCGAGGCGCTTGGCAGCGCCCACGGTGGCGGTTTTGTCCATGCGCGCGCAGCACCCGGGCAAAGCTTGACTCGCTGGCAATATAGCGCCCTTCATCAGCCAGCATGGACACGATACGAGCTGGTGGCATGTCTGCAAATCTAGGCTCATTGGCCACACGCAAGATCTCCTGGCGTTTGGCCTGCGTCAATGCATGTGCAGGCACTGGCCGTACCGCATCTGGGCGTCTATCGGCACCAATACAGCTGCCAGCAGCGTTGCTGCGCCAACGCTGCAAAGTGCGCACATCAATTCCTGCGACTTCACATGCAGCTCGCAACCTGGCACACCTCACGGTGTGCCTGATCAATGTCCCGGACCAGTTTCTGGCGGTGATCCAAGGGAATCATTCTTCCCCGTCCTCTCGCATCATCGCCTCGAGTTTTTTGATAGCACCAGCAGCGCTGCCGTCTCTGCCAAGGCCTTTTCCTTACGCCACAATTCACGCTCCAGCGCCTGTATGCGTTTGCGATCTTGCTTGCGGGTGCTGGCACTGCTATCAGATGCCTGAGCGCCTAAGCCTTGCTCTGCACTGAGCCGCCACTGCCCCAGCTCCTGCGGATAAATCCCATGGCTGCGACACCATTCGTTTTTTGCTGTGCTCATCCATGGCAGCCGTGGTCAGCAGCGCATTAAAGCGGGCTGCTGGTGTCCATTGCGTCACTTGCGCGGGCTTGGCCAAGGCATCACTGAGCCAACGCTCCAACGTGGATTCACTCACCCCAGTTTGCAGCCAGACCTGCTGCAAACAGGCGCTTTGCGGCGGTAGCACTTCGCCACCACGCTATCTTTGAAGGCTTGTCCGTATCGAGCCACTTGTTTCCTCTACTGTCTTCGCCCCTGTTCATTCGATTTCTATCGAGGCGACAACTATTCTGACTCAGGGGGAAGCCCAAATCCCGTTTTGCTGAGGTACTTTGCCGCCTGTGATAATGCGGCCATGGCATTGCTGGCTGAAGGCATTCTGAAACTGCACTGGGACCAGACGGTTCCCGTCAACGTCGCCCATATCGTGAAACAGATGGGCGTAGGGCTGCAGCTACAGGATACGCTGGCGACCAACGCACAGCTGACCATCACCCCGGACAACCGCGCCACCATCACGCTGAACCGCCAGCTGCCCCCTGCACTGCAACGCTATGCCGTGGCCCATGCGCTGGGCCATGTCGCTCTGCACCACCTGCGCCCTGGTATGAGCCAGCACATTCCTGTGAGCGAAGACTTCCGGCTGGATTTTGACCAGCGCCACGCCGTAGAAGCCAATGATTTCGCGCTGCGCCTGCTCATGCCTGAGCCCGCACTGCGCTACGCCCTCGAGGACATGCGTGCGCGTGATCTGCAGGAACTGGCCCACGTATTTGCCGTGCCTGCCTTGTTTGTCAAACAGCGTCTGGCGGATCTGGGGCTGAAGCTGCCAGCGCACGCCGTGCGCAGCAAGCACAGCGTCGTTATCGATACCTAGGGCGTGTTCACATAAAGCTTGGGAATTCGCGTTGAAGGCTTGGTGATGGGCTGCTAGGCGCGGTGGCGCAGCAATGCCGAGCGCCTTGCCAGCCACCGTAACAACGCAGACCGCCCCAAGCCTTCAACCCCATTGGTGATTTCAATATCAGGGGCAGCCACGACAAGGCCGCCCCTGCAGTGTTGCCCGCCTGACGCGGGTGCGCACCCGCGCTGCGCATTGACGGCCTTGTCGTGGCTGCGCGAACCCAATGTTTACGTGAACACGCCCTAGGCCAGCGCGCGCTGAATCAGGATCTTCTGCACATCACTCGTGCCTTCATAGATCTGGCACACGCGCACATCGCGGTAGATGCGCTCTACGGGAAAGTCGCTCACCACACCATAGCCACCCAGCGTCTGGATGGCGGCACTGCATACGCGCTCAGCCATTTCGCTGGCAAACAGCTTGGCCATGGCCGCTTCTTTCAGGCACGGCAACCCGGCATCACGCAGGCTGGCTGCATGCCAGATCAGCTGGCGTGCCGCCTCGATCTGCGTGGCGCAATCGGCCAGGCGAAAGCCCACGGCCTGGTGGTGGAAGATGGGCTGGCCAAAGCTCTCGCGCTCCTTGCTGTATTGCAGCGCGCATTCAAAGGCCGCACGGGCCATCCCCACGCTTTGTGCGGCAATGCCAATGCGCCCCCCTTCCAGCGCAGACAGGGCAATCTTGTAGCCCTCACCTTCCGCGCCGATGAGGTTTTCAGCGGGAATGCGGCAGTGATCAAAGTTGATCTGTGCCGTATCGCTGCTGTGCTGGCCCAGCTTGTCTTCGAGCCGTGCCACGATGTAGCCGGGGCTGGAGGTGGGCACCAGAAACGCGCTCATGCCCTTCTTACCTGCGGCCTTGTCCGTCACCGCAATCACAATGGCCACATCCCCATTCTTGCCACTGGTGATGAACTGCTTCACGCCGTGGATGACGTAGTCATTGCCCTCCCGGACAGCAGTGGTGCGCAGCGCGGAGGCGTCCGAACCCACATGCGGCTCTGTCAGGCAGAACGCGCCCAGCATCTCGCCCCTGGCCAGCGGCGTGAGCCACTGCTGCTTCTGCGCCTCGCTGCCGTAACGCATGAGGATGGCGTTGACCGGGCAGTTGGTCACGCTGATCACCGTACTGGTGCCGCCATCGCCTGCGGCAATTTCTTCGAGCACCACGGCCAGGCTCAGATAGTCCAGCCCTGCGCCGCCATACTGCTCAGGCACGCAGATGCCGTAGCAGCCCAGCGCGGCCAGCCCCTGGTGCACGTCTTTGGGGAAGTGGTGTTCCTTGTCCCAGCGTGCGGCGTGCGGGGTGATCTGCGCCTGCACAAAGCTGCGTACGGCGTCGCGGATCATCTGTTGGTCTTCGTTCAGCAGCATCTTGTCTCCTTGCTGTTTTTCTTAAAAAAGAGAGCTGCCAGCGCTTGATATTGCTTGTTTTCAGCAATAAACCTATCGGAAATCCTTATTTTTCAAACGCAAACAGCTATGGTTTTTTCACCAATCTTCCCAACGGTGACCGTCGTAGCGCACCAAGCTGCCTTTGTCGGCATCGTCCAGCTGCGCCACGGTGGCGAGCATGCCCTGCACGCATTCTTCTACGCTGATGCTTGCGCCCTCACCGCCCATGTCGGTCTGCACCCAGCCGGGGTCCATGGCAATCACATGCGCGCCCTGCCACTGTTCCTGCGCGCAGGCCACCACCATGTTGAGCGCGGCCTTGCTGGTGCGGTACAGCCACGCACGGCTTTCAGCCTGTGACAGGCGCGACATCATGGAGCTGATGCAGACCATCACGCCGCCGATGGCCTCCACGCAAGGCATGACCTGGGGCAGCACCTGCATGGCACCCAGCACATTGGTGTGCATGACGCGGTCAAAGTCGGGCTGCGTAGGTGGCGTGTGGGCGCTGCTGCCATCCCAGGCACCGGCCACATACCAGGCCTGATCGATTTCCTCACCATCAAGCTGCCAGGCCAGGCCGCTGACGCTGGCGGGCTGCGCCACATCAACGACCAGTACCTCTGCACCTGCGTCGCGCAGTACCTGCACATCTGCTGCCTTGCGCACGGTCGCAATGACACGGTCGCCACGCTCCACGCAGGCCTGCACCAGACCGCGACCTATGCCGCGCGATGCGCCAATCACCAGTACCGTTGCCATCACTTCCTCCTATGCAACAAATTAGCTGCCAGCGCTTGCTGCATCTGCGCTGGCAGCTTCACTCTTTATAGCAACTCAATCGCCATGGCTGTGCCTTCACCGCCGCCGATGCACAGCGTGGCCACGCCCTTCTTTTTGCCATGGCGCTGCAGCGCATGAATCAAGGTGACGATGATACGTGCACCGCTGGCACCAATAGGGTGGCCCAGTGCGCAGGCGCCGCCGTGCACGTTGACCTTGTCGTGCGGTACGTTCAGCTCGGCCATCAGCGCCATGGGCACAACGGCAAAGGCTTCGTTCACTTCCCACAGGTCTACGTCTTCCACACTCCAGCCCGCTTTTTTCAGGGCTTTTTGTGTCGCGCCTACGGGGGCGGTGGTGAACCACTCGGGCGCTTGCGCATGCGTAGCGTGGGCCACGATCCTGGCCAGCGGCTTGCAGCCCAGCTGCTGCGCGGTGGACTGGCGCATCAGCACCATGGCAGCCGCGCCATCGTTGATGCTGGAGCTCGACGCTGCCGTGATCGTTCCATCCTTCTTGAACGCGGGCTTGAGGCTGCTGATCTTGTCCAGCTTGGCTTTGGCAGGGCCTTCGTCCACGCTGATGGTGATTTCGCCCTTGCGCGTTTTGACCGTGACGGGCGTGATTTCGGCATCAAACGCACCGCTTTGCGCGGCAGCCTGTGCGCGCTGCACGCTGGCAATGGCAAATGCATCCTGCTGCTCGCGCGTGAACTGGTATTTGGCAGCGCAGTCTTCGCCAAAAGTACCCATGGAACGGCCTGCTTCGTAGGCGTCTTCCAGGCCGTCAAGCATCATGTGGTCATAGACCTTGTCATGCCCCATGCGGTAGCCACCACGGCCTTTTTTCAGCAGATAGGGGGCATTGGTCATGCTCTCCATGCCACCGGCAATCATCACGTCGCGGCTGCCAGCAATCAGCTGGTCGTGGGCGAGGATGGTGGCTTCCATGCCCGCGCCGCACATCTTGGACAGGGTCACGGCCCCCGTGCTCTGCGGCAGACCGCCCTTGAAGCCCGCCTGGCGTGCTGGTGCCTGGCCTTGCCCCGCCATCAGGCAGTTGCCAAACAGCACTTCATCGACTTGTTCCGGCGCAATGCCTGCACGCTCGACGGCGGCCTTGATCGCAGCCCCACCGAGGTCGTGCGCTGCCAGATCGGCAAAGTCGCCCATGAACGCCCCCATGGGAGTGCGTGCGGCGCTGACGATCACGATGGGATCTTGGTGTTGTGACATACAGGTCTCCTTGTGGTGTGAATCGTTGTACTGAACTGTCAAAAAACATCGCCCTAATGCACCACATCCGGCAGCAGGCGTCGGCTGCGGTCATAAGGGAACACATCGTGCAGATGGCCCTGCGCAATGCGCGCCTGGTGGGCCTTCCAGAATTCGGGGGTAAGCAGATCGGCGTGGTAGCGCATGAACACATCGCGCACCGCCGGGTGGGCCAGCAGGAAGGAGGCAAAGGTCTCCGGGAACACGTCGCCGGGGCCTACACGCCACCAGATCTCGCTGCGCATTTCCTCTTCTTCATTGCGCGGGGCGGGTACGACGCGGAAGTTGCACGCCGTCAGGTATTCAATCTCGTCATAGTCGTAGAACACCACCTTGCCGCCGCGTGTGACGCCAAAGTTCTTCCACAGCATGTCGCCGGGAAAGATGTTGGCTGCCACCAGGTCCTTGATGGCATTGCCATACTCCAGCACGGCGCGCTCCAGGGCAGCACGTGGGCCGGGGTTATCCAGCCCGGCATCCATGCACTCCTTGAGAAACATGTTCAGCGGCAGCAGGCGGCGCTCGATGTAGAGGTGGTCGATGATGACTTCCAGCTGCCCATCGCCATCGCGGTCGCTGATGTCAATGTGCTGGGCCGCCTGGGCCTGCAGGGCCTGCAGCAGCTCGGGCGAAAAGCGGTCCATGGGCAGCGCCACCATGCTGTATTCCATGGTGTCTGCCATGCGGCCTACGCGGTCGTGCTGCTTGACCAGGCGGTACTTGGCCTGCACCTCTTCGCGCGTGATTTCCTTGGGCGCGGGGAATTTGTCCTTGATGAGCTTGAACACGTAAGGGAAGCTCGGCAGGTCAAACACCAGCATCACCAGCCCCTGAATGCCGGGAGCAATGCGGAACTTGTCCGTGCTGTGCCGCAGATGGTGCAGCAGGTCGCGGTAGAACAGGGTCTTGCCCTGCTTGGCCAGCCCCAGAGCGCTATAGATTTCGCTGCGCGGCTTGCGCGGCATCAGACCGTGCAGAAACTGCACATAGGCGCTAGGAACGGCCATGTCCACCAGAAAATAGGCGCGTGCAAAGCTGAACAGGCCGTGCAGATCTTCTTCGTCCAGCAGCACGGCATGCAGCACCAGCCCACGGCCGTTGCTGGCATGCAGGATGGGAATGGCCAGCGCAATTTCGGTATAACCCGTGATGATCTTGCCCACCACATAGGCACCCTTGTTGCGAAAGAACAGGCTGCTGAGCACCTGAATCTGAAAATTGGCACGCAGGCTCAGCCCCTGCAGGCGCTGGCGGATGCGGGCAGCCAGCAGGGTGATGTCACGGTTCAGACTCTCAAACCGTGCCTGGAGCTGAAAGTGCCCGATCACGCTGTGCAGCGTAGGCACCAGGGCATCGAGGTTGCTGGGGTAAAACGCGCGGAAGGCAGGCTCTCCCGGCGCTTCCAGATATTCTGTGCTGACGGCTGGCCGCACAAAGATAAAGTCGTTCTGAAAGTGCGTGCGGTGCAGGATTTTGGTGGTGACGGAGTTAAAAAACGTCTCCGCCAGCTCCGGCTGCAGATGCCCCACCATCAGGCCAATGTAGTGCAGCTTGACCTGCTGCCACACGACCATGGGCAGGCTGCCTGCGTTGAATTCGGTGTTCAGCTGCTGCACGCATTCGTGCACACGCTGGTCATAGAAAGCAATGCGCTCACTCTGGGCACGTTGCTGGCCGATCCAGTCGGCCTGCTCAAAACGCGTTTTGGCCGCCTGCGAGGTGGCGCGAAACCGCTGGTAGTGGCGGTTTACGCCCTCCATCATCGCAAGGGCAATGGCATAAGCCTGAGGAGCATCGAGTCGTTGCGGAAACATGGCAAAAATTCTCGCTCCTCCCAGGCAGTTTGTCAGTCGCGCTTACGTTGAGCGACTTTTTCCACGGCTGCCAGATACACCTCGTGCAGGCCGCCCACTCCGGGCACGGTCATTTCAAGGTTGGTAATCAGACCGTTCTTGAGGCTGTAGCACCAGCCGTGCAGCGACACCTTCTGGCCACGGGCCCAGGCATCCTGCATCACGGTGCTCTGCGCCACATTCACCACCTGCTCGATGGCGTTAAGTTCGCACAGCACGTCGTGGCGGTGCTGCACAGGGGTGGCCTTGAGCAGCTCATAGTGCTTGTCGCGGATATCGCGCACGTGGCGGGTCCAGTTGTCGGCCAGACCCAGACGCACGCCTTCCAGCGCAGCCAGCACACCGCCGCAGCCGTAGTGGCCCACGACCATCAGGTGCTCCACCTTCAGGTGGTCCACCGCGTACTGGATGGTGGTCAGACAGTTCAGGTCACTGGGCACGACCACATTGGCCACGTTGCGGTGCACGAACACTTCACCTGGCTCCAGGCCCGTGATCTGGTTGGCAGGGACGCGGCTGTCCGAGCAGCCAATCCACATGTATTTGGGCTTTTGCTGCGCCATCAAACCTGTAAAGAACCCGGGGCGATCACGCTCCATCTGTTCCGACCACTCCTTGTTATGGACAAAGAGCTGTTCAATGGATGTGGTTGTCATGTGGCGTTTCCTTTCTTGTGTGGGAAATGGCGCAGCCCATGCCAGAACCGTCAGCAGGTTTCCGCGAACAACTCGCGGCCAATCAGCATGCGACGGATCTCGCTGGTGCCAGCGCCAATCTCGTAGAGTTTCGCATCTCGCCACAGTCGGCCCAGGGGATAGTCATTGATATACCCATTGCCACCATAGATTTGTATGCCCTCACCAGCCATCCATGTGGCCTTCTCGGCGCACCACAGAATCACGCTGGCGCAGTCCTTGCGCACCTGGCGCACGTGCTCGCTGCCCAGCATGTCCAGGTTCTTGGCCACGGTGTAGGCAAAGGAGCGCCCGGCCTGCAGCACGGTGTACATGTCAGCCACCTTGCCCTGGATGAGCTGGAACTCGCCAATGCTCTGGCCAAACTGCTTGCGGTCGTGGATATAGGGCACCACGTTGTCCATCACCGCCTGCATGATGCCCAGCGGGCCGCCCGTGAGCACGGCGCGCTCATAGTCCAGCCCGCTCATGAGCACCTTGGCACCGCCATTGACCTGGCCCAGCACGTGCTCTGCGGGCACTTCCACGTTGTTGAACACCAGCTCGCCCGTGTGGCTGCCGCGCATGCCCAGCTTGTCCAGCTTTTGCGCAATCGAAAAACCCGGCATGCCTTTTTCGACCAGAAAGGCTGTGACGCCGCGTGCACCCATTTCAGGTTCGGTCTTGGCATAGACCACCAGCGTGTCGGCATCTGGCCCGTTGGTGATCCACATCTTGCTGCCATTGAGCAGGTAGTAGCCGCCCTTGTCTTCGGCCTTGAGCTTCATGCTGATGACATCCGAGCCCGCCCCGGGCTCACTCATGGCCAGTGCGCCCACGTGCTCGCCAGAAATCAGCTTGGGCAGGTATTTTTGCTTTTGCGCTTCCGTGCCATTGCGGTTGATCTGGTTCACGCACAGATTGGAGTGCGCGCCATAGGAGAGGCCCACGGAGGCGCTGGCGCGCGAGATTTCTTCCATGGCCACCATGTGGGCCAGATAGCCCATGTTGGCGCCGCCGTACTGCTCGGGCACGGTAATGCCCAGCACACCCAGTTCACCGAACTTGCGCCAGACATCCATGGGGAACTGGTCGCTGCGGTCAATCTCGGCCGCACGGGGCGCAATCTCGGTCTGGGCAAATTCGCGCACGGCGTCGCGCAGTGCGTCAATGTCTTCACCAAGCTGGAAGTTCAATCCGGGCAACTGGCTCATGTCTGTCTCCTTGGGTTTGTTATGCCGTTGACGTTAACGTCAATTATGCAGCTTTTGTTTTCTGCAGCTTGCGCAAAAGTGACTTGGCCTCTTTTTCCTGGGCGCGCACTTCTTCCAGCGTGGCCTGCAGGTCTTCCAGGCGCGCTTCCATCTGCTGGCGGTGCTTGCCCAGCACTTCCAGAAATTTGCTCAGCTGCACTGCGGTGTCACGCGGGCTGTCGTACAGGTCAATGATTTCCTTGGCCTCGGTCAGCGACAGGCCCAGGCGCTTGCCGCGCAAGATCAGCCGCAGGCGGGTGCGGTCACGCGGGCTGTAGACACGGGTGCGCCCGCCTGCACCCTGGCGGGTGGGCTGCAGCAGGCCCATGTCTTCATAAAAGCGGATGGCGCGGGTCGTCAGGTCAAATTCCTGGGCCAGATCGCTGATGGAATACGTTATTGGCGTGGCAGAAGTGGTTTTGCTCATGCGCACATTATTGACGTGCACGTCAACGTCATAAACCGATCTGCAGGCATGCGTGCACTTTTTGGCACACAATCGCCCGCAAGCATTTTTTCTGTCGCCTTCCATGAACCTGCAGCCCAGCGCCGCCTGCCCATGCGGACGCAGCAACTCCAAGGGCAAGCCCATTGCCTATGCCGACTGCTGTGGCCGTTTTGTCGAACACTTTGACAGCCAACCCGCCCCCGATGCCGAACACCTGATGCGCTCGCGCTACACAGCCTTTGTGCTGGAGCGCGCGCCCTATCTGCTAGCCACCTGGCATGCCAGCCAGCGTCCAGCCGAGCTGGACTTTGAGCCCGGCGCCAAGTGGCTGGGTCTGCAGGTCAAGGATTTCCAGCCCACGGGCGATGCCACGGCCGAGGTCGAGTTTGTGGCGCGCTTTCGCGTGGCAGGCCGTGCCGTGCGCCTGCACGAGCGCAGCCGCTTTGTCCTCGAAGACGGCCGCTGGTTCTATGTAGACGGCGACCAGTTCTAAGCCTTTTTGACTTCTAGCGCTTGTCTGTCAAGCGCCACCAGCTATGCAATTTGAAGCTATCTTGTTCGACTGTGACGGTGTGCTGGTCGACAGCGAACTTATTACCAACCGCGTGCTGCACGCCATGCTCAACGAAGCGGGCTGGGCGCTGTCTGAGCAAGACTGCATGCGCATCTTTATTGGCAAGACCGTGCGCAGCGAGACCGCACGCATTGAAGCCGAAACCGGCAAGCCGCTGACCGATGCCTGGATGGCCGAGTTCTACGAGCGCCGCAACGAACGCCTGCGCGCCGAGCTGGTGGCCATTGGCGGCGCCGTAGACGCTGTGCGCCAGGTACACGCCCAGCTGGGCGGCAAGATTGCCGTGGCATCGGGGGCAGACAAGCCCAAGGTGCTGATGCAGCTGGACAAGGTGGGCATGTCTGCCTACTTTGGCGAGCATGTCTTCAGCGGCCACGACCTGCCGCGCACCAAGCCCTGGCCCGATGTGTATCTGGCCGCTGCGGCCTCACTGGGCATTGCACCCGAGCGCTGCCTGGTCATTGAAGACTCCGTCCCCGGCCTCACGGCAGGCGTGCGCGCCGGTGCCACGGTCTGGGGATACTGCCCCAAGGTCAATGCCCACTCCACGCCCGAGCAGCTGCTACAGGCAGGAGCCAGCATGGTCTTTGACGACATGGCTGACCTGCACCGCCTGCTGGCACAGGCCAACCAGACGGCATAACTCTTAAAAACAGAGCGTTTAGCGCTTGTATATCAAGCACTTGCAAATAAAAGCTATTGCAATGCCTGATAAATCCTGCGCAAGACGCTCTTTTTTTAGTGAATGCATGCAGGGCTGCACGCCTGTTTTGACCGCTCGTCCTGCACAAGACGAAGGCAAAAGATAAAATCTGCGCTAGATCAAAGATTGCCCCAAAACTGCACGCTCTATCGATGCCATGTGGCCGGGTGCTGCAAGGCGCAGTCTTCCTCGCTCTCCTTCTGCCAGCCCCGCTGATGCCTGAAGGGCATGCAGGTCTTACGGAGTCAATCTCCCCGCTGACCAGCCTGTGCAACCACAGGCTGATTTTCTTTGTCGGACATGTTCCAGCCACTGCTTCAGGAGTGCTGATGGGCGAACAGCCTCTCTATGATTTTGCGCCGCTGCTCGAGCTCATGGGCCTGGGAGCGCTGATTGCGCTCGTCCCACTGCTATGGGTATGGCGTCGCAACCGCGGCGCAGGCCCGACACGCTATCTGGCCGCGCTGGGCGTGCTCACGCTGTTTTTGACCTTTGACCTGGTCCTGTTCGGCGCCTTCACGCGCCTGACCGACTCCGGTCTGGGCTGTCCCGACTGGCCCGGCTGCTACGGCAGCTCCAGCCCCATTGGTGCACTGCACCACATCACGGCGGCAGAAACAGCCATGCCCACCGGCCCTGTGACGCTGAGCAAAGCCTGGATTGAAATGATCCACCGCTACCTGGCCACCATGGTGGGCGTGCTCATCATTGCCCTCACCGTGCTGGCATGGCGCACACACCGCAAGACGCCGCTGCACGGCCCACGCCACCCGGCCTGGGCCAGCGTCACCCTGGTCTGGGTGCTGATTCAGGGCGCCTTTGGCGCGCTGACCGTGACCATGAAGCTGTTCCCCGCCATCGTCACCCTGCACCTGCTCGGCGGTCTGGTGCTGCTGGCACTGCTGTGCGTGCAGGCCGTGGGCTATCAGCAAGGCGTGCGCAACCAGGAGCCCGCCCCCGTTACACGCGGCCTGCGCACAGCGCTGTGGGCGGTATTTGCATTGATTTTTGTGCAGGTTGCACTGGGCGGCTGGGTCAGCACCAACTACGCCGTGCTGGCCTGCTCTACCTTCCCGGACTGCAATGGCAGCTTCTGGCCAGACATGGACTTTGCCCAGGGCTTTGAAATCTGGCGCCCCCTGGGCCTGCTGTCGGATGGCAGTCACATCAGCTTTGCGGCGCTGACGGCCATCCACTACATCCACCGCCTGGCGGCCTATGTCGTGGTGATCGCGGCGCTGGCCCTTGCCATCGCCATGCGCCGCCAGCCTGCGCTGCAGGCACAAAGCAAGTGGCTGCTGGGCCTGACGGCCCTGCAGGTGGCCACAGGTCTGTCTAACGTGGTGCTGGACTGGCCGCTGCTGGCCGCCGTACTGCATACAGGTGGTGCTGCTGCACTGGTCACCGTCATGACCTGGGCTCTGGCTGCGACACGCTGCAGCCCGCCCCCCAACAAGAAGCGCGCTCAGGCGCTCGGAGAGTTTCCGCATGAATGCTCAAACCTTAAGTGATGCCCCCGGCTCCCGCTGGAGCCAGTTCTACGCACTGACCAAGCCCCGTGTGGTGCAGCTGATTGTGTTCTGCGCGCTGATTGGCATGGTGCTGGCCGTTCCTGGCGTGCCTACGCTGACACAGCTGGGTGACATGGCTATTGCCTGCTTTGGCATCTGGCTGGTATCGGCCGCTGCTGCTGCCTTTAACTGTCTGGTAGAGCGCCATATCGACGCCCGCATGAAGCGCACCAGCTGGCGCCCCACGGCCAAGGGTGAACTCACCCCCCAGCAGGCACTGGCCTTCTCGGCCATTCTGTGCACCGTGGGTGCAGCCATTTTGCTGGCCTTCACCAACCCGCTGACCATGTGGCTGACGCTGGCAACTTTTATTGGCTACGCCGTGATCTACACCGTCATCCTCAAGCCTGCGACCCCCCAGAACATTGTGATTGGTGGCGCATCAGGTGCCATGCCTCCCGTGCTGGGCTGGGCCGCCATGACCGGGCAGGTCAGCGCTGAGGCTTGGGTGCTGTTCCTCATCATCTTCCTGTGGACGCCGCCCCACTTCTGGGCGCTGGCGCTGTATCGCGTCGAGGACTACAAGAAGTCCGGCCTGCCCATGCTGCCCGTGACCCATGGCCCCAAGTACACTCAGATGCAGATCCTGCTCTACACCCTGGTGCTGTTTGCAGGCTGTCTGCTGCCTGTGATCTTTGGCATGAGCGGCTGGCTGTATCTGATCGTGGCCTCCGTGCTGTGCCTGGGATTCAGCTGGTATGCGCTGCGCCTGTGGATGAACTACTCAGACGCGCTGGCCCGCAAGACCTTCCGCTTCTCGCTGATCCACCTGAGCGGTGTATTTGCCGCGCTGCTGATTGATCACTACATCGTTTCTTAAACATCAAAAATACCTCCAGCGCTTATCCAGCAAGCGCTGGCAGCTATCAAAAACAAAGGCCGCATCTTGCGGCCTTTTTGCTGTGTACTTCGGTGCACTGCTGTGTATGCCTGCCCGCCGAACCAGCGAGCACGCTCCTCCTGCGCACGGTAAGAGCTGGAAGGACTGCAAAAAAAGACCACCCGAAGGTGGTCCTGTCATTCTGATCAATCAGGCCGTCAAGCAGCCTTATCGGAGTCACGCTTGCGGCGATCATGGCGTATCACCAGCCATGCAGCCACCAGCACCAGCAAGGCCATGCCATACCAGGTCAGCGCATAGACGGCGTGCGTATTGGTGAACTTGATCACGGTCAGACCCGCACGGGGCCATGTCTGTGGAACGGCCTGCCCAGGAAGGCCCTGGTCGATAAAGAAGGGCGCTGCATGCTCCAGCCCCTTGGCCTGTGCAATCGCAGCGACATCGCGTGAGTGCCAGCGGTCCTCATCCGGCGCGTTGTCGCGCATGAAGCCCCCCTTGGGCTCACTCAGGCGCAGCAGACCCGTCACAGCCACAGGCTCACCCGCAGCCTCTTGAGGTGCACTGGCAATGTGCTCGGCAAAGGCCTTGCGCTGATCCGCCGGGATAAAGCCCCGGTTCACCAGCACCTGCGTGCCATTGTCCAGCTGCATGGGTGTCAAGAACCAGAAGCCAGCGCCCAGGTCAGACACCGCCTGAGTCAGCACACTGCGGCCTTCCATCCACCGCCCCAGGGCCTGCACGGCCAGGTATTCGTGGCTGTCACGTCCGACCTGTGGCCACAGCGCAGGTGCGGGCAGGTCCACAGGCTGGCTGTGCACGCGTGTGTTGACACGCTCAATCAGATCCAGCTTCCAGGCGCGGCGCTGGACCTGCCAGGTACCCAGGCTGATGAAGGTCAAAAAAAGGGCGATGCCCGCTATCGCGAGCACCGCCTTCGTGAAGGTGATGCGAGAGGGCTTGCGCCCTCCCGAGGTTTGCACCGTCATGCTCAGTTGCCGTGTCCAGCGTGTTCCACTGCAGCAGGAGCCTGCGCAGGCGCTACCGCAGCTGCTTCAGCGCCATGTGGATACGCATGATGGTGAGGCATCATGTTGGCGTTCATGTGGAACATCACCCACAAGGTACCTGCGATGGTGATCATCACAAAGACGATGGAGAAGATGGTGGTCATCAAGGTCCAGCCGCCCTGGATCTTGCCGTTCATGTGCAGGAAGTACACCATGTGCACCACCACCTGAACCGCAGCAAACAGGCCCAGCACCATGACCAGGGTAGAGCGATCCTGAATCACGTCACCCATGACCAGCCAGAAAGGGATCACGGTCAGGATAACGGCCAGAATGAAGCCCTTCACGTAGTCACCAACGGTGACGTGCAGGTCATCATGCTCTTCGTGGTGGTCAGCGTGACCAGCGTGGATTTCGTGTGCAGCCATTTACAGCACCCCCATCAGATACACAAAGGTGAACACACCGATCCACACCACGTCCAAGAAGTGCCAGAACATGGACAGGCAGTTGATGCGGCGCACATTGGCGTGGATCAGGCCCTTTTGCTTGATCTGCACCATCAGCACGACCAGCCAGATCAGACCAAAGCTGACGTGCAGGCCGTGCGTACCCACCAGGGTGAAGAATGCAGAACCAAAGGCGCTGGTCTGAGGTGTCAGACCTTCGTGGATCAGGTGTGCAAACTCATACAGTTCCACAGCAACGAAGGCCAGACCCAGCAGGCCAGTCACACCCAGCCACAGCAAGGTGCCGCCCACATTTTTCTTCTGCTTTTGCAGCATCGCCAGACCAAAGGTCAGCGAGGACACCAGCAGGAAGGCCGTGTTCACAGCCACCAGTGGCAAGCTGAACAGCTCGGCACCTGTTGGGCCACCTGCATAGCTGCGACCCAGTACGCCATAGGTGGCAAACAAGGCTGCAAAGATGAGCACGTCGCTCATCAGGTACAGCCAGAAGCCCAGCGATGTACCGTTTTCTGGGTGGGGTTCGTGCGCGAGATGGTATTCGCGCTGTCCCACCGCGCCAGCGGCGCTGGCGGAGATAGTGTGATTAGACATGGCGTGCAAGCTGTTGAGTACGAGCGTCTTCTGTCGCCTGCACTTCAGATGCAGGGATGTAGTAGTCGCGGTTGTAGTTGAACGTGTGAACGATCGAAGCAATGATCACACCAGCGAACGACACGATGGCCAGCCACCAGATGTGCCAGATCAGCGCAAAGCCCAGCACCATGGCAATCATGGAGATAACAAAACCAGCACCCGTGTTCTTGGGCATGTGGATGTCTTCAAAGCCATTCAGAGGACGCTGATAGCCGTGCTTCTTCATGTCCCACCATGCATCGACGTCATACACCACAGGTGTCTTGGCGAAGTTGTAGACGGGAGGAGGCGAAGAAGTGGCCCATTCCAGCGTACGGCCAGCACCCCAGGAGTCACCGTTTTCGTCACGGTTCTGGTTGCGTTGCAGGATCGAAACGCCCAGCTGAACCACAAAGGCAGCAATACCCAGAGCAATGATGGCCACGCCGATAGCAGCAATCACGAACCAGATCTGCAGTGCCTGGTCTTCAAAGTGGTTCACGCGACGTGTCACTCCCATCAGACCCAGGATGTACAGCGGTGTGAAGGCAATCCAGAAGCCCACCAGCCAGCACCAGAAGGACACCTTGCCCCAGAACTCATTGAGCTTGAAGCCGAAAGCCTTGGGGAACCAGTAGTTGATACCAGCCAGCAGACCGAACACCACGCCACCGATGATCACGTTGTGGAAGTGAGCAATCAGGAACAGCGAGTTGTGCAGCACAAAGTCAGCAGGTGGCACAGCCAGCAGCACGCCAGTCATACCGCCGATGGCGAAGGTACACATGAAGCCCACGGTCCACATCATCGGAGGCTTGAACTCGATGCGGCCCTTGTACATGGTGAACAGCCAGTTGAAGATCTTCGCGCCCGTTGGGATCGAGATGATCATCGTGGTAATACCGAAGAAGGTATTCACCGCCGCACCGGAGCCCATGGTGAAGAAGTGGTGCAGCCACACCAGCCAGGACAGCACAGTGATACACACGGTCGCATACACCATGGAGGTGTAGCCGAACAGACGCTTCTTGCTGAAGGTAGAAACGATCTCGGAGAAGATACCGAACACGGGCAGGATCAGGATGTACACCTCAGGGTGGCCCCAGATCCAGATCAGGTTCACGTACAGCATGGGGTTGCCGCCCAGCTCGTTCGTGAAGAACTGTGTGCCGAAGTAGCGGTCCATGGTCATCAGGGCCAGCGCCGCAGTCAGGATCGGGAAGGAAGCCACGATCAAGGCATTGGTACACAGCGATGTCCACACGAACACAGGCATCTTCATCAGATTCATGCCAGGGGCACGCATCTTGACGATGGTGACGATCAGGTTGATACCCGACAGCGTCGTACCCACACCCGAGAGCTGCAGCGCCCAGATGTAGTAGTCCATGCCCACGCCCGGATTCTGGTTACCCAGATTCGACAGCGCCAGCCAGCCATTGGTGGAGAACTCGCCCAGGAACAGCGAAACCATCACCAGAATCGCGCCGGTGGCGGTCATCCAGAACGAGAAGTTGTTCAGGAAAGGGAAGGAAACGTCACGCGCACCGATCTGCAGAGGGATCAGGTAGTTCATGAAACCTGTGACCAGAGGCATGGCCACAAAGAAAATCATGATCACACCGTGTGCGGTGAAGATCTGGTCATAGTGGTGAGGGGGCAGATAGCCCATGCTGTCACCAAAAGCCATGGCCTGCTGGATACGCATCATCACCGCATCGGCAAAGCCGCGCAGCAGCATGACCAGGCCCAGAATGATGTACATGATGCCGATCTTCTTGTGGTCGATCGAGCAGATCCAGTCACGCCACAGAGGACCCCACAGCTTGAACTTGGTCAGTGCAGCCAGCACCACCAAGCCACCAAGCACCACGGCAATAAAAGTCGCCAGCACGATGGGCTCATGGGCCATCGGTATGGATTCCCAGCTGATCCGCCCGAGCAGCGGATCGTTGGGCAACGTTGTTGGTTCAGACATATTGGTCTCTTGCTAAATGACCGGAAAGCCAGCCTGTGCCAGCTTTCCAGCCGTTAACTGCTTATTGCTGCACGGGGCGCTGCTCCAGAAGGGCAACGACTTCGTCCGCGTTTTCCACAGAACACACATCCTGAGGCAGATTCAGACCGGCCGCCTTCATGTAGGCAGCGCCACCCTTGGCATCGATCTCCATCATCTGGCTCATGCACATCTTGCCTTCTTCCACGCACATGTTGAGGATGCGGTCATACAGACCGTCCTGCACGGAAGAGAAGCGTGTCACAGGATTGCGTTCGCTGGGCTTCACCAGTTCCAGATACTTGGCAGCATCCAGCGCCTGGCCTTCGTCCTTGGCTTTTTGCACCCAGGCGTCAAAGCCTTCGTTGTTCAGACCCAGGAACTTGAAAGTCATGCCCGAGAAACCTGCACCGTTGTAGTGCGAGTTCAGACCCTTGTAGGTACCTTCCTTGTTGATCACCGCATTCAGCTGCGTTTCCATGCCAGGCATGGTGTAGATCATGCCGGCCAGGTCAGGCACATAGAAGGCCGACATGGTCTTGGAGGCAGTGAGCTTGAAGAGGATAGGACGGTCCACAGGTGCAGCCAGCTCGTTCACCGTCGCAATACCTTGCTCGGGGTAGAAGAACAGCCACTTCCAGTCCAGCGACACCACCTGAACTTCCAGAGGCTTGACCTCGGCATTCAGGGGCTGCGTGGCGGAAATACGATCCAGTGGTCGATAAGGGTCCAGCTTGTGAGTGCTGATCCATGTGATCGTGCCCAGCACGATGATGATGATCAGAGGAACGCTCCAGATGACCATCTCAAGGGTGGTCGAGTGGTGCCACTCAGGGTCATACTCGGCTTCAGTGTTTGTCTGGCGGTACTTCCAGGCAAACAGCAAAGTCAGCAGGATCACAGGAACGATGATGACCAGCATCAACAAAGTGGCAGTCACCACCAAGTCACCTTGCTGGGCAGCGATGTCCCCTGCGGGATTAAGCACGACGGCCTTGCTGCAACCCGTAAGAGTTGCCGCCAAAGCTGCCGCAGCGAGCCAGAATGGCCCGCGGGTTTCCGTAGATTTAGGCATGCTGTAAACGCGAAAAATGCGCGCTGTTAGGGATAAACGCGGATTACAAAACCCGCCGAATGTACTCCTCCCCAACGACTCCCACCCAAGTCTTTTGATGCAACGCAGTGCATCGTGATGTTTTTCAGGAATTCCCGGTGGACGAATCAAACTTTTGACAACTGTCAAAACCAACGTAAATCGTTGATTATTCAGGAAATACTGAAATAATGAAAAGACTTGACAGATGTCAATCCCCACAGTGTATGCAGACAACACCCGCTGTCAAAAACCCTCGTCATAGCTGCGGTTTTTAGCGTGCCAGAGTGCTGCCCCCTCGCTCTGGGCGAGCTGAGCACCCCGTTTCCCTGCATGCCCGGCATCGCATGAAAGATGTTTCCAAAACTTCCCGATGCCACCCGCAATCAAGCAAAGACCGCGCCAGCTTACCCTTAAAACCAGCAGGTCGTGCCAGCCTGCCTAGAATGACCGGCCGCTTTCCTTGTGAGCCTCTTCTACGCGCAGTACACCATGACCCAAGGCCTGATTCGCATCCGTGGCGCCCGCCAGCACAACCTGCAAAACGTTGACTTGGACATTCGCACCGGCGAGTTGACCGTGGTCACCGGGCCGAGCGGCTCGGGCAAGTCGAGCCTGGTGTTCGATACGCTGTTTGCCGAAGGGCAGCGCCGCTACGTCGAAACCTTCAGCGCCTATGCGCGCCAGTTTCTGGACCGCATGGACAAGCCGGCCGTGGACCGCGTCGAAGGTGTGCCGCCTGCGATTGCCATTGACCAGACCAACCCCGTGCGCAACTCCCGCTCCACCGTGGGCACGATGACGGAGCTCAACGACCACTTGAAGCTCCTGTTCGCACGCGCCGCGCGTCTGTATGACAAGGAAACCGGCCTGCCCGTGCAGCACGACACGGTGGAAACCATTTACAGCCAGCTGCAGCAGCGCTGCGCTGAAGCCGGTGACCCACGCATTGCGCTGACCTTCCCCGTGGAAATGCCAGCCAACACCACACAGGAAGAGGTGGAGCAGTGGCTGTCGGCCAGCGGCTTTACCAAGATCCAGGCCGAGCGAGAGGTGGAACGCCCGCACGCGGCTGAAGAAATCCCGAGCAAAGGCAAGAAAGCCAAGGCCACCCCACCCGAAAAAATCAAGGTGCTGGACGTGGTGGCCGACCGCTTCCGCTTCAGCCGCGTGGAACGTGCGCGCGCCATTGAAGCCATTGAGGTGGCCCTCAAGCGCGGCTCCGGCCGCATGGTAGTGCACGTCATGCCCGAAGAAGGCGATGCCTATCTATGGAAGTTCTCGCAAGGCCTGCATTGCCCGGAAAGCAATCTGACCTATACCGAGCCCATGCCCTCGCTGTTCTCGTTCAACTCTGCGGTAGGTGCCTGTGAGGCCTGCCGGGGTTTTGGCCGCGTGATTGGCGTGGACTGGGGCCTGGTGATTCCGAATGAGAAGCTCACGCTGCGCACGGGTGCCATCAAGCCCATCCAGACGCCGGGCTGGAAAGAGATTCAGGACGATCTGATGCGCCATGCTGAGGCCGAAGGCATTCCGCGCGACATCGCCTGGAACAAGCTCACCGCCGAGCAAAAGCACTGGGTGATCGAAGGCTCGCCCTTGTGGAAAGGCCAGTGGAACAAGCAGTGGTACGGCATTCGCCGCTTCTTTGAATACCTGGAAACCAAGACCTACAAGATGCACATCCGTGTGCTGCTGTCCAAATACCGCAGCTACACGGAATGCCCCACCTGCTCCGGCGCACGCCTAAAGACCGAAAGCCTGCTCTGGCGCATCGGCAGCAAGGCGCAAGCCGACGCCGTGCTGCCACCCGCACAGCGCTTTATGCCTAATGGCGTCAGCTGGAACCGTGAACAGCTGGAAGCCCTGCCCGGCCTGTGCCTGCATGACCTGATGCGTCTGCCCATCACGCGGCTGCGCAGCTTTTTTGACAGCTTGAATCTGGCCAATGCCACGGGTCTGCCCGAAGGGGAATACCAGGCGCTGAAACTGCTGAACGAAGAAATCGGCACCCGCCTGAAATACCTGGTGGACGTAGGCATTGGCTACCTCACGCTGGACCGCCAGAGCCGCACACTTTCGGGCGGCGAGGTGCAGCGCATCAACCTGACCACGGCACTGGGCACATCGCTGGTCAACACCTTGTTTGTGCTGGATGAACCCAGCATTGGCCTGCACCCGCGCGACATGGAGCGCATCACCCAGGCCATGCACCGCCTGCGTGATGCAGGCAACACGCTGGTCGTCGTCGAACACGACCCGGCCGTCATGTTTGCGGCCGACCGCATGATCGACATGGGCCCCGGCCCCGGCGCACGCGGCGGCCAGATTGTGTTTGACGGCACACCCGAAGCACTCAAGCGTGCCGATACGCTGACGGGGGCTTATCTGGGCGGCCGCAAGCAGGTGGGCTTTGGCCTCAAGCGCATGGTCACCGACAGCACGCCGCGCCTGATTCTGGAAGGCGCGCGCGAGCACAACCTGCAAAACCTCAACGTGGACTTTCCGCTGCAGCGCCTGGTCACCGTGACGGGGGTGTCTGGCTCGGGCAAGTCTTCGCTGATTCAAGACATCCTCGCGCCCGCCCTGCTGCGCCACTTTGGCAAGCCCACGGACAGCCCCGGCGCGCACGACCGCCTGCTGGGTGCCGACCACCTGGCCGATGTGGTGTTTGTGGACCAGTCGCCCATTGGCAAGACTGCGCGCTCCAACCCGGTGAGTTACGTAGGAGCGTGGGACAGCATCCGCGAGCTGTTTGCGCTGGCCCCGCTGTCAGCCCAGCGTGGCTACACGGCCAGCAAATTCAGCTTTAACAGCGGCGATGGCCGCTGCCCCACCTGCGGCGGCTCAGGCTTTGAGCATGTGGAGATGCAGTTCCTCTCTGACGTGTATCTGCGCTGCCCTGACTGCAACGGCAGCCGCTACCGCGCCGAGATTCTGGAAGTCACGATCGAGCGCGGCGGCCGAGTCCTGAATGTGGCCGATGTGCTGGAGCTGACCGTGGCCGAAGCCGCGCTGCTGTTTGCGCAGGATGCAGACGTGATCCGTGCCCTGCAGCCCATCGTGGACGTGGGCCTGGAGTACGTGAAGCTGGGCCAGCCCGTGCCCACGCTGTCCGGCGGTGAAGCCCAGCGCTTGAAGCTGGCAGGCTTCCTCGCCGAAGCGGCCAAAACCACCTCCAAGTCCAAACAGAAGATTGCGCGCAAGGGCACGCTGTTCCTGTTCGACGAGCCCACCACCGGCCTGCACTTTGAAGACATTGCCAAGCTCATGCGCGCACTGCGCAAACTGCTGGAAGCGGGCCACAGCCTGATCGTGATTGAGCACAACCTCGACGTGATCCGTGCCAGCGACTGGCTGATTGACCTCGGCCCCGAAGGCGGTGACGGTGGCGGCCAGATCGTGGCCCAAGGTACGCCCGAAGAAGTGCGCCAGGTCCAAGGTTCACACACGGCGCAAGCCCTGCGCGAGTACGACCTCGCCATGGGCGTGGGCGGCCAGCTGGTCGAAGAAGTAGCCCCCATGCTCTACAAAAAAGAGCTGTCAGTACCCACCAGACAAGCGCTAGAGGCCAAAAATGCTATTGAAATTGTCAATGCTCGTGAGCACAACTTGAAAGGCCTGAGCGTGGACATTCCACGCGGCAAGTTCAATGTGGTGACGGGGGTGTCCGGCTCGGGCAAGTCCACACTGGCGTTTGACATTCTGTTCAACGAAGGCCAGCGCCGTTATCTCGAATCGCTCAATGCCTATGCGCGCTCCATCGTGCAGCCTGCGGGCCGTCCGGAGGTGGATGCGGTCTGGGGCATTCCGCCCACTGTGGCGATCGAGCAGCGCCTCTCACGCGGCGGGCGCAAATCCACCGTGGGCACGACCACCGAGGTCTGGCACTTTCTGCGCCTGCTCTATGTCAAGCTGGGCACGCAGCACTGCGTGCACGATGGCGCAGCCGTAGAACCGCAAACACCCGAGCGCATCGCCGCCCAGCTGCTGAGCCAGTTCAAGGGCCAGCATATCGGCCTGCTGGCCCCACTGGTGGTGCACCGCAAGGGCGTGTACACCGAGCTGGCCGACTGGGCACGTCCCAAGGGCTATACGCATTTGCGCGTGGACGGAGCTTTCCTGCCGACCACAGGCTTCCCGCGCCTCGATCGTTTCAAAGAGCACACCATCGAGCTGCCCGTAGCCAGCGTGAAGGTCACGGCCGCCAACGAAAAAGAACTGCGCGCGCAGCTCGCCAAAACGCTGGAAATTGGTAAGGGCGTGGTGCATGTGCTCTCGGGCATTGAGGACCTGGAAGCTGCGATTGCTGCGCCCGAGCAGGGCAAGGGCGTGGGCACGCTACAGGTGTTCTCCACCCAGCGTGCCTGCCCCATCTGTGCGACCAGCTACCCGGAACTGGAACCCAGCCTGTTCAGCTACAACAGCAAGCACGGCTGGTGCCCCGACTGCGTGGGCACGGGCGTGAAGCTGAACAAAGACCAGCGCAAGGTCTATGACGACAGCACACTGGCAGAAGACAACCGGGGCCGCGAGCTGACGTTGACGGCGAATGAGGTCGAAGACCTCGAAGAATGCACTTGCCCAACCTGCGAAGGCACCCGCCTGAACGCCCGCGCCCGTGCGGTGCAGTTCCACGGTAAGGCAATTACCGAGCTGGCGCAGATGTCCGTGAGTGCACTGCGCGAATGGTTCCAACAGCTGTCCACCACAGGCCGTGAAACTGATATTGCACGCGACCTGATTCCGGAAATTCTGGGTCGTCTGGAGTTCCTCGAAGAAGTCGGCCTGAACTACCTGACGCTGGACCGTGGCGCGCCCACACTCTCGGGTGGTGAGGCCCAGCGCATTCGTCTGGCCGCACAGCTGGGCAGCAATCTGCAAGGCGTGTGCTATGTGCTGGACGAACCCACGATTGGCCTGCACGCACGCGACAACCACATTCTGCTCAACGCCTTGCACAAGCTCGGCGACAAGGGCAATACGCTGGTGGTGGTGGAGCATGACGAAGACACCATTCGCCGTGCCGACCATGTGATCGATATCGGCCCCAGCGCAGGCAAGCGCGGCGGCACCCTGGTGGCCCAGGGCAAGCCCGAGGACATCATGGCGGCCGAAGACTCGCAAACCGGCCGCTACCTGCTGCACGCCATGCGCCACCCTTACCAGCCACGCCGCCCAGTACATGGCGTAGCCGATGCCGCAGACCTTCCCGCCGAGGAAGCACCCAAGCCCAAAAAACGCACGAAAAAGCAGATCGCTGCCGATGCAGCCGCTGCCTTGGCGGCAGACAGCGCCGCGCTGAATGCGGAGCTGCAGCTAGCAGCCAGCAAGGCCACTGGCCCGCTGCACTGGCTGGTGGTCAATGGTGCGAACCTGCACAACCTGCAGGACGTCGAAGCCAGCGTGCCGCTTAAACGTCTGGTGGCGATTACGGGCGTTTCCGGCTCCGGCAAATCCACGCTGGCACGCGATGTCCTGCTCACCAATGTGGCCAACCTCGTAGGTCAGCGCAGCACCAAGGCGGGGCGCGAAGCCATGGAAGCAGGCAACACGCCGGCCCTCGTCGGCTGTGAAGCAGTCTGGGGCACGGAAGCGATTGACCGCGTGCTGGAAGTGGACCAGACGCCGATTGGCAAAACGCCGCGCTCCTGCCCTGCCACCTATATCGGCTTCTGGGACACCATCCGCAAGCTGTTTGCCGACACTTTGGAGGCCAAGGCCCGTGGTTACGGCGCTGGTCGCTTCAGTTTCAATACTGGCGAAGGCCGCTGCCCCGCCTGCGAAGGCCAGGGCATGCGTACCATCGAGATGAGCTTTCTGCCCGATGTGAAAGTGCCTTGCGAAACCTGCCACGGCGCGCGCTTTAACCCCGAAACGCTGGCCGTGACCTGGCGCGGCAAAAGCATTGGCGATGTGCTGAACATGGAAGTGGATGAGGCCGTGGAGTTCTTTGCCTCCATGCCCAGCATTGCCCACCCACTGCAGCTGCTCAAAGATGTGGGCTTGGGCTATCTCACGCTGGGCCAGCCCTCACCCACGCTGTCAGGCGGCGAAGCCCAGCGCATCAAGCTGGTGACCGAACTGACCAAGGTACGCGACGACATCACCAAGCGCGGCAACAAGACGCCGCACACGCTGTATGTGCTGGACGAGCCCACCGTGGGCCTGCACATGGCCGATGTGGACAAGCTCATCCGCGTGCTGCACCGCCTGGTGGATGGCGGCCACAGCGTAATCGTGATCGAGCACGACCTCGATGTGATTGCCGAGGCCGACTGGATCATTGATCTGGGCCCCGAAGGCGGAACGGGTGGTGGACGCATCGTCGCAGCCGGTACACCCGAAGAAGTGGTGGCGCTGGGTACGCACACGGGGCAAGCCATCGCCCCCGTGCTGGCACGCCAGTAAGCAGACGGCTGGCTGCTCAGGCAGCCAGCACTGCAACCACGCCTCGGTCAATGCCGTAGCCGGGCTGCATGCCACCTTGGCTTTCCATGTGGTGCGCCAGCCGCAGCCATACTCTGCCGGATTGTGCAGTCTGGCCAAGGCGCAGACACTGCAGGGCATGCACCAACACATATCTACGACACACGAGGGGGCCGCACAAGGCGGCGTGCGCTGGCTGCTGCGTGCAGAGAGCTTGGCCCTGCTGCTTATCAGCGGTGCGGCCTATGCCCACTGGGGCAGCCTGGGCTGGGGCTGGTTTGCTGCGCTGTTTCTGATGCCAGATATTGCCTTCATCGGCTACGCCACCGGGGCACGTACAGGAGCACTTTGCTACAACGCCACACACGCCACTTTAGGCCCCGCGGCTTTGCTGACATTTGCTCTGTTTCAGGGCCATGCACTGTGTCTGTCGCTGGCGCTGATCTGGCTGGCCCACATTGGCTTTGACCGTGCACTGGGCTACGGCCTCAAATACACCCAGGGCTTTGGCTGGACGCATCTGGGCCGTATCGGCAAGCAGAACATGGGCAATTAGAGCCGGCAACACGACCCAGCAAACCACAGGTTTGCGCTTGAGACGAGGCGCGAAGCCGCAGGCAGTACAACTCGTACGACAAGGCTTCGCAACGACGTATCAAGGGTAGTGTTGGCGGGGCTTAAGGCGTCAGCCCACCTTTGGACAGCGTGACCTGCAACGCCTCCAGGTTCTGCGGCGTCACATGGATCACGCCCTTTCCAGGCACATCAATTTCCGAAATCATGAACAGGGCCAGTGCCGTCACAAATGGCACGACCAGCAGCCAGGCCTGGCTGCCTGCGCGCATGTGGTAGCCAATCAGGAAGTTGGAACACACACCAAACACAATCAGGATCAGCCACGCGGCCAGCGGAATCTGGTTGCGCCAGCTGGCCATGGTCTGCTGCTGGCTGATGTAGAGCTGGTTGCAGGCCTCTACCAGCGACATGGATACGGGGTTCGGCGCCTGTTTGGCCACGCCACTGACGAAGTTCCACATCTTGGTCTGCAGCTGAATGGACTGCATGCGCAGCGCTGCACGCTCCGTATCGGAGGGTGCCTGATAGAACGCGATGCGTGAGGCCAGGTACTTGTCGAGTATGGCCTCGGCCTGTGCCTGCGCTTCTGTAGTGGGCAGCAAGGTGGTGCGCTGGAAGGCATTGGCCAGCGCCATGGCTTCATGCTCTTCGGCACTCACACGTGTGTTGTAGCCACTGATGGCAAACGACAGCAGAAAACCAATCAGCAGACCAAACAGCGACAGCGTCGCCCCCAGCACAATCTTGATGCCTTCATCCTTGGCAGGATTCTGTTTGCGCTGCTGACGCCCGATCACACTCCCCACCCACGATGACAGGGCCAGCACCACAAAAATGGCCAGCAGCATCTTCAAGGATTCAGCATCCACCAAGGCAAGCAATTCAGACATACAGGGCATCCGGTCAAAAACTGCCGCGATTCTAGGCAAGCACTGCTGCATTTTTTGCAGTCATGGCGCACAAGTGACAGCAACCAAGGGATTCCCCCCAATCCCTGCACATGCTTCTTCTCTACATTGAAAATGTCGCCTATCAAAAATATGGCGACATTCAGGGAGCGGCAGCATCCACTGCCTTGCAAAGACAACAACGGAGACAAGCACATGGCATCCACTACCCGCCGTACAGCACTGGCCGCTGCACTGGCCATCACCGCGCTGGCCGCCACAGGTCACAGCATGGCCCAGGACGGCAGCAACTGGCCCACCAAACCCATCAAGCTCACCGTGCCTTACACCCCCGGCGGTTCTACCGACATCGTCAGCCGCACCGTGTTTGAAGCTGTCGGCAAACGCCTGGGCCAGCCCGTGGTGATCGAAAACAAGCCCGGCGCCAACAGCACCATTGGCGTTTCGCAGACCGCACGCTCCCCGGCTGATGGCTACCACTTTGTCAGCGTCCTGGCTGCCTATACCGTGAACATGTCGCTGTACAAAAAGCTGCCCTACAAGGCCAGCGACTTTGTGGCTGTGAGCCATGTGGCGGATCTGCCCATGTTCCTGTTCACCTCGAACAAGCTGCCCGTCAGCAATGCCAGAGAACTGGCCGAGTACGGCAAGCAAAATCCGCTGAACTATGCCTCCAGCGGCACAGGTGCCAGCGCCCACATGATCGGCGCACGCTGGGCACAGGAGAACGGCCTGAATGCCCAACATGTGCCCTATAACGGCAGTGCGCCCATCCTGTCTGACCTGATGTCTGGTCAGGTCGACATGCTGTTTGACCCAGCCCTGGTGCCCATGCCGCATGCCAAGAACGGCAAGATCAAGGTACTGGCCGTGGCCTCCAAGCAGCGTTGGCCCGGCGAGCCCGACATCCCCACCATGGAAGAGTCCGGCTTTCCCGGATTTGTGATGAATTCCTGGGTGGGTGTACTTGCCCCCCAAGGCACGCCTCAGCCTATCGTGGACAAGCTCTCACAAGCCATTGCAGAGGCCGTCGCTTCCCCCGAAGTCAAGAGCAAGCTGACACAGCTTGGCTTTGCAGCCGTGGGCAGCAGCCCGGCCGAATTCCAGCAGCTGATCGACCAAGACACCGCCATGTACAAGGGCGTGATCGACAAGGCCCAGGTCAGCATCGACTAAATAGTCGCTCTCCAATACGGCCAAGGCCTGCATGCGCGCGCGTGCAGGCCTTTGAATTTCATAGCTGGTAACGCTTGCGACTCAAGGCTTTCAGATATTTTTCTATTGAAAAGCAAGCAATTACAAGCGCTAAAAGCTCTTATTTTTGCAGCAGGTGTGCTGCCAGCTGCACAAAGCCGTCACCACGCTCTGCGGTGCAGACATAGCGCGGCAGGTGCTTGAGCTGGGGCACAAAGCGCGCAATATTGGCCACGCCTACACTCAGGGGCATGTGCTGGAACATCAGCTGGTCATTGGTGGAGTCGCCGATGTAGACCCACTGGCCCAGCGTGGCGTCCAAATCCATATCAAACAGCTCGCGCACAATCCAGCGTGCGCCTTCGAGCTTGTTGTGGTCGCCAAACCAGCCATTGATGTGGATGGAGCTGACCGTAGCGTTCATGCCTGCTTCACGCATGATGGCCACGCACTCGTCGATCTGCGCCTGCGGCATATTGGTGAACTCGCTGTGGTCCACGGCAATATCGCACTCACGGCCATGCGAGTCGGTGGCGCGCTGGGCGCCGGGCACTTGCTGCTCGATCTGCGCCAGCACTTCCTGCATGCGTGCAAAGTTGCGCACGCGGGTGTCGTCGTCCTGCTGGTAGAGCTTGTCCAGACCGCCCTCAGCATTGCGACGCAGCGCCACTGCGCCGTTCTCGGCCACGATGGCATCCACAGGCCACGCGCGCGCAAACGGCACGCTCCAGCCCACAGGGCGGCCCGTAATGGGCACCACCTTCAGGCCTGCATCTTTCAGGCGGCCGATGGCCGCAACGACGTGCTCTGGCACCACGCCATCGGTGGTCAGCGTGTCATCAATATCGGTCAGCACGCCCAGGATATTGGAGGGCACGGGCAATTCGGACAGGGGACGCAGAAAGTCTTGGCTCACAACACACTCTCAAAACAAACCCGTGCCAAGCACGGGTTCAACAATCACACACTGCCACGTTGGGCAGATCGGTCAGCGAAGCGGCGCATACGCGACGCACCGGCGAAGACAGTAGCAGCGCTACGGCGAGCCGGTGCAACAAAGTCTGCAGGCCGATATACCCGACGTCTTAGTTCGCAGAACCAAGGCTTAGACCTGCATGCTCGCGCAGCGGATGGAAATGAATCTTGGGGAAACGCTCCTGCGCCAGACGCACGTCATACGGGCTGGTGCACAGGAAGGCCAGGGTATCGGCCGCATCGTGCGCCAGACGCATGGGATAGGCGTTTTCAAACTCGCGCAGCTCCGCAGGCGTATCTGCCGTGATCCAGCGTGCGCCGGTGTACTGACAGCCTTCCAGACGCACATCGCAGTCGTACTCGGTCTTGAGGCGGTGCTGCACCACTTCAAACTGCAGCTGACCAACCGCGCCCAGCAGCATATTGCCGCCCACATCGGGCTTGAACACCTGAATCGCGCCCTCTTCGCCCAGCTGCATCAGTCCCTGCTGCAACTGTTTGGTGCGCAGCGGGTTCTTCAGCACCACGGTCATGAACATTTCGGGTGCAAAGAAAGGCAGACCGGTGAACTGCAGGTTGGGGCCGTCAGTGATGGAGTCCCCCAGCTGCACACCGCCGTGGATGGTGAAGCCAATGATGTCGCCTGCGTAGGCTTCATCCACGGCTTCGCGGCGCTGGGACATGAAAGTCACCACCGAGGTGGGGCGCAGCTCCTTGCCGGTGCGCTGCACCTTCATCTTCATGCCGGGGGTGTATTTGCCCGACGCCACACGCACAAAGGCGATACGGTCGCGGTGGTTGGCGTCCATATTGGCCTGCACCTTGAACACCACGCCCGAGAAGCCCTTGTCTTCGGGCCTGATGATCACTTCCTGGCGCTGGCGGTTGACCTCGGTGAAAGCCACGCGGGGCCCGGGCGGGGGCGACATATCGACCACAGCGTTGAGCACTTCCATCACGCCGAAGTTGTTCACACCAGAGCCGAAGAACACGGGGGTCAGCTTGCCCGCCAGGAAAGCTTCGTGGTCCCACTCGGCCGATGCGCCCTGCGCCAGCTCCATGGATTCCATGGCATCGTCAAAGGCCTGGCCAAAGCGGGCGCGCAGCGTATCGACTTCGGTCAGCGGAATGACTTCAAAGTCTTCCGGACGCTTTTCGCTGCCAGGCGCAAACACCGTCATGGTCCTGGTCTGCAGATTGATGATGCCGCCGAACAGCTTGCCCTGACCCACAGGCCAGGTGATGGGGCAGCAGGGCATGCCCAGCTCACGCTCGACTTCATCCATGATGTCCAGCGGGTCGCGCACTTCACGGTCAAACTTGTTGACGAAGGAGATGATGGGCGTATTGCGCTGGCGGCAGACCTCAATCAGACGGCGGGTCTGCGACTCCACACCGTTGGCCGCGTCAATCACCATCAGCGCCGAGTCCACAGCGGTCAGCACACGGTAAGTGTCTTCCGAGAAGTCCTTGTGGCCGGGGGTGTCCAACAGGTTGATGACGTGGTCGCGGTAGCTCATCTGCATCACGGACGATGCCACCGAGATACCACGCTGCTTTTCGATTTCCATCCAGTCGGATGTCGCATGGCGCGACGCCTTGCGGCCCTTCACGGCACCCGCGATCTGGATCGCGCCCGAGAACAGCAGCAGCTTTTCGGTCAGCGTGGTCTTACCCGCGTCAGGGTGGGAAATGATGGCAAAGGTGCGGCGACGCCGTGTTTCTGGAGCGTATGACACTGGATGGGGAACTATTCAGGCGCGGCTGCTGCCACGCGTTGCGACAAAGGGCCGCAAGCGCATGCTGCTCAAGCGGGCCTCTCAAATGTAAAGAGGCGCAATTTTACGGGAAAGCGACCTGGCACGGCGTGCCAGCAGCAGGTGTCACACAGACCAGCAAGGGCAAGCCTTGACGGCAGCTCTTTCAATGCAATCAATCACTTAGCAGCTGACTGGGCCATATCCCGCGCAATCTGCCCGTCCACGATTTCCACCACCCGGTCACACTGCTGGGCCAGCCGTGGGTCGTGGGTGACGATCAGAAATGCCGTGCCCAGGTCGCGGTGAATCTGGCGCAGCAGGGCAAACACCTCCTGCGAAGACTGGGTGTCCAGATTGCCTGTGGGTTCATCGGCCAGCACCAGCGGGGGCTGCTGCACCAGCGCACGCGCAATCGCCACGCGCTGCTGCATGCCGCCGGACAGCTCGGCCGGTTTTTTGTGCAAAGCTTTTTCCAGCCCCACAGCCTCCAGCAAATCCATGGCCCTGCGGCGGTCCTGCCCGGTCACCACCCCCTGTGCCATCAGTGCTGGCAGGGTGACGTTTTCCAGCGCCGTAAATGCAGGCAGCAAATGGTGGAACTGAAACACAAAGCCCAGCGACTGGCGGCGCAGCAAGGTCAGCCCGTCGTCATCCAGATCGCTGGTTTCACGCCCCTGCAGCCGGTAGCTGCCGCTGCTCATGCGCTCGAGCAGGCCCAGCACATTGAGCAAGGTACTTTTGCCTGAACCCGAGGGGCCCACCAGAGCGATGAACTCACCGGGCTGAATGCACAGGTCAACGCCATGCAGCACCTCTACCTCACTCGGCAAGCCCAGGTTGTAGGACTTGCGCACGCCCTGTAAGGCAATCAGTGGCGGGGTTGAAAAAGACTTTTCAGTAGGCATGGCTTACATCCGGATCGCCTGCGCAGGGTCCAGCCGCGCGGCACTGCGTGCAGGGGCTACGGCTGCCAGCACGCCACAGAGGGTAGCGGTCAAGGCGGCAGACAGGGCATCCTGCCAGGTCAGGCTGATATCAAACAGCGCGCCGCCGCCAGCCCCGCGCGCCATGGCGGTAAACAGCAGCACCAGCGCCCATGCCAGCAGCAGTCCGGCCACCGAACCCAGCGCGCCGACGATGGCCCCTTGCAGCAGAAACACACGCAGCACCTGGGCGCGCGTCGTGCCCATGGCACGCAGAATGCCGATTTCCTTGCGCTTTTGCACCACGCTGACCACCAGCACGCTGGCAATGCCCAGCACCACCACGATCAGCACCACCGCCCGAATCACGGCCGTGCTGATGCTCTGCGCCTTCAGCGCAGAGACCAGCTGCGCATTCGTGGCCTGCCAGCTTTCAATCTCATAGGGATAGCGCTGGCGCAGCTGCTCCGCCAGTGCTTCGGCCAGCCAGACGTCGTCCACTTTCACGTCCAGCACCGTGGCACCACCGGGCAGCCCCAGCAGGCTCTGGGCACTGCGCAGCGGAATGATGACGGTGCGCCGGTTCAGATCTTTGACGCCCATATCCAGCAGTGCGCTCACCCGCACAGGCTCTTGCACGCTGCCTGTGTCTATGGTGAAGCGGTCACCCGGGCGCACACCCAGGTCTGCGGCCAGCTCCACACCAATCATGGTGTCCCCCGGCTGCAGGCCCCAGGTGCCTGCAACGATTTTTTCACGCAGATTCACGATGCGCTGGTAACGCTCCAGCTCCACGCCCATGATGGCAATGGACTGCGTGGCCTCGCCGCGCAGCGCCAGGCCGGAGCCAGACACCATGGGTGAAACCGCCACCACGCCCGGTTCTTGCTCCAGCACGGGCAGTAACTGCTGCCAGTTGTCCACGGAGCGCAACCGCTGCGCACGCGGCTGGGTGTCTGACAGCAGCCAGGTGCCGGGTGCTGCCGCCGACAGCGGAATCACCACATCCTCAGGCGCACGCAGGCTGATATGGGCCTGTGTACCCAGTGTCTTGCTCACGGTATTGGCCTGCAGCCCATTAATCAATGCTGCAATGTAAGTAATCACTGCCACACCAGCAGCCACACCACCGACGATCAGCCAGCTCTGCATTCGCCCTTCGCGCAGAAAGCGCAGGGCCACCTGCCATTCAAACCGCCAGGGCAGATGTACGCTCATGGGCGCACCTGTGCACGCACGCGCTGGTCAGGCTGAGCGGGTGGCAGCAAGACCCGTTCACCAGCCTGCAGGCCAGACTGCACCTGTGCTGCCTCCAGCGTGCGCAGGCCCAGCTGTACGGGGCGCGGCGTGGCTTTGCCGTCATCCAGCACCAAGACCTCGCTGCCATGCAGGGCCTGCAGGGGCACGACCAGAGCCTGATCGACCTTGCCCGTCTCCACCGCCACGGACAAGGTCATGTCTTCACGTAAAAACGCAGGGGGTGCTTCATCCAGCGCCAGCTTGACTTCTACCGCACCACGCTGGGCATCCACGCCCGGCGCAATCGAAACCACTGTTGCCGCCAGTCGCTGAGACGGGAAGGCATCTGCCACCACGGTCGCGCTCTGGCCTTCACGCAGCTGGTCCAGATAGCGCTCATCCACCTGCGCCACGATCAGGGTGGGCCCATCGAGCGCCAGCTGCAGCAAGCTTGTACCCGGTTGCACGATCTGCCCTGGCTCTACATCGCGCAGCAGTACCTTGCCATCGCTGGGCGCCACGATGCGGGTCTGCTGCAGTTTGGCCTGCGCCGCAGCCAGTGCCGCCTGTGCCTGCTGCACCTGCGCTTCAGCGGCTTGCAGCTCCGCGCCACCATTGGCGGATGCCGCAGCCTGTGCCTGTGCGGCCTGCAGCTGTGCGCGTGCAACGTCCAGCGCCTTACGCTTGTCGTCCAGTGCTGCCTGGCTCAGAAAACCCTGCGCCACCAGCTGCTGGTTGCGCTGCCAGTCGGCTTCGGCCTGCGTCAGCCCAGCCTGTGCCTGTGCCAGCTGGGCCTGATGGCCGATGCGGCTGTTGCTGCGCACATTGGCCAGCTGTGCTTCTGCCTGCGCCAGACTGGCCTGCGCCTGCTGCACGGCGGCCTGCTGCTCCGCAGGTTCGAGCTGCACCAGCAGCTGCCCAGCCTGTACGGCATCGCCTTCGCGGACTTCCACGCTGTCCACACGGCCGACGATGGTGCTGCCCACACCTACGCGCGAGCGGGTTTCCACCCGTGCCGAAAACTGCAGGGTACGCACCAGTGGCTGGGCCTCAACCCGCACGGCAGGCACCACCGGTCCACGCCACTTTTGTACACCGGCATAGGCAGCCACGGCCACGATGGCTGCGGCTACGCCCCACCACAGGCGCTTGCGGCCAGAATGTTCCGTTGCTGGTTGCTTGTTGCTTGGTTTGGCGTTCAAAAACATCTCCCGGGTGCTGGACGCAGCATGACACAGGCAGCTGAGGCACCTGCATCAGACCAATGCTTTTACTCGTTAAACAGTGAACCCGCCGACTGCGGCGCCACCAGCCCCAGGTGCTGATAAGCCGCCTTGGTGGCGATGCGCCCACGCGGCGTGCGCTGCAGATAGCCTTGCTGAATCAGATAGGGCTCAATCACATCCTCGATCGTGCCTGCATCCTCACCAATGCTGGCGGCAATGTTGTCCACCCCCACCGGACCACCGTCAAAGCGGTGCACCACAGCTTCGAGCAGCTTGCGGTCCATCACATCAAAGCCACGGGGATCTACGTCCAGCATGGACAAGGCCTTTTGCGCCATCTCACGGGTGATGGTGCCGTTGCCCTTGACCTCGGCATAGTCGCGTACGCGGCGCAGCAGGCGATTGGCAATACGCGGTGTGCCACGTGAACGGTTGGCAATTTCCTGCGCACCTTCTGCATCAATCGGCGCGCCCAGCAGGCCGGCGCTGCGCGTGACAATACGCGCCAGCTCCTCGGCGTTGTAGAACTCCAGCCGCGCCACAATGCCAAAGCGGTCGCGCAGCGGGTTGGTGAGCATGCCTGCGCGCGTGGTGGCTCCCACCAGCGTAAAGGGCTGCAGGTCCAGCTTGATGGAGCGCGCCGCTGGCCCTTCACCAATCATGATGTCGATCTGAAAGTCCTCCAGCGCGGGGTAGAGGATTTCCTCCACCACGGGGCTCAGGCGGTGAATCTCGTCAATGAAGAGCACATCATTGGCTTCGAGGTTGGTGAGCAGCGCCGCCAGATCCTTGGGCTTTTCCAGCACCGGGCCGGAGGTCTGGCGCAGGTTCACCCCCAGCTCCGCCGCAATGATGTGGCTCAGCGTGGTTTTGCCCAGACCGGGCGGGCCAAACAGCAGCACATGGTCCAGCGCCTCACCGCGCTTTTTGGCTGCACCGATGAAAATCTCCAGCTGCTCGCGCGCCTTGGCCTGCCCCACATACTCATCAAGCAGCTTGGGGCGCAGGGCGCGCTCCAGCGCTTCTTCATGCTTGTTCACTGGCGCTGGCGAAATCGTGGGGCTGCGCATGCTGCTCTCCGCCACGTCTGCGACTGCAGGCTTGGCCTTGGCACGGGGTTTGCGCGCAGGTGCGGCGTCAAACCCTTCACTAAAGTCCTCGGTATGGATGCTCATGGCAGTCATTGTGCCGCGCCTGCTACGCGGCCTGAAGCAGGTGGCAGTTTTCTCGTCCATCCCGCAGGCCAATCTCTGCCCCGCTATGCTGGTGCACCACCGACAAGGAGACTCCGCATGCATCGTGCACTGCTGGCACTGTGCCTGGGTGGCTGGGTGCTGCACAGCACGGCCAGCCCCAGCACCAAGCTGGATGGCGAATGGCTGTGCCATGAACAAGTAACTGGCAACACAGGCGCTGCCGCCGTGCAGCCGCACTATGTCTCCATAGACCATGGCATCTGGCAGACCGACACTTTGGATGCCGACCTGCAGCTGCAGGCACTTGACGGCCAGCACTACCTTGGCACCTGGAGCCCTGACACCCAGCGCCAGCTACGGCAGATTGCACATCTGGCCGCAGATCAGCTGCACTACCAAGACCCCCGGGTCACAGGCACTTGCCAACGCCTGGGAGACATCGCGCAGGCACCTGCCACGCAGCGCAGCGGCAGCTGGCAGTTCATCACGCTCGATCAGGCCCGCCCCACACAGCCAGCCGCGGGCTATGACCAGATTTACAGCAAACAGGCACGCTACCGCGACCAGCGCTGGAAGCAGGCCTTTGACGACTGGTGCCGTCTCAGCGGTCTGGGTGGTGTGCGCAAAAAGTCGGTCACGCCTGCCTCGCGCCTGACCGATGCCGAGAGCTTTGCCTGCCAGACACCTGCTGCCGAGCGCAATCTCGGCGCTCTCAAAACCGCCGTCCTTGGCCCGGGCGGGCAGATCTATATGACGGATGGCCACCACAGCCTGAGCAGCCTGTGGGAAGCGCCCATCGGTCAGGGGGATGACCGATTAGGCAAGGCTGGGGGAGGCTTGCGCATTCCCGTGCAGATTCAGGCTGACTACCAGCACCTGAACCAGGCCAGCTTCTGGCGTACCATGCGCGCCAAGGGCTACACCTGGCTGCAAGATGCTGACGGCAAGGCCATCGCCCCAGCGTCCCTGCCCCGGCACATGGGCCTGTCCGGTGGGCTGCAGGACGATGCCTACCGCTCACTGGTCTATTTCACGCGCGGCGTGGGGCATGAAGTGCCAGACGATGCACCAGAATTTCTGGAGTTTTACTGGGCACAGTGGCTGCGCTCGCCACCCCAGCACCTGGATCTGCGCGCCTACCAGCTGGATACCCTGGGCCGTGGTGATGGCAGCGACCACGGCTATCTGCAGGCCGTGCACGATGCCGCCACGCTCATGACCCAAGCCCCGCCTGACACAGCCATTGGCCCCACAGGCCAGACTGCTGCGGACATGGGGCAAATGCCGGCACTCCACCACACGACCCTGCAGCAACTGGCCCGCAAAGGCCAGACGCCGGGCAAGCTGGCCCAGGCGCTGCACTACCGCAGCAAAGCTGCGACTGCGTCCAAGCCTGAAAGCCCCTGATTACTTGGACAAACCCTTGAGCGCGAGCTTGATACCTTCGCTCACCCCAATATCGGCGGGCAGCTGCTTGAGGCAGGCGGATGCCTCCTTGTCCGAATAGCCCAGTGCCAGCAACGCCTGCAGAATGTCTGCCTGTGCATCGCTTTTGACCTGAGCAGCGGCCCCAGTCACCACGGCATCGCCCAGCTTGCCCTTGAGCTCCAGCAGCAGGCGCTCTGCGGTCTTTTTGCCGATTCCCGGCACCTTGACCAGACGGCCTGCTTCCTGCGTGGCAACCGCCTGTGCCAGCTCTTCAATGCTCAGGCCTGACAGCAGCGACAATGCCATGCGCGGACCAACGCCGGAGATCTTGATCAATTCCCGAAATGTCTGACGCTCCTGCGCGGTCGCAAACCCATACAGCAACTGTGCATCCTCGCGCACGATAAAGTGCGTCAGCAAGCTGATGGGCTGGCCCACCTGGGGCAGGTTGTAGAAAGTGCTCATGGGCACCTGCACCTCATAGCCCACACCATGGCAGTCCACCAGGACTTCGGGCGGGTTCTTCTCCAGCAGGGTTCCAGTCAGTTTGCCTATCATCGCTATCCTTTTTGTGTGCAGCCCACCATGGCTGCGGCTTTCCTAGCAAGGAATTATCAGCGTGATCTTGCGCCACACCTTTACGCCTTACAACAACACCCGCCTGTCCCATCTGTGCGGTCCTGCCGATGCGCACCTGCGCACCATCGAAGTGGGCATGCAGGTCAAGATTGCCCACCGCCACGAGCAGTTCAAGGTCGACGGCCCCAAGGCCAAGGCCCAGGATGCCATGGAGCTGCTGCAGGCCCTGTACGAAATGGCGGATGACCCCATCTCCGAAGACACGCTGCAGCTGATGCTGGCCGGGGATGTCGAGATGCTCGAGCCCACCCCCGACGCCATCCAGCTCTCCACCCGCCGTGCCGACCTGCGCGCACGCACACCCAACCAGGCCCTGTACCTGCAGAACATTGCCGAGCACGACATCACCTTTGGCATTGGCCCCGCAGGCACAGGCAAAACCTATCTGGCCGTGGCCAGCGCCGTGGATGCACTGGAGCGCAGTGCCGTGCAGCGCATCATCCTGACCCGCCCTGCGGTGGAAGCGGGCGAGCGCCTGGGCTTTCTGCCCGGCGACCTGACACAGAAGGTAGACCCCTACCTGCGTCCCCTGTACGACGCGCTGTACGACCTCATGGGCTACGAAAAAGTGCAGAAGGCCTTTGAACGCAACGCGCTGGAAATTGCCCCTCTGGCCTTCATGCGTGGCCGCACGCTGAACAATGCCTTCGTCATCCTGGACGAAGCGCAGAACACCACGCCCGAGCAGATGAAGATGTTTCTGACGCGCATCGGCTTTGGCGCCAAGGCCGTGATCACGGGCGATATCAGCCAGATCGACCTGCCCAAAGGCGCAACCAGCGGCCTGATTGATGCCGAGCGCGTCCTCAAACGCGTCAAGGGCATTTCCATCAACCGCTTCACCAGCGCCGACGTGGTGCGCCACCCCCTGGTGGCGCGCATTGTGGATGCCTACGATGCCAGCAATGGCCGTAGCAGAGACTAATTTTGATAGCTATCAGCGCTTGCCAGACGGGCGCTAGAGACCAAAATGGCACTAAATAATCTGGAACTCTCTTTGCAATTTGGCAAGTTTGACAACCTGGCGGAACACAAGGCACTGCTCACCCGTGCCCGTGTGACGAAATGGATCAAGCACGCACTGGCCGTCGATGCCGAAATGGCTGTGCGCATCGTCGGCATTGAAGAAGGTCATGCCCTGAACCTGCAATACCGCAAAAAGGACTACGCCACCAATGTGCTGACCTTTGACTACCAGCAGGAACCCACTGTGCAGGCCGACCTGGTGATCTGCGGCCCCGTGATTGAGCGTGAGGCCAAAGAGCAGAACAAGTCGCTGGAAGAACACTACGCCCACATGATCGTGCACGGCACGCTGCATGCCCAGGGCTGGGACCACGAAACCAGCGAGGAAGATGCCGAAGAGATGGAGGCCTACGAAACCGACATCATGCAGGAGCTCGGCTACGCCGACCCCTACGCCAAAGACTGAGTCCTGCCCACCTGCACACACCAGCTCCCGCCATGGGAGCTTTTTTGTGTCCGGATACATGCAGCCCATGCATCAAAGCCAGCAGTCCTACATGCAGGACAGGAAGGCCTGTTAGAGCGTGTTTGCGATCTTGTTTGCCCCGACAATCTGGTGTGTGAAAAGACAGAAATACGCCAGCGACATTAGCCGTGAGAAGTTTGCAGAAATTGAGCCAGAGTTGCGCAAGGTCCGCCGCAGGACCAAGCCTGCCACGCTTGATTTGTATGAGGTGTTTTGCGCAGTGCTGTACCTGCTGAGAACCGGTTGCCAGTGGCGCTATTTACCCCCTGACTTTCCCAAATGGCAAAGTGTTTATGCCTATTGGGCGCAAATGGAGCGAGCCCGACGAACATGGCATCAGTGCCTTGGAGCGGGCACTTAAAAAATCAGGTTGGCGTGGCCCGACGCAGACAGGGGCGCAGCGAATCGAGCACGCTCGTGATTGTTGATGCGCAAAGCGTCAAAAACACGGACACTGCGGGCTTTAAGGGCTATGACGCGGGCAAGAAAGTCTCGGGCATCAAGCGCCATATTGCGGTGGACACACTTGGCCTGCCTCATGCCATTGCGGTGACGACAGCCAATGTGACAGATCGCCAAGGTGCTTTGCAAGCGTTTGAGCGCTGCAAGGCTTCTTTGAGTGCAGTTCAGGGGGTACTCACCGATGCGGGCTATACCGGCAACCCCTTTGCCATGGGCGTCAAGCAGTTGTTGGGCGAGCATGTGCAAGTGCAGATTGCAAAGCGCAGCGAGCTTCACAGATTTGAGGTAATACCCAAACGCTGGATAGTTGAGCGAAGCTTTGCATGGCTAGAGAAGAATCGACGGTTATGGAAGAACTGCGAACGCTGGCTCAACACCAGCTTGCAGTTCATTCACTTGGCCTTTGTTGCTCTGCTTCTACGAAGATCGTAAACACGTTCTAAGGCCGAAGTGTCAAGGAATCGGGTGAACCATGCGATCGATCGCCATCTTCCAGCATGGCCAGCGCACCGACGATGAGCGCCCGTATGCCTTGATCGAGTTCCGCTTCCATCTCGGCTTCTTCCACGGCGCGGTCTGCATCCACAGCGGGTTCTCGCCCAGCGACCGAATACACCGTATCGGCTACGGCAAGACAGTGGAAGGCCACGGTCGCCAGCAGCCAGCGCGCCTGCTCCTTTGTGATGCCGTAAGCCTGGGCGATATGACGCTGGTGTCCGTCGATCTTGGCGAGCATGGGCTGTGTCACCGCCAACCTGCGGATCACATATGGCGTGACCCCCGGATGTGTCTTGACGAACTCCCACACGGATGCGGAGAACACGGTCAGGTACTCCCGCAGTCCGTCACGGGTGCCGTCGCTAGGTAGGGGAATCTGCCATCGGTTGAAGATTTCCTCGGCAACCAGGTGCTTGAGTTCCTCAAGACTCGGCACGTGCTTGTAGAGCGCCATGTGGCTGACACCTAGCGCGGCGGCAACGCCAACAAAGGTGATGTTAGGCAGGCCGATCTCGATGCCAGCGTCGGCAATCCTTTTGCGCGTGATCGTGGGGGGGCGTCCGCGCGGTGCGGGGCGCTCTGACTGCTTCATGTCTTTTCCTTGGTTTGGCGGCGGCTACGCCTCCACTTTAACCCTCTTTTCAATATTTAGTTTAGGTTATGCAACTAATGGCAGATTTAGTTTATAGTTATGAAAGTAATTCTCACCTGCATGTAGCGATGACCAGGGTGCGAGGTCGTGCATGGCACTGAAAGACCGGAAACCGGCACACCAAACGCCTTGGCAGGTGTCTGCCTTACCGCTCTCAGCAATGGGTGAGGTCATACGTATCCATTTGAATTTCTGGACTTTTATCTCTCATGGGCATTCATGACGCAGCAGCCAACCCAGGGAACCCGATCAGTCGGGTGTTGAGCCCTATACGTGGGCAGTTGATCGCCGCCGCCGTACTGGCCGCCGTGGGCACCATGCTCACGCTGGTGCCGCTGGCAGGCATCGCACACATCGCCAAGATCGCCCTAGGCGACGCTGATGCTGCACCGGCACAGGGCGACATCTGGTGGACGGTCGTGGCGAGCGTGGCTTCCATGTTCACCGGCATGGCGCTGGTGTCGGCCGGCGAGCTGACCGCCCACCTGGCCGACAACCGCATCACGCACCATCTGCGCCTGGCCGCCGCGCGGCGGCTGGCCCGGGTGCCGCTGGGCTGGTTCACCAGCCGGGCATCGGGCGAGGTCAAGCAGGCGATGCAGGACGACATCGCCACGCTGCACAGCCTGACCGCGCACTTCTACACGGCGGTGGCGCGCGCAGTGGGCGCGATCCTGATCTCGGTCATTTATCTGTTTGCGCTGGACTGGCGCATGGCCATCGCCGCGCTGCTGCCGTTCCCCGGCTTCTTCCTGTTCCTGCGCTACGCCATGAAGGCCAGCGGGTCGAGCATGGAGGAGTTCGTCGCCCGGCTGGGACGCATCAACAGCGCGACTGTCGAGTTCGTCAGCGGCGTTCCCGTAGTCAAGGCGTTCGGCGCTGCTGGCCAGGCGCATGGCGGCTACCGGGAGGCCGTCGATGCCTTCGCCGAGGCGTTCGTGAGCTTCACCCGTCCGCTGGTGGCTGCGATGGCCCATGCCCACGCGATGATCGCGCCGGTCACAGTGCTGGGCGTGGTGCTGGCCTTCGGTGTCTTGTTCTCGGGCCTGGGCTGGATCGCGCCCGTGGACGTGCTGCCGTTCGCTCTGGTGGCGCCGGGCATCTGCGCGCCGCTACTGTTGCTGCACACGCTGTTGCACGACCTGGGCAGCGCCACAGGGGCCGCGCAGCGCGTGCTGGCGCTGCTGGAAACGCCGGTGCTGGAGCTTGTCGCGCCAGACCGGCAGCAAATCCCTGTCGGCCACGACGTTCGGTTCGAGGGCGTCGGCTACGCCTACGGCGACGGGCATCAGGTGCTGTCGAACATCAGCTTCTCGCTGGAACCCGGCACGGTCACGGCCATCGTCGGCCCGTCGGGAGCGGGCAAGTCCACGGTGGCGCGGCTGCTGCTGCGCTTCTTCGACCCGAGCGAAGGGCACATCACGCTCGGCGGCGCGGATCTGCGGCACATCGAGACTTCACAGCTCTACCGGCGCATCGGCTTCGTGTTACAGGAAGTGCGCCTGATTCACGCCAGCGTGCGCGACAACATTGCGCTGGGCCGGCCTTCGGCCAGCCAGCAGGAGATCGAGGACGCCGCGCGGGCCGCCAACATCCACGAGCGCATCCTGGCCCTGCCGCGCGGCTACGACTCGGTGGTTGGCGAGGACGCCCAGCTTTCCGGCGGCGAGCGCCAGCGCGTGAGCATCGCACGCGCCGTGCTGCTCGACCCGCCCGTGCTGGTGCTCGACGAGGCCACGGCCGCTGCCGACGCCGGCAACGAGGTGGCGATCCAGGATGCGCTGGCCCGCTTCGCGCGGGGCCGCACGCTGCTGGTCATCGCGCACCGGCTCGACACGGTGATGCACGCCAACCAGATCCTCGTGCTCGAAGACGGCGGGATCATTGAACACGGCACGCATGAGCAGTTGCTGACACAGGGCGGCCGCTATGCACGGCTGTGGACTCAAGGGGGCTACGACCGTGCTGACGAAGCCGCGCCAGTTTCGGAGGGCCAGCCATGCTGAAGACCTTCATCCGGTTGCTGGGCGGGGATGCGCCCGTCTTCCGCCGCTACGCCTGGATGGCCGTGGCCTATGGCGTGCTCTGCGGGCTGACGATCACGTCGCTGGTGCCGGTGCTCACGCACCTGCTGGCCGGTGACGTGAAAGGCGTCGCACCGTGGCTGGCCGTGCTGCTGGCCGGGTTGGCCGTCTGCTGGGCCTTGCGCCGCCGTGTGGAGCAGGCCGGCGTGCGCGTGGGCGTGGCCATCCTGCAAGGCGCGCGGCACCGCCTTGGCGATCATGTGGCACGCCTGCCCGTGGGCTGGTTCACGCCGCAGAACACGGCCCGGCTCAGCCACGTCGTCACGCAAGGCATGATGGCCGTGGCCCAGCTTCCGGCACATGTGTTCACCCCGGTCATCGCTGGCGTCGTGACGCCCGTGGTGCTCGTCGCAGCCTTGTTCGTGCTGCATGGGCCGCTGGGGTGGATCGCGTTGGTGGCCTTGCCGCTGCTGGCGGGTGTTCTCGCGCTGACGGGCAGGCTTTCTCGGCGCGCCGACGATGCCTTCCACCGGCGCTTTGCCGATGCCAGCCAGCGCGTGGTGGAGTTCGCTCAGGCCCAGTCGGTGCTGCGCGCTTTCAACGGCGAGGACGGCAGTACGCGCTGGCTGGAACAGACCTTCGAGCGGCAGCGCCAATCGGGGTCTCGGCTGATCTGGCTGTCGGCAGGCTCGGCTGTCATCAACACCTGGGCCGTGCAGGCTGTGTTCGCCGCCTTGCTGATTGCGGCGGCGCTGTGGATGAACGAGCACCTGGGCGGTGGCGTGGCGGCCAGCGGTATCACGGCGGTCATCGTCGCGCTGCTGCTGGTCGGCCGCTTCATCGATTCGCTGCTGGAAGTGGCCGGCTATGGCGAAGTGCTGCGCGGCGCGCGCGGTCAACTCGATGCCATCCGCGAGCTGTTCGCCGTCGAACCGTTGTCGGAGCCCCAGGCACTACAGGCACCACAGGCGCCACGCGATGCCTCGGTCGAACTGCGCGACGTGCATTTCCGCTACGCGGCGGATGAACCCGACGTGCTGCGCGGCGTGAGCCTGCGCATCGCGCCGGGCAGCATGACCGCGCTGATCGGTGAATCCGGCTCGGGCAAGACCACGCTGGTGCGGCTGATCGCGCGCTTCTTCGACGTAAGCCAGGGCAGCGTGCTCGTTGGCGGCGTGGATGTACGTCAGATGTCGGGCGCGCAACTGGCCGGCCAGATCAGCCAGATCTTCCAGGACAGCTATCTGTTCACGGGCAGCATCGCCGACAACATCCGCATCGGCAAACCCGATGCTAGTGATGCCGAGGTCATGGAAGCCGCGCAGCAGGCTGGCGTGGCCGAGATCATCGCTCGCCTGCCGCAGGGCCTGGACACCCCTGTCGGCGAGGGCGGCGCGCGCCTGTCCGGCGGCGAGCGCCAGCGCATCGCCATCGCCCGCGCACTCATCAAGGACGCGCCCATCCTGCTGGTGGACGAAGCCACTGCCGCCCTGGACGCAGAGAACCAGGCTGCCATTGCCAAGGCACTGGCACGGCTGCGCGGCCGGCGCACGCTGATTGTGATCGCGCACCAGCTTTCCACCGTGGCGATGGCCGACCAGATCGTGGTGCTGGAAGGCGGCCAGGTCGTCGAGCAGGGACCGCCTGCGCAGTTGCGCGAGAGTCAGGGGCGGTACGCGGCATTCCTGGGCCAGCGTCAGTCCGCCAAAGGCTGGCGCATTGCCCCTGCCGCGTCAGGTGGAGCATCTTCCTGATGCGCGCCAGTCTGTTCGGCCTGTTCATCGTGCTGTGCGGCGCATCGCTGCTGGTTGGTGCGCAGCAGATGGCATGGTCTCAAGTGTTCTCGCTGTCGGGTGATGCCTGGCTGACGCTTACGGCCAGCCGCCTGCCGCGCCTGATGGCGCTGGTGCTGACCGGTGTGGGCCTGTCCGTCTGCGGCGTCATCCTCCAACACATCGTCCGCAACAAGTTCGTCGAGCCGGCCACCTCGGGCGGACTGGATGCGGCCAAGCTCGGCATCCTGGTCGCGCTGACCACGATGCCAGCGACAGGCACGGAGGGCCGGATGCTGTTCGCGCTGGCCTTCTGCTTCGCGGCCAGTCTGATCTTCGTGGCAATCGTCCGCCGCATCCGTTTCAAGAACACGATTCTCGTCCCGGTGATCGGACTGATGTACGGCGGCGTGCTCAGCGCCATCGCCGAGTTCTACGCCTATCGCCACAACATCCTGCAAAGCATGCAGGGCTGGCTGCTGGGTGACTTCTCCAAGATCGTCCAGGGCAACTACGAAATCATCTACCTGATCCTGCCGATCGTTGCGCTGACCTACTTGTACGCGCACCGCTTCACCGTGCTGGGCATGGGCGAAGGCATGGCCACGAGCCTGGGGCTGAACTACCCGGCCACGGTGGCGCTGGGCTTGATGCTGGTGGCCGTCACCGTGTCCGCCACGGTCATCACCGTCGGAGCCATTCCCTTCGTCGGGCTGGTCATTCCCAATCTGGTCGCACTGCACTACGGCGACAACCTGGGCCGCACGCTGCCCGTCGTGGCGCTGGGCGGCGCATCGCTGCTGCTGGCCTGCGACATTCTCGGTCGCCTGCTCATTTACCCGTTCGAGGTGCCCATCGGCCTAACCGCAGGCGGCGTGGGCGGCGTGCTGTTTCTCCTGCTCATCATTTGGAGGAACAAGTGATGCGCATGGCTTCCCGGCACGCCGTCTGGATGGTGGTCATCGCGTTGGCGCTGACCTTCCTGTTCTTCCGCTCCGGCTTCGATTTCGATTACGTCATTCCCAAGCGATTTGCACGGCTGGCCGCCATGCTCATCGGCGGGGTTTGCATCGCCTGGTCTTCGATCGTGTTCCAGACCATTACCGGCAACCGGATACTGACACCGGCGATCATGGGATACGAGGCGGTCTACCTGCTGCTGCAATCCCTGGCTGTCCTCCTCATGGGCACGCAGAGCCTGGTCGTGCTCGGCGCGAACGGCAACTTCTTCCTGTCCGTCCTGCTGATGCTCTGCTACTCGTGGGCCATCCATCGCTGGCTGTTCCGCGATGGCCGGAACAACGTGTACTTCCTGCTGCTGTTGGGGCTGGTGCTGACGATGGTGATCGGCACCTTCACGCAGTTCGTCCAGCTCAAGGTCAGCCCCGGCGAGTTTTCCGTCCTGCTGGGCTTCAGTCAGGCGTCCTTCGGCAAGGCGGAGCCTGGCCAGTTGCTCGTTTCGGCCATTCTCGTCGTGGCGGTGTGTGTCGCAGCACTCAAGACCCTGCCGATGCTGGACGCGCTTTCGCTGGGTCGAGACCAGGCTGTCTCCCTGGGCGTGGACTACCAGCGCACCGTGCGGCTGTATCTCGCGCTGATCGCCGTACTGGTCGCCATTTCGACCAGCCTGCTCGGGCCTACCGCGTTCATGGGCATCTTCGTGGCCAACACCACCTATGCACTGGCCCGCAGCTTCAGGCATCGGATCACCTTGCCCATGGGCTGCGCTATCGCCATCGGCACCTTCATCCTGGCCCAGCTCGCGGTCGAACACGTCTTCAACTACCGAACCACCGTCGGCATTCTGGTCAACCTGGTATGTGGCGCCTGGTTCCTCGCGCTGATGGCACGCACGCGGGGGACTGCATGATCACCGTCCACAACCTCTCCAAAACCTACGGTGCCAGAACCGTCCTTTCCGATGTGAACGTGCGCTTTCCAGCGGGGCGGCTGACCTCGCTGATCGGCCCCAACGGCGCTGGCAAGACGACGCTGCTGATGATGATCGCCAGGCTGTTGGAGCCGACTCGGGGTGACATCCTGATCGAAGGCAGCAGGGCTGCGGACATTCGCATCGGCGACTACGCCAAGCGCGTCGCTACCTTGCGCCAGTCCCCCGATTTCAATCTACGCCTGACGGTGGAGGAACTGGTCGCCTTCGGCCGCTTTCCCTACAGCCGCGGTGCGCTGACCGCCGATGACCACCAGGCGATCGACAAGGCCATCGCGTTCCTGACGCTGGAGCCGCTGCGCGGCGCTTATCTCGATGAACTCAGCGGTGGCCAGCGTCAGATGGCTTTCCTGGCCATGACCATCGCCCAGCAGACGCCATGCCTGCTGCTCGATGAGCCACTGAACAACCTCGACATCAAGCACGCCGTGCAGATCATGCGCGCGCTGCGCCGCCTGTGCGACGAGCACGGCCGCACCGTGATTCTGGTGGTGCATGACATCAACTTCGCCGCCAACTATTCCGACCACATCGTGGCGATGAAGGGCGGTGCGGTGCATTGCGCCGGCTCGGTGCCGGAGGTCGTGACCGAGGCGCGGCTCAAGGAACTGTACGGACTGGACTTCGAGATCACGCACGGCGAACGCGGACGCCTGTGCAACTACTTCAACCCATCAGGAGAACTGAAATGACCTTCAATCACAAACACAGGCATTGGACGCTCGCCCTGCTGATGACCGCAATGGTCGTGTTGCAGGGCTGCGACCAGAAGCTGGCCGAATCGGCCCAGGCATCGACATCACAGGCCACCACCCAAGCCGCGCAGCCAACCTACGCAACTGTCACGGTTGAGCACAAGCTGGGAACAACCGTGATCGAAAAGCTGCCGCAGCGCGTGGTGGCCCTCGACATGAACGAAGTCGATTTCCTCGACCAACTGGGCGTTTCCGTCGTCGGTATGCCCAAGGACTTCGTTCCGCATTTTCTCGGCCGGTACAAGGATGCCCCTCAAGTCGAGGACACGGGCGCCATCGTTCAGCCCAATCTGGAGCGAGTTCACGCGGCCAAGCCCGATCTGATCCTGATTACCTCGCTTCAGGCGAAACACTACAAGGAACTGAGCGAGATCGCCCCAACCATCCACTTCGACGTGGACTATCGGGACAGCCAGGTCAAGCACATCGAGGTCATCAAGGATCACCTCATCACGCTGGGGCGCATCTTCGGCAAGGAAGACCTTGCCCGCCAGAAATCCACCGAACTGGACGCCAAGGTTGAAGAGGCCAGGCGCATCACGCAGAGCAGCCCCGAGAAGGCGCTAATCGTGCTGCACAACAACGGCGCTTTCAGTTCCTTCGGCATGCAGTCGCGCTACGGCTTCGTCTTCAACGCCCTGGGCGTGACGCCCGCAAGCCCGACCGTCGAAACCGGCCTGCATGGCCAGCCGGTTTCCAGCGAGTTCATCCAGCAGGCCAACCCCGGCGTGATCTACATCGTGGATCGTACCGCTGTCATGGAGGGCCGGCCGGGCTTGAACGCGGAGAGCCTGGGCAATCCACTGCTGCGCCAGACCAATGCCTGGAAGAACGGCCGTGTGGTCTTTGCCGATTCCGAGGCTTGGTACATCACCGCCGCCAGCCCGACCTCTTTGAAGCTCGTAATCGACGACGTTATCAAGGGCTATCGGGACTGACTTGCTCAGTCGCTTGCCTTCAAGCCATTTTCGCTAACGAGTCTCATTCGTTCTATTTCTTTTCTTCTCATCTGCAAAACGTGGCGAGAACCGCCTCAACCTCAACTGAAAGGAGCATCAGATGGCCCAGCCCCATCAACACACCGTGCGCTCCGTACGGCCGGCAATACCTCCAACCTTTGACTTCACTCCAAACCGCATTGCCATCGCCGTGCAGAAGGCGCTGCTGTTCGGATTGACATTCAGTGCCCTGGCCGTGGTTGCACCGCCGGTATGGGCACAGGCAAGCAATGTGGAAATCGATGCCAGCGAAAAGCAATCGTCTTCGTCTGCGGCTGGAGAGGTGGCTACGTTGCCGGCGGTGACAGTCACGGGCGAAGCGACGATGCCGACGTATTCAGGTGGGCAAGTAGCAACTGGTGGGCGCATGGGATTCCTCGGCGACAAGGACTTCATGGAAACGCCGTTTTCCACCATCACCTACACGGATAAATACATTGCGGACCAGCAGGCCAAGGACATCCAGGAAGTGATCTCCAAGACCGATCCGACGGTGTTCACCAGCGGCATCGCTGGAGAGGCCCTGGAGAGTTATTCGATTCGCGGTCTTCCATCCGATGTGGGTGATGTGACCGTCAACGGCCTGGCCGGCATGGCAGGCTATTACCGCAGTTCGCCCGAGATGTTCGAGCGCGTCGAAGTGCTCAAGGGGCCTTCGGCCCTGCTCAACGGCATGCCACCTAAGGGATCGGCCGGGGGCGCGGTAAATCTCGTGACCAAGCGCGCGGGCGACGAGCCATTGACGCGCCTGACGGGAACCTACATGTCGGACTCGCACTTCGGCGGCCATATCGACCTAGGCCGTCGTTTTGGCGAGAACAAGCAGTTCGGCATCCGTTTCAACGGCGTCTACCGTGATGGTGATACCGCCTTGAACGACCAGAAGAAGAAGGTCTCGCAGGCTGCTCTCGGGCTGGATTGGCGCGGTGATCGCGTGCGTGTCTCCGCTGATCTATATCAGAGCACGGAACGCGGTGATGGCTTGACCCGTGGCATCACCCTGGCTCCAGGGCTGCCCGTGCCCAACCCGCCTAAACCCGAGGTCTCGTGGAATCCACCGTGGACTTTCTTCGACCTTACGGAAAAGGGCGCCATGCTGCGGGGCGAATTTGACCTGACCGATCAACTGACGGCCTATGCCGCAGCAGGCACCAGCAAGTCTGAAATCGACACGATCATGGGCGTGCCGCAGGTATTCAACCAAGCAGGTGACTTCCGAATCAACTACAGCGGCGTGTCCGACAGGATGGAGCGGAAGTCGGCTGAAGTAGGTATAAAAGGTAAGGCTCGTACAGGCTCGGTGGGGCATCAGTTCGCACTCAACGCCACCTACTACAACGAGGACTACCTCCTAAGAGGCTTCCGAAACGTCCTGCCGCAAGATTGGGTGACCAACATCTACAACCCGGTGTGGGGGCCTGAAGCAGAACGTCCCAGCAATATTCCAGCCCTGACGAAAACGGATACGCGGCTGACCAGCTTCGGGGTGGCGGATACCTTGTCGTTCGCGGAAGATAGGGTGCAACTGACGCTGGGAGTACGTCGCCAACAAGTGGTCAACGACAGTTTCAATGGTACGACCGGAGCACGCATGGGCCAACGCTACAAAGAAAGTGCCACAACACCAGCAGCGGCAATTTTGGTCAAGGCCACCGACCAGATATCTGTGTATGCCAACTACATCGAGGGCTTGAGCCAGGGGGCGATAGCACCCAACACCGCAGAAAACGCGGGCGAAGTCTTCGCACCTTACAAGACCAAGCAAAAGGAAGTCGGCATCAAGTTTGATCTGGGTGAATTCGCCCATACGGTCAGTTTGTATGAAATCAAGCGCCCGAGCAGCTATACCGATCCCGTCACCAACGTCTTTTCGTTTGGTGGCGAGCAGCGCAACCGAGGCGTGGAATGGGGCTTCTTCGGCTCGCCGATGAACGGCGTGCGCCTGATGGGCGGTATCGCCTATTCGGACGCCGAAGTCATGAAAGCCGCTGTTGCTGCCAATGAAGGCAAGCAGGCAACCGGATTGCCCAAATGGCAGGCCAAGCTGGGAACGGAATGGGACGTACCTACGATGCAAGGTTTGACGCTGACGGCCAATGCAACTTGGGCGGACAAGCAATATCTCAGCGCGGACAACTCCCTATCGATACCTGGCCGCACCGTGTTCGATGTGGGTGCACGCTATGCCACGAAGGTCTCAGGCCGTCCGCTGACATTGCGAGCCAGCGTCACCAATCTGACCAACAAGGCATATTGGGCGAAGCCGCACTACACAAGCCTGGCCCTGGGCGCGCCGCGCACCTTCTACCTCTCAGCCACGATGGATTTCTAGCCGCAATGACGGTATAGCAAGTAGAAGCGGCTATGGAATTAAGACATTTGCGCTACTTCATGGCCGTAGCCGAAGAACTGCACTTCGCCCGCGCAGCGGAGAGACTGCATATCGAACAGTCACCACTGTCGCGGGCGATCAAGGAATTGGAGGAAGAGTTGGGCGTGGTGTTGTTCGCTCGGACTACACGCAGCACGCGGCTCACCCGTGCGGGCAAACTGTTCTTGGAGCATGTGCGGCGCGTCTTTGCTGCGCTGGAACAAGCAAGGGACAGCGTAAAAGCAGCGGCCAACGGATTTCATGGGCAGTTGCGTGTAGCCTTGTCGGACGGTATCACACCGTCACGCCTGCCAGCTCTGCTGGCCCTATGCCGGCAAGAAGAACCCGAGGTCGAAATCCGACTCTTCGAGGTGCCGCTGTCACAGCAGATCAAGGGGCTGCATGACGATCTGTACGACGTGGGGTTAGCACAGTCCGACGAGGCGGGCGATGGCATCGTCGCTCTGCCCGTCTGGAGCGATGCGTTGATGGTGGCGGTGCCAGCGCGGCACCCGCTGCTGGCGCACAAACGTATTCCGTTGGACGAGTTGCTGCGCTATCCGCTGGTTCTGTGCGATCCACAGGTTTGTGAAGGCCATGCCAAGCACGTCGGTCGACGTGTTGCGCCGCGCCGAAATGGAACCGCTGGTCGCGGAGCGGGTTGCTTCCTGCGACTTGATGATGGCGTTGGTATCCGCTGGCTTCGCGCTCGGGCTGGCGGGCGCAGCGCGTATTGCCGCCAGCCATGAGTCGGGCGTGGTGGCACGGCCGCTGGCATCGAGTTTGCCGCCTCTGACGACTTACTTGCTGCGCCTTGAGGGCGATCCATCCGATGAGCTTGCCCGCTTCATTGAGCGCGTCTAGGCCATCGAGTCGCCGGACTCACCCATGCCCATGCCGAGCCACGACCCACCGGAGAAACCTACGCCATGAAGAAGATCATCCCATTCCTGTTGGTGGCCGCGTTGACGGCCTGCGGTCAGTCCGAGTCGCCTCAGAGGGCCGACACTGTGGATACGAATATTCCAACAGTGGAAGAACTGGCGGCCAATCCCGAACGGCTCAAGGAGCTGCGGCAGCAGTGTTAGAGCGTGTTTGCGATCTTGTTTGCCCCGACAATCTGGTGTGTGAAAAGACAGAAATACGCCAGCGACATTAGCCGTGAGAAGTTTGCAGAAATTGAGCCAGAGTTGCGCAAGGTACGCCGCAGGACCAAGCCTGCCACGCTTGATTTGTATGAGGTGTTTTGCGCAGTGCTGTACCTGCTGAGAACCGGTTGCCAGTGGCGCTATTTACCCCCTGACTTTCCCAAATGGCAAAGTGTTTATGCCTATTGGGCGCAAATGGAGCGAGCCCGACGAACATGGCATCAGTGCCTTGGAGCGGGCACTTAAAAAATCAGGTTGGCGTGGCCCGACGCAGACAGGGGCGCAGCGAATCGAGCACGCTCGTGACTGTTGATGCGCAAAGCGTCAAAAACACGGACACGGCGGGCTTTAAGGGCTATGACGCGGGCAAGAAAGTCTCGGGCATCAAGCGCCATATTGCGGTGGACACACTTGGCCTGCCTCATGCCATTGCGGTGACGACAGTCAATGTGACAGATCGCCAAGGTGCTTTGCAAGCGTTTGAGCGCTGCAAGGCTTCTTTGAGTGCAGTTCAGGTGGTGCTCACCGATGCGGGCTATACCGGCAACCGCTTTGCCATGGGAGTCAAGCAGTTGTTGGGCGAGCATGTGCAAGTGCAGATTGCAAAGCGCAGCGAGCTTCACAGATTTGAGGTAATGCCCAAACGCTCGATAGTTGAGCGAAGCTTTGCATGGCTAGAGAAGAATCGACGGTTATGAAAGAACTGCGAACGCTGGCTCAACACCAGCTTGCAGTTCATTCACTTGGCCTTTGTTGCTCTGCTTCTACGAAGATCGCAAACACGTTCTTACAAGATATGCCAAGCTGGCATTCTGATGCCGTACCTTCTGGCTTCTGGCCATGTACGTCTGCGCAGCATGCACGCACAATGGATGCAGCACAGCTTTGCGCGCTGTGATACATCGTTTTTTCACCTTCTAGGCACTCATGACCGCACCTTCTGATGCTTCCCCTTCACTCCCCTGGCGCTTTGGCCCCATCCGTGCGCGTGGCTGCGCCTGCAGCAGCCCCATGTGCCAACGCCTGCACCACCGCGTGCTGGAAGACCTGTCACGGCGCAGCTTCCTTGGTGGTATAGCCGCCATGCTGGCACCTTTTGCCCTGCCCAGTGCCATGGCGCAAGGTACAGCCGCCAATGCTCAGCGCCCGCTGCTGCTGACCAATCTGCGTCTGTTTGATGGCTCGGGCAAAGGCGTGCGTGAAGGCGTACACATCCTGATCCAGGACCAGCGCATTGCCGACATCGTGCCCGCTGGCACGCCTGTGGAAGGTGCGGAAATTGTTGACTGTCAGGGCAAACTGGTCATGCCCGGCCTGATCGATGTGCATTGGCACAGCATGCTGGCAGCCATTCCACAGCTGACCGCCATGACGGCCGACCTCGGCTATCTGTACCTGGTCGCGGCCAAGGAAGCACAGCGCACCCTGCTGCGCGGCTTCACCTCGGTGCGCGATGCAGGCGGCCCTGCCTTTGCCCTCAAGCGTGCGATTGATGAAGGTCTCACTGACGGCCCTCGCATCTACCCCAGCGGGGCCATGATTTCGCAGACCTCCGGCCATGGCGACTTCCGCTTCCGTAATGACATCCCACCTGCCAACAACGCCCCTCTGAGCCTGGTGGAGCGTGCAGGCGTCTCCATGATTGCCGATGGCGAGCCCGAAGTGCTGCGCCGCGTGCGTGAACAGCTCATGCTGGGCGCTTCGCAAATCAAGCTGCTCGCCGGTGGTGGCGTGGCCTCGGAATACGACCCGCTGGACAGCACCCAGTTCACCGAGCGAGAACTGCGCGCAGGCGTGGAAGCTGCGGCCGACTGGAACACCTATGCCATGGCCCACGTCTACACGCCCAAGGGCATTCAGCGCTCCATCCGCGCAGGCGTCAAATGCATCGAACACGGCCAGCTGGCGGACGATGCCAGCGCCCGCATGATGCGTGACGAAGGCATCTGGTGGAGCCTACAACCCTTCCTGGCCGACGAAGACAGCAACTTCTACCCGGATCTGGAACGCCGCAAAAACCAGCAGCTGGTGGCCGAAGGAACCATTCGTGCCTATGGCCTGGCCAAGAAATACGGCATCAAGACCGGCTGGGGCACAGACATTCTGTTCAACCCCAAGAACACCGTCACGCAGGGCAGGCAGCTGGCCAAACTCACGCGTTTTTATGACCCGCTGACCGTACTCCACCAGGGCACGGGCCTCAATGGAGAACTGCTGGCCCTGTCTGGCGACCGTAACCCCTACCCAGGCGTGCTGGGCCGCATTGCCCCCGGCGCATGGGCTGACCTGCTCGTGGTCGATGGCGACCCAAATGGCAATCTGGACTTCCTGGGCGACCCCGATACCCATCTGCGGGCCATCATGAAGGGCGGCAAGACCTACAAGAACACCCTGTAAGCCATGCTTCACACCCGTATTCCACCGCATATCCTCTGTGCCAGCGCCCTGATGCTGTGTGCACTGAGTCCTGCCCATGCGCAAAGCTCGGATCTGGAAGCCAGCAGCTGGCGTTTTCAGCTCACTCCCTATGTGTGGACGCCCAGCCTTCGCGGCTCCATCACCGTGAGCCCCAGCCTGCCCACGGCCCATGTCTCCGAGCCGTTCTCCGACATCTGGAAAGACCTGCACGCCTCAGCCTTTCTGAACGCCACGGCCCGCAAGGACCGCTACGTGCTGCACCTGGACATGAGCCATGTCTCGCTGCACAAATCGGCCAGCCTGCCCGCAGGCTTCCCCCTCGAAGCCAAGGCCCGCATCAAGCAGACCTCGGTCTCCGTACTGGGCGGCTACAACTGGGAGCTCTCTGCCAATGACAGCCTGGACGCCATGGTCGGTGCCCGCTGGTGGAATGTGCGCAGCAGTGTGGAGGCCCAGCCTCTGCTGCCCGAAACCAGGCTGAGCAAACGCTTTACCGACCCCATTCTGGCCGTGCGCTGGCGCCACCAGTTCAACCCGCAGTGGTCCACCCTGCTCTATGCCGATGCAGGCGGCTTTGGCGTAGGCTCTCACGCCACCTGGCAGGTATTGGCCACCGTGAACTACCAGGTGCGTGAGCAGCTGTACCTCAGCCTGGGCTATCGCCAGCTCAATGTGGACTACCGCAAGGATGCACAGCGCATGGACCTGCGCCTGGGCGGCCCCATCCTCGGCCTGACCGTGCAGTTTTAGGCGCCAACGGACTTTTTGAAAAAAATGGGCGCTTTTGAAAAAAGTGTTCCAAAACACCGCTACAATTCGGTTCTCGCTGCAGTACTACATTGCAGCAAAATGGCTCGGTAGCTCAGTTGGTAGAGCAGCGGATTGAAAATCCGCGTGTCGGCGGTTCGATCCCGTCCCAAGCCACCAGATACCATTCCACGGAAGTCCGCTGGAGTCACAAAGCCCTAAGTTTTCAACGACTTAGGGCTTTTCTCATGCTCGAAGCCTAAGCACCTCTACAGTGCACAGTGCACCGCATGCACTGCACAGACAGCACTCCAGCTTCATACAGGAGCGTTGTCCATACAGTAGCTGACAGCGTTTAGCTCTGAGCCTCTATATCCCTGTAGCTAAAGCCCGCATTGCGCAGCGCTTCATACAGACGATGACGCCCCGTCAGCGCCTCAGGAGTCAACAGGCGTTCCACCACCTGGGTGCTCCAGTCCATTTCCTTCATACCCTGCGCACGCATAAAGGCGCGCAGATGACTGTTGTAGTTGCCAATCTCGGCCTGCGTATCCACAGGCAACTGGTACTGCTCACGGTGCAGCACGGCGCTTTGAGGCAGGCGGGGCTTGATCTGCGCCGGACGCGCGGGGTCTGGCTGACCGACAACCAGACCAAACACGGGGAATACATTGCTGGGCGTACCCAGCACCTTGGCCACTTCCTCAGGCTGGTTGCGCATGCCGCCCACATAGACCGTGCCCAGCCCCATGGCTTCTGCAGCCACCACGGCATTCTGCGCTGCCAAGGCTGCATCAATCACCCCCATCAGGAAAGTGTCCAGATAGTTCAGACCTACAGGATGGCGGCCCTGCGCCTTACCCAAGCGCTCGATGCGCGAAAGATCAGCCAGCCACACCAGCACCAGCGGAGCCACGGCCAGATGCCTTTGGGGGCCGACCAGATTGGCCAAGGCTTCCCTGCGCTCCTGCGATTCCACCGCAATCACGCTCCAGGTCTGCAGATTGGATGAGGTGGGCGCGGACTGTGCCGCTGCCACCAGTGTTTCCACAGTGTTGGCAGGCAGCGGGTCACGCAGAAAGTGGCGTACGGAGCGATGGTTCAGCATCGCATCCAGTACGGCGAGATCAGGCAGGTTCAGCGCTGGCGCTTCATCTCCATAGCGCGCTTGCAAGGCAGTGTGAGACATCGTGTGTTTTCCAGACAGTAAAAAGGTGGATGCTGCATTCTAGAAAGGCAGCGCACAGTGGACTGACAGATACCGGACGTCGGATGCGCTTCGCGTAACAAGTCGAAACAGTTACAACCGGGGGATTTTTTCCATAACAGTGAGGAGACACCCCATGACAGCATCTGCCACATCAGCTTCCACACCCACCTGGCCCCGTATGGCACGCATGCGCTGGCATGCTGACGCTGACAGCAGCCAGCGCCATCTTCAAGGTGTATGACATGGCGCTGTACCTGCCACGCAAGGTACAGACTGTAGAAGAAGCCCTGCAACTCAACGGCCCGGTAGGCATCCAGTTTCTAGCCCTGCGGGATTTACCTGGTGCAGACCTGGGGCTGTCCTTCATTCTCGGCCTGAAGCACAATGCCACGCCCGAGCAAATGCAGCGCTACACCCTCACCAGCAATCGCCTGATTGAAATTTTTTCGGGCCGCAGCAAAGTGGCACCCGGCGAGACCTTTGCCATGGAGTTTGTGCCAGGCCAGGGCACGACCTTTTTCATCCACGGCGTACAACAGGGTGATCCAGTCGGAGATGACGAGTACTTTGGCCTGATCCTGCGCATCTGGCTGGGCGATGCGCCGGCGGACCGCAAGCTCAAAGCCAGCCTGGTGCCTGCCGCTGCTCGTTGAGGCAAGCGCAGCGCACTACCCGCACCGCAGTCCAAAGTGCTTTGAATTTTGCATACCCTGCCCGCGCGTGCTGAGCCACTAAGATCAGCACACGGGCGCGCTGAGCTGCGCCCAGCGTCCAGCATACATAACTACGACTCGGAGACAACCCATGGACATTCTGGGCATGCTAGATCTTGCCTCATGGAGCGAGGTAGCCCTCTTGCTCGCTGCAGCCTTTGTCGCAGGCGCACTGAACGCAGTGGCTGGAGGCGGCAGTTTTCTGACGCTGCCTGCACTGGTTTTTGTCGGGGTACCGGCCGTCACCGCCAATGCCACGGGCACGGTGGCCCTGCTGCCCGGTTATGCCGCCAGCGCCTGGGGCTTTAAAGAAGACATGGCAGCCCCCCCCGGACTGACCATGCGCAAGTCCATCGTACTGTCACTGCTGGGCGGCGCAGCTGGTGCAGCACTGCTGCTGCTAACCCCAGATGACACCTTCCGCCGCGTGGTGCCCTGGCTGCTGCTGGCCGCAACAGCACTGTTTGCCTTTGGGCCTCAGATTCGTGCCTGGGCCTCGCGCTCCACCGCCCCCGGCACGCCTGCCAGCACACTCAAGGCCACAGCCGGCATGCTGGCCGTAGCTTTTTACGGCGGCTATTTCAACGGCGGCCTGGGCATTCTGTGCCTGGCACTGTTCAGCCTGCTGGGACAGACCCAGCTCAATGCCATGAACGGCATGAAGAACCTGGTCTCAGCCCTGCTGACCGCCATTGCCGTGGCCATCTATGCCGCTGGCGGCATTGTGCAGTGGGAGCTGGCCATCCTGATGATGATTGCCGCCACCCTGGGCGGCTATGGTGGCGCACGCGTAGCGCGCCAGATTCCCGCCAACATCCTGCGCTGGGGGATTGTGCTGACAGGCCTGGTCATGGCGACCCTGTTTTTTGCGCGCAGCTGAAAACATAGACATCTGCTGACACCAAGCTGCTCTTCCCGCTCACCATGGCGCAGCAGGGGCCACCACTAGAGTGAGATTTTTCACACTGATACGGAGTGCCCCTATGCCATCTCGCGCCCAGCGACTTGCCCTCACCCTGACCACCGCCGCCTGCATGACCATGGGCGGTACTGCCATGGCTGCGGGCACCACCACGTCCACCAGCATCACCAGCGCGACCGCCTCCTTGCTGGCACAAAAGGCCGTAGCAGCATGCACGGAAGCCGGTTATGTCGTATCGGTCAGCGTCGTGGACAACGCCGGCGTGCTGCTGAGCTTTATCCGTGCAGATGGTGCAGGCCCTCACACCGTCAAGGCCTCTCAGGCCAAGGCTTACACCTCGGCCTCCTCCCGCAATCCCACCAGCGGCATTGCCAAGGCAGTCCAGTCCAACCCTGACGCCGCAGGCATGACGGACATTCCTGACTTTCTGGTCCTGGCTGGCGGCATGCCCATCAAGGTGGGTAACGCTACCGTGGGTGGCATTGGCGTAGCCGGTGCCCCTGGCGGCCATCTGGATGAAGCCTGCGCCCAGAAGGCACTGGAAGCCGTGCAACAGCAACTTGCTAACTAAAACATAGCTATCAGCGCTTGCTACACAAGCGCTGAAGGCAGATTTTTATCAAAATCTGACACGTAAAAAAGCGGCTGCCTTGATGACAAGGCAGCCGCTTTTTTTGTTGGGACTGGTGCTTGGATCAGCCCAGGGTCACGCGTGCAAACTTGCGCTTGCCCACTTGCAGCACATAGGTGCCTGCATCCAGCTTCAGGCCGCGATCGCTGATGACCGCGCCATCCACACGCACGCCGCCGCCATCAATCAGGCGGTTGGCTTCGCTGGTCGATGGAGCCAGGTTGGCCTGCTTGAGCAGTGCACCAATCCCCAGTGGTGCGCCACTCAGCGTCACCTCGGGGATGTCGTCAGGAATGCCGCCCTTGGAGCGGTTGATGAAGTCCTGCTCTGCAGCATCGGCCGCCGCTGCGCTGTGGAAGCGCGCGGTGATTTCCTTGGCCAGCATGACCTTGGCATCCTTGGGATTGCGGCCAGCTTCCACTCCTGCCTTGAGCGCGGCAATCTCGTCCAGGCTCTTGAAGGACAGCAGGGTGTACCAGTCCCACATCAAATCGTCCGAGATCGACAGCGTCTTGGCGAACATGGTGTTCGCATCTTCGGTGATGCCGATGTAGTTGTTCTTGGACTTGGACATCTTGTGCACGCCGTCCAGACCTACCAGCAGGGGCATGGTCAGCACGCACTGCGGTTCCTGACCGTACTCCGCCTGCAGATGGCGGCCCATCATCAGGTTGAACTTCTGGTCGGTGCCTCCCAGCTCCAGATCGGCCTTGAGCGCCACGGAGTCATAACCCTGCAGCAGGGGGTACAGGAATTCATGCAGGCTGATGGAGCTGCCTTCGGTGAAACGCTGGTGGAAGTCGTTGCGCTCCATCATGCGTGCCACGGTGTACTTGGCGGACAGCTGGATCATGCCGCGTGCGCCCAGCTGGTCGCACCATTCGCTGTTGTAGCGCACCTCGGTCCTTGCGGGGTCAAGCACCTTGGCAGCCTGGGTGTAGTAGGTTTCGGCATTGACCCTGATCTGCTCCGCAGTCAGCGGCGGACGGGTGGAGTTACGGCCCGAGGGATCGCCGATCAGGGTCGTGAAGTCACCAATCAGAAAAATCACCTGATGGCCCAGATCTTGCAGCTGGCGCATCTTGTTCAGCACCACTGTATGACCCAGATGGATATCAGGCGCTGTAGGGTCCAGACCCAATTTGATACGCAGAGGCGCGCCCGTAGCTTCGGAGCGGGCGAGCTTTTGCGTCCAGTCTGCTTCGGGCAGCAACTCATCAACGCCACGCTTGGTAACGGCCAGCGCTTTTTGAACCGCCTCAGTGACCGGGTAAGTGGTATCAACTTTTTGATTCATACAGTTTGTTCTCAGCACGGGGAATACCCTCCCCGGTATACTTCGGGATCAATTGCAGTGGTGGATTCTAGTCGCCATACCATTTACAGATGGTTCAATGGCCTCTATGCTCATAGAGTTCGTACCCCCGTCCCCCATACATACTCTTTCATGAGGGGTACATATCACTTCCGGGAACTCCTGTTTTGACTACCGAACTAGTTTCTGCTGGCCGTGCCTGGCTCGCACAGCTCGCACAATCTATTCAGCGCCATCCCAAGCGCGTCACCGCAGCGATTGCAGCCTTCATGTTGACTGCAGGCGGCGGTGCATTTGCCGTAGCCTCGTTCGGCCCCGATCCCGCGAATCTGCCCATCCGCACACTGACACAGCCCATCGCTTCGCTGGCTGATGGCAACACGCTGGCAGACCTGACCGATCTGAACGATTTTTCTCTCTATCGCACCGAATACACCCGTGCGAGCGACACACCAGAATCACTGCTGAAGCGCCTGGGCGTTGAAGACCCCGGCGCTTCCGCTTTTCTGCGCAGCAATGAGCTGGCGCGTCAGCACATCCTGAACCGCAGCGGCCGCCTGGTCTCTGCAGAAACCAGCAATGACCACCAGCTGCGCAAGCTGACCGTGCGCTGGATTCAGGATGAAAACAGCGACCACTTCCAGCGTCTGGTGCTGGAGCGTCAGGACGATGGCGAATTCGCTGCCACCGTCTCTACGGCTCCACTGACCGTCAACACCCGCCTGACCGGCGCCACCATCCACACCTCGCTGTTTGCAGCGACCGATGGTGCTGGCCTGCCCGATGCTGTTGCCATTCAGCTGACCGACATCTTCTCGGACATCGACTTCCGCCGCCTGCACAAGGGCGACCGTTTCTCGGTCATCTACGAAACGCTGGAAGCGGATGGCGAATTTCTGCGCACCGGCCGTGTGCTGGCTGCCGAGTTCAAGAACCGCGACAAGCTCTACCAGGCCATGTGGTTTGAAGAGCCCGGTGAACGCGGCTCCTACTACGCCATGGACGGCTCCAGCCTGCGCCGCGCGTATCTGAATTCGCCCGTGGAGTTCTCGCGCATCAGCAGCAACTTTGCCATGCGCAAGCACCCCATCCACGGCACATGGCGTCGCCACCTGGGCACTGACTATGCTGCCCCCACAGGTACCAAGGTGCGTACCGTGGGTGATGGTGTGGTGGACTTTGCCGGCTGGCAAAACGGTTTTGGCAATGTGATCTTCATCAAGCACGCCAACACCAGCCATGTCACGGTCTACGCCCACCTGAGCCGCATCGACGTCAAGAAGGGCCAGCGTGTGGAGCAGGGCCAGAACATTGGTGCCGTTGGCTCCACAGGCTGGGCTACCGGCCCTCACCTGCACTTTGAGTTCCGCGTCAATGGCGTGCACCAGGACCCTCAGTCGGTGATTGCCGCCAAGGAAGCCAACCCCATTTCTGAAAAAGTGCGTGAAGCCTTCATGAAGCAAGCCAGTGCGCTGCACGAGCAACTGGCCTCTGCAGAGTTGATTCGCCAGGCTTCCGCACAATAAGCAGCGTATGCTACGCTTCACAGGGCCTCGATTTTCGAGGCCCTTTTTCTTTGAGCCTGACACATCCCATGCCCGCACCCACACACCACACCCATGCCAGCGCTGACCTGTACATTGGCCTGATGTCAGGCACCTCGCTCGATGGGGTGGACGGTGTACTGGCACGCTGGGACAGCAGCCAGCAAATTCAGGTCCTGCGCCATGCCAGCCTGGAATTCCCCATGGCCCTGCGCCAGGAACTGCTGGCACTGAACAGCCCGGACGGCATGAACGAACTGCACCGCGCTGCACTGACCGGCAATGCCGTCAGCCGCATCTATGCCGACGTGGTTCAGCAGCTGCTGCAGGACACGGACACCCGCCCGCAGCAGGTGCGCGCCATTGGTGCACACGGCCAGACCGTGCGCCATCAGCCCCAGATGCACGATGGCACGGGCTACACCCTGCAGCTGCAAAACCCTGCCCTGCTGGCCGAGCGCACCGGCATCACCGTCGTGGCCGATCTGCGCAGCCGCGACGTGGCCGCTGGCGGCCAGGGCGCACCGCTGGTGCCAGCGTTCCATCAGGGCATCTTTGGCCGCGTGAACCAGGCGACGCTGGTACTCAATATTGGCGGCATTGCCAACCTGAGCATCCTGCCCTCGCTGTGCGACAGCAGCAGCGCCGTCATTGGCTTTGATACCGGCCCTGGCAATGCCCTCATGGACTGGTGGTGCCTGCAGCACACCGGCCAGCCTTTTGACCGTGATGGCGCATGGGCTGCCAGCGGCAGCGTGCTGCCCGAGCTACTGAATGCCATGCTGGCAGAGCCCTATCTGCAACTACCTCCACCCAAAAGCACGGGGCGTGATCTGTTCAACCCACGCTGGTTGCAGTCACACCTGACCCAGCTGGGCAGCACACCCCGCCCCGAAGACGTACAGGCCACGCTGACCGCGCTGACCGCCCACAGCTGTGCTGAAGCCGTCAGCCGCTTTGGCGCGCGCAGTGATGCACTGCTGGTGTGTGGTGGCGGTGCGCTCAATGGCGAGCTGATGCGCCAACTGCAAGCCCTGCTACCCCAGCTGCGCGTAGAAAGCACGGCCGTGCGTGGCATGCCACCGCTGCAGGTGGAAGCTGCCGCCTTTGCCTGGCTGGCACGCCAGTGCATGCAGGGCCTGCCCGGCAATCTGCCCCGTGTGACAGGTGCACAAGGGCCACGGATTCTCGGCGCCATCTACCCTGCTTAAAAAGCATAGCTTCCAGCGCTTGATACGACTTGATTTCAAATAGAAAAGTATTGCAAAAGCTTTCAATTCAAGCGCAAGCAGCTACCTTTTTTAAAGATGCAGATACAAAAAAGCCGCTGACATTCAGCGGCTTTTTTGTTTTTTGAAGGAGAAGCGTTCGTGCCCGCGGCTTATACCGAGAAGCTGGAACCGCAGCCACAGGTAGTGGTGGCATTGGGGTTCTTGATCACGAACTGCGCACCCTGCAGGTCTTCCTTGTAGTCGATCTCTGCGCCCAGCAGGTACTGGTAGCTCATGGCATCGATCAGCAAGGACACACCATTCTTGGTCATGGTGGTGTCGTCTTCGTTGACGATTTCGTCAAAGGTGAAACCGTACTGGAAGCCCGAGCAGCCGCCACCCTGCACGAAGACGCGCAGCTTCAGGTCAGGGTTGCCTTCTTCTGCAATCAGATCCGCCACCTTGGCAGCTGCGCTGTCGGTGAAGATGATGGGTTCTGGCATTTCGGTGGTCGTGTTTTCGGCTACGGCGCTCATGGGGATACTCCGAGAATTCTTCTGAAATCGGCGGCAATGGTACTGCAGATTGCTCAGGAATTAAGCATGAGCGGTATTTGACGACAGTCCCAGTGTGGGCATTAACCCTTGCGACCAGATGGGGGTAGCTGGCATGGAGACTCCCACAAAAAAGCCGCCATGCCCAAGAGCAATAGCGGCTTTTTTGTGGGAAGGCAGCTGCCGTGAGGCAACCACCTTCGAGCCAGGTCTGAGGCGAATTAACGCTTCGAGAACTGCTTGGCGCGACGAGCACCGCGCAGACCGACCTTCTTACGCTCAACTTCGCGAGCGTCGCGGGTCACAAAGCCAGCAGCGCTCAGCGCGGGCTTCAGAGCTGCGTCATAGTCGATCAGGGCACGAGTGATGCCGTGACGGGCTGCACCAGCCTGACCAGATTCGCCGCCACCGTGGACGTTGATCTGGATGTCGAAAGCTTCCAGGTTATCGGTCAGCGCCAGAGGCTGCTTAGCGATCATGATGGAAGTTTCGCGGCCGAAGTACTGCTGAATGTCTTTGCCATTCACAGTGATCTTGCCGGAGCCCTTCTTCAGGAATACACGAGCGACGCTGGACTTGCGACGGCCGGTACCATTGTTCCAATCACCAATCATTCAAGTCTCCTTAGATTTCCAGAGCCTTAGGCTGCTGTGCGGTATGGGGGTGCTCAGCACCGCCGTACACCTTCAGCTTCTTGATCATGGCGTAGCCCAGAGGACCCTTGGGCAGCATGCCCTTAACGGCCTTCTCCAGAGCGCGGCCAGGGAACTTAGCCTGCAGGTCGCGGAAGTTAGTAGCAGTGATGCCACCGGGGAAACCGGAGTGACGGTAGTACACCTTGTCCAGGTTCTTGGTGCCAGTGACCTTGAGCTTGGAGGCGTTGATGATGACGATGTAGTCGCCGGTGTCAACGTGAGGTGTGTAGATTGCCTTGTGCTTGCCGCGCAGACGGAGTGCCACTTCGCTGGCGACACGTCCGAGCACCTTGTCGGTGGCGTCAATCACAAACCACTCGTGTTGCACCTCAGCGGGCTTTGCGCTGAATGTAGACATGAGATTACTCTTTCTAAGAGGGTTTGCGGGCCCTTTTCCGCGGTCGGCGCTTCTTCTTAAAAAGGAAGCCTCTTAGGCGGTAACTGCCTGACCGCGTGCAAGCACACTGCCAAACACTTCGCCGCGGGACCCATAAAATCGCTGCGAAGCCCGCCATTATACAAAATGGCGTCCAATAGCGCCATCGCACTGTGTCTTTGTGTGGAATTGACCACCTGACGCTCAGAGCGCTCACACTAGGCACACTAGACACATCTGAGCGGCCTTGCCCATCGCACGCAAGCGCCGCGCCCCTACAACGAAAAGAATCACGACCTATGTTCAGCTACCGCCACGGCTTTCACGCCGGTAACCACGCCGACGTGCTCAAGCACACTGTTTTGATTGCTGCGCTGCAGCACATGGCCCAGAAAGAAACCGCCATCAGCGTCATCGACACGCATGCCGGTGCAGGCCTGTACCGCCTGGATGGCGACTTTGCCAGCACCAGCGGCGAATCCAAGGACGGCATTGAGCGCCTGACCAGCACCCCGCTGGACCAGTTGACGCCTGCATTGCGCGCCTATATGGAAACCGTGCGCAGCGTGAACCAGGGCAAGGGTGTGCGCACCTACCCCGGCTCGCCCTTCATCACCCAAAGCCTGCTGCGCCCGCAGGACAAGCTGCGCCTGTTTGAGCTGCACCCCAACGACTGGCGCTCGCTGGACGGCAATATGGCTCAGCTGCAGGCCGGCAAGCAGGTGGAAGTGCTGCTGGAAGACGGCTTTGCCGGCGTGAAGCGCTTTCTGCCGCCACCTTCGCGCCGCGGTTTTTTGCTGTGCGACCCCAGCTATGAAATGAAGACCGACTACGGCCGCGTGCTGACCATGATCGAGGACGCGCTGGTGCGCTTTGCCACCGGCACGTATGCCGTGTGGTATCCCATCATTCCGCGCCAGGAAGCGCACGATCTACCCAAGCGCCTCAAGACCATGGCCACCAAGGCAGGCCGCAGCTGGCTGCACGCCACGCTCACGGTCAAGGGCAGCAAGATCCGCAGTGAGGTCAACGACTGGGGCAATGCCACCGAAGGCAAACGCCCTGGCCTGCCCGCCAGCGGCATGTTCCTGATCAATCCGCCCTTTACGCTGCGCGCCGCACTGAAAGAAGCCCTGCCCCAGATGCAGCAGCTGCTGGCGCAAGACAAGAACGCCACCCACACGCTGGAGTTCGGCGAATAAATAAAAAAAGAGCAGCTAGCGCTTGATACTGCTGGGTTTGCAAATCAAATGATTGCCAAACCCTTGTACCACCTGCGCTAGCCACTCTTTTTTTAGATGCTGACTTTAACCCTGCGCCTGCAGCAAGGCAGCGGGGCATTCCTCCTGACCATCGTCGAGCTTGTAGATTTCCACGGCCTTCACGCCTTTGTCCAGCATGCCGATTTCTTCGGCGGCCGCCTTGCTCAGATCAATCACGCGGTTTTTGACAAAGGGGCCACGGTCGTTCACACGCACCACCACAGCTTGACCTGTGGCCTTGCTGCGCACGCACAGCTGGGTGCCAAAGGCATAGGTGGGGTGGGCGGCGGTCAGGTCAAACTGGTTAAAGCGCTCGCCATTGGCGGTCTTGCGGCCATGAAAGCCCGGGCCATACCAGGAGGCCATGCCCTGCTGATCGACCTCGGGCCACTGCAGTTCGTACAAACGGTTCTCCACCGCCTTGGCAGGATCGCCCATGCGGTCCCAGCGCATGGCTGGTGGCGCCACCTTGGCCAGTTGTTCGGAGCCATGCAGGCCCGTGCCCTGCACACGAGCAGCTGGGGCAGTGCCTTTGGCGTCGCTGGAGGTCTGCAGCGGTGTACAGGCTGCCAGCGCCATGCTCAGCAGCACGGCGCTCAAGGCTATGCCGCTGCGGCGAGGCAGCGGTGCACACGTTACGGTTTCAGGAAATGACAAGCACCTTGGTTCTGACATGGACTGACCCTTGAAGCAGTGAGCCACAGGCATCACGCAAGGGTCAGCAGGTGCTAAGCCCGGGCCTCAGAGGCCCAGACGATCACACAGCTCCAGGGTGAAAGCGCTCTGGTTCATCGTATAGAAGTGCAAGCCAGGGGCGCCGTTGGCGCGAAGCTGCTCACACAGTCGTGCAACCACATCCAGGCCGAAGGCGCGAATGGAAGCTACATCGTCCCCATAGGCCTGCAGGCGCAGGCGAATCCAGCGGGGAATCTCAGCGCCTGTCGCATCGGAAAAGCGCATGAGTTGAGAAGAATTGGTGATCGGCATGATACCGGGAACGACCGGAACCGACACGCCAAGTGCTTGAATCCCTTCAACAAAACGCAAGTATGCGTCGACGTTGTAGAAGTATTGCGTGATGGCGCTATTGGCACCGGCCTGGATCTTGGTGGCAAAGGCACGCAGGTCTGCATCGGGCGACTTGGCCTGGGGGTGGGTCTCGGGATAGGCGGCCACCTCGATGTGGAACCAGTCACCAAACTCCTTGCGGATAAAGGCCACCAGATCGCTGGCGTAGTGAAATTCACCGCCCAGACCATAGCCGCTGGGCAGGTCACCACGCAGCGCCACGATGCGCTTGACGCCCATGTCCTTGAGCTGCTGCAGCTCGCTGCGCACCTTCTCGCTGGTCGCACCGATGCAGGAGAAGTGGCAGGCTGCCTGCATGCCTTCGGCCTGAATGTCGCGCACCATGCTGAATGTGCCGGCCTGGGTGGAACCACCCGCGCCATAGGTCACCGAGCAGAACTCAGGGTTGCGGGCAGACAAGTCCTTGCGCACCTGCACATGCTTGGCCGCGCCTTCAGGCGTCTTGGTGGGGAAAAACTCGAAACTGATAGGGAAAGCTGTTGCCACGTTGCTCACTCCTGGCCTGCCCTCCCGGCAGGCTGTTGGCATCTGGGGGACGCAGGGCGCAGCGCGCGCCCTGCGCGGTCATCAATACTTCTTGACGTTTTTACGCTTGGGGCGTGCAGGCCCCGGCACGTTGTAGCCATCTTCTTCATCGTCGATGATGTCGATGCGCTTGAGCTCACGTAGCACGGTGCGCGAGACGCGCTTGGCTGCAGGCGCAGCAGGCTGCTCTGGCAAAGGCTGGTCCAGATGCTTGATTTCTGCACCCTGCACGGCATGCACAAAGAATTCGTGGTTGCCGTCACCGCCTTCAATGGGCGAATCCAGCCATGCCTTCACTTCCAGGCCCAGCTCCGTCAGGCAGGCGCGGATGCGCTCTTCCACTTCCTTGTACAGGGCGGGGTCGCGCACAATGCCGCCCTTGCCGACCTGGCCCGGCTGCAGTTCAAACTGGGGCTTGACCAGCATCAGCAGGTGGCCGTGGGGCTTGAGCAGGCGCACTACGGCAGGCAGCACCAGCGTCAGCGAGATAAAGGACACATCGCCGGTCACAAAGTCAAACTCGGCCGTAGTGTCCACCTCGGCATATTCCGCCTTGCGGCGGCGCTCGGTAGGGATCGAGCCTTCTTCGCGGGCCTTGGCCTTGGCGGCGCGCTCGGCCTTGAAGGCTTCAATCTCAGCGTCCTTGGCGTCGTTGCTGTCGTCGTAGTCTTCACCGACTTCGCCGCCATTGCGCATCCACGCATAGGGCGCCTGAGGCTGGGTGTCGTTGTCTTCTTCCTCTTCCCAGCGCTCAGAAATCACTTCTTCGCAGGCGTCTTCCAGCACTTCTGCGGTCATGGAGCGGGCATTCAGTCCCTCCACGCAAATCACCCGCACATCCGCGCGCAGGCTCTCGTGCAGCTGGCCCTGACCAACGTCCACGCCAATCACCTGTGCTGCACCGTGCTTGAGCATGCAGTCGGTAAAGCCGCCTGTGCTCTGACCCACGTCCAGACAACGCAGACCTTCAATCTTCAAGCCAGTGGCTTTGAGAGCGCCTTCCAGCTTCAAACCACCGCGGGAGATGAATTTGACCTCGGCATCGTCGAGCAGCTTGAGCTCGGCGCCAGCAGGAATGTCGTCACCATTCTTGACAACTTTTTTCCATGGGGCCAGTGGTGTCAGACGCCATTCCACGCCCGAAGCAATCAGGCGCTGTGCCTGAGAACGGGTGGTGGCATAGCCGTTGTCCACCAAAAATACATCTGCGCGCATTGCGTAGTTTCCTTTTATGACTCAAATTGGGCTCTGGCGCTGATCCAGCAAGCGCTGGCAGCTATGAAAAACATCAAGCGCCAGAGCAGGCATGGCGAGGACTTCCTGCGCCTCACCATGCCACCGCCACAGCTTAGTAGCGGTAGGTGTCAGGCTTGTAAGGGCCTTCCTTCTTCACGCCGATGTAGGCGGCCTGGGTATCGGTCAGCTCGGTCAGCTGTGCGCCCACCTTCTTCAGGTGCAGACGGGCGACCTTTTCGTCCAGGATCTTGGGCAGCACATACACCTTGCCCACTTCGTAGGCGTCAGGGCGTGTGAACAGCTCGATCTGCGCCAGGGTCTGGTTGGCAAAGGAGTTGGACATCACGAACGAGGGGTGGCCGGTGGCGCAGCCCAGGTTCACCAGACGACCCTTGGCCAGCAGGGTGATGCGCTTGCCGTCAGGGAAGATCACGTGATCGACCTGGGGCTTGATCTCTTCCCACTGGTACTGCTCCAGCGAAGCCACGTCGATTTCGTTGTCGAAGTGACCGATGTTGCAGACGATGGCTTCGTTCTTCATGGCGACCATGTGCTCATGGCGGATCACGTCACGGTTGCCGGTGGTGGTCACGAAGATGTCGGCCTTGTCGGCGGCATATTCCATGGTCACGACCTTGTAGCCTTCCATGCAGGCCTGCAGGGCGTTGATGGGGTCGATCTCCGTCACCCACACCTGGGCGCGCAGCGCAGCCAGCGCCTGGGCGCAGCCCTTGCCCACGTCACCGTAGCCAGCCACCACAGCGATCTTGCCGGCGATCATCACGTCGGTGGCACGCTTGATGCCGTCCACCAGCGATTCGCGGCAGCCGTACAGGTTGTCGAACTTGGACTTGGTCACCGAGTCGTTCACGTTGATGGCGCGGAACTTCAGTGTGCCGTTGGCAGACATTTCGTTCAGGCGGTGCACACCAGTGGTGGTTTCTTCGGTCACGCCCATGATCTTGGCGGACTTGCGGCTGTACCAGGTGGGGTCCTGGGCCAGCTTGGCACGGATAGCGGCAAACACAATCTTTTCTTCTTCCGAGCCGGGGTTGTCCAGCACGGAGAGGTCTTTTTCAGCGCGCATGCCCAGGTGCATGAGCATGGTGGCGTCGCCGCCGTCGTCCAGGATCATGTTGGGGCCTTCGGCATCGCTGCCTGCGGGGCCGAATTCAAAGATGCGGTGGGTGTAATCCCAGTAGTCTTCCAGTGTTTCACCCTTGATGGCGAACACGGGCACACCGGTGGCGGCAATCGCGGCCGCGGCGTGGTCCTGGGTCGAGAAGATATTGCACGAAGCCCAGCGCACTTCTGCGCCCAGTGCGGTCAGTGTCTCGATCAGCACGGCGGTCTGAATCGTCATGTGCAGGGAGCCGGTGATGCGTGCGCCCTTCAAGGGCTGCTGCGCAGCAAACTCTTCACGCACAGCCATCAGGCCGGGCATTTCGGTTTCAGCGATCTTGATTTCTTTACGACCCCAGTCGGCCAGAGAGATGTCCGCAATGGCGCGGTCGAGTGTGTTGCTCATGGTTTCTCCTGTGCGGAAAACAACTTGAAAAAACCACGTTCTGGGGATTTTGGGCTGACAGGCCTCACCGCACAGAAAGCGTGGGTGAGCGTCGTTGCCAAGAAGCGAGCGCCGCCTGAAGCGGCCCTGCTGCCCTTCCGAGCCTCACGCCACCGCTGACTTGGGATGGACGCTGCAACGCTCCTCGAAAGGAAAGAGGCGCGTATTGTACGCGAGCGCCCGCAGTTCTGCCGCCGTCAGGCAGCAGCGGGGGCAATACGCATGGGAATGGTCACCGGCCCGTCATTGACCAGATGCACCTGCATGTCTGCACCAAATTCGCCGGTCTGCACGGGCCCCGCTGCATAGAGCGCACGTGCCTGCTGCACAAAGTAGTCATACAGGCGCCGGCCTTCATCCGGTCTGGCCGCCTGGGTAAAGCTGGGGCGATTGCCACTACTGGTGTCGGCTGCCAGCGTGAACTGGCTCACGATGAGCAGGCCGCCGCCCACATCCTGCACGCTGCGGTTCATCTTGCCTGCCTCGTCGCTGAAGATGCGCAGCTTCAAGATCTTGGCCAGCAGCTTGTCGGCTTCTTTTTCGCTGTCACCCTGCTCGGCACAGACCAGTGCCAGCAGACCATGCCCGATCGCGCCGGACACCTGCCCGGCAATTTCCACGCGCGCCTGGCATACGCGTTGCAATAACACTTTCATCTTCTTAATCAAAAAAATAGAGCATCGACCGCTTGCAGTGCTTCAGTTTTGCACTTCAAGCACTTTGAATTCCAGATTTTTCCTGCGCTGAGCGCTCTCATTTTATGCATGCCATGTACAGAGCAGACATCCCGGAGCGATCGGGACTTCGACGCTCAAAGCTTGCCCTAACGCAAGGCCTGGTTCCGATGCTCGCTCTATCCCGATACATGAACCCCGCCCCCTGTCTTCACTCTCTGTGCCTCCCCTCCGGCACACGCTGCGCTGGCACGGTCTTGTCACGTACTGACCCGACATTCGGTGCATCCATGACGCCCGCACAACCCCGCATTCCTCACGAAACACCGCAAGACCTCCTGCACGCCGTGGCGCTGAGCATCGGTGCGCCCATGCATGCCTGAACTGACCAGATGGCCGCTGCACCTGGGCCAACGCAGCCTATGCCCAGCTGCTTGACATGCCTGTGCAGGAGCTGCTCGGTCAGGCGCCGCTGCACTATCTTGCCCCCTGCAACTGGAAGCGCTGGAAGTGCGAACTCGAACGCCTGGCCAGTGCCTGCACCCAGGGTGCCAGCCTGCAGACCCCGCTGGTGTATGCCCGGGATCAGTGCATCCCCACCCTGCTCATCGCACAGAAACAGGGCGGGCAGGTCAACGCCATCATCGTGATGCCACAGCACAACCTGTCGCTGCTGGATGCTGCGCAGCTGGTGCAGGACTGGAACACCCGGCTGCAGCGCTATGCCAATGCCACGCGCGAAGCCATCATCTTCTTTCGCAACCGCCAGATCTTTGACGCCAACCCAGCCGCCATAGCCCTGACCGGCTACCCCTTGAGCCAGCTGCTGGACAAGCCCGTGCTGCATCTGCTGCCCCATGTGCTGCGCGCCGACTCTGCACGGCTGATGGAGCAAGGCACGGAACACGCCTACGAAACCCGGCTGCTGCACCACAACGGGCAGGAAATGGATGTGGAGATAAACATCAGCCTGCTGCCAGAGGGCGATACGCAGATCGGCCTGCTGGTGCTGCGCGACATCAGCGAACGCAAGCGGGCAGAAGCAGAAATGCATTTTCTGGCCTTTCACGACCCACTCACCCGTCTGCCCAATCGACAAGGGCTGATGCGCCAGCTGCAACCGGCCATCGCCCATGCCCAGCAGAGCAAATACCCGGCGGCCGTGCTGTATGTGGACCTGGACCACTTCAAGGATGTGAATGACTCCCTGGGCCACGAAGCTGGAGACAAGGTGCTCACCGAGGTGGCGCGCCGCCTGCGCAGCAAGGTACACCCGGATGACATCGTGGCCCGCCTGAGCGGTGACGAATTTGTGGTGGTACTGGCTTCACCGCTGACCGCCTGCCAGCCCGAGTGCATTGCGCGCGAGCTGCGCTTTGTGCTCAACAAGCCCTACACCCTGCCCAGTGGACAGGTGCATCTGCCAGCCTCCATCGGCATCAGCCTCTACCCGGAAGACGGCAACAGCGCCGATGCCCTGCTGCTCAATGCCAGCGCCGCCATGGAAACCGCCAAAAAGATGGGCACGGCGCACTGCAGTACTACAGCGCACTGCTGGACATGCGCCCCAGCCGCCTGCTCGCGCAGGACCGGCTGCTGCGCGAAGCCGTAGAAAATGACCAGGGCCTGGCGCTGCACTACCAGCCACTGTGGAATTTCCAGACACAGCGGCTCGAAGGCTTTGAAGCCCTGGTGCGCTGGCAACACCCCGAGCGCGGCCTGCTGCCGCCCGGTGAATTCATTGCCTTTGCCGAGTCACGTGGTTTGATCTCTCTGATCGACCGCTGGGTCATGCGCAGCGCCTGCAAACAGATCCGCGCCTGGCGCGATGCAGGGCTGCCGCCCGTGGTGGTATCCGTGAACATGTCGGCCATTGAGTTCAGCCATAGCCATCTGCTGGCCGAAGTCCAGCAGGTGCTGCAGGACACAGGCGTGGCAGCACAGTGGCTGGAAATTGAGCTGACGGAAACCACGCTGATGAAACAATCCAGCCATGTGCTGGGCACGCTGCAAGCCCTGCAGCAGCTGGGTGTGCGCTTGTCCATTGATGACTTTGGCACGGGCTATTCGTCTCTGGCCTACCTCAAGCGCTACCCGCTGGACAAGCTCAAGATCGACCGCAGTTTTATTCAGGACATCCTGCAGAATCAGGACGATGTCAATCTGGTCACTGCCATCATCCACATGGCCAAAAGCCTGTGTTTGCGTACCGTGGCAGAAGGCGTGGAAACCCGGGAGCAATGGGAGCTGCTGCAGCAGCTGGGCTGTGACCTGGCACAGGGCTACTATCTGGCTCGCCCCATGACTGCCGAAGATGCCACCCGGTGGCAACTGCAGCACCGCCAGCGCCACACATCCTTTGCATGAAAAAACGCTGAAGGCACTTGCTCAGTGCCTCCAGCGTCCTGCGCTTCCGCCGTCAGGCAGCGCTATGCAATCTGGGCAGCTTGCACGGAACGCTGCGCCTGCAGCAAGGCGGCTGCTTCACGGGCGGCCACACGGCCTTCATCGGTAGGAATCACCCAGATTTCCACAGAGCTATCCGGTGCGTGCACGGCATAGGCTTCCTTGCCTGTGGCTTCCTGGTTGCGCTGTGCATCCAGACGAATGCCCAGCCAACTGAGCCGCTCACACACATGCTCGCGCAGCACCGCATCGTTTTCACCAATGCCGCCGCTGAAGGCCAGCGCATCCAGCCCGCCCAGGCAGGCCACCAGCGCGCCGGTCTCGCGAATCACGCGGTGTGTGAACTGGTCAATCGCACGCTGGGCGTTTTCGCTGCCGTCGGCACGCAGCTTGCGCATGTCAGCAGAAATGCCGGACACCCCCAGCAGACCGCTTTGCTTGTAGAGCAGCTTTTCCATCTGCGCATAGCTCCAGCCCTGCTCCATCAGATACAGCAGCACACCGGCATCGAGTGCACCGCTGCGCGTGCCCATCATCAGGCCATCGAGCGCAGAGAAGCCCATGGTGGTTGCCACACTGTTGCCCGCCAGCGCCGCGCACAGGCTGGCGCCATTGCCCAGGTGCGCCATCACCACGCGGCCACGGCCACGGATGGTGCGCTCCTGCAGCACGGACATGATGTACTGGTAGGACAGGCCATGAAAACCATAGCGGCGCACCCCCTGGTCCTGCAGCGCCTTGGGCAGGGCAAAGGCATAGTCCACCTCAGGCATGGTGGCGTGATAGGCTGTGTCAAAGCAGGCGATCTGCGGCAACTGCGGAAACGCCGCCCGGAACTGGCGAATGCCTTCCAGGTTGTGCGGCTGGTGCAGTGGTGCCAGTGAATTAAAGGTCGCGAGCTTTTCCAGCACTGCATCAGTCACCAGCACCGATGCCGTGAACACGCCACCACCATGCACCACACGGTGCGCAACGGCCTCGATGTCTGGCGCAGCTTCCAGACGATCGATCAGCGCACGCACGCCCTGCAGCGCTGCTGCAAACGAGGTGCTGCCAGCACTGACATTCAGTGGCTCGGCATGTTTTTTCCCCAGATACGCCCAGCTCATCATGGGTGAGCCCTGAGGCTCCAGCCCCTGGATGTTGCCGGACAGTACAAAGGGCTGCACCTGCCCGTCCTTGAGTGGGTGCAGGGAAAATTTCAGCGAGGAAGACCCCGCATTCACGGCAAGAATGGCCATTGTCAGACTCCCCTTCAGGTTCAACCCAGCTTCCAGGCGTTTTCGGCGCGCTGCTTGCGCTTTTCATGCGCTGCCAGCAGTGCCAGCACGCAGGACGCTACACGGGCGCGTGGACCATCGGCACGGCTGGTCAGCGCAATCGGCACATGGGCTCCCAGCACCAGCCCGGAGCCAGATGCATGCGCCAGATACTCGAGCTGCTTGGCCACCATATTGCCGCTTTCCAGATCCGGCACCATCAGAATATCGGCCTGCCCAGCCACTCCGGAGTCAATGCCCTTGATGCGCACCGCATCCGTGGACACGGCGTTGTCAAACGCCAGCGGGCCATCGAGCTCACCGCCCTTGATCTGGCCACGGTCTGCCATCTTGCACAGGGCGGCAGCGTCCAGTGTGGAAGGAATGCTGGGGGTGACGGTTTCCACCGCTGAGAGGATGGCCACCTTGGGCTTTTCCGTGCCCAGCACGCGTGCAAAGTCGATGGCGTTCTGCACAATGTCCACCTTTTCCAGCAGGCTGGGGCGAATGTTGATGGCTGCATCGGTGATCAAGAGTGGTTTGTCGTACAGCGGCACATCAAAGCGGAAGATGTGCGAGAGGCGCCGCCCCGTGCGCAGTGCCGGCTGAGCCAGCACGGCCTTGAGCAGCTCGTCGGTGTGCAGGCTGCCCTTCATCAGAATTTCCACATCCTGACGTGCTGCCATGGCCGCTGCCAGCTCTGCTGCTGCGTGGCTGTGCTCCACGGAAATGATTTCCACGCCGTCGAGGTTGATACCAGCTTCCTCCGCCACGCGGCGAATACGCCCCTCAGGACCAATCAGCACGGGAATGATCAGGCCATGGCGGGCTGAGTCCATGGCACCGCTGAGCGAGCCTTCATCGCAGGGGTGTACCACGGCGCAACGCACAGCCTCCAGCGACTGCACACGGGCCAGCAAGTCTTTCTGGCGTGCTTCGGGGTCAAACAGCTGGATGCGCGGCGCATCAATGCGCTGCACTTTGACTTTCTGGGTCGGTGGCATCAGCTTGGCTTCACCCTTGAGCACCACCTCGCCCTTCTGGTTGGTCACCAGACAGTCCATCTTGACGCGTTTTTTCTCGTCGTCCTTTTCCGCCACCGTGGCCAGCACCGTCAGGGTGTCACCGATACGCACAGGCCGGGTGAACTTCAGCTCCTGCCCCAGATAAATCGTGCCCGGGCCAGGGAACTGTGTACCAAACAGGGCTGAAATCAGGGCTGCCCCCAGCATGCCGTGGGCAATCACGCCATGGAACATGGTGCTGTCGGCATATTCTGCGTTCAGGTGTGCGGGGTTGATGTCACCAGACACCGCCGCAAATGCCTGGATGTCCTCTAGGCACACTGTGCGCAGCAGGCGCGCACTTTGCCCCACCGTCAATTCGTCATAGGTGACGTTTTCCATCCATTCAGTCTCTGGTGCGTTCGTATGCATTCGGATGTTCTCCCTTTGTCTTTGTGTGGTGTGCGGATGACGGACTGCCCTGGCAGCATGGCCTGTGCAGTTTTCAGAATCAATCCACGGCGTGGACGCCACCGTCCACATAAATGGTCTGACCTGTCATGCCAGAGGCAGCGTCAGAGCACAGAAAAGCGCTGAGCTGTGCGATTTCTTCCAGCGTCACCAGACGCTGCAGCGGGGCCTTGGCCTGTGCTGTGGCCATGAGTTCGTCAAAGTCGGCAATGCCGGATGCGGCGCGCGTCAAGATAGGGCCAGGCGAGACCGCATGCACCCTGATGTTCTTAGGTCCCAGCTCCATGGCCATATAGCGCACCATGGACTCCAGAGCCGCCTTCACTGGCCCCATCACGCCATAGTTGGGCACGGCTTCATCGGCCCCCAGATAGCTCATGGACAGCAGGCTGCCGCCCTCAGGCATATGGGGTACGCAGAGCTTTGCCAGTTCAGCAAAGGAATGGCAGGAGACGCTCATTGCACGCGCGAAGCCTTCACGCGAGCTGTCCACCACATCACCGTGCAGATCTTCGAGTGGCGCCCAGGCAATGGAATGGATCACAAAGTCCAGCTTGCCGAACTTGTCTACCGCATGCTGCACCAGTGCTTCGAGCTGGCCAGGCTCTTCCACATTGCAGTTGACGAGATCCACGCCAATGGGTGATGTCAAAGGCTCTACCCACTTGCGGGCCTTGTCGTTCAGGCAGGCCGCCACGATGTCCGCCCCCAGTGCACGCGCCAGGGAGGTACATCCCCAGGCGATGGAACGGTCGTTGGCAATACCAAGCACCAGGCCTTTTTTGCCAGCCAGGCTGAACAGCGATGGAGAAATCATGGTTGAGGACTGCAAGAAGTTGGAAGAACTAGAGAAAGCGGCGCAGGTCTGCGCCAGCACATGGCACAGACCTGCATGGACGGCATATGCCCGGCACCACCGCTGCTGCGCAGCAGAACATACACAGGTGGTGTGACAGGCTGAATACGAGGAAGCGGCTCAGCAGGTCTTAATCGGCGTAGCGCACCATGACGTATTCGCCCGGCGCATCGCACACCACCTTGTCAGCCTTGATGGGCTTGGCCTTGATGGGAGCGCCTGAGCGCTGCTTGATCCAGCGGTCCATGGCCTCCCACCATGAGCCCTGCACCACAGGGGTCTGTGCCACCCAGTCGTCCGGATCGACCCAGCCCGCGCCATCTTCGACGCTGGCGATCTGGTAGCTGCGGCGCGGACGGCCAGGCTCTGACACGATGCCTGCGTTATGCCCGCCTGCCGCCAGCACAAAGCTAACGTGCGTATCTGTCTGCAGATGGATCTTGTAGACCGACTTCCAGGGTGAGACGTGGTCGCGCGTGGTGCCGACCACCATCATGGGCGCGTCAATATCCATCAGCGCCACAGTGGCCCCGGCAAAGCGGTACTGACCAGAGGCCAGCGCATTGTTCAGGAACAGCGAGGTCAGATACTCGTTGTGCATGCGGGCAGGCAGGCGTGTTTGGTCCGCATTCCAGCTCATCAGGTCAAAGCTGCTGTCTTCTTCGCCCATCAGATAGCGGCGTGTATTGCGGGACCAGACCAGGTCCTTGGAAGCCAGGAACTGAAAGGAGCCTCCCATCTGCTTGCCCGAGAGATAGCCCTGCTCATTCATGCGCTGGCGCAGATGGGCCAGTTGCTCTTCGTCGATAAACACGCCAAGCTCGCCGGGCTCAGAGAAGTCAGTCTGCGCCGCCAGCAGGATCACGGATGCCAGTTCCGGCAGATCGGCAGGAATCAGCGCCTGCTCCTTGGCCGTGCGGGTCTTCTTGCGCTTCAGACGCCCCAGCGCTGCCGCCACAATCGCCAGGAAAGTACCACCCAGACAGTAACCCATGGTGTGGATGCGGCTGGCACCCGTGTTGTCCTTGACGGCGGCCATGGCCTGCAGCACGCCAGTGCTCAGGTAGTCCTGCATCTTCAGATCACGGTCTGAGGCATCAGGATTGCGCCAGGAAATGATGAAGACAGTGTGGCCCTGCTCGACCAGGTACTTGACCATGGAGTTGTGCGGCGACAAGTCCAGGATGTAGTACTTCATGATGCAGGACGGAATGATCAGCACCGGCTCTGGCAGCACCTTGTCGGTGGCAGGGCTGTACTGGATCAGCTCGATCAGGTGGTTGCGGAACACCACCTTGCCCGGGGTGCAGGCCACGTCCTTGCCTACGGCGTAGGGCAAGGGCTCCAGCGCTTCTGCAGGCGTGTCTGGCCGGGCATTGCGTGCGGTTTCCAGGTCCTGCACAAACAGCTCCAAACCCTTGCGCAGGCTTTCGCCCTGCGTTTCCCGGGCCTTGGCCAGCACTTCGGGATTGGTCAGTGCCCAGTTCGAGGGGGACAGCGCGTCCATCCACTGCCGGGCAAAGAACTCCATGAGCTGGCGGTGGTGACGTGTCATGCCATCGACCTTGACGGCTTCGCGCCACCAGCTGTCTCCGGCCTTGAAACTTTCCTTCATCACGCTGCAGGGCCACTGCTGCCAGGCAGCGTCCTTAAAGCGTGCATCGCTTTCTCCCGCGGGCTGTGCCGTAGACTTGGCCGCCTGCTGCACCAGCTGTGCAGCGCGCTGCGCAAGCAGCATCTGCTTGCCAGGGGAAGAAGCCAGATGCAGCCACCAGTCTGCGGTGGCCAGCCCCAGGGCAATGGGCGACAAGCCCATGGTCATATGGCTCATGGCCGCTCGTACGCGGTCATCCAGGGCCTGCGTCGCTTCTGTCTGCGAATCAGTTTGTATGTTTTCGACTACCACTTTGTTCCCATTGCAAAGTTACAGCTTGTCTCGTCTTTCACTTGCATTCTCAGGAAAAGCGGCATTCCTGCCAAATGCGAACCCGCCAATCTTGATATCCATCAAGACCGCAAAACCACAGCCTGCGCGCGTTGCATGGCAGAACACCCGCCTAAGCCCATCTTTGCGCCTCAGCCAGCACCATATGCGCCGCTTTTTCACCAAGCATGATGCAAGGCGCATTGGTGTTACCGCTGGTAATGCGCGGAAAGATGGAAGCATCCACCACACGCAGCCCTTGCACGCCATGCACGCGCAGCTGGTGATCCACCACATCCTGTGGCCCGGGCCCCATGCGGCAGGTCCCTACCGGGTGGTAGATGGTGTCGGCATACTGGCGTACCCAGTCTGCAATCTGCTCAGACGTCTGCGCCGCTGCGGAAGCTGGCAGCTCTCTGGCACCATGACGGGCCAGCGCTGGCTGCGCCAGAATGCGCCGCACGATCTGCACGCCACGCACCGTGCGCTGCAGATCATCTGCATCCGCAAGAAAGTTCGGGTCTACCGCTGGCAGCGTCAGCGGGTCTGCACTGCGCAGGCGCACCGTGCCCCGGCTGCGCGGACGCAGCACGCAGACATGGCAGGAGTAGCCATGGCCCCACACCGTCTTGCGCCCATGGTCAAGCAGTTTGGCCACCACAAAATGCAGTTGCAGATCAGGCAATGCTTCTTCGGGGCTGCTGCGCAAAAAAGCGCCGGCTTCTGCAAAATTGCTCGTCAAAATACCCGTGCGGTGACGCCACCACTCCCATGCGCCTTGCGCCAGATGCCAGCCGCCAGACAGCGACAGACCAAACGACTGCGTCAGCTGCGGTGCATCCAGCACCAGCGTAGCGTCCAGGTGGTCATGCAGATGGCTGCCCACACCCGGCAAATCATGTACCGGCGCTATACCGACTTCCTGCAGATGCGCTGCCGGGCCAATGCCCGAGAGCATCAGCACCTGTGGTGACAGCAAGGCACCCGCGCTGAGCAGCACTTCACGCCGCGCATGCACGATGTGGCGCACGCCGCCACGCACATACTCCACACCCGTGGCGCGCAGGCCCTGATCGCTGTGCTCCAGCACGATGCGCAGCACCTGTGCGCCCATGCGCACATGCAGATTGCGACGGTGCAGATGGGGCGTCAGATAGGCCTTGGCAGCGCTGCAGCGCTCCCCGCTTTTTTGCGTGACCTGATACAGGCCCACACCTTCCTGGCTGGCGGCATTGAAATCCGTGTTTGCGGGAAAGCCTGCCTGCACACCAGCTGCCACAAAATCCTGGCTCAAGGGGTTGGGCTGCTGCAGATCGGCCACGTTCAGCGGCCCGCCCTGGGCGTGAAATGCATCGGCACCACGCTCCTGGTGTTCGGCCTTGAGAAACCAGGGTTTGACGTCTTCCCATGCCCAGCCCGGATTGCCCTGTGCCGCCCACCAGTCAAAGTCTTCGGGCTGACCACGCAGGTAGATCATGGCGTTGATGGAGCTGCTGCCTCCCAGCCCCTTGCCACGTGGCTGATAGCCCACGCGGCCGCCCAGCCCCGGCTGCGGCACGGTTGCCATGGACCAGTTGAAATGCCCGGTCTTGGCCAGCCCGGCCAGCCCGCCCGGGCATTGCAGCAAGGCGGAATCATCGGCACCACCTGCCTCCAGCACGCAGACCTGATGCAGACCCGATTCACTGAGCCGCCCCGCCAGCACACTGCCTGAAGAACCTGCACCAATCACGATGTAGTCAAACGCTTCTCCCATGTCACCCCCTGATGAACAAGACGCTTACGTTACGCATTCTGTCAATGTCTTGGGATACCATCTTTCACGCATACCAACCACAAAGGGAGATAGAACCGTGAGTATTCAGACCGTAGGTATCGTAGGTGCAGGCACCATGGGCAATGGCATTGCACAGGCATGTGCAGTCGCAGGCATTCCCGTGGTGATGGTGGACATTTCCGAAGCCGCCGTCCAGAAAGGGCTGGCCACCATTGCTGGCAGCCTTGACCGCCTGATCAAGAAGGAAAAAATCACGGCGGCCGACAAGGACAAGGCGCTGTCGCTGATCAAGACCTCCACCAGCTACGACGACCTCAAGGCAGCACAGCTGGTCATTGAGGCCGCCACGGAAAACTACGACCTCAAGGTCAAGATCCTGCAGCAGCTCGACAGCCTGCTGACCCCTGAGGCGCTGATGGCCTCCAACACTTCTTCCATCTCCATCACCAAGCTGGCAGCCGTCACCCAGCGTGCGGACAAGTTCATCGGCATGCACTTCTTCAACCCCGTGCCCATGATGAAGCTGGTGGAGATCATCCGTGGCCTGCAGACCAGCGATGCCACACATGACGCGGTCAAGGCGCTGGCGGAAAAGCTGGGCAAGACACCGATTACCGTCAAGAACGCGCCCGGCTTTGTGGTCAACCGCATTCTGGTGCCCATGATCAACGAGGCCTTCTACGTGCTGGCCGAAGGCACGGCCACGCCCGAAGACATTGACGAGGGCATGAAGCTGGGCTGCAACCACCCCATTGGCCCACTGGCACTGGCCGACATGATTGGTCTGGACGTGTGTCTGGCCGTGATGGAGGTCTACCTGGAAGAGTTTGGCGACAGCAAGTACCGCCCCTGCTACCTGCTGCGTGAAATGGTGGCTGCTGGCCGTCTGGGCCGCAAGACCGGCCAGGGCGTCTACACCTACTAAGTCCTACCCAGCGTGCCGCACAGTGGCATGCCCAACCAAGCGCCAGCCGCAGCCTTGCTGCCTGGCGCTTTTTTGTCATCCTTGCCTACAGCAAGGTCTGGCACGGCGTCTTACATTGCTCCTCATCCCATGAACGGCACGGTTTGTGTGCCGTTGGTTTTTTCAACTTGCATAACCCAAGGAAATGCCATGACCCAGCAACTGGACAAAGTGCTCTACACCGCACGCACTCACACCACCGGAGGACGCGAAGGCGCGGCGCGCAGCGATGATGGCAAGCTGGACATTCAGCTGTCCGCCCCCGGCAGCAGCGGCACGGGCACCAACCCCGAGCAGCTGTTTGCTGCAGGCTACTCCGCCTGCTTCATTGGTGCACTCAAGGCCGTGGCTGCACGTCAGAAAATCAGCCTGCCGCAGGATTTGTCGATCGATGCCGAGGTCGATCTCGGCCCCGTCGGTCAGGCCTATGGCATTGCCGTGCGCATGACCATCCGCCTGCCAGGCATGGACCATGCCCAGGCACAGCAACTGGTGGATGCAGCCCACGAGGTCTGCCCCTACTCCAATGCCACGCGCGGCAATGTGCCCGTGACGCTGACGGTGGCTTGAGGCCTACGGCTGCAGCAGCGCCTCTGGCTCAGCCACGTACTGCTGCGTAGCCAGGTCAAACCGGCCTTCAAAGTACAGCGGCCCGGCAATATCGCTGCTGCGATAGCGCGCCAGCCACAGCGCGTCGGCCTGCGCAGCATGCAGCGGCCCACCGGGCACGCTGGATTGCAGGGCCTGCAGCGCCTCGGCCAGTGGCAGCCGCCGGCCGTAATGCCCCAGCGTGATGTGCGGCACATAGTGCCAGCCGGGGTAAGGCATGCGCGCCATCAGTGCCTCATGTGCGATGTGCAGCGCAGGGCTGTGCGATAGCGCAAGATACGGGACGGTCGAAAAACTGCCCACGCCCTGCAGCTGCCAGGCAAAAGGCGGCAGCTGCGCTGCCTGCAGGGCCTGCACATCGGCAAGCAGCTGCAGCAGGCCAAACTCAGCCTGCGTATCTGCTGCATCGCGCGGCATCAGCCCACGGTAGGCCAGCGTGATATGCGGCTGGCGTGCATAGCGTGGCAGCAGCCAGGGCCGCAGCGCACTGCGCGCTACCTGCACCAGCGCCTGTACCCGGGGCGCTTCAGCACGCACCACCCAGACCCCACACCAGGGGCGACCCTGGTGCCACTCGGCAAAATCGCGATCCTCACAGACCTCGGTATGGGCAATCGTTGGCATACATGCAGATGACGGAGCAGGCGCTGCACCTGCATAAAAAACCATAGCTTGCAGCGCTTGCAAATGCTTGATTTCAGATAAAAATCACTCTGAAATCAATATTAATCAAGCGCTAAAAGCTATCTTTAAAAGAGCAAACCGGGTAATTCCCAGTACGCCCTGCAAGCTTAACGCCAGTTAGACGCGCCACCATGGCGGCATGAAACTGGCCCTGTTCTCAGACATCCACAGCAATCTGCAGGCGCTGCAGGCCTGCATGGCCCACGCACAGGCGCAAGGTGCCACCCAGCTGGCCTTTCTGGGCGACATGGTGGGCTATGGCGGCGAGCCCACGGCTGTGCTCGACACCATCATGCGGGCCGTGCAGGCGGGTGCCTGGGCGGTGCGCGGCAACCACGACGATCTGGCCCTGCTCCCACCCAGTCAGATCCAGCACGTGGGCGAACAGGGCGCGCTCTGGACCCATGCCCAGCTCAGTCCGGCGCACAAGGATTTTCTGGCGCAGCTACCGCTGTTGAGCCAGCACGAACACCTGCTGCTGGTGCATGCCAGCGCCCACCATCCCGAGCGCTGGCCCTATGTGGACAGCAGCCTGATGGCCGAGCGCAGCATGGCGGCCGCCAGCGATATGGACATCAACATCCGCTACGTCTTCAGCGGCCATGTGCACCAGCAGGCGCTGTACTACCTCACGCCCACGGCCAAGCTCATGCGCTTTGTGCCGCAGCCTGGCGTGCCCATTCCCGTGCCCGCACACCGGCAATGGCTGGCCATCGTGGGCTCCTGCGGTCAGCCGCGCGACGGTGATGTGCGCGCCATGTACGCCATGTATGACAGCCAGGCCGCCACCCTGACCTTTTACCGCGTGCCCTACGACCATGGCGCTGCCATGCAGGCCATCCGGCACAGCGAGCTGCCCAATGCCTTTGCCGACCGTCTGGAGCAGGGGCAATGAAAAAGCGCACGCCGGGCACAGAGATTGACGGCTTCATCATTGACGACTGCGTCCACGCAGGCGGCATGGCCCACATCTACAGCGTGCGCTATGCGCAGCCAAAGGCCGCATCACCGGGCTTTCCGATGGTGATGAAAATCCCGCGCATGACAGCCGGTGACGGGGCGGAGAACATCGTCAGCTTTGAGGTAGAGCTGCAAATCCTGCCTGCGCTGCACGGCCCCCATGTGCCGCAGTTTGTGGCCGCAGGCGACCTGCTGCGCGTGCCCTACATCGTCATGGAGCACATGGCGGGCCAAACACTGCAGCACTGGCTGGATCAGCCACAGCCCCTGCCCATAGAAACGATTACCCAGCTGGGCACGGCCATGGCCCAGGCCGCCCACAGCCTGCACCAGCAAAACTGCTGCCACCTGGATCTGAAGCCCGGCAATGTGCTCATTCAGAACAGTGGCAATGCCGTACTGCTGGACTTTGGCCTGTCCTGCCACGCCCACTACCCGGATCTGCTGGCCGAAGAGCTGCGCAAGGCCGTCGGTTCCCCTGCCTGGATAGCCCCTGAGCAAATCGTGGGCGTGCGCGGCGATATCCGCAGCGATATCTTCGCCATCGGCGTCATGCTCTACGAGCTCACCACCGGCGAGCTGCCCTTTGGAGCACCCACCACCCAGGCCGGTCTGCGCCAGCGCATGTGGATGGCTCCCACACCACCGCGAGCGCTGCGCGCCGATGTGCCGGACTGGCTGCAGGAAATCATTCTGCGCTGCCTGGAGCCTGAAGCCGCACAGCGCTACCCCAGCGCGGCGGAACTGGCCTTTGACCTGAGCCACCCGCAGCAAGTGCCCATCACCCAGCGCGGCCTGCGGCTCAAAGGCATTTCCTTTTTCGGCAAGCTGCGCCGCTGGCTCAGGGCCGCTGGCATGGAATACCACCCCAGTCCCTTGCCCTCGCAGCAGGCTGCGGACGTGCCCATCCTCATGGTGGCCGTGCCGCACAAGGATGTGACCGATGCCACACTCTACAGCCTGCGCCAGGCCGTGGCGCGCTCGCTGTCCACGCGGCCGGGGGCGCGGCTGGCGGTGGTGACCGTCATTTCCCCTGCTGCCAGCAGCAGCACGGACAGCAGCCGCAGCGAAACCGCCCTGCACCGCATGCACCTGGCACGGCTCAAGCAATGGGCGCAGGGCCTGGAAACCGGGGGACACGGGGTGAGCTACCACGTGCTGGAATCCGGTGATGTGGCGCAGGCCCTGGTGCGCTACGCAGAGGGCAACAACGTAGGACTGATCATCATGGGTGCCGCCACCCACGGCCTGCAGCTGCAGCGCTGGATTGCGACTGTGCCCATGCGCGTGGCACGCGATGCGCCCTGCACCGTCATCCTCGTCAAGCAGCAGCTGCCTTTTACGGCACTGCACCGGGCCAACACTTCATATCCTGAAAATTAGAACAAGCGTCTTGTTTTTGACACGCCGCCCGAAATTCACTTTTTTCTTTTTGGGAGCAACGACCTATCGCAAAAACATCAGATTTTTTTGCATTCATTTGCAGTCACAGCGTTCGAAATGTGAAATTTTTTGTTACAACGACGGGATGCGTATTGCTGCTCTAGACGACGATCCCATTTTCCTCAAGCTGGTGGAGGCGACCATTCATCAGATGGGCCATGCCACCATCCTGTTTGAAACAGGAGAAGACCTGCTTCGCGCCATGCGCCGCGAAAGCTTTGACCTTCTGATCGTTGACTGGCTGCTGCCAGGACTGAGTGGCATTGAGGTGGTTCGTGCACTGCGCGAAGCCGGAGGCAGCAAGCTGCCTATCCTGTTTGCCAGCCAGTGCAATGAGGAAAAAGACATCGTCGCCGCCTTCAATGCCGGGGCGGATGACTTCATGACCAAGCCTTTGCGCGTGCAGGAGCTGATGGCACGTGTCTCCGCGCTGATGCGCCGTGCCTATCCCGACGTATCCACCATGCGTCTGGACTTTGACCCTTATCGCCTCGAGCCACACACCCGCACGGTCTATCTCAAGGAACAGCCTATTGAACTCAAGCACCGTGAGTACGAGCTGGCGGAATTCCTGTTCCAGAACTGCGGTCGCCTGCTCTCGCGCAACCACCTGACCGAAGCGGTCTGGGGCAGCACCCCCCCTTCCCCATCCCGCACGCTGGACACCCATGCCTCGCGGCTGCGCACCAAACTCCAGCTGGGCCAATACCATGGCCAGGGCAGCATCTACCTGCTCAGTGCCATCTATGGGCTGGGCTATCGCATGGAGCTCCTGCCTGCGCCCGAGATGGCACAGGCCACCACTGCCAGTTAACGGCCGTCAATTGCGCTGGCACTGTGGCTTTGCGTCACGCGCCTTGGCTGTGCAGCAGATAATGCTGCAGGCCGTGCAGCACCTGTGGACTGCAGTCTTTCAATGCCAGCATCTACCCCGCAGGGCCTTCACCCGTCTTCATGACTGGATATGCAGCACCAAAGCTCCACGTTCCGCAAGCGCTTCGCGCTGAGCCTGACTGCCAAAATCGTGCTGCTGGTCAGTGCCATGGGCATTGCCTTTGCACTGATTTCCACCTATGCCACCTGGCAGATTCAGCGCATTGAAGTTCAGTACCGCGCTCTGCTGCAAACACAGTCCGCCGCCAAGCATGAAGTCGGCATGCTGTACCAGTATCTGAGCGATGCGTCCACCCTGATCTATGAAGTCCTCACCACCGGTGACATGGAGCAGGCCTTTGTGGCCAAGGAGCGCCTGCATCAGCTGCAGCAGGCTTTCGACCAGGACGCACAGGACATCCAGCGCATGACACAGGGCCACACTCCCAGCCTGGAAGCCGTCACCACACAGGCGCAGCGTTTTTTTGCAGCAGGCCATCACTCCCTTGACGCCTATTTGCAATGGAATATTGACCGCCCGCTGCACATCCTGGCCCAGGAGCTGTCCCCGACCCTGAGGCAGCTGCGCCATGAAATGGAGAGTCTGCGCCAGCAGACCGATGCCTATTTCGAGCATGCCTCCCGCACGCTGATTCAGCAGACACAGCACACACTGAGCCTGACCAACTGGACTGGCTGGCTCAGTGTGCTGCTGATCTTCGCTTACGCCGCATGGCTGGCATGGCACAACATTTCACTGCCTCTGCGGCAGCTCACGCACAGCATGCAGCGCATGAGCCGGCAGGAATACCACATTCCCATTCATGGCCAGGAACGCCATGATGAAATCGGCACCATGGCGCGCACCCTGCAGGGCCTGAACACGGCACTGCAGCAAGCCCAGGCGCTGCAGGCACAGCTGCAGCAGCAACAGCAGAAAAACCTGCTCATCGAGCAGCTGCAGGCACTGACCAGTGCACTGCCCGGCGCCGTCTTCCAGGTGCATCTGTTTGCCGACGAGTCATGGCAGCTGCGCTTCGTCAGTCCGCAGTGGACACACCTCATGGGACTGGAAGCCGATGCAGATCACAGCATTGAAGCCGCATCCCACTACTTTCGCCACTACAACCAGCAAGTGATGGCGCGTATCAAGCAGCACTTTCTGAACAGCGCCAAGACCCTGCAGCCCGTGAATTTTGAGGTATCCATGCAGATGCTCGACGGCGTCAACCGCTGGATCAAGACCCGAGCCAATCCGCATGTGGAAGCCGACGGCAGCATTGTGTTCAACGGCGTCTGGCTGGACGTCACCAAAGAAGTGATTCAGGCCCAGGCCCTGAACAAGGCCAAGCGCCAGGCCGAACAAAGTGCGGCGGAGCGCACGGCCATGCAGGCAGCCATCAGCCATGAAATTCGTACACCGCTGAATGCCATTCTGGGCCTGACGCAGCTGTTGCTGAAGGCAGAGCTGCCGCAGACGCAGCGCGAACAGCTGTACAACGTGCTGCGCGCCGGTCAGCACCTGCGTGGCATCGTCAATGAAGTGCTGGATTTCTCCAAGATCGACGCTGGTCAGCTCAAGCTGGAGAGCACCGACTTCAGCCTGGAGACGGTGGTGCTCGACGTGCTGAGCATGTGCCAGGAAGAAGCCAGCAAAAAGGGGCTGACACTGCACTACAAGATCGCGCGCGAAGTGCCCGACAGCCTGCGCGGAGATCCGCACCGCATTGCGCAAATCCTGCTGAACTACGTCAACAACGCCATCAAGTTCACCGCCAGCGGGCATATCGACATCACCATACGGCTTGACCCCGGCAGCAGCCTGCACCGCATCATGCTGCACGCCAGCGTGAGAGACACTGGCCCCGGCATTCCTGCCGACCATATTCCGCTGCTGTTCGAGGCCTATCAGCAGGCTGACAACTCCATCACGCGCCGCTACGGCGGCACAGGACTGGGTCTGGCCATCTCCCGTGCGCTCGCCCAGCTCATGGGTGGCACAGTGGGGGTGCAAAGCACCGTAGGAGCGGGCAGCAACTTCTGGTTCACGGCCGTGCTGGAGCCTGCACGCAGCATCGTGCAACGCACGCCCGCAGCGCAGGCGCCAGCGCATGCCATCCCTGTGGACTGGCAGGGCCTGCGGGTGCTGGTGGTCGATGACAACGCCCTCAACCGAGCTGTGGCCGAAGGCATGCTGCATGCCATCGGCCTGCAAACCGATGTGGCGGAAGATGGTGCGCAGGCGCTGATGAAGCTGCAGTCCTTCGGCCCGCAATACTTCAGCTGCGTGCTGATGGACATGCAGATGCCACACATGGACGGTATCAGCGCCACCCGCGCACTGCGGCAGCTGCCCGGATTTGAGCACTTGCCCGTCATTGCCATGACGGCGCATACCGCAGTGCAGGATGTAGAGCGTTCGCTGGCAGCAGGCATGAATGCCCATCTGAGCAAGCCCCTGCTGGAATCTGCGCTGCACACCGTGCTGCAGAAATGGCTGGGTGCGGCTGCACGACCCAGCTCTATGGATGAGATGCGCACCTGCACGCAGGCCGATACGCTGCCACCGGTCTTTGATGCCTCCGCCATGGATGCGCTGGCACAGTTGTTTGATGCCACCAAGCTGGAGCAGCTGGTGACCCAGTTCACCACCGACACACTACAGCGCGCAAAACAATTGCCGCAGCTCGCACAGCAGCACGACTGGCAGTGCATGCACGCAGAAGCGCACAAACTGACGGGCACGGCCGCCACTTTCGGGTTGATGCAGCTGGGGCATTTTTCCAGCGCACTGTCTGCGGCCCTGAAAGAGGGGGATACCGCCCAGATCGAAGCTCTGGCCAGCCAGGCCTGTGCAGCAGCAGAAGCCGGGGTGACAGCACTCGAAGGCTATAGCAGCGCCTAAACAGACGATGCGCCTGCTGGCACGAAGATCATGTGCCGTGCGCCGTCAGCACATGCCGCGGATACGGCACTCCGGCACCACATTGCCTTGCGCATCACGCCACTGCACAGCGCCCGGGGCGGAGGTGGCAGGCTGCGGCTGCTGTGGTGCTGCAGATTCCGGCACCGCTTGCTTCTGAGGGGCTGCATGCGGGTCATGCAGCACGGTGGATGTGCCCACACCTGCTCCCACGTGTGCGCCACCACCGACGGAGGTGGAGACACCTACACCCGCATTGCCAGTCACCTGTCCCCGCTGGTTCACGCCCACACCCACGCCGACCGGGCCCACACCCGTGCTGACACCAGCAGAGACTCCACCTGTTCCCATGCCCACGCCGACGCGAAATGGCCCCACAGGCACACCTACCCCGACACCCGCCGAGGTTACACACCCCGCCAGCAAGCTGCCAGCCATCAAAGTCAGAAACAGTGTTTTCATGCCTGCCATTGTCCGCCGCTCGCCTTCCCTGCACAAATTGCGGGCACTTTCACCTGCCATCATCTTCACAAAAAATAGCTGCCTGCGCTTGCTGCATAAGCGCTTAAGCCATTTTTCATGCATAAAAAAGCCCCAGCACCTGAAGCACTGGGGCGATGGTCACACAGCGATCAAGCTCAGACCAGCAAGGCGTTCACACGCTTGACGTAAGCGGCAGGATCTTCGGGGATGCCACCTTCGGCCAGCAGCGCCTGGTCAAACAGGATGTGCGCCAGATCGTGGAAATGCACGCTGCCGTCCAGCTTCTTGACCAGGGCGTGCTCGGGGTTCACTTCCAGCACAGGCTTGGTCTGTGGCACGGTCTGGCCGGCCTGCTTGAGCATGCGGGCCAGCTGGGTGCTCATGCCGTCTTCGGTCACGACCAGGCAGGCGGGCGAATCCACCAGACGGGTGGTCACGCGCACGTCTTCGGCCTTGTCCTTGAGCGCTTCTTTGAGCTTGGCCAGCACGGGCTTGAAGGCTTCGGCTGCTGCTTCGGCGGCTTTCTTCTCGGCTTCGTCCTGCAGCTTGCCCAGGTCTACCGCGCCCTTGGCCACAGACTGCAGCGGCGTGCCGTCAAAGTGCGTGAGGTAGTTCAGTGCCCACTCGTCCACACGGTCGGTCATGAGCAGGACTTCAATGCCCTTTTTCTTGAACACTTCCAGCTGGGGGCTGTTCTTGGCAGCAGCCAGGGTTTCGGCGGTGATGTAGTAAATCGCCTCCTGGCCTTCCTTCATGCGAGCCTTATAGTCGGCCAGCGAGACGGACACCGTGTCCGACGTGGTCGATGCAAAGCGCAGCAGCTTGGAGATGCGCTCCTTGTTGGCGAAGTCTTCGCCCAGGCCTTCCTTGAGCACCGCGCCAAACTCGGCGTAGAACTGGCTGTACTTGCCTTCCTTGGCCTTGTCTTCTTCGCTGACCACATCGGTCACGCCCTCGGCATCGGTGGCGGCTTCATGCTTGTCGTGCTTGGCCAGGTCTTCCAGCATGCCAAGCACACGCTTGACCGAGCCATCACGGATCAGCTTCACATCACGGCTTTCCTGCAGCAGCTCGCGGCTGACGTTCAGCGGCAGGTCGGCCGAGTCAATCACGCCCTTCACAAAGCGCAGATAGCCAGGCATCAGCGCATCGGCATCGTCCATGATGAACACGCGCTTCACATACAGCTTCACGCCCGCTTTCTTGTCGCGGTGGTACAGGTCAAACGGTGCCTTGGCAGGGATGTACAGCAGCTGGGTGTACTCGGTGTTGCCCTCGACGCGGTTGTGGCTCCAGGTCAGCGGGTCGTCATAGTCGTGGCTAATGGCCTTGTAGAACTCCTTGTACTGCTCTTCGGTGATGTCCTTCTTGGCGCGGGTCCACAGGGCGCTGGCCTTGTTGACGGTTTCCCATTCGCCGGTCTTGACCATGCCACCAGGCTGATCGTTCTCGCCGTCCTTCCACTCTTCCTTTTCCATCAGGATGGGCAGGCTGATGTGATCGGAGTACTTGTTGATGACTTGCTTGAGCTTCCAGCCATTGAGGAATTCTTCGGCATCGTCACGCAGATGCAGCGTAATGCTGGTGCCACGCTCGGCGCGCTCGATCTGCTCGACTTCAAAGTCACCCGTGCCACCGCTGATCCAGCGCACGCCCTCAGACGCTGGCAGCCCTGCACGGCGCGACTCCACGGTGATCTTGTTGGCCACGATAAAGCCCGAGTAGAAACCCACGCCGAACTGACCAATCAGCTGGGCATCGCTCTTCTGGTCGCCGCTGAGCTTTTCCATGAAGGCCTTGGTGCCACTCTTGGCAATCGTGCCCAGGTTGTCGATGGCTTCCTGCTGGCTCATGCCAATGCCGGTGTCGGCAATGGTGATGGTCTTGGCATCCTTGTCGAAGGACACGCGCACTTCCAGATTGGGCTGGTCGCCATAGAGGCTGCTGTCGTTCAAGGCTTCAAAGCGCAGCTTGTCGCAGGCGTCCGAAGCGTTGGAGATCAGCTCACGCAGAAAGATCTCGGGGTTGGAGTACAGCGAGTGGGTCACCAAATGCAGCAATTGCGCCACTTCGGCCTGGAAAGAATGGGTTTGCTTGCTCATGTTTTTATCAGTTGCTGTCAGAAGTGAATACCAAATTGCAAAGCCAGACATCTGGCACAGGCTGGCATGTGGGGCCCCAAACCACCATTTCAAGAGCACCACAGGGCAGCCCAAAGACAATACTTGCAACCACACCACAAGAACCTAAAAAAGAATTGTTCTTACTCAGGAATACAATTCGCCCGCCCCGCAATTGGGTGGGGCATTCCCCCTGAAATTTCTCATGTCCAACGCCCCAAAAACATCTAACAAAGGCGTGCACAGCGAACTGACCTCCCTGCAAGTGGCTCTGGCCACAGGTCTGTGCATTGCTGGTGCCACTGCTTTTGCCCAGGAAACTGCTACCCTGTCGACTGTGACGGTGACGGATAGTGCTGCCCCCAGTGTCAAGAGTGATGAAGCTGTCTCCAGCAAATTCACAGTTCCGTTGCTGGACGTACCGATGACCGTCAATATCATCAATGACATCGTCATCGAAGAAACTGGGGCAACCAACCTGCAAGAAGCGCTACGTACCGTTCCCGGCATCACTTTTGGCAATGGTGAAGGCGGCAACCCCACTGGCGACCAGCCCTTCATCCGTGGCATGGATGCTCAGTCCAGCACCTTTGTGGATGGCATGCGTGACATCGCCGCCGGTTCGCGCGAAGTGTTTAATCTGGAAGCGATCGAAGTGGTCAAGGGCGCCGACTCGACCTATGCCGGCCGTGGTGGTGCAGGTGGCTCTATCAATATGAGCACCAAGAAAGCCAAGGATGGAGACTTCATCCATGGTGAAGTAGGCTTGGGCACTGACAGCTACAAGCGCACTACGCTGGACTTCAACCGCAAGCTGAACGACACGACAGGTTTCCGTCTGAATGCCATGGCACATGACGCCGATATACCTGGCCGCGACGGCCCTACCAATAAGCGCTGGGGTATTGCACCGACCATCACTTTTGGGATGGGTACGCCCACGGAAGTCACGCTGGGATGGCAGCATCTGCAGACCGATGACATCCCAGAAAGCGGTATTCCTTATCTGTACGGCAACAACAAGCAAGGATCAACCACGGAAACTGCGGCCGGAACACCCTCAGTCTCCACCCTCCCTGGCGGCAGCAACGTACGCCCTACCTATGGCAACAGCCGTAAAAACTGGTATGGACTGGTTGACCGAGATTTCAGCAAAGAAAAAAGCGATCTCTTCACTGCCAGCGTGGAGCACAAGCTCACTGAAACCAACAAGTTCCGCAATACGCTGCGCTACAGCAAATCCAAGCAGGACTACCTCTGGACACAGCCCGATGACAGCAAAGGCAATGTGCTGAATGGTTATGTATGGCGTCGTGGCAATGCCCGCAGCGCCGAAGTCACCACCCTGCAGAACGTGGCGGAATTCACAGGCAAGGCCCAGACTGGCGATATCGGTCATAGCTTCGCGGCAGGCTTGGAACTGTCCAAGGAAAAGTCAGATGCCCGTGCTGCCGCAGTGCAAACTGGCGGCACATGCAACGCGGTGAGTATGTGGTGTGCTTCGCTGAATAGCCCAGATATTCATACGCCCTGGACTGGCAGTTACACCCTGCCTACACAAGCCACGCGCAATCAGATCGACACGATTGCACTTTATGGTTTTGACACTATTGAGTTGAACAAACAGTGGTTGCTGAACGCAGGCCTGCGACTTGACCACTATAAGCTGCAAGCTTCCGGGCCGGCAGGTGGTCGTGCGCCCAACACATATCCAGCCTACGATCTGGAGCGCACGGATACTTTGTTCAACTACCAGGTGGGCGTGGTCTACAAGCCAGCGTCCAACGGCAGCATTTACGCCAATCTGAGTACATCTTCTCGCCCGGGCGGCTCGACGCTGGGCAATGGCAATGAAGATTTGACGACCAACACCAATGAGCAGGCAGATCTGAGCCCAGAAAAGACGCGCTCTATCGAGTTTGGAACAAAGTGGGATTTACTGAATAAGAAGCTGGGGGTAACTGCCGCAATTTTCCGCAACGAAGTCACCAATGTACGCATCACCGAAAACGGTGAAACCTACATGGGAGGCAACAAGGTGGTCAATGGCCTGGAGTTGGGATTCAACGGCCAAATTGCCAAAAACTTCAGCTTGTTTGGTGGCTATACCTACATGGATAGCAAACAAAAGGACATGGGCCAAGACAATATCGCCAACGGCCTGCCCTTTACCAACACGCCTAAACACAGCTTTACATTGTGGAGCAGCTACAAGCCCAGCCAGCAGCTGACACTGGGCCTTGGCATCTACACACAAAGCTCTGTCAATGCAGCTTATGTGCGAGCCAACGATGGCGGCATCGTCACCAAGGGGGCCAGCGGCTATGCCCGCTATGACGCCATGGCCAGCTACCAGTTCAACCCCAATCTGGCACTGCAAGTCAACGTCTACAACCTGACAGATAAGGTGTACTACAGCGGCGTGCGCTCTACGCACTATGCGACCATCGCTCCCGGCCGCTCTGCCGTTGCCACCCTCAAGTTCACTTACTGAGGACTGTGAGCCAGGCCTAGATTGACCTGGGCAGACAGCGCTGAACAAAGCCCCGCCAGCACCTGCTGCAGCGGGGCTTTTCCATACATACTGCATGCCATGGCTGTGTGATGTGCATGCTTTGTTGAAAAAGGTTGAGCCACCATGATGCTCCGAATCCCCGCCCTCCTCACCCCTGAAGAAGTTCGCGAATGCCGCCAGGCCATGGAAGCGGCCAACTGGCAGGATGGCCGCACCACGGCGGGACATCTGGCGGCCAGGGTCAAAAGCAATCTGCAGTTGCCCGTTGACAGCCCGCTGGCGCAGAAGATGGGCACCCTGATTCTGGACAAACTGTCGCGCAACCCGCTGTACCTGTCTGCGGCGCTGCCGCTGCGTGTGCTGCCCCCGCGCTTTAACCGGTATGAAGGTGGCGGCACTTATGGCAACCACATTGATAACGCGCTGTTTGTGATTCCGGGCACAGCCATCAAGGTGCGCACCGATGTGTCCACCACCGTCTTCTTCAGCGACCCCGACGAATACGAAGGCGGTGAGCTGATCATCGAAGACACGTTTGGCCACCAGAGCGTCAAGCTCGCGGCAGGCGATGCCATTCTCTACCCCGGCACCAGCCTGCACCGCGTCAACCCGGTCACCCAGGGCACGCGCTATGCCTCGTTCTTCTGGACGCAAAGCCTGGTGCAGTCCGACGAGCAACGCCGCCTGCTGTTTGACCTGGACCAGTCCATCCAGCAGCTGACTGCGGACTGCCCTGATCACCCCAGACTGTCTGCGCTGTCCGGCACGTATCACAACCTGCTGCGCATGTGGTCGCAGGCATGATGGAGCACACCATGCGCAACGCCCTGGGTGAAGCAGTACGCGCCGCACACACGCAGATTCCGGCAGACATCCGCTGCGCGGCGGATTACGAACGCCATGCCATTCACCACATCGCGGCACAGGCCTGGCAGCACATCCAGAGTGGTGCCGACCAGAACCTGACGCTGGCGCACAACCGCGCGGCACTGGATGCGCTGCGGCTGGTTCCGCAGCCCGTGGCCGATCTGCGCCATGCCCATACCCGCATCGAGCTGCTGGGTCAGACGCTGGCCAGCCCTCTGCTCCTGGCTCCTGTGGCCTACCAGCGGCTGGTGCACCCAGAAGGTGAGCTGGCGACCGTCCGCGCGGCCATGGCCTTGCAGACGGGCATGGTGGTGAGCACGCTGTCGAGCTTTACGCTGGAGGAAATTGCACAGGCGGGGCAGGTGGCTGCCACGGAAATGGGCCACAGCACGCCACGCTGGTTCCAGCTCTACATGCAGCCTGCGCGTGAGCACAGCCTGCAGCTGATCCGTCGTGCAGAAGCTGCGGGCTACACCGCTATCGTCTGGACGGTGGATGCCTCCATCAAACGCTCTGGCTTTGCGCTGCCGCATGGCGTGGAAGCGGCCAATCTGCGCGGCATGCCCAGCACGCAGCACACCCCGCCTTTGCTGGGGCCGATTCTGTTTGGCACCCCCCTCATACAGCAGATCCCCACCTGGGATGACCTGCGCTGGCTGCGCGCCCAGACACAGCTGCCCATCATCGTCAAAGGCATTCTGTCGCCTGCACAGGCGCAACAGGCCGTGGACCTGGGGGCGGATGCGCTGGTCGTTTCCAACCACGGCGGCCGCGTGCTGGATGGCGTGGTCAGCCCCATCGAGGTTCTGCCCGCGATCGCACAGGCCGTGCAAGGTCAGGTGCCGCTGCTGCTGGACAGCGGTGTGCGCCATGGCACAGACGTGGTCAAAGCGCTGGCGCTGGGTGCCAGCGCCGCGCTGATTGGACGCCCGCAGCTGTATGCACTAGCCACCGCCGGACTGGTTGGAGTGGCCCACCTGCTGCACCTGCTGCGTGCTGAGCTGGAACTGACCATGGCCCAGCTGGGCTGCGCCACCGTGGCCGACATCACGCCCGCAGTGCTCTGGCAGCAGCGTTAAAGCATCTGCAATAAAAAAGGGAGCTGCTTGCACGCCCCCTTGCTTGTTTTCAGATAACTTTCATGCTGAATTGCTTATAAATTCAGCGCTGACAGCTCTCTTTTTTACTTCTTGTCGCCGAACTTGTCTTCCGGGCGAATGATCTTCACAGGCGCAGCCTTGCCCTTCAGTGCAGCAGGTGCATGGTAGGCACGAATGCCGCTGAAGGCGCGACGTGTCTCGCCCTCGCGGACCTCGAAGGAGCGCTCAAACTGCTGCTCACGCTGGTCGTCCTGGCGGGGGCCTTTGCCAAAGCCGGATTTACGTGCGGGACGATCGCCATCGCGGCGTGGCTTGTCAAAGCGTGGACGCTCGGACTGGCCAAAGCTGCCTTCTTCGCGGCGGGGACGGTCGCCGAACTTGCGCTCACCACGTGGTGCGCGGTCGTCACGTTCAAAGCGGGGGCGATCGCCTGCGCTGCGTTCCTTGTTGAAACGAGGGCGCTCAGACTGGCCAACGCCGCCTTCTTCGCGGCGAGGACGGTCACCGAACTTGCGCTCACCGCGTGGTGCGCGATCGTCACGCTCAAAGCGGGGGCGGTCGCCTGCGCTGCGTTCCTTGTTGAAACGAGGGCGCTCGGACTGGCCAAAGCCGCCTTCTTCGCGGCGAGGACGGTCACCGAACTTGCGATCACCGCGAGGTGCGCGGTCGTCACGTTCAAAACGGGGGCGGTCGCCATCGCGGCGTGGCTTGTCAAAGCGTGGGCGCTCGGACTGTCCAAAGCCACCTTCTTCGCGGCGAGGACGGTCGCCAAAGCTGCGTTCCTTGTTGAAATGCGGACGCTCACCGCCTTCACGGCGTGGGCCACGGTCTTCATTGAAGCGTGGACGCTCCGAGCGGCCAAAGCCGCCCTCGTCACGGTCACGGCGAGGACCGCTGCGATCATTGCTGAAACGGGGGCGATCGCCGCCCGCACTGCGACGATCTTCTTGCTGGAAGCGTGGGCGCTCTGAGCGGCCGAAGCCTCCCTCGTTGCGGTCACGACGGGGACCACCGGTGCGGTCTGTGCGGGGGGCTCCCTCCGAAGAGGAGCCACGGAATGGTTTGCGGTCTGAGGAAGACATGTCGGCTTACTGAGTTAGACCTCCATTGTCTTGCCCATGCTGTAGCCCTGTGCGGCAGTGGCCTATGCCACAGAGGCAGCAGGGGCACGTTTGATGGAGGTGAACAGCCCTTCGCGCAGGGCCTGCAGATCCAGCACACGCAGGCCGCCGTACTCCACCTTGAGCGCGCCATGGGCCTCCAGCGTAGCCAGTGCCTCGTTCACGCGCTGGCGTGACAGCCCCACAAGATACGCCAGTTCCTGCTGGGTGATGCGCAGCACCGAGCCCACGGCCGGATACAGCACGGGGTTGAACAAGGCGGCCAGGCTGCGCGCCACACGCACATCGGGGTTGCTGATACGGTCAATCTCCCGCGCTGCAATGAACTGCGCCAGCCGCTCGTTGAGCTGGTTCATGATGAAGCGGTTAAAGGCCAGCGAGTTGTCCAGCAGCCACTGAAAGGTCTCCAGCGAAATACCCGCCAGCACGCTCTTGCGCAGCGCCTGGATGTTGTAGCGATACGGCTCGCGCTTGAGGCAGGTGCCCTCCCCAAACCAGCCACCGGGCGGCACGCCAGCAAACGTCATGGTCAGGCCGTCGCTGTTGTCGGCACTCATCTTGAGCAGGCCATCAATCAGGCCCCACCAGTACTTCACGCTTTTGCCCGCGTGACAGACGTACTCGCCCGCGCAGGCTTCCGTCACCTGCAAGGCCGCAATCGCACGTTCCCGCTCCGCCGGCAGCAGCGAATGCAGCCAGGGGATGGCTGCAATCTCTTCAGCGGTGGCCAGACGACGACGTTGATACAGGGAAGTGCTGGAACTCATAACCCCAAGCATGCGCACAAGCCCGCCCCTGAGCAATGGGGTTTGCGACAACGCAGCACACGCCGTCATGCATGGCGCTCTGACTGAAATCAAATCGCAGCAAAAAACGACATCTTGCTGCGCTTTCCACGGAAAAACCCGATCAGGTCTTTCCCGAGAAAGTCGTTGCAAAGACAAGAAAGCGTCAAACCGCCACCTACCATGAACTTCAATCTGTGGGTTGTGCCGTGTGTGCGGCAGGCCTGTGACCCGTGCTTGCATGAAACTTTGAGGATCTGTGATGGCGACAACATTCCCGCACCTGTTGCTGCAGCATGCTGCCCAAAGGCCCGATGCTGTAGCCCTGCGCGAAAAGGAGTACGGCATTTGGCAGACATGGACATGGGCTGACGTCGCCCGTGACGTGCGCCACATGGCCTGCGGTCTGGCTGCACTGGGACTGGCCAAGGGGCAGAACCTGGCCTTCATCAGCGACAACCGTCCCCACGTCTACATGGGCTTTCTGGCCGTGCAGAGCATTGGCGCCGTCCCGATTCCGCTGTATCAGGATGCCGTGGCCCAGGAGATGTGCTTCGTCATCCAGGACGCAGAGATTGCCTTTGCCTTTGCCGAAAACCAGGAGCAGGTCGACAAGCTGCTGGAAGTGCGTGAAACCGTGCCCGGCATTCAGCACATCATCTACGACGACCCCCGCGGACTGCGCAAATACGCCGAGCCCGGCCTGATCAGCACCGAGCAGCTCAAGCAGATGGGTGCGATTTGGGACAAGGAGCACCCTGGCGTCTGGGACTCCATGGCGCAGTCCGTGCGCCCTGATGATGTGTCCATCATCCTCTACACCTCGGGCACCACCGGCAAGCCCAAGGGCGTGTGCCAGACCCATGCCAGCTTCATCGGATCCGCACAGGGCGGCGTGCAAGTCGATGGCCTCACCTCTGCGGACAATGTCATCTCCTACCTGCCGCCCGCCTGGGTGGGGGACCACCTGTTCTCTCTGGCGCAATGGATGGTGGCGGGCTTTACCATCAACTGCCCCGAGTCGGCCAACACCGTCAGCATCGACCTGCGCGAAATCGGCCCGACCTACTACTTTGCGCCCCCGCGTGTGTTTGAAGGCATGCTGACCTCCGTGTCCATCCGCATGGAAGATGCCGCAAAGCCCAAGCAGTGGCTCTACAACCGCTGCATGGAGCTGGCCAAGCGCGTCGGCGCGGACATTCTGGATGGCAAGCCCGTAGGAGCCTGGGACCGCTTCAAATACCGCCTGGGCGACCTGCTGATCTACGGGCCGCTGCGCAATGTCATGGGCCTGTCGCGCATCCGCGTGGCCTATACGGCTGGTGCTGCGATCGGTCCGGACCTGTTCAAGTTCTTCCGCTCCATCGGCATCAACCTCAAACAGCTCTATGGCCAGACCGAAACCTGCGCCTACGTCTGCATTCAGCAAAATGGCCAAGTCAAGCTCAACACCGTCGGCCAGGCCGCACCGGGTATTGAACTGAAGATTGCCGACAACGGCGAGGTGCTGGTCAAGGGTGTGTCCGTGCTCAAGGAGTACTACAAGCGCCCGGACGCCACGGCCGAAGTCATCGACGAGCAGGGCTACTTCCACACGGGCGATGCTGGCGTGATCGACGAAGACGGCCACCTGCGCATCATCGACCGCGCCAAGGACGTGGGCAAGATGAACACCGGCGCCATGTTTGCGCCTAACTACATCGAGAACAAGCTCAAGTTCTTCCCCCAGATCAAGGAAGCCGTGTGCTTTGGCCACCAGCGTGACCAGGTCTGCGCCTTTATCAACATCGACTACGAAGCCGTGGGCAACTGGGCCGAGCGCCAGGGCATTCCTTACGGCGGCTATGTGGACCTGGCATCCAAGTCGCAGGTGCTGGAGCTCATCAGCAACTGCATTGCACAGGTCAATGCCGACCTGGCCACGGAAGCAGGCATGGCCGACACCCAGGTCGCGCGCTTCCTCGTGCTGCACAAGGAGCTGGACCCCGATGACGACGAGCTGACCCGCACCCGCAAGGTACGCCGCAACTTCATTGCCGAAAAGTACGCCGTGCTGATTGATGCGCTGTACACCGGCAAGACCGAGCAGTTCATCGAGACCCAGGTGAAGTTTGAGGACGGGCGCACCGGCAGCGTCAGCGCCACGCTCCAGATCCTGGAGGCCAAGACCTACCCGGCCTCTCGCGCCGCAGCCTGAACCTAGCCAAGAGATCCGCAGCCATGACAGACAAGAACATTGGCGATGTCATTTTGGACATCCAGAACATCAGCCTGCGCTTTGGTGGCGTGAAGGCACTCACGGACATTTCCTTCAATGTCCGCGAGCACGAGATCCGCTCCATCATCGGCCCCAACGGCGCAGGCAAAAGCTCCATGCTCAACTGCATCAACGGGGTCTATACGCCCAGCGAAGGCAAGATCACCTTCCGCGGCCAGACCTTCTCCAACATGAACAGCCGCCAGGTCGCGGAAATGGGCATTGCGCGCACCTTTCAGAACCTGGCGCTGTTCAAGGGCATGAGCGTGATTGACAACATCATGTCCGGGCGCAACCTCAAGATCAAAAGCAATCTGCTGATGCAGGCGCTGCGCATTGGTCCGGCGCTCAAGGAAGAAATTGCCCACCGCGAGTTTGTGGAGCACATCATCGACTTCCTTGAAATTCAGGCCTATCGCAAGACGCCCGTAGGCCAGCTGCCCTATGGCCTGCAAAAGCGCGTGGACCTGGGCCGCGCACTGGCCATGGAGCCCAAGGTGCTGCTGCTCGATGAACCCATGGCCGGCATGAACGTGGAAGAAAAGCAGGACATGTGCCGCTTCATCCTCGACGTCAATGACGAGTTCGGCACCACCATCGTCCTGATCGAGCATGACATGGGCGTGGTGATGGACATCTCCGACCGTGTCGTGGTGCTTGACTACGGCAAGAAGATCGGTGACGGCGCCCCCGACGAAGTCCGCAACAACGAAGACGTGATCCGAGCCTATCTGGGCTCCAGCCACTGACACCATCGCGATCACGGGAGACACGCAATGGCATTCTTTCTCGAAACCATGATTGGCGGCCTGATGACCGGCATGCTCTATGCGCTGGTAGCGCTGGGCTTTGTGCTGATCTTCAAGGCTTCTGGCGTTTTCAACTTTGCGCAGGGCGCCATGGTGCTGTTTGCAGCCCTGGCCATGGCGCGCTTTGCGGAATGGATTCCGCAGTGGCTGGGTGTGGAGTCCGCCTGGTGGACGCTGGCCGCTGCTGCAGCCATATCGCTGGGTGCCATGATTGTGATCGCCTGGCTGATTGAACGCCTGGCCCTGCGCCGCCTGGTCAACCAGGAGCCCATCACCTTGCTGATGGCCACGCTGGGCATTGCCTACTTCCTAGACGGTCTGGGACCACTGTTCTTTGGCAGCGGCGTCTACGGCATTGATGTGGGCATGCCCAAGGATCCCGTCTTTGTGCTCGACCATGTGTTCGAGGGCGGCATTCTGGTCAGCAAGGAAGATCTGTATGCCGCACTGATTGCCGCAGCGCTGGTGATCTGTCTGTCCATCTTCTTCCAGAAAACACGCACAGGCCGCGCCCTGCGCGCTGTGGCGGATGACCACCAGGCAGCACAGTCTGTCGGCATTCCACTGTCGCGCATCTGGGTCATCGTGTGGTCTGTCGCAGGCGGCGTAGCCCTCGTCACCGGCATCATCTGGGGCTCCAAGTCCGGCGTGCAGTTCTCACTGTCGCTGGTGGCGCTCAAGGCCCTGCCTGTGGTGATTCTGGGAGGCCTGACCTCGGTGCCCGGCGCCATCATCGGCGGCCTCATCATCGGACTGGGAGAAAAACTGTCCGAAATCTACCTCGGCCCCTATCTGGGAGGCGGCATTGAAAACTGGTTCGCCTACGTGCTGGCGCTGGGCTTTCTGCTCATCCGTCCCCAGGGACTGTTTGGCGACAAGATCATTGACCGCGTTTGACAGGAGAGGTCTGCAATGCTTTATCGTGAAAATGGACAGTTCAAAAGCAGCTATCGCGAAGACCAGCAGCTGTTTCCCATCCGGCAGGATCGCATCGGCATTCTTCTGATCATTGCGGCCGCCTTTGTGCTGGTCCCCATGCTGGCCTCTGACTATGTGTACCAGGCGATTCTGATCCCCTTTGTGATCCTGTCGCTGGCCGCCATTGGGCTAAACGTGCTGGTGGGCTACTGCGGCCAGATCTCGCTGGGCACGGGTGCCTTCATGGCCGTGGGCGCCTATGCCGCCTACAACCTGCAGGCCCGCATTGACGACTTTCCGCTCATTCTCTCCCTCATCCTGGGCGGTGTCGTCGCCATGTTCTTTGGTGTGCTGTTCGGCATTCCCAGCCTGCGCATTCGCGGCCTGTATCTGGCGGTGGCCACTCTGGCCGCCCAGTTCTTCATGGACTGGCTGGCCAGCCGCGCTGCATGGGTGACCAACCACTCCTCTTCAGGCTCGGTCAGTGCAGGCAAGCTCAGCATCCTGGGCTGGCACATCAACACCCCCATGGACAAATACCTGCTGTGCCTGATCTTCCTGTGCGTGCTGGGCCTGCTGGCCAAGAACCTGGTGCGAGGTGCCATCGGCCGTGAGTGGATGGCCATGCGCGACATGGACGTAGCCGCTGCCGTGATCGGCATCCGCCCCATCTACGCCAAGCTCAGCGCCTTTGCCGTCAGCTCCTTCATCGTCGGTGTCGCCGGTGCACTGTGGGGTTTTGTGCACCTGGGCTCCTGGGAGCCTGCCGCATTCAGTCTGGACATGTCCTTCAAGCTGCTGTTCATGATCATCATCGGCGGCCTGGGCTCCATCGCTGGCGGCATCTTTGGCGCAGGCTTCTTCGTGCTGCTGCCCCTGGCACTGACACACATCCCGCACTGGCTGGGTCTGCCCCTGTCCACAGCTGCCGCCACCTATCTGGAGCACATGATTTTTGGCGGCCTCATCGTGTTCTTCCTGATTGTGGAGCCACACGGTCTGGCACGCCTGTGGGGCACCGCGCGCCAGAAGCTGCGTATCTGGCCGTTCCCGCATTGAGCAAGATTCCCCGCAAGGGGCTAACCCTCCACCCGAAGAGGTGGCTTTTCATGACTGCAAAAAACCGGAAAACAAAGGAGACAAGCATGCAATGGAAACACCGCGTCGTGGCCGCTGCAGCGGCGATCTTAGGTGCCCAGGGCCTGATGGCCACCAGCGCCATGGCCCAGGAGCAGTACATGCCCGTCATGGTCTACCGCACAGGGCAGTTTGCTCCTTTGGGAGTGCCATGGGCAGATGGCAAGCTGGACTACTTCAAGCTGGTCAATGCCAAGGGCGGCATCAATGGCGTCAAGCTCAAGTACGAAGAGTGCGAAACCGCGTATGACACCGCACGTGGCGTGGAATGCTACGAGCGCATGAAGGCGGCCAACGGCGGCGCTCCTGGCTTTGACACCCAGTCCACCGGCATCACCTTTGCCGTCACAGACCGTGCGCCTAACGACAAGATGCCAGTCATCACCCCCGGCTATGGTTTGTCGCAAGCGGTAGATGGCTCGGTGTTCGAGTGGAACTTCCCACTGCTGGGCACCTACTGGACCGCAGCGGATGCCATCATCCAGGACATCCTGAAAAAGGAAAAAGGCTCACTCAAAGGCAAGAAGATTGCCTTGGTCTACCACGACTCCCCCTACGGCAAAGAACCCATTCCACTGCTGCAAAAGCGTGCGGCCAAGGAAGGCTTTGAGCTGATGCTGCTGCCTGTGACCGCCCCTGGCGTGGAGCAGAAGTCCACCTGGCTGCAGGTACGCCAGCAGCGCCCCGACTATGTGCTGCTGTGGAGTGCTGGCGTGATGACGCCTACCGCCGTGCGTGAAGCCCAGTCCACCGGCTACCCACGCGACAAGATCTATGCCGTGTGGTGGGGTGGTTCTGACCATGATGTGAAGGAGATCGGTCAAGGCGCCAAGGGCTACAACACCGTGACCATCCATAACACGGCTGCACGCGGTGCCGTGCATGACGAGATCAAGAAAGAGATCTACGACAAGGGCCAGGGCAGCTCCGCCAATGCAGGCATTCTGGGGCAGCTGGCACACACCCGCGGCATGGTGATTGCGATGCTGCAGACGGAGGCCATTCGCACGGCCCAGGAAAAATTTGGCAAGGGCAAACCTGTAACACCTGAGCAGGTACGTTGGGGCCTGGAAAACCTGAACCTGACCGAGGAGCGTCTGGCCGAGCTGGGCTTCAAGGACATCGTACGCCCCATCCAGACCAGCTGCGACAACCACCTGGGCGAAGACTGGCAGCGTATTGCCCAGTGGGATGGCAGCAAGTTCAACGTCGTCTCTGACTGGTACCAGGCCGACCAGGCCATCGTGGGCGAACTGGTCAAGGAGTACGCGGACAAGTACGCAACCGAAAAAAAGGTTGCCCGACGTGATTGCAGCAAGGTGCAGTGATCGCGCATGGAGGCTGCCCCATGCGTGATGGCGCAGCCTCCACAGCAGCGATCTGGCCACTGTGTTGGATCCCAGACCGGGACAGTCCCCTGCCCCGGCATAACTATCGAGGCAGTCATGAGTGCACTTCCAACTTCTGCGCACCCGCAACCCATTCTGTTTGTCAACGGTATTGAGGTTATCTACAACCACGTGATTCTGGTGCTCAAGGGCGTTTCCTTGCAGGTGCCAGAAAAAGGCATTGTGGCCCTGCTAGGTGGCAACGGCGCAGGCAAGACCACCACCTTGCGCGCGATCTCCAACCTGCTCAAGGGTGAACGCGGTGAAGTCACCAAGGGCAGCATTGAGCTGCGCGGTGAAGCCATTCACAACCTTTCTCCCGCAGACCTGGTCAAACGCGGCGTGGTGCAGGTTATGGAGGGGCGCCACTGCTTTGCCCACCTGACCATTGAAGAAAACCTGCTGACTGGCAGCTACACCCGCACGAACAAGGGCGAAATCGCCGCCAACCTGGACAAGGTCTACACCTATTTCCCACGCCTGAAGACCCGCCGCAGCTCGCAGGCGGCCTATACATCGGGTGGTGAACAGCAAATGTGCGCGATTGGCCGCGCCATCATGAGCAACCCCAGCGTCGTGCTGCTGGATGAGCCTTCCATGGGTCTGGCACCTCAGATCGTGGAAGAGGTGTTCAACATCGTCAAAGACCTGAACACCAAGGAAGGCACGACCTTTTTGCTCGCTGAGCAGAACACCAACATGGCGCTCAAATACGCCGACTACGGCTACATCATGGAAAGTGGCCGCATCGTGATGGATGGAACGGCCAAAGACCTCTCCAGCAACGAAGACGTCAAGGAGTTCTATCTGGGCGTTGGCGGCAGCGAACGCAAGAGCTTCCGCGACGTCAAGAGCTACAAACGCCGCAAGCGCTGGCTGGCCTGAGCGCTTTGGCCCCCCCGGAACCTGGAAGGACCCAATGTCTGAGTATTACGACGATCTGGAACTGCGCAGCCCCGAAGCACGTGAAGCGGCACTCATGGCTGCGCTGCCTGCACAAATTGCCCATGCCCAGCACAGCTCCAGCGCTTTTGCACAGATTCTGCAGGGCGTGGATGCATCCAGCATCCGCAGCCGTGAAGCACTGGCGCAATTGCCTGTCACACGCAAGTACGAGCTGCTGGAGCGCCAGAAAGCACAGCGCGCATCCAGCCCCTTTGGCGGCTTTAACGCCTGCAGCTTTGGCCCCCGGATGCCTCGCGTCTTTGCCAGCCCCGGCCCTATTTACGAGCCAGAAGGTACGCAGCGTGACTACTGGCGCATGGCGCGTGCCATCTATGCTGCGGGCTTTCGCGCCGGTGAGCTGGTTCACAACAGTTTCAGCTACCACTTTGTGCCTGCTGGCTCCATGATGGAAACCGGCGCACACGCCATTGGCTGCACCGTCTTCCCGGGCGGCACTGGCCAGACAGAACAGCAGGTGCAGGCCATTGCCGAGCTTCAGCCTGCAGGCTATATCGGCACGCCCAGCTTTCTGAAACTGATTCTGGAAAAAGCCCAGTCGCTGGGCACACCCCTGCCCAGCCTGCGCAAGGCACTGGTCAGTGGCGAGGCCTGCCCCCCTTCGCTGCGCGAGTGGCTGCAGCAGCAGGGTGTAGAGGCCTACCAGTGCTATGCCACGGCGGATCTGGGACTGATTGCCTACGAAACCCGGGCACGCGAAGGTCTGGTGCTGGATGAAAACGTGATTGTGGAAATCGTGCGCCCGGGCACCGGCGAGCCTGTCGCGGCAGGCGAAGTCGGAGAGCTGGTCATCACCACCCTCAACCCCGTGTACCCGCTGATTCGCTTTGGCACGGGGGACCTGTCCGCCGTCCTGCCTGGCAGCTGCCCGACAGGCCGCACCAACACCCGCATCAAAGGCTGGATGGGGCGTGCCGACCAGACCACCAAGGTGCGCGGCATGTTTGTGCAGCCCGGCCAAGTGGCCGAAGTCATCAAGCGCTTCCCGCAAGTGCTCAAAGCGCGGCTTGTGGTCACGGGAGCCATGGCCAGCGACCACATGAGCTTGCAGGTCGAAACCCTAGAAACCGCTGAAGGCCTGGCGCTGCGCATTGCCGACGCTGTGCGCGATGTGACCAAGCTGCGCGCGGAGGTCGAACTGGTGCTGCCCGGCAGCTTGCCCAACGACGGAAAAGTGATTGACGATCAGCGCAGCTACCAGTAGCAATTTTTACAATACGACAAGGCACTTTCACCATGCAAAAGGAACATGTCTTCCTGTGCTGGTGCAAGCGCTTTTCGCGCTACCGATGCTCTGCAAGCACCTGCAGCACTTAAGCCAAGAAGCCCGCAAACAAACCCTCTCACAGCAATAATTAGCAACAGATAAAAACAATAAACATCAAGCATGCCATCCAGATTTTTTGCGCTGGAGCAAGCCTGAAGCCTTCATAGAATTTTTTGCCAGTTGCATGCGGGTTTCTTCTAATCCCCCAGGACACCCCCATGCCTAGCATCACGAGTTCCTATAAATACTCAGGAGATCCAGCATGAAAAAAACGTTTGCAATCACAGCCATCGCACTTGCCGCCGCTGCCACCGCAACAGGCAGCTTTGCCCAGAACTACCCCGCCCCCAACAAGAACATCACCTTTGTCGTGCCCTTTGCCGCAGGCGGCCCTACAGACCGTGTCGCACGCGACCTGGCTGAAGCCATGCGCAAGCCACTCAATGCCACCATCGTGATTGAAAACCTGGGTGGTGCAGGCAGCTCCATCGGTACCGCCAAGGTCGCCAATGCCAACCCTGACGGCTACACCCTGCTGGTGAACCACATTGGCATGTCCACCATGCCTACGCTCTACCGCAAGCTGTCGTTCGACGTGCTCAAGGACTTTGAATTCCTGGGCATCGTCAACGATGTGCCCATGACCGTCATTGGCCGCCCCAACCTGCCAGCGAACAACTTTGCCGAACTGCGTGAGCTGATCAACAAGGACAAGGAAAACATCAACCTGGGTCACTCGGGTCTGGGCTCGGCCGGCCACCTGTGCGGTCTGATGTTCCAGAGCGCACTGAATGTGCCCATGACGCCCGTGCCCTACAAGGGCGCAGCCCCGGCAATTACCGACCTGATGGGCGGCACCATCGACCTGATGTGCGACCAGACCACCAACACCACGTCACAGATTGAGGCCAAGAAGGTCAAGGCCTATGGCGTGACCACACTGGAGCCTCTCAAGGTGCCCGCCCTGAAGGATCTGCCCACGCTGGATTCGCAAGGTCTGAAGGACTTCAACGTCACCATCTGGCACGGCCTGTACGCACCCAAGGGCACACCACCCGAGGTGCTCAAGACCATCAATGAGGCCTTGAAAGTTGCCGTCAAGGACCCTGACTTCATCAAGAAGCAGGAAGGCCTGGGCGCTATCGTGGTGAACGACCAGCGCGTCGAGCCTGAGGAACACAAGAAGTTCGTTGCCAAGGAAATCGCCACCTGGGGTGAAGTCATCAAGGCCAACGGCCAGTTTGCAGACTGATCACGGCTCTGCTCCCTCATAAAAAAAACCGCTCCAGCCATCAGGCGGAGCGGTTTTTTTGTCTGGTGCAGGCCCTATAGCTATCGGCTTGCAGCCACAGACCAGGTCACATCCTTGCCTTCAGCAGCGCTGCGGCGCAGCATGTCTGCCAGCGGTGCCACGCGCTGACGCAGGCTGATGGCCCCCAGCTGTGCAGACATCGCCGCTGCCTGGGCGCGATCGTTGCCGTCTTCGCTTTGCTGCATGGTCTGCAGCTGCTTGCGGCGTGCGTCATCCTCCTGCACGGCCTGCTCCAGCGTGCGCAGCGCTTCAGGGATTTGCTCTACCGTCACGATGCCGGGCTCACCAGGCGTTTTACCCAGCAGCTCCAGAATGTACTTGCCGGTCGCGGCCAGCATGATCAGGTCTGCCGTTGCACGAGATTGAAAGGTATAGGCCATGGTCGTTATCCCTTGGTGTACATGTAGTCGCGGTGGAATGGGTACTGTGATTGTGCCCCCCTCAGACTTCCGGTGCTCATTATCCCATCAGGATGCGTGGCCAACATCTGATGCAGCGCAGTCCAGCCATGTTCAAACCCCATGGCGCAGCCAGCCAGATACAGCCGGTAGGCCTTGAGGGAACGCTCGGCCTGTTCACGGTGGAGCGTCTCGCACAGCACCTGCAGCGCCGTATCCAGCTGCGCCTCCAGTGCATCCGACCAGGCCCAGAGCGTGCGTGCGTAGTGAGGGCGCAGGTTCTCGGTATCGACCATCTCCAGCTCGGCATCGGCCATGTCGTTGAGCACTGCGCTCACATGCATGAGCTCTCCGCCCGGAAAGATGTAGCGGCCGATAAAATCCCCCATGCCTGCCCCCACCTGGCGATTGCGCGTGCCCCCAGCGGTAATGCCGTGAATCAGCGCCAGACCGCCGGGCTGCAGCAGGCGGCGCACGGCCTCGAAATACGCAGGCAGGTTCACACGCCCCACATGTTCGAACATGCCCACGGACACCAGCTTGTCAAACGGCGCATCCTTGAGCTCCCGGTAGTCACACAGCGCCACCTCAACCTGCTGCTGCAAGCCCTCACGGGCAATCAGCTCACGCACATACTGGTGCTGGTTGCGCGACAGCGTAATGCCCTTGGCCTTGACGCCATAGTGCTTCGCCGCCCAGACGATCAGGCCACCCCAGCCACAGCCAATGTCCAGCAGCCGTTCACCGGCTTGCAGGCGCAGCTTGCGGCAGATGTGGTCCAGCTTGGCTTCCTGGGCCTGTGCCAGCGTCATGTCTGGCTCTCGGTAATAGGCACAGGAGTAAACGCGCAGCGGGTCCAGCCAGAGCGCGTAGAACGCATCAGACAGGTCATAGTGGTACTGCACCTGCATGGCGTCACGCTCAAGCGTGTGCAGGGCCATGGAACGCATGCGCTCCACCAGCTGGGTGCTCCAGCGCGGAGCCGTGCTTCCTACGGGGTCACTGTGCAGCAGTGCACTGGCTGCAGCCATGATGTCGCGCATGCTGCCCTGCAGATCGACCCAGCCCTCCACCACGGCGGAAGCCAGCGTGCCAATCTGCCCCTGGCTCAAGGCCAGCAGCGCGGCCTGCGAACGCAGGCTGAGCCGAACATCCCCTTGTTCGGGGCCCAGGTGCTGACCGTTTGGCAACTCCACCGTGACACGGACAGGCAGCCCCGCCAAACGCTTTTCCAGTGAGGTGAGCATGTTGTTCATGCCCCCATTGTTGAAACCGGCGCTGGCTGACGTCAATACGCTTGAACACCCAATATTGAAAGATTTTTTCGCTTCTTGTGGGGCAGCGCTTAGACCTTGCCTACCAGACGCTCATAGGCCGTGCGGGTGCTGGGCGAAACAGACTGGAGCACCTGCTCATAAGACGTTTTCTGGCGAGCCATCAGGCGCATGGAAGCAATGGTGCGCGACTTGCAGAACCAGTGGCAGGTGTGCTGCAGCAGCAACAGCTCGGCTGTCATGGTGTAGGCCATGCGCTTGCGTGTAGCCATGTCTACATCGTCCGGTGCGCAGGCTTCACGCACGGCATGGGCGTGCATGCGCAGCGCTTCACGCATGTCAAAGGTGTAGGCAGGCAGCAGGCGGTCAAAGTACGGCAGCGCCAGCGGCAAGGTGCTCACGCGTGTGTCTTCGGCGTTTTCCTTGCCGAAAGAGTCTGCCAGGCGCTGCAGCTGATCGGCCAGGGTCTTTTCGCTGTTGTCCAGAATGGCCCAGACCTGCTTCTGGCGCTCGGGATCTTTTTCATCGAGCGCACGCATATAGCCTTCAATCAGCCCACCCATGAGCTTTTCGATCTGGGTCGGAGCCAGATGCGAGCCCAGCAGACGCACGCGGCGGCGGTGCTCCACACCCTGCAGTACATAGACGGCAATGGAGCCCACAATAATCCAAGTCAAAAAATCCATAGCGCATGCCTGTGTGTCAAGAACCAGGCCCTAAGTGTATGCAGCCACCGGGCTGCTTTTATGATGCAGGCCCTTTTCTTCTGCTTTGAGGTGTGACCTGTGTCCCAAATCCTGATTGAACGCCAGCATGCGCTGGGCCTGCCCGTGGTGCGTCAACATGCCCAGACCTGGGCCAGCAAAGCCAGCGACAAATTTGGCGTGCAATGCCGCTATGAAGCGGGGGACCAGCAGGACGTGCTGCACTTTGAAGGCAATGGCATTGAAGGCCAGCTGCACGTGACCGAGACCCGGCTGCGCCTGCAGGCCCAGCTCGGCTTTCTGGCCGCCATGTTCCAGGACCAGATCGAAGCCAAGCTCAACGCCCAGTTTGACGAAATGCTGCAGGCAGCCTGAGCCTGTAGATTCATCATAAAAACAGCCTCTATCGCCCATCCAGCAAGCGCTAGCAGCTATATTTTTTAAATAACCACGTCAGACTTTCACACAGGCTTGCAAGAAAAATCACAGCGTTTGGGCAGGGCTTGCTCTACAGTCAGCGCTCATGACGACTGCCAGCCTTTCCGAACGCGCCGCCCGCCAGGCCGAGGTGGTGCAAGCCCTGTCCCAGCACGTGCCAGCACACGCCCTGCTGTGGCATGCCGAAGACACCACACCCTACGAGTGCGATGGCCTCACGGCCTACCGCCAGCGCCCGCTGGTGGTCTGTCTGCCTGAGACCTACGAGCAAGTACAGGCCGTGCTCAAAGCCTGCCATGCGCTGCAGGTGCCCGTGGTCGCGCGCGGTGCGGGCACGGGCCTGTCTGGCGGGGCCATGCCGCACGCCATGGGCGTGACGCTATCGCTGGCCAAGTTCAACCAGATCCTCAAAGTCGATCCGTACAGCCGCACGGCCGTGGTGCAGTGCGGTGTGCGCAATCTGGCCATCAGCGAGGCCGCAGCGCCCTACGGCCTGTACTACGCACCGGACCCCAGCAGCCAGATTGCCTGCACCATTGGCGGCAACGTGGCTGAAAACTCCGGCGGCGTGCACTGCCTCAAATATGGGCTGACGGTGCACAACGTGCTCAAGGTCAAAGGCTTCACCATCGAAGGTGAGCCCGTGGAATTTGGCGCTGACGCGCTGGACGTGCCCGGCTACGACCTGCTGGCGGCGCTGATCGGCAGCGAAGGCATGCTGGCCGTGACGACGGAAGTCACCGTCAAACTCATCCCCAAGCCCCAGCTGGCGCGCTGCATCATGGCCAGCTTTGACGATGTGCGCAAAGCGGGCGACGCCGTGGCCGCCGTGATTGCCGCAGGCATCATCCCCGCCGGGCTGGAGATGATGGACAAGCCCATGACCGCTGCCGTGGAAGACTTTGTCAAAGCAGGCTACGACCTCACGGCCGAGGCCATTTTGCTGTGCGAATCTGACGGCACGCCCGAAGAAGTGGAAGAAGAAATTGGCCGCATGAGCGAGGTGCTGCGCGCCGCAGGGGCCACCGCCATTGCCGTGAGCAACAGCGAAGAAGAGCGCATGCGCTTCTGGAGTGGCCGCAAGAACGCCTTCCCAGCCTCCGGCCGCATCAGCCCGGACTATATGTGCATGGACTCCACCATCCCGCGCAAGCGCCTGGCCGACATCCTGCTCGCCATTCAGGACATGGAAAAGAAATACGGCCTGCGCTGCGCCAACGTCTTCCACGCAGGTGACGGCAATCTGCACCCCTTGATTCTGTTTGATGCCAACGACCCCGACGAACTGCACCGCTGCGAACTGTTCGGCGCCGACATTCTGGAAACCAGCGTGGCCATGGGTGGCACAGTGACGGGCGAACACGGCGTGGGCGTAGAAAAGCTCAACTCCATGTGCACGCAGTTCACCACGGAAGAAAACAACCAGATGTTTGCCCTCAAGGCCGCATTTGACCCGCTGGGTCTGCTCAACCCCGGCAAGGTCATTCCCACCCATAACCGCTGCGCCGAGTACGGCAAGATGCTGGTGCGTGGCGGGCAGATCAGCCATCCGGATTTGCCACGTTTCTAAACCGCTCTACAAAAATCAAAGCGGCTAGCGCTGGATAGACAAGGGCTTCAGATAGAAAACTATCTGAAATCCAATATATACAAGCGCTAGCCGCTACTTTTTTGTTGATGCTCAGCTGCCGTGGCGCGTTTGATGACAGAGGCCGGCTCGTCGCACCGGCGGGCGAGTAGCTTTTTGTCGCGCACAAAAAGGAACTCGGCTGCCGAGCCGAGACCCGGCCTCTGCAAACAAACACACAGAAGCCACCAACCAAGAAGCACAAAACAAAAAAGGCACTCACCTATCCATAGCTGAGTGCCCTCATCCAACCTGCCTAAACAGCAGATTCAACGCATAAAAGAAATATTAAGCCAATGCCTCAGCGGCAGGCGCCGGAAACCCATTGCGCCCCGGAAACTCCGGTGCCAGCTCACGGGCATTGGGCATCTTGAGCCACAGGCGCAGCAGCTTGCGGCGCAGGGCGGGGTCATCATGGTCTTCAAAGCCATTGCGTGAGTGCAGCACGGCGTAGTTGTTGGCGAACTGCATGTCGCCGGGCTCAAGCATCATGTCCAGACGCAGCTCGGGCAGGTGGATGACCTCGTCAAACAGGTCCAGCGCCTCCACTTCCACCGGCGACAAAGGCAGGCCAGCCTGCTCATGGCCCAGCTCGAAATACTGGCGCAGATAGCGGCAGGTCAGCTTGCCCTGGTGGTAGCTGAAGATGGGCGTCAGGCCCGGTGCATCGCCCTCCACGCACAGGTGGGCGCAGTACCACTGGCGGTAGTACAGGCCCAGCAGCTCGGGGTGGCGGCGCAGGATTTCGTTGTAGATCGCGCCCACGCTGACCAGGCTGGACAGGCCGCCTTCACGGGCCTTGCGCACGCACAGCAGGCCCACTACGTCGGAGGGGTCGGTGTGGTAGGGCAGATAGTTATTGGTTTCGTAGACGCGCGTGGTTTTCTTGGATCCATCTGTAAAAGTCAGGTATGCAGCGGATGACGCCGCTCAGATTTTCGAGATGAGTGACGGTTCAGGGTCAGCAAACAGTCGTTCAGATGGAGCAATTTCGGTGCATCGGGTTCCTCTGCAGGAAATCGTTACGGGTGAACGCGCGCGGCAATTTCAGGAAGCCGTTGCCAATATTCTGTCTGTCGAAGCCGTCACCCCGGCTGAAGAAGTGCGCGCTCTACCCCAGCGCCTGCAAGCGCTGCAGCTCATGAATATCGTGATTTGTGGCAAGACCACCACTTCAACGCCGATGAACTGGGCGAGCAGGGCTTTGTGCTCTACGCCAATGCAGCCCTGCAAGGCGCAGTCGCAGGCATGCAGAAATGCCTACCCTTGCTCAAAAATGAGCACAAACTCGATGAAGACCCTGCCATCGTCGCCCCGTTTCTGGAGAGCCAGCAGCTGATGAACAAAGACTTCTGGATTGGGCTGGCGCACCACTACAAGTAGTGCGCCAGTGGCAATGCGCAGGCAGTCTCAGCCGCGCAAAAAGCTCTGAGCCTTGTCTGCAGCCTCACTGGAGGCTGCTACGACGAGCATGGGAAAGCCATACATCTTGCGCACTTGCTTTAAACGCCCTTCCAGCAGCTCGCGCAAGGCTGCGTCTTGCGTGACATAGAGATAGCCTTTGCAGTAGGCGCGCAGATCCGCTTTGCGCTCTTTGATCCAGACCACCGAGCGCTTTTCATCTTCATGCGGTTCGTCGTCGTGGTCGTGACTTGGCGGAATCCAGGCCATCACAAAGGGCTGCTTGAGCGCGAGAATTGCGTCCAGTGAATCGAGGATGCGCGAGACGCGGTCGCTCTCGCTCAGTTCTGGAAAGCGCCCAAAAATCAACGGCCACTGGCTGGCATCGAAAAGAACGGGGTCTAGTCCGGGGATAGTCATTTCAGCTTGATTCATAGGATGTTTGTTCTTTGGATTCATGCGAGTGATGCTGCTTCACGTTCGCTTTGCAAGCGCTTGAGCATCCAGAGGCTGGAGAGAATGAGTGCCGCCATGCCAGCGCTGTAGAACACAGGCCAGGACATGGTTGCGACGAGCTTGCCCGTAAACACAGACATCACGATGCCGGACAAGCGTGTGCCGCAAAACAGTACGGCGTAGTTGGTGGCGGCCTGCGGCCCTTCAGACCAGCGCAGAATCAGCGCCGAATACACCACCATCAGCCCGCCCACCACGGTGGACATGCCCACCGTGCCGACGATGGCTACGGTTTGCCAGCCCTGCACATACCCGGCAATCAGCAGGCCGACGCACATAACGCCGACAAGCGCGAGCAGTGCCAACGCAACTTGGTGGCCCAGGCCACGAATCAAGGGCGTGGTCAGCAGCGCAATCGCCACCAAGCCAAGCGGTTGCAAAGTGCCGACCAGCCATGCGATGTGCTCCATCGGCACTTGGATATCCACCAGCATTACGCGGTTGAGCGCACTGAGCGGAAAGATCACACCCGCACACACAACCAGCAACAGCAGGTAGCGGCGCATATGCGCCTGGCGCAGGCAGGCGAACCAGTGCTTTTCTTGCGATTGCGAGCCTGCGCTATGGTGATCCTCCTGTTTCACAAGCCCGAGCACCGGCAGCAGCGACAGCAGCATGAGCGCGGCCACGCACAGGAAGGTGAATTGCCAGCCCATATGCCCAAGCACCGCCACAAAGACACCACCGCCAATCATCGAGCCCAGGGCCAGCGCCGCCAGCTTGAGTGATGCTGCCATGGGTTTGCGCTGTGCGTTCGTCAGCTCCACCGCGAGCGCGTCGAGCGCCAGATCCATGGTAGCTGCGGCCACCGCCACCAGCAGGCCCAGGCCAAACAGCAGTGCCATCGGCGCGTGCTCAAGCATGGCCACTGCGATCAGTCCGGCCACAGTCGACAATTGCGCGAGCACGATCCAGCTGATGCGTGGTGACAGGAAGGGCAGCCGGATGCGATCAACCAAAGGGGCCCAAAGAAAGGACAGGCCAATCGGCAAATACAGCGCAAAAGTCCAGCCGATTTGCGCCACCGACAGGCCACGCGCGCGCAGTACGGGCGGCAAGCCGCCTTGCAGCAGAGCGGCCAGCACACCAAAGCCGACATACAAGACGCCCATCGCCAGCATCACGCGGCGACTACTGGCATCGTCCATGGGGGCCGATGCATCCATTGTTTGCATCTCACCAGCCATACTTCAATGTCGCCAAGAAGGTGCGGCCAGGGCCGTAGTTGCAGAAGTTCACGCCATTACAGGTGAAGAAAGTCTTGTTGGCGAGGTTGGTGACATTGAGTGCCAGCGTGGCACCCCTGAGGGATGGGTCCAGATAGCGCAACTCATAGCGCAGCATGGCATCCATCACAGTGAAGGACGGAATTTTTTGTTGATTGGCAGCATCGGCAAACGCCGAGCCCACATGGCGAACACCGCCGCCAAACATGAGCCCCGCGAGCGGACCTTCACTCAACCGATAGTCGGCCCAGATGGAAGCGGTTTGCTTGGCCACGGTGATGGGGCGCTTGCCCAGGTCTGCACCGTTGCTGCGCGTCACCTTTGGGTCAATCCAGCTCAGGCCGCCAATGATGTTGAGGTTCTTCAGCGGGCTGAAACGTGCCTCGAACTCCACGCCCTTTGAGTTCACCTCACCCGTTTGCACCTTGGCATTAGGCTTGTTGGAGAGCGGGTCCTGCGTCAGCACGTTTTGCTGCGTCAGATCGAACGCGGAAAGAGTGAACAGCGCGTCCCTCCCTGGCGGCTGGTATTTGACGCCCACTTCGTACTGCTTGCCGGTCGTCGGTTTGAACGGATCGCCATAAGGGTTGGCCGTGACCGATGGATCGTACGACGTCGCGTAGCTCACATAGGGCGCAACACCGTTGTCGAAGTTATGCATCAGACCCGCGCGCCAGGTGAACTTGTGCAGCTTCTGGTCAGAATAGGTCTTGGCTAGGCGGTTGTCGTTCTTGGCGCGTGCGTTGTCGAAGCGGCCACCCAAGGTCAAGCCCCAGCGGCCCCATTTCATCTGATCCTGCACATAAAGGCCCATCAGGCTCTGCCTGCGATCCGGGCTGGTATAGGCCTCCGGCATGGTGATGGCTTGCCCGTAGTCGGGGTTGAGATAGTCCAGCCCTGGCGCGCCGCCAAAGCCCTGGGTCTGCTGCCAACGGTCATGCTGCAGATCCAGCCCCACCAACACCTGGTGCGCGACGTCTCCTGTTTGCAATTTGCCTTGCAAATGGGTGTCTATGTTGATGGCGTTGAGCTTTTCCTTGGACCACTGGGCGTAGCGCGTAATCGTGTGTTGATCCGCCCCTAAGCCCGAGGTACCCACCTGGTTCTGCTCCAGATCCATGCGCCAGTAACGCATATTCTGTGACAAGCTCCACTGGTCGTTAAAGCGATGGCTGAGCGAGTAGCCAATGCTGGCCTGCTTGCGATCGAACTTGTTGTAATCGGGCGAGCCATCGAAGAAATCGCGCGGAATCTGCCCATTCGGATTGGGCAGGATGGAGCCCGCCGAGGGCAACACACCATAAAAGCCCCCTTTGGGGTCGTGCTGATAAAGCGCGTACAAGGTGAGTTGCGTGTCGGCATTGGGCTTCCAGGTCAGCGACGGGGCGACATAGATGCGCTCCTCCTGGCTGAACTGTACGGAGGTATCTGCCTTGCGTGCCAGCGCCGTCAAACGGTACTGCAAGCTGCCGTCCTCATTGAGTGCGCCGCCGCTGTCCCATGCCAATTGCCTGCGGTTGTGGCTGCCCAGTGAAAGCGAGACCTCCTTGAAATTTTCTGCGGTGGGACGTTTGGTGACCATACTGACAATGCCGCCCAGAGGGGCCTGCCCGTATATCACCGAAGCAGGCCCTTTGATCACTTCAACGCGCTCCACGCTGTGCATATCTACCTGCGGAACGAGGTAGGACGCGCCGCGCGGCAAACGCAAGCCATCAAGATACAAAAACGTATCTGACACACCGCCGATGCCGCGAAACGCCAGCATGTCAAAGCGCGAGGTGTCGCCGCGAATTTCTGCAGACAAGCCCGGCGTGTAGCGCAGGGCCTGGGTGAGTTGCTGCGCGCCCTGGTTTTCGATCTGCTCTTTGGAGACGACATGGATAGTCATCGGGGTTTCCATTAGTGCCGTATCGGTCTTGGTTCCTGTCTTGCTGCGCTTGGCCACATAGCCAAGCACCGGACCATTGGCCACTTCCTGCTCTGCGCGATCGGTCACTTGCACCGCAGGCAAAGTGGCTTCGCTTCGTGGCGCTGCAGAGCCCGGCTCAATGGTGACGAGATTGCCGTCAAAACGCGCGCGCAGCCCGCTGCCAGCTAGCAACCGTGACAGTGCTTCACGCGCATTCAGCGTGCCCGATACTGCTGGTGCCCGCTTGCCCGCCACCAAGTTTTGCTGTACCAGCAACTGCATGCGCGTCTGGCCTGCCCAATGGTTCAGCGCCTCCGCCAGAGGCTGCGCCTGCAACTGAAATGACTGCGCCGTGTCAGATGCGCGAGAACTCGCTGCAGGAGCAGACACTGCTTGCGCGTGCAATGCCGTGGTGCTCCATGCCAGACTCAAGGCCAATACGAGTGTGGTCTTGGATTGCAGGGGCCGAGAGGGTCGGCTGCTCATAAATTCTTCTCCCAAAAACAAAGTCCTATGAGAGAAGACGCAGCTGTTTCAGCAAACCCTGTATCAAATACGAAAAATTCTTATTTTTATTTATCAGACACTACTTCGGAGACACCATGCCGCTCTTCCAGGCGCACTGGCAGCACGCGTGGCAACGCCTTGTGCAGCGCGTTCACCATCATCGGGTCAAAGGTGCCAGACAGCCGTAACGCCGCCACCTTCGCATCGCGCACCACCAAGCCGGTGGGGCGGTACCGCTCCAACTCCGCCAGAGCCTGCGATAAAGGCACATCGAGAAAGCTAACACGCTGTTGGCGCCAAGGTGCTATGCCACTGGCAGACAGGTTGGTGACTTCACCTGCTCCGCCACGCCCATCTGTCTGCAATTGCTGGCCCGCCGTGAGCAACTGGCCCGCCAGCAAGTCATAGCTGCCGCCATCCACTTCCGTTTCACGCAGCGCAGCCACACGCACCTTGCCTTCTTCTACTGCTACTTGCACGCCATCGTTGCCCGGAATGTCTGGCGTATAGCGCACCGAAAACCGCGTGCCCACCACCGTCACCCGGTGGCTAGCAGCCAGCACATGAAAAGGGCGGCCATCGTGCTGTACCTCGAACACAGCTTGCCCATCCAGCAAACGCACTTCGCGGCGCTGGCGGAACATGCGCACTTCAAGCCGTGTGGCGGTGTCCATGCGCAAGTGCGAGCCATCCGACAATGCGATGTTCTGCTGCTGCCCACGTTCCGTTTGATACGCCTGTACCGACAGCGGCTGCGCCTGCAAATGCTGCCAAGCCATATAGCCCACGCCACCGATGGCAGCCATCGTGAGCGCGGAGGTAGCTGGCCAGAACAGAAAGCTTCTGCGCGATGCCTGCACGCGTTGGGGCTTGGCGTGCTTCACGCGCGCCGCACTCGCTGGTGCCTTGTCCTCTTTCAGCTTGCGGCGCATGCTCGCCACTAGATCGGCTGGCATGGCATCCAGTTGCGCCCAGTGGCTATCGCACTGCGCATACATCTCGGCGTGGCGCGGATCGGCGCTCAGCCAGTGTTGAAACAGCGTTTCGTCCTGCGCTGTCCAGCCCGCATCATTTCTGCGCACCAACCAGCCCAGTACCTGTTGGCGCAGCTGTGGCGGGTCGTTGGATGAAAGAGATGGGGTTGTCGTCATATCGGCAGTCGGTTCATCAAAGAAGACGCGCAAACCACTTTCAACCCTGTAGTTAGAGCTGCATAGAAAAATTGGGATCGCATTGTGGGGCGGGAGAGCACGGCAATCATGTTTTGGAGCAGGGTGAAGATCGCTTTTTGGGAGCGCGCAAGTCTGCAACATCTCCATCTCTGGCATCCAGGTGGCTCCAGCAAGCCTCCAGCGCAATCTGAATCTGCATCTCCACCGTTTTAACAGCAATGCCCATGCGGGCCGCCGTTTCGGCATGGCTCAAACCGTCAAATTTAACCAGAATAAAGGCTTCGCGGCAGCGCGGCGGCAAGCTGTCCACCACTTTGGCAAGCGCTTCAAAACGCTGGCGCGAAGCCAGTGCGTTCTCGGGCTCAAATTGCCTCGGCCCGGCGAAATTGTCCAACTCAACAGCTTCATCGTCTCCGTCTATCGCCACGCTCTGCCCGCCCGCTTGCCCTCGTCGAAACTGATCGGTGAGTAAATTGCGCGCAGTGGTGTAGAGCAAGGCCCTGGGGTCACGTACCACAGTGCCCGAGCGCTCGGCGGCATAGACACGCGCAAAGCTCTCCTGCGCTAGATCAGACGCAGCATCGCGATCTCGTACCTTGTTGGAGAGAAAGCCTAGCAGTTCGCGGTAATAACGCTCAAACACAGGAGGTCGCAGATGAGAAAGTAGCAATGACCTGGATTCCGGGGAAAATCCAGACTACGGGCAATATTTACAAATGAGAAACATTCGCATTTTGCACCAAATACAACCACTCAACTCATGCTCGTATTAGCGCTGGTGCGTAAATAAAATTTAAAACGAGCTACCCCAAGCCCAGCCGTGGCTATGCCACGGCCGCAGTCTGAGGACAACCCAGTTCTGTACATCGATTCAATATGGCTGCTCTGATGTGCAGCTCGTTCACCTGGCTCTCAAAGCTTCTTGCCATCACCCGCTCGCCAAGTCGTTTGATGCAATTCATTTTCGTTTCCACCAAACTTCGCCGGTGGTAGTCACTCCAAGCTTTCCATATTCCCCTGCCCACTCTCTTGCATGCGGCAATCGCTGCGTTGCGTTGAACAAAGACGCTTCCTTTACGTATTCGTGCATTTTTTCGGGGAGGGATGATGGGGGTAGCTCCATGCACAACCACTGCTTCGTATACCTGCTTGGTGTCATAAGCACCATCGCCAGTAAGACTCTCCAACTTTTCGTCCTGTGGCAATTGATCCAGTAAATCTGGAATCACTGCTGCATCACTGACGTTGTTAGAAGTCACACAGATCGCTCTAATCTGCAGTGTCTTGGCATCGATGCCGATGTGCAGCTTGCGCCACTGGCGACGGTACTCTGCTCCATGCTTTTTGCACTTCCACTCACCTTCGCCTAAGAACTTGATCCCAGTTGAATCCACCAGCAGGTGCAGTCCTGCTTGGCTGCGTGTGTAAGGTATCTGAACATTGAGTGTCTGCTGGCGTCTGGACAAGGTGCTGAAGTCTGGCGTTGGCCAGCTCAGACCTGATAGCTGCAATACTGACTCCACCAACCCTGTTGCCTGACGCAGCGCCAAGCCAAACAGGTTCTTGAGTGTCAAACAAAACTAAATCGCTGCATCAGAAAACTTCGGGCTGCGCCCGCGTTTGCCGCTGGCTGCGGCAAACCATGTCATGCGCTTATCCAGCCAAATCGTCAACGAGCCACGTGCTTTGAGTGAGGCGTTGTACTGCGCCCAGTTTGTGGTCTTGTAACGTTTTTTAGCTGCGGCGTGGCTCATGTCCTGAGCTTACAAGCTGTTCATCGGATGTTTGTGCAACAACGCCCCAACGTCAATGATGTTGTTGAAGCCAACAGCCTGCTGCATGGAAAAGAGGTTGATGGCTATGGAGATGCTGGCTACCAAGGCGCGGACAAACGTCCCGACATGCCAACGCCAGAACCTGAGCGCAAATTCCAATGGCATATCGCCATGAAGCGCAGCCAGCGCAAGGCGCTAGATCATCAGCACCCGATATCAGCCCTGCAAGAGCAGCTTGAGCAGGTGAAGTCCAGGATCCGTGCCAAGGTCGAACACCCATTCAGAGTCATCAAGCGTCAGTTTGGCCACGTCAAAGTTCGCTACCGAGGCTTGAGAAAGAACACGCAGCAATTGCATACCCTGTTTGCCTTGGCGAACTTGTGGATGGCCCGTGGCCGTTTGCTGAAAAACAGCCAATCCAAGCCTGGTGTGGGTGCATAAAAAGCAAGATGCCCGCGAAACGCGGGCATCTTGAGTGCCAGGGGCAAGGGAACATCACACTCGTTCAAGCACTATCACGCTTGAAATCGAGTTATGCAGAGGCTCCTTAGCTCTTGCCACGCGCTTTAACGCTGCGTGCCCCATTTGCGCACGGTAAGGCGCTCCAGCGTGTGAAAACCCAGTGTCTCCACCAGCAGGCCAATGGCGATCACGGTCAGCAGCCCGGCGAAGACCTTGTCGGTATACAGCTCGTTGCGGTTCTGGAAGATGTACCAGCCCAGCCCGCCTTTGCCCGACGATGCGCCAAACACCAGCTCGGCCGCAATCAGCGTGCGCCAGGCAAAGGCCCATCCCACTTTCAGGCCCGAGAGAATGGACGGCAGCGCCGCAGGCACCAGTATCTGCAGCACATAGCGCACACCCTTGAGGCCATAGTTGCGCCCGGCCATGCGCAGCGTCTCTGGCACGGCCTGAAAGCCCGCATAGGTGTTGAGCGACAGCGGCCACAGCACGGAGTGCACCAGCACAAACAGCAGACTGCCCTGCCCCAGCCCAAACCACAGCAGCGCCAGCGGCAGCAGGGCAATGGCAGGCAGGGGGTTGAACATGCTGGTCAGCGTGGTGAGCACATCACGGCCGAGCTGGGTGGACACGGCCAGCGTGGTCAGCACCAGTGCGCCCACAATGCCCAGCACATAGCCCTGCACCAGCACCTGCAGTGAGATGGCGGCCTTGTCCAGCAGCTCACCGCTGGCTACGCCTTCCCACAGCGCCTGCAGCGTCTGGGTAAAGGTGGGCAGCAGCAAGTCGTTGTCCTGCCAGGTGGCCAGCAGCTGCCACAGCGCGGCCAGCACCGCCAGAATGGCTACGCGCCGCACCACAGGCTGCGCCCACAGGCGCTGTGGCACAGACAGGGGCTGTGCTGCAGCCAGCGCACCGGGAGATTCCAGCTGGCGTTCGTACTCAGGCCGCACGGGTGGCTGCACGTTCGCAGCGTTGGAAGAAGTAAGACTGCTCATGGCAGGTGGTCCTTGTCGCATTTACAGATGTACGGGGGTAGCAGCCCATAGCGGGGAGTCCGCCGTCTGTGACTCTGCCTGCGCAGGCGCGGGTGATGCAGGCTCATCAAACAGCAGGCGGTGAATGCGCTGGGCCGTGGCCTGAAACTCGGCACTGCCCTGGCTGCTCAGGTCAAACTGGTGGCTGTTGACCTCGGCCCGCACCCGGCCCGGGTGGGGCGAGAGTATGGCAATGCGGTTGCCCACCACCAGTGCTTCTTCGATCGAGTGGGTCACAAAGACCAGCGTAAAGCGCAGCTCTTCCCACAGAGCCAGCAGCTCCTCCTGCATGCGGCGGCGCGTGAGCGCATCCAGCGCGGCAAAAGGTTCGTCCATCAGCAGCACACGCGGCTGCATGGCCAGAGCGCGTGCAATCGCCACGCGCTGCTTCATGCCGCCGGAGAGCTGGTGCGGGTGCGCATCGGCAAACTTGCTCAGGCCCACCTTGGCGATGAAGGCATCGGCACGCTCGCCGGCTTCCGCGCGGCTCAGCCCACCGGCTGCCAGCAGCGGGAACATGACGTTCTCGCGCACCGTCTTCCACGGGGGCAGCTGGTCAAACTCCTGAAACACCACCACACGATCTGCCCCCGGGCCCTGCACGCGCTGGCCGTCCAGCAGAATCTGGCCCTCGCTCGGTGCAAAGAAACCACCCAGCGCCTTGAGCAGACTGCTCTTGCCGCAGCCCGATGCGCCCAGCAGCACAAAGCGGTCGCCCTCGTACACATCCAGACGCACGCGGTGCGTGGCCTGCACCTGCTGCTGGGCCGTGCGGTAGACCAGGCTCACGTCCTGAATCTGCAGCAAAGGCTGGGCCACAGCAGCTGGCACAGGCTGATGGCTGCCATGCACCACCGGCTGTGCGGATCGCACTGCAGCGGTGTCACGCGGTGCATCCTGTACCCGCGCCACGGCGGGGGCTTGCACACTGGCGGCCACAGCGGCTACGTCTGACCAGTCTCGGCGCTGCGGGCCTGCGGCCAGTGCTGCACCACCTTCCAGCTCCGCGGCCAGCTGCTGCCAGAAGCGCTGGCTGGCTTGCTTGAATCCTTGCACCCATGCTTGCATGGCCTTGCTCCTGTTCACTCAGTTGCCGCCCGACACACGCGGGTCGTCAAAGAAATAGTCAGACACCTGGGTCGGCTGGTTTTTGATGGCACCCACGCGGTGCAGGAACTGCCCCAGCTCCAGCGTGCGCTGGGGCTGCACGGTGAATTCCACCTGCGGGTTGCGAATTACGTCCAGCACCAGCTGGCGGTCCTGCTTGGCACCGCTGACCTTGAGATAGATGTCTGCCGCCTGCTCGGGGTTGTTGCGCACGAAGGCTGCCGCTTCATCCAGCGCATCCACAAAGGCGCGGTAGGTTTTGGGGCTTTCGTTCTTGAACTTCTCGGTGGCATAGAGCACGGTAGCTGCCGCTGGGCCACCCAGCACGTCATAGGAGTTGAGCACTGCGCGCGCCTGCGGGTTGCCAGCCAACTCCTGATCCTGGAAAGGCGGGTTGCCAAAGTGGGCCGTAATTTCCGTGCCGCCCTTGATGATGGCCGCCGCTGCCTCAGGGTGTGGCAGTGCGACCTGCAGCTTGTCGAGCTTGTTGTACTGCGCATCTCCCCAGAGCTTGGCCGAAGCCATCTGCAGAATGCGCGACTGCACGGACACGCCCACAGCAGGCAGCGCAATGCGGTCCTGGTCCGTGAAGTCGGCAATCGTTTTCACATCGGGGTTGTTGCTCACCAGCAGATAGGGGAAGTTGCCCAGCGAAGCTACGCCCTTGACGTTCTGGCGGCCCTTGGTGCGGTCCCAGATGGTGAACAGCGGGCCCACGCCAGCCCCTGCAATATCGACTTCGCCCGTGAGCAGCGCGTCATTGATGGCCGCACCGCCGGACAGGCGCAGAAAGTCCACCTTGATATCCACGCCCTGGGCCTTGCCGTGTTTTTCAATCAGCTGCTGGTCCTGCGCCACATTGAGCAGCAGATAGACGATGCCGAACTGCTGGGCAATGCGCAGCTGCCCTTCCTTGGCGTGGGCGGTGGGCAGCACAGCGGCCGCCGACAAACCTGCCAGTGCCAGCACCGCCGTGCGACGGCGCAGACCTTTGAACCATGACATGGGAATCTCCTTGTATCTGGGAATCAGGGCAAAAACAGCCCCTAGCGCCCATCGCACCTGCGTGGGCAGCTATCAATTCATAAATAAAGTGGTGGGTTGCTTCTTGGGACGCAGGAGCCGCTTACACAAGCCAGCAAACCAAAGGTTTGCGATTGAGACGAGGCGCGAAGCCGCAGGCAGTACAACTAGTACGACAAGGCTGAGCAACGACGTATCAAGGCTTGTGTGAGCGGGTCTAAGCCTGCAGCTTGCTGCCTTCCACCGTCGTGCGGTAAAGCTTGCGGCGCAGATGCTCGGGCGTGCCCGTAGCCAGATGCAGCACGGAGCGGTTGTCCCAGAACACCATGTCATGCCGCTGCCACTGGTGGCGGTAGACAAACTGCGGCTGCACGCTGTGCGTAAACAGCTGCTGCAGCAAGTCGCGGCTTTCGTCTTCAGGCAGGCCCAGAATGCGGCTGGTGAAATGCTCGCTCACAAACAGCGCCTTGCGGCCATTGCCGGGGTGGGTGATGACTACGGGGTGTACGGCAGGCTTGACTTCGTCGATCTGCTGCTGCGTCAGCTTGGGCCGCCATGGGCTCTTGGCGCGCAGGGCCTCGTAGTGCAGCAGGTAGCTGTGCTCGGCCTGCAGACCTTCCAGCTGCTTTTTCAGCGCCTGCGGCAGCGCGTCATAGGCCGCGTGCTGGTCGGCAAACAGGGTGTCACCACCTTCGCTGGGCAATTCCTGCGCATGCAGCAGGCTGCCCAGGCTCGGCTTTTCCTTGTACGAAAGGTCTGAGTGCCACAGCAGCCCGGCATCGCCCAGGCCTTCAGGCTGGCCCTGGGCGTTGCGCACGTTCGAGACCTGCAGAATTTCTGGATAGCCCGGCAGCTGGAACTGGTGCAGCACATGGATCTGCAGCGGCCCCCACAGACGGCTGAAGGCCACCTGCTGCGCCGGGGTGATGCGCTGGTCACGGAACACCAGCACATGGTGCTTCCAGTGCGCCTGCTGCAGACGCTCAAAATCCTCCTGCAAAATGGGCTGCGACAAATCCAGCCACAGCACTTCTGCCCCCAGATTGCCTACCGCACCCGCATCACGTGGCAGGGGACGAATTTCAAAATCCTGGGCAGTGGTGTTCAGCACATCCTGCAAGGTGGCAGCAGCATCAAAACGGTCAGCAGCAAGTACGGCAGACATGGAAAGCTCCTTGAATCGTCGGTATGAGGTGTCGTTGGGAGCCAGTCTAGAAAAGATGTTTAATTCTTAAAACGAATAAAAAATTAATTATTTATATCCAAAACATCTTTAAAACAGCGTGTGGCTGCACCGGCCGCAATTTGGAGCTTGGGGCAAGGTGGCGCCTCTCACCGAGCCTGTGAGCCCTGCAGGGCTCTCGCAAATAGCAGACATCTGCATGCCCAGCAAGCCCCGTGCATCCCAGACCATTGCGCATACACCATGCAAAAGAAACCACAGATACTCACTCCATTGCCATCCACGCAACTTCGTTGTTTCTCATAAGGGCTTTTGTTACATTAAACATGGCCGCAAGTGTTTTAAATATTTAATACCCTTGATTAAAGGCCAACGCAGACACCTCTAAATTCAATCAATAACAAATATCTCCATGCGGCCTCATATCCAACGGAATTTCACTCTGACTGCAGCTGCTGCTACCCTGCTCACCATGACTGGCTGCCAGACGCTGCAAGGTGCGGGAGATGCACTGAAAGAAACCTTCGCCAGCAGTGATCCATGCTCCAACAATGCCCGCAATATCGGTATCACCGCTGGTGGTCTGCTGGGGGCGGCGGCTGGGGTTGCCATTGGCGACAATGCCACCGGCGCCATCATTGGTGCAGGTGTAGGCGCTCTGTTTGGTGCATTGATCGGTCAGGATATTGACCAGCGACGCTGCGAACTGTCCAAGCTCGCGCAGCAGCACCAGCTGCAAATGCAGGTCAACGATATCAAGCTGACAGAAGGTGACAAACAGACCAAACAAGGCCTGAGCGTCTCTGTGCAGAATGAATCGCAATTTCAGGTGGGCTCCTCCAAGCTCACCCAAAGTGGGCGCGAAGCATTTGAAGCCATTGCGCAGACCTACCTGCAGCCTATTCAGGGCAGCACCCCAGAAGCGCAGGCTCAGCGCCACCAGAAGATGCGTATCTTGCTGGTGGGCCACACCGACGATACCGGCCCTTCCACTACCAACGCCCGCCTGTCCGAAGAGCGCGCCAAGGCTGTCGCAGAAATTTTTGCCAAAGCAGGGTTCAAGCGCTCTCAAATCTATTACCAGGGCGCAGGTGAAACACTGCCTGTAGCCAGCAATACGGAGGAAGCAGGCCGCGCACGCAACCGCCGTGTGGAAATCATCGATTTGAGCGATGACCTTGCCTTTGACAACTTCCTCTCTGGCGGCCGCCGCACCAACACGGCCTTTTACCGTCCTGCCAGTGAGGCCGCACCTGTCATCCCCAGCAAAGGGGCCAAGAAAACTACCGCAGCAGCCAAAAAAGACAGCACGGCCAGCAAAACCACCACGGCGCGCAGCAAGGACAGCGCACCTGCGCAGACCACAGCCAGCACTCCTGCAGCTGCATCTGCGGCAGCCAGCCAGCCCGCCAAGCCCGCACGAGCCACTGCGGTCAAACCCGGCCCCATCGACTTTGGAGGCGTTCCCGTCAATGGCCAGCCCATGGTCCTGGCCCTGGGTGGAGCCAAAAGCACGGGCACTTTTTCATGGCTGCCCGTGGCACAGGCCGATGAGACCGCCCTACTGCTCAGCTGCCTGCAGGACCGCCCACGCGTGGCGCATGGCGTCAAGTCACTGGCCAATGGCCAGCTGCGCACCAAAGACTATCTGCCCGGCGTCTACAACAGCAGCTGGGTGGCGACGGTCAACGGCCACCTCGTCGCGCTGAACCGCGTGGCAGTCCTCAGGGATGGCGTGGTTCCTGCCAACAAGCCTGAACTGCAGATCTACCGCAACTACGAGGGCAATGCCAAGGCCAAGCCAGACTACAGCGGCAAGCCGGAAGTCAACGCCTATCTGGGTGAACGCGGCTTGCTGTACCGCGTGTTCAACGCTGGTCCGGTGCAATGCATGGACATTTTGATTCCCCATCGCAATGCGACGACAGCCATTGCCGGGAACCTGATTTACCCAGGCCAGGGCGACTACTACCAGACAGAAATTCAGCCACGCTTGGCCAAATAAATTCTGACCATTAAAAAACAGGAATAACCAATGGAAGACTTTTTCGGTTTTATCACCAAGAATATCGTGGCCATAGGCACCATGGCTGCGGCCGCACTGGTGATCATGGCCTATATCGCCAACCAGCGATTCAAGCTGTGGGTGGTGGATTTCTGGGCGACTTTCCCAGTCATTGGCACGATTGCACGTCTGTCGCGCGACAAAACCAAGGGCAATAACGGCTGGCTGCGCGCAGAAGAAAAGCTTTGCGCGGCATACAAGCCTTTTGTCAATCTGATTACCCGCCGCATGTTTGATCAACGCATCGAATACATGCGCAAATCTGCGGACCTGGGCCGCACTCCTACCCCCATGTGGGCCTGGTTTCTGCTGGTCATTCTGGTGATTGCAGAAGGCATGGGGTTCTCTTACCTGCTGGGCTCATGGATGGCCCGTGAAGGCAGTGCCAACACCCACACCCTGCTGATGTTTGCCATCGTGCTGGTGCTGTGCGTGATTCTGGTGGCACTGACCCACTTTGCGGGACACCAGTACTACCGCACATCCTTGCTGCGCTCCTGCTTTGCGCGCTACAAAGAACGTGGCAGCGATGAATACTCCGTCCACACCGTGGCCTTGAAGGATGACCAGGACATTGACTCCAGAGAGCCTGACTTCAAGCAGACCATCAACCGCGTAGGCAAGCATTCGCATGATGTGGGCAGCTACGCTGGCGGCATTATCGCGATCATTGCCATTGCCTTTATTGCCATTGTTTCCACCTATATGCGGGTGCAGAACATGGAAGCAGAAATGGCGCGCGTCGTGACGGGAGAGGCCCATGTCGCCTCTTCTTCTCAGGCATCCGGCAATCCTTTTGATGCTCTGCTGCTGCCTGAATCGGTGACCTCCTCGCAAAATGCCGCCGACTCCCAGGCCAAGAACGAAGAAATGAACGCCTTCTCCAAAGAAGGACTGGCGGCATTTGCCATGCTGGGCTTTATCTTTGTGATTACCCAGATCGTGGGTATGGGCACTGGCTACAAGTACGGTTTTGCAGGCCGCGAATCAGACCAGGCGTTCAAAGCCACAGGTGGCTTTTCGACCTACGAAGACTATCTGTCGTACTACCGCCCCCTGCGTGACATGGTCAACGGCCGCCTCAAGGACCTGCAGCAGCGCATCGAGAGCAAGTCGCACACCAAGCTGTCGCTGAACAAGAGCTTTGATGATTTCCTGCGTGAGCAGCGTGCCCAGGAGATGATGGAAGACCCGCTGACCGAAAGCAATCCTGCACCAGAGACATATCCAGCCGTGCAACCAGCCGTGCCCGTCTCCGCTCCAGTGCACACACAGCCTGCAGTGACTGCAACGCCGCCCTCCGCGCCTGCTGCACCCGTAGAAGCACCTGCGCCGACACTGGCAGCGGTCCAGCAAGAAATGCTGCGTCTGAACAATGCAGATGCCGAGAAAGCCTACTTCCTGAGCCTGCCAGACAGCATGCGCAGCAACCCGGCGCTGCTGACATGGCTGAAAGAACGCAAGGCAGTCCGCGCTGCAGCGGTTCAAGCCAACGATCTGTTCTAAGGACGGCTGGTCATCATGTCTTTCTGGAAAACCATTCTCACCGGTGCCTTGCTGGGCACCGCCTCACTGAGCTGGGCCGCCACAGGCTCCGTTCCCAGCTGCTATACCGCCAACAAGCTGCCCATGGCAGCGCCCGTACCAGAGCGGGAAGTCTTTATCCTGCTGGATCAAACCACGCCGCTGGACGCCACGCTGCAAAAGTCGGTCATTGAAAACGTCGCCCGCGTTCTGCAGCCCGGCTCGGCTTATTCCATTGCGACCTTCTCGTCCTTCGGCCAGGGCCGCTACCTGGAACTGCTGGCAGCTGGTGCCATGGAAGTCACGCTGCCCGAAAGCGCGCGCAACAGCATTGGCGTCAAGGTGCTCCGCAACTTTGATGCCTGCCTGGTCAGCCAGCAGAACTTTGTACGCAAGACCGCTGCTGCAGCGCTGCAGCAGGCGCTGTCAGGCATCAACCCTGACTATGCCAAGTCTGACGTCATGGCCAGCGTCAAGGAAATGTCTGCACGCATCAAGCAGTCGCCAGCCAGCTCCAAGGTGCTGTTCCTGGTTTCGGACATGCTGGAAAACTCTGCCGTCAGCAGCTTCTACGCCAACCGCAATGTGCGCCAGCTCAATCCTGGCGCAGAGCTGCAAAAAGCCACCTCAGCCAGCATGCTGGCCGATCTGGACGGTGCACGCGTCTTTGTGCTGGGAGCAGGCCTGGTGCAAGATGCCCAAAGCAAAGGGCGCGCCCAGGACAGCGGGGTGTATCGCTCCCCTCAGGCCATGAATGCACTCAAGGATTTCTGGAACCAATACTTCCAGAACAGCAATGCCACTTTGCAGGAATTTGGCATGCCCGCCCTGCTGGTGCCGGTGCAATAAGTTCTGTGGACATGTGAGAGGTGCTGGAACACCAGCCACTCTCATAAAAAGAGCTGCTAGCGCAATATTCTCCTTATATTGAGAATGAAAAGTGCCTGAAAATCACTTTTCACAAGCGCTAGCAGCTCTTTTTTCATGAGCAACACCAGCACATGAGCCGCCGCAGAAGTCATGCACAGCGCATGTCTTCACACTCCGCGCCACAATGCCGTTTTCATCCATTGCATGCTGCGCACACCATGACCGAACCCAGCTTTGAAGAACACCTGCAATCCGGCAACGCTCTGGTCGCCCAGGCGCAAGCCGTGGCCACCCAGGACTTTCAACAGGCACGCGCTCTGTGGCAGCAAGCTGGCAAGCACTTCTACCACGCCCACAAGGCAGACCCTACGCATGCCATCGCCGCCTTTCGCCTGGCACAGGCCTGGATGGCAGAAGCCTATGCCCTGCAAAAAGAAGAGTCTGCCAATGCGCTGGTGATGTGGGCCAATGCCGCTGCGCAGTGCGAACTGGCCTTTGACCTGGACCCCGAAAATGGCCGCATCGCCATGACCGCCGCCAGCTGCCACCACTTTGCCGGCGAGCACGACGCTGCCAAGGCCTGGAAGCAGATTGGCGAGCATTTGCTGAAGGATGAGCAGGCGGCTGCAGAACAAAATCGCGACGACGCCTAAGCACACCACACAAACAAAAAAGAGCAGCCTGCGCAGGCTGCTCTTTGCTTTTAAAGTGCTATCAGCATCAAAACCAATACTGGCCAGCGCTAATAGCTCTGTTTTTTAGAGCATTACTGAATGCCCGCAGCACGATAGGCCTGCTTGAGCTGCTGCACATTGTTCAGCAAAGCCGTAGGGCCTGTGCTGCCCATCAGGTACCAGCCCTTGGGGTCCAGAAACACGATCTGGCCTTTCTGACCGGCAGGTGTGGACTTGACCTTGTCGTTATCAAACACCTTGGTCGAAGGAATGATCTCACCGCCGCCTGCCGCTGCGCCCACGCCTGTGTTGCGATCAATCACATAAATCCACTCGGGCTGCAGCTTGGCCAGATCGTCAAACGTAAAGGCCGGGCCACCACGCGCAGGAATATCTTTGGCCGTCAGCTGCGACTTGGCACCCAACACATCAAACAGGAAGCCAAAACGTGCACCAGGGGCCTGGGGCATGATGCGTTCGTTGATGGCCATCAGCAGCACACCGGGCTGCGCCTTGGCAGCCAGTTGATTCAACTCAGCCACTTCAGACTTGATCCTGGCGACCAGAGCCTTGCCCTGCTCCTGCTTGCCGTACATATCGGCAATCTGGGTGATGTTGCGCTCAATGTCCTGCAGCATCGTTGCAGGCTTGACGCTGAAGTCCAGCGTAGGCGCAATCTTGCTCAGCACGTCCTGCTTCGCCGCCGAGCGGCCGCCCACAATGATCAGATCAGGCTTGATCTGGCTCAGCGCCTCGTAGTCAGGCTGAAACAGGGTGCCAGCGACCGTGTACTTGGCATCGCCATAGCCAGCCATGTATGCAGGGAACTGCGCCTTGGGCACGCCTGCAACGGGAATGCCCAGCGCCTGCATGGTGTCGAGCGTGGCGAGGTCGTAGACGACGGGGCGCTCAGGTGCAGCAACGGTAGATACAGCTTCGGCTTGGGCGACACCTGCCTTGTGGGCCTGGGGTGTTGTTGCAGCCATTACGCCCAGGCTCATGCTGGATGCCAGCGCCAATGCTGTGAGAGTCAAGTAGCGGTTCATAGTGTTCCCAAAGAAATGTCCCTGATGCCGCTGGCAACAGGGACATGGTGTGATTTATCAGAAGGCGGCTGTCAGGCTCAGGTTGTAGCGACGACCATCGTAGTGAGCGTCATACGTATCCTTATCCACTTTCTTATCAAACACGTTGTAAATACCAAAGCCCAGTTTCACGTCTTTTTTCAGTTTGTAATTGACACCCACATCTACAAACGTAAACGATGGTGTCTGATTATTCGCCATGGATGTACGGCTCAAATAGTCCGAAGATTTGCCGCGGAAGTTCACGCGACTCCAGACATTGGTGCTGGAGTTGGCATTCCAGTCCAAAGTAGCATTGAGCATATGCTTGGGCAGCTTATTCAGCGGGCGACCTGCAAATTTTCCGCTCTTTTGCTCAGATTTGGTAAAGGTATAGTTGGTCGCAAGCTGCAGATCTTGAATGATATTCCAGGTTGCCGTCAGCTCAATACCGCGCATATTCGCCTTATCGACATTCATGCGCTCACTGATGAACTTGTATTTCGTTCCATTGACCACACAATTACCTGTCGAAATACTGCTTCCACCGCCATCCGTGTCTTCACATACACGTTCCTCAGAAATCTTGTCCTTGAAATCGGTGTTAAACAGAGTCACGCTGGACATAAAATTGCGTTTGTTATCAAACACCAGTCCAATTTCCTGACTCAGAGATTTTTCAGGCTTCAGATCTGGGTTGCCAAGAATGATGGCAGGATCGCCTCCACCACCCGTAATCTGCCCCCAGTCTGCAACCGCTGCACGCAGTGCGGGCGCCTTGAAGCCCGTCGAAACACCACCCTTGACCGTCCACTGCTCTGCAGCCTTCCAGACGCCATAGATACGCGGCGTCCACTCCGTACCGTAATTCTGATCACGGTTCATGCGCAAACCGGTCGTCAAGCTAAAAGTATCAGTCGCAGCAAATTCATTTTCTGCATACAACGCCCACTGGTAACGATCAATATGATTACGCGTGCTACCCTTCAGTTCATTACCTTGGTCATCCAAGCTTTCTTTTCGGTAGTAAACACCTACGGTTGTCACATTGGAGCTTCCGAGGGGCAATATGGCCTGGCTGTTGAACTCCGTATTCACCAGGTTCATCTTTCGCACAGGATTATCTGTTTCTTCACGCTGAAGGTAGGTATTAATCTTGCCCCATGCGTAACTTCCTTGATGACCCAGGCTGTAGTCATTTTTGTAGTAGCTCTGATGTGATGGATTATTAGGTGAGCACCCTTTTCTACCGCATGATTCCAAGGCCATGGACTTGCCGGGATTGGATTCACGTTTCTGAATCGTTCTGCCAACCAGAAAATCAAAATTATTTTGCTTGTCTGCTGCCAGATTCAGCTTCAGATTCAAAGCCTCTGTGCTCTGCTTACTAAAACCATTGACAATCTTGTCTTCATTGCGGTGTGAAGTCTGACCATAGATTTGCAAACCCAGCACTTCATTTTTGATCGGACCACCAACATTAAAGCTGCTCTGGTAGATATCGCCAGCATCAGAGCTTTCTTGCTGCGTGGTCTCCGCACGCACACTGCCACCCCATTGCTGCGGTACTTTGCGCGTGATGATGTTGATCACACCGCCCATGGCATCAGAGCCATACAGCGATGACATCGGGCCACGCACAATCTCAATGCGCTCAATCGCACTCAGTGGAGGCAGCCAGCCCTGCTCGATGCCGGAACCATCACTATTGGGGCGAGTCTCACGCGAGTTCTGACGACGACCATCGACCAAAATCATGGTGTAGCCAGCTGCCATACCGCGAATGCTGATATCGCTGGAGCTGCCGCCTCCCGTAACCAGCACCCCGGGCACATCACGCAAGGCATCTGTCACATCGCGATAGGAGCGCTTTTCCAGCTCTTCACGAGGGATCACGGTGATAGATGCGGGAGCATCTTCCACTGTCTGCTCAAAACCCGAAGCCGTCACCACCATCGCGCCCAGCACCTGCTCTGGCGAAGGCTGTGCCAGCGGATCAGCCGCAAACGAGGAAAACACACCACCGGCCATGATGGCTGCAGCAAAAGTTGGATAGGAAATGCGCAAAGGAGTCATTTTTGGCTTCGAGAAATCTAATAAGAATCAATCTCATTAGTGTCTCACTAATGCACATCAATGGACTGCAGATCGCCCTAAGAAATGGCGGGGAACAAGGAGATGCACACATCGCGGCAGAGCAAGCTGACCGCCCCACACCTGCAAAAAAAACAAACTATTGATTTAAATAACAAATTTCACTGCATAGACCTATCTGCGAGGCCCTCCTCAAGCCATTACATGCCGTAGCACAGATCTCACAACTTGTTGCTTACAGGCTACAGGTTTACAGCAAAAAACTACGCGACTGAGAAGTATTTTCATTAAGAAACGCATAATCCACGTCGTCAACCGATTCCGGCTCAAGACAAGACGCAACCGGTACCGCCGCGCCACTGCGGCCATCCCCTTGTATTCCTTTCATGTCAGCCCCTGGCTGAGATTGCTATGCCTCAAAAATCTGTTCCATTTTTCACTCGCCCTACGCTGCTGGCGCTTGCTGCCGCAGCATGTGCTTCCGCCATCGCTCAGGACAACACACAGACCCTGTCTGAGGTGGTGGTTTCTGCCTCCGGCTTTGAACAGCAGATCAAAGATGCGCCTGCTTCGATTTCGGTGGTGACCCGCCAGGATCTGGAAACCAAGAACTTCCGTGATCTGGCCGACGCTTTGCAAGGCGTAGAAGGCATTGACGTACGCGGAGGCACAGGCAAAACAGGCGGTTTTGACATCAGCATTCGCGGCATGCCCAGCGACTACACGCTGATCCTGGTGGATGGCCGCCGCGTCAGTGCTGCTGGCGACACCACACCCAATGGCTTTGGCGCTTCCCAGACCTCGTTGATTCCCCCGCTGTCTGCCATTGAACGCATTGAAGTGGTGCGCGGCCCCATGTCCACCCTGTATGGCTCGGACGCCATGGGCGGTGTGATCAACATCATTACGCGCAAGATTGCCAAGGAGTGGGGCGGTAGCGTTCAAATCGAAGGTTCGCTGCCAGAACACAGCAACCAAGGTGCTGCGCAAAAAACCAGCTTCTATCTGAATGGCCCTATCCAGCAGGACAAGCTGGGCATTGCCATTCGCGGCAATTACTACAACCGCGACAAGTCGGAGCTAGATCTGCCCGCTGGTGCTAGCGCAGGCAGTTACAAGGGCATCGCACCGCCCAAGAGCGACCAGTACACCCTGGGTGCCAAGTTCACACTTTCACCTGCTGCGGGACATGAGCTTTGGCTGGATGTGGAGACTGCGCGGACCAAGTACGACAATCGCCACTGCGAGCTGGGCAGCGTTGACGGCACGGCCCGCAATGACTGCGGCAAGCCATCGAACACAGCCCATGGCTACAAGGACTACCTGCGCTTTGACCGTGAGCAGCTGGCCATTGGCTACAAAGGGCACTTCAGCATCGGCAATTTCGAGACCAGCCTCAGCCGCACCACCAATGACACCAAGGGCCGCACCCTGCCCACGGAAGCCTTCGGTCAGAACGATCCACTGCGCTATCTGATTGGCACGGATCGCAAGCTCAAATCCACCAGCACCATCTGGGACACCAAACTGACCAGCCCGCTTGGCGAGCGCCACCTGCTCACCGCAGGCTCGCAGCTGGTGCATGCAGTGGCCGAGGACGGGCTGCCCCAGCTCAAGGGCACGCCACGCTTCAAGCAGGACACTTGGGCGGTGTTTGCCGAAGATGAATGGTCCATCACGGACACGCTGATCGCCACCGGCGGCCTGCGCTACGACCACCATGACAAATTCGGCGGCCACTGGAATCCCCGCGCCTACCTGGTGTGGAATGCCACCGATGTCTTTACCTTCAAGGGCGGCATCAGCAAGGGCTTCCGTGCACCCAAGATCAACCAGCTGGTGGATGGCCCCTCCGGTGTATCCGGTCAGGGCCAGACAATCACCTATGGCAACCCCAATCTGAAGCCCGAGGAAAGCACCAGCACCGAGCTGGGCATGCTGTTTAACAACCAACAGGGCTGGACTGGCAATATCACGGCCTTCCACAACAAGCTCAAGAACAAGATTTCTTCCGACAGCTGCGTTGGCATCCTGCCTGGCTGCGCGGGCAGCAGCACGTTCTACATCAACCGTGATCGCGCCAAGACCTGGGGCTTTGAGCTGGGCACCAAGTATGTGTTCTCGCCCGAGTGGGATATTGCTGCCAACTACACCTGGACGGACAGCGAACTACTGCAGGACGGCGAGGTCATTGGCAAGCTCAGCGATACCGCCAAGCACGTTGCCAATCTGACGCTGAACTGGAAGCCCAGCCAGCAATGGTCGGTGTGGAGCCGAGTGGAATACCGCGGTCATAGCCGTCGCTTCGATACCAAGCCAAAAGCGAATGATCCAGATAATCTAAAGGCTTACGAACTCTTCAATAACGAACTCAAGGCCTACACCCTGGTACATCTGGGCGCGAACTACAAGGTCAATAAAAACGTGACCCTGAGCGCCAATATCTACAACCTGCTGGACAAGGACTTCAACAAGTACCAGAAGATTGGCAACACTTGGTACAACGACTACTACATGGGCGGCCGCTCTGTGAAGGGCTCTGCCCCCGAAGGCCGCACTCTGTGGCTGAAGGCGAACATCGAGTTCTAAAACTCGGCCATGCACCATCAAAGAAGGAGGCTCTTGGCCTCCTTCTTTGGTTTGCGGCTTGCAACATAGCGCAATGGCTTATTTGCCATTCACCCCCAACAACTCCACCTCAAAATTAATCGTGGCATTCGGTGGAATCACACCACCTGCGCCACGGCTGCCGTAGGCAATGCTGGGCGGGCAGGTCAGCTTCGCCTTGCCGCCGACCTTCATTTTCTGCACGCCCTCGGTCCAGCATGGGATCACGCCATTGAGGGGAAAGTCAATGGGCTGACCGCGTGCGATGGAACTGTCGAACTCCTTGCCGCTTTCAGGAAACCAGCCACGGTAGTGCACACGCACGGTATCCGTGGCCTGAGGCTGTGCGCCTGTGCCTTCGGTGATGACTTCGTAGATCAGGCCACTGGGTGTGGTTTCAGGGGCAGCGTGGGCTGCGCCTACCGCCAGCAGGCTGGCAGCGGCCAGCGCAAAAACTTGTTTTTTCATATGCAAAACGCTTTTCAGGGTTAGAAAGATCACGCAGCCATCATGACTTGGCAGCGGTGATGCCCATGGCATCCAGTGCCGCTTGCAGGTGTCCGACAGTACGCTCCACGTTGTGCCATTTTTCCAGGCCAAACAGGCCAATACGGAAGGTCTGAAAGTCAGCCCCCTCATCGCACTGCAGCGGCACGCCAGAGGCGGTCTGCAGGCCGGCTGCCAGGAATTTCTTGCCATTCTGGATGTCTGGATCCGTGGTGTAGCTCACCACCACACCGGGGGCCTTGAAGCCTTCGGCCGCCACACTGGGGAAGCCGCGGGACTCCAGCAGGGCACGCACCTGGCGGCCCAGCTCCATCTGCTCTTCCCGCACCCTGGCAAAGCCGTAGGCGCGGGTTTCCAGCATCACATCGCGCAGGCGCACCAGTGCATCGGTAGGCATGGTCGTGTGATAGGCGTGCTGGCCTTTTTCATAGCCCTCGGCAATCTGCATCCACTTCTTCAAATCGCACGAGAAGCTGGAGCTTTGCGTGTCTTCAATCGCCGTGCGTGCGCGCTCGGAGAGCATCACCATGGCGCAGCAGGGGGAGCTGCTCCAGCCCTTTTGCGGCGCGGAAATCAGCACGTCCACGCCGGTCTTGACCATGTCCACCCACATGGCACCGGATGCCACACAGTCCAGCACCAGCAGCGCGCCCACTTCATGCGCGGCATCGCTGATGGTGCGGATGTAGTCATCCGGCAGGATGATGCCGCTGGCGGTTTCTACATGGGGTGCGAACACCACCTTGGGCTTTTCGGCACGGATCGTGGCCGCCACCTCCTCCGCCGGGCAAGGTGCCCATGGATCCTGACTGCCCGTGCCTTGCTTGCGCGCCTTGCAGACGACGGCGCCGCCACCCAGACCAAAGTTGCCGGTGTCAAAAATCTGCGTCCAGCGGTAGCTGAACCAGCCATTGCGCACAATCAGCACCTTCTGCCCATTGGCAAACTGGCGAGCCACCGCTTCCATGCCAAAGGTGCCGCTGCCGGGCACAAGCACAGCGGTGTGGGCGTGGTAGACCTCCTTGAGGACGCCCAGAATGTCTTGTGCCACGCCCACAAAGCGTTTGGACATGTGGTTGAGCGCACGGTCGGTATAGACCACCGAAAATTCCAGCAGCCCATCAGGATCGATATCAGGCAAAAGTCCAGGCATTGTTTCTCCAGTTTATGCGGGCGGCACAGGCCCCTATTGCTATGGAAATCAGCTTAGCACGCCGTTTTTCGGCGCGCGAGCCTGCTCAGACTTTCTGTATAGCAGGCATATGCCTGTGCATATGCTGCCTGCACTCAGGCTTTGTGGCTGTAGTCGCGTGCGCCAAAAATGCCGCTGCCCACCCGCACCATGGTGCTGCCTGCCGCAATCGCGGTGTGCATATCGGCTGTCATGCCCAGGCTGATGGTGTCAAACCGCTCCAGCCCCGCCATGCCGCTGGCACGAATGTCCTCAAACACCTGCACCACCTTGCGGTGCACCTGCAGCATGGCTGCGTCATCAGGCTGTGGGTCGGGGATGCTCATCACCCCGCGCAGCTGCAGGCGCGGCAGCTGCGTGATGACGTGTGCCAGCTCCAGCGCCTGCTGCGGCGTACAGCCTGACTTGGTGCTGCCGCCATCCACATTCACCTGAATGCATACCTGCAGCGGTGGCAATTCCTCAGGACGCTGGTCATTGAGGCGCTGGGCAATCTTGTCGCGGTCAACGGTGTGTGCCCAGTCAAAGTGCTGGGCCACCAGCTTGGTCTTGTTGCTCTGGATGGGGCCAATGCAGTGCCAGACCAGCGCTGGCACATCCACCATGGCACGCACGGCAGCAATTTTGTCTACGCCTTCCTGGATGTAGTTTTCCCCAAAGGCACGCTGGCCAGCCAGTGCGGCCTCACGCACGGCTTCGGCCGGAAAGGTCTTGGACACGGCCAGCAGCGACACTTGTGTGGGCTGTCTGCCGCACTTTTGACATGCTTCATGAATCTGCGTGTGAACGCTTTGGAGCTTGTTGGCAATCGTGGTCATAATCTTTTGAAGCGTACCAAACCATCCTGCCACTGAGCGCAATTCGCCGGGCAAGGTGGCACAAAACCATGTGAGATTCAGAGAGGGAGAACTGCAGTGGACATCACCACCCTGCTAGCGTTTAGCGTCAAGAACAAGGCCTCTGACCTGCACCTTTCCGCAGGGCTGCCTCCCATGATCCGCGTGCACGGGGATGTACGCCGCATCAATGTGGACCCGCTGGACCACAAGACCGTGCACGCCATGGTCTACGACATCATGACGGACAGCCAGCGCAAGGCCTATGAAGAGCATCTGGAGGTGGACTTCTCGTTCGAAGTTGCCGGGCTGGCGCGCTTTCGTGTCAATGCCTACAACCAGTACCGTGGCGCAGCGGCCGTGTTCCGTACCATTCCCAGCAAGATCCTGACGCTGGAAGACCTCAACGCCCCCAAGATCTTTGCCGATCTGGCGCTCAAGCCCCGTGGCCTGGTACTGGTCACCGGCCCTACCGGCTCGGGCAAGTCCACCACACTGGCGGCCATGGTGGACTACCTCAACAGCAACCAGCACGGCCACATTCTGACGGTGGAGGACCCCATCGAATTCGTGCACACCTCCAAGAAAAGCCTGGTCAACCAGCGTGAGGTGGGCCCCATGACGCATTCCTTCTCTGCCGCCCTGCGCTCTGCCCTGCGTGAAGACCCGGACTGCATTCTGGTCGGCGAAATGCGTGACCTGGAAACCATTCGCCTGGCCATGACCGCCGCCGAAACTGGCCACCTGGTCTTCGGCACCCTGCACACTTCCAGTGCCGCCAAGACCATCGACCGTATCATCGACGTCTTCCCCGCCGAAGAAAAAGAAATGGTGCGCGCCATGCTGTCGGAATCGCTGCAGGCCGTGATTTCGCAGACGCTGTGCAAGACCAAGGACGGCAATGGCCGCGTGGCAGCGCACGAAATCATGATTGGCACCAGCGCCATCCGCAATCTGATCCGTGAAGCCAAGGTGGCACAGATGTACTCGGCCATTCAGACCGGCTCCAACGTGGGCATGCAGACCCTGGACCAGTGCCTGACCGATCTGGTGCGCCGCAATGTGATCAGCGCTGCCGAGGCACGCAGCAAGGCCAAGTCGCCCGAGAACTTCCCCGGTTAAGCCCTAGCGATTGGAGACATCAGCCATGGAACGCGATCAGGCCAGCAAATTCATCAACGACCTGCTCAAACTGATGGTGGCGCGCAAGGGCAGTGACCTGTTCATCACGGCCGACTTTCCGCCCGCCATCAAGGTGGACGGCAAGGTCACACGCCTTATGGACCAGCCTCTGGTGGCCGCACACACGCTGACGCTGGCGCGCTCCATCATGAGTGACCGCCAGGTGGCAGAGTTTGAGCGCACCAAGGAGTGCAACTTCGCCATCTCGCCAGCAGGCATCGGACGCTTTCGCGTCAACACCTTCATGCAGCAGGGGCGCGTAGGCATGGTGCTGCGCCGCATTCCTGCCGACATTCCTTCGATTGACCGCATGGGCCTGCCGCAGGTGCTCAAGGAGGTAGCCATGACCAAGCGTGGCCTGTGCATCTTTGTGGGTGCGACAGGCTCGGGCAAATCCACCTCGCTGGCCGCCATGGTGGACTGGCGCAACGAGCACTCCGAAGGCCACATCATCACCATCGAAGACCCCATCGAATTCGTGCACCCACACAAGAACTGCATCGTCACGCAGCGCGAAGTGGGGCTGGATACCGACAGCTGGGAGGCTGCGCTCAAGAACTCCCTGCGCCAGGCGCCGGATGTCATTTTGATGGGCGAAATCCGCGACCGCGAAACCATGGAGCACGCCATCGTGTTCTCGGAAACCGGTCACCTGTGCCTGGCCACCTTGCACGCCAACAGCGCCAACCAGGCGCTGGACCGCATCATCAACTTCTTCCCCGAAGAGCGCCGCGAACAGCTACTGCTGGACCTGTCGCTGAACCTGCGCGCCATGATCTCGCAGCGCCTGCTGGCACGTGAGAACGAAAAGGGCCGTGTGGCGGCCATGGAAGTGCTGCTCAATACACCACTGATTTCTGACCTGATCGCCAAGGGCGATGTGGTGGAAATCAAGGAAATCATGAAGAAAAGCCGCGAACTGGGCATGCAGACCTTTGACCAGGCCCTGTTTGACCTCTACGACAGCGGCACCGTCAGCTACGAAGACGCGCTGCGCAATGCGGACTCAGTCAACGACCTGCGCCTGCAGATCAAGCTGCACAGCAAGCGTGCGCACAACCCCAATCTGGCGGCTGGCACCGAGCACTTCCGCCTGCTGTAGACCTGCCCCCTGCCCTCAGCAGCCAACGCGCATAAAAAAATCCCGGACGTTCCGGGATTTTTTATCAGCTTGCAACTGCCATCATTTCACCGGCGTGATTTCCACGACAGGCTCCGCTGCCTGCACTGCAGGTGCGGCAGTGCCCTGCTTTTCCAGGGCTTCCTCGCGGGCCTTGTAGTTGGCCAGATCGTCTTCGCTGATGGTTTCAAACACGCGCACCACCTTGCTCACGCCATTGACGCCACGCGCAATTTCCGCCGCACGCTTGGACTCGCGGGGCGTCACAATGCCCATCAAATAGACCACGTTCTGCTCGGTCACCACCTTGATGGTGTTGGCCTGCAAGTCCTTGGCATCCAGGAAGCTGGCCTTGACCTTGCTGGTGATGAAAGCGTCCTTGGAGCGCTGGCTCAGCGAAGACACAAAAGGCACGACCTGCACTTCGTTCACCACGCGACGCACGTTCTCCACGCTGGCCACGGCACGCTCCAGCGCTTCCTTCTGCGCAGCCGTGCGTACTTCGCCGGTGATCATGGCCGTGCGGTTAAAGCTGGTCACGCTGGCGCGGGAGCCTTCGGGCAGGATTTCGCGGATCTTGGCTGCAGCCTTTTGCTCAATGCGTTCGTCTTCCACAATCATTCCAGAGGTGCGGCGGTCCGTCGCCACCATGGCCGTGGTCACAGCGCCACCACCCAGCACCAGCGGCACGCATGCCGTCAGGCTGCCCAGCAGCAAAGTACCTCCCAGTACCGCTACCCCTGTTCGATACCATTGTTTTTTCATCACATCTCCTGTTCGCCCAGCAACTGGGTATCCACACCATCGCACAAACAATTGAGCACCAGGTCATGCACCTCACGCACGCGCGCAGGGCGCTCGTGGGGCACACAGATCAGCGTATCGGTTTCACGCATGCGGCCCGCCAGCGCACCACCGGTATGACCAGTCAGGGCCACCACCATCATGTCGCGCTCGTGGGCGGCCTCCACCGCATCCAACAGACAGGTTTCATTGCCGGTGATGGAAATCACCAGCAGCACATCGCCAGCCTGGCCCAGCGAACGCACCTGCCGCGCCAGATAGTGGTTGGACAGACTGGGCGTGCCCGCAATGGTTCCCAGATAGCCGCTGTCCGAGGTCAGTGCCACCGCTGCCAGCTCCGGCCGATCACGCTCGAAGCCGCTGACGCACAGGCCTGCAAACATCTGTGCCTGGCTGGCCGATGCCCCCGTGCCGCAGGCCAGAATCTTGCCGCCGCCGGTGATGCTGGCAACCAGCGCCTGAATGGCAGAGGCAATGGGCAGACTCAGCGCTTGTGCGGACTGGTACTTCAGGTCCGCGCTGTCGATGAAATGTTGTTGAATTTGTTGATCAAGCATGGGGTGGTGATGATAACTGTGGGCTTTCTCGGATTTTGTAGCGTTCAGTAAGGGACTGCATCGCCTTGCCGCAGTTCCCGCAGGCAGACCCGTGGTCAGTCTGCCTCAAATGCCGATGCAATCCACTGCAGCTGGCCTGCGTCCATCAGCACCACATCAAAGCGGCAGGCTGCTGCACTGCCCTGCGCCTGCAGCCAGCACTGCGCGGCATGGATGAGCCGCTGACGCTTGGCATGGCCAATGCTGCCACCTGCACCACCAAAGCCGGTGTGACTGCGGCTGCGCACTTCCACAAACACCACCGTGCCATCTGCGGCTTGCAGGATTAAATCAATCTCACCCCCTCCGCGTCCGGGCGTTCGATAATTACGCGCTAACAACCGCAGGCCTTGTGCCTGCAGATAGGCCAGTGCCTGATCTTCAGCCTGCTGCCCCTTGCTGCATGTGCTCTGCATCTGAGCGTCCGTGTGGGTAGCTGCAGCCGTGCTGCGCCCACGCTGCCACCAATGCATATCTGCCCCTCCCCCTTGTAGCAATGGCTGTCATGACGCTGCCCCCTTAAACAGGTTGTAGCCCAGCGCCTGTGCCACATGGGCCACCATTTTCTGCCCACGCACGCTGTTGCCCACACTGTCCAGCGGTGGCGAAAACGCTGCAATTCCCATTACGCCAGGTACGACCGCCACAATGCCGCCACCTACGCCACTCTTGCCAGGCAGGCCCACGGCATACGCCCAGTCGCCCGAGCTTTCATACATGCCCTCCATCATCATTTCGGCCAGAATTTTGGGTACATGCGCGGCCTGCAGCACGCGCTGGCGGGTCAAGGGGTTCACACCTGCTGCAGCCAGCGTCGCCCCCATGGTGGCCAGCTCCAGCGTGTTCAGCAAGGTTGAGCACTGGCGCGTATACACATCACAGGCCTCCATGGGGTCGCAATACATATAGCCTGCTGACTGCAGCAGCCATGCAATTGCACGGTTGTGCCCATTGGTGCTCTGCTCGGAATCGTTCAGCGATGGTGACAGTGCGATCTCGCTGGAACCCATGGCCTGCTGCATCTGCAGCATGCGCTGCCAGCGCTCTTCCACGGAAGCTGCCTTAACCAGGCTGGTCGCCGCCATGGCACCAGCATTCACCAGCGGTGACAGGGGCTTGCCGCCATGTAGCTCCAGTGCAATGACCGAGTTGAAAGGCAAGCCGGTAGCCTGCGCACCAATCTTGCTGTGGATGGCTTCAGCCCCCCAGTCTTCCAGCGCCAGTGCCAGCGCGCAAACCTTGGAGATGGACTCCAGCGCAAAGCGGTACTGTGCATCCCCTGCGGTAGCCACTTGCCCTGCAGCCGTCACCACAGCGATGGCTGACAAATGGCTGGGAATGTCTGCCAGAAAGGGAATGTAGTTGGCATTGGCGCCGCCCTGGGCCTGCCCGTGGGCTTGATACGCGGCCTGCACTGCCGCCTGTACGGCTTCGAAATCTCGCATGTCATTTTCCTCCTGATGCACTGTTCCCCCCTCACGCAAGCATTCTTTCTCGCCAGGCAAGGCCATAGCATGGGGTATAGCACAGGCGCTGCGGGCCGCATATTTGAGCACTGATACGTACAATCTGCGCCACTGCATGAAGGGGCCTTGGCGCCCCATTTCAAGGAACAACATTGAGTGCCTCTTTTGCATCGGCATTGACAGCAGCGCGTGATGCAGCTGCCTCGCAAAATTATCCACAAGGCGTGCTCTACGTCATCGCCACGCCTATCGGCAATCTGGCCGACATCTCGCTGCGCGCCCTGCACGTGCTGCAGATCGTGGACGCCATTGCCTGCGAAGACACACGCCACACCCAGGGCATGCTGCGCAGCTACGGGCTGGACCGCCCCGGCAGCCAGCTGCTGGCCGTGCACCAGCACAACGAGGCCGAGGCCGCCGCAGGCATCATTGCCCGCCTGCAGCAAGGCCAGCGCATTGCCTATGTGAGCGATGCTGGCACTCCCGGTGTGAGCGATCCCGGCGCGCGCCTGTGCGCTGCGCTGCAGGCCCACGGCCTGCGCGCCATGCCCCTGCCCGGTGCCAGCAGCGTGACTAGCGCCATCAGCGTGGCAGGCTGCGTGCCCCCCGGCCAGACCGATGGCGGCTTTGTGTTTGCCGGTTTTCTGCCCACCAAAAATGCCGAGCGCCAGGCGGCCGTGCAAAAGCTGGCGGCAGAGCCGCGCTGCACCGTGCTGCTGGAAGCGCCACACCGCATTCAGGACATGGTCAAAGCCCTGGCCGTGCTGGGTGAGCGCAAGGTGACGCTGGCGCGCGAAATCACCAAGCAGTTTGAGCAGGTGAGCACCCATGCCGCGCAGGACGTCGCCGCCTGGCTGGAAGCCGAAGCCACGCGCAGCAAGGGCGAGTTCGTCATCGTGCTGCACCCGGTGGAGCTGCAGCAGGAAAACGGCGAAGCCGAGCGCGTATTGCGCCTGCTGCTGGCTGAGCTGCCGACCAAGACGGCCGTCAAGCTCACCGCCGAAATCACCGGCGCCAACCGCAACACCTTGTATGAGCGCGCGCTGGAGATCAAGCGCGAAGCGGAAGGCGACGAGGAATAACAGCCAAATTGGCCGCTAGCGCTTATGCAGCAAGCGCTGGCAGCTATGTTTTTTATGCGTAGGCCAGACCAGACGCCACGCCACCGAACAGGTCACCGGCGACCTGTGGCGTGGTCGGGAAAGCCTGCTGCAGCGCATCACGCAGCGTCTGCAGGGCCGACGAACCACCGGTCAGATACAGCGCCGTAATCTGCTCCTTGCGCAGACCGGCCTTGTTCACGCATTCCTGCGCGCACTTGACCACCTCAGCCAGCAGGGCCTGCAGGTGCTGCTCCAGCCCTTCAGGCGTAATTTGCGCAGCCAGACCACTTTCCACCCAGCCCAGGTCCAGCTGCGCAGTCGCTGCCGTGCTGGATGCCGTGATCTTGCCCTGCTCCACGGCATCGGCCAGGCGGTGGCCAGCTTGTTCTTCGAGTACCCGCATCAGGCGGGCATGCAGATGGCGGTCGCTGTAGTCGCTGCGCAGTGCCTCGGCCTCACGCAGTGCCTTGGCGGTATAGAGCCACTGAATCAGGTGCCAGGTGGACAGGTCATAGAACACGCGGCTGGGCACTTCGCGGCCGCTGGGGCCGTGGTGGCCCAGGCCCAGCAGAGGCTGCACTTCGGCAACGTTGAGCTTGTGGTCAAAGTCCGTACCGCCAATGTGCACGCCCGTGGTGGCGAGGATGTCCTGCGTACGGTCCCGTTTGCCTGCGTGCTGCGGGCCCAGGCGCACCACGGTGAAGTCCGACGTACCGCCGCCAATGTCCACCACCAGAATGCAGGCCTCTTCGCTCAGGCGCTGCTCATAGTCCAGCGCTGCCGCAATGGGCTCCAGCTGGAAAGCCACTTCCTGGAAACCTGCTGTGTGCGCCGCCGCTTCCAGCGAAGCCTGTGCCTGCGCATCACGCTCAGGGTTGCCATCCACAAAGTGCACGGGGCGGCCCAGCACCACACGCTCGGGCATGCCGCCCATGTGCTGCTGCGCCTGCTCAGCCATGTGCTTGAGGAAGATGGCAATGATGTCCTGGTAACTCACCAGCTGGCCGTGCACTGCCGTCTTGTCCTGCAGCAGGCTGCTGCCTAGCAGGCTTTTGAGAGAGCGCATCAGGCGGCCTTCTTCGCCCGCCAGGTATTGCTTCATCGCATCACGGCCGTAGTGCGTGCTGTGGTCTTCGTAGTGAAAGAACAGCGCCGTGGGCATGGCCGCTGCCTTGCCTTCCAGCGGCACCAGCTGTGCGCTCTGCCCGGCGGTGCGCCATGCCATGGCGGAGTTGGAAGTACCAAAGTCAATACCCAGCGTGGTGTGCGGAAGAATGTGCATGCAAGAAGTCCAGAGAGGGCAGCCCTCTATCAAAACAAGAGCTGCCAGCGCTGATAAAACAAGCTTTTAAGATACTTTTCTCTTTAAAAGCAAGTGTTTATCAGCGCTGGCAGCTATTTTTCTGATACTGCCTGATCAAACAAAGGGGCGCTATTGTGGCAGCTTGGGGAAAGCCTTGCTGGTCTTTCAGCATGCGCATACCAGCAGAAAGCTACCCTGCGAAACTCGACTTCACTCCTACATCGCGACGCTTGTGCATGCGTGGGGAAGGCAGTGGCTATGCTGTCTGCTTTCGGCCAGGAGCTGCCATTGAAGCTACAGAGCTACGCCCACTTCACTTGCCATTCCTGCTTGTTCCCATTCAGGTACACCACCAACCAAGCGCTGTGCCTTGAAGCCTTCACTGAGCAATAGCTCGACCGCTTGGGTGGAAGATATGCAGTAGGGGTCACGGCAATAGGCCACGATGTCCGTCCTCGGCAGTTGCTTCATTTGCACCTGGAGCTGCGCCATGGGAATGTTGATTGCGCCCGGAATGTGCGCCTGTGCAAACTCTGATTCAGGACGGACATCAATCAAGGTGATGTTCTGTTCGCCCATTCTTCGCCGCAGCTCTGTGACTGTGATGCCTTCCAGTTTGAGAGGTTGAAAGTCCTGTGACAGTGCTCTGTGCAGCTCACTGCGCTGGAACTCAGCGTAGTTGCGCAACGCAGCGAGAACCTCCGTCAGTGGACCTTGGCCAAGTCGATAGAGCATCTGCTTGCCTTGTCTGCGAGCTGTGACGAAGCCTGCTCGTTTCAAGGTCTGCAAATGTTGTGAGGTGTTGGCAATACTTAGGTGGGAAAGCTCGGCAAGCCGTTCCACCGCCATCTCCCCATTCGACAGTTGTTCCAGAAGCGCCAAGCGCTGTGGGTTGCCTAGAGTCTTTGCAATGTCGGCGTATTGGGCCAAAACACTTGGCCCGGTGGGTGATGCTTGAACTTCCATAGGGCAAAGATACCATTTGCACTATCATTCAATTGTTTAATTGAATGTATAACCTGTTGGAGAAGGTTTCGATATGGAAATCGTTTGGAGCAATAGCGCTGCTGCGCTGTGGATGTGCGTGGTTATAGCGGTAGCGGCTGCCAGCATTTCCTACACCATCACCATGACGGAGTTGTTCGCGCCAGTCAGAGCATGGACTCAGAAGCTAGGGCACATGATTGGCTACTTGTTCACCTGCTTCTACTGCATGAGCCATTGGGTGGTGATTGCTGCGGTGCTGATTTACCAACCTCGACTCATTCAAAGTGGTTCGTTGGTCTGCGACCTTATTGTTTCAACCTTCTTCACCATTACGATTTCGGCATTGGCTTGTGGCTTATTGTTCAGAGTTTTCTTGACGGCCATGGCCATGAAGCTCAAGCAAAAGGAAATGGCTGAAGCCATGTCCAAGTGAAAATAAAGCCACTTTCGAGTGGCTTTTTTCTTGGTGCTCACACATCCAAGTGTCCGCTATGGGTCGAGAGCAGGCTTTCAAACAGAGCGATGCTGCTTGCTACCACCCCGCGCGCGCAAGCGTCGCGCGTGATCAAAATAAAAAATCAAATTTCCGGCGGCTGTCTGAGCGGAACGACGAAGGAGTGCAGCGAGTTCCGCCGGACAGCCGTCGGCAGACGCGCTTTTTGGTCACTTTTTGTCGCGCACAAAAAGTGACTCGCCTGCCGGGGCGAGACCCGGCCCTCCCCTCAAACACATCACCGCCACCTCAAATAACAAAAGCCACCCCAGCACAACAGCCAGGGTGGCTTTTTCTATCCAGCCGCTGAAAAGCACTTTTCAGCCCAGCGCATTACTGGGCTGACGCTGCCTCCAGCATGCCCCCACCCAGCGCCTTGAACAGATTGACCTCGCTGATGGCCTGCTGCAAAGCGGTTTGCACCACGCCCAGCTCGGCATTGAGCAGGCTGCGCTGGGCATCCAGCACGGTCAGATAGGCTTCCACGCCGTTGTCATAGCGCAGCTGGGCCAGGTCCAGGTACTTGCCAGAGGTTTGCAGCAGGTGCTGGTTGGCCTGCAGCTGCGTGCCAAAGGTTTTGCGGGCGGCCAGGCCATCTGCCACTTCGCGGAAGGCGGTCTGGATGGCTTTTTCGTACTGCGCCACACGCATGTCTTTTTGCAGCGTGGCGTAGTCGAGGTTGGCCTTCAGGCGGCCGCCGCTGAACAGCGGAATATTGATCTGGGGCGCAAAGCTCCAGGCGCCCGAGCCGCCCTTGAACAGGCCGGACAGATCGCTGCTGGCCGTGCCCGCACTCGCGGTGAGCGAGATGCTGGGGAAGAAGGCCGCACGCGCCGCGCCGATGTTGGCGTTGGCGGCCTTGAGCTGCTGCTCGGCTGCCAGAATGTCCGGGCGCTGCGCCAGCACCTGCGAAGGCAGGCCCACGGGCAGTGCCGCAAACTGCCAGCGCTGCGGTGCCACGCGCGCATTGAGCACGGAAGCGGGCAGTTCGGCCCCCACCAGTGCCTGCAGGGCGTTCAGGTCCTGCTCCACGGCACGCTGCATCTGGGCGTGCTGGGCACGGGCGCTGTCCACGGCGGTCTGGGCCTGGTGCAGCTGCAGGTCGGAGGCAATGCCGTTTTCCACCTGCACCGCAATCAGCGCCAGCGCATCTTCATTGGCCTTGACGGTGCGGGTCAGCACATCCAGCATCTGCTGGTTGGCCTGCCAGCTCATCCAGGCGCTGGCCGTTGCAGCGACCAGGCTCAGCTCGGTGGCCTTGCGCGTGCTTTCCATGGCCAGGTAGTTCTGCAGGGCCTGCTCGTTGAGCGACTTCACGCGGCCAAACAGGTCCAGCTCATAGGCGGCCACGCCCAGCCCCACGGTGTAGGTGCTGGAGATGACGGCATCTGGCGCGCCAGCCACATCGGCAGGCACACGCTGGCGCGAGCCTGCGGCCTGTGCACCGATGGCAGGCGTGCTCTCGGCTTTCTGAATGCGGTAGAGCGCCTGAAAAGCTTCCACATTCAGCACGGCAGCGCGCAGGTCGCGGTTGTTGGACAGCGTGAGGGCAATGACTTCGCGCAGCTCAGGGTTGGCAAAGAACTGCTGCCACTGCACGGCGGCGGCTTCGCTGCCTTGCGCCTGTGCGCTGGGCCAGGTGGCGGCCACGGGGGCGGCCGGGGTTTCATACTTGGGGGCCATGGAGCAGGCGCTCAACAGCCCCGCCAGCGCCAGAGCGCCGGTCAGGGTGTGCAATTTCATGCGTTTTTCTCCTCTGCTTCCGCAGCAGGTGTGCGCTTGCCAAAGCGTTCGGTGATATGACCAATCACGTAGAAGAACAGGGGCACAAAGAAGATGGCGAGAAAGGTACCCGCCAGGGTGCCGCCCACCACGCTGGTGCCGATGGAGTGCTGGCTGCCGCTGGATGCGCCCGTGGCAATGGCCAGAGGCACCACACCCAGCACAAAGGCCATGGAGGTCATGATGATGGGGCGCAGACGCAGGCGTGCAGCTTCCACGGCAGCGCGCATCAGCGGCTTGCCTTCGCGATGCAGCTCGCGTGCGAACTCCACGATCAAAATGGCGTTCTTGGCCGCCAGACCCACGGTGGTAATCATGCCGATCTGGAAGAACACGTCATTGGTCAGACCACGGCTCAGTGTGGCCAGCACAGCACCCAGAATACCCAGGGGCACCACCAGCATCACCGAGAACGGGATCGCCCAGCTTTCGTACAAGGCTGCCAGACACAGGAACACCATGAGCATGGACAGGGCCATGATCCAGGCGCTCTGGTTGCCCGCCTTGATTTCTTCATACGACAGGCCAGACCAGACCAGGTCCACACCCGGTGGCAGCTGCTGGGCCAGACCTTCGACCACGGCCATGGCTTCACCCGTGCTCACGCCGGGGGCTGTGCCACCGACGATCTGCACGGCAGGCACGCCGTTAAAGCGCTCCAGCTTGGCGGGGCCGTAGACCCACTTGCCGGTCGCAAAGGCGCTGAAAGGCACCATCTTGCCGGCGTCATTGCGCACATACCACTTGGCGAAATCGTCCGGACCCACGCGCGATTCCGCCTTGCCTTGCAGGAAGACCTTCTTCACGCGGCCACGGTCGATAAAGTCATTGATATAGGCCGAGCCCCAGGCAATCGACATGGTGGAGTTGATGTCCGCCAGATTCAGACCCAGCGCACGCGCCTTTTCCTCGTCGATTTCAATCTGGAACTGTGGCTCGTCAGACAGACCGTTGGGGCGCACCATGGCCAGCTGTGGCGTCTGCGCCGCCATGCCCAGCATCTGGTTGCGCGCCTGCATCAGCACTTCGTGGCCCACGCCACCGTTGTCCTGCAGGTAGAAGTCAAAGCCTGTGGCATTGCCCAGTTCGATGATGGCTGGCGGCATGATGGGCACGATCATGGCGTCATTGATCTGGCTGACAAAGCCCCAGGTGCGGCCATACAGCGCCTTGAGGTGCTGATCAGGGCGCTTGCGCTGCTCAAAGGGCTTGAGCTCCACGAACAGCAGACCAGAGTTCTGACCGCGACCGGCAAAGTTGAAGCCGTTCACCGACATCACGCCGTTGACCGTGTCCTTTTCGTTTTCCAGCAGGTGGTTCACCACCTTCTGCAGCACCTGCTCGGTACGGGCGGCCGAGGCATTGGGTGGCAGCTGTACCTGCACCATCATCGTGCCCTGGTCTTCTTCGGGCAAGAAGGCGGTGGGGATGCGCGCGAACAGCACCGCCAGTGCCACCAGCAGCAGCGCGTAGATCAGCAGGAAGAGCTTGTTGCGCTTCAAGATGCCTTCCACGCCCACGGCATAGCCGCTGGCACCGGCGTTGAACACGCGGTTGAACCACGCAAAGAACGCGGCAGGCTTCTTGCCGGGTACGGGTGCCTTCAGAATCGTCGCGCACAGGGCGGGCGTGAAGATCAGCGCCACCAGTACGGACAGGGTCATGGCAGCCGCAATGGTCACGGCAAACTGGCGGTAGATCACGCCGGTGGAGCCATCCATGAAGGCCATGGGCACAAACACGGCAGAGATCACCAGACCGATACCGACCAGCGCACCGGAGATCTGGCCCATGGACTTGATGGTGGCTTCCTTGGGCGAGAGATGCTCTTCGTGCATCAGACGCTCCACGTTTTCCACCACCACAATCGCGTCGTCCACCAGCAGACCAATTGCCAGCACCATGGCAAACATGGTCAGCAGGTTGATGGTGAAGCCCGCTGCCAGCAGGATGCCGAACGTACCCAGCAGCACCACAGGCACGGCCAGCGTAGGCACCAGCGTGGCACGGATGCTCTGCAGGAACAGCAGCATCACCAGAAACACCAGCACGATGGCTTCAAACAGGGTGTGGACCACCGAGTCGATGGACACCTGCACCACGGGCGAGGTGTCGTAGGGGAAGACCACCTTCACCCCGGGCGGGAAGTTGGGTTCCAGCTTGGCAATGGTGGCGCGCACGGCCTTGACCGCATCCAGCACATTGCCGCCGGTGGTCAGTCGCAAAGCCAGTGCCGACGAAGGCTTGCCGTCAAACTTGCTGGAAATGGCGGTGAACTGGCCACCCAGCTGCACATCGGCCACGTCCTTGAGGCGCACCTGGGCACCATTGGGCTTGACCTTGAGCATGATTTCGCGGAACTCTTCCGCCGTCTTCATGCGGGTCTTGCCCAGCACGGTGGCCTGCAGCTGCACCTTGTCATTGATGGTGGGCAGACCGCCGAGCTGCCCGGCAGACACCTGCACGTTCTGGCTCTTGACGGCAGCAATCACATCCGAAGGCGTGAGCTGGTGGGCGTTGAGCTTGGCAGGGTCCAGCCAGATGCGCATGGCATACGGTGCACCAAACAGCGTGAAGTCACCCACGCCCTCGGTACGCGAGATGGGGTCCTGCAGGTTGGTGGCAATGTAGTCCGCCAGGTCGGCCGAACTCATGGAGCCGTCTTCCGACACCAGGCCCACCACCAGCATGAAGTTCATCTGGTACTTGGCCACGCGGATGCCCTGCTGCTGCACTTCCTGCGGCAGCATGGGGGTGGCGAGGTTGAGCTTGTTCTGCACCTGCACCTGGGCGATGTCAGGGTCCGTGCCTTGCTCGAAGGTCACGACGATCTGCATGGAGCCATCCGACTCCGAAGCCGAGGTGATGTAGCGCAGGCCATCGAGGCCGTTGAGCTGCTGCTCGATCACCTGCACCACGGTGTCCTGCACGGCCTGTGCAGAAGCGCCGGGGTAGGTCACCGAAATCGAGATCGCGGGTGGTGCCACATTGGGGTACTGGTTGATGGGCAGGCCCTTGATGGCCAGCACACCCGCCAGCATGACCACAATGGCCACGACCCACGCAAAAATGGGGCGGTTGATAAAGAACTTGGACATGGCGTGCTTTCCTTATGCGCCCTTGCCCACGGCGTACAGGTCGGTCACGATGTCCACATTCGTGGCAGGCACGGGCTGCACGGGCATTTCGCCGCGCAGTTTCTGCAGGCCTTCGGTAATCACCTTCTCACCGGGTTGCAGACCACCTTCCACCAGCCAGGTATTGCCCACCGAACGGACCGCATTCACAGGGCGTGGCTTGGCGATGTTGTCTGCCCCCACCACCCAGACCATGGGCTTGCCCTGGGTGTTGCGCCACACGGCCTGCTGGGGCACGAGCAGAGCATCGTCCCTGGCAGCCGTCTGCACCTGGGCACGCACAAACATGCCGGGGCGCAGCAGGCCATCGGGGTTGGCAAAGGTGGCGCGCAGGGTCACGGAACCTGTGCCCTCATCCACATGCATTTCCGAAAACTTGAGCGTGCCCTGCACGGGATAGACGCTGCCGTCTTCCAGCAGCAGTCGCACCTGGGCGCTGCCCTTGGCATTCTCGGCACGCAGGCGCAGGATGTCGGTCATGGACTGCTGCATGTCCACATGGATGGGGTCCAGCTGCTGCACGGTGGCCATGGCCTGGGACTGGCCCACGCTGACCAAGGCGCCTTCAGTCACATTGGAGCGGCCGATATAGCCGGAGATGGGCGACAGCACCTTGGCATAGACGGTGTCGATGCGTGCCAGCTCGACGTCAGCCTGGGCATTGCGCCAGGCGCTCATGGCGTCGTCGTACTGCTGCTGGCTGATGGCGTTCTTCTCGCGCAGCACTTCGTAGCGCTTGGCCAGGTTCTCGGCACTTTGCAGCTGGGCCTGCGCCTTGGCCAGGCGGGCGTTCATGGTGGCGGGGTCAATCTGGTAGAGCGGCTGGCCCTTCTTGACCATGCTGCCTTCTTCAAACAGACGCTTTTGCACGATGCCGCTGGTCTGGGGTCGCACTTCCGCCACGCGCGAGGCCACGGTACGGCCGGGCAGCTCTGCATCCAGCGACACAGCCTGTGGCTGCACCTCATACACCCCCACGGCGGCAGGGCCGGGAGCACCGGCCTGCGCACCGGGCTTGTCACCACAGGCAATCAACGTGGCTGCGGCCGCCACGGCCAGCGCCGTGCGCACCACGTTTGGAAGCGTCACGCTCATGAATTCACTCTCCTCGCAAAAGCCAGCCCCTGCTGGCACATCAGGGTTAGACGACAAAAGGACGGTGCGCCTTGCGGTGCATCCGCCCTTTTACCTGTATCACATTGCGATTCAGTGTATCACTAGACGATCATTTTCGAGGGCATCACCACGGGCACAACCCTACGACCACAGAAGGCGATAAGCTCGGTGACTTGCATCCTTTCCCAACCTCTGCACAACTTCGAGATGGCCTGCCATGACCGAAAGCCCCGCTATTGATCCCGACGACCGCCAGCAATGTGGCATTCAGGTCATTGCGCGCATGAGCCGCATCATGCGTGTGCTCTCTGCCCACGGCCAGCCCTGCGGCATGAGTCTGGCTGCGATTGCGGCCGAGGTGGAGCTGCCGCGCTCGACCGTGCAGCGCATCATCAATGCGCTGGTGGTGGAAAACATCGTCGAGCCGGCGGGCAGCACCGGCTTTCGCATTGGCCCGGCGCTGGGGCAGATGCTGTACCAGACGCATTCGGACATCGTCCCCGTGCTCAAGCCCTATGCCGAGCAGCTGTCGCTGAAGCTGCAGGAAACCGTGTGCCTGGTGCGACTGCAGCAGCACCAGCTGCATGTGGTGGATGCCATCGTAGGCGAGCAGGTGCTGCGCGTGGTGCCGCAGCTGGGCATGGCACCGCCACCGCAGACCACAGCACCCGGCAAGACGCTGCTGGCGCGCATGGATGACGCCTCGGTGCAGGAATGGGTGCGGCAATCAGGCGCGCCCAACGCCGTGCCGCTGAAGCAGCTGCTGCGTGAGATGGCCCAAATCCGCAGCCAGGGCTTTGCACTGGACTATGACCAGGTGCTGCCTGGCGTGGCGGGGCTCGCGGTCTCCATTGGCACCTACCGTGGCGCATATTCCATGGCCGTGCTCGCCCCCACGGTGCGCATGCGCGAGAAGCTCGACAGCTTTCAGCGCGAGCTGTTCACGCTGCGCGATGCCATGGAAAAGCTGCTGGGCAAGCCCAGTCTGCTCGCCTAGGGCGTGTTCACGTAAACATTGGGTTCGCGCAGCCACGACAAGGCCGCCCCTGCAGTGTTGCCCGCCTGGCGCGGGTGCGCACCCGCGCTGCGCCGTGCGTCGCGCATTGACGGCCTTGTCGTGGCTGCCCCTGATATTGAAATCACCAATGGGGTTGAAGGCTTGGGGCGGTCTGCGTTGTTGCGGTGGCTGGCAAGGCGCTCGGCATTGCTGCGCCACCGCGTCTAGCAGCCCATCCCCAAGCCTTCAACGCGAATTCCCAAGCTTTATGTGAACACGCCCTAGTGTCCTGTCCTGTTAATTTATGGCATCAATCGTGCATGCCAATACGGTATCTTGAGAACGGAGATACCGCTATGAGAACTGGCAGACCAAAGACTCAATTGGTGTTGAGCGATGAAGAGCGGGTGCAGCTGCAGTCTTTCGCGCGTAGCCGCTC
>NZ_VZOT01000002.1 GCF_008801935.1 Comamonas kerstersii
AGTCAATTCCGCCTGCAAGGCTTTCTCGACCACGGCTTTGGTCAGTTGCTTGAGCAGACCGTTCTCGCCAATGAGGTCTTCGGGCTTTTTGTAATCGGCCAGCAGAGCGCTGAGCAACGCTTCAGGAATGTCGTGTTGTACAGATGTCATTGCGTTTGCGGGTTTGCAGATCCAAGTCTGCGGGTTATGGGCCATTTACACAAAATTCTGTACACCCTCTTACATGGGCTGCTGCCGTGCTCGAAACAGGCAAATGAGGTGGCTACTCAGGTCTGTAGGGTTTCCCCAGACAGGCTGGCCGTCTGGAATCTACTTTGCAGCGACAGCGTTCTGTGGACTGACGACAGGTTTGGCCGATCAGAGAGACAGCTGCTGACCCAGCAATTCATAAAAACAAATCAGCGCTTCACTGATTTATCGGGATCAAGAATGTTTTCCCGATAGTCTTTGAGGATTGTCGAAAGCTGCTGATCGTTGCGGGTGAAACTCCGGCAGCGATGACAAATAAGCCGGTGCTGAGCAGCCCAGAAACGGTCGATAGCGCCTGCTTCCTCGGATTGCCCCGATGTGATGTGAAAGATGTATTGCTTGCAATTCATCATTGACTGGCACCTCCGAACCATTTCTGGCTCAAGCACAGCTGTATTTGTTTACGGGCCCGGCTCATGCATTGCCAGTAATCGGTTTTGCTCAAGCCCAGAGTGGTGCAGATTTCATCGGCATCGCACTCCAGAAACACCTTCATGCTGAACACCTGGGCAGGTTTGGTCGGTAAGTTGTGCACGCACAAATCGACCACGGCAAAAAACTGATCTGTTTGCAGCCGTTCGTCTGGCCTGTGCCAGCCTGCAGGAGCGACGCCTTCTATCCAATGGCTGCGCTCATTGAACAAATAAACATCCAGATCGTCCGAAAACGCTTCGCAGTAGCTGGCCTCCCCGCTATAGCGCTTGCGTAGCCGATCTGTGATTTTGTTCTTGAGAATTCCGAACAAGTAGCGCTTGGGGTCTACAGCTTGCAGCTTGTCGAAATCGATCTCCAACAATGCAATCAACGCATCTTGCACTGCGTCCTCAGCTTCCTCGCGTGGGCTTAGATGCAGGCAAGCAAATCGAAGCATGGGCCCACGCCATTGGCATATCCACTGCGCCCTGTCGTCGATCACGAGACTCATACGGTGTATTGCTAGGTAGAGGAAACTCGCTTGGATGCGCCCTGATTGGACTTTGGCGACATGCTTGCTTGCGCTGCATCCAGAGAAAATCGCCCAGGTCCTTGGGTCAGCACGGCAAACAGCATCAGTCCCAGCATGAGAGGAACCTTAAACCCCAGGCCTTCATCGGTTTCAATCGCCCGCCAACCTGCCCAGCCCAGATCAAAGTGCACGGTATAGACAGCGACGTAGGTGATATAAATCAGGCCCAATGCCGCGAATCGGCCCTTGTACCCCAGTAGCAGCAAAAAGCCCAGCACGACCTCGCCAATACCGGCTGCCAGCCAGTTCAGTTGTGCTCCCAGGAACTGATGGGGGAAAGGAAAGTCCAGACCTGCAAACCATGCAGGAGCAGAGCCGCCAGCGCTCAATTTGGTCCAGCCGGCGAACAAAAACTCTTGCGCTGCCCATATTCTGAGTCCCAGCAGTCCCAGGTCACGCATGTGTGTCTGTGCTTTCTCGCCCCAGATAAGCAATAAATTCATGACGCAAATCTCCGTAATACGGTGATGTCCAAGCGGATTGCCGCACGAACCCTTCAATCAGCAGGCGCCACGCCTGCTCTCCCAATTGCTCTCGCAGGAATGGGAAATTGGCCTCCACCATCTGGCTGGCGCCCAGATACACCAGATACCGGTATGCACGAAGTCCTGCCAGGGTGTACCCTGCCGGCACTGTCTCGCTGCGCCCCCTCACGTAGTCATAAAAGGCGTTAGACATATGAGTTCCTGGTTGAGTGTGTCCATAGACGGCACATCGTTATCCCACTCCAGCAGCACTTGTAGGCCATGGGTGCGCTGAAGTTGGCGGGCCATGGTCATGGTTTGCTCTTCCACGGTCTCGCTGTGGGTGTCAATGAACAGGCCAAAACGAGCATCGAACTCATGGCCAGCCACATGGATGTAACTGACTCGCGTCAGATCCACACGCGCAACAAACTCCTGCAGACTGTGTTGCCCATGGTTCTTGTAATTGACCATGATGTTGTTGAGATCCAGCAGCACACCACAGTCGCCCCATTCGGCGACAGCGCCCAAGAAGTCGGGCTCAGGGATGTCACCAATATTGGTGTACCAAGTGCTGTTCTCGATCGCAATTTGCTGCCCCAGGATGTCCTGCACCTGGCGGATACGGTCTCCCACCCGCTTGACCTCTTGCTTGGTGAAGGGGATGGGGAACAGGTCATACAGCTGATGGGCGTCTCCACTGGCCGCCAAGTGGTCTGAATACCTGATGGTCCCCAGCTCATCCATCAAGGCGCGGACATCCCGTAAAAAACAGTGATCAATTGCACTGTCTCCGCCCAAGTTCAGAGACACACCGTGCAGGTGCACAGGCCGGCCGGATGCTCGCAGCCTGTGCAAAGGGCTGCGATCACGTCGTATCCAGTTCTCGGGGGCAACTTCAAAGAAGTCAGCCAGAACCAGCGACATGTCCCAGTCGGCCATTTCGCGGCGATAACCCAATCCAGCCATGGCCATGCTCCTTCACTTCTTGGAACAAGCAGCGTCTTTTTTGGAGCAGGCCGCATCTTTCTTGCTGCACGCACTGTCTTTTTTGCTGCACGATGCATCGCACTGGGCACCAGGTTTGCAGGTCGTTTCCTTCTTGCCGCAGGTTCCCGCGCCGCACTTTTGCTCAGCAGCGCCTGCAGCCCAGGCCGAAGAAGCAATAAGAGCAGCAGCAATCGTTGCAACAGATTTGATGTTCAGGGCGGACATGTTTGACTCCTAGAAAATGGCATGCACAAGACGTGCACGGTGATCTAGTCGTACCGAGATGCGGATTCCTGACAGAGTTGAGAAAAAAATTCGAGCGCTTTGTCCACCGAGGAAGGTGCGGCGGATCAATGAGAAACATGCCAATCCTCACTGATCCTAAGCTTCGGCCAGCAATCGACGAACTCCTGTCGTACGAGTCCCATCAAGCAAAGTCTGCTGTGCAGCGGTTGCGGTTCTTGGAGTTTCCAAGTTCACCCTCCTCCCTGAGACTTCCAGCAAGTGCGATGCACAAAAGCAAAAAGCCCCGCAAATCATTGATTTGCAGGGCTTTTATTGTTGAGCTGCTAGGCAGTTCTCAACGCGGGATTACTCCCACTCAATGGTTGCTGGTGGTTTGGTGCTCACGTCGTAAGTCACGCGGTTGATGCCGCGCACTTCATTGATGATACGGCCAGACACCTTCTTGAGCAGGCCGTAAGGCAGCTCGGCCCAGTCGGCCGTCATGAAGTCGCTGGTCACCACAGCACGCAGAGCCACGACGTAGTCGTAGGTGCGGCCGTCGCCCATCACGCCCACGCTCTTGACGGGCAGGAACACGGTGAAGGCCTGGCTGGTCAGGTCGTACCAGCTCTTGCCGGTCTTTTCATCGATCCAGTTGCGCAGCTCTTCGATGAAGATGGCGTCCGCGCGGCGCAGCAGGTCGGCGTATTCCTTCTTGACTTCACCCAGGATACGCACGCCCAGTCCGGGGCCTGGGAAGGGATGGCGATACACCATCTCGCGGGGCAGGCCCAGAGCTACGCCCAGCTCGCGCACTTCGTCCTTGAACAGGTCGCGCAGGGGTTCCAGCAGCTTCAGACCCAGCTGCTCAGGCAGACCGCCCACGTTGTGGTGGCTCTTGATGGTGACAGCCTTCTTGCTCTTGGCGCCGCCCGACTCGATCACGTCGGGGTAGATCGTACCTTGTGCCAGGAAAGTCGCGCCCTTGGAGCCTGCGGTGGCTGCCTTGAGCTTGGCGGCTTCGCTCTTGAACACATCCACAAACAGACGGCCAATGATCTTGCGCTTTTGCTCAGGTTCAGACACGCCAGCCAATTCGCCCAGGAACAGCTCGGAAGCGTCCACGCGAATCACCTTGGCGTGCAGCTTGCCTTCGAACATGTCCATGACCATATCGCCTTCGTTCAGGCGCAGCAGACCGTGGTCCACAAACACGCAGGTCAGCTGGTCGCCAATGGCGCGGTGGATCAGCGCAGCAGCTACGGACGAATCCACACCGCCAGACAGACCCAGAATGACTTCTTCGTCACCCACTTGTTCGCGAATCTTGGCAACTGCTTCTTCGATGTAGTCGCCCATGATCCAGTCTGCATTGGCACCGCAGATATCCAGCACAAAGCGGTTCAGCATGGCTGCGCCCTGCACGGTGTGCGTGACTTCGGGGTGGAACTGCACAGCGTAGAAGCGACGTGTTTCGTCAGCCATACCAGCGATGGGGCAGGAAGGTGTGGAGCACATCACCTTGAAGCCTTCGGGCAGCTGGGTGACCTTGTCACCGTGGCTCATCCACACTTTGAGCATGCCGTGGCCTTCAGCGGTCACGAAGTCTTCAATGCCCTTGAGCAGTTCCGTGTGGCCGTGTGCGCGCACTTCGGCGTAGCCGAATTCGCGGGTGTTGGAGCCTTCAACCTTGCCGCCCAGCTGGGTGGCCATGGTCTGCATGCCGTAGCAGATGCCCAGCACGGGAATGCCCAGCTCGAACACTGCGTCAGGCGCGCGGTCATCGACTTCGTAGACGGAAGCGTGGCTGCCAGAGAGGATGATGCCTTTGAGCTTGCCGTCAGCGGCAAACTCGCGCACCCATTCGCTGCTCACATCGCAGGGGTGGACTTCGCAGTACACGTGGGCTTCGCGCACGCGACGTGCGATCAGCTGTGTGACCTGCGAACCGAAGTCAAGAATCAGGATCTTGTCATGTTGCATGGTGTTATCCAAGGGCAAGAAAAGGAGAAATCCATGTCAAAAATCGCCAGGTGCCAAAAGTGCAATTCCGCGCTTTCGGGCCGCAGCAATCTGGGCAGGATCAAAGGTCGCCAGCGGCACACGCAGTGATTGCGCGAGCCACAGATATGCAGCGTCGTACACGGGCAGGCCCGTATCCAGTGCCACATCCAGCACGGCTTTGTGCTGGGCAGGAGCCAGCTCGTGCAGTTCCACGCGATGGCGAATAGCTTCGAGCACACCCCACAACCCCTCGACCGAGGTCTGCGGAATACGCCCATGATTGACACCCGATGCAATCAGGTTGCAGCACTCCCACTGCCAGACATTGGGAGCTTGCGGTTCCACCTCATCACGCCGGATGCGTGCGTACAGACGCTGGGTATCAGCACTGGCATGCTCAGGCAGCAGCCAGGCGGAAGTCACGGAGACATCCAGCACAAATGCGCTCATGTCTGACTCCGCCCTGTATGGCGCAGCGCCACTACAGAATCAGTAGCTTCCGGGGCACGCACAGTCTGCTGTAGCGCCTGAATTTGTTCTAACTCACGGGCAATCTGCTCGTCCGTAATCACCGGGCGACGGCGCACAGGCAGCATGCGCACCACTTCCTTGCCGTGACGGGTAATGCGCACCTCTTCTCCCTGCTCGACCAGTTCGATCAAGGCAGAAAAGCGGGTTTTGGCTTCGTAAATACCGACAGATTGCATGGGTAGAAATAAAAAAATCTGGTCTGAACCAGAAGTTCAGGCCAGATTTTAGCATTCTGACCAGAATCCTGCGACTCTGGTCTATTTCCTCAAAGGGAATTAGTCGGCACGGTAATTAGGTGCTTCCTTGGTGATCTGCACGTCGTGTACGTGCGACTCACGGATACCGGCTGCGGTGATTTCCACAAACTCGGCCTTTTCGTTCATCTCAGCAATGGTCTTGCAACCGCAGTAGCCCATGGAAGCACGGATGCCACCTGCCATCTGGTACACGATGGCAACCATGGAGCCCTTGTAAGGCACACGGCCTTCAATACCTTCGGGCACCAGCTTGTCAGCTGTGGGGTTGCCTGTAGAGGATTCCTGGAAGTAGCGGTCTGCAGAGCCTTGCTGCATGGCGCCGATGGAGCCCATGCCACGGTAGCTCTTGTAGGAGCGACCCTGGAACAGAATCACTTCACCAGGTGCTTCTTCGGTACCAGCAAACATGCCGCCCATCATGATGGTGGATGCGCCAGCTGCCAGCGCCTTGGAGATATCACCGGAGAAGCGGATACCACCGTCACCAATCAGTGGCACACCTGTGCCCTTCAGGGCTTCGGCCACGTTGGAGATCGCCATGATCTGGGGTACACCCACACCGGCCACGATACGTGTGGTACAGATGGAGCCAGGGCCGATACCGACCTTCACAGCGTCAGCGCCCGCTTCCACCAGCGCCAGCGCAGCAGCGCCGGTAGCGATGTTGCCGCCAATCACATCGATATGGGGGTAGTTTTGCTTGACCCAGCGCACGCGGTCGATCACGCCCTTGGAGTGACCGTGGGCTGTGTCCACCACAATAGCGTCCACACCAGCCTTGGCCAGCAGTTCCACACGCTCTTCCGTGCCAGCGCCCACACCCACAGCAGCGGCTACGCGCAGACGGCCAGCGGCGTCACGTGCAGCGTTGGGGAAATTGGTTTGCTTGTTGATGTCCTTGACAGTGATCAGACCCTTGAGTTCAAAGGCATCGTTGACCACCAGCAGGCGCTCGAGCTTGTGCTTGTTCAGCAGCGCCTTGGCTTCAGCAGGCGTTGTGCCTTCATGCACAGTGATCAGGCGCTCGCGGGGCGTCATGATCTCGCGCACTTTCACGTCGTAGCGTGTTTCAAAGCGGATGTCGCGGTTGGTCACAATACCCACCACCTTGCCGCCTTCCACCACAGGGAAGCCCGAGATACCACGCTCTTCAGACAGCTGCAGCACCTGCAACACAGTGAAGTCAGGGGTGATCACCACAGGATCAGACACCACGCCGGATTCATGGCGCTTGACCTTGAGCACTTCAGCCGCTTGTTGCTCGGCCGTCATGTTCTTGTGAATAACGCCAATGCCGCCTTCTTGGGCAATGGCGATCGCCAGACGCGCTTCAGTCACGGTGTCCATGGCCGCAGAGACCAGTGGCAGGTTCAACGTGATGTTGCGAGTGAACTTGGTAGAAAGAGAAACGTCCTTGGGCAGGACTTCGGAGTAGGCGGGAACGAGCAGAACGTCGTCAAAGGTCAGTGCTTTTCCGAGAAGGCGCATTGTGAAGGCTCCAAAAGAGGGATTGTAGCTTCGTCTGGCGGCTCCCGTGCCAATCACGCAACAAGAAACCTTGCAAGCCAGAGCTACACTGCCAGTCATGAAAACGCTCAAACTTCTTCTTGCAGCAACGCTAAGTGTTTGCAGTTGCAGTGTTTTTGCACAATGGCAGTGGATAGATGCTTCAGGGCAAAAAGTCTATAGCGATCGTCCTCCGCCCGCACACATCGCGCCACCACAGATCCTCAAGCGCCCGGGCAGCAGCGCGCCTGCCGCGCCCAGCGTGCGCTATCCCAGCGCTGAGGGCGCGACAGCTGCGCCCGTAGCAACGCCTGCTGTAGTGTCAGAACCTGCTTCTGAAACAAGCACTGTGCAGGCAGCACCCGAAACATCAGCACCTGATCAGGACAAAGCCCGGGAAGCGGCTCAACGCAAGGCCGAAGAAGACGAACGTAAGAAGCACGAAGCCAGGCAGGCCGAGGTTCGCCGCAGCAACTGCCAGCGCGCCCGGGCAATGCAGGCTTCGCTGCAGTCCGGTGCACTGCATGCCTATGTGAATGAAAAAGGGGAACGCGGCTTGATGACGGACGCGCAGCGCCAGGCAGAACTGCAGCGCGCCCAGGCTGCCATCAAGGACAATTGCAGATAAAAGAGCTCAGTAGCCCGACTTGCTGTTGGCCCGGCGCTTGGCAAACAGCCCTGCCCCACGCGCGCCCTGTTGAGCAAACCGCTCACGGCGCGCAACTTTGGGGTCAACCTTCAGTGGCTGATACAGCTCGACGCGGTCGCCCTCCTGCAGCGCATATTCCAGCGGCTTGACGCGGCCCCAGACACCACAACTTTGCTGGACTGACAGCTCAAGACCGCATGCGGTGATGGCATCCTGCAGGCACGCACCAGCAGGCAACTGCACCGAACGCTCCTGCACCTGACCCTGAGCATCCATCCAAACCACTTCAATGTTGAGCATTGTTGACCTGCCTCAACCGTAGACTTTTTCTGCGCGCTTGATAAAGGCATCCACCATGGAGTTGGCGATGCGATCAAAGATAGGGCCAATCAGCGTTGCCAGCGCCATGCTGTCAAAACCATAGTCCAGCTGCAGCTGAACCTTGCAGGCCCGCTGGGTGCCATCACCCACAGGATGAAAAATCCAGTGCCCTTCCAGGCGCGAGAACGGCCCTTTGATCAGGCGCATGCTGATCTTGTTTTTGCCCTCGTGCACATTGCGTGTCACAAACGACTTCTTCAGAGCACCCATGGCCATACCCACTTCAGCCGTCATGCCGTGCTCGTCCTGCTCCAGCACCTTGGTATGCGAGCACCAGGGCAGAAATTCGGGATAGCGCGCAACGTCTGCCACCAGGGCAAACATTTCTTCAGGGCTATACCAGATGAGGACGGACTTATTAACGTTTTTCATGAATAAACAAACCAGCGCCTTGAAACCTTGGGGCATTGTGAGGCCGCTTCGGTCAGTCTGGCGCTGGAGAAACTAAAATCAAAGCTGAGCGGGAGAAACGCCCATCATTGTAGGTAGAGCCCGGCATCTGTGGGCCCGCCACCCAGAAAGACCCATGGCAAAAAAACCAGAAACCAACTCTCGCATTGCAGAGAACAAAAAAGCTGCGTTCAATTATTTCTTTGAGGAACGCCATGAAGCCGGCATTGTGCTGCAAGGCTGGGAAGTCAAGGCACTGCGCAGCGGCAAGGCACAGATCAGCGAGGCCTATGTTGTCATCAAGGACGGCGAGCTGTTCCTGATCGGCTGTCAGATCCAACCCCTGAAAACCGCCTCCACCCACATCAGCACCGACGCTACGCGTCTGCGCAAGCTGCTGATGAAAAAAGACGAAATCCGCCGCCTGATCGGCAAGGTCGAGCAAAAGGGCTATACCCTGGTGCCCACCAACCTGCACTGGAAGAACGGTCTGGTCAAATGCGATGTTGCTCTGGCCAAGGGTAAGGCAGAGCACGACAAGCGTGACGTGATCAAAGACCGTGAAGGCAAGCGCGAGGTGGAACGCGCCATGAAAAGCCGCAACCGCTAAGCAACACTGATACCAGCTTGGCGCATGCCCTTGCGGAGTCTGCAAGACTCAGAAACGCTTCATGCCCAAGACTGCTCGGATCAAGCAGCAAGACTGCAGTACAGGAATCTCACTGTCAGGACGCTTGTGGGCTTGCTGCGTCCGCAAGCTACTGCTGCGGTCAGGACGCCAATTTGGATGCCATCCTGCACGCCCCCTCAGACACCCTCAAGAGACAGCTGCAGGCTGTGGAGCCTCAACACTCCACTGCATGTCCTGAATCAGCGACTGCAGCAAAGCAAAGCCCAGCGGCCATGGGCCATAGCCCGATTCCACATTGATGTGCCCCGCATTTTGCAGACGCACAAATTCGCTGCCCCAGGCGCGCGCGTAGGCACCTGCGAGGCGAATGGGGCAGTACGGATCATTACTGCTGGCCACCAGCACGCTGCGATATGGCAGGAGCTGATAAGGCACGGGCGCAAAGTCCGCCAGATGCGCCCTGCGCTCAGGGTCAGCAGGCGCCACCAGCAAGGCACTGCGAATGCGTGCGGCCGCCTCGGCGCCCAGATGCGTCGTGGTGATGCAGCCCAGGCTATGCGCCACCACGATCACTGGCTCCGGGCGCGACAGAATCAGCGCTTCCAGCGTGCGCACCCAGTCTTCGCGCTTGGGCGTCAGCCAGTCGTCTTGCTCCACACGCTCCACATTGGACAAAGTCCTGGCCCACAGGCTTTGCCAGTGCTCAGGGCTGGAATTGCGCCATCCCGGAACGATGATGATGCGTGGTGCTGTGCTTGACATGGCTTGCTCTCCTTCAGAGCCGCCGATTGTGAAAGTCAGAGGCGCAAAACCCAACTATTGATTCGTTGTTTTCTTATGGGCATAAGCTTTTAGCTGCATGCATCGGAAACCGCAGGTATCCGAGCTCGAGCATGGTTATGCGACCGGCAACACACGCCCCACAAGTGAGCGGCATAGGATGCGAGTAACAAATAGCAACATAGCTTTTTCTGCTCCTCCGACCCCTTCATGTTTCACCGGAAAATTAGTCACCGTCTTCTGGGCTGCTTTGCCCTCATTACGGCCTTGCTCATTGCACTGTCCACTTACAGTGTGTTCGTCACACAAGGCATCGACTCCAAGCTCACCGCCAACTCCAGCCAGAACGCCGTCATTCAGCGCGCTGCCATTGACTTTCGCGGCTCAGTGCACGACCGCGCCATTGCACTGCGCGATGCAGTGATTGCTCCCGACCCCACCGCTGTACAACATGAGTTGCAGCAAATCGAGCGCCTGGCACAGGCCTATGTACGGGCTAATCAACAGTTGCAGCAGGTGCTACAGGAGCAGTCAGGCACTATTCCGCCTGAAGTGCTCAAGATGCTCGAAGACATACAGCATCAGGAAGCCAGCACACAGACAACCACTGACCGTATCCTGCAACTACTCCAGCAGCAAGACCGTGCCCGTGCCGAGTCACTGCTATGGGCGCAGGCCAAGCCCCAGTATGTGCAGTGGCTGGCCAGCATCAACCGCCTGATCGACTTTGAAGAAGCACGCATCATCACCAACAACAGCGGAGCCAATGATGCTGCCAAGGAGTTTGGCACGGCCATGCTGCTCATCACCGTACTGGCCGTAGCTGTCAGCGTGGCCGCAGCCATGAAGCTGGCCCAGTACATCACCCATGAACTGGGCGCAGAGCCCTATGAAGTACGCAATGTGGTGCAGGCCATGCGCAATGGGGAACTGACCGTGCGCATTCCCGTGAGGGCTGGCGACAGCCGCAGCGTGATGGCGGCCGTAGCTGCCATGCAGCAACGCTTTCACGAACTGGTGGCAGCAGTACATACCAATATCACGCACCTGCGCTCTACTGGGCACGAAATTGCTGAAGGCAATCTGCGCCTGGGCGAGCGAACCGACCACACCACAGACAACCTGCACCGCACCACCCTGGCCATGCAGGCACTGACCGACACCGTGCAAAGCAGCGCCAATGCCGCTCAGCAGGCCGAAACTCTGGCAGATAGCGCCCTGCATGCGGCAGGCAGCGGAGGCCGGGTCATGCAGCAGGTCGTTGGCACCATGCAGGACATTGCTGCCAGCAGCCATCAGGTGGAAGAGATCATTGGCCTGATTGATAGCATCGCCTTTCAGACCAATATCCTGGCGCTCAATGCTGCCGTCGAAGCTGCACGCGCTGGCGAACAAGGCCGTGGCTTTGCCGTCGTAGCAGGTGAAGTGCGAGCCCTGGCTGGTCGCAGTGCCGAAGCTGCACGACAGATTCAGCAGCTGATTGCCTGCAGCGTGGAACGTATCAATTTGGGCAACCAGCTGGTGGATGAAGCCGGACATGCCATGCAGGACATCGTGCAGCACGTACAGCGTGTGCACCAGATCATCAGCTCCATTGGGCAGACAGCACAGGTGCAAAGCCAGGATATTCTGCAGGTCAATGCCTCCGTCCATGATTTGGAACAGATGACACAACAAAACACGACCTTGGTACAGCAAAGCACGGCAGCCGCCAAAGATCTGCAAGATCAGGCAGAAAAGCTGACCCAGCTGGTATCAGCCTTTAGCGTGCAGCGCAGCAGCGACGAGATGCGCCTGGTACGGGCTGAATCTGCTGCTTGAAGCCGATAAAAAACGCTCCACCCAGGCGGGTTGGAGCGCTTTTGGAACCGCTGTCAGCATCCATGCTGTATGTTTTTCAGAGTTCGCTCACCAGCCCTAGCTGCATGCGCTCACAGCTGCCATACAAGGCATTGAGCGAGACCTTGGCCATCACATGCTCGCCGTCGGGCAGCTCCAGCTCAAACACAAAATGACTGCCACGGAAGGTGCGCTCCAGCACTTTGGCGGAAACACCGCGCTCCACCACGCAGACATGCTCAGGGCGCAGCAGCACCTTGGCGCCTTCGGATGTTTCGTAATGCGGATGGCCCGCTGGCAGCAGGCCCAGTGCCGTCTGCCACTGACCACCTGCCGTGCGCTGTGCGGAGACCAGCGCCCCCTCACCCACAAACTGCGCCACAGCCTGCGTCGCAGGCGTGCAGTACACCTGCACGGCACTACCCCACTGCATGAGTTGGCCATGGGACATCACGCCAATGTTGTCCGCCATGGCAAAGGCTTCGTTCTGATCGTGCGTCACCATCAGCGCCGTGGCCTTGGCCTGCTTCAAGATGGCGCGCACTTCACGCGCAATGGCCTCACGCATGCTGGTGTCTAGGCTGGAAAAAGGCTCATCCATCAGCAACAGGCTGGGGTTCGGCGCCAGCGCACGGGCCAGCGCTACACGCTGCTGCTGGCCACCAGAAAGTTCATGGGGCCAGCGCTGGGCCATGCCCTGCAGGCCAACCAGCTCCAGCATTTCCTGCACCCGTGCAGGGCGCTGCGCCTTGGGCATGCTGTGCAGACCAAAGGCTACGTTGCCACCCACCGTCAGATGAGGAAACAGCGCGTGATCCTGAAACACCATGCCAATGTCACGCAACTGCGGGGCCACATGCACCGTTGTGCTGGCCACCGTGCTCCCTTGCAGGACGATGCTGCCAGCACGCACTGGCTCAAAGCCTGCAATGGCACGCAGCAGCGTGGTCTTGCCGCAGCCAGAAGGCCCCAGCAGACAGGCAATTTCACCCTGATCCATGCGCAGGTTCACCCCTTGCACAACCGTGTTGGCACCATATCCCAATGAAATATTGTTGATTTCAAGCATCACAAAAACCCGGCATTGATCAACCGGCCGAGGACGGTTTCTTTTCCGTTTGCAGCACCAGCAGGATCACTGGCACCAGCCCCACCAGCACAATGGCCAGCGCTGGCAAAGCAGCCTCTTCCCACATGGATTCCGATGTCAGCTGAAACACGCGCACGGCCAGGGTGTCCCAGCCGAACTGACGCATCATCAAGGTGATGGGCATTTCCTTCATCACATCCACCACCACCATCAGAAAGGCAGACAGCAAGCCCGTGCGCAGCAGCGGCAGATGCAGGCGGCGCAGCGTCTGCCAGGGGCCCAGCCCCAGCGAAGCACAGGCCTCCTCCTGACTGCGCGTGATGCGTTGCATGGCAGCATCGGTCGAGTGATAGGCCACGGCCAGAAAGCGAGCGGCCAGCGCCAGCAGCATGCCTGCCAGAGAACCCTTGATGATGCCCAGCGCCTGAATCCCAAAGGGCTCCAGCAGCGCCATCAGCCAGGCATCCAGCCAGGCGATGGGAATGAACACACCCACGGCCAGTACCACACCGGGCATGGCATAGCCCAGCACCGCCAGGCGAATCACCCATGCGGTTTTTGCATCGCCATGGCGGCGGCGAATCCACGACAGCAGCAGCGCCAGCACGGTGGTGATGACAGCCGTCAGCAAGGCCAGATACAAGGTATTCCAGGCGTAGCCCCAATAGTCGCTATTGAGCTGTTCACGCCAAATCGACAGTACCCAGGCCACCATCTGCACCATGGGAATGGCAAACGACGCAGCAAACACCAGCAGGCAGAACCCAAATGCCAGCCAGCGCATGCCCCCCTGCAGCACAGCGCGGTGCTGCTGCGGATTGCTGACGTGAAAACGCTTGGCATTGCGCGAGCGCTGCTCAGCGGCCACCAGCAGCAAGACGACCAGCACCAAAATGGCTGCGAGCTGCGCGGCTGCGCCAATGTTGTGCAGGTCAAACCACGATTTGTAGACCGCGGTCGAGAAAGTGTCGAAGTTAAAAACGGCAATGGCGCCAAAGTCGGCCAGCACTTCCATGAGCACCAGCGCCAGACCGGCACCAATCCAGGGTCGCGCCAGTGGCAAAGCCACTTTGAAGAAAGCTGCCACAGGGCTGTAGCCCAGTGCCTGTGCGGCCTCCATGCTGCGGTGCCCCTGTGTCAGAAAGGCACTGCGCGCCATCAGGTACACATAGGGGTAGAAGGCCATGACCAGCACCATGACCAGCCCCCACAGGCTGCCGCGAATGTCCGGAAACCAGCGGCTATTGCCCATCACATCACGCACAAAGCTCTGCACCGGACCGGCATATTCGAAGATGCCCATCTGCACAAAGGCCAGCACATAGGCAGGGATGGCCAGCGGCAGCACCAGCGCCCAGGCAAAAAACCTGCGCCCCGGAAAATCACACATGGCCGTCAGCCACGCAAGCGGGACGGCAACGATCAGCACAGCCACACCCACCAGCAGCATGAGCAGCAAAGTGTTGCCCAGCACACGCGGCAGGACGTAGTTCCACAGGTGCAGCCAGATATCTGGCTGGGGCGTGACAGCCATGCTCACCACCGCCAGCAAAGGCACGATGGTCAGCAAGGCTATGGGAAGCGCAAAAGCGAAACCGCGCCAGCGGTGTGCTGGCGCGGAATGGTCTATGACAGACAAGTAACTAACCTAACAGGAAATCACCAATTAACGATAGCCTACACGATCGAGCAGCTTGATGGCTTCAGGCTGGCGCGAGCCGATGTCTGCAGCATTCAGAGGGCTGGGAACAAACGTACCCCATGCCTTCACGATGGGATCAGCCTCAGCCTGCTTGTTGATGGGGCTTTCATACGTGCCATGGGTGTAGGCAGTCTGCACCTTGTCAGAAGACAGCCACTCCAGCAGCTTGCGAGCGCCTTCGGGGTTCTTGGCATGGGCTGTCACACCGCCGCCAGACAGGTTCACGTGGGTACCGCCCTCATCCTTGCCCTGGTTGGCCCAGAACAGCTTGACCTTCTGGTTGAAGTCAGGCTCCTTGGCCAGGATACGGCCGTAGTAGTAAGTATTGGCAATGCCCACATCGCACTGACCGGCAGCGATGGCCTTGAGCAAGCTGGCATCGTTGGTGAACACATCACCGGCCAGGTTGTTCACCCAGCCCTTGGTGATCTGCTCGGCCTTGTCCACACCGTGCTTGGCGATCATCATGGCCACCAGCGACTGTGTGTAAGTCTGCTTGGAAGTGCGCAGGCACAGCTTGCCCTTCCACTTGGGGTCAGCCAAGTCTTCGTAGGTGCTCAGCTGCTCAGGCTTGACACGGTCAGCAGCGTAGAAAATGGTACGTTCACGCTGCGACAGGCCCCACCAGCGGTTGCCGGGGTCACGGAAGTTATCAGGCACGTTGGCGTTCAGTGTGGGGGAATCCACCTTCTGCAGCAGACCACGCTCTGCAGCGTTGTGCAGATTGCCCATATCGACGGTAATCAGCACGTCTGCGGGAGAGCTGGCACCTTCAGCAGCCAGACGCTCAGCCAGAGAGCCGCCACGGTCTGTCAGCAGATTGATCTTGACGCCGGTCTGCTTGGTGTATTCGTCCAGTGTGGGCTTGAGCAAGGCCTCAATGCGCGAGGAGTACACGGTCACTGCCTGTGGCGCATCCGCAGCTTGTGCCAATGTTGCAGCACCAACCAAACCGGCGCACAGGGCTGTCTTCCAAATTTTCATGCTTACCTCAAAAGTGTGAAAAAGGCACTCCTGCGAGTGCCTGCACAGATGGCAGATCCATGAGCGCAAGTGGCCTGACGCTCATAATAAGAATAATTCCCATTAATTATTCTGCCACTTTTTGGCCAGCTGCAACACATTCCTGAGCGGGATTGCAAAAAAAATGCTGCACCGCTCAGTCCACCCTGCTTGCTCAGCGCCCCCAGGAACTGCTGCCCGGCACGAATTCCCCCAGAAAATCCAGAAAACTGCGCACCGCAGGCGTGAGCCCCCGGCGTGAGCTGAACACCGCGTGCACGATGGCTGGCGGCACACTCCACTGCGGCAGCACATGCACCAGCTCACCACGCTCCAGCTCCTGACGACACATATAGTCAGGCAGATAACCAATGCCTGCCCCACCTTGCGCCGCCAGCTTGAGGGTCATCAGGTCATCGGCCATATAGCGCACAGGCGGCTGTACCTGCACTTCCGCCCCGGTGTCGCTGCGCATGCGCCAGTGGGCCACACCTTCGAAAGCCGACATGGACAGCACCTGGTGCTCCAGCAATTGCTGCGGATGCTCAGGCGTGCCATGGTGGCGCAGATAGTCAGGGCTGGCCATGAGCACCTGGTGCGTGACATCCAGCTTTTTGACCACCAGTGTGGCGCTGTCTTCCAGCGTGGCGCGCACCCGCAGGGCGATGTCCACCCCCTCCTCCACCACATTGACCGGGCGGTTGACCACCTGCATCTCCAGCCGTACCAGCGGGTACTGCGCCAAAAAACGGGGAATCAGCGGTGCCAGCACAGTCTGCGACAGTGTCACCGGACAAGTCACGCGCACCGTGCCACGGGGTTCGCTTTGCACCTGCTCGACGGTGTCCTGCGCGGCCTGCGCTGCGTCACGCATGGCCTGGCAGTGGCGCAGATAGGCTGCGCCTACCTCGGTGAGCGACAGCTTGCGGGTGGTGCGCTGCAACAGTCGCACACCCAGCTGCGACTCCAGCTCCGCAATCCGGCGCGACAAGCGCGACTTTGGAATACCCAGCGCCCGCCCGGCAGCCGCAAAACCGCCACGCTCCACCACCTCCACAAAGTACAGCATGTCATTGAGGTCTTGCATGGGGCAGCTCCTTGTTTGTTCCAAAATTAGAACAATCTATCGCATTTATGCTGACTTATCAAAGTGGCGCGTGTAATCCATACTTGCGTCCATTGAACACACCAACACAGGAGCCTCTCTTGAAACTGCTGCACATTGACTCTTCGATCACTGGTAACAACTCCGCTTCGCGCAAGCTGACTCAGCAAATCGTGGAAGCCTGGGTCGCCAAGCACCCCGACACACAGGTGGAATATCTGGATCTGGTGGTAGATACCCCCAACCACTTCACCATGGCGGCCATGGCTCCCCGCACTGGCCAGACCGAAGGCCTGAGCGCCGAGCAAGTGGCAGAGAACGCTGTGTCTGAAAAGCTGGTGAGCCAGTTCCTGGCCGCAGACGTGGTCGTGATCGGCGCGCCCTTCTACAACTTCACCATTCCTACCCAGCTCAAGGCATGGATTGACCGCATCGCCCAGCCTGGCCGCACCTTCCGCTACACCGCCAACGGCCCTGAAGGCCTGGCCAAGGGCAAGACCGTGATCGTGGCCTCCAGCCGCGGCGGCGTCTACTCCACCAGCGAAGCCATGCAGGCGCTGGAGCACCAGGAAAGCTATCTGAAGGTGGTCATGGGCTTCTTTGGCATTACCGACGTGCGCTTTGTACGCGCCGAAGGTCTGGGCATGGGCCCTGAAGCCGTGGCTGCCGCCTTTGAAAAGGCCGCCAACGATGTAAAGGCTGTGACTGCTGCCTGAAAACGATCGCGCTCCGCGAATCGCACAACGCCTGCTGATGCAGGCGTTTTTTATGGCCTGATGGCTTTGCCGCAGGTGCAAAATTGCAGCAAAAGCTCCTAAATAAAGAGCACTCAGCGCTTGAATATCAATGACTATGAAGTCATTTCCACCTGAAACCATGGTGCTGTCCGGCAATACCGACCGTGAAACGGCTAATGCCATGATGCGCCAAGTGCTGGATAGTAACCCCGGTATTGTCTCTACATGGACGATTTGGGAGCCCAACGGCTTTGATGGCCGTGATGCCGAATACGCCAACACCCACGCCCACGATGCCACCGGCCGCTTTGTGCCCTACTGGATTCAGGACGGCAAGGGTGGTCACTCCACAGCAGCCATTGTCGACTACGACAAGGAAAACTATTACCTCCTGCCCAAGCGTACGGGCAAGATCGCCATGCAGTAGCCCTATGTCTACAACTACGGCGGGCGTGAGATTTTGCAGACAGCGGTGACCGTACCCATCATCGTCAACGGCAAGTTTTTGGGCGTGGCAGGCGTGAGTGTGCCGCTGACCAGTCTGCAGAAGATGGTGGAAGACATTTCCATCTATGAAACCGGCTATGCCAGCCTGATCTCCAACCAGGGCATCTACGTGGGTGACGATGAAGCCAGCGTCCTTGGCAAGCGCCTGGACCAAACCGGCCGCTTTGACGCAGCCCTGGGCCAGGAAGTGCTCCACGCAATTCAGAACGGCCAGCCGCGAACAAAGCGCTGGCGTGGTGCAGGTGGGCGAAGCCGTCACCGAAATGGACCAGGTCATCCAGCAGAATGCAGCACTGGGGGAGGAAATGGCCGCCTCCGCACGCAGCCTGCAGCAGCAGGCTCAGGCGCTGGTCGATACTGTGGCCATCTTCAAGTACTGATCACAGACACTTCAGATAGCGCTTGCAAAAAAGCCTTGCAGTACATGCTGCAAGGCTTTTTTTGTGACCGCTTGCTGGTTGCGGGAGCTGCTCAACGCGTCAACGCATAGGCCAGCTGCCCCAGCCATTCGTGCAGCGCCACCTGCCAGCGCAGCAGGCTCTCGGCCATACGGTATTCCGTCCATGGCGTGCTCTCGCCCGTGCGAAAGTCCACGGGGTATGGCGTGATCTGGCAGCCCACAGCTTCAAACTCGGGCACGGAGCGCGGCATGTGCCAGGCCGATGTCACCAGCAGCCAACGTTCGTTGTGGCAGCGCTCACCCAGCGTCTGGGCCACACGCTGCGCGTTTTCGCGGGTGGTGCGCGAGCCTTGCTCGATATGCACACGCGCCATGTCCAGGCCTTGCTCTCGGTAGAACTGCGTGGCCAACTGGCCTTCGGTCACACCCGTGGTGAGCAGGCGCCCTTCACCACCGCTGAAGACCAGCTGCAGCTCAGGGTGCGCATGCATCCAGCCGACCGGCACCGTCATACGCTCTACCGACTGGCCCAGCGGCACCTGTCCATGCGCCTGCCAGCTGGCGGGGTGCTCCAGCGCACCACCCAGCACAATCACGCCAGCATGCTCTGGCACACGTTCAGTCGCAGGTACGGCATAGCGGTTTTCCAGCGGCCGCAGCAAAGCATCTGGCCCGGCCTGAAAACCCAGCAGCCCCAGCACCACCAGCCCTGCCCACAGCATGCGCCGGGCCAGCCTGGGTTGGCGGCTGAGCAGCAGCAAGGCCAGCAGCCACCACAAAGCCAGCCAGAACACAGGCTGGGTGATGGCCGACAAGAGTTTGGAAACAACAAACACGGTGCACACCCTCTATGAATACAAGAGCAGCTAGCGCTTGATTTCAAAGGATTTCAGATAGTTTTCTATCTAAAAACCAGCAAAATCAAGCGCTAGCCGCTCTGATTGTGAGAGTGCGATTATTGACCAATGCCGCCGTGGGCCAGCGACCATTTGGCGGGGTTGTGCAAAAAGGCCTGCCACACTGCCAGCTGCTCTACGGAGAACCCGCCGCGCTGGAAGGCCATGGCCAGTACATCCTGCCAGTTGCACAGCGCATGCACGCACACACCGTGCTGCGCCAGTACGGCGTCTGAGCCAAAGCAGCCGTAGTCAAATACGACGAACAGGTCTTCCACCCGCGCACCCTGGCTGCGCAGCGCTTCGATGAAGTTGAGCTTGTACTGCCCGGCCGAAACCATGTCGTCCACCAGCAGCACCTTGCCACCTGAGTGCACCACGCCCTCAATCTGGCGGCTGCCCACAGGGCGCTTGCGCACGTACTGCAATGGCATGTCGAGCTTTTCGGCAAACCAGGCCGCAAAGGCAATACCGCTGGACTCCCCGCCTGCCACAGCAGACAGGCCTTGCAGAGCACCCGCATCGAGCAGGCGCTGCACGCCCTGCTTCATCAGCTCGCGGCGTATGGTGGGCAGCGAGATCAGACGCGTGGCATCCATGTATACGGGGCTGGCCCAGCCCGAAGGCAGGATAAAAGCAGCATCGGTGCGCACTTCCACACAGCCCGCATCGAGCAGCATGGCTGCTGCGTCATGTCGTAAAGATTGGGTCATCACTTGGTCTTTCTTTGCAGAGATTGCATGGCTTTACGCAGTAATTGCGAGCATGGTGTCCGCTAGCACCTGGGTGCCCAGCATGAAGTCGCTCAGTTCCATGGCTTCATAGGGGTTGTGCGAGCCGTTCTGGTTGCGCACAAACACCATGCCAGAAGGCACACCGCCATTAGCAAACAGCGCGGCGTCATGCCCTGCGCCACTGGGGATGCGCTCGTGCGCAATGCCGCGCGTGCGGCAGGCCTTGGCCATCAGCTCACACAGCAGCGGGTCGGTCACTGCGGGGTCACTGGTCAGGCGGCGGTCCAGCGCAAACTTCACGCCGCGCTCGCGCTCGATCGAGGCCATCTCGGCCTGCACCAGCTGGTAGAAAGCTTCCAGCGTGTCGCTGCTCTTGCTACGCACCTCAAAACTGAAATGGGCGTAACCGGGCACGCGCGAAATCGAGTGCTCTGCCGGGTTGGTCTGCACCACGCCGCAGGTCACCACCAGGTCTGTGCCGCGCTCCAGCAGCGCACGCCAGTGGTTGTCCAGGCGCACGATGAGGTCCGATACGGCAAACACCGCATCCTTGCGCAGCCAGCGCGGCACCACACCCGAGTGCTGGGCATCGCCAAAGCACTCAATCTTGTTGTGGCGCACATTGCCGCGAATGCCACTGACCACACCCACGGGAATCTCTCGTGCCACCATGACGGGGCCCTGCTCGATGTGCAGCTCCAGATAGGCACGGATATCGGCAGGGCTGAACAGCTTTTCCTGACGGCTGATGGCGTCCATGTCCGCACCGCATGCGGCCAGCGCATCACGCAGCGTCACTTCGTCACCACGGCGCTTGAGCGCCAGATCTGCCGCCGTGAGCTTGCCCCACAGCGCACCCGAGCCCATATAGGCCTTGCCAAACCAGGCGCTTTCTTCCCCACGAAAGCCAATCACCTTCAGCGGTGCAGGCAGCGTGACGCCTTCACGCCGGGCCGCCAGCAGCACCAGCAGACCGGCAACCACACCAGCCAGGCCGTCGTAATTACCGCCCTGTGGCACCGAGTCCAGGTGCGAGCCGCACCAGATCGCAGGGGTGCTGCGTGTGTCAGCAGGGTCGAAATAGATGAAGTTGCCAGCGCGGTCCGTGGTCACATCCAGACCTTCGCTGCGCACAAATTTTTCCAGATAGGCAGCGCAGGCGTTCTCGCCCTCGCCGTAACTGGCGCGGGTGACACCCACACCATCAAAAGTCAGCGCACGAATGTCAGCAAACAATTGCTGGGCCAGTGGCTGTAGAGCATGCATTTCCATATCAACATACCTGCATCACATGCCGCGTGCAGGCTTACAGGTTGCTAAGAAAGCATGCTACTAGCAAAAAATATACGTGTTATCCGCAAATCTCTGCAAAAAATACGCATGAAATCTGGAGCAACAGGAATACTCAAGCCTCCAGGTCAAACAGCAAAAACTCGGCGGGACTGCTTCCCGTAAATTGCAGCAGCGGCTCCTGGTCCACCAGCAGTGCATCCCCGGCCTGCAGCAGGTGACCTGATACCTCCAGCTTGCCGTGGATGAGCTGCACATAGGCTTTTCGCCCCGCTGGCAGGACATGGCTGAACTGTACGGCAGCCCCATCTTCTGGCCGCAGCACACTGGCATAGATACGGGCATTGGCATGCAGCTGCACCGAGCCCTGCGCCCCGTCAGGCGACGCCACCAGCCGCAGCGTGTTGGTTTTTTCGGCTTCGCTGAAACGCTTTTGCTCATAGCCAGGCTGCAGCCCTTGGGCACTGGGCAGCAGCCAGATCTGCAGAAAATGCGTCTGCTGGCCCTGGGCATGGTTGTGCTCACTGTGCACCACGCCCGTGCCCGCTGTCATGCGCTGCACTTCGCCGGGTGTGATGGTCTGCACATTGCCCATGCTGTCCTCATGCGAGAGTGCACCGTCAATGACGTAGCTGACAATTTCCATGTCACGGTGCGGGTGCGCGCCAAAGCCTGCTCCGGGCGCGATGCGGTCTTCATTGATGACGCGCAGATTGCCCCAGCCCATATGACGGGGGTCGTAGTAGCCAGCAAACGAAAAGCTGTGAAACGAGGTCAGCCAGCCGTGATCGGCAAAACCTCGCTCATGCGATGGGCGGATACGAAACATGAACACACCTCCTTGGCAGCAAACACCCCACTGTAAAAGCCCAGCTTTGCCTTCGACACAAAGCCGTTTGATGGCATCATTCAAACTCTTTGAATGGACTTGTCTTCTTCAGACACATTTCCTGCATGCCCAGTCCTCGTGATGTTTTAACCCCAGACAGCCTTGCCATGCTGCAGGTCATTGCCGATACCGGCAGTTTCGCAGCTGCTGCACGCCAGCTGCAACTGGTGCCCAGCGCGCTCACCTACCGGGTGCGGCAAATGGAAGAAGCCCTGGATGTGCTGCTGTTTGACCGCAGCACCCGCCAGGCCCAGCCCACCGAGGCCGGACAGGCCCTGCTGGCCGAAGGTGCACGTCTGCTGCAGGACATTGATGCCGTTGCCAACCGCGTACGCCGTGTAGCCACTGGCTGGGAGCCAGAGCTGACCATCGTGGCCGATGCCGTGCTCTCACACAGCACGCTGCTGGATCTGGTCGAAGCCTTTTACGCGCTCAACGCCCCTACGCGGCTGAAGCTGACCACAGGTACCCTGTCTGGCCCCATGGAATGTCTGATCCAGGGCCGCGCCGACCTGGCGCTGGGCATGACGCCCACCAACACCAGCGCCGCCGGTCTGCAGGTACAGGACCTGGGCGATGTGCAGTTTGCCTTTGCCGTGGCGCCCTTTCACCCGCTGGCCCAGCATGAAGGCCCGATCACGGATGAAGTCATGCGCGAACACCGCCTCGTCGTCATCAGCGACTCCGCACAGCGTGAACGCACCTCCATGGGACTGCTGGACGGGCAGGACATCTTCACCGTAGACCACATCCAGGCCAAGATCGACGCCCAGGTGCGCGGCCTGGGCTGTGGCTTTCTTTCACAGGCCATGGTCCAGCCCTATGTGGATGCCGGCCTGCTTGTTATCAAACCTATAGCGCGCGCGGCACGCAATGTCCGGGTGCGCTACGCCTGGAAAAAAAGCGGTGGCAACGCCCCGGGCAAGGCCCTGCAATGGTGGCTGGAGCAATTGCAAAGCCCTGTGACCCAGCAGGCCCTGCTGGAGCAGCACCGCTACAGCTGGTTGCCTCAGCGCTGATTCGCTGATTCGCTGATTCGCTGATTCGCTGATTGTTTCTTCTTCCCATGACAGTTTCATTGCCCTGTCCCTACCGTGGGCGCTTTGCACCTTCGCCCACAGGCCCCTTGCATGCAGGCTCGCTGGTCGCGGCCCTGGCCAGCTGGCTGGACGCACGTGCCCACCACGGCACCTGGCTGGTGCGCATCGAAGACATTGACCCGCCACGCTGCATGGCAGGGGCCGACCAGGTCATCCTGCAGCAGCTCAGCCAGTGCGGCCTGACCCCGGACGAACCGCCAGTCTGGCAATCCCAGCGCCACGCACACTATGCCGACGCGCTGGAGCAGCTGCGCGCAGCCGGTCTGGCCTATGCCTGTGGCTGCACCCGCAAAGACCTGGAACAGGCCTGGCAGCAGCTAGGCCTGGTGCATGAACGCCATGTGGAGCGCCCCTACCCCGGCACCTGCCGCGATGGTCTGCACGGCAAACCTGCCCGCAGCTGGCGCTTCGCCCTGCAAAAATATATAGAAAATTGGCCTCTAGCGCTTGATACACAAGCGCTGACAGCTCCTTTTTTAATAGAACCCAGCCACATGCTGCACTGGCAGGACCGGCGACTGGGCGCCGAGCAGCAGGACCCGACACAGGTCGCTGGCGACTTTGTGCTGCAGCGCGCTGATGGCCTGTACGCCTACCAACTGGCCGTGGTGGTGGACGATGGACTGCAAGGCATCACCCACGTGGTACGCGGCGAAGACCTGACGGACAACACACCGCGCCAGCTGCTGCTGCAGCATGCGCTGGGTCTGCCACACCCGTGCTACCTGCACACACCGCTGGTGCGCATGCCCGATGGCGAAAAGCTTTCCAAACAGCATGGTGCACCTGCCGTGGATGTGAGCGACCCGCTGGCTGCATTGAACACGGCGGCACAGAACTTGCAACTGCAGCCCGTAAGCCCTGCAACCACGCTGGCAGACGCACTGCAGCAATGGGTGAACGAATGGCGAGCCACATACAATAGCCGGCGTGACTGAGCATCAAAACACCACCATGGCTGACACAGCCCCTAACACTGCCGCTGCAGGCCAGGCGCCTGCCGATGTGGCACATCCCCGCACCATTCGCAGTTTCGTGCGCCGCACTGGCCGCGTGACCACCGGACAGGCCAAGGCCTTTGAAGAGCTGGGCCCCAAGTTCGTGCTGCCTTACACCGGCCAGCCGCTGGACCCGCAGGCCGCCTTTGGTCGCCCCGGCAAGCTGATTCTGGAAATCGGTTTTGGCATGGGTGAGGCTACGGCCCACATCGCACGCGTGCGCCCTGATGACAACTTCCTGTGCTGCGAAGTGCACGAGCCCGGCGTGGGCGCGCTGCTCAAGCGCATTGGCGAGCAGGACATCCACAACATCCGCATCCTGCAGCACGACGCGGTCGAAGTCATTGACTTCATGCTGCCCGAGGGCATGCTGGACGGCGTGCACATTTTCTTCCCAGACCCCTGGCACAAGAAAAAGCACAACAAGCGCCGCCTGATCCAGTCGCCACTGGTGGCCAAGCTGGCCAGCCGCCTCAAGAGCGGGGGTTACATCCACTGCGCAACCGACTGGGAACCCTACGCCGAACAAATGCTGGAAGTGCTGAGCGCCGAAGCCCTGCTGACGAACACCGCAGAAGGCTATGCACCCAAGCCGGATTACCGCCCTCTCACCAAGTTTGAGAATCGCGGCCTGAAGCTGGGACATGGCGTCTGGGATCTGGTGTTCGTCAAACGCTAAGCACACCACCCGGGATCGTCCAACTGCCCCGAACATTCATGCGTATTCTGCAAAATCTGGTCCAGATGACCGAGCAACGGGATCATCTTCGCCTGGAGCTCTCCGTCCTTTCCACTTTTTTGCAGCTGCCACATATCCAGAATGTTCGGGCGCTGGAGTTGCTCAAGCTCGAAGACGATTACTGGGTGCGGCCTCGCACCTGGCTGCACAACGACCAGCTGGTCACTGCTGCGCAGGACTTCATGAATGACCCTGCACGCAAGCCGCTGCAGTCCGTCCCCCATCTGCACGCATGTATCACGCAGCGTGCCCAACAGGCCCAGCAGACGGGCGTTCATGGGCAATACATACTGTGGCTGCCAGTCTGGATGCATGAGCCAGTGCATGCCTGCGTCGAAATCATTCGCGCCACCCCTCCCAGCAAGCATGAGCTGGATGTCATTCTGGCCATTTTTACGGTCTACAAGAACTACCAGAGCCTGCTGGACTACAGCGAGCGCGATGCACTGACCGGCCTGCTCAACCGCAAGACTTTTGATGAACACCTGATGCGTTTTGCCGCCCAGGTGCATGACTCAGAGGAACAGCCCTGGCTGGCCGTGATCGACATTGACCACTTCAAGCAGGTCAATGACCGTTTTGGCCATCTGTTTGGTGATGAGGTCCTGATTCTGGTGGCCAATCTGCTGCGCACTGCCTTTGGCACACAGCACCGTATCTTCCGCTTTGGTGGCGAAGAGTTTGTGGTACTCATGCCCTCCATGCGCCGTGAGGCTGCACAGGCAGCACTCGAGGCCTTTCGCGAGACCGTCGCCCGGCATGCATTTCCGCAGGTGGGCTCTGTCACGGTCAGCATTGGCTTTGCCTGCGCCAAGCTGTGTGCGCCTATTGAAATTCTGGGGCAGGCCGACCAGGCCCTGTACTTTGCCAAAGAGCATGGCCGCAACCGCGTCTGCCAGTACGAGCGGCTCCATGCCGATGGGCAGCTGCACCACGCACAGATACACGACGACATCGAACTGTTCTGAATAGCCCGCTCAGGCCTCGGAACACACCCTGTCGCGCCCCTGATGCTTGGCCCGGTACAGCAGGCCATCCACACGCTGCAGCAGCGCCTCCATGGACTCACCATTGCGGCGCTGCGTCACCCCGAAGCTGCAGGTCAGCTGTAGCTGCAGGCCATCACCTTGCCAGGGCTCACTGCGCACCACCTGTGCCAGGCGCTGCGCCACTTCGCTGGCCTGATCCAGCGTAGTATCGGGCAGGCAGATGACAAACTCCTCCCCGCCAAAACGGACCATCCAGTCCTGATCCGCCCGCAGAGCATGCTGCAGACGCTGGGCAATGGCACGCAGCACCGCATCACCCACCGCGTGACCATGCCTGTCATTGATGCGCTTGAAGTGGTCGATGTCCGTAAAAATAATGCTGAAGGCCCTGCCTTCGCTCATGCACTGATCCAGCTCCAGCGGCAGGCGCTGTTCCATGGCTCGGCGGTTGTATGCACCAGTGAGCACATCCACCTGCGACAGTCGCTTGACCTCTTCCACCAGCTCGGAAAGCTCCTGCGTGCGCTCCTTGACCAGGCCGTCCAGCTGGCTGATATGGCGATCCAGCTCCTCCTGCAGACGGTGAAAGCCTTGCACGACCAGATCGATTTCATCGCAGCGCTCATGCCGCGCACGCTGAATCTGCAGAGGCTGGCTCACCGCCTCAGGGCGCAGATGGCGCACAAAGTCCGCAATCTGGCGCAGCGGCAGACCCAGGTCACGCCGGATCACCCAGGCCACCATGATGCACATCAGTGCCGTAAAAATCAGATAGCCAGGAATCACATGCTTCTGCGATTCCCACAGCAGATTGCGGTAGAAGTCCGGATCAGCCCAGACCTCGATCGTGCCTAGCACCTGCTCCTTGTCATCTGGTGAGTGAATCACGGCTTCATACGAGGGCGCATCCAGCACGGCTTTGCTGCGCCCAGCCGTCAATATTTCACCGGTCAGCGCCACCTGAATATGCACCGCCCCTACTGCCTCAATTTCGGTGAGTCGTTGCAGATGGTTGTTCAGGCGCTCCCGGTCAATATCCCACAGCGCATGGCCAATCGCACGGCTGCTGGTCTCCACAATCAGCGCCATGGTGTTGAAGAACTGTTTTTCCTGAACGGAGCGCTCCACCCATACCTGCACACCACCAATTCCAATCAGGCACACCATGGCCAAAGCAACAATGCGTTGCAGCATGCGTGTAGAAATGGATCGGAATTCAAGATGGCGACTTGACATGGCGGTCAGGATACCCAGTCAGTGCAGCAGCCTGTGAATGTCAAAATCATAGCGCTTCAGATGAGGGTTCAGGTATTTACTGAACTGTCTGAAGTCCAAACGGACCTTGCTACCCGCTCCCATGCGCTGCTCAAAGCGTTTGCTGCTGCTGGCGTCAAAGAGCATGAACATGGGGCGCTTTTGCTCCAGACCTTCATCGGCAAAATCAATGCCGTGGTGGTAGTCGAACAGCATGACCATGGCCCATGCTCCAGCCAGAAAATGACCGCCTGCCATGGCGGTCAACTCACCCTGGCGCAATTTTTCCAGTGCCTGCGCTGAGGTATTGATGCCGCTGAAAACAGCATCCTGACCTGGCTTACCACCCTGCTCTTGCCAGGCCTGCATGGCGCCCAGCGCCATCACATCATTACCACTCCACACAATGCGCGCCTGCGGATAGCGCTGAAAAAGCACAGCAGCCTGCTCACGTGCCTTGTCCTGGCGCCACTCACCGTAGACCTGCTGCATCAGCTTGACGGAATCACCCGCCTCACTCACGGCCCTGAGCATGCCCTGATTGCGGGTGATGGAAACAGGGGTCGAACGGTCGCCAGCAATGGCCAACATCTGCCACTGGCCTTGCTCATCACGCCACTGTGGATGCTTTTGGGCTGCTTCAATCAAGGCCTTGGCTGTGCGATACCCCGCATCTTCGGCATTGGACTCCAGACTGCCAAGCCAGAATGGAAAGCGCCCTCTAGGGAATCCCACCTGCAGGCGTAGATCTTCATGAATTCCGCTGAACGCCATGAACGCCTGGATGCCGGCCCCCTCCAGCGCCTTGAGCACACTGGGCGCCACACTGTACTCGTTACCAAAGAGCACGTAGTCAGGGCGTTCCTGCGGCGGCAACTGCGCCAGGGACTGCGCTACCTCCATGGGCTTGAGGCGGTCGCGCTCCACAGTCACCACTTGCAGCTGCATACCCAGACTGTCAGCCGCCTTACGCATGGCATCACTGGCGGAAGTCCAGAAAATCTCATCGGACATGCCCGGGTTGATGAACACCACAGACTGCGCCTGTGCCATGCCTGCAGTCCAGAGACATACCGCCGCCGCCCATAGCCGCAGCCCAGCCTGCCAGCAGCGCTGACACACTGCACACCACAGCAACTTGCTTGTTTGCATATGTCTCAATCTCATCATCAGGCAGCCAGAAAGCGCCTGCGCTCTTCCCATAAAAAAACCAGAAGGCAGAACTGCCTTCTGGTTTTTAGTGAGGTGAAGTACGCAATCAGATGCGCTCAGCCACCCAGGCCTGAACCGATGCCAGCGCAGCAGGTACGCCCTCGGCATTGGAGCCACCGGCCATGGCCATATCTGGCTTGCCACCGCCCTTGCCGCCTACCTGCTGGGCCACAAAGTTCACCAGCTCACCCGCCTTGACCTTGGCAGTCTCAGCTTTGGTCACACCGGCAGCCAGCTGCACCTTGTCGCCGTCGACAGCGGCCAGCACGATCACGGCCGCACCCAGTTTGTCCTTGAGCTTGTCCATGGTCTCACGCAGGGTCTTGGCATCCGCGCCATCGAGCTTGGCAGCCAGCACCTTCACGCCCTTGACATCCGCAGCTTGCGTAGCCAGTTCATCGCCCTGGCTGGAAGCCAGCTTGCCCTTGAGTGCGGAAATTTCCTTTTCCAGCACCTTGATCTGATCCAGCGCCGAACCAATGCGGTGGTTCAGTTCTGCCACAGGCGCCTTCAGCGCTGCAGCAGCCTGGTCCACGGTGGACTCCAGCGATTGCAGATAGGCCAGTGCGTTCTCACCCGTCACCGCTTCCACACGGCGCACACCAGCGGCCACGCCCGACTCGGCCACGATCTTGAACAGACCGATATCGCCGGTGCGATGCACGTGGGTACCGCCACACAACTCACGGCTGGTACCAATGTCCAGCACACGCACGGTTTCGCCGTACTTCTCGCCGAACAGCATCATGGCGCCGCTGGCCTTGGCCGATTCGATGTCCATCACGCGTGCATCGGTGGCGGTGTTGGCCAGAATTTCCTGGTTCACACGGCGCTCGATTTCGCGGATTTGCTCTGCGGTCACGGGTGCGTTGTGCGTAAAGTCAAAGCGGGTGCGGTCAGCATTGACCAGCGAGCCCTTTTGCTGCACGTGCTCACCCAGCACTTCGCGCAATGCCTTGTGCATCAGGTGGGTAACCGAGTGGTTGCGCATGGTGGCGGCACGCAGCTGGGTGTTGACCTCCGCCTGCACAGCATCGCCCACCTTCAGGCTGCCGGACTCCAGCACGCCATGGTGACCAAACACATCGGCCTTGATCTTCTGGGTGTCTTCCACCGCAAACACACTGCCTGCGGCGCTGATAACGCCCTGATCGCCCACCTGGCCGCCGGACTCTGCATAAAAAGGAGTGGTATCCAGCACAACCACGCCGCTTTGACCAGCCTTCAGCTCAGAAACGGGCGTACCTTCTGCGTAAAGCGCTACGATCTTTGCAGATTCCACCAGCTTTTCGTAGCCGGTGAAGGTGTTGGCCGCGCCGGTGTATTCCAGCGCACGGTCCATCTTGAACTTACCAGCGGCGCGGGCCATGTTCTTCTGGGCTTCCATCGCGGCGTTAAAGCCTGCTTCGTCCACGGTCACACCGCGCTCGCGGCAGACGTCGTTGGTCAAGTCCAGGGGGAAGCCGTAGGTGTCGTGCAGCTTGAAGGCCACGTCACCAGCCAGTACCTTGGCGTCACCGGCCAGGGCGCTGTCCAGAATTTCCATGCCATGGGCCAGGGTCTCGAAGAAACGCTCTTCTTCCACGCGCAGCACTTCGGTGATGCGGGCCTCCTGCTCGCGGATCTTGGGATAGGCATCGCCCATCACGGCGACCAGGTCCTTGACCAGCTTGTGGAAGAACGGCGTCTTCTGGCCCAGCTTGTAACCGTGGCGGATGGCTCGGCGCACGATGCGGCGCTGCACATAGCCACGGCCTTCGTTGGAAGGAATCACACCGTCCGCCACCAGGAAGGCAGTTGCACGGATGTGGTCGGCAATCACGCGCAGCGATGGATGCTCCAGATCGCTGGTGCCGGTTTCACGGGCAGCGGCCTTGATCAGGTTCTGGAACAGGTCGATCTCGTAGTTGCTGTGCACGTGCTGCAGAATGGCAGCCAGACGCTCCAGACCCATGCCGGTGTCCACGCACGGTGCGGGCAGCGGCTTGACGTTGCCCTGCTCGTCCATGTCGAACTGCATGAACACGTTGTTCCAGATTTCGATGAAACGGTCGCCGTCTTCATCGGGCGAGCCAGGAGGGCCACCGGCAATGTGTTCGCCGTGGTCGTAGAAGATTTCCGAGCAAGGGCCGCAAGGGCCGGTGTCAGCCATCATCCAGAAGTTGTCGGACTTGTAACGTCCGCCCTTGTTGTCGCCAATGCGAATCACGCGCTCTGGGGGCAGGCCAATTTCCTTGGTCCAGATGTCATAGGCCTCATCGTCTTCAGCATACACCGTCGCCAGCAGACGCTCCTTGGGCAGCTTGTAGACCTCGGTCAGCAGCTCCCACGCCCACTTCAGCGACTCACGCTTGAAGTAGTCGCCGAACGACCAGTTGCCCAGCATTTCAAAGAAAGTGTGGTGGCGCGCGGTGTAGCCCACGTTTTCCAGGTCGTTGTGCTTGCCACCGGCGCGCAGGCAGGCCTGCACCGAAGTTGCGCGGTTATAGGGGCGCTTGTCGGTACCCAGGAACACGTCCTTGAACTGGACCATGCCCGAGTTGGTGAACATCAAAGTGGGGTCGTTACCGGGCACCAGAGGGCTGGATTCCACAATGGTGTGGCCCTTGGATGCAAAAAAGTCCAGGAACGTCTTGCGGATGTCCGCAACGGAGAATTTGGGAGTGCTCATGGATAAGTCGTTGTCTTGTGCGCAAACACTGCTGCACGAATTAACTTTTGATTATAGGTTTCATGGATGGCATGGCGCGCAAGCCATTCAATCGTTCCGATAGTTCAACACGGGCTTGTGCGCCGCTTCATGCCGCGGCAGCGGGCCCAGCGTGCGCCGGGAACGAAACTGGTGCTGCAGCCCGGTCACGGGATCGCAAAATGCCAGGCTTTGCGCCAGCAACATCAGGGGGCGAGAAAAATCCCCTTCTGGCGCATCATCCACCACAGGGTACAGACCATCGCCCTTGAGCCCCAGCCCCAGCGCTGCCATGTGTACGCGCAGCTGGTGGCGCTTGCCACTGATGGGCAAAAGCCGGTAGCGCGCCCAGTGCTGGTTGTGCTCCAGCAGTTCCATCTGTGTAAAGCTGTTGGGCGTGCCTGCGACTTCCTGCATCCGGATGAAATTGTTGCTTTCCACCATGCGGCTTGCGTGCTCACGCGGAAAGGTGATGGCGGGGTTCCACGGCGCAATCGCTTCATAGGCCTTGTGCACCGTGCGCTCTCGAAACAGGGCCTGATAGGCACCACGGTCCTCTCGACGCACGGCAAACAGCACCAGCCCCGCCGTATCACGGTCGATGCGGTGCACGGGCGACAGATCCGGCAGGTCCAGCTGGTTCTTCAGCCGCACCAGCAAGGTGTTCTGCAAGTACTTGCCGCCCGGTGTGACCGGCAGAAAGTGTGGCTTGTCTGCCACCACAATGTGGGCGTCCTGGTAGAGCACCTCGGCTTCGAATGGAATGTGCGGCTCTGCCTCTACCTCACGGTAGTAATAAATACGCAGCCCTTTGAGCAGCGGCGTGTGCGGCTGCACGGGGCGAGCCAGCTCGTCCACCACTTCACCGCGTGCCATGCGCTCCAGCCAGCTCTCACGCGATACAGCCGGCAGGCGCTGCACCAGAAAGTCCAGACAAGTCCCATCCCCCACATTGGGGAGCACCACGCAGCTGGGCTTGACGCCATCGCGTATGGGCAGCACTTGTGGATCATGGGTGTTATACATGGTGCTTCCAGCAAAGCAGACCATGCAATCATGGTCAAATCAGGCTCCAGCGCTTGCTACACAAGCGCTGGCAGCTATATTTTTCATACTAACGGTACGGCAACAGCTGCTGTATGGCCTGCGCCGTCGCTCTGGCGGTACCACGGTGTGAGGCCGCAAACTCCAGCGCGGCCTGCCGCGCAGCTGCCAGACTGCTGGCATCACGCACCAGCGCAGTTGCCAGCTGCACGCCCTGCTCCATATCCAGCACACGAAATGCAGCCCCCACTTCGCAAGCCGTCTGCGATACCTGGGCAAAGTTGAACGTGTGTGGGCCGATCACCATGGGGCAGCCACAGGCCGCAGCTTCGATCAGATTCTGCCCCCCCAGCGGCTCAAAGCTGCCACCGAGCAAGCCGATGTCTGCCGCAGCGTAGTACAGCGGCATCTCCCCCAAGCTATCGCCCAGCCAGACATCCACATCGGTCGGTGGCAGGCCATCGCCCCACTGGCTGCGGCGTGCCACACGCAGCCCGGCTTCCAGAAGCTGTGCATGGACTTCATCAAACCGTTGCGGGTGGCGCGGCACGATCAGCCACTGGCACTGCCCAGCCACCCCGTGGAATTTGCGACCAGCCCACTGGGCCATCCATTGCGCTTCTTCCCCTTCGCGCGAGCTGGCCAGCACCACCACGGGCCGCTGGCTCACCGCACGCCAGGCCTTGCCTTGCTCCAGCAAAGCCGCATCAGGCTGCACATCAAACTTGAGATTGCCCAGCACGGCCTGCACGGGAGCCCCTACGCTGCGCAGGCGCTCGGCATCTTCCTCGGTCTGCGCCCATACGGCACGCAAAGCGCCGTAGGTGGGTTCAAACAGCGATGACCAGCGCTGCGCACCAGCCTGCGACTTGGCATTGAGACGGGCATTGGCCAGCACCAGAGGCACGCCCATGCGCTGGCAGCCCTGCACCAGATTGGGCCAGATCTCGGTTTCCATCAGCACACCGATGGCTGGCTGAAACTGCTGCAGAAAGCGGCGCACGGCCTTGCGACTGTCCCACGGCTGCCACACCTGTATATCGCCAGGCTGCAGCAGCTTGCGTCCTTCAGCACGGCCCGTAGCCGTTCCATGCGTGAGCAGCAGGCGCATGCCTGGCATGGCAGCACGCAGCTCATGGATCAGCAATGCCGCAGCACGCGTTTCGCCAAGGGACACAGCATGCACCCAAACCCACTGGCCTGCGGCCTCACGACCCAGATCCCTGGGCGTGTAACAGCCAAAGCGCTCAGGTACGGCTTCCGCATACCCTGGCTCTGCCTTGGCTCGCCTGCGCAGCTTGCGCTTGAGCAAGGGTTGCGCCGCCCACGCCAGCAGGGAATAAGCCGCCAAGCTCAGGTTCATGCTGCTCCTCTGCGCTGCGCCATCAATGCGCGGCACTGCCGATCTTGGCACCGGGCTTGACACGCTCGAGCAGCGCCAGCATCTGGGCCTCGATGCGGTTCAAAGCTTCCTGGGTATGGCCTTCAAAGCGCAGCACCAGTACCGGCGTGGTGTTGCTGGCGCGAATCAGACCAAAGCCGTCTTCCCAGTCCACACGCAGACCATCAATGGTGCTGATCTGGGCAGGCGCAGCAAACACTTCAGGCGCCAGTGCCTGCAACTGTGCCGTCAGGGCATGGGGCTCACCTTCGGCGCAGGCTACGTTCAGCTCCGGGGTTGAGAAGCTGGTGGGCAACGCATTGAGCACAGCGCTGGGGTCCGCTTCCTTGCTCAGAATTTCCAGCAGGCGACAGCCTGCGTAGGTGCCGTCATCAAAGCCGTACCAGCGCTCCTTGAAGAAGATATGACCACTCATCTCGCCACCCAGGGGAGAGTCCAGCTCCTTCATGCGCGCCTTGACCAGCGAGTGGCCAGTCTTGTACATCTCGGGCACACCGCCTGCTTCGCGAATGGCAGGTGCCAGGCGTTGCGTGCACTTGACGTCAAACAAAATCGTGCCTCCGGGCACGCGTGAGAGCACATCCTTGGCAAACAGCATCATCTGGCGGTCGGGGTAGATGGTCTGGCCGTCCTTGGTCACAATGCCCAGGCGGTCGCCGTCACCGTCAAATGCCAGTCCCAATTCCGCATCAGTTTCCTGCAGGGCCTTGACCACATCGCGCAGGTTCTCTGGCTTGCTGGGGTCTGGATGGTGGTTGGGGAAATGGCCATCCACCTCAGAGAACAGCTCCAGCACCTCGCAGCCCAGCGCGCGGAAAATCGCCGGTGCCGTGGCACCCGCCACACCATTGCCGCAGTCCACCACAATCTTTACAGGGCGCGACAGCTTGACATCACCCACAATGCGTGCGGTGTAGTCAGCCAGCACACCGGCCTGGCGAATGCTGCCACCTGCCTGCAGCTGCCAGCTTTCCGCTTCCATGGTCTGGCGCAGGGCCTGAATCTCAGGGCCGTAAATGGCGCGACCTGCCAGTACCATCTTGAAGCCGTTGTAGTCCTTGGGGTTGTGGCTGCCCGTGACCATGATGCCGCTCTTGCACAGCGTGGCGGCCGCAAAGTACAGCATGGGGGTGGTGCACATGCCGACATCAATCACTTCAATGCCTACATCCACCAGACCTGCCATCAAGGCCTGGCTCAGCGCTGGCCCGGACAGGCGCCCGTCACGCCCCACGGCCACGACTTTTTCACCTTCAGCCAGGGCAGCCATGCCAAATGCACGGCCTACGCCGCGGGCGACCTCTTCGGTCAGTGTGGCTGGAACCACACCACGAATGTCATAGGCCTTAAAGATAGAAGCAGCAATCTGCACAGTGAAATCCTCAACGTGGCACAGGCCACAAAAACAAAGAGCACCGTACGTGCTCGGCCGTCATTCTAGAGACTTGGAGCAACCACCCCTACGGAAAGCTCGACTTTCTGCCTGCACTTCCTACACTTTGTTACGAGGTAATCCCTCATAGCGCTCCAACCGGGAAGGCTGCACGATGAGGCCGCACTCACAGATCCCCCCCGCAAGACGTCCTGCTGGCCAGGGCCTGCGCACGACCAGGCGCCTTGCCTCTGCTGCGCTTTGTGTGCGTACATAACGTCCATGGATCAGACGGCCTATGACCGCCTTTGCCTCACAGCTTTTCGCTCATGTATTGCGCCATTCCTTCAGCGCCTGGCTACTGGTCTCAGCGCTGGCTGTCATGCTGCCAGTCACATGGCAATGGCTGCAGCTACCTGCAGATCTATCTGGCTGGCTCGGCAGCTATGGCCAGTGGCTCAGCCTGCCCTGGCTCACGGTACTGCTCCTGGTTGTGGTCGTCGTGACTGCACGGCAGCGCAACATGCCGCAGGACATGTCACACACGCTGTACAGCGCTGCCTACCGCGCCTCACCTGATGCAGTGGGCATTACTTCCATCAAGGACGGGCGATTCATCGACGTCAACCCAGCCCTGTGCAATATGCTGGGCCTGCCGCGCGAACAAATCATCGGGCGCACCAATGCCGAACTGCAGGTCTATGCCACACCCGAAGAGCGTGTGCGCCTGCTGGACGAGCTGGCAAGCAAGGGGCAGGTGCACCGTCTGCGCATTCTGTGCCTGTCCCATGGCGAGATCGTCCCTGGCACGATTTCCGCGGTGCTGGTCGAGTTTGACAGCGAGCCCTGCATGTTCTTCATCTTTCATGGCATGCGCGACTATGAAAAAGCGGTCGATCAGCTGCATTCCGCCAACCGGCTGCTGCAGCAAGCGGGCCACCTCGCCCAGCTGGGTGCCTGGGAAGACCGGCGCGGTCAAGGTCTGGTGTACTGGTCCGATGTCTGCTACGACATCCACGGCGTGCCGCGCAGCAGTCCGCTGCCCAGAGACTACCTCAGCACTTTTGTCGCCCCGGAACACAGAGAGCATATGCGCAGGCAGCTGCAGCAATGCCTGCGCGTGAACAAAGCATGGAATATTGACATGCAGATCATCCGCACCGATGGGCGCAAGCTCTGGGTCCGCTCCCACGGAGAAGCTGTACAGGACGACAACGGAAGAATCATTGCCATGCGCGGCGTGATGCAGGACATCGATGCCTACAAGCGCCAGGAGGAATCCATCCGTGAGCGCGAAGCCCTGCTCGCAGTCACGCTGGAGGCCGCCACCCTGGGGCGCTGGGACTGGGATCTGCTCCATGGGAGCATTACGGGCGACAGCTTCTGGCACAAGCTCAGCGACCTGGAAATCAAGCCTGCCTACCTCAGCCCTGCCGGTCAGAAACGCTGGCACTGGACAGAAATCATGGAGCCTCACGATGTAGCGCACTGCAACGCTGAGCTGCAGCGCCATATCGATCACCCGGAAGATGGCCCATTTGATATCACTTGGCAACGTCCAGGGCCTGCGGGACAGCCTCGCTGGCTGCGCTCTATCGGAAAAATCGTGAGTTACGACCTGCATGGCCGTGCCATGCGCATGCTGGGTGTGTGCCTGGACGTCACCGAGCAGCAGGAGCAGAAAAACACGCTGCGGCAACTGGCCCATTTCGACACACTGACGGGTCTGGCCAACCGCGTAGAGCTGGCTACACGTCTGAACGATGCCCTGCAAAGCAGTCGCCAGAGCACGCAGCTGATGGGCATTGCCTACCTGGATCTGGACGGATTCAAACCCATCAACAACCGTCTGGGCCACGCAGCTGGCGACCGCCTGCTGGTACTGGTCGCCAAGCGCCTGCAACACGCCATGCGCTCCAATGACTGTGCAGCCCGCTTTGGGGGTGACGAGTTCGTGCTGCTGCTCAACCCGCTCAACTCCCGTGCGGAGTGTGAAGCCATGCTGCAGCGGATCATGCACAGCATCTCCCGGCCCTATGCGCTCGATGGCGAGCAAGTCTTGGTCACCGCCAGTATCGGCTACACCCTCTCCCCCGATGATTCCAGCGATGCGGACACACTGATACGCCATGCCGATCAGGCCATGTACCAGGCCAAGCAGTCCGGGCGCAACCGCATTGAAGCTTTTGATGCCAACGAAGATCGCAGCCAGCGAGAAAACCACATCAAGGGCCAACGCATTCTGCAGGGGCTACACCACCATGAATTTGTGCTGCACGTCCAGCCCAAGGTAGACATGCAGTCTGGCCAGGTCATCGGCGTGGAAGCGCTGGCCCGGTGGCAGCATCCACAGCAAGGTTTGCTGACACCCCAGCATTTTTTGCCGCATATCGAAGGCGGCGAGCTGGAGCTTGCCTTTGGGCAGTGGTCCATCACGCAGGCGCTGGACATTCTGGAAGACTTCCAGCAGCAAGGCCTGTCACTGCCGGTAGCCGTCAACCTATCTCCCACACATCTGCAGCACAGCCATTTCACGCAGTGGATGGCATCTCAGCTGCAAGCCCACCCTCGCATCCCACCCAGACTGCTGGATCTGGAAATCACGGAGAACGCAGCCTTGCACGACATGCAGAAAATGTCTCAGGTCCTCAAGGCGCTGCGCGCGCTCGGGTTGAACATTTCACTGGACGATTTTGTGGTACCGGCTACTCCTCCCTCACCTATCTGAGCAAGCTGCCGCTGGACAGTCTCAAAATCGATCGCAGCTTTGTCTGCGACATGCTGACAGACCGTGCGCACCGTGCCATCGTGCACGGAGTCATCACCATGGCCAGCTCGTTTGGCTGCAAAGTCATTGCGGAAGGTGTGGAAAGTCACGAACAGTGCGCCTGTCTTTCAGACATGGGCTGCCATTGGGCACAAGGTTTTTATTTCGCACGCCCCATGGCGGTAGAGGACTTTTACCGCTGGCTGCAGACCCGGGAGCAGACCAGCCAGCCACAGCTGGCCAGCTGAGCATCGCCGCCATTCCATGCACAAGCACACAGAGCAAGCCGCCGCGCTGCGGCAAGCTTGCTCGGCATCACCTCGCATCAGTCATCGGACTTCAAGCACTCACGCCTGCTCAGCCGGGGCTGAGCCTTGCAGTGCGTCCCTGATCTGTGCCAGCACCGCAGGATCTTCCACCGTGCTCAGATCGCCGGGGTCGCGGTTTTCGGCGACAGCCTGCAATGCACGGCGCAGCAGCTTGCCGCTGCGTGTCTTGGGCAATGCCGTTACCAGCAGCACGCGCGCAGGCCGCGCCACGGCACCCAGCCGATCATCCACCAGCTTCATGACCTCGGCCTCTATGGCACTGCGCTGCTCGGCACTTTGTACTGCGTTCACATCGCGCACCACGGCAAATGCCAGAGCCACCTGACCTTTCAGGCTGTCCGCCACACCAACCACCGCGACTTCTGCCACACCGGGGTGAGACGAAATGGTCTCTTCAATCTCACGGGTGCCCAGGCGGTGTCCTGCCACGTTAATCACATCATCCGTGCGGCCCAGAATAAAGTAGTAACCCTCTGCATCGCGCACGCCCCAGTCAAACGTGCTGTAAATCATGCGCCCCGGGATGCTTTGCCAGTAAGTTTTGACAAAACGTGCATCATCACCCCACACCGTCTGCATGCACCCCGGAGGCAATGGGCCCTCAATTGCCAGCACACCTTTCTGGCCCGCCCCCTGCAATTCCTCTCCGGTTTTATCGTCAATCAGTTTGACGTGATAACCATATACAGGCTTGCCCGGACTGCCAAACTTGCTGGGCTGACGCTCTACACCGTTACACAAAGTCATGATGGGCCAGCCGGTTTCTGTCTGCCAGTAGTTATCAACCACCGGCACATTCAGTGCTTCGCTGATCCATTGCGCCGTCGACTCATCCAATGGCTCTCCGGCCAACCACAATGCCTGCAGACTCGACAGATCATATTTGCGCAGATATTGCGGGTCGTGCTTTTTCAAAACACGCACTGCTGTTGGCGCAGAGAACATGTGCGTGACACGGTATTTTTCCACCAGCTGCCACCAGATGCCCGGATCGGGCCGAACAGGCAGACCTTCATAAAGAATCGTCGCCATGCCCGCAATCAAAGGCGCATACACGATATAGCTGTGCCCCACGACCCAGCCAATATCACTGGTGCAGAAAAAAGTCTGTCCGGGCTTGGCATTGAAAATATGAGGCATGCTGGCTGCCAGTGCCACGGTATAGCCGCCTGTGTCCCGCTGCACACCTTTGGGTTTGCCCGTCGTGCCGCTGGTGTACAGCACATAACTTGGGTCGGTAGATTTCACCCATTCGCAAGGCACTTGCACATCCAGGTATCTGGCGCGTAACTCCTGCCACATATGATCACGCCCTGCCCGTAAATCCATGGCCGCCAGACCGCGATTTACCAAAAGTACCGCCTTCGGCTGATGTGCACTCAGTTTCAGCGCCTCATCCAGCAAGGGCTTGTACGCCACGACACGGCCACCGCGTGCACCTGCATCCGCACTGATAATGACCTTGGGCTGTGCATCCTCAATACGCGAAGCCAGCGATGCCGAGGCAAATCCCCCAAACACCACACTGTGAATCGCCCCCAGACGGACGCAGGCCAGCATGGCAAATACTGCCTCGGCAATCATGGGCATATAAATCTGTACACGATCGCCTTTACCCACGCCAAATGACTGCAATACCGCAGCCATGCGCTGCACCTCGGCATGCAACTGCGCGTAGGTATAGCTTTGCTCGGTATTTGTTTCTGTGGAAATGGCAATCAATGCCACCTGATTCCCGCGTGCGGACAAATGCCTGTCAATCGCGTTATGGCAAAAATTCAAACTCCCGTCAGCAAACCAGCGCGCAAAAGGTGGTTGCGAATAATCACAAATTTGCTGAGGCTTTTGGTGCCAGTCCACCAAAGCTGCCTGCTCCAGCCAAAACTGGTCGCGCTGCTGGGGATCGATAGAGTGTTGATAAAAGTCATGAAATTGCTGCATGGCCAATGTCTCCTTTTCTTCTTTATATTTCGAGCATTATTCATGGCCCACTTGCGATAAGCTGACACAGCCTGAGACACAGACTCCCTGCATATGTTGCAAAAAACAACAAGCAGCCCTGCAAACAGCAGCACCAGCAAGCACGTTTTTTGCAAATTTTGCCAGCTGCTCTTTTACTGCTTTTCAATTTCGATATAAAATCAGCGCATTCACCAGTACGTCACAACCTCGCGGCGTTTATTTTTTAGTTTCACCTTCCCCTTAATTCGATGAGCACATACAAAGAACTCCTGGCACAACGCGCAGAACTGGAAAAGCAAATTGAAGCTGCCCGCAAAGAAGCGCTGGCTTCTGCCATTGCCCAAGTGCGCGCCATCGTTGCTGAATACGAACTGACTGAAGAAGACGTTTTCTCCAAGAAGGCTCCTCGTGCAGCCGCTGCTGGCACCAAGACCGTGGCCCCCAAGTACCGCGACCCTGAAACCGGCGCTACCTGGACTGGCCGTGGCAAGCCACCACTGTGGATTGCTGGCAAGGACCGACTGAATTTCCTGATTCAAGACCAGACTGCCTAAATAAGCACTCTCTTATTTAAGTCAATCAAAAAAAGCCCAGTACTTTGGTTCTGGGCTTTTTATTGCTCTGCCACCCTGCACGCACAGATTGCGCACAGCATTACCTGGATGGCGCATCGGTTGCCTCAGCGCACAGGTGCCAGCCTGACGAGAAACCATACCTTGAATGCGCATTGGCGCTCAGCACCCTGCTGGCAACGTGCCAGTACATCCATCCCAGCTGCATGACCTGCCTCAGACCTCACTGCACACTGTCTGCACTCTGTTTTTAAGAGCTGCTTACGCAGGCAGAATCAGCAACTGCAAGCTAAAAATATTTCAAACACAGTACACACAAGCGCAAGGCGCTATGAAAATTAAAGAAGCAACAATGAAAAAGCCACTTGATCTTGCGATCAAGTGGCTTTCAAACTGGTCGGAATGGCGGGATTCGAACTCGCGACCCCTTGCACCCCATGCAAGTGCGCTACCAGGCTGCGCTACATTCCGAAGCCTCAGATTATACCCCGGATTTTTCATCCAGATTTCAAAGCTCTGAAGAAACTTTGCAATCCAAGCCCCAGACAAAGCCTGAAACCAGGGAAAGATTGATGGTCGGAATGGCGGGATTCGAACTCGCGACCCCTTGCACCCCATGCAAGTGCGCTACCAGGCTGCGCTACATTCCGATCAATCGATAGGTTGAATTCTACACCTATTTTTGTAGCGCAATTTCAAAAAACTGCGCCACTTTGCGTGCTGTTGCCTAAGTTATTGAAAACTGGGCAACAGCACCTGCCCTCAGCCCTGGATCTGCTCCTTGAGCTTGCTGCTGGCGTGGAAAGTCACCACACGACGGGCGTCGATCGGGATCAACTCCCCGGTACGAGGGTTGCGGCCAGGGCGTGGTGCCTTGGAGCGAATCTGGAAATTACCAAAGCCCGAGAGCTTGACCTCTTCCCCGCGCACCAGGCTGCCAGAGATCAGGTCAAAGTAGGCATCCACCATGTCCTTGGCCTCACGCTTGCTCACACCCAGTTGGTCAAACAGCAGATCGGCCAGCTGCGCCTTGGTCAGCGCACCCGAGGTTTCTGCATCCCCCAGCATGACGTCTTGTGTGTTCATAACTTCCTTATCCACGCAGTCGTGCGCCTACTTGCGCCTGCAAAGCTGCAATCGCGCCTTGCATGGCAGCATCGATTTCCACATCCGTCAAAGCAGCGTCATCGCGGCCCAGCGTCAGACGCACGGCCAAGCTCTTCTCATCCTGCGCCAGGCTGCCGGGAGCCGCTTCTTCACCTGCCCTGAGCTTCTTGGGGCGGAACACGTCAAACAGCACGGCATTGCGCAGCACACCGCCCTTAACGCCTTCTGCCACCGCAGCCATCACCTGGGCGTGGGTCACGCCTTCCTTGACCACCACGGCAATGTCACGCTCCACCGCCTGGAACTTCGAGACGGCCTGGAATTTGGGCACTTCACGTGCCAGCACGGCGTCAAGCTCCAGCTCGAACAGCACGGGCGCTGCAGGCAGATCCCAGCTTTGGCGCCACTTGGGGTGCAACTCACCCACATGACCGATCACCTTACCACCAAGCAGCACGCGTGCGCAGCGACCGGGGTGCATGGCGGGGTGTTCAGCCGCTTCAAACACAGGCTTCAGAGGCGCCAACAGCGCTTCCACATCACCCTTGACGTCGTAGAAGTCCACCTTGGCATCGTCCTGGCCCCATTGCAGCTGGTCAGCCAGCCCATAGGCCAGACCGGCAACGCGCATGGGCTGGTTAAAGCCCTTTACGCTGGAGTCAGACTCCTGCACGCTGTCGTCACGCAGGAACACGCGGCCCAGCTCAAACACACGCACGCGCGAGGCCTTGCGGTCCACGTTGAACTTGAGCACCTGCATCAGCGAGCCGATCAGGCTGGTGCGCATCACGCTCAGCTGGCTGGCAATGGGGTTGAGCAGCTTGATGGGATTGGTATTACCTGCCAGCTCTTCTTCCCACTTGGCTTCCACGAACGAGAAGTTGATGGTTTCCTGATAGCCCAGCGCGGCCAGTTCACGGCGCACCGCAAAGCTGCTGCGCTGGTTTTCCTTGCGCAGCTTGGGCGAGATGGGGGCCACAGGCTTGGTGGTGGGCAGATGGTCATAGCCAATCATGCGCGCCACTTCTTCAATCAGGTCTTCTTCCAGATTGATGTCAAAGCGGAAGGTCGGCGCGGTCACACTGATGACGTTCTCACCTTCCGCCTTGGCAGGCAGACCCAGACCGTTCAGGGCGTCCAGACACTGCTGCTGGGTCACGGGCATACCGATCACCTTGGCGGCGCGGTCCACTCGCAGCTGCACCACCTTGGGCGCAGGCATGTTGACCTTGTTGTCATCCACGGGGCCCACCACGGTCTCGGGCGTGCCGCAGATCTCCAGCACCAGCTGGGTGATGCGCTCGATGTGCTCGACGGTGTATTCAGGATCAACACCACGCTCAAAGCGGTGGCCTGCATCGGTCGAGAAGTTGAAGTGGCGCGAGCGGCCAGCAACTGCCTTGGGGAACCAGAAAGCAGCTTCCACATAGATATTGCGGGTGTCATCAGACACGGCCGTGTGATCACCGCCCATGATGCCGGCCAGCGACTCGACAGCGTTGTCGTCCGCAATCACACCTACCTTGATGAAGTCATCGAACTTCACGGTGTTGCCGTTGAGCAGCTTGAGCGTTTCGCCCTCCTGGCCCCAGCGCACGTTCAGGCCACCACTGATCTTGTCCAGATCAAAGATGTGGCTGGGACGGCCCAGCTCAAACATCACATAGTTGGAGATGTCCACCAGTGGCGAAACGGAGCGCTGACCGCAGCGTGCCAGACGATCCACCATCCACTGGGGTGTCTTCACCTTCGTGTTCACATTGCGCACGATGCGGCCCGAGAAACGACCGCACAGTTCAGGCGCTTCGATCTTCACAGGCAGCTTGTCCTGAATACCGACAGCTGCTTGGGGGTATGCGATAGCTTTCAAAGGCGCACCCGTCAATGCCGACACTTCACGTGCAATGCCGTAGACGCTCAGGCAGTGCGCCAGATTGGGCGTCAACTTCAGCGTGAACAGGGTGTCATCCAGATTCAGATATTCGCGGATGTTCTGACCCAGAGGTGCATCAGCAGGCAGCTCCAGCAGACCACCGTGGTCATCCGCAATGCCCAGCTCCTTGGCCGAGCACAGCATGCCAAAGCTTTGCACGCCGCGCAGCTTGCCCACCTTGATCTTGAAGGGCTTGCCATCAGGGCCGGGAGGCAGCTCAGCCCCCACGGTGGCGCAAGGGATCTTGATGCCCACGCGCGCATTGGGCGCGCCGCAGACGATGTTCAGCAGCTCGGGGCCGCCCACATCCACCTGGCACACGCGCAGGCGGTCAGCATCAGGGTGCTGCACGGCTTCCTTGATTTCACCCACCACAATGCCGGTGAAAGCAGGCGCTACGGGCTCCAGCTCTTCCACTTCCAGACCCGCCATGGTCAGGGTGTCAGCCAGTTCTTGGGTGGTGAGCTGTGGGTTGCAATATTCGCGCAACCAGGATTCAGGAAATTGCATATTCAGACTCTTTGGCGTTGGTGTCAGCGCCCTGCTCACAGGGCTGCTGACGGGCATGCGTACTCTTAAAAGAAGAGCTTTCAGCGCTTGTATTCGCTTGTTTTCAGTATTAAAAGCATCTGAAAACCTTATACAGCAAGCGCTAGCCGCTCTCTTTATTGCTTACTGAAATTGCGACAGGAAACGAATGTCACCGTCGAAGAACAGGCGCAAATCGTTCACGCCATAACGCAGCATGGTCAGGCGGTCCATGCCCATGCCAAAGGCAAAGCCAATGTACTTTTCAGGGTCCAGGCCCATATTGCGCACCACGTTGGGGTGCACCTGGCCTGAGCCTGCGACTTCCAGCCACTTGCCAGCCAGCGGGCCGCTCTGGAACTGGATGTCGATTTCAGCCGAAGGTTCGGTGAAGGGGAAGAAGCTGGGGCGGAAACGCAGCACCAGATCGTCCGATTCAAAAAAGGTCTTGCAGAAGTCGGTAAAGACCACCTTCAAGTCCTTGAAGCTCACGTTCTCGCCAATCCACAAGCCTTCGCACTGGTGGAACATGGGCGAGTGGGTAGCGTCCGAGTCCACACGGTAGGTGCGACCGGGCGCAATGACGCGAATCTCTGGCATGCCCTGGCCAGCATCGAGCGCATTGCGGTATTGCTTGACATGACGCACCGCATGGCGCACCTGCATGGGGCTGGTGTGCGTGCGCAGCAAATTGGGGGCGTGTGCACTACCACCTTCCACATAGAAGGTGTCGTGCATCGAGCGTGCGGGGTGGTCTTCCGGCGTGTTCAGCGCCGTGAAGTTAAACCAGTCGGATTCAATCTCCAGGCCTTCAGCCACATCAAAGCCCATGGAGCCAAAAATGGCTTCAATGCGCTCTTGCGTCAGCGACACGGGGTGCAGACCACCCTGACCACGGCGACGACCGGGCAATGTCACATCCAGCACTTCAGTCTTCAGGTGCGCTTGCAGCTCCGCATCGGCCAAGGCCTTACGACGCGCTGTCAAAGCCGCTTCAATGGCTTGCTTGGCCACATTGATGGCAGCACCACGCAACTTTTTCTCTTCGACGGAAAGCTGCGCCATGCCCTTCATGAGCTCAGTCATCTTGCCCGACTTGCCCAAGAACTGCGCCTTGGCATTTTCCAGCTCAGCGGGGGTTTGTGCCTGCGCAAACAGTTGCTGCGCGCTCTCGACCAGAGAATCCAACTCGTTCATATCGACTCTTTATCGACTTGTAAAAATAAACAAGGGCTAGTGCCTTTTCAAGCCCTAGCCCTTGCTGATAGTGCGCCAGTAGCTACTACATCACTAGCGGCTACCGATCGTGTAATCAAGCAGCCAGCTTGGCCTTCACTTGATCAACGATGCTGCTGAAAGCAGCCTTGTCGTGCACAGCGATATCGGCCAGCATCTTGCGGTCGATTTCGATGGAAGCCTTCTTCAGGCCGTTGGCAAACTGGCTGTATGTCAGACCCAGTTCACGGACAGCGGCGTTGATACGGGCAATCCACAGCTGGCGGAACACGCGCTTCTTGTTACGACGGTCACGGTATGCGTATTGACCGGCCTTCATCACCGCCTGCTTGGCGACGCGGAAGACGTTACCGCGACGACCGCGGAAACCCTTAGCAAGATTCAGAACTTTTTTGTGACGGGCGCGTGCCGTTACACCACGTTTGACGCGAGGCATGTGTTTTCTCCTAGTTCGTCAGTGAATTACAGGCCAGCGGAAGGCAACATCTTAGCGATGGAGCCCATATCGCCCGAGTGCACAGCAGTGATGCCACGCAGATGACGCTTGTTCTTCGTAGTCTTCTTGGTCAAGATGTGACGCTTGAAGGCTTGACCGCGCTTAACGGTACCACCTGGACGAACGCGGAAACGCTTCTTCGCGCTGCTCTTGGTTTTCATTTTGGGCATGTGAATGCTCCTGTTGTTTGTGCTCGTGAGGCGTCTGCACAACCGCGCAGATCTTGTTGGCCCCGAGACACTTCTTGGGTTTGCCAGTTGAAACCGGCAATGCTTGCCGCAAGCGGCAAAACAATTGCCTACCCCTTGCGGGGCAGGCAATTGCAAATTTTACCTCAGCTTAGGCTGCGTTGCTCGCTGGCGCTGCATCTCCAGCAGGTTTATTGCTGCCAGTACCAGGCTTTTTGCGCGCAGGCGCGATCATCATCACCATTTGACGACCTTCCAGCTTGGGGAACTGCTCCACCTGGATAGTGTCAGCCAAATCATCACGCAAGCGATTGAGCAAATCCAGACCCAGCTGCTGGTGCGTAATTTCACGGCCGCGGAAACGCAGCGTGACTTTTACCTTGTCACCATCGGCCAAGAAGCGGCGAATATTGCGCAGCTTGATGTTGTAGTCACCATCATCGGTACCAGGACGGAATTTTACTTCCTTGATATCGATCACGGTCTGCTTGGCCTTGGCTTCAGCAGCCTTCTTTTGCTCTTGGTACTTGAACTTGCCGTAGTCCATCAAACGGCATACCGGAGGATTTGCAGTGGCTGCAATTTCCACCAAGTCCACATCCAAATCACCGGCCATGCGCAGCGCTTCTTGCAGCGGCACAATACCCAAAGGTTCATTTTCAGGACCAGACAGGCGCACTTCAGGCGCAGTGATCTCACGATTCAGACGGTGCTTGCGTTCCTCGCGGTGGCGACGGTCACGAAATTCTGTAGCTATGGCTCTCACCCTAAATTAAAAACGCTACGAAAAGCGTAGCTGCTTGCATTGATGAAACTGGCGCGAATTGCTTCGCGCCAAACTTGCATCAGATCTTGTTTGCAATATCGCTCTTCAGCAGTTCAATGAACGCTTCCACCGACATTACGCCCAAGTCTTTATTACCTCGGGCACGCACAGCGACGGTGCCTGCCGCTTTTTCCTTATCGCCCGCGACAAGGATGTAAGGCAGCTTCTGCAATGCATGCTCACGTATTTTATACGTGATCTTTTCGTTGCGCAGGTCAGACACAAACTTAAGACTTTGATTGGGCAATGCTTTTTGCAGCTTTGCGACAACTTCCTGCACGTAGCCGGCCTGAGAATCGGTGATATTGAGCACGGCAACCTGCTCTGGAGCCAGCCACACAGGCAGCGCTCCAGCAAATTGCTCGATCAAAATACCGATAAAGCGCTCCAGCGAACCCACGATCGCACGGTGCAGCATCACAGGGCGGTGACGATTGCCATCTTCACCCACGTATTCCGCATCCAGACGCTCTGGCATGGAGAAGTCCACCTGAATGGTGCCGCACTGCCACTGACGGCCCAGCGCATCCTTGAGCGTGTATTCAATCTTGGGACCGTAGAAAGCACCATCACCGACAGCAATCTGGTATTCGCAGCCAGAAGCCTTGAGCGCATCAAACAGCGCCTTTTCGGCCTTGTCCCAGATTTCATCAGAGCCAATGCGCGCTTCAGGGCGGGTCGCCACCTTGTAGATGATGTCGGTAAAGCCAAAGTCGGCGTAGACCTTTTGCACCAGCTGGTTGAAGTTCAGCACTTCCTGCTGAATCTGGTCTTCAGTACAGAAGATGTGACCATCGTCCTGGGTAAAGCCGCGCACGCGCATGATGCCGTGCAGGCCTCCTGTGGGCTCATTGCGGTGGCACTGACCGAACTCGCCAAAACGCAGAGGCAAGTCGCGATAGCTCTTCACACCCTGCTTGAAGATCAGAATGTGGCCAGGGCAGTTCATGGGCTTCAAGGCATAGTCACGCTTTTCGGACTCGGTCACGAACATGTTGTCGCGGTACTTGTCCCAGTGACCCGTCTTCTCCCACAGGGTCTTGTCCAGAATCTGCGGCGCCTTGACCTCTTCATAGCCATTGTTGCGGTAGACGGCGCGCATGTACTGCTCCACCTCCTGCCACACACGCCAGCCCTTGGGGTGCCAGAAAACGGTACCAGGTGAGCATTCGTCGATGTGAAACAGATCCAGCTCGCGGCCCAGACGGCGGTGGTCGCGCTTTTCTGCTTCTTCAATGCGAGTGATGTAGGCCTGCAGGTCTTTCTTGTCTGCCCAGGCAGTGCCGTAGATACGCTGCAGCTGCTCGTTCTTGGCATCACCGCGCCAGTAGGCACCTGCCAGCTTGGTCAGCTTGAAGACCTTCAAGAAGCGGGTGTTGGGCACGTGAGGGCCACGGCACATGTCGATGTACTCCTGGTGGTAGTACAGACCCATGGCCTTTTCGTCAGGCATGTTTTCGACCAGACGCAGCTTGTAGTCTTCGCCGCGCTCGGAGAACACCTTGATGACTTCCTCTCGGGGCGTCATCTTCTTGATCACGTCATAGTCCTGCGCAATCAGCTCCTTCATACGCGCTTCGATGGCGGCCATGTCTTCCATGGTGAAGGGACGCTCGTACGAAATGTCGTAGTAAAAGCCCTCATCGATCACAGGACCAATCACCATCTTGGCAGTGGGGTACAGCTGCTTGACAGCGTGACCTACCAGGTGGGCGCAGGAGTGGCGAATGATTTCCACACCTTCCTGGTCCTTGGGGGTGATGATTTGCAGCTGTGCGTCTTGCTCGATCAGATCGCAGGCGTCCACCAGACGGCCATTCACCTTGCCCGCCACGGTGTTCTTTGCCAGTCCGGGGCCGATGGACTGCGCCACCTGCATGACAGTAACTGGGCCTTCAAATTCGCGTTGCGAACCGTCGGGAAGCGTGATCTTTAACATGAAATTCCTTAAGTATCTTTGTATGAAACAGGGGCGCGCAGACTGCTTACAAAGCAAAAGCGCGGATCAGAGTCCGCGCTTGAAGATGACCAAGATTCCGGGCAGGCGCGAACGTGCAGCCTCAGCAGCTGCGTAGCATCTCCTGCATCGTCGTTCGCGGTGTCATAACCAAAATGCCTTTCTCGCCCTTGTGAGTGAAATACTGAAATATCGGGATATTTTAACCCTTTGCCAACCACGGCGCAGGGCATCAATCCCGTTGTTCAGAAAAGCTTATGCCCGACGGCGCAGCCCCATGACCAACAGCGCCAGCATCAGCACCGCAAAGCCTGTAAAGCACAGGAATGACCAGTTGGCGATGGTGCCGCCAAGGAAAGTCCAGTCCACTGCCGTGCAATCACCGGAGCCACGAAAGATCATGGGAATGGCGCGGCTGATGGGGTAGTTTTCGATCATGCCGTAAAAATCTCGGCCACAGCTCGCAAACTCTGGCGGATACCACTGCAGCCAGCTCTGGCGTGCTGCCACAAAGGCACCAAAGCCAGAGGCTGCAAGCGCCAACACACTCCACGACATCCACCAGCCTTTTTGCCCTCTAAAGCTTGCCAGTCCTGCGAAGACAGCTACCAAAATCAGCGCATAGCGCTGCACGATGCACATGGGGCAAGGCTCCAGCCCCACCACATGCTGCAAATACATGCCAAAGGCCAGCAAGGCCACACAGCACAAGGCAATCAGCGCCAGCACGCGGCGCGGGGCATCCGCCATCCAATTCAAAACCTGCATATTGCTCTCAAGTAAACCATGCAAAAAGGGCGACCCGAAAGCCGCCCTGCTGTATGAATTGCAAGAAATGGCGTTCAGATACCCGCTGCCTCATCCAAGAATACCTTAGCACGACGCGGTGTAACCACCAGTGTCTCACCTTCACGCAGCCCCATTGCATGGAACTGCTGTGCTGGAATTTGCGCCTCGATCACTTGCTCAGCTTCGGCATCGTGAGATGCTTGAGTCTCTTCGGCCAGAACAAGTTCCAGACGCGCAATCGGCCCGACCACAATTGCACGACTGAGCTGCACCACCAGACCTGTGGTGCGCCCCGTACCATCGGTGTTCTGACCGGGCGAGTAGCGCTCCACTTCCAGATCATGGGGGCGCACATAGGCAAAGGCATTGCGGTCCACCACACCCTCAAGCTCGGAGCAGTCCAGCTGCATGCCGTCTTGCAGCTCCACGCGGCCATCCTTCGCTCGGCCCTTAAACAGGTTCACATCACCCAGGAAGCCATAGACAAAGGGGCTGGCAGGGCTGTCCCACACTTCCTGGGGCGTGCCCTCCTGCTCGATCTTGCCTTGATTGATCACGACCACACGGTCTGCCACTTCCAGAGCTTCTTCCTGATCGTGCGTCACAAAGATAGATGTCACATGCAGCTCGTCATGCAGACGGCGCAGCCAGCGGCGCAGCTCCTTGCGTACCTTGGCATCCAGCGCCCCGAAAGGTTCATCGAGCAGCAGTACCTTGGGCTCCACCGCCAGCGCACGGGCCAGCGCAATACGCTGGCGCTGACCGCCCGAGAGCTGCGAGGGATAGCGATCGGCAATCCAGTCCAGCTGCACCAGCTTGAGCAGGCTCATCACCTTCTCCTTGATCTGGGCTTCGCTGGGACGCTCCTTGCGGGGCTTGACGCGCAGGCCAAAGGCCACGTTCTCAAACACCGTCATGTGACGGAACAGCGCGTAATGCTGGAACACAAAGCCCACATTGCGGTCACGCACATGCACATCGGTCGTATCTTCACCACTGAAGTGGATGCTGCCCACATCGGGCGACTCCAGGCCCGCGATGATGCGCAGCAACGTGGTCTTGCCGCAACCCGAGGGCCCGAGCAAAGCGATCAGCTCGCCCGACTGGATGTTCAGACTCACATCGCGCAGCGCCTGGAAATCTCCGAACTGCTTGCTGACATTGCGAATTTCGATACTCATGGTAGGTCTTCTTCTGTTCTGACTTGGGCGCAGACCCAGGAATTACGGTGTCACACGGGGCGATGGACGCTCAGGCGGCAGGTTTTCTGCAGCCTTGCGCTGGTTTTCCACCTGCCACTCAGCAATCGATTTAATGGCCAGCGTCACCAGTGCCAGCAGCGCCAGCAGCGAGGCAGCAGCAAAGGCAGCCACCGACTGGTATTCGTTGTAGAGAATTTCCACATGCAGCGGAATGGTGTTGGTCTGCCCGCGGATGTGGCCGGACACCACAGACACCGCACCAAACTCACCCATGGCGCGGGCGTTACACAGAATCACGCCGTACAGCAGGCCCCACTTGATATTGGGCAGCGTCACCTTCCAGAAGGTTTGCCAGCCGCTGGCACCCAGCACAATGGCAGCCTGCTCTTCGTCATTGCCCTGCGCCTGCATCAGAGGAATCAGCTCACGGGCAATAAAGGGAAAGGTCACAAACACGGTGGCCAGCACAATGCCGGGCACGGCAAAAATGATCTTGATATCGTGCTCTGCCAGCCATGGTCCAAACCAGCCATGAGAACCAAACACCAGCACGTACATCAGACCCGCCACCACAGGAGAGATAGAGAAAGGCAGGTCAATCAGCGTGGTCAGGAAAGCCTTACCTCTGAAGTTGTACTTGGCAATACACCAGGCAGCAGCCACACCAAACACCAGATTCAGTGGCACGGCAATGAGTGCCGTCAGCAGCGTGAGCTTGATGGCCGACCAGGCATCGGGCTCTTTCAGACCTTCCAGATAGGCATCCAGCCCCTGGCGCAGCGCCTCCGTAAAGACCGCTGCCAGCGGCAGCACCAGAAACAGCAGGATGAAGGTCAGCGCCACACCGGTGATCAGCCAGCGCACAGCACGCGGCTCGGTGGTGGTGATGGGGGTGCGGTGCTGCGTGGCGCGCGGAGCGGTGATCTTGTAGGCAATCAATACCGCAGCCAGCACCAGTACAACGAGGAGCAGCAAAATGGTCCAGGATGTCATATGCGTGCTCCCGAATGGCGACGCTGCCAGGCCTGCAGGCCATTGATAACGAGCAGCATGATGAAGGCAAAGAACAGCATCACAACAGCCACGGCAGTAGCACCTGCATAGTCATACTGCTCCAGCTTGCCAATGATGATCAGTGGCGTGATTTCCGAGACCATGGGCATATTGCCGGCAATAAAAATCACCGAGCCATATTCACCCAGTGCACGCGCAAACGCCATGGCAAAGCCCGTGAGCAATGCTGGCGTGATGGTGGGCAGCAGCACTTTGTAGAAAATCTGCCAGCGCGATGCCCCCAGACTGGTTGCTGCTTCTTCCAGCTCTTTTTCAGAGTCTTCCAGCACAGGCTGCACTGTGCGCACCACAAACGGCAGGCCGATAAAGATCAGCGCAATCACGATGCCATTGGGGTTAAAGGCCAGCTGAATGCCCAAAGGCTCCATGAACTGCCCGACCCAGCCATTGCCAGCGAGCAAGGCCGTGAGCGAGATACCTGCCACGGCAGTCGGCAGCGCAAACGGCAAGTCCACCAACGCGTCCACAATCTTTTTTCCGGGGAACTGATAGCGCACCAGCACCCAGGCAACCAGCAACCCAAACACCAGGTTCACGAAAGCCGCCAGCAAAGAGGCACCAAAGGTCAGCTTGTAAGACGCCACCACACGCGGCGCACTGACGGCCGTCCAGAACTGCTCCCAAGTCAGCTCGAACGTCTTGAAGAACAGCGCCACGATGGGGATCAGCACGATGACGCTCAGATAAAACAGTGTGTAGCCCAAGGTCAGCCCAAAACCGGGCAAAACACGCTGAGCGCCACGCCCACGGCGCACCGGGGTTGCGGCACTCGCACTTGGACTGACGGGGGATGCAGCAGACATGAATTTCCCTGACAGCCTGATTGTTGTTATGGATTGCGAACAAGGTGCCCGAAGGCACCTTATGAATTACTTACCGGGGGTATAGAGCTCGTCAAACTTGCCACCATCGTTGAAGTGCACTTTCTGCGCTTCGCTGAGCGAGCCAAAGTACTTGCCCACGGTGAACTGCTGGATGGGTTTGAACACATCAGCGTGCTTCTTCAGCACAGTCTCAGAACGTGGACGCAAGGCATGCTTGGCGGCAATTTCCTGTGCTTCGTCCGAGTACAGGTAGTCCAGATAAGCCTTGGCCAGATCACCCGAGCCCTTCTTCTCTACGGTGCGCTGCACCACGGCCACAGGGTTCTCCGCCACGATGGAGGTCGATGGGTATACGGCTTCTACCTTGCCCTTGCCAAATTCACGCTCCACCGAAACCACTTCGGATTCAAACGTGATCAGCACGTCGCCAATATTGCGCTGCAGGAAGATGGCGGTGGCATCACGGCCGCCCTTGCCCAGCACGGGGACGTTCTTGTACAGGTCTTTCACAAAAGCCTGCGCATCAGCTTCTGTACCACCGTTTTCCAGCACCGAGCCCCAGGCTGCCAGATAGGCGTAGCGACCATTCCCACCGGTCTTGGGATTGACCACCACCACCTTGACGTCAGGGCGTGTCAGGTCTTTCCAGTCTTTGATGTTCTTGGGATTTCCGTCACGCACCAGGAACAGCATGGTCGACGTGGTGGGCGATGCATCGTGAGGGAACTGCTTGGCCCAGTCTTTGCTGACCACGCCGTTGTTGGCCAGGAATTCAATGTCGGTGGTGGTGTTGAAAGTCACCACATCAGCGGGCAAACCGTCATTGACTGCACGCGCCTGGGCGCTGGAGCCACCGTGCGACTGGTCAATCTTGACATCCTTGCCTGTGGTCTTCTTGTAGTGGTTCACAAAGGCCTGGTTGTAGTCCTTGTAGAACTCACGTGCCACGTCATACGAGACATTGAGCAACTGATCCTGCGCGCTGGCCATGCCACCCGCGGCCAGTGCAATCGTTGCCAACAGCGTCTTGAGCTTCAAAGATTTCATGGTGTTGTCGCCTTTGTTCACACGGTGCAATAAATGGATGCCGTGAATTGTGCGCAGTGCACTTTAAAACTCAAAAGAATATATTTTTCTAAATTTATCCATTTTTCGAATATAGAAATCTTGTGCGGCTAAACACATGATCAGCACGCAAAAGATGGAATCTGTCTGCAAGTTGCCGTCAAGCTAGCGTGGCGTACCTTCTGTCTCAACGGCAAAGAATCATGTTTGAAAAAATGGTCTTGCTCTGATCGAGGTCTGCCCAAGCCCTCCCTTGACACAAACACCGGCACAAAAAAGCGCCCTTGCGGGCGCTGACCAAGCATGCATGTAGGATGCATCAAGCCTTCAGCTTGTGTCCGCATTCACAGCAAAATGCATCCTGAGGCAGCACCAGAGCCTGGCAGGCTGGGCAATGCAGCTGCGCAACGGCAGCAGTAGCAACAGGCGGCTCCGACTGCGGAGCAGCGGCAGCAGCGCTATGGGCAGCTCTCGCAGCAGCTGCACGCTCGGCGGCCACCTGCTGGGCACGAGCTGCAGCGGCGACGGCGCTTTCCTTGGCAGTTTCGGCGCGGTGCTTGATGTTGGCCATCATCTTCCCCAGATCTTGGGAAGCTTCTGAGAGGTCAATGCCATTGGCAGCCTGGAGGTACATCAGGTTAAAGCCCATGATCCACACCTGCGCAATCAGCGCACCGACCACCATCATCAGCACCGCCATGCCAGCCATGGCACCAGCCAGTGCACCGCCGCCCAGATCAAAACGCCCCATCATGAAAGACATGCCGGTATTCATCAGCATGCCGAAAACATTGAAGAAACTTGAGGGAGACAGAATGCCCGCGGCCATGGAACTCATCAGCGCCGTGGCTGGCACCAGCCCCAGCATCAACAGACCTGCCACCACCATCACAACCAGGTACAGCACGATCAGCATCAGCACCACCTGCACCAGGCGTTTTCTGGCAATCGCAATCAGACTGGTCATGGCCTGACGAAAGCTCAGGCCAGACCACACCGCAGGCGCAAACAAGGGAATCGCCACGAAGCTGACTGCAACCATCAAAAATGCAGTCAGCAGCACCAGTGCCGGATGCACAAAAAACGCCAGCAAAGCACCCAGAAAAGGTATTTTGCACAGCAGATACAGCAAAGTTGCAACCAGCCCTACAGCCAGCGTCAGCACCGCCAGCATCAGCACAAACAACAAGAAGCGGGGGATGCACAGCACGCCCAGCGTCATGGCATCCGTCAGTGAACGCGCAGGCAGATTGCGTGCCTTGTCCATGAGCATGATGCCCACGGCGGAAAAGCCACCAAACATGACGACCAAGGCCAGCAGCCCCAGCAAACCGGCCAGTACCACGCCAAAGAAATTGCCAAGAGCCGCCATGGCTGCGCCACTGATTCCCATCAGCACACCACATAGCAGCAGACTGCCAAATCCCACCAGCATGGGACGCCATTGCGTCAAACCTTCTGTAGCGCGCGCCAATTCACCAAACTCAACGCCATGGGATGCCTTGCTGTGATTACTCATTGCTCACTCTCTCTTTAGGTTGTGAAAAACGCTGCCCGCCTCTCGGCAGCACAGCGTTAGCTCATGAAGCGCCGCTCTGACAGCGCCGAGCGCTCTTCAACTTGCAGCCAGAGAATGCACCGCCTGCCAAGGACGGACCCTCCCCAAAAACACGGTGTGAAATTACAGCTGGCCGCGGATTTCTCCGGCCTTGACCACGTAGCGCTCCATGCCAACAGGCGTATTGCTGTCTGCCTGCTTGCGCACATATACAGGCTTGCCGGAGAGGCTTTTGAGCACTGTTTCTGCAGGATTGGCGCGCCCTGCACTCACATCGGCGGGGTTCTGATAGACGATGACGCTGGAGCTGCCCCGGTTGTCTGCCACCAGGTTGGCAAAGTCCAAAATGGCATTGAACGTAGCCTGGTGTCCAGGCTGGCCTTTGCCTGCCAGCGGCAGATGGACGGCCACCGTATCCAGCGTGCGAATGGATTGCTGCTGTTGTGTCTGGCTGTCTGTAATCAGCACATTGATGGTGTTGACTGCACCTGCCGTAGCGCGCTGGCGCGGGGGCAGGCTGGCGCTGCTGGCAACTGCTTTTTGCTGGGCAGCACGTGCTTGCTCAATTTCCTCATCAAACGCCAGCTGTACACGGTCCCAGCGGCTGGCGTCATTCGCAGCCGATGGCTGCGCAGTCGCCTCACAGGGCTGCCCCACCATGCGTCCAAGACTGCACTGCAGGGACTCTCCACCGGTGGTGGCACATCCGGCCAAGAGCGTGGCCATGACCGCAGCCGTTGCCATAGGGAATAAACGCATGCTGTCTCCTTGTTGCTATGTAATGAGTGGGCTAATGAACCGGCCGAAGGCAGCTTCAGCGGCGCTTAATAAATCAGTGCGCGATCACCAGACAAATTCTTCTGGGGCGCGGGGTGCGCAGTAGGTGCTGGCTGTGTCTGCGGAGCTGCGGGCTGTGTTTTTTCCTGCACCACAGGTGCTGCCATTTCTGCAGCGTCAGGCACAGCCGTTTGCTGTGCGGGCACCACAGTGGAAGAAGCCATCTCTGTATGGGATTCCCCCCTTGAGCCATCCAGAGAAAACGGCGTCTCAGAAAGAGTTGGCTGGTGCGCTGGCGTTTTAAACACCTTCGAGGCTGAATCCCGCATCATCAGCCAGGTGCTCACAGCCAGTACGACCAGCAGCGCTACAAAGGCCAGCAACAGCTTTTGCCACAAAACCAAGCCAGCCAGCCCGGTCCTGCGCGGCTGCGCTGGCTGCACATCGTTTTGCATGCTGGTCATGGCAAAGCCACAGTGCCTGCAAAATTTGTCGGTTACTGAAAGCGCTTGCGCACATTGAGGGCACATCATGTTTTCCTTCTACAGCGGCCAAGCACCTGAGGGTGGCGTTGTGCCAATTTGAAAAATATACAAGAGCCGTCAAGCAATCACCAAGCATGCCAAGCCAGCGTGCAGACACTCTGTGGGTCAGCAGCGGGCTTGCCGAGCAGCGGCCTCAGGGCAGCGCAGGTGCGGCAATTCTGTGCTGCAGCGCCTGCAGCGGCGGGCCAAAACGCACATCGCCCTGCTCCCACTGCGCGCGGTATGCACGTATGGAAGCCCAGTCCGCCCCCAGAAAATTCCACCACATGAGCACAGACTCACCCAGTGGCTCGCCACCAAGCACCAGCAGTCGGGTACCCGCTTGCAGCCGGACGTGCACCGCGCTCCCGCCGGGCGGCAGGTACAGGAGTTCATCTGCGGCCAGCGCCATGTTCTCCACGGCAAAGCCGCCTTCCAGCGCCACCAGTCCATATTCAAACGATGCATCCAGGGTCAGCTGCACTTCACAGGTCTCGCTGGCCAGCACTTCCATGCCCAGCAAAGGGCTGAACAGCCGCGTAGGTGCTGTGTGGCCCGCGTAGTGCCCAGCCATGAGCACCCAGTCACAGCCCTGCTCACGCCACTGCGGCACCTGGGCGTAGTGCTCAAACGCGGGAGGCTGATCGGCCACAGCCTGCGGCAGTGCAATCCACAGCTGCACGGCGTGCAGTCGATCGCCATCGCGCACAGTGTCTTCGGTATGCGCAATGCCGTGCCCCGCCGTCATGAGATTGACCTGTCCTGCACGGATCACCTGCTCCGAACCCAGGCTATCGCGGTGCAGGATTTCACCTTCCATCATCCAGGTGAAGGTCTGCAAGTGTGTGTGCGGATGTGCCCCCACATGCATGCCCTGCCCTGCAGAAAAGGCCACGGGCCCGAGGTGATCCAGAAAACACCATGCGCCCACCATGCGCCGCTCGCGCGTGGGCAGCAGCCGCGCGACTTCCACGCCTTCTGCCAGGCGCCCTTTGCGCGCTGCAATACGCTGCCACTGGGGGTGATCTGCTGCTGACATGTTCTGTTCCTTTCACCGGACGGAGCAGGCCGTAGCCCACATTGGGTGCTTTGCAAGCACAATACAGGTCATTACACCGCATTCCTTTTGCACGCTCACCGCATGAATACTGCTTTTTTCCATCGTTGCTCTGTGCGTCTGGCGCTGTCTGCATGGCTGGCTGGCCTGGGGCTGGCCCATGCGCAGGCATCTGCTCCAGAGCCCCAGTTGAACCTGCCCCGCACAGAGCTGCGTGCAGGCATGTACCGCATTGATGCGCAAGTGGCCGCCCGTTTTCATGAACGCCAGATCGGGCTGATGCACCGCAAGTCCATGCCCCAGCACGAGGGCATGCTGTTTGTGTTTGAGCAGCCCGGTGTGCAGTGTTTCTGGATGAAGGACACACTGATTCCGCTGACTGCAGCCTTTCTTGCCGATGATGGCCGCATCGTGAACCTGGCCGACATGCAGCCGCTGGACGAGCGCTCGCACTGCTCGACTGAGCCCGTGCGCTATGTGCTGGAAATGAACCAGGGCTGGTTCCAGTCCAAGCACATCCAGCCCGGCAGCAAGATCACTGGCGCGCCCTTTCAGCAGCCGTAAATCCTGCCAAGAAAAAAGGCCTTGCAGTGCAAGGCCTGGTTGTTGCATCACTTTTGATGCGCAGCCTCAGACGCTGGAGGCATTGAGCTGCTTGAGCGCCTCACGCTCCAGCGCTGTGGACTCGCTGGCAAAGGCCTTGTAGTCCGCGCTGTTCATATAGATAGGCAGCATTTCAAAGCGCTTGAGCATGGTCTGGTAGCTTTCCATTTCCATGGCCTGCTTGAAGGCGTCATGCAGCTTGGCCTGCACGCTGGCAGACATGCCCTTGGGGCCGACCAGGCCAAACGGCGAATACTGGGTCGTAGGCAGGCCCAGCTCCATCAGCGTGGGGGTATTGGGCAAGGTGGGCAGGCGCTTTTCGGTCCAGACGTTCAGCGCCACCATGCGCCCTTCGTCCACATAGGGAATCACGGCGCTGGTATCGGCGGCAACCATCACTTCCCCCGCCATGGTCGCGCGCATCAGCTCGGCCGAACCCTTGTAAGGCACATGCACCACATCCAGCCCCAGCTGCTGGGCGATGATGGCGCTGGTCACATGGGGTGAGGTGTAGGTGCCGGTATTACCGATAGTGAGCTTGCCCGGATTGGCCTTGGCCCAGGCCACCACATCATCCCAGGACTTCAAGCCCGACTGGGTGCTGGCCACCATGCAAAACGCGTAGCCGGTGACGTTGAGGATGTAGCTCAGGTCTTCCACCGGGTTCCACTTCAGCCCCGTGGTGAAAGGCAGGCGCATCACGCTCATGGGCAGCTGGGCAATGGTGTAGCCGTCTGCCGGGGTGGACTGCAACTGCGACGCGGGCAAAGAGCCCGAAGCGCCGGGGCGGTTTTCCACAATGATGGGCTGACCCAGAATTTTGGAAGCGTTTTCCGCCAGCTGGCGCATGGTGATGTCTGTGGGGCCACCTGCGGGAAATGCCACCACCAGCTTGATCGCACGGCGGGGAAAGCTGTCATCTGCCCATGCCAGTGCGGGCATGCCTGCCAGTGTTCCGGCCATGGCGGCAAGCCCTGCCTGCAGGCAGGTTCTGCGACGCATTGTCATTATCTTTGTCTCCCATTTCGTCATTGAACGACATTCAGTCTAGGAGCAGACAGGCACAAAACCCTCCCCAAAAAACCCTTAAGGGAAAACCCACCACAGCACAGCCACCAAGGCAAAACACAAAAAAGAGAGCTGCTTGCGCTTGATTTACAAGGTTTTCAGATACTTTTCGCTCTGAAAACCAGTAAATATCTGCGCAAGCAGCTCTTGTTTTTCATGATCTGCAGCCGGGTCTGGCTACAGATCATGCAGCTTCAGGTGATCAAACGATCAGGCCTTCAGCGACTCCACCACGCTGTTGAAGGTGGTGCTGGGGCGCATCACAGCGTCCAGCTTGGACAGCTCAGGCAGGTAGTAGCCACCGATGTCGGCTGGCTTGCCCTGCACAGCCAGCAGCTCCTGCACGATCTTGGCTTCGTTCTCTGCCAGGTACTTGGCAATGGAGGTGAACTTGGCAGCCAGTTCCGCGTCTTCGGTCTGCTCGGCCAGCGCCTGTGCCCAGAACAGGGTCAGGTAGAACTGCGAGCCACGGTTGTCGATCTGACCCACCTTGCGCGAAGGCGACTTGTTTTCGTCCAGCAGACGGCCGGTAGCCTGGTCCAAGGTTTTGGCCAGCAACTTGGCGCGGGCATTGTTTTCCTTGATGCCCAGGTCTTCCAGCGACACGGCCAGCGCCAGGAATTCACCCAGCGAGTCCCAGCGCAGGAAGTTTTCTTCCACCAGCTGCTGCACGTGCTTGGGCGCAGAGCCGCCTGCACCGGTTTCGTACATGCCGCCGCCAGCCATCAGAGGCACGATGGACAGCATCTTGGCCGATGTACCCAGTTCCATGATGGGGAACAGGTCGGTCAGGTAGTCGCGCAGGATGTTGCCGGTCACGGAGATGGTGTCCAGACCGCGCACCACGCGCTCCAGGGTGTAGCGCATGGCGCGCACCTGGCTCATGATCTGGATGTCCAGACCGGTGGTGTCGTGATCCTTCAGGTACTTTTCCACCTTCTTGATCAGCTCGGCTTCGTGGGGACGATAGGGATCCAGCCAGAACACAGCAGGCATGCCGGAGTTGCGGGCACGGGTCACGGCCAGCTTCACCCAGTCACGGATGGCTGCGTCCTTGACCTGGCACATGCGCCAGATGTCGCCAGCTTCCACGTTCTGGGACAGCAGCACCTCACCGGTTTCGATGTCCACGATGTTGGCCACGCCGTCTTCGGAGATTTCGAAAGTCTTGTCGTGCGAGCCGTATTCCTCAGCCTTTTGTGCCATCAGGCCCACGTTAGGCACGGTGCCCATGGTCTTGGGGTCGAAATTGCCGTGCCACTTGCAGAAGTTGATCATCTCCTGATAAATACGGGCAAAGGTCGACTCAGGCATCACGGCCTTGCAGTCGTACTGCTTGCCGTCAGCGCCCCACATCTTGCCGCCAGCGCGAATCATGGCAGGCATGGAAGCGTCCACAATCACGTCGTTGGGCGAGTGGAAGTTGGTGATGCCCTTGGCAGAGTCCACCATGGCCAGCGCAGGACGGTGTTCCTGGCAGGCGTGCAGGTCGCGGATGATTTCTTCGCGCTTGGAAGCAGGCAGGGTCTCGATCTTTTCGTAGAGCGTAGCCATGCCGTTGTTGACGTTGATGCCCAGCTCGTCAAACAGCTTGCCGTGCTTCTCGAAAGCTTCCTTGTAGTAGATCTTCACGCAGTGACCGAACACGATGGGGTGCGAAACCTTCATCATGGTGGCCTTCACGTGCAGTGAGAACAGGATGCCAGCTTCCTTGCAGTCTTCCAGTTCCTTTTCGTAGAAGTCGCACAGCGCCTTCTTGCTCATGAACATGGAGTCGATGATCTCGCCATCCAGCAGCGCCACCTTCTCCTTGAGCACGATGGTCTTGCCAGACTTGGTCTCCAGCACCATCTTCACGTTGCGCGCCTTGTCCAGCGTCAGCGACTTTTCGCCGTGATAGAAGTCCCCTTCGTGCATGTGGGACACGTGGGTCTGCGACCATGGCTTCCACTCGCCCATGGAGTGGGGATGCTTGCGGGCATAGTTCTTCACCGCGGCAGGCGCGCGGCGGTCAGAGTTACCTTCGCGCAGCACGGGGTTCACAGCCGAGCCCAGGCACTTGGAGTAGCGAGCCTTGATTTCCTTTTCCTGCTCGTTGGTGGGCTGGTCAGGATAGTCGGGCACGTTGTAGCCCTTGGCCTGCAACTCCTTGATGGCAGCAGTCAGCTGGGCCACGGACGCCGAGATGTTGGGCAGCTTGATGATGTTGGCATCAGGCTCCAGCGTCTTCTTGCCCAGTTCGGACAGCGAGTTGGGCACGCGCTGCTCTTCCGTCAGATAGTCTGGGAATTCACCCAGAATGCGCGCAGCGACCGAGATGTCGCTGGTTTCGACATTCACGCCAGCGGTGGAAGCAAAAGCTTGCACAACGGGCAAGAATGCACTGGTGGCCAGACGGGGAGCTTCATCCGTCAGGGTGTAGATGATGGTGGATTGCTGAGTTGTCATCTTCTTGCTTTTGGCTCGATGGATTGCAGGGATGTGGATAGGCACCAAGGCCTGCTCCCGACAGGGTCACCCGCTGTGGTGCTTGGCTCCTGATTGGCATGAAATGCAAGGTCAGAAATTTCGCATGCTTGAAGCGGACTCCCACTATGCAAAATTCTAACCCTTGATCCACACTTTTTATCAAGTCTTGTACAAGAGTTGATCAAAAACTCTTCTATAAGACTTAGATTGACGCCAGCATGTTTTCATGCTTGCCAGACCCAATCTACCAGTGACGCAAAAGAAAAGCCCACGGGCTTTCACCAGTGGGCTTGGGCCGACCTCATGATCGGCGTTGACAGCGATCTGTCAGGCAGATGCTCAGGCTGCGAAGTTTTCTTCCGCGAACTTCCAGTTCACCAGGTTGTTCAGGAAGGCTTCCAGGAACTTGGGACGGGCATTGCGGTAGTCAATGTAGTAAGCGTGTTCCCACACGTCCACAGTGATCAGAGGCTTCTTGCCGTCAACCAGCGGGTTGCCCGCAGCGCCGGTGTTCACGATTTCCACGGAACCGTCGGCGTTCTTGACCAGCCATGTCCAGCCGGAGCCGAAGTTGCCAGCAGCAGACTTGGCAAACTCAGCCTTGAAGTTATCGAAGCTGCCGAACTTGGCATTGATGGCGTCAGCCAGCGCGCCAGCAGGAGCGCCGCCGCCGTTGGGAGTCAGGCACTTCCAGAAGAAGCTGTGGTTCCAGTGCTGGGCAGCGTTGTTGTAGATACCGCCGGAGGACTTCAGAACGATTTCTTCCAGAGACAGGTTTTCAAACTCTGTACCCTTGATCAGGTTGTTCAGGTTCACCACATAGGTGTTGTGGTGCTTACCATGGTGGTATTCAAAAGTTTCTTTGCTGTAGTGGGGCTCCAGAGCGTCGATGGCGTAAGGCAGCTGTGGCAGGGTATGTTCCATTTTTGAATCCTCGTGGTGGTTGAAATTCTTGAAAAGTGACCGCCATACATGGGCGCTTTCGGCAAACAGGCTCAACACGTGTTTTGACCTGGCGCAATGCATGGCTCATATTCCATTGTAGGAACAAGCCAAGCGCATTGCAGCCTAAAAGGCGTACTTTCTCCAAGCGCTTTGCACGCACGGCAAGGCTTACAGCAGCTTGGGCTGGGTCACGGTCACGTCCAGACTACCATCCGCCACCATGGCTTTCAATGGCGTGCCCACAGGGGCCTGGTCTACGCTGGCCACCACTTTCCCTTCCTGCGTCGTGAGCACGCTGTAGCCACGCTCGAGCACACGCTGCGGATTGAGCAGCTCCATGCGCACGCTCAGCTGCTGCAGCCATTCACGGCTGCGCTCCAGGCGGCGCATGGTTTTTTGCTTCAAATCTCCCTCCAGCGCTTGGTATGTCTGCCCCTGCTGCTGCACTTTCATGAGTAAGCCATGGCGTGTACGCTGCCCCAGCTGTGACAGCTGCAGGCGCTGCTGCGCCAGTTTCTGGCTGGGCCTGCCCAGGCGCTGCGCAGCCACATCGAGGCGCTGTGCGTGCCGGTCCAGCTGACGCAGCAAGGCAGACTGCATGCGCTCTTGCAGCAGATCCAGCCCATCGAGCCATGCCTGGCGTGGCTGCGCCACCAGCTCTGCCGCCGCCGTCGGCGTAGGCGCGCGCAAGTCAGCGCAAAAATCGGCAATGGTGAAGTCGGTCTCGTGCCCCACCCCGCTGATCAGCGGCACCGGGCTTTGCACAATGGTGCGCGCCACCTGTTCATCGTTAAAGGCCCACAGGTCTTCCATGGAGCCACCACCGCGCACCAGCAAGATCACATCGATGTCAGGCACACCGGGCTCGCCCTTGCGCTGTGCCAGTGCATACAGCTGCTGCAGCGCCTGCACGATGGAAGCGGGAGCCTCTGCGCCCTGCACCAGCGAGGGCACAATCAGCACCGGAATATGCGGCACGCGTCGGCGCAAGGCGGTTGCCACGTCATGCAGGGCTGCTGCGCCCAGCGAAGTCACCACACCAATGCCTTTGGGCATGACGGGCAGGGCACGCTTGCGCTGCGCATCAAACAGCCCTTCAGCTTCCAGTTGGGCTTTGAGGCGCAGAAACTGCTCAAACCACGCGCCCTGCCCTGCACGCTGCAGGCTGTCGACGATGAGCTGCAGGTCACCGCGCTGCTCGTACACGCCCAGCTTGCCACGCACCTCCACCAGCTCACCATCGCGGGGCATGAAGTCCAGCGCCATGGCAGCGCGGCGAAACATGGCGCAGCGCAGCTGACCGGCGGCATCCTTGATATTGAAGTAGCAGTGGCCACTGCCTGCGCGCGAAAAGCCAGTGATCTCACCACGCACAGAGACCGGGTTAAAGCGGGCCTCCAGACTGTCAGCAATGGCGCGGCACAGCGCCCCCACCTCCCAGACGCGGGAGCCAGCCGTCACCGCAGCAGTGTGATCAAAGAAAGACATGAGAGGCCAACCAATTCCCAAATAGTCCACATCGCGCAGACAAGGCAGAAAACAACAACACAGCACGGCAGCCAGCGCTTAAGCTTTGACGCTCGCAAAAGACGCAAAGACGCCAGCGCTGCAATCTCCAAAGGGGTGCAGGGGCTGCGCGATAATGCAAAGCTTGCACGCTCACAACAACACAAGCACGGGAGAAAAAGTTGCTGTCGATCATACAGGCCGCTGGCTGGCCCATCTGGCCCCTTATTGCATGTTCCATCCTCGCTCTAGCCTTGATTTTTGAGCGCTTCATGTCATTGAAGACGGCGCGCGTGGCGCCGCCCCAGTTGTTGGATGAGGCTATTACCGTCTCCAAGGACCGCCTGCCCTCTAACGAAGTGATTCAGCAGCTGGCACAAAACAGCGCACTGGGTGAAGTACTGGCCAGTGGCATGCAGCAGCTCAGCGCCCACCCTCACAGCTCGGAAGAAGACCTGCGTGCGCGCATGGAAGGCGCAGGTCGCGCCGTGGCGCACCGCCTGGAAAAATACCTGGGCGCGCTGGCCACCATCGCCTCGGCCGCCCCCTTGCTGGGCCTGCTGGGCACAGTGATCGGCATGATTGAAATCTTTGGCTCACAGGCTGGCGGTGGTGCGGTCGGCACGGGCAACCCTGCACAGCTGGCCCACGGTATTTCCATCGCGCTGTACAACACGGCATTTGGTCTGATCGTGGCCATTCCCGCACTGATCTTCTGGAAGTACTTCCGCGCCCGTGTGGATGCCTACCTGCTGCAGCTGGAGCTGGCCAGCGAGCAGTTTGTGCGCCACCTCAACCGCCTGCGCAGCAAGTAAAGCAAAGGCAAGGCACACCATGGCCATGAATTTCCGCCCTCGCCGCTCGGAAGCGCCAGAGATCAATCTGATCCCCTTCATCGACGTGCTGCTGGTGATCCTCATCTTTCTGATGCTCACCACCACCTACAGCAAGTTCACGGAGCTGGAGCTGACCCTGCCTACGGCCGATACCACGCAAATGCGTGACCGCCCCCGGGAGGTCATCATCTCCATCGCCGCCGATGGCCGCTACGCCGTGGACAAAACCGCGCTGGAAGACCGCTCCGTGGAAGCTATTGCCAGCGCGCTGGTGGGCGCCGCACCTGCGGGCGCTGAGAGCATCGTCATCATCAGCGCAGATGCATCGGCACCACACCAGTCCGTGGTCTCTGCCATGGAAGCCGCGCGCCGCGCAGGGCTGACGCAAATCACTTTCGCGACCCAGTCCACAGCAGGCAGCGGCCAGTAAGCCCGGCATGTCCTCCCCTGCACACCACAGCACCAGCTCTGAACGGCTGCGCCGCATCTGGCGCAGCCGCGGCCCTGCTGCCTGGGCTTTGCTGCCACTGGCCGGTCTGTACGCAGCGCTGTCCGGGCTGCAGCGCAAGCTGTACGCCTGGGGCATCAAGTCCGCTGAACACCCGGGTGTGCCCACCATCGTGATTGGCAATGTGATTGCCGGTGGCGCAGGCAAAACGCCCGTTACGCTTGCCACCGTGGAGCATCTGCGCGCCCGGGGAGTGCAGGTGGGCATCATCTCGCGCGGCTATGGCCGCAAGAGCACACAGTGCCAGCAGGCCACGCCCGAGTCCTCACCAGAAGCTGTGGGCGATGAACCCCTGCTGATGGCGCGTAGCAGCGGCGTTCCCGTGTTTGTGGCGCAGCGCCGCATCGAGGCTGCACGCGCCCTGCTACAGGCCTATCCAGCCACACAGGCACTGGTCTGTGACGATGGACTGCAGCACCTGGCCCTGCAGCGCGATGTGGAAGTCTGCGTCTTTAACAACGAAGGCATTGGCAATGGCTGGCTGCTGCCCGCAGGCCCTTTGCGTGAACCGTGGCCGCGCAAGGTATCTGCCGTGCTGCACACCGGCGCACTGCCCGCACACACGCCTGCCAGCACCCCCAGCTTTGGGCTGCAGCGCCAGCTTGCCTCCTATGCCATCAATCAACTCGGCGAGCGCATGCCGCTGGATGCGCTGCGCAGCCAGCCGCTGCATGCCGTAGCAGGCATTGCCCGGCCTGAGGATTTCTTCCACATGCTGCAGGCCGCTGGCTTGTCACTGCACAGCACCGAAGCTTTGCCTGACCACTACAATTTTGAAAGCTGGCAGCGCCCGACTGACGAGCGTCTTGCCGTGATTTGCACAGAAAAAGATGCCGCCAAAATCTGGCAGCATCTGCCCAATGCCTGGGCCGTCCCCCTGCAGGTGCAGGTGGAATCCGGGTATTTCGATCTGCTGGATCGTCTGCTGTGCCTATCATCCACCCATTAAGAACACAACTACGACACCGCCATGGATCCCAAACTGCTTGAACTCTTGGTCTGCCCCGTCACCAAAGGCCCACTGCGCTTTGACAAAGAACGCCAGGAGCTGATCTCCCAGAGCGCACGTCTGGCCTATCCCGTGCGTGACGGCATGCCCATCCTGCTCGAAAACGAGGCCCGTCCTCTGGAAGACAGCGAGCTGGAAGGCTAAGCGCCATGGCGTTCACCGTATTGATTCCGGCACGCCTGGCCTCCAGCCGCCTGCCTAACAAGCCGCTGGCAGATATTGCCGGGCTGCCCATGGTCGTGCGCGTAGCCATGCAGGCGCGCCAGAGCGCGGCAGCCCGCGTGGTTGTCGCTGCCGACAGCGATGCCATCGTGCAGGCCTGCGCCGCCCATGGTGTGGAAGCCGTGCTCACGCGCGCTGACCACCCCAGCGGCAGCGACCGTCTGGCTGAAGCCTGCGAAAAACTGGGCCTCCGCGGTGAAGATATGGTGGTCAATGTGCAAGGTGACGAGCCATTGATCGACCCCGCGCTGATCGATGCCGTGGCCCAGGTGCTGGCACAGGCACCGCAGGCCAGCATGGGCACAGCCGCCCACCCCATCGCCAGCCGGGATGAATACCTGAACCCCAACGTGGTCAAAGTGGTCTGCAACGCTGCGGGCCTGGCCAGCTATTTCAGCCGTGCCCCCATTCCCTTTCACCGCGACCGCGCCAGCGAGCAGTGGTGGAGTGCAGACAGCAGCTTTACCCCGCTGCGCCACATCGGCATATACGCATACAAGGCAGGGTTTTTGCGCCAGTTTCCACAGCTCACGCCTGCGCCCACGGAGCAGACAGAGTCGCTGGAGCAGCTGCGCGCACTATGGCATGGCCACCAGATTGCCGTGCATATCACGCAGCAGGCCCCGGGCGCTGGCGTGGACACACCCGAAGATCTGGAACGCGTACGTGCCCACTTCCAGCATGGCTAAGGCTTTCATATTTCAGTAATTTCTGAAATATTCAATTAAAATAGGAGCAGTTACCGCTTGCTGCTTCTATGTTTGCAAAACATTTGTTTTGCAAACCGTGTAAAGACTAGCGCAAGCCGCTCTCTTTTTTGATAGTTGCTTGCCGCTGTCATGGCTTTTCATCGGCGGATGAGAAAACCCTGACCTATACCCGATACGCATCACAGCAAGCACCCCAATGCATAGTTGTCAAGCGCCTGCGATGGCCGCACGAAAACAGCCTGCCCGTGCAAATTGGCCGCGCTGTAAGCCCCTGACAAGGCCGTGCGTGCTATCCTTGAGCGGATAACGCGCGGCTGCCGCCTGCTTTTTTCATCTGAAAAAGCCCCGCTCCGCCAAGAATTTCTACATATCGAGGATCTCCATGAAACTGATTTTGTTGGGCGCACCCGGCGCCGGCAAGGGCACGCAAGCCGCCTTCATCTGCAAGAAGTTCGGCATCCCCCAGATCTCTACCGGTGACATGCTGCGTGCTGCCGTCAAGGCTGGCACTCCTCTGGGCCTGCAAGCCAAGGCCGTGATGGAAGCTGGTCAGCTCGTGAGCGACGACCTGATCATCAACCTGGTCAAGGAACGCATTGCGCAGGCTGACTGCGCCAACGGTTTCCTGTTCGACGGCTTCCCCCGCACCATCCCCCAAGCTGATGCCATGAAGGCTGCTGGCGTGGATCTGGACTACGTGCTGGAAATCGACGTGCCTTTTGAAGCCATCATCGAGCGCATGAGCGGTCGCCGCTCGCACCCCGCTTCGGGCCGTACCTACCACGTCAAGTTCAACCCACCCCAGGTGGAAGGCAAGGACGACGTGACTGGCGAGCCTCTGGTGCAGCGCGACGACGACAAGGAAGAAACCGTCAAGAAGCGTCTGGACGTGTACAGCAGCCAGACCCGCCCTCTGGTGGACTACTACCAGAACTGGGCCAAGGAAGAGCCTGCCAAGGCTCCCAAGTACCGCTCCATCAGCGGCATGGGCAGTGTGGATGAAATCACCGCTCGCGTCTTTGCTGCACTGGACGCCTGATCCTCTGCGTGACACGCATTTGCAAAGCTGCCCTCGGGCAGCTTTTTTCATGCCTGTCTACAGGCTGTGTGGCGCTTGCTGCAGCAACGCCAGCATCAGGCTGATGCGCGCCTTGACGGGGCTGAGTGCCACCACATTGGCATCTCGCTCACCATCGGCCAGCACAATCACACCTTGCTCACAGCGCGTGCAGCGCCACACTGGCACGCCCTGCGCCACGGCGCGCTGCAATGCCTCCAGCAGGCGCTGGTGGATAGAACCATTGCCCGTACCTGCCACCACCAGGCCCTGAACCCCTGCAGCCACCAGTGCATCCACAGCTTCTGGCCGCGCCAGCGCAGTGCTGGTAACGATTTCCACCCACGGCCACTGGGCAGCAGGCCTATCCCAGACTGCAGCCGGTAGAGCCTGCTTCACAGTGCATGCCTGTGGCTGCAGCTCAGAAGCCCAGCGCACACGCCCTTCTTCCACCCAGCCTGCAGGCCCTTGCGCACCCGAGGCGAATGCGTTGACACGATAAGGATGCACCTTGCGCACCCACTGCGCACTGTAAATTTCTCCCACGGCGGTCATCCATACCCCTGCCACACTGCTGGAGGCACAGATCAGCGCATCCCGCAAATTCGCAGGGCCATCGGCAGAAAGCGCGGTGGCCGGGCGCATGGCGCAGGTCAGCACCACAGGCTTGGCTGGCTGCAGTGCCAGCTGCAGAAACCACGCGGTTTCTTCCAGCGTGTCTGTGCCATGGGTAATGACGATGCCTGCCACATCCTCCTGTGCCAGCCACTTCTGGCAGGCCTGCGCCAGCTGCTGCCAGGTCTGCACATCCATGTCTTTGCTGTCGAGCTGTGCGACCTGCTCTACCTCCAGCGCAAAGTGCCCCTGCAAGGCCAGCTGTGCAATGGGCTGTAGCAGCTCAGCAACACCAATTTGCCCCGCCTTGTAGCCCACGCTGCCGCCCATGGCTGCGCCCTGGCCTGCAATCGTCCCCCCGGTCCCCAGGACCACGATTTTTCTTGTTGCTAACACTTGCATCCCTTATGGAACTGGTTAAAAATACAGGTACTGGATAAACACACAGTTATCCTTTCTGAAGGACAGGCATGGAGCACACCACACTCACCCCCCGGCAACAGCAAATTTTGGACCTCATCCAGGACGCCATTGCACGCACGGGCGCACCACCCACCCGTGCAGAAATCGCACGCACCCTCGGTTTTAAATCGGCCAACGCCGCAGAAGAACACCTCAAGGCCCTGGCACGCAAGGGCGTGCTGGAGCTGGTCAGTGGTACCTCGCGTGGCATTCGCCTGGTCAGCGACACCGTGCGCCGCATCAATGCCGCACGTGGCACCCACTTTGACCTGCCTATGCCTGAGATGCAGCCCATGCTGCTGCCTCTGGTAGGCCGCGTAGCTGCTGGCTCACCCATTTTGGCGCAAGAACATATTGACCAGAGCTTTGCGGTGGAAAGCAGCATGTTCCCCACCAAGCCTGACTACCTGCTGCGCGTGCGTGGCATGTCCATGCGCGATGCAGGCATCCTGGACGGCGACTTGCTGGCCATCAAAACCACGCACGAAGCACGCAACGGCCAGATCGTTGTCGCCCGTCTGGGCGATGAGGTCACCGTCAAGCGCCTGCAGAAAACGCCCCAAGGCATTGAGCTGCACCCAGAGAACCCGGACTACCCCGTCATCCACGTCCGCCAGGAAGAAAGCTTTGCGATTGAAGGTCTGGCCGTTGGTCTGATCCGCAACAGCCTCCAGCTCTAAACCGCCACCCGCTCCTTGTTCCCGTTTTGCCATGCTGCGCACACGCGCCGCAGGGAGAGTTTTTGCCTGCTCTAGCCTGTCCTCTGCTTCTCAGGAGACCACCATGTCCATGACTTTCTGCCAGCTGCCTATGTCTCGCATCACCACGGCCACCATGGCCAGCAATGAGGCGCACTTCTTGCCTCAGGCGCTGCCCCACAACGTGCGCCTGCTGCGCCGTGCCCACGACCCGGATCGCACCCGCTTTGTCATGAGCGGTCGGCTGTCAGACGTCTGCGCTGCTTTGGAACAACTGGCAGAGCAGGAGCAGCGTAATGTCTGTCTGTAGCGCAGGTACTGTGTGTACCTGACACAAGGAGCTCGCAGCATGAACACGCCAGACACTCCAAAGCCACGCCAGCCCGTGCAACCCAGCACTGGTGGACTGCTGGGCCGCCACTTCACCTACCGCCCCGCGGCACAGACCGATGTCCGCGTGACCTGGGAGCGGGCCAAAAAACAGTCGCCCCACCCGCAGCCGCCTGCACGCTAGCCGTCCTGCACTGCAGGCTGCCAAAGATGTGAGACAGCCGTCTCGGCCTGCCACGCAAGCGCCCACCTCCCCCCTTCAGAACAGCCTTGCGCGCCCATGAGAGCGCTACTGGCGCAGGCGGAACGACCACAACGGAGATCAGGCGCAGATCATCCACACCACCTCACAGCGGGGTTGCACAACTGCTTCAATCAGCCTGCCAACACCTGAATACATAGCAGCCAGCGCCTATGTATGAATGATTTCAGGCTCAAAACTATCTAAAACCCTGTTTTTACGAGCGCTAGCTGCTATTTATTTTTAAGCATTCGCTATCCACAACGGTAAGCGACGTGCACACATACCAGCGCTCCCAAGTATCTGTACCTCCACAGCGCTTCAAAACAGTGCATGCCATCACACTGACTGCACCAGTACAGACCAGCTGCGCAAGCAACATACAAAAACTGCATACAAAAAGCAGGCATAGCTTTTGCTGAATCTGGAGACCCCACACTGCCGCCAGCACCTCCATACCGTGCTGCGGCTGTTTTGACCACCACATACATCGGGAGTCTCCATGCACAAACGCACTTTCTTGCAAGCAACCGCTGCACTGGCGCTGGCTGGCAGCTTTGGCCTCGCTCATGCCCAAAGCACGCCCATCAAGTTTCTGCTGGACTGGCGCTTTGAAGGGCCTTCAGCCCTATTCCTGCAACCTGCGGCCAAGGGTTACTTCAAACAGGCGGGGCTGGATGTATCGATTGACGCAGGCAGCGGTTCGGGCGCAGCCGTGCAGCGTGTGGCCTCTGGCACCTACGACATGGGCTTTGCCGACATGGCTTCGCTCATGGAGTTCCATGCCAACAACCCGGATGCACCCAACAAGCCCGTGGCCGTCATGGTGGTCTACAACAACACCCCTGCCGCCGTCATGGCACTGAAGAAAAGCGGCATCCAGACAGCAGCAGATCTGAGCGGCAAAAAAATGGGCGCGCCCGTGTTTGATGCAGGCCGCAAAGCCTTTCCCACCTTTGCCAAGGCCAACCAGGTCAGTGATGTGACCTGGATTTCCATGGACCCACCGCTGCGCGAGACCATGCTGGTGCGCGGTGACGTAGATGCCATCACCGGCTTTACCTTCACCAGCCTGCTCAATCTGGAAGCGCGTGGCGTCAAGGCCGAAGACGTGGTGCTCATGCAGTATGCCGACCACGGCGTCAAGCACTACGGCAACGTCATCATCGCCCACCCCAAGTTGATTGAACAAAACCCACAGGCGATCAAGCAGTTCCTGGCTGCTTTCACCAAGGGCGCAGGGGAAGTCATTGCCAACCCCGCAGACGCCATCCAGCACGTCAAAGCACGCGATGGCATTGTGAACACGGGCCTGGAAACCCGCCGCCTGCAACTGGCCATTGACACCGTGGTCAACAGCGCCGATGCGCACCAGGATGGCTTTGGCCGCCTGAACCCCGGCCGCCTTGCGCTGATGGCCTCTGAAGTGTCTGACGCCTATGGCACCAAGACCCGCATTGACCCCAAGGTTGTGTGGAACGACAGCTTCCTGCCTGCAGCCGCCGAGCTGGACATCCTGCCCCAGAAGTAAGCCCCTAACCCCGGTCTCCACGTGCCTTGTGCAGGTGGAGACCCTGAGCAAAGAACACGCATGCAAAGCGCTGCCGAACCCTATTTCGTCGATTTCCGTGATGTCTGGCTGGCTTACAACGATGAGCTGCTGGCCCAGAATCACTTTGCCGTCGAAGCCATTGACCTGCAGGTCAGGCAAGGCGAGTTCATCGCCATCGTCGGCCCCTCGGGCTGCGGCAAGTCTACGTTCATGAAGCTGGCCACCGGCCTGCGCATGCCCTCCATGGGCAAGATTGTGATTGACGGCCAGCCCGTCACCGGCCCGCTGAAGATTTCAGGCATGGCGTTTCAGTCGCCCTCGCTGCTGCCCTGGCGCACCACGGTGGACAACGTGCTGCTGCCGCTGGAGATCGTGGAGCCCCACCGCTCCCAGTTCAAGGCCAAGCGCAAGGAATACGAAGCCCGTGCACGCGCCCTGCTGCAAAAAGTGGGACTAGGCGGCTATGAAGACAAATTCCCCTGGCAGCTCTCCGGCGGCATGCAGCAGCGCGCCAGCATCTGCCGGGCGCTGATTCACGAGCCCAAGATGCTGCTGCTCGACGAGCCTTTCGGCGCACTGGATGCTTTCACGCGCGAAGAGCTGTGGTGCATCCTCCGTGACCTGCAGGCCGAGCAGCAATTCAACGTCATTCTGGTCACGCACGATCTGCGCGAATCCGTGTTTCTGGCAGACACCATCTATGTGATGAGCAAAAGCCCGGGCCGCTTTGTGGTGCGCCGTGACATTGATCTGCCCCGCCCCCGTGAGCTGGAGCTGACTTACACCAAGGAATTCACCGACATCGTGCACGAGCTGCGCGGCCACATCGGTGCCATGCGCAAGGCAGGCGCTGTCATCAACCAATAAGCAGCCGGAATTCGCGATATGTACAAGTTCGACAACAAACAAATTGAGCGCTGGTCGCCCTGGATTCTGCTGCTGGCCGTGGTGCTGCTGTGGCAGGTGCTGTGCGCGGCGCTGGATGTCTCACCCTTTATCTTCCCCAGCCCTGCGCTGATTCTCAAAGACTTCATCGAGTACCACAGCGTCATTGCCACCCACGCCTGGCGCACCTTCTGGGTGACCATGGCTGGCTTTGGTCTGGCAATTGTGGTGGGTGTGCTGCTGGGATTTCTGATTGGCAGCTCCCGCCTGGCCTATGCCGCCGTCTACCCACTGATGACGGCCTTTAACGCCCTGCCCAAGGCCGCCTTTGTGCCGGTGCTGGTCGTGTGGTTTGGCATTGGTATTGGCCCGGCCATTCTGACGGCCTTTCTGATCAGCTTCTTTCCCATCACCGTCAATATCGCCACGGGCCTGGCCACGCTGGAGCCCGAGCTGGAAGACGTGCTGCGCGTGCTGGGCGCCAAGCGCTGGGACGTGCTGATCAAAGTCGGCCTGCCCCGCTCCATGCCCTACTTCTACGCCTCACTCAAAGTGGCGATTACGCTGGCCTTTGTGGGCACCACGGTGTCTGAGATGACGGCCTCCAATGAAGGCATTGGCTACCTGCTGATCTCAGCGGGCTCGTCCATGCAGATGGGCCTGGCATTTGCGGGGCTGCTGGTGGTGGGCGCCATGGCCATGGCCATGTATGAACTGTTCAGCTGGGTGGAAAAACGCACCACAGCCTGGGCCCACCGTGGTTCGCAAAATCACTGATGCACGGCCCCACGATGCACAGACACCTGTTTTCGGCGGCGTAAACTCCTCGCACCTCGACTTGGGCCAGCCATGCGCTGGCCTTTTTTTGTGTCCAGCATTGCCCAACATTGGTGCATCAGGCGCAGTTTTTGCTTGTATGCAGCCATGCCATGGCTTGCTCAACTTGAACTAGATTACACCCTCGCCGCAGCGCGCACCCGCCTGCACTTTCGCCATGACGGCCCATTGCGCGTGCTACGCAGCCTCTACCCCGAAGGCGATGGCATCTGCCACAACGTACTCATCCACCCGCCCGCAGGGCTGGTCAGCGGTGACACGCTGGACATTCGCTGCCGCGTAGGCACTGGGGCCCATGCCCTGGTCACTACGCCGGGGGCCACTCGCTTTTACAAAACCGATGCCCAGGGCGCTGTGGCCCAGCAGATCACCCACTTGCAGCTGGAGCCCGGTGCGCGGCTGGAATGGCTGCCCCTGGAAGCACTGGCCTATAACCAGTGTCAGGCCCAGAACCTGCTGCATCTGGACATCGCCCCTGGCGCAGAACTCATGGCCTGGGACATCACCGCCTTTGGCCTGCCCCACGCCCATGAGCCCTTTGTGCAGGGCAGCTTTACCCAGCACATGGAGTGGCCCGGCCTCTGGCTGGAGCATGGCACGCTACGCGCCGAAGATGCACGCCTGATGGATGGGCCCCTTGGCCTCGCAGGCCAGCGCTGCATGGCCAGCATGGTGCTGGCCTGCGGCACGCCTTTGACCCGCACCCAGCGTGAACACCTGCTGGACGCCACGCGAGCAGTGCTCGACGCTCATCCGCAGGGCAGCTGGTGCGGAATTACCGCCCCCAACGACCACATGCTGGTACTGCGCGGCCTGGCGCCTGTCGTGGAGCCACTGATGCAGCTGTGGCAGCAGGTGCGCGTTTGCTGGCGCAAGGAGCACTGGGGGCTGGAAGGCAGCATGCCGCGCATCTGGAACATGTAGCCGCAGCGCATCCCCGCTGCCCGCACTGGCAGGCATGGGCATACCTGTGGGTGATTGGCTGACAGTGCTGGCACAGCCCTGCTTTTAGACTGGGTGCTCAAGTGTTTCACCACAACCAGGAGACCGCATGCCCGCACCCCGTATTGCAGAAAAAGAATTACTCACCGCTGATGAAATGGCCCTGTTTACGCTGAGCCAGGACAGCGCCAGACTGGCCCAGCACAGCCATGCCCAGCTGCGCGACCATATTGCCCGCGCCCGCAATCTGCGTGACCGGGCACGCGACATGTACCGCCGCCAGGTGGGCCGCACACGCTCAGCCACCGGCAACAAGCGCGGCTTCAGCGGCATGGCCAATGAGCGAACCCGCCAGAAAGGACAAGTGCTGCACGGCGTGGTGGAGCGCTTGGTCGAGGCGCGGAACAAACTCGCGGCTTGAAAGCGCTGCCCTCTCAACAAAAAACCGCGCCTCGAAAGCGCGGTTTTTTTGTGGTTCATCCTGAAGTGAAGGACGTGCTCAAATCGCCACCAGCTTCTGAATCTGCTTTGCCTGCATCTCCGAGCCCGGCCCACGTGCAATCACCTCACCACGCTCCATGACCAGGTATTCGTCGGCCAGCTCTTCGGCAAAGTCGTAGTACTGCTCGCACAGCAGCACGGCCATGCCGCGTTCCTTGGCGAGCATGCGGATCACACGGCCAATGTCCTTGATGATGCTGGGCTGAATACCTTCAGTGGGTTCATCCAGAATCAGCAAACCCGGCGCAGGCGCCAAGGCGCGGGCAATGGCGAGCTGCTGTTGCTGACCACCAGACAGGTCACCGCCGCGGCGGTGCAGCATCTGCTTGAGCACGGGGAACAGCTCGTACAAGTCGGCAGGAATGGGCGTGCTGCCGCTTTTGTAGGCCAGGCCCATGCGCAGGTTTTCTTCCACCGTCAGACGCCCAAAAATCTCGCGCCCCTGGGGCACAAAGCCGATGCCCGCGCGGGCACGGTCGTAGGGCGAGAGCTTTTCGATGGGTTTGCCGTTCCATTCGATGCTGCCGCTTTTGATGGGCACCAGCCCCATCAGGCTTTTGAGCAGCGTGGTCTTGCCCACGCCATTGCGCCCCAGCAGCACGGTCACTTTGCCTGCTTCGGCTTGCAGGCTGACATCGCGCAGGATATGAGAGCCACCGTAGTACTGGTGCAGGTTTTGAACTTTGAGCATTTTTCGCCTCCAGCGCAGATCCTGTCTGCGCAAGCAGCTCTCATTTTTCAGAGAACTGCTTTTCTATCTTGATAGCTGCCAGCGCTTGTCAATGCTTGATTTCACAGAGAAAACTATCTGAAATCATTGATATTCAAGCGCTAACTGCTATAGCTTCTACACAGATATGCAGATCAGCCAGCACCTCGCAGAGGTGCGTTTGAGACGAGGCGCAAAGCCGCAGACAGTAGCAGCGCTACGGCAAGGCTTTGCAACGACGTATCAAGGCTGATATGCATATCACTACCGTCCTAAGTAGACTTCGATCACGCGCTCATCGGCTTGCACCTGGGCCAGCGTGCCTTCGGCCAGCACGCTGCCATCACACAGCACCGTCACCTTTTCGCTGATGGTGTTGATGAAGGACATGTCGTGCTCCACCACCATCAGGCTGTGCTTGCCCTTGAGCGTGAGGAACAGCTCGGCCGTGCGGGCGGTTTCGTCGTCTGTCATGCCGGCCACGGGTTCATCGAGCAGCAGCAGCTTGGGCTCCTGCATGAGCAGCATGCCAATCTCCAGCCACTGCTTCTGGCCGTGGCTGAGCACACCTGCCTCGCGGTTCACTTCTGCCGCCAGGTGGATGGTGTGCAAGATGTCGGCCAGCCGGTCTTTTTGCGCGCTGTCGAGCTTGAAGAACATGCTGTGCTTGACGCCCTTGTGCGTCTTGAGCGCCAGCTCCAGGTTCTCGAACACCGTCAGCTGCTCGAACACCGTGGGTTTCTGGAACTTGCGGCCAATGCCCAGCTGGGCAATTTCGGGTTCGTTATGGCGCAGCAGGTCAATGGTGCTGCCAAAGAACACCGTGCCTTTGTCGGGCCGGGTCTTGCCGGTGATGATGTCCATCATCGTGGTCTTGCCTGCACCATTGGGTCCGATGATGCAGCGCAGCTCGCCGGGCGCGATGTCCAGGTTCAGGCCGTTGATGGCCTTGAAGCCGTCAAAGCTCACATGCACATCTTCCAGGTACAGGATGCGGCCATGGGTCACATCCACCTCACCGGGCACGGCAATGCGCTTCATGCTGGCGCTGCGGCCGCCGGATTCGGTATTGAGGGCCGCTTTTTCCACGGCCGCACGCATGCGGGCAGCGCCCGCTTCCATCAGGTCCGGGGTCATGCCGCACCTCCTTCCTTGCGCACAGAGGTTTGATTGGCTTCGGTCGCGGTGACTGGCGCCGCTGGCGTCTTCTTGCGGCGCAGCTTGCGCACCAGACCGACGATGCCATCGGGCATCCACAGCGTCACGGCAATGAACAGCGCGCCGAGGAAGTACAGCCAGATCTCAGGCGCTGCCACCGTCAGCCAGCTCTTGGCACCATTGACGGCAAAGGCACCGACGATGGGGCCAATCAGGCTGGCGCGGCCGCCCACGGCCGTCCACACCGCGATCTCGATGGAGTTGGCCGGTGACATTTCCACGGGGTTGATGATGCCCACCTGCGGCACATAGAGCGCACCTGCCACACCGCACATCATGGCGCTGATGACCCAAATGGTCAGCTTGTACGGCAGGGGCGAGTAGCCCGAGAACATCACGCGCGACTCGGCATCGCGGATGGCCTGCAGCACGCGGCCAAACTTGCTGCGCACCAGCCAGCGCGCCAGCAGGAAAAAGCCCAGCAGCGTGCAGCCGGTGATGACGAACAGCGCCATGCGCATTTCCTGCGTAGCCAGCGGCATGCCGAGGATGCTTTTGAAGTCGGTAAAGCCGTTGTTGCCGCCAAAGCCGGTCTCATTGCGAAAGAACAGCAGCATGGCCGCATAGGTCAGCGCCTGCGTGATGATGGAGAAATACACCCCCTTGATGCGCGAGCGGAAGGCAAACCAGCCGAACACAAAGGCCACGAGGCCGGGCACGGCAAAGATCAGGATGAAGGTGGCGATAAAGCTGTCGGACAGCGCCCAGAACCAGGGCAGCTCCTTCCATGCCAGAAACGTCATGAAGGCAGGCAGCGCATCCGGCCCGGCCGACTGGCGGCTCAGGTACATGCCCATCACATAGCCACCCAGCGCAAAGAACAGGCCGTGGCCCAGACTCAGAATGCCGGTGTAGCCCCAGATCAAGTCCATGGCCAGTGCGCAGATGGCAAAGCACATGATCTTGCCCAGCAGCCGCACGGCATAGTCAGACAGGTGGAGCGCACTGCCCTCTGGCACCCAGAGGTTGAGCACCGGCGCTACAGCGCAGACCACGATCAGCGCCACCATAAAGGCGGACCAGCCCGCCTTGCTCAGCAGCGGCTTGCGATCGGGCAATTCCACCGGCACAAATACGCTGCTCTTTAATGTTGTTGAAGCATTCATAACTTGGTTCCTTCAGCATGCGCATAACGACACCCACATTCGCCAGAGACAGCGAGCAAGGGCCGCCCCACAGCGAGGCTGTCGTTCCGCTTCTCGCATAGCGAGAAAGGGGGCTGAGTGCCGCGGCTCCAAGCCTGCCTGCGCAGGCTTGGACGGCAACGAAGAGCAGCCGCCTCTGGTGGCTGCACGTGGGCAAAGCGATTCAGGGGGTGTTTCATGTTTCCGCGCTGCGTCCCTTCATCGCGAAGATGCCTTGGGGCCGCTTCTGGATGAAAGCAATGATGAAAACCAGCACCGCGATCTTGGCCAGCACCGCACCGGTCCAGCCTTCGAGGAACTTGTTGAGAATGCCTAGCCCCAGCGCGGCATACACCGTGCCAGCCAGCTGGCCCACGCCGCCGAGCACCACCACCATGAACGAGTCCACGATGTAGCTCTGCCCCAGGTCCGGCCCCACATTGCCCACCTGGCTCAGCGCGCAGCCCGCCAGCCCGGCAATGCCGCTGCCCAGTGCGAAGGCCATGGTGTCCACGCGTGCGGTGTTCACGCCCATGCACGAGGCAATCGGGCGGTTTTGCGTCACACCGCGCACAAACAGACCCATGCGGGTTCTGGCGATGATGTAGGCCACCCCTGCCAGCACCGCAAAGGCAAAGGCAATGATGATCAGGCGGTTGAACGGCAGTGTCAGATTGGGCAGCACCTGCCAGCCGCCGCTCATCCACACGGGGTTTTCCACGGCCACGTTCTGGGCGCCAAAGACGCTGCGCACCAGCTGCATCAGCACCAGCGAAATGCCCCAGGTGGCCAGCAGCGTCTCCAGCGGACGGCCGTACAGAAAGCACAGCACCCCGCGCTCCATGATGGCACCCACCAATGCTGAGGCCATGAAGGCCACAGGCACGGCAGCCAGCAAATACCAGTCAAAGAAATCGGGCAGATAGCTGCGGAATACGCCCTGCACCACAAAGGTGGCATAGGCGCCAATCATCATCAGCTCGCCGTGGGCCATGTTGATCACACCCATCAGGCCGTAGGTGATGGCCAACCCCAGCGCCACCAGCAGCAAGATGGAGCCCAGACTCACGCCGGTGAAAGCAACCCCAAGGCGCTCGCCCCAGGCCAGCTTGTCTTCTACTTCAGCCAGCGCACGCTTGAGGGCTGCCTTGACCTTGTCATCCTGCTCGCTGGATAACTGTTCGTTGAGTAGCAGGCGTGTCTGCGGTGAGGCTTTTTGCGCCAGCTGCACGGCTGCTGCCATGCGCTGCGCTGCGTCGGCACTGCCCAGCAAGGCGGCAGAGCGTGCCAGTTCCAGCTCTGCACGCACCGCTTCATGTTTTTCCTGTGCCAGCGCCTTTTCCAGCGTGGCAAGGCGATCCGGGTTGGCGCCCTTGAGCATGGCGCGCGCAGCTTCCAGGCGCTCGCTGTCTGTGCCCACCCACAAATTCAGTTCTGCCAGCGCATTGGCAATTTCACGGCGCAGGCGGTTGTTGGTGCGTGCGTCTTCTGCCGCCGCAGGCAGACTGGTAGCAGTGCCGCTGACTGGGTCGATGGCCGCACCACCGCGCACGATGAAAGCACGGCCTTCGCCATGCTGCACTTCGCCATCACGCAGGGCATTCAGAAACTGCGCCACGCGGGCAGCGTCACCATGGGCGACAGCGTCTTGCATGGCCGCAATACGGCTGTTGTTGTCGCCATCGGCCATGGCCAGGGCTTGTTCTGCCGTGAGCGCATGGGCCGGCAGCTGGCTCATGGCGGCAGCCGCTATGGCAGCTCCCAGCCAGGGCCTGATAAGGCGCAAGAGAGGTAAAAACATAAGCAGTCCAATCAACAAAAAGCCCGTCACACCGGACGGGCCCTTGCAACAGAGATTCCGGGTCTGGCACTGCCTCGCAACAGCTGTGCCAGATTCGGTGTTTGCAGCGCTTACTTTGTCTCTGGCTCGTCCTTCTTCTTGTCGTTGCCTTCAATGAAAGGGCTCCAGGGCTGGGCCTTGATGGGGCCTTTGGTCTGCCACACCACGTCAAACTGGCCATCGGCCTTGATCTCGCCAATCAGCACAGGCTTGTGCAGGTGGTGGTTCTTGGGGTCCATGGTCAGCACATAGCCGCTGGGTGCCTGGAAGGTCTGGCCCGCCATGGCGGCAATCACCTTGTCCGGATCGGTGCTCTTGGCCTTTTCCACGGCCTGCTTCCACATGTTGATGCCCACGTAGGTGGCTTCCATGGGGTCATTGGTCAGAGGCTTGGTGGACTGGCCAGGCAGGTTCTTGGCCTTGGCGTAGTCGCTCCACTGCTTGATCCAGGCTTCGTTGGTGGGGTTCTTCACGCTCATGAAGTAGTTCCACGAAGCCAGATGACCCACCAGCGGCTTGGGGTCCAGACCGCGCAGCTCTTCCTCACCCACGGAGAAAGCCACCACGGGTACATCGGTGGCCTTCAGGCCCGCATTGCCCAGTTCCTTGTAGAAAGGCACGTTGGAGTCGCCATTGATGGTGGAGATCACCGCTGTCTTGCCACCGGCAGAGAACTTCTTGATGTCCGCCACGATGGTCTGGTAGTCGCTGTGGCCGAAGGGGGTGTAGGCCTCCATGATGTCCTTGTCATCCACACCCTTGGACTTCAGGAAGGCACGCAGGATCTTGTTGGCTGTGCGGGGGTAGACATAGTCTGTGCCCAGCAGCACCCAGCGCTTGGCAGCACCACCGTCTTCGCTCATCAGGTATTCCACGGCGGGAATGGCCTGCTGGTTGGGCGCTGCGCCGGTGTAGAACACGTTCTTGCTCAGCTCTTCGCCTTCGTACTGCACGGGGTAGAACAGCAGGGCGTTGTTTTCTTCATAGACGGGCAGCACGGACTTGCGGCACACCGAAGTCCAGCAGCCAAAGGTCACAGCCACCTTGTCCTGGCTGATCAGCTGCTTGGCCTTTTCTGCCGCCAGCGGCCAGTTGGAGGCGGTGTCAATCACCACAGGCTCCAGCTTCTTGCCCAGCACACCACCCTTTGCGTTGATTTCCTCAATGGTCATCAGGGCCATGTCCTTGAGCGCAGTTTCCGAAATGGCCATGGTGCCCGACAGTGCATGCAGCACACCCACCTTGATGGTGTCTGCCGCCTGTGCAGCCAGACCGGTAAAACCCAAACCTGCAACAGCTGCAGCAGCAGCCAAAGACTTCAAAGTGAAACGACGCTGGGTCATGGAAAGTGCTCCTCAATGGGCTGTATGAAGTATTCGCTGGCCTCCCTGACCAGCTTGCTGCACTTCAAAGCAAGCGGTGTGCCACTTTCAGACCAATCCATGCAATTCACGCTATTGGTGCGCCCCATCCAGCGATGCACCACAACAGAACGCAGACGCACCAACTGCGCCACGGGCACATCCAGAGCGCGTCCAGTCATGGCACCAAAAAAGACAACGCCACGCACCACAACAGCGCTTGGCACGCCTCTTGCAGATTGCATAGCAAGGGGCACAGATGCCCCACACCAATACGTCTACCGACGAGGGAATCGAAACGATGGAATTAACTCCCCGCGGTCAGTCGGCGCAGCCGACTGCTCGGACCCATTAAGGAAGCTGTAATGGAATTGACGCCAAGAGAAAAAGACAAGCTGCTGATCTTTACCGCAGCCCTGCTGTCCGAACGCCGCAAGGCCCGAGGCCTGAAGCTGAACTACCCCGAAGCCGTGGCCCTGATCAGCGCCTTTGTGATGGAAGGCGCACGCGATGGCAAGACCGTAGCCCAACTCATGAGTGAAGGCCGCACCGTGCTGACGCGTGAGGACGTCATGGACGGTGTGCCTGAAATGATTCCCGACATCCAGATCGAAGCCACCTTCCCAGACGGCACCAAGCTGGTCACGGTGCACGAACCCATTGTTTGATTACAAGCCTTTTTGGCCTCCAGCCCTTATCCCATCTGCGCTAACAGCTATGAAAACTAAACACCTGATTGCCGCTTCCGTTGCCACAGCTGCAGCCCTGCCTCTGACCGCCCTCGCCCATGTGGGCAGTGATGGCGGCGGCCACCATACTTTTCTGGACAGCTTCACCCACGCCATTGCCCACCCCTTTGGCGGTGCCGACCACCTGGCCGCCATGCTGGCAGTCGGTGCCTGGAGTGCACTGGCCTTTGGCAAGTCCGGCAAGGCCTGGGCCGCGCCTGCAGGCTTTGTGGCACTCTTGGTTGCAGGCTGCCTGGCAGGTTTTGCTGGTCTGCAAATCCCTGCGATCGAGCCCATGATTGCTGCCTCCGTGCTGGTGCTGGGGCTGCTCGTGATGGTGCAGCAGAAGATGGCCGCAGGTGCGGCAGCTGGCCTGGTGGGCGTGTTTGCCTTCTTCCACGGCGCAGCCCACGGCTATGAGCTATTTGAAGAGTCCTTGGCCCCTGCAGCGGGCGTCATCGTGGGCATGGCCGCAGGCTCTGCCATCTTGCACCTGGCTGGCATGGCAGTGGGCCACCAAGTCATGCGGCGCTTTCAGACTTTGGCCAAAGTGGCTGGCGGCCTGACCGCTGCGCTGGGCGCCTTCATGCTGACCCGTCTGGCTTGAAGAAAGGGCTTGCCATGATTCCCGGAGAAATCTTGGTCGATGAGGGCGTACACGTCCTCAACCCCGGTCGCCCAACTCTGACGCTGGTGGTCAAGAACGCCAGCGACCGCCCGATTCAGGTTGGCTCGCACTATCACTTTGCCGAGACCAATGCAGGCCTGGAATTTGACCGCCAGGCAGCCCACGGCAAGCGCCTGAACATTGCCAGCGGCATGGCCGTGCGCTTTGAGCCGGGCCAGCAGCGTACGGTGGAACTGATTGATCTGGCAGGCAACCGCAAGGCCTATGGCTTTCGCGGCCTGGTGCAAGGAGATTTGTGATGGCTAGCATGGACCGACGCGCCTACGCCGAAACCTTTGGCCCCACCGTGGGTGACCGCGTGCGGCTGGCAGATACCGACTTGCTGATCGAAGTGGAGAAAGACTTCACCCTGAACGCGGGCGGCTATGGCGAGGAAGTGAAGTTTGGCGGCGGCAAGACCATTCGCGATGGCATGGCACAAAGCCAGCGCTCACGGGAACAAGGCGCCATGGACACGGTACTGACCAATGCGCTGATCGTGGACCACTGGGGCATTGTCAAAGCCGACATCGGCTTGAAGGACGGGCGCATTGCAGCCATTGGCAAGGCCGGCAATCCTGACACGCAGCCGGGCGTGGACATCATCATTGGCCCGGGCACGGAAATCATCTCCTGCGAGGGCAACATCGTCACCGCCGGTGGCATAGACACCCACATCCATTTCATCGCACCCCAGCAGATTGAAGAAGCGCTCACCAGTGGTGTGACCACCATGATCGGCGGCGGCACGGGCCCGGCCACAGGTACTTTTGCCACCACCTGCACGCCTGGCCCCTGGAATATGGAGCGCATGCTGCAGGCCGCGGACGCCTTCCCCATGAACCTGGGTTTTCTGGGCAAGGGCAATGCGGCGCTGCCAGCAGGGCTGCATGAGCAGATTGCCGCCGGTGCCATTGGCCTCAAACTCCACGAAGACTGGGGCAGCACGCCTGCGGCCATCAGCAACTGTCTGGATGTGGCTGAGGAAACCGACACCCAGGTGGCCATCCACACCGACACGCTCAATGAGTCTGGCTTTGTGGAAGACACGGTGGCAGCGTTCAAGGGCCGCACCATCCACACCTTCCACACCGAAGGCGCGGGCGGCGGCCATGCACCGGACATTCTGAAAGTGGTGGGTGAAGCCAATGTGCTACCGTCTTCAACCAACCCCACGCGCCCCTACACCATCAACACGCTGGACGAGCACGTGGACATGCTGATGGTCTGCCACCACCTGGACGCCAGCATTGCCGAAGACCTGGCCTTTGCCGAAAGCCGTATCCGCAAGGAAACGATTGCGGCCGAAGACATCCTGCACGACATTGGTGCCATCAGCATGTTCAGCTCCGACAGCCAGGCCATGGGCCGTGTGGGGGAAGTGATTCTGCGCACCTGGCAAACCGCCCACAAGATGAAGCAGCAGCGCGGCCAACTACAAGGCGACAGCGCGCGGCACGACAACTTCCGCGTCAAGCGCTACATCGCCAAGTACACCATCAACCCCGCAATCGCCCACGGCATCAGCCACGAAGTAGGCAGCATTGAAGTGGGCAAGTGGGCCGATCTCGTGATCTGGAAGCCTGCATTTTTTGGCGTCAAGCCCTTTTGCATTCTCAAGGGTGGCTTCATCGCCATGGCCGCCATGGGTGATCCGAATGCCTCCATTCCCACGCCCCAGCCTGTGCACTACCGTCCCATGTTTGGTGCGTTCGGTGGCGCCATTGCCAAGACCTCGCTGACGTTTGTTTCGCAAGCTGGTTTGGCCGCAGGCATTAGGGAACGCTTTGGGCTGCACAAAACGCTGTCCGCCGTCAAAGGCATTCGCGGCGTGCAAAAGCAGCACATGATCCACAACGATCTGGCGCCACGCATGGAAGTGGATGCACAGACTTATGCCGTGCGTGCGGACGGGCAGCTCCTGACCTGTGAACCAGCAAGGAGCCTGCCCATGGCCCAGCGCTACTTCCTGTTCTGAAGTGTGTTGAGCGTAAAGGCCGTACCAGGATGCTGAACACCCTTGCCCGCATACCAGGCCAGCCAGTCGCTGGCAGGCACCACAGGCGCATGCTGCACCGTGGTGGGCAAGGCTTCATAGACCAGCACGGCCATCATCTGTGTGCCGCCACCGGTCAGCGCCACAGGCATGGTCAGAATGCGTTTGGTGTATTCGCCCACATCGGTGGGCCACAGGCCTTCGATGCCATCGAGGGCCTGTTCCAGCGCCGCATCAAGCGGATACACCTCTGCCAGCACCTGCTGCGTGCCTACCAGCTGCAGGCCCGGGTAGTAGCCCAGATCATGCAAAGTGCCTGTGAGCGTGGTGCGCCCTATGCAGGCAATGCCCGGACGCAACCGTGCAATGTCGTTGATGCCACCGGCACGCAAGGTCCCGTACACCGCCACATGGCCCACACCACAAGGCTGCCAGTCCGTTGCAGCCACCGAAGAAAGTGCAAAAGGGGTTGACATGTCTGTCATGCTATCAAGTGATGAAAACCGTGCGAGATGCACGATTCGCGCCAGTTTGTAGCTCCCCTTTTGAAAGTAAGAAACCTATGTTGACCATCAACAAACTCCTTCCCCAGGGCCAGGGCCTGGCCCGCGTGCTGCTCCAGCGTGCTGCCACCGTGGAGCTGGACTGGGATGTGCGCCAGAAATCGCGCTTTGCCGCCACCGACAGCCAGGGCCGTGAACTGGCCATCTTTCTGCCACGCGGCCAGGCCGTGCGCGGCGGCGATGTGCTGGTCGCCGAAGATGGCTCCATGGTGCGCGTGATTGCCGCACCGCAAAAGGTGCTCAAGATCACGGCCTGCGCCGAACACGGCACAGCCTTTGACCTGATGCGCGCGGCCTACCACCTGGGCAACCGCCATGTACCCATTGAGCTGCAGCCCGACCACCTCAAGATTGAACCCGACCACGTGCTGGCCGACATGCTGCGCAGCATGCACATGACGGTGGTTGAGGCTGATCTGCCGTTTGAGCCCGAAGGCGGCGCCTATGGCGGCCATGTGACCAATGATGGTCACAGCCACCACCATCACAGCCACACACACGATCACGGCCATGGGCATGACCACGGACATGCACAACACCAACACGTCCATGACGAAGGCTGCTGCGGCCATGGCCATCACCATGCGCATGAGCATGAGCATGAGCATGAACACGGTCACTGCTGCGACCACTCCCACGGCAAAGGTTGTGGTGGATGAGCTGGGTCTTTCTGATCGCTGCCGGTCTGTGTGAAATCTTCTATGCGGCTGCCATGCCACGCACGGAAGGTTTCACGCGTCTGTGGCCCAGCCTGTTCTGCTTTGCCTTTATTGCGGCCAGCATGTATTTGCTGTCGCTGGCCACACGCAGCATTCCGGTGGGCACGGCCTATGCGGTCTGGGTGGGCATTGGTGCCGTTGGCACTGCAGCCTACGGCATGCTGGTTCTGGACGAAGACCGCAGCGTGGCCCGCATGGCCTGCTTTGGTTTGATCATCATGGGCATTGTGGGACTGAAGTTCCTCAGCCTGCGCGGAGACTGAGACATGCCACTGACCCCTTTGCACCTGACCTCAGGCAGCTTTCTGCAGCTGATGTGGCTGGCCTCTCCGGCGCTGCCCATTGGAGGATTCTCCTATTCAGAAGGCCTGGAAGCAGCGATCAATGCTGCCCTGGTCACTACAGAAGATGAAGCGGCGCGCTGGCTGGTCGATCAACTGCACCTCACCCAGTCACGTGGCGATATGGCAGCCATTGCCCAGGCCATGCCTGCCTGGGCCACGGATGACCACACACGCCTGCAAGCACTGAACACCTGGGTACGTACCACACGCGAGAGCAGTGAACTGCGCCTGCAGACCGAGCAAATGGGCCGCTCGCTCATCGAATGGCTCAAGACCCGCTACGCCGATACGCCTGAAACGCTGGAGCGCGTGCAATGGCTGGGCGCGCAGGACGCCAGCTACCCACTGGCCTTCTCACTGGCCGCCATGCTGGCCGGTGCCACGACACGCTATGCCCTGCTGGCCTATGCCTTTGGCTGGGCCGAGAACATGACGCAGGCGGCCATCAAGGCCGTGCCACTGGGCCAGAGCGCTGGCCAGCGCATCCTGGCACGGCTGACCCACGAAATTCCTGCCGCCGTTGAGCATGCCCTCACCCTGCCCGACGGAGCACGACAAGCTTTTTCGCCCATGCTGGCCATTCTTTCGGCACGGCATGAACACCAATACTCACGCCTCTTTCGTTCATGAGCACTGCACTGCATCACATTCCCAACCGTACCAAGAAACTGCCACCACTGCGCGTAGGCATTGGCGGCCCTGTCGGCTCCGGCAAAACCACCATCCTCGAAATGCTGTGCAAGGCCATGCGCGAGAAGTGGGACCTGATTGCCATCACCAATGACATCTACACCAAGGAAGACCAGCGCCTGCTGACCATCAGCGGTGCCCTTCCGCCCGAGCGCATCATGGGTGTGGAAACCGGTGGCTGCCCGCACACAGCCATCCGTGAAGACGCCTCCATCAATCTGGAAGCCATCAACCGCATGCTGGTGGATTTTCCGAATGCAGACATCATCTTTATCGAATCGGGCGGTGACAACCTGGCAGCGACCTTCAGCCCCGAGCTGTCCGATCTGACCATCTACGTGATCGACGTAGCCGCAGGCGAAAAAATTCCACGCAAAGGTGGCCCCGGCATTACCAAGAGCGACCTGTTCGTCATCAACAAGATCGATCTGGCGCCGCACGTGGGCGCCAATCTGGACATCATGCGCAGCGACACCATCAAGCAGCGCACCACACCCAAGGGTCTCAAGCCCTTTGTGATGACCAATCTGAAGACTTTGGATGGACTTGAGGAAGTGATTGCGTTTATCGAAAAACAGGGCTTGCTGGTGAGCAACAGCTAATTGCTGCACGACTGCGGAGGGGAGCTGCGGCTCCCACTGTACCCTCGTCCAGCGTGACAAAGCACAGAAAAAACAAAAAAGCGCCACAGCTCTTGGAGCTATGGCGCTTGATGGTGGTGGGTCCTGAGGGATTCGAACCCTCGACCAACGGATTAAAAGTCCGCTGCTCTACCGACTGAGCTAAAGACCCGCCCGAAACTTTCAACTGAATAACAAAGCCCTGCTATTTTTACAGTAGCAGGGCTACAAATCTTTTGGTGGGTCCTGAGGGATTCGAACCCTCGACCAACGGATTAAAAGTCCGCTGCTCTACCGACTGAGCTAAAGACCCGACCTACTAATCAGAACAGCAAGCTGTGCTGATCAGCGAATAAATGGATTGTAGCAGCACTTTTTTGGTGTTTTTGAAAAAACGTGCTACTTTTTCGGGTTCTTCGCAATCTCATCCAGCACCCAGCCCACGGCGCACATGCCAAAGGTGGCGGTCACAGACACCACCGAGCCATAGCCGCTGCAGTTGAGTGTGCCGTCTGCCCCAGACATCTGGCACGATGCATCGGGCTGCATCACGGTCTCGCGGCTGAAGACGGTCACAACCCCCATCTTCTTGCCATCGCGGGGAGCGTTGAATTCCTTGCGCAGGCGATAGCGCAGCTGGGCCAGCAATGGGTCATGCGTGACCTGAGACAGATCATCGACCTCTACCTTGTGGGCCAGACGCTTGCCGCCGGCTGCACCCACCGTCATCAACATGCGCTTGTTTCTGCGTGCCCACTGGGCCATGGCCAGCTTGGCCTTGACCTGGTCACAGGCATCAATCACCGCATCTACACCCGCGGGCAGGATCTGCGGCCAGTTCTCAGGCTCCACAAAATCTTCAATGCAATGCACGACACAGGCTGGGTTGATCTGTGCAATGCGCTCACGCATGGCCTCTACCTTGGCCTTGCCCAGTGTGTCAGTAAGCGCATGGATCTGGCGATTCACATTGGACTCGGCCACATTGTCCAGATCAATCAGCGTGAGACTGCCAACGCCACTGCGTGCCAGTGCTTCTGCCGCCCAGGAGCCCACGCCCCCTACCCCGATCACAGCGACATGCGCACCACGGATGCGTGCTGCACCATCTCTGCCGTACAGGCGTTCCAGCCCGCCGAAGCGGCGCTGCAAGTCTGCACCCTCTAAAAAACTGTCGCCAGCAGAACTGGCGACAGAAGCATTCGAATGTTCTGTGGAACTCATTACTTCAAACGTTGCAGACGCTCTTTGGCCACGGTTGCGGCCTCGGTGCCGGGGTAGTTCTTGACCACTTCCCCTAGCGTCTGGATAGCACCCTTGGTGTCTTTCAGCTCCAGCTGGCAGTTCGCAATCGACAGCGTTGCGTCTGCGGCGCGCTCATGCTGAGGGGCAGCTCTGAGCATGGACCTGAAGTTGGCAATGGCTTCCTTATAGTCACGTCCTGCATACTGGGTATTGCCCAGCCAGAAGCGCGCCGAAGGCATGTAGCCACTACCTGGATAGGTATTGACAAAATTCGCAAAAGCCTTGCGCGCGTCTGCAAAGTCACCGGCGCGGAACTTTTCCAGCGCAGCATCAAAATCGCGCTTTTCTGCAGGGTCTGCCGAGAATTCCAGGCCGTCCATCTGCACCTGTACAGGCTCAAACTTGCTCAGACGCTCATCCAGCCCTGTGGCCAGATCTTTCTGACGGCGCTGCAGCTCGGAGATTTCACGTTCCAGCTGTTCCTTGGTGCCTGTGAGCTGCGCAATATCGCGTCGCATGGACTCGATCTGCGCCTGCAGATCCAGCATGCCTCGGCGCATGGCTGCCGTTTCTTCGGCATTGGCATCGAAACGCTGACGCAGCTCCAGAATCGCACGACGAGCTTCTGCATCTTCCAGAAATGCATGTGCAGGCGTCATGAATGCCGTGCACAGGCTGGCGGCAGCCAGTGCACGGACACCCATTCGCAAAGTGAGATTGCGAATGTTCATGCTTTAACGGTAGGAGATTTCAGCACGACGGTTCTGCGAGTAAGCAGATTCGTCATGGCCCACGGAAGCAGGCTTTTCTTCACCATAGCTGACGGCTTCCACCTGGCTGTCGCTCACGCCCAGCAGGTTCAGCGAACGACGCACAGCTTCGGCACGCTTTTGGCCCAGCGCCAGGTTGTATTCACGACCACCGCGTTCGTCGGTGTGACCTTCAACGGTCACCTTGCGCGCAGGATCAGCCTTGATGAAGCGGGCATTGCCTTCCACCAGTGCCTGGTCTTCGGGCTTGACGACAAAGCTGTCAAAGTCGAAGTACACCACACGGCCTACGCCCTTAGGGCCACCGTCTGCGTCGATTTGCATACCGGTCAGATCCACACCGGTCACGCCGCTGGCTGCGCCGGAAGTGGTGTCGCTGCCGTTGGCACCGTTCGCGTTTTCATCCAGCTTCACGCCGGACGAGCAACCGGCCAGCAAAGCCGCAACAGACAGTGCAATAGAAACACGTTTAAAAGTAAACATCATTTTTTCCTCTCCTAGGAATGCTAGGTAAGTCTTGTAACGCGGCGCGATGACAAAGGTTTACCTGTCGCAATCAATATTTTTGATAAGGACCCCAGTCAGGCTCTCGGATTTCGCCGCCTTTGCCTGCCAGACGTGCTTTGATCTTGCCGTCCAGTGTGGTCGTCATCAATGCTTCACGACCGCCTTGCTTGGTCGCATACACAATCAGGCGGCTGTTAGGCGCGAAGCTGGGGCTTTCATCCTCGGAGGTATCGGTGATCGCAGACACCTGACCGTTTTCCAGATCCATGACGTGCAGCTTGAAAGCTCCACCCACACGCGAGATGTACGCCAGCCAGCGGCCATCGGGGCTGACCGCAGGCGAAATGTTGTAGTTACCGCTGAATGTGACGCGCTGCGCGCTGCCACCACTGACGGGCACCTTGTAGATCTGGGGAGAGCCGCCGCGGTCGCTGACAAAGAAAATCGTCTGGCCATCTGCCGAGAATGCGGGCTCGGTATCAATGCCATTGCTCTGGGTCAGACGCTTGGGCTCACCACCATGCGAGCTGATGGTGTAGAGCTGGGACAGGCCATCGCGCGTCAACGTCACAGCCAGTGTCTTGCCATCGGGCGACCAGGCTGGCGCACTGTTGGAGCCACGGAAGTTCGCCACCAGACGGCGGCGGCCCGTTGCCACTTCGTGCACATAGATCACGGGCTTGCGTGCCTCAAAGGACACATAGGCCAGCTCTGCCCCGTTGGGCGACCAGGCCGGAGAAATAATGGGCTCAGTGCTCGACAACGCAGACTGGGCATTCTCGCCATCGGCATCTGCCACCCACAGCACATAGCGCTTGCCCGCCTTGGTGACGTAGGCAATGCGGGTGGAGAAGATGCCTTTTTCACCCGTCAGTTTTTCATAGATGAAGTCAGCAATGCGGTGCGCCACCAAACGCAGATCACCCTGCACCACGACAAAGCCCTGCCCGCCCAAGTCCTGGGCCTTGACCACATCCCACAGGCGGAAGCGTACGTCATAGCGGCCATCGGTCAGGCGTGTCACGCTGCCCGTTGCCAGGGCATCAGCGCCACGCTGGCGCCACTCTGCCATGTCAGGACGCGAGGTTTCATCCAGTGCCTGTCCCGTAGCCGGGATATTGCGAAACAGGCCACTGCGTTCCAGGTCGGCGCGAACGATCTCAGAGATCTTCTGCGACACGCCCTCTTCGCCACGGAATGCTGGCAAGGCAATCGGAATCTGCGTCAGACCAACGCCACTGACTTCGACACGGAATTGCGCCAGCGCTGGCATGGCCGGCACAGCCGCCAAAGCCCCGAGCATGGATCGACGCGATGCAAGTGCAGTGCTTGCACTGGAGATAAAAGCTTGGAATGGGTATTCAGTATTCATGCGCAGCCATCATGTGCCGGATTAGGCTCCCGGTGTAATGTGGGAATGTTACACACAGTTCAGTGCCCGCGAGCAAACCATTGCTGTGTCAATGTGTATGACTGCGTAAGCGCCCGAGAGAGCGCACGTAGAATCGGCGGCGACATGCAAAGCAATTCCCCCCATATCCGCATGGCAGCCCCTGCCTCCACTGATTTGCCCCTGCGCCAGCGCCTGGCTCGCGTTGCGCCCTACTTTGGCAATCAGCGCATGGCGTGGAGTCTGGCCATCATTGCCACCCTGGTTGGCTCAGCGACAGAGCCCTTGATTCCCGCCCTGCTGCAACCACTGCTGGACAGCGGCTTTACCAAGGGCACGCTCAACCTGTGGCTGGTGCCCGTATTCATCATCGGGCTTTTTTTCATTCGTGGGCTGGCCCAGTTTGCAGGTCAATATGCACTCTCGCGCATTGCCAATGAAGGCATGCTGCGCCTGCGCAAGGATTTGTTCGAGCGCGTGCAGGTGGCGCAGATGGACTTGTTCTCCAAGCAGTCGGCCAGCGCCCTGTCCAATACCGTGGTGTATGAGGTGCAAACCGGCGCTACGCAGCTGGTGCAGGCATTTCTGGCCATTTCACGCGATGGTTTCACGCTGATCGCGCTGCTGGGCTATCTGCTGTATCTGAACTGGCAGCTTACGCTGGCTGTAACCTTCATCGTTCCCACCGTGGGCTGGATCATGAAGACCCTGTCGCGCCGCCTGTACCGCATCACCAAGAGCAGCCAGCAGGCTACCGATGCGCTGGCCTATGTGGTGGAAGAAAATGTGCTGGCCCACCGCATGGTGCGCCTGCATGGTGCACAGCAGTCCCAGACCAACCGTTTTGTGGAACTCAGCCGCCAGCTGCGCAAGCTCAATATCAAGTCCACCATCGCCTCGGCAGCCATGACACCGACCACCCAGCTGATGGCGGCCGTTGCCCTGTCTGCGGTGATCTGCATCGCCTTGTGGCAGGGGCGCAATGAAGACGTTACCGTCGGCAGCTTTGTGGCTTTCATCAGCGCCATGCTGATGCTGATTGCGCCGCTGCGCCGTATGGCCGATGTGGCCAACCCCATCACGCGTGGCGTGGCTGCCCTGGAGCGCGGCCTGGCGCTGATGGAAGACAGCACCGCCGAGCAAGGCGGCTCGCAGCGCCCAGCCAGCGTCAAAGGCAAGATTGAGCTGTGTGATGTCAGCGTCTCTTTTGGCGAAGACAAGGCCCCCGCACTCAGCCGCGTAAACCTGACCGTTCACCCTGGTGAAGTCGTGGCGCTGGTTGGTCCGTCCGGTGCGGGCAAGACCACGCTGGTCAATCTGCTGCCACGCTTTCTCAACCCTACTGCGGGCGAAGTGCGCATGGATGGGCTAGCCCTGCCGCAGTGGGACCTGAACTATCTGCGCCAGCAGTTCGCCATGGTCAGCCAGGATGTGGTGATGTTCAATGACACTGTGGCCGCCAACGTGGCTCTGGGGCTGGAGGTGGATGAAACCCGCGTCTGGTCCTGCCTGGAGGCCGCCAATCTGGCCGAGCATGTGCGCCAGATGCCCAACGGCATCCACACCGAAGTGGGCCACAACGCCACGCAGCTCTCAGGCGGTCAGCGTCAGCGCCTGGCCATTGCACGCGCGCTGTACAAGAATGCGCCGATTCTGATTCTGGACGAGGCCACCTCTGCGCTCGATACCGAGTCCGAGCGTCTGGTGCAGCAGGCCTTGCAGACCCTGATGCAGGGCCGCACCACCCTGGTGATTGCCCACCGCCTGTCCACCATTGAACATGCCAACCGTGTCGTGGTCATGGAACGTGGCCACATTGCCGAGCAAGGCACCCACGCCGAACTGATGGCCATGGGCGGTCTGTACGCCCGACTGCAGGCACACACAGGCAGCCAAGGCAACTAAAGACAGCTCTGAAAATCAAAGCGCCTTGCGCTGATTGCAAGCCACTTTCAATATGAAAACTATCTGAAAGTGCCTCTGGATCAGCGCAAGGCGCTATTTTTTTTATAGAGTTTGAGCTTAAGCTTTTGCTCTGGCCCTGCAGTGCTTACCAGCTGGCCTTGGAGCGGCGTGTGGCCTGGTAGGCCTCATCCAGCATCTTGACCATGAATTCCCGCTCGGAGCGGCGGGCAAAGTCCACGGCGCTCAGCCCCTGCTGGTTGCGCAGCTGTACATCAGCGCCCCCATCCAGCAGCAGCTTGACCATGCCCTCCGAGCCATACTGCGCAGCCAGCATCAGCGGCGTGCTCTTGTTGGGGGACTCCGCATCGATGTAGGCATGGTTTTCCAGCAGCAGGCGCACGATTTCCGTGCTGTGCTCGTGGTTGGCGCTGGCGGCATAGTGCAGCGGCGTCCAGCCTGGCTTGTTGACCGAAGCCCCCATGGCCAGCAGCCGCTGCACCAGCGCCAGATTGCCCTTGATGCTGGCGTACATCAGCGCGGTTTCGCCTGAAGGGCTGGCCAGATCGACCTTGATCTTGGGGGAATTGAGCAATTCATCCGCCACACGCAGAGACTCCTGCTGCATGGCCTTGACCAGCATGGGCACGCCCTGGCGGTCTCGTGTGTTCGGATCCAACCCCTGCCGCAGCAAGTCGCGCATGCCCAGATAGTCATCACGAATGACCAAGGTGTGCAAATGCGAGCCCAGATCGGCCGCCTGCACCCATGGCATTGCACCTATCCACACACTGGCACTCAGTGCCTGCAGCAGGGTTCTGCGTTTCATTCCGTCACCACACCTTGAAAGAGTTGGTCAAAGTTCCTACTGGTCAATGCTGCCACGGCTTCCACCGTCATGCCGCGCACTTCAGCGACCTGCTTGGCCACATAGGGGACATAAGCAGGGGTATTGGTCTTGCCGCGGAAAGGTACAGGCGCCAGATAAGGACTGTCGGTTTCAATCAGGATACGGTCTGCAGGCACATAGGCGGCCACTTCACGCAGGTATTGCGCACTCTTGAAGGTGACGATCCCAGAAAACGAAATGTAAAAACCCAGATCCAGCGCCTGCTTAGCCACTTCCATGCTTTCAGTAAAGCAGTGGAACACGCCACCTGCGCTGCCTGCAGAGCCGTCTTCGCCCTCTTCCTTGAGGATGCGGATGGTGTCTTCCTGCGCCGCGCGGGTGTGAATCACCAACGGTTTCTGTGCCTGCTGCGCCGCACGGATGTGGGTGCGAAAGCGCTCACGCTGCCACTCCATATCCGCAATCGTTCGCCCGCCCTTGCGGTCTTCCATGCCGTAGTAGTCCAGCCCTGTCTCACCAATGCCCACCACACGAGGCAGCCCTGCCAACTTGACCAGATCGTCCACACTGGGCTCGGTCATGTGTTCGGTATCAGGGTGCACGCCGATGGTACACCACAGGTTGTCATGCGTGGTGGCCAGGGCATGCACATCCGGGAACTCTTCCATGGTGCAGGAAATGCACAGCGCACGCGTGACCTGCGCCTGTGCCATGGCTTCTTGAATCGCAGGCAGATTGGCAGACAGTTCTGGGAAATTCAGATGACAGTGAGAATCGGTAAACATGAGAAATCAAAGGCACAAAAAAACAATGCCGGCCGAGGGTCCCCCTGGCCGGCATCGGAAAGAGAAATGGCTTACACCGTCTGCGTCGCCCGGTCAGAGCCCAGGGATGTGCCCAGCATCTGCTCAATCTTGGCCTTGAGCTGGACAGACTTGTCGTCCTTGGGAAAGCACACGCCAATGCCCTGTGCGCGGTTGCCTGCAGCACCTGCAGGCGTTACCCAGCCGACCTTGCCAGCAATGGGGTAGCGCTGAGGGTCATCTGGCAGGGTCAGCAACACATAGACATCGTCGCCCAGACGGAACTGGCGGTTGGTCGCCACAAAGATACCGCCATTGGCAAACAGCGGGATATACGCTGCATACAAAGCCCCTTTTTCCTTCAGGGCAAGCTGCAGAACACTGGGGCGAGGTGGCGACGACTGCATATTCATAAAGTGTGCAACAACAGGTTAATGCCTGGAGTTTAGAACCGTGCACGCCTGCGCCACAAGGGCTTCAGTCATGAGGTTGGCATTAAATGGGTGCTCCGCCGTGCGCGCTTCCTGCGCCAGCGACTTGGCCCAGCGCGCCAGCACCATCACGGAAGGCGCGCGCGGCAAGTCCTGCGCAGCAAAGTAACGTGGGGCCGCGCCCTGTGCCACACACATCAGGTCATGGCAGAGCTTTTGCAGCCACTGCACCACTTCAGGCGGCGACATCTCCGCAAACACGGCCACATCCCCGCTGGCCACTGCCTTGGGCAGACGTGCAAAAACGCCCATGCCTTTGCCGGACTGTACCATCTGCCAGGCATCAAAAGGCCGACCACCTGCCGCACGCAGGCAGACCTCGACATCCTGCTGCGAAACGCCCTGCTCCTGCAGCCACTGCAGCATCTGCGCCTGCTGTGGCCAGAGCATGGTGTGGGCCAGACAGCGGCTGCGGATGGTGGGCAGCAACTGGTGCGCCGCTTCCGTTGCCAGCACAAAGCGCACATCGCCCGGCGGCTCCTCCAGCGTCTTGAGCAAGGCATTGGCCGTGACCGCATTCATCTGCTCGGCTGGGTAGACCAGCACCGCCTTGCCGCACCCTCGCGCCGAAGTGCGCTGCGTGAACTCCACGGCATCGCGCATGGCATCGACGCGAATTTCCTTGCTGGGCTTGCGCTTCTTGTCGTCAATTTCAGACTGCGCCTTTTCACTCAAAGGCCAGCCGCGCGCCATCATGTCCACCTCGGGCATCAGCACAAAGAGGTCAGCATGGGCATGCACATCGATGCTGTGACAGCTTGCGCAATGACCACACGCAGCGCCATCGGCACCCGGCTGCTCGCACAGCCAAGCACGCACCAGCGCCATGCCCAGTTCAAACTGCCCCATGCCGGATGGTCCCTGCAGCAGCCATGCATGACCGCGCTGCGCCAACAGACTCTGGCGCTGCTGTGCCAGCCAGGGAGCGAGTGTGCTGGCGGCTGCGCTCACGCTGCAGCTCCTGACTCTCCGGGCAGATAGCCACGCGCCACCAGCACATCGGCCACCTGCTGCCAGACCGCTTCACGGCTGCAATTGGCATCAATGCGCGCAAAGCGCTGGGGAGCAGCCGCACAGCGGCGGGCATAGCCATCAGCCACTGCCGCAAAAAAGTCCTGAGGCTGCGCCTCAAACCTATCAGGCACGCGTGCACCTGCCAGCCGCCCAGCAGCTACGGCAGCAGGCAGATCGAACCAGATGGTCAGATCAGGCTCACGCATCAAATCTGCTTGCGGGGCGCATCCCGTCTGCGCCATACGCTCCAGAATTTGAAGCTTTTCCCAGTCAAAACCACGGCCTGCGCCCTGGTAGGCAAAGGTGGCATCGGTAAAGCGGTCGCTGACCACCACCTCCCCGCGTGCCAGCGCAGGCTCTATCACCTGCACCAGATGGTCGCGGCGTGCAGCAAAGGCGACCAGCGCTTCGGTCAGTGGGTCCATGGCCTCGTGCAGCAGCAGCGCACGCAGCTTTTCGGCCAGCGGCGTGCCACCGGGTTCACGCGTGAGCGTGACCGTGCGCCCCGCGTCACGGAAAGCCTGCGCCAGCGCTGCAATATGCGAAGACTTGCCGGCGCCATCAATGCCTTCAAAACTGATAAACAGGCCGGTTGCTTGTGTATGTGTCAAAACAGAGTCTCAGATTCAGAAAGGCTGGCACATGCTGCCAGCCGGTAGTGCCTCTACCCGTGCAATTACTTACCTCCGCGCTGATAGCGGTTGACGGCACGGTTGTGCTCGTCCAGTGTCGCGCTGAAGTAGCTCGTGCCATCACCGCGCGCCACAAAATAATAAGCCTTGGTCGGTTCAGGCTGCACGGCAGCCATCAGCGACGCCATACCGGGCATGGCAATCGGCGTGGGTGGCAACCCAGCACGGGTGTACGTGTTCCAGGGCGTGTCCGTCTGCAGGTCACGTTTACGCAGATTGCCATCAAACTTTTCGCCCAGTCCATAAATCACAGAGGGGTCGGTCTGCAGGCGCATGCCAATACGCAGGCGGTTGCTGAACACCCCGGCAATCTGACCGCGGTCGCTCTCACGCCCAGTTTCTTTTTCTACGATGCTGGCAAGAATCAGTGCCTCATACGGCGTCTTCAGGGGCGAATCCGCACTGCGCTGTGCCCAGACTTCGTTCAGGCGTCGCTCCATGGCATGCATGGCACGGCGCAGTACTGCCAGCTCACTGCTGCCTTTGGCATAGGTATAGGTGTCAGGGAAGAACATGCCCTCTGGCGCCACGCCGGGCTTGCCCAGAGCCGCCATCAGTTCAGCATCCGTCATGCCTTGCGTGTCATGCTTGAGAAACTCGTCTCTGGCGATCTGGGCGCGCATCTGACGGAAGGTCCAGCCTTCCACAAAAGTAATGGCGCGCAGGCTTTCTTCTCCGCGCACCAGCTTTTGCAGCAAAGAGCGTGGCGTCACGCCTGCCTCCAGCTCATAGTTACCAGCGCGAATCTGGCGATCCTGGCCAGAGACCCGGAACCAGTAGTACAGCAGGCGTGCATCGGTATCCACCCCAGCAGCGACTACGGCCTGCGCCACACCACGCGGAGAAGTGCCTGCTTCAATGTCCAGCTCCACCGTGGACTGAGCCAGTTTCAAGGGTTGCCCCAGCCACCATGCAGCTGCGCCGCCCCCCGTGGCCACCAAAGCCACCACCATCAAGAAAACTACGAGTAAACGTCGCACAACCTTTTTGCGTCCATAGAAAAAGATCGGGCATCATAATTCACCCATGACCGAGACCCTTCAAGGCATTGCTCCTATTTCGCATCTGGGCATCATCCGTGTGCAAGGTGATGATGCTGCCAGTTTCCTCCATGGCCAGCTGACCAACGACTTCGTGCTGCTGGACCAGCAGCACGCCCGTCTGGCAGCCTTCTGTTCGGCCAAAGGCCGTATGCAGGCCAGCTTTATTGGCTTCAAGCGCGCGCCAGACGACATTCTGCTGATCTGCAGCCAGGACCTGCTGGCACGCACGCTCAAGCGCCTTTCCATGTTTGTGCTGCGCGCCAAGGCCAAGCTCACGGATGCCAGCGCCGACTTTCAGCTGTTCGGCCTGATCGGCAACGCGGTTCCAGCGACCGAAGCCCCCTGGACGCTGCACACACAGGCTGATGGCAGCCATCTGGTACACCTCTACCCTGCAGCCGGACAGCCTCGCGCCCTGCTGGTAGCTCCCGTGGGCACACCTGCGCCGCAAGGTACAGTGCTGACACCCGAGCAGTGGCTGTGGACCGAGGTAGCCAGCGGCATCGCCATGGTGTCCGAGCCCGTATTTGAGCTGTTCGTGCCACAGATGCTGAACTACGAATCCGTAGGTGGCGTGAATTTCAAGAAAGGCTGCTACCCCGGCCAGGAAGTGGTGGCTCGCAGCCAGTTCCGTGGCACGCTCAAGCGCCGCGCCTACATCGTGCATGCAGACCAACCATTGAACGCAGGCCAGGAAGTGTTTGCGGCCAGCGACGCCGAACAGGCCACAGGCACCGTGGTGCAGGCCGCCCCTGCCCCACAGGGCGGCTGGGATGCCATTGTCAGCATGCAGATTCAGTCGGCACAGGAAGCACTGACGGCAGGCAGCCCTGAGGGCGTTGCTTTGACGGTCCAGTCCCTGCCCTACGCGCTGCTGGAAGATATCTAAATCTACAGAGCACAAAGCGTCGCATAACAAGAACGCCACCCGAAGGTGGCGTTCTTGCTGGAGCCGTTACTGCATCAGGGCTTGATGGCGATCTTGAGCACGCCATCGCGCTGGTTGGCAAACAGATCGTAGGCCTCCACGATGTCGTCGAGCTTGCGCTGGTGCGTGACCAGCACACCCAAGTCGAGCCGGTTGCCCTGAATCACATTCATCAGGCGGCGCATACGCTCTTTGCCGCCGGGGCACAGGGCGGTACGGATGGTGTGGTCGCCCAGCCCCGCTGCAAAGGCAGACAGCGGAATCTTCACATCTTCGGAATACACCCCCAGGCTGGACAGCGTGCCACCGGGCTTGATCACCTTCATGGCCTGCTCAAACGTAGCCTGTGTGCCCAGCGCTTCAATGGAGCTGTCCGCGCCCTTACCACCCGTCAGTTTCATGACTTCGCTGATCACATCCACATTGCGGAAGTTCAGCGTCACATCTGCGCCCATTTTTTTCGCAATATCCAGACGGTGGTCATTGCCGTCCACAGCAATGATGGTGGTTGCGCCCAGCAGGCGTGCACCAGCTGTTGCACACAAACCAATAGGACCTTGCGCAAACACCACCACGGTGTCGCCAATCTTGATGTTGGCGTTTTCTGCACCGACAAAACCGGTAGACATGATGTCCGGGCACATCAGCACCTGCTCGTCAGTCAAACCATCAGGGATAGGTGCCAGGTTGGCCTGCGCATCAGGCACGAGCACATATTCCGCCTGGGTGCCATCAATCAGGTTACCGAAGCGCCAGCCTGCCGTGGCCTTGTAGCCATGGCAACCGCACAGCCCGCGTGGCACCAGATAGCTGCCATCCTGGCTGGGATAGCCATCTTGCGCAGCGTAGCTGTTGAAGTTGGGGCAAATCGCACCAGCAATCACGCGCTGGCCTTCCTGGTAACCCTGCACTGCGCTGCCCAGCTTTTCAATCACGCCCACAGGCTCGTGCCCCACGGTCAGACCTTTTTCCACAGGGTATTCGCCCTTGAGGATGTGCACGTCTGTGCCGCAGATGGTCGTGGTAGTGATGCGGATCAGCGCATCATTGGGCCCAACGTCAGGGATGGGTTTCTCGACGATTTCGATGCGACCTTTTTCCAAAAAGGCAGCTGCCTTCATCATTGCCATATCTATGCTCCTTACCGGTATCGACTGCAGCCAGCCGTGCAGTTCATGTGCCAGACACTGCGTCTTGGCTTTACATACTACGGGCTTTGCACCCCACTACACACCATGCCAAAGTTTGTCTTGACTCCTATCAAGAAGCAGACAATTCACCCCAGACCATCCGCTCAGGCTCTGCCATCTCCAGTAAAATAAACAGCTTGTCCAGCACACTGGCTTGTACGCCACAACTGGGCATGTTGGCCAGAATCCGAAAATTTCCTGCTTGAATTTTTATTAGGCGTTTTTTCGGCATATAATCTAGGTCTTGTCGGCGTGTAGCGCAGCCTGGTAGCGCACTTGCATGGGGTGCAAGGGGTCGCGAGTTCGAATCCCGCCACGCCGACCATTGATATAGAAAAAGGCTAACAGCGTGCTGTTAGCCTTTTTTGTTTTTTCATTTTTATTTTTAGCCCCCACTGGGCTGCGAGAGTGATATAGAAAATGATTGAAGGTTTGATCACCGGACGCTTGACCACAGACCCTAGCGAGCGCGTAGACCGTTTTGGCAAAACATTCATGGTGGCCCGTATGCGCGCCACAGTTGGTGACGGTGGATTGCGAGCCAATTCGGGCGACGGCCCCAGCAGCCTGTTTGTCAACGTGGTGGCATTCGACCCCGTACCCTGCGCACAGCTGCGCGAACTGATGGAAGGCGATGTGGTGTCGCTTGTTGGCCCCATTACCCCCAAAGTCTGGACTGATCGCCAGGAAATCAGCTACCCCGCGCTCGATGTCGTCGCCTATCGCGTGATGGCCCTTCCCAAACCACGCACACCCGAATACGACATCTAAGCCCAAGCAAATGGCTACTTATATTCATTTTTGAATATAAAAATAAGAAAATATTCATCCGAAGAATATATTTACCGTATTACATTCTTCGCATCTGCATATTTTTCGTAGACTAAGATGCTCAACAAACGCCTGTTCCTCCAAGCCGCTCTGGCCATTGCCGCTGCTGGCGCATACACCGCACATGCACAAGACGCGATCAAGGTCGGCGTCACAGCGGGCCCTCACGCGCAAATCATGGAGCACGTGAAAAAAGTGGCTGAAAAAGACGGCCTGAAGATCCAGATCATCGAATTCAGCGACTACGTGCAGCCCAATGCAGCACTGTCCTCCGGCGATCTGCATGCCAACAGCTATCAGCACCAGCCCTATCTGGATGCGCAGATCAAGGACCGTGGCTACAAGTTTGTGAAGCTGGCCAACACGGTCAACTTCCCCATCGGCCTGTACTCCAAGAAGTACAAAAACCTGAACGACCTGCCCAAGGGCGCCAAGTTCGGTATCCCCAACGACCCCACCAATGGCGGCCGCGTGCTGCTGCTGCTGCAGGAGCAAGGTCTGCTCAAGCTCAAGCCCAACGCGGGTCTGAAGGCTACGCCTCTGGATGTGGTCGAAAACCCCAAGAAGCTGAAGTTTGTAGAGCTCGATGCAGCCCAGCTGCCCCGCTCGCTGGATGACCTGGATGCCTCGGCTATCAATACCAACTTTGCCATCTCCGCTGGCCTGAACCCCAAGCGTGATGCGATTGCACTGGAGCGCGCAGACAACCCCTACGTCAACATCCTAGTGGTGCGCGAAGGTGAACAAAATGCCCCATGGGCCAGCAAGCTGGTGAAAGCCTACCAAGATGCCTCCACCAAGGAATTTATTGACGTGACCTTCCAGGGTTCCGTCTTCCCCAGCTTCTAATCGCTGAAACACTTGATCCAAAGCCTTTGGCCCAGCCAAAGGCTTTTTTCATGCCATATGCATAACCTGACTGGGAGGAAGTGTTTGCAAATGCGATGAATTCGCATTTATAATTCTCGCATCACATCAATAGCCAGCCACAACTGCCTGTAGCCATGATCGTTTGTGTATGCCACCGAGTTTCTGATCGCGAAATTGCTCGCCACGCCAATGCCGGCATGAGTTTCGACGAAATCCAGTTTGAACTGGGTGTTGCCACACAGTGCGGTCGCTGCGAGACTTGCGCACGCGACGTAGTGGCCAGATGCGGTGCCCATGGGGGCGCTGCGGCCATCTACAACGAAGTCGCTGCCCAGCCAGTTCAGCTTGCCACCCCTATTCTGGAGAGCAAAGCATGGCCTTCTTCTCAGTTGCTGCAGGCAGCCTGATCCTCGTACTCGGTTGTTCCCTGTGGATCTTTCGCAAATAATCTTCGCTTGCGTCTGCCAGATTCACATTCACGATTGCCCCATTCCCAAGGCCGGATGACCTGCACTGGCCAGCCCAGCGCCCGGAAACTGGTTGTCTGATCTTCTATGTCTTTTCCCGAACATTTCGCCCCCGGTGCTCTCAAGCAAAGAGCCATCATCATTGGGGCCGTCCTGGCTCTGCACGCGGCAGCCATATGGGCACTGCAGCATGGGATGAGCAAACCATCTGCACAGCCGCAGATCATTCCCGCAGAAGTCATTGCGCAGTTCATTGCCCCTCCTGCGCCTGAGCCTCCGGCCCCTGCTCCTGCTGCACCACCCACACCTGCGCCTCCAAAGCCTCAACCCAAGCCCAAGCCGCAGCCGCCCAAACCTGCACCCAAACCCGTGCAGAAGGCCCCTCCTTTGCCCAAGGCGATTGCAGACCCCACGCCTGCACCTGATGCCCCCACAGGCACGCTGGAAAGTGAATCTGCACCCGTGGCAGATACCGCACCACCTGCGCCACCCGCTCCAGCACAGGCCGCACCCACGGCTGCAACGCCGTCCGGCGCACCTGAGGTCGTACTGCCTTCAAGCAATGCGTCCTATCTTAACAACCCACGGCCGTCCTACCCTTCGATCAGCCGTCGCATGGGGGAACAGGGCAGGGTCATGCTGCGTGTGCTGGTCAACACCGATGGCCGTGCCGAGCAAATCGAACTGAAAGAGTCCAGCGGTTTTGACCGCCTGGACAAGGCCGCCATCGCTGCCGTCAAGAAGTGGCGTTTCGTGCCAGGTAAACGCAACGGTGTTCCCGAAGCCATGTGGAACATCGTGCCCATTAATTTCGTTCTCGAATAAACAGTTACTCAGGAGTTTTCATGGAATCCCAATTCGGCATTGCCCACGTCTGGGCGCAAGGCGACTTTGTCACCCGTGGCGTGGCCATCTTGTTGCTGCTCATGTCCGTGGCATCGTGGGTAGTCATCATCGTCAAGGCCCTGGGTCTGATGAAGTACAAGAAGTACGCCAATGAATCCAAGGACTTCTGGCACAGCGAAGACTTTGGCAGCGGCCTGACCAAACTCAGCAGCGATCCCGCCAACCCTTTCCGCTATCTGGCACTGGAAGGCCGTGAAGCCATTGCCCACCACCGCAAGACCAGCGCACACCTGCATGACACGCTGGATGTGTCTGACTGGGTCACCCGCTGCCTGCGCAACGGCATCAACGAGTTCACATCGCGCATGCAGGCAGGTCTGGCGATTCTGGCCTCCGTCGGCTCCACCGCACCCTTCGTCGGTCTGTTTGGCACGGTCTGGGGCATCTACCACGCCCTGATCGTGATCGGCACATCCGGCCAGGCCTCCATCGACAAGGTGGCTGGCCCCATTGGCGAAGCGCTGATCATGACCGCCTTCGGTCTGGCCGTGGCCATTCCCGCCGTGCTGGGCTACAACGCCATCGTGCGCGGCAACAAGGGCGTGCTGAACACCCTCAACAGCTTTGCCCACGACCTGCACGCCTACTTTGTGACCGGCGCCCGCCTGACGGTAGACACCACAGGCGCCAACCCTGACAGCAAAGTACTCTCCATGAAGAAAGGCGCCTAAGCCATGTCTTTCGGCACCCAAGACGACAACGATGAAGTCATGAACGAAATCAACATGACGCCCCTGGTGGACGTTATGCTGGTGCTGCTCATCGTCTTCATCATCACCGTGCCCGTGATGAAGCACGCGGTCAACGTGGACCTGCCGCGCGCTTCGAACGAGCCAGAAGTGGTCAAGCCCCAGAACATCAGTCTGAGCATTGATGCCCAGGGCCAGTACCACTGGAACAAGGAAGCCATCAGCGATGAGCAGCTGGTCGAGCGCCTGCAGGCCGAAGCCGCCAAGGACCCTCAGCCAGATCTGCACATCCACGGCGACAAGGAAGTGCGCTACGAACGTGTAGCCAAGGCCATGGCTGCCGCACAGACCTCTGGCATCCGCAAGATCGGCTTCATCACCGAGCCTGAAAAATAAGCGCGGCTACCGCACTCCTGAACCGCCACCAGCCCTGCACGCCTTGCGCCTGCAGGGCTTTTTCATTGCTGAGCTTCTCTTAAAAAAATAGCTGCTTGCGCTTGAATTTTCTTGTTTTCAAATACTTTTGTATTTCAAACCATTGATAAACAAGCGCAAGCAGCTCACTTTTTAATGGCGGATTCAAGACCCAAGTGCAACACCCCTAGGTTTAATGAACGAGGGTGGAGTGTTGGGGTGAGTTGATTAACAACTCACGGTACACGGACAGCGGCGATCGTACCCCAAGCCCCTTGCGAGGGCGGTTGTTGATCTCATCGGCAATCGCATCCAACTGCTCTTGGCTGTAGATGCTCAAGTCCGTGCCTTTGGGCAGGTACTGCCTCACAAGGCCATTGGTGTTTTCGTTGGAGCCTCGCTGCCAAGGGCTGTGTGGGTCACAGAAGTACACCGCCATACCCGTGTTCTGGGTGAGTTGTTTGTGTAGCGCCATTTCTTTGCCTTGGTCGTACGTCATGCTTTGGCGCATGGGCTGGGCAATGCCGAGCAGCTTGTCCGTGAAGGCTTGCATGACGTTGACTGCACTGGCCGGCTGGAACTCAGGGAGTTTGACCAGCATGAGCAAGCGGCTCGTGCGCTCGACCAAGGTCCCCACAGCGCTGGCGTTGCCAGCGCCCTTGATGAGGTCTCCTTCCCAATGCCCTGGGAACTGGCGGGCTTCAATCTCGGGCGGGCGCATATGGATGCTGAGCATGTCCGAGATCTGGCCACGGCGGTCTTTGCCCTTGCTGCGAGGCAAGCGTTTGTTCTTCGCTTGGCGCAACGCTGCGATCAACTCTTTGCGCAACTCGCCCACTGGCTGAGCATAGATGCAGTTGTAGATGGTTTCGTGTGACACGCGTAGCTCATGGCCTTTGGGATACAGGTGGGACAGTGTCAACGCAATTTGCTCAGGTGACCAGCGACAGCGCAAGAAATGAACGACCAATTGTCATAGAAGGCTTTGCGGATGCAGCTTGGGCTAAGGTCTTGCGCAGCGCCTTCTTTGTTCGCTGCGCTGCTGAGCGGGTGTGCTTGCATATCCTTGCCCAGACACGCTGTTACGAGCAATCTCTCGACTGATGGTGCTGGTACAGCGGCCTAATACTCGAGCAATGCCACGTACGCTATAGCGCTGCTGTAGCAAGCTGGCGATGGTGAGGCGATCTTCGGGTTGGAGTTGGCTGTATGGCGAACGACTTGCAGACATCTGCTGACCTTAACAGTTGCAGGTGTTGCAGTTCAGATTTGAATCCGGCAATAAAACACTGTCAGAGTTATGGACTAAAAAAAGCTTGCACTTCAAATAAGAATCGTTATCATTAACAACATTCAACGCCATCACTGTTTCACACCATGCAAGTCACACTTCCCCTCCCAAGCACACGCCGCGCCCATTCCGCACCGCCTGCTGTGGCAGACAGTGCGCCTGCATCCAAGGAGCTGTGCCTGGACAGCGAAGCCCTGCTGCGCGGCAACAAGTCCGTCTCTATTGCACACAATGGCGCCATCTACCGCCTGCAGGCCACCAAGCTCGGCAAGCTGATTCTGACCAAGTAAACACATTCATTGTTCATCGTGGGGCGAGGCGGTTTTTCCGTCTCGATTGGGCCAGCCAACAAGGCATTCATCGGGCATTGCGTAGCCAGTCTCTTTTTTCCACGACACACAGCCAACAAAAAAAGCGACCACCAGGGTCGCTTCTTTGTTTTCAGGCTTGCAGACTGAGGCTTACAGACCCAGTGCCGCAATACCGGCCTGTGCCACCTGTGCATCTTCGCTGGACTTCACACCAGACACACCGACAGCGCCCAGCACCTGGCCGTCCTTGACGATCATCACACCGCCTTCGAGCAGTCCGTCTACATAGGGCACGCTCAGGAAAGCGTTGCGGCCGTTGTTGATCATGTCTTCAAACGCCTTGGTGTCCTTGCGGCCCACAGCAGCAGTGCGAGCCTTGGCGGGTGCGATGTGCGAGGAAATAGGCGCTGCACCATCCAGACGCTGCAGCCACAGCAGATGGCCGCCATCGTCCACGATGGCAATCGTCACCGCCCAGTTGTTCTTCAGCGCTTCTGCTTCAGCCGCAGCAGCGATTTTCTTGACGTCAGCCAGCTCCAGTTCGTACTTGTTTTTCATTGCTCAGGGTCCGTAGTAAGTTACAGCGCCTGAGCATACTGATAAAGTGTGAGCTCGCCTGATCCTTGTGCGCAAAACATTCCATACAAAAATAAACAAGGCAAAACCTGCATTCCGCGCATCAGCAATGACGCCGGAACTTCTTGCGCCGCTCGCCACTCTTAGGATGTGTGCCGAAAGCGCATCGCTTTTTTGCAAACAGGAGAAATCACACAATGAACCACCCTATCAACACTTGGGACACTGCAGGCTACGGCATCTCGCAGCAGCAGCGCCACAGAGTGCTGCGCAACACCTACTGGCTGCTGGCCCTGAGCCTGCTGCCAACCGTGTTAGGCGCATGGGTTGGCGTGGCAACCGGCATTACTGCCGGTCTGACAGGCTTCATGGGCCTGATCGTCTTTATGGTCGGTGCCTTTGGCTTCATGTTCGCCATTGAAAAGACCAAGCACTCCGCCGCAGGCGTGCCCGTGCTGCTGGCCTTTACCTTCTTCATGGGCCTGATGCTCTCGCGCCTGATCGCCATGGTGCTGGGCTTTAGCAACGGCTCGCAGTTGATCATGACTGCCTTCGCTGGCACCGCTGGTGTCTTCTTTGTCATGGCATCGCTGGCCACCGTCATCAAGCGCGACCTGTCCGGCATGGGCAAGTGGCTGTTTGTGGGCGCCATGGTGCTGATGGTGGGCGCCATCATCAACGTGTTTGTGGGCTCCTCCGCAGGCATGATGGCCATCTCCATGCTGGCGATCGGTATCTTCTCGGCCTACATGCTGTATGACATCAAGCAGATCATCGACGGCGGCGAAACCAACTACATCAGCGCCACACTGGCACTGTATCTGGACGTCTTCAACGTGTTCCAGAGCCTGCTGGCACTGCTGGGCATCATGGGTGGCGAGCGCGACTAAGCTGGCGCACATGCACCTGCAAGGCTCCTTCGGGAGCCTTTTTCATGCCATGCACACAACAAAATGCTTAAGTTTTTATTCTCCGCTGCCGATAATTGAGCCACATGCCAAAGATGATTCACTCCATTCGTCCTGCTTTCTTGCTGTTGCCAATGACTGCAGCGCTGCTGGCAGGCTGTATCGAACAAGTCCCAGGCCTGGGCCCGGACCCGCGTACCGTAGTGCGTGAAAACGAAGCCAAAGCCATCGGTGGTGCCTGCCGTCATGCCATGCGTGGGATTGAGGACTGCTATGCCCTGAACCCGCAGGCACCCAAGTCCATGATTTTTACGGGCTGGAAAGAGATGGATGAATACATGCGCGAGCACAAGATAGAAGGTATCCCTTCCGTGCTGCCACCCAAAGCCCAGACCCCTAAGCCTGCCGTCGAAGACGAAATAGAGACTGAGTACAAAAGGTCTCGCAGCTAAAGCGCCGAACTTTTTGCTGCGCAGACAAGCAAAGAAAAGCCCGGAAGGCATACACCTTCCGGGCTTTGCCGTTTCAAATCTCAGAACTGCTTATTCAGCGCGCTCGAAGACGGCCATGGACTCCACGTGTGCCGTATGCGGGAACATGTTCACCACCCCCGCAGCCACGCAGCGGTAGCCCGCCTGGTGCACCAGCAAGCCTGCATCGCGCGCCAGGGTGGCAGGATTGCAGCTCACATAGACGATGCGCTTGGGGAACTGCCAGTTCTCGTGGCCCTCCGGCAATGGCGGCAGCAAGTCAGGCTGTTCTTCAGTAGCCACGCCGGTCTGCTTGGCGCCAATACGGATCTGGTGAATATCTGCCAGCGCTTTGGACAGTGCAAACGCACCTTCGCGGGGTGGGTCTACCAGCCACTTGTCCGCATTGCCGTCTGCCATCAGCAACTCAGGTGTCATATTGAACAGATTGCGGCCCACAAAGGTGGTGGGGGCCAGCTTGTCACCTTCAACACGCTGTGCATTGTTGGCAGCATAGTTTTCGTGCGAACGCTGCACCAGCGCATCCGAGCCCTCAATACCCAGCACTTCGCGCGCCATGGTCGCAATGGGCAGGGTGAAGTTACCCAGACCACAGAACCAGTCGATCACGCGCTCGTCCTTCCTGGCATCCAGCAGACGCAGAGCCTTGCTCACCAGCACACGGTTGATGTGCGGGTTGACCTGCGTAAAGTCCGTGGGCTTGAAGGGCATGGTGATGCCAAAGTCAGGCAGGCTGTACGACAGCTGCGCTGTGGGCGCATCCATCAGGTGCACGGTGTCCGGCCCCTTGGGCTGCAGCCACCACTGCACGTCGTACTGCTTGCCAAAGTCACGCAGGCGCTGCTTGTCTGCATCGCTCAGCGGCTCCAGATGGCGCAGCACCAGGGCCGTGACATGGTCACCGCAGGCCACTTCAATCTGGGGGCAGGTTTCGCGTGCATCCATGCTGGCGATCAACTCGCGCATGGGCAGCAGCATGGCGTCCACATGGGGGGGCAGCACCTTGCAGGTTTCCATGTCGGCGATGTAGCGGCTCTTGCGCTCGTGGAAGCCCACCAACACCTTGCCCTTCTTGATCACATAGCGCACTGCCAGACGGGCGCGGAAGCGATAGCCCCAGGTGGGCCCCTCGATGGGGCGCATCATGGTCTCGGGCTTGACCTTGCCCAGGTGCCACAGGTTGTCCTCCAGCACGCGCTGCTTGATCGCCACCTGAGCGCTGACATGCATGTGCTGCATCTTGCAGCCACCGCAGGCACCTTCGTGCAGCCCAAAGTGGGGGCAGCCTGGCTGTACACGCTGCGAAGACTCGCGCTTGACTTCCAGCAGGCTGGCTGCCTCCCAGTTGTTTTTCTTGCGGTGCACATTGGCCGTGACCAGCTCTGTGGGCAAGGCGCCATCGATGAACACCACCTTGCCATCAGGCTTGCGGGCCACACCCTTGGCCTCCATGTCCATGGAGATCACTTCCAGCCAGCCCTCAGGCAGGCTGGGATCACCAGCAGGCATGTCTACGTAATTCGAATCGGGGGAAAGCTTGTCGTTCTGGTCACTCATGATGGGCAACATTGTCTCAGGCTCAGGGCGCTTGTGGACATTGCCCATCAGGAAAACCTGCTGCCGCGTGACATCAAGCACCGGCACTGCCCACCAACGTGGCATGCAACACCTGCGAGCCATCCGTGTGAAATACATGCCCCTGCTGAAGGCGTGCACAGTGCCTGATCAAGTAAGCTTGGCAGTATCCATACTGCCCTGCCATCGCATGCCTGCTGCTTTATTACGCCCTATCCCCCCGCTGCTGAGCGCGCCTTTGCGCCAACGTCCTACCGCTTCAGTCAATGCCTGAGGCGTACAGTCCATGCTGTTTCCATGGGTCAGCCATTGCAAGAATGGGGGATGTCTTGAATAAGAAATTCAAAAAAAAATCGGCCATATATGCCACACTCGTGCCACTTTTTTCTGGATGCACCGGCACAGGGCAGGCACCAGACTTTCTGGTACTGAACTCCTACTTTCCAAGCTGGCTCGTCGGAGCCCTTGTGGCCATGGTGATCACGGTCTGCATTCGCGTGCTGCTCATCAAACTGGATCTGGATGACTATCTGCCCTTCAGATTTTTTGTCTACACAGCGCTTTGGCTGAGTATTTCCATCGTATTTACCTATATTTATTCGCCAAGGTGAAGCCATGACCAGCACCACAGAATCTGCCAGCAAAAAGCCTTTGGCGGCCAAACTCATTGCCGTATTGATTTTTCTGGGCCTGCTAGGAAGTCTGCTCTTTTTCCACCGCCACCAGGAGGACAATGTTTCTTCGGATGATGCGGTCATACAGGCCAATGTCGTCCACATCAGCACAGCCGTACCCGGCAAGATTGCAGAGCTACTGGTGCAAGACGGTGCCCGCGTCAAGCGTGGCGATGTGCTTTTCCGCCTGGAGCCAGAGTTGTACCAGTGGCGGCTTGAGCAGGCACGTGCCGAACTGGCCATTGCCCAGGCTGCGCTGAACACCAAGGGCAGGGTCATCAAGGCCGAATCTGCCAATGCCACCATTGCCCAGGAGCAGATCACACGCGCCAGAACCAACCTGGCACTGGCCAAGCGCACGGTAGAGCGCCTGCGCCCTCTGGTTGCACAAGGCTATGCCACGCAGCAGGAACTGGACATTGCACTGACGGCCGAGCGCGACGCGCAGATCAGCCTGTCCCAGGCTGGCTCACAGAATCAGGCAGCCCAGCATCTGGTCGGTCAGGCCGATGCCGCACTAGCCGCCGTGCAGGTGGCTGAGGCTGCCGTTGCCATCGCCGAAAAAGCACTGCAAGACACCGAAGTCCGCGCCCCGCATGATGGCCTGGTCGTTGGCTTGCGCGTGGCAACCGGAGAACGCCTGCTGCCCGACCAGTCACTGTTCACGCTGATTGAGACACAAAGCTGGTATGCCCAAGCGCTGTATCTGGAAACCGAGCTGACCGACATTCCACTGGGTGCCTGTGCATCCGTCTACGTGCTGGCTGATCCCAAGCGAGAGATCAAAGGCAAGGTCGTCAATATTGGCTGGGGGGTGAACAGTGAAGAAGTCATCAACCTGCCACGCAGCCTGCCCTATGTGCAAAAGTCGCTGAACTGGGTACGTGTGGCACAACGCTTTCCGGTACGCATCCAACTGGACAACCCACCTGCTGATCTGATGCGCATGGGTGCGTCTGCCACCGTCACCATTCGTGCACAGCAGACATGCGAATGAGCGGTTCCACACTGCAGCACTTCCTGCGCACGGAACTGGCGCCTTACGAAGGGCGCCTGGCCATGACCTGGCGCACGGCACTGGTCTGCGCCCTGGTAGCCATGGTCTTCATGGTCTACCAGATTCCACTGGCGCCTATTGCCTGCTATCTGGTGCTGTTTGTCGTCAAGCCCAACTCCACCGACAGCCTGCTCATGGGCATAGGCGTCATTGTGCTGGTGGGCATCATGATTCCCATTCTGGTGGGGCTGGCTGTGCTGTCGGTCGACAGCCTGCTGGTGCGCATGCTCATCCTCTGCATTGGCTCCTTTCTCTTCATGTACCTGAGCGTGGCCAGCAAGGTGGGCGAAGTGGGCAGCATCGTGGCACTGGTGATTGGCTTCATCATGACCTTGGTCGGCATTGCGCCCTTTGGTGAACTGCTGACCCGTGCCATCCTGTACGCGGCACTCATGGCCGTGGCCCCCATGGCCATCATGCTCATTGTGCTGGCCATGCTGGGCCCCTCGCCTGCACGTCTGGCACAGCGCCACCTGCTGCGCCGCAGCCAGACGCTGGCAGCCGTTGTCAAAGGCCACGCGCCTGCCACCGATCTGCTGCCCTTTCTGCGCGAAGGCAATGCAGACATCGACAAGATGCTGCTCTTCACCACGCTGTTTTTCCTGCTACCCAGGCAGCGCCTGCAGCAGCTCAAGCAGCTTGCACTGAGCCAGTACCAGCTCATGGCGGCCTGGAGTGCACTGCCGCCAGACAGCGTGCCCACCGAGCTGCGCACCCGCTGGGGCCAGTATTGCGACCATGTGGCCGATGCTCTGCAGCACGGCCGCTTGCTCGACAAGCCTGCCCACGTGAGCAGCGACCAGCCTCTGCCTGCGCTGCTGCAGGATGTGGAAGCCCGCTTTCAGCATTTGCCAGCCCTGCCGCCCTATGCCATTGAAAAGTCACCACTGCCCAAGGATGGCTTTTTCAACCGTGATGTCGCACACAACAGCAGCTATGCGGAATTCGGCACCAAGGTCACCTTCTGCGCCGTGGTCTGCTACCTGACCTATACCGCGCTGCAATGGCAAGACATTCACACTGCCATGATCACCTGCTATGTCGCTGCACTGGGCACCGTGGGCGAGACCATTCACAAGCTGGTCCTGCGTATCTGTGGATGTCTGGTGGGCGCGGCCATGGGCATTGCATCGATTTACTTTTTGATGCCACACATGACCAATATCGGCCAGCTCATGGCACTGGTATTTGCGGGCTGCATGGTGGCAGCCTGGGTGGCCCAGGGCTCGGAGCGCATCTCCTACGCCGGGGTGCAGATTGGCCTGGCCTTTGTGCTGACCGTGCTGCAGGGCTTTGGACCAGACGTCAAGATTTCCGTAGCCCTGGACCGTATCTACGGCATTTTGCTGGGCAACTTCATGCTGTTTATCGTGTTCACGCAGATCTGGCCCGTCAGCTCGGCCTCACGCGTGATCAAGATGCTGCGCCAGCATATTCGCGGGCTGGACCTGTTCATCCACAAGCCCCAGGCTGCGCTGCAGATGCAGGCTGCATTGCCTGAGCTGCTGCCGCAGCTGCAGACCCTGCGCGAGCAGGTGATCTCCAGCAAATACGAAGCGGCCGTGCTGCACATTCCCGTCTCCGAGCAAACGCGCATGCAGCAAAGCATCAACGCGCTCGAGAGCATTTATCTGCAAACTGCTTTTGGCGAACTATCGCTCGAAGACCCCAAGATTCAAGAACAAGTCCATGCCCTGCAAAACAAAGTCATGGCTGGAGGACTAAGCTGATGCCACTACGCACCTGTTTCCGCTACGGACCTGCAGGCCTTGCTGCCCTGACACTGGGCGCACTGACGGGCTGCACCACACCCGCCGATCTGCGCCTGCCTGAAACACCTGCACAGGCCTGGCAGGCAGACAGCAGCGCCTGGGATCTGCCTGCCCAGTCCAGCACTGCCCACACAGCTGGTGAAAGCCAGGTGTTTACCATCCCTGCTGTTCCAGCGCTGCAGACCTTCAAGCCCAGCGCCATCTACCCCAGCGACACGGCGCTGACCCTGCCGCAGCTGATTGATATCGCCCAGCGCGAGAACCCCAGCACCCGGCTGGCATGGAACCGTGCACGTGAGGCAGCCCTCTCCATCGGCCTGACCGATGCACTGTTTTTGCCTTCGCTGACCGCCAGCGTCATCACTGGCGAGCAGCGCCTGCGCATTCCCGTCAAGCTGCCACTGGAGCTGGGCACGGTGGATGTCGACAACAAGGTCAGCGGCACCACGCCCATGCTGACGCTGACCTGGCTGCTGTTTGACTTCGGTGAGCGCGATGCCATTCGCGAAGGCACGCAGTACGCGGCACTGACCACGAATATTCTGTTCAATGCCGCACACCAGAAGGTCATCCGTGACGTCACGGATGCCTACTACCGCTACAACGCTGCGCGCACCAATACGCAGCTGGCGCACAAGTCGCTCAAGCAGCACGAGCATGTGCTGCAGGCGGTCACTGCCCGTCTGGAAGGTGGACTGGCTACCCGCATTGATCTGGCGCTGGCCAAACAGGCACTCGCACAGGGCAAGCTCAATGTCGTCACCCATGAGGGACTGGAGCGCTCCAGCTATCTGGCACTCATGCAGGCTGTGGGGTTGCCGCCCGACACCCAGCTGCAGGTGGCAGCGCCAGGACTGCAGGAACTGCCCGCCTCCTCCGCCCCCCTGACGCAACAGCGCATCGAGCAAGTCATTGCCCAGCGCGCAGATATCGCTGCCGCCTATGCGGCCGTCAAGATTGCCGATGCTGGTCAGCGCGCTGCCAAAGCCGCCTTCATGCCCAAGGTCTACATGGGTGCAGGGCTGGCCAAGAACAGTTCCACCTTCCAGGCCGGCAATCTCTCAGGCCTGGGCGTGCAGAACACAGGGTCTGGCGTGCTGCTGGGTATTTCCATTCCGCTGTATGACGCCGGCCTGCGCTCTACCCAGCTGAGCAAGGCCGAGCTGGCCAAAGAGCAAGCCCAGCTGCAACTGGAGCACCTGCAGATGACGGCCGTGCGCGAAATTGTTGCGGCAGAGCAGGTACTGCAGACAGCACTGCAAAGCCATGAAGCAGCCACAGAGCTGGTGGAAACCGCTAGCGTGGTGCACGATGCCTCACTGGAGGCCTACAAAGTCGGGCGCATCAGCACCGTGCTGCTGACTGAGTCAGCCATCCAGCTCAACAAAGCCAACCAGGCTCTGGCTGAAGCGCAATATGCGGCCGTAGCCGCCGCAGCCAATCTGGCCTTTGTCATGGGCACCATGGTGTCTGCCGATGCCAGCTGGCTACCCACGGCTAGCAGCACCTCTTTGCCAGAGACGCCAACCGCTACCATGCTGCCTGCACTGCCCAGCCGTTCACAGCCATAACTGCCTAGACCCAGCACACCAGCCCTGCCATGCCGCCTTGTTGCGCCATGCACCGATTTCTTTGAGGAGAACACCATGTGCACATCGTTGCTCTACACAGATGCCAACCATGCCCCCTATGCCGGCCGCACCATGGAGCTGCCCATGGAGCTGCCCTACAAGCTGGCCTACTTTGCGCCCGGCTCCGAGTTTCAATCCACGGTCAAAGGCCATGCCCCACTGAACTACCAGTCGAAATACGCCTTCATTGCCGTGACCGTGCCTGACCCTGTCTCCAAGGACCAGAAGGTGGCAGAAGGCATGAATGCAGCCGGCATGAGCTTCAGCCTGCTGGCCTTTGCCAGCACCGAAGGCCCACAGGACCAGCTGGACAAGACACAGTCAGCGCTGGCAGCTATTGATCTGGGAGCATGGACACTCGCCAATTTCGCTACCGTGGCCGAGGTCAAGCAGGCACTGGAGCAAACGCCCGCACTGGTCACCGCACTGCTGCCCTTTGGCGTGCTCAAGACACCATTCCACTACACCCTGCACGATGCCACGGGGGCTTCCATCGTCATCGAGTTCGCCAACGGGCAGCAGAACGTCATCGACAACCCGATTGGCGTGATGACCAACGGCCCGGAATTCCAGTGGCATCTGACCAATCTGAACAACTACACCTTTCTGAGCAACAAGGACCAGTCCAGGCTCACCATCAAAGGCGTGCAGCTGCAGCAGCCAGACTCTGGCATCGCCACCGTGGCTCTGCCTTCGTCCAACACCTCGGTCGGTCGCTTTGTACGTGCTGTGTACTACGCCACATTTGCCGAGAAAGCCAAGACGCCAGAGCAGGCACTGGTTACGCTGGCGCATGTGATGAACAACTTCGACCGTCCGCGCGGCATCACGGTGGATGAGCGCTTCAAGGCAGGCCTGCAGGACATGACCGCCCCCGGCGTCACAGGTAGCCTACGCTATATCTCGGAGTACACCTCCTGGACGGCGCTGTCGGATCTGAAGCAGCGCAAGTTCCACATCCGCAGCTACAACGCCTTGAACTACATCAGCATCGATCTGCAGCAGCTGCAGCAATCAAACGCAGCCAGCAAGTACCTGGAGCTGGCCACGTTTGCCACGCAGGCAGGCGACATCACCAGCGCCTTTCAGTAAGCAAGCCTCCGCCATCAAAAAAACCTGCATCAAATACCGATGCAGGTTTTTTTACGAGAAGCACTCGGCAAGCTGCGATTACTTCACATAGTTATCGACCAGCAGATGCTCCACGTCTTCTGCGCGGCCGCTGATCAATGCCTTGGCGGCGTACAGCGTGGTGCTGACCACCTGGCTGGCCTGCACCGTAGGAGGCATGACCAGCTCAAACGGTGAGGTATGCACGCTCAGCAAGCCCGGGCCGGGCTGTGCCAGCAGCTCACGCACGCCGGCTTCCACCTCATCGGCCTTGCGCACACTGCGGCCCCACATGCCCAAGGCCTGCGCCACCGCACCAAAGTCAGGATTGACCAGGTCGGTGTAGTTGTTCAGCAGGCCATCGACCTTTTGCTCCAGCTCCACAAAATTGAGCGAGCCATTGTTGAGCACCACGATCTTGATGGGCAGTTTTTCCTGCAGCGTAGTGATCAAGTCGCCCATCAGCATGGCCAGACCGCCATCGCCCGACACGGAAATCACCTGCCGCCCGGGGAATGCCTTCTGTGCGCCCAGCGCCTGTGGCATGGCATTGGCCATGGTGCCATGCAGCATGCTGGTGAGCGTGCGGCGTTTGCCGTTGACCTTGAGGTGACGCAGCAGCCAGGCCATGGAAGAGCCGCAGTCGGCTGCAATGATGGCGTCTTCTGCCGCCAGTTCGCTGATCACACGGTAGACATGCTGGGGGTGAATCACATCACCCTTGCCCACGCGCTCCTGTGCCTCCAGCGTCTTGAGCGCATGTTCACGGTGCTTCAGACAGGTCTGCAGGAAGCTGTCATCGGTCTTTTCGGTCAGCAGCGGCAGCAGGGCCTGCAGCGTAGGCACGATATCGCCCACCACACCCAGATCCACCGGATGGCGGCGGCCCAGGTGCATGACTTCCTTGTCCACCTGGATGATGCGCGCCTTGTTCGGGTAGAACTGTGACCAGGCAAAGTCCGCGCCGAGCAGCAGCAGCGTGTCGCACTGCTCCATCATCTCGTAGCCAGAGGAAATGCCCAACAGCCCCGTCATGCCCATGTTGAAGGGGTTGTCGTATTCCACAAAGTCCTTGGCGCGCGAGGTATGGCCAATCGGGGCCTTGAGCTTGCTGGCCAGCGCAATCAGCTCATCGTGCGCACCTTCCACGCCAGAGCCACAGTAGATGGCGACCTTTTTGCCCTCTGTGAGCAGCTGTGCCATGGCCTGCAGCTCGGTATCGGAAGGACGCACCACAGGCTGCGGCACATGCACGTTAAAAGGCAAGCTTTCCGGCACCTCGGCGCTGCTCACATCCACCGGCACGACCACCAGCGCCACGCCACGCTTGTTCAGCGCAGCCTGGCAGGCCTGCGTCAGAATGCGGCGCGCTTCGCTGGGGTGGTTGATCTGCTGGGCAAATACCGTGCACTCACTGTAGACCTTGAGGAAATCCACCTCCTGCGGGAACTGCGTGCCCAGCTGCGGCGTGCCCAGCTGGCTGGCAATCAGCACCAGTGGCGAGCGGTTGCGGTTGCTCTCAAAAATACCATTGATAAAGTGCAGGCTGCCTGGGCCACATGAGCCCGCACACACCGCCAGCTGCCCTGTCAAAAGGGCATCAGCACCTGCGGCAAAAGCACCTGCCTCTTCATGGCGCATGTGCACCCATTCCAGCTTTTTGCTCTTGTGGATGGCATCTGTAAAGTAGTTCAGCGTATCGCCCACAATGCCATAACAGCGCTGCGCACCTGCCTGCGCCAGAATCTCCACCATCAAATCCGCTACACGTTGGGTCATTCCTGCTCCCTTTGAGTCACTTGTTAAAACCAGTTGCATTGTTTGCCTGACGCATTGATTGTTCAAGCCTGAACTGCTGCAGGCTGTCAGCCAATCCCTGATATGCCAACTGTTTGTACAGCAGGCAGGCGCGTTACGATCCAGCCCATGAAACCTCAGCTCTACATACTTACTGGCGCTTCACGCGGAATGGGTCTGGCCATGGCCCGTCAGATCCTCGAACAGGGCCACCACCTGATCACCATGGCACGCCATCGCAACGACGCACTGGAAGCCGTGGCCCAGACCCACCAGGCCACGCTGCAGCAGTGGCAGCATGATCTGTCTGCTCCCGATACGGCCGCCCAGCAACTGCGCAGCTGGCTGGCTGCACAGGAAGCCAGCCGTTATGCCCGTGTGGTGCTGATCAATAACGCTGGCGTCATTCCCCCCATTGCACCGCTGTCGCATACGGACTGGAGCGCTATCAGCCACGCATTGCGTGTGGGTCTGGAAGCCCCCATGCTGCTGACCTCGGCATTTTTGCAGGCGACGGAAAACTGGAGCATTCCCCGCCGGGTGCTCAATATTTCCTCTGGCCTGGGCCGCCGCGCCATTGCTTCGCAGGCCACTTACTGTGCCGCCAAGGCTGGCATGGACAACTTCTCGCTGTCCGTAGCGCTGGATGAAGCCAGCAAGCCCCATGGCGCCAAGATCTGCTCACTGGCTCCTGGAGTGATTGATACTGACATGCAGCTGCAGCTGCGCAGCGCCAGCGTGGAGGACTTTCCGGGCGTCGGCCGCTTTGCGGACCTCAAGGCCAATGGCCAGCTCACTTCGCCCGAAGCAGCAGGCGCCCGCGTTCTGGCCTGGCTGGAGCGCGAGAACTTTGGCGATCCTGTGATTGCGGATGTGCGACAGGCCTAAACTTGGTTGATTGGCTCTGCTTGATTCGCGCTGCATGGCTTCGTGCGATGCGCACAGAACATCCTGAGCCGATGCCGAATCGGAATGTATTTTTTGCAGCGTTTGATCTTGTACAAACAATTACGGCGCTAACATTCACACATCCCAAGAACCTGTCTGAGTCAAGTGGGCCACACCGCGCTGTGCGATCTGATCGGTCAGCACAGCCCGTGATCATCCCGCAGGCAACCCCTGCGGGCTATATACAGACAGGTTCCATAGAGGAACTCCGCGCCAGATGGTGAACACCCTTTCGCTGTCGACAGGCCCACAAATTTGCTTGAAAGCAGTTTCCGCTCTGCTGTGTGTTGCACAGGGCCTGCTGCTGTTTTAGATACCTGTGTTCTGGAGAGACTCTCATGTACCGCAAACTGATCACCTGCACTGCCTTGGCGTTGACTGCAGGTGTTGCCGCCCCTGCCTTTGCCCAAGACGCTGCAGACTATCCCAGCAAGGCCATTCGTCTGGTGATTCCATTTCCTCCCGGTGGCGGCACAGACATTCTCTCCCGCGTCGTCGCCAACAAGCTGACCGAAGCCACTAACTGGACCGTTGTTCCCGAAAACAAGGCTGGCGCAGGCGGCACCATCGGCATTACGGAAGCTGCCAAGGCTGCACCTACCGGCTATGAGATGGTGATGGGCCAGAAAGACAATCTGGTGCTTGGCCCCTACCTGTACAAGAGCCTGCCCTGGCACCCCGTCAAGGACCTGACCCCTGTGGCACACGTGGCCTATACACCTGTGATCATCGCCACCAGCGTGAACTCCCCCTACAAGACGATTGCAGATGTGGTGGCTGCCGCCAAGGCCAAGCCCACCCAGATCACCTACGGCTCGCCTGGCAACGGCACCAGCATTCACATCGCTGGCCACCTGTTTGAAAAGGCTGCCGACATCCAGCTGACCCACGTGCCCTACAAGGGCTCCAACCCCGCGCTGATGGATGCCATCGCGGGCAATGTGGACCTGCTGGTGTCTTCCGTGCCATCGGCCATTGGCCAGATCAAGGCTGGCAAGCTGCGCCCCCTGGCTGTGACTTCTGCCCAGCGCGCCACTTCGCTGCCTGATGTGCCCACCATGCAGGAGCAAGGCATCAAGGACTTTGACGTGAGCACCTGGTACGGCCTGTTCATGCCCGCTGGTACACCTGCAGCCATCACCGCCAAGATGAATGCCGAAGTGAACAAGCTGCTGGCCCAGCCCGCCGTGCAGGAAGCCATTCTGGCCCAGGGCGCAGAGCCCAAGGCCATGAGCATTCAGGAGTTTGAGACCATGTTCCGCGAGGACTTTGCCAACTCCGAAGCGGTGGTGAAGGCCTCTGGCGCCGTGATCCAGTAAACACAGGCCACTTGCCTGTCAAACCCCTGCCTCATCCGCAGGGGTTTTTTATTGCCCGCTTAAAGGCCCAATTCTTTCGCCGCTGCCTTGATCTCCGCCAGCTGGAACTCCTGCACCGTGTGCTTGGAAGCAATCGTGCGGTTCTCAGGGCCTGCTACCAGCAGCCAGGCAGTTTCACCCTCTTCCACGGGGTGGGGCATGGCAAACATCAGAAATTCGCAGTCAATGGCCCAGACGTCGTCCACCTCCATGTCCTTGCACTCGGCAGGAATGTGCATATAGGTGACCTGGTGCGAGACAGCGCGCAAAAAGTCGTCGCTTTGCACTTCATCGGCGTCAGCCGCGCCTTCTACAGGGTTGACGTAGCGAATCAGCGGCGTGCTGCTGAAGGCGTTGTGCTCCCATTCCTCGTGCTCGCGCTGGAACATCAAAGTGGCTTTGCCGGTGAAAGCAAAACCTGAGGGGTCATCGCCCATGCGGTAGGCGCGTGCAGCGGCCACGGCCTGGGCGTAGCTGTCGTTGTCAATGGCGACCACGCGCAGGTCCTGGGTGATATCGGTCATGAAAAGTCCTTAAAAAACAAGCCCGACCCAGCAGTGGATCGGGCTGTGGTGTGGGTGATGGTGTTTTTTGGCTGAAGTGACGCTCAATACTGCAGCTGCGCCCAGACCTTGTCCAGACGCTTGGCGCTGACCGGATACGGCGTGCGCAGCTCCTGCGCAAAAAAGCTCACGCGCAGCTCTTCCAGCATCCAGCGGTATTCCTGCATGCGTGCGTCCACCTGCCCCTTGCGCTCGGCCACGAGACGCCAGTAGCGTTGCTCCAGCGGTTGCAGCTCCTTGAGCTTGGCGGCATCACGCGCAGGGTCGGCGCGGTATTTGTCCAGGCGCGCAGTGATGGCCTTGAGGTAACGCGCATAGTGGCCCAGCTGCGTCCAGGGTGCGACGGCGATGAAGTGCTTGGGCATCAGCTTGCCCAGCTGCTCTGCCGCATCCTTGGTGGCATCCGGCGCGTTCTTGGTGTCCTTGATCTTGCGCGCCGCCGCAGCGTACTCGGTCAGGATGACACCGGCCATGCGCGCCACTTCGTTGGCAATCAAGGTCAGGCGGCCACGGCCATCCTGCACACGCTGCTTGAAGTCGGCTTCGCTGGCAGGCAATGGGTCTTGCAAAAAGGCGCGGTCAATCGCCACATCAATGATCTGCTGGCGCAACTCTTCCTGCGTACCCAGCGGCATATAGGCCACGGCCATTTTCTGCAGGTCGGGGATGTTCTTTTCCAGGTACTTGAGCGCATCCTTGATCTGCAGCGCAAACAGGCGGCGCAGGCCTACGCGGTGCTTGGCGGCGGCCACTTCAGGCTCGTCAAACACTTCGATGCCAACTTCTGTGCCGTGGTCGATCAGGGCGGGAAAGCCAATCAGCGTGGTGTTGCCCTTGCTGATTTCCATCAGCTCCGGCAGCTCACCAAAGGCCCAGCTCGTGTAGCGCTGCTCGGCTTTTTGCGTGGGAGCAGCCTTGGCCGACTTCTCATTTTTAGGAGCTGCTTTCGCTTGCTGCTGCTTGTTTTCAGATACTTTTCTATCTGAATTGCTTGATTGATCAGCGCTAGCAGCTACTTTTAATGCAGCAAGCGCCTGGAAGGCCCCGCGCGCCTTGGCACCCCACTCTGCCTTGAGTGCAGCCAGATTGCGGCCCTGGCCCAGCTGGCGGCCATGCTCGTCCAGCACGCGAAAGTTCATGAACAGGTGCGGGCTGAGCATGTCCAGCTTAAAGTCTGCGCGCTTCACATCCAGCGAGGTCTCATCGCGCACCTGCTTGAGCAGCACATCAATCAGGCTGCCCTTGGCCCAGCGCTCGGGCTGGGTGAACAGCTCGGCCAGCCGCGTCGCGCTTTCAGGCAGCGGCACAAAGCGGCTGCGCGGGCGCTGCGGCAAGCTCTTCAGAAGCGCCTGAATCTTGTCCTTGAGCATGCCGGGCACCAGCCACTCCGCACGCTCTTCGCTCACCTGATTGAGTACAAACAGCGGCACGCTCACCGTGATGCCATCGCGTGCGTCACCGGGGCTGTGCAGGTAGCTGGCCGTGCAGTCCACACCGCCGAGCTTGACCACCTTGGGGAAGTTTTCGGTGGTAATGCCTGCGGCCTCATGGCGCATCAGCTCATCCCTGGACAAGCGCAGCAGCTCCGGCTTGCCCTTGCTTTCCAGACGGAACCACTTGTCAAAGGTAGCGCCGCTGTAGATGCCCTTGGGGATGTGCTGCTCGTAGAAGGCGTAGATCAACTCATCGTCCACCAGCACGTCCTGCCGGCGAGACTTGTGTTCCAGGTCCTCAATCTTGCGCACCATCTTCTGGTTGGCCGCCAGGAAATGCCAGTGCGTATCCCACTGCCCTTCGACCAGCGCCTGGCGGATGAACATGGTGCGTGCCGCATCGGGGTCCACGCGGCCATAGCTGACGCTGCGGTTGTTGTAGACCACGATGCCATAGAGTGTGGCGCGCTCCTGCGCCACCACATCGGCCTGCTTCTTAGACCAGTGCGGATCGAGCAGCTGTTTTTTCAGCAGATGGGCGCCGACTTCTTCCAGCCACTGCGGCTCAATCGCCGCAATGCCACGGCCATACAGGCGCGAGGTTTCGACCAGTTCGGCCGCCACAATCCAGCGCCCGGGCTTTTTGGACAGGTGCGCACCGGGGTGTGGGTGGAACTTGATGCCACGCGCGCCCAGATAGGCTTCGCTTTCTTCGCCCTTGTAGCCAATATTGCCCAGCAGGCCAGACAGCATGGACAGGTGCACAGCGTCATAACCTGCAGGTTCGTTATTGATGAGCCACTTCTGCTCTTTCACCACGGTGAGCAGCTGGCTGTGAATATCTCGCCACTCGCGCACACGGCGGATATTGATGAAGTTCTGGCGCAGCAACTGCTCCCACTGGCGGTTGCTGAGCTTGTGGGTGTCGGCCTCCTGGTCTTCCGCCGGGTTGAACAGCGCCAGGCGCTCTTCCACCGAGCCTTCCACCTGCCCACCGCTGGCACGCTGGCTCACCGGCAAAAAGGCCTGGTTGCGTGCGTTGGGTTTGGCAGCGGGGGCATTTTGTGCGGCCATTTCCTTGCGGCTTTTGGCCACCACCTTGCCGCCGCGCGCATCCTGCAGCCACTTCCACAGACGCAGATAGCCGGTGAACTCGCTCTTGTCGTCATCAAACTTGGCATGCTGCTGATCGGCCTGCTGCTGCGCTTCCAGCGGCCGGTCACGCACGTCCTGCACAGACAGAGCAGCGGCAATGATGAGCACTTCAGCCAAGGCTCCGCGCTCGCGCGCCTCCACAATCATGCGGCCCACACGCGGGTCCAGCGGCAGGCGCGACAGCTCCTTGCCCATGTGCAGCAGATTGCCGCGCTCGTCCACCGCGCCCAGTTCGGCCAGCAGCTGGTAGCCGTCAGCAATCGCGCGGCCCGAGGGTGCTTCCAAGAACGGGAAGTTCACCACATCGCCCAGACCCAGCGACTTCATGCGCAGGATCACGCCTGCCAGCGAAGAGCGCAGGATTTCCGGGTCAGTAAATGGGGGGCGGCTGCTGAAGTCTACCTCGTCATACAGGCGAATACAGATACCGTCTGCCACGCGGCCACAGCGGCCTGCGCGCTGGTTGGCTGCTGCCTGCGAAATCGGCTCGACCAGCAGCTGCTCCACCTTGCTACGGAAGGAATAGCGCTTCACACGCGCCGTGCCTGCGTCAATGACGTATCGGATACCTGGAACTGTGAGCGAGGTTTCGGCCACATTGGTGGCCAGCACAATGCGGCGGCCCGTGTGGCCATCAAAAATACGGTCCTGCTCGGCCTGTGACAGGCGCGAGAACAGGGGCAGTACCTCGGCACTGCGCAGTGCAGGCTGGTGTTGCAGATGCTTGCGCAGGTGATCGGCCGCCTCACGGATCTCACGCTCACCGGGCAAAAAGACCAGAATATCGCCGCCCTTGGCGCCGCCGTTCCACAACTCATCCACGCCATCGGCAATGGCGTCATTGAGGTCGTAGTCTTTCTTTTCCTCAAACGGGCGATAGCGCACTTCCACCGGATAAGTGCGACCCGAAACCATGATGACCGGCGCTGGCCCCTTGGGGCCTTCAAAATGCTTGGCAAAGCGCTCGGCATCGATGGTGGCCGAAGTCACCACCACCTTCAGGTCGGGGCGCTTGGGCAGGATCTGCTTGATGTAGCCCAGCAAGAAGTCAATGTTCAGGCTGCGCTCGTGCGCCTCGTCAATGATCAGCGTGTCGTACTGTTTGAGCAGCGGGTCGGTCTGCGTCTCGGCCAGCAAGATGCCGTCCGTCATCAGCTTGACGGAAGCGCCCTTTTGCAGCGTGTCCTGAAAACGCACCTTGTAGCCCACCACCTCGCCCAGCGGCGTGTCCAGCTCTTCGGCAATGCGCTTGGCCACGGATGACGCCGCAATACGACGCGGCTGGGTGTGGCCAATCAGATGGCCTCTTACCTGGCCATTGGCATCGGGCTGCGCATTGACCTTGCCTCTGCCAAGTGCCAGCGCAATCTTGGGCAGCTGTGTGGTTTTACCCGAACCCGTCTCACCACAGACGATGATGACCTGGTGGCGGTCCATGGCCTCCATGATTTCTTCACGGCGGCTGGATACGGGAAGCGATTCGGGGAACGTGATCTTCAAAGGCATAAGGGGCGTAATTATCCCCGTTGCAGCTCAGCCATGCTGCCTGCAAGCCTTGCAACCTGCGAGCAGGAAGCTTGGGAATCCAGGGAGTGCGGATCAGTCGCGCTTTTTGCTGTCTACAAAACCCAGCCCCGCACCAAAGTCTGCGCCCTGCTGGGTAAAGGAGTAGCCAATGTCAGCGCCAATATAGGTTTTGTGCTTGGCCAGATAGGCCAGCCCCACATTGGGGCGCAGGCCATGGTCACTGAATGAGTAATCCACCCCGATATAGGCGGCACCCTTTTGTTCCTTGTCGGTAGAAAACAGCTTGATGCCTAGCGCTGGCCCCGTCATGGGCTTGGGGCCGCCGAAAGTCCAGGTCACCCCTGCCCCCACGGCAGTCCCTGCCATGGCCGAGGCAGATACCACCACGGCAGCCAGCGCCAGCCCCAGCTGCTTCATGCATTTGTATGGCATTGCAAACCTCCAGTTCCTGTTGCACCGTGCATCCCGCGCCCATGCCCGGCACGTATGTGCGCATGGTGTACCAGCCTGCATAGCCGTTTTGTCAGGCAAGGTGCAGGATGCATTTCCTTACGGTCTGGTGCGCAGGCTCTGGGGGTTCTGCAGCTGTTGCTATGCTCTGCGGCTCTGTCCTGCGCTGACTATCCGCATCCTTCCGGTTTTCATCATGGTTTTTCTGATTGCTTTCGCGGCACCACTGCTGGCCCTGTGGCTGTGGTATCCGCTGTTTCGCGCCCAGCGCCGTGCTTTCTGGTGGCTGCTGGGCATCAGCACGCTGCTGATCATCAGCCCCGCACTGCTGATTCTGGCCATGCGCAACGAATGGCTGCCCTATGAGCAGCTGGCGCCCCTGCAGCTCATCTGCGGCGGTCTGTTTGCTGCAATGGGCATGGGGCTGGTCTGGGCGCTGGTGCGCGATGTGCTGGCCCTCATCCTGCGTCTGGCACGCGGGCGTGGTGGTGCACGCCCCGTGCTGGCACCACGCAACACCTGTGTGGTGCTTGGCATCAGTCTGCTGCTGTGCGGCTATGGACTGATCCAGGGCACGCGTGTACCAGAGGTGCGTGAGCACCGCATTGCCCTGCCCAATCTGCCTGAGGCGCTGAAAGGCCTGCGCATTGGTGTGCTGGCAGATATCCATGCCACCCCCGTCAACAATGCCGAATATGTGCAGGCACTGGTCGAGCGCCTGAATGCTGCACAGCCCGACATAGTGGTGCTGCCCGGCGACATGGTCGATGGCGATGCAGCCACCCAGTCCAAAAATATTGCCCCACTGGCTGGCCTGAAAGCACCTCTGGGCGTATGGGCTGCCCCCGGCAACCACGAGTACTACAGCGGCTTTGATGCCTGGGCCAAGATTTATGGCCAGCAGGGCATGCACTACCTGGTCAACCAGGCCCACGTCATGGACGTGCGTGGCCACAGGCTGGCCATTTCTGGCGTGGGCGATCCCGCCTATGGACGCCTTTCCCGACAAAACGCAGACCCCAGCAAGCCCGAAGGCGTGCCGCCTGATATTGAAGCCGTGGCCGCACAGGCCAAGGCCGCAGGGGCTGAGTTCCACATCCTGCTGGGCCACCAGCCCAAGATGGCACGCAGCTATGCCCCGCATGGGGTGGATCTGCAAATTGCAGGGCATACCCATGGCGGTCATATCAAGGGCATGGACCAGTGGCTGGTCGCCCCCGCCAATGACGGCTTTGTCAGCGGTCTCTATGAAGTGGGCCCCATGCGCCTGTTTGTGAGCAATGGCGCAGGTCTATGGCCCGGTTTTGCTGTGCGACTGGGTGTGCCTTCGTCGATTGATGTGCTGGTGCTGGAGCGCGCCAGCCTCTGATCGGCTTCGCCCAGCCCCCGTGATGCCAGACAAAAAGCCCAGGTGCATGCACACCTGGGCTTTTTTGCGCCTGCTGCGGCCATTATTTGGTCTGTAGTGCCTGCTGCAGCTGGGCCAGCACCGCCAGATCATGCCCGGCTACGCGCCGTACCTTGGCCGCCAGTGCGGGGGGCAGCCTAGGCTGCTGGGCCAGTGCCTGCCAGGCCTGCTGCAAGCCTTGCGGAACACCCCCTTCTGCGCGCTCCAGCTGCCACTTGGACAGTCGGCGCAGCGCCAGCTCTGCGCGCCGCAAGCTACGGGCGGGGGCCTGCGCACCCTGTGTGCTGCGCCAGTGCTGCAGCTGTTCCACGACGGACTGCGTGCTGCGCAGCGCCATGCCATAGCTGGGCAGCAAGGAACGGCTGGCCCACTGCGTCTTGTCTGCCCAGCGCATCAGGCGCAGCACCCGGTGGTGCAGCTGTGCGCGCCACTGCGCATCGGGCGTGCCGCCCTGCAGTGCCTGTACGGCGGCAGCAGGCAGCTGCTGCCACATCATGCTCAGCAGGTGGCGCATGCGCACCACAGCCTGCGTGGGGTAAATCAGCCGGTAAATGCCCCAGGCCAGCGCAGGGCCGGCCACAATGGCCAGCGCCAGACTCAGATGGGCCTGTGCGCCCAGGGTGTCCGGAAAGCGTGGCGCCAGCAGGATAAACATCACCATATTGGTGTCCATGGCCCCCATGGCCGTGCGGCGGTGGGCAAACAGCAAGCCGCCCATCAGGGCAAAGGGCAGCGTCATCCAGACCATGTCCCAGGAAGATGAGGCCAAGGGCCATACGCACAGCTGGCAGATCAATGCCAGCACCGCACCAATAATCTGGCCGCGCAGCACATACAGCATGGTGCGGCTGGGGCTTTCAAATGAAGAAAACACCAGCAGCATGACCGACAGCCCCAGCAGACAGAAAGCCATGACGCTGGAGCCCGTCCAGGCCCATGCCGCCCCCACCAGCAGCATGGTGCCGCCGGTGCGCACACTCGCCTGGCGCGCACCCATCCAGTCACGGTGCAAGGGTGTCACAGGAATGGAAACACTGGTGCCCTCACCCACTTCCTGCTGCCCCAGATCATGCTGCTCGGCATGCAGCCCCGCCTGCACGGCCTGCAGCAGCGCCGCCACCTGGGCCAGCACCTGGTTGCCCACCGTGTCAGCAGCTATCTGGCGCTGCACCAGCTCGCCCGCCTGCTGCACGACACGGTAAAGCTGCGCTTCGTCCGTTCCAGGCGCGTGCTGCAACTGCTGCACCACGGCCTGCAGTACAGGCAAGAGCTGCGCCGCTGCGGTGGGCGTACACAGTGTCTTGCTGGACAGCCCTTGCGCCAGCCATTGCAGCTGGTAGAGCAGCTCCATGGCCTGGCTTTGCTGCCAGTGGATGGCCTGTGCCGTGCGGCGTGCACGGGCTGAGCCTTCGGGGTACAGATCCAGCAACTCATCCACCTCGGCAAGGCGGCTGAGCAACACAGCGCTCTCGCAGCCTGCAGGGCGTGGTTGGCCCTGCATCTGCGCCATGGCAGCCTGCAGCACCTGGGCCAGCGTCTGGCGGCTCTGACCAATCAGCACCATGGCCTTGCGCCGCGGCGCAAAGCACCATGACACACACAATGCCGCAGCCACGCCCGTCACCACGGTGAGCATGCGGTCCCAGGCCAAGTCGGTAATGCTGGCTGCCGGGCCGTGGTGCAGCAGCACCACCATGGCGGCCGAGTAACCCGCCAGCATCCAGCCGTAGACCATGAAGCCGCGCTGTGCATTGCCCCAGAACGCGCACAGCGCACCCCACGCCGCCAGGCCCAGCGCCAGCAGCCACAGGTTGTCCTGCGCCAGCAGCACCAGACCCACGGCATAGATCACCCCCAGCAGCGAACCGGCAAAGCGGTACATACCGCGCGAGAGCAAATGCTCGCGCAAGGGCTGGCTGGAAGCCCAGGCCGACATGGCCGCCCAGTTGGCATGCTCCAGCCCCATGGCCTTGGCCACCACAAAAGCCACAAAGGCGGCCAGCGCCGTGCGCAGGGCAAAGACCAGCACCTGCGAGTTAAAACCTGCACGCTGCGCCCATTGCTGCCAGCCAGGCTGCGCGGCAGCAGAAACCGTGACACTCATGCCGCCACTCCTTCTGCACGGTCTTGCTGCTGCAGGGCGCACAGGCGCTCGTGCAGCAGCATCATGCCAGCGTACAGCTGTTCAATGACAGCGCTATCCATGCCTGCGAGCAGCTGGCTTTCGGCCTGCTGCAGCTTGGCACGCACATCCGCCACCATCAGATGGCCCTGCTCGGTCAGCAGCAGCTGCTTGTTGCGCCGGTCTGCCGCATCCTGCTGGCGCTGCAGCAGGCCGCGCTGCTCCAGCACATCCACCACCCGCACCAGGCTGGAGCTGTCCAGCCCCACGCGCTGGGCCAGCTGCTTGAGGTTCAGGGGCTGGGCTGCGGCATGCAGGTGAAACAAAGGTGCCCAGGTGGCATCCGTGAGCCCCAGCTCACGCAGGCGCACTTCCAGCACGCTGCGCCAGGTACGGCTCACGCCCATGAGCAAATGACCAAAAAAAGGCTGCTCAGTGGCAGCCTGTGTGTGCATCACAGAAGAAGACATGCGTTCAGTTCGAATACGGATAAATAATTTGCATTGCAAACTATTTTATTCACCAAGCATTCAAACCGCTGGTGCGCCAGGCCTTCCCCCTTCAAAACATAGCGGTTTGCGCAGATCTATACAGCGTTTGCAAGCATTTTTCATCTCAAATCCGCATAAAACCTGCGCTATCCGCTATCAGTTTTCCACCTTCACCACAGCCCCAGTCGCGTAGAAATGGCCGCCAGCCACATAGTGCAGGGTGCGCAGTGCATCCGGGGCGTGCTCAAACTGCCAGTGCCCGTTGGCAAACACGCGCACATCAGCCCAGGCGCCCTCCACTTCGCCAATGAACAGGTCATAGGCCTGCTGGTTGTGCGACTCGGGAATCAAACGGCACTCCAGCCACGCAGCACAGCCGGCCACCAGCGGCGTGCCATGCAGGGGTGAGGCAAACAGCGGCACGGCGTGCTGCTGCAGCTTGTCGGGCATCTGGTGGGCGGAGGTACTGCCCAGCGCCACCGTCAGCGCGGCCTGCGGCACCGTAGGCAGCTGCAGGGCAAAGCGGCCGGACTGCTCAATCAGCCCGCGTGTGAAGGCGGCCTTGTCAATCACCACCGTCACCTTGGGCGGGTGGAAGTCCAGCGCACAGGCCCAGGCGGCTGCCATCACATTGGCCTGCCCGTCATGCTGGGCCGAGACCAGCACCGTGGGGCCGTGGTTGAGCAGGCGGTAGCACTTGTCCAGCGCCACAGGCGCAAAGTGCTCGGGCAAAGAAGCAGAGAAATCAGAACTTGGCATGGCTGCCATTGTGGCGCGGCGCAGCCATGGCCTGCAGCGTCAGTCTTTGCTGCGCTGCTGTTCGGCATCCACCGCCTGCTGCACCTCACGGTAGAACTGCTCGCGCGCCTTCATGGCAGCCGGGTCACGCGCGCCACCGGCCCAGTTGGCGTTCGTGACAATCACCAGCTCGCGCTGGGGGTCGATAAAGATGCCCTGCCCAAAAATGCCCCGCGCGGCGTAGCTGCCATCGTCATTGGTCCACCACTGGTAGCCATAGCCATAGCCATGCCCGGGCCGGCCAATGTCGGCCTGCTTGGTGGTGGCAGCCTCCCACCAGCCATCAGGCACGATGCTTTGGCCATCCACCTTGGCGCCATTCAGAATAAACAGGCCCATGCGGGCATAGTCACGTGGTGAAGCCTGGATGCAGCAGCCGCCAATTTCCTGCCCGGTCTTGCTCACCAGCCAGGTGGCATCGTGCTCCATACCGGCTGGCCCCCACACCTTTTCGGCCAGATAGGTGGCCAGCGGCTTGCCCGTGGCCTGCTGCACCAGCGTGCCCACCAGATTGGTTTCCCCTGTGCTGTACAGCCAGCGCGTGCCGGGCGGCGCTGCGCGCGGCAGCTGGCGCATATAGCTGACCAGGGCTTCCTGCCCCGCTTCGGGCTGGTGGTTGTTAAAGCGCGCAACATCGGACTGCGGGTCGGCATAGTCTTCGTTCCACTGCACGCCAGACGTCATGGTCAGCAGCTGGCGCACGCTGACATCGTCATAGGCCGAGCCCTTGAGGTCAGGAATGTAGTCACTGACCTTGTCATCCAGACTGCGGATATAGCCATCCTTGAGCGCAGCGCCGACCAGCGTCGAAGTAAAAGACTTGGCCACGGAAAAGCTGGTCCAGCGGCCCGCGCCATCAAAGTCCAGCCCATAGCGCTCCAGCCGCAGTTTGCCGCCCTGCACGATGAGCAGCGCGGCACTGCGCTGACCCGCCATGAAGGCATTGATATCTGTGCGCAGCGGCAGCGGCTCTCCGGGCGGCAGCGGTGATGGCGTGCCGCTCGCTGGCACCATATGCGAGCGCGCCAGCAGCGGAATGCGGTCCAGCGCACGGAAGGCCGCGTCGCGCTGCGGCTCAGACCAGAACAGCAAATCACGGTTCGTCGGGAACGTAGCCAGCAGGCCCCGCGTTTCCTTGTCCAGACTGAACCATCCCCCTACGGCAGCGGCCCCTGCCACCACCAAAGCGCCCAGCGCTAATTTTTTCCACTGCACCTGTGTCTCCTGTCTCCGCCTTGTTCCGGCTTTGCCTGCATTGTGCGCTGTGGCTGACCAAAGGGCATGGGGCCTATCCTCTACCCGGCCTCTTGCCTCTTGCAGCTGCCGCCACAATGTGGGCCTTTGTGTCATTTGCGCTTTCACCCATGCAGCACGCCTTGCCTCTTGCCGACCCAGCTTCCGACCAGTTCGCCACCTTGCCCAGTGGCCTGCAGCTGTGCTATCGCAGCTATGGCCAGCCCGAACACCCGGCCATCGTGCTGATTGCCGGGCTGGGGCTGCAGCTGGTGTCCTGGCCCATGGTATTGATCGACGGGCTGGTACAGGCGGGGCTGCGGGTCATCACGCTGGATAACCGTGACGTCGGGGGCTCCAGCCATCTGCCGCAGCTGCCGCCGCCACGCTGGCGTCTGCTGCTGCGCAGCGTGCCGCCCGGGCACTACCACATTCGCGACATGGCAGACGATGTGGCCCAGCTGCTGGATGTGCTGGGCATTGCACGCGCCCACGTGCTGGGCATGTCCATGGGCGGCATGATTGCGCAGAACCTGGCCGCGCAATATCCAGACAAGGTGCTGTCACTGACGTCCATCTTTTCCACCACGGGCAACCCGCGCGTTGGTCAGGCCGCAGGCTCCACCGTGCTGCGCATGCTGTTCAGCCGCGCCGCGCAGACGCTGGAGCAGGCCCAGGAAAACTATGTGCGCATCATGCGCCACATTGGCGACCCCAAGGTGCCGGGCATTGAGGACGCGTGGCGCAACTATGTGGCCCAGGCCTGGCAGCGCATCCCTGACCCGGAACAGGCGCGTCTGGGCTATGAGCGCCAGGTGACGGCCATTCTGGCTGCAGGCGACCGCAGCGCCGCGCTCTACCGCATCGAAGCGCCGACGCTGATCATCCACGGTGACAAAGACCGCATCGTCCACCCCGGCGGCGGGGCAGCAACTGCTCGCTCGATTGCCGGGGCGCAGCTGCACATCATTCGCGGCATGCGCCACCAGCTGGATGCACAGATCAGCCCCGTGCTGCTGGAGCTGATCGTGCCGCACCTGCGCAATGCGCAGGCCGCATCAGCGCATGCTGCGCCGTAACCACGCACTGGCCTGATCCACTGCAATCGACAGCGCCAGCATGGCGATGATGACGGTGCTGGCCTCGGCGTAGTGGAACAGCGAGAGCTTGAAATACAGCAGCTGCCCCAGACCACCTGCACCCACAAAGCCAAGGATGGCGGCCATGCGGATGTTCATCTCCCAGCGGTACAGGGTGTAAGCCACCAGCTGCGGCGCAGCCCCCGGCAAGGTGCCATACAGAAACGCCATGGCGCGGCTGCTGCCTGTGCGGCACAGGGCCTCCGCGGGCTGGCTGGGTGCGTTCTCCAGCGCTTCGGCATACAACCGCCCCAGCACGCCTGCCGTGTGCAAGGCCAGTGCCAGTGCTCCGGCAAACGGCCCCAAGCCCACGGCCAGCGCGGTGATGGTGGCCCAGACCAGCTCAGGTACGGAGCGCAGCACATTCAGCAGCACATTCCACGGTGCGCGAAATTTAGGCAGCGCCAGCAGCAAGCCAGCGACAGCCGCCAGCAAAGTGCCGACCACCGAGATGGCCAGCGTCTCCCAGATACCGACCAGCACCTGCCACAACCATGCACGGCTGGTGTCTGGCGGGAAAAAACCGGAGACAAAGTCGCCCATGCTGGAGGCGGCATCGGCCGTGAACAGCGCGCCCAGATCCATGTCCAGCAGCCGCCAGCTGGCCACCACACCCGCAGCCACGGCCAGCAGTACCACCACACTGCGCACACCAAAGGCTGAAGTGCGCGCAGCGGGCGGCACATCCAGACTGCGGCGCAGCCAGCCCGACAACGCATCGGCCAGCAGCACCAGCACCACGAACACCAGCAGAATGGAGCAGGCCTCACCGCCATTGAGCATCTTCATGGCCTGATCCATGAGCTGGCCCAGCCCCCCGGCCCCCACAAAGCCCATGACCACCGAGGCGCGAATCGCACATTCCCAGCGGTAGACCGTGTAGGACACCAGTTCCTTGGAGGCCAGCGGCAGCAGGCCATACAACAAAGCCAGCGCGCGTGGGCTGCCAGTGCGTAGCAAGGCACGGGCGGCGGCGCCGTCTTCGCTTTCCAGAATTTCGGCATAGACCTTGCCGAGCATGCCGCCGTAGGTCAGACCCAGCGCCAGCACACCGGCCGCTGGCCCGAGGCCAAACACGCGCACAAACACCAGTGCCCAGACCAGTTCGGGGATGCCGCGCAGCACCGTCATCACCGCACGGGCTACCGGGTTCTGGCTGGCACGTTCACGCACGGCACTGGTAGCCAGGTACGACAGCGGCACCGCCAGCACAAAGGCCAGCAGCAGCCCCAAGGTGGCAATGGCCAGGGTTTCCAGCGTGGCCTGCCACAGATAAGCAGCGAATTCAGCACTGGTGTCTGGCGGCAGAAAGTTGGCGAGAAAGCCGCCAATCACCCGCAGGTTGTCTGCATCGAACAAGGCCGAGACACTGACGCCTGCACCATCGAACAGCGGCCACAGCACCACCACGGCCAACACAGCGCCCCACAGGCGCGAACGCGCGGCGGGGTCACGCAAAGCGATCGACTGCTTGCTACTCGGCATCAGCGGCACCCATGCAGTGGCAAGGCAGGTTCTGCCCCCGGTGCTGCTTCAGCCGCCACGGCAGTGGGCTGTGCGGCATACAGGGCCTGCAGCTGGGCTGGTGTGACCTGAGCAGCAGGCAGATCAAAGGCAATGCGCCCATCGCGAATACCCACAATGCGCTCAAAGCAGCGCAGCGCCAGCTCCACGGTGTGCAGACTGGCCACCAGGGTGGCGTGGCGTGCCTTGGCTTCATGCACCAGCAGCTCAATCGTGTCCAGCGCCAAAGTCGGATCGAGCGCAGACACAGGCTCGTCCGCCAGAATCAATTGCGCCTCCTGGTACAGCACCCGCGCAATGCCCACGCGCTGCAGCTGCCCGCCCGAGAGCTGGTCGCAGCGCGCAAACAGCTTGTCGGCCAGATGCACCCGTGCCAGCGCAGCCTGTGCGCCGGGCATGTCCTGCGGGTGGATGAGTGACAGCAAGGACTTATACGCTGGCCACTGCCCCAGCTTGCCTGCGAGCACCGCCGTCACCACCCGCTGGCGCGGCGGAATGGGCACGGCCTGGTGCACCGTGCCAATGCGCGCGCGCAGTTGACGCAGGCCGGATCTGGAATCAAAAGGCACGGCCTGACCCAGCACTTCGATCTGCCCCAGCGTCGGTGGCAGCGCCGTGCCCAGCGTGCTCAGCAGCGTGGTTTTGCCCGCGCCCGAGGGGCCAATCAGCGCAATGCTCTCGCCCTGCGCGGCACGCAGCGTGATATCGGCCAGCGCCACATGGCCGTTGGCATGGGTCAGCCCCAGCCCCTGCAAAGAAAAGCTCATAGCGTTACTCCGCAAAATGTAGCTGCCAGCGCTTACTACATCAGCGTTAGATGCCAATTTGGCTTGTAATCAAAAAAACAGAACGGCACCAAGAACCGCTGGCACAACCCAGCAAACCGCAGGTTTGCGTTTGAGACGAGGCCGGGCCGCGCAGGCGCGAAGCCGCAGGCAGTACAAGTCGTACGACAAGGCTGAGCAACGACGTATCAAGGGTTGTGAAGCGGGTTGAACGCCACAAGCCAGCGCAAAGGCTGGCTTGTAGGTCGCACAAAAGCAGCAATTACTTGAGCAGGCCTGCGGACTTGGCCGCTTCTTCAATGCCTGTGTAGTTCTCTGGCTTGGTGGGAATAAATTTGGAAGCTCGCTGCAAATCCATGATGGCCTTGTGTTCAGGATTGGCAGGGTCCAGCTTGAGGAAAGCCTCGGTCAGCTTCTTGGTGATTGCTGGGTCCAGATCACCGCGCACCGTCCAGTTGTAGTCGAAGTACTCTGGGGTGGAGGCAAACACGCGCACCTTGGCAGGGTCCACCTTCTTGGATTCGACCAGCTTGTCCCACACGGAAGTGTTCAGCACGCCGGCATCGGCCTTGCCCGCAGCCACAAAGGCCACGGTAGCATCATGTGCGCCCGAGAAAGCCACATTCTTGAAGTCTTTTTCAGGCTGGAGACCGGCTTGCTGCAGGAAGTAGCGCGGCATCAGGCTGCCCGAAGTGGACGAAGGCGCGCCAAAGGCAAAGGTCTTGCCCTTGAGGTCTTCCAGCGACTTAATGTTAGGGTCTGCCGTGATGAAGCGCGAAGTGAACACAGCATCTTCCGCACGCTGCACGATGGGGTTGGCCGTGCCATTGGTGCGAATCTTGGCCTGCACAAAAGTGAAGCCGCCCAGCCAGGCCATGTCCAGCTTGCCGGTGGCCAGCGATTCGACCACGGCGGCATAGTCGCTCACAGGTGTGAACACGACCTTCATGCCGGTTTCCTTGGACAGGTATTCACCCAGAGGCTTGAACTTGCGCTGCAGTTCGGTCGGCGCCTCATCAGGAATTGCGGACACGCGCAGCACCTTGTCGGCAGCAGAGGCCGAGAAAGCAGTCAGGGCAGAAGTTGCGGCAACGGCAAGCAACGCCTGCTTGATCACCAAGCGGCGGGCAAAAGAAGTAGTCATGAATGATCCGTTTCTTGAATCCACCACCGAGACGGAGCACTCGGCAGCTTAATAAACAGCCCACACGGGGCATGGAATAAGGGCGGTACGACTGACCGCTGGCGGCGATTCTCACACGGGCTGCTTCGGTACAGCACGCCGCCTGGCTTTTAACCATGCTGCGTCTGGCCCCATAGAGCCCAGCGTGAAAGCTATGAATTTGAAAGCTGCTAGCGCAAGTATTTCAATGTTTTCAAATATAAAAGCATCTGAAACAAATGCATATCAAGCGCTAACAGCTATGTTTTTAAAAGCGAAACGCAACATGAGCAGCATGCGACTTTTGCCTACATGCCCCTGTGAACCGCCGCACTAAGGTAGTAGTGCACATGCGGGGCGCCGTACCCGCTGCCCCCGGAAGGAGTACGCCATGCTTGAAAGTATTGCTCTCCAAAGCTTGATGCCCGCTGCGCTGTACTACGTCAGCCCTCTGCTTTTGCTGGCCGGGCTGGTGGGACTGGTCATCTGCATCACCCTGTGGCTCACGCGGCCATAGCGTCCTCACGCTCTGCGCACGCTTGCCATACAGATTTACGCAGACGCCTGGCTGCGAATAAACGCTGCAGCACGCACACAGGCCGCTACACTTCACACTGGCTTGCATGTTCTGTGCGCGTACAGGACATGCAAGCCTTTCGTCCCTTTGCAGCCTTGTACGCCCATGTCCACAGTCTTCAACTTCACCTTTGTTCCCTGGTTCCGGTCCGTGGCCCCCTATATCCACAAGTTCCGACACCAGACCTTTGTGGTGGGCATCACAGGGGAAGCCATTGCCGCCGGCAAGCTGCAGGGCATCGTGCAGGATCTGGCACTGATCCAGGCCATGGGCGTGAAGATCGTGCTCATCCACGGCTTTCGCCCGCAGGTGAACGAGCAGCTGCGCATCAAGGGCCACGAGCCCCAGTATTACAACGGCGTGCGCATCACCGACAGCGTGGCCCTGGACTGCGCCCAGGAAGCAGCAGGCCAGCTGCGCTTTGAAATTGAAGCCGCCTTCAGCCAGGGCCTGCCCAACACCCCCATGGCTGGCGCACGCGTACGCGTGATCTCCGGCAACTTTCTGACAGCCCGCCCCGTAGGCATCGTCAATGGGGTGGACTTCATGCATTCCGGCCTGGTGCGCAAGGTCGACGGCGAAGGTATTCGCCGCGCGCTGGAGTCTGAGGCCATGGTACTGATCTCACCCTTTGGCTTTTCGCCTACAGGCGAGGCTTTCAATCTGGGCATGGAAGAAGTGGCGACCCGCGTGGCCTGCGAGCTCAAGGCGGACAAGCTGATCTTCCTGACCGAAGTGCCCGGCGTGCGCGCCAAGCCGCACGAGCCCGCAGGCGAAGACAACCCCATCAACACCGAGCTGCCACTGGCACAGGCCCGCCGCATTCTGGCCGAGCTGCCACCCGCACAGCTGCCTACCGACACAGGCTTTTACCTGCAGCACTGCGTGCGTGCCTGCGAGCACGGCGTGGAACGCAGCCACATCCTGCCCTTTGCCATTGACGGCGCCCTGCTGCTGGAAATCTATGTGCACGATGGCATAGGCACCATGGTCATTGACGAAAAGCTCGAAGAGCTGCGCGAAGCCACCATTGATGATGTGGGTGGCATCATCCAGTTGATCGAGCCTTTTGAGAATGACGGCACCCTGGTCAAGCGCGACCGCACCGAAATCGAACGCGACATTGCCAGCTACACCGTGATCGAGCACGACGGCGTGATTTTCGGCTGTGCCGCCCTGCACCCCTATCTGGAAGCGCAGACCGCAGAGATGGCGGCCGTGACGGTATCGCCCAAGTCACAGGGCACGGGCGATGGAGAGAAGCTGCTCAAGCGCATCGAGCAGCGCGCCCGCGCTCTGGGCTGCAAGACGCTGTTTGTGCTGACCACCCGCACCATGCACTGGTTCATCAAGCGGGGCTTTCAGCCCGTCAGCCCCGACTGGCTGCCCGAAGCACGCAAGGCCAAATACAACTGGGACCGCAAGAGCCAGGTCCTGGTCAAGCAGCTGTAAGCCCCGCGTTTACAAGCCCGCCTTGTGGATGCATACAACACATTTAGTGTGTCACCCACAAGACCACACTATCTATGTGTGGCAATTCACCACAAGAATGAAAAAATGTTTAGCACTGAAATTCTCAATAATTTCAATGCTATGCGTTGTCATGTATTGATTTTTTGCTATCTTTTTTGATAATTTGCTGGCCGTAGAATACGTCTGCATATCCCCTTGGTTCTGACCTAAGACATTCCCCTAGCCCGTGCGGTTTTGCTTCCCGGAGCTCTTGCACTAGACTGTCTGGGTTCGCGTGATGACCTTGCAGACAGCACTACCTATTGTGTGCTGATACGCAAAACAGGCTAGATTTAGGTAAAACTTGGGCCTTCGCCCATTCGATGGGATAGGCCCTGGCAGCTCCGATTTCTACCCAGGCCGGGCGACGAACGTCCGGCTCTTTCTTTTATGTAACGCGCCTGTGCACGCCTATTGCTTGGCATCGGCGCAACCATGTTTATCTTCACTCACAAAGACGCAATGACTTCTTTGAACACTCAACCCATCAGCCAAGACGTATTGGCTGAAAAATACCTGGCCGCGGGCGAGCAAACCGCCGAAGATCTGTTCCGCCGCGTCTCCAAAGCCCTGGCTGACCAAGAAAAGCCAGAACTGCGCGCAGAGTGGGCAGAGAAGTTTTTCCAGAACATGCAAGCCGGTGCCATCGGTGCAGGCCGCATCATGGCCGCAGCCGGCCTGGATACCAAGGCCACACTGATCAACTGCTTTGTGCAGCCTGTGGCCGATGCCACCAACGGCTTTGACGAGCACGGCAACCCCGGCATCTACACCGCGCTGTCGCAGGCAGCAGAAACCATGCGTCGCGGCGGCGGCGTTGGTTACGACTTCTCTAACCTGCGCCCCAAGGGTGCCAAGGTCAAGGGCACGAACTCCTTTGCCTCTGGCCCCTGCTCCTTCATCGACGTGTTTGATGCATCGTGCACCACCGTGGAATCGGCCGGTGCACGCCGTGGCGCACAAATGGGCGTGATGCGCATTGACCACCCCGATGTGCTGGACTTCATCACGGCCAAGCGCCAGAAGGGTCGCTGGAACAACTTCAACGTCTCGGTGGGCGTAACCAGCGCTTTCATGCAGGCGGTGGAAAGCGACGCTCAGTGGGAGCTGGTGCACATTGCCACCCCTTCTGACAACCAGATCGAAGAAGGCGCCCACCAGCGTGAGGACGGCAAGTGGGTCTACAGGACGGTTGCCGCACGTGAGCTGTGGGACACCATCATGAAGTCCGCCTACGACTTCGCCGAGCCCGGCATTCTGTTCATCGACAACATCAATACCGACAACAACCTGTACTACGCAGAGACCATTGCCGCGACCAACCCCTGCGGTGAGCAACCTCTGCCACCCTACGGCTGCTGCGACCTGGGCCCCATCATCCTCACCAATTTTGTGCGTGACGCGTTCACCGAGAACGCCCACTTTGACTTTGAAGCCTTCCGCGCCGCTGTCTCCATTCAGGTGCGCATGCTGGACAACGTGCTGGACGCTACCGTCTGGCCCCTGCCCGAGCAGCACAAGGAATCGCAGCAAAAGCGCCGCATCGGCGTGGGCTTCACAGGCCTGGGCGATGCGCTGATCATGCTTGGCCTGAAGTACAACAGCGAAGCTGGCGTGGCCCAGGGCGAAGAAATTGCCCGCAACATGCGCGATGCAGCCTATTTGGCTTCTGTCGAGCTGGCCAAGGAGAAGGGCGCCTTCCCGCTGTTTGATGCAGACAAGTACCTGCAAAGCGGCTTCACCCAGCGCCTGCCCGAGGAAATCCGTGCAGCCATCCGCAAGCATGGCATCCGCAACAGCCACCTGCTGTCCATCGCACCAACAGGCACCGTGTCGCTAGCCTTTGCAGACAACGCCTCCAACGGCATTGAGCCGCCCTTCTCCTGGACTTACCAGCGCAAGAAGCGCACGGCCGACGGCGGCAATGCCTTCTACACCGTGGAAGACCATGCCTATCGCCTCTACAAGGCAAAGTTTGGTGCTGATGCAGAACTGCCAGCCTACTTCGTCAGCGCACTGGAGATGACTGCGGCTGAGCACGTGGCCATGATGCGCGCCGTGCAGCCCTATATCGATACAGCCATCTCCAAGACCGTCAACATTCCTGCGGACTATCCTTTTGAGGACTTCAAGAACCTCTATATGGAAAGCTGGAAGGCCGGTCTGAAGGGCTGCGCCACCTACCGCCCCAACGACACACTGGGTGCCGTGCTGTCGGTAGAAGCCCCCAAGACCGAAGAAAAGCCTGCACCGCAGCCTGCTGCTGCCCACACCAGCGGCCTGTCCGCCGTGGTGGAACGCCGCCCCGAAGGCCCACTGAACGCGGTCGTTGACAAGATCGAGTACTACACCCACGACGGTGTGCGCCGCCTGTACCTGGTGGTGAGCTTCATGTACGTCAATGGCGTAGAGCGCCCCATCGAGTTCTTCATGCCTGTGGGCCAGACCGGTGAGAGCCAGCAATGGATCACCGCCACCATGCGTTCGCTGTCGCTGGCAGCACGCGGCGGCTTCCTGGACAAGGCGCTGGATGATCTGCGCAAGGTGGCCTGGGACCGCGGCCCCATCCGCTACGGCTGGCGCGACAAGGAAGACGGCACCCGCATCCCTCTGTGGCACGACAGTGAAGTGGCACTGCTGGCCTACGCCATCCAGTCCATCATTGCCAACCGCGCAAGCCAGGAGCAGCAACCTGCCCCCATCAATCCCGCAGCGCCTGCAACCGTAACTGCCACACCTGCTGCAGCCACACCGGCCCAGGCCATGAGCGGCACCAAGTGCCCTGAGTGCGGAGCCCATGCCGTCATCAAGAAGGATGGCTGCTCCTTCTGCACATCCTGCGGCTATATTGGTGCCTGCGGCTGATGCAGCCTACCTGAGCAGCTATCAAATCTAAAGCAAAGCCCACTGGTGATTTCCGCCAGTGGGCTTTTTTACGGCTATGGCCTCCACATCATGTGAAACAAGTTTAGGACTATTCCTATAAAATAAAGCATTCACTTAGTTTTTGTCAGATAGCCAGCCGCAGAGACAGTTTTTACACTAGCGGTCACCTAATCACGGTTTGTTACGAACTGAAGTTACAGGCCCTCTTACTGTCAAAAGGTTGACCATGAAAAAAGCATCCCTCGCTCTGGCTTTCTTGCTCACTGCTGTGCTGGCACAACCTGCCTTGGCACACAAAGAGAAAATTGGTGGAATCATCCATTTCTCGGGCCAGATCGTTCACGGCACCTGCACCCTCAACTATCCCACCGCAACCCAGAAGGACATGCAGATTCAGCACTGCACTGGCGTAGAACCTCAGGTGGAGCTGCAGCACAAAACAATTCCTGTGGAGCAACCCAGCGCAATGGTTGCATCCTCTCAACCCGTCCTGATTGCCAGCGCCGCAGGCTCTACCAAGTCCGTACCCTACTATTTCATCAGCTACCCCTGATACCAAGAACGGCAGCGGGATAGCCAAGGCGCCCCTGCTGCAGTACGAGCCCTAGTTTATTCTTGGGGCTTCGCAACTATTCGGCGGCCTGATCCTTAGGCCATCCATCCAGCACCTGCTTCACAGCAGATGCCAGCACTTCCAAGGCCTGCGCTATTTCAGTAGTAGGTGCCTGCCCCTCCACCATTCGTTCCAACGCTGTGGTTTGCTCCACCAGTGCATGGGCACGCAACATGGCAAAGCTGCCTTTGATAGCATGCAACCCACGCTGGAGCACTGCCATATCACCTGCATGCAAGCCTTGGTGCATGCTGTGCATATACATCTCACAGGCATCTCTGACTGCCTCCAGCACCTCTGGCGTTACTGCTTTTTCGGGCACATCTGCAACCGCAGCCTGCCCTGTCAAAGTAGCCAACATATGCGCCAGCTGTTTCATGGACAGAGGCTTGAGCAGCACCTCATTGATGCCAGAAGCCTGACACATGCTCCGCTCCGACTCGCCCGCATGAGCGGTAAAGGCCCAAATAGGCTGCAAAGCGCCCTGCGCTCTTAGCGCCTTGGCAAGGGCGTAGCCATCCATACCCGGCATGTCCAGATCCGTCAGTACCAGATCGAATGACTGGGTATTGAACAGCTCCAGTGCACGACCACCGCTTTCAGCCATCACTACGTCATGCACCAGCAAGTCCAGCTGCTCTTGCAGCAATCGCTGATTTGCCGGATTGTCTTCTGCCACCAGAATCCGTAAACGAGGCGCAGATTCCTGATGAGGCAACATACCCGTTGCCTGGACGTCATCGATGCTCGCTAGCCGCTGCACTGGCTCTACAGCAAGGGATTCATAAATACCTGCCAGCGAATAGCAGGAAACTTGCACCCAACCATCGCGCCTGAGGGGATGAGTCGGACCACTTTCCTGCACATCGATCACCGCAGGCACAGCCTTGATGGCGGCATCTTCCAGGACGAACGGCCAAGTACGAGGATTGCCCAGCAGCACCAGAGCATCAACCTCGCTCAATGCATTCAATGCTCTTTCGCAGGAAATGCTCTCCACGCCCCAATACGACCAGTACGGAGCCAATGCAGCTTGCCATTGCGGGTTATCACACCAGATCGCAATCCGTTTGCCCGACCAGTGACTGGACTGCAGTTTTTCATGTTGAATGCCATGTGCCAGTGGCAGCTCCAGCACAAAAGTACTCCCTTGCCCCAGCGTACTTTCTGCACGAATGACACCCCCCATCAGGCCAGCAATTCTTTGACACAGTGCCAACCCCAGACCAGAACCACCAAACTCACGGGCAATGGACGAGCTGGCCTGCGTAAACGGTGTAAACAACTGTGCCTGCTGTTCTGGGCTCATACCAATGCCGCTGTCTTGCACTGTCAGCCGCAGCAAACGCTGCCCATTCACCACCCAAGAATCTACAGTGACCAGTACATGCCCGTTCTGCGTAAATTTGATGGCATTGCTCAGCAAGTTCCCGAGAATTTGCCGAAGACGGAACGGGTCCCCTTCGCATGCAGAAATCCCAGGCATGATGCGACAGTAGAGGGCAAGGTCTTTGGCTTCTGCACGCGGCAAAAAGGTCTGCACCACACTTTCTACCTCCGGCGTGATATCAAAAGCTTGCATCTCCAGCGACAGCATTCCGGACTCAACCCTGGACAAATCCAGAGTATCGTCAATCACGCGCAGCAAAGTCCTAGACGCAGAAGAAACAATCTGCACTCGCTCTTGTGCACGCAGCTGCAACTCTTCACGCTCCAGCAGTTCCAGATTTCCCAGAATGGCATTCAAAGGCGTGCGAATCTCATGGCTGACAGCCGCTAAAAACATGGATTTTTCCTGACTCGCCCGCTCTGCAGCCAGTCGCGCATGCTGCAACGCATGCTCAGCCTTTTTGCGCTCTGTGATATCCAGGACACTGCTGAGCAAAGCTGCCTGCCCCTGGTAATAGCAAGGCGCCATGTGCACCAGCAGGTCTGCCGGCTGCAGTGCTTCATCCAGAGCATTGATTTCACGTACAAGCTCTACATTCTGCGCGCCTATTTCCTGCTGATAACGTCCAAAAAGATATGCCGCCAAAGGCATACCCTCAATGGTATAGCGCTCCATGGCCTTATTCTCGAGCAGCACAAGACCCGAACCTTTGCTCAACAGCCCAAGCCCCACATGAGCCATGCTCAAAATACTGCGACTAAGTTTTTCACTTTCATATATTCTTTGAGAATTTTGATATGCAGGCAAAAAGAAACGGTAATGAAAGACAAAAACAGCCACCCATAACACCAAAAGCATTCCCAACGCAATCGCGCCATACAAAGAAAGTGGCCCCTTCAATGCCTGAACCATGGTCTTCACGGTGTAGGCATAGACTGCAAACCACTCCGTATCTCCCAGCGGCTGACTCACAGTAAACAAACCTCGTGAGTAATTTACTTTCAAGTTGGGACCGGACAGTTGCCACGCCTTTGTCTTCTTGAGTATTTGCGCCATGGCGGCCATCTCTGCATCATTGATTTTATCACCAGTGCTTTGCAGAAGTATTTGCCCATCATTGCTTACAACAAAAAAAGTCCCATCAAAATCGCTGCGCTGCAAGTTCGCCTTCAATCTGTCCACAGCCAGATCACTGGCATAAACCATGAATACCTCATCCCCATCAAAAGCTGGCTGCACCAGCCGAATCACCTGATCTTCCAGCAGCAGACCCTCTCCTGGAAGAAGCCACTTGGTTGCACGACTTTCTTTCCATGCTTTACGTACTTCCAGATCACTGAGATCACCCAGGTCCAGCGAAAACTTCTGCATTAACTGAGGAATTTTTTCACGTTCAACAAGCTCAATGTTTTCCACCGATGGAGGCATAAATGCCATATAGCTTCCATCCGGAGTGTAGTGATAACTATGCAAAGGACTTTTTGTGGCCGAAACATCTCCTGTTGCAATTTTTGCGAGACGTTCACTGAAACGAATATAATCATCAAAATATTCAACCGAATGATTATCTACATCAGCCTTTGCAAAAACTTCAAAGAAGCTCGGCTCATCCTTTATATAAATATAATCCTTTGCTTCACCAAATTTCGGCAAAGCACTGGATGACACAGAAGCTTGCCTTTCGTTGGCCCATAGCATTTCTGCATGGCTAATACCTCTCCTGACTGAAGCCTGCTTGGCATCCAGCTCTGCCTGGATCACCGTTTTTTGCGCACTAAAAATCAGACGTGCATTGGATACATACCCCAGAATTTTCACCATTGCACCCACACAAAACACAGCAACTATCAAGAAACTTATAAATGCAGCGCCCCAAAAAAGAATTTTTTCTCCAAAAAATCTTTTTACATCAAAAAAACTAAAAAAAAACCATTCGTATTTTTTTGCTTCATAATATAAAAATATAACAGTATTTACCGCATTAGATCAAAAAACACATCCTGACAGAAAAATCCTACTCATACGATAAGAAAATTCCTATTTCCATATAGAAATAATGCTTTTCTTAGATTTTAAATATGATTTACTTGTAAAAAATCAAAAAATCGTATCTGATCAGGAACTATTGCAATAACCAGATTGTCAAGTAAGTACAACGAGCAAGCTCTGGCTGCACATTAAACGCTGACCGACTGCTTACTGGAGTGCTCTATCGGCCCCAGAAACAGCAGTCCCCCTCCAAATAGACTCTACAGACCCACTCCACAATGTCTGCTTCCATCAAAATTTTGCTGGCCGATGACCACCCTGCACTGATGCTTGGCCTGCGCAGCGTTGCTCTGACAAACAACACACTGTCTCTGATTGGAACGGCGTCTGACTCAACAGAAGTGATGAATATCCTGGAGCAGCATGACTGCGATGTTCTGGTGACAGACTACATCATGCCCGGCGGCCAGTACGGCGATGGCATCTCCATGATCACTTTGCTGCAGCGGCGATTCCCTCATTTGCGCTTTGTAGTGCTAAGCATGCTGGACAACCCTGCCATTCTGAAAACACTCATGGACGCACAAATTGCCTGCATTCTGAGCAAAGCCGATGACCCCAACCACATCGTGCCCGCCATCCATGCCGCATACGCCTATGGCAGCTATTACTCACCCAGCGTGCGACAGATTCTAGAAAGCACCGCTTTCTCCAACCACTCGCGCCAGGGAGCGACCGCCCTGTCACAACGAGAGACCGAAGTTATTCGCTTGTTTGTTGCCGGACTGTCTATCAACGAAATTGCAGATCGCCTGCACCGCAGCAAACAGACCATCAGCACACAGAAAAACAACGCCATGCGCAAGCTGGGACTGACACGCGATGCCGATTTGTATCGGTATGCAATGAGCACCGGCCTGCTCACGCAAACACCGGCTACTCCACAAGATCCAAGCTAAGCAGAAAAAGTAAAAGGGCTAGATCTTGCGATCTAGCCCTTTTCAATGTGATGGTCGGAGCGGCGGGATTCGAACTCGCGACCCTCTGCTCCCAAAGCAGATGCGCTACCAGGCTGCGCTACGCTCCGACGATGGATAAATTATACGCGCAAAAAATCAGGCTTCGTCGAAATTTTTTATTTTTTGATAGCACTCTTGGCTGACTATACAAGCGCTGCAACCGAAAACACCAAAAACGAGAAAGGGCCAGATCTTGCGATCTGGCCCTCTAATCTTATGGTCGGAGCGGCGGGATTCGAACTCGCGACCCTCTGCTCCCAAAGCAGATGCGCTACCAGGCTGCGCTACGCTCCGACAAGACGCAGATTATATACAGATTTTCGAAGCCATTTTGAAAACTTCAAAAAATCTGCACATTCCATGCTTAGCGCGATGTCGTGGGAGCTGGGCCACGATTGGGCAGATGACGGAATGTGATACGACCCTTGCTCAGGTCGTAAGGAGACATTTCCAGAGAAACACGGTCACCCGCAAGGATACGGATGTGGTGCTTGCGCATCTTGCCACCGGTGTAAGCAATCAGCTGGTGGCCGTTTTCCAGGGTCACGCGAAAACGCGAGTCGGGCAAGACTTCAGTGACCTGGCCTTGCATTTCAATCAATTCTTCTTTCGCCATGTTCAATTAGCTCTTAAGGATAGGTATATGCTTGCGGCGCCTTTGCTTCAAAACCACGCTGCCCTCGCAACAACACAAGGTATGTGTGCATCTGCGCGGCAGGAAAAGTGCGCAGGGCGCAAACCGAACAGAGGGCCTCAACGGAATATGTCGCGTGGCATATTCAGCCACAAAAATAACCGCTAATTGTAGCGGCTCGGCATGAATCCTTGCAAAAACAACGCAGTTTTCCGCATACAGCTACGTGCAATTCTTGTCATAACCAGACGGCCACACGCAGCGCGCCGTAGCGCCTCCACACTACTGCGCAGGCATATTGATGGCCGCTCCCAGTGCGCGAATCAGATCAGTCTGGGTAACGATACCAACCAGCTTGCGCTGCGCATCCACAACCGGCAGGTGGTGGCAATTCCCTGCAGAAAACAAAGGTATCAAGTCAACCAGCATGCAGTCCACCTGCACCACTGGTGCATCCGCATCCATCAGCTCCTGGACCTTGCTTTTATTGACACCACGACCTGTCACGAGGTTACGCAGCTTCTGCACCATGCCTTCTGGTGTTTCCATATTGGCCTGACGCACAAAATCTGCCGTACTCACCATCCCCAGCACCTGGCCTTCACTATCCACAACCGGCAGTGCCTTGACGTGCTCCTGCCGCATCAGCGCCCACGCTTCCTTTTGTGAGACACCCGGCTCCACGGCAAACACCGGCTTGGTCATGATGTCCACGCAGCGCAGATTGCCAAAATTGCGGTTGAATGCCGAACGAGCAGCCACATGCAGCAAGCCCTCCAGATCTGCACGACTGACGTCCAGCACCTGGTTGTAGTGACGCAGTGCAGCGTCCACGTCAGCTGCAGTAAAGGTCTGCAAGCCTCCGGATGCGCTGCCCGGCTTCAGGCTGTGCTGAGGGTGTGGATAGCGTCGCCCCGTCAAAGCGTTGTAGAGGACCGCACACACCAGCAGTGTGGTGATATTGAAAAGGATGGGGAACATCACCAGCCCCACACCATCCAGGTGCTCCAGAACCACATAGGCGGCAAAGCCGGCACCGGGCGGATGCATGCAGCGCAAGGGAACCATCAAGATCACAGAAAGGCCCACAGCCAGCGCACAGGCCACAGCCGTATCTGACACCACCATCTGCACCAGAGCTCCAACCAGCGCAGAAACAATGGTTCCCACCAACACCGGCCATGGCTGCGCCATAGGGCTGGCTGGCATACCGAAGAGCAATACAGCACTAGCCCCCAGAGAGGACACCATCCAGATATTGTCCGGATTCCCACCCCACCACCTGGACAGCCAGCCGGTAATCAGCACCCCGAGCGCAACACCAAGAGCAATGCGAAAAGCCTCTGCATAGCCAATGCGTACCGAAGCTGGCAAAAAATTACGCAGCCAAAGTGCCCACCTGCCAAGCTGTGCATGGTGAGCGTCCAGTGTGGTCGAAGACTTTCTCAGGGGATCCATAAAAGCACTAACACCTTGTTCATATCGGGCCGCCTCTGTTTATGACAGCACGGCGACATTGTGCAGAACTCGGCCATATGTCGCAGGCGAGCGGATCACATGGCCCCTGCCACACCCTATAGAATCCCGAGTCCTTTGCCTTTTCTTCGTAGATTGCACGTGTCTGATCGCCTCGCGGTTCTTCCGCAATACCTTCTTCCCAAGCGCGCACTGACGCAGCTCATGGGCTATCTTGCCAGTCGAGAAGCTGGTGCAGTGACTACCGCAGTCATTCGCTGGTTCATCCGTCGCTACCAGGTCAACATGGCCGAAGCCCTCAACCCGGACCCAGCTGCCTATTCCAGCTTCAACAGCTTTTTCACGCGAGAACTCAAGCCAGGCGTACGCCCACTGGCCGACTCAGAATGGATCTGCCCCGTAGATGGTGCAGTCAGTCAGCTCGGACGCATTCAGGGCGATCAGATTTTTCAGGCCAAAGGACACTCTTACTCCACGCAGGCACTGGTGGGTGGCGATGCGCAGCTGGCAGCACAGTTTCAGGATGGTCACTTCGCCACCATCTACCTCAGCCCTCGCGACTACCACCGCATCCACATGCCCTGCGCAGGCCGTCTGCTGCGCATGATTCATGTCCCGGGCGACCTGTTTTCAGTGAACCCCACCACCGCCCGAGGCGTACCCGGTCTGTTTGCACGCAACGAGCGTGTGGTGTGCGTGTTTGAAGGCAAGCATGGTCCCTTCGTCATGGTGCTGGTAGGTGCCACCATCGTCGGCAGCATGGCCACCACCTGGCATGGTGTAGTGAACCCGCCCCGCCCTGGACACGTGCGTGAATGGAACTACGCGGATAAAAACATACACTTGGAGCAAGGTGCTGAAATGGGACGTTTCCTGCTCGGCTCCACGGTCGTCCTGCTCACACCGCCAGGCCCGCTGCAATTCAATGCAGACTGGTGCGCGACAGCACCCGTACGCCTGGGCGAGGCGATGGCCAGTCAGCAGCCGTAAAAAAAGCTCCATGGATTCAACATGGAGCTTTTTTCTCAGAGATACCAGTGCAGAGTCTCAGGCCTGCGGGTCGTAGTGAACCAGGTAGGCGTCAGACTCAGGTGTTCCGGCTTCACAGGCTCTTCCTTACCAACCAGATACACCATCATCTCACGCCTGCGCAGCACCACATGGCTGACAACTTCCTGTCGGCCACCTTGCATGACCTGCACCCCGGGCTTGAAAACAGGCATCTGAAATACCGTGGAGCGCTCATGGTGCGTATGAACAGAATCTGTAGAGCTTGGGCTGACAAGCAACATAAGGCAGTACCTTTAAGACGACAAGTTACCTCCGTATCGGCAGCTTGCAGCAAATATTTAGCACTTTTTGCTCCGCAATCACAGGAGTCCATCCAGCAATGAGCCTTTTCCAACGTCTGAGACCTGACAACTTCACCATCGCCCTGGCAGCCACTGTTCTATTAGCCAGTGCGCTTCCTGCTTCCGGCCAGTTTGGCGACATCCTGGACAAGATCACCAGCGGCGTCATCGTGATGCTGTTCTTCCTGCACGGCAGCAAGCTCTCGCGCAGCGCCATCTGGGCCGGCATCAGCCACTGGCGGCTGCATCTGGTGGTCACCCTCACCACCTTTGCCTTTTTCCCGCTGCTGGGCTGGCTGGCACAGCCATTACTCAGACAGTTGCTGCCAAGCGAGCTGGTATTTGGCGTACTGTTCCTGTGCACCCTGCCTGCAACGGTGCAGTCTGCCCTTGCACTGACCACGCTCTCTCGCGGCAATATTCCAGCAGCTATCTGCAGCGCCTCTGGCTCCACGCTGATGGGTATTGTGTTTACGCCGCTGCTGGTGGGTATTTTGCTGGCGCAGGACGCCAGCATTGGCAATCCGCTTGAATCCATAGGCAAGATCGCACTGCAGCTGCTGCTGCCCTTTGCACTGGGCCACTGGCTGCGCCCCTGGACCTCTGGCTGGCTGCAAAAAGCTGGCAGCAACATCAAGTTGCTCGATCAAGGTTCGATCTTGCTGGTGGTCTATGCCGCGTTCAGCGGCTCCGTAGTCGCAGGCTTGTGGAAGCAACTGCCCCTGAGCGCTCTGCTCATGCTGCTGCTGGTCTGCGCAGGTTTGCTGATGTGCGCCATGTTCTGGTGTGTCTGGATCAGCCGCCGCCTGGGCTTTGACGCCAGCGATGAGGCCACCATCTTGTTTTGTGGGGCTCAGAAAAGCCTGGTCAGCGGCATTCCGATTGCCAACGTCCTGTTTCCTGCAGCCATCGTCGGCCCCATGGTTCTGCCCATCATGCTGTTTCACCCCATGCAGCTGATGGTGTCCGCCGTCATTGCTGCGCGTTACGGGAAAAATGCCGAAAAACGCACCAATTTACGCAAAAATGATTGACCCACAAGGCCATTAAACCGGATCTGTGCCGATCAGCCAGAAACCAGGCAGACCCCATACCATTTGATGGCACAGCTTCTTAACATGCAGGCTGCACGGCACACGTGCTTCTGTTTCCACAACGTTCCGTAACGGAGGGAGATATTCGCATGCTCAAGAAACTGCTTGTTTTGTTTACTGCGCTGTATGCCACACTGGCCATGGCGGCCGTCGATGCCAACAAAGCCTCGGCCGATGAGCTGACCTCAGTCAAAGGCATTGGTCCGGCGACCGCCTCTCACATCGTCGAAGCACGCCAGCAAGGACAGTTCAGGAACTGGGATGACTTTATTGCGCGCGTCAAAGGTGTTGCGCACACATCTGCAGCCAAACTGTCTGAAGCCGGGCTGACCATCAACGGACAGACCTATGGCGCCACGCAAAAGGCCACCCAACAGAGCAACAAGCCTGCAGAAAAATCTGCAAAACCCGCACAAAGTGCAGGCAAAAAACCAGAAAAAAGCTAGTTTTCTCCATTATGCTTAGTACACGCCCGCCGATGGCGGGTTTTTTTGTTCCCAAATTTCCTAGCGTGCGTGCCCCACACGCTTTATTTCGTTCCATACGCAAAGATATCTGGCCCTTGAATACACATTCATGCCTCTGATCTCCCTCATACTTCTCCCTTTCATTGGCAGCGTTCTGGCTGCCGTATTGCCTGCTAACGCGCGAAATACCGAGTCCACGCTGGCCGGCATCATTGCGCTAGTCTGTACTGTTCAGGCCGCCATGCTGTTTCCAGAAGTGGCAGATGGCGGTGTCATACGCCAGGAGCTGGTGTGGCTGCCGGCTCTGGGTCTGAACTTCGTCGTGCGTATGGACGGTTTTGCCTGGATGTTCAGCATGCTGGTGCTGGGCATAGGCTCCCTGGTGGTGCTGTATGCGCGCTACTACATGTCGCCAGCAGACCCCGTCCCGCGCTTTTTCTCGTTTTTGCTGGCTTTCATGGGGGCAATGTCGGGCGTCGTGCTGTCCGGCAACATCATCCAGCTGGTGTTCTTCTGGGAACTGACCAGCCTGTTTTCCTTCCTGCTGATTGGCTACTGGCACCACCGCAAGGATGCCCGCCGCGGTGCACGCATGGCACTGACCGTCACGGGTACTGGTGGTCTGTGCATGTTCGCAGGCATGCTGATTCTTGGTCATATCGTGGGCAGCTATGACCTGGAGAATGTGCTGGCAGCTGGTGAGCAAGTGCGTTCGCACGAGCTTTACACCCCGATGCTGGTGCTGATCCTGCTGGGTGCACTGTCCAAGAGCGCACAGTTCCCATTCCATTTCTGGCTGCCGCATGCCATGGCAGCTCCCACCCCCGTTTCGTCCTACCTGCACTCGGCCACCATGGTCAAGGCTGGCGTGTTTCTGATGGCTCGACTGTGGCCCGTGCTGTCCGGCACCGATCAATGGTTCTGGATTGTGGGCGGTGCTGGTGTGGCCACCTTGCTGCTCGGTGGCTTTCTGGCCATGTTCCAGCGTGACCTCAAAGGCTTGCTGGCTTACTCCACGATTTCGCACCTGGGTCTGATTACCCTGATGCTGGGCCTGAACAGCGCCTTGGCCGCTGTGGCGGCCGTGTTCCACATCATGAACCATGCCACCTTCAAGGCGTCCTTGTTCATGGCAACAGGTATCGTGGACCACGAAAGCGGCACACGTGACATGAACCGCCTCTCCGGCCTGCGCAAGATGATGCCCATTACGGCCACCCTGGCCTGTGTGGCCAGTGCGGCCATGGCGGGGGTGCCACTGCTCAACGGTTTCCTGTCCAAGGAAATGTTCTTCGCAGAAACCGTGTTTGTGGATGCTGACCACTGGGTACGCGTAGCCCTGCCTCTGGCCGCCACGATTGCCGGCATGTTCAGCGTAGCCTATTCGCTGTGCTTTACGGTGGATGTGTTCTTTGGTCCCAAGGCTACAGATCTGCCACGCAAGCCCCACGAGCCGCCCCACTGGATGCGCGTTCCCGTGGAGCTGCTGGTGCTGATCTGCTTGCTAGTGGGCATCTTCCCTGCCTGGACTGTAGGTGCTTTCCTGAACGCCGCCGCCTTGCCGGTCGTTGGTGGCAATCTGCCCTACTTCAGTCTGGCGGTCTGGCACGGCATCAATACACCGCTGATCATGAGTATCGTCGCCCTGCTGGGCGGCGTGGTGCTCTACATGGCCTTGCGCTGGCTGCGCAAGCAGGAAGTGCTGGGTGACGAGGCACCACTGTTTTCACGCATCGATGGCCAGCGCGTATTCGAGAACCTGCTGGCCCGCACCACCTTGCTGGCGCGTGACACACGCCGCCTGCTCAACACGCAGCGTCTGCAATGGCAAATGCTGTGGCTGGTGCTGATTGCGCTGCTCGCCGGAACGCTGCCGCTGTGGCTGCAGGGGCTCACGATTGGTCATCGCGCCAATCTGCCACTATCACCCGCCTTTGTGCTGCTCTGGGTCATCGGCTGTGCCTGTGCCCTGGGCGCGGCATGGAAAGCCAAGTACCACCGAATGGCAGCGCTGATCATGCTTGGCGGCTCGGGCCTTTGCACCTGCATCACCTTCCTGTGGTTCTCTGCCCCTGACCTGGCGCTGACCCAGCTGGTCGTGGAAGTGGTTACCACCGTGCTGATTCTGCTGGGCCTGCGCTGGCTGCCCAAGCGCGACAAAAACCTGCAGGCGCCTGCCCTGTCTACTGATCTGACCGTGCGTGCACGCCGTTTGCGTGACTTGCTGATCGCGCTGGCCGCAGGCGGCGGTGTGGGCTGGCTGGCCTTCACCATGATGAGCCGCCCCTTCCCGGAAAGCACCTCAACTTTCTTCCTGGAGCGCGCCCTGTCTGAAGGTGGTGGCACCAACGTCGTCAATGTGATGCTGGTGGACTTCCGCGGCTTCGATACCTTTGGCGAAATCGTGGTGCTGGGCATTGTGGCGCTGACTGTCTATGCCCTGCTGCGCCGCTTCCGCCCTGCACGTGAGACCATGGATTTGCCCGAGCAGCAGCGCTACATTCCGGGTGACCTGCAGACGGATCTGGTCAACCCCCGCAATGCAGCCGACACTGCCGTGGGCTACCTGATGGTGCCTGCTGTGCTGGTGCGCCTGCTGCTGCCTTTTGCCACCATGGTCTCCATCTATCTGTTCATCCGTGGCCACAACGAACCTGGCGGCGGCTTTGTGGCTGGGCTGGTGTTCTCCGTAGCACTGCTGCTGCAGTACATCATCTCTGGCACGCAATGGGTCGAGGCGCATATGCCGCTGTACCCACGCCGCTGGATTGGTCTGGGGCTGCTGTTTGCGCTCTTGACGGGCCTGGGTGCCATTACCGCAGGCTATCCCTTCCTGACCAGTCACACCTTCCACTTCAGCCTGCCATGGATCGGGCAGATCCACCTGGCCAGCGCTACCTTCTTTGACATAGGAGTATTTACCTTGGTTGTGGGTTCTACCCTGCTGATCTTGACCGCCATTGCCCACCAGTCCGTGCGCGGCCATCGCTATCACGCACGCATGCAAGAAGAGCAAGCAGCTCAGGAAGGAGGCCGCTGATGGAAACCGTACTCGCTATTGCCATTGGCGTGCTGGCCGGCTCCGGCGTATGGCTGCTGCTGCGCCCACGTACCTTTCAGGTCATTGTGGGCCTGTCGCTGCTGTCCTATGCCGTCAACCTGTTCATCTTCAGCATGGGGCGTGAAGGTCTGGCCATCGACAAGGAACCCGTGCTGCGCCCCGGCGTGCCAGAAACACTGGCGCACTATGCGGACCCCATGCCACAGGCCCTGGTGCTGACAGCTATCGTGATCGGCTTTGCCATGACGGCACTGTTCCTCGTCGTGCTGCTGGCTTCGCGTGGCATGTCGGGCACCGACCATGTGGACGGCGTGAAGTCGCGTGACGTGCAGGAGATGCCATGAGCTTGATCCTGCAATGGCTGGCATCGCTGATGCCACACCTCATGCTTGGCCCCATCTTGCTGCCCATGCTGGCTGCAGCGCTGATGCTGTTGCTGCGCGAAGAGCGCCTGACCATCAAGATGGTGATGAACGTGGGCGCTACCGCGCTTGGCCTGCTTATCTCCATTGCCTTGCTGCTGTGGACCAACCAGTCGGGCTCCACCAGCACCATGGGCGTTTATCTGGGCAGCAACTGGCCTGCGCCCTTTGGCATTGTGCTGGCCGTAGACCGGCTCACCGCCCTCATGCTGGTGCTGACCTACAGCATTGCGCTGGCGGCCAGTCTGTTTGCGACCGCACGCTGGCACAAGGCGGGGGTACATTTCCACCCGCTGTTCCAGCTGCAGCTCATGGGTCTGAGCGGTGCTTTCCTGACGGCCGACCTGTTCAACCTGTTCGTCTTCTTTGAAATCATGCTGGCAGCTTCCTACGGGCTGCTGCTGCATGGATCGGGCCGCCAACGCGTGCAGTCGGGTCTGCACTACATCGCCATCAATCTGGCAGCTTCCTCGCTGTTCCTGATTGGTGTGTCCATGCTCTACGGCATTACCGGCACGCTGAACATGGCGGACCTGGCACAGGCCATTCCCAATGTGTCTGATGCAGACCGCGGGCTGCTGCACACGGCAGCCGCCGTGCTGGCTACGGCCTTTCTGATCAAGGCTGCCGTCTGGCCGCTGAACTTCTGGCTGGTACCCGCCTACAGTGCAGCCACCGCCCCTGCAGGTGCGCTGTTTGCGCTGATGACCAAGGTGGGCATCTACACCATCTTGCGGCTGTGGACGCTGATGTTCTCGAGCGAAGCTGGTGACTCTGCCCTGTTTGGCGCCATGTGGCTGATTGCAGGCGGCATGATCACCATGATCTTTGGCGGCATTGGCATGCTGTCTGCTACACGCCTGACGCACCTGGCCGGTTACGCAGCCATTCTGTCTTCCGGCACGCTGCTGGCGGCCATTGGCTTTAACCAGAACATGCTCACAGCCGGTCTGCTGTATTACCTGCCCAGCTCCACACTGGCCGTGGCCATTCTGTTCATGCTGGCCGACATCATGGATCGCTGGCGCAACGACGGCAACGTAGACATTGACGATGAGGAAGCGCCCTTCCTCAACTCAGAGCTGGTGCCTGCCCAGAACATCAACCTCGACGAAAACGAGCAGGTGCTGATCGGCCGCGCCATTCCAGCGTCTGCCGCCTTCCTGGGTCTGGCTTTCATCATGTGCACGCTGGTGGTCTCCGGCCTGCCTCCGCTGTCCGGTTTTATCGGCAAGTTCGCCATGCTCAGCAATCTGATCAACCCTGTGGGGCTGGGTCAGTCTGCGGGCTACCAGGCAGGCTACTGGGGCTGGGTGCTGATGGTGCTGATGATCAGCACCGGACTGATGGCACTGATTGCACTGACCCGTGCTGGCATCCGCCACTTCTGGGCCACGCACGAACGCGGCACGCCTGAACTGCGCGTGGCCGAAGGTCTGCCCATTGCCGCGCTGATGGCGCTGTGCATCATCCTGACCGTCAAGGCCGATGCCGTGATGCAGTTCACCCAGAGCACGGCCAATGCCCTGCACTCGCCCGGCACCTATATCCAGGCCGTCATGGGTACCCGCCCTGTTCCCAACCCTGTTGCTGCTCCTACGAAGGAACCAGGAGTTCAGCCATGATGAAGCTACTCTTTCCTGCCCCTCTGCTGTCGATTGCCCTGTTCATTCTGTGGCTGCTGCTGAACCACTCAGTCAGCCGTGGTCACATCGTGCTGGGCGCCATTCTGGGCCTGTTGATTCCCATCATCACGCGCGGCCTGCGTCCTCTGCCAGTGCGTGTGCGTCACCCATGGACCATCTTCAAGCTGTTCTGCACCGTGGTGGTGGACACCTCGATCTCGAACTTTCAGGTCGTGCGCTTTTTGCTGTTCCCATCGCTGCGCAGGCATCCAGCAGCCTTTGTGCACATTCCGCTGGAGCTCAAAGACCCCAACGCACTGGCCGTGCTGTCCATGATCACCTGCATCACGCCGGGCACTGCCTGGGCTGAGATTTCGCGCGACCGCTCCATGCTGCTCATGCATGTACTGGAAGTCGATGACCCACAACAGGTGATCGACCATGTCAAAAACAGTTACGAACGTCCTTTGATGGAGATTTTCGAATGAGTCAATGGCTGGTCTGGGTGCTGTCGGTCGCCCTTTTCATGCTTGTGCTGGCCATGTCCTTCACCCTGGTTCGCCTGTACCGTGGCCCTTCTGCACAGGATCGCGTGCTGGCACTGGACTGCATGTACCTCAATGGCATGCTGGCCATGCTGGTGCTGGGCATTCTCTATGGCTCGTCCATGTACTTTGAAGCCGCACTGCTGATTGCGCTGTTTGGCTGCGTGGGCTCAACCGCCATGGCCAAGTTCCTGCTGCGTGGCGAGGTGATCGAATGAACGAATTTGTCCTGCCCCTGTGGGCTGAGATTCTGATTGCCGTGCTGGTGCTCGGCGGCGCTCTCATCGCTCTGCTGGGCTCCCTCGGCCTGATGCGGCTGGAGAGCTATTTCGAGCGCGTACACACGCCCTCCATCATTGCCACCATGGGCTGCTGGCTGATCATGTGGGCCACCTTTGTGTTCTTCAGCGCTACCGGTCAGGGACTGGCACTGCACGCCCTGCTGATTGCCATCTTCATTGCTGTGACCGTGCCTATCACCACCATCTTTCTGATGCGTGCAGCCCTGTTCCGTGCACGCCGTGCCGGACAGAACGTGCCTCCCAGTGTCAGCCGCATTGTTCCCAATGCGCCTCAAACGGCAGAGGAAGCAGAGGCAGAGTCCACCGCGGAAGCTAAACAAAAAATGAGCGCCTAGCGCTTGCTGCACAAGGCTTAGAGGCTTTTTTTAACGCTCAAAGTCATGCTTGCCGTTCTTGCCATCTGTACCGGAGCCAGCCTGGGCGCATTGCTACGCTGGCAACTGGGCCTGTGGCTCACTGCCCCGGGGCAGCTACCCTGGGGCACCTTGGCCGCCAATGCCATCGGTGGCTATGGCATTGGGCTGGCCATTGCATGGCTGGATGCCTCACCCCAGCTCGACCCAGTCTGGCGGCTGGCCATCATCACTGGCTTTCTGGGCGCACTGACCACCTTCTCCTCTTTCTCGGCCGAGGTCGTCGGCCTGCTGCAGGCGCAGCGCTGGGGCATGGCCATAGCCTGGGCGGCAGCGCATCTGTTCGCCTCCCTGCTGCTCATTATCACAGGCATCTACACCGTGCAGCAGGCACTGCGTTAATGGAAGGACCCGCCCTCTTGCTGCCGTGCAAGCGCTGAAAGCTCGCTGCAATCTGCGAAGATCAGCACCTGTTTCCGTGAAAGTGCGACTGGATATCTATGGACTCAAAAACCTCTTTGCATGCGCGTTCTCTGGCTGAAGATCTGGCTCCCCTGAATGCACCTGCAGCGGTGCGTGACACCACCACGGCCGACCCTCTGCTGCCCGATGCCTACCGCCTGGCCTTTGCCGACCCCGAATTCATGGCTCGCCGTGAGGTACGCGGCATCCGCTTCCAGCTGGAACTGCTCAAGCCTGATCTGGGGCAGAAAGCCCTGGGCATTGAGCACACGATTGTCGTCTATGGCAGCGCACGTTTTGTGGATGCACAGGCGGCTCAGGCTCGCCTTGCCGAGGCCCAGGCCAGCGGTGATCCTGCAAAGATCAAGGCCGCAGAGCGCGACATGCGCAATGCCACCCGCTACGAAAACGCCCGCGCCTTTGCACGCATGGTGGCCGAGTACAGCGAACGCCACCCCGAAGACCAGCGCCTGTATATCGCCACAGGTGGCGGCCCCGGCATCATGGAAGCTGCCAACCGCGGCGCCCACGAAGCAGGTGCCATGAACGTAGGCCTGAACATCCTGCTGCCGCACGAGCAGCAGGGCAACCCCTACATCACGCCTGAGCTGTGCTTCAAGTTCCACTACTTTGCACTGCGCAAGATGCACTTCATGATGCGTGCCAAGGCGCTGGTGGCCTTCCCCGGTGGCTTTGGCACCATGGACGAACTGTTCGAAGTGCTGACCCTGGTGCAGACCACCAAGGTCAAGGCCGTGCCCATCATCCTGTTTGACAGCCAGTTCTGGAAGCAGCTGTTCAACTTTGACCTGCTGGTCGAAGAAGGCATGATCTCGCCCCAGGACGTGAAGTTGTTCCATCTGGTAGACACGCCCGAAGCGGCATGGCAGGTCATCAAGGACTTCTACCAGCTGCCTGATTAATCCAGCAGCAAGCCCCCTCGCAAAACAGGCAGCCCAAGGCTGCCTGTTTTTATTTCTGTTTCTATTTCTGCTGCAGCGCCTTGGCTGCCTGATGCTTGAGCGCCGGCAGATCCTGCTGTCCCAGCAGCCATGGCAGGCGCGAACAGGCGCCGACCACGCCGCCAACCGCCCAGAACAGAGCTCCCACACCGACGACAGTGCCAATAGAGCCAAACAGCATGGGCATGAGCACGCTGGAGCCGTTGATGGCCATCATGCGCAGGCCCAGTGCCTCGCCCTGGCGGTGCGCTGGCGTGACCATGTGGATCATGCTCATCACCATGGGCTGCACCGAGCCCAGCACAAAGCCCAGACACACCGAGCAGGCCATCATGGCCAGGGCGCTGGACATCAGGGGATAGATGCAGAACAGCATGCAGGCGCCGATCATGGCAGTCATGACTACCTTCCACTCGGTGATGCGCTCAGACACAAAAGGAATCAGCAGACGCACGGCAGCAGCAGCGATCGCAAATGCACCAAGGATGGAGCCAATCGCCGAGGCAGACAGACCGCGTTCATGCCCCAGAATCGGCACAACAAAGGTATGCACATCCCAGCATGAGGACAGCGCCCAGTTCATCAGCAGCAGGCGGCGAAAGCCCTGACTTTGCAGCATGTCCCAGGCTGTACTTTTCTTGCTGCCTGCAGGCTTGGGCTCTGGCTTGGTTTCCTGCAGGGTACGCACCCACAGCCAGGCACTCAGCGGCAGCAGTGCCAGCAGCAGAAAAGCTGCGCGAAAGCCCACATCGCTGGCTGCCTCACCGCCTGCATAGTCAATCAGCAAGCCTGCCAGAAACGGCCCCAGAAAGTTGGAGGCCGCTGGGCCAATGGCCAGCCAGCTGAACATCTTGCGCAGCATGACCTGGTCTTTGGCCTCGCGCCCCACATGGCGCTGCAGGGCAATCAGGGCCGAGCCTGAAGCGCCCCCACTGCACAGCGCCGCAAAGCACAGCACGGGGTAGATAGGAAACATCACCGCCGCACCCGCGCCGATGCTGGCGACCGTGACGCTGATGGCCAGCGGCCGCTTGAGACCGTGGCGGTCGGCATAGCGCCCGGCAGGCAGGGACAGAAACACCTGCGTCAGCGCAAACAGGGCCAGCAGAAAACCGACGGCCGCCGGGCTATAGCCTTCGCGCAGCGCCAGCAATGGCGTTGCCATGCGCATGCCCGTCATGCAGGCGTGCACGGAGATTTGCGCCAGGATCAGGCGCAGCAATGTCCAGGTCACTTGACTGTTACTCGTCGTCTAAATCAGCCGCTGCAGTTGGCGTATCGGGGCTGTGCAGCGGCAATGAGGAGGAATGGGCAACTGCATCCGGCAGCTCCTGTACGGTGCGCAGACGACGCTGGATGGCACGCGTGCGCACATCCACCTGCTCAAACTTGCGGGCCGCCGCGTCAATCGACTTGCGCGTGGCCTCTACCACTTCACCAAACTTGGCAAACTCGGTCTTCACCTGGCCCAGCACGCCCCACACCTCGGAGGAACGCTTTTCAATGGCCAGGGTCTTGAAGCCCATCTGCAGACTGTTGAGCATGGCCGCCAGATTGGCAGGCCCCGTAATCACTACGCGGCTGTCATTTTGCACCGCTTCCACCAACCCTGGTCGCCGCAGCACTTCCGCAAACAGCCCTTCCGAAGGCAGGTACATGACGGCGAAATCGGTGGTGAATGGCGGGGACACGTACTTGGCAGCAATCTTTTTGGCCTCGTTGCGGATGGAGCTTTCCAGCGCATTGCCCAGCGCCACCATGGCCACTTTGTCGCCCGCATCCCAGGCGTCCTGCAGGCGCTGGTAGTGCTCGACCGGGTATTTGGCATCGATCGGCAGCCACACGGGGTGCTCACCATCGCGCCCCGGCAGGCGAATGGCAAATTCCACGAGTTCATCACTGCCCGGCACGGTCTTGACATTGCGTGCGTACTGCTCGGGCGTGAGCACGTTGTCAATGATGGCGCCCAGCTGCACTTCGCCCCAGGTGCCGCGCGACTTCACATTGGTCATCACGCGCTTCAAGTCGCCCACGCTGCTGGCCAGCGACTGCATCTCGCCCAGCCCCTTGTGCACCTGCTCGAGCCGGTCGCTGACCAGCTTGAAAGATTCGCCCAAGCGCTGCTCCAGCGTGGCGTGGAGTTTTTCGTCCACCGTGCGGCGCATTTCTTCGAGCTTGGCAGCGTTGTCCGACTGGATACTGGCCAGCCGCTCGTTCAAGGTGCCGCGCAGCTGCTCGGCCGTCTGGTGGTTGTCCTGGTTCAGACGCTGCAGCTGCTGGGCGAGCGCCTGCTGCAGCGCCGTGAACTGCTGCTGCAGCTCCACGCGGCTTTGGCGTGCTTCACCCAGCTGGCGTACCATGTGGCTGTCCACCAGCTGGCGCAGGCTGTCTGCGGCGGTGGCCTGGTTCTGACTCAGGCTGTGCACCAGCCCCTGCACCTGCTGGCCCATGGCGACCAGCGCGCCATCGTTCTTGCTCAGCGCCATCTGTATGTGCTGCTGTGCGCGCTCGACCAGCTCCAGGCGCTCCAGCAGATCCAGATCGGCAGGCACGGGCCGGGGGCGCAGCCACATCAGAGCCAGCAGCGCCACCACCACCAGCAGCAGGGCAAGCACTGCCCACAGTAAAACCTCCACAGCAACTCCTTGAACCATAGCTGCCGGCGCTTGCTATTGCTTGTTTTCAGATAGTTTTCTATCTGAAATGCTTATATATTCAGCGCTAGCAGCTATTGTTTTTATGCAACCCAGCGCACAGCGCGCGCCCTGCCATCCGGCGTATTGACCGGCGTGCGCGGTGCCTGCCCGCCCAGTACGGCAACCAGATTGTCTGCCGCCAGCTGTGCCATCCGGATGCGCGTAGGCACGGTGGCGCTGGCGATATGCGGGGTCAGCACCACATTGGGCACGGTCAGCAGATCGGGATGCACCTTGGGCTCGCCCTCGAACACATCCAGGCCTGCGGCGGCAATGCGCTGCGCCTTGAGGGCCTGCGCCAGCGCTGCATCGTCCACAATGCCGCCGCGTGCAATATTGATCAGCGTGGCCGTGGGCTTCATCAGCGCGATTTCTGCCGCTCCAATGGTGTGGTGGCTCTCTGGCGTGTAAGGCAGCACCAGCACCACATGGTCGGCCGTGCGCAGCAGCTCTTCCTTGCTCACATAGCGGGCCTGGCACTCGGCTTCCAGCGCGGGCGCAAGACGCGAGCGGTTGTGATAGAGCACCTGCATGCCAAAGCCATGCGCGCCGCGCTTGGCAATCCCCTGGCCGATGCGACCCATGCCAAGGATGCCCAGGGTGCTGCCGTGTACTTCGCAGCCCGTGAACATGTCGTAGCTCCACTTGCTCCATTGGCCAGCGCGCAGGAAATGCTCGCTTTCCGTGATGCGCCGGGCTGTCGCCATCAGCAGCGCAAAGCCAAAATCTGCCGTGGTTTCGGTCAGCACATCAGGCGCATTCGTGCCCTGCACGCCAGCGGCAGTCATGGCGGCGACATCAAAATTGTTGTAGCCCACCGCCATATTCGCCACCACTTTCAGCTGCGGGCAGGCAGCCAGCAGCTGCGCATCGATGCGCTCCGTGCCCGTGGCCAGCACGCCATCCATGCCCTGCAGCCTGGCGATGAGTTCATCATGGCTCCAGACGGTATCGTCTTCATTGGTCTGCAGCACAAAGTGCTGCTGCAAAAATTGGAGCACCTGCGGTGGAATCGCACGTGCCACCAGCACACGGGGTTTGGAAGTTGTCATAGCGTCAGAACCAGATCAGCGTCATCACCACAAACAGCGGCAGCAAAATGCAGCCGGACCACAGCAGATAGCCAAAGAAGCTGGGCATGGCCACGCCACGGTCTTCGGCAATGGCCTTAACCATGAGGTTGGGCGCATTGCCGATATAGGAGTTCGCCCCCATGAACACAGCACCGGCGGAAATGGCAATCAGCGTGGGGGCCATGCTGCCCATCAGCGTCACAGGGTCACCGCCTGCGGTATTGAAGAACACCAGATAGGTGGGCGCATTGTCCAGGAAGGAAGACAGCGCACCCGTCGCCCAGAAGTACATGGCGTTATTGGGCGAACCATCGGGCTCAGTCACGGCCCGCACAATGGCGGCAAACGGGCCATCCACCCCAGCCTTGAGCATGGCGATGACGGGAATGATCGTCAGGAAAATGCCCGCAAACAGCTTGGCCACTTCCTGCATGGGGCCCCAGCCGAACTGGTTGCTCTCATGCACCGCCTTGGGCGTGAGCGCCAGCGACACCAGCGCCACCACAATCAGGCCCACATCACGCACCAGTCCGGGCAGACCGACGGGCGTGCCTGCCACGTCAAACACCACGTCCGACTTCCACATGCCGCTGAGCAGCACCAGGCCCACCACGGCGCCCAGCAGGATGAAGTTGAACTTGCCATCAAAACCCAGGGCCTCGCGGGCCTGATCGCTCACAGGCTCTGGCAGCTTGTTGTCGTCATGGCGGCTGATCCAGGTGTCCAGCACAAAGAACATCAGCAGCAGCACACCGACCAGAAACAAGGCATGGGGCCAGATGTGCAGCAGCGTCCAGCTGAAGTCCACACCCTTCAGAAAGCCCAGGAACAGCGGAGGATCACCCAGCGGCGTGAGCGAGCCACCGGCGTTGGAGACGATGAAGATGAAGAACACCACAATGTGCACCACCTTGCTGCGGTGTGCATTGGCGCGAATCAGCGGGCGAATCAGGAGCATGGAGGCACCCGTGGTGCCCATGAAGCTGGCCAGCACTGCACCAAGTGCCAGAATTCCGGTGTTCAGCAGTGGCGTGCCCGTGAGCGAGCCGCGAATGTAAATGCCGCCTGCCACCACATACAGCGCGGTGAGCAAAATCACAAATGGCAGGTATTCGGCCAGCAGCGCATGCACAAAGTTCACGGCTGCCGCACCCGCGCCATGCGTGATGACCAGCGGAATCAGAAAAGCCAGCGACCATGCGGCCGTTACCTTGCCAAAGTGGTGGTGCCAGAAATTGGGCAGCAGCAAAGGCATCAGCGCAATCGACAGCAGCAAGCCCGCAAAAGGCACGGCCCACAGCACGCTCAGGCTGGCGCCATCGAGCTCGGCCGCCTGCGCCAGCGCTGGCAGTGCCATACACACAACTGCTGCAGCAGCAGATCGCACACACTTCATTCGTTGGTCTCCTCTGGAATCTCAAACACCTGGCGCAGATAGGCCAGGTACTTCTGGTCGTCACACATGCTCTTGCCGGGTGTATCCGACAATTTGGCCACGGGCTGACCATTGCAGCGCGTCATCTTGATGACGACCTGCAGCGGCTCATAACCCAGGTCATTGGTCAGGTTGGTACCAATGCCAAAGGCCAGCTGGCAGCGCCCATGAAAGCGCTGGTACAGCTCAATGGTGCGCGGAATGGTCAGCGCATCGCTGAAGATCAGCGTCTTGTTCAGCGGATCGACGCGGTTTTTGCGGTAGTGCTCCAGCATGCGCTCACCCCAGACAAAGGGGTCGCCGCTGTCATGGCGCGCACCGTCAAACAGCTTGCAGAAATACAGGTCAAAGTCGCGCAGAAAAGCTTCCATGCCATAGACATCCGACAGCGCAATGCCCAGATCGCCCCGGTACTCCTTGGCCCAAGCTTCCAGTCCGAAGATCTGGCTGTCACGCAGCCGGGGGCCCAGCGCCTGGCAGGCCTGCAGAAACTCATGTGCCATGGTGCCCAGCGGCGTAATGCCCAGACGCATGGCATACAGCACATTGCTGGTGCCGGCAAACTGCCCCGGTCCGTGGCCCGGCTCCGGGCGCTGAGCACCCGTGCCCAGCTTGGCGCACAGCACGCGCAGCACTTCTTCATGCCAGGCTCGGCTGAAGCGCCGGCGCGTGCCGTAGTCGGCAATTTTCAGGCCTTCCAGACCTTCACCGCGCAGCAACGCGATTTTCTCGTCCAGCCGCCTGCGCCCTTCCATGAAGTCGGGCACGGGCTGGGTATTACGGAAATACACCTCGTTGACGATGGCCAGCACCGGAATCTCAAACGGGATCACGTGCAGCCAGGGGCCCTTAATGGAAATATCAATCTCGCCGTTATCCAGCGGTGTGATCGTGATGTATTTCTCATTGAGCCGGAACAGGCTCAGAAAGTCCACAAAGTCGCTTTTGACAAAGCGCAGCGAACGCAGATAGGCCAGCTCCGCTTCCTGAAACTGCAGCTGGCACAGCGCGCGCACCTCGTCACGGATTTCCTGCACATAGGGCGCAAGCTGCACGCCGGGATTGCGGCATTTGAACTTGTATTCCACCTGCGCGCCCGGAAACTGGTGCAGCACCGCCTGCATCATGGTGAACTTGTACAGGTCGGTATCGAGCAGACTGGTAATGATCATGGGTGTGCGCGAAAACGAAAGGCACAGTGTAGGCCAAAGCACAGGCGCCCCAGGGCTTGCTGCCTGTGCCAACCAAGCCGTTGCCCCCTGCGAACATCGCAGGGGGTTCTGATGAAGAACGTCTAGTCTGCTTTGGTGGCCACGCCAGCCGAGGCAAAGCTGGCCATCTCGCGCAGGATGGCGCAGGCCGAGGGCAGCAGCGGCCAGGCAGTGGCAGCGCCCGAGCCTTCACCCAGACGCAGCTGCCAGTCCAGCAGGGGCTGGGCGTTCAGGGCCTTGAGCATCAGATCATGCCCGGGCTCGCCCGAGCGGTGGGCATAGACACAGCGCTGCAGCACGGCTGGCTGCAGGCGGCTGGCCACCAGCACGGCCGATGTGGTGATAAAGCCATCGACCACAATCACGCGGCGCTCGGCCGCGGCCTGCAGCACAGCGCCGACCATGGTGGCAACTTCCAGCCCGCCCATGGCGGCCAGCACTTGCAGCGGTTCGGTCACATCCGCATGCTTGGCCAGCACTGCTTCCAGCACAGCAATCTTGCGCTGCACGCCTTCGGCATTCAGGCCCGTGCCCATGCCAGTCACCTGCGCCACGGGAATGCCACAGAGCTTGGACAGCAGCAGCGAAGCTGTCGAGGTATTGCCAATGCCCATTTCGCCCAGCAGCAGTGCATTGCCGGGTAGCTGCTTCACCAGCTCTACCCCGTTGCGAATCGCCAGGGCACATTCCTGCGCCGTCATGGCTGGCCCCTGGCTGCAGTCCTGCGTGCCATAGGCCACCTTGCGGCGCCACAGACGGGGCTGCCCGGCCTTGGGCAGCTTGTCGTGCGGGTCCTGCTCACGCACGGCAAAGTCACGCGCCACACCACAGTCCACCACATTCAGCGCCACCCCATGCTGGCGTGCCAGCACGCTCACGGCCGCACCTCCAGCCATGAAGTTTTCCACCATCTGCCAGGTCACATCCACGGGATAGGCCGACACGCCGCGCGCCGCCAGGCCATGGTCTGCCGCAAACACCACCATCTGCGGCTGCTGCAGCACGGGCTGGTCCGTGCCCAGAATGCAGGCGATGCGGTGGGCCAGCTGCTCCAGCACGCCGAGCGATCCGACTGGCTTGGTTTTCTCATCAAGCAGGGTCTGCACATGGGCAGCAAAACCAGCATCGTGGATGCAAGCAACTTCAGGAATCACGCAGGACATATCAACACACCTCATACAAACAAAATGGCGCCTCGGCGCCCTGGCTGAAGTATGCAACTTACCGCGCAGCTCTGAAGCCCTGCCGATCAAAACCCACGCACAAAAAAACCCGGCAATGCCGGGTTGCGCAGGTGCAGCACGCCATCAGCGGGCAGGTTTTTCCGGGTGATGCGCCTTGTGCGGCGCATGGGTAGGAGCATGCCCCGGTGCATGGTGGTGGCCTGCCGCTGGCGCTGTCTCTGTGTACTTGCGCAGCACACCACCGCCTTCCACGCTGCCTGTCACCTGTGCATGGTGCACACGTGCCACACAGGAGCGGCGATCTTCTTCGGTCTTGAACACATCGCAGCGCTTGAGGGCATTGCGCTGGTACTGGTCCATGCTTTCTCCATGGCCTGCACCACGGCGGCGCTCAGCCGCAACGGCTGCTGCTTCGTGCTTTTTCGGGCTGGCGTACTTGTTCGAGCCCTTGTGCTTGGGGCTGTGCTTAGGTTCGTGCTTGTGCATCTGCTTGGCCGGGTGGTGTGGCTGCGCATGCGCGGCTGCAGGTGGCGGCGGTTCCGGGGCAGGCTGTGCCTGTGCCAAGGCCAGCGAAGCGCCCATCACAGCCAGGGCACCCAGCGACCAGCGAAAAGCGGAATTCCATTGCTGCTTCATGGGTCAGTACTCCTTGAACATGAGAGATGGGACGAGCATCCTGCACTGCCATGAAAGCATGTATCAGTGCAAGACCTCAGTGGCTGAAGTCTGCAACCTACACAAAAAGCATGTGCTTACTTTTTGTAAGCAAACCAGTCTTCAACCCCCAAAGCCATGCGCGCAAACACCTGATCCAGCGACGGTGCCTGCGCCCCCCACAGCGCCTGCAGCATGGCCGCGTTTTCCAACATGCCATGCCAGTACGTACCCCAGACATTGCCCTGCGCACTTTGCCAGACCATGCCGGGCACGGGTTCATCAGCACGCTGTGCCTGGCCCGCCTCCATGTCCGCACGCAGCTGGGTCTGGCCGTGGTGAATTTCATAGACCTGCAGCTGCAGCCCATTCAGCGCCGACCACACCCCGCGCAGCGGTGGCAGCTGCACCTGTACACGGCGCACGGTTTTCTCCGGCGCAAACAGCGTCACCAGCGGCAGCAGGCCCAGGCCAGCGGCATTGCCATCCACGCCGTGCAGGTCAATCAGCGCCTCGCCCAGCATCTGCAGGCCGCCGCAAATGCCCAGCACGCGCCGCCCGGCATGTGCATGGGCGACCACGGCCGCGTCCAGCCCCTGCTGGCGCATCCAGGCCAGGTCGGCCGCCGTGGCCTTGCTGCCAGGCAGGATCACCCAGTCGGCACCAGCCAGATCTGCCGGGCTGCGCGCCCAGACCACGCGCACGCCAGGTACGCTGCGCAGCGGCTGGAATTCGTCATGGTTGCTCATGCGCGGATAGGCCACGATGGCCACCGTCGTGTGAATGGAGCCCTGCCCCGTGCTGCGTGCATCGAACACCCCGTCTTCCTCAGGCAGGCCGTGGCCACACTGCATGGGAATCGTGGCCACCGTGGGCACGCCCGTGCGTTCCTGCAGCATCTGCGGCGCGGGAGCCAGCAGGCCTGGGTCACCTCGGAACTTGTTGAGCACAAAGCCACGGATCAGCGCCTGCTCCTGCGGTGGCAGCAGTGCCCAGGTGCCGTACAAATGGGCAAAGGCTCCGCCTCGGTCGATATCCGCCACCAGCAGGCAGTGCGCATCGCAATGCCGCGCCACGCGCATGTTGACGATGTCGCTGTCGTGCAGATTGATTTCTGCTGGCGAGCCTGCGCCCTCGATCACCACCACCTCATATTCCGCACGCAGGCTGTCCAGCGCTGCAGTGATCTGCGGCCACACCTGCGCACTGCGCGCACGCCAGGGCAGCGCTGAGAGCAGGGCATTCACCTGCCCCATCAGCACCACCTGGCTGCGCGTATCCGCCTCTGGCTTGAGCAGCAGCGGGTTCATGCGCACATCGGGCTCCACACCACAGGCCAGTGCCTGCAGGTATTGCGCTGTGCCGATCTCGCCCCACTGTCCATCAGGCGTAGCCACCACACGTGCGTTGTTGCTCATGTTCTGGGCCTTGAAGGGCGCCACCTTGTAGCCCTGGGCGCGATACCAGGCACACAGCGCCGTGCTGACCCAGCTCTTGCCTGCATTGCTGCTGGTGCCCAGCACCATGACGCACAAGGCCTGGCGCTGGCCCGGTTGGGGCAGAGGGAGTGTCGTCATATTGATTCCTTTGGGGCAAGTTCCTGCCACGCCTGCTCCAGCACCCGCTGCGATGCGGGGGGCAGCACGCCCAGACGCACGCAGCCCGGCAAACCAAAACTGGCGGCATCCCGCAGCTTGATGCTCTGCGCGCGCAAGGCGGCCAGCCACTGCGGCATGGCAGTGTGCAAATGCTCTGGCCAGCGCGCGACAAAATAGTTGGCCTGGCTACCCGGCAGCACCTGCCAACCCAGCCGTTCGCACAGCTGCAACTGCTGGCTTTTCCAGTCTCGCAGCTGCACCAGACTGGCTTGCAGCCATTGCTGCACCTCGGGTTGCGTCCAGGCCTGCAGCATGGCCACGCCATGCGCCCCCACCACCCAGGAAGGGGCCAGCAGGCGCAGCGCAGTCAGCTCCTGCTCCGTCACATGCTCCGGCGCAATCGCATAGGCGGCACGCACGCCCGTCATGCCCAGCGCCTTGTTCGGCGTCCACATCTGCCAGAGTTGGTCCAGCCCTGGCAGCGCTGGCGCGGGGTCCAGACGCAGCGGTGCATAGGCGCAGTCCAGCACACGCCAGGTGCCGGGCGTTGCAGGATGCGCTGCCCACTGGGCCAGCACTGCATCTTCTTGCCCCAGCGGGCTGGACGGCGCGCAGGCCCAGTGCAACCCTGTGCCGAGGCGCTGCGCTGCACGATCTGCCAGCTGCAAGCCCCAGACCTGAGCGGCCTGTGGATAGTCGCCATAGTGGTGAGCCGGAAAACTCACGCAGGATGCGCCCTGGCGCAGCGCATGCATGGTGATGCGGTGGATGAATTCGCTGGCGCTGCCCGCCATCACCACGCGCCGCACCTCCACGCCATGGAACTGCGCCAGCTGCTCGCGCAACGCGGTATAGGCTGGGTCTGGGTACTGTGCGCTGTGCGCGGCCTGCAAGGCTTTTACGGCCAGCGGGCAGGGTCCACAGGCATTGCGGTTGGTCGAAAAATCATGCGCCGCAATGCCCAGTGCATCCGTGCCGCCATGCACGCCTATCTCAGCCATAGACCACCCCGCCTGCAGCCAGCAGCACCACCGCGCTGCACACGGCCATCACAAGCACCACACGCCCAGCCAGCTGCACACTGCGCTGCAGCTGCGCCGTCTGCGGCACCTGCCCTGCGGGGTTGAGCACATAGACCCCGGGCTTGCCCAGCCGCACACCCAGCGCCTGTGCCATCGCACCCATGGGCCAGCCGCCATTGGGCGATGGGGTCACAGCCGCATCGCGGCGCAAATCCTGCCAGCGCAGACCGCGTGCCACCAGTGCCAGCAGCAGGGCCGTCAGCCGCGCAGGGATCCAGTTAAGCACATCGTCCGTGCGCGCCACCCATTTGCCCGCCCATTGCCAGTGGCGGCGCTGCGCACCCTGCCCGCGCCAGCCGGGGTAGCCCCACATGGCATCGGCCGTGTTGGTGAGGCGGTAGACCGCCGCCCCCGGCAGGCCCAGCAACGCAAACCAGAACAAGGGGGCGATCACGGAGTCCGAGAGGTTTTCGGCCAGTGTCTCGATGGCGCTTTCGCGTACCACGCCTGCATCCAGCTGCGCGGTGTCACGGCTGACCAGCCAGGACAGGCGCTCACGCCCTGCTGCCAGCGACTGTTGCAACGCAGCTTCCACAGCCAATACTTCGTCACGCAACATGCGCCAGGACAGCAGTGGCTTGAGCAGCACACCCAGCACCACGCCCTGCATCCACCACGCCGTAAACAGGAACAGCCATTGCAGCGCGGCATAAACTACAAAAAAGAGAGCTGCTAGCGCAAGCCATGCAAGCATTCCAGATAGAAAAGACTTGCAATCCCTTGATTTATCGGCGCTAGGCGCTATGCATTTACCAATTCCACCCAGCAGCTTGCCCATGAGCACCACGGGGTGCAGCCACACGGGTGGTTCGCCCCAGAGGCGATCCAGCAGCAGTGCCACCAGCACGGCCAGTGCGGCCACCATCAGCTGCTGCGCACCCCAGGCCTGCCAGATGCTTTCCGTGCTCCACAACTGGCACAGCCATGCCACAGGGCTGATGGCCTGCACCAGCGCCCCGATGCCATCGAGCCAGTTCATGGGCGCTCGAGCTGCTTGTCACCCATGATGGCAGACTGCCCCCAGCGCTCGTCAAACAGCATGTCTTCCAGCGGTGCGCGTGCGGCCCATTTTTCCTGCTGCAGCATGGGCTCGGCGTAGTAGGCCTGCACGGGGCCCAGGCACAGCACGGCCAGCGGGTAGCTGCCTGCGGGCATTTCCAGCAGCTGGGCGAGCGCCACGGGGTCGTAGATCGACACCCAGCCCATGCCCAGCCCTTCGGCCCGCGCGGCCAGCCACATGTTCTGGATGGCGCAGGCGGCAGAGGCCATGTCCATCTCGGGCATGGTGCGGCGGCCAAACACATGGGCTTCGCGCCCCGGCGGCAGGCTGACGATCAGCACCTCGGCCGCGTCCAGCACGCCCTGCACCTTGAGCTGCATGAAGTCTTCTTCACGCTCTCCCAGCGCCTTGGCGGTGAGCACGCGCTCCTGCTCAACCAGCGCATGAATACCTTCGCGCATGGCACGCGAGCGAATGCGGATAAAGCGCCAGGGCTGCATGAAGCCGACGCTGGGCGCATGGTGCGCGGCACGCAGCAGACGCAGCAGCACCTCGTCCGACACCGTGCCCGGCACAAAGTGGCGCATGTCGCGCCGCTCGTAGATGGCGCGGTACACGGCCTCGCGCTCAGCGTCAGAAAACGGCGCAGCCGCAATGGTGGTGTACTGGTCCAGATCGTGGGTCTCGCTCATCCCGTTCCCCTTTCAGTCTTCAATGCCGCGTTGCGCAGGAATGCCTGCCTGAAAGGCGTGCTTGATCATCTGCATCTCGGTCACCGTGTCCGCGATGGCGATGAGCTCCTGCGGGCAGCGGCGGCCCGTGAGGCACACATGCACGTCTTTCGGTCGTGCCTGCAGGGTATCGAGGACTTCCTGCAGCGGCAACCAGCCATAGATCAGGGGATAGGTCACCTCATCGAGCACGACGAGGAAATACGCGCCCGAGAGAATGGCCGCCTTGGCCTTGTCCCAGCCCTCACGCGCCAACTGCGCGGAGTGGTCCAGGTCCTTGCTCTTCCAGCTGAAGCCGTCGCCCAGCCCTTCCACGGGCAGGCCCACGCGCTCTGCCAGGCGGTGCTCGCCAAAACGTGCCGTGGGCACTTTCATGAACTGGAAAACCTTGACCGCCTTGCCCCGGCCCAGCGCACGGAACGCCAGCCCGAAGGCGGCCGTGCTCTTGCCCTTGCCGTCACCGGTGTTGACGATGACCAGGCCGCGGCGTTCGCCCTCGGCCTTGTCGTAGGGTTTTTCGCTCGGTGGTGTTTCAATTTGCATAGCTGTCTGCGCTTGTAGCATCGGCCTTAGTGGCCATTTTTGTTCTTCATCGATGGGGCATGGCCTGCCGTGGGCAGCGCCATCCACATGCCGTCGATCTCGCGGATGCGGATGCGGTGCTCGAACACCGCCTCCAGCGCCGCATGGGTGGCTGCATCCTGCGTCGCACCCTGGTGCAGCACACGCCCGGCCTGCATGACCACCATGTGGTCGGACTGCAGCGCAATGCCCAGCTCATGCAGCACGCTGACCACGGTGTGGCCGCTGGCAACCTGAGCCTGCACAGTGTCCATCCAGGCGCTCTGGTGCGGCGGATCCAGATTGGCCAGCGGCTCGTCCATCAGCAGCACCTGCGCCTGCACGGCCAGCGCACGCGCCAGCAGCACGCGCTGGCGCTCACCGCCGGAAAGCTCTGCCAGCGACCGGTGTCGCCAGTCCCAGGCCTGCGTCATCTGCAGGCATTGCTGCACCACAGTGTGGTCCTCAGCATTGGGGGCAGCCAGCCAGCTCTGGTGTGGCAGGCGGCCCAGCATGACCACGTCATAGCTGCACACATCCTGCGTGGTGTTTTCGTTTTGCCCCATCCACGACAGCATGCGTGCGCGCTCGCGGCGTGGCCAGTCCTGCAATGCGCGGCCCATCAGCTCTATCTGCCCCTGCCACGCGCTGCGCGGCAGCAGCCCGGCCAGCGCCCGCAGCAGCGTGGACTTACCCGCCCCATTGGGGCCCACAATGGCCGTCCACTGCTGGGCAGGCAGCTGTACATCCAGGCCATGCAGCAAGCGCTGGCGACCGGCTGATACCTGCAGCTGCCGGGCCTGCAGTGCCACAGGCAAAGCGCTCTTCATGTGCCCCTCCCCCGCCGCGCAGCGTGGCCACGGTGCATGAGCCACAGCAGGTAGCTGCCACCCAGCAATGCGGTCAGCACGCCTACGGGCAATTCCTCTGGCGCCATGACCCAGCGCGCCAGAATGTCGGCCAGCAGCAGCAATACGCCGCCCATCAGACTGCTGAGCAGGCAGCTGCGTGCCTGCCCTGCGCTGACCATGCTGCGCACCAGATGCGGCGCAGCCAGCCCCACAAAGGCAATCAAGCCAGTCTGTGCCACAGCCGTGCCCGTGGCCAGTGCCATCACCACAATCAGCCCTGCACGCATGGGTGCCAGCGGCAGGCCCAGACTGGCTGCCGTGGATTCGCCCAGGCTCAGCCCATCGAGCACCCGCGCCAGTCCCCAAGCCGCCAGCAGGCACACCAGCAGCGCCCCCAGCATCAGACCGCAGGACTGCCAGCCTATAAAGGCGGTACTACCCAGACCAAAAGCTTTCATGGGCTGCAGGATGTCCGGATAGCGCAGCTCCAGCATGTCACGCATGGCGCTGAGCACCACGCCCACCACCACCCCGGCCAGCAAAAGGCGCAGACTGTTTTGCACCCCTTGCGCCAGCATCAGCGCCAGCAGCACGGCAATGCCAGCACCCACAAAGGCCATGCCCGTCATGCCCAGGCGCAGCATCCATTCCATGCCCATGGCGGCCGAGCCCCCCAGCACCATGGCCACCGCACCGCCCAGTGAAGCGCCTGAGGCACTGCCCAGCAGATAAGGATCGGCCAGCGGGTTGCGAAACAGCCCCTGCGCCACCGCACCTGCCAGCCCCAGCAAAGCCCCTGCCAGCCAGGCACCGAGTGTGCGCGGCAGGCGAATGTCCCAGACGATCTGCCAGGCCACAGGGTCCTGCTGCATGCGCCACACACTCTCCCAGCCGGTGCTGCCCACGCTGGCGCCCACACCCATGGCGCCCACACTCAGCAGCAGCAGGCCCAGCGCCAGCCAGGCACTGCGCCGTTTTTCACGAAACAAGCTGCTGTTTTCTTGAAACAAGCTGCTGTTTTCACGCGACATGGCACTGTTATTCATGGCCACGGCGAGGTGCTTTCTCACGCACGCAGCGTGCAATCAGTGCGGCGGCTTCGTCCATGCGCGGCCCGGGGCGCACGATCACATCGGACTCTCTTGCATCAAAAGTACAGATGCGCTGCTGCTTCACAGCCTCCAGCGACTGCCAGCCCGGGTAGGACGAGGCAGCCTGCATGCTGTGGTTGACCATCAAAATCACATCAGGCCGCGCACGCACGATGAACTCCGGGTTCACGCGCGGAAACGGCCCCATCTCCTGCGGCACCACATTGCCCAGTTGCATGCGGCTGAGCATTTCCCCGATAAAAGACGATGGCCCCGCCACATACGGCCCACGGCTGACTTCAAAGTACACGCGCGCACCCTGCACTTCTGGTGGCAGGGACTGCGCCGCTGCCTGCACCCCGTTCTGCATACGCCGCCACACGGCCTGCACCTGCTGCGGTGGCTGGCCGAGCACCACGCCCACGGAATGCATCACGCGCAGCACATCGGCCGACGTACGGGGCTCCAATGCCACCGTGCGCAGGCCCAGCGCCTCCAGACGCTCGCCCACGCGCGCCGAACTGGACAGCAGCACCACATCCGGCTTGAGCGCCACAATGGCTTCCACATTCGGGTCCAGCCCACCGCCCACCACGGGCAGCTTGCGCTGCAAGTCTTCAGGCCAGTTGGAATAGCGGTCCACCCCGACCAGCTTGTCGCAGGCCCCCAGCGCGCACACGGTCTCAGTCAGCGAAGGCAGCAGGCTCACAATGCGCTGTGGAGGCTGACTCAGCACCACGCTACGGCCGCGCTCATCCTTGAGCGCCTCAGGTGGCACATCGGCAGCCTGCACACTGCCCAGCAGGCCCAGCCAGCAGGCTGCCAGCAGGCTGCAGCGTCGTATATAGCGCTTCATTTGAGCTGCAGTGGCAGGCCAGCTGCCATCAAAGTCACGCGACTGCATGCCTGCGCCACATCCTGGTTCAGGCAGCCCAGTGCATCTACAAAGGCACGTACCTCACGCCCCATGGGAATCACGCCCATGCCAATCTCATTGCCCACCAGCACCACCGGCCCGGGGCACTGGGGCAGCACTTCCAGAAAAAGAGCACGCTGCGCGGCCCAGTCCTGCGTCAGCGGCTGATTGGGTTCAAATTCCACGCCTTCCATGGGCATCATCCAGTTAGTGAGCCACAGCGTCAGACAATCCACCACCACCAGCGTCTGCGCATTGCTGTGCTGCTGCAGTGCCTGGGCCAGCAAGCGTGGCGTTTCCACCGTCTGCATGCCTGGCACGCGCTGCGCACGGTCTGCCTGGTGGCGTGCGATGCGCACGCGCATTTCCTCATCCCAGGCCTGACCCGTAGCCAGATACACGGCACGGTGACCAGCACTACCTGCGATCCAGTCGTGCGCGGCCAGCTCTGCACGGCGCGTCTTGCCGCTTTTCTGGCCGCCCAGAATCAGTTCCTGCCAGGGCCCGTGATTCACAATATTCATAGAAATGGCTGTCTGAGCGCACGTACCATGGCTTCAACTGCTGCGTCAGCAGTCTGCGGACCCGCTGAAAACATCCAGAGCCGATGAAAGTGCATGCACATCGTGTAGAAGATCACCCGCGCCAGCCTCCCCGCCAGCCATGGGCAAAACAATAGCCGCCTGCGCGTGCTACACCTGATGTTGGCCGGTATCCGGGCTGGTTCGTCAAGACCATCGCCTTCCCAAATGCTTGTTCAAGGCATTCAGTGGCTGCGTGGATGGCTGGGTGCCAGATCTGACACCAGGAACTCACCGTTGCGGGGGCAGCGCAGGCTAGATGTACGCGAAGGATTCGCCGCATCGCCCTGCTTCCCGTTGAACTGCACACTTGTGAACCAAGTTGCGAGCACCAACATTGAATCTGCTGATTTTAGCGGTCCACACCACGCCCCCACTGGATACACAAAGTTACACCCCAATGAAAAACCAAGGCAAGCTGCGTACAAAGCCATGCAAGTTCGCAGATATGCTCACCGATCTCACCTAGTTTTGCATTCTCGCGAAGAGTGGAGTCCTACAATTAGAGCAATCCATGACGACACCATCGATCCTTGCCCCCATTACCGAGCGTGTAGAGCTGCTGCTGGCCAAGCACGAAGCGCTGGAGCACGCCAATCGCCTGCTCACCGAAGAGATTCAAGCCCTGCAAAAAGAGCGCGACTCGCTGAGGTCACGCCTGAAGGCCGCGCGTGCACGTGTGGATGAGTTGATCGAGCGTCTGCCAGAAAACCGGGAGGCACGATGAGCAAGCTGGACGTCACGATTCTGCATCAGGACTATGTACTGACCTGCCCTGACGGCCAGGAAGCACAGCTCCTGGAGGCCGTAGAGCGCGTGGATCAGCAGTTCCAGAAAATGCGTGACTCCAGCAAGCTGCGTGCCCGCGAGCATGTTGCGGTGCTGCTGGCTGTCAATCTGGCGTTTGAAAATCTGAAACTGCGCGAACAGCTGCTCGACCTGCAGCAGCAGCTGTCTTCTCAGCTGAGCAATGAAGATGGCGAACGCCTGCAGACGCTGGAAGCACTGCTTGCGCAGGAGCAGGCACAGGCCGAACAGCTGCTGCAGCGCCTGGATCAAGCACTGGGGACTGAGCCCAGTTCTGCTGACGAAGCACAGGCACAACCTTCTCTAGACAATGACAATGGTGTGGAATTGCCTGCAGCACCACAAGAACCGCAGTAAAATTGCACCCGTCTGCAACCCGCCGGGCTTTATATTGCCTTGAACCAATGCTCATTGAGCACGGGCTTGATACATTGCCTAGCAAGCGTGATCGTCTCGCGTCAGATGAACCCAACGTTAGGTTGCTCTCGCCCACCTGAACCCCCGGTTCAGGTTGACGGCCCGGTGGCTTTGCAGACACCTTCATCGGCAGTTCCGCCAACCTCCCCCCCCCCGCTTCTTTAGCTTTAGCTTTCGATCTGGCCTAACGGCACCACAGTGATGGCTTGTAAATCAGATCCATCCACAGTGCCCACAACGACACCAGCACCAGCATGCCACCTGCTGCACGCGTGCCCCACGCACTGCGAAAACGGCTGACACGGCCACTGAGCCAGCGCCATGCATAAGGCGCAGCCAGCAGCCACAGCGCCCCACCCAGACCAAAAGCCACCATACTCAAGCCCCCCGCCAGTGGCGAAGCGCTCAGCGCCGCCACCAAAATGGCGGAATACAGCAAGCCGCAGGGCATCAAGGCCCAGCACATCCCCGCCAGCACCACACCGCCTCGCATGGCCAGTACAGGCTGGACCTTGCTCCAGGCCATGCGCCCGGCACGCTCCAGCCACAGCGGCTGCTGCCCCTGAAACAGCATCAGCAGGCCCCAGGCCAGAATGGCCAGGTGCATCATCACCCACACAGGATGCAGCATGGAGGTGCGGTCTGAAAACCAGGCCACCTGCTCCATGGCAAACGCAGCCACTGCTCCCAGCACGCCATAGCCCAGCAAGCGACCTGCGTGAAACTGCGTGGCACTCCATACAGGCCATGCAGCAGGCTGAGGCAACGTCGCATGCATCTGCACCGCCTTGCCATGCCCTTGAATCACGGCATGGCAGGGTGCTGCGCACATAGCAAGACAATGGGGCCCACCCACGAGCCCCATGAAAAATGCAGTCCACAAAAACGAAAGTGTCATAAAGATCAGATGATCCGCGAGAATCTCGCGCGATCACGTGCTTCTTGCAAATAGCGGTCAAACACCAATGCTACGCCACGCACGAAGAACCAGCCCTTGGCCGTCACGCGGATGCAGTCGTCCAGAATTTCCACCAGACCTTCTTCTTCCTGCGTCCTTAGTGCCTCAATCTCGGCAGCGAAATACTTGCGAAAGTCAATGAGCCATGCACTGTTGATGGACTCATACTGCACCTCGCCCTGACACATGATGGCCATGATCACCGCACGGCGCAGCATGTCATCACGCGAAAGCGCCAGGCCGCGCACGATGGGCAGACGCCCCTGATCGAGCAGGTCGTAATACTCTTCCAGCGTCTTGGCATTCTGGCTGTAGGTGGCCCCTACGCGACCAATGGCCGAAACACCCAGTGCAATCAGATCGCAGTCAGGCTGTGTGCTGTAGCCCTGGAAGTTGCGATGCAGGCGACCCTGGCGCTTGGCTACGGCCAGTGAATCTTCAGGCAGGGCAAAGTGGTCCATGCCCACGTACACATAACCAGCCTCCATGAAACTGTCCAGCGCCGCAGCCAGCATATTGACCTTGTCCGCTGCTGCAGGCAGATCCGCCTGAAGAATGCGACGCTGAGGCTTGAAGCGCTCGGGCAGATGTGCATAGGCATACAGCGCAATGCGATCAGGGCGCAGCTCGGCCACTTGCTGCAGCGTTCTGGCGAAGGACTTTTCATTTTGCTTGGGCAGGCCGTAGATCAAGTCCACATTGATCGACTCAAAGCCCAGCTCACGTGAAGCGGCCACCAGATCAAACACCTGCTCGGCAGGCTGCTCACGGTGCACCGCTTTTTGTACATCCGGGTCAAAGTCCTGCACCCCAAAGCTCAGGCGGTTAAAGCCCATGGCCTTGAGGGCGGTCAGACGCTCACGTGTCACAGTACGTGGGTCAACTTCAATGGAGTACTCACCCGCTTCATCAAAGACAAAGCGCTGGCGCAGCATGCCCCACATCTGCACCAGTTGCTCGTCCGAAAGAAATGTCGGCGTTCCACCACCTATGTGAAGCTGGCTGACCAGCTGACCTCTTCCACAATGGGCCAGATGCAGATCCAGCTCCCGCTCAAGATACTGCAGGTACGTGACCGCACGCTCGTGGTGCTTGGTGATGATCTTGTTGCATGCACAGTAGTAACACAAAGAGTTACAAAATGGGATGTGCACATACAGCGACATTGGCGACTTGGCCGCTGCAGAAATTTTGCGTTGCTTTAATGCCAAGATATAGTCGCTATCACCAAATGCCTCAACGAACCTGTCCGCAGTAGGATAAGAGGTGTAACGAGGTCCTGGCACGTCATAGCGACGCAAGAGTTCCGGGGTGACTGCAGTCATGTTTTCTTCCTTAGTGCTGCAACTGTGCAGCAAGATGGCATGCACACTCTTGACATGAATCAAGCACTGACCATAAGGGAAGTGTCAGAATTTGACTGAAATCATTCGAGATACATAGCAAGCGCCCGATAGTCCCCGTTTATTGACATCCAACTTTTAATTCTGGCCTTTACACCCGTGTCTACCTCGTGTTCAGGCGTTGCGTACATGACTCCACCAACCATCAAAGTAACCTGCTCCAATTGCAACCTGCGTGAACTGTGCATGCCCGTCGGTTTAAATGACCAGCAGCTGCAGCGCATCGACGACATTGTGGCTACGCGCCGCAAAGTCAAGCGCGGGATGACACTGTTCCGCAACGGAGAGCCTTTCACGTCGCTGTATGCCATCCGCACGGGCTTTTTCAAGACATGCGTAGCCACCGAAGACGGACGCGATCAGGTCACAGGTTTCCAGATGGCGGGAGAGATCATCGGGCTCGATGGCATCGTCAATGACCACCACACCTGCGATGCGATCGCACTGGAAGATGCCGAAGTCTGCGTGATGCCCTTTGACAGCCTCGAAGAGATCTCGCGCGAGGTTACAGCCCTGCAGACGCACGTACACAAAGTGATGAGCCGCGAAATCGTGCGCGAGCACAGCGTCATGCTGCTGCTGGGCAGCATGCGCGCCGAAGAGCGTCTGGCGGCCTTTATTCTGAATCTGGTGCAGCGCCTGCATGCACGCGGCTTCTCCTCGTCAGAACTCATTTTGCGTATGACCCGCGAGGAAATTGGCAGCTATCTGGGTCTGAAGCTGGAAACCGTCAGCCGCACTTTCTCCAAGTTTGTGGATGAAGGCTGGGTCGAAGTGAAGCAGCGCCACGTTCGAATTCTGGACACTGCCGCCCTGCAGCGCCTGGTCAACAGCCAGCACGACTGCAACAAGCAGCTGTAAACCCAGCCAGCCTGCGCTCTCACACACCCAACGCCCACTGCATGCTGTGGGCGTTTGCTTTGGGTGCGATGCCAGAGCATCTACACCGCATAAAAAATAGCGGCTAGCGCTTGATTTATCGGTATTTCAGATACAAAAGTATCTCAAACACCCATAAAACAAGCGCTAGCCGCTCATCTTTTTAAGAAGCAGCAAGTATCACTTGGGTGTCAGATCAGGCAAATCTTCATCAGGTGTAACAACATGGTTGCGCACGGCGCCTGCAGGCGCCAGGCTTTTTTCCAGCTTCTGGTTGATCTTCAGCCCCTCCTGGTAGTAGTTCGGATCCACCACAGGGTCAGCGCCATCCATGGCAATCATGGCCGTCACAACGCCTGCCACCACGACGATGGCAGGGCCTGCCAGCACCATCCATACATGGCCATACTTCCACCACGGACCGGATGCTGACTCCACTTGTTTTCCTAGCTGGGACATTTCGAACACTCTCTTCCTTCAACAGAAAGTGTGCACAGCAACGCCATGCACACTACAGGATCATTTTTAGCGCGGCACGAGGAAGACAGATTTCTCCGTCACATGCCCTTGGCCACTTTGCGCTGCGATATCAAACTCAATGGCGTGTGAGCCAGCGCTGGCCGCACCGTAAGGAATCTGCACTCGCACCGCTACGCCGCGCGTCTGTGCAGGATCAACCTTGACGGTCTGCCCTTCCACCAGCTCAATGCCTTGAATACCCTGCACCGACACCTTATAGGTCTGCGCTTGCTCGGTCGCGTTCATCACCTGCAGACGATACACATTTTCGAGCTTGCCGCCTGCAACAATGCGTGCCAGTGAAGCGCGGTCACGGATGACGTCCACCTTCAGCGGTTCTCTGATGGCAAGACTGATGGCCATGGCCGCTGCCAGTGCCAGCAAAATGCTCGAATAAATCAGCACCCGTGGACGTGCAATGCGTTGCCAGATCTGCGCGCTCTTCCAGCCTTGGTTCACCGCATTCTGGGTGGTCAAGCGCACCAAGCCACGTGGATAGTGCATGTTATCCATCACGCTGTTGCATGCATCGATGCACAGGCCGCAGCCAATGCACTCGTACTGCAGGCCGTTGCGGATATCAATACCCACAGGGCAGACCTGTACACACAGCTTGCAGTCAATGCAGTCACCCAGTCCTTGCGCCTTGTAGTCCACATCTTTCTTGCGGGGGCCGCGCTGTTCACCACGCTGTGCGTCGTAGCTCACAATCAGCGTGTCCTTGTCGAACATGGCACTCTGAAAACGCGCATAGGGGCACATGTACTTGCAGATTTGCTCGCGCAGATAACCAGCATTGCCGTAGGTGGCAAAGCCATAGAACAGCACCCAGAAAATCTGCCAGCCGCCTTGCAGCGCCAGCAGTTCACTGCCCAGCGTACGAATGGGAACGAAATAACCCACGAAGGTAAAACCCGTCCACAGGGCAAAGGCAATCCACAAAAACTGCTTGAGCGATTTTTTCCAGATCTTCTCGAAGCCCCATCCACCTTGGTCCAGGCGAATACGTGCACTGCGGTCACCTTCGACCTTGTGCTCTATCCACATGAAAATTTCGGTGTAGACCGACTGCGGGCATGTAAAACCGCACCACAGACGCCCGGCAACAGCTGTAAACAGAAACAGGGACAGCGCGCTAATGATCAGCAGGCCTGTCAAATAGATAAAGTCCTGCGGATACAGCACATACCCAAACAGGTAAAAGCGCCGCGCCCCAAGGTCAAACAGCACCATCTGGCGCTCGCCCCAGTTCATCCAGGGCAGCCCATAGAAGATCAACTGCGTCAACCACACCATGGCCCAGCGCCAGCTCATAAATGTTCCACGGATGGAGCGCGGGTATATCTTTTTATGCGCTTCAAAAAAAGACACCATTTTTTCCTGGCTTTCCGCTTTGATAGGTATCGTTTTATGCGGTTTTTTTTGCTCGGAACTCATGAGCTGCACTCCCTATATCGCACCATAGAAAAAGGCGGCACACCGTGCCGCCTTCCATACTCTCTCACAGATTAATTACCTGCTGTAGCGGGTTTGTTCGACAGTCCCCAGACATAAGCTGCCAGCACATCGATCTGTGCAGGTGTCAGCTTATTGCTCTGGGCAGGCATTTCATTCATCTTGCCATTGGTAATGATGTCGATGATGGCCTGCTCGCCCCAGCCATGCAGCCAGACGTCGTCTGTCAGGTTGGGGGCACCCAGCATGGTGTTGCCCTTGCCGTCCATGCCGTGGCATGCTGCACAGATGGTGAACTTGGACTTGCCTTCTGTAGCTCTCAGTGCGTCGTGGGGGCTGCCAGACAGGCTCAGCACATAGTGCGCCAGATTGCGAACATCTTCCGCTGTACCGATGGCTTCTGCCTGGGGAGGCATCATGCCGATGCGGCCGTTGGCAATGGTTTCCTTGATGTTCTCAGGTGCACCGCCATGCAGCCAGTCGCCATCCACCAGATTGGGGAAGCCCTTGCTGCCGCGTGCATCCGAGCCGTGGCACTGCGCACAGTTGTTCATAAACAGGCGCTCGCCAATAGCCATGGCCTGTGCATCACCCACCATCTCCTCAGGAGTCATGGCGGTAAAGCGTGCATACAAAGGCTCCAGCTGGGCATTGGCCTTTGCCATCTCGGCTTCATAGGCACGATTCTGGCTCCACTGCAACTGACCGCCATAAGAGCCCAGTCCGGGATAGGCAAACAGATACAGCAGCCCAAACACGATGGTGATCACGAACATCCAGACCCACCAGCGGGGCATGGGGTTGTTCAACTCGCGCAGGTCCTCGTCCCACACGTGGCCAGTGGTATTGTCACTGTCAGACACTACTTTCTTACGAGCAGTGATGATCAGCAAAATGAGGCAAGCCAGAATGCCTGCAACAGTAATGCCTGCGACGTAGACCGACCAGAAGTTATTTACGAAATCGCTCATGGGATATTCTCGTTCTGGTGAATAGATCAGTCTTGTTGAAATGGCAGCTGGGCCGCTTCATCAAAACGCGCCTGGTTGCGGCGGGCGTATGCCCACCACCAGATGCCAATGAAGCACACCAAAGAAACCAGCGTTGCCACAATGCGCATGGTGGTGATATCCATAAGACCCATCCTTCCTACTTAATCGCAGTACCAAGACCTTGCAGGTAGGCGATCAGAGCCTCCATCTCGGTCTTGCCCTTGACCTGTTCAGCCGCACCGGCGATTTGCTCATCGGTATAGGGCACGCCCACCTTGCGCAAGGCGCTCATACGCTGCGCCACCACGGTGTGGTCCACCATGTTTTCGGCCAGCCATGGGTACTCAGGCATGTTGGACTCGGGCACTACGTCACGTGGATTCATCAGGTGAACACGGTGCCATTCATCGCTGTACTTGCCGCCCACACGCTGCAGGTCAGGACCTGTACGCTTGGAGCCCCACTGGAAGGGGTGGTCGTACACGAACTCACCCGCCACCGAGTAGTGGCCGTAGCGCATGGTCTCGGCACGGAAGGGACGGATCATCTGCGAGTGGCAGTTGTAGCAGCCCTCACGGATGTAGACGTCACGGCCCATGAGTCGCAGAGGCTCGTAAGGCTCAACGCCCTGCACCGCTTCCGTCGTGGACTTCTGGAAGAACAGTGGAACGATTTCCACCAATCCACCCACGGCGACCACCAACAAGGTCAAGACAATCAGCAAGAAGTTGTTGGTTTCGACCTTCTCGTGGGTGAAGCCTTTGTTGTTTGCAGACATTATTCTGGCTCCTCGTACTTAGGCGTGAGCGGGGTTAACGGCAGGCACTTCGACCTTGACGGAGCGACCCGAAGCCACAGTCTTCGCCACGTTCCAAGCCATGATCAGCATACCGATCAGGTACAGCAGACCACCCACCGTACGGATCACGTAGAAGGGATAGGACGCCTTCACGCTTTCCACAAAGGTGTATGTCAAAGTACCGTCTGGATTAATGGCGCGCCACATCAGGCCCTGCATCACGCCGGAGATCCACATCGCAGCGATGTACAGCACGATACCGATGGTGGCCATCCAGAAGTGCAGCTCAATCGCCGACTTGGAGTACATCTCTTTCTTACCGAACAGACGGGGCACCAGGTAGTACAGAGAACCCATGGTGATCAGACCCACCCAGCCCAGAGCACCGGAGTGCACGTGACCCACGGTCCAGTCTGTGTAGTGCGACAGTGCGTTCACAGTCTTGATGGACATCATGGGGCCTTCAAACGTAGACATGCCGTAGAAGGACAGGGACACGATCAGGAAGCGCAGGATAGGATCTTCACGCAGCTTGTACCAGGCACCGGACAGGGTCATGATGCCGTTGATCATGCCGCCCCAGGAAGGAGCCAGCAGAATCAGGGAGAACACCATGCCCACAGACTGTGTCCAGTCGGGCAGCGCGGTGTAGTGCAGGTGGTGAGGACCAGCCCACATGTAGGTGAAGATCAGTGCCCAGAAGTGCACGATCGACAGGCGATACGAGTACACAGGGCGGCCTGCCTGCTTGGGCACGAAGTAGTACATCATGCCCAGGAAGCCTGCGGTCAGGAAGAAGCCCACCGCATTGTGGCCGTACCACCATTGCACCATGGCATCCTGCACACCAGCGTAGGCCGAGTAGCTCTTCATCCAGCCTGCAGGAATTTCTGCACTGTTGACGATGTGTAGCAAGGCGACCGCAATGATGAAAGCACCAAAGAACCAGTTGGCCACATAGATGTGCTTGACCTTGCGAATGCCGATCGTGCCGAAGAACACAATGGCATAGCTCACCCAGACCACAGCGATCAGGATGTCAATAGGCCACTCCAGCTCCGCATATTCCTTGCCGGTGGTGTAACCCAGTGGCAAGGAAATGGCTGCCGCCACAATCACCAGCTGCCAACCCCAGAAGGTGAAAGCAGCAAGCTTTGGCAAAAACAACGTGGTCTGGCAGGTACGCTGCACCACGTAGTAACTGGTTGCAAACAAGGCGCTGCCGCCGAACGCAAAAATCACCGCATTGGTGTGCAATGGACGCAGGCGCCCAAAGCTAAGCCATGGAATGCCGAAGTTCAGCTCCGGCCAAGCCAGCTGGGCAGCGATAAAAACGCCAACCAGCATGCCGACCACCCCCCACACAACGGCCATGATTGAAAACTGCCGCACTACGGCGTCACTGTAGTATGCAGTACTGTTTTTTAGAGTATCCATCGGGCACCTCTTAATATGCAGTCGAGAGTGTTTACTGTTATGGTTTTCACGTTGTTGACAAACATCAATCGTCTCTAAGAATGCGTTCTGCCTCTTGGTCGACGCTTTCAAACTGCCCCCGGTATATCGCCCACCAAAGCCCTCCGGCAATGACGAGCACCAACACCACGGACAACGGAATCAAAAGATAAAGAATATCCACACCATCCCCTCTTCAAGCCGCCGCTGCTGCAGGCTCTGGCGTTTGCTGAGCCAGCGCTACTTGCGGCGAAGCAAGCTCCAGCTTCAAAGGCTTGGCCAGCCGTGCTGCATTGAGCACCACCAGCAAGGAGCTCAGCGCCATACCCAACCCTGCCAGCCAGGCTGGCATCCACCCAACCATGGCCAAAGGAATGCAGACAGCGTTGTACAAGGCTGAGCCCAGCAGATTCTGGCGAACAATGCGCACCGTCTTGCGAGAGAGCATGACGGTCTTTTGCACAAATTCCAGGTTGTCACTCACCACCACAAAATCCGCACGCGATTGCGCAAGTGGCACCGCTTTGCCAAACGCAAAAGACACGTCTGATCCAGCCAGCACAGGCCCGTCATTCAGACCATCTCCCACCATGCACAACTTGCGGCCTGCTCGCTGCGCAGACTGAATGGCATCTAGTTTCGCCTGAGGAGAGCATTCAGCGCGATAGTGGCTAATACCCAGTTGCTTTGCAATGGCCGCCACGGCCTGCTCACTGTCGCCGGAGAGCAGCTGCACCTCAACGCCTCGTGACTGCAGCAGACTGATCACACTGGCAGCTTCGCTGCGCACGCCTTCGTTAAGCTCAAAGAAAGCAAGCGACTGGATCTCACCACTTGCTTGCTCCCTGGCCAGATACACGGCTTGTCCATGGCTTTGCAAGGCCTGTGTGGATGCAAATCTGGCTGAACCCAAGCGCACTGTCCAGACCTCGTCAGAGGTCCCCTCGCCCACTGCCCGCACCTGGGCCTTCAGCCCCTGGCCACTGATTTCCTCGCATGCGAGCACTTCCCAACGCACTGCCCATGCCTGGCCAAAACCTGCCACTGCCCTGGACACTGGGTGGCGCGACTGGGCTGCAATGGCTGCAGCCAGCCCCTTATAAGCCGACATCAATGAGTCATCGAGCAGCTCCATGCGCGAGACCTGCATGCCGTCACGCGTCAAGGTGCCCGTCTTGTCAAAGACCAGCGTATCAATACCTGCGAGACTCTCGATGCCCTGCAGATTGCGTACCAGCACACCATGACGCGCCAAAGTACCCGCTGCTGTCAGCAAGGCCACGGGGGTTGCCAGCGACAAGGCACAAGGACAGGTCACAATCAGCACCGCTGCTGCAATCATCAGTGCCTGTCCGGGGTCGGTACTCCACCAGTACATGGCTGCGGCGCCCGCCAGCAGCAGGACCACCACCAAGAAAGGCGCGGCCACCTTATCCGCCAGCTGCGCCAGACGTGGCTTCTGTGTAGAAGCGCTTTCCATCAGGTCCACGATCTGCGCAAATTTTGTCTCTGCACCCAGCTGCTCCACCTGCACTTCCACAGGCGCTGACAGGTTGTAGCTACCTGCGATGACCCGCTCACCCACAGCGCGAGAAACAGGGCGTGACTCGCCCGTCAACAGTGCTTCATCTGCCTGCGTGCGGCCGGAGAGGATGACACCATCAGCAGGAAAAGCTTCACCGGGCAGCACACGCACCACGTCTCCCACAGCAATGCGGCGCAGCGCAACCCGCTCGAACTTGCCATCCGTCCCACGCTTTTCGATACTGTCCGGCAGGCGATTCAGCACGGCATCCAGAGCCCCTGCGGTGCGATCACGCAAACGAATCTCCAACCACCTGCCGATAAGCAGGAAGCAGACAAACATGGTCAGCGAGTCATAAAACACTTCCTGACCAAAAACGCCATAGGGGTCAAACGTGCCTATTGTGCTGACGACAAAAGTGATCAGCATGCCCAGTGCCACAGGCAGGTCCATGCTGACGCGGCGATGCTTCAGATCGCGCCATGCGCCGCTGAAGAAGGGGCCGCAGGCAAAAATCAGCATGGGAATGCAGATCACCCAGGACGCCCAGCGCAGCAGGCGCTCATATTCCATCACCAGGTCACCGGGCTGCGCTTCGTAGGCTGGCCACGCGTACATCATGACCTGCATCATGCAAAGCGCGGCAAGCAGCCAGCGCCACAAAGCCTTGCGGTGCTGCGCCATGCGAAGTTCTCGTGCCTGTGCGTCTCTGGCTGGCACTGCCTTGTAGCCAGCCTTGCCTACCGCAGCCATCCAGACCGATGGCTTGACCTGATCGGGTGCCCAGACCACCTTGGCACGGCGGGCAGCTGCGCTGACTTCAACCCGCAGCACACCGGGCACAGCACGCAAGGCATCTTCAATTGTGAGTGCACAGGTGGAGCAGTACATGCCCTCCAGCGCGATCTGTGAGTCCCAGACATTGGCGGTATCCATGTCCCCGGCCTCCGCTCCCACAGGCTTGCCAAAGCTCTCCCACTCCGCAGGATCATCCAGCAGGCTCAGCTCATTGTCAGATGTTGGGAGATTCGCATGCAATGCACGCTGCTCCGCCGCATGCAGGGCCTGTGAGGGGTCTTGGGACATGGGGCGAGATTATCTATGAATTCCCCGGAAAACTTTGACTTGAATCAAGACTAAACAGATCGTGCAATTTATGCTAAAAAACAATTTTCGTCCGCATCAAATAAATTGGAGATACCTATGTACGAACGCATTCTGGTCGCCACCGACGGCTCGCCTTTATCTGAAAAAGCTGTGTGCCATGCAATGGATCTGGCCAAATTATCTGGTGCGACTGTGATCGCTGTAAAAGTGATTCCTCGCTATCCCCGCAGCTATCTGGAAGGTGGCGCGACCGTGGATTTATCGGAAATCAAGCGCATTGAAGCCCAATGGACTGAGCAAGCGCAGGCGGTGCTGAACAAAATCAAGGCTGAAGGCAAAGCGCAAGGCGTTACAGTGAAAACCAGCGTTGCCAAGTCGGATCTGATTGCCGAATCCATCATTGCAGCTGCTGAAAAGCAGAAAGCGGATTTGATTGTTATGGCTTCGCATGGCCGCAAAGGCATCAAGCGCCTGCTGCTGGGCAGCGAAACTCAGCACGTACTCACCCACTCCCAAGTCCCTGTTCTGGTGCTGCGTTAATGCCTTATTGCTGTCACAAACAGCGCTGAATAAAAAAGGATCCTTGCAGGATCCTTTTTTATTACCTATTAGATTTTTTAAAACCATTTGTTTTATTAAAAACGCGGTTTTCTTTTTTCCAGAAAAGCTGCAATACCTTCTCTGTGTTCGGCAGTGGCCGCGTAGCCATAGGGATCCGGCATGCCTGTACCCGCGGCGCAATGCCGCATTGTCTGTTTGTTCAGGCGTGCTGCCTGCGGAGCCAGGCTGGCAATGCGCTGTGCGAGTTGCACAACGTATTGCTCCAGCAAGTCTTCAGCCACAGGGGCTGCACACCAGCCCAGCGCCGCCATCTCCTGCGCCGAAAAAACTGCAGCCTCCAGCAGCATGCGCTTGGCCGTGTGCTCCCCCACAGAACGTGCGACCAATGCCAGCTCCTTGGGAGCCATGGGAAAGCCGAGTTTCGCAATCGGTGCACCAAACTTGGAGTGCTCTGTCACCACGCGGATGTCGCTGCAGCATGCCATTTCCACGCCCGCGCCCATGCAGGCACCAGTGATAGCAGCCACAACAGGCACATCGCAGTCGAGCATGGCCTGCAAGCCACCCCAGACATCTTGCTCATGAAAGCCTGCAAGCTGCTGGGCATCAAACCGAAAGCCCGGGTATTCCGAAATATCGCCACCCGCACAAAAAGCCAGGCCCTGCCCCTTGAGCACTACGCAGCGCACATCCATGTTGTGCTGCAGCTGTAAAAACACCGTGCGCAGCTGTCGCCACATGCTGCGTGTCATGGCATTGCGTCTGTCGGGGTTCGCAATCTCCACCAGCCAGATGCCCGTGTGATCACCTTGTGCCGCCTGCCATGGCATTGCTGTCACTTGTACGCTCATGCTGCCCCTTCAGCCCTGTCACGTTGCAGGAAGTTCCCAATGCCCATGCCCTTGAGGCGCTGGGCCCAGTCCGTGGTGTCTTGCTGCACAAAGCTGGCAAATGCATCGCCGTAGACTCCCGACCATGCAATGCCCAGAGCTGCCAGATCAGCCTGCAACTGCGCATCCGCACCCACGCGGCGAAAGACCTGCTCCACAGCCTGCGCACGGGCTGACGAGAGCTGGCTCGGCGCAAACATGCCATGCCAGATGCCACAATCCTGCAGGGCATGCACCCCCATCTCCTGCGCGCAAGGCACATCAGGCAAGACACTGACGCGCTCTGAGCCCGTCACGAGCAGCGCCTTGAGTCGCCCGGAGCGAATATGGGGCAAGCATGAAATCAGGCCGTCGATCATCGTATCCACCGTGCCATTGAGCAAATCCTGCAGCGCCGGACCTGACCCACGAAAGTGCACAAACTCAAAACGCAGGTCTTCCTGAAAACGCACAATTTCAGCCGCGATATGGCTGGAGGAACCCACGCCAGCCGTCCCCATACGGTACTGCTTGGACTTGCGCGACATGTCCACCAGCCACTCCATGATCGTGCGCGAGCGCAAGCGTGCCGGGTTCACCACCAGCACCTGCGGCACATCAGCGACCTTGACCAAGGGGCGCAAATCTTCAATCAGGTCAAAGTCATCGTCTTCCACCAGCGCACGGGCTGCTGCCAGGTGACTGCCGCCGATAAACAGATGCTGCCCATTGGCCTCTGCCTTGGCGGCAAAGCTCGCACCCTGCAGCCCACCTGCGCCCCCCAGATACTGCAGACGCAAGGGCTGGCCGGTAGTACGTTCAAAAGAGCGCGACAGCAGCTTGCCCAAAATGGCGCTGCTGCCCCCAGCCGGAAACGGCACCACCAGATGCACAGGCTCCGTAGGCCACGTTACACCTGAACGCTGCCCCACCTTGGTCTGTGCCCACACCGGTGAGGCCACTGCCAAAGCCGCTATCCACTGCAGATATGCACGCCGCTCCAACACCACTGTTTCCTTTACGCTTTGCTTGATGACCTATCGCCTCAGGCACTGGCCTGATTGCGTTTGCCTGCCCACAGCCATATGGCTGCACCACCCACAATCATGGGCACGCACAGCCACTGACCCATGCTCATGCCCAGCGACAGAATGCCCAGATAGGCATCAGGCTCACGGAAATACTCGGCAATAAAGCGGAACACGCCATACCCGAAGACAAAGGCTGCTGCAACCTGACCGGGCTTGCGCTCTTTTCTGGCATAGATCCACAGCAGCACGAACAGCAGCAGACCTTCCAGCAGAAACTGATAGATCTGCGAGGGGTGGCGCGGCAGCATGGAGCCGCTTTGCGGAAACACCATGGCCCAGGGCAGATCAGGGCTGGCAAAGCGCCCCCAGAGTTCACCATTAATGAAGTTGCCAATGCGTCCTGCTGCCAGCCCCGTAGCCACACAGGGCGCGACAAAATCCATCACCTGCAGCAAGGGGCGTTTGCGTGTGCTGGCAAAAAACACCATGGCCGCAATCACGCCCAGCAGGCCGCCGTGAAAACTCATGCCGCCTTCCCAGACGGCAAACACTTCCAGCGGGTGGCTCAGGTAATACGCAGGCTTGTAGAACAGGCAGTAGCCCAGACGGCCGCCCAGGATGACGCCCACCACGCCATAGAACAGCAGGTCTTCAATATCGCGCCGCACCCACGCCTGCTCGCCCTGCAGGCGGTTGAACGGTGGGTGCTTGAGGCGGCGTGTACCCAGCCACAGAAACAAGCCGAACGCGGCTAGATAAGTCAGGCCATACCAGTGGATAGCAACAGGCCCCAACTGCAGGGCCACAGGATCAATGTGCGGGTACATCAGCATGGGCTGCATTGTGCCGCAGGCAGGCAGCCCCCTGCAGAGCATGGGAGACACACGACGGCAGCAATCGCGAATGATTCTGCGTTTCGCATCCATGCAATTCGTATTGGAGGGCTTTGTGTGCCCCGCATTTGTCAGGCGGCAGCACATGCCCTGATACTGTGGTTGTTTTCACTTCTGCGACCAATACAACTATGCAAGGCCATCCTGAAGTCATCGCATGCCTGAATGAACTGCTGCGCGGCGAACTGGCTGCTCGTGACCAGTACTTCATCCACTCACGCCAATACGAAGACCAGGGCTTTATGCGTCTGTACGAACGCATCAACCACGAGATGGAAGAAGAAACACAGCACGCCGACGTCATCCTGCGCCGCGTGCTGTTCCTGGGTGGCAAGCCTGACATGCGCCCCCACGCCTTTACACCCGGCGATACAGTGGAAGACATGCTGCGCAAGGATCTGGCCGTGGAATACCAGGTGCGCGACAACCTGCGCGCAGCCATGGTGCTGTGCGAAAAGCACCAGGACTTTCAGTCCCGTGACCTGCTGCTGGCACAACTCAAGGACACGGAAGAAGACCATGCCTACTGGCTGGAAAAGCAGCTGAACCTGATTCAGATGCTGGGCCTGCCCAACTATCTGCAGGCACAAATGGGCACTGCAGCCTGAGGCTGCTGCCCCAAAAAACTGAAGCGCCCACATGGGCACTTTTTTATGACGGAAGCACAGGCGGCCTACTGTGCATCTGAGATACCCCGCGACTGCACCAGCTGCTGCACATGTGCTGCGGTCTGCTGCACCATGCGCTCCAGATCTGCGCCGCTGCCCCCCATGGGCGTGACACCCTGCCTGGCCAGCTGCGCCTGTAGCTGCGGTTGCTGCAGTGCGGCGTTGGCAGCCTGATTCAGGCGCTGCACGATGGCATCCGGCGTGCCAGCAGGCACTACCAGACCAAACCAGGTGATGGCCAGCTCGTTCAGCTGGGGGTAGCCCAGCTCTTTGAGCGTAGGCACCTGCGGCAAATCCGCCAGACGCTGCTGCGCCGCCACGGCAAATGGCTGCAGGCGCCCAGCCTGGATGTGCGGCGCTGAAGACGGATACTGGTCACTCAGCACCTGGGTCTGCCCGGCCAGCACACTTTGCACCACCGGCCCCATACCCTTGAAAGGAATGTGGCGCAGCTGCAGGCCCAGCTCCGCATTCAGGGCTTCCAGAATCACATGGCCAATGGAGCCTACGCCGGAGGAGCCCACCGTCCAGCTGTCACCAGCCTCACGTGCCTGCGCCACAAACTGCGCGAAGTCCTTCACCCCCATGCCTGGCACCATGGAAAACACGGAAGGGATGGACGCCAGAGGCAGCACCATCTTGAAGTCACGCAGCGGCTGCACACGCGCCGTGCTGAGCACCACAGGATTTACCGCCAGCGTGCTGATAGAGCCCAGCCCCAGCGTCAACCCGTCAGGCGCGGCATAGGCCACCGTTTCTGCACCGATCATGCCGCCTGCACCGGCTTTGTTCTCCACATACACAGTCTGGCCCAGCTGCTCCTGCAGGCCTTGCGCAAACAGGCGGGCGACGATGTCGGTGGAGCCGCCCGCCGCAAACGGCACCACCAGCCGCACAGGGCGCTGCGGATAGGCTGCAGTCTCTGCCATGACCCAGCTGGGGCAGATCAAGGCACTGGCGGCCAGGGCACACCACGCACGACGACGGAACAGAGTTGGTAGCGTCACAAAGCCTCCGGCACAAAACCATCAAAAAAGTGAGCTTTTAGCGCTTGATAAATAAGGACTTCAGATAGTTTTGTATTTGAAATCTTTACCTAACAAGCGCTAGCAGCTCTTAAAAAAGAAGCTGCAATATATGCCGCCTGACCCGGCCTGCTCCATGCACCATGAAAAAAGCCGCCTTTCAAGGCAGGCTTTTATACAGCTGGAGATGCTCAGTCGTCCAGCTTGGACAGATCGCGCACTGCACCAGTGTCCGCCGACGTCACCAGTTTGGCATAGGCCTTGAGGGCTGCCGACACCTTGCGGGGACGTGGCTTGGCAGGCTTCCAGCCCTTGGCGTTTTGCTCCGCACGGCGGCGTGCCAGCTCTTCATCGCTGACCAGCACGTTGATGCTGCGGTTGGGAATATCGATGCGGATGCGGTCGCCGTTTTGCACCAGACCAATCGCACCACCAGCGGCAGCTTCGGGCGAGCAGTGGCCAATCGACAGGCCTGATGTACCGCCCGAGAAGCGACCATCGGTCAGCAGCGCGCAGGCCTTGCCCAGACCCTTGGACTTGATGTAGCTCGTGGGGTAGAGCATTTCCTGCATGCCGGGGCCACCCTTGGGGCCTTCGTAGCGCACGACCACCACATCACCGGCCTTGACCTTGTCGCCCAGAATGTTCTCTACGGCTTCGTCCTGCGACTCGACCACATGGGCGGGGCCTTCAAACACCAGGATGGATTCATCCACACCGGCCGACTTCACCACACAGCCCTTTTCGGCAATATTGCCAAACAGCACGGCCAGGCCACCTTCTTTGCTGAAGGCATGCTCGTAAGAGCGGATGCAGCCTTCGGCACGGTCCAGATCCAGGCTGGGCCAGCGGGTGTTCTGGCTGAATGCAGTCTGGGTAGGAATGCCAGCGGGACCCGCCAGGTAGAAATGCTTGACGGCTTCGTCCTGGGCGACCATCACATCCCACTTGGCCAGCACTTCAGCCATGGTGCCGCCAGAGACAGTGGGCACATCGGTGTGCAGCTTGCCCGCACGCGCCAGCTCACCCAGGATGGCCATGATGCCGCCTGCGCGGTGTACGTCTTCGATATGGTACTTCTGTGTATTGGGCGCCACCTTGCACAGCTGGGGCACCACACGCGAGAGGCGGTCAATGTCCGCCATGGTGAAGTCAATCTCCGCTTCCTGGGCAATCGCCAGCAGGTGCAGGATGGTGTTGGTGGAGCCACCCATGGCGATGTCCAGCGTCATGGCGTTTTCAAACGCCTTGAAGCCCACGGAGCGTGGCAGCACGGATGCGTCATCCTGCTCGTAGTACTGGCGGGCCAGCTCCACGATGCGGCGACCGGCTTGCTTGAACAGCTGCTCGCGGTCGGCGTGCGTAGCGACCACCGTGCCGTTGCCCGGCAGGGACAGGCCCAGCGCCTCAGTCAGGCAGTTCATGGAGTTGGCCGTGAACATGCCCGAGCAAGAACCGCAGGTGGGACATGCCGAGCGTTCGACCTGCGCCACCTGTTCATCGCTGTAGTTCTTGTCAGCAGCAATCACCATGGCGTCCACCAGGTCCAGCTTCTTGAACTCAATGACGTTGGTGGAAGGATTGGCCAGCTTGGTTTTGCCCGCTTCCATGGGGCCGCCCGAGACAAAGATCACAGGGATGTTCAGGCGCATGGCGGCCATGAGCATGCCGGGGGTGATCTTGTCGCAGTTGGAGATGCACACCAGCGCATCGGCGCAGTGGGCGTTGACCATGTACTCGACCGAGTCCGCAATGATGTCGCGGCTGGGCAGCGAATACAGCATGCCGTCGTGGCCCATGGCAATGCCATCGTCTACGGCGATGGTGTTGAATTCCTTGGCCACACCGCCTGCGGCCTCGATCTCACGTGCAACCAGCTGCCCCAGGTCCTTCAGGTGGACGTGGCCGGGCACGAATTGTGTGAACGAATTGGCAATGGCAATGATGGGCTTGTCAAAGTCCCCATCTTTCATGCCGGTGGCGCGCCACAGGGCGCGGGCACCGGCCATGTTACGGCCGCCGGTAGAAGTCTTGGAGCGATATGCAGGCATGTGGGTGCGTGTTATGGGTTGCAGTGGTTGTCTCAGTCATCTGGGCGCCAGAGCGCTTGTCTTCATTATGAACCACCGCTCACGCCCCACAGCGGTGCGGCAACCAGCATGTAGCCTTCGCGGATTGCGAAGACTACAGCCGGGTTACGCTCTAACGCTTGCGCCGCGTGCCCAGTATCTCGCGCTGCTTTTCGATGCGCTGCTTGCGCTGGAGCTCCATGCGCTCCATGGCTTTGCGTGTGGTCAGCCCCGAGCGATCGGCATAGGTAAACCAGGCCGCGCACAGTGCATAGCCCCCCACAACCCACCACCAGGACATGGCAGAAATGCCCCAGACGTCCACCACCTCCAGATGCGCCAGCACCCGCAACAATGCCAGCAGTGTTACTGCACTCAACAGCCACATGATCTTCCCTCTCCTTGTGTCTTGGCTTTCAGGCTTACCGGGAACAGGGGCAAGCGTTCGCACCATGCATGTCTCTACAATGCAGGCTCCGTCGTCCCTGTCATGAGAAAAGTGTAGCGATGAAGCGTTCTTTAATCACTATTGCGCTGACCCTTGGCTGCGTAGCACCGGCCATGGCCGATATGGCACTGGCCAAGACCCGCAGCTGCATGGCCTGCCATGCCGTAGAGAAAAAACTGGTGGGCCCGTCTTTCAAAGACATCGCCAAGCGCTATGCGGGCCAAAGCGATGTAGCGCCCCAGCTTGCCAGCAAAATCGTCAAAGGTGGCAGCGGCGTATGGGGGCCAGTGCCCATGCCTGCCAACAACCAGGTCAGCGAAGCGGAATCGCACAAGCTGGCCGAATGGGTGCTGAGCTTCCAATAAGCATTGCGCTGTTGTTGCGCTGTTGATCTGCGCACACACGGGCTCCTACAAAAAATCCACCTTGCGGTGGATTTTTTTATAGCTGGCAGCGCTTGCTGCAACTGGTTTTCAGCATTAAACAACCTGCAAATACTGATAAATCAAACGCTAGCAGCTATGGATGCAATAGCACCCATAGCCATTCCAAGCTTACAGATCGCCAGAGCGGGATTCAGGGCGTGTCACACCCAGAGTATGGCTGCTGCGCAGTTGCTGCTCCAGCTGCCCCACATAGGCTGCGGTGGCGTTGTCGCTTTCCTGGGCACGAGACTGCAGATGAGACTCCAGCATGTCGATGCGCTCAATCAGCCTGCGCTCTTCCTCACGGTGCAGGTTTTCCATGGCAATGCGCAACTCCGTAAAGCGCGAGGCTTCGGCCTTGTCTGCCAGCTCACGCTGCGCCGCCATTTCCTTGGCATGGGCGCGCGACTCCAGCAGCCAGGTGCCCTGCATGGTCACAACATAAGCAATAAAGGCAGCAGCCATCAGTGCGGTCAGCACCAGCAAGATCAGCCCCAGCGGGCCTTCCACCGTGGTAAAGCCCAGCGACATGGGAACGCTCTGGGCCAGATAAGAAAAGTTGAAAAAAGCCAGCGCCCCGATCAACACGATGATCAGGACCAGCAGGGCAACACGAGACTTCATGGCAATTTCCTTCAATGCAATTGGCACATGTTGTACCTCAAAAAGATGGGCATCTTCGTCCGCAAGCAGCGCCAATCGCTGCAAATCAGTTTCCTACAAAGCAGCTGCTCTTGCGGGCCCCAGAAAGCGGTGGTGTTCCCTGCCACAAACAAGGCTAAAGCCAGCCTATGACGCATGCGCAAGGCCTTCACCTACAAGGCGCCGTCAGCCTGATGCCAACACTACAACTTGTTTCAATTTGGAGGTACGACCTTGCGCACACACCACTACCCCACCTGGCTTGCCGGTCTGGCATGCGGCCTGACGCTCTCTACCGCAGCTCTCGCACAGACGGCAGGCACTCCCCAGCTGCCTGCGCCCAACCCCGAGGCGGCCCAGGCCGTACAACGCGCCATAGCAGCACTGGTCCAGGCAGCTAACGCCCAAGGCCCTTTGCTCACGACCAAGGAGTTCACCGACAGCTTCAACGAAAAAATCTCTGCCGCACAGTTGCAGCAGGTGCTGAGCCAGATGCACCAGATCGTAGGCAACTGCAGCCTGGCCGGTCAGGTGCCAATTCCGGTGTCCATCGTGGGCAGCTACCTGCTCAACTGCGACAAGGCCTTTGTTCCGGTTGAGCTGGCTGTGGAAGAACAGGCCCCCTACCGCATCCATACGCTGCTGATTCGCCCCAGCTACAGCAAGCTCTGACCAGCGCTGATACAGCAAAACTCAGCGCGTTGCACAAGTGTGTGAAGCGCTGATGCAAAAAACAGCACCAGTCCCAGACTGCCCTCTACAATGCATTGCAACTTGGCACACATCATGCAAAGCCAAGGTTCTCGCAACATTGGAGACTGGTATGGCAAAGAAACTTCTGGGTTTGGCTTTGTTGGCCGCTTGTGCATCTGCAGCACAGGCTGCAGACCTCAAAGTCGCCATTGACCCCACCTACGAACCGTTCACCTACAAAACGGCAGACGGCACCCCCGCGGGCTTTGACGTAGACATCGCCAACGCGGTGTGCAATGAAATCAAGCGCAAATGCGTGTTCGTGGAGCAGGTATGGGACAGCATGATTCCCGGCCTGCAGGCACGCAAGTACGACGTCATCGTCAGCTCGCTGTCAATTACCGATGAACGCAAGCGCGTGATCGACTTTTCTGACCGCTACTACAAGACACCGAGCGCCATCGTGGTGAAAAAGGGCACGGAATACACCGGCCCTGCATCGCTCAAGGGCAAGCGCATTGGCGTGCTCAAGGGCAGTACCCAGGAAAAATGGGCCATGGGTGAGCTCAAGCCCGCAGGCGTGACCATTGTTCCCTACGAAGCCCAGGACCAGGTCTATCTGGACATCAATGCTGGCCGCCTGGATGGCACCGTGGCCGATAAGGTGGAAGTGCACGGCGGCTTCCTGCGCAAGCCCGAAGGCAAGGACTATGGCTATGTCGGCCCTGACCAGTACGACGAAAAGTACTACGGCGAAGGGATTGGCATCGGCATGCGCAAAGGCCAGAAAGAGCTGAAAGAGCAGATCAACCAGGCCATCAAGACCATTCGCAGCAATGGCACTTACGACACCATTGCCAAGAAGTACTTTGACTTCGACCCCTACGGCAACTGATCCTGCAACGCTGTACTGCCCACTGTCGGCCCTTCTGACAGTGGGCAGTGTTTTTTGGACACACATCGCGCATGAGCGACTATTTCCTCCTCATTCTCCAGGGAGCGCTGCTGACCGTGGCAGTGTCAGTGGCGTCCTTGCTGGTCTCCACCGTGCTGGGGCTGCTGGGCGCTACCGCCAAGCTCTCTGGCAAAAAACCACTGGTGTGGCTGGCCACGCTCTACACCACGGTGATACGCGGCATTCCCGAACTGGTGCTGATGCTGCTGATCTTTTATGGCGCAGCCATTGGTATCAACAACTTTTTTGAGTCCATAGGCTCGGACTTTGTGCTGGACCTCAACCCCTTTATTGCGGGTGTTGCCACGCTGGGCTTTATCTATGGCGCCTACATGACCGAGACCTTTCGCGGCGCCATCATGGCTATCCCCCGCGGTCAGATGGAAGCGGCCTGGGCCTTTGGCATGGGGGCTACGCAGACTTTTCTGCGTATTACCCTGCCGCAGATGGTGCGCTACGCCCTGCCCGGCTTTACCAACAACTGGCTGGTGCTGATCAAGGCCACGGCGCTGGTGAGCCTGATTGGTCTGCACGACATGACTTATCTGGCCAAGCAGGCCAGCGCTGCCACACGTGAGCCCTTTATCTTTTTGCTGTTTGCGGCAGGCCTGTATCTGGTGTTCACCAGCATCTCACTGTGGCTGCTCAAGCGCCTGAATGCACGCTACAGCCTGGGCACAGAGAAGGTGCAGTTATGAGCTGGGACATCATCTTCCAGGCCGACACACTGGCCATGTACGGCCGAGGCCTGATCGTCACCCTGTCGCTGCTGCTGTCCAGCCTGGCCACAGGTGGCATCCTGGCCTTGCTGTGTGCACTCGCATTGACCAGCGGCTATACCGTGCTGGAAAAAGTCATCGGTGCCTTTACCTACTTTGTGCGCGGCACGCCACTGCTGATTCAGGTCTACCTGATCTACTACGGACTGGGGCAGCTGGAGTGGATTCAGGCCCGCTGGGACGAGGTCTGGCCCTGGACGCACTTCAAGGAGCCGTTCTTCTGCGCCCTGCTGGCCTTTGCGCTCAACACCGCAGGCTATACGGCTGAGATGCTGGCAGGCGCCATCCGCGAGACCAATCCCGGCGAGGTCGAAGCCGCCCGCGCCATGGGCATGAGCAGCTGGCAGATCCGCTGGCGCATTGTGCTGCCCAGCGCGCTGCGCCGCACACTGCCGCCCTACTGCAACGAGGCAGTGATGATGCTGCACTCCACCAGTCTGGCCAGCGTCGTGCCATCGCTGACCGATGTCACTGCCGTGGCCAGCCGCATCTACTCAGACTATTACCTGCCGTTCGAGGCCTATCTGACCGCTGCCGTCATTTATCTGTGCGTGACCTTTGCGCTGATTGGGTGCTTCCGTCTGCTCGAAAAACGCTACATGGCCTATCTGGCACCCCGTACGTACTAAGCCTTCATGACCTCTACTGCATACAAACTCCAAGCCGAAGACATTCACAAGCGCTATGGCAGCAACCAGGTGCTCAAAGGCGTATCGCTGACCGCCAGAGCCGGAGACGTGATCAGCCTGATTGGCAGCTCCGGCTCCGGCAAATCCACGCTGCTGCGCTGCATCAACTTGCTGGAAAAACCCCAGCAAGGCCGCATCGTGGTGGCCGGTGAAGAGTTGCAGCTCAAGCCCGGGCGCAATGGTGAGCTGGAAGCCGTCAACCCCAAGCAGCTGCAGCTCATGCGCACCAAGCTGGCCATGGTGTTTCAGCACTTCAACCTCTGGGCACACAAGACCGTGCTGCAAAACATCATTGAAGCGCCCGTGCATGTGCTGGGCGTCCCCAAAGATGAAGCCATTGAACGCGCCCGCAAATACCTGCGTCTTGTGGGACTGGAAAACAAGGAAGACGCCTGGCCCAACCATATGAGTGGTGGCCAGCAGCAGCGCGTGGCCATTGCACGCGCACTGGCCGTTGAGCCAGAGGTGATGCTGTTTGATGAGCCCACCTCCGCCCTGGACCCCGAGCTGGTGGGCGAGGTGCTGCGCGTGATGCAGCTGCTGGCGCAGGAAGGGCGCACCATGGTGGTTGTCACCCACGAAATGGGCTTTGCACGCGAAGTCTCTAACCACGTGGTCTTTTTGCACCAAGGCGTGATCGAAGAGCAAGGGAATCCGCGCGAAGTGCTGCTGCATCCCAAGAGCGAACGCCTGGCTAAATTCCTGTCCGGCAACCTCAAGTGAGCGCAAATTTCAGGGTCTACCCGGAGACAACCAACATTTGCTCACAAATTTTCTTGATCTGGCACATCAAAAAACGGGAACATTTTCCGTTTTGTCACAATCGAAAAGTAGCATGTGCTTTGCATGACCAACTGGTTGTGCTTTTCACTACTGAAGAAGAAGGGAGATAAATATGACAAACACACACACCCTCACCATCGACCGTTTCACCTTCGAGCCCAAGGCATTGCCCGAAGCCAATGGTCACTATCAGGCGCATCTGACCGTTGACAGCGGTAACGGCGTTGGCCGTACGTTGCGCTTTTTCACCTTCACGCCCTTGTTTCAGTCGGCAGACCGCGCTATCGCCTATGCCAAGCAACAAGCGCATGAATGGATGAAGCAAAAGGCGCTGGCCTGAAACACCCCGCCAGCATTTCTCAACCCGGGCTCTCAGGCCCACAAAAACAAAGCGCTGTTCTCACAGCGCTTTTGCTTTTTTGAGGGCTTCACACGAACACAGGTTCAGGCTCGAGCTGGATGCCAAAGCGCTCATAGACACTGGTCTGAATAGCGCGCGCCAAAGTCATGACCTCCCCCCCCGTCACGCTGTGGCTGCCAGTCCCACGGTTGACCAGCACCAGCGCCTGTTTTTCATACACGCCCGCATTGCCCACCGTCTTGCCCTTCCAGCCACAGGCATCAATCATCCAGCCCGCAGCCAGCTTGATGGAGCCATCAGGCATGGGGTAGTGCACGATCTTGGGTTCGCGCGCGATGATGTCGCGGCACTGGTCTTCTGTCACCGTGGGGTTCTTGAAGAAGCTGCCCGCGTTGCCAATGACGGCAGGGTCTGGCAGCTTGGCACGGCGGATGGCACAGACCCAGTCAAAAATCTGCTGGGCCGTGGGGTGGGCCACGCCTTCTTCCTGCTGCTTGCGCTGCAGGTCCAGATAGCCCAGCTCAGGTTTCCACAACTTAGGGAGCGCAAAGCGCACATGGGTAATCACGGCGCGGCCTGCCAGCCCCATGCCCTGAGCCCTAGCCACCGGCGTGCCAGCTGGCGCTGCAGGGGAATGCTTGAAGACAGAGTCCCGATAACCAAATGCGCATTGCGCAGCATTGAGTGTGAAGCTGTCACCGCTGACCAGATCCACTGCATCCAGCTCATGAAAGCGGTCCTGCAGTTCTACGCCATAGGCACCAATGTTCTGCACCGGAGCTGCTCCCACCGTCCCCGGAACCAGTGCCAGATTTTCCAGACCACCGTAGCCCTGCTCTACCGTCCACTGCACCAGGTCGTGCCAGCGCACACCGGCACCCGCCTGCACAATCCAGCTGCGATCTGTCTCACCCACCAGCGCCATGCCGGGGATTTCCATCTTCAGGACGACGGCATCGACCACATCGCCCTTGAGCACAATATTGCTGCCACCGCCCAGCACAAAGACCTTGCGGCCCTGATAGTGTGTGCTGGCCATGAACGCCTGCACATCTGCACTGCTGCGAATGCGCACCAGCGTGTCTGCGCTGGCCACAATGCCAAAGGTGTTGCAGTCCTGCAGGGGGGTATTTTTCTCGACTAACATCCGGTCAATTGTCGCACTGCGCCTGCCAGCATGTCTGCAGCCGCATGCAACTGCCCTACTCGACCATTCTTTTGAGAAAGACTTTCTATGCCATCTTTTGACACCGTACTTGAAGCCGATTTCGTAGAAGTAAAAAACGCCGTTGAGAACGCTGCCAAGGAAATTGGCACCCGCTTTGACTTCAAGGGCACATCGGCCGCCATCGAACTCAAGGACAAGGAAATCACCATGTTCGGCGATGCCGAATTCCAGCTGCAGCAGGTGGAAGACATTCTGCGCAACAAGCTGACCAAGCGCAGCGTGGACGTTCGCTTCATGGATGTGCAGACACCCCAGAAGATTGGCGGTGACAAGCTCAAGCAGGCAGTGAAGATCAAGAACGGCATTGAGTCTGACCTGGCCAAGAAAATCCAGAAGCTCATCAAGGACAGCAAGATGAAGGTGCAGGCCGCCATCCAGGGTGATGCCGTGCGCGTCACAGGTGCCAAGCGCGATGACCTGCAGGCAGCCATGGCCCTGATCCGCAAGGAACTGCCTGATCACCCCCTGTCATTCAACAACTTCCGAGACTGACCATCGCTGCATGACACTGGCTGCGCCGGTATGGCCAGCCTTGTCGTGCACAGTGCTGCATAGGTAGACTGGGTGCTTTGCTCACCCCGTCTACTTTTTTTCGCCATGACTTTCCCCATTCTGCGCAGCACGCTGGTGCTCTGGTTCACAGCCTTTTTCGGCACAGCTGCCGTGCATGCACAGTCTGTGGCCATGACAGGAGTCATGGGCAGCAAGGCGCTGCTGGTCATCAACGGCGGTGCCCCCAAGGCGCTGGGGCCTGACCAGAGTCATCAGGGCGTACGCCTGATCGCAGTGCATGGCGAGCAAGCCACGATTGAATACCAGGGCCAGCGCCAGACCGTCCGCATGGGGGCATCGCCCATCAGCATCGGGCAACTCGCACCGGCCGGTCAGCGCAAAGTGGTGCTGCGCGCTGATAACCACGGCCACTTTCGCGGCAATGGCTTTATCAATAACAAAGCCATGCACTACATGGTGGACACAGGTGCCAGCGTGATTGGCATTGGCATCACCGATGCACAGCGTCTGCGTCTTGACTACAGCCAGGGCGAGCGTGTCACCTTACGAACTGCCAATGGCAATGCACAGGGCTGGCGCATCAAGCTCGATTCCGTGCGTGTAGGAGACATCACACTGCACGGCATACACGCCGTTGTCAGCCCACAGCCCATGCCACATATCTTGCTGGGCAACAGCTTTCTCTCGCAGCTGCACATGACACGCCAGGGCAATGAAATGGTGCTGGAGCGGCGCTAAGCACTGATCGCCTGATGGGGGCTGGCGCATTCACGCATGCAGTCCGCCACCATAAAAGCGCTGCCACACATCCAATGGCACCTGTCTAGCGCTTTTGCGAAGTAAACACACACGCCAATGGCGATTGCTGCGCACATAAAAAATTCAGGGTTTACCCGAATATCAGCACGCAGATTGCGGAAAATATTGCGTAAGCAAAGTTTGCTTGCACCCGGCATGGCTCTTGCGAGCGTGGCGGGTTTGTTCACGTCTTACTTTTCCGCGAACTCTTATGCGCCCCACTAGCACACTTCTTCGCCGCACCGCCATTGCTCTGGGCTGTGCGGCCACCTTCGTTGCTGCCCACGCTGCAGACCCCATGAAGGTTGGCTTTTTCTACATCGGCCCCGCAGACGGCGCTGGCTGGTCCCACGCCCACGAACTGGCTCGCCAGGAAGTGCAGAAGAAGTTTGGCGACAAGGTGGAAACCATCTTCGTGGAAAACGTGGCGGAAAACGATGCCGAACGTGTGACCCGTGACCTGGCCGCCCAGGGTGCCAAGGTGATCTTTGGTGGTGCCTTCGGCTTCATGAACGGCATGGAGCGCGCTGCGCGTGACTTCCCCGATGTGGCCTTTGAACACGCCACCGGCTACAAGATGGCCAAGAACATGGGCATTTATGACATCCGCACCTATGAAGGTGCGTGCCTGAACGGCACCATCGCAGGTCACCTGTCCAAGACCAACACCATCGGCGTGGTCGCTCCTGTGCCAATTCCTGAAATCGTGCGCAACATCAATGCTTTCACGCTGTGCGCTCAGGAAGTGAACCCCAAGATTGAAACACGCATCCTGTGGGTCAACACATTCTACGATCCCCCCAAGGAAGCAGAAGCAGCCAAGACCCTGCTGAACCAGGGCGTGGACGTGCTGATGCAGAACACCGACTCCCCCGCTCCTTTGCAAGTGGCCAAGGAAGCAGGCAAGGTGGGCTTTGGCTGGGATACCGACATGGCACAGTGGGGTGGCGATGCGCAGATGGCTGCAGCCCGCCTGGACTGGAGCGTGCACTACAACAAGGTCGTGGCCGACAAGATGGCAGGCACCTGGAAGCCCGGCAATGTATGGCTGGGTCTGAAGGACGGCGCCATCCACTACGACCGCTTCAGCAAGAACCTGCCCGAGCACGTGCGTGCTGCGGTAGAGCAGCGCCGCCAGGACATCATCTCTGGCAAGCGCCCCGTATTCAATGGCCCGCTGCTGGACCAGTCGGGCAAGCAGCAGACACAGGCTGGCGACATGCCTGATGCTGACAAGCTGAAGATGAACTTCCTGGTCAAGGGCGTGATCGGCACACTGGGTTAATCCCGGCCATCCCCTTGCATCCGCAAGCCTGAAAGGAACTCACCTGCCTTTCAGGCTTTTTACATGCTGGACTTTGCTTTTGGAGACATTCGCCATGACGACTCTTGCCACCTACGAGGCACGCCACTACCCCGCTGGACAAGCGTTTGAAACACCTGCTGACCGCTACGCCGTACGCCTGAGCGATGGCAGCCACCTGGAACTGCCCCTGCGCGTACTGCCCACGGGCGACAAGGCCATTGCCCTGCTGATGACCAACCAGTGCGACTTCGCTGTTGAGGATGCCCTCGCTCCCCTGATGGCACAGGCAGCCCAGGAATTTGCCCCAGATGTGATCGCAGCTGTGCCCACCATGGGCCTGGACTACGGCCGTCTGGTCGCACGCGGCCTGGGCCACCCCCACTATGTAGCGCTGGGTCACTCGCGCAAGTTCTGGTATGACGAGGCGCTCAGCGAATCCACCACCTCCTCCACCAGCACCAAGGGCAAACAGGTCTATCTGGACCCCGCGCTTGTCGAGCGCATCAAGGGCAAGCGCGTGGTGCTGGTCGATGATGTGATCAACACCGGTGTGAGCGCCGTCTCTGCCATCCGCCTGCTGCAGCGTGCGGGCGCCAATGTGGTGGGCATGGTGAACGTGCTCAGCGAAGGCCATGCCTGGCGTGCCGTGGTCAACGAACTGGAAGCCGGCTGGGAGCAACGCGTCAAGACGGTAGGCCATATCCCCATGTTTGAAGCGGATGGCCAGAGCTGGAAGCCTATGGCCGACACGCTCTAAGCCACCACACCCCCATCATCTGGCCGTGCAGTAGCGCATACTCACGGCCTTTCCAGTCTCTCGTGATCCCCATGCAAGCACTGCTCGACGCCATTGCCCAGTTTGAAATGCCCACGGATGCCAGCCGCATCTTCCACGGACGCGGAGGCCGCTACCCAGGCTGCGAGCATCTGGTGCTCGATGCCTTCCCTCCCGTGCTGGTGCTGACCAGCTTTCAGCCGCTGGAAGAAGCTGCACTGGCTGCAGTGGGCGAAGCACTGCAGGCACGCTGGGCACACATTGGTGGTAATCAGCCACTGAACTGGGTCTACCAGATGCGCCAGCCCGGTGCCAAAGCGGAAACACGGCTGATGGCAGGCTGCGTGCCGGAACCGCACACCGTCACCGAAGCCGGGCTGCAATACCGCGCCCATGTGCTGCGCGGGCAGAACCACGGCATTTTTCTGGACATGGCCGAAGGCCGGCGCTGGGTGCGTGAACATGTAGCAACACACCCTGAACACCGCTATGGCCTCAAGGTGCTCAACCTGTTTGCCTACACCTGTGCGTTCTCGGTGGTGGCACTGGATGCAGGTGCTAGGCAGGTATTGAACATGGACATGGCCCAAGGAGCACTGGCCACCGGTCAGCAGAACCACCAGCTCAATGGGCTGACAGGCGCCAGCTTTCTGGCGCACGACATCTTCAGCAGCTGGGGCAAGATCACACGCAGCGGCCCCTACCACCTGATCATCATTGATCCGCCCAGCTACCAGAAAGGCAGCTTTGTCGCGACCAAGGACTACGCCAAGCTCATGCGCCGCCTGCCCGCACTGCTACGCCCCGGTGGCCATGTGCTGCTGTGCCTCAATGCGCCGGAGCTGAACACTGCCTTTCTCAAAGACCAGATGGCAGACATCGCCCCCGAGCTGGAGTTTGTCGAGCGCGTCGCCAACCCTGCGGTGTTTGCCGATGTGGATGAAGAACGCAGCCTCAAGGTACTGGTCTATCGCACACCTGACACCCAGCCCTGAGCAAGATCTTTTTCTGCCTTCTCAGACAGGCCATTAACAAAAATGGCCTGTAGCGCTTATGCAGCAAGCGCTGATAGCTATAAAATTTTGATCGCATAGCCCGCACAAGCCTAGCCTGCACTTTGCCTGTCTGCCCAAGGCCGTGCTTCGCTCTGTGCGTTGGGTACATAGCGCTTGAAAGTACTGACCAAGCATCGCCGTTGAACAGGCGAGGCCCATCTGCGCACGATGCTTCACTTTGAATTCTTCCACAGAGCTTGGAATTTAAAGCCAGTGGGCACATACATTCAATACTCCTGAAATCAGAGCGATTCAATAAGTTTTACTTGTGTTAATAAATGTAAATATCTACGCTGCGCCGCACTGAAACCCAGTTCGACGTGAAATGTTCGAAAAACTAAGAAAAACCAAATGGAATCTAGGTGTCAAGCTTTCGCTGGCAACCTTGCTGACGGTGGCTGTCATCATGATGGTGCTGATGTTCGTCATCAATATGCGCGTAACCAGCACCATCCAGCAGCGCGCCGAAATGGACATGCAGCAGAGCATGGACATGGTCTATGGGTTCCTCGCCAGCAGCGATCAGGACTTGCGGGAACGCACCCAGAGAATCACCAAGGTTTTCCAGAGTGAACACGCACGCAGCGCCCAGACGCTGGACGTGGGCGACCGCAAGGTGCTGCTGCTCAATGGTGCCTCCGCCAATGGCGACAACGCCCTTTTGGATCGTTTCCAGACCTTGACGACCGCTGCCAGCACGGTGTTTGTGCTGGACAACGGCAAATTCAAAAGCATTGCCAGTACCGTCGAGCTCGAAGATGGCAACCGCGCCGTAGGCGCCACCATTCCTGAAGAACTGGAAGCACACCAGCTCCTCCTCCAAGGCAAGGAATACCTGGGTCTGATCAAGCTGTTCGGCAAGGAGTTCATGGCGCACTACAGCCCGCTGCACGATGCCAACAAGCAGGTCATTGGTGCGGTCTTCATTGGCATGGACTTCAGTGCCTTCCTGGAAAGCATCAAGAAAACCCTGCGTGAACTCAAAGTGGGCAAGGACGGCTACTACTTTGTCATGCAGACCAGCGGCCCACAGCGCGGCACCATTCTGGTTCACCCCCGCGTGGAAGGCGACAACCTGTGGGAGCGCCAGGACGCACAGGGGCACAAGTACATCCAGCACATGCTGGGCCACGATCGTGGCACGCATATTTATGACGTGCTGAACAAGGACCAGTCCGTCCGCACCATGATGACCACCTTCAGGCGCTTTGCCCCGTGGGACTGGAGCATTGCCACCAGCGTGAATGAATCTGAAATTCTGGCAGCAGGCAAACAGCTGCAGCTGATCTTCATCGTGCTCGGCCTGCTGAGTATTCTCACGCTGACAGGTGCCATTTACTGGGTGCTGCGCCGCACTGTGGTCATGCCGCTGTACAAGGGTCTGGAAGTCACCGAAGCGCTGGCCAAGGGCGACCTGACACAGCGCGCGCCCGTGCACAGCGAGGACGAGATTGGCAAATTGCTGCAAGCCATCAACCGCACGGCCGATTCGCTCGATGGTCTGATCCGCACCGTGCAGCAAAAGGCCAATGGCGTCACGCTGGCCAGCGAAGAAATTGCACGCGGCAATGCCGACCTGGCCAACCGCACGGAAAGCTCAGCCAGTGCACTGGAAGAAACGGCTGCGGCCATGGAAGAGTTGGGCTCCACCGTCCGCCACAATGCAGACAATGCCACGACGGCAGACACGCTGGCACGCCAGGCCCAGCAAGTGGTCAACAGCAGTGGTCAGACGGTGACGGCACTGGTGGAGACCATGTCTGGCATCAATCAGAGCAGCCAGCGCATTGCCGACATCATTGGCGTGATTGACGGCATTGCCTTCCAGACCAACATCCTGGCTTTGAATGCCGCGGTAGAAGCTGCCCGCGCCGGTGAACATGGCCGCGGCTTTGCCGTGGTGGCCAGCGAAGTGCGCGCACTGGCCGGTCGCAGCGCCGAAGCTGCCAAGGAGATCAAGACCCTGATCCAGAACAGCCTGGACGAAGTGCATTCGGGCAACGCACGCGCCACAGAAGCAGGCAACTCCATGCAGCAGGCGATTGAGGAGATCAACAAGGTCTCTCGCGTGATCAGCGAAATCAGCCACGCCAGCACCGAGCAAAGCAATGGCGTGGGCCAGGTCGCAGAAGCCATCACCAGCATGGACCAGGCCACCCAAAAGAATGCGGCGCTGGTCGAAGAAGTCTCTGCCGCCGCACAAAGCCTGTCCGTCCAGGCCAATGAACTGCTGCAGGCCGTAGCCATCTTCAAGTTGCGCAATCAGGGCATGCATAGCTCACAGCTGCGGGCTGGCAGCGCTGCACCCCAGGAGCCCCGACTGCTACCCTGATGGGCTGCCGCACCACCACCTGCAAGGAGTGCCATGGGTACTCCTTTTTTATTGCGATCAAAATTGGCCTCCAAGGACCATCACGCCTGCGCAAGCAGCTATTAATTATGAATATTCCACCTATTGATCCCATGCTCTCTCACTGTCTACAACGCTTTGCCCAGCTCGATGCTGAGATCGTGACACCCGGGCTGAACTATGTGCAGCGCCGCCGCCTGATGAGCGAACTGCAGGCACGCCTGCTGCGCACCCGGGCCCTCCCCCACATTGCCGTTCAGAACCACTACATCACAGCAGCAGGCCAAGAGATTGCCGTACGCAGCTACGCACCCACCCAGCATGACAGCGGTCAGACCCTGGTGTGGCTGCATGGCGGGGGCTGGATGGTGGGCAGCCTGGACACCCACGACGACCTGTGCGAACACCTGGCCCACTACACCGGTCATACGGTGCTGAGCGTGCACTATCGCCGCACGCCAGAGAACCCTTTCCCCGCAGCTGTGGATGATGCCCAGGCCGTGCTGCAATGGCTGCATCAGATGCGTGGCGTGCTGCCGTTTGCGCGCGAAACGGTGCTGCTCGGTGGTGATAGTGCAGGTGGCCATCTGGCCCTGGCCACCGCCGTCAGCGCCGTGCAGATGCCTTGCCCCCAGCAAGCACAGATTCAGGCCCTGCTGCTGTTCTACCCCTGCCTGCTGCCCGGGCAGGACAACGCCAGCATGCGCAGCTTTGCACAGGGCTATGGCCTGACGGACACGGCCATGCACCAGTACTGGCAGGCGCTAGGTGGCGAAGCTGAGCCCTTGCGTACCCCCAGCCTGTGCGCCGAGGCACTGCCGCTGCTGCCACCCATGGTCATCATGACCGCCAGCCACGACATCCTGCGCGACGAAGCCGAGGACTTTGCCTACCAGATGCAGGCACTGCCGCACGGGCCACAGGTGCTGCTGCAGCGCGCAGAAGGCATGGTGCATGGCTTTGCACGCATGCTCACCGCCAGCCATGCGGCGCGTCAGCATGTGGAAGCCGCGTGTCAGCTGCTGAGCCGCTGCGCAAAAACCAGCAGCTGAGCACACCTTCTGCAGCAGTTACCTGAATATGCATGCATATGCCTGCACGTTACGCATGGTTTGAGACAAGTTTCCGTAACCTGCAGGCTTTTTTCATATTCACCAGCTGTTCCTGCCTCATTTTTCAAGCCGGATGACAGCATTTAGAGGCAGAAAATCAGAAGCAATTAAATGCAGTTCAAAGCAATTTGCTTGTCGTTTTTCTACTTTTGGCGTGCATAGAATGAAAAAACCAAAGCGTCCGAGACGCTACTTAACCGTGAATGCACACCATGAACCAAGCTCTAACACGCAAACATTCCGAATCCATTGCCATGGCTGCCCTGTTTGCGGCCCTGCTCGCCGTAATGGGGCTCATCCCCAAGATTGACCTGCCGCTGGGCGTACCCATCACCATCCAGACCCTGGGCGTCATGCTGGCAGGTTGCCTGCTGGGGCCCTGGCGGGGCTTGCAGGCCATGCTGCTGTTCATGGTGGCCGTGGCTGCCGGTCTGCCTCTGCTGTCGGGCGGCCGAGGGGGACTGGGCGCCTTTGTTGCCCCTACTTCCGGCTATTTCATGGGATGGGCTGCAGCAGCCTTTGTCACCGGCCTGCTCATGGGAATGCTGCCCAAGTCCACGCCGCTGCGTGCTGCAGGCAGTGCCTTCGTGGCTTCGGCCGTGGGCGGCATTCTGGTGCTGTACGCCTGCGGCATCATCGGTCTGATGTTTTTTGCCAAGCTGTCGCTGGCCCAGGCTTTCTGGGGCAACCTGATCTTTATCCCGGGTGATCTGATCAAGTGCGCACTCACCGCCCTGGTCGTGCACAGCATTGCCCGCGCCATGCCAGACTGGCGTTTTGGTGGAAGATCTTTATAAAAGTTAATAGCACCTAGCGCTGAATCTACAAGGCCTAGAGGCTGAAATAAGTTGTAAAAATACTTGTTACATCTTGGGTCCAGGCGTAAGCTTTCTGCTTGCCTGCACTGCCCACAAAAGCTTTGCTGCATCAGCCTCTTTTGTCCTGAGCCATGCGCCATACCCTCTCCGTACTCACAGCCACCTGCATCCTGGCCCTGAGCCAACCTGCCTGGGCCTCGGCGTTTGACCGTGAATCCCAGCAACGTGCACGCACGGTAGCAATGCGCCTGTCGCGTGAAGTACGCGTGCATGCAGCGCAAACCCTGTCCCAGTGGCAGGCCCAGGCTGCCAGCTCGCCACGCCGACTGCTGCCGCTCAACCGCATCCTGTGCGCAGCACAGCTGTGGCTACAGCAGGAAGGGCAGGCTCTGCTGTCCAGCGTCGTCCACGCCACCCCCATCATCAGAGCCGCGTGGCTGCGCCCCAGCACGTGGGCGGCAGAGCGTTTTTCCCCTGCGCTGGACGCAGCCATGGTCGAGCGCTGGCTGCAACCCTGGCTCAAAAGTCGCCAAGAGGTATAGCTGGCGACAGGATTCATGCACGCCATGCACTAACATCGCGCCCCAAAAGCAGCCACAGTCTGCTGACAGGGAGTTCGATTCATGCACCACACCCCGCACCAGGCTTTGCCGCGCTGGTACTTTGGCTGGAACATTGTTGCCGCCGCCACCGTACTGACGCTGCTGACCGTCGGCATGCGTTTGGGCATAGGCCCATTGTTTCTGCCCATGGCCCATGACCTGGGTTTTAGCCGCAGCCTGCTGGCCAGCATCGTGGCAGCAGGCATGCTCTGCTATGGCCTGGCCATGCCACTGGCAGGCTGGCTGTCCAGCCGCGCCAGCACACGCATCACCTTGCTGCTGGGCACGGCCATTCTGGTGCTGTCCACCCTCTGGGCCGTGAACACCCGCAGCGCGGCGGGCATTTTCTGGAGCTTTGGCGTCTTCATGTCGGTGGGGGCCGCCTTTACCAGCCCTGTGGCCCTGACAGGTGTCATCAGCTGCTGGTTCAACCGCCGCCGTGGCATGGCATTGTTTTTCCTCTCCACCGGCTCTATGGCGGGCATTGCCGTCATGACACCTGCACTGGGCTGGGCCCTGCAGCACTGGAACTGGCAGCAAACCCTGCTCGGCTTTGCCGCCGTGTTCACCTTGATCACCGTGCCTGCGGCCTTGTTCATCATCCGCGATCAGGCACCAGACCATGCGGATGCACCACTGCCCGACCACCATGGTGCCCCTGCTGCACCCCGCGTTGCACCGATGGACCAGCTCAGCATCCGGCAAGCCATGGGCACTGTCACGTTCTGGAAAGTGACGTTCGGCCTGTTTGCCTGTGGCTTTAGCATGAACCTGATGGGCACGCACTGCATGCCCATGCTGCAGGACCATGGCTTTGATGCCAGCACCAGCGCCTTTGGCATCGGCTTGATTGGCCTGGTCGCCATACCCAGCACCATGGTGCTGGGCCGTATTGCAGACCGCATGGAGCGCCGCAAGCTGCTGAGCGCCATCTACGGTGTGCGTGGGCTGGGCTTTGTTGGCCTGCTGATCGTAGGTACCGCCTGGCAGCTGTATGGGGTAGCGGCCATTGGCGGCGTAGTCTGGGCCGGCAGCATTGCGCTGTCTTCCGCCATCCTGGGCGACGTCTACGGCGTGCGCAAAGTGGGTGTGCTCTATGGCTGGTCTTACCTGGGCCATCAGGTCGGGGCCATGATCAGCTCCTGGCTGGGCGGCTGGGGCTATGAGGCCTACCACACCCACTGGCTGGCCTTTGGTGCTGCTGCTGCGCTGCTGTTTGCGGCATCTGCCGTGGTGCTGCGCCTGCCCAATCGCTCATCAAATTCATAGCAAAAACAGGCTCTAGCGCCCATGCAGCAAGCGCTAGCAGCTATATTTTTATATTTATGACTTCACCGGACACGCTGCCGCAAAGCGGTAGCTGCTGAGCGCCAGCCCAGTGATACATATCTGCGTGACCGCACAGGCCAGCGCTGGCACCTCGCCAAAGCCCACCAGCATGGTGCCTACGGCGCCCATCGCCATCTGCGCAAAACCGTACAGCCCCGCTGCCGTACCTGCCAATGCTGGTGTTGTAGCTCCCAGCGCACGTGACAGCGCTGCAGGGCTTGCCATACCAGCCCCAAATGTCATGACCACCATGAGGGCCAGCAGCAGCGGCGCACTCAGCCAGCCCAGCGCCTGGATGCACAGAAACAGCGTGGCCAGCCCAAGGCCCAGGCCTGAGCCAATGTAGAGAAAACGCTCTGCAGGCCAGCGCCCTGCGAGCTTGCGCGTGAGAAAGGTACCCAGGCCTGCCCCCACAATGGTACTGGCGGCAAACCAGCCCACATAGCGAATCGGCAACCCCAGCTGCTCATGCACGATGTACGGCGCAGTCGCCAGATAGGGATAAAGCGCCGTGCTCGAACATGCGCCGCCGAGCATGAAGGCCGCAAAGCGCGGATTGGCCAGCAGGCTGCCGTAGTCCAGTGCAATGCGCGTGATGGCCAGCGGGCGGCGGTTGAGGTTCGTCTCTGGCAGGAGCTTCCAGGCACAGAACAGCATGGCGCTGCCTATGCAGACCAGAAACACATAGATGGCCCGCCAGCCAAAATGATCGGCCAGATAGGCGCCCACAATGGGAGAGAGCCCCGGCCCCACCAGTGTCAGCAGGTTCAGCAGCGCCAGATCTCTGGTTACACGGTCTGGTGGCGCTATGTCACGCACGATGGCGCGCCCCAGCGTAATGCCTGCCGCACCGCCCAGCGCCTGCAGCAGGCGTGCAGCCACCAGCCATTGCAGACTGGGTGCAAACAGGGCGAGCACACTGGCACTGAAATACAGGCTCAAGCCCACCAGCAATGCCGGACGGCGCCCCCAGGTGTCCGAGACAGGGCCGTAGATCAGCTGTCCCAGAGCCAGACCAATCACATACAGCGTGATGGTCTGCTGCATGCCAGAAGGCTCTGCGCCCAGCGCTTCACCCGCAACGGGCAGAGCTGGCACAAAGATGTGCATGGCCATGGTGCCACTGAGCGTGACCAGCACCAGCACCCACAGCGGCGCCTGCACAGAAGCGCCTGCCAACTCCTTGGCCTGCATGGCTTATGCCTCCTGCACGCGCATGCGTGGGTGGCGCAGAAACAGCACCCCGCATACCAGCCCCAGCACAATGACCAGCCCACAGAAAGCACACACTGCCACATTCATGCCAAAGTGGTCTGCAATCCAGCCCATGGCCATCATGGGCAGCATGCAGCCCACATAGCCCACCACCAGATAGGTAGACAGCAAGCCCGAACGATTGTCAGGGCGAGCAATACGGTTGACCATGCTCATGCCTGAGAGCATGCTCATACCGTGACCAACGGCTGTGCAGGCCACGCCCAGCACAAACAGCACGGCCGAACTGGCCCACAGATTGAATATCAGCAGCGCATTGCTCAGCGCCAAACCGACAAAACCACCAAAACCGCACCACTGGGTAGGCATGCGGCCTGCCAGCACTTGTACCGTGGCCGATGCAAACAGGATGACAGCAATCGCCGTGCCGCTGACCACTGGCCCATGCCATGGCACCAGCTTGTCCAGAAACAAGGGAGACATGGCCGCATACAGACCAAACACACCAAAGGCCAGAAATGGCAGTGCGCAGACCAGGACAAACGCCGACGATGCGCTGCGCTCCGGCCAGGTCAGCTTGGGCAGCACATCATGGATGCGCAGCGCGTCCTTGTGCTGTTTTTGTGCGGCAGGGGGCAGATTCAGTCGCAGCAGAACCACCAGCCCCAGCGCACCCAGAATCAATGTCGGGATATAGGTGGTCACCAGTGGCCAGGGCGCCCACTGCCCCATCACACCGCCCACCAGCGGCCCCAGACCAAAGCCAAAGGCCATCAAAAAGCCAATCATCATGGCCACACGCTGCACATGGCCGGGGCGTGAAAGCGCTGTCATGCCCATGGTGGCACTGGTCGTCATCATGCTCGATGCCACACCAACAATAAAGCGCCCCACAATGAGGCTGCTCATGTTCCAGGCCAGCATGCTGATCAGGGTGCCAATCAGCGTCAGCACCAGGCCTGCCTGCATCACTGTCTTGAAGCCCACACGGTCAGGCAGGCGCCCCAGAAATAGCAGACTGCACAGAGCGCCGCCCATGTAGACGGTATAGATCATGGAAATATCACTGGCCTGCAGCTGCCACGCCTCTTTGTAGAGTGCATACAGCGGGCTGATCAGGGCTGTGCCCATGACGCCCACAATCATGGCGAAGCTCACCCAGGCAAAGGGTGATGGTTTGAATTTCATGTGTTATCCGTTGTTCTAATGAATTTTTTGCAGGCTCAGAGGCTGTCAAAGCGCTGTGCAATCTTGTGCAGCGTGCGCCTTGTGACTTCCAGTTCCTCGGCGCTGAGCCCCTCGAGCAAGCCCCGCTCAATTTCCTGGCTCTTGCGCAGAATCTGCCCGGCAATCTCTGTGCCCTGCGCCGTCAAGGCAATGCGCTTGGTGCGCCGGTCAGCGGGGTCACATGCCCACTGCACCAGCTCGGCCTCACGCAGCTGCGACAGCACCCGTACCAGCGAAGAGCTATCGAGCGACAGCGCCTGTGCCAAGTCTTTTTGCAGCATGGCCTCACCCTGCGTAAACAGCACCAGCAGTGGCATGCGCGATGCATCCGTCAACCCCTGGTCCCTGAAACTCTCATCCACTTTTTTGCGCCACTGGCGGTACACACTGCCAATCAGCTGCCCAAAACGACTGCGCGCCTGAGCAATTTCAGGCGCGCCGGGATGGGAGTTCACAGAATTAGTTTGCATGCCAAGTATTTTCCATGCACTGCAGCTTGCTGACCTGCCAAGCTGCTGACAGCCGACATGCGTGCAGGGTTGCTCACACCCTGTGTTGTACCCACCTCAAGTTATTACAAAATGTTAGCTCTTGTATAAGAGTTGAAAAAATTAATAACAACTGGCGGCCACCTACAAACAGCCATGAATCTGCAAAGATTCAGCTCAAAGCACAGCCCATACAAAATACATGCCTACATTTTGAAATAGCATGCAAAAAAACTGCGTATCAATATTTTTCAGAAAATACTGAATCCAGAAAATTTCACGATGCAAAATTTCAGGCTGAAAAATCGCTGCTATTTCACATAGAATCACGCCCTGTCAGGAGGGTTACCCTGACCTGATGCTTGTAAACGTTTTTCCGCCTCTCTTCACGGAGAGGCGGGTTTTCTTATTGTGGATTTAATATCCACAAAATATAACTCCTCCGTAAATTCATTTTTTACGGAGGAGTTATCAGAAAATGAAATAAATCACTTTGGGTTGAGCAGTAAATCCAGCTGCATCAAATCATCCTGCACACGCAAAGCCACGTCAGAGCCAGGCTCCAGCAGCGCCAGCAATGCCTGCCAGTGTTCACGTGCCTGTGCATATTCTTCGATCTGTACGGCAGCAGCACCTGCCAGCGCCAGCGCCTTGGGCTGCTGTGGATCGAGCTTCAACGCCTGATCAATGGCTTCCATGGCTGCCGCCAGACTGCCGTTATTGGCAGAACCAATAGCATCAGCCATGTCTGCCCACAACCTGGCCTGCTCCCGGGGAGCTACAGCCTGTACCACACTAGCCTGTAAGGCTTGCTGATAGGCCTGCACCGCATCTTCATAGCGCTCCATGATTTCATAGGAACGTGCCAGCATCACCCAGCCAGGCAGATCATCCGGTTCATGCTGCAAGCGCTGCGCCAGCCCCTGCACCATGGCATCGACATTCACCTGCCCTGCGCCATGTCCCAGCTCATCCACCTGAGCCAGGCGTGCAGCAGCCTGCGGATCTCCCACCTGCACATAGAGCACAAAGGCACACACAGGCACGGCTACTGCCAGCACCAGTGCACTTACGCGCGGCAACCAGGGCTTGTGCGCTCCCCAACGTGGCTGGGCACGCTGATCCAGCTCTGCAAGCAGGCGACGTTGCAGTTCCTCCTCGGCCTGTGCAAAGTCGGAATCACTCAGATTGCCGGCCTCTCGCTCACGAACCAGCTCCTGCAGCTGAGCGCGGTACAAACTGCGCAGCGCATCCTCACTATTGCGTACAGGCGCAGCAGCCTCATCCTTGAGCAGAGTGGGCAGCAGCACCGCCAGACTCACCAGCAGCAGAGCCAAAGCCCCAAACCACAATACATACAAGCTACCCATGGAGGCCTTTCCTGTCTTTGCTCTCGTCAGATTGCGTCAGCCATGCCTGTGCCCGTGCACATTCTTCCGGCGTCAGCCCTTCACGCGTCACGGCAGAGCGCTTACGCAGCGCGCGTACCAGCATGCCAATGCCCACCAACACCACAAGAAAAGGCAGGCACCACAGCAGCCAGGTTGAAGGTTTCCAGGGCGGTGTATAGCGCACGAAGGTGCCATAGCGCTGCTCGAAAAATGCCACGATCTCGGCATCGCTGTGCCCTTGCTCCAGCTGATGCGCAATTTCACGGCGCATGTCCTTGGCAATCGGTGCCTGCGACTCAGCTACGGTCTGGTTCTGGCAGACCACGCAGCGCAATTGCGCTGCAAGCGCTGCTTCTCGCGCTTGCAGATCTGTGTCTGCCGCCCAAGCGCTGTGGCACAGCAAGGCAGCACTCAACATCCATGCGCTGACTTTCATTGCACAGCCCTCACTACAGGCATCAGGCTGTCACGCCACACCTCGGGGGTGACAGGCCCCAGATGGCGGTAGCGCACGCGGCCCTGTGCATCAATCACAAAGGTCTCAGGCACAGCCTGGATGCCGAAGTCCATGCCCACCCGGCCTGTCGCATCCACACCAGAAGCCACATAGGGATTACCTGCCACACGCAACAACGCAAGCGCCTTGGTCACGTCATCCTTGTAGTTCAAGCCGTAGACAGGAACCTGGTCCTGCTTAGACATCTGAGCCAGCACTGGCATTTCCTGACGGCAAGGAGCACACCAGGAAGCCCAGACATTGAGCAGCCAGACCTGCCCTTGCAGTGCCTGTGGGCTGAATGTGTCTCTGCCTGCCTGTGCTTGCAGTTGCGGCAACTCAAATACCGGCACAGGCTGGTCCAGCAGAGCGGACTCCAACGCCCGCGGATCACGCTGCAGCCCCATGCCCAGCATCACCGCAAGTGCCAGAAAAATTCCCAGAGGAATCACAAACCGCATCACGCCACCTTGCTTTCTGTTTTGATACGCACACGTGACCGGCTGGTGCGAAAACGCTTGTCCAGCAGGCTCAATGCTGCCCCCAGCGCCATCATGAATGTGCCAAGCCAGATCCATTCCATCAACGGCTTGATCTGTATGCGCAGCGTCCAGTTGAGTCCGGCTTCGTCCAGCGGCTCTCCGAGCGCGATAAACACATCCCGGCCCCAGGTGCTGTCGATGGCTGCCTGACTCAGCCCCATGCTCTGTACGCGGTAGGCACGTTTCTCGGGATACATGTCCCACTGCGCATCGCCATGGCTCACACGGAAATGCGCGCGCTGGGCATCGTAATTGGGGCCAGTCACCGGAGACAGACTTTCAAAATGGAAGCGATACCCCCCAGCCTCCATACTCTGGCCTTGACTGATACTGGTTTCACGCTTGACTTCCAGACCATTGGCAGCGCTGACAGCAATCACAAATACGCCTACACCCATGTGTGCCACCAGCGTGCCCCACCAGCCCCAAGGCTGGCGCAGCAACCGCTGCAGACCTTCGCCCTGTCGTACAGCTGGCACCAGACGCTGCCACGCGTGCACCAGTGTGCTCAGCACACACCACGCACCAAGCGCCATGCCCAGCAAGCTTGCAATGGACAGCCGCCAGCCCCAGCTCCCCTGCATCAGCCAGATCAGCAACGTGGCCAGCACTGTCAAAGCTACTGCACCTCGCAGACGCCGCCATAGCTCATGTGCCGAGCCCTGTTTCCAGCGAGCCACCGTACCCACGCCCATCAAGGCGACAGCAGGCAGCACCAGTGGCAGAAACACGGCCTCAAAGTATGGAGGCCCCACAGAGATTTTTTCGTCACGCAGCACATCCAGCGCAAGCGGATACAGCGTACCAATCAGCACAGCCAGCGCTCCGGCTGTGAACAGCACGTTGTTGATGAGCAGCAGTGTCTCGCGCGAAAGCAGTGCAAACTGTCCGCCCCCCTTGCCCAGTTCAGGCGCACGCCAGGCATAGAGCCACAGCGACGTTCCCACCACGGCCACGATAAAGCACAGGATGTACAGGCCGCGCCCGGGATCAACCGCAAATGCATGCACCGATGTCAGCACCCCTGAGCGCACAAGAAAGGTCCCGAGCAGCGACAGCGAAAACGCGCAGATGGCCAGCAAAGCCGACCAGCTGCGAAATGCCCCGCGCTGGTCCGTGACAATCAGAGAGTGCAGCAAGGCCGTGCCAACCAGCCACGGCATGAAGGAAGCATTCTCCACAGGATCCCAGAACCACCAGCCCCCCCAGCCCAGCACGTAATAGGCCCATGCGCTGCCCAGCAAAATACCCAGCGTCAGAAAGGCCCAGGCCGCGAGCGTCCAGGAGCGTGACCAGCGCGCCCATGCAGCGCCGAGCTCCCCGGAGATCAGTGCGGCCAGCGCAAAGGCGAATGGCACGGCAAAGCCCACATAACCCATGTACAGCAGCGGTGGGTGAAACACCATGCCAGGGTCCTGCAGCAAGGGATTCAGGTCACGCCCTTCCAGCGCTGCAGGCACCAGACGCAGAAACGGGTTTGAGAGAAACAACAAGAAAGCCAGCAGTCCCACACTGATCCAGCCCAGCACGGCCAGCACACGTGCCACAAAAGCTTCCGGCAGCGCCTGACTGCGCCATGCCACCGCTACGCTCCAGCAGGCCAGCAGCAACTGCCACAGCAGCATGGAACCTTCATGCCCGCCCCAGAAGGCAGTGAGCTTGTAGATGGCAGGCAGATCCTGGTGCGAATTACCCGCCACGTAAAGCACAGAGTAATCGCCCACCCAGAAGCACCAGACCAGCACGCCAGTCGATAGCAGTGACAGCGCACACTGCAGCACGGCAGCTGGCCGAGCCAGTCTCACCCAGGCAGCGATGCCCAGCTGAGCCCCCAGCAATGGAAAGATGGCCTGTACTGCCGCAACCAGCAAGGCAAGCACCAATGCAAAAACACCAAGCTCTGCAATCATGGCTGGGCTTTCATGGACTGGGCAGCATCTTCCAGGGCCTTGGCTGCTTCAGGAGGCATGTAGTTTTCATCGTGCTTGGCCAGCACTTCGGTAGCCGCAAACACACCATCGCCCTGCAATCGCCCGGAAGCCACCACACCTTTGCCTTCCTTGAACAGATCGGGCAGCAAGCCCTGGTAACGCACAGGCACGCGCTGCGCCTGATCGGTCACCACAAACTGCACCTGCAAGCCATCGGCAGAGCGCTGCAGTGAGCCCTCTTCCACCAGACCGCCAATGCGAAACGCAGCCCCTTCCGGCACTTCGCCCGCCCGCACCTGACTGGGGCTATAGAAAAACATCACATTGGCATCTAGTGCTCGCAGCACCAGCGTCACAGCCAGCCCCACCAGCGCCACACCAGCCAGCACCCACAGCATGCGTTTCTGGCGGGGTTTCATAGGCTCTCTCTCTCTTGGTTCACTGCACATGCCTTGCGCCATCGCAAGCAGAGCACCGCCACTTCAGCCAGCAGCAGCACAGCACTCAGGCCATAGGCCAGGGTCATATAAAAAGCATGGTTGTGCATCACAGTTGCTCCTGTGCGGCGCGTTCTCGAATCAGGCAACGTGTGCGCACCAGACACACAGCCAGGGTATAGGCCCAGCAGGCCAGCGCCATCAGCAGCATGCCCAACAGCATGGTATGGGTCATGCTGGGCGCTGCGTTCAGGCGAATGGTCGCGCCCTGATGCAGGGTGCTCCACCACTGCACCGAAAAATAGATGATGGGCACATTGACCACACCGGCCAGCAGCACGATGGCGCCAGCATTGTCTGCCCGTGTCGTGTCTTCAATCGCCGATGACACACCGATGTAGCCCAGGTACAGGAACAGCAGAATCAGCTCTGACGTCAGTCGCGCATCCCACACCCACCACGCACCCCATGTTGGCTTGCCCCAGGCTGCGCCGGTCCACAGCGCAATCACCGTAAACATGGCGCCCGTCGGTGCCAGGGCACGCGCCAGCAGCGGCGAAATGCGCATGCGGTAGATCAGCCCCAATCCTGCATGTATGGCGGCTGCTACATAGATGAACATGGACATCCAGGCCGCAGGCACATGCAGAAAAATGATGCGGTAGACCTCACCTTGCTGGTGATCAGTCGGTGCGACAAAAAAACCGACATACAGCCCCGTCGCTGCCAGCACGATGGCAAGCCCGGCCAGCCAGGGCCAGACCCGCCCAGCCCAGTGATCAAATACCGGGATCGATGCCAGCTGGCGCCAGCGAAAGCCTGTCTGCACCACTGCGGGGGCAGGCGTCGAATCAGAATGAACCGGCATGGATCTCATCTCACTCCAAAGCTAGGCGCAGTGCAGCCGCAATAGCCCACGGCAAGGCCAGCACAGCCAGACACAGACAGGCGCCCAGCAAATTCAGGGAAGGGGCAGCAGGCAGCCCGTGGACAGCCTGAGTGACAGCATGGCTGCCAAAAATCAACACCGGCACGCACAGAGGCAGAACCACCAGCGTCAGCAGCAACTGGCCTCGCAGGCCCAGCGTCAGTGCAGCACCCAGCGCCGCCAGCAGACACAGGCTGGGCGTACCCAATGCCAGCGACAGCAGCAGCACCACAATCACATCACCATCCAGCCCGTACTGCCAGCCAAGCAATGGCGTTGCCAGCAGCAGTGGCACCGCACTCACCAGCCATTGAGCACACACTTTCAGACCAACAAGCACAGGCAAAGGTGTAGCAGCCAGCGCCCATTGCTCAAGGGTTCCGTCGGAAAAATCCGTCTCAAACAAACGATGCTGCCCCAGCAGAACTGCCAGCAGCGCTGCCACCCAGACCACACCCGGTGCAATCTGTCGCAGCAAGGCACTGTCCGGTCCAAGCGCAAGCGGAAACAGACTGCCCACCATGATGAAGAAAGCCAGACTGCCCAATGCATCTGCAGGTCGCCGCACAGCAAGGCGCATTTCCCTGGCAATCACAGCACCGAGCATGCGCCCTCCTCTCGCTGCAGCGCAGAAGATGGGGGATTCAAATTCAGAATCTGGCAGGGCACATCCGGTGTGGCAATGCCACGGTGACTCACCACCACGGCCATGCCACCAGCCTGCGCATGCGCTGCCAGGATCTGCGCCAGCAGCGCGCTGCCATCAACGTCCAGTGCGTTATCAGGTTCATCCAGCAACCATAGAGGGCGATCACTGAGCAGCACACGCGCCAGTGCCATGCGGCGGCGCTGGCCCTGCGACAGACGTCCCAAAGGGCGCTGCGCCACATGCAGCACCTGCAATTGCTGCAGCACCTGATGAGCACGTTCTGCCTGCCAGGCTATGCCCTGCAGCTGCAGGGCATAGCGCAGATTTTCTGCGCCGCTCAAGGCATCATGCATGGCGCACTGATGGCCCAGATAAGCCAGTTGCTGCTGAAAGAGCGGGTTGCGTGCAGACATGACCTGCCCGCACCACCTCAGCGTGCCAGCACGCCAGTGCATAAGGCCAGCCATGCTACGCAACAGGGTGCTTTTACCCGTGCCATTCCCACCCTGAAGCAGCAAAAGCTGGCCTGAGGCCAGCTCGAAGTTGATATGACGCAGCAGCACACGGCCATTGCGAACACACCCAAAGCCGGCGACATGCAGGCTTTGGGATGCAGGAGACACCATCACCATAGGCTCAGGGCTTGGCCGCAGCAACGGGTGTGGGCACAGTCTGGCCGGGCGTGTCGCTAGGACCTTCTCCGGGAGGAATATGCGGCAGCTTGTGCGCAATGCCCTTGTGGCAGTCGATACAGGTCTTTTCCTTGTTGGCAAGGTAAGTCGAGTGCATGTTCTGCGCACGCTGGCTCTGCCGCGTGAAATCCATGGATTCGTAGTTGTGGCAGTTGCGGCACTCCAGCGAATCATTGGCTTTCAGACGGGCCCACTCATGCTGTGCCAGCTCCAGTCGCTTGGCTGCGAACTTCTCGGGCGTATCAACAGTGCCGAAGATCTTGCCCCAGACTTCCTTGGAGGCTTGCATCTTGCGCGCCATTTTGTCCGTCCAGTTGTGAGGCACGTGACAGTCCGAACAGATGGCTCGCACACCTGATCGATTGGTGTAGTGGATGGTGGACTGCAGTTCAGCGAACACGTTGTCGCGCATTTCATGACAGCCCGTGCAGAACTTCTCGGAGTTGGTCACTTCCATGGCGGTATTGAAGGCACCCCAGAACAGAATGCCTGCAATAAAGCCGCCAATGGTCAGAAACCCCAGGCTGAAATGCACACTGGGCCGTCGTATCACCTGCCAGTAGCGCTTGAGCAGTTGGATCATATTCAGCCCCCAATCAGTCGTTCTTGCCATTCTTGGCAGAGTTTTGCAGTGCTTTCAGCACCAGGCTGTCAACGTCCTGAAAGGTGTTGTTCACAAGAGGGCTGACGTTGTCCTGCGGGACATGGCACTGGACGCAGAAGTAACGACGGGTCGAAATCTGCTCCAGCGTATTGCCGTCGCGGTCATGGTAGTGAGTCACAGACACAGGCACTGCCTGGTAAGTCTCGGCCTTGGTGCGTGAGTGGCAGTCCAGACACTTGTTGAAGTTCTTGTCGACCTGATAGCCGTCAATACGGTGCGGAATCACCGGCGGCTGCTGTGCGTAGTTGCGGGTGCGGCGTACGTCGTCGTTGATGGCATTACCCAGCACCGGAGGCTTGGTCGTTTCCATCACTGGCGTTTCACCACGGGCCTTGTCGTACAGAGGTTCAGCTGCCACTGCGGCAGAGGATGCACAGATGCACAGCATCAGCGCCATTCCCAGTTTGCGTATGAATGTCATAGGGGGTTCCTCTGCTTCTTGTTAGACCTTGGTCAGCTTCACTGCACACTTCTTGAAGTCGGTCTGCAGCGAGATGGGATCGGTCGCATCCAGTGTGACCTTGTTGATCAGCTGGCTGGCATCAAACCATGGCACATAGACCAGACCGCGTGGTGGCTTGTTACGGCCACGGGTTTCGACCCGTGAACGAATGGCTCCACGGCGCGAGGCGATCTCCACTTCGCTGCCCCGGCGCAGGCCAAGCGCCTTGGCATCCTCAGGGTGCATGTAGCACAGTGCATTGGGTACAGCACGGTGCAGTTCAGGCACACGGCGTGTCATGGAACCTGAGTGCCAATGCTCCAGCACACGGCCCGTCGAGAGCCAGAACGGGAATTCCGCATCGGGCGCTTCTGCTGGTGGTTCATAAGGCAGTCCAAAGATGATGGCTTTTCCATCCTTGTGGCCGTAGAACTCAAACTCCTTGCCAGGTTTGACATAGGGATCCGCACCCTCGCGGTAGCGCCATTTGGTTTCCTTGCCATCGACCACGGGCCAGCGCAAGCCTCGCACCTGGTGGTAGGTGTCGAACGGAGCCAGATCGTGACCATGGCCGCGACCAAATGCCGCATATTCTTCGAACAGGCCCTTCTGAGGGTAGAAACCAAAGGCCTCGGCTTCGTGATTCTTGTAGCCAGCTTCAATGTCGCTGACAGGGAACTTGTCAACCTGACCATTGCGGAACAGCACTTCATACATGGTCTTGCCGCGCAGGTGTGGTGCCTTGGCCAGCAGCTCCTCAGGCCAGACTTCTTCAATCTTGAAGCGTTTGGAGAACTCCATGATCTGCCACAGGTCAGAGCGCGCTTCGCCGGGGGCCTCAACCAGCTGGTGCCAGAAGTGCGTACGACGTTCGGCATTGCCGTAAGCCCCTTCTTTTTCCACCCACATTGCGGTAGGCAGGATCAGGTCAGCAGACACAGCAGTCACTGTGGGATAGGCATCCGAGACCACAATGAAGTTCTCTGGGTTACGGTAGCCTGGATAGCCCTCTTGCGCGAGATTCGCACTGGCCTGGATGTTGTTGGTCACCTGCACCCAGTAGGCATTGAGCTTGCCATCCTTGAGCATGCGGTTTTGCAGAACCGCGTGGTAGCCAGGCTTGGCAGGGATAGTGCCTTCAGGCAGTTTCCAGATTTTTTCTGCAATCTTGCGGTGTTCTGGATTGGCCACCAGCATGTCTGCAGGCAGACGGTGCGAGAAAGTCCCTACTTCACGGGCTGTACCGCATGCCGAAGGCTGGCCGGTCAGCGAGAAGGGGCTGTTGCCGGGTGTAGAAATCTTGCCAGTCAGCAGGTGGATGTTGTAGACCAAGTTGTTCGCCCAGACACCACGGGTGTGCTGGTTGAAACCCATGGTCCAGAACGAGACCACCTTACGGTTGGGGTCTGCATACAGCTCTGCCAGCTCCAGCAGGCGGTTGGCAGGTACACCCGTCAGCTCGGCGGTGTAGTCCAGGGTGTAGGTGGAGACGAACTTGGCGTACTCCTCAAACGTCATTTCCTTGGCACCACCGGGGTTGTCTGCATTCTTGGCTGCCTGCTGCAGCGGATGCTCTGGGCGCAGGCCATAACCGATGTCGGTATTGCCCATCTTGAAGTTGACGTGCTTGGACACGAAGTCCTTATTCACGCGCCCTGTGGTGATGATGTGGTTCGCGATGTAGTTCAGGATGGCCAGATCCGTCTGAGGCTTGAAGGTCAGCTCAATATCTGCCAGCTCGTACGAGCGATGTTCAAAGGTCGAGAGCACGGCCACCTTGACGTTGGGCGCGCTCAGACGACGATCCGTCACGCGGGTCCACAGCACAGGGTGCATTTCCGCCATGTTCGAGCCCCACAGCACGAAGGTGTCTGTGGCCTCAATGTCGTCATAGCAGCCCATGGGCTCGTCCATGCCAAAGGTACGCATGAAGCCCATCACAGCCGAAGCCATGCAGTGGCGAGCATTGGGATCAATGTTGTTGGAACGGAAACCTGCCTTGAACAGCTTGGAAGCGGCATAGCCTTCCCACACGGTCCACTGACCTGAGCCAAACATGCCCACGCCCGATGGTCCCCTGACCTTGAGTGCTTTCTTGAACTGCTCGGCCATGACGTCAAACGCGGTATCCCAGGACACATGCTGGAACTCGCCATTCTTGTCGTACTTGCCGTCTTTCATCCGCAGCAAAGGCTTGGTCAGGCGGTCCTCGCCATACATGATCTTGGACAGGAAGTAGCCCTTGACACAGTTCAGACCACGGTTCACTTCCGCCTGAGGGTCACCTTGGGTTGCAACCACCCGGTTTTCCTTCACCGCCACCATCACCCCGCAGCCCGTACCGCAGAAACGGCATGGTGCCTTGGACCACTTCATGGGTGCATTGCCTGCCCCTGCGACCTGCTGCTGTGAAATGGCGTGGATTGGGATGCCGGCTACGGCACCGGCTGCCGCTGCGGCAGATTGGCGAACAAAATCGCGTCGTGTGCTAGTCATGGGTAATGCCCTCGTTGAATGATTGACGGGGTTCTGTGTGTTGGTAAACCAAGGAGACGTTAAGCACTCCTGCGATTTGCCGAATTTCTAAGATCTGGTCCATGATGTGGTTGGCACTTGCGCCTTCCAGGGTTACGACCAGCTTGCCATCTGGATGGCTGCCATGCACCTGCATCTCTGGATACTGGGTGAATGCCTGTTCTACGCTTGCCAGTGCCTCAGGCAGGACATGTACGACCACGCTGGCAATATGCAGTTCATCAGTCATGAAAAATGCCTGCCTTATGCATGGGGAGGGCCTGAAAACATCTGGTAGAACCAGACGATGAAGCCGTACGCCGCGATAAGGATGCCCGCCAGCACCGGAGCCATGACGATGGTGAGAAAGGCAAAGCTGCGTGCCTCTTCCTTGCGCGATGATGTTTTTTTCTTGTCCGCCATAGACCACCTTTCTGCGGGACTGATGGCCGCACGGTCAGACCAAAGCATCTTCTCTTGAAGCCCTGCCAACCAGCACAGCACCGTGGGTTCATGCTTGTAATGTAGTGAGTGGTTGCTTTTCTTATATTGATGAATATCAAATCAATATTTAAAAGTCACTTTGATCCTCTCAAAACCCAATACTCTTACCCACCAGAGCATAGCCCATAAATAAATTCAATAACTTACAAATGAAGTAGGAGAAATCTGATTTCTCATGTACATCGGCAAAAATATCAACCCAATGATTCGTTCATCATTTTTTAACAACAAACATAGATTTTTAATCCATGTTTAAAAACGACTGAAAACCCAATATGGCCACTTTGGCCGGACTGCCCTTCCAGATCCTGAGCTTGCATCTGCACCGATGCATTCCCATACTGACTACAACACATGCGGAGATACCGCCCTGCAGCCGTCATGCGATGCGGCACACACATGACTTCAGCTACTCACCATGCGCCTCACTGCTCTCACTGACTATGCACTGCGAGTCCTGATCTATGCCGGATCGCACAGGGACCGGCTATGCACGATCAGCGAAATTGCCCATGCCTTCGACATCTCGCAGACACACCTGATGAAGGTCTCTCAGCTACTCTCTCAGCAGGGCTGGATCACTACTGTGCGAGGCAAAAAAGGGGGCCTCAGACTGAGCAAGGAGCCACATCTGATTCATCTTGGCGCGGTGGTGCGCAGCATTGAACCTGGCTTTGCGCTGGTGGAGTGCCTGGGCAGCAACAACAATTGCAAGATCGCTGGCAAGTGCCCTCTCACCGGCATCCTCAACGGTGCTGTTACTGCGTTCTTGCACCACCTCAGCTTCTACACGCTGGCCGACGTCATTAGCCCGGTGGAATCCGCACAAAGGTTTGCCCCCATGTTGGCGCCAGCACCAAACATAAGCACAACAGAAAAACCTGAAGAAAAGCCGAACGCCACACCTGTGGACAGCACCCTGGAATAGAGCCTGCAACTGCTGGGCACCATGGCAAACGGTACCCAGGCAGCCAGCACTTAGAACGCCTCCACCGGCATCTGCGCACAGGTCATGTCACGGGTGCTGACCACACGCAGCCAGGCTGTGATCCTGGGCAACTCATAGTGATAAAAATAGCGTGTAGCGCTTATCCTGCCTGCGTTAGAAGTTACAGATATGGAAGCATCCACTTCCAGCACCTTGCACGCGATATCCAGCCAGACCCACGCCAGCACCGTGTGGCCAAAGGCCTGCATGTACGGCACGGCATTGGCCAGTGCCTCTTGCGGCTGTCCGGTAGCCCAGGCTGCGCGCGTCGCGGCCTCCAGCTCCTGCAATGCCTTGGTCAGCTCCGTGGCATAAGGGTGCAGCTCGGTGTGCGCCATGGCCTGTTCGATGGTGGCCTGCATGGTCTGTGCCAGCAGCTGAAAACCTGCGCCCCCTTGCATGACCACCTTGCGGCCCAGCAAATCCGCGGCCTGGATGCCATGCGTACCCTCATGGATCATGTTCAGGCGGTTGTCACGCCAGTACTGCTCCACCGGGAAGTCACGCGTATAGCCGTAGCCACCGTGGATCTGGATGGCCAGAGAGTTCGCCTCCAGGCAGTTTTCGCTGGGCCAGCTCTTGGCAATCGGGGTGAGCACTTCCAGCAGCAGCTTGGCGCGTGTTGCATCGTCTGGTGCGCCTGTGCGGGCCTCATCGACCAGCCTGGAGCAGTACAGGTTCAGCGCCAGCGCCCCTTCGCAATACGCCTTTTGCGCCAGCAGCATGCGTTTGACATCGGCGTGTTCAATGATGGGTACCTGCGGACTGCTGGCGTCTTTTCCGCTGTCCGTCATGGGCCTGCCCTGCGGGCGGTTCCTCGCGTAGTCCAAGCTGGCGTAGTACCCCGCCAGCCCCAGCATGGTGGCCGCCATGCCTATGCCAATGCGTGCCTCATTCATCATGTGGAACATGCACCTGAGGCCTTCGTGCGGCTTGCCCACCAGATAGCCGATGGCCCCTGCCTTGCCGCGCACCGGGTATCTGCCCTCGCCAAAGTTCAGCAGCGTATTGGTGGTGCCGCGCCAGCCCAGCTTGTGGTTCAGGCCCGCCAGCGCCACATCGTTGCGCTCGCCCGTGAGCTGACCTTCGGTATCGACCAGCTGCTTGGGCACGATAAACAGCGAAATACCCTTCACACCCGGTATCAGCTTGCCATCCGGCCCGGGAATCTTGGCCAGCACCAGATGCACGATGTTTTCGGTCAGTTCATGGTCGCCCGAGCTGATCCACATCTTGTTGCCCTTGAGACGATAGCGTGGCCCCAGGGGATCATTGGCAAAGTCATCGCCATCAGGCTCGGCCCGAGTGCAGATATCGCTCAGGCTGGAGCCCGCCTGTGGCTCAGACAGTGCCATGGTGCCTGCCCAGCGGCCATTGAATTCGTTGTCGGCAAACACCTGCTGCTGCATGGGCGTGCCATGCACGCGCAGCAAGTTGGCATTGCCCGCCGTGAGCAGGTTCGAGCCAATGCTGATGCTCGCGCAGGCAAAAAAGCTGTTGGCTGCGGCCTCCACCACATAGGGCAACTGCATGCCGCCATGCGCATAGGGCTGCGCTGCGCTGAGCATGCCGCTGTCCGCATAGGCTTTGCGCGCTTCATAGGTACAGGCGGGCAGGATGACTTTTTCGCCATCAAAGGCGGGCTCCTGCATGTCTACGGTGCGATTGAAGGGCGCAAACTTTTCACGGGCAATGCGCTCGCAGGTGTCCATCACCGCATCAAAGGTTTCGCGGCTATGGTCTGCGTAAAAGGCGCGGCTGGCGAGCTGCTCGGCTTGCAGCCAGTCGTACATCAGAAAGTCCAGGGTCGAACGCAGGGGAGACATAATATTGCTCAAATTGGCTTCTAACGCTTATGCAGCAAGCTCTAGTAGCTATTGTTTTTAAGAACACAAGTCGGCAAAAAAGCCGCCCCCCTCGAACCAGCAGGAAGGGCGGCTTCAAGGCTCATGACGGCCTGGGCACTGCAGTGGCTTAGAGCACCTCAAACACGCCAGCTGCGCCCATACCACCACCGATGCACATGGTCACGCACACGCGCTTGGCACCACGGCGCTTGCCTTCAATCAGGGCATGGCCCGTGAGGCGCTGCCCCGACAGGCCATAGGGGTGGCCCAGGGCAATCGCGCCGCCATTGACGTTGAGCTTTTCGTTGGGAATACCCAGCTTGTCGCGGCAGTAGATCACCTGCACGGCAAAGGCTTCATTCAGCTCCCACAGGTCAATGTCATCCACCGTCAGGCCCAGCTTTTTGAGTACCTTGGGCACAGCAAACACGGGGCCTATGCCCATTTCATCAGGCTCGCAGCCTGCCACGGCAAAGCCCAGGAAACGGCCCAGGGGCTTGAGGCCATGCCTGGCCGCATAGTTCTCATGCACCAGCACACAGGCACCGGCACCGTCGGAGAACTGGCTGGCATTGCCCGCCGTAATCAGCCCGCCGGGCAAGGCGCTGCGCAGACCGGAGATGCCTTCCTTGGTCGTGCCCTCGCGTGTGCCTTCGTCCTTGCTGACCGTGACTTGCTTGGTGGTCAGGCCCATGAGCTTGTCGGCCACGCCCATGGTCACGGTGATGGGGGCGATTTCCTGGTCAAACAGGCCCGCTGCCTGCGCGGCACACGCCTTTTGCTGGCTGGCAGCGCCGTACTCATCCATGGCATCGCGCGTAATGCCGTAGCGCTTGGCAACCTGCTCTGCGGTCTGCAGCATATTCCAGTAAATCTCGGGCTTCATGGCCACCAGTTCCGGGTCTTCGGCCATATGGCGGTTGGCTTCCTGCTGCACGCAGGAGATGCTTTCCAGGCCACCGGCCACCAGCACCTCGTTTTCGCCCGCAATAATGCGCTGCGCCGCCAGGGCAATCGATTGCAGGCCCGAGGAGCAGAAGCGGTTGATGGTCAGGCCAGACGTCGTCACCGGCAGCCCGGCACGAATGGCGATCAGGCGCGCCACGTTGCCACCCGTGGTGCCTTCGGGCATGGCCATGCCCATGATGACATCTTCCACGGCAGCACCTTCAATGCCCGCGCGCTGCACGGCATGAGAGACAGCATGGGCACCCAGCGTGGGGCCATAGGTCATGTTGAATGCGCCCTTCCAGCTCTTGGTCAGCGGGGTACGCGCGGTGGATACGATCACTGCGGAGGTCATGAATTCAATCCTTCCAGTCTTGCTGGCTGCTGCCGGGGCAATGCGCCGGGCAGCACGCCGTTATGTCGAGAAATGGCGGGTCTTGCGGCGCACATCAGGCAAAGCGCTGGCCTTGCGCAGCCAGGCGCGCCAGCAGCGGTGCGGGCTGCCAGAACTGCGCATCGTCATGCGGGTTCTGCGCAAAACGCTCCATGGCACGCACCACATTGATCAGGCCCAGTTCGCTCGCATAGTGCATGGGGCCACCGCGATAGATGGGAAAGCCATAGCCCGTCAGATACACCATGTCGATATCGCCGGACTTGCTGGCAATGCCTTCTTCCAGGATGTGCGCGCCCTCGTTGACCAGCGAGAACACCAGGCGCTGCACGATCTCTTCGTCGGAAATCTTGCGCGGTGTGATGCCCAGCGCCTTACGGTGCTGCTCGATCATGTCCAGCACTTCCTGGCTGGGGATGGCATCGCGCTTGCCCTCCTGGTAGTCGTACCAGCCCTTGCCGGTTTTCTGGCCGTAGCGGCCCATCTCGCACAGCAGGTCGGCGGTCTTGCTGTACTTCATATGGGGCTTTTCGACATAGCGGCGCTTGCGGATGGCCCAGCCAATGTCGTTGCCCGCCAGGTCACCCATGCGGAACGGACCCATGGCAAAGCCGAACTTCTCGATGGCTTTGTCCACCTGCTGCGGCGTAGCGCCCTCTTCAATCAGGAAACCGGCCTGGCGGCTGTACTGCTCGATCATGCGATTGCCAATAAAGCCATCGCACACGCCAGAGACCACCGCAGTCTTGCGAATCTTCTTGGCCAGCTGCATCACGGTGGCCAGCACATCCTTGGCTGTGGCCTTGCCGCGAATCACTTCCAGCAGCTTCATCACGTTGGCGGGGCTGAAGAAGTGCATGCCTACCACGTCCTGCGGGCGGCTGGTGAAGGCGGCAATCTTGTCTACATCCAGCGTGGAGGTGTTGGACGCCAGAATCGCACCGGGCTTGGCCACCGCATCAAGCTGCTTGAACACCGTTTCCTTGACACCCAGCTCCTCAAACACGGCTTCGATAATGAGGTCGCAGTCCTTGAGGTCGTCATAGCTCAGTGTGGTGCTGAGCAAACCCATGCGCTGCTCGTACTTGTCCTGCTTGAGCTTGCCCTTTTTCACCTGCGCTTCGTAGTTCTTGCGGATGGTGGCCGTGCCACGGTCCAGCGCCTCCTGCTTCATCTCCAGAATGGTCACGGGGATGCCTGCATTGAGGAAGTTCATGCTGATGCCGCCGCCCATGGTGCCTGCACCAATCACGCCTACCTTCCGAATTTCGCGCACCGGGGTATCTGATGGCACGTCGGCAATCTTGGAAGCTGCGCGCTCGGCCATGAACAGGTGGCGCAGCGCACGGGACTCTGGCGTCCACATCAGATTGACGAACAGCTCGCGCTCGTAGTCCAGGCCATCCTGGAATTTGCGTTTGGTGGCTGCTTCCACCGCATCCACGCACTTGAGCGGTGCGGGGTAGTGCTTGGACATGGCCTTGACCGTGTTGCGCACAAAGCCAAAGTAGGCATCGCCCTTGGGGTGGGCACATGGGAGGTTGCGCACCAGTGGCAAGGCTTCATGGCTGGCCGCATGGCGCTCGCCCACTTCCTGAGCGTAGGCCAGTGCTTCCGCAGCCAGGCTGTCTGCGCTGGCTGCCATTTTGTTGAACAGCTTCTGGCCGGGCACCATGGCCAGCATCTCGCTTTTGATGGCTTCGCCGCTGACGATCATGTTCAGCGCAGGCTCTACGCCCAGCGCACGTGGCAGGCGCTGCGTACCGCCTGCACCAGGCAACAGGCCCAGCTTGACTTCAGGCAGCGCCACATGCGTGCCCGGTGCTGCCATGCGGTAGTGGCAGCCCAGCGCCAGCTCCAGACCGCCGCCCATGCATACGCTGTGAATCGCCGCAATGACGGGCTTGGCCGAGCGCTCTACCTGCGCAATCACGGTGTGCAGATTGGGCTCCTGCAAGGCTGCTTCCTTGCCAAACTCCTTGATATCCGCGCCCCCCGAGAAGGCCTTGCCGGCCCCGGTGATCACAATGGCCTGCACCGCCGCATCGGCATTGGCTCGGGTCAACCCGTCAAGCACGGCCTGTCGGGTGGATAGCCCCAGGCCATTGACCGGGGGATGGTTGAGCGTAATTACGGCCACATTGCCGTGTACCTTGTATTCAGCCGTCATGGCTTGTCTCCTCGGTGTCGTAGCTGGCAAAAAAAGAACGTTCGTTCGCGGACCATTCTAGGAAGCGCCCTGCTCCTAGACCATCAACGCAAGCCCTAGCTTTGTCCTCTAAGGGACAGTCCATGTTTGCGCCATATCAGCCCGTGGGCAGTGACAGGAGGGCAGCGCAGAAATCCGATGAACGGTCAGGCCTGCAATGGTCGATGGCACCGTTCTTGCACTTCAGCGCACAACCGCCCTGTGTACCAGCAGGCATGCGGTCTGTGGCTGCAAAAAAACGCTAGTGCAAACCATGAACAGGCGTTTGGCTGCTGGCCCAACAATGTGCGATGCGCTGACTCACATTGGTGCAACACCTCATCAACACTGGAGGCTGACTCTATGCAACGTAAAACTTTCATTCGCCTGAGTACCTCATGGGCAGCAGCGGCCATGCTGGGCATGGCATCGCTGGGCGCCACGGCAGCAGAAACCGTACTCATCGGTGTGCCGATTCCAATGACCGGCCCCAACACCCAGTACGGCGATGAAGTCAAAGCTGGTTTTCTGACGGCCGTTGAGACCTTGAACGCCGCTGGCGGCAACATCCAGTACAAGGCCGAATTCATTGACGATGCCTGTGAGCCCAAGCAGGCCGTGCCTGCCGCCAACCGTGTGGTGACTTCCGGTGCCAAGTTCGCCGTGGCCCACGTGTGCTCGGGCGTGACCGTGCCAGCTTCCAAGATCTACGAGCAGGAAGGCATTGTGGCTATCACACCCGGGGCCACTTCGCCCCTGGTGACAGACACGCTCAACGGCCACCACTTCTTCCGCACCATTGGCCGTGATGACCAGCAAGGCCCGTTTGCCGCCAAGTTCATCGCCGAAAAAATCAAGCCCAAGGCCGTGGCCGTGCTGCATGACAAGCAGACCTATGGCTCCGGCGTGGCCTCGCACGTGAAAAACACGCTGGAGAGCCTGAACGTGCCCGTGGTGATGTATGACGGCATCAATGCCGGTGACAGCGACTACTCCGCCGTAATCACCAAGCTCAAGGCTAACAAGGTGGACTTTGTGTTCTTTGGCGGCTACTACCCTGAAATGGGTTTGCTGCTGCGCCAGGCCAAGGAACAAGGCCTCAAGACCCAGTTCATGGGCCCTGAAGGCACTTTCAACCAGGACCTGATCGACATCGCAGGCCCTGCCGTGGACGGCATGATGTTCACCTTCCCAGCCGACTTCAGTGAGCGCCCTGAAAACCAGGGCGTGGTCGAAGCCTTCAAGAAAGCCAACCGCTCTGCCAACGGCGCTTTCCAGATGCCCGCCTATGCCGCCGTGCAGGTGCTGGACACCGCCATCAAGGCGGTAGGCCCTGACCCCAAGAAGGTGGCCGACTACCTGCATGAAAACGCCTTCGACACCGTAATCGGCAAGGTGGCCTATGACAAGAAGGGCGACCTCAAGGACTTTGAGTTCGTCGTCTTCCAGCTGGACAAGGACGGCAAGCGCACGGCACTGAAGTAAGCATCAGCGCCAGATACAGCAAAGGCACCTTCAAGGTGCCTTTGTTATTTGCGTAAACGCGGTGATGTGCTCAGGACTTTAGAGCCCCTTTCCCAGCAGCTTGCCGTTGACTTCCACACCGTACAGCGAGTGTGGCGTGTTGCGGAAAACCTCACGCGTTTTCGCGACGTCACCCGTAAAACGGGGGGCCTGCGGGCGCTCAAAGCTGTTGATGCAGGTTGCTACGTCCCATGCCTCCTGATCACTCAAGGCATTGTGCAGGCCATAAGGCATGTTGGACTTGATGAAATTGGCCGCTTTGTCAATTTCATGCATGCCCGCACCCCAGTTGTACGAGTCGCTGCCCCACAGCGGAGGGGATACCATCACGCCCCCGCTTTTCTGGCCTTGGCCGTCAGCACCGTGGCACAGGGCACACTTGGCTTCATACACCTTCAAGCCTTCCTCAAAACTGGGTTTGCGCTCTGGCAGCCCCACTTTGACAAAGCCTGCACCCGGCAGCTTTTCACCCGTAGGCGCTTTCTGCGCCATCCAGTATGCATAGGCTTCCAGTGACACCAGAATGTCATGCCCATCGTCCGGTGCCTTGCCATTCATGGAGTACATGAAGCAGCCGCGCACACGCTCAGCAAACGTATGCGGGCTACACCTCCAGCCACTCCTTGCGAATGTGCTGGTTGGCCTTGAGGGATTCCGGTGTGCCATCAAACACAATGGCACCGTGCCCCATGACCAGTGCGCGGTCTGAGATGCGCAGCGCAATGGTGAGCTTTTGCTCGATCAGCAGCACCGAGACGCCGCGCTCCTTGATCTTCTGCAGGTACTCGCCCACCAGTTCCACGATCTTGGGCGCCAGCCCTTCAGTGGGTTCGTCGATGATGATGAGGTCTGGGTCACCCATCAGCGTGCGGCACAGCGTCAGCATCTGCTGCTCGCCACCGGACATCACTCCGGCCTCGGTGTGCTGGCGCTCTTTCAGGCGCGGAAACATGGCGTACATGTCGTCAAAGCTCCAGCGGCTGCCCTTGCCCCGGCCTTTCTGGCCCAGCAGCAGGTTCTGGTGCACGGTCAGGTTGGGGAAAACGTCTCGACTTTCCGGCACATAGCCAATGCCAAGATGCGCGACTTCAAAGGCTTTCTTGCCGTGCAGGGCCTGGCCTTTCCACTGCAAGTCACCCTCCCAGTTCACCAGGCCCATGATGGCTTTGGCCGTGGTGGAGCGCCCGGAGCCATTGCGCCCCAGCAAGGCCACGATCTCGCCAGGCTGCACCTCAAAGTCCACGCCATGCAGCACATGGCTTTTGCCGTAGAAGGCATGCAGGTTATGAATGCTGAGCATCTGTTCCTTCCTTCAATGCAGTGCGGCCTGCTCTTCTGCGACGACGGAGCCCAGATACGCCTCCTGCACGCGCTGGTTGGCGCGCACGTTCTCAGGCGTATCAAAGGCAATCACCTCGCCATAGACAACGACGGCAATCTTGTCGGCCAGCCCGAAGACCACGCCCATGTCATGCTCCACCGTCAGCAGCGTCTTGCCCTCGGTCACTTCACGGATGAGCTGGATAAAGCGCCCGGTTTCGCTGTTGCTCATGCCAGCCGTGGGCTCGTCCAGCAAGATCACATTGGCCCCGCCTGCAATGGTCACGCCAATCTCCAGTGCGCGCTGCTCGGCATAGGTCAGATTGCCCGCCAGCTCATCGGCCTTTTTGTGCAGGCCAATTTGCTGCATCAGCTGCCGTGCGCGGTCGTTCACCTCGATCATGCGCGAGAGAAAGCGCAAAAAGGTGTAGCGGTAGCCCATGCTCCACAGCACCCCGCAGCGCAGGTTCTCAAACACGCTGAGCTTGGGGAAGATGTTGGTGATCTGAAAGCTGCGCGACAGGCCTGCACGGTTGATCTCATACGGCTGTTTGCCCTCAATGCGCTGCCCATGCAGCAGGATCTCTCCGCTGGTGGGCGCAAAGCGGCCGCTGATCAGGTTGAACAGCGTGCTCTTGCCCGCACCGTTGGGGCCGATGATGGCCACGCGCTCCCCGGCCTCTACGGCCAGATTGGCGCCACGAATGATTTCCGTGCGGCCAAAGCTTTTGCGCACATCGCGCAGCTCCAGCGCATAGGTCTTGGTCTGGCTCATGCTGTGGCCTCCCCTCGTTCAATCTCACGTGCAATGGTTTCCTGAATCTGGTGCCACTGGCGCAGATAGGCGCGGCGTGTCAGCTCAAACAGCCCCAGCCCGGTAAGGAACACTGCCACTGCCCCCAGCCAGCTCTCGGCACTGCGCACATGCAGCGTCATGCCCAGAAAACGCAGCTCGTCGCCCAGCGCACTGTTGAGCTGCAGGTGGTAGATCATCTCCACCATGGCGGCCACACCCAGTGTCATCACCAGCGCCGTGCCTGCCAGTGGCAGATAGGCCCAGACGATGCGCCCCAGCTTGCCGTACTTGGCCAGGCGCAGGTTCAGCATGATCAGGCTGGCAATACCGCCCGGCGCGTACATGACCATGAACAGGAAGATCAGCCCCAGGTACAGCATCCAGGCCTTGGTCAGCTCAGACAGAAACACCGTGGCAATCACCATCAGCACGCCGCCGATGATGGGGCCAAAGAAAAAGGTCGCTCCGCCCAGGAAGGTAAACAGCAGGTAGGAGCCCGAGCGCAGAATGCTGACGCTATCCATGGCGGTGACGATTTCAAAGTTGATGGCCGCCAGACCACCGCCCACTCCGGCAAAAAAGCCGGCCACCACAAAGCCCATGTAGCGCACGCGCTGCGGGTTGTAGCCCACAAAGGCCACGCGCTCTGGGTTGTCACGCACGGCATTGAGCATGCGGCCCAGCGGGGTGCCGGTAAAGGCAAACATCAGCGCCGTGCAGACAAAGCAGTAGACCGCGATCAGGTAGTACACCTGTATGCCCGGGCCAAAGTCAAAGCCCAGGAAAGGCTGGCCGTACACCCGGTCCGTGGTGATGCCGCCTTCCCCCCCGAAAAAGCCTGGAAACATCAGCGCCATGGAGGCCACCAGCTCCCCCACGCCCAGCGTGATCATGGCAAACGTGGTGCCGGATTTCTTGGTGGTGACCCAGCCCAGCAGCGCGGCAAAGAACATGCCCGCCAGACCGCCGACAACAGGAATCAGCACCAGCGGAATGGGCAGCGCCCCCTCGGCCGCCCGGTTCATGGCGTGGATGGCGATGAAGGAACCCAGCCCTGTATAGACCGCGTGGCCAAAGCTGAGCATGCCGCCCTGCCCCAGCAGGATGTTGTAGGACAGGCAGATGATGATGGCATAGCCCATCTGACTGAGCATGGTCAGCGCCAGCGAACTGGTGAACACATGCGGCGCGGCAATCAGCATCAGCGCAAACAGGCTCCAGATAACGATGCGCCCCACATTCCAGGGCTTGAAGCGGTAGTACGCCGGTGCCCCGATGGCAGATGGCGGCGTGGCAATGGGCACGACCTCGTTGGGTACGGCAGGAGACAAAATGGCAGACATGGTGTTATTCCTCCCGTGTTCCGAGCAGCCCCTTGGGGCGGAAGATCAGCATCAGCACCAGCAGCAGATACGGCAGGATGGGTGCCATCTGTGAAATCGTGAGGCTGAGCACCGGCCAGCCAAAGCTCTCTGGCGTGAGCTGCAGGCCCAGCGTGTTCAGCAGCGAAGCCCAGGAATAGTCCAGCGCCACGGCAAAGGTCTGCACGATGCCGATCAGCAGCGAGGCCAGAAATGCCCCGGCCAGTGAGCCCAGGCCGCCGACGACCACCACCACAAAGATGATGGAGCCCACGGACATGGCCATGGAGGGCTCCGTCACATAGGTATTGCCGCCAATGACTCCCGCCAGCCCGGCCAGTGCGCAGCCGCCACCAAACACCAGCATGAACACACGCGGCACGTTGTGGCCCAGCGCTTCCACCATCTCCGGCTTTTTGAGGGCGGCCTGAATCACCAGACCAATGCGGGTACGCGTAAGCAGCAGCCACACGGCCACCAGCATGAGCAGCGCCACCAGCATGATGAAAGAGCGCGACTTGGGGAACTGCGTGCCGTACAGCGTGAACAGAGGCCCCTGCAGCGAAGGTGGCAGGCCATAGGGCACGGCGCTGCGGCCCCACAGAAGCTGCACCAGCTCCAGAATCAGATAGGACAGACCAAATGTGACCAGCAGCTCTGGTACATGGCCGTATTTGTGCACCTTGCGCAGGCTGTAGCGCTCAAACAGCGCGCCCAGCACCCCGACCAGCAGCGGCGCAATCACCAGCGCAGGCCAGAAGCCAATCACGCCCGAGAGCATGTAGCCGAAATAGGCACCGAGCATGTAAAAGCTCGTATGTGCAAAGTTGAGCACGCCCATCATGCTGAAGATCAGCGTCAGGCCCGAGCTCAGCATGAACAGCAGCAGCCCATAGCTGATGCCGTTGAGCATGGATATCGCAAAAAACTCTGGATTCATCAGTTGCCACCCGCGTTGGGAGCTGCCGCTGGCACTGCAGGCCTGCGGCAGCTCGGCAAAGGGATGCAGCACCCACCCTGCGCCGGGCCTGTGCTGCATGCAAGAACACGCTGCCTGCGGCAGCGACTCAGGAAGGACGCTTCATCTGGCAGGTCGTGGGCGTGCTGGCCACCGAGGCGTCAAAGCTCTTGACGGGCACAAAGGTCATGCCGGTGTTTTCCATGTCCACGGGATTGTCGGCATTGGTCTTTTCCCAGCGGCTGATGAACAGCCCCTGCTGCAGCTGGTGGTCGTCCTTGCGCATTTCGACCTCGCCGTTGAAGCTGTTGAACTTCATGCCCTCCATGACCGCTGCCACCTTGACGGGGTCGGTGCTCTTGGCGCGCTGAAAGGCTTCGGTCAGCATGGCCAGGCCGTGGTAGACCGCGCCGGTGTACATGTCGTCATTGAACTTGGCCTTGAAGCCCTTGTTCACATCGCTGAAAGCACCGGGCAGGTTGGGGTAGGCATAGGCCACCTGATAGACCTTGCCTGCCGCGCCCTGCCCCATGGCCGTGGGCACGCCCGTGGTTGCGCCGTAGTAGGTGTAGAACTTGACATCATTCAGCCCCGCATCGTTGGCGGCCTTGATCATCAGCGCCAGGTCAGACCCCCAGTTGCCCGTAATCACCGTATCCGCGCCGGACTGCTTGATCTTGGCGATGTAGGGCGAGAAGTCACGCACCTGGGCCAGCGGTGTCATGTCGTCGCCGACGATTTCGATGTCAGGGCGCTTTTGCTTGAGCATTTCCTTGGCGTACTTGCTCACCTGGTGGCCGTGCGCGTAGTTCTGGTTGAGCAGGTAGACCTTTTTCACATCCGGCATTTCCTGGATGTAGCTCGTCAGCGCCGCCATCTTCATGGAGGTGTCAGCATCCAGCCGGAAGTGCCAGTAGCTGCACTTGCTGTTGGTGAGGTCAGGGTCCACCGCTGCATAGTTCAGATACAGCACCTCCTTGCCCTTGTTGCGGGCGTTGTGCTTTTCCAGCGCGTCCATGATGGCCAGCGCAGGCCCAGAGCCATTGCCCTGCACCACATAGCGCACGCCCTGGTCCATGGCCGAGCGCAGGGCGCTGGTGGTCTCCTGCGGGCTGAGCTTGTTGTCGATGGGAATGATTTCAAACTTCACGCCAGCAGGGTTGTCCTTGCTGAATTCCTCGGCCAGGTACTGCCAGCTTTTCATCTGGTTGGTACCCAGCGCCGCCATCAGGCCAGAGAGCGGGTCCAGCCACGCGATCTTGACGGTCTCACCCTGCTGCGCCAGCGCTGCACCTGCGCTGCTGAACAAAATGGATGCGGCCAGGGTCTTCCACACATACTGCATGCTTGCCTCCTCAATCGAGAGATGGGGTTGGTTGGAACGTGCCGAACACCCGACAAGCGTAGTCAGACCCGCGTAAAAAACGCATGGTGCTTTCACTCTTGGGACTAGTCCTCTTGGGAATAACGCTTATAAAAAAAGAGCACCTAGCGCTTGTCCCGCAAGGTTTTCAAAGCCCTATAAGCCTCAAACCCTGCAAAATCAAGCGCCAGGCGCTATGAAATATAAGCTGGCGCAAGCAGCGCCAGAAATGGATCAGACCGTGGGCAGCTGGTAATCCTTGAACTGCTCACGCAGCTTGGTCTTGAGCATCTTGCCCGTAGCGCCCAGCGGAATGGCGTCTACAAACACCACGTCATCCGGAATCTGCCACTTGGCAATCTTGCCTTCGTAGAAAGCCAGAATTGCTTCACGCGAGACTTGCACGCCCGGCTTGAGGGCCACGACCACAATCGGGCGCTCATCCCACTTGGGGTGGGGCATGCCAATGCAGGCGGCCATGGCAACGGCGGGGTGGCCCATGGCGATGTTTTCGATGTCAATGGAGCTGATCCATTCACCGCCTGACTTGATCACATCCTTGGTGCGGTCCGTGATCTGCATGAAGCCGTCTTCGTCAATGGTGGCCACATCCCCCGTGGGGAACCAGCCCTGGCCCTGCTCGTCCATGACCAGCGGGCTGTCGCCCTTGTAGTAGCGCTCCAGAATCCAAGGGCCGCGCACCAGCAGGTCGCCATAGGTCTTGCCGTCCCAGGGCTGCTCTAGGCCTTCGCTGTTCACAATCTTCATGTCCACACCAAAAATGGCACGGCCCTGCTTCTGACTGATGCGCTGCTGCTCCTCCTTGCTGCGCTTGAGGTGCTTGTTCTTCAAGGTGCACAGCGTGCCCAGCGGGCTCATTTCCGTCATGCCCCAGGCGTGCAGCACCTTCACGCCATAGCCCTGCTCGAAAGCATCAATCATGGCCGGTGGGCAGGCTGAGCCGCCAATCACCGTGCGGTTGAGCGTGCTGAACTTGCCGCCTACGCTCTGCACGTGGCCCAGCAGCATCTGCCACACGGTGGGCACACCAGCAGCAAAGGTCACGCCCTCGGCCTCGATCAGCTCGTACAGCGACTTGCCATCGAGCGCCGGCCCGGGGAACACCACCTTGGCACCAGTCAGCGCGGCCGAATACGGAATGCCCCAGGCATTGACGTGGAACATGGGCACGACGGGCAGCGCCGCATCGCGTGCAGACAGGCACATCACATCTGGCAAGGCTGCACCATAGGCGTGCAGCACGGTGGAGCGGTGGCTGTACAGCGCCGCCTTGGGGTTGCCGGTCGTGCCGCTGGTGTAGCACATGCTGGAGGCCGTGTTTTCATCGAGCTGTGGCCAGCGGTAGTGCATGCTTTGCGCACCAATCCACTGTTCATAGCTCACCAGCCCGGGAATGCCGCTGTCCGCAGGCAGCTTGTCTGCATCGCACAGCGCCACCCACTGGCGCACCGTAGGGCACTTGGCATGCACGGCCTGCACCAGGGGCAAAAACGTCATGTCAAAGCACAGCACCTGGTCTTCGGCATGGTTGACAATCCAGGCCACCTGCTCGGGGTGCAGACGCGGGTTGATGGTGTGCAGCACCCGGCCCGAGCCGCTGACGCCAAAGTACATCTCCATGTGGCGGTAGCCGTTCCAGGCAATCGATGCCACACGGTCGCCATGCGCCACCTTGAGCCCATCCAGCGCATTGGCCAACTGCTTGGAGCGCTGCGCCAGCTCGGTATAGGTGTAGCGGTGGATATCGCCTTCCACACGGCGCGAGACGATTTCCGCATCCCTGTGGTGGCGCGCCGCGAACTCAATCAGACTCGAAATCAGCAGCTGCTGACTTTGCATCAAACCCTGCATGGTGTTGTCTCCTTTTGGTTTTGTACGGCTGGTTGCAACCTGCCTTGCAGGCATCCTACGTGCAGCCTTTGCACACCAGTTTGCGGATTTACGCGCATTCAGGTGTCGCCCAAGTGCCAGTTAAACGGCATTTGCACCACGGCTGTGCAGGCATTTCCTGCAATCGCAAGGGTTTCACGGCTTGGTGACAATGGCTGACATGCACTCTTCTTCCGGCCCCCTCGCCCTGCCGTGGCAAACCGGCTTTGCCCAGCTGGGCAGCGCTTTTCTGACCTACCTGCAGCCCACACCGCTGCCTGATCCGCAATGGGTGGCACGCAACAAGGCACTGGCCCAGCAGCTGCAACTGCCTGAAGGCCTGCTCGAGACTGACGCTGCCCTGCAGGCTTTCACCGGCAATACCCTGCTGCCCGGCAGCCAGCCCTATGCCAGCGTGTACAGCGGCCACCAGTTTGGCGTCTGGGCCGGGCAACTGGGCGATGGGCGCGCCATCTGCCTGGGCGAGACCGCCAGCGGCTGGGAACTGCAGCTCAAAGGCGCGGGCCGCACCCCCTACTCACGCGGCGGCGATGGCCGTGCCGTGCTGCGCTCCAGCATTCGCGAATACCTGTGCAGCGAGGCCATGTATGCCCTGGGCATTCCCACCACGCGGGCACTGTGCCTGACAGCCTCTGATGCTCCCGTCTACCGCGAGGAAGTAGAGACCGCTGCCGTGGTCACACGCGCTGCCCCCAGCTTTGTGCGCTTTGGCCACTTTGAGCACTTTGCCGCGCGTGACATGCAAACCGAGCTGCGCCAGCTGGCCGACTATGTGATTGACCGCTACTACCCTGCCTGCCGCAATGGCTGGCAAAGCACTGACGGACACAGCGGCAATGCCTACGCCGCGCTGCTGCATGCCGTGGGCCAGCGCACGGCGCAGCTCATGGCGCACTGGCAGGCCGTGGGCTTTTGCCATGGCGTGATGAATACGGACAACATGAGCATTCTGGGCCTGACGATTGACTATGGACCCTTTCAGTTTCTGGATGCGTTTGACCCGCAACACATCTGCAACCACAGCGACCACCAGGGCCGCTACGCCTTCAGCAAGCAGCCGCAGGTGGCGTACTGGAACCTGTTCTGCCTGGGCCAGGCATTGCTGCCTCTGATTGGCGATGAAGACATCACCGTGCAGGCGCTGGAAGCCTATCGCCCCGCCTTCAGCCATGCGTTCCGCGCGCTCATGTGCGCCAAGCTGGGCTTGCCGCAGGCCGCGCAGACGCACGAGGAACAGGTCGCACCCGTCATCGGCCAACTGCTGGAGCTGCTGGCCAGCAGCCGCGTGGACCACACCATCTTCTGGCGGCGCCTGTCCCTGAGCGCGCAGGATGGCAATTACGAACGCACCCGCGAGCTGTTTATTGGCACTTTCAACTTTGACCAGTGGCTGCTCTCGTATCAAGAGCTGTCAGCGCAGGCGGGACAAGCGCCAGACGCCAATTTGATGCTTAATACCAACCCAGTGTATGTGCTGCGCAACCACATGGCAGAACAAGCCATTCGTGCGGCACGCGCTGGGGACTTCACGTTGGTGCAATCATTGCAGCAGGTGCTGGCCCAGCCCTTTGTCGAGCAGCCCGCCCACCGTGACTGGGCTGACTTTCCGCCCGAATGGGCTTCTTCTATTGCCATCAGTTGTTCGTCATGACATTTCCCATCCAGAAAACCGATGCCGAATGGCAGCAACATCTGCAGGCCAAGGGCGCAGAGCCCGTGGCCTACCAGGTCACACGCCATGCCGCCACCGAGCGCCCTTTCACCGGCAAATATGAACAGCACTGGGCCGACGGCAGCTACCACTGCATCTGCTGCGGTGCCAAGCTGTTTGATGCAGATACCAAGTTTGATGCAGGCTGCGGCTGGCCCAGCTTTTCACAGGCTGTGCCCGGTGCCATCAAGGAAATCACCGACTACAGCCACCACATGGTGCGCACCGAAACCGTGTGCAGCCAGTGCGGCGCGCACCTGGGCCATGTCTTCCCGGACGGCCCAGCCCCCACAGGACTGCGCTACTGCATGAACTCTGCATCGCTGGATTTTCAGGCTCCCGCACCTGACGCACAGCCCTGAGTCTGCTGCGGCCACGCAGCGCGTGGCTTTGTCCAGCGCCATCAAGGTCTTTGCGGCCAGATACCTCGCCAGGCTATGGCATGCTTGGCGTCTTTCGCATGTCTGCGGGCAGCACACTGCCCCAATGTTTCATGAAACTGCTGATTGATTTCTTCCCCATTCTTCTGTTCTTCGTGGCTTTCAAGGTCTGGGGCATCTATGAAGCCACTGCCGTCGCCATCGTGGCCACCATCGTGCAAATTGCCTATCTGCGCTTCAAGCACGGCAAGGTGGAGCCCATGCAGTGGGTCAGCCTGATCGTCATCGTGCTGTTTGGTGGCGCGACGCTGCTGGCCCACGACGAGAACTTCATCAAATGGAAGCCCACGGTGCTGTACTGGCTCATGGGCGGCGCGCTGCTGGTGGGCCAGCTGATCTTCAGAAAGAACTTCATCAAAAGCCTGATGGGCGCACAGATGCAGCTGCCAGACCCGGTCTGGAACACCCTCAACTGGGCCTGGACGGCATTTTTTGCCGTCATGGGCGTGCTGAACATCTGGATTGCCTTCAACTTTGATACCGATACCTGGGTCAACTTCAAGATGTTCGGTGGTCTGGGGCTGATGCTGCTCTTTGTCATAGCGCAAGCCCTGTACCTGAGCCGCTACCTCAAGGACGTGGAACCCAGCAGCAAGGAGCAGGGCCATGAGTGAGCCCATCACCGCTGCTGCGATTGAAGCCGTGCTGCGCGAGCGGCTGGCACCCACCCAGCTGGAAGTCATTGACGAAAGCGCGGCCCATGCAGGCCATGCAGGCGCCAATGGCACAGGATTTGGCACCCACTTTCGTGTGCGCATTGCCTGCGATGCATTTGCTGGCAAGAGCCGCGTAGCGCGTCATCGCCTTGTGTATGATTGCCTTCAAGCTTTCATTGATCAGGGGCTGCACGCGCTGGCAATCGAAGTGCTGTAGACCTACGATGTCAAAGACTTGCCAACGGTCGTTGGCAAGCACCAACCTTCTCACCTTTTCTTGGATTTCCGCATGAAAAAACAGCTTTTGCCCAGCCTTGTGGCCGCCGTCGTGTTGGGCACTGTCGCCCTTTCGGCTTCTGCGCAAAACTTGGCTATTGTGAACGGCAAGCCCGTTCCCATGGAACGCTTCCACGCACTGAAGCAGCAAATCGAGAGCTCCGGCCGCACAGTCCCTGCCGAGATGGATCCTCAGATCAAGGACGAAATCATCGCGCGTGAAATCTTCATGCAGGAAGCAGCCAAGCGCGGTCTGGAAAATTCGCCCGAGTACAAGCTGCAGATGGAGCTGGCTCGCGAAACACTGCTGATCCGCGAACTGTTCTCTGACTTCCTCAAGAAGAACCCTGTCACTGACGGCGAAATCAAGGCCGAATACGACAAGTTTGTCGCCGCCAACTCCAGCAAGGAATACCGTGCACGCCACATCCTGGTGGACTCGGAAGACCGTGCCAAGGCCATCATTGCGGAAATCAAGTCCGGCTCCAAGAAGTTCGAAGACATCGCCAAGAAGGAATCCAAGGACCCAGGTTCCGCCCAGAATGGTGGCGATCTGGACTGGGCCAGCCCATCCAACTACGTGCCTGAGTTCACCGAAGCCATGCTCAAGCTGAAAAAGGGTGAAGTCAGCGACACTCCCGCCAAGAGCCAGTTCGGCTGGCACGTGATTCGTGTCGATGACATCCGCGACGCAGAACTGCCTGCCCTGGAAGACATCAAGCCCCAGATCGCCTCCCAACTGGAACAGCAAAAGATGGTGCAGTTCCAGGAAGACCTGCGCGCCAAGGCCAAGGTGGAATAAGCCTCTCCGCTACACCACCCATCAAAGAAAGCGACCCTCGGGTCGCTTTCTTTTTTAGGTTGTGGACTGCTTATGCGCCGCGCGTCACAGGCACCTGTGCATCACGCCCATATTCGCTGTACTTGCCCAGCTCCCACTTGGCAATGGCATTGCGGTGTACTTCATCCGGGCCGTCGGCAAAGCGCAGCGTACGCGCCGTGGTATAGGCATGGGCCAGCGGGAAGTCCTGGCTCATACCACCGCCACCGTGTACCTGCATGGCCCAGTCAATCACATCGCAGGCCAGCTTGGGGGCCACCACCTTGATCATGGCAATCTCGGTGCGTGCCACCTTGTTGCCCACGGTGTCCATCATCCAGGCCGCCTTGAGCGTGAGCAGACGTGCCATGTCGATGCGGCAGCGTGCCTCGGCAATGCGCTCCTGCGTCACGGTCTGCTGCGCCACCGTCTTGCCAAAGGCTACGCGGCTGGAGGCACGCTTGCACATCAGCTCCAGCGCACGCTCGGCCTGACCGATCAGGCGCATGCAGTGGTGGATACGCCCGGGGCCCAGGCGACCCTGCGCAATTTCAAAGCCTCGGCCTTCGCCCAGCAAAATATGGCTGGCAGGCACGCGCACGTTCTCGAAATACATTTCCATGTGGCCGTGCGGTGCATCGTCATAGCCCAGCACCTGCAGCGGGCGCACCACACGCACGCCGGGTGTGTCAGCCGGCACCAGCACCATGCTTTGCTGCGCATGCTTGGGGGCATCGGGATTGCTCTTGCCCATGACGATGTAGATGGCGCAGCGTGGGTCGCCCGCGCCAGAAATCCACCACTTGTGGCCATTGATCACGTACTCATCACCCTGGCGCTCAATACGGGTGCAGATATTGGTGGCGTCGCTCGATGCCACCTCAGGCTCGGTCATCGCAAAGGCGGAGCGGATCTCGCCATTGAGCAAAGGCTGGAGCCAACGGTCACGGTGCTCCTGCGTACCATAGCGGGCAATGGTTTCCATATTGCCCGTATCAGGTGCCGAGCAGTTGAACACTTCGGAGGCCCAGCCTACACGGCCCATGATTTCGGCCAGCGGTGCGTATTCCTGATTCGTCAGGCCTGCACCCTGCACCCCTGCAATCTCGGCGGTGTCCTGCGGCAGAAACAGGTTCCACAAGCCCTGCTCCTTGGCCTTGTCCTTCAGGCCTTCAATCAGCTGCAGGGGCGTCCAGCGCTTGCCCGCCTCGGTATTGGCTTGCAACTCCTGTTGAAATGCCTGCTCGTTCGGGTAGATGTATTCGTCCATGAAACGCAGCAAGCGCGCCTGCAATTCCTTGGTCTTGGGGGAGTAATCAAAATCCATGGGAGCCTCCTGTCGTAGTTAGGGCGAAACTTGGGCGAGCGCTGCCCTTCGGCCATCGCCTGCCGTCTGATGCATGAAGGAAAAAAACCTGCAGACCTGCTGTGTCTGCAGGAACACTCAAGCGCCGTGCTTTTGCGCGTAGGCCCAGGCCAGCTGGGCCATGGGCCGTGCTGTCTCACCCGCGGCCTTGGCCTGTGCGCTGGACGCCGTGCCAGCCTCTACGCGTTTGGCAATGCCCTGCAAGATGGCCGCAATGCGGAACATGTTGTAGGCCAGGTAAAAGTTCCAGTCCGCCTGCAGCTGCTCGGGCGTTGCCAGCCCGGTACGCTCGCAGTAGCTGCGCATGTAGTCCTGCTCACTGGGAATGCCCAGCGCGGCAATATCCAGCCCGCCAATACCACGCCCCAGGCTGGCGGGAATGTGCCAGGCCATGCAGTGGTAGCTGAAGTCCGCCAGCGGATGGCCCAGTGTGGACAGCTCCCAGTCCAGCACGGCCACCACACGGTCTTCCTCGGGTGCAAACATCAGGTTGTCCATGCGGTAGTCACCATGGACGATGGAGAGCTTGCGCTCATCCCTGGCGCTATCGGGCATGTGGGCAGGCAGCCAGTCCATGAGGAGGTCCATTTCCTCAATGGGCTGGGTGATCGAGGCCTGGTACTGCTTGCTCCAGCGGCCAATCTGGCGCTCAAAGTAATTGCCGCTCTTGCCGTAGTCACTCAGCCCATGCTGCTGCACATCTACGGTATGCAGCGCTGCAATCACGCGGTTCATCTCGTCATAGATGGCTGCGCGCTGCGGGTTCGCCATGCCCGGCAGGCCCTGATCCCACAGCACACGCCCCTGCTTGAACTCCATGATGTAGAAGGCCCGGCCGATGATGGATTCATCCTCGCACAGCGCATACATGTGGGGCACGGGCACATCGGTACCCGCCAGCGCACGCATCACGCGAAATTCGCGCTCAATCGCATGGGCCGAAGGCAGCAGCTTGGCTACCGGGCCGGGCTTGGCGCGCATCACATAGCTGCGCGCCGGTGTGACCAGTTTGTAGGTCGGGTTGGACTGGCCGCCTTTGAACATCTCTGCCTGCACGGGGCCTTCAAAGCCATCCACATGGGAATGCATCCAGGCACTCAGTGCGGCAAGATCAAAAGCGTGGGCTTCCGAGACAGGTCTGGTACCTACAAATTGGTCAAAGTTGCTCATAAGTCCTTAAAAGTCTATTTCCACAATACGCAGCAGCGCATCGCGGTCACGTACCACCAGACCACCCGGTTCGATCCGGATGGCCCCCTCGCGCTCCATGCCCTTGAGCTCCTGGTTCACGCGCTGGCGTGAAGCCCCGAGCAGCTGGGCCAGCTCTTCCTGTGCCAGTTGCAGGCCGATGCGAATTTCTTCGCCATTGGCCAGGCTGGGAATGCCATAGCTACGCGCCAGATGCAGCAGCTGCTTGGCCAGCCGCGCACGCAATGGCAAAGTATTCAGGTCCTCCACCAGCCCATAGAGCTGGCGAATGCGCCGCGCTGCCAGCCACAGCATGGCTTCGTAAAACTCCGTGTGCGTTGCCAGAATGCGTTTGAAATCCGCCTTGGCCACACACAGCAGCGTGGTGGCGCCGTGTGCGTACGCATCGTGCGTGCGCCTGTCTCCGTCGAAAATTGAGGTATCCCCAAACCAGATCCCCGGCTCCACATAGGTGAGTGTGATCTGCTTGCCCGTGATGGAGGTGGAGCTGACCCGCACCGCCCCCCTGGCACACGCAAACCACTCCTCCGGCACCTCGCCACGCGCGCAGATCAAAGCACCATCCTTGAACCGTTTGACGTAAGCGCATCGCAATATGTCGTGCCGCAATGAAGGGGAAAGGGATGAAAACCAGCGACCAGCATTGATCGCCTCTCTCTCTCCCATAGTAAGAATCGGGTCGTCCATAGCCTGTCTTGTCTGTGACTAAAAACCGCCCCATTGTCGCGTCAGAGACCGGCCCATTCACCAGTCATCCCGGCTGCAAGCCTCTGCGCTGTCAACCTTGCGACAGACTTCATGCCTGCAGCCGGATGCTTCACGGGTAAACCCTGAGGCATCGGATACCGCTGCCTGCATACCCCATGCAGCCAGCCACAAAAAAAGCACATGGTGATTGCTCCACCATGTGCCACTGCATACGCTGCTGCGATGAGGCAGCTTCCAAATACATAGCTTCCAGCGCAGACTACATCTGCCCTGAAAGCCATTTTGATCAAAATTCAGGCTGCAGGCGGCTGCTCCTCGTCGGTCAGCTGTACGGGCAGGCGCTGGCCATCACCTGCGACCAGACAGTTCATCTGCCCTTCACGCAACGGCACGCCCAGAAACTCCCCACCCCAGTCTTCGTCCAACTGAAAGTTCATGGATTCATTGATCAGCTTGCGACCTGTTCGCAGCGCCTGCAGATCCTGGGGCATCAGTTCAATGGCTTGGGGATAGGCGCCATCATGGGCCTTCCAGTACTCACGCAGCATCTGCGTCAAAGCGTCATAGAGATTTGGCATGGTGTGAAGTGTAGGCAGCTTGGCAAAGCTGCAGGGCATGAGATGGTGATGATGTCGTCGACCAGTCAGGCTGGGACAAAAGCCTGACGACTGCCTACGTTGAATACGAGGTGCATCAGGCACGCTGCGCCCTAGACTGTCAGCACCGACCAGAAGCTCCCACTCACCCCCCATTTCATGCACTATCTCAACCATGCCGCCTGCGGCCTGATGTCGGACGCTACGCGCAACACCATGCATGCCTATATGTGCCAAGAGCAGCAAATGGGCAGCTATCTCGCAGCCAAGCAGGTACACAAAGACATCGCCAGCGTTTATCAAAAAATCGCGCAGGCTATCCATGCACGCCCTGAAGATATCGCTTTGACGCAAGGTAATAGCGACGGCTGGGGGCGCATCATCAGCAGCATGGATTGGCGCCAAGGTGGGCGCATTCTCGTTGCCCGCAATGAATGGGGAGGCAACCTGGGTGTCTTGATGCAGCTGCGCGCGCAGTACGGTGTCCGCATCGAAGAAATGCCATGCAATGCTGATGGCCTTGTGGATATAGATGCCTTGGACCGCTTGCTGCAAACACCCACCAGTCTGGTGGTGCTGACCTGGTTTTCATCCAACAGCCCGCTCATTCAACCTGCACAGACCATTGGCGCACTTTGTGCGCAGTACAGGACGCCCTTGCTGATTGATGCAGCGCAGGCCATGGGACAGTGGCACATTGACGTGCAAGCACTGCAATGTACTGCGCTCACCGCTCCCGGTCGCAAGTGGCTCAGAGGGCCTCGCGGCACAGGTTTTGCCTATGTGCATCCAGACTTTTTACCCTCCCTACATCCACTGGGTGCAGACCACTTCTCCCGCCCATGGCAAACAGACAGTACGTGGGTCCATAGGACGGATGCAAAAAAACTGGAGCTCTCAGAGTCATCCATCGCCTTGCGACTGGGTTTGAGTCAGGCATTCGACGAATGGAATGCTGCTGGCGCAGCCAAGGTGCAAGAGCAAATCCAGGAACGTGCAACATGGCTGCGAGAGCGCTTGCAGACCCTCCCTGCGGTCAAAGTCCATATTCCACAACGCGAGCATCTCTCTGGCATCGTGACTCTGGAATGCGTATCGCACAGCCATGAACATATCCACACCAGCCTGCAACGCCAGGGCATTGAAGCGGCGTTATGTCCGGCAGCTTTTACGCCATGGGATATGCAGGCCCGCCAGCTGCACTCTGTGCTGCGGTTCTCACCCAGCTACGACACGTCCTGGGACAGCATGGCATTTTGTGTAGATGCGCTGCAAAGAGCACTTCAGCCATAGCGTTCCGCGACGCAGGCCCTCCACGCCGTGAAGTCCTGGCCACTGGCTATTTCCCCCATCCACAGGCACAATCCGCCCCGCCACTTTGCTGGCATTCGCTAGGGGTGTCCTGCTGCGCTGCAGCAGGGCTGAGATCACACCCTTTGAACCTGATTGAGGTCATCCTCGCGCAGGGAAGCTGTTCTGGTGATTCGCCCGCCGTGGTTCCCGGTGCGGCGTGGCGCGCCGTCACGGCCCCTGCTTCGTTGACATACGGAGCATTCATGTCTGTTTCTTCTTCCGCTTCAGCGCCGCACAACCAGGCGCTGTCACCCACCCACCATACAGAGCGTGTCTTTGGTTTTCGTGACCATGCCGCATTGTGGTTCAGTCTGGGCGTAGGCCTGCTGGTCATGCAGGTGGGTGCCTATCTGGTGCCTGCACTGTCCACCCAGCAGGCGGTACTGGCGATTGTGCTGGGCTCCTTGCTGGGCGCAGGCCTGCTCGGCTGGATGGCATTGATTGCCTGCAGGTCGGGGCTTTCCAGCGCTGCGCTGATGACGCATGTCTACGGCACGCAGTTTGCCAAGCTGCCCATCCTGCTGAATCTGGTGCAGCTCATTGGCTGGGGTACGTTTGAACTGGTGGTGATGCGCGATGCCACCATCGCCATTGCCCGCGAGGCTGGGGGCATGCAGGCCAGCTACTGGCCAGTGATGGCCACCCTGCTCTGGGGCATGGTGATTGCCCTGCTGATCAGCGGCTCCATGCTCAAGCTGGTGCGCCAGCTGATTGCACGCGTTGCACTGCCGCTGGTGGTGCTGTCGCTGCTGTGGCTGAGCTGGAGCTTTGTGCAGCTGGCACTGCAGCAAGGCTGGCACAACATCTGGCAGCGGCAAGGCACAGGCGGCATGGGCTGGTTACCAGCCATGGATCTGGTGGTAGCCATGCCCATTTCCTGGCTACCGCTGGTCGCTGACTATGCACGCCACGGGCGCGATGGCCGCTCTGCCCTGCATGGCACCTGGCTGGGCTTTGCGCTGGCCAACATCTGGTGCTACGGACTGGGCGTGCTGGTGGCATTGACGCTGCCAAGCCAGGATCTGGTCACCGCCTTGCTGCTGGCTCAGGGGGGGCTGATTGCACTGAGCCTGATTCTGATTGACGAGGTCGACAACGCCTATGGCGACACCTACTCCGGCGCCATGGCGGTGCACAGCGTGCTGCCGCGCTGGAGTGTGCGCCAGTGGGGGCTGCTGCTGACGCTGGTCTGCGTGCTGCTGGCAATGGTGCTGCCCATGCACAGCATTGAGCCATTTCTGCTGCTGCTCAGCTCGGTGTTTGTACCTCTGTTTGGCGTGATTCTGGGACGCCTGGCCTGGCAGCCGCAAATACAGCTGCAGACCATGCACAGCGTGCGCTGGAGCACCGTCGTGCTGTGGCTAGGTGGCATTGTGCTCTACCACTGCATGCCGCTGATCAGCGAGGATGCAGGCCGCGCCATTCCTACCCTGCTGATCTGCTTTGTGCTGGCACGATGCCTGCCGCGTAGCGCAGTCAGCTGATAAACCACTGATAAACCACTGAGAAATCACTGAAGACTGCAATGGCGCTGTACGGGACATACATCCCGACAGCGCCATTTCAATAGCCGCAGGCTACCGTTGAGAGATAGGAGCTGGCACAAGGCATGCTCGTCCTGCATATACGGCACTGGAATGCAACAGCCAGACCTTGCTGCTTTGTCATGCTTTCATCCAGCGCAAAATTGCTTGCGCAGTTTAGTTGTGTCCAAAGGTTTCAGCAGTTAATATGCGCCGCGTTGTAAAAATGTCAGCACATGCCTTCTGAGCTTGGAGGAAAACAACTTTCTATCAGACGCTGTGCGGCATGATCACCCCATGTGAGGCACTGTGTATTACGCTCGAAGCACCGCTCACACCACAAGGCAAGTCACAGGCTTGCACTGGTGATACCGCCGGGTTACGCAGGTGCTCAACCACCGGCATGTTTGAGTGAGCCCGGTGCCTCATCCCATTGATTAACAGGAGTTATTGCCGCGTGTTGCACTCATTCACCCTTCACCTCACCCGCTCCCTGCGCCGTGGAGGCTTTGCGACGCTGTTGCTGACTGGCATGCTGACTGCTGCCCCTACGCTAGCCCAAGCACAAGAGTTTCTGAGTATCAAGGGCAACACCGTCAACATTCGCGCCAAACCGACCACCAAGTCTGAAATTGCCTGGGAGCTGATCAAAGGCTATCCCGTGCAAGTGATTGCACGCGAAGGTGACTGGCTCAAGGTCAAGGACTTTGAAGGCGTGCTGGGCTGGGTGCACAAACCCTTGACCACCGATGAGCCCCACTTCCTGGTCAAGGCCAATACAGTGAACCTGCGCTCAGGCCCTGGTACCAACCACGCAGTCGTGACCAAGCTGAACAAGTACGACATCGTCAAGACGCTGGAAAAGCAGAGTGACTGGGCCAAGATCCAAACTGCTGACGGCCAGGAAGGCTGGATGTCTACCAGCCTGGGCTGGGGCTGGTAAGAACTTCCCTCACCCAAACCGCAAACGGCGCTTCAAGCGCCGTTTTTTATAGCTGCTTGCGCAGTCTGGATAAGCCCTAGCCCCTGAAAATCATCTGAGGCAATGGTGCAAAACCATGGTTCAGCGGCCCATGGCCCTGCCCTGTATGTACCTGCGCACCCGAGGCAATTGCCCCCACGATATAGGTGCGCGCACTCTCCACCGCAGGCTGCAGTTCAAACCCTAGCGCCATGTGCGCCGCAATCGCAGACGAGAGCGTGCAGCCCGTGCCGTGGCCGTTGTGCGTATGAATTCGCTGGCTGCCCAGTTCCTTGCGCAAGCCGTCCTTGCCTGCCAGCAGGTCTACCACCCATTCACCAGGCAGATGGCCGCCCTTGAGCAGCACATGCGGCGCGCCCATATTCAGCAACGCCTGGGCGGCAGCTTCCATGTCTGAGACATCTTCAATCTTGCGTCCAATCAGCCAGCCTGCTTCGTCCAGGTTGGGCGTGATGACGGTCGCCAGCGGAAACAGCTCGCGCACCAGCACTTCTGCGGTTTCATCATGGATGAGCTTGTCACCACTGGTGGCGACCATCACTGGGTCGAGCACCACCTTGGTGATGCCATGGCGGCGAATGGCATCGGCCACGACATGCACAATCTCTGGCGCGTGCAGCATGCCGATCTTGATGGCGTCTGCACCAATATCCTGCATCACGGCATCGATCTGCGCCTGCAGCATCTCGGGGGGAATACCGTGGATGGCGCGCACACCTTGCGTGTTCTGTGCGGTAATGGCGGTAATCGCCGTCATGCCATAGCAGCCCAGTGCGGCAAAAGTCTTGAGGTCAGCCTGGATACCTGCGCCACCGCCGCTGTCCGAGCCAGCGATGGAGAGCACACGCGCATAGCGCGGCAGGGAGGAAGTGGCACTGCCCGAAGGCATCTGTTGCATCGTCATACGAAAAATTATGACTCAAGCCAAGGCTTGTTCCTGCCTCAGCCCCGCAGTGCCCCCTGCTGTGCTGTAATCGAGGCTTGTGGACGAAACAGGGGTGTCCCGCCAGAACTGCCAACGAACGGCAGCCCGGTGCGCGGCTGAGAAAGACCCTGGGGCAGACAATGCAGCCATGCAGGCCCCGCTACCCGATCCAGATCATGCTGGCGTGGGGAGTTTCACCGGAGCGGCAGCACGCCCGTTTTGTCCTTGGCGACACAGATAAACGGACGTAAACACTCACCATGATCGCTCTGACCTCACCTTCACACATTGCCATTCTGGGCGCAGGCCTGATGGGCCGTCTGCTGGCCCTGGAGCTGGCACGTGAAGGGCATCGCGTGGACATGTTCGAAGCCAAGGGACCCGAAGCCGATGGGGCCGCCGCTCGCGTGGCAGCAGCCATGCTGGCGCCACTGGCGGAGTCGGCCATCACCGAACCCGGCGTGGTGCGCATGGGCCAGTATGGCCTCACGCGCTGGCCTGAGCTGATTGCGCAACTCCAGGAGCACGTCTTCTTTCAGCAAAACGGCACGCTCGTTGTCTGGCACCGTCAGGACACAGCAGACGCCAACCGCCTGTGCGGACTGTTTGAGAAAAACCGCCGAATCAACCCCACGCTGCCAGCGCTGGAAAACCTGAACGCCCAGCGCCTGAACGACGTAGAGCCCGCCCTGCAGGGCCGTTTTACTCAGGGCGTCTACCTGCCCGGTGAAGGCCAGCTGGACAACCGCCAGCTGCTGGCTGCCCTTGAAAAAACACTGACACGCCTGGGCGTTAATTTTCACTGGCACACCCCACGCGAAACCACCGACTTTGCGCCTGGTACCGCAGGCCAGCCCGATCTGGTGATTGACGCCCGCGGCCTGGGCGCGCGCACCGAATGGAAATCCCTGCGCGGCATACGCGGCGAGGTCGTGCGCGTGTATGCACCTGAAGTGACCCTGCAGCGCCCCACACGCCTGGTGCACCCCCGCTATCCGCTGTACATCGCACCCAAGGAAAACCATTTGTTTGTGATTGGCGCGACCGAGATCGAATCTGACGACATGAGCCCAGCCAGCCTGCGCTCGGTCATGGAGCTGCTCAGCGCCCTCTACACCGTGCACTCAGGGTTTGCCGAAGCACGCATTCTGGAAATTGCCACCCAATGCCGCCCTACGCTGCCAGACAATCTGCCTGCCGTGCGCTGGCTGAGCGAGCGCGTGCTGCAGGTCAACGGCCTGTACCGCCATGGCTACATGATTTCTCCGGCTATGCTCGACGTCACGCTGCAGATACTGCGCACCGGTAGCACCGAGCTGGCCGAACGCTTTGACGTGCCCGTGCACCAGCCTGCTGGCGTCTGATTTTTTCTACCCCGTCTTTGCCCTGATCTGGACAGACATGCACATCACCATCAACCAACAAACCGTGGAACTGCCTGACCACGCCACCGTGGCCGATGCCGTTGCCCAATGGCAACCCAAGCCACCGTTTGCCGTTGCCGTGAATACGGAATTCGTACCCAAGTCCGGCTATGCCACTCGCACCCTGCAAGCGGGCGATCGCCTGGAAATCATTGCCCCTGTCACAGGCGGCTGAGCATCTTTCAGAAATTTGAATGAAATTGGCCTCTAGCGCTTATCTTACGGGCGCTGGCAGCTATCAAAACGATATGACTACTGAGACTTCTTCTGCCACCGACAGCCTGGTGCTGTACGGCCAGACCTTCCACAGCCGCCTGCTGCTGGGCACCTCGCGCTACCCATCGCCTGCGGTGCTGGAAGCCGCCGTTACACGCGCCAAGCCCGCCATGGTCACCGCCTCCCTGCGCCGCCAGGGCAGCAATGCCGCCGAAACCGGCGCCAGCTTCTGGGAGCTGCTGCGCAAACTCAACGTGCCCGTGCTGCCCAACACCGCGGGCTGCATGACCATCCAGGAAGCCGTCACCACCGCCCAGATGGCGCGTGAAGTGTTTGACACGCCCTGGATCAAGCTGGAGCTGATTGGCGACGACTACACCTTGCAGCCCGATACGCTGAATCTGGTGGAAGCTGCCTCCATCCTTATCAAAGACGGCTTTCAGGTGCTACCCTACTGCACCGAAGACCTGGTGCTGTGCCAGCGCCTGGTGGACGTCGGCTGCCAGGCCGTCATGCCCTGGGCTGCCCCCATTGGCACAGGCCGTGGCCCTGCCAACCCCTATGCCATGCAGGTGCTGCGCGAGCGCCTGAATGTGCCACTGATCGTGGACGCCGGTCTGGGCCGCCCCTCGCACGCTTGCACCGTCATGGAGTGGGGCTTTGATGGCGTGCTGCTCAACACCGCCGTGGCCCTGTCGGAAGACCCCGTGCGCATGGCTGGTGCCTTTGCCGATGCCGTGCAGGCTGGCCGTGATGGCTATCTGGCTGGTGCCATGGCTGAGCAATCTGCCGCCCAGCCCAGCACCCCCGTTCTTGGCACACCGTTCTGGCACCATGACTGAGCAGCACATCACCGAGATGGCCAGCGCCATCGTGGCCGCGCACCGCGCCACCTTTACGTCTGACACGCTGCCCTCGCAGCCTGTGCCAGCCCCCAGCCGCAGCGAACCGGCGTACCTCGCCGCTTTGCAGGCCTGCAGCGCGCTGGGCTTTATCGCCATTGACGCCGAATGCCTGGCCCAGGCCTGGCAGCGCCAGACAGAACGTACTGGCCAGTTCGATGCCGCCCACTGGCCTGATGACCCGCAGGACTTTGGCCTGGCAGGTGCAGACCCCACGCTGGCTTTCCCAGAATGCCCACGTGCTCTGGGTCTGTACGGCGTACTACCCACTGCCGAATGGGTGGGACGCATGGCCCGCGCAGGTGTGCCCACGGTGCAGCTGCGCTTCAAAAGCGATGACCAGGCAGCCATTCGCCGCGAAGTGCAGGCCGCTGTGGCAGCCGTGCAAGGCACCAACGCACGCCTGTTTATCAACGACCACTGGCAGGCTGCCATTGATGCAGGTGCATACGGCATCCACGTGGGCCAGGAGGACCTCGATGCACTCGAAGGTGCGCAACTGGACGCCATCCGTGCCAGTGGCCTGCGTCTGGGCGTGAGCACCCACGGCTACGCCGAAATGGTGCGCGCCCATGCGGTGCAGCCCAGCTATATCGCCCTTGGTGCCGTGTTCCCCACCACGCTCAAGAAAATGGCCACCGCACCGCAAGGTGTGGCACGCCTGCAGGCCTATGTGCGGCTGATGCAGCAGTACCCACTGGTGGCCATTGGCGGCATTGCGGCTGAGCAGTTCCCACAGGTATTGAGCACTGGCGTGGGCTCGATTGCTGTGGTGCGTGCACTGGTCAATGCGCCAGATCCAGAAGCCGCAGCACAAGATTTGCTCAGCCGCATGCACAGCAAGTAAAGACCTACTACTTCATCTTACGTAGTACCCACAACCATCCCTCGATTTGGCACGGCTCATGCTTTATAAGCAAAAGCAACTGCAGACAGTGTTTTCAGCCTGCAGTTCGCTCAAAAAATTTCAAGCTTAGCTATTGACCTTTTGAGGGATTCCCCCATGAAACACACTCTGATCGCCCTGGGTGCCGCGCTGGCATGCCTGGGTACTGCGCACGCCCAAAGCAACGTAGAACTGTCTGGACTGGTCGACATGTATGTCGGCTCCATGAAGGCTCCCGGTGGTGCACGCACCAGCCAGGTGGGTTCTGGCGGCCTGACCACATCGTGGTGGGGCATCAAGGGCACGGAAGACCTGGGCAATGGTCTGAAGGCTGGCTTTGCACTGGGTGCTTTCTTCCGCGCAGACACCGGCACCCCTGGTCGTTGGGACGTAGGCTCCGGCGCCTACGACGAAACTTTCTTCGCGCGTGACGCCAATGTCTCCCTGTCTGGTGGCTTTGGTACGGTAAAGCTGGGCCGCTCCATGGCCCCCAACTTCCTGCCTACCATCCTGTTCAACCCCTACGGTGACTCCTTCACTGTCTCGCCGCTGGTGCTGCACGCCAATACGGGCTGGGGTGTGGATGATACCCACAACTACAAGACCACAGCTGCGGACACTGGCTGGAGCAACCAGATCACCTATAGCACTCCCAGCTTTGGTGGTCTGAGCGCCAACCTGCACTACCAATTTGGTGAGCAAAGCGGCGACAACAAGAACAAGAAGAACGTAGGCGCCAATGTGCTGTACTTCCAGGGCCCGCTGGCCCTGTCTGCTTTCATCGAGCGCGCTCAGATTCGTAACCCCAACACTTCAGAGCAGCCTACCAAGCAAAACTGGATGCTGGGCGGCAGCTATGACTTCTCCGTAGCCAAGCTATATGCCACATACGGCCAATCCAAGGTCAAGGACTCGACTGTACCCAAGTACGACGCCAAGACCACATCGCTGGGCGTAGACGTGCCTGTAACCAAGGCTGGCACCTTCAAGGCTGCTGCGGCCTACACCAAGGCAGAAACTGCTAACCCTGCAGATATCAAACGCACCACCTATACCCTGGGCTATGACCACTTCCTGTCCAAGCGCACCGATGTGTACACCGTGGTGATGTACGACAAGATCAAGAACATGCCTTCTCCATTCACAGCAAGCAACGGTTCCGGCACCAGCGTAGCCGTGGGTATCCGCCACCGTTTCTAAGCTACATCTGCTGGCAAGAAAAAACCGCTGCGGCTTGCGCCCAGCGGTTTTTTTCATGGATGGTGTTCAGCAGCCGTATCAGCCAGCCTGGCGGAATCGCCAGAGGCTGCGCAGTGTCAGCACGGCACACAGCCAGTGCAGCGCCAGCAGTACCAGCACCTGTGCCTGACGCAGCAGACTCTCGTGCTGCGCCAGAAACTGTGTCAGCACACCATGGTGCAGCACCAGCGCAGTCAGCAAGCCTCCGATCACATAAATAAGTAGAGCGCCTTGCGCCCATTCCTGCTGGTTTTCCGAGTGTTTTTTACGCGAAATGACCAGCAGACCAGCGCAAGCTGCTATAGAAATCCATGACTGCCACAAACTCAGCTGCTGCAGCTGGTCACGCACCGCATGCCAGTTGCTGGCACTGTGCAGCAGCACGGCCACGGCCAGCGTGCTCAGACTGAGCGTCAGCAGCCAGCTGCCAGTGAGCGCCAGCGCAGCTTTGGGGCGTGTGCTGTGTGTGGCCATGCCTGCTGAAGCGTTGCCTTAGATGTACTTGACCGCAACGATTTCGTAGCGGCGCACACCACCGGGGGCCTGCACTTCGGCCACATCGCCCTCTTCCTTACCGATCAGGGCGCGGGCAATAGGGCTGGAGATGTTGATCAGGCCGTGCTTCAGATCGGCCTCGTCTTCACCCACGATCTGGTAGGTCACCTGGTTGCCCGTGTCTTCGTCTTCCAGATCGACAGTCGCGCCAAACACCACGCGGCCCTGCGCATCGAGTGCGGCGGGGTCAATGATCTGTGCGGTCGAGAGCTTGCCTTCGATCTCCATGATGCGACCTTCAATAAAGCCCTGGCGATCCTTGGCGGACTCGTACTCGGCGTTTTCACTCAGGTCGCCCTGGGCACGTGCTTCGGCGATGGCCTGAATCACTTCAGGACGGTCCACAGTCTTCAGGCGCTGCAGCTCGGCCTTGAGCTTTTCTGCGCCACGCTTGGTAATTGGAATGGTTGCCATGTCAGTTTCTCCACATACGGCTGGGCGTACACGCGCACGATTGCGCAGTTGCGCCACAAGGGCATGTCCAGAGCGCCACACGACGTGGCTGTATGGATGGGACGCCCCAAAAGCAAACCGCCGCGCAGTGAGCCGCGCGGCGGTGTTCCTAGGTTTAGGGATCAATTATGCCGTGTTTACAGCCGCCGACCCTCAGTAAAACCCGATGCAGCCTATGAATGCTGCAACATTGCGTGCAATTCCTGCACCGAATGTACTTCCAGATCGCCACGCATGGCCTTCATGCCATCCACGGCAGCTTCTGCGCCGAAGATGGTGGTGAAGGTGGTCACGCGGTTGAGCAAAGCGCTGGTACGGATGGCGCGGGAGTCCGCAATGGCGTTGCGGCGCTCTTCCACCGTGTTGATGACCATGGCGATTTCGCCATTCTTGATCATGTCCACGATGTGAGGGCGACCTTCTGCCACCTTGTTCACAGCCTGCACTTCCAGGCCCGCTTCTGCCAGAGCAGCTGCAGTGCCGCGCGTAGCGCACAGGGTGTAACCCATGGCAGCCAGCTCCTTGCCCACAGCCACGGCACGTGCCTTGTCGTTGTTCTTCACCGACAGGAACACCTTGCCAGACTCAGGCAGATTCACGCCTGCGCCCAGCTGGCTCTTCACAAAGGCTTCGCCGAAGGTCTTGCCTACGCCCATGACTTCACCAGTGGACTTCATCTCAGGGCCGAGGATGGTGTCCACACCGGGGAACTTCACGAAGGGGAACACCGCTTCCTTGACGCTGAAGTAAGGCGGTGTCACTTCCTTGGTGATGCCCTGCTCTGCCAGAGTGTCACCGGCCATGCAGCGTGCTGCCACCTTGGCCAGCTGCACGCCGGTCGCCTTGGAGACGAAAGGCACGGTACGCGAAGCACGGGGGTTCACTTCCAGCACGTAGATCACGTCCTGGCCGTCTTGCTCCTTGATGGCGAACTGCACGTTCATCAGGCCCACCACGTTCAGGCCTGCGGCCATGGCAGCGGTCTGGCGCTTGATTTCAGCCACAGTGTCAGCCTTCAGGTAGTAAGGAGGCAGCGAGCAGGCCGAGTCACCGGAGTGCACGCCCGCTTGTTCGATGTGCTCCATCACACCGCCGATGTACACGGCACCTGTCTTGTCACGCACACAGTCCACATCGCACTCAATGGCGTTGGACAGGAAGTGGTCCAGCAACACGGGGGAGTCGTTGGAAACCTTCACGGCTTCGCGCATATAGCGCTCCAGGTCGCGCTGCTCGTGCACGATTTCCATCGCACGGCCGCCCAGCACGTAGGAAGGACGCACCACCAGGGGATAGCCCAGGCCAGCAGCCTTTTCCAGTGCTTCTTCTTCCGTACGCGCAGTCGCGTTAGGTGGCTGGCGCAGACCCAGGTCGTTGAGCAGCTTCTGGAAGCGCTCACGGTCTTCGGCTGCGTCAATCATGTCAGGGGTCGTGCCGATGATCTTCACGCCTTCGCGCTCCAGACCCAGGGCCAGCTTCAAAGGTGTCTGACCGCCGTATTGCACGATCACGCCGTCAGGCTGCTCCACGTCCACGATTTCCAGCACGTCTTCCAGCGTCAGTGGCTCGAAGTACAGGCGGTCGGACGTGTCGTAGTCGGTCGAAACGGTTTCGGGGTTGCAGTTGACCATGATGGTTTCGTAACCATCTTCGCGCATGGCCATGGCTGCGTGCACGCAGCAGTAGTCAAACTCAATACCTTGGCCGATGCGGTTGGGGCCACCACCCAGCACCATGATCTTCTTCTTGTCCGAAGGTGCGGCTTCGCACTCTTCGTCATAAGTCGAATACATGTAGGCGGTGTTGGAGGCGAACTCCGCTGCGCAGGTGTCCACGCGCTTGAACACGGGGCGCACCTTCAGTGCCTTGCGGGCTTCGCGCACGGCCTTGTCGGTGGTGTGCAGCAGCTTGGCCAGGCGACGGTCAGAGAAGCCCTTTTGCTTCAAGGCGCGCAGCGTAGCAGCGTCCAGCATGGACAGCGCCTTGTCACCATGGGCTTCGTAGTGCTTGTCCAGTTCGAGTTCGATCTTCACGATCTCTTCGATCTGCACCAGGAACCACTTGTCGATCTTGGTGATGTTGTGCACTTCATCCAGCGTCCAGCCGGCAGCGAAGGCATCGCCCACGTACCAGATGCGCTCGGGACCAGGCTCGCCCAGTTCCTTTTCCAGGATTTCGCGGTCCTGGGTCTTCTCGTTCATGCCGTCCACGCCCACTTCCAGACCACGCAGGGCCTTCTGGAAGGATTCCTGGAAGGTACGGCCAATGGCCATCACCTCACCCACAGACTTCATCTGGGTGGTCAGGCGGTTGTCAGCAGCAGGGAACTTCTCGAACGCAAAACGTGGGATCTTGGTGACCACGTAGTCGATGGTGGGCTCGAACGATGCGGGGGTTGCGCCACCGGTGATTTCGTTCTTGAGCTCGTCCAGCGTAAAGCCCACAGCCAGCTTGGCCGCGATCTTGGCAATTGGGAAACCTGTGGCCTTGGAAGCCAGTGCCGAGGAACGCGAGACGCGGGGGTTCATCTCAATGACGATCATGCGACCGTCCTTGGGATTCACCGAGAACTGCACGTTGGAGCCGCCAGTGTCCACACCAATTTCACGCAGCACTGCCAGCGAGGCATTGCGCATGATCTGGTATTCCTTGTCGGTCAGCGTCTGTGCAGGCGCCACGGTGATGGAGTCACCGGTGTGTACACCCATGGGGTCCAGGTTTTCGATCGAGCACACGATGATGCAGTTGTCCGCCTTGTCGCGCACCACTTCCATCTCGTACTCTTTCCAGCCCAGCAGCGACTCTTCAATCAGGAGCTCGTTGGTGGGGGATGCTTCCAGACCGCGCTTGCAGATGGTCTCGAATTCTTCGGCGTTGTAGGCAATGCCACCGCCTGTGCCGCCCAGCGTGAAGCTGGGGCGAATCACGGTGGGGAAACCCACGTGCTTTTGCACTTCCCAGGCTTCTTCCATGGAGTGCGCAATGCCCGAGCGTGCGGAGCCCAGACCAATCTTGGTCATGGCGTCCTTGAACTTCAGGCGGTCTTCTGCCTTGTCGATGGCTTCAGGCTTGGCACCGATCAGCTCCACGTTGTACTTATCCAGCACACCGTGCTTCCACAGATCCAGCGCGCAGTTCAGCGCAGTCTGGCCACCCATGGTGGGCAGGATGGCATCGGGGCGCTCCTTGGCGATGATCTTCTCGACCGTCTGCCAGGTGATGGGCTCGATGTAGGTCACGTCCGCCGTATTGGGGTCGGTCATGATCGTCGCTGGGTTGCTGTTGATCAGAATGACCTTGTAACCCTCTTCGCGCAGCGCCTTGCAGGCCTGCACGCCGGAGTAGTCGAATTCACAGGCCTGGCCAATCACGATGGGGCCAGCGCCAATGATCAGAATGCTTTTGAGGTCGGTGCGCTTAGGCATTTTTGTGGCTCTCCATCAGCGCGGTAAAGCGGTCAAACAAATAGGCGATGTCATGGGGTCCGGGCGAAGCCTCGGGGTGGCCCTGGAAGCAGAAGGCGGGCACATCGGTGCGTTCCAGGCCTTGCAGCGTGCCGTCAAACAGGCTGATGTGCGTGGGGCGAACATTGGCTGGCAGGGTATCCATTTCCACGGCAAAACCGTGGTTCTGGCTAGTGATGCTCACGCGGCCGGTGGCCAATTCCTTCACAGGGTGGTTGGCACCGTGGTGGCTGTTCTGCATCTTGAAGGTCTTGGCACCCGAGGCCAGGGCCATGATCTGGTGGCCCAGACAGATGCCAAACAAAGGCTTTTTGGCGGCCATGATTTCCTGCGCCGCAGCAATGGCGTAGTCGCAAGGCGCTGGGTCGCCAGGGCCGTTGGACAGGAATACACCATCAGGATTCAGCGCCAGCACGTCCTTGGCAGGCGTCTTGGCAGGAACCACGGTCAGCTTGCAGCCGCGCTCAGCCAGCATGCGCAGGATGTTCTTCTTCACGCCAAAGTCATAGGCCACGACGTGGAACTTGGGGCTCTCGAGCTTGCCGTAGCCTTCGCCCAGCTTCCACTCGGTTTCCGTCCAGTCGTAGGCAGCTTCGGTGGTCACCACCTTGGCCAGATCCAGCCCCTTCATGGCTGGCGCAGCCTTGGCAGCCGCCAGTGCTTCGTCAATCTTGGCCTGGGTCACTTGCTCACCCGCTGCCAGACCGACGATGGCACCGTTTTGCGCGCCCTTGTCTCGCAGCAGGCGTGTCAGCTTGCGGGTGTCAATGTTGGCAATGGCAACGGTGTGGTTGCGCACCAAATATTGGGACAAAGTTTCATCGCAGCGGAAGTTGCTGGCCAGCAGTGGCAGATTCTTGATGATCAAACCTGCAGCATGGACTTTGTCGGCTTCCACATCCTCTCGGTTCACACCGTAGTTGCCGATGTGGGGGTATGTCAGCGTAACGATCTGTTGGCAGTAGCTAGGATCGGTGAGGATTTCCTGATAGCCAGTGATAGCAGTGTTGAACACCACTTCACCCACGGTGGTGCCTTGCGCACCAATGGAATTGCCAATAAAGACCGTGCCGTCTGCGAGCGCCAGGATGGCGGATGGGAAGCTTCCCTGAAGAGACAAAAGCACTGGATTCTCCGGTTCTAAATACGGTTACGCCCAGCGCGTGCTCCTGCGACCTAGCGTCGTGGAGCAAGTGGCTACTGCAATGAATGACGAGTAAGCGTCGCTAGGCGTATGGAAAGAATGCTGAAAAGCCACTCATTATATCCATCGCCTCATGCAGGCTCTTATAAACCCGCATGAGGAGTGCCTCACTTCAGTGCAGAAAGCGCGCTGGCGTGTAAACAGATAGCAGCCGCCGCACCAACATTCAGGGACTCTTCTCCGCCAGGCTGGGCAATACGCACATGCTGCGCAGCCAAGGCTTCTACTGCTTCACCCACGCCCTGCCCTTCATGCCCCATGGCCCATGCACAGGGCCATGGCAATGTCGATGCATGAATCAGCCCCCCACGGTGCGAACTGGTGACCAGCAGCGGCACCTTGAGCTGCTGCAGCGCCTCAGGCTCCACCCCTTCTACCAGGTGCAAGGCAAAGTGTGCACCCATACCTGCACGCAGCACCTTCTGGCTCCACAGCGCCGCCGTACCCTTCATGGCAATGATTTGTTTGAAACCAAAGGCAGAGGCCGACCGCAAGATGGAGCCTACATTGCCCGCATCCTGCACACGGTCCAACACCACGGTAGGAGCCTCCGGCAAGATGGCCGTATCCGCCTGCCAGGGCAGGATGTAGCCCATGCGTGCAGGCGACTCCAGACCGCTGATATCTGCAAACAAGGCATCATCCAGAACTATTACTTTGCTAGCTGCTTGCGCCCATTCCACGGGCGCTAGAGGCCAAAAAGACTTAGAAAAAACAGCCACCTTGGGTGTCAGACCACGCGTGAGGGCTGCGCGGCACAGGTGGTCACCTTCCAGCCACACATGGCCCAGCTTGCGATACATGCCGCTTTCGCGCGAGAGGCGGCGCAGCTCTTTGACAAACGCGTTGTCGCGCGAAGAAATTTCTGTGATGTTCATAGCTCTGTCACTGCGCCAGAAAGCGCTGTCGAGGTTTGCAGCACCTGCGTCACAGGCGCAAAGCTGCGGCGGTGCTCGGGCGTAGCCCCCAGTCCGCGCAAAGCCTGCAAATGGGCAGCCGTGCCATAGCCTTTGTGTGCCGCAAAACCGTATTCCGGATATTGCAGATCAAACTCCTGACACCAGCGGTCACGATGCACCTTGGCGAGGATGGATGCAGCAGAGATGGCCTGCACCTTGGCATCCCCCTTCACAATGGCCTCGGCCTGCATGTCCAGCCTTGGAATGCGATTGCCATCCACCTGCACCAGACTGGGCTTCAGGCGCAGGCCATTCACAGCTCTTTGCATGGCCAGCATGGTGGCCTGCAGGATGTTCAGGCGATCAATTTCTTCCACCGAAGCCTGTGCAATACAAAAGCACAGGGCCTTGGCACGGATTTCGTCGAACAGTTTTTCGCGACGTGCAGCGGAAAGCTTCTTGGAGTCAGCCAGCCCTTCAATAGGGTTCAAGTCGTCCAGAATCACTGCGGCGGCAACGACAGGGCCTGCCAGTGGGCCACGCCCTGCCTCATCCACCCCGGCAACCAGACCTGGCGCATGCCAAGGCAGTGTGCTTTGCTCAGGGAGAGAGGATTTTTTGGATGGCATGTGCTGATAACTGAGGGGTATCTCGAAACAAACTGTGGTGCAAGGCGGTAAAACGTGCCTGTATGGTCTTCACCTTGGCCCGTGCATGCTCGCTATGGTCCAGCCACTGTGCAATCGCATCAGCCAGCGCACGGGGTGTCGCCTGGTCTTGCAGGAGTTCAGGCACCACAAAGTCTGAACACAAGATATTTGGTAAACCCACCCATGGCTGCAATTGCTTGCGCTGCATGAGCTTGTAGCTCCATGGGTGCATGTTGTAGGCAATCACCATGGGGCGCTTGAACAAAGCGGCCTCCAGCGTAGCTGTGCCGCTGGCAATCAAGGTGCAATCACAGGCTGCCAGCACATCGTGCGACTGGCCTTTGACAATCTTCAGCCATGACGCCACTTGCAGCTCGTGCGACAAGGCAGTCAGACGCTCATGCAAAGCAGGCACTGCAGGCAATACCACCTGCAGATCTGGAAACTCCTGCTTGAGCAGCGCTGCGGCCTGCATGAATGGCTTGGCGATGTACTGCACTTCGGCACGGCGGCTACCGGGCAGCAAAGCCAGCACGGGTTTGTCCTGCTCCAGCCCCAGGCGCGTACGCGCCGCAGCACGGTCAGGCTCCATGGGGATGACTTGCGCCAGCGGGTGGCCGACATAGGTCGCAGCAATGTCATGCTGCGCCAGCAAATCAGGCTCAAACGGAAACAGGCAGAGTACATGATCGGCCGCAGCACGAATCTTGTGTACGCGCTCCGGGCGCCAGGCCCAGATGGAGGGGCACACAAAATGCACAGTCTTGATGCCTGCCGCGCGCAGATCCTGCTCCAGCCCCAGATTAAAGTCCGGCGCATCTACGCCAACAAATACATCAGGGCGATCTTGCAGCAGGCGTGCGCGCAGCTGCTTGCGGATGGACAGGATATCCCACAGCCGCATCAACACTTCAAAGCTGTACCCATGCACGGCCAGCCGCTCGCTGGGCCACAGCGCTTCAAAACCACGCTGCTGCATGCAGGGCCCACCAATGCCATAGCTGGAGACGCCGGGCCACTGCTGCTGCATGCCGTCCAAAAGCAAACCGGCGAGCAAGTCACCTGACGTCTCGCCGGCCACCATCGCTATGCGAGGCTGAAATAGGTCTTGTAGCGACATATCTAGCGTGCAATACCTCGGGTGGATGCCTGCAAAAATTCCTGCATCAACGCAATGTCAGCGGTCGCCTCAGGAATTTCTGTCAAGAGATCACCGATTGACTGCTGCGCTGCCTGCAAGGTCAGACCTTGACGGTAAAGCAGCTTGTGCATCTGCTTGACCGCCTGGATACGCTCTGGCGTAAAGCCACGGCGACGCAGACCTTCAATATTGAAGCCGCGCACAGCCAGTGGATTGCCTTCGACCATCATGTATGGGGGCACATCCTGTGCGATACGGCTGGCAAAACCCGACATGGCATGCGCACCGATTTTGACAAACTGATGCACGCCCGTGAGGCCACCCAGAATCACCCAGTCACCCAGGTGAACGTGCCCTGCCAGCGTGGCGTTGTTCGCCAAAATTGTGTGATTGCCCACCACGCAATCGTGCGCGATATGCACATAGGCCATGATCCAGTTGTCATTGCCCACGCGCGTCACACCCGAATCCTGTGCCGTACCCGTATTGAAAGTACAGAACTCACGGATGGTATTGCGGTCACCAATCACCAGCTGCGTAGGCTCACCCGCATATTTCTTGTCCTGCGGCTGCGCACCCAGTGAAGCAAACTGAAAAATCTGATTGTCTTCACCAATGGTGGTGTAACCCTCAATGACGCAGTGTGGCCCAATACGCGTGCCAGCACCCACCTTGACATGACTGCCAATCACGCTGTATGCGCCCACAGTCACGGAAGGATGCAACTGTGCTCCTTCGTGGATGATGGCAGTGGAATGGATATTGGCGTTGCTCATCAAGCCTGCTTTTCAGGGCCTACATAACGCATGGTACACATCAGCTCTGCTTCACAGGCGACTTCATCACCCACACGAGCTATGCCTTTGAACTTCCAGATACCGGCGCGCACGCGATCAATCGAAGCTTCCAGAATCAGCTGATCACCAGGCTCGACAGGACGCTTGAAGCGTGCCGAGTCAATGCCCACGAAGTAGTAGATATTGTTTTCATCAGGCACCTGCCCCATGGCATCAAATGCCAGCAGGCCTGCAGCTTGCGCCAACGCTTCCAGCATCAGCACACCGGGCATCACGGGACGGCCAGGAAAGTGGCCCATGAAGTAAGGCTCGTTGAAAGTAACGTTCTTGATGGCGCGAATGCGCTTGTTGCTCTCAAGCTCTACAACACGATCCACCAGCAGGAAAGGATAACGATGAGGAAGTTGCTTGAGAATTGCGTGAATATCCATTATGAATTTCCGTTCTTGCTTTTTTCCGCTTGCATCGCAAGCTCCAGCTTTTTGATGCGCTCTCGCAGCACATGCAATTGCTTGAGCGATGCGGCGTTTTTCTCCCACTGCTCGTTAGTTTGCAGAGGAAAGATGCCAGTGTACAAGCCTGGCTGGTGAATCGAGCGAGTCACCATGGATGTTGGAGAAATACTGGTCCCATCGGCAATGCTCAGATGACCCAGGATGTTGGCTGCACCACCAATCGAGCAGTGCTTGCCAATGCGTGCACTGCCAGCAATACCTGTATTACCCGCGATTACTGTATGCGCGCCTACGTGCACGTTGTGCGCAATCTGCACGAGATTGTCGAGCTTGACGCCATCCTCAATCACAGTGTCATCCAGCGCCCCGCGGTCAATGCAGGTATTGGCGCCAATTTCAACGTCGTTACCAATGCGTACACCACCGAGCTGCTCGATCTTGACCCAGCTCCCGGCCTCATTCGCAAAGCCAAAGCCATCAGCGCCGATCACTACGCCTGGATGAACCAGGCAACGCTGGCCCAGCTCACAGCCATCGGCAACCGTCACTCGAGAGGTCAACACCGTATGCGCACCGATTTTCACGCCTGCGCCAATCACACACAGTGGCCCAATATAGGCAGATACATCCACCTGCGCCGTAGCGTCCACAACTGCTGACGGATGAATACCAGTCCGGACGCCACCCTGCTGCTGCGCTTTCCAGAGCTGCGTCAGCTTTGCGAAATACACATAGGGATTGGCCGCCACAATACATGGCCCACGTCGCTCGGCAGCTGCACGCATGCCAGGCGCAACAACGACACAGGCCGCCTTGGAGGCGGCCATTTGTGCTTCGTACCTTGGGTTACTCAGAAAACTGATAGATCCAGCATCTGCGGTCTCGAGGGGAGCAATTCGAGAAATTGGTATTTCTCTGCTGCCCCCCACCAGTTCTCCACCCAGGGCATCGAGTATTTGTCCAAGCTGAACAATCACTTCCATGCCCTCAAGGCTTACTTGGAACCGTCGTTCAAAGCTTTGATCACTTTATCGGTGATGTCGTGCTTGGGATTCACGTAGACAGCTTCCTGCAGGATGATGTCGTACTTTTCCTTTTCAGCAACTTGCTGCACCACCCGGTTGGCCTGCTCAAGCACGCGAGCCAATTCCTCGTTCTTGCGGACACTCAGGTCCTCTTGGAACTCACGGCTCTTGCGCTGGAAGTCACGATCCTGCTCGACCAAGGCACGCTGCTTGGCCAGACGCTGACTCTCCGACATCGTAGGCGCATCACGTTCAAAAGCTTCTGATGCACTCTTGAGTTGATTGCTTGCAGCGATCAGTTCACGCTCACGCTTGGAAAACTCCTGCTCCAGCTTGCTTTGTGCAGCCTTGGCTGACGATGCCTCACGGAAGATACGATCCGTGTTCACAAAGCCCGCCTTAAATTCTTGTGCGTAAGTGGTCAGTGCCAGACCACCCAACAGGGCAGAAACTGCCAATGTGCGATACATTTTTTTCATCAGAAAGCCGTTCCAATTTGAAATTGAAGTTTTTGCAACTCATCACCTGGTTGTTTGCGAATGGGGTTCGCCCAAGCCAGTCGCAGTGGTCCCAGCGGAGAGATCCAGCTCAAGCCAATACCTGCTGATGCTCGCATACCATCGGCGTTTATAACACCAAGACCTCGTGTCTGCTCCTTGTCACCATAAATAGTGCCAACGTCGACAAACGTGAACCAGCGCAGAGTTTTGTCGTTGCCAGCACCAGGAAACGGAGCAATCAGTTCAAAGTTCATGACGGCTTTTTTGTTACCGCCCAGATACGAGTAACTACCGCCACTGTATTTCTCAATAGAGCCATTGGGGCCAATGTACTCTGTAGCACGTGGCCCCAGACTGCCTTGCTCAAAGCCTCGAACCGAGCCCAGACCACCCGCATAGAAATTCTTGAAGATGGGGTAGGCATTACCACCCAGACCCTTACCCCAGCCCAGCTCCGTATTAAAGGCAAATGTCACAGCCTTGGTCACTGGCACATACTGCTGGAACTGGTAAGTGGCTTTCACATACTTCAGATCACCAGCTGGAGACAACTCTGCGTTCACACGCTGATAACGTCCGGAATTAGGCGCCAGAGCACTGTCACGTGAGTCGCGCCCCCAGCCCAGCGTCAGAGGAATCGCAGTGTTGCTTTTACCCGCAAGCGCCTCATACTGTCGAGGCATGTAGACACCGCGATCAATCTTGGTCTGCTCAAAACCAGCACCGAAATACACGGTATCAATTTCGCTGAAAGGCACACCGAAACGAACTGAAGCCCCCTTGGAGACGATCTTGTACAGCTGGTCCGCCTTGACCACCTGGTCATCCACATACACATCACCAGAATAAGGGCGGGATGTTCTGTAGAAGGCATCAATCGTGCGAGAAATACCATCCTGTGTGAAATAAGGATCGGTGGTACTCAGCACCAGCGTACGGTTGTATTTGCTGGTATTGATATCAAGGCCCAAGTAGTTACCCGAGCCAAACGCATTTTCCTGCTTGATACCAAAGCTCAAAGACACTTTTTCAGCGCTCGAGAAACCCGCACCCAAGGTGACTGCTCCGGTGGGTTTTTCCTTCACACGCACCACCAAGTCCACTTGGTCAGGAGAACCAGGAATTTCCTGGGTATCGACATCCACTTCGGTGAAAAAGCCCAGGCGGTCTACACGATCGCGCGATAGCTTGATCTTGTCACCGTCATACCAAGAGGATTCAAACTGGCGGAATTCACGGCGAATCACCTCGTCACGCGTACGATCATTGCCTTCGATATGGATGCGGCGCACATAGGCACGGCGCGAAGGCTCAGCCTGCAGCACAAACTTGACGAGATTCTTCTCACGATCAATCTCGGGCACAGCCTCTACACGCGCAAAGGCAAAACCAAAATTACTGAAGTGATCAGAAAATGCCTTGGTCGTTTCTGCCACCTGGTCTGCGTTGTACGGCTGACCAGGGCGAATCTTCACCAGAGACTTGAATTCTTCTTCACGCCCCAGATAGTTGCCATCCAGCTCCACATCAGAGACGACAAACTTGTCCCCTTCATGGATATTGACCACCAGTGAGATCTTTTGCTTGTCTGGAGAAATCGCAACTTGTGTCGAGTCGATACGAAAGTCCAGATAGCCACGCTGCAGATAATACGAACGCAGCGCCTCCAGGTCAGCATTCAATTTGCTGCGTGAATAACGATTGGACTTGGTGTACCAGCTCATCCAGCCACCAGTGTCCTGGTCGAACTGTTTCTTGAGCGTCGATTCACTGAAGGCGTGATTGCCCACAATGCGGATGTCATTGATTTTGGCTGGCTCACCTTCAGTCACTGAGAACGTCAGGTTCACGCGATTGCGCTCGATGGGCGTGACTGTAGTCACAACATCTGCACCGTACAGGCTGCGGTTGATGTACTGGCGCTTGAGTTCCTGCTCTGCACGATCTGCCAGCGCCTTGTCAAAAGGACGACCCTCTGCCAATCCCACATCACGCATGGCTTTTTGCAAGGCTTCCTTATCGAACTCCTTGGTGCCCACAAACTCTACGTTGGCAATGGTTGGGCGCTCTTCCACCACTACCACCAGCACATTGCCGTTCGCTTCCAGGCGCACATCTTTGAAAAGTCCCAACGCAAACAAGGCGCGAATTGCTGCCGCGCCTTTATCGTCGTTGTACTCTTCACCTACACGAATAGGCATGGAGGCAAATACCGTTCCTGGCTCTACGCGCTGCAGGCCTTCGACACGAATATCCTGGACCTTGAATGGGTCTAAAGCCCATGCAGCTTGTGCAGCACTCAGCAAGGCTGCCACAGCCAAGGCCGTGCGAGCAGCATATCGATTTTTAGATAGTTTCATTTGTGATGCAGGCGCCATCCTTGCGGATCGGCAGAGACTCGTTAGCCCCAAATGCGGCTGATATCGTTAAACAAAGCGATGGACATCATCACCAGCAAAAGGCCTATGCCCCCCCGTTGCAAGCGTTCCATCCAGACGTCACTGACCGCACGGCCAGTCACACCTTCCCAAAGATAATACATCAGGTGCCCACCATCCAAAACAGGAAGCGGCAGCAGATTTAAGACGCCGAGGCTAACGCTGATCAGGGCCAAAAACAAGATGTACTGCACCAAGCCAAGACTGGCTGATTTGCCAGCATAGTCAGCAATCGTCAGCGGACCACTGAGGTTTTGCAAAGATGCCTGTCCAACCAACATCTTGCCCATCATCTGCAAGCTCAGCACGGACACATCCCAGGTCTTGACCACACCTGCGAGCAAACTATCTATCGGCCCTTTTTGCACCAAGACCATGGCTGGTGCGCTGCCTATCATGGCGCCGACCCGGCCAATTGCCAGGCCTTTGTCTTCAACCACATCCAGTTCCACAGGAAGCTGCAGCTGGCGATCTTGACGCTCAATCAGCCACATCGCGTTTTGTACAGCTGGATCGGCTGCAGCACTGCGAATCAGACTGCGCAGCTGCGGAGCATCCGTAATCTGCATGTCATTGACCTGAAGTACCCGATCGCCAGGCTGCAACCCTGCTTTCTCGGCTGGCATGCCCGTGAGCACATCCCCCAGCACCGCGGGCGACCAAGGATATTCAATGCCAATCTGGCGCAAAGCAGTCTGATCCAGATCCGAGCCCTGCAAGGAGGAAAGCGGCAAATATGCCTGACCTTGCTCACGCCCGCCTGCCTTTTGCCAGATAAGTTCTACATCACGGCCATTGAGGGCTGCCTGCATCAGCGCCCAGCGCAAAGCCTCAAAAGACTCCACCGCAGCAGCATCTGCACCAGCAGTCTGCACACTGAGAATCTGCTCTCCGCCCAACAAGCCCGCACGCTCTGCCAGCGTCGCCTGCGCAGGCTTGGCAATAATGGCTTGCGGCTGCTCCTGCCCCATCCAGTTCACCAAGCCATACAGCAGGACGGCGAGCAGCAGATTTGCAGCGGGCCCTGCCGCCACAATTGCGGCACGCTTGCGCAAAGGCTGTCGATTGAACGCCCGTGAGAGCTGGTCTGCGGGCACGTCACCTTCTCGCTCATCCAGCATGCGCACATAGCCCCCAATAGGCAGTGCGGCAATCACGAATTCAGTTTCACCGTTCTTGCCTCTCCAGCGGAACAAGGGCTTGCCCATACCAATGGAAAAGCGCAGCACCTTGACACCACAGGCCACTGCTACGCGATAGTGACCATACTCATGGACAGCAATCAGCAGCCCCAGAGCAACAACAAAGGCAAGAACAGTCAGCATGAATTCCTAGCGGCAGATAAGACGATGACCTAAGCCACCATGTGACGCAGCAGCCCCCAGGCCACGCTGCGCGCTTCAGCATCCAAGCTTAACAAGGCTTCCAGGCTATCCGGGCGCTGAGGCTGCAATGCCTCCATAGTGGCACGGTTGACTGCGTGAATCTGGTCAAAGCGCAACTCACCAGACAGGAAGGCCGCAACGGCCACCTCATTGGCTGCATTGAGCACCGTCGTCGTACCTTCTGGCGCCTTCAGTGCCTGCCAGGACAGATACAGCCCCGGGAAACGCTGTTCGTCTGCTTCCTCAAAGGTCAGCGCCGTCAGCTTTGCAAAATCCAGGCGCTCCACACCGCTTTCGATACGCTCAGGCCATGCCAGACCACAGGCAATCGGCACACGCATATCGGGCGTGCCCAGCTGCGCCAAGATGGACGCATCCTTGAACTGCACCATGGAGTGAACGATCTGCTGCGGATGAATCACCACCTTGATCTGATCAGGCGCCACATCAAACAGCCAGCGCGCCTCAATCACTTCCAGCGCCTTGTTCATCATGGTGGCAGAGTCCACCGAGATCTTGCGCCCCATGGAGAAATTGGGGTGCTTACAGGCCTGCGCAGGTGTGATTTCCGACAGCGTACTGGGATCACGCTGACGGAAAGGGCCGCCTGACGCCGTCAGCAGCAGGCTGTCGATACGTGTCTTCCAGGTGCTGCGGTCTTCTGGCAGGCACTGGAAGATGGCAGAGTGCTCGCTGTCAATGGGCAACAGGGTGCAGCCACTGTCGTGCACGGTCTGCATAAACAAGGCACCACCTACGACCAAGGCTTCCTTGTTCGCCAGCAACAGGCGCTTGCCAGCACGGGCCGCTGCGAGCGCCGGCGCCAGACCTGCTGCCCCCACGATGGCCGCCATCACAGCATCAACATCCGGGTGAGATGCTATTTCTTCAAGAGCATTAGAGGCAAGCAGGACCTGCGTTGGAAGGCTATTCGCCTTTAACTTTTCCTGCAACTGCAAGGCATGTGACTGACTGGCCATCACCGCGTAGCGCGGCTTGAACTCCGCACACTGTGCCAGCATCAGCTCCACCTGCGTGGCAGCACTCAGCGCAAAAATTTCGTATTGGTCGGAGTGGCGACGAACCACATCCAGCGTGTTGGTACCAATCGAGCCCGTAGAGCCCAGTACCGTCAGGCGTTGTTTCATGAATGCACCAAAGAAGTCAGCATCATGGCCAGCGGCAGGGTGGGCAATAAAGCATCAATACGGTCCAGCACACCACCGTGACCCGGCAAAAGCTGGCTGCTGTCCTTGACCCCCGCACTGCGCTTGATCAAGGACTCCACCAGATCGCCAATCACACTCATGGCTGTCAAGAAAAGCACAGCCATCAGCAACATCCACCAGCCTTGGTCAAACAAGCGTGTGTACAGGCTGCCAACCTGAGCATGCAGACGTGCATCGAGCCACACCCACAGACAGGCCATCAAAAACACACCGGCAAAGCCACCCCATGCACCTTCCCAGCTCTTGCCGGGACTGATGGAGGGGGCCAGTTTGACCTTGGTAAAGCGCAGGCCAAAGGCACGGCCTGCAAAGTAGGCAAATATGTCTGCTGCCCACACCAGCGCCAGCACCGACAGCAAGAAGTTGATACCTATGGCACGCGCCTGAACGATGGCCAACCCTGCCACCAACAAAGCCAAGACGCCCGCAACCCAGCGTACCGCCACAGGAATCTTTCCCCAACCCGGTACACCCGACTTGATCAAGGCCGCACTACCCAGCACCCACACCCCGCCAGCAGCCAGCCATAGCACCGTGTGCGACTGCGCAACAAAACCGCTATAGCCCAAGCCCAGCCCGGCTACCAGAACCAGCAGCCCTGTACATACGGCACCCGGCATGCGCAAACCATTCAGCCTTCCCCACTCCCAGCCAGCCAGTGAAAGCATCAGCAAGACTATGGCGTTAAATGCCAAAGTATCAGAGCTGAGCATGGCAGGCAGCAAAATGGCCAGCAAAACCAAGGCCGTGATCACGCGCTGCTTGAGCATAGGCGCTCTCCCTTCAAGCGGACACCTGCTCGCCAGATGTCGGGGTTATTTGTTCAGAGGTTTTGCCAAAGCGGCGTTCACGCTGCGCAAAGTCAGCAATCGCAGCATCGAGCTGCTCTGCACCAAAGTCCGGCCACAGCGCCGAACTGAAATAAAACTCAGAGTACGCTGACTGCCACAGCAAAAAGTTGCTGATGCGTGTTTCAGCACCCGTACGAATCACCAGATCCGGATCAGGCACATGAGCCAGCGCCATGGCAGCACTCAGGCTGCTTTCCGTAATAGGTTTGCCTTCTTGGGCCAGCCGTGCTGCAGCCTGCACAATGTCCCAGCGGCCACCGTAGTTGAAACAGATATTGAACACCAGACAGTCATTACCTGCTGTCAGAGCCTCTGCCTGCGCAAAACCATTGCGCACTTTTTCAGAGAGATTGGCGCGCTCTCCCACAAAACGCAGCTGCACGCCTTCTGCGTGCAGGCTGGGCACTTCCTTGGTCAGTGCACCCGCCAGCAGATTCATCAGTCCACTGACTTCATCCTCAGGACGATTCCAGTTCTCCGACGAAAATGCAAACACCGTCAGCACACGCACGCCGCGCTCAATGCACAGGCGCACGCAGCGACGCAGAGCTTCCAGGCCTTGCTTATGCCCCGCCAGACGGGGCATAAAACGTTTTTTGGCCCAGCGCCCATTGCCATCCATCACGATGGCAATATGCGACGGCACCACAGTCATCTTCGTAGTCATAAGCCTCGCTCTGCGTCCTTGACTGATTACACAGCCAGGATGTCCTTTTCCTTTTCAGACACCAGCACATCGATCTCTGCGATGAACTTGTCTGTCAGCTTCTGGATGTCAGCTTCAGAGCGCTTCTGATCGTCTTCCGAAGCCTCCTTGTCCTTGACCAGGCGCTTGACGGCTTCGTTGGCATCGCGACGCAGATTGCGCACAGCAACCTTGGAGGCTTCGCCTTCATTGCGTGCCAGCTTGGTCATTTCCTTGCGACGCTCCTCGCTCATGGGAGGCATGGGCACACGAATCAGATCACCCATGGAAGCGGGGTTCAAACCCAGATCGCTTTCACGAATGGCCTTTTCGATCTTGGCCGACATGTTCTTTTCCCAGGGCTGAACGCTGATAGTGCGTGCATCCAGCAGCGACAGGTTCGCCACCTGCGACAGCGGTACCATGGAGCCGTAGTACTCCACATGGATCACATCCAGCAGCTGGGGGCTGGCGCGACCGGTACGGATACGCGACAGGTTGTTCTTCAGAGCCTCGATGGACTGCCCCATCTTGGTTTCCGCATTTTTCTTGATTTCAGCAATCGTCATATCTGTTACCTCTGAAAGCAAACGGCCTTCCTGTGTTTGCACAAGGAAGGCCAGAAGTCGCTCTTAACAAATCAAGCGTACACCAGTGTACCTTCGTCCTCGCCCATCACCACACGCAGCAAAGCGCCGGGCTTGACGATGGAAAACACGCGGATGGGCAACTTCTGGTCACGGCACAGCGCAAAAGCCGTGGCATCCATGATGCCCAGATTGCGACCGATGGCCTCATCAAACGCCAGCTTGGTGTAACGCGTTGCCTCAGGATCCTTCATAGGGTCTGCGGTGTACACGCCATCCACCTTGGTCGCCTTGAGCACAACCTCTGCGCCAATTTCAGCGCCACGCAGGGCAGCAGCCGTATCTGTGGTGAAGAAAGGATTACCAGTGCCGGCTGCAAACACCACCACCTTGCCCTCTTCCAGATACTGCAACGCCTTGGGACGCACATAGGGTTCAACCACTTGCTCGATGCCAATAGCAGACATCACGCGCGCTGTCAGACCCTGCTTGTCCATGGCATCGGCCAGAGCCAATGCATTCATCACCGTGGCGAGCATGCCCATGTAGTCGGCGGTTGCCCGGTCCATACCGACCGAGCCACCTGCTACGCCACGGAAGATGTTACCGCCCCCGATCACGATCGCTACCTCAACACCCACCTTGGTCACTTCAGCAATCTCGCTGACCATGCGTTCGATGGTGGCACGATTGATGCCGAACTGATCGTCCCCCATGAGCGCCTCACCAGACAACTTGAGCAAAATGCGCTTGTGGACTGGTTGAACTTGTGTCATAGGGATTCTCCGGCGGCTAATTAAGGTGATATCAGGAAATAAAGGGAACGGTTGGGCTAGCTAAATATAAATATCAAGCGCCCTTAGCAGCGGCCATCTGGGCAGCCACTTCAGCAGCGAAGTCATCGGCCTTCTTCTCGATGCCTTCACCCACCACGTACAGGGTAAAGCCCTTCACGGTGGTGTTAGCAGCCTTCAGCATGGCAGCCACAGTCTGCTTGCCATCTTCAGCCTTCACGAACACCTGGTCAGCCAGAGACACTTCCTTCAGGTACTTCTGCACGGAACCTTCCACCATCTTGGTGACGATTTCAGCAGGCTTGCCGGATTCAGCAGCCTTGGCAGCAGCCACGGAGCGCTCTTTTTCGATCAGGTCAGCAGGAACGTCAGCAGCAGTCAGCGCCACAGGCTTCATGGCGGCAACGTGCATAGCCACGTCCTTGGCAGCTACAGCGCTACCGTCAAACTCAACCACAACGCCGATGCGCGAACCGTGCAGGTAGGAAGCCAGGTTGCCTTCAAAGCGCTTGAAACGACGGAAGGACATGTTTTCGCCGATCTTGCCGATCAGGCCCTTGCGCACGTCTTCCAGGGTAGGGCCAAAGCCGTCTTGCTCGTAAGCCAGAGCGCCCAGGGCTTCGATGTCAGCAGGATTGTGCAGAGCCACCAGCTTGGCAGCAGCGTCAGCCATGGCCACAAAGCTGTCGTTCTTGGACACGAAGTCGGTTTCGCTGTTCACTTCGATCATGGCACCCACGTTGCCTTCGATGAAGCAAGCCACCACGCCTTCAGCAGTCACGCGTGCAGCAGCCTTACCAGCCTTGGTACCCAGCTTCACACGCAGCAGCTCTTCAGCCTTGGCCATATCGCCTTCAGCTTCCACCAGAGCCTTCTTGCACTCCATCATGGGCGCGTCAGTCTTTGCGCGCAGTTCAGACACCATGCTTGCGGTAATTGCAGCCATCTTGTTTCTCCGTATTCAGTTCAAATCGTTACAGGATTTTGCTTAAAAAAAGGGGGCTACGTGAGCCCCGCTTTTTTATCGCGACAGAGCGCGTGCCAGGACTTAGGCAGCGGACTCTTGCACTTCCACGAACTCGTCAGCGCCTTCACCGGCAGCTGCTTGAGCCACGTCGTTCAGACGGGCTTCGCGGCCTTCCAGGATCGCGTCAGCGATGGCGCGAGCGTACAGGGCAACAGCCTTGGCGGAGTCATCGTTACCGGGGATCACGTAGTCGATGCCATCGGGATTGTGGTTGGTATCCACCACACCGATCAGTGGGATGCCCAGCTTCTTGGCTTCGGAAATAGCGATCTTGTGGAAGCCCACGTCGATCACGAAGATAGCATCAGGCAGGGCGTTCATGTCTTGAATGCCGCCGATGTCCTTTTCCAGCTTTTCCAGTTCGCGAGCAAACATCAGCTGTTCCTTCTTGGACATGGCTTCCAGGCCAGCTTCTTGCTGAGCCTTCATGTCCTTCAGACGCTTGATGGAAGTCTTCACGGTCTTGAAGTTGGTCAGCATACCGCCCAACCAACGCTGATCCACGAAAGGCACGCCAGCGCGCTGAGCTTGCTCAGCCACCAGTTCACGGGCTTGACGCTTTGTACCCACCATCAGGATGGTGCCGCCGTTAGCAGACAGCTGCTTGGCAAACTTCTGGGCTTCCTGCAGCATGGGCAGGGACTTTTCCAGATTGATAATGTGAATCTTGTTGCGGTGACCGAAGATGAACGGAGCCATCTTGGGGTTCCAGAAACGAGTCTGGTGACCAAAGTGGACACCAGCTTCCAGCATTTCGCGCATGGTAACGGACATGTTTTTCTCCAAAGGTTGGGTCTTAAATTCGGCTCGATTTCGCCCCTGACATCAGGAAGAGCGACACCTTGTGGAAGCCGATTTGCTATTTGCTTTGCCCAGGTTTCAGGCTTGAAATCCAAGCAACCAACTGCAAAGCCGAAAGATTTTAGCACAAGACAGTCCTGCACGAGCCGCCGCACACTACCAAACCGCCATAGATGCCGACAAACAGACAACAAAGGAAGTTCTTAAGGTTTCTTTGTGCGCTGCGCTATTGACGATAGGTTTTGCAGGTCAAAATCACTCTTTTCAATAGTGATAGCGCTTACACACGCCATGAAGATCGCCATCGTGGGAGCTGGCATAACCAGCATCTCCACAGCCTTGGAACTTGCCCGGGATGGACACCAGGTTACCGTTTTTGAACAACGCAATGCCGCGGCCGAGGACGCCAGCTTTGCCCCTGGCGGCTGGCTGACCCCGCTGGCAGCGCACAGCCTGACCGCCCCCGGTCTGGGCATGCCCCTGAGGCAGCTGCAGAAAAACACCAGCCTGCTGCAGGCATCGGGCCGACTGGGCTCCCCCACCTGGCGCTGGATGCGCCAGTGGAAGAAAAACGAAGCACTGATCCATAAGCATGGCAGCAACCCTTTCGGCGCCGCGCTGCATGCCATGGGTCAATTCAGTGACAGCCTGCGCTGGCAGCACTGCGAAGACAGCGAAGCACTGGCCGAGCGCAAGCGCAGCACCCTGATCCTCCTGCGCACACCGCAGGAAGCCAGCTTCTGGAGCACCCAGATTCCTGCACTGAAAGAGCAAGGTGTGCGCTGCGAGCTGCTGAACACCGCACAGGCACAGGAGCTGGAACCCGGCCTTGGACAGGACATTGCCTGGCTGCACGCCCTGCACTTTCCCGATGGCGAAAGCATCAACCCACGTCTTTGGGCGCAGCACCTGCGACTGCAAGCCCAGGAACTGGGCGTAGCTTTTCACACGGGCATGGACATCACCCGCATCCACCACAACCCCGTGGGCGTAGAAGTCAACGGCCAGCTACACCCTTTCGAGCATGTAGTGATCTGCACCGGCGCACAGCGCAGCTTGCTGACTGCATGCGGCATAGCGCTGCCTCTTATGTCCATCTGGGGCTACAGCGTCACGGCTCCCGTGCGCGATCCGCTGCACGCACCACGCAGTGCCATCATGGACTGGGAGCAGCAGGCCACCATCTGCCGCATGGGTCAGCGCGTGCGCATCACAGCCGGACTGGAAATGGGCAGCACGCCTGAGGCTGCACACCACCAACCCACGCTGCAGCGCATGTACCACCTGCTCAATGACTGGTTTCCAGGCGGCGTGCAGCTCGCATCCGCACAGACCCAGATATGGCGTGGCGCACGCGGCTACCTGCCAGACGGATTGCCTGCCGTGGGCGCCAGCCAGCACCCAGGCATCTGGCTCAATGTGGCGCATGGCAGCCACGGCATCAGCCTGGCTGCAGGCTGCGCGCGTGCGCTGGCAGACATGCTGGCCGGGCACGATGCAGCGGTCGACATGCAGGCCTTCTCTCCCTTGCGCTTTTAGGAAAAACCATGCTGCAGCGTATTCACTGGCTTAACACCACCCCCCAGCCGCTGTGGAATGCGCAGCGCAGCAAGCTGATTGAGCAACAGGCGCTCAGCCAGCCCCAGCACCCCAGCCTGATGGAGCGCGCCGGCCTGGCCATCGCCCAGCTGGCCTGCGCGATGGCACCGCACGCACGCCAGGCCTGGGTGCTCTGCGGCCCCGGCAATAACGGCGGCGACGGTCTGGTAGCCGCGCGCCACCTGGTGCAGCGCGGCCTCACCGTCTGGGTACACTGGCTCGGCACACCGGATGCATGCAGTGCCGACAGCAACAGCGCCTGGCAGCAGCTGAAACCCTACCCTGTGCACTGGCTTACCCCCGAAAACATTCCCACCCTGCAAGCCGATGACATCGTCATCGACGCCCTGCTCGGCCTGGGTCAGCAAGCACGCCCGGGCAGCTCCAACTCATCACTGCAGACACTGCTGCAGCACAGCTACGCCAGCCCTGCACACGCACTGGCAGTGGATGTACCCACCGGCCTGGACACCGACAGCGGCGCATGGCTCCCCGGCTTTACACCTCCTGCACACTGGCAACCCAGCAGCCGCCACACCCTGAGCCTGCTCACCCTCAAGCCAGGCCTATTCACCCACCATGGTCGTGACGCCTGCGGACAGATATGGTGGGACGATCTGGCATGCAGCGACACCCTCCAGCAACACCCACCCACCGCCTGGCTCAATGCCACACCCACGCACATACAGCGCCACCACAACAGCCACAAAGGCAGCTTTGGCGATGTACTGGTCATTGGCGGCGCCAGCAGCATGGCGGGAGCAGCCATCCTGGCCGCCACAGCCGCCCTGCACCACGGCGCTGGCCGCACACTGCTGCACCTGCTTGCCCCCAATACCAGCTGCCACCGTACCATCGCCCCCGACCTGATGCAGCCGGACGCCAGCAGCACCCGCGCATTGCTGGGCAGCGCGACCGTGGTGTGTGGCTGCGGCGGAGGCAGCGCCATTCATGCATGGCTGCCTGAAGTGCTGCAGCAGACACCCCGACTGGTGCTGGATGCCGATGCACTGAATGCCATCGCGCAGGATGCTTCTCTGGCAACCGCCCTGCAGGCACGCCGCGCGCGGGGGCAAGCCACCATCCTCACACCCCACCCACTGGAAGCCGCACGGCTGCTGCAACAAAGCACAGCAGATATTCAAGCCCATCGTCTGCAAGCTGCACAGACGCTGGCTGAACGCCTGCAATGCACGGTGGTCCTCAAGGGCTCAGGCAGCATCATTGCCAGCCCAGCGCAAACGCCACACATCAACCCCACCGGCAACGCCCGCCTGGCCATTGGCGGCACGGGCGACGTACTGGCCGGCATGGTCGCCGCACGCTGGCAGCAGCAGCCATCAACGCACCTGGCGGCCTGCGAAGCCGTGTGGGAGCACGGCGCTCTGGCCGAAAACTGGCCCAGCACCCAGCCACTCACCGCCTCTGCACTGGCCTGTACGCCATGGCAGGTTATATAAAAAAGTGAGCTGCCAGCGCTTACTACATCTGTATTTCAGATACAAAAGCATCTGAAAACAAGCATATTCAAGCGCTAACAGCTCACTTATTAAGAGCTATCAGTCTGAAGCCAGGCTTAACGGCGCTTTTTGCCCGACTTGGCCACCGGCTTACCCTGCGGCTTGACTGATGCTTTGGCGGGATTGCCTTTCTGCCCACGCACAACACCAAAGCCTGCCGCAGCCACTGGATCTACCCAGGCACTGCCACCGCTTTTGGGTGATGCAGCTGCTCCGCGCTTTTTACCTGCCTGAGGGCGGGCGCGTGGCGCTGGCTCTGCATAAGCAGGCACCGCTTCCTGCGCTTCGCGGCGTTCATGCCGCGCGGCGCGCTGGCGGCCGCCACCACTGCGTGCAGACGCGGCAGCCATGGCTTCATCCTGCACGATGCGAAAGTCAATCTTGCGCCCATCCAGATCCACACGACTGACCTGCACCTGCAAGCGAGAGCCAATCGTGTAGCGCACGCCCGAGCGCTCGCCACGCAGCTCCTGGCGCTGCTCATCAAAGCGGAAGTAGTCCCCACCCAGCTCGGTGATGTGCACCAACCCTTCCACATACATGGCATCCAGCGTCACAAAAATGCCAAAGCTGGTGACCGCCGTGACCGTGCCCGTAAACTCCTCGCCCAGGTAGTCACGCATGTACTTGCACTTGAGCCAGGCTTCCACATCGCGGCTGGCTTCATCGGCACGACGCTCATTGGCACTGCAGTGCAGACCGGCGGCCTCCCACCCCTGCAGCTCGGCCTGCGCCAGCTTGCTGCACGGCTTGATCTGCGGCTCGGTCACACGGCTGGCCAGACGCTTGGCCAGCTTTTCCTGCGCCTCACCGGGCACAGGCAGCTGGGGCAGCTTGTACTTGACGTCATGCAGAATGGATTTGATGACGCGATGCACCAGCAAGTCCGGATAGCGGCGAATCGGGCTGGTGAAGTGCGTATACGCATCAAAGGCCAGACCAAAGTGGCCGCCGTTGTCGGGTGTATACATGGCCTGCATCATGGTGCGCAGCAGCATGGTGTGGATTTGCTGCGCATCCGGACGCTCCTTGGTCGCATCCGCAATCGCCTGGAATTCCTCAGGGCGCGGTGAATCACTGACGGACATGTTCACACCAATGGCCTTGAGGTAGCCGCGCAGCAAATCAATCTTCTCTGCCGAAGGCTTGTCATGCACGCGGAATAGCGCCATACGGCCGTTTTGCTTAATAAAGTCTGCCGCGCAGACGTTGGCAGCCAGCATGCACTCTTCGATCAGACGGTGCGCATCATTGCGCGTGCGGGGCACGATTTTTTCAATGCGACCGCTTTCATCGCAGACGATCTGCGTCTCCACCGTATCAAAGTCCACAGCTCCGCGCTGCTTGCGCGCCTCCAACAAAGCGCGGAACACGCCGTGCAAGTTCAACAGATCAGGCACGCGCTCCTTGCGCTGCGAAGCTTCCGGGCCACGGGTATTGGACAGAATCGCCGCCACTTCCGTATAGGTAAAGCGCGCATGGCTGTGCATCACACCGGGGTAGAACTGATAGGCATGCACCTCACCCTTGGCGGTGATCAGCATGTCGCAGACCATGCACAGGCGATCCACATCAGGGTTGAGCGAGCACAGGCCGTTGGAGAGCTTTTCCGGCAGCATGGGAATCACACGGCGCGGGAAGTACACACTGGTCGCGCGCTCGTAGGCATCCACGTCAATCGCATTGCCGTTTTGCACATAGTGACTCACATCGGCAATCGCCACCAGCAGACGCCAGCCCTTGCTGCGACCGACCTTGGCAGGCTCGCAGTACACAGCATCGTCAAAGTCGCGCGCATCTTCGCCATCAATGGTGCACAGCGGCACATCGCGCAGATCAATGCGACCCTTGCGATCCTTGGCCATCACCTTTTCCGGCAAGGCCTTGGCTGCCGCCAGACAGGCTTCCGAGAACACATGGGGCACGCCGTACTTGCGCACCGCAATTTCAATTTCCATGCCGGGGTCATCCATCTCCCCCAGCACTTCCAGAATGCGGCCTACAGGCTGACCAAACAGGGCTGGAGCCTCGGTCAACTCAACCACCACCACCTGCCCCGTCTTGGCCTGCCCCGTTGCCCCCTGAGGCACCAGTACATCCTGACCATAGCGCTTGTCTTCGGGCGCCACCAGCCAGACGCCGCTTTCCTGCAGCAGGCGGCCAATCAAGGTCTTGGTAGGCCGCTCGATGATCTCCACGATATGCCCTTCCGGGCGGCCGCGCTTGTCCTGGCGAACAATGTGCACGCGCACGCGATCCTTGTGGAGCACGGCACGCATTTCGTTGGCGGGAATGTAGATATCGGCCTCGCCATCGTCACGAATGACGAATCCATGACCGTCTCGATGCCCTTGCACCGTTCCTTCAATTTCCTTGAGCGAATTGCGCGAGTTGGTGCGTGGGTCCATTTTTTTGCTATACAATCTAAATCTTTCCTGAAAGCCCAGGTGGCGGAATTGGTAGACGCACTAGTTTCAGGTACTAGCGGGTAACTCCGTGGAGGTTCGAGTCCTCTCCTGGGCACCAAGTTTAACGATAACTGGCAACAGTATCGGCGAACAAAAAAAGTTTGCAAATTTCATTTTTTGCCATCTTTTTTGTGAGTAGAATTCAAGGCTTCAGAGAAAAATTTGAAATTTTTTGAAACTTCTTGTTTCAGGAAATATCAGCCCAGGTGGCGGAATTGGTAGACGCACTAGTTTCAGGTACTAGCGGGTAACTCCGTGGAGGTTCGAGTCCTCTCCTGGGCACCAAAATTTGCGATGCCTGCTTGTTCAGCAGGCATCAACAAAAGCAAATTGTTGAGTGCTACCTCACTTATTTAAAAACAATTTGTCTTTTGCCCAGGTGGCGGAATTGGTAGACGCACTAGTTTCAGGTACTAGCGGGTAACTCCGTGGAGGTTCGAGTCCTCTCCTGGGCACCAAAATTTGCGATGTCTGTTTTGCAGGCATCAACAAAAGCAGGTTGTTAAGTGCTACCTCACTTACTAAAAAACAACTTGTCTTTTGCCCAGGTGGCGGAATTGGTAGACGCACTAGTTTCAGGTACTAGCGGGTAACTCCGTGGAGGTTCGAGTCCTCTCCTGGGCACCAAAATTTGCGGCATTTGTCATGCCAACAGATATGGGTTGTGAAGTGCTACCACACTTCTTATAAAAATCAGCTCTTATTTGCCCAGGTGGCGGAATTGGTAGACGCACTAGTTTCAGGTACTAGCGGGTAACTCCGTGGAGGTTCGAGTCCTCTCTTGGGCACCAGACAAGCAAAGGTCATTGCAAGCAATTGCAGTGACCTTTTTTGTTTTACCCCTCCTTCACAACATCCAGACCATAAAAAAACCACCTGTGCACAAAGCACAGGTGGTTTCAGAGGAGGTGCAGCGGCAGCGCCTTATTTGCGCAGCAGCACCTTCAGCACATTCTGCAGGCGACGCGCAACTGCATCAGCGTATGCCGTTGCCAGAACGGCTGCCACGTCCTGTGTCCAGGTCTGCTCGGGTGCAGGTGCGTTGCGACGCGTGAGCAGCTGCAGTTGCAGCATGCGACGCGCAGACAGATGCTCTGCAGGCGTAGATACATCCGCTGCAATCTCCAGACGCAGCAGCGCCTCGGCAGCATCACCTGTAGCTGGTGTACCCAGCGCCTGCTCCCAGGCCTTGCGAGCCTGCGCGTTCATCTTGGCACCCAGCTCCTGCGCAGCAGGCAGCAGGGCTGCATCACGCTTGCTCCAGGCATCCATCAGCTTGCTCAGGGCTTCGCCGTGCGCCTGCGCCGCCAGCTTGCGCAGCGCATACTGCGCAGCCTCCATGGCATCGCGCTGTGCACGGAATGCAGCATCACCCAGACGAGGCGCACGCTCGGCACGTGCAGGACGCACATCCTTGCGAGCAGCAGGCTTGGCCGCCACAGCTGGTGCTGCTTCTTTCTTGGCACCAGGGCGATCATCACCACGCACAGCCACCACCGCCTTGGATGCAGCATTGGCCTCCACCACAGGCGCAGCTTCTGGCTCTGCTGCCACAGGCGCTGCCTCTGCAGCAGGATTGCGCACAGCATCTTCCAGCGCTGCCATGGCCGCACGGATTTGCTGCACATCACCGCCGGCATTGGCTGCCTGCAAAGCCTTGGCAGCCTCCAGCACAGCACGGTCGTGTGCAGACAGATTTTCTGCAGCAGGCACACGCACACCGCGCTCTACGCTCTTGCGGCTAAAGGCTTCGTCCAGCGGCTTGCGGAAGGTGTCCCACAGCTTTTGCTCGAACTTGCGATCCAGCGGCACCGCCTGTGCTTCCGCCTGCCAGCGCTGCTGCAGTGCCTTGATGGCATCAATACGCAGTGCAGCTGCCTGCGCCAGCTCCTGGGCTTCGGCAATCATGGCATTGCGGCGCTCGACACTTGCCTTTTGCGCAGCCTTGAGCGGCGCTTCCGCAGCCGTCATAGCCTGCTTGAAAGCAGTCTGCAGCTCTGCAAACACCTTCTCGCCCACATGGCCGCTTTCGCGCCAGCGTTCAGCAAACTGGCGCAAGGCGCGCGCCATGCCCTTCCAGTCCTGGCTGCTCTGTTGCTGCTGGGCCCATGCCTTGATTTCATCAATCAACGCCAGGCGTGCTGCCTTGTGCTGCGTGGATTCTGTACGCACGCGCTCCAGCCATGCTTCCACTTGCTTGTAGGCAGTATTGCAAGCCTCATCAAACTTTTTCCACAGCGCATGGTTAGGAATAGCACCCTGGTCTGCCTGCTTCCACTGCTCACGCAGCTGGCGCAGGGATTCCTGCAGCTTGCGGCCACCCAGTGCCTGTCCTTCAGGGCGTGCGCTCAAAGCTTCTGCCTTGGCAATCAGCTCTTCACGCAGACGGTCTACTTGCTGGGGTTGCCAGCCCTGTGCATCACCAGCAGCAAGCAGCTGTTCATGCACCTGCTGGGCAACCGCCTGATCCAGCCAGCGGCCATGTTGCTTCAACACTGCACGCAGGGCTGCAATAGCCTCAGCCTTTTGTTCTGCAGAGGCTTCAGCCAGTGCCTTGAGTGCTGGCAGCACAGCCTGAACTGCTGCCTGCTGCTTCTGTGCCATGTCCTGCTTGGCTGGCTTGGCCGCTGCTGCGGGCTTGCTGGGGACGGCTGCCGCCAGCTGAGAAGGCAGACCACGCGCCACACGGATTTCATCAGCCCACACGGGTACGGGAGGCAGCTCAGCGTTTTCGTCAGCTGCAGCGGCCTGCGTCACAGCCAGGGCCGACTGGAATGCTTCCCAGACCACCAGCAATTGCGCACGCGATGCCTCCAGCAGCGGAGGGAAACGGTCATTGACACTGCTCCAGCTGGCATCATTGGTGAGCACCTCGGCCTGTGCCTGCCAGTGCGCGACATCATTGACCAGACCTTCCTGCGCTGCTTCTGCGGCCTTCCACGACTTGGTGGACAGCACTTCAATGCGCTGAGCCAGCAAGACAGCCGCTTCACGCTGCACCTGCACACGGTGCTGCAGGTCTTCAATCGTCTTGATGCGCTCGGCCAGCTCCTGCTTCAGAGCAGACAGTGGCTCGCGGGACAGCGGAGCGCCAGCCTTGGCTGCATCGCGCTGCCACGCCACGGCTTCCGCGACATTCAGGGTTGCACCGGCGAGCAAAGCACGGGCTTTCTCAGCCCATTCCACAGCGATGACTTCCTGCTCTTTGGCACGGCGAATGTCATCCATGCGTTCGCGCACCAGACGTGCCACGCTTTTGTCGCGCACGCTCAGTTCTTTGAACACCTCTTGCAATTGCTCACTGGATGGCTGGGAAGCCAGCCACTCACGGATGCAGGCAGCGCGCTCGCCGGATGTAGCGGCCGAGAACGCACCACCAGTCAGTGCATCCAGCGGATGAACCTCTGTGTGCTTGGCTGGGGAGGCATTCATTTCAGGTGCGTCGGACATTTTGCTGCAAATAAATTAGAGATCATGAAATAGGAAACAGCCCTTCATCCCGCAAAGCATGAAGGGCTTGGTGTCATGTGCGAGCAGGCTGAAGCAGCACACTCACACGCATACAGGTATTTTCGCTGCTAATTGAACAGATCCAAAGCATCACTGGGTACAAATGTGTCACAGCATGGCAGGGTTGAGCACACTTCATGCCTGCATACACGGTAGATTCAGGCGCTTTGTTTCAGTGCCACGCTGTCCAGCCACACCGGAACAGCCTCAGCAGCCATGGGCTTGGCAAACAAATACCCCTGCAGAACCCGACAACCCTGCTCTGCCAGCCAGCTGGCCTGCTCCTCGGTTTCCACGCCTTCTGCGACCACGGTCATATTGAGACTGGTGGCAATATTGAGCACGGAGCGTGTGAGCGCACTGGCAGCAGAGCTGCTCACCACATCCTGCACAAAGCTTTTGTCGAGCTTGAGCTCGGAAATGGGCAGTCGATGCAAATAGCTCAGGCTGGAGTAGCCCGTGCCAAAGTCATCCATGGACAGACGAAGCCCCATCGCATGCAAGGCCTTGAGGTTTTCCAGCGTCACGGGGCTGTTGTCCAGCATGACGCTTTCCGTGATCTCCAGTACCAAATCACTGCTCTGTAGCCCGTACTTGTGCAGGGTGAACTGCACCTGCTGCGCAAAACCCTGCGCATGAAAGTTGTTGGTAGACAGGTTAACCGCTACATGCGGTATAGGCAGCCCTTGCTTGCGCCACTGCGCCAGCTGCGAGCAGGCTGCATCCAGCAGCCATGCGGTGAGCGCATGAATCAGGCCACTGTCTTCTGCCACGGCAATAAAGCGCGCGGGTGACACCCAGCCCCACTCTGGATAGTGCCAGCGCGACAAGGACTCCAGCCCATACAGCACAGGCGTCTCCGGATGGCGCACCTGGGGCTGAAAGTGCAGCTGCAAGTCACCATTGGCCAGTGCAAGGCGCAGCTCCCGCTCCATGTCTGCGCGCTCCTGGCTGATCTGCCCCAACTCAGGGCGATAGCGCTCCCACAACTGACTCCCCTGGCTTTTGGCGGCATACATGGCCTGGTCTGCATGGCGCAGCAGGGTTTCAATATCAGTGCCGTCTTCGGGATATGCGCACACGCCAATGCAGGCATTGGGCAGGGTCATGACGCCGTTGATGCTGAAAGGCTGTGCAATGGCGTCGAGCAGATGCCTTGCCAGCTCGGGAATCTGCGCCTCTGTGCAACAGGGCATGAAGACCACGAACTCATCGCTGGACAGGCGGCCGATGATGTCCTCCGCCCTGGTGCACTGCGTCAGCCGGTGTGCAACCTCACACAGCAAGGCATCGCCCGCACCATGACCCATGCTGTCATTCCAGTATTTGAAGCGATCCAGATCCAGATAAAAGAGCAGGCCTTGCTGGCCGCGTGTCGTGTGCAATGCCTGCTGCGCACATTCATTGAACATGGTGCGATTCGGCAAACGTGTGAGCGAGTCGTAATAGGCCAGCTGCCGGATACGCTGCTTGCTGGCATCGCGCTCCATGGCGATGGCCGTCAGGTGCAAAAAGGCCTTAACCAGCTGCTGGTGCAATGCATTGGGCACACGTGGCGTATCAAAGTACAGCGCAAACGTGCCAATTACTTGGTTGTCATGGTTCTTGACGGGGCAAGACCAACAGGCACGCAGCCCTGCTGCCAGAAACGGTGCGGCGTACAAGCGCCAGTTGGGGTCGCTGGACAAATCCTGACTGACCACTTCGCTGCCCAGATATGCGGCCTTGCCGCAGGAGCCTACATCTGGGCCGATGCGCAGACCGTCGATCAAGCAGGTGACGCCCTCTGGCAAGCTCGGCGCCGCCAGCGAATGCAAGGCACCATCCTGTACAGACAGGATGCTGACATGCACGTCTGGCAAGATTTCCTCCAGCGAGCAGCACATATTGCGCATGAGCAGCGCCAGGGGCTTTTCATGCACGATGTCTTCCAGCACCTCCCTTTGCAGGGCTTCAAAGCGCTTGGTAAATCCAATGTCCGTGAGCACGATGACCTGCGCACATGCCTCATTGGCATGCACCGGCTGCCGGTTCAGGTTGTTCACCATAGCCGCCACCCACAGGGCTGCCCCATCACGGTGCTGCAGCAGCAACTCACCGTTAAAAGCTCCATGACACTGCAGCTGCTCCAGGATGTGTGTATCCAGCTCGGGGCCGGATGCCATGAGCTTTTGCAGCGGCCTGTGACCCTGCATATCAGCCAGCGTATAGCCCGTCAGACGCGTGAAACCGTCGTTGATGGCAACGGTATTGAAATGATCATCCGTGATGAGCCAAGCACTGTCGCTGCTTTGCAGTGCTTGTAACCAGACCTCAAGGTCTGTGGCTGGCATCCTATGTGTCATCAAACAGTTCCAAGAAATAAAAGTCAAGAATTGGCAGTCAGCGTCCCTCCATGGAAGCCGTGATTCTCGCAGGCATAATCATTGTCCATGAGCGGCAATACTTTCGGAACCCTTTTTACGGTCACCAATTTTGGTGAATCGCACGGACCAGCCATTGGCTGTGTTATCGACGGCTGTCCCCCTGGATTGCCGCTGGCAGAGGCAGACATCCAGACCGATCTGGATCGCCGCCGCCCCGGCACCAGCCGACACGTGACCCAGCGTCAGGAAGCTGATCAGGTCGAAATCCTGTCCGGCGTGTACGAAGGCGTCACTACAGGCACACCGATTGCACTGCTGATTCGCAACACCGATCAGCGTAGCAAGGACTATGCAAATATCGCGCAAAGCTTTCGCCCCGGTCATGCGGATTACGCTTACTGGCACAAATACGGCGTGCGCGATCCCCGTGGTGGTGGCCGCTCTTCCGCGCGCCTGACTGCACCCACCGTAGCAGCCGGCGCAGTGGCCAAAAAGTGGCTCAAGCAAAAGTTCGGCACGGAGTTCCGCGCCTGCATGACACAGCTTGGCGAACTGCCTATTGCGTTTGAGAGCTGGGAGCATGTGCCCCACAACCCGTTTTTTGCCCCAGCAGCGGATGTAGAAGCGCTGGAAGCGTACATGGACGCACTGCGCAAGTCCGGCGACAGCTGCGGCGCGCGCATTCGCGTGCAGGCCACGGGCATGCCCGTGGGCCTGGGCCAGCCCTTGTATGACAAGCTCGATGCCGACATCGCCTACGCCATGATGGGCCTGAACGCCGTCAAGGGCGTGGAGATTGGTGCGGGCTTTGCCAGCGTGGCCCAGCGCGGCACGGTGCATGGTGACTCCATGAGCCCCGAAGGCTTTCGCACCAACCATGCTGGCGGCATTCTGGGCGGCATCAGCACCGGGCAGGACCTGGAAGTCTCGATTGCCATCAAACCCACCAGCTCCATCCTGAGCCCCCGCGAATCCATTGATGTGCATGGCAACAGCACCGAAGTCATCACCAAGGGCCGTCACGACCCCTGTGTAGGCATTCGCGCTGCGCCGATTGCCGAGGCGCTGCTGGCACTCGTGGTCATGGACCATGCGCTGCGCCACCGCGCACAGTGTGGCGATGTGCACCAGGAGCCCGGCCCCATTCCGGCATCTGCTTCTTAAAAAAGAGCTGCCAGCGCTGATCAACACTTGATTTCAGATATAAAAGCATCTGAAATCTATGAATAACCAGCGCTGGCAGCTATAGTTTTTAAAGCCCTCAGCAATAACAAAGGCCGCATCAGCGGCCTTTGTCTTTTCTGCATGACGTGTCTTTATGTACGCACTTCATCCACGAGGTGCTTGAAGTCATCAATATCCTCAAAGCTGCGGTAGACGCTGGCAAAGCGGATATAGGCCACCTTATCGAGCTTGCGCAGCTCATGCATGACCAGCTCGCCAATGTGGCTGGACGCTACCTCGCGTACACCGGCGTTCAGCAGCTTCTCTTCCACATGGTCAATCGCTGCATCGACTTCGGCCGAAGCGACTGGACGCTTGCGCAGCGCCAGCACAAACGAGGCCTGCAGCTTGTCGTGGCTGAATTCCGTACGGCGGCCATCTTTCTTGACCACGGTCGGAAAGCTCACATCGGGGCGTTCGTAGGTGGTAAAGCGCTTGGCACAGCTCAGACACTGGCGCCTGCGGCGAATGAAGGCCCCCTCTTCACCCATGCGCGTTTCCACGACCTGGGTATCCATATGGTTGCAAAAGGGGCACTTCATAGGGCTGCGGATTACTTGTAGACGGGGAAGCGGGCTGTCAGCTTGGCCACTTCAGCGCGTACGCGTGCCAGTGTGGCTTCGTCGCTGGGGTTTTCCAGCACGTCAGCCACCAGGTTGGCAGTGATGCGCGCTTCTTCTTCCTTGAAGCCACGGGTGGTCATGGCAGGTGTGCCCACGCGGATACCGCTGGTCACGAAGGGCTTCTCGGGGTCGTTGGGGATGGCGTTCTTGTTGATGGTGATGTGCGCCTGGCCCAGAGCCGCTTCAGCAGCCTTGCCAGTAATACCCTTGGAACGCAGGTCCACCAGCATCACATGGCTTTCGGTACGGCCAGACACGATACGCAGACCGCGCTCGGTCAGGGTATCAGCCATGACCTTGGCGTTCTTCACGACTTGTTCCTGGTAAGCCTTGAATTCAGGCGACTGTGCTTCCTTGAAAGCCACAGCCTTACCAGCGATCACGTGCATCAGAGGGCCGCCCTGCAGGCCGGGGAAGATGGCGCTGTTGATGGCCTTTTCGTGCTCAGCCTTCATCAGAATCACGCCGCCACGGGGGCCGCGCAGGCTCTTGTGGGTGGTGGTAGTGACCACGTCAGCATGAGGCACGGGGTTGGGGTAGACGCCAGCAGCGATCAGACCTGCGTAGTGGGCCATGTCCACCCACAGGATGGCGCCGACTTCCTTGGCGATCTTGGCGAAGCGTTCAAAGTCGATACGCAGGGCGTAGGCAGAAGCGCCAGCCACGATGATGCGGGGCTTGTGCTCACGCGCCAGCTTTTCCAGCTGTTCGTAGTCGATCTCTTCCTTGTCGTTCAGACCGTAGGCCACGGCATTGAACCACTTGCCAGACATGTTCAGCGCCATGCCGTGGGTCAGGTGACCGCCTTCGGCCAGGCTCATGCCCAGAATGGTGTCGCCGGGCTTGGCAAAGGCCATCAGCACAGCCTGGTTGGCCTGAGAGCCGGAGTTGGGCTGCACGTTGGCAGCTTCGGCACCAAAGATGGCCTTGATGCGGTCAATGGCCAGCTGCTCCACCACGTCCACGTGCTCGCAACCACCGTAGTAGCGCTTGCCTGGGTAGCCTTCGGCGTACTTGTTGGTCAGCTGGGAGCCCTGGGCTTCCATCACGGCGGGCGAGCAGTAGTTCTCGCTCGCGATCAGTTCGATGTGGTCTTGCTGGCGCTGGTTTTCAGCCTGGATGGCAGCAAAGACTTCTGGGTCGACGATCTCGACGGTATTGGTGCGTTGGAACATGAGTTTGGCAGTCCTGTGAACTTGTATTCCCTTGGAAAAGGGCTGCCCAGGCGAACGGCTGAAACGCCCGAACAGACTGGGCGGTACGCTCCCCGGTGGTTGGCAGGGCTGACAGGCCCTGCAGCGATTCCACGTCAGTGCAAGGCAGTGGAAAAACTGCTGCACCTATCGCCAGTTGCGTACCCTGTAAGTGTAGCCCAGCCGCCATACCCTAGAAACAACAATGCACAAGCACTGCAGAAGCTCTGGGCTCTACGCGTGCCTGTGCATTGGGGCGCAGCAGGGGTCTATGGGCAATCAGAGGTTGGAGCTTGCCACCACCTGAGATGCTTCATCCTGGGTACGGTTCACCGCCACGGAAGCGGGGCCTTCGGTCTCTGCGGCCTTTTGTTCAGCAGCAGCTTCGCCCTCTTCCATCTTGATCGGGGTGATCTGGCGCTTGGCCACCAGGCCTGGGCGCACGGTGGTTTCAGGCGTGGAACGACCTGCTACCTGACGCATGCGGCTGTGCTCAGCCAGCACCTTGGCAACATAGCCACCGTCATTGCCATGGTTGGCAGCACCGACGTAGTACTTGAGTGCACCTTCCACCGAGCCGGTGATCTGCATGTACTCACGCAAAATCGACGCCCCCACACGCAGATTGCTGATGGGGTCAAACGCGGCATGGTTGCCGCCAAAGTTGTCGTATTTCTCGGTGTGCACACGCGTCATCACCTGCATTAGTCCCTGCGCACCGACAGAGCTTTGGGCAAACGGGTTAAAGCGCGACTCGATCGCCATCACGGCCAGCAGCAGTGTGGGGTCGATCTTGTACTGCTCACCAATCTGGTAAGCCTCTTCCACCAGCGCACCAATGGGCTCAGGTGCCACGCGGTACTTTTTGCTGATCCAGTACGCAACAGCGGCCTGGTCTTTCGGCAATTCCTTGGGGTTCACAGCCGTTGCGCGCTCAATCGCGCTGGGCTCGGGTGTGACCCCGACCACAGCAACATGCCGCTCCTGCAGCCAGGTGCGCAGCTGTGCCTCGCCTTGCTGACGCAACTCAGGTTGCGCAAACAATGCGATAGCAGCAAATGCAACAACCAGACCGATGAGGGCAAAGCTGTTGTGGGTAATTTCAAGAAAACCCTCGGCGATGTCTGACGCTATCGTGCGTACAGAAGCCGCCCAGTTTCCTGACTTGGACATGGCGTTTCCTTTCTCGAGGCTGGATATAGGCCGCAGAGGGCGCACTGGCAAACCAGCCTGGGTTCGATAGCTACTGTCATCTCATGCAACACCCCAGCGCCTTGGGGGCATGAGCATCCGTCAACGAACGGACTGAGCAAATGCGAAGACGAACCGTGTTGTGGTTCGAAGTGGGCGGATTCTATGTTTCGCCCAAATTACCAGTCAACACTTTTAAATAAATTTAATATGATTTTTTCTTATTTGAGACGCTTTATCGACCACAGCAGACGTCAGAAATCTAGGTAAAAACCATGATTTACGAGTGCTACGCCCACTTATAGCGCCATTCAAGCTTTTCTGTTTGATTTTTCCAATAAAGTGATTGATTTAATCAATAAAGCAGCAAAAAACAGGAATTTTGTGGCTCAACAGCACCAAAAAGCGTACGCAATCGGCTGTGCATACACGAAAAAATGGCCTGCAAACTCTGTCTGAGGCTTGCAGGCCGGTCGTAGATCAGGAGGCGTTTTTTTCCTGTTCAGGCCAGTCGCGGATATAGGCCTTGAGCAATTTGTTCTCAAAGTTCTGGCTTTCCACCACGGCCTTGGCCACGTCATACAGGCTCACCACACCGATCAACTGGCGCTTGTCCATCACGGGCATGTAGCGCGCATGGTGGTCCAGAATCATGCGGCGCACTTCATCCAGCTCGGTTTCCGCTGTGCAGGTCAGCGGCGCATCGTCCATCACCGAACGCACACGGGTGGTGCCCAGGCTACCGCCGTTTTTGGCAATGGCCTGAATGACCTCGCGGAAAGTCAGCACGCCTACGACATCACCGTGCTCCATGACCACCAGTGAGCCCACGTCTTTTTCAGCCATCACGGCCACGGCATCTGCCAAGGCATCATCTGCCTGCGCCACATACAGGCTATTGCCTTTGAAGTGGAGAATGTCGCTCACTTTCATTGGTAGATCTCCAAAACCAAGTCTTTGTCCATGTGAACAAATATAGCCCACATCGACGGTGCCTCAACAACGCAAAGCCACAAGGCTTGCATCTTGCCCCGCAGCATTCAAAAAAATAGCGCTTTGCGCTGATGAAACCTTGTTTTCACAATATTTTTGCGTTCAATTCCATATCCAAGCAGCCTGAGGCGCTCTTTGCTTTGTAGCAGACGGTATCCTGCGTCACCAAGGCGCTGACCGCCCACAGCTTCTGTGCCAGCATTGCATCCACTCATACCTATATAGATCTATGGAGACATTGCAATGCCCGGCTATAGCGACCCTGGCTTTGACACCCTGAGCCTGCATGCAGGCGCGCAGCCCGACCCGGCCACGGGTGCACGCGCGGTGCCAATTCATCTGACCACGTCCTTTGTCTTTGAATCCAGCGACCACGCGGCCAGCCTGTTCAACCTGGAGAGACCGGGCCACGTCTACAGCCGCATCAGCAACCCGACCAATGCCGTGCTGGAGCAGCGCGTAGCAGCGCTCGAAGGCGGCATTGGCGCAATTGCCGTAGCCAGCGGCCAGGCCGCCCTGCACCTGTCCATTGCCACGCTCATGGGTGCGGGCAGCCATATCGTGGCGAGCACGGCACTGTATGGCGGCAGCCAGAACCTGCTGCACTACACGCTGCGCCGCTTTGGGATTGAAACCACCTTTGTCCAACCCGGAGACATTGACGGCTGGAAGGCCGCCATCCGCCCCAACACCAAACTGTTTTTTGGCGAAACCGTGGGCAACCCGGCGCTGGACGTGCTGGACATTCCCACCGTCTCGTACATCGCGCACGAAGCGGGTGTGCCGCTGCTGGTGGATTCCACGCTGACATCGCCGTGGCTCATCAAACCCTTTGAGCATGGGGCGGATCTGGTCTACCACTCAGCCACCAAGTTCCTCTGCGGCCACGGCACGGTGATAGGCGGCATCGTGGTGGATGGCGGCAGCTTTGACTGGGAAGCCTCGGGCAAATTCCCCGAACTGACCGAGCCCTACGACGGCTTTCACCACATGGTGTTCAGCGAAGAGAGCACGGTGGGCGCCTTTTTGCTGCGCGCACGCCGTGAGGGGCTGCGCGACTTTGGCGCCTGCATGAGTCCGCACAGTGCCTGGCTGATCCTGCAGGGCATTGAGACCCTGCCGCTGCGCATGGAGCGGCACATGAAGAACACCGAAAAAGTGGTGCAGTTCCTGGCCACCCACCCCATGGTCGCCCGTGTGGGCCACCCCATGCTGGAATCCCACCCTTCGCACCGCCTGGCGCAAAAACTGCTGCCGCGCGGCGCGGGCTCGGTGTTCAGCTTTGATATTGCAGGCAACCGCAACCAAGGCAAGAAGTTCATCGAGACGCTCAAAGTCTTCAGCCATCTGGCCAACGTGGGCGACTGCCGCAGCCTGGTGATCCACCCGGCCAGCACCACACACTCTCGCATGAGCGATGAAGCGCTGGCACAGGCTGGCATCGGTCAGGGCACGATTCGCCTGTCCATTGGCCTGGAAGATGCGGACGACCTGATCGACGACCTCAAGCGTGCGCTGAAGGCGGCAGAGAAAGCCGCCTGAAATTCATAACAAAAACAGCCACTAGCGCTTATCTATATTGCGGAGACAGCTATGTTTTTTAAAGTCAATGACTCACAGCTTTACGCCTACACCGGCGGCAGGCCTTTTGATGCCACCAAGCCCACCGCCATCCTGATTCACGGCGTGCTCTGCGACCACAGCGTCTGGGCGCTGCAAAGCCGCTATCTGGCCCACCACGGCTGGAATGTGCTGGCCATAGATCTGCCCGGCCACTGCCGCAGCAACGGCGCTGCCCCTGACAGCGTGGAAGCCGCAGCACACACCATCGCCCAGCTCATGGATGCCGCTGGCCTGCAGCAGGCGGCCTTGGTTGGCCACAGCTGGGGCAGCCTGATTGCACTGGAAGCTGCGGCACAGCTCGGCCCACGCGTGAGCCATCTGGCCCTGGTCGGCACGGCATATCCCATGAAAGTCTCTGCTGCCCTGCTCGAAAGCGCACAGCACACGCCGGAAAAAGCGATTGCCATGATTCAGACCTTCTCGCGCGCCACGCTCTCGCCGCCCAGCGGTGCGGGCAGCTGGGTCCATGGCGCGGGCATGGCGCTGGGCCGCCGTGTGCTGGCGAGCAACCACAACACCAATCTGCTCTACACGGGCTTCAAGGCCTGCGACAGCTACGCCAACGGCGAGCAAGCCATTGCCGCCGTGCAGTGCCCTGTTCTGTTTGCGCTGGGCCAGCAGGACCAGATGACACCGCCCAAAGCCGCACAAGGACTGATCAATGCCGCCAAGGCGGCAGGCAAGCAGGTGCAAACGGTGATGCTGCCCATGGGCCACAACCAGATGACAGAGGCACCCGACGAAACGCTGTTTGCGCTGCGCGATTTTCTGACACAGCCTGTCAGGGCCTGAGTTACGGGCTGAAGTTTTTCGCAACCCTGCCGATACAGGCAGCAACTGCATCGCACCAAGTCTAGGTGGATGTCAAAAAGCCCCGGCTGCAGCAGCAACCGGGGCTTTCGTTTTGGAGCATGCAGCGGGCTGATTTAAGCCACGCGGCGCTTGCCGTACAGCCCTTCAATATCTTCCGCGTAACGCTCCATGACCTGCTTGCGCTTGACCTTGAGCGTAGGCGTGAGCAGCTGGTTTTCCACGCTCCAGGGCTCCATGCTCAGCAACAAAGCACGGGGCTGTGCGTAGCTGGGGAAATCGGCGCTCAAGGCCTGCAGACGCTTGAGCACGGTCTGAACCACTGCAGGCTGGCGCAGGGTTTCCAGGCTCTGCCCATCCCAGCCCTGCTCGGCCGCAAGCACGGCCCAGTTCTCGGCATTGAGCACAGCAATCGCGCTGACATAAGGGCGGTGATCGCCCAGCACCATGATCTGGTCGATCAGCGGATCAGCCAGCAGGGCCAGTTCCAGATCGGCGGGCGAGAGCTTTTCACCCGTCGATGTCACGATGATTTCCTTCAGGCGCCCCATCAGGCGGATACGACCACGCACCAGCTCGGCCTGGTCGCCCGTACGCAGCCAGCCGTCTTCGGTAAAAGCAGCGGCCGTGTCTTCAGGGCGCTTCCAGTAGCCCTTCATCACCGTGGGGCCACGCACCTGCAGCTCGCGCTGCTCACCAATGCGTACCTGCACGCAGGGCAGTGGTTCGCCCACGGTGGCGGGGTCATTGCTGTCCGGCGTGACCACGGAAATCACAGGCGTGGTTTCCGTCATGCCATAGCCTTGCAGCAAGGTCACACCCAGCGCCAGGAACACCTTGGCTGTGCTGTGTGGAATGGCTGCGCCACCGGTAATCGCCATGCGCACACAGCCACCAAACAGGTTGGCAATCTGCTCCGACAGCGCAGGGTAGGCCGCAGGCGCTGGCGTGCCAATCAGGCTGGCGTCGTGCTTGTGCAAGTCCGTAATGCCCTGGCGTGCACAGAAGTTGGCCCAGCCCCACTCCACGCAGCGAAAGAAGGCTTCGCGCTCATCCTCAGGGCCTGCCAGCACTTTTTCCAGCACCTTGGCATGGGCGCGTTCGTAGATGCGCGGCACACACACGAGGATGGTGGGCTTTTCAGTCTGCATGTCCTGCATCAACAGTGCTGCCGAGCGCGCATACGAGGTGCAGGCGCCGCAGGCAATGCTCAGGTAGTAGCCGCAGGTGCGTTCAAAGGTGTGCGACAGCGGCAGGAATGACAGAAAGCGGTCGTCTTCATTGGGACCCAGACGATCGACAAAATCCGTCACGTCTGCCAGCACGTTGCCGTGCGTGAGCATCACGCCCTTGGGCTTGCCCGTGGTGCCCGAGGTGTAGACGATGGCCGCCACATCTTCTCGTTGCGGCAGGGCGGGGGCAGGTGCATCTGCCAGCGCTTCGCCTTCCTGCAGCCACTGCGCCAGGCTGAGCACGCGGGGTTCGCCCGGCTGGGCAGGTACATCTTCTGGCAAATCAATGACCACCACCGTACGCAGGCTGGCCATGGCGTATTCGGTGCCACGCACGCGCTCCCACTGGCTCAGGCTGGACAGCACCAGCAGGCTGATTTCTGCATTGTCAAAAATGTAGGCAATGCTGGCGGGGTTATCGGTGCTGTGCACGGGCACCGCAATCGCTCCAATCTGCAGGGCCGCCTGGTCCATGCACATGGCATATATGCTGTTGGGCAGCCAGATGCCCACACGGTCTGCATGCACAATGCCGCTGCGCTGCAAGGCACAGCGGTACTGCATCACGGCTGCTCCCACTTCGCCCCAGCTCAGCTGCTTCCAGGGCAGGTCTTTGCCCACAGATTCACGATAGGCTGGCAGTGCCGGGCTGGCAGCAACACGTGCCTGCAACATATGGGCCAGGCTGGCTTGTTGCCATGGTGGAGAGACAGTTACGCTCATACGAGATAAAAATAAATGCACCAGAGCACAGCCTAAGGCCGTGCTCCAAGCGTACGTGTAGGTTGACAGGGAATTGGCCAGCAGGCCGGACCTGCGCAGGTCTGCTGCTTCTCATCCAGAGATCCATGCCAGATGCTGCATGCCATACGCATACTTCTGTTCTGACACACCAAGGTAAAAGGCCTTGGTAGTACTGCAGCATGACATCTATGCTAGCGAACACTTACCAAGGCCTTTTTGCTTCCAATAAAGAAGCATTTAGCGCTTATCCATCAAGGGTTTACGCCATAAAACACCAATATTTTACCTTGGCAAGCCCAGACCTGCAGGCGCTGGCACGCCAGCCTCAGCCGGCAGCACCTGGCGCAGCGCGCACTCTGCCCACCCGCTTTGCTGCCACAAGGTCGCTGTACTTTCCGTCTGCGCAAGCAACATGTGCTCCATCAGCGGTGCAAGCAAGGTCGTATCCGGGTCAGCCAGCAGCACAAAGCAGGGCTCGCCTTCTTCCAGATAAGCCGTGCCACTGGCAGGCATGGCCGCCACCCAGCGCAGGCTCGTCAAAGCGCCAAGTGCTGCTTCCAGCTGCAGCTTGCTCACGCGCAGTCGCTTGGCCAGTACGCGCGCAGACAGACCACGCTGAGGCTGCGTGCGCAGGGGGTCGAGCACTGCAATAGCTTCCAGCGCCAGCGCCAGCTGCCAGCCCGCATGGCGCATATCACGTGCAGAACCCGCCAGCAGACCGGGCAAATAGGCGGCAACGACGGCACCGAGCAGAAAGATGATCCAGCAGGTGTAGATCCAGATCAGCAAGATAGGCAGCGTGGCGAACGTGCCATAAATGGCCGAGTACGTGGGCACTGTGGACAGATACATGCCCAGCGCCGTCTTGGCCAGCCCCATGCCGATCGCCACAAACAGACCACCCGCCCAGGCATAGCGCCACTTCACCGGGGTATTGGGCACGAAGTGGTATAGCGCCGTCATGGCTGCGGACAGCAACAGGAACTCCAGTGAATTAAAGGCTACCTGTGCGCTCTCCGGCAGCACTGCCACCAGCCCACGCGAGGCAGAGAGCACATAGGACGTGGTCGCAATGCTCAGCCCCATGAGCAGCGGACCAAACGTGAGCACGCCCCAATAGATCAGCAGCCGCTGCCCCAGTGGACGCATGCGGGGCACGCGCCAGATGCGGTTGAGGGTCTTGTCCATGGTCAGAATCAAGCTGACCACGGTGAGCAGCAAAAAGGCCAGCCCCACAATACCCAGCTGACTGGCCTTGCTGGCAAACTGCGTCAGATAGTCAATCACCTGCTCGGCAATCTCTACGGGGATCAGCTTGTCGATCAGCCAGGTCTGCAAGGTTTCCTGCAGACGCCCAAAGCTGGGGAAAGCCGTAAACACGGCCAGCAACACCGTGAAAAATGGCACCAGCGCCAGCAGCGTCGTGAACGTAAGACTGCTGGCTGTCAGGCCCAGCTGGTCTTCACTGAAGCGTTGCTTGAGGATGTGCAAGGTATTGCGCCAGGGAAATGTGCGCAGCATTTGCCCCAGCTGAACCAGCCGCTGGCGTGCACGGTGAAAAATCTCAGACATGGGCCGTATGATGCCACCCCAATGAATTCTGCAAGCAACAATTTCTCCGGCAGCCCCGTCGTTGCTGCCTCTCGCTGGCTGGCCGTAGGCAGCCTGCTGGGCCTGATCATTCTGTGCGTCGCATGGGAGCTGTGGCTGGCACCGCTGCGCCCCGGCGGCTCCTGGCTGGTGCTCAAGGCCCTGCCGCTGTGTATTCCGCTGGTGGGCCTGCTCAAGCGCCGCATGTATACCTACCGCTGGGTCAGCCTGCTGATCTGGCTGTACTTCACCGAAGGCGTGGTCCGTGCCTGGAGTGACCGGGCACCGGGCAACTACCTTGCCATGCTGGAAATCTTTTTCTGCCTGCTGCTGTTTGTGGCCTGTGTACTGCATGTGCGTATCCGCCTGCAGACCGCCAAGGCTCAGCCCGCAGCACCAGTCACACCAGAACATTGAGAAAGCAAAGAGACATGAAACAAGCCGCACTTCTGGCACAACTGCGCGACATCGTCGGCGCAGCCCATGTGCTGACCGATGGTGACCTCAGCGCCTATGAGCAGGACTGGCGCAAGCGTGTGCATGGCAAGGCGCTTGCCGTGGTGCGCCCAGGCAGCACACAGGAAGTGGCTGCCGTGGTCAAAGCCTGTGCTGCCGCGCATGTGAGCATCGTTCCCCAGGGGGGCAATACCGGGCTTTCTGTAGGCTCTACGCCCGACACCAGCGGCGAGCAGATTGTGCTGAACCTGCAGCGCATGCATGCCGTGCGCCAGCTCGATGCAGACAACCTCACCATCACCGTCGAAGCGGGCATGGTGCTGCAGACCCTGCAGGAAACAGCCGCACAGGCCGGTTTTCTGTTTCCGCTCTCTCTCGCTGCCGAAGGCAGCTGCACCATTGGCGGCAATCTGGGCACCAACGCTGGCGGCACCCAGGTGCTGCGCTACGGCAATACGCGCGAGCTGTGCCTGGGCCTCGAGGTAGTCACCCCTCAGGGCGAAATCTGGGATGGGCTTTCCGGCCTGCGCAAGGACAACACGGGCTACGACCTGCGCGACCTGTTTATCGGCAGCGAAGGCACGCTGGGCATCATCACCGCCGCCACCATGAAGCTGTTCCCGCAACCTGCGGCCCAGCTGACTGCCTTTGCCGCCGTGCCCAGCATGGAAGCTGCCGTGCGCCTGCTGGGCCTGGCCCACAGGCATCTGGCGGCCGGGCTGACAGGTTTTGAGGTGATGGGGAAATTTGCGCTGTCTCTCGTCGTCAAGCACATGCCCCAGCTGCGTGTGCCCTTTGCCGACATGGCCGATGCGCCCTACTGCGTGCTGCTGGAAAACTCCGACAGCGAATCCGAAACCCATGCCCGAGCGCGCTTTGAGCATCTGCTGGAGCTGGCGCTGGAAGATGGCTGCGTGCTCGATGCTGTGGTGGCCGAGAACATGACCCAGGCGCATGAGCTGTGGCATATCCGCGAGAGCATTCCGCTGGCACAGGCTGAGGAAGGCTTGAACATCAAGCACGACATTTCCATCCAGGCCTCGCGCATCCCTGCCTTTGTCGCGCACACGGACGCGCTGCTGCAGCGTGCCATTCCTGGCGTGCGCCTCGTGAACTTTGGACACCTGGGCGACGGCAATCTGCACTACAACGTGCAGGTGCCGGAAGGGCAGGACGGCAAAGTCTTTCTGCAAGAGAAAGAAGACATGGTCAACACACTGGTCTATGACGCCGTGGCGCAGTTTGGCGGCTCTTTCTCCGCCGAACATGGCGTAGGCGCGCTCAAGGCTGACAAGCTGGTGCACTACAAGTCACCCGTGGCGCTGCAGATGATGCGCGCCATCAAGCAGGCACTGGACCCGCAGGGCATCATGAACCCAGGCTGCATCCTGCAGCGCTGAAACTGCCTGCCCCAAGAAAACCAAGAAAAAACGCCGCAGCTTGCATGCTTGCGGCGTTTTTTGCTGAGTGAGCCCCGTGACCAGGGCTTACGCTTGTTACTGCTTGGATTCCTGGAAGTTGCTGATCATGGTCTGCACATCAGCAGGCCATGGCACCTCCACCTGTGCAGGGTCCTGGAACACCTGGCTCTTGCCCTCCGTGCTCAGCCACACGCGAACGGCATTCTGTGCAGGATCCACCACGATGGCTGCCATTTCTTCACCACCCTGATGCGCACGGTTGCCCGTGATGAACAGGCGTTCACCATCCTTGCTCAGCGGGCTGGCCACTTCCAGATTCTGCAGCACGAGCTTATAGGTATCTTCACCCAGCAGTGCCTTCAGGCGCTCTGCCAAGACACCGGAGACCAGATAGCTGTTGTCTCCAGGATAAGTGCCCACACTCTTTTCCAGTTCCTGCAAAGTGGAGGCAGTGCTGGCAGGTGTACTGGCCTCAGGGGCTGGAGCATTTTCCACCACCACGCTCTCAGCAGTCACCACCTCTTCCTGCGGTGCAGGTGCTGCGCCCGAGGTGTTGTCCGTACTCGCTCGATCACAGGCCGACAATGCCACAGCAGCAGCCAGTACCGCTGCGACCTGCAGTGCAGAAGAAGAAAAACGCAATTTCATAAGGGCCTCCAAAAAAAGTGTGAAGCAGGCATCCGCTCTGCATGGACTGCAAGACGCCCCATTGCGTCTTACTGCGTCCTCCATTGACATTATTGATGGCCTGACACCGGTGCGCCTGTCCGCCAACACCGCATATCCTGCCTCACGGACCTTTTTTCGGCTCATGGCACAATGAACCATTGGCCGCCCGGCTCATTGGCTTGGGCGGTTTTGCTTTACGAGATTCCGCATGACACTTTCCACCAACCGCCCAGTCCGTTCTCAGTACGAAGACTTTATGCGCCATGTCTACGAACATGGTGTGAGCAAAAGTGACCGTACCGGCACCGGCACACGCAGCGTGTTTGGCCATCAGATGCGCTTTGACCTAAGTGAAGGTTTTCCACTGGTCACGACCAAGAAAGTTCACCTTAAATCCATCATTCTCGAACTGCTGTGGTTCCTGCGCGGTGACAGCAATGTGAAGTGGCTGCAAGAGCGTGGATGCACGATCTGGGACGAATGGGCCCGTGAAGACGGCTCTCTTGGCCCTGTGTATGGCGTCCAATGGCGCAGCTGGCCCAAGCCTGACGGCGGCCACATCGACCAGATCGCCGAAGTGGTTCAACAGCTCAAGAACAATCCTGACAGCCGTCGCATCATTGTGAGTGCCTGGAATGTGGCTGACCTCGATCAGATGGCACTCATGCCCTGTCACGCCTTCTTTCAGTTCTATGTGGCACCTGCGCAAGAGCCTGGTGGCAAAGCCAAGCTCTCCTGCCAGTTGTACCAGCGCAGTGCAGATATTTTCCTCGGCGTACCCTTCAACATTGCGAGCTACGCACTGCTCACGCACATGCTGGCCCAACAGTGTGACCTGGATGTAGGCGATTTCATCTGGACCGGGGGAGATTGCCACATCTATAACAATCACTTTGAGCAAGTGCAGACGCAGTTGTCACGCCAGCCCTTTGCATATCCGACACTGCATATCAAGCGCAAACCAGCGTCCATCTTCGACTATGAGTTTGAGGACTTTGAAGTGCTGGGCTACGAACACCACCCAGCCATCAAGGCACCCGTAGCCGTTTGACGTCTCACTCCGTATTGGTTCTTTTGCTCAGCGAGTTACCTCTCGGAAAAGAGCAAATATCAAAAACAGGAGCTGCTAGCGCTTGATATTCATAGATTTCAGATATAAATCTATCCAAAGTCTATGAATCATCAGCGCTAGCAGCTCTCTTTTTTAAATAGACACTGTCCTGAGCCCTATGGCTATCCATTTGATTTATGCACGCGCAGCCAATGGCGTGATTGGTCTGAACAACAGCATGCCCTGGCACCTGCCGGAAGACCTGGCGCACTTCAAGCAGCTGACCAGCGGCAACCCCGTCATCATGGGGCGCAAAACCTGGGATTCGCTGCCCGAGCGCTTCCGCCCCCTGCCCGGCCGCACCAATATCGTGGTGACACGCAATACCGACTGGAGCGCTGACGGCGTGGTGCACGCCAGCAGTCTGGAAGAGGCACTGCGCATCGGCGCCCAGCACGGCAACACCGTCTGGGTCATGGGCGGGGCGCAGATCTATGCACAGGCACTGCCTCTGGCCGATGTGGTGGAAATGACCATCATTCACCAGGACTATGCAGGCGATGCCTACGCCCCCGAGCTGGATGCCCAGTGGCGGGAAACCGCACGCGAAGACCATGTCAGCGCCAAGGGGCTGCCGTTCAGCTTTGTGCGCTACGAGCGACAGCACGCGGCTGACTGACTAGTGATTTCCCGAGGTCGGCTGCAGGAAGAACAAGGCAGGATTGACGTGCTTGCTGCATTGCAACAATATAGAACGCTCGATCGCTTTTGCGCAGACCTTTGTTGAAAACGCCCCACCATGAGCCTGATCCAGCCCCTGCCCCCCGGCCCGCTTGACATCGTCGGAGACATCCACGGCGAGCTGCATGCATTGCTGGATCTGCTGCGCCACCTGGGCTATGACGCGGATGGCCGCCACCCACAGTCGCGCACCCTGGTGTTTGTGGGCGACTTTGTAGACCGCGGCCCGGACAGCCCCGGCGTGGTCGATGTGGTGCAGCGCCTGGTGGAAGCAGGGCATGCCCGCGCCATCGCGGGCAACCATGAAATCAACCTGCTGCGCCATGATGCCAAGGACGGCGCAGGCTGGTTTTTTGATGCCCGGCTGGACAGCGATCTGCGCAAATACCGCCAGTTCGCCCGCGCCACCACCACGCTGCAGCGTGCACGCATTGAAACTTTTCTGAACAGCCTGCCCCTGGGGCTGGAGCGCGAGGATCTGCGCGTCATCCACGCTGCATGGCATGCCCCCGACGTCGCCAAGGCCCGCAGCATGCCGCTGGGCGGTGCGCGCGCCGCCTACGACCACTGGGAAACGCAGGCCGCGCAAATCGCTGTGCAGCGCCGCATTGCCGAGCGCATGGCCGAGGAAAAAAACCGCTGGCCCCACAGCCTGGAAGATGGCGAGCGCCACCCACCATTCCTGCAGGCACACTGCGACAACGAACTTAACAAGGCCACGGTCAACCCGCTCAAGGTACTGACCTGTGGCCTGGAACGCCAGACCCATGCGCCATTTTTTGCGGGCAACAAATGGCGCTTTGTCGAACGCATGGCCTGGTGGGAGCAATACGCCGAGCCCACGCCCGTCGTCATGGGCCACTACTGGCGCTCCACCCTGCCGCACCAGAGCACGCAGGAGGGCTTGTTCAGCGACATCAGCCCCTATGCCTGGCACGGCCAACTGGGCAATGTGTTCTGCGTGGACTACTCCGTCGGTGCACGCGCGCAGGCGCGTACCTTTGACCAGCCACATGCCCACATGAAGCTGGCAGCCCTGCGCTGGCCCGAACGTGCGCTGGTCTTTGATGATGGCAGCCAGCACGCCACAACAGGCTTTCTGCAGCCCGAGAAAAACACAGCACACTCTGCCTGAAAGCAGGTGCAAGCCAGCTTGCACACGGCACTGCATATACACTGCCACCCTGTAAAAAAGTGCATCTTTTGCTGAGGCCGCACTGATCTGCGCTGGCACTCACCACCAGGACCTTCTGTCATTACCTGTCTTGCTGGCAAGCATGCAAAAGGGCGATGCCCACGACCATCAGGTCGCATATTTTTAAGAAACGCCCCATTTCTCCATCCAATACTGTGCAAGATACATTCAACGCCCTGGAGCCGCTGTATGTGGATCTCGATGGCACATTGACCCCCGTAGATACACTGCACGAAGCATTGACGGAAGTACTCCGCAGCCAGCCGCTCGCACTGCCCCAGGCACTGCGCAGCCTGCTCCAGGGCAAATCTGCGTTCAAGGCAACGACTGCCCAGCTCGCTTCCCTGGATGCCAGCACGCTGCCCTATAACCAGCATCTGCTGGAATTACTGCGTGCGGAAAAGCAAAAAGGCAGAAAGCTGATTCTGGCCAGCGCTGCAGATATTCGTATCGTGCGCGCCGTGGCGGAGTATCTGCAGATATTTGATGACATCATCGCGACCAACCAGCACGATGCCACCAACTTAAGTGGCGCCAACAAACAGGCTGCGATTGCAGCGCATGCTGCTGCACTCGGTTTTACGGAATATGCCTATGCAGGCAACAGCCATGACGATCTGGCTGTGTGGGAAAAAGCAAGTCTGGCTATTGCAGTGGATACCCCAGCCAGCGTGCTGAAAAAACTCAGGCAGCAGCACAGCAACATCATTGAAATGGTTGCAGCGAGGCAGCCATTGAAAGTATTTCTGAAGTCCATTCGTATCAATAACTGGACCAAGAATGCATTGATTTTTCTTCCCCTGCTGGCGGCCCATTGCCTGGAAGTACCTGCCTGGACCCAGGCACTGCTGGCATTTCTGGCCTTTGGCCTGTGCGCATCCGGCACGTACCTGATCAATGACCTGCTGGACATTCCCAACGACCGCAGTCACCCGATCAAATCCAAGCGCCCCCTGGCTTCTGGCCGCATGCCTGTTCTGCAGGGCTGCGCACTGTCCGCTCTCTTGCTGGCAGCAGCGGCCGTGACAGCCCTCTCTCTGTCGCCTGCCTTCTTTCTGACCCTGCTGATCTATACGGCGCTGACACTCTCCTACTCCGTCAAGCTCAAGAAAATCGCTATTCTGGATATTCTTGTGCTGGCCTTTCTCTACACCATCCGCATTATTGCTGGCGGGGTTGCATCGAATATTCAAATTTCCAAATGGCTGCTGGCAATTTCTATTTTTGTCTTTATCAGCCTGGCACTGGCCAAACGCTGTGCAGAAATCACTCGCATCAAAAATGCAGGTCTGGCGAAAATTCAAGGCAGAGGCTACTCCATCGATGACCTTGAAACCGTCAGAAGCATGGGCATTGCCAGCGGCTTCATGAGTGCGCTGGTACTGGCGCTCTACATAGAAAGTCCTACCAGTTTTATTAACTACAATTTGCCCGAACTTCTGTGGATCACTCCAGCGATATTTTTGGCATGGATCATGAGAATCTGGATCAAAACCGGAAGAAACGAGCTCACTGGTGAAGATCCCCTGCAGTTTTCCCTGAAAGACAAACCCAGCTGGATCTGCCTTTCCCTGATTTTCATATTCGCAAGCATTGCCATGGTCGGAGAAGCATGAATTTTTTTACCTACGTCATCGCGCTGGTATGCATTGCCATGTCATCACTCGCCCAGATTGCCATGAAATATGGCATGAGCGCAGGCCGTGCAGACAGCAGCGACCTCAAATCCATCTATTTACAGGCATTGCTGAACTCTTATGTCTGGCTAGGCATCGGCTTTTATGGCCTGAGCGCAGTCATCTGGCTGTGGGTACTTTCACGGCTGCCGGTGAGCGTTGCCTACCCCATGGTCAGCCTGGGTTTTATTCTGACCATGCTGATCGGCAAGTTTTTCCTGCATGAAAACGTGAGCTGGCAGGCCGCTCTAGGTGGCGCCTTGATTCTTATTGGCGTCACACTGATTGCAAGCACCCATCGGATTTAATATGAACAGCAATACTTATAAAAATCTATTCATAAAAATATTCTGCATCACACTGCTGGTCAAAATATTCCTTGCCTACTTCACGCCCATGACGGGGGATGAGGCATTTTTTTATCAGTGGGGGGTATTTCCTGCCGCTGGATATTCCGACCACCCTCCCATGGTGGGCTGGCTGATTTTCCTGCTGCGCATGCTGGGTGAGCACCCACTGATTCTGCGTGCATTCACCGTGCTGCTCACCAGCATCATTGGCCTGGGCATTGTCCTGCTGTGCCAGAAAACCCTGGATCAAAAATACCAGGCACATGCCTGGCTGATTGGTGCGCTGTATCTGTGCCTGCCATGGTCCTGGCTGTTCTTCATGGTCACCACAGATACCACGCTGGTGTTGTTCATGTTCTGCTCCGGGCTGGTGTACATGTTGGCAGACCGACAGGCATCTGACTCCAAGGCGCTGGTACTTTATGCCTTGTGCGGTATCTTGCTGGGCCTGGCCTTCCTGTCCAAGTACTTCTCTGCACTGCTTGGATTTGCGTTTGCCATTCACTGCCTGCTTTTCCGACGCAAGCGCCTCTGGGCCCCATTTGTGATTCTGGCCTTCGCCCTGCCCGCCATCTGCTTCAACCTGTGGTTCAACGCCACACACGGCTGGAGCAACATCATGTTCAATGTGTTTAACCGCAATCAGGACAAGCAATGGTCCATCGGCACGCTCATTGGATACATCGCCATGGTGGTGTACATCATTACACCCTGGACGATTTTTTATGCTTTCAAGAGCAAAAAAACATTCGCCACCGACAAGAAGCTGGTGTACAGCGCGCTGGCGCTGTGGAGCGTGCCTTTTGCGCTGTTCCTGGTGCTGAGCATCAAGCGATCGATTGGCCTGCACTGGGTCATTGGCTTCGTGCCATTTTTCATGATCTGGGCAGCCTACCGCCTGCACACCGAGCATCTGCAAAAATCCATCAAGTGGACGATTTATCTGTCTATCCCCCACTTTTTGATTTTTCTGACCATTTTGTTTGCGCCCATGAGCTTCTGGGGCAAATTCAATCTCCAGCACAAGGCCGTATTCCTGCACAAGGCAGACCAGATTACCCAGAACCTGGAAAGCTCGCTGCCCGCCGATGGCGTCATCATGGCCTACGCATACAGCCCCGCAGCAACCCTTGCCTTCTATCACAAGGCATATGTACCGGTTTTTGGGGAAGGCAAGTTCCACTCCAGACAGGATGACCAGATCATTGACTTCAAGGATTTTGCGGGCAAGACCATTCGCATCTACACGGGCAGGCAGCAAAATCATGATTTCTACAAGGCATATTTCGATGAAATACAGCCTCAAACCATGCAGGTGGATGGTGTCGATTTCTATTTTGTTGATGGCACCAACTTCAATTTCGAAAAGTACCGGGATACCGTGCTGAAATCCGTGGCCCAGAAGTACCACAACGCTCCCAGCTGGCTGCCGAATCTGGGTGATCCATACTGCGAACGCTATGGCTTCGATTTCTGTTCACCACAGAAATAAGCATGCTTGTGGCTGTCACCCTGCATCCAGGGTGAAGCTGCTGCGCAGCAGCCGACCAGCACACATCGCGCCCATCTGCCCCCCCCTGAAGCGCCTTGCCTGCAGGGCGCTTTTTTACGCTCTTTATCGTGCTCAACCTGCGCTTTGCGCCATGCACAGCACAAGGCTGCCGCCGACTCATCAGGCACAAAAAAAGCCACCTCACAGCAGTGAGGTGGCAAGCAGTTACAAGCGTTCTCGGGTAATCCCCACCCGATGGCTGCACTATATCTCAAAATACTTAACTTTCAGTAATTACTGAAATTAAGGAAGACAGAGTGCCGCAGGGCTTTACTGTGCCTGCCCTTCCTGCTCGATACGGCTCTGGTTCATGCGCTGCACCAGTGAGGTGATGTAGACGGTAAAGATAGGAAACACCGTCATGCCAACAGTAGCCAGCACAGCCGTTGCGACCTTGCCCAGAACGGTCACTGGGACAATGTTCGAGCCCACCGTAGTCACCGTCATGGACGCCCACCACAAGGCATCGTAGTAACTGCTCACCAGCGGGTTGATGCCCCCTTCGAACACAAAAAACACCAGGGTAAAAAAGTACACCACGGAGAAAAAGCTCACCAGGTACGCAATAAAAAGACCTGTGAGCTTGTTGCTCACCACCATCTTGACCAGCACGATCAGGGCCGCGCCACCGCGCATGATGGGGAGGAACTTGAGCAGATACTGCGCCTCGTTGGAAAACGACAGTGCAAAAAAATCGATCAGGCTCAAGTACGGCACAGACAGCAGAATCAGCAGAAAGTGTCTGAAGAAAAAGCGCATCTTCTTGGGTGCCAGCGCCATCAGCAAGAAGATGTCCAGCAGAAAGTACACGCACACCCACAACTGCACGCGGGCATAGATCGACCCTTCCAGAAACACCTGACCGGAAAAAGCTTCCAGCGAGATGCTGACAATCAGCACCAGCGCCGCAATCACACCCAGCAGGTTGAGCACGCGTGCCACATGCACGCGCCAGGAGCTGTCACCAGGCGGTGAAGGTGGGGTTTCAGGTACGGCGGCAGCAGTCACATCAGTCATGGATTTCAAAGAATTCGCACAAGCGCTGGCACGGCAAACCAGCGCATCACTCAGCCCCTCATGGGCAAAGCACTGACTGTAGTGCCTTTGCTCGACCAGCGTGCGCTCGCACCATGGGATGTGCACGCCCTTTCTGTGTATGAGCTGCGCTCAGGACTTCTCCTGGCACTGACAGACCAGCACTACCGGGCGAATCCCGCCAGCTTTACTGGTGTAGCAAAGCTGGGACAATCGGCGTTTTCGTCCCTGGCTGCTGTGCACTGCCTGCACGGCAGCACCAGCTATTGATCAAGAAGCACGCCCATGAAATTTGCCACCTGGAACATCAACTCCCTGAACGTTCGCCTCCCGCAGTTGCTGGACTGGCTGCAGGTCAATCCGGTGGATGCCATCGGGCTGCAGGAGCTCAAGCTCACAGACGATAAATTTCCCTTTGCCGAACTGGAAGCGGCTGGCTATCAGGCTGTCAGCCATGGTCAGAAGACTTATAACGGCGTCGCCATTCTGAGCCGTCACCCTGTTCGCGATGTGGTGCGCAACATTCCCGGCTTTGACGATGAGCAGGCACGCGTGATTGCCGCCACACTGGACACACCACAGGGCGAAGTGCGCCTGATCAACTGCTACTTTGTCAACGGCCAGGCCCCTGATTCCGAAAAGTTTGCCTACAAGCTGCGTTGGCTGGCGGCGCTGCATGCCTTTGTGCAGGCTGAAATGGCCCAGCATCCCCAGCTGCTGCTGGTGGGTGACTTCAACGTAGCCCCCGAAGACCGTGATTCTTTCGACCCCGAAGGCCTGCGCGGCACCATCCACCACACCCCCGAAGAGCGCGCACACTTCCAGAGCTTGCTGGACCTGGGCCTGACCGATGCCTTCCGCATGTTCGAGCAGCCAGAAAAGAGCTTTTCCTGGTGGGACTACCGCATGCTCGGTTTCCAGAAAAACCGCGGCCTGCGCATTGACCACATTCTGGTGAGTGAGGCACTGAAGGCCAGAACCACAGCCTGCGTGGTGGACCGCGCCCCCCGCAAGAACAAGCAACCCAGTGACCATGCACCCGTGGTCGTGACCATGGGCTGATGCCTGAATTGCACGCCGCTGTTTCAGCGGCTTTTTTGCGCCTGCTTGTGAGAATGTGCTGATTTCGTGACCGCCCGCCCTGCCCTGTTTCGTAACGCTGCCCTGCAGCAGCCTGGTTTTCTGCCTTTTCTGTCCGCACGCCTGCTAGGGTTGTTTGCCCAGCAGATGCAGGCCGTGGTCGTCGCCTGGCAGGTGTATGACATCACACGCGATCCGCTGTCACTGGCCTATGTGGGGCTGGCGCAGTTCCTGCCCATGTTGCTGCTCCTGATACCGGCGGGTGATCTGGCCGACCGCATGAGCCGCAAGCGCATGCTGGCCGCCAGCTGGGCACTGGCTTGCGTCTGCGCTGCACTGCTGCTGTGGCTGAGCACACTGGGGGTGCGTGGTGTGGGCGGCATCTATGCCGTACTGGTGCTGTTTGGCTGCAGCCGCGCCTTTACCGGCCCAGCCATGCAAAGCCTGCTGCCGCAGATCGTGCCCCGTGCGTATCTGGCGCAGGCGCTGGCTACCAACAGCATGATCATGCGCACCGGAGCCATTGCGGCTCCCGTGCTGGGTGGCGTGCTGTACGGCCTGGGCGGTGGAGAACTGACCTATGGCGTGTGCGCCATGGCCCTGGCCCTGGCCGTTGTGCTGCTGTGGCGCGTGCCGGTGCGCTACGCCGCAGCGCGCCAGCCACTGCAGGGCACGATGTGGCTGCGTGCACGCGATGGGATACGCTTTATTCGCAGCCACCCGATTGTGCTGGGCACCATCTCGCTGGACCTGTTTGCCGTGCTGCTTGGCGGTGTGATTGCCCTGCTGCCCGTCTATGCCAAGGAAGTGCTGCATGCCGGGCCGGAAGGCCTGGGCATCCTGCGCGCCAGCATGTCCGTGGGTGAGGTGCTCATGGGCCTGTGGCTGAGCAGCCGCCCCATCAATCAACGTGTAGGCAAGGTGATGTTTGCGGCAGTTGCCGTGTTTGGCGTGGCCAATCTGGTTTTCTCACTCTCGCACTGGTTCTGGCTGTCTGCAGCCATGCTGGCGATTGCTGGCGCAGCAGATATGGTGAGTGTGTACATACGCTCATCGCTGGTGCAGTTCTCTACCCCTGACACCATGCGCGGGCGCGTCAACGCCGTCAACATGCTGTTTATCAGCTCCAGCAACGAGCTGGGCGAATTCCGCGCTGGGGCCATGGCTGCAGGCATTGGCGCTGTGCCAGCAGCCATCGTAGGCAGCATCTGCACGCTGGGCGTGGTGGGCACCTGGATGCTGTGGTTCAAGCCTTTGCGCGAGGTAAATAAACTAGAAGATGCATCGAGTCTGTAAGATAAAAGCCATAGATGCATTTTTTTACAAAAAATGATTGTTAAAAACCACAGTCTCCGTACATATTCAGCAGTCTGAATCCGTTCTTCGCTTTCCGAAACATCTGACTGTTATGCGCTGTGTGCTGAGAGGTATGGGTATCCTGGGTTTGTGTGCATGTCTATCTGCCTGCAATGAGTTGCATGAGCGCTTAGGGGGCTACCCCACGCGGGATACAGCGATCAATCTCGAAACAGCCACCCCCAACCAGATTGCAGATGCCCTGAGCCAGATGGCCCGCATCTCTACCGTGGGCGATGACTGGGAGTTCCTCGACCCCGCAGACATGTGCACCGTGCATGTCATCGACAAGTCTGGCAAGCACAGCCGCCCACTCAATCTGCGCAATGCGGAATTTGCGCTGCACCGCGACCAGCAAAGCCAGCGCTACTACGCCACCATGCAGCATGGCGACACCGTGGTCACTGACAACGAGCGACACCCGCTGCGCCTGTTTGAAGGCACGGCCTACCACGATGTGTTCTTTGCCGAAGGCTATCTGCGTGCGCTGGCAGACCGCTGCGAGCGCAGCCGCCAGCTGCAGGCCCAGAACCAGCACACCAGCAACTCCTGACTACTCAATTCATAGCTTTCAGCGCAGTATTAATAAGCCTTAGAGCCATTTTTTATGCATAAACAAAGCCCGCAGTTCCGCCAGGAACTGCGGGCTTTGTTTTAGGCGGCCAGCCGCTGTGCCTTACAGCGCTTCCTTGCGCAGCTGCTCGGCGCTCTTGGGCGAAAGCCAGCCAGGAGCCACATCAAACACGGTCTTGGCGCCGGTCATGCCCCACTGCTTCATGCGATGCACGGCACGGGCGTAAGCCACCAATACGCTGGAGGTGAACTCAGGGTTGCTGTCCAGCTGCAGACGGTACTCAATGACCTGCTTGTTCTGCTCGGTCGTATTGCCGCTGCGGATCACAAAACCGCCATGGGGCATGGCGCTGTGCTGTTCCTTGAGTTCTTCGGCGCTGATGAAGTTGACCGTGGTGTCGTACTCATCAAAGTAGTGCGGCATGGTCACGATGGCCTGGCGCACGGTTTCAGCGTCTGCGCCTTCGGCCAGCACCACGTAGCAGTGACGCTCGTGTTTCTGGCGGGTAGTCAGCGCGGGGCGTGTGCCGCTGCGCACGGCTTCCACAGCAGCTTCCACGGGGATGGTGTACTGCACGCCGCCTGCCACGCCGGGAATGCGGCGGATGGCATCCGAGTGCCCCTGGCTCAGGCCCTTGCCCCAGAAGGTATAGGTTGCGCCATCGGGCAGCAGGGACTCGCCCATGATGCGGTTGATGGAGAACATGCCGGGGTCCCAGCCAGCGGAAATCAGGGCTGTGGTCTGCCCCGCCTGGGCTGCAGCATCCACGGCCGCAAAGTGCTCGGGAATGCGAGCGTGGGTGTCAAAGCTGTCCACAATGCAGAACTTGGCTGCCAGCGCGGGCGACTGCACGGGCAGATCGTCCTTGGAACCACCGCACAGCACCAGTACGTCGATGCGGTCGGCATGGCTGTCCAGATCTGCCATCGAGAACACGGGCGTGCCTTCAAACAAAGGCTTGAGCTGTGCAGGATCGCGGCGGGTGTAGATGCCAGCGACCACCATGTCGGGGTTCTTGGCCACAGCGTTTTCCACACCACGGCCCAAATTGCCATAACCAACCACGCCAATGCGGATCGGGTTCGCCTGCTTTGTCGTCATAGACCAACTTCCTTTTCCAAACTACCAATTCCGGCAGCAGAGCTCGTCTCTGCCGCCACTTGTTCCTGCACAGCTTCAGGTATTGCTGCCAGAAGCCTGCGCGCGCATCTGCGCCTGTCTGCGCAGCTGCATGGCGCCTTCCAGCACCAGCATGGCCACACCCGCACCAATCAGCGCATACATGGGCTCCTGCCCGGGCTGCACACGCTCGCCCATCAGCAAGGCGGCCACCACCAGCAGCAGCGGCTCTACATAGGACAACAGCCCGAACAGCCCCAGCGGCAGCAGGCGGCTGGCCGTCATGTACAAAGCCAGCGCCACCGCACTGAGCACGCCCAGCAAAGGCACCAGCGCGTGCAGCGGCGCTGTCTGCGTCACGGCCTGCCAGCCCGTGTAGCCGGCCGAGGCATCCCCCCAGGCAAACCAGGCGCACACAGGCAGCATGAGCAGCACATCCAGCCAGTGGCCTGCAAAGCTGTTGGTGTGGAGCTTGCGCCGCAGCACAAAGTAGGCGGGGTAGCCAATCACCACCACCCAGGTGGACCAGGCCACACTGCCTGCACGCCACAGCTCCCAGGCCATGCCGCAGCCTGCCAGCGCCGAAGCAGCAGCCTGCCAGGGCGTGAGCCGCTCCTGAAACACCAGCCGCCCCGCCAGCACCATGGCCAGCGGGAGCACAAAGTAGCCCAGCGACACCGGCAGCGCATGCCCATGCAGCGGTGCCCACATGAAGAGCCACAGCTGCACACCGGCCAGCAGCGAAGACAGCAGCAGCATCAGCGCAAACGGCCAGTGCTCACGCGCCCGCTGCAGCAGCGCCAAGACAGCCTTGCCCTGACTGCTGTAGCACAGCCATGCCGTCGTGAACGGGATGGTCATGAGCATGCGCCAGCCAAAGATCTGTTCACCCGTCAGCGGCTGGAGCAAGGGGGCCAGGTAGTAAATGCCACCAAAAATGCACGAGGCCACTACCGAAGCCGCTACGCCCTGAAACATCCCCACTCCCTTATGCTTGTGCGCACGATGACGCTCACTTACCGGTGAGCATGCGCCAAAACAGCGCACGCGCGCACCAAACCAGTGATTCTCGCTATTTTTCGCCCTTGCGCGTGCACATATTTGGCGAAGGTGCGACTCCACGTCTGCGCCAGCACTACACTTGCGCGCTTTGCGCCCTGCTCCCACCACCATGACTGAAGCTACTGACCGCCCCTGCTACACCCATCCGCTGGACATCCTCTGGCAGGATGAAGACATGGTCGTGGTCTACAAGCCCGCAGGCTGGCTGGTGCACCGCACGGCCATTGCCCGCCATGAAACCCGCTTTGTGCTGCAGACCCTGCGCGACCAGATCGGCCAGCACGTCTGGCCCGTGCACCGGCTCGATCAGGGCACCTGTGGCGTGCTGGTATTTGCGCTGAACAAGGAAAGCTGCCAGAAGCTGGCAGCCTGCTTCATGGACCACACGGCGCACAAGCACTACCTGGCGCTGGCGCGCGGCTGGCTGCCTGATGAGGTGGATGTGGACTACGCCCTCAAGCCCGACGATGCACCGGAAGACGCCCCCGCACGGCCTGCGCAGACCCTGCTGCGCTGCCTGGCCCACCTGGACTGGCCCGAGGCCTATGACCCGCGCCACCCCAGCACGCGCGTGTCGCTGGTGGAAGCCCTGCCCAGGACGGGCCGCCGCCACCAGATTCGCCGCCACTTGAAGCACACCTCCCACCCCATCATTGGTGACGCCACCCACGGCAAGGGCCCCCTGAACCGCTGGTGGGCCGAGCGCATTGGCCTGCACCGTCTGTGGCTGCACGCGCATGCGCTGAGCATTCCCCATCCGCGCACGGGCGAAGTCATGCATTTCTGCGCGGACTGGCGCAAGCTGGCCCATGTACCGGAAGTGCAGCAGTGGCAGCAATTGCTGACCCTGCCCGGCTGGCAGGCCACGGCACGCGGTCTGCCAGCCAGCTGCGGCATCACACTTCCCAGCACACAGGCCTTATAAAAAACATAGCTGCCTGCGCAAAAAATAAAAGGGCTTCAGATAGATAAGTATCTGAAACCCTTTATTTATCAGCGCTAGCAGCTATTAAATTCAAGCTTTCTTGGGCTTGATCCATTTGCCTTCTTCGTCAAACTCCAGCAGCGGGGCAGGCACGAATTCGTAGGTCGCTGCACGATCGGCCTTGAGCTCACCCGAGAGCAGATCCAGCAAACGCTCGTTGTCCATCTTGAAGCCGCAGGCCTGGGCATGGCCGCCGCCGCCAAAGCTCTCGGCCAGGGGAATGCAGTTGAATTCCGAGCGCGAACGCAGGCCCACCTTCACGCCCTTGGTGCCTGCGTGCCACATCAGTGCAAAGCTGCCGCTCTGGCGCGAGAGGATGTCGCCCACCTGGCTGTGGAACACGCCGGGGCTGTTGACCATCAGGCCCTGAAAACCATTGAAGGTCAGCACCTGTGCGCCATTGGCGATGTCTTCACACAGACTCTGGAACTTCTCATCCATCGCACCGCCGCGCGCCATGAAGGCAGTTTCCTGCTCAGGCGTGAAGGCGGCAATCTCAGCCCAGCGCTCAAAGGTACGTGGCTCCATGTCCAGTGCCGCCAGGAAAGGAGCGCTTTCTGCAAATTCCCACTTCCAGATGTCGCGGTCTTCGATGTACTTGATCAGGCCGGGCACGGGCTTTTCGGGGTGGAAGAACTCCCAGGCCAGCTTGGCACCAGACTTGTTCATGTCAAAGTGCACCACGCCGCAGTTGCACTGGTAGCCCTCCAGCTTTTCGGCCGCGCTCTTGTGGTGGTCCAGCACCACCAGCTTGCTGACCTTGGCTTCAATGGCAGTCAGCAGTTCGGGGCCAAAGGCAAAGTCCATCACATAGACCGCGCGGCCATCGAGCTCGCCCAGGTCTTCCACGGTCTGGATTTCACCGTGGTCCAGCCCCCGGTATTCGGCCTTGTCACCAAAGTACAGCCACGCAGCCAGCGCCGCGCCAAAGCCGTCCGCACAGCGACGACCGTGGTAGAGGATGTAGGGGCGCGCATCGTTTTCCAGCGATGGCTGCACCAGCAATTGCAAAGGAAGAATGTTTTTTCTCATGTTGTCGCCATTGTCGCTGCGCGATGGTGCTTGCGTACAGCACAAGGCTTTCGCCCAAGGCGCACGCAAGCATTGCATGCAAGTTTGGAATGTTTCGATTTCGCTACCTCATGCCTGTTTTGCATGCAAATGCGGCCAGAAACCATGAGAAATCAAAAACTTGCCATCCACACCGATACAACATGCACAGGGATTTGTACGTTTACTTACATTCCATTCGCACAGACAGTTTCCACAGGCCGCCCCATAATGACTTCATCCTCGTATCAGTGACTGCTGCACGAAGCTGTACCAGCCACCACAACTGATGACTACCGCGAACGACATCACCCCATATCTGGGAAAACTGCTCAGTTTCCGCCATGACATGCATGCGAACCCTGAGCTTCGCTATGAAGAACACCGCACGGCGGACAAGATTGCGGCCTACCTGAATGCGCTGGGCCTGCCCATCCACCGCGGTCTGGGCAAGACAGGCATCGTGGCCACCATCTACGGCAAGGGCCACTCCAAAGACAACCCCGGGTGCAGCATCGGCATCCGCGCCGATATGGACGCCCTGCCCGTACAAGAAACCACGGGCGCTGCGCACGCCAGCTGCGTACCCGGCAAGATGCACGCCTGCGGCCACGATGGCCACACCACCATGCTGCTGGGAGCAGCCACCCTGCTGGCAAAAAACCCCGACTTTGACGGCACCGTCCACCTGATCTTCCAACCTGCGGAAGAAGGTGGTGCGGGTGCCAAGGCCATGATGGAAGACGGCCTGTTCAAGCGCTTCCCCTGCGATGCCGTGTTTGCCCTGCACAACTGGCCATCGCTGCCTCAGGGCCAGATGGCCGTGCGTGTCGGCCCCATCATGGCATCGACCATGCGCTTTGAAATCCGCGTGCGCGGCAAGGGCGGCCACGCTGCCATGCCCCACAAGACGCTGGACCCTATTCCTGTCGCCTGCGCCATCGTCAGCCAGCTGCAGACCCTGGTCTCGCGCGGCGTAGACCCACTGGACAGCGCAGTGCTGACCATTGGCAAGATCGAAGGCGGCACGGTGGAAAACATCATCCCCGACGAAGCAGCCATCTATGGCACGGTGCGCACGCTCAAGAAGTCCACACAGGAATACATGATCGAGGGCCTCAAGCGCATCTCCAGCCATGTTGCTGCTGCCCACATGTGCGAGGCTACCTACATCCACAAGCCCGGCTACCCCAACACCACCAACACCGCCAAGGAAGCCCGCTTCATGGCAGACGTGATGGCCGAGCTGGTCGGCAAGGACAATGCCTTCCCCGACATTGAACCTGCCATGACCGCCGAAGACTTTGGCTTCATGCTGGAAGAGGTGCCCGGTGCCTATGGCTGGATTGGCAATGGCAAGAACGGCCAGCCCGGAGTGGGCCTGCACAATCCTGGCTACGACTTTAACGACGACAATATCGAGCTGGGATCCCGCTTCTGGAACCAGCTGGCACGCCGCTGGTTCGAGCAGGCACGTTGATAGCACCATAAGCACAGCGTTTACCAACCGCACCCCAGGTGCGGTTTTTTGTTTCTGGACTCACCATGACCACTGCACGCCCTCTCACACGTCGCACCCTTTTGCTGGCAAGCGCAAGCCTCGCTGCCTCCGGCCTGAGCACGCTCAGCCATGCCAGCGCCCCATGGCCCAGCAAGCCCATCCGCATGATCGTGCCCTACCCCGCTGGCGGTGTGAATGACGTGGTCGCCCGCATGTTTGGCGACCTCATGGCCCAGAGTCTGGGCCAGCCTTTTGTGGTGGAAAACAAGCCGGGGGCTGGCGCCACCATTGGCATTGCGGAACTGGCCAAGGCCAATGATGCCCACACTTTTGCCTTTGGCGCCATCAGCCCGCTGACGCTCAACCCCTACCTGATGCCAGTGGCCTACCACCCGCTGGAGGACATACAACCCGTTGCCAGCGTGATGTATTCCCCCGTGCTGGTGCTGGCCACCACAGCCTTTGCTGGCAAGACATGGGACGATGTACTGGCACAGGCTCGCACCAGCCAGGGCGTGAGCGTAGCTACTTCAGGCTACGGCACGCTGGCCCACATCATGGTGGAGCAGCTGATTCGCGCCACCGGCGGCAACTTTGTGCACGTGCCCTACAAAGGCGGCAGCCAGCTGATCACCGATGCCGCAGGCGCACAGTTTGACCTGCTGCTGGCCAACCCTTTTGCACCCATCAACGCACTGATCGAGCAAGGCAAGCTGCGCGTGCTGGCCACCACCGGCCCTGCACGCCCTGCCTCCTACCCCCAACTGCCCACACTGGGTGAGCTTGGCTTTGACAAGGCCAATCTGGTGTCCATGTTCGGCTTTTATGCACCCAGCAACACACCACCCGAGGTGGTGGAGCGTTTCAATCAGGAAGTGCAGCGTCTGCTTGCCACCAGCGACATGCAGCAGCGCCTGCGCAAGCTCGACAACACACCCCACCCCATGAGTGTGGAAGACTTCACGGCAGCCATTCGCCGTGACTACGCCCTCAATGGCGTGCTGATTGAAAAAGCAGGCATCAAGGCCCAGTAAGCCTTGAACCACGCATCAGGGCGGCACTCCTGTGCAGCCCTGATGCGCACAGCCGCTTACCAGCGCTTGACGCCTTTTTTCTTGGCGGCGGCAATGGCTTCTTTCTTGGCGGCGCGCTCGGCATCAGCAATGGCAGCAGCAGCGGCCCATTGTTCAAACTCTTCGGGCGTTTCCAGCGTGATACGGCCCAGCATATGGGTGCGGTAGTCGGTAATCACCACCTCGGCCGCCTTTTGCGTATTCACGCGGCCGCCGCTCATCACACAGCCGCGCTTGCGGCCAATGGCTTCAAGCAGCTCGTAGTCCGGCATGTCACGAATTTGCTCCAGCGTCATGCCCAGCTTGTAGCGTTCGTTCAGGTTCTGGGCATAGTGCTTTTGCAAAATCAACAGCAGCTCCAGCGCCACCAGCTCTTCGTCATAGGCATTGCGGCCAATCGAGCCTGATGCCGCCAGGTTAAAGCCGCTTTGCTCGATCGAGATACGCGGCCACAGCATGCCGGGAGTGTCCCAGAGGTAGAAATCATGATCCAGCACGATGCGCTGCTCATCCTTGGTCACACCGGCTTCGTCGGCGGCCTTGGCCTGCTTCTTGCCGCTCATGGTGTTGATCAGGGTGGACTTGCCCACATTGGGCACGCCGCAGATCAGCACGCGCATGGGCTTGGCCATGCCGCCACGGTTGGATGCCAGCTGGCGGCACACTTCCACCAGACGGCGTGCCGGTGCAATTTCTTCTGCATCCATGGCAATGGCGCGGGTGCCTGGCTGGGCGTTGTACCAATCCAGCCAGAGCTGGGTCTTGACGGGGTCGGCCACGTCCTGCTTGTTCAGCAGCTTCATGCGGGGCTTGTGTCCGGTCAGCTGCTGCAGCAGCGGGTTGAAGCTGGAGCCTGGAATGCGCGCATCCAGCACCTCAATGACCACGTCAATGTCTTTGACGCGCTCCTCGATGAGCCTGCGCGTGGAGTTCATGTGACCGGGGAACCACTGGATTGCCATGGACGTGCTTTCTCTTTTTTGGAATCAATGCTTGGGGGCGCAAGGATAATCGCAAGCTGTTTTCTCGTCACAGCTGCCTCATCATGACCACCCAACACCCCAAGTCATCGCGCTCTCCACTCAACAACGACATGCTGGTGCGTGGCGTCATCCTGGTACTGATCGGGCTGGTGCTGCTGATAGCACCGCATTTCATGGCCGCATCGCCCACGCGTGAGCTGTTTGTGCACGCACGCATCCCCGCCTGGTTTGCGCTGGTGCTGGGCGCAGCCTTCATGGGGCAGTATGCGCTGCGCCGCCGCAAAGAGCAGCAGCACGACCAGCCATCTTGATATCGCCTTCGCGGCAGTTACCTTCCGGCTGGCTCAGGCCTGCCGCCGCCAGCGGCAGCCGCCCTATGCCGGCAAAGTGTGTGTTGCCTGCAGTTTGAATACCGCCACCTGCTGAGACAGGTGCCCGGCCTGGCTATGCAGGCTGGCCGCAGCCCGGCTACTGGCCTGCACCAGGTGTGCGTTCTCCTGGGTCATGCCATCCAGGGCCACCATGGTTTCATGCAGCTGCAGCATGCACTGACTTTGCTCCTGCGCCTTGTGCGTAATGCTGGCCACCAGCCCGCTGACCTGCTGCACGTCCTGCACAATGCGCTGCATGCGCTGACCGGCCTCCTGTGCCAGCCCAGCACCAGACTCCATCTGCTCCAGCGAATTGGCAATCAGCGCCTTGATCTGGCGTGCTGCATTGGCACTGCGCAGCGCCAGTGCCCGCACTTCAGCAGCCACCACAGCAAACCCACGGCCCTGATCACCCGCACGCGCCGCTTCCACGGCAGCATTCAGCGCCAGAATATTGGTCTGAAAAGCGATGCCATCGATCACGCCCGTAATGGCTGCAATCTCTGTACTCTGTGTCCGCAGCCTGCCCATGCTCTCCACCATCTGCTGCACCACCACTCCGCCATCACTGGCGGACTGCGCAGCCGACGCCGAGAGCTTGTGCGCCTGATCAGCATGTGCCACCGAATCTGCCAGCTGCAGACTGATGTGCTCAATGCTCGTCACCGCCTGCTGCAACTGCATATCAGTGTGCTGTGTGCGCTCTGCCAGCTCGGCATTGCCCTGCGAGAGATGGCTGGCCGTCTGCGCCACATGGGCCACGCCACTGCGCACCTGCGCCACCACCCCGTGCAGCTGCTGCCCCATGCGGTCAAAGGCCCGCAACAGACTGCCCATTTCATCCTTGCGGCTATCGCGCACCTGTTCCGTCAAATCCCCATGGGCAATCGCCTCGGCCAGATCCACAGCCCGCGCCAGGGGCTGGGTAATGGAGCGCGTAATTTCCACAGAAATACCCACGCCAATCACCAGCAACACCACATAGACCAGCAAAGCCCACAGCTGTGCCCGCTGGCGGGCGTCCGCCGCCGCCGCCGTGGCTGCGTCGCGCTGCGCTTCCAGGTGGGCCAGCCACTGCACCTGTGACTCCAGGTAGCGCTGAGCAGCGGGCTTCAGCGACTCTTTGACCAGGCGCTCCGCCTCCCAGGCCATCCCCAGATCACGGGCCCTGAAGCTCGCCTCATAGCTCTGCGCCAGCGCTGCCTCTTCCTGCAGCAGGGCCTCACTCAACGGCTGACCGTGTGCCATCTCCTGCGCTAGCTCACGAGCCTGCCCAAGATACGTACGTGCCTTGTCCGCAAATGCGGCAATCACGTTTTCTTCCGAAGACAGCACGCTAGCCAGCGCAGTTTCCACCCCTTTTTGTGTCAGTGCCTGCCACTGCTGGGCCTGGGCAATGCCTGCATCGTGCTGATCCAGACTCAAGGCCGCGCTGTATTCCACCTTTTGCAGATAGGCGATCAGCCCTGCTGCCACCAGCACACCGCACAGCAGCAAGCCACCAAAAACGAAGGCCATCTTGGCTGCCACCGGCCAGTCACGCAGCAAACCTCTTCGAGGAGCAGTGCCAGGGGAGACAGAACGCTTGACCACATCCGCGGCAGGCGCTGGAGCCAGAGAAAGCTTGGTTGATGACATTGCTGCAAACATCTTTACATACGATGCCTGCGAATCTAGCGTCACAAAATGTCAACACTATGACACTCCAATGACAGCCACCCCGTTGTCAGCCTCCCAGGGCAGCAGGGTCCATATAGCGCTGACGCCAAGCTTCAAACGTGCCTGTATCAGCAGCCTCGATGGCTTTCTGCGCATCCAGTGACGCCTGTGCCATCTGCGCGTAATGCTGCTGCTGTGCCTCACTCCATGGCAGCGCCAGCAGGTGCTCATGTGCCCACAGAGACTGCGCCCTGCCAAAGCGCTCAAAGCTGCTTTGGTGCAGGCTGCGAATCTGCTCCAGCACACGGGCGGAAGGTGTGCTGCCAGGCTGCTGCACACGCTGCTGCGCCTCGGCCAATGCCTGGCTATAGGCATCGGTCTGGTGCAGCCCATCGAGCATGGCTGCCAGTGGCTGACAGTCGTCGAGCACCTGTTTGGCCCAGTCACTCAGCAGCACTTGTTCCGCGCCGCACTGCAGCTTCAGGCCGGGCTCACGCCCGCGCTCTGCCACCAGATGCTGGTTGCGCTTGATGGCTTCGATTTCTTCGGGCGAATCCTCAGGACTGTCGCTGAGCAGGCAGTGCAGCAGGAACACGTCCAGCATGCGCATGGTGGATGCGCTGATGCCCAGGGGCTCGAACGGGTCGATGTCCATCAAGCGCACTTCCACATACTCCACGCCACGCTCACGCAGGGCATGCAGGGGGCGCTCGCCGCTGCGTGTAGTGCGCTTGGGGCGAATGGTGCTGTAGAACTCGTTTTCAATCTGCAGCAGGCTGGTGCCCAGCTGGTTGTAGTCGCCACCGGGGTTGCGAATACCCAGCTGCTCATACGCAGGGTATGGCTGAGTCAGCGCCTGATGCAGGGAGTGTGCATAGCCTTCAAGTCCGTTGTAGCTGACCTTGATCTGCGCCTGCGCATCGCTCTGGTAGCCCAGGCGCCCCATGCGCAGCGAAGTGGCATAAGGCAGATGCAGCGTCTTTTGTGCCGCATCGAGCGGCTGCAGGCGGTGTTCACGCCCTTCTACAAAGCAGCGGCCCAGTGCTGGCGAAGCACCAAACAGATACAGCAGCACAAAGGCATTGCGACGGAAGTTGCGAATCAGCGCGAAATATTCTTCGCTGCTCACACCCGGCATGGACCAGTTGTAGTGAATGCCGGAGATGGTCTGCATGCGGCGGCCGTAGCGGTGGCCCAGCCCCATGCGGTACACACTCTTGGAACGCCCGGCATGCGATGAGCCATAGCGTGCCAGCGGAATGGTTTCATCCGTGGGCAGATGGCAGGGCATGCTGGAATTCCAGATCATTTCCTCGCTCACCTGCGCCATGCTGCGCAAGGTGTACTGGTGCACCTGCTGCAGCTCCTGCAGGCAGGCTTCCACGCTCTGGTGCACACCGGTGATCAACTCCAGCTGGGATTCGCTGTAGTCCGTGGTGATATGCGGGTGGGTCAGCGCCGCGCCCAAAGCGACAGGGTGCGGCGTAAGCGCCAACGAGCCCGTCGGCAATACGCGCAAACCTTCTTTTTCAATACCGCGGCGTATGCCAGCAAGGCGTTCTGCTGCGGGAAGGGAGAATGGTTTGGGCGATGAATTCATGCTTGTCAGCGGTTACGGTCAGAAAACGGGGCGCTACCTTAGCATGCAGCACCCCAGATGTTACGAAATCATAGGACGAGGCTCTTACACGCGCAGCTTCGCCCTCTCCATAACCACGCACAAGCTGTGCCGCCATCGCTACGGCTTGCAAACTGAGTTTGTAGCCGCTAGGGCGTGTTCACATAAAGCTTGGGAATTCGCGTTGAAGGCTTGGGGATGGGCTGCTAGGCGCGGTGGCGCAGCAATGCCGAGCGCCTTGCCAGCCACCGCAACAACGCAGACCGCCCCAAGCCTTCAACCCCATTGGTGATTTCAATATCAGGGGCAGCCACGACAAGGCCGCCCCTGCAGTGTTGCCCGCCTGACGCGGGTGCGCACCCGCGCTGCGCCGTGCGTCGCGCATTGACGGCCTTGTCGTGGCTGCGCGAACCCAATGTTTACGTGAACACGCCCTAGATAGGCCCATCCTATGCTGACGCAGCACCGCGCGCAGCCATGGCCTTGCCCACTTCCAGCTGCCCCTGCGCCATGCCGCTTTCTGGCACCAGAGCATTACTCTGGTCCAGCACAGCATGCAGTTGCTGCACCAGCTGCTCAGGGGCTGCCTCCCCCATGCCCACATACACCCCTTGCGTGAGCGTGATGTGCGCTGCCTCAAAACTACCTGCCCCTGCACACAAGATGGTGCGTGTTGGCGCCGAAGTGTGCGCCAACACCAGCATAGCTGGAACCACAGCCTTGGGCTTGAGGGCTGCAAGCACGGCTTCGGGCATCAGGCCTTCGGTCATGCGTGTGGCTGCCGTGGGCGCCAGCGCATTCACATGGATGTGGTACTTGGCACCTTCCAGCGCCAGCGTCTGCATCAGCCCCACCAGCGCCATCTTGGCTGCGCCGTAGTTGCTCTGGCCAAAGTTGCCATACAGACCGGAAGACGAGGTCGTCATCACAATGCGACCATAGTTTTGCGCCTGCATGATGGGCCACACCGCCTTGCAGCAGTGCACCGCCCCCATGAGGTGCACATCTACCACCTGCCGAAAGTCTTCCAGTTCCATCTTGGCAAAGCTCTTGTCGCGCAGGATGCCAGCGTTGTTGATCAAGATATCCACACACCCCCAGGCATCGATCGCCTGCTGCACCATGGCCTGCACGGCGGCAAAGTCGGTCACCGAGGCGCCATTGGCCATCGCCTCCCCGCCAAAGGCACGAATCTCATCCACCACCGCCTGCGCTGCCGATACCGAGCGACCAGAGCCATCTACAGCCCCACCCAGATCATTGACCAGTACCTTGGCACCACGCCTGGCCAAAGCAAGCGCATGCTCTCGTCCTAAACCGCCACCAGCGCCAGTGACGATGGCGACTTGACCCTCAAATGACAGGCTTTGCTGCATATTTTGTCTCCTTGTTGCATCTGTACCCAGACACTGTAAGCAGCATGCTGCCCCGCAGCATTCACCGATGCGACTGCAGCTTATCCCCTGATAGGCAGCACAAGCATGTGGACAAGCTCTGCATGACCGCCAACAACCACGCTAAGCCCTTGTTTTGAAAGAATGTCCTACAAATGCACATTTTTTAATCACAAGCGAAAGCATACTTGTTCTTTGCCCCCAAAAATCATGAACAATCCTGTGGATAAATCAGACAAACCCATAAAACAACAATAACAAGTAGTTGTTTTTATTAGAAATAAATCAATATGATTAATTTTTAGTCAGATTCAGCAATTCGTAACATTTGATCTGCAAGGCATTTGTTGCGAGTCTCAAAAAACACAGTTGCCCCCAATTCTTCTGAACAACCATGTGGATAAGCCTGTCTAAAGTCCCGACAAGCCGCACAAGTGCTTGATCTGCAAGGCACGCAAGTAGGCTGCACATTTTTTAAGCACACACCAGCAACCATCAGACCTGCATCGGATAGAGCGACAATGGCGGCCTGCCTGATTGACGACAAGGAGCACCATGACCCCCGCAGATACCCCACCGCTGTACACCCTCTACATCGCACCCCAAGGTGAACAGTGCGATGCATGGGCCACAGATACGCTGCTGGACGCCATGGAAATGGGAGGTCTGCAGTGGCCCAGCTCCTGCCGCAATGGCACCTGCCGCACCTGTCTGGGGCAGATCAAACAGGGCTCCGTGCATTACAAGATAGAGTGGCCCGGACTCACTCCGGAAGAAAAGGCCGAGGGCTGCGTACTGCCCTGCGTGGCCTATCCGGATGGCGATGTCACCCTGCAAGCCCCCGAGAGCTAGTCCATTCGCCATCCATTCCCTGCAGACATGCTGCAAAGCACTAAAATGCGGGTTTCCATTCAATAAGACCGCGCACCATCCGGCGCCGGCCAGCAAGCGACGGTAACGTCTGCACATATGTTCTTTGGACGCATGCACTTCGCATGCAGGGCTGTCCGCCCGTACCAAGGCCGTGCAGCCGGCTACCGAGACAGGTTATCCAAGGAACAACACCATGAACGCCCCCCTCACTCCCGCGCCCATCTCGCCGGTGGAAGACATCATTGCGGACATCCGCGCTGGCCGCATGGTCATTTTGGTGGATGAAGAAGATCGTGAAAACGAAGGGGATCTGGTACTGGCGTCCGACCACGTCTCCGCTGAAGCCATCAATTTCATGGCCAAGTATGGCCGCGGTCTGATCTGCCTGACGCTGACCCGCGAACGCTGTGAATATCTGAAGCTGCCTCCCATGGCAGCGCGCAACGGCACCGTCTACAGCACCGCCTTCACCGTATCGATCGAAGCCGCAGAAGGCGTGACTACCGGCATTTCTGCTGCCGACCGCGCCCACACCATCAAGACGGCCGTCGCCAAAGACGCCAAACCCACCGATCTGGTACAGCCCGGCCACGTCTTCCCGCTGCAGGCTGTCGATGGCGGCGTGCTGATCCGCGCAGGCCACACCGAAGCAGGTTGCGATCTGTCCGCACTGGCTGGCTGCACGCCTTCTGCCGTGATCTGCGAGGTCATGAAAGACGACGGCACCATGGCCCGCCTGCCTGATCTGCAGCTGTTTGCTGCCGAGCACGGCCTGAAGATCGGCACCATTGCCGACCTGATCCAGTACCGCAGCCGCACCGAGTCGCTGCTGGAAAAAGTAGGGTCGCGCACCCTGAATACCCACTGGGGCGAATTCACCGCCCACATCTTCCAGGACAAACCCAGCCACTCCGTGCACATGGCACTGGTCAAGGGCAGCTGGGATGCCAACACCGACGTGGCCGTGCGTGTGCACGAACCCCTGTCGGTGCTGGACGCGCTGGAAGTCGGCCGCTCCATGCACTCCTGGGGCCTGGATAACAGCCTGGAATACATCAGCGCCCGCGGTCAGGGCGTCGCGGTACTGCTCAACTGTGGCGAAAGCGCCGAGCAGCTGCTGGCGCAGTTCGAAGGCAAAGCACGTGCGGCACAGGCCCCGGAGCGCGGCCGCATGGACCTGCGCACCTACGGCATTGGCGCGCAGATTCTGCGCGAGTGCGGTGTACACAAGATGCAACTGCTGGGCCGCCCACGCCGCATGCCCAGCATGGCCGGTTACGGCCTGGAAATTACTGGCTACATCACAAAGGAATAAGAGACATGCTGCACGCAGAAAAAGGCACGGCCCAACAACTCAACGGTCAGGGACTGCGCATTGGCATGGTCCAGGCCCGCTGGAACGAAAGCATTACCAATACCCTGGCCAATGCTTGCCACCAGGAATTGCTGACACTGGGCGTGAAGGCTGAAGCTATTGACCATGTCATGGTGTCTGGCGCACTGGAAGTGCCTGTTGCCCTACAGGCCATGGCAGAGCGCGGCGGCTACGATGCACTGGTGGCGATCGGCTGCATCATCCGTGGGGAGACATACCACTTTGAGCTGGTGGCCAACGAATCGGGAGCGGGTGTGACCCGCGTCAGCCTGGACTACAAGCTGCCGATTGCGAACGCCATCATCACCACCGAAAACCTCGAGCAGGCCATTGCACGCCAGACCGAAAAGGGTCTGGATGCAGCACGCGTAGCCGTTGAAATGGCTAGCCTGCTCCAAAAACTGAAACAAGCATGAGCGACGAACACACCACACCGGCTGGCAACAGCCGCCCACCCCGCCAAAAACGTACGGGCCTGACCAGCACCGGCGTGCGCAAAGCCGCTTCCAAATCGGCACGCACCCGCTCGCGTGAATTCGCGCTGCAAGGCCTCTACCAGCATCTGGTCGGCAAGAACAGCCCCGCCTCCATCGACATGTTCACGCGTGATCTGGCGGGCTTTCACAAGTGTGATGCTGCGCACTACGACGCACTGCTGCACGGCTGCATCACCACCGAGAACGATCTGAACGCGCTGATCGCTCCCAAGCTGGACCGCCAGCTGAGCGAACTCTCGCCCATCGAACATGCCTGCATGTGGATTGGCACTTATGAGCTGATGCACTGCATGGACGTGCCATGGCGCGTGGTGCTCAACGAAGTCATTGAACTGGCCAAGGAATTTGGCGGCACTGACGGCCACAAATACGTCAACGGCGTACTCAATGCCCTGGCCCCTGAGCTGCGACCCGACGAGGTCAAAGCCGACAAGGCCGGCAAAAGCGCCTAATAATGGCTCCTTGCAAAAGGCAGCGTGCTCCACGGGCCGCTGCCTTTTTTCTTGCTTTTCAGACCCCTACGTGACAGCGCTTTGCGCTTTGCCTGCCCATGAAGTTTTCTACGCGCGCCGACAAGATTGAACCCTTTTATGTGATGGAAGTGGCCAAGGCGGCCCAGCAGCTGGCCAAGGAAGTGGCCAACGGCCCCGAGCCCATGATCTTTCTGAACATTGGCGAGCCTGACTTCACCGCGCCAGCACAAGTGCAGCAGGCCGCCAGTGCCTGCATTGCGCAAGGCAGCACGCAATACACCAATGCCCTGGGGCTGGAAGCGCTGCGCGAAGCCATCAGCGCCTGGTACCAAAGCCGCTTTGGCGTGGATGTGCCTGCACAGCGCATCGTGATTACGGCTGGCGCATCTGCGGCGCTGCAGCTGGCCTGCCTAGCACTGATCGAGCCGGGAGACGAAATCCTCATGCCCGACCCCAGTTACCCCTGCAACCGCCACTTTGTGAGCGCTGCAGAAGGCACAGCCAAGCTGATTCCTACCGGCGCTGCAGAGCGCTACCAGTTGAGTGCCGAGCAAGTCGCCGCGCACTGGGGCGAACAAACCCGTGGCGTGCTGCTGGCCTCTCCCTCCAACCCCACCGGCACCTCGATTGATCCGGCCGAGCTGCGCCGCATTCATGAAGTGGTCAAGGCCAGGGGTGGCATCACCATCGTCGATGAAATCTATCTGGGTCTGTCCTACGAAGAAGCCTTTGGCCACAGTGCGCTGGCCATCAGCGATGACATCATCTCCATCAACAGCTTCAGCAAGTACTTCAATATGACGGGCTGGCGTCTGGGCTGGATGGTGGTGCCCGAGGCCATGGTGCCCGTGGTCGAGCGCATGGCGCAAAACCTGTTCATCTGCGCCTCTACCATCTCACAGCACGCGGCCCTGGCCTGCTTTACTCCCGAGAGCATTGCCACCTTTGAAGCACGCCGCGCCGAATTCAAGGCCCGCCGCGACTACTTCCTGCCAGCGCTCAAGGAACTGGGCTTTGGCATTGATGTCATGCCCGATGGCGCGTTCTACGCCTGGGCCGACTGCACACCGCTGTGCGAGAAGCTCGGCGTCAAGGACAGCTGGGAGTTTGCCTACGCCCTGATGGAAAAAGCCCACCTGGCCATCACGCCCGGCCGCGACTTTGGTACGGCAGACACGGCGCGCTATGTGCGCTTTTCCACAGCCAACTCCATGGAACAGCTGCAGGAAGCCGTGCGCCGCATGCAGCAGCTCTTCAAATAAGGGGAACTTTGATGGCTTTCACCTTTCCCATTCGCGTGTACTGGGAAGACACTGACGCAGGCGGCATCGTCTTCTACGCCAACTACCTCAAGTTTTTTGAGCGTGCGCGTACCGAATGGCTGCGCAACCTGGGCGTAGAACAGCAGAAGCTGCGTGACGAAGTGGGCGGCATGTTTGTGGTGACGCATGCAGAGATCAACTACCTCCAGCCTGCGCGGCTGGATGATGTGATGGAAGTCACCACCGTGCTGGAGTCTGCAGGCCGCGCCTCCATGACGATTGCCCAGCAGGCTTTTTTGAAGCCAGTGTCATCCGATCAGGCACCCCAACTGTTATGTGAAGGCAGCATTCGCATCGGCTGGGTGGACTCCACCACCATGCGCCCTGCCCGTATACCGAAATCCATCCTGGAAACACTCTCATGAACGCAGCCCAAGACATGTCCATCCTCAGCCTCATCATGCAGGCCAGCTGGGTGGTTCAACTGGTGATGTTGATTCTGGTCGCCGCCTCTGTTGCCAGCTGGGCGACCATCTTCCGCAAGGCGCAGATGCTCAAGCGCGTGCGCCAGCTCAACGAAGACTTTGAGCAGGACTTCTGGTCTGGCAGCAGCCTCAACGACCTCTACAGCAGCGCCACCCAGAACGCCAAGACGGGGGGCCCCATGGAGCGCATTTTTGCCAGCGGCATGCGCGAATACAAAAAACTGCGCGAGCGCCATATCAGCGACAGCGCCATGCTGATGGACGGCACACGCCGCGCCATGCGCGCAAGCTTTCAGCGTGAGATGGACGTGATCGAATCCGGCCTGTCCTTCCTGGGCACCGTCGGCTCCATCACCCCCTACATCGGTCTGTTTGGTACCGTGTGGGGCGTGATGCACGCTTTCACCGGCTTTGCCAGCATGGAGCAGATCACCCTGGCCACCGTCGCCCCCGGTATTGCCGAGGCACTGGTCGCCACCGCCATGGGCCTGTTTGCCGCCATCCCTGCCGTAGCCGCCTACAACCGCTACGCCAACACCATTGACCGCATTGCCTCCAGCCAGGAAACCTTCATGGAAGAGTTCACCAATATCCTGCAGCGCAATGTCGGCGCACCCGCTGCCAGCGCCACCGCTTCCGGCTATTGAGCAACAGGAGCAAAGCATGCCTGCAGTGAGTTCCCGAGGCCGCGGCCGCCGCACCGTCAACGAAATCAATATGGTGCCCTTCATCGACGTGATGCTGGTGCTGCTCATCATCTTCATGGTGACAGCGCCCATGCTCACGCCGGGCAATATTGATGTGCCCACGGCAGGCAAGTCGTCCAAACCGGCCGCCAAGAACATCGCCTACGTGCTGCTGAACAAGGACGGCAGCGTCATCTTCAAGACCCAGAACACCGAGCAGGCCATCAGCCTGGACGAGCTGCAGGCTGTGGCCAGCTCCTGGAAAGGCAGCGACGCCGAGCACAGCGCCATCCAGATCCTGGCAGACAAGACCCTGCCCTACGAAAACGTGGTGCAGGCCATGGCACAGCTGCAGGCGGCTGATGTACGCGTCGCGCTGGGCGTGAAGTCCTCGCCCCAGTAAGCGCTTGATGTGATTGTCTGACCCATCCATGTCCTCTCGCCTCGAACACGATCCTTTTGCACCTCCTCGCGACAACCGGCGTCTGCGCAGCTGGGTGCTGGCCCTGCTGGCACACGCCGTGCTGGTCGGCGCCCTGGTGTGGAAAGTCTCTCCCCCTGAAGCCGTGGAGCCCGCAGCCATAGAGGCAGAGCTGTGGTCTGACACCTTTGTCCAGGCAGCGCCGCGCGCTGTGCCTGTGCCCGCACCACAGCCAGAGCCCGAGCCAGCCCCAGAGCCCGAACCCGAGCCAGCGCCGGAACCCATACCGCTGCCACCGCCGCCGCCACCTGCGCCGCCCAAGCCTTCGCAGCAGGAGCTACAAGCCCAGCGCGATGCAGAAATTGCACTGCAGGAGCGCAAGAAAAAGGAAGCCGAGGAAAAACAGCGCGAACTGGAAGCCCAGAAGGCCAAGGAAAAGGCCGAGCGTGAAAAGGCCGAAAAAGCCAAGCTCGAAAAGGAAAAGGCTGAAAAGGCAGAGCAGGAGCGCCGCGAAAAGCTCGAGCGCGAAAAAGCCGAGAAGGCCAAGCAAGAGCGCCTGGAAAAGGAGCGTCTGGAAAAAGAACGCTTAGAGAAAGCCAAACGCGAGCAGGCTGAGAAAGAAAAGGCGGCCAAGGAAAAAGCCGCCAAGGACAAGGCTGCTCGCGAAAAAGCGGAAAAAGAAAAGGCCGAAAAAGCCAAGCAGGAAGCTGCCAGAAAAGCGGCTGAAGAAAAGCGCAAGAAAGAGCAGGCCGCCAAGGATGCCAAGGCAGCCAAGGAACTGGAGCGTATTCGCCAGGAGAACCTGCGTGCCATGGCCGGTCTTGCGGGCTCAGGCGGCAGCGGCTCTGCCGAAAAGAGCAGCGGCCCCAACGGCGGCAAGGGCACAGGTGGTGGCACGGTCGGCCACTCTGCAGGCTATGGCGCACGCGTGGCAGCCAAGGTCAAGCCCAACATCGTCTACCCCGACATCACCAGCGGCAACCCACGCGCAGAAGTGCGCGTACGTGCCGCGCCCGATGGCACCATCACCAGCGTGCAGCTGGTCAAGTCCAGCGGCAACAAGGCCTGGGATGACGCCGTGGTCCGTGCCCTGCACAAGACCGAAACCCTGCCCAAGGACACCAACGGCAAAGTGCCCGCGGAGTTCACCTTTGGTTTCAGGCCGCAGGATTGATCACACTTTGATAGCTGCCAGCGCTTGATCTATAAGGACTTCAGATAGATATCTATCTGAAGTCCTTATGTTTTAAGCGCAAGCAGCTCTTTTATATATAGCTTCAGCACTGTCCCACGATGCCATCGGGTGCTTGTTCCCCACGCCGTGACGAACTGACGCCAATCAAGGAAAATACCTCCCCTATGAAAGCCCCCGAACTGCTGCTTCCCGCCGGCTCGCTCGACAAGATGCGCGCCGCCTATGACTTTGGCGCCGACGCTGTCTATGCCGGCCAGCCCCGCTACTCCCTGCGTGCCCGCAACAACGAGTTCCGCATGGAGCAGATTGCACAGGGCATCCAAGAAGCCCACCAGCGTGGCAAGAAGTTTTTCCTGACGTCCAACGTCATTGCCCACAACGACAAGATCCGCACCTACCTGCGCGACATCGAGCCCATCATCGAGATGAAGCCCGACGCGCTGATCATGGCCGACCCCGGCCTGATCATGATGGTCAAGGAAAAGTGGCCCGAGACCGTGATTCACCTCTCGGTGCAGGCCAACACCACCAACTACGCCACCGTCAAGTTCTGGCAGAAGATGGGCGTGGAGCGCATCATCCTCTCGCGCGAGCTGTCGCTGGACGAGATCGAAAAGATCCGCCAGGAATGCCCAGACATGGAGCTGGAAGTGTTCGTACACGGCGCGCTGTGCATTGCCTACTCGGGCCGCTGCCTGCTGTCGGGCTACTTCAACCGCCGTGACCCCAACCAGGGCACCTGCACCAACGCCTGCCGCTGGGAGTACAAGACGCACGATGCGCAAGTAGACCCCAACACCGGCGAAGCGCTGGGCGTGGCCATGGACAAGGGCTTCAACTTTGAAGAGGCCAAGAACGACCTGGACAACCAGTTCACCAGCACCTGCGGTGACCAGAAGCGCCACCCCAAGGCCGACGCCATCTACCTGCTGGAAGAAAAGGGCCGCCCTGGCGAGATGATGCCCATCATGGAAGATGAGCACGGCACCTACATCATGAACTCCAAGGACCTGCGCGCCGTGGAACACGTAGAGCGCCTGGCCAAGATTGGTGTGGATTCGCTCAAGATCGAAGGCCGCACCAAGAGCCTGTACTACGTGGCCCGTACCGCCCAGGTCTACCGCCGCGCCATTGATGACGCCGTGGCTGGCCGCCCCTTCAACCCCCACCTCATCACCGAGCTGGAAGGTCTGGCCAACCGTGGCTACACCGGCGGTCTGCTGGAACGTCGCCCTGCCAACGACTACCAGAACTACGAAACCGGCACCTCCGTGCTGCAGCGCAGCCACTTTGTGGGCCAGGTGCGCGGTTACGAAAACGGTCTGGCCGAAATCGAAACCATGAACCGCTTTGCCGTGGGTGACATGATTGAAATCATCCACCCCACAGGCAACCGCACCGTCAAGCTGGAGCAGATGTTCAATCTGGAAGGCGAACCTGTGCAAGTTGCCCCCGGCAACCCCGTGCGCGTGCGCATTCCCGTGGAAGGCCCTGTGGAAGGCGGCCTGATTGCACGCCTGCTGCAACCTCAGAACCCTTAAAAACCATAGCTGCCAGCGCTTGATTTATCAGAACTTGAGATTTAAATCCATTTGAAACTCAAGCTATACAAGCGCTAGACGCTTCACTTTTTGAAAGGCACCTCATGGTGCCTTTTGACTTTTGCAGGCACACGGTTACAGTGCGCTGCCTGCATTGATTGGAGTTCCATGAGTACTGAAGAAATCGTTGTTCTGCCTGAGCTCAAGGCCTATATCGACCCACTGACCCCTGACGAGTACGAAGCGCTGGAGCGCAGCATCCTGGACGAAGGCTGCCGCGACGCACTGGTGCTGTGGGACAATATTTTGGTTGATGGCCACAACCGCTACAGCATCTGCCAAAAGCACGGTCTGCCATTCAAGACCATGCAGAACACGCGCTTTCAGAGCATGGAAGACATCCACCTGTGGATGATCGACCAGCACCTGGGCCGCCGCTCACTGTCTGACTTCCAGCGCGGCGTGCTGGCCCTGCGCAAGCGCGAAATCATTGCCGAGCGCCGCGCACAGGCTGCTGCCGCCGTGCAGGCCGCCAAGGCCGAGGCCGGTGAAGCAGCCGCTGCCGAAGCGCCCTGGGAAGGAGAAACCGACCCCGTCGTCGCCAAGGCCCTGGCCAATGTGCCCAAGGTCCCTGACGAGGCGCTGGACACCCGCGAGGCCCTGGCCCGTGCCGCACGCCTGTCTGCGGGACAGGTGAAGATGATTGAAACCATCCAGCAAAAAGCTGCGCCGGAGGTGGTGGAGGCCGTCAAGGCCGGAGAGCTGTCGCTCAACGCCGCGGCCGTGGTGGCATCACTGCCCGTGGAAGAGCAGCAAGCTGTCGCCGCCGAAGGTGTGGATGGCCTCAAACAGGCCGCCAAGCGCGTGCGCGAAGCCAAGAAAAAAGCCCGCACCGAAAAACAGCCTGAAGCTGCCGAATCCAGCGCCGAAGCCGATGCAGCACCTGCTCCATCCGTAGAAGCCCTGCAGGCCCGTGTGGCCGAGCTGGAAGCCGAAAACGAGCGCCTGCGTCTGCAGGTCAAGACCCTGCAGGAGCTGCTGGCAGAGCAGGCTTAAAAAACCAGAAAGCAAGAAAGCCGCGACTGCAGTCTGTGCAGGTCGCGGCTTTTTTTCTACTGGCATGCTACAGGCATGGGGCGCATGCCTGTGCGGCTTGCTGGTTCACGCCATCAGCGCTTTTTCAGCTCCCCCACCATGGGCATGACCAAGGTGTTGTCGTCCTTGATCTTGAGCACCAGCGCTGTTTCGCCATTCATGCCTTCGATCTTGACCTTGCCATCTTCGACCGTGTAGTCCAGATCAAACATGCCCATGTAGTCGACCGTATCGCCCTTGAAGGTCAGAGAGGCCATGCCTGTGGAATCCTGGTACGTACCATCCAGCGATTTGCCGCATGCGGCCAGAAACAGGGGCAGCAATGCGACTGCGATGCTTTTTTCATGATGTAGCTCCTTGTTGAAATGTAGATGGTTGGGTAGCGGGTGCAGCATGCAGCCCTGGTGTGTCTGGTGTTCAGGCATTAATGCTCGGGCCAGAGACTGATTTGCGTCAACTGTTCACCCGGCTTGCGCTGGTAGCGGTTGCCTGTGTACACCGGCAGTTCCAGCCCGACAGGCACCAGCACAATGCCCTCTTCCTCCAAGTGAATGATCTTGGCGTACACCTCAGGGCGCAGATGTACCCCGTTGCGGCTGGTGCGCATAGGCTTCCCAGACTTGGCTGGATCAAGGTGGGATGCCTGGACGCTTACGTTGCACCAGCGCAAACAGCTCTTTTTTTTTGAAAGCAGCATGATGTTTCAGACCGCCATCAAAACAAAACCCGCCAGCTGGCGGGTTCTGTCATTGCGGTCTATGCCTTGCGGAGCTTAGACCTTGGCCGCCACTTCGGCGTACTCGTCGATCTGGTCGAAGTTCATGTAGCGGTACACGGATGCCTTGTCGGCATCGATCACGCCCATTTCCTTCAGATACTCTTCCTTGGAAGGCAGGTAGCCCAGACGCGAAGCAATCGCCGCCAGCTCGGCAGAGCCCAGGAACACGTTGGTGTTCTTGCCCAGACGGTTGGGGAAGTTGCGGGTCGAGGTGGAGATCACGGTCGCGCCTTCACGCACCTGTGCCTGGTTACCCATGCACAGCGAGCAGCCGGGCATTTCGGTACGCGCACCGGCTGTGCCGAATGCCGCGTAGTGGCCTTCCTTGATCAGCTCGTTCTGGTCCATCTTGGTGGGAGGAGCCACCCACAGCTTCACAGGAATGTCACGCTGGCCGCCCAGCAGCTTGGCTGCAGCGCGGAAGTGACCGATGTTGGTCATGCAGGAGCCGATGAAAGATTCATCGATCTTGGTGCCAGCCACTTCGGACAGGAACTTGGCGTCGTCAGGGTCGTTAGGGCAGCAGACGATAGGCTCGGTGATCTCGTTCATGTCGATCTCGATCACGGCAGCGTATTCGGCGTCCTTGTCGGCTTCCAGCAGTTCGGGCTTGGCCAGCCATGCTTCCACCTTCTCGATGCGGCGCTGCAGGGTCTTGGCATCTTGGTAGCCTTCGGCAATCATGTTCTTCATCAGCACCACGTTGGACTTCAGGTACTCGATGACGGGTTCCTTGTCCAGCTTGATCGTGCAGCCAGCAGCCGAGCGCTCAGCCGATGCGTCAGACAGCTCGAACGCCTGCTCCACCTTCAGGTCGGGCAGACCTTCAATTTCCAGAATACGGCCCGAGAAGATGTTCTTCTTGCCAGCCTTGGCCACGGTCAGCAGACCTGCCTTGATGGCGTACAGAGGAATGGCATGCACCAGGTCACGCAGGGTCACGCCAGGCTGCAGCTTGCCCTTGAAGCGCACCAGCACGGACTCAGGCATGTCCAGAGGCATCACACCGGTTGCCGCAGCAAACGCCACCAGACCGGAGCCTGCGGGGAAGGAGATACCGATGGGGAAGCGGGTGTGCGAGTCGCCACCTGTACCCACGGTGTCAGGCAGCAGCAGACGGTTGAGCCAACTGTGGATCACACCGTCACCAGGACGCAGGGACACGCCACCACGGCTGGAGATGAAGGCAGGCAGTTCGCGGTGGGTCTTCACGTCTACAGGCTTGGGGTAAGCGGCTGTGTGGCAGAAGGACTGCATCACCAGATCGGCCGAGAAGCCCAGGCAGGCCAGGTCCTTCAGCTCGTCACGGGTCATGGGGCCTGTGGTGTCCTGAGAGCCCACGGTAGTCATGCGAGGCTCGCAGTAAGTGCCGGGGCGCACGCCCTGACCTTCTGGCAGACCGACTGCGCGACCAACCATCTTCTGTGCCAGGGTGAAGCCAGCCTTGGATTCAGCAGGCGCCTTGGGCAGACGGAACACGGTCGAAGCAGGCAGACCCAGAAACTCACGTGCCTTGGCAGTCAGCGAACGGCCGATGATCAGGTTGATACGGCCACCGGCCTGCACTTCGTCCAGCAGTACTTCGCTCTTGAGCTGGAAGTTGGCGATGACTTCGCCGTTCTTCTCGATCTTGCCGTCGTAGGGGTAGATGTCGATGACATCACCCATTTCCATCTTCGACACATCGACCTCGATCGGCAGCGAGCCGGAGTCTTCCTGCGTGTTGAAGAAGATGGGAGCGATCTTGCCGCCCAGCGTCACACCACCGAAGCGCTTGTTGGGCACATAGGGAATGTCCTGGCCCGTGGCCCAGATCACGGAGTTGGTAGCCGACTTGCGCGACGAACCGGTGCCGACCACATCGCCCACGTAGGCAACGGTGTGGCCCTTTTTCTTCAGGTCTTCGATGAACTGGATGGGACCGCGCTTGCCGTCTTCCTCGGGCTTGAACGCCGCGTCAGGACGGGTGTTCTTGAGCATGGCCAGATAGTGCAGCGGGATGTCTGGGCGGCTCCAGGCATCAGGTGCGGGCGACAGGTCGTCGGTGTTGGTCTCACCAGGCACCTTGAACACGGTCACAGTGATCTTCTCTGCCACCTTGGGGCGGGAAGTGAACCACTCGGCATCGGCCCAGCTTTGCACCACTTCCTTGGCCTTGGCATTGCCGGCCTTGGCCTTGGCTGCCACGTCGTTGAAGAAGTCAAACATCAGCAGGGTCTTCTTCAGACCTTCAGCAGCCACGTCAGCCACTTCAGCGTTGTCCAGCAGCTCGATCAGGGGGTGCACGTTGTAGCCACCAACCATGGTGCCGAGCAGCTCGGTAGCCTTGGTCTTGGAGATCAGACCCACCTGAATGTCACCGTGGGCCACGGCCGCCAGGAACGAAGCCTTGACCTTGGCTGCATCGTCTACCCCTGGAGGAACGCGATGGGTCAGCAAGTCCAGCAGGAATGCTTCTTCACCTGCAGGAGGGTTCTTGATCAGCTCGATCAGCTCAGCGGTTTGCTTGGCATCGAGGGGCAGCGGGGGAATGCCCAGTGCAGCACGCTCGGCTACATGGTCACGGTAGGCTTTCAACATGGTTCTCTCTCCATTGGTTTTCTAAGAGTGGGGGCTGCTTTTTCTAATGTCTGAGCTCCTCGGAATTACTTCTTGGGAGCCTCCAGCAGACTTTGCGGCGGGTTTTTCTTGATGGCTTCAGCAACTTGCAGCTGCTCAGGACTCATGCATTCATCGGCCATGCGCTTGCCCTGTTTCTGGTTCATCAGCATGGACTTGTTCGCAATCTGTAGCCACGTGGCACCAGCACGCTGGTCTTCCAGACGCACAACGCCGGTGCTGGTCCCAACTGGCGACATGTGGTAGCTGAAGCCTTGTCCGCTGACAAAGAAGTGACCGGGGCTCTTCTCATCCCGCGTCACGTTCACATGCTTGCCGAGTTCGCAGTTGATACGGCCTGTATAGACACGGTCAGCCAGCTTCATCTCCTCTGCATTGAGCGCTCGCGGTGTCAGCGCCGCAACTGCGACCCCAGCGCCTGCTCCACCCACAGCTGCAGCTGCTGCTGCCTTGCGCGGTGCCGAGGTCTTTCTGACCGTTGTCTTCTTGACTGCAGCAGTCTTCTTCTGGGCTGTCGCAGCCTTGCTAGCACTTGCAGCAGGCTTGGCGGCAGAAGCCTGAGCTGCACCCACCCAAGCCAGAGCAGGAGCGATGAGCAGTACGGAGGCAATCAGTTGTTTCATGCGAACTCCAGCGGATATTCCAATTAACTTGTCAATAACAAACACGGCACTTCAGGCCGTGCTCCCATCCAGCCATTGTCGCGCTTCTGCAGGCAGTGCAATGCCAGTGCGCTGCGCACGTTCCAGCAAATGCCAGTAATAACGGTAACTTGCCCGGTCATGCAGCACGCCTTGCCAGCTGATGGGCGCCCAGGCCTGCTGCTCAGCCGCCAGCAAAATCTCCGCCGCTTCCTGCACTTCCTGCACCGCAGGCGCAAACGCTGCGAGGATAGGACGAATCTGTGCAGGGTGAATGCTCCACATCCTGGTGTAGCCCAGCTCACGGCTGGCCCGGGTCGCGGCCGCCTGCAAGGCCGTTGCATCCTTGAATTCAGTGACCACACAGTGCGAAGGCACTTTGCCATGGGCATGACAGGCTGCTGCAATTTCCAGCTTGGCCCGCACCACCAGCGGGTGCTGAAACTGCCCCTGTACCCCCATGGCTGATCCCGGAATGGCACCACCGTGGGCAGAGACAAAATCCATCAGCCCGAAAGACAGGCTTTGCACACTGGGATGCGCGGCAATCTCAAACGCACGGTGCACGGCTGCGGGCGACTCAATCAGCGCATGCAGCGGAATATGTGCACCACCGGCACGCTCCAGAGCGTGCTGCGCACGCACGATGTCATCGACCGACTCCACCTTGGGCAGCATGATGTGGCAGAGCCTGTGGCCTGCTTCGCCCACAATGGTGGCAATGTCTTCGGCAAATGCGGAGTGATCTACGGCATGCACGCGTGCTGCGACGCGACAGCCGTCTTGGACGTCCTTGGCCAGCTGCGCAACCAGCAGAGCATGGGCTTTTTCCTGGCCAACGGCTGCGCCGTCTTCACAGTCCAGCGTCACATCAAACACGCAGGTGCCAAACTCCTGCAGCATCTGCGCCTGCAGTTCCAGGCTCTTGCGCATGCGCACTTCCACGCCGCTGTAATGGTCGCAGACAGGCAGCATATGGGCTGCTGCTTGGGCGCCCAACAGGATCTCGCGGGGATGGCTGGCTGTACGCATGAATGGCAGGAGTGAACAGAGCACTCAGAAAAGGCTGATCCGGATCACTCCATACAGCCACCTGTAAAACATCTTTTGCTCAACCAGCACGCCTGCATGTTGCGCAAAAGACCTCTCCAGGAAAGAGAGCCCCTGCAACGCGTATACCGCATTGCAGGGGATGAATCCATCAAGATTCGTGGGAAGTCACCGCCTTACAGCAGGTGCTTCACGCCGTCGCGCTCGCCTTCGAGTTCGGCCAGGGTCTTGTTGATGCACTCTTGCGAGAAGGCATCGATTTCCAGACCTTCGACGATCTTGTATTCGCCGTTTTCGGTGATCACAGGGAAGCCGAACACGATGCCTTCGGGAATGCCGTATGCGCCAGTGGAGGGCACACCCATCGTCACCCACTCACCATTGGAGCCCAGGGCCCAATCGCGCATGTGGTCGATGGCAGCGTTGGCAGCCGAAGCAGCCGACGACAGACCACGTGCGTTGATGATGGCTGCGCCACGCTTGCCCACGGTAGGCAGGAATACGTTGGCGTTCCATTCCTGATCATTGATGATGTCTTTCACAGACTTGCCATCAACGGTGGCGAAACGGTAGTCGGCGTACATGGACGGCGAGTGGTTGCCCCACACGGTCAGCTTCTTGATGTCGCCCACCTTGAAACCACCCTTGGTAGCCAGCTGGGAAGCAGCGCGGTTGTGGTCCAGACGCAGCATGGCGGTGAAGTTCTTGGCAGGCAGATCAGGTGCCGACTTCATGGCGATGTAGGCATTGGTGTTGGCAGGGTTACCCACCACCAACACCTTCACGTTGCGCGAGGCCACTGCGTTCAGCGCCTTGCCTTGAGCGGTAAAGATCTGTGCGTTAGCAGCCAGCAGGTCGGCACGTTCCATGCCGGGGCCACGAGGACGAGCACCAACCAGCAGCGCGTAGTCGGTGTCCTTGAAGGCTTGCATGGGGTCGGAGTGAGCTTCGATGCCAGCCAGCAGAGGGAATGCGCAGTCTTCCAGCTCCATGATCACGCCCTTGAGCGCGTTCTGAGCCTTCTCGTCAGGAATTTCGAGCAGCTGCAAAATAACGGGCTGATCCTTGCCCAACATTTCGCCGGATGCGATACGGAACAACAGGGCGTAACCGATTTGACCTGCGGCGCCAGTAACGGCAACACGAACGGGCTTCTTGCTCATGGTGAAAACTCCAGATTTCGGAAATAAATAGTTGTCGGTGCACTGCTGCCCCAGCCTGTGCAACCAGCGGCCTGTGCTCCGTAAACAGGCGTAAAGTGTACTCTTGATTTTGCCTCTCGGTCAATTTGTCTTATGTCTTATATAAGATATGATCTCACCCTGAGCCACACAACATCCACAGGCTCAGAATCGCATCCGGAGGCTTTGCTTTTTCCACACCCCCTATGTCCTTATCGCAACCAACTTCTTCCGACAGTGCTTTTGGCGCTCACGCTAATTCCGCCAGTGCACTCACCCCTGCCTTCAGCCCTCTGTACCAGCAAATCAAAGGCTTGATCCTGCAAAGCCTGCAAGCTGGCGAGTGGCGCCCCGGAGAGTTGATCCCCAGCGAGATGGAACTGGCTGCACGCTTCAAGGTCAGCCAGGGAACCGTGCGCAAAGCCATTGATGAGCTGGCTGCTGAAAATCTGGTCATGCGCCGCCAGGGCAAAGGCACATTTGTTGCCACCCACTCTGCGCAGCAGGTGCAGTACCGCTTTCTGAAATTGCACCCCGATGTCGGCGACCTGCAGGGCGAAGGCCGTGCCCAGCGCTCCATACTCGAATGCAAGCGCGTGCGCGCCCCTGCCGAAATTGCACGCCTGCTGGCCTTGCGCAGCGGCGATACCGTGGTACAGATTCGTCGCGTACTGGCCTTCAGTGACACCCCCACCATCCTGGAAGACATCTGGCTGCCCGGCCATGCTTTCAAAGGACTGACGGCTGAGCAGATGGCCACCTGTCAGGGGCCGACCTATGCCATGTTTGAAACGGATTTCGGCGTGCGCATGGTGCGTGCCGATGAAAAACTGCGGGCCGTCCTGCCTGACGAATCGCAGGCCCAATTACTTGATGTGACCACTCAGACTCCGTTGCTGAGCGTGGAGCGCATTGCCTATACGTACAACGATATTCCCATGGAGTTACGACGCGGTATCTATAGAACAGACACACATCACTACAGAAACGCCTTGAGCTAGGCCTGCACCAGCTCAAGCCACAGGGAAAGTTTCGTACGCCAAGTAGCCCCAGCAGGGCTGCATGCAATAGAATTTTGGTTCTTTTGCTCCGTGCGATTACAACGCAGTTACATCCAAGAAAGCACCCCCGCTATGACAGAGCTTGAAAAAAAGAAGCGGCCTGAGTTCCGCAACATCAATGTATTAGAAGGTCTTCCACACCGCCTGCCCGTAGGCGGCTATGTGTCGATTCTTCACCGTATCAGCGGCATGCTGATGTTTGCCCTGCTGCCGTTTGTGATCTGGATGCTGGACACATCGCTGTCCTCCGAGGTCTCGTTCACGCAGTTCAAGGCCGTATTCAACGAAGGCTGCGGCTTCGTGCCCGGCTGGTTCATCAAGCTCGTCACGCTGGCCATCATCTGGTCCTACCTGCACCACCTGTGCGCTGGTATCCGCCACCTGCTCATGGACACCAACCACGACCTGGTCAGCAAGTCCTATGCACGTTCTTCCGCCATCACCGTATTCATCATCAGCATTGGCCTGACGGTGGTTCTGGGCGCCAAGCTGTTTGGCCTGTACTAAGAAAAAGAGGGATCCATCATGTCTGTGAATTACGGCTCCAAACGCATCGTCGTCGGCGGTCACTACGGCCTGCGCGACTGGCTGGTACAGCGCATTACCGCTGTGCTGATGGTGATCTTCACCATCGTGGTTCTGGCGCAGCTGATCTTCGCCAAGGGCGAAATCGGCTACGAACTGTGGGCTGGCATCTTTGCCGCTCAGTGGATGAAGTTTGTCACCTTTGGCGTGATCGTTGCCCTGGCTTGGCACGTCTGGGTGGGTGTTCGTAACGTCTGGATGGACTATGTGAAGTCCGTGGGCCTTCGCCTGACTTTGCACGTTGCGACCCTGATTTGGCTGGTTGGCTGCGCAGGCTGGGCTTTCCAAGTTCTGTGGCGTCTGTAATTGGCGCAAGACCGCTTCCACGATTGAAAGTTAAGAATGAGCTACACAAAAGCAAACATCACCAAGCGCAAGTTTGACGTTGTCATCGTCGGCGCTGGCGGCTCCGGTCTGCGTGCCGCACTGGAACTTTCCCGCGCTGGTCTGAGCGTGGCTTCGCTGTCCAAGGTGTTCCCCACACGTTCGCACACTGTGGCTGCACAGGGTGGCGTGTCCGCATCGCTGGGCAACATGAACGAAGACAACTGGCACTACCACTTCTACGACACCATCAAGGGTTCGGACTGGCTGGGCGACCAGGATGCCATCGAGTTCATGTGCCGCGAAGCACCCAACGTGGTGATCGAGCTGGAACACTTCGGCATGCCGTTCGACCGCAACCCCGACGGCACCATCTACCAGCGTCCCTTCGGCGGCCACACTGCCAACTACGGTGAAAAGCCTGTGCAGCGCGCCTGCGCTGCTGCTGACCGTACTGGCCACGCCATGCTGCACACCCTGTACCAGCAGAACGTCAAGTCCAAGACCAACTTCTTCGTGGAGTGGATGGCGCTGGACCTGATCCGCAACACCCAGGGTGACGTAGTGGGCGTGACTGCACTGGAGCTGGAAACCGGTGACCTGTACGAACTGCACGCCAAGGCTGTGCTGCTGGCTACCGGCGGTGCAGGCCGTATCTTCCAGGCATCGACCAATGCCTTCATCAACACCGGTGACGGCCTGGGCATGGCAGCGCGTGCTGGCATTCCTCTGCAGGACATGGAGTTCTGGCAGTTCCACCCCACCGGCGTGGCTGGTGCTGGCGTGCTGCTGACCGAAGGCTGCCGCGGCGAAGGCGCAATTTTGCTCAACAGCGAAGGCGAGCGCTTCATGGAGCGCTACGCTCCTACCCTGAAGGACCTGGCACCCCGTGACTTCGTGTCGCGCTCCATGGACCAGGAAATCAAGGAAGGTCGTGGCTGCGGTCCTAACAAGGACTACATCCTGATGAAGCTGGACCACCTGGGTGCCGAAACCATCCGCAAGCGTCTGCCTTCCGTGGAAGAAATCGGCCACAACTTCGCCAACGTGGACATCACCAAGGAGCCCATCCCTGTGGTGCCTACCATCCACTACATGATGGGTGGTATCCCCACCAACATCCATGGTCAAGTGGTGACTTGGAACGGCACACAGAACACCACCGTCAACGGTCTGTACGCCGTGGGCGAGTGCTCCTGCGTGTCCGTGCACGGCGCCAACCGCCTGGGCACCAACTCCCTGCTGGACCTGCTGGTGTTCGGCAAGTCTGCTGGCAAGCACATTGTGGAATTCGTCAAAGGCTTTGGCGACCACCACCAGGTGCCAGCCGATGCATCCGATCGCACGCTGGAGCGCCTCAACGCACTGGACAATTCCAAGGAAGGCATCTACGCCCAGGACGTGGCCAACGAAATCCGTCAGTCCATGCAGCAGCACGCTGGCGTCTTCCGTACCCAGAAGGGCATGGACGAAGGTGTGGTCAAGATCAACGCCATCCGCGAAAAGGTCGGCGCTGTGGGCCTGAAGGACAAGTCCAAGGTCTGGAACACCGCCCGTATGGAAGCCCTGGAAGTGGACAACCTGATCGAAGTTGCTCAGGCCACCATGACCTCCGCTGCCGCTCGCCACGAATGCCGCGGTGCACACACCGTGTACGACTACGAGCATCCTGCTGACCACGCGGAATTCCCGCTGGGCCGCAACGACAAGGAATGGCTGAAGCACACCCTGTGGGACAGCGCATCCAACAGCCTGACCTACAAGCCTGTGAACCTCAAGCCCCTGACCGTGGAATCCGTGCCACCCAAGGTCCGTACGTTCTAATCCAGCAGTAGCCCACGAGAGAACATCAAAATGAAGCGTACTTTTAAGATTTACCGCTACGACCCCGATAAGGACGCCAAGCCTTACATGCAGACTGTGGAGGTCGAACTCGACGGCCACGAGCGCATGCTGCTGGATGCCCTGGTCAAGCTCAAGGCCCAGGACCCCTCGATCTCCTTCCGTCGCTCCTGCCGCGAAGGTGTGTGTGGTTCTGACGCCATGAACATCAATGGCAAGAACGGTCTGGCCTGCCTGACGAACATGAACACCCTCAAGGGCGACATCGTTCTCAAGCCCCTGCCCGGTCTGCCAGTGATCCGCGACCTGATCGTGGACATGACCCAGTTCTTCAAGCAGTACCACTCGATCAAGCCTTACCTGCAAAGCGACATCTACGCAACGCCCAGCAAGGAGCGTCTGCAGTCGCCCGAAGAGCGTGAAGAGCTCAACGGCCTGTACGAGTGCATTCTGTGCGCCAGCTGCTCGACCAGCTGCCCCTCGTTCTGGTGGAACCCCGACAAGTTCGTGGGCCCCGCTGGCCTGCTGCAGGCATACCGCTTCATCGCGGACAGCCGCGACACAGCGACCGGCGAGCGTCTGGACAACCTGCAGGACCCTTACCGCCTGTTCCGTTGCCACACCATCATGAACTGTGTGGACGTGTGTCCCAAGCACCTGAACCCCACCAAGGCCATCGGCAAGATCAAGGAATTGATGGTGCGCCGCGCCGTCTAAGCCATGAACGAGCTGGACACGCCTATCGAAGAACGGGAACGCGACTTGCTACGGTGGCGCAGCCGCCGTGGCCTGGTCGAAAACGACCTGTTCATCGAACAGTTCTTTGCCACCTATGGCAACCAATTGACGCGGAGACACGCAATTGGTCTGTCTGCCTTGATGGACTTGGCAGACAACGATCTGATGGACCTTTTCCTGCGCCGCAAGGAGCCGGAAGGAGCATTGGACACCCCCGAAGTTAGAGAAGTGCTACAAATGGTGCGCAAGCCCATTTGACCCTGCACACCGTCAGAGTGGCTGACCCTGCGCGGCAAAACTCAGGTTTGCCATCGAGGCAAGGCTTTACAGCCCATACCTCATGCAGGTGTCAGCAACTTTAAATACAAGGCTCACCAGACAGGCTGGTGTGCCAATCAGAGAAGGAAGTTGGAAATGAAACTCGCTGACAACAAAGCAACCCTGTCATTCAGCAACGGAGCTCCTAGCGTTGAGCTGCCTGTGTACCAAGGCACTGTCGGTCCAGACGTGATCGATATCCGCAAGCTGTACGGCCAATCGGGCATGTTTACTTATGACCCCGGCTTCCTCTCCACAGCCTCCTGCCAGTCCGCCATCACCTACATCGACGGCGACAAGGGTGAGCTGCTGTACCGTGGTTATCCCATCGAACAACTGGCCAAGAACTGCAACTTCCTGGAAACCTGCTACCTGCTGCTGTACGGTGAACTGCCTAACGCAACGCAGAAGGCGGAATTCGAAGAGCGCGTGACCAAGCACACCATGGTCAACGAGCAGATGCAGTTCTTCCTGCGTGGCTTCCGCCGCGATGCACACCCCATGGCTGTGCTGACCGGTCTGGTGGGCGGCATGTCTGCTTTCTACCATGACAGCACCGACATCCATAACCCAGAGCACCGCGAAATCGCTGCGATCCGCCTGATCGCCAAGATGCCTACGCTGGTTGCCATGGCATACAAGTACGGTGTGGGCCAGCCCTACATGTACCCCAAGAACGATCTGTCGTATGCAGGCAACTTCATGCGCATGATGTTCGGCAATCCTTGCGAAGAGTACCAGGTGAACCCTGTGGTCGAGCGCGCGCTGGACCGCATCTTCATCCTGCACGCTGACCACGAGCAAAACGCTTCGACTTCCACCGTGCGTCTGTGCGGTTCGTCGGGCACCAACCCCTTCGCTGCCATCTCTGCTGGCGTAGCCTGCCTGTGGGGCCCTGCCCACGGTGGCGCCAACGAAGCCTGCCTGAACATGCTGGAGCAAATCCAGGCCAACGGCGGCATCGAGAAGGTGGGCGAGTTCATGGAACAGGTCAAGGACAAGTCCTCCGGCGTGAAGCTGATGGGCTTTGGCCACCGCGTCTACAAGAACTACGACCCACGCGCCAAGCTGATGCAGGAAACCTGCAACGAAATCCTGTCCGAACTGGGTCTGGAAAACGATCCGCTGTTCGCACTGGCCAAGAAGCTGGAAAAGATTGCACTGGAAGACGACTACTTCGTGCAGCGCAAGCTCTACCCCAACGTGGACTTCTACTCCGGCATCGTGCAGCGCGCCATCGGCATTCCAGTGAACCTGTTCACCGGCATCTTCGCTCTGGCACGTACCGTGGGCTGGATCGCTCAGCTGAACGAACAAATGGCAGACCCCGAGTACAAGATCGGCCGTCCTCGCCAGCTGTTCACCGGCGCTGCTTCCCGCGACGTCAAGCCTATCGACCAGCGTTAATCGCCTGGCGCTGCCCTCCTCGGGCAGCGGCCTGCACCACACAAAGCCCGTATGCTGCAAAGCCTGCGGGCTTTGTTTTTGATAGCTGCTAGCGCTTGATACACAAAGAATTCAAAGTGTTTTATATCTGAATTGCTTATAAATTCAGCGCTAACAGCTACTTTTAAAAGAGCAGACTTGCTTTACCACTGCCTGTGGCAAATCCGCATTGGGCGCATCAGTTGCTGCAACTTCGCATACAGCGCCTTGAGCAACACGCTACAGTGTGAGCAGTTTTTCATGTATCCATGCAGCCCCGGTGCTGCTACTTTGCCCATGCCCAAACGCCCTCCCCGCCGTCTTCCTCCCATCCATGATGCAGCAGGCATTGCCAAGTCTCGCGAAGCGGGCATGCTGGCTGCGCGCGTGCTGGAAATGCTCACGCCCCATGTGAAGCCCGGCGTCAGCACCGAGCACCTGGACCAGCTATGCCATGACTTCATCGTCAACGAGCTGCAGTGCATTCCCGCCAACATCGGCTACTACGGCTACCCCAAGACCGTATGCACCTCGGTGAACCATGTGGTCTGCCACGGCATCCCCACCCCCAAGGAAATCCTCAAGGACGGCGACATCGTCAATGTGGACGTCGCCCTGATCAAGGACGGCTGGTTTGGTGATACCTCGCGCATGTACACCGTGGGCCATGTCTCTGCCAAGGCCCAGAAGCTCATCGACACCACCTATGAAGCCATGGTGGCTGGCATCCGCGCCGTCAAGCCCGGTGCCACCTTGGGCGATATCGGCTACGCCATCCAGACCGTGGCGCACCGCGACGGTTTTTCCATCGTGCGTGACTACTGCGGCCACGGCATCGGTCAGGTCTACCACGACGAGCCCCAGGTGCTGCACTACGGCCACCCCGGTCAGGGCATGGCCCTGCAGGAAGGCATGATCTTCACCATCGAGCCCATGCTCAACGCAGGCAAGCACGACACCAAGGAGTTGAGCGATGGCTGGACGGTGATTACCAAGGACAAGTCGCTGTCCGCGCAGTGGGAGCACATGGTGCTGGTCACCGCCACCAGCTATGAAGTACTGACACCCTGGCCCGAAGGCACAGGCAAGTACGCCAAGCCCTGAGCACCCCACAGCCACGCATTCCACCCATGAGCCAGAGCTATCTCTACCTGGGCATTGCCATTGCCGCTGAAGTGGTGGCAACGTCTTTCCTCAAGAGTGCGGAAGGCTTTACGCGCCTGTGGCCCAGCCTCATTGTTGCAGCAGGCTATGCAATTGCCTTTGTCTGCCTGTCGCTGGCCCTGCGCACTATCCCGACCGGTGTGGCCTATGCCATATGGTCGGGCGCTGGTGTGGTGCTGGTGTCGGCCATTGCGTGGATCTTCATGGGCCAGAAGCTGGATGCCCCGGCACTGATTGGTATGGCACTGATTCTGGCCGGGGTCCTGGTCATCAACCTGTTTTCCAGGACTGCGGGGCATTAATTCCCCACATCACGCGGCACGTCCTCTGCGCAGCGCGCACTATTGCAGACGGATATTTTTTCTGGCGATCAGCTCGCCATTGATGCGCGCATCCTGCGCCATGCGCCGCGCCAGAGCCTGTGCGCTCGTGTCATCCATATGCCAGCCCTGTGCCGTCAACTTGGCACGCACACCTTCCGACTGCAGCACCTGCTGCAAGGCCTGCGCCAACTGGTTGCGGTGCGCTTCAGGCACGGAGGCCGGGGCCATCACGGCATTCCACACTTCAATATCGAGCTGGCCAGCGCCAATTTCCGGCATAGCAGGCACACCGGGCGCGAGGGGGCTGCGCTGGCTGACACTGACTGCCAGAGCCGCCAGCTTGCCTGACTCCACCAGCGGCATGACGGTAGACGTGGGCAGCAAAGCCAGCTGGACCTGACCGCCGAGCAAGCCATTGATCACCGCAGGCCCGCCGTTGTAGGGCACATGCTGCAAATCCAGTCCCAGCGCCTGCTGCACCAGCTCCATGCCCAGATGGCCACCCGAGCCTGTGCCCACCGATGCGTAGTTGCCATCTTTGCGCTGCTTGAGGCTTTGCAGATAGGCCGCCGCGTCCTGTGTGACCAGACTTCTGGGAGCGACCAGCACCAGCGGTGCTGAGCCAATCATGGCCAGCGGCGCCAGATCTTTGACCGGGTCATAAGGCAGGTGTGGATACAGAAATTTGGAACTGGTCAGCGGGCCATTGCCAATCACGCCGATGGTATGCCCGTCTCTGGCCTTGGCGACAGCATCTGCGCCGATGTTGCCACTGGCACCACCCTTGTTCTCTACCACCACGGGCTGCCCCAGCAGCTGACTCAGCGGCTCGGCCAGCAGGCGAGCCTGCACGTCCGGCGAGGAGCCCGCCGCATAGCCCACCACCAGATGCAACGGCTTGGTGGGCCAGTGATCCGTCTGTGCATGGGCCAGCGCGGGGGCCAGCAATGCGGCACACAGCACCGCCGTCGCACGCCTCATCGTTGCCATCAGGCGTTGTTGCTGTTTCATGATGTCTTACACCTTCCCTGAAAATACACAACGGCCAGCAGTGCATGCCTGCTGGCCGCTTTCAGCGCATGCTGGACGACTCAGAACCCGACCAGCTGCCCCCACTCTGCAAACTCAGCGCGCGTGGCGCGCATGGTGTTGATGGGCGCATGCTTGTCCTCATAGCCCAGGGCAATGCCATAGGCCACCAGATACTCCTCGGGCACCTGAATGTGCTGCTTGATGACAGCGTCATAGCGGCGCCAGAAGCCCTGTGCGCAGGTCGCTAGACCTTCTTCCGTGGCACGCAGCATGAAGGACTGCAGGTAAATGCCCAGATCCATCCACTGCACAGGCCCCATGCGATGGTCAATCAAGACAAACAAGCCCACGGGCGCGCCAAAGAACTGTGCATTCTTGGCCAGCTGACGCAGACGCCCTGCCTTGTCTTCACGCGGAATGCCAATGCTCTTGTACAAATCCTCGCCATTGGCAAAACGACGTGTGCGGTAGGGCTCCCACAAGTTCGGTGGGTAGGACAGGTGGGCAGGGTTTTCTTCTGCCGAGGTCTTGGCAACATCTGCCAGCAAGGCTTGCAGCGGCTCGCCCGTGATGGCAGCCACACGCCAGGGCTGCATATTGCCGCCCGATGCAGCCAGCGCTGCGTCTTGCATCAGTTGCTGCACCAGCTCTGCCGAAGGCACCTGGGAAGTAAAAGCGCGCACGGAACGGCGCTCTCGCAAGGCTTGGGAAACGTCCATGGAAATCAGTTCCTGTCTATGCTGGGTCATCAACACTTGAAAAGCTCAAGCGTACAGGAGCTTGCAAGCAGTTCGAAGCAACATTGGTGACGCGCCAAAAACAAAAGAGGCTTCTTCCGAAGCCTCTTTCCATAGCGCGTTCCCAGGACCAGGCCTTACTTGCCCAGAATCTGGTCGATCTTTTCCTTCTCAAAATGCCCGCCACGCTGCTCTTCGCAGGGTACGCAGTCGGCATTGATCTTGGCAGAGAGCTGCTCCAGCGCGGCCCACAGCAGTTGCAGCTGCTTTTCGTGGGTTGCTGCACCTTCTGCCAGGCCCTTCATGGCCTGGGTGATGGGGTCGTCTTCCGTCACGCCATAAGCAGTAAAGCCCTTGGCCTGATCGGCGCAGGGCTCAGCCTTGGCCGCAGAAGCAGAAGCTGCCGCCGCGGCAGCCGCAGCATTGGCAGCCTGCAGGCTAGGGGCGGCATGCGGCTTGGCAGTGTCGGCCACCTTGTTCTGCTGATCGGCCATGTCGGTCACGTCCGCACTCTCTCCCGTCTTGGAAGGAATGATGCGTGCTGGAATGCCCACGGCCGTTGCCCCTGCGGGCACAGGCTTGATGACCACGGCGTTGGAGCCAATCTTGGCGTTGTCACCTACCTCAAAGCCACCCAGCACCTTGGCACCGGCGGAAACGACGACGTTCTTGCCCAGTGTGGGGTGACGTTTCGTGCCCTTGTACAGCGATGTGCCGCCCAGGGTCACACCGTGGTAGATGGTGCAGCCATCGCCCACCACGGCGGTCTCACCAATCACAACGCCCATGCCGTGGTCGATGAACACGCGCTCACCGATCACCGCGCCGGGGTGGATTTCAATGCCCGTCAGCCAGCGGCCAATGTGCGAGGTAAAGCGCCCCAGCCATTTGAGGTTGTGCGTCCAGAACCAGTGCGCAGGGCGATGCCACCAGATCGCGTGAAGACCTGGGTAACAGGTAATGACCTCCCAGGTGCTACGCGCCGCAGGGTCGCGGTCAAGAATGCACTGGATGTCAGAACGCAGTCGGGAAAGCATCAAAGGGCCGTTATTTGTAACTAAAGGGCTGCACAGTTTAGTGCTTTGGTGGGGTACTTTGCAGCATGGCCTTGGCGACACCGCGCAGTATGTGGATTTCTTCCTGGGTCAGTTGCGCGCGGTTAAACAACTGGTTCAGGCGCGGCATGAGCTTCTTGGGTGCAGCAGGGTCCAGAAAGCCAATGTGCGCCAGCGCCTGCTCCCAGTGGCCCAGCATGCCGGCCACCTGCTGCGCGTCAGCACGCTCAGGACGAGGTGTGTGCTCCACCACGGGAAAGCCGCCCAGCGCCTGGCGCCATTCATAGGCCACCACCTGGATCGCAGCACCCAGGTTCAGCGAACCAAACTGTGGGTTGGACGGAATCGACAGCGCCACATCGCAGCGGTAGACGTCTTCATTGGCCATGCCAAAACGCTCACAGCCAAACATCAGGCCAATGCCGCGCTCGCCGTGGATGCTGTCTGCGGTTTGCACAACATCTGCCAAATCAGCCTCTAGCGCTTGCACCTCCTGCGCTTTCAGCGCTCCTTTCATGAGCATTTCAAAATGCTGACGGGGCGTGCGTGTGGGCGGCCCGAAGTCGCGCGGTGTCATGGCCGTGGCACACAGGTGCGACAGGCCCTCCACGGCTTCTTCCACGGTGTCCACGATGCGTGCGTTGTCCAGCACATCCAGTGCCCCACTGGCACGCTGGATGGTTTCTTCCTTGCGCAGCACATTGGCCCAGCGTGGGCGCACCAGCACCAAGTCATCAAAGCCCATGGTTTTCATGGCGCGGGCAGCAGCACCCACGTTGCCAGCATGGCTGGTCTCAATCAGGATAAAACGGGTTTTCATTCGAGCATTGGTCTGCCTTGCACAAGCAGGCAGCAGAAATCGGTCAAGCCGGTTAGAATTTGCGCCCTATTGTCGCTGCCTGCATCGTCGGGCGTGCGTTCACCCGTTCATCATCCGCGTTCAGCGGTGTGCCATCCCAGGTTGAGAGAGAAGAGATAGTTGAAATTTGGGGGTGGTGCGCTGGGCGCCTACTGCACAATTTATGTCGTCTTCCTCCCTGCACCCCATGCTTAACGTGGCCATCAAGGCCGCTCGCGCCGCTGGCGCCCTCATCAACCGCGCTGCTCTGGACGTAGAAAACGTTCGTGTGGCCCAGAAGCAGGTCAATGACTTCGTGACCGAAGTCGACCAAGCTGCCGAGCGCGTCATCATCGAAACCCTGCTGGGCGCCTACCCTGAGCACGGCATCATGGGCGAGGAAAGCGGCAACGAGTTCGGCAACCCCAACTCGGACTACGTCTGGATCATCGATCCCCTGGACGGCACCACCAACTTCATCCACGGCTTCCCTGTCTACTGCGTGAGCATCGCTCTGTCCGTCAAGGGCAAGATCGAGCACGCCGTGGTGTACGACCCCACCCGCAACGACCTGTTCACCGCCACCCGTGGCCGTGGTGCTTTCCTGAACGAGCGCCGCATTCGCGTGTCCAAGCGTACCCAGCTCAAGGACTGCCTGGTATCCACCGGCTTCCCCTTCCGCCCCGGCGACAACTTCCGTGCCTACATGCGCATGTTCAGCGAAATCACCCAGCGCACAGCTGGCGTGCGTCGCCCCGGCGCTGCTGCACTGGATCTGGCCTATGTGGCAGCAGGCTTTACCGATGGCTTCTTTGAAACCGGCCTGAACATCTGGGACGTGGCCGCAGGTAGCCTGATCGTGACCGAAGCCGGTGGTCTGGTGGGCAACTTCACAGGTGAAGCCGACTTCCTGGAGCAGCGTGAATGCCTGGCAGGCAACCCACGTGCCTACGGCCAGCTGGTGTCCATCCTGAGCAAGTACAGCAAGTTTGCTGGCGTGGAAGAAAAGCTGGGTGTGGACGCAGGCATTGCCGCAGACAAGAAGGAAGAAGACGAAGACAAGCAGAACGACTAAGTCACTGCCTGCTCCTCTGTCTACAGAAACCGCAAGCGCGAAAGCCTTGCGGTTTTTTTGCGTCCAATGCTTTTTTTGCAGTCCCCGTCCTATGGACATGCCATCACGAGCGCGCCAACATGTTCCATGCATGCTCACCGCCACCTACGCAGGAGACAGTTGTGGAATACAAGGATTACTACAAGATTTTGGGAGTCTCCAAGGATGCCAGCGCCGAAGAGATCAAAAAAGCATTTCGCAAGCTGGCACGCAAATACCACCCGGACATCAGCAAAGAGCCAGACGCTGCGGCCAGGATGGCAGAGGTCAACGAAGCCAACGCCGTGCTCTCTGACCCCGAAAAGCGCAAAGCCTATGACGAACTCGGCGATGCCAGCCGCTATCAGCAGCACACTGGCAATGGCTCCGGCTTTCAGCCTCCGCCGGGCTGGGAATTTCAGCACAGCAACGCCGACGGGCAAACAGACTACAGCAGCTTTTTTGAAGAACTGTTTGGCCGAGCCCAGCGTGCGCGTCGCCACAGCGGGCCACCACCTGACATGCGCGGTCAGGACCAGCACTCCAGCATTGAGCTGGAAGTACCAGACAGCTACCACGGTGGTATGCGCGTGCTGCGTCTGCGCAGCGTACAACTCGATGCCCACGGCCACGCCCAGGAAGTGGAACGCGAGCTGCAGGTCACCATTCCGAAAGGCGTCTATGAAGGCCAGATGATTCGGCTCGCAGGGCAAGGCGCTCCCGGCTATGGCAAAGGGGAAGCTGGCGACCTGCTGCTGGAAGTACGCTTCAAGGATGACAAGCGCTGGCATGCTCAGGGCAAGGACGTCTACCAGCAGCTGCCCCTGGCCCCATGGGAAGCTGCGCTGGGCGGCCCCGTGGAATTTGCCACGCTGGCCGGGCCACTGGAGATCCATATCCCACCCGGCTCACAGGCTGGGCGCAAGCTGAGGGTCAAGGGCAAGGGACTGCCCAGCAAGCAACCCGGTGATCTGTACCTGGTGCTGCAGATCGTCGTCCCCCCTGTCTTCAGCGATGCACAACGCCAAGCCTATGAAGCACTGTCACAAGCTTTTGAGGGCCGCAACCCACGCACAGGAGAAGCTGCATGAGCACACACTTCTACACGCCACCTGATGTACTGGAAGCTCAGGCGCTAAGCCTGGAAGAACTGGCCCGGGCCTGCCGCATGGACAGCCACTGGGTCATAGAACGCGTGAGCACCGGCATTTTGCAGTGTGACGCTGGTTGCGATGCACAGAATCTGAGCGCCCACACCAGCTGGCGCTTCAGCACCCATACCGTCATCCGTGCCCGGCGCATTGCAGATCTGGAACGCATATTCGATGCAGACCCGCAGCTGGCCGCTCTCACGGCAGACCTGATGGAAGAGGTGCGCCAGCTGCGCAAGCAGATCAAGGCTTAAAAGGCTCTCAGGCGATATCCAGCATGGACTGCATCTGCACAAAATGCTGCAATGCAGCCTGTGCAGGAAGCGCTGCCAGTTCATCGATGGGCTCTTGCTCATCTACGAAGGCATAGGCCATGGACCAGCGCGCAAACCGGCGCACTCCCTGCAACTGCGCATGCAGCATAGGCACGACCTGGCAGTGTCTTGGGTCCTCTGTAATGCGGGCGATCAAGCCCTCCATGGCCTGTTCCGGACCTTCAATATATTGCGCAAAGCACATGCCATCAAAAATCAGCATGCCTGTGATGTCATGCTGCTGATTAAAACTGCGAGCAGTTTTGACGATGTCTGCCACGCAGCTGACCGGGGCATCCGGTGCAATCTGGCTGTGGTAGAGAAAACACAACAGGTTCTGGCTCACAGGTAACTCCTCCAAGGACATTGTTTCGTGGTTATCTGCGCTCTGAAAGCTGCATCGGTGCAACATCTTGCCTGCAAGCGGGCTGTTTACCTAGCGCATGCAATACACCCAGAGCATCCGGGATAATTTGACACTTGATCCCGACGAGCCATATGCCTGAGCGCTCGTCCACCACAAGGAACCCTCGTTTTGCCTACCTCTGACGTTTCCACGCACAACCCGAACAACAACAGCGTGCAGACTTTTGCCTCGCCTTTTGAAGCCCCATTGGAGTCCCACACTCCCATGATGGCGCAATACATACGCCTGAAAAAAGACTACCCCGACACCCTGGTGCTCTACCGCATGGGTGACTTTTATGAAGTCTTCTGGGAGGACGCCGAAAAAGCCGCACGTCTGCTGGACATCACGCTGACCACGCGCGGCCAGTCGGCAGGTTTTCCCGTGGCAATGGCGGGCGTGCCTTTTCACGCACTGGAAAGCTATCTGGGCCGCCTGATCAAGATGGGGGAATCGGTTGCAATCTGCGAGCAGGTCGGTGAAGTCGGTGCCAGCAAGGGGCCTGTGGAGCGCAAGGTGGTACGCGTGGTCACACCTGGCACGCTCACGGACACCGAACTGCTCAGCGACAAGCAGGAAGCCATGCTGCTAGCCCTGCACACGGCAGGACGTCAGCGCTGCGGTCTGGCCTGGATGAGCGTCACGCAAGGCCGCATCCACATGGCGGAATGCGAGCAGGATGAACTGGGCGAATGGCTGGCACGCATTGGCCCCAGCGAAGTGATCTACAGCGCGGGCGTGACCGAGCGCTTTGAGCAAAACCTGTTCGCCCTCAAGCACAGCGGCGCTGTGGCCTGCCCCCTGTCTCCACGCCCTGACTGGCAGTTTGATACGGGACTGGGTGAGCGCAAGCTGCTGGAGCTGCTGGGCGCATCCAGCCTCAAGGCCTGGGAGGCTGAAGACCTGCCGCTGGCCCATGCTGCCAGCGCTGCGCTGCTCAGCTATGCGGAGCACACACAAGGCCGCAACCTCACACACATCCACAGCATCCGCGTGCAGCGCGATGACCAGCTGATCAACCTGCCACCCACTACGCGCCGCAATCTGGAGCTGGTGAAAACCTTGCGTGGCGAAGACAGCCCCACGCTGTTTTCGCTACTGGACACCTGCATGACCGGCATGGGCAGCCGCCTGCTCAAGAGCTGGCTGCTCGAGCCCAAGCGCGACCGGGCTGAACCCATGGCCCGCCTGGGTGCCATCGATGTACTGCGCGGCAACGATGCGCTGGGCGGCACCATGCCCTGGCAGGCGCTGCGTGCTGAACTGAAGGGTGTGAGCGACGTGGAACGCATCACCGCACGCACGGCGCTGCGCCAGGTGCGCCCGCGCGAGCTGGTTGCACTGGGTAAAACGCTGCAAAAAGCGCAGCTGCTTGCGCAGACACCACAAGCTCCATCAGCCTATTTGAATCAAATTTTTCAGGACCTGCTGCCACCCGAAGGTTGCGCCGATCTGCTGGCTGCCGCCATCATGGAAGAACCTGCTGCTCTGGTGCGCGATGGCGGCGTGATTGCACGCGGCTTTGATGCCGAGCTGGACGAGCTGCGCGGCATTCAGGAAAACTGCGATGAATTCCTGCTTGAACTCGAAGCCAAGGAAAAGCTGTTCACCAACATCCCCAATCTGCGCGTGCAGTTCAACAAGGTGCATGGCTTCTACATCGAGGTCACGAACAGCTATAAGGACATGGTGCCTGCGCACTACCAGCGCCGCCAGACGCTCAAGAACTGCGAGCGCTACATCACACCCGAACTCAAAGCGTTCGAAGACAAGGCCCTGTCTGCACAAGAGCGTGCACTGCAGCGTGAGAAGTTCCTCTACGAGCAGCTGCTGGATCAGCTGCAGCCCCATGTGCCGGGCCTCACACGCGTGGCGCAAGCGATTGCAGCGCTGGACGTGCTGTGCACGCTGGCTGAGCGTTCACTCACGCTGAACTGGAGCAGGCCCGAGTTCACCAGCGTGCCATGCATTGAGATTGAAGCAGGCCGCCACCCTGTGGTGGAGGCGCGCATGGCGGAGACATCCAGCGGCAGCTTCATCCCCAATCACACGCGCATGAATGTGAATACGCGCATGCAGATCATTACCGGCCCGAACATGGGCGGTAAATCGACCTATATGCGGCAGGTGGCCCTCATCGTGCTGCTGGCCAGCATGGGCAGCTATGTGCCAGCTGCAGGCTGTCGCCTGGGGCCGATTGACGCCATCCACACGCGTATTGGCGCGGCAGACGATCTGGCCAACGCCCAGTCCACCTTCATGATGGAAATGACCGAGGCCGCGCAGATTCTGCACGCTGCCACGCCCCACTCCCTGGTGCTGATGGATGAAATCGGCCGTGGCACCAGCACTTTTGACGGGCTGGCACTGGCTTCGGGCATTGCCATGCAGCTGCATGACCGCACCAAGGCTTTCACCCTGTTTGCCACACACTACTTTGAGCTGACCGAGCTGCCCGCCAAGGCCAAGGCAGCGGTGAATGTGCACGTAGGCGCGGCCGAATCTGGCAGCGACATTGTCTTCCTGCACGAGATTCAACCCGGCCCTGCTTCGCGCAGCTACGGTGTGCAGGTCGCCAAGCTCGCCGGCATGCCTGCAGCAGTGCTCAACCACGCACGCCACACGCTGGAAGCGCTGGAAGCGCGTGACGAAGCCGACAAGGCACAGGTGGACCTGTTTGCAGCGCCCCCCATGCCGGAATCTGCCTTGCAGGCCACGCCCGTGGAAGATGCACTGGCGCAGCTCAACCCCGATGCACTCAGCCCGCGCGAGGCGCTGGAGGCGCTGTATCAGCTCAAAAAGCTGGCACAGCGCAGCTAACAGACCAAGCCTGCGTCACATGGGTGATGGACAAAAGCTGGTGCCTGCTGACAATCAACGCTCTTGCGTCCGTTTGCAGCACCCGTTCTTTGCCCCATGCAGCCCCTGATCTTTGCCCACGCCAACAGCTTTCCCGCAGGCACCTACCGCTATCTGTTTGCGCTGCTGCGTGAGCGCGGCTTTGATGTGCAAGCGCTGGAACGCTTTGGTCATGATGCACGCTACCCTGTCACCAGCAACTGGCCGCATCTGGTGCAGCAGCTCGCTGACTTTACCCAGCCACTGGTGCAGCGCTGGGGCCAGCCTGCGCTGTTTCTGGGGCATTCACTGGGTGGATTTGTCAGCCTGATGCTGGCCGCCCAGCACCCGGCACTGGCCAGTGGCGTGCTGATGCTGGACTCACCACTGATCAACGGCTGGCGCGCCAAGTCACTGGAAATGGCCAAGCGCACCCAGCTGATAGATAGCCTCTCGCCCGGCAAGATCAGCCGCAAGCGCCGCAATATCTGGAACACGCGGGAGGAAGCGCTGGCGCTGTTTCAAAGCAAGAAGTCATTTGCCAGGTGGCACCCACAGATGCTGCAGGACTATGTAACGCATGGCTTGACGCCTACTGATGACGCTCGCCTGACCCTGTTCTTTAGCCGCGAAGAAGAAACCGCCATCTACAACACCCTGCCCCACAACCTGGGCCAGTTGCTGCACCTGCACCCGCTGCGCTGCCCTGTGGGTTTTATTGGCGGACTGCAGTCCAAAGAAATGAAGCAGGTCGGCATGGACATGACACAGAAGGTCACGCGCGGGCGCATCATGATGCTCGAAGGCAGCCACCTCTTTCCCATGGAGCACCCGGAGGCCACCGCTGCCGCCATTGAAGCACAGTGGCGCAATTTGCAGATTGCGGCTAGCCTTCGCAAAAACTGAAGCGGCTAGCGCTGACCTATCAAGGGTTTGAAGCACAAATGACTTTCAAACTATTGAATGACAAGCGCTAGCCGCTATACTTTTAGATAGTGCAAGCGTTCCTGCGGAAAACCGGTTAACTGAACATGGCATGCTCTACGCAAAATGCAATCAAATCCTGATCGGTTTGCACGCCCAGTTTTTTCATGGCCGAGCGCTTTTGCGTACTCACGGTTTTCACGCTTCGGTTCAGATTCTGCGCAATTTGTGCCACACCTTCTCCGCGAACAAAAAGTCTTAGCACCTCAAACTCTCTGGGCGAGAGGGTGTTGACCTTTTCTTCCATCGTGTCTTTTCCGGCGCTTTCCTGCTCCTGCTTGGAATAGCTTTGTGGGTAATATTTATTGCCCAATCTCACGTTGTAAATAGCGCCGGTAATTTCCGTGAGTTTTTCGTGCTTCAGCAGGACACCCCACACGCCAGCCGAGTACAGCTCAGCCAGAATCATGGGATTGCTGACCATGGTCAGCACCAGAATTTTGGCTTCCGGAAAATTTCTCACCAGATATTCCACAAAGCGAATGCCATCCCCATACTGGCTGTCCCCTGGCATGGTGTAGTCGGTAATCACAATATCCGGGACAGATTCCCTGAGCGCACGCACCAGCTCACTGGAGTTGGAGACTGCCTGCTCCACTTCGATATTGACATCCCGGCTTAAAAACTCCTGTACCCCAGCCAACGTCAAGGGGTGGTCATCTGCCAAATAAACGCGTAGCTTTTTTAATGAACTGACAGCCATTTTTGAAATTCCATGCTTTAAATTTTTCTCCCCTGTCACACCTCAGAGAGCAGTTGATGCAGTGCTTCCAGCACATCGGCGACATCAGACTGCGCACTGTCAGTCAGGCCATGCGCTTTGAGTGATTCTTCAAGTTTTTGCAGTCGCTGCGCCAGCACCACATGCCCCACATCCACCAAGGCACCACTCATGCGGTGCACGGCATATACGACTTTGTCAGCCTGACCCTGCTTAAGGGCGTCGGATAAGGTGCCGACATCCTGAAGCATGGTTTCCAGAAACAGCTGCCGGTATTTCGCCGGAACCTGGACCTTCGCCCCAGCAGGCTCCTGCCCCACATCAGCAGTTACACCGTCAGCATGAATCCCTTGGAACTGCTGCAAAAGCTTGGCCAGTGCATCCAGTGTGATGAGCTTGACCACGCAGACATCCATGCCCGCGTCGCGGCAGCGCTGCTTTTCATCCTGCATGGCATTGGCCGTAATCCCCACAATGGGGCTGCGCACCCCTTCGGCCCGCAATGTCCGCGCCAGTTCATAGCCGTTCATGCGCGGCATGTTCACATCGGTCAGCACCACGTCATGCGCCTCCATGTCCCACATCGCCAGCGCATCTTCCCCATCATCGGCCAGCGTGACCTGACACCCCAGCTGCTCCAGCTGATCACGCAGCGTCATCTGGTTGATCGGGTTGTCCTCTGCTACCAGCACTTTCATGCCCAGCTGGCGCTGGGTGAGTAGCTCCTGCTGCACGAGCGCCACATTCAGCAGCAAACGTTCAAGGCCCTGCGCAATGCTCAGCACACTCTGGCCATCAATCTCCGGGTGTGACGAGGGCTCCTGCATGGGGTCCAGACACAGATACAGCCCCGTCCACTGCGCAGGCTGGCTGCTGCGATGCATGAACAGATCTATCCACGCTGCGGCCTCCTGGTGCGCCATCAAGGCATCTTTGCCATCTTCCGCAACCTCAACCTCTGCCCCCCAGAAGCGCAGCCATGCAGCCAGATTCCGGCTCAAGGCATCATGTGGCGTGCGAACCACCACCTGGCAGCCCTTCAGATTTGGCTGCTGCGATGCACGTGCTGCCTGCACCTTCAGCGGCAACTCCAGCGTAAAACAGCTGCCAATCTGATATTCGCTGCGCACATGTATGGATGCATCCATCAGCTTGGCCAGACGCTCACAGATAGACAGTCCCAAGCCTGCCCCCTGCCCGGTATGTGCGCGGCCTTCGACCATGAAGAAGGGCTGGAACAAATGCCCCTGCTGCTCTTTTTCAATGCCGATGCCCGTGTCATACACCTCAAAGCGCATCTGCACCCGGCCAGCCTCAACCTGATGCGCGTGCACCTGAACCGCCACGCGCCCTACATCCGTGAACTTGATGGCATTGCTCACCAGATTGCTCAGTATCTGGCGGATGCGTACTGCATCACCCTCTACCAGTGCAGGAATGTCTAGGTCTACACACGAGAACAGCAGCAGGCCCTTGCGCTGCGCCATGCCTGCATAGGAGCGCAGACAGTTCTGCACCAGCTCCCGCGGGCTGAAAGTGGTCAGCTCCAGGCTCAGCTGCCCCGCTTCAATCTTGCCCATGTCCAGAATGTCACTGATCAGCTGCAGCAACAACTGCGATGCTTCCTGGATACGTCCCACATACAGGCGCTGGCGTGCATCCATCTCGGTCGATGTCAGCAACTCCACCGTACCCTGCAAGCCGTACAGCGGTGTACGAATTTCGTGGCTCATGGTCGACAGAAACATGGACTTGGCTTCACTGGCCTCATCCGCTGCCTGTTTGGCCCGCGCCAGCTCCTGCTCAATCTGCACGCGGTCTGTCATATCCATAAAGGCACACACCATCACCCGCTGCTCGCGGTAGACCGAAGGGGCATAGGCCAGGGACAGGTGCTTGTCCGCTACCTGCCAAGCACCGTGTGACACGCCAGGGGCACCCATGCTGCAGATGTGCTTCAACTGCTGGCCCATGCCTGCACCTGCAGCGCTGCTTTGCGCGAGGTCCAGCCAGCGCTGGGCAATCGTGTTGATGAAGACCACAGCACCTGTGTCTCTTTGCAGCACGCAAAGCCCGACAGGAGCGGTTTCCACCAGGGTGCGATTGAAGGCATCGCTTTCCATGATCTGGCGCTGTGCTTCCTCCGCCGGCGCAAGTACATGACGTCTATACCAGCGTGTGTACCAGATGCCGCCTATCACCAGCCACAGCATCACCATCGCTCCGCCTGCCAGCAGCCACCAGTTTTTATAAAAGAAACTGCGGTAGCTCACCAGCGCCGAGCCTGTCCAGTCGCCACGTGCGTCCTGCCCTTTCCAGACCAGTCCATCCATACGCAGCGATAGACCCAGACTGTGTTGCACCGGCGGCCCCCCCTCTCCCATCAGCACACCCTGGTCTCTGTGTGCCAGCCAGAAGGCATAGCCATCACCGCTGTGACCACGGTGTTTGAAGGCATTCAGGCGTTCCCTGCTGAGCAGGCTGGCCAGAAAAACATCTGCAGGCGACGTGCCTTGGCGCGACCACAGTCCTTCCTGAAATCCTGCAGCCAGCACCCCCACCATTTTTTCCGGCGCACCCGGTATGGCAAACCATTGCACATTGGGATCGACATGAGCATGCAATGCATCCCTGGCTGCATCGTGGGCCCGTACGGGCACATCACCACTTTGCAAGGCATCTCGAACCACACGGGTGGTACTGCGGTAGACGTCCACGCTGATGGGCTCATAGCCAGCAAATGCGCCAATGGCAGGCACGCCCAGACTGAGATCCTCTGTGCGGGACACAAAGAACACGGCAGCTGCCGGAAAGTAGGAAGAGGCCCAGTAGGTAGCGTAAAAGTTTGCCAGATAGGAGCCGAGCGACAGCACCGTAGCGTTGGAGCCCTGGCAGGCAGCGGATGGTGCACATGCAAAAGTAAACGGCAGATCAACCGCCGACTCCTGCCCTTCGTAGAGCTGCACATCCCAGCCACTGGGTGCAGGGAGTTTTCTCAGCTCTGCAGCCTGCGCGACAGGTACCCGGCGAACCATTTCGCTCTGGTGCTGCAGCTGGTGCAGAAAGTCCTCCTGCTCTTGCAGGTAGGCGATCAAAGCATTGAAATCCAGCTCCAGACGGGATCTTTCCTGCTCCAGGACTCTCATGCCCCCCCATAGCAAAGCCCCCAGCAACAGCAAGGCCACGGGCAACAAGCCCATCAGGGCCAAGGTCTGCCAGCGTGCATTTCGTGTCAATCGTGCAAACGGTGCCTGGTCCATCTTTTATGTAGCTTCCAGCGAATGACATGAATATATCTGACATACAGCTTGAAACTGCGCCCCATATTCAATAGTTTTAATTATTCAGAAAAAACAAAAAATATCAGAAAAAGCACCGCAGCAATACAGGACTTGTCTGTCAAAGCGCTTAGACAAAATCCTGCAAAATCTTAATAACCTCATGCATCGCCATAGGTTTTCCCACCATTTTTGTCACCCCTGCTGCCTTGCCCTGCACCGCAGTTGCTTCGGCCATGGCTGCGGTCATACAGATAATCGGGCGCCCGTATCCACGACCTCTCAAGGCTGCGGTCATTTCAAGCCCATTTAATATCGGCATATTCCAGTCCGTAAAGATCAAATCAAAGCTCATGATATTCTGCAGTTGCAGGGCTTCTTTGCCGTTCTGCACAGACTCCACCTCGCAGCCAAGCTGCTGCAGCTGCTCGATCAGAATCATTCGTGTCACAGGGTGGTCTTCCACTACCAGCACACGCAAATGCATAGGTGTTCGGACATGCCCCGGCTGCTTTGCAGCTGCACTGTCCGCCCTCTGCAACCCAGCCTCCTGCGCCATCTGTATGGCACGCCCCATCTCCAGCAAACTGTATGCACTGACCTGCCAGGTGTTTGCAGCAGATGTCTGCTCCACAGCCTGCGATAAAGGTTGAGCCAGCACTCTGGGGCCACTCCAGTCGGCGATGGACTGCGTAGGTGGCCATGTTTCCAGCAAGACTGCCCCTTCCTGCTCGGGCAGATCCGCACGATACGGCAGGGCCTTGGCCCCCCAGCGCCTCAGCCAGGCACAGGTCAAAGCCACAGCATCTGAAGCCCCCCCACGCACATACACAGGCGCTGCCAGCAGTTGCGGCATACCGTCGGTCTCGCTGCTTGGGTCTACTGGCACACGCAGTTCCAGCTCCATGCAGGTTCCTACGCCCAGCTGGCTCTTGGCGTTCAGCCTGGCCTGCAACACCTGAGCCAGGCGCGCGCAAATAGACAATCCCAGACCTGTGCCGCGAAATGCATTCGCCCCTTCCACCCTGAAGTAAGGCTCAAACACACGCTGCACGTTTTCCGCCGTCATGCCAATTCCGGTATCTATCACCTGAAACCGCAAGCCGACCTGCTCTTGTGCAGTCGCCTCACTGTGCAGGCGCAGCAAAACACTGCCAGACTCGGTGAACTTGATGGCATTGTTGACAAAGTTATCAAGCACCTGCCGCACCAGCTGCACATGCCCCAGCACACGCGCAGGGGTCGAGGCATCCACCATGCAATACAGCTGCAAGCCCTTGCTCTCAGCACGCATGGCGAAACTGGACACCACCTCCTCCACCAGCTGCAGCGGGGAAAACGGAGCCTGCTCCAGAGACTGATGCCCGGCTTCAATGCGCGCCAGATCCAGCGTGTTGTTCACAGTGGCCAGCAATGCATTCGATGAGTGCTGCAATGCGTCCAGATAGCGGCGCTGCTGTGCGGTGATCGATGTCAGAGCAAGCAGCTCCAGCGAGCCCATCACACCGTACAAAGGCGTGCGGATCTCGTGGCTCATGGTGGTGAGAAAGTCTGTCTTGGCCTGGCATGCAAGCTCGGCCTCCTGCTTGGCCGCCATCAAGCTCTGCTCCGCCTGCTTGAGTCTGGTGACATCGTGGAGCGTGCACAGCACTGCGGCCTCCCCCTCGTAGCGCAAAGGGGTCAAAGTCACCTGCAGCACCTGGCCATCCTCACGGTGCCATTCCTGCTCAAAAGAGGAAAGCGATTCATGCGGCAGCGCGCGAAGCAACTGCTCAGGCAGCCAGTCACGCCCCTGCGCATTGGACAGCAGCAAGGCATGGTCACGGCGGCGCACCAGCGCCAGTCCAACAGGCGTGGCATGCAGCAGCGCGTGGTTCAATGCCACACTTTCTGCCAGCTGCTTCATATGTGCGCTGGCAGGCTGCAGCATGCGTCGGTGAATCTGGCGGCTGCCGCTGCAGATACCCACCAGTGCCAGCACAAACAGCCCGAATGCCCAACTCCACCTGGGCAGCACATCCTTGAGCAGCTGGTCACGTGGCATGAAGTAGCGCAGACGCCAGCCGGCATCCCCCACCGACTTGCTCAGCACAAAGCACTCCAAATACGAGTGCCCAGGCTCGGATGAAAAGCCATCTTCTTCAGTGAGATCCAGATAAGCAGACTGTGGCGCGCCTGCACCGAACACAATGGGCTGGCCATCAGGCGCATACAGCGCAAAGCTGCTGCCATGCAGATGAGAAAAATCCAGCCGGGAAGCAATATCAGAAATGGCAATGCCCAGCCAGCCAGCTTGTGGGTCTGAAGCATCCAGCGGCAAATACATGAACAGCTTTTTCACCGTTGTACCGGGAGGGGTAAGCCATACCACCGGTGCAGCCTCGCCAGGGCGAAGCTGGCCTGTCTGCGCAGACAGCCTGTCGTGAATCCAGCGCTGCGTCTGCTCACTCAATGTGAAAGAGGATGGCCGCTCATCCCTCAGCACCATCTGGGTAGTACCAGTGTCCATCGCGGTGTAGACCAGTTCTACCTGCGCCTGCTCCAGTGCCTCAAAAGCACGAGGCATCAAGACCAGCGACCACTGAAAGCGATCTGCACCATCACGCAAGGGGAAAAGCCGGATTTGCTGTGACGACCCCAGGCGGCTGGGCATCTCACTGGCAGACAACTTCTTCAGATTGGGCACTACCGAAGCCGCGGTGGCACGCAGGAGCTGCTCACGCTGATCAAAAAATATCTGGGTGCTATAGGCTGCGGCATTCATCTGCCGCCGGTACTGGGAACTGTTCTTCTCGATCAGCCAATAGCCATAAAAAACTGTCATCACGCCTAGGCACAACAGCACGGCCGCCGTCATACCGTAGAGCAGTACAACAGGCAGCCATGTCATCTTGCGAACCGTCAAGCGCAGCGATCGCGGAGCTTCCTCCTTGAGCGGAAAAATCATTGGTGGATGCTATGCACCACACCTCCCGCAAAAGTTCGGAAGAATCTTAAAGTGTGTAGGTACCGGCTCATCCAGCTTGGCCGCGAACGCTGAGATGCACATGTGCTTGTAAAAAAAGAAGCGCCTTGCGCTTATAAAACCTTGGCCTGCATGTGTTTTGCTTTTGAAAGCAAGTTCACGCCAGCGCCAATAGCTATTCTTTTTGCAAAGGAACAAGCAAATGGCTCTCGACTACCTCGATTTTGAATACAGCGAAGACGAAGATGGCAACGGCACCTGGGACGCCATGGCCAGCGTGACCGACAGCCGCTGGCAAGCGCTGCTGGGCGAAGTACAGCAAGTGCTGCACTGGGCCAGCCAGGACTATCTTGGCCGCCGCGGCCCCTTGGATGAAGGTGGTGACTGGGACTACGACCTCAGCGCCCAGGATGATGACAGTGGCCGCCCGCTGCGCATCCGCTGGCAGGCCGCACAAGGCGTGATGGATGCAGAGCCTCCACAGCCTGGCGGCTACGGCACCGTGACCCTGACCCTCTCAGGCACCGCAGATTTTGGTGATGCACTGCGCCAGGCCTTTGACCTGGAATGAGTCGAACTGGTAGTACCCCAGAGCTCGCGCCTGTGGTCTGTCATAGCCAGACACCACCGCCAAGATCGACAGTCTTGCCCGCCAAGTCTGTGCGACCCACTGCTGCAGACGCTGCACATGCATAGCCCTGCAGACACACACATTCCGATGATGCAGTGGTGCTTGCCCAGCGCACTCAAAGGGCAAGCGCACACCATATACACAACACCTGCCACACAACACCTGCAGACCTGCATGCAGGGCGGCTGTCAGCAGGCCATCAAAGCAAGCTGCCATTGCGCAGTCCCTCGAAGTAGGTCTGCATTTTTTGCCGATGGCATGCATGGATGGTGCATGTAAAGCCATCGCCCCACCTTGACAGCACCGCCTTGCATCGCTGCACCGCCAGCAATTGCTGCAGCCCCCTGCATTCCATGCTCCACGCCCTTTGACTCAGGGGCCTGCTGCGCCTTGTGATGGGCAAGCTCTTTCTGAATGTTGCGGACCCAGGTAAACACACATCCCGATCAGTGCTCAATCCGCAATATCGGAATCAACAGGCAGTGAACCATCTACAGGTCACAAGCCCATTCACAAAAGCAGCACACGATTTTTGCGATTCAGAATCGTCTTAGTCCGAACAAGGTGCCCATTTCATAACATTCGTCTGTGCCCAACAAATTGAGTCAAAAAAAAGCGAATCAGGCTAAGACGAAATTTAGAAGGCGTTTCTAACCTTTAACCATGAATATGGAGCAAAAAATGAACCGTAAAGTAATTCGCACAGGTATGGCCGTCGCTTTGTTGGGTCTGGTTTCCCCCTTCGCTATGGCAAGCACTATTACCTTTGATGGTGAAGTGACCGACCAAACTTGCACTTTCTCAGTAGCCGGTAATACCGACCCTATCGTTTTGCTGCCCAGCGTTGCACAAAGCGATCTGGCAGGTGGCGTTGGCAACACTGCCGGTGAAACCAAGTTCACCATCGAAGTGACAGGCTGCACACCTTCGCAAACCGCAGAAAGCTTTAAGACCGTTTTCTCGGCAGTGGGCCCTGTAACCACCAACGGTAACCTGGATAACACCAGCGCTAACGGCGCAACCGGCGTGTCTCTGCAGCTGTTTGATGACGCAGCCAACCAGGCAATGCCTCTGTCTAACGGCCCTGCCGAAGCCAGCCCATTTACGCTGGAAGCCAACAGCAGCAGCACCTCGGCGACTTACACCGTGCGCTACTACTCTGAATCGACTGCACCTACCGTTGGTCCTGTTTCCGGCGCTGTGATGTACGCAGTGCGTTACGAGTAATCTTGAGCCACTGAGAGTGGCAAGCAAGTAAAGCATGCATATTTGATACATGACGTGCCACAGGCATTTTGAAAATCCGGGCACGACATATCAAAGGTGATATGAGAATAAAGCTTTACAAAGCCACTCGATAAAAACTAAAAACCGCTTCCCTCATTTTGAGGAAGCGGTTTTTTTCATATGCCAAGAGCCCTGCATAGCGATGAAAAAAGCCCGTTTGTGAATTGCAAACGGGCTTTTCACCTGAACTCTTTCGCCAGAATCTGACGCTTGGCGGTTGTGGCACATCTATAAAATCGACAGCTTCAAATGCTGGAGCGGGTGAAGGGAATCGAACCCTCGTATCAAGCTTGGGAAGCTGGCGTTCTACCATTGAACTACACCCGCCGCTGTGAGATGCGCTGTGCGCCGACATCTGCGGCAAACAACGGTCATTAATCTATCACAGACCAAGCCGCACATACCCAAGGCACGGCACGAATACTGCAAGAAATTTCGTACATGAACACAAGAACCGCCATTCCTCCCTATGCCATCTTGATGGTCTGCATGGGCAACATTTGCCGCAGCCCGACCGCACATGGCGTCATGCGCGACATGATCCGGCGCAAGGGCTGGGAGGACCGGCTGCAGGTCGACTCCTGTGGCACCCACGCCTACCACGTCGGTGAAGCACCCGACCTGCGCAGCCAAAAGCATGCGCTGCAGCGTGGCTATGACCTGAGTAATCTGCGTGCGCGCCAGCTCACACGTGAGGACTTTGTACGCTTTGATCTGGTGCTGGTCATGGACCACGAAAACATGGCCCGTGCGCAGGCACTGTGCCCACCCACACAGCGCCAGAAGCTGCACCGCCTGACCGAGTTCTGTCAGGAAATGCGCAGTGCTGTCGTGCCTGACCCCTATTACGGCGGAGACCAGGGCTTTGAACATGTGCTGGATCTGATCGAAGATGCCTGCCAGGGCGTGCTGCGCCACATCGAGCGTGAGCATGTGCAGCTCCCGCTGAACCATTGAGACGCTTCAGGGCGGGTTTACCCGCCCTTGCTGGCTTCCTCTAATTGCAGGAAAACCTAGCAAAAACCCTTAAAACACCCATAAAAAGCAAAAAAATTTCGCCAGTGACGGGCAACTCGTCACAAACACGTCAGCAACGCAGAAGCATGCTCCGTAGAATCGCGCACCTGTGCATTCCTATAAGCCCACAGACAAAGGCCACACGCCTTCTGTGCTGTCCCGGGCACATACCGCGCTTTTGGAGACACCATGCAAGCACTTCTACGACTTTCACGGGGGATCGACCAGCTCAATGCCTGGGTCGGCAAATACGTCATCTGGCTGATTCTTGCGGCCACCATCATCAGCGGCATCAACGCCGTTGTGCGCAAGATGTTCAACGCCAGTTCCAATGCTTTTCTGGAAGTGCAGTGGTACCTGTTTGCCGCCTCGTTCCTGCTGGCTGCAGGCTACACCCTGCTGGAAAAAGAACACGTCAAGGTGGATGTCATCAATGCCAAGCTGTCGCTGCGCACCCGTGTGTGGATTGATGTGCTGGGCTTTGCGTTCTTTCTCACCCCCATGTGCCTGGTCATTCTGTACTACGGCATTCCCTTCTTCTTGCAGGCCTATCAGTCGGGCGAAATGTCCAGCAATGCCGGGGGCCTGATCCGCTGGCCTGTCTATCTGATGATGCCGCTGGGCTTTGGCCTGCTGCTGCTGCAAGGCCTGTCGGAGCTGATCAAACGCATTGCCTTTCTGATGGGGCTGATTGACGACCCCACCGTCAAGGTCGTGAGCAAAACGCCGGAAGAAGAGCTGGCAGAAGCCATCCGCAAGGCCGAAGAAGAAGCGGCGCGCAACGCAGCCAAGAGCGCCTAAGCGCCACAGGGAGACAACACCATGGAATTCATTGCCAACAACATGGCCCCGATCATGTTCGCGGGGCTGATCTGCTTCCTGCTGCTGGGCTTTCCCGTAGCATTCAGCCTGGGCGCCTGCGGCCTGTTCTTTGCGGTCATCGGTATCGAGCTGGGCGTACTGCCTGAGGCGCTGCTGCAGGCACTGCCGCTGCGCATCTACGGCATCATGCAGAACGAAACCATGCTGGCCATTCCGTTCTTCACGCTCATGGGTCTGATTCTTGAGCGCAGCGGCATGGCCGAGGACCTGCTGGACACCGTGGGCCAGCTGTTTGGCCCCATTCGCGGCGGCGTGGCCATTGCCGTGATTCTGGTGGGTGCCATGCTGGCAGCGACCACCGGCGTGGTGGCCGCGTCCGTGATCTCGATGGGCCTGATCTCGCTGCCCATCATGATGCGCTACGGCTATGACCGCCGCATAGCCTCCGGCGTAATTGCTGCATCTGGCACGCTGGCGCAGATCATTCCACCTTCGCTGGTGCTGATCATTCTGGCTGACCAGCTGGGCCGCAGCGTGGGCGACATGTACAAGGGCGCCTTTGTCCCCGGCTTCATGCTGGTGGGCTTTTACATGCTGTTCATTTTCCTGCTGGCCTTCTTCAAACCACACATGGTGCCTGCCCTGCCTCCAGAGGCACGCAGCCTGAAGGAAAAAGATGGCTCCAGCGGCCTGACTTCGCTGCTGGTGCTCACCGTACTGTGCGTGGCGGTGTCGGTGTTTGCGGCACAGAACATGCCCACCATCCACACCTGGTTCACCGGTGAAGTGGTGGAAAAAGTGGCTACCGATGAAACCATTGTGTTTGCCATGTGCTTTGGCGTGGCCTTGGCCTTTGTGGCGGCATCCATCAACCGCCTGACAGGCATGGGCCTGCTGTCGCAAGTGGCGGAAAAAGTCACTTTTGTGCTGATTCCCCCGCTGCTGCTGATCTTCCTGGTGCTGGGCACGATCTTCCTGGGCATTGCCACCCCCACCGAAGGTGGTGCCATGGGCGCCATCGGTGCCATGGTGATGGCGATTGCACGCCGCCGCCTGAGTTTGACGCTGCTCAAGCAGGCACTGATGTCCACCACCAAGCTGTCGTGCTTTGTGATGTTCATCCTGATCGGCGCGACCATGTTTGGCCTGACCTTCCAGGGTGTGGACGGCCCGCTGTGGGTGGAGCACCTGCTGGCAGACCTGCCAGGCGGCCAGCTGGGCTTCCTGATCCTGGTGAACATCATGGTGTTCATCCTGGCGTTCTTCCTGGACTTCTTTGAGCTGTCCTTCATCGTGGTGCCCCTGCTGGCCCCCGTGGCAGACAAGCTGGGCATTGACCTGATCTGGTTCGGTGTGCTGCTGGCGGTGAACATGCAGACTTCCTTCATGCACCCACCGTTTGGCTTTGCGCTGTTCTTCCTGCGCTCGGTCGCTCCCGACAAGGAATACACCGACAAGGTCACGCAAAAGCGCATTGCGCCGGTAACAACCACACAGATCTACATGGGTGCTATTCCCTTCCTGTGCATCCAGCTTCTCATGGTAGGGCTGATCATTGCCTTCCCGGGCATTGTGTCCAGCGGACTGGATGAGAAGGTGGAATACGACCTGGATGCCATCCGCGAACAGATGGAATCCAGCATGCCTGCCATGGACTTTGACAACCCCTACTTCCAGCCGGAAGAAGGCTCTGAGCAGGCTGACGATGACCCGCTCAAGGCTTTGCAGGAGTCCATGGGCCAGTAAAAGGCAGGCAGACGCTGCACATGCTCACAGCCCCTGTACGCTGCGGTGTACAGGGGCTTTCTCATTGTTTAATGGACTGCATCAACCATAAAAAATATAGCTATCAACGCTTATAAATAAAAGAATTCAAAACGATTTATATCTAAAAACCTTATTTATCAAACGCTGGCAGCTATCTTTTTTGTACCCCGGCGCAGCATGGGTGAATGCTGCCATGCCTGCCCCGCAGTTCTGTACACTTCGCGGCGGGTGCCCACCACATCAGGTGGTGATGGCAGGTCATTCAGGTACAGGTCGGGCCGCCTGTACCGCACAGCACACGTGCGTCTGATCTGCCCCTACTGCGCGCCGCCCTGATGCGGCCTGCGCTGCTTGCCTGCATGCCATGCGCCGGGCAGGTCCGGCTGCTCGTGGTGTTGTCTTCAGCAACAAGGAGCACTATGCCGCCACACGAGAACACCTCTTCTCCCATCCATCCGCAGTTCCCTGCACCCAGCCCCGATATTCCACCGCTGCATCGCGTCACCATGAAGGCATCTTCTGCCTTTGCGCGCATGCTGCACATTGAGGCCATGAGCGGCATCGTGCTGCTGATCGCCGCAGCCATTGCGCTGATCTGGGCCAACTCTCCCTGGGCTGCCAGCTACTTTGCCACCTGGCATGCACCGCTGGCCTTGACTTTGGGACCCTGGACCTGGAGCACAGACCTGCACTTTTTCGTCAACGACGTGCTGATGACCATCTTCTTTCTGGTCGTTGGCATGGAAATTCGCCGTGAGATGTACAACGGCGCGCTGGCCGATGTGCGCCAGGCGCTGCTGCCCATCATTGCCGCGCTGGGCGGCGTGGTTGTGCCTGCGCTGATCTATGTGGCACTGGCCAGAGGTGATGCACAGCTGCTCAATGGCTGGGCCATTCCTACCGCTACGGACATCGCCTTTGCCGTCGGCGTGCTGGCCCTGCTGGGTAAATCCATTCCCGGGCCGCTGCGCATCTTCCTGCTGGCACTGGCCATCATTGATGACATCGTGGCCGTGCTCATCATCGCCTTCTTCTACTCGGGTGGTCTGGACTACAGCGGCTTTGGCATTGCGCTGGTCGGTCTGGTGCTGGTGCTGCTGTTCAACCGCATGGGCGTAGCTGCTGCATGGGCCTATGTGGTGCCCGGCGCCATCCTGTGGCTGGGCCTGCTGCACACCGGTGCACACCCCACGCTGGCGGGGGTGGTGCTGGGTCTGATGACGCCCGTAACCATGCGCCCTGCTCAGCGCCACCACCTGGATGTGGCTGAGCAAGCGCTGACACGCATTCGCAGCCATGCACAGCGCGGACAGTTTGAGGTGGATGTGCTGCACCATGAGCTGCGCATTGCCACCACGGCCCAGCGTGACCTGCTGCCTCCTGTGTTCCGCCTGCCAGCCATGCTGCACCCCTGGGTGGCGTTTGGGGTGATGCCCATCTTCGCCCTGGCCAACGCTGGCGTGCAGTTTGGTGGCATGGATCTGGCAGCCACCGGCCCGCACACTGTGTTCTGGGGTGTGCTGCTGGCACTGGTGCTGGGCAAACCGCTGGGCGTGTTTCTTGCCACCTTCCTCGCCGTCAAATCTGGCGTCAGCCCCCTGCCCGAAGGTATCAACTGGCGCGGCGTGCTGCTGGTCGGTGTGCTGGCGGGTATCGGCTTTACCATGGCCATTTTTGTCGGTGGTCTGGCGTTCAGCGATGCAGCTTTGCTCAGCGCTGCCAAGCTGGGCATTCTGGCCGCCTCCGCCACGGCGGCGATTGTGGGCCTGGTGTATGGCTTTATCGTTCGCCACAAGCTGAACGATTAAGCCCCACGGGCCTGTAAAAAAGCCGGAGTGCTCTTGCGAGCCTCCGGCTTTTTGCCTGTCTGGGCATGGCCCTTTTATATGACTATTCGTGGCGCAGGGCTTCGATCGGATCCAGGCGCGCAGCACGGCGTGCAGGAAAGTAACCAAACACCACACCAATCGCTGCCGAAAACACAAAGGACAGCAGGTTCACCGTAGGGTTGAACACAAACGGCACCTGCATGACCTGCGCCAAGCCCACAGAAGCCACCGCAGCAATCGCAATACCGATCAGCCCCCCCAGTGCGGCCAGCACCACGGCTTCAATCAAAAACTGCAGCAGCACTTCGCGCTCCAGCGCGCCAATGGCCAGGCGCAGGCCAATTTCGCGCGTGCGCTCCGTCACGCTCACCAGCATGATGTTCATGATGCCAATGCCGCCCACCAGCAAACTCACCGCAGCCACAGCGCCGAGCAAGGTGGTCATGACCTTGGTCGTTCCCGCCATGGTGTCGGCCAGCTGCTTGGTATCCAGCACGTTGAAATTGTCTTCATCCGTGGGTGAGAGCTTGCGCAGCTCGCGCAGCAGGTCACGCAGGCTGGACTTCACACGCTCAGGGTCACTGTCCTCCGCCATGGACACCAGCAGGGTGTTGACGCGGTTGTTACCCGTCACACGGCGCTGCAGGGTCTTGAGCGGAATCAGCACCATGTCGTCCTGGTCATTGCCGAAAGCGCCCTGACCTTTGGAGTCCAGCACCCCGATCACATTGCACGAGAAGGCTTTTACGCGCAGCTGCTGCCCCAGCACATCGGGCGAGCTGCCAAACAGCTCCCGGTGCAAAGTGGCACCGATGATGCACACCGAAGCGCCCGCACGCTCTTCCTCAGGTGAGAACTCCCGGCCCTGAGCCAGCTTCCAGTTACCGGTTTTGAGCCATTCATTGCTGCTGCCAATCACGCTGGACGACCAGTTGCGGCCATCCGCGACCAGCGTGGTGCTGGCGCGTGCTTCAGGGGCTACGGCCGCAATGCCGCCGATCTGCTGGGCAATGGCTTCAGCATCTGTATCCTTGAAGGCTGGTGCTGGTGCAGCGCCGGGCCCCAGGCGCTGGCCCCCGCGAATTTGCAGCAAATTGGTGCCAAGGCCCTGAATCTGCTGCTGCACTGCCAGCGTCGCGCCATTGCCCAGCGTGACCATGGTGATCACCGCACTCACGCCGATCACAATGCCCAGAATGGTAAGGAACGAGCGCAGCAGGTTGCGGCGAATGGAGCGCAGCGCCAGCAAGATAGTGTTGAAAAACATCAGACGCCCTCCCCTTGACCCGCGGCTGCACCCGCCTGCGCAGCCTCACGGCGCAGCGCCAGTGGCTCATTGCGCACATCGGAATCCAGCAGACCATCCTTGAAGCGCACAATGCGCCGCGCGTAAGCCGCCATCTCTGGCTCGTGGGTCACCATGAGCACGGTAATGCCCTGCTCATGGTTGAGCTTCCACAGCAGCTCCATGATTTCTTCACTGCGCTGGGTATCCAGATTGCCGGTAGGCTCGTCTGCCAGCAGCACGGTGGGGCTGCTCACAATGGCGCGGGCAATGGCCACGCGCTGCTGCTGACCACCCGAGAGTTCTGCAGGCGTGTGGTGCTCCCAGCCCTTGAGGCCCACGGCTTCCAGCGCCCGGGCTGCCGCTTCCTTGCGCTGCTGGGCAGACTCGCCGCGGTACAGCAGAGGCAGCTCCACGTTTTCCTGCGCCGTGGTGCGGGGCAGCAGGTGAAAGCCCTGGAACACAAAGCCAAAGTAGCGGCGGCGCAGGCGAGCACGCTCGTCACGGTCCAGCCCTTCCACGTGCACGCCCTTGAACAGGTATTCACCGGAGGTGGGTCTATCCAGACAGCCCAGCGTATTCATGGCCGTGGACTTGCCCGAGCCGCTGGGGCCCATGATGGCGACGAAATCGCCCTGCTCAATATCAAGGTCAAAACCCTTGAGCGCCTTGAACGCCAGGCCACCTTCGCCATAGACCTTGACGATGTTGCGCAGCCGGATCAGCGGCACACCACCGCTGTCTGTGTGCAGCGCCTGCGTCATTTGGCGACTCCGCTACGCTGGTCGGTAATCACCTGTGCACCTTCGGTGAGCTTGTCGCTCTGCACCTCGGTCATGCGGCCATCGCTCAGGCCCGTCTTGACCTGCACCGCCACAGGCGCATTGTTTTCCAGCACCCAGACATAGCGGGTCTGGCCTGCACCCAGTGCTTCGCTGCCACCCATGCCACGGCTGCCACGCATGCGCTGGGGCATGAGCTGGCCCATGATGCCGCCGCTATTGCCAGAGACACCTGCACCCTGCGGACGGGGGCCGCGTTCGCCGTTGGGGCCTTCGGCACCGGGGCCATCCTGCTTGGCACCAGGTACAGCGGGAGGCTGCATCCCCACCGGCGTAAAGCGCAGCGCCGCATTAGGCACCAGCACCACATCCTTGCGCTCATTGGTGTGGATGGTGGCCGATGCTGTCATGCCGGGGCGCAGCGACAAATCGTCATTGCTCACATCCAGACGGGCCAGATAAGTCACCACGTTGTCGGTCTTGGTCGAGCCATAGTCCACACGCGTCACCTTGGCGGGATAGGTGCGCGAAGGATGGGCGCTGACGGTAAAGCTGGCACGCTGGCCTTCCTGCACCTGACCGATATCCGCTTCGTCCACCGAGACTTCCAGACGCAGCTTTTGCAGATCTTCGGCCACGGTGAACAGGGTCACGGCCTGCAGCGAGGCAGCCACGGCATTGCCGGGGTCTACGCTGCGCGTCAGGATCACGCCATCAATGGGTGACTTGATCGATGCCTTGGAAAGATTGGTTTCATCGGTCTTGAGTGCAGCACGGGCATCTGCCACCGATGCCTGGGCCGCAGCTTCTTCCGCCACGGCACGCTCTACCGCTGCACGGGCGCTATCCAGTTCAGAGGCAGATGGCACTTTGCCACCCGAGAGGCGGTGCACTTCTTCCTGGCGCGCCAGATTGGCGCGTGCTTCCTTGAGCGAAGCCTGTGTCTGCTGCAGACGGGCCTGCGCCGATGCCACCGATGCCTTGGAACGGTTGAGCTGGGCCTGCAGCTTGTCGGTATCAAGCTCGACCAGCACCTGCCCCTTCTTGACCTTGTCGTTCACATCGACCAGCACATTGCGCACCGTACCCGACAGTTCAGAGCCAATGTTCACCGTGCGCGTAGGCTGCAGCGTGCCATTGGCCGCCACAGTCAAGGACAGATCGCCACGCTTGGCCTGCTGCGTCACATACTGGGGCTTGGCATTGGCTTCCTTGTGGCTCTGCCAGAACAGATAGCCACCCACTGCACCTGCAATGGCCACGGCACCGATCCAGACTGTGGGGCTTTGCCACCAGCGGCGGGACAGACCATCGCCCAACAGCTCTTGTACTTCCTTGGCGCTGCTTGTGGTGTTTTTCTTTGTCATGGGGTATTGCTTTCCTTGTTATTTTTGGCTGGCGTCTGCAGCGCTCGTAGCTGCTGCAACGGGCTGACCTTCTGCATTCAGCGGCTGCCAGCCACCACCCAGCGCCTTGTACAGGCGCACATAGTCCGAGCCAATAGCGGCCTGCACCGTGGCAACCGCATCCTGTGAAGACAGCAGGGTGCGCTGTGTGTCCAGCACGGTCTGAAAGTCCACCAGTCCACTGGTGTAGCGCTGCGATGCCAGCAACTGGGCATTGCGCGCTGCTTCTTCAGCCACCTGCAGCTGTACCAGGCGCTGCTTGTCGCCCTGCAGCTGCACCAGTGCGTCTTCCACCTCCTGCAAGGCCGTCAGCACGGTGGAGCGGTAATTGATACGCGCCTGCTCCAGCGCAGCTTCGCGCTCTGCCACGCGGGCACTGTTCAGACCACCGTCAAACAAGGTCTGCGCCAGGCTGGCAGCAATACTGGTGGAGAGCGTGGCGCCGCTGGAGCCCAGTGCAGACAGCGTCAGTGCACTCAGCCCCAGCGACCCGCGCAGCGACAGGCTGGGGAAGTTCGCACGCTCCTGCGCGGACAGATTGGCCAGTGCCGCAATCACACGCTGCTCCTGCGCACGCACGTCAGGGCGCTGGCGCAAGGTGTCAGCAGGCAATGCCAGCGCCAGCTGGGCCGGTGGAGCTGGCAAGGGCTGCAGTGTGCTCAGGGCCTCGTTCAAGGCAGCAGGTGGCTGGCCCGTCAGAATGGACAGTGCATGGCGCTTCTGGGCCATGGATGCCTGCAGCGAAGGGATTTGCGCCGCGGTCTGCGCCGTCGAGGCACGTGCCTGCTCTACGTCCAGCGATGTAGCCAGACCCGCCTGCATGCGCCATTCGGAAATCTGCTGGTTCTCCTGCTGAATGGCCAGGTTGCGCTCGGCAATCTGCAGGCGGTTTTGCAGGCTGCGCAGTTCGATGTAATTGAGCGCCACCTCGGCGGCCAGCGAGACATGTGCCCCCTCCAGCGTAGCTACCGCAGCAGCCACCCCGGCTTCACCTGCTTTGACGGCATTGGCCTGACGGCCCCACAGGTCTGGCTCCCAGCTCACATCAATACCGGTGCTAAAGCTGTTGCTGGCAGAACTTGGCTCGCGCTTGCCACGGCTGGCACCCAGACTGGCTCCCGCACTGGGCAGCCTGCTGGCTTCACTTTGCTCCAGCTGGGCTCGCGCCTGACGCAATGCAGCCTGCGCGCTCTGGACACTGGGGTTGGCCACCAGGGCCTGATCAATCAGGGATGCCATCTGCGCATCCCCAAACTGCAGCCACCAGCGGCTCAGGTCCTCAGGTGCAGCAGCTGCCTGTGTGGTGCTCCACTGCACGGGCACATCCACCGCTTCACTCTGAGCGGCGAACTGTGAGGTATGGCTGCAGCCTGCCAGCAGCAGGGCACAGGCCAGCGCTGTAGGCACAAGCAACACTCGGGGTGTGGCGGCACGCGGCGCAATCTTGTTGGGTTGGTTTGACATGCTATGCAAGCAGTATGCGTAATGACTTGTTTCTACCTGCAATTGTGCAGAGCCTGTGTAGCGACACAGCTAAAAACATGTGAAGCTTTGGTAAAGCCACGCCGCAGGACCATCCACCACAGACACAAAAAAGCCCTCATGACGAGGGCTTGAGAGGGATCGTAGTGTGCTTACGCTGCTTCCACAATGGCATCGAGCGGCCAGCGCGGCTTCACGTCAAACGAATACGTCTTGTCCGCCTGCTGCTGCCCGGCCTGCATGCGCATGGCAGCGGCCATGGCGATCATGGCGCCGTTGTCGGTACACAGATGCAGTTCGGGGTAATGCACGCGAATCTTGCGCTTGGCGCATTCGCGGTTGAGCTGCTCGCGCAGCTGCTTGTTGGCTCCCACACCGCCTGCCACCACCACACGGTTCATGCCCGTCTGCTTGAGCGCATTGAGGGTCTTCTTGACCAGCACTTCCACAATCGCCGCCTGTGCACTGGCGGCCAGATCGGCCTTGCGAGCTTCAAGCTCATCACCCAGCTTTTTGGCCTGCGTCAGCACCGCCGTCTTCAGACCGGCAAACGAGAAGTCCAGATCCCCACTGTGCAGCAGCGGACGCGGCAGCTTGAAGGCTTCTGGATCACCACTTTCTGCCAGCTTGGACAGCACAGGGCCACCGGGGTATGGCAGCCCCATCACCTTGGCGGACTTGTCAAAGGCTTCACCTGCAGCATCGTCAATGGTTTCGCCCAGAATTTCGTAGCGGCCCACGCCATCCACCCGCATGAGCTGCGTATGGCCACCAGACACCAGCAGTGCCACAAAGGGGAACTCCGGCGGGTCTTCACTCAGGAAGGGAGAAAGCAAATGGCCTTCCAGGTGGTGCACGCCCAGTACGGGCTTGTCCAGCGCTGCGCCCAGTGCGCATGCCACGCCTGCGCCTACCAGCAGGGCACCTGCCAGACCCGGGCCACGCGTGAAGGCCACCACATCCACGTCCTGCAGGCTTTTGCCTGCATCTTCCATCACCTGCTTGGTCAGCGGCAGCACGCGGCGGATATGGTCGCGGCTGGCAAGCTCGGGCACCACACCGCCATAAGCGCGGTGCATATCAATTTGGCTGTGCAAGGCGTGCGCAAGCAGGCTTGGCACGCCGCCATCATCCGGAATGCGCACCAGGGCCACACCGGTTTCATCGCACGAAGATTCAATACCCAAGATCAGCTGACTCATAACCCGCAAGTGTAGGCCGAGCGCCTGTCTGCAGCAGGCTGACTGGGGCAATGGCCTTGCACGCAAGGCAAGAAAAAAGCACCCGAAGGTGCCTATGGTTGCTGGCGGAAACGCCCTTAGCGACGGCCACTCAGAAAGCTGCTGCCCAGCTTGAACAGATCGCCCATGTCCAGCTTGCCATCGCCGTTCTGGTCCAGCAGGCTGCCCAGCAGACCGCCGCCCAGGCCACCCTGCTGCTGCACCTGTGCGCGCTCCTGCTCCAGCGTACGGCCCAGAGTGCTGGCATCCATCTGCCCGGCCTGCACGCGATTGGCGAGGAAGGCCATCACAATGGGTGCAAGCATGCTCAGCAGCTGCCCTGCCTTGTCGCCCAGACCTGTGGCCTGGCCCAGCCCTGCTTCTGCCTGCTGGCGGCTGTTGCCAAAAATATGGCCCAGGATGGCCGCGCCATTGCCTGCGGCCGACTGCGATGCACCACCACCCAGCACGGCCCCCAGCAAACTGCCCAGATCACCCAGCCCCTGTGGCATGGTTTGTGCGTGGTCACGTTGCAAGGCGCTGAACAGATCGGCCGCACCTTGTGCCTGCGAGGCATTCTTGCCCAGCGCCCCCAGCAGCAAGGGTACAGCGGCCCCTACGGCAGACTGAATTTGCTGCGTGTTGACACCCAGTTGCTGAGACATTTCCTGCATGGGTGTGCCCTGCAGCTGCTTGAGCAACTCCTGCGCCAGAGATGGTTGCTGACTCATATGAACTCCTTGGCTCACGCCTGCCGCATGGCAGACACTGACATTGAAAAAACCTGCTGCTCGCAAGCCATCGGCCAAGTATGAGGCCTCCTGATCCATCCGCCAGCGCCGCAGCACATGTTTTGACATTGTGCGAGCACCGGTGAGCATTCGCTGTGCACATATTTCTATATATCCAATGGATATAACAAAGCATTCAAAATACAGCTCTTAATTTTAAGAAGATCGCAAATCGCACACCATGGGCATGCAGCAGTACCTCAAGGAAATCGGTCGTGGCAAAGACGGTGCACGCGCATTGACGCGCACCCAGGCTGCGGAACTCATGGGCTGGCTGCTCGACGGGCAGGCGCACCCGCTGCAAGTCGGTGCGTTTTGCGTGGCCATGCGCATCAAGGGCGAAACCGCACAGGAAATGGCAGGTTTCATGGATGCGCTGCAGACCCGCATGCCTCAGCTTCCACCATCTGGCACACCCGTGGTCGTACTGCCCAGCTACAACGGCGCGCGCCGCCTGCCAGTGCTCACGCCCTTGCTGGCCCTGCTGCTGGTGCGTGAAGGTCTGCCAGTCTTGCTACACGGCTGCACCACCGAAGAGACACGCATCACAGCACCTGAAGTGCTGGGGCAGCTCGGCCACCCTGCCGCAACTGCACTGCGCATACCCCAGGCTGGCGAGCTGGTACACCTGCACACCCGCCAGCTGCACACAGGCCTGGCAGATCTGCTCGATGCCCGCGCCACCATTGGCCTGCGCAATCCGGCGCACAGTCTGGTCAAGCACTTCAACCCGCTGGCGGCCAGCGGCACACCGGCGCTGGTCGTGGGCTGCTACACCCACCCCGAATACAGCCTGAGCATGCAGGCCACGCATGCAGAAGCACAAAGTCATGCCCTGCTGCTGCGCGGCATGGAAGGCGAGCCTGTGGCCGATCCCCGGCGCCTGCCTGCCATGCGCGGCATCCTGCACGGCAAAGTGGTCAGCAGCATGGAGCCCCAGACTGGCAGCGTAGCCGCCGTCGATCTGCCGCAAGGTCTGGATGCCGCCGCCAATGCCGCCCTCATTCAGGAGATGCTCAACGGCCAGCGCCCCGTTCCCGCATCGATTGCCACCCAGGTACAGGCTATTGTGAGTCTGCACCGCCAACTCTCTGCACAAGGAGCGCAAGCATGACCGCCAGCGCCACCACTTCCACGGGACTTCCCTCCGGCACCTGCACATTGGTTGGCGCAGGCCCCGGAGATCCTGAACTGCTCACACTCAAGGCCCTGCGCGCCATTCAGTCTGCCACCGTACTGCTGGTGGATGATCTGGTCTCCAGGGAGATCGTGGACTTTGCCTCCCCCACCGCGCGCATCATCTACGTGGGTAAGCGCGGTGGCTGCAAGAGCACGCCCCAGGCCTTTATCGAAAAGCTCATGGAGGCTGAAGTACACAAGGGAGAGCATGTGGTGCGCCTCAAAGGGGGCGATCCCTTCATCTTTGGCCGTGGCGGCGAGGAAGTGGAGCACCTGCGCCGCGCAGGCATTGAGCCGCAGATCATCAATGGCATCACCGCTGGCCTCGCTGGCCTGAGCAGCCTGGGCGCACCGTTGACCCACCGCGAACACGCCCACGGCGTAGTCTTTATCACCGGCCATGCCAAGCCCGGCGACCAGGGTACGGACTGGCGCGCGCTGGCGGCCACGGCCCAGGCCGCCAGGCTCACGCTGGTGATCTACATGGGCGTGAGCTCTGCCGAACACATCACCGCAGAGCTGCAAGCCGGTGGCCTGCCCGCTCACACGCCAGCGGCCATCATCCAGCATGCCAGCCTACCGCAGCAGCGCCATGCCATCACCACGCTGGAGCAGCTGGCCCACACCCTGCATGCAGAAAACCTGGCCAGCCCCAGCGTGCTGGTGATTGGTGATGTGGTGCAGGGCGTCGCAGCATGGGCACAGAACAGCTCAGCCACTGCAGCCCCTCTGCGCGCGGCCTCCTGATCACTGCGTTTATTTTTCAGTCGATGGCATCCAGCTGCTGCACGGGCAGCTGAATTTCCACCAGCAAGCCACCCTCTGGTGCTGGCGTCAGCACGAGCTGCCCCTGCGCACTGTCAATGATGCGCTGCACAATGGTCAAACCCAGCCCTGCGCCGGGCATGCACGGCAATACAAGCGTTTGCGCAAAGTGGTCAAGCGCCAGCGCACTATTCTTGGCATCGCACTGCGCTGGGTGCAGCGCCATTTACAAGCCATACCGGCCAGCGCAGCAGCGCACTTGAAAGAGCGCTTGCGCACGGTTGTAGCCCGAGCAACACGTGTGCACAAACAGCGACCCAAAGACAAAAACAAGCTGTACGCCATGCATGCCCCAGAGGTGGAGTGCATTGGCAAAGGTAAGGCCCGCAAGCCGTATGAGTTTGGGGTTAAAACTGCGATTGTGGTCACCCATACACACGGCCTCATGGTGGGGGCTCGTACGTTTGCAGGCAACCCCTACGATGGACATATCTTGGCTGCACAGTTGGAGCAGACCAATATCTTGCTGGAAGACGTCGGTGTAAAGCCCAAGACGGCAATTGTGGATTTAGGCTTCAGAGGCAAGCGGTAGAACCTGCGATTGGTCACCTCAAAGCAGATCATGGAATGGATCGCTGCTGGCTCAAAGGGCAAACAGGTGATGCCATCCATGCGGTGCTGTGCGCTGCAGGCTACAACCTGCGTTGGCTGATGCGGGCAGTGGTGCGTTTGGGCCTCAGCGGCTTTTTTGCACGCTTTTTTATGTCGATGTTTTTAACTTAGCTGGCTTGCGCCAGCCAAGTCATGCGGTCTCAGCAGCGCCGACAGGGCAGCAAAAAGCTGTTGATGGCCTGAAATTGAATTTTGCAGGGCCAACTAAAAAATATCTGAGTTCCGCGCCATATTCATGCAGACCGCTGGCACAAAAAACGCCACGCGCGTCAGGCAGCAAACACCTGACACCCGTGGCGTTATGTGGTTCACCCCCAAGCCCTGCTCAGCGCACGGGGGTGCAGCCAGCCGCTCAGGCTGCCAGCGCCTGTGCAGGGCCAAAGAACTCGTAGTGGCACTGCGCAGCGGGCACACCTGCCTGTTGCAGCGCCTGCTGCGCCACACGCATAAAGCCCACAGGGCCCAGGAAGTAGGCCTGCACATCCTTGTCTTCAGGCAGCCAGCTTTGCAGCAGGCGTGCATCGGCCATGCCTGCTACCACTTGCACGTTCTGTATGGGCAACTCTACGGCTTCATGCTCATAGGCCAGACGCAGCTTCAGCTGGGGGTGCTGCTGCGCCAGTGCCAGCAGCTGGGCACGGAAAGGCTGCACTGCAGGGCTGCGCGAGCAATGGATCAGTGTGATGGGGCGCTGGGTCTTGAGCGCCTGCTCCAGCATGGCCATGATGGGGGTAATGCCCACGCCAGCGGCCATGAAGACCAGCGGCTTGTCGCTGCTATCCAGCACAAAAAAGCCTGCGGGTGCAAACACTTCCAGCACATCACCTACCTGCACCTTGTCGTGCAGATGGCTGGAAACCACACCACCTTGCTCACGCTTGACGCTGATGCGCAGACTCTTGCCATTGGCGGCCTGCGACAGCGAATAGTTGCGGCGCACTTCCTTGCCATCGATCTCCAGACGCAGACCAATGAACTGGCCGCTCTGGTGCGCCAGCACCTTGCCGCCATCTTCGGGGCGCAGAATGAAAGAAGTCACCTCCACCGACTCTGCCTGCTTGCCAGCCACCACAAAGCGGCGAGCGCCCTGCCAGCCGCCTTCGGCCTGGGCATTGGCCGCGTAGATGCCCTTTTCCGCACCGATCAGAATGTCTGCCAGCTGGCCATAGGCTGCGGCCCAGGCGGCAATGACTTCATCGGTCGCAATCTCTGCGCCCAGCACTTCACGAATGGCGCGCAGCAGGTAGTTGCCCACGATGGGGTAATGCTCTGGCTGCACCTGCAGCGACACATGCTTGTGAATGATCTGTGCAGGCAGGTTGCCCAGACCCGACAGGTCATCAATGTGCTTGGCATACATCAGCACACTGCGCGCCAGGGCGCGGGGCTGGGCACCGGTCTGCTGGTGCACGCTGTTGAACAAGGGCTGCACGCCTTCGTTTTCTGACAGCATGATGTTGTAGAAGTGGGTGGTCAGCGCCTCGCCACCTGCTTCCAGCAGAGGCACGGTGGATTTGACAATGGCGCGTTGTTGTTCAGTCAGCATAGGAATGTCCTGCAAGGTCATAGAGGGAGCCACCGCCTTGTGGCGGGCCTGGCCAAACAGGCGCAAACTGCGTGCCAGCGCTGATTGGCTTGCTATACAAACACTTAGCCCCAAAAGTGTCTTTTTGACAGCATTCAACTGCAGTCATATGGACTGCATACGATGTCTGAATGACGACCAACACCTCGCTGCTGAACGCCCTGCTGCCACTGGTGGCAGAACTGTCCAGCGACATGCCCGAGCACGAACGCTACCGCCGCCTGCTGTCTGCCCTGCGCACTGTACTGCCTGCCGACGCAGCCGCCTTGCTGCGTTACGAAGCCGATGGCGCTTGGCTGCGCCCTCTGGCCATAGATGGCCTGAGTGCCGACACCCTGGGCCGCCGCTTTCATGTGGCAGACCATCCGCGCTTTGCCGCCTTGCTGCAGGCGGGCAAGGCCATGCGCTTTCCCACTGACACCACACTGCCCGACCCCTATGACGGTCTGGTGGAACACCACAGCCATGCCCCGCTGCCCGTGCATGACTGCATGGGCTGTGTGCTGCAGGTCGATGGCCAGCCCTGGGGCCTGCTCACACTGGATGCCCTGCAGCCCGGGCTGTTTGCTGGAGAAGCCTCACTGGCAGCGCTGCAGGCCTTCAGCGATCTGGCCGCTGCCACCGTGGCCACCGTCAACCGCATTCAATTGCTGGAACAGACGGCCAGCAATGAACGCCAGCGTGCTGAGCACTACCGCCGCCAGGCCCCACAGTCGGCCTCCCGGCTCGTAGGCCACAGCAGCGCCATGCGCCAGCTGCAGCGTGACATTGCCACCGTGGCTGCCAGCGACTGGCCCGTACTCATCACCGGCGAAACCGGCGTGGGCAAGGAGCTGGTGGCCCACGCGGTACACGCCCAGTCACAGCGTGCCGACCAGGCATTTGTCAGCATCAACTGCGCCGCCCTGCCCGAGCATCTGGTGGAAAGCGAACTCTTTGGCCATGTGCGCGGCGCGTTCACCGGAGCCATCAGCGACCGCCAGGGCAAGTTTGAACAGGCCCACCGGGGCACGCTGTTTCTGGATGAAGTGGGTGAACTGCCGCTGGCCACCCAGGCCAAGCTGCTGCGCGTGCTGCAAAGCGGCCATATCCAGCGGCTGGGGCTGGACAAGGAGCGGCTGGTCGATGTGCGCATCATTGCCGCGACCAACCGCAGCCCGCAGGCTTCGGTGCAAGGCGGCAGCATGCGTGCTGACTTCTTTCACCGCCTGAACGTCTTCCCCCTGCACGTACCTGCCCTGCGCGAGCGCGATGGGGATGTACTGGTGCTGGCAGGCTACTTTCTGGAGCAGACCCGCGCCCAGCTGGGGCTGCCCAGCCTGCGCCTGACGCCGGATGCACAGACCGCCCTGCTGGCCTACCCATGGCCCGGTAATGTGCGCGAGCTGGAACATGGCATTCGCCGCGCCGTGCTGCATGCCATGCAGCACAAGCACCAGCACCAGCCAGCCTCCACCCTCAGCGTGCGCGCCAGCGATCTGCGCCTGAACGCACAGGCTGCCGAAGCCTTTCCCCCCTCCACTGAGCCAAGCACAGGCCCTGCACCCGTCACCACACACCCCATGGGCCTGCGCGCAGCGGTACAGCAGTACGAACACCAGCTGGTCATGCAGGCCCTGCACACCCACCACTACAGCTGGGCTGCCGCAGCACGCGCCTTGCAAATGGACCGCGCCAATTTGCAGCGACTGGCCAAGCGGCTGGGCATTGACAGGCCTGCGGCTCGGGGCTGATCACAAGCCCCTGCACGCAGGGGCAGTGCTTTGCACTGGCCGCCGCCATTCACCCAGCCAATCCAAGCCTGGTGTGGGTGCATAAAAAGCAAGATACCCGCGAAACGCGGGCATCTTGAGTGCCAGGGGCAAGGGAACATCACACTCGTTCAAGCACTATCACGCTTGAAATCGAGTTATGCAGAGGTTCCTTAAAACTGCGATTGTGGTCACCCATACACACGGCCTCATGGTGGGGGCTCGTACGTTTCCAGGCACCCCCTACGATGGACATATCTTGGCTGCACAGTTGGAGCAGACCAATATCTTGCTGGAAGACGTCGGTGTAAAGCCCAAGACGGCAATTGTGGATTTAGGCTTCAGAGGCAAGAGCGTCGAGTACCACAACCCTGAGATTGAGCTCATTCACCGAGGCAAATTCAAGCAACTGGCGCAGGAGCAACGACGCTGGTTGCGCAGAAGGCAAGCGGTAGAACCTGCGATTGGTCACCTCAAAGCAGATCATGGAACGGATCGCTGCTGGCTCAAAGGGCAAACAGGTGATGCCATGTTCGTCGGGCTTGCTCCATTTGCGTCAATAGGCATAAACACTTTGCCATTTGGGAAAGTCAGGGGGGTAAATAGCGCCACTGGCAACCGGTTCTCAGCAGGTACAGCACTGCGCAAAACACCTCATACAAATCAAGCGTGGCAGGCTTGGTCCTGCGGCGTACCTTGCGCAACTCTGGCTCAATTTCTGCAAACTTCTCACGGCCAATGTCGCTGGCGTATTTCTGTCTTTTCACACACCAGATTGTCGGGGCAAACAAGATCGCAAACACGCTCTTAGGGGGATGCGTCAAACAACACAGTAAAACGTGTTTGTCCCGCGTTAGATTGAACGCATATTGATCCACCGTGCGAACTGACGATCGCCTTGGTGATGGCCAGCCCAAGCCCCGCCCCTTCGGAAGCAGGGTGGGCCCTGGATCTGTCGGCGCGGTAGAAACGGTCGAAGAGCCGAGGGATGTCCTCCGCTGCTATCGAAGTCCCTTGATTGCTGACCGTGAGTGCCACAGCACCTTCGTTCGACACCACCTGCACCGCCACTGCCGACCCTGCATCAGCATGGCGTAGTGCGTTTGACAGCAGGTTGCTGATGGCACGGCGCATCATCAGCTTGTCGCCGTCTATCTCTGCTTGCCCTTCCAGTACCAGTATGACGTGCTTTTCGTCGGCCACTGCTTCATAGAAATCGAACAGCGCTAGCACTTCCTTGTGCAGCTGGATACGTTCCCGATAGCGCAAGTCGATGCCATTTTCCGATTTGGCCAGAAAGAGCATGTCCGAGACCATCTTGGCCAGGCGCTCGAACTCCTCTGCGTTTGAGGCCAGAATATCGCGGTACTCGTCGGCAGTGCGCCGCTGCGCAAGAGCCACCTGCGTTTGCGTCAGCAGGTTACTTAAAGGGGTGCGCAGCTCGTGTGCCAGATCGCTGGAAAAGTCCATCAAGCGCTGGAAGTCTTGCTGGAGCCGCCCGAACATGCCATTGAGACTGGCTGCAAGTTCAGCAAACTCCACCGGAACAGACTCCACAGGCATGCGCTCCTGCAAGTTGTAGGCGGTGACTGAAGTTGCTCTTTCGCGCATTGCCTTCAAGGGTGTCAGTCCGCGGCGGGCAGCCCACCAGCCCAGCACACCGCTGACCAAGGTCGCGACCAGAAAGTAGGCGGCCAGCGTCTTGCGTAGTTCAGCCAGGAAATGGGCGTGGTGCGCAGTGTCCAGGGCCACCAATACCCGCAGGGTTTGCGTATTGGTGGTGGATGCCAATTGCGATGCTGGTGGGAGTGGCAGGCTTTCCACAACGCCGCGCAGCGACTGCCCAGCGTGGGTCCACTCCATCAGCTGCTCTGTCGCCGGAGTATCAGCGAGGATGTTCTGTGTCAGCGCTGGTGGACCATAAATGAGCTCGCTTCCCAGCCAGACCTGTACAAACAAGCCTTTATGGCTGTCCAGCATGTCATCAAGTACACCTTTCAAGGCAGCAGGGGTGTCGGCTTCAGCGACGAGTTTTTCTACAAGGTGCACTTTGTCGTCGAGAAACATCCGATCTAGTTCGACAAAGTGACGGGCTGTGGCCCAGGCTACCAACACACCCAGTCCCAACAGCACCATAGCTGCCACCAGCGTGAAAAGGACCGTCAGCCTTGCGGCCAGAGGCAGACGCAAAGAGTTCATCGGGTTTCAGGGTTCTCCAGTACGTAACCCATGCCGCGCACGGTCTGGATCAGCTTCACATCAAAGCCGTCGTCTACCTTGGCTCGCAGGCGCCGCACCGCCACTTCGATGACGTTGGTGTCGCTGTCGAAATTCATGTCCCACACTTGCGATGCGATCAATAAACGCGGCAGCACTTCGCCTTGGCGGCGCATCAGCAGCTCAAGCAATCCGAATTCCTTGGCGGTGAGATCGATGCGCATGCCTGCGCGAGTCACACGGCGACGCAACAGATCCAGCTCTAAGTCCGCCACCCTCAATGCCGTACTTTCGGAGCTGTTGCGGCCCCGGCGCAGAATGGTCCTCACTCGCGCCAGCAGCTCGGCAAACGAAAAAGGTTTCACCAAGTAGTCGTCTGCCCCCAACTCTAAACCTTTGACCCGATCTTCTACCTGATCGCGTGCAGTCAGGAACAGCACTGGCATCTGCCGGCCTCGGCTGCGCAAGTTCTGGAGCACTTGCCAGCCATCCAACCCCGGCAGCATCACGTCCAAAATCACCAGATCGTGGTTGCCATCCAGCCCATAGTGCAGGCCATCTATGCCGTTGGTCACCAGGTCCACGGCAAACCCTGCTTCGCGCAGCCCTTGGCGCAGGTAGTCACCCGTCTTGGGTTCGTCTTCAACGATGAGTATCTTCACAGCAAGTCTTCCTGTGCCTGTAGTGTGCCAGGGGCCAAGCAGCCACGGGCTAACATGACGCATTTGTAATCTTGCCGACAGGCTGTTGTCGGTGCTGCCTATTCAGAATTCATCCGTTTGATACGCATCAATAGGAGCGATTTCGATGAAGCATCGATGGCTGAAAAATAAAGCGATGCCCATGCTGACGCTGGGTCTTGTGGTGGCGCACTGGGGTGCTCAGGCACAGGCTCAGGATGATATTGTGCAAGACTGGCGCAAAGCGAATGAGACTGTCGGTCAGTTCCCGAGAGGTCACGCAGATGTGCTGCGCTGGGAGAAGTCACAGCCGACAACGCAAGCGGCAACGCCAGATGCTGTCCCAGAATTTGCGCTGTCATCTACTTCTGATGCCATTCGAGCTGCCTGGAAAGTCCATCGCGAACTGGCATCACCTCTGGCTCGACTTGGGCGGGAGAACGTGGAGCGTATTGCTGCCGGTGCCTGGGGTGAAGTCGATACCAGACTTCAGCAAAGGATTGATGGTGCCGATGAGGTGCTGAAAGTGGCAGCGGACACACGAAAGGCCTGGATCAGGGCCGTGGCTGCAAAACAAGCGCTCAAGTCAGTGGAAGATTCCGTAACAGCCGCAGAAGCGGCTGCGGAACTTGGCCGCCGTATGGTGAGTGTGGGCAATTGGAGCCGCTATCAACAAGCCCAGGTGGCTTTGGGCGAGTCATCTGCCCGGATGGAGCTCAAACGAGCGCGATTGACCGCAAGCCAGGCCGAACGCGCACTGCTGAAGACGATGGGACTTGACTCGGTACACAGCCGCGTGGCTTTGCCGGACCGCCTGCCGGACACAGCAACGCCGATGAGCGACACAGAACTGCGAACGCGCCTCGCGGCGATACAAGGCAACTTGCCATTGGCACAGAGCAGAAAAACTGGCAACAACGCCATGCAGGCTTACGCAGCCTATGCCGCCAGTCTTGATGTTTACCACGGTTATCGCAATGACGTTCTCAAGCAGCGCGAACTGATTGGAGAGGAAACCCAGCTTCGCTACAACGGCATGCTCGAAAGCGTCTGGGGCGTTTTGGCAGACGTAAAAGCGCGCTCACAGACCGTGGTGGCCGCCATAGACGCGCAGCGTGACGCACTGATCGCTGAAACCGATCTGCAATGGGTGCTGCAAGGTGGTCAGCCTGATGCCTTTGTTGCCCTCGGTGGCGGCGAGCAGGCCACTGCCGCAGCCGGCCATTGAACGCACTTCGCATCAACATCTGGACTATTACGCATGAAAACGAACATTCCCTCCCGGCGCCGCTTCTTCGCGGGTGCTGCAGCTTCTGTTGCTGGCTTGGCAGTTGCCCGCTCCGCTTTGGCAGCACTGCCCGAACCCGTTATCCAAACCTCAGCAGCCACAGCAGATCCACTGGTGCCTAACACCGGGCGCCCCTACAACCCTGTGGTCACAGTCAATGGCTGGACGCTGCCCTGGCGTATGAACAATGGCGTCAAGGAGTTCCACCTGGTGGCTGAGCCTGTGGTGCGCGAGGTGGCCCCAGGCTTCGTGGTGAACATGTGGGGCTACAACGGTCAGAGCCCTGGACCCACCATTGAAGTGGTGGAAGGCGATCGCGTGCGCATCTTTGTGACCAACAAGTTGCCCGAACACACCACCATCCACTGGCACGGCCAGCGTCTGCCCGCCGGCATGGATGGTGTGGCTGGCCTGAACCAGCCCGCGATTCCGGCTGGCAAGACCTTCGTCTACGAGTTTGAAGCGCGCCGCCCGGGCACTTTCATGTATCACCCGCACGCCGACGAAATGACGCAGATGGCCATGGGCATGCATGGTTTCTGGGTTACCCATCCCAAGACCAAGCACCCGCTGATCAGCGACGTGGACCGCGACTTCTGCTTCCTGCTCAACGCCTTTGACGTGGAGCCCGGCACCCGTACGCCCAAGATCAACACGATGACGGATTTCAACATCTGGTGCTGGAACAGCCGCATTTTCCCGGGCATTGACAGCTTCAACGTGCGATTGGGTGACCGGGTTCGCCTGCGCGTAGGTAACCTGACAATGACCAATCACCCCATTCACCTGCACGGCCACGAATTCGTGATGACAGGTACTGATGGCGGCCCCACCCCCTTGGCGGCACGATGGCCCGAAGTCACTGCCGACATCGCTGTCGGTCAGATGCGCCAACTCGATTTCATCGCAGATGAGGAAGGTGACTGGGCCCTGCACTGCCACAAGAGCCACCACACCATGAACGCCATGGGACACGCCGTGCCGACCATGATTGGTGTAGATCACCGCGGCCTGATCGGCAAGATTCAGAAGGTGGTGCCCGATTACATGCTGATGGGGGAGCGCGGCATGGGTGACATGGAAAGCATGGAAATGCCCATCCCCGAAAACACCGCACCCATGATGACCGGCCATGGCCAGTTTGGCCCCATTGGCATGGGCGGCATGCTCAGCGTACTCAAGGTACGCAAGGACCAAAAACCCGGGGATTACAAGGACCCTGGCAACTACAAATTCCCTCCCGGCACTGTGGCCCATGAATGGACCGGAGCCACCCCGGCCCCAGCCAAGGCAGCTGCGCCCAGCACACCGGCCAACGCCAAGGCTGTCAAATGCATGCAGCATTGAAGCCACGCCCACCGTTTTCACGACTCCCCTCAACACTGCCAGAAAGATCACACATGAAGTTCAGTAAATCCTCCTCCTTCCTCCTTACCGCCATGACTTTGGCCGCATCCACTGCGTTCGCCTCGGGCAAACACGCGGGTGGCCATGACAACTCGACACCTGGTGAGCCCGGCATTGCAGCTAATGTCACCCGCACCATCCAGGTGGACGCTGCTGACAACATGCGTTTCACGCCTTCGGATGTGACCGTCAAAAAGGAGGAAACCATCCGGTTTGTCATTAAGAACTCCGGCAAGGTGCCCCATGAGTTCAGTCTTGGCACCGAGCAAGAGTTGAAGGAGCACTACGAAGAGATGAAAAAGTTTCCTGGCATGGAGCATGAGGAAGCAAACAAGATTTCACTCAAGCCCGGCCAGCAGGGTGAGGTGATCTGGCGCTTCACCAAAGCAGGTGTTGTGCACTTTGCTTGCCTGCACGTGGGCCACTACGAGGCAGGAATGAAGGGCCAAGTCAAAGTCTCGGCTCGCTGAACTGTTGAGCCTAATTTGCACAGGATGCAACCATGAAGAGTTTTCGCGTTTTTCTAAGCGCTGCGGCACTAGCAGCCTCCACCCTCGCCAGCACTCAGGCGTTCGCGCAGGTGCCCATGGACCCCAGCAAGATGGACATGGCCGCACCAGCCGACATGACCGAGGGAGAAGTTCGCCGCATCGACACTGGTGCGGGCAAGGTGACTATCAAACACGGCGAGATCAAAAACCTGGATATGCCGCCGATGACGATGGTGTTCACCATGGCCGAGCCCGCCATGCTCAGTAACCTCAAAGTCGGCGACAAGGTCCGGTTCGTGGTCGAACAGCAAAATGGCAAGATGGTGATTACCCAAATCACCCCTGCATCCTGACAATTTTGTAATCCAGCGGTCATGTTCCAGTGGCTCTTGCAAGCAGGCTGGCGTACATCAAGCGTCATGGGGACGCGGTGGTGGCGCCACACTGGCGATGACCGCTGGATTTTGTCTGGAAAGGACTGCACCATGAATGCCTCAAAACCCCTGGCGAGGGTGTCCGAGTTTTTTGTGTAAACGGTTCGGACGTCAGTTCGCGGAGAGTCTGTCTCCAAACTCAATCGTAAACCGATTCAGAGCTGCCTTCCAATCTCGGATGGGCATCGTCCACTTGCGGCTGATGTTGTGCAGTGCCAAGTAAAACAGCTTGAGCAGTGCCTCATCGCTGGGGAATGAGCCACGACTTTTGGTGATCTTTCTCAAGCTCATGTTCACCGATTCAATGGCATTGGTGGTGTAGATCACCTTGCGTATCTCAGCCGGATAGTCAAAGAACGGCATCAGGCGAGCCCAGTTCTTGCGCCAAAACTGGATGATGCTGGGGTAAGTATCTGCCCATTTAGCCTCGAACTCCTGCAAGCATTGTTGGGCCTCTTGCACGGTTGCCGACTGGTAAATGCGGCGCAAATCGGCTGCTACTTGAGCTCGCTGCTTCCAGGGCACGTAGTTCAGGCTGTGGCGCACCATGTGGACAATGCACAGTTGCACCACGGTCTGTGGAAACACCGCTTCAATGGCATCTGGAAAGCCTTTGAGCCCATCGACGCAGGCGATGAAGATGTCTTGTTATTGCATGGCGATGCATCGCCTCAGGGCCTCCCACCGCTCCCCTGCTCAGCCGATGCTGGTGCGCTGCAAGCGGTAGGTGCGCTACACATTCAAGCCTCAGCCGTCGATGCTGCCTCCCCCATGTAGCGTGCTTTTTTATGGGGTTTCAGCCGCTGCACATCCACCAGCACCAGGCCATCAATACAACTCGCAAAGTCGGGGTCTATGCCAAAGTCCAGAAAGCGCACACCATCGGGCTCTGCGATCTCGGTGTACTGCTTGTAGAGCGTAGGCACACTGCAGCCCATATGGGCCAGCAAATGCTTCAGGCGTACAAAATCTGCAGCGCAGTGGTCTCCCGTCAGCTGGGCATGCACATCCCTGCTTTCTGAGGGCACGTAAGGCCTGCGCGCATGGGCCAGACAGGCAGCGCCGTAGTGGTTGCGGTAATGAAAGACGATCAGATCTCGTGCCGCCTGAGGCAGCTCCCGGCTGAGCGATACAGGTCCGAACAGATAACGGCACTCTGGATAGCGCTTCACGTAGGCCCCTATGCCAAACCACAGGTAATCCAGAGAACGCTTGCCCCAGTATCTGGGCTGTACAAATGAACGCCCCAGCTCCAGCCCCTGGCTCAGGTAAGCGTCCATACCCGGTGTGAATTCAAACAGCGTGTGGCTGTACAAGCCCTGCACGCCATACTGCTGCAGCACTTGTGCCGTGCGCACCATGCGGTAGCTGCCTGCAATTTCCAGGTCCTGCGGGCACCACAGAATCAAATGGTCGTAGCAGGCGTCAAACCGGTCGAGATCACGGCGCGTCCCACTGCCTTCTCCCACAGCGCGAAAGGACAGCTCCCGCAGCCGCCCCACCTCGCGCAGGATGGGGGAATCCAGCTCTCCGCGAAACAAATGAATGCGCTTGCCGTCTGGCGTTTCTCCCAGCAGCTCACAAGCGGCCACGGCCTGCGCCAGCGCAGCACGATCTACAGGGTGAGCAATCGCAGTCTCCACCCGCAGCAAAGGCGGTTTGTTCTGTGGAAGACGGTACAGGTGTTTACGCAGCAGCTTGGTGACGCTTTCAGGCTCCAGCGGCAAAGCGCTGTAGCTGCTCGCAGGAATGGGGTGACCAATGCGCAAATCAATGCTTTTTTGGTGTTGCCCAAACATCTCTTTGACCAGAAGCAATGTGGCCAGCGGCTTATAGAGCAGCGAAGCGCCGTAAAACAGCGCCGAGTTACGCCCATCGATGTGAATCGGCACTATGGGCGATCGCGTCTGCCCTGCCAGGCGCAGAAATCCGCTATGCCAGCGGCCATCACGCACCCCTTCAGGGTTCAGGCGCGAGACCTCACCAGCGGGGAAAATAATCACAGCGCCCTCGCCTTGCAGGTGCTCAAAGATCGCCTTGAGCTGGCGAGTGCCGCTACGCCCGCCCATGATCGTGACAGGCAGCATGACACGCTGCAAAGGCTGTAGCTCGGCCAGCAAGCCATTGGCCACGATCTTCACATCTCTTCGAATGCTGCCCACCAGATTGAGCAAGGCCAGCCCATCCAGCGAGCCAATCGGGTGGTTGGCAATGATGACCACACGCCCGTGGCTGGGAATGCGCTCACGCTCGTTGTCTCGCACGGCATAGCTGAAAGCAAAGTGCTCCAGCACCTGCTCCACAAACTCAAAGCCCTGCAGATGCGGATATTTCTGCGCAAAGTGACGAAAACTTTGCTCCCGTAACAGTCTGCGCAGTACACCACGCACCCCTTGCCTGATTCGGGGATGCTGCTGCAACTGTGGCAGGTGGATGTCAACAAGCTGATCGACAGAGAACATGACACTTCTCCCGCACTGATGAACACACAGACATGCTGAGCCCTGTATATGACAGAGGTAGGTCAGTCCTGCGACGGTTTGGTGACAGCCGCGTGCATAGCACTACGCCACCCGTACACTGTCATATTGAATTTCATAGCTGCTATCGCTTATTTCATAAGCCTCAAAGCCATTTTTCATGCATAAAAACAAGGCTGCAACGTCCACCACCGTTGCAGCCTTTGCTACATGCTCAGCCCCGCGAAGGGCCAGGCTATGTTGCTCGATCAGCTACCGATCACGCCACCGTCATCCTTGGTAATGACTACGGTGGCAGAGCGAGGAATGCGCTGCCCGCCATCGGGCCAGTGGCTGTCGCCTTCCTCACCCGGATGCTGAATATTGATGAACATGGTGCGGCAGTCCGGCGTCCAGGTGATGCCTGTGACTTCTGCCTCCTTAGGCCCCACAAAGAAACGACGGATTTCCTTGGTCACAGGGTCTGCACACAGCATCTGGTTATTGCCCTGGCCTGCGAAGTCACCCTTGTTGCTGTACTTGCCATCAGTCTGAATCCACAGACGACCATAGGGGTCAAAAGCCAGGCCATCGGGGCTGTTGAAGGTGTTGTCTGCCGTGACATTCGCCGAGCCTGAGCGCAGGTCCTTGCGGTCGGGATGCACGATGGGGTTGCCTGCCAGTACAAAAATGTCCCACTCAAACTGCTGCGCTGCGGCATCGCCCCCGGCTTCACGCCAGCGCACGATCTGACCGTAGACGTTCTTGGCACGTGGATTGGCCTCGTCAGCCTGGGTTCGCGAACTGTTGTTGGTCAGCGTGACATAGACCTCGCCCGTCTGGGGATGCACACTCACCCACTCCGGGCGGTCCATTTTGGTTGCGCCCACGATATCTGCCGCAGTACGCGCGTTGACGAGCACCGCGGCCTGGTTTGGCAGTTGCGCATCAGCCAGCAGTGCAGGGTTGGCCTGCTTGTCCAGCAGCAGCCAGGCACCTGTTCCGGCAAAGTCGCCCTCCACACTGCCTGCATCAAAGCGTGCGACGTACAGCTTGCCGCTGTCGAGCAGGCGGCTGTTATCACCGCCTTTGACATATTTGCCATCAGAGACAAATTTATAGATGTAGTCATTGGCCTGGTCGTCACCCATATAGACCACGGCACGGCCGTCCTTGCTCAGCGCAAACGCTGCGTTCTCATGCTTGAAGCGTCCCAGTGCCGTGCGCTTTTTCGGCGTGGATGTGGGGTTGAAGGGGTCAATCTCCACAATCCAGCCAAAACGATTGGATTCGTTGGGTTCCTTGACGTAGTCAAAGCGCGGCTCATGCGCTTCCCACTGGAATGTGCTTCGCTTGGCAGCAATGCCGTAGCGCTTTTGCTCTGGGCTGCGCAGATCCTGCCCCGCCGTTGTGCCAAAGTAGTTGTTGAAGTTTTCTTCGCAAGTGAGGTAAGTGCCCCACGGCGTAAATCCATTGCCGCAGTTGTTGAAGGTGCCCTGTGCACGCGTGCCCGTGGGGTCTGCCTTGGTACGCAGCAATGCATCGCCTGCGGCCGGGCCGGTCAGCTGCATATCGGTCTGCGCAGTAATGCGGCGGTTGTAACGGCTGCCGGGCACGATGTCCCATGCGCCATTGCTGTTGCGGCGTATGTGCATGACCGACACGCCATGCGCATTCATGGATTTGCGCACATGCTCGGGCGACCACTGCTCGCGCGCCTTCTGGCCTTCATGGCCAAACAGCCAAGTGTAGGCACCACTTTTCTTGTCCACCGTGCAGTATTCGTGGTTGACCACCAGCAGGCCTTCGTCGTTCTTGCCATCCAGGGCAAAAAAGTGCAGCCCGTCGTGGTTGTCGCCCACCTGCAGTGCCTGTGCAGCAGCATTTTCACTGCCGTCGCCCTTGAAGGCTGGTGAGCCATCGAGCAGCGGCGTACCCCACGGTGCCAGCACGCGTGCGGAATAGCCCGGCGCTACGCGCAGCTCATCGGCCGTAGAGGCGGCAATGCCCTGAAAGCCCATCAGTGGCTGGCTGGCCGAGGGCTTGCCAGTCGCAGCGCAGCCTGCCAGACCTCCACCCAGCCCCAGAAACATGGCGGCAGACAGACCTGTGCCGCTGCGCAGAAAGCCGCGCCGAGACACTGCACGATCGACCACGCTCTGAAAATGAGGATTGGCTGAGAGATTGGTTGGAATATCTTCGCTGTCCATCGGCGTTTCGTGTGCTTGCATCATGGGGATCCTCTCCGGAAATATGCGGTTCATTTGTGCCACGCATTTTCTGGAGCCCCCATGACCAAGCTGTGAAGCTACGATGACAGTTTTTTTACATGGCAGCCTGTGCGCTCTGGCGCGTCTGGGCAAAGCGCTGTGCCACTTCCTTGCGCATTTCCTTGCGGATCAGTGCAGCCTGCCAGCGGCGTTTTTCAACGCTCGTGGAAGGCTCCAGCCTGGGAACGGCCACGGGCTTGCGGTCATCGTCCACCGCCACCATGGTGAAAAAGCAGCTGTTCACATGGCGCACGACCTGACCGCGAATGTCTTCGGCAATCACCTTGATGCCAATTTCCATGGAAGACGTACCGGTGTAATTCACGCTGGCCAGAAAGGTCACCAGCTCGCCCACATGGATAGGCTGCAGGAACATGACCTGGTCCACGCTCAGCGTGACGCAGTAGCGGCCTGCATAGCGGCTGGCGCAGGCGTAGGCCACTTCGTCCAGTTTTTTCAGAATGGCGCCCCCGTGCACATTGCCGGAGAAGTTGGCCATGTCGGGGGTCATCAGCACCGTCATGCTGAGTTGGTGTGAAGGCAGATTCATAGACCGCAGATTGTAGGAATTGATAGCAGTACAGGCTGATGGCATGTGCGCCAACCTGGCTTTCAGGCCGGATTTTCAGGCCTGGCAGACATACGGGACATGCTCTGGCATACAGTCTGCGCGGCTGCAAGCAGCATGCCTGCTGCAGCCTGGCTCCATGGCGCCAGCAGGCACATGCTGTTGCATATCTTCCAGGGCCTTGCAAAGCCATTGCGAGCAGGCAACTGGAAACTCGCTATAATGCACGACTTTGCTGGCAATACCCCGTCGGCCATACTAGTTCATAGAGACGGGGCACAACCGCTGTTCATGGCTCACAGGCCCGATCTTCCTGAGAACCCGCTGTCAGCACAGATATATCTGGAAACTGAATGACTACCATCCGCGTCAAAGAAAACGAACCTTACGAAGTTGCTCTGCGCCGCTTCAAGCGCACCATCGAAAAGCTGGGCCTGCTGACAGACCTGCGCGCACGTGAGTTCTACGAAAAGCCTACAGCCGAGCGCAAGCGCAAGAAGGCTGCCGCCGTGAAGCGCCACTACAAGCGCGTTCGCAGCATGCAGCTGCCTAAGAAGCTGTACTAATCGTTTGATTAGGACCAGTCGGCCGTAAAAAAGCCGCAAACCCGCGCTCGGGACGCCAGGCGCGGGTTTTTTGTTTTCTGGCCACTGCCACGCAGCAGTGACCTCCACCCCAAGGAGAATGCCATGAGCTTGAAAGCCCAGATTACCGAAGACATGAAAACCGCCATGCGTGCCAAGGACAGCGCACGCCTGAGCACCATCCGCCTGCTGCAGGCTGCGATGAAGCAAAAGGAAGTGGACGAGCGCATCGAACTCGATGACGCCGCCATCATTGCCATCGTGGACAAGCTGATCAAGCAGCGCAAGGACTCCATCGCTGCCTACGAAGCCGCCAACCGTACCGATCTGGCCGATGTGGAAAAGGCCGAGATGGAAGTGCTCAAGGTCTACCTGCCCGAGCGCATGTCGGAAGCCGAAATCACCGCCGCCGTCGAAGCCATCGTGGCTGAGCTGGGTGCCTCCGGCCCCGGCGACATGGGCAAGGTGATGGGCAAAGTGAAGGCCCAGCTGGCTGGCAAGGCCGATATGGGCCTGGTGTCCGCTGCCGTGAAGGCCGCGCTGACAAAGTAATTGGCTACCGGCCTGAGCTGCCACGCGGCATCAGGTTCAAAAACAGAAGCTGCTTGCGCTTGCCTTGCATATCTTTCAGATTAAAAAGAATCTGAAATTCATGTAGATCAAGTGATAGTAGCTTCTTTTTTAATAGCATTCCTGAATCCCGTGGGAGCCTGTTTGCTGAAGAACTCCTGCAGGAACTCGACGCAGACCCGCACCTTGGCCGAGCGCTCCAGCCGCGTCGGGTAGACAGCCCAGATATTCGCCTGCTGCTGCCACTCGGGCAGCAGCTGCAGCAGGCTGCCGGCCTGCAGATCGGCCGCCACATCCCAGAGCGAGCGCAGCACGATGCCATGGCCGTCGCGGGCCCATTGCACGGCCATCTCGCCATGATTGGTGGACAGCGGCCCGGTCACTTTCACGCTTCGCTCCTGATTGCCCGAGCGCAGTTTCCAGACACCGAAGGGATGGTCACGCTCCTTGATGACCAGGCAGTCATGCGCGGCCAGTTCGTCGAGCGTGCGCGGACTGCCACGCCGCTGCACATAGGCCGGGGCAGCGCACAGCACGCGATGGTTGTCGGCCAGATGCCGCGCAATCAGGTGCGGCGCAATCTCGTCGCCCACGCGCACATCGAGATCGAAGCCCTCGGCCGCGACATCGACGATGCGATCAAACACCTCCAGGCGCAGCTGCAGCGCCGGATATTGCGCAATCAGCTGCGACAGCGCGGGCGCCACCACATTGCGGCCAAAGCCGAAGCTGGTGGACACCCGCAGCAGGCCGCGCGGCTGGCGGCGCGTCACATCCACCTCCTGCAGCAGATGCTCGACCTCGTCCAGAATGCGCTGCGCCCAGTGGTAGACGCGCTCGCCCTGCTCCGTGACAGCGACCCGCCGTGTAGTGCGATGCAGCAGCTTCACGCCCAGCTCCTGCTCCAGCAGGCGGATGCGCTTGCTGACAAAGGCCGGCGAAGCATTGTGCGCGGCCGCAGCCTCGGCAAAGCTGGCTTTGCGCACCACGGTGGTGAAGACGCGCAGGTCTTCGGGCGAGGGCATTTTCTGCACGATCTGTAAACAATCAGGCCACGATCAGTCAATTGTATTCAGATATGCAAGGTGCAGAATACCGCAACACATTCACGAGGAAGCACCATGTCCACACCCAAAAAGATTGCAGTCATCGCCGGCGACGGCATCGGCAAGGAAGTCATGCCCGAAGGCCTGCGTGCGCTGGAAGCCGCAGCCAGGCGCTTTGACCTGCCGCTGGAGTTCCACCATTTCGACTGGGCCCACTGCGACTACTACGCCGAACACGGCCAGATGATGCCTGACGACTGGAAGCAACAGCTGCAGGGCATGGATGCCATTTTCTTTGGCGCTGTGGGCTGGCCTGCTACCGTGCCCGACCACATCTCGCTGTGGGGCTCGCTGCTCAAATTCCGCCGCGAGTTTGACCAGTACATCAACCTGCGCCCCGTGCGCCTGTTTGAAGGCGTGCCCTGCCCGCTGGCTGGCCGCAAGCCCGGTGATATTGACTACTACGTGGTGCGCGAAAACACCGAGGGCGAATACACCGCGCTGGGCGGCGTAATGTTTGAAGGCACGGACCGCGAGATCTGCATTCAGGAATCGGTCTACAGCAAACACGGCGCGCAGCGCCTGCTGAAATATGCGTTTGAACTGGCGCAGAGCCGCAGCAAAAAGCATGTGACGCTGGCGACCAAATCCAACGGCATTGCCATCAGCATGCCCTGGTGGGACAAGCAGGCCGATGCCATGCACCAGCACTACCCCGAAGTCACGCTGGACAAGCAGCACATTGACATTCTGACCGCGCGCTTTGTGCTGCAGCCCGGCCGCTTTGACGTGGTGGCTGCCACCAATCTGTTTGGCGACATTCTGAGTGACCTGGGCCCCGCGACCACGGGCACGATTGGCTTGGCACCTTCAGCCAACCTGAACCCAGAGCGCAGCTTTCCCAGCCTGTTCGAGCCCGTGCATGGCTCGGCACCCGACATCTACAGCAAGAACATTGCCAACCCGATTGCCATGATCTGGTCCGGCGCGCTGATGCTGGACTTTCTCGGCCACAGCCAGGGCCCATGGCGTGCCGCGCATGACGCTATCGTCAAGGCCATTGAAGACACCATCAAGAGTGGCCCACGCACCCCCGATCTGGGTGGCACAGCCAATACGACCGAGGTGGGGCAGGCCATTGCCGCCCATATTGCGGGCCGCAACTAAGACCCTCTAAGCCCTGCACCGCAAGCCCCACATAGCAGCTGCCATCCCGGGTCGGGATGGCAGGCCTGCACGGTCTCAGGCCCCAGCTACGGCCCCGGCCAGCGCCAGAGCAGCAATGTCTTCAGCCGTATAGCCCAGCGATGCCAGCAGCTCGCGTGTGTGCTCACCGGCCTTGGGCGGGTTGCTGCGCACAGGCAGGCGCTGGCCAGCCATGCGAATGGGCAGCAGCGTGGTCTTGGCAGTCTGGCCTGCGCGTTCACCGTCGCTGAGCACCACATCAGCCAGACCACCTGTGGCCAGCAGATGGGGGTCATCAAACAACTGCTCGGGCCGCGCAATCGGTGCGTATGGCAGCTGATGGGCTTCAAAAATCTTTGCCAGCTCCGCCGCGCTGTACTGGGCCAGACGCTGGCGCAGTTCCGGCAGCATGGTACTGCGCGCACACACACGGTCGTTATTGGTCTGCAGGGCCGGATCATGGAGCATGTCTTCAAAGCCCATGGCCGAGCAGAAGGTGCGCCACTGTGGATCGCTCACCACCGCCAGGAAGATCTGCTCACCATCCTTGACGCTGAAGATGTCGTACAGCCCCCACGAAGAAATACGCTCTGGCATGGGCGCAGCAGGCTGCCCTGTCACGGCGTACTGCATCATGTGCTGGCCGACCAGAAAGACATTGTTCTCAAACAGCGCGGAATCAATCTCCTGCCCCTTGCCTGTCTGCGCGCGCTGCATGAGTGCGGCCATGGCGCCAATGGCACCGAACATGCCGCCCATGATGTCGTTCACGCTGGTGCCCGCACGCAGTGGGTCGCCGGGGCGGCCCGTCATATAGGCCAGACCACCCATCATCTGCACCACTTCATCCAGCGCGGTGCGGCGCTCATAAGGGCCGGGCAAAAAGCCGGTGTGGTTCACATAGATAAGGCCGGGGTTGAGCCTGGACAGCGAGGCATAGTCCAGCCCGTACTTTTTCATCACTCCGGGCTTGAAGTTCTGCAGCACCACATCGGCAGTCGAGGCCAGACGAATCGCCGCCTGCACGCCCTCGGCATTGCGCAGGTCAATGGCAATGCTTTTCTTGTTGCGGTTGAACATGGGGAAAAAGCCTGCACCCGCACCCAGCAGGTTGCGCGTGAGGTCGCCCGTCACTGGTTCCACCTTGATCACTTCTGCCCCCAGATCCGCCAGCACCATGCCGCATGCAGGCCCCATCACCATGTGGCTGAACTCCACCACGCGGATGCCCTTCAGGGGCAGATTGGCGGCAGGAGGCTGTGTGTGGGCTGGCTGGGCTAGGTCAGAAGGTGCGAAATCAGTCATATTGGCAAAGCGTGGTTCAAAAGGCGGCATGGCAATACCGCACGGGGTTTTCCCCAGATCGATTCTAGGAAGCCACTCAGCCCAGCTTCCCGAGATTTTCGGTAATCCGCCCATGCCAGAAGGTGAGCACGCCAGCACCCGCCTCGCTGGACGCGATGCCCGGATTTTGGGTAGCCATGCACCCGCAACACCCTTGCCCAAGCTATGTCGGCATATGCCCCATCTGTCCAGTGAACGTGGCTGGACAACAACAAAAGCAGAATTTTTAATGTTTTAAACGCGTAATGGCCTAGCGATTCTTCGCACCGAGCTACTAAACTTGTAGCAGACAAGATTCAAAGCTATAGTCAAACCCGCATGGATGAACGGCGTTGCGCCCCTTCCATGTCCCATCTCAGCGCAAGGAGAAGCGTCCATGAGCTCTAAGGAAAACGTCGCTATCAACCAGTTGCTCGAAAAGCTCGAGCGCCGCTATGCACTGCGCGTGCTGTGGGCACTGCGTGATGGTCACCCTCAAACCTTTCGCTTGCTGCAAGACAGCGTAGGTGGCATTACCCCCAATACGCTGAACACCCGTATCAAGGAGCTGCGTGAAGAAGGGCTGATGGAACACGGCAACGACGGCTATGTAGTCACTGCCTCGGGCCAGGACCTGCTCAAGCGCCTGAGCGACTTGCAGGCTTTTGCCTCACGCTGGGCAGCAGCGCGCGCAAAGAAGTAATCTACGCACTCGGCCCACTACGGCACACGTAAAAGGCACCCCGGATTTGCACCGACGGTGCCTTTTGTTTTTCTAGCATTTCCCGATACAAGGAATTTTCATGGCACTGATCACCACTGCCTCTGGCCTGCAATTCGAAGACGCGGTTGTTGGACAGGGCGCTGAAGCTACCAGCGGCTCTGACGTCAAGGTGCACTACACCGGCTGGCTGTACCAAGACGGTCAGCAAGGCGCCAAGTTTGACTCCAGCAAAGACCGCCGTGAGCCTTTTGAATTCTCGCTGGGCGAAGGCATGGTGATTCCAGGCTGGGACGAAGGCGTACAAGGCATGAAGGTGGGCGGCAAGCGCACCCTGATCATCCCCCCAGAACTGGGCTACGGTGCCTACGGCGCTGGTGGCGTGATTCCTCCCCACGCCACTTTGATGTTTGAAGTGGAACTGCTGGGTACCAAGGCTGCGCCCCAGGTACAGATGGAAGACACCGTGGTGGGCGATGGCGCAGAAGCCGTGCGCGGCAAGCGCGTGACCGTGCACTACACCGGCTGGCTGTACAAGGACGGCGAGCAAGGCGCCAAGTTCGACTCCAGCAAGGACCGCAATGACCCCTTCGTGTTCACGCTGGGCGCTGGCATGGTGATCCGCGGCTGGGACGTGGGCGTGCAAGGCATGAAGGTGGGCGGCAAGCGCACCCTGATCATTCCCCCAGAGCTGGGCTACGGCGCACGTGGCGCAGGCGGTGTGATTCCTCCCAACGCCACCCTGAAGTTTGACGTGGAACTGCTGGCGGTGTAATCACGCCATCGGTCCATGTCCATGCAACAACGGCCTGTCTCTGACAGGCCGTTTTGTTTGTGGCGCCTGCATCAGGCGAACAGGGCCTGCTCCAGCGGCGCATAGGCGGATGCACCGACGGCATCCTTGATCCGGGGAGCCACAGCAGCCAGCTCTTCGTAACTGGTGGCAGCTTCCACCGACAGGTTCAGGCGAAAGCCTGAGAGCCCCAGCTTGCCTGTCAGCGCGACCGCCAGCGGATAGGCATCCCGATAGCGCTCCTGCGGCGTGCGTGCACTGGGCTGCACTTCGGGTGCAGGCTGTGCAGGGGCCAGCGCTGGCGCAGCATGTTGCAAAAAACCTGCATCCACCATGGCCTGGATGTCCTGCTCCGTCACTCCCAGCCCCTGCGTGGCGGCCAGCACATCTTCCACACTGCGCTGGCCATCAAACAGTAGGAATGCGGAACGCAGCCTGCCTGCCAGCTGCGCACTGCGCGCCTTGAATGCCTGCTGCCCCGCTTCCGTCTTGATGTACAGCGCAGCCATATACCCTCCTCCGTAGCAATTATTTTTAACAAAGCATGGCACAGCGGTGCTGGGCACTGCATTGGGGCAATCCATGTGCAGGATAGTACGGATAGCTATGCTTTAAATAGCTACCAGCGCTTACATCTATTTGATTTGATAGATATTTATCTTTGAAATCATTACAAATAAAGCGCTAGGTGCTCACTTTTTTATTCTTCTTTGTGGTCACCAGACTCAGCAGCACGGTCACCCCGGTACCCAGGAACACGCCGAACACCCCGGCAGAAATGGGCTGCAGCCCCCACCACAGGCCATCGGCCAGCAGCGCTGCGGGAACTGCGCTTTGCACCCACTGCGTGTGTGAGAGGATGTAGTAAGCCGTGATCCCCAGCCCGGCCAGCATGCCTGCAACTGCGCCCTGACGGGTGACGCCACGCCAGAAGATGCCCAGCACCATGGCGGGCACAAAGGCCGAAGCCGCAATCGAAAACGACATGGCCACCATGGGCAGAATGTCCGAAGAGCGCTGCCCGGCAACCCAGGCCGCCAGCAGCGCTACGCCCATGAGCACGAACTTGGAGACAATCACGCGCTGCTCGGACGAACTCTTGTGCGTGCCGCGTGAAAAATACAGATCACGCACCAGCGCATTGCTGATGGTCAGCAGCAGACCATCGGCCGTAGACAGCGCCGCTGCCAGACCACCGGCCGCCACCAGCCCGGCAATCACATAGGGCAAGCCGCCAATTTCAGGCGCAGCCAGCACAATCAGGTCAGCCCCCAGCCGCAGCTCGCCAAACTGCAAAATGCCATCACGGTTAATGTCTTCCACCGACAGCAGCGAGCCATCCACCCGCGCCCACTGGGCAATCCAGCTCGGCAGCTCATCAAAGCGCACACCGACCAGGTTGTTCATCACCTCCAGCTTGATGAGCACCGCCAGCGCAGGCGCTGACAGATACAGCAGCGCGATAAAGAACAGCGTCCAGGCCACCGAGGTCCGTGCCGCCGACACCGAGGGCACGGTGTAGTAGCGCGTGAGCAAATGCGGCATGCCTGCCGTGCCAAACATCAAGCAGAACATCAGCGCCAGAAAATTGGCGCGTTCATCATTGAACTGTGCGCGTTCTTGCGCACTGCCTTCCGGATCGCCCCCAAAGGGCTGGCCATGGCGGGGCAGACCGCCGAGCGGCTGGGCACGCTCACGGTATTCCTGCAGCTGCTGGCGCCACAGCTGCTCGGCCTCCTGCGGGCTGCGCGGCAGGTTGGCGTACTCACGGCTGACGGCAGCAATGGCGCCCACATCTGCCTGGATGGAGCGCAGATAGCGCAGCCGCTCGTGCAGCACCAGCCGGTCACGCTCCATGGCCAGGGGCACATCCTGCAGCTTGGCCTCCAGCATATCGGTGCGCTCCTGATAGATCTGCTGCACGGATCGCTCCTTGGGCGAATGCAGCAGCTGCTCCTCCAGCTGCGAAATCTTGTGCAGCTGGCTGGCATAGGCCACGGCGGCAATGGGATTGCCCAGCTGCTTGTACGCCAGCCACGACACAGGAATCAGAAAGGCCAGCAGGATGACCACGTACTGCGCCACCTGCGTCCAGGTCACGGCGCGCATACCACCAAGAAAGGAGCACAGCAGCACACCGCCCAGGCCCAGCATGATGCCAATCTCAAACTGCACCCCCGTCAGACGAGAGGCAATCAGGCCCACGCCATAAATCTGGGCCACCACATAGACAAAGGAACACAGCACGGCGGCCAGCGCAGCGATGATGCGCGGCCACTTGCCACCAAAGCGTGCCTGAAAAAATTCCGGCAAGGTGTAGAGATTCATGGCCCGCAGATGCGGTGCCACCAGCATGGCGACCAGACAGAAGCCGCCGGTCCAGCCCAGCAGATAGGCCAGACCGCCGGGCTGACCGCTGGAGCCGCCAAAGCCCTGCAGATAAAGTGCGCCAGAGAGGCTGATAAAGGATGCGGCGCTCACCCAGTCTGCCGCTGCCGCCATGCCGTTGTAGACCGGGGGAATGCGCCGGCCTGCCACGTAGTACTCATCAGCATCGCCCGTCCGGCCCCAGACGCCGATCACGGCGTACATCATCACGGGCACAAACAGGAAGATGGGACCTATCCAGTGGCGTGCCAGCCCCTGGTTTTCGGCCCAGGTCATGAGCAGCAGCAGACCCAGCACGCACAGGCCATACAGCCCCACCATACGATGGATGCGCCAGCGATAAGCGCGTGCACGGTACAAGGCGGCGCGACCTGCGCCAGTCGGCATATGCATGAGGGCGTGTGCAGAGGCGAAAAAAGCGCGAAAGGCCTAAGCCTTGCGCTCAAAGTAATCCATCACCACACAATAGACCAGCGCGATCAGCATGAACATCAGGACTGCCCCTTGGGCCGCCATCCAGTAGCCCAGTTGCCAGCCCTGCACCCAGGCCTGCAGATCACGCGCAAAAAAGCACACCCCAAAAGAAAACACCACCCAGACCGCCAGCAAGATTGCCTTGAGCCACAGATGGTGTGTGTCGTGCAAGTCGGGCGGCAACTGCCCCCCGCTTGTCTCAGACCCGTCATGCATGTTGTCGTGAGAGAACTGCACTACAGGCCTTTCGCTGGTTTAGCCAGCCAGGTTCTGCCAGGTATCGATCACGGTGTCAGGATTGAGCGAGATCGACACAATGCCTTGATCGGCCAGCCACTTGGCGAAGTCTGGGTGGTCCGAAGGGCCCTGACCACAGATACCTACGTACTTGCCCTTGGACAGACAGGCGGAGATGGCGCGCTCGAGCATCTTCTTCACGGCAGGGTCGCGCTCGTCAAAGTCAGCGGCCAGCAGCTCTAGGCCGGAGTCACGGTCCAGACCCAGCGTCAGCTGTGTCAGGTCGTTGGAGCCAATCGAGAAGCCGTCGAAGTACTCGAGGAACTCGTCGGCCAGGATGGCGTTGGAAGGCACTTCGCACATCATGATCAGCTTGAGTTCGTTTTCGCCGCGCTTCAGGCCATTTTCAGCCAGCAGTTCGGTCACGCGCTCAGCCTGCTTCAGGGTACGCACGAAGGGGATCATGATCTGCACATTGGTCAGACCCATGTCCTCACGCACGCGGCGCAGGGCTTCACATTCCATCTTGAAGGCTTCGCCGAAGTCTTCGGAGATGTAACGTGCAGCACCGCGGAAGCCCAGCATGGGGTTTTCTTCCTCGGGCTCGTAGCGGCTGCCACCGATCAGCTTGCGGTATTCGTTGGACTTGAAGTCCGACATACGCACGATCACGGGCTTGGGCCAGAAAGCTGCAGCAATGGTTGCCACGCCTTCAGCCACCTTGTCCACGTAGAAAGCACGTGGGGAAGCATGACCACGGGCCACGGATTCCACGGCCTTCTTCAGGTCAGAATCCACGGCGGGGTAGTCCAGGATGGCCTTGGGGTGCACGCCGATGTTGTTGTTGATGATGAACTCCAGACGCGCCAGACCCACGCCAGCATTGGGCAGCTGTGCAAAGTCAAAGGCCAGCTGGGGGTTGCCCACATTCATCATGATCTTGGTCTTGATCTCGGGCATTTCGCCGCGCTTGACCTCGGTCACTTCGGTCTCGATCAGGCCGTCATAGATCTTGCCGGTATCACCTTCGGCGCAGGACACGGTCACCAGAGTGCCGTCCTTCAGGCGCGAAGTGGCGTCACCACAGCCCACCACAGCAGGAATACCCAGTTCACGCGCGATGATCGCAGCGTGGCAGGTACGGCCACCACGGTTGGTCACGATGGCAGCGGCCTTCTTCATGACGGGTTCCCAGTTGGGGTCGGTCATGTCGGTCACCAGCACGTCGCCAGCCTGCACCTGGTCCATCTGCGAGATGTCAGACACCAGACGCACAGGGCCGGTACCGATCTTCTGGCCAATGGCGCGGCCTTCGGCCAGCACATTGCCGGTGCCCTTGAGCTTGTAGCGCAATTCGGCCTGGCCCTTGGACTGGCTCTTCACGGTTTCAGGACGCGCCTGCAGGATGTACAGCTTGCCGTCGGTGCCGTCCTTGCCCCACTCGATGTCCATGGGACGGCCATAGTGCTGCTCGATCACCAGTGCGTACTGGGCCAGTTCCTGCACTTCGGCATCGGTCAGGGAGTAACGGTTGCGCAGCTCGGGAGCCACGTCGGTGGTCTTGACCAGCTTGCCCGATGCAGCCTTTTCTTCAGGTGTGGAGAACACCATCTGGATCAGCTTGGAGCCCAGATTACGGCGGATCAGCGCGCTCTTGCCCGCCTTGAGCATGGGCTTGTGCACGTAGAACTCGTCAGGGTTCACAGCGCCCTGCACCACGGTTTCACCCAGGCCATAGCTGGAAGTGATGAAGACCACTTCTTCAAAGCCGGACTCGGTGTCGATGGTGAACATCACGCCCGCTGCGCCCAGGTCGGAGCGCACCATGCGCTGCACGCCAGCAGACAGGGCCACCACGTCGTGGGCAAAGCCCTTGTGCACGCGGTAGGAGATGGCGCGGTCGTTGTACAGCGATGCGAACACTTCCTTCATCTTGTGCAGCACGTCTTCGATGCCCACCACGTTCAGGAAGGTTTCCTGCTGACCGGCAAACGATGCGTCGGGCAGGTCTTCGGCGGTAGCGGAAGAACGCACGGCAAAGGATGCTTCGGCATTGCCGCCTTGCAGACGGGCAAATTCCGTGCGGATGGCTGCCTCCAGATCTGCAGGGAAAGGCTGTGCTTCCACCATGGCGCGGATTTCAGCACCCACTGCAGCCAGGGCACGCACGTCATCAACGTCCAGTGCTGCCAGCTTGGCGGAAATCTTGTCGGCCAGACCTTCATGGGCCAGGAACTGGCGGAAGGCGTGGGCAGTCGTCGCGAAACCGGTTGGCACGCGCACGCCCTGAGGCAGCTGAGAGATCATCTCGCCGAGGGAGGCATTCTTGCCACCGACGACTTCAACGTCGCTCATACGCAGGTTTTCGAAAGGCACGACCAGTGCCGTCTCTTCGAAACGATTAGACATGGGAAGGCTCCAAAGTTAAAAAACCTGTCAGCCCAGCGACCCACTGACCATCATGCCGCTGGGAAACCCGCCTGCTTATCCATGACAACTTTGCTTGTTCTTGTTGTCGGTCATCGACCAGCAGACCGGTGAAATTTGGGAATAATGGGTGTCATTCTAGTCCCGGCCGGGCAATTTCGCCGCAGCTTCGGGTGTTTAAATTTGAAGGGAATGATTGCCCCATGCATTCGCGCACTGTATTTGTCATCTCGGACGGCACCGGCATTACCGCAGAAACCTTTGGCACGGCCTTGATGACCCAGTTTGATATCAAGCCACGCATTGTGCGCATTCCTTTTGTCGACACCGTAGACAAGGCGCACCAGGCTGTCCGACAAATTAACCACACTTTTGACATCGAAGGCAAAAAGCCCATCGTCTTCAGCACCCTGGTCAATCAGGAAGTGGTGGGTGTGATCAATGAGCAGTGCAAGGGCCTGCTGATGGACATGTTCGGCACCTTTGTGAAGCCTCTGGAAGAAGAGCTGGGCCTCAAGAGCCAGCACCGCGTGGGGCGGTTCTCGGACATCAGCCAGAGCAAGGAATATCTGGACCGCATGGAGGCCATCAACTACACGCTGGCCCACGACGACGGACAGACCAACCATGACCTGCAGGGCGCAGAAGTCATCCTGCTGGGCGTGAGCCGCTCGGGCAAGACCCCGACCAGCCTGTATCTGGCCATGCAGTTTGGTCTGAAGGTCGCGAACTACCCGCTGATTCCCGAAGACTTTGAGCGCAAGAAGCTGCCACCTGCGCTGGAACCACACCGCAAGAAGCTGTTCGGCCTGACGATTGACCCCATTCGCCTGTCCGAGATCCGCAACGAACGCCGCCCCGGCTCCAAGTACGCCAGCCTGCAGAACTGCCGCTACGAAGTCCATGAGGCCGAAGCCATGATGCGCCGCGCCGGGGTGAGCTGGCTGTCAACGACCACCAAGTCCATCGAGGAAATCTCCACCACCATCCTGCAGGAAGTGCTGCCGCACCGTCTGGGCGTAGGCATACACGGCTGATCAGCCAGCAACTACTAAATAAGTAGCTGCCAGCGCTTGATTTTTCTTGGTTTCAGATATAAATCACCCTGAAAACCAGTAAATACAAGCGCTGGCAGCTATTTTTTTTCATTGCAGGCTGAATGCGTAATGCAACTGCCCCTGCTCGGTATGCAGACACTGCGCCTGCACACCCCAGACCTGCTGAATACGCGCTGGCGTCAATACCACCTGCCTGTGGCCAAACACCGCAGCAGCACCCTGACCGGGCAGCAAGAGCACATCATCGGCATAGTGCAGCGCCAGATTCAGGTCGTGCAGCACGATGACAACACCTAGCCCCCACTCCTGCGCCCTGCCGCGCAGCAGCTGCATGCAGGCATGCTGGTGCTGCAAGTCCAGCGCAGCCATGGGCTCATCGAGCAAGGCCCAGCACGGCCCCGCCGCCTGAGGCTCCCAGACCTGTGCCAGGGTACGTGCCAGGTGCACCCGTGCGCGCTCACCGCCGGAGAGCGTGGCGATGTCCCGCTGCGCCAGATGCACCACCCCCGTGCTGTGCATGGCCGCCTGCACGATCTGTGCTTCCTGCCTGCTGGGTGCATGGCGGTGCGGATAGCGCCCCATCTGCACCACCTCCTGCGCCAGAAAGCTGAAAGCCACCTGCGTGTCCTGTGCCATATAGGCCACGCGTGCAGCCAGCTGCCAGGCTGGCATGCGCTGCAGCGGCTGGCCATCGAGCAGCACCACACCGGCATCGGCTGCGCGCAGCCCCAGCATGACGGACAGCAGCGTGCTCTTGCCTGCGCCATTGGGGCCCACGATGGCCGTCACCCGCCCCGGCTGCAGCAGTGCTTCTACCTGCGCAATGATGCTGGCCCTGGCATGCGGGCGAATCTGCAAGCCGTGGCAATGCAGCAAACCTGTCTGAGCCATACCTATACCTTGCCCCTGAACTGCCGCAGCATCAGCAAAAACAGCGGCACACCAATCAGCGCCGTGAGTACGCCCAGCGGCATCTCCGCCGGCTGCACGATGGTGCGCGCCACCACATCTGCAGCCAGCACCAGGGCTGCACCCAGCAGGGCCGAGCATGGCAGCACCACGCGGTGATCTGGCCCTGCCACCAGCCGCACCCAGTGCGGAGCCACCAGCCCGATAAAGCCAATCATGCCCGTGGACGAAGTCACTGCCCCTACGGTCAAGGCCGCTATCCATACGGCCTGGCGCTTGGTACGCTCCACCGGCACGCCCAGCAGCTGCGCCTGCGCTTCACCCAGCGCCATGGCGTTCAAGGGCCGCGCCAGGCGCTGCGCCAGCGCCATGCACACCAGCACCACCGTGCCGACCATCCACACCGCCGCCCAGCGGGCCTGCCCCAGTGAGCCCATGAGCCACAGCTGCACATTGCGCAGCTGCTCGTCCGTGGACACATAGCTCAGAAAACCCAGCCCAGCCCCTGCCAGCGCATTGATGGCAATGCCCGCCAGCAGCATGAGGCTCACCCGCGTGCCTGCGCCGGACTGCGCCAGCAGGTAGATCAGCCAGGTCACCAGCACACCGCCTGCAAAGGCGCAGACGGCCAGCGCCCAGCTACCCAGCTGAAAGCCAAGCACTGGCAGCCAGATGGGGCCCAGCACAATGGCTCCGGCTGCTGCCAGCGCGGCGCCACTGCTCACACCAATCAGCCCGGGATCGGCCAGCGGGTTGCGAAACAGCCCCTGCATCAGCGCCCCCGCCATGCCCAGACCCGCACCAGCCGCCGCCCCCAGCAGCAGCCGCGGCAGGCGGATGTTCATGAACACCAGATGCTCCGTGCCCTGCGCGCCCTGCCCTTGCAGGGCCTGCACCAGCACCTGCCACAGCTGCGCCGGGCTGATGGCATAGGCGCCATGTGCACTGCCCCAGACAAAAGCCGCAACGGCCAGCCCAAATCCCAACCCGCAGGCAACAGGCGGACGCAATCTGCCTGCATGGCTCCAGCGGCCTGCCTGCATCATGCGGTGACCTGCAGCATCTGGGCATGCAGCTCCTGCACCGCCGAAGGCAGGCGCGGGCCAAAGCCCAGCAAATGGCTGGCTTCCATACCGACCAGCGCCTTGCGTGCAAAAGCGGGGGTCAGGGCCAGTTCTGGTCTGCGCCAGAAAGCCTCTACCCCACCCAGTGCTTCAATGCCCTGCGTGCTGTTGACAATCACTTCTGGCGCCACAGCAGCCATGGCCTCTGCGGTCAGTGGCCGGTAGCCCTGAAACTGCGTGACGGCATTGACTGCCCCCGCCAGCTCCAGCAGCGCATGTGCTGCCGTGCCACGCCCCGCCACCATGGGCGAGCCACTGTGCGACAGGATGAACAGCGCACGCGGCTTACGCTCAGCCTGCGCTACCAGGCCTTGTACCTGCTGCCATTGCTGCTGCAGCTGCTGAGTCAGCGCTGCCGCTGCGGCCTCGCGCTGGGTCACGCGCCCCACGGTGTCAATCTTGCGCAGCACTTCAGCAAAGTCATGGCTGCTGGGCACCAGCTCCACACGCACACCGGCAGCGCGCACCTGCTCGATCACAATGGGCGGCCCAGCTTCGCTGCTGCCCACAATGGCATCGGGCTGAAGCGACAGCAGCCCTTCAGCAGAGAGCTGACGCAGATAGCCCACCTTGGGCGTGCGCATCGCAGCTTCTGGGTAGAGGCTGGTGGTGTCGGTGGCGACCAGCAGATCCTCAGCGCCCAGCGCATACACCACTTCCGTCATGGCGCCACCCAGCGCTATCAGGCGTTGCACTGCGGTGGTTGCTGCACGTGCTGGCAGCACGCTGCCCAGCGCACCCAGCCCCAGCGCGGCACACCACTGGCGGCGTGTGTACGGCAGCATCTGTGATGGCTGATGGAGTTGCTTATGCACGGGGCAGCCCTTCCGCCAGCGTGCGCCATGCCTGCAATTCAGCCTGACCAGGTTTGCGCACACCAAAGAACATGGCCACCACATCACCTGTCGCATCAAACAGCTCTACCGACGTCACCACACCATCGGTCGTGGGCTTGCGCACCAGCCATGTGCTGGTAATCAGATCACGGCGCAGATGCAGGTTAAAGCCCGGGTCCAGCACATTGATCCAGTCCGAGCCAGGCGTCTGCAAAGGCTTGATGTGGCGTACGGGGCCGGAATGGATCTGGATACAACCTTTGCTGCCCACAAACACCATGATGGGCAGTTCCGCGCTGGCGGCCTGCTCCAGCAGCTGCGTGACGGCGGTATTGCTCAGCGGCTCACAGAATGCACCGCGTGTGAGCCGAAAGCTTTGCTGACGCTCACAGCCAAAGGTTTTGAGCATGCCGAAGAAGTCATGCGTATCCTTGAGCTGCGCCCAGGCCTGGCGCAGGCCAGCGGCGTCAATGCTGGCATCGTCAGCGACAGGCGCGCGTTCCGCTTTTTCCACAAAGCTGTAGCGCTGCGCAGAGTCTGCAAAGGCCTGCACCACCTGCTCCCAGGCCTGCATCTCGGTCTGTGGCCGTACATAGATCTTGTGCACGGCTGTGCCATGCTGGTCATAGAACTGCAGGCTATGCATGGGCTGGCCGTAGCGGCCTGACTCCGTCACGGCAAAGCCAGCATGCCAGGCAAAGAAGAACAGGCGCAGGTCTATGTCTTCGTTGTTGCACAGGCCAATGGGGCCTTCCTTGGTAAACCCCTGGTAGATGCCATCCTTCTCATGCACCACGGCCTCATTGCGCGTCAGTGCCATCAAGGGGCCACAGGGCTGCAATGCCTGCAGGATCTCCAACCACTGCGGCTTGAGCGGCTGCACCTGCAGACTGCCTGCATGCTCACCACAGTGAGCAGCCAGCACAGCACCCTCACTCAGGCCCAGCGACCGCGCCGCATCCTTGGCACGCAGACCTTGCTTGCGCGCCTGGTCAAACGCAGCGCGAATCTGTGCGGCATCGCACAGTGATGTATCCACTACGGTATTCATGATTGCTCTCCTTGCTTGATACGCAGGTCTTAAAACTCGGCAACCAGGGAAATGCGCAGGTTGCGCCCCGGCTGGCTGTAGGCATCGATGGCGGCGTGTTCCGCAGTTGCTGTCACATCCCGCACGTCCGACCATTTCCAGTACTTGCGGTCGGTCAGGTTGTGCAGGCCCACATTCAGGCGCAGGTGCTTGCGCAGCTGCCACTGCGCATCCAGATCCAGCACGGTGTGTGAAGGCGGCAGGAACAGCACGCGGCTGTCAGAGGGCATGTCCTTGCGCTGCTTGGCGGCGGTATGGGTCATGCCCAGCTCCCACTGCCAGCGCGCGGCCTGCTGGCCGATGTGCAGTTTCAGGTGCTGCGGGCTAATGCTCTCCAGCCCCTGGCCGTTCTCGCCCGTACCCTTGGCATAGCCGTAGGCAGCACGCGCTACCCATTGACCACCCCAGCTGTGCCCCAGCTCGGCCCTGCCGCGCAACTCCAGTCCCTTGATCGTGGCTTTGGACTGGTTGCGTGAGCGCATCAGACTGATGACAGGGAACGTGCCTTGCGATCCTGCATCGGCATAGCGCTCGATGAAGTTGCGGTAGCGCGCATAAAAACCGGTGACTTCCCACTGCAGCGGCCCATGCGCATCACGCAGGCCCAGCTCAAAGTTGTTGCTGGTCTCTGCCTTCAGGTCTGGATTGGGCAGGATGTAGTAACCGTAGTACGGCGTGACATTGCCAAAGAAGTTATTCAACTCTCCAGACGTAGGTGCCCGGAAGCCGCGCACATAGCTGGCAAACAGTTGCAGGTCGTCCAGCGGCTGCCACTGCACGCCCATTTGCGGCAGCCAGGCACTGAAGCGCTTGGACACAGGCTGTGCACCAGACTGTCCCATGTCGATGCTGCTGGCATCAGCGTCTATATCCACGCTGGTGTAACGCAGCCCGGGCTTGAACATCCACGGCCCCAGATCCCAGTGGTCTTCCACAAACAGGCCCCATTGCGTGGTGCGCGTATCCGGCCCCTTGGGCACAGCCGTGGTGACGCCGCTGTCGGTGGACAGGCTCTGCGAATCATTTTTCATGCGGTAGACGTCTGCACCGTAATGCAGGCCATGCGTGCCAATGCGTTTGTGCGCCTGCAACCCCAGTTGCAGCAGCTGCTCGTCATAGCGGTGATGACGCAGACGCTGGCCACGGTTGCTGGTGTCAATATTCAGGCGCTGGCTGGAGCTGCTGTCCTGCCAGGCAGCGTAAGCCTTGAGCTTGTCTGCAGCCGGTGCATCGAGCTGCCACTCACCCTGCCAGGACAGGCGCTTGCGCTGGCTGTCGATATCGTCCTCATGAGAGCGCGTCGTGCCATTGTCAAAGTCATGCAGATTGGTGACATGGCCGTCCTGGTCGCGCAGTTCCGCCGTGAACACATGGCGCTGGCGACCATCCGGGCGCAGCACCAGCTTGCCCAGCAGGGAATAGCGGTGGTTATCTTCTGGATTGGCCTTGGTGCGCTGCAGGCCTGTGCCGCCGATGTGCCCCATGGTTTCCGTGGCATGGCTGCGCTCCCCATGAGCTGCGAGCAGCCACTGCACCTGCTCCGAGGCTTTACCCGCCACTGCTGCACCCGTATTCCAGCCCCGGTTTTCACTGCGCCAGCCCAGCAGGGCGCGGCCTGCAAACAGCTTGTCAGCGCCCAGCAGGTCACCGGGCGAGAGGGTGCGCATCTGCACCATGCCCGCTACGCCACCTGATGGCACACCGACCGTGCTGGCACCTTTGTGCACTTCGATGCCAGAGAGCATCAGCGGGTCCACATAGTCACGGCCAAAGCTGTGGCTGTTCATGAAACTATCAGCCTCTGGCTGCGGAATGCCATCGACCAGCATCTGCACGCGATTGCCGCCCAGACCGCGAATTTCAAAGCCTGTGTTGCCCTCGCGCCCCGTGGTACCGGAAATACCTGCACCCCGGCGCGGTGCACGTGGCACTTCCACGTTCACCATGTCGCTGGTGGCATCGCGAATATCGAGTATCTGCTTGCGCTCTATGGTGGCGCGGTCGACCACTTCGGTCGCATAAGGCGTCGCTGCAGGGTCCAGCGCTTCGGCACGCTCCTGCACCGTCTGCTCGGGCAGCACCGGCTCTGCGGCATGGGCATAGGTGCTGCCCAGCCCCAGCAATGCAGCGGTGCAGGCAATGGGCCGCAGCCCTCCCCAGGTATGTGGCATGGTTGATCTCTCTTTCCTGTCTGTTCCATTCCCAATGGCTTTGGGCTGGCGACCTGGGCTGAAGAATCAACCTGGGGGGCTGGCAATGCGGCGAATTATATGAGAATAATTCTTATTTAAATAATCTGACGCAAAATACTTTTACCGTCTGGGTGCCCAGCGCTGCTGCGCAAACACGCACCACACCAGACCGGCAAGCGCCAGGGCAGCACCCACCCAGCCGATGTTCTGCATACCCATGTGCAGGCTGACCTGGCTGCCCAGCAGGGCCCCCGCACCAATGCCGATGTTGAAAATGCCGGAGAACAGTGACATGCCGACATCGGTGGCATCATGCGCCAGGGCCAGCACCTTGGCCTGCATGGACAGCACCATGCACATCATGGCCACGCCCCAGACCACGCTCACGCCATACAGCCCCCAGGCTGCATGCACCACGGGCAGCAGCAGGCCCAGGCTGATGGCCATGACTGCAATGGCCACCCGCAGCAGGCCCTGCGGGAAGCGCTGGTTGAACGCGCTGAACAGCACACTGCCCACAATGCCCATGCCGCCAAACAGCAGCAGCACCAGGGTGGTGACATGGGCGTCCTGCCCACCCACTGCCTGCACAAAGGGTTCGATATAGCTGTAGACGGTGAACTGCGCGGTCACCACCAGAATCAAAAGCAGATAAATCGCCATCAGCGCAGGGCGGCGCATCAGCACCGGAATGCTGGAGGCCGAACCTGAGTTCTCGCTGGGCAGCAGTGGCAGCAAACGTGCCAGCGCCAGCATGACGATGGCGGCAATCACACCAATCGACCAGAAGGTGATGCGCCAGCCCAGCCAGTCGCCCACGACCCGACCCAGCGGAATACCCATCACCATGGCCAGCGTAGTGCCCGTGGCCAGCAGGCTCAGCGCCTGCGCTTTTTTGCCATGCGGGGCCACGCGCACGGCCAGGGCCGCCGTGATGGACCAGAACACGGCATGCGAAAACGCCACGCCCGCACGGCTGAGCACCAGCATGGCAAAGCTATTGGCCAGCCCCGAGAGCGCATGGCTGACGATAAACAGCCCGAACACGCCCATGAGCAGCTTGCGACGCTCCATTTTTCGGGTGAGCAGCATCAGCGGCAGCGAGGCCAGCGCCACAATCCAGGCGTAGATGGTCAGCATCAGGCCCACATGCTCGGCAGGCATGGCAAAGCTGGCGCCGATGTCACTCAGCAGGCCGACGGGTACGAATTCACTGGTGTTGAAAACAAAAGCGCCCAGCGCCAGGGCACACACGCTCAGCCAGGCGCGCAGATCAGAAGAGGAATGAGTCACAGACAGATAGGGAAGTTAAAACACGCCATGTGCGGCGCTGCAGGACTGCTATTGTGGCTGTGCCAGCGCCGGACTGCATGGCAAGGGAGATGCCCCAGCCCCGTGACTCAGCCTCACTGCATCTCCCCCATGACCACCTTGGCACCCAGCTGCAGCGAGCTCACACCAGGCAGTTCAGGGTAGCGCTGCAGCATGGCCTGAATCAGCGCCTCACTGCTTCGCGCCATCAGCAGTGCCTGCTCATAGGTCTGCAGATACTCCAGCGTAAAGCGCAGGACTGAAGCATCCAGCCTGCTGCCCGCCGCCATGCGCCCGGGCACGACCACCTTAGGCTCACGCGCAGCATGGCCTGCAGGTTCTCGCGCCAGGCATGGTGCTCCTTGGCCGTGAGGGTGTCAGCCATCCATACATGCAGACCATCGAACACCAGCACACCGCCCACAATGGCTTGCAGCGATGGCACCCACAGATAGCGGCGGTTGTCCATGCCATGCGCTGGCACGATGTCAATGCGATGGCCATCGTGCATGAGTGCAGGCGCCCCAGGGCTGGGCAAACACCAGATCTTCACGCTGCTGCGGGCCATTGTCCTTGAGCTGCGGCCCCCAGACGGCCAGCTTTTTGTCCACATTGGCAGCAATGGCCATCACCGTCTCGGGCGCAGCAACCACCACGGCATCGGGAAAGGCTTCAAGCACCGGTGCCAGTCCGAAGTAATAGTCCGGGTCGCTTTGGGAGATGTAAATCGTCGTCAGCCGCTTGCCCGTAGCCACAATGGCCTTGGCCAGTGCATGTCCGTCCGAGAGCCTGAAGCCGCCATCAATCATAGATGGCCTCGCTGGCACCGCTGAGCAGCACCGGCGCGCGTGAAAAACCGCTTTCATCCGCAGGAAAGTGCGTCAGCTGCAAGGCAGCGGCATCTGCTCCATGGGCCTGGGCCAGCCAGTGCGGCAGCACTGCCGCCGCAGCGGTGGTCTGTAAAAAGTTTCTGCGAGTCAACATGGCTGCACCTTGGTCATGAAAGTTACGTAGCGCCTGCTCAATAGGCCACGGTGAAGCGGGCTTTCAGATGTGTGCCCTGCTCCATGCTGTCCACCAGCGCCACGGCAAGATCTGCGGCTGAAATATCTCCGGGCTGGCCATCGGCCTGCATCAGCGGCATGTCCTGCCCTGTACGGTACTGGCCTGTACGGCCACGCGCCTGCGCAGCTGAGCCTGCATGAAAACCCACGGCAGGGCTGAGCAGCGTCCAGTCCAGCGCACTTTCCTGCTGCAGCTCGGTGTACATATCGCGTGCCGCGCTGGCACCGGGCTTGATAGCGGCAGGGAACTGCGGCGTATCCACGATCTGCACGCCTGGTGCGGCATACAGGCTGCCTGCCCCGCCCACCACCAGATAGCGCTTGACGCCAGCCGCTTTCACACCCTGCACGATGGCGCGGGAGCCGCGCATGAAGTCTTCATAGATATTCGGGTTGGCCCAACCTGCGTTGTAGGCACTGAGCACTGCATCCCTATCGTGCACAGCCGCTGCTACAGCCTTGACATCCATCACATCTGCCTGCACTACACGCAGACCGGGGCGTGCAGCCAGCCTGGCAGGCTCGCGCACCAGGGCCACCACTTCATGGCCTCGATGCAGCAACTCCTGCAGCAGGGCTGCACCAACAAAACCTGTGGCACCAATCAGGGCAACTTGCATCACTTTTCTCCTTCAATCTTGATGGATGAAGCTTAAGTTGCAGATGCCAGGCTGTTTCACGCAGAAATTGACATTACTTTGAAGCACAGCTTCATAATTGCAGCATGGACGACCTCAAACGCATGGCTATTTTTGCCACCGTGGTGCAGCGCGGTTCCATGACAGCTGCGGCCAAAGTACTGGGCATGAGTGCATCTGCCGTGAGCCAGCACATCCGCCAGCTCGAGCGTGACAGCGGCGTCACCCTGCTGCACCGCTCCACCCGGCAGATTGCGCTGACCGATGCAGGCCAGCGCTTTTACACGCAGTGCGCCGTACTCACGGCTGCGGCTACCCGCGCCCGGGCCGAGCTGGCTGCACAGCACGACACACCCACAGGCGAGCTACGCCTGTCTGCCCCTGTAGGCTTTGCCCAGCATGCAGCTCCGGCACTCGGCGCCTGGCTGGCACGCTTTCCGGATTTACGGCTGCGCCTGCTGCTGGACGATGCGCCAATTGACCTGATTCAGGCTCGTGTTGATCTGGCCCTGCGCTATGGCCCGCTGACCGATTCCAGCTGGGTGGCACGCAAACTGGGCAGCACCCCGTTCTGGCTGTGTGCGGCACCGCAATGGGTGGCTGCACATGGTGGCCACCTGCCTGAGCACCCGCAGCAGCTGGCCCACGCCTACTGGCTGGCACTGGCACACGACGATGCGCATGCCGCGCCCTTGCACTGGACACAGAACAGCACTGGCCTGACGCACGACCTGCAGGTGCAACCGCAGAGCACCAGCAACCACCAGGCCGCCGTGCTCGCGTTGTGCGAGGCGGGGCTGGGCATCGCCTTGCTGGCAGCCGTGGATGTACGCCCGGCGGTAGAGGCTGGCCGCCTCGTGCGCCTGCTGCCGGACTGGGACATGGGCCACCTGGACCTCTGGGCGGTCACGCCACAGCGCGATGCGCAGCCGGCCAAGGTGCGCCAGGCCATCGAAGAACTACAGGCCTATCTGGACAGTCTGCAGGCGTAAAAAAAGCAGATGCACAGGCATCTGCTTTTCAATTGATGTAGCTGCCAGCGCTTGATATTCATAGATTTCAGATACTTTTCTATCTGAAACCCTTATTTTTCAAGCGCAAGACGCTCCTATTTTTCAGTCTTTAGCTCAGGCTTTTCACCGCGTTCATAGACAGCGGTAGCGCGGCCCACAATCAGCGCATCGAGCTTGCCCACCTTGTTCATATCACGGTTCTTGTAGGGCAGCTTGTGCAGCACATAGCGCATGGCGTTCAGGCGCGCGCGCTTCTTGCAGTCACTCTTGACCACCGTCCAGGGTGCATCGGCCGTGTCGGTTTCAAAGAACATGGCTTCCTTGGCACGGGTGTAGTCGTCCCACTTGTCCAGCGATGCTTGGTCGATGGGCGAGAGCTTCCACTGCTTGAGCGGATGGCTTTCACGCTCCTTGAAGCGGCGGCGCTGCTCCTTGCGGCTGACGCTGAACCAAAACTTGATCAAGTGAACGCCGCTTTGCACCAGCATGCGCTCGAACTGCGGCACCTGCTGCATGAACTGCCGGTATTCCTCATCCGAGCAAAAGCCCATCACCCGCTCGACGCCCGCACGGTTGTACCAGCTGCGGTCAAACAGCACGATCTCACCCGCCGTGGGCAGGTGCTGCACATAGCGCTGGAAGTACCACTGACCGCGCTCGATGTCCGAAGGCTTTTCCAGCGCCACCACGCGTGCACCACGGGGGTTCAGATGCTCCATGAAGCGCTTGATGGTGCCGCCCTTGCCCGCAGCGTCGCGCCCTTCAAAGATGATGACCACGCGCTGGCCGGTTTCCTTGACCCAGGCCTGCAGCTTGAGCAGTTCCACCTGCAGCTGGAACTTGTCCTTTTCATAGACCGAGCGGCGCAGCAAATTGGCGTAGGGGTAGCCGCCATCCTTCCAGTCCTTGCTCAGTTCATCGTCAGGATTGACCTTGGCAGCAGGCTGCCCCGTGCCGCCCAGCTTGTTCAGCGCCTTGAGAATGGCTTTGCGGTCTTCAGGGTCGGAGCCATCGAGCAGCGCACGCAGGGCCTTGGCACGGACCTTGTCGTCGCCAGCACCATCGAGCACGCTCAACGCAGCCTCCACGCGGCGCTTTTGCGCAGCCTGCGTGGCTTTTTCGGTCACGAACTGCTCGACCGTCTGTGCAGCCTCTGCAGGCTGTGGGCGCGGTGCCGGTGTCTGCTCTACCTGTTCGGCCTGTGCGCGTTGCTTGCGGGATTTGCTGCTGGTGGGCTTATCAACCATGCGTAAAACTCCTTGTGGCATGCAAGTCTGCTTGCATGCCTGCCGTCAAAAAAATCTGGAAAATATTCAGACGATACCATCGTCCCAGGCCCTGCGCCACCCCAGTTTGGGCTGATGTGCGATGTTCCTCATCGCCTCTGTTCAGGGCACACTGTGGGCAGTGCTACTACTTCGTACTGTCATGACTGCGCATCCGCTCTACGCCACCTTGCTTGCCCTGCTCAGTGTCTGCAGCACAGCCGGTGCCCAGGTGCTGCGCTGCGAAGATGCCCAGGGCCGCGTGACCTACACCAACACCACCTGCCCGCACGACCAGCGCATGCAGGAAGTGGCGCCACCACTGAGTGCCGAGGAACAGGCCCGGCAGGACGCCCAGTACCAGCAAGCCCTCGAACGAAAGCGTGAGCAGCAACTGCTACGCGCCGAGCAGGAGGCTGCCCAGCGCAAAGCAGAGGCCGAGCGTGCCGCAGCTGCGGCCGCGAAGCGGCCACCACAGCCTATCATCGTGCAGGAACCACAAGCGCCACCTGCCAGCCCCGTGTATGTGCCGGTCCCCGTGCCTCAGCGCCCACCCATGCATCGCCCGGTTCCACCGCCACCCCCCGCACACAAACCCCATCCCGATGGTGCAGGCTACCACTGCAATGTATTTCGCTGCTGGGATGGCAAAGGCAATGTCTGGACCCGCCCCTGAGTTGCTGAATACTGAGCGGCTGAATACATGGCGGCTACGACCTCAGCCCCTGACTGACCGTGGGATAGCGCAGCCGCACCCGCAGCTCCTGCTTCATGCGTGCATTGCGCAGGCGGCGTGATTCGCTCATAAAGCTCAGCATCACCGGCGGCAGGCTGTGCTGTGCCTGCGCACGCGACACACGCGGCGGCCGCGGCAGCCCGTACAGGTCAGCAGCCAGATCAAAGTAGTCCCCCATGCGCAGCTCGGTGTCATCACTGGCGTGGTAGGTGCGCTGCGGCTTGCCGCGCCACAGTGCAGCGCAGCAGATGCGCGCCAGGTCGTCGGCATGGATGTGGTTGGTGAACACATCGTCTTCATGCTGCAGCACAGGCAAGCCTTTGAGCAGCCGCGTGCGCGGTGTGCCGCCTTCGCGGTCGGGTGCATAAATGCCCGGAATGCGCAGCACGCTCACCCGCGCACCGCTGCGCTGCCCCCAGGCACGCAGCTGCTGCTCGGCATCTACGCGGCGGCGGGCGCGGTCTGTGGCAGGCTGTACCGGGCGGCCTTCCTCTACCCATGCACCGTGGCAGTTGCCATACACACCGGTGGTGGAGCCATAGACCAGCGTCCGAGGCGCTCGCCCGCGCCCGAGCGCACGCACCAGGTTGCGCGTGCGGCTGTCCTGCACTCCCGCCCCCGGGGGCGGTGCCAGATGCACCACATGCTGCGCCACGCCACACAGGCGGCGCAGGCTGCGCACATCGTCCAGATTGCCCAGCAAGGGCGTAATGCCCAGCGCGCGCAGCTGCGGCAGTTTGTCCGCCGATGACGTCAGCGCCAGCACCCGTGGGCCATGGCTTTGGCTGCGGCCAGACTGGGCCTGCAGATCACGCGCCAGACGCTGGCCCACATCCCCGCAACCCACAATGAGTACGCGAGGACGGCGAAAACGCGCAGGCAAAGCGCGCCGAGGGAATTGGTTTGCAGGCAAAATTCAGGAATCCCAATTTCATGCACCGGGCCGCCGCAGCGGCCCATTGCCATTTGGGGGCCAAGCATTTCACGCTCCCCCTGCGGCAAGTGCAGACCAAGAAACTGCCAAGGATAGCCAGAATATGAACGCCTCCACCTTTCAGATCACCGTTGAGCCCAGTGGCCGCCAGTTTTCTGCCTCCGGCCAAGAAACCATTCTGGCGGCTGCCATTCACGCCGGTGTAGGCCTGCCCTATGGCTGCAAAGACGGTGCCTGCGGTTCCTGCAAATGCAAAAAGCTCAGCGGCGAAGTGACGCATGAGGCTTACTCCGAGAACGCACTCAGCGAGGCGGAACTGGCCGCTGGCCTGATCCTGACCTGCCGCGCCACCGCCACCAGCGACGTGGTGCTGGAGTCGCGCCAGGTGACTGGCGCCAACGCCTTCCCCATCAAGAAAATGCCTGTGCGCGTGAATGCGCTGGAAAAACTCTCGCACGACGTCATGCGCGTGCAGCTGCAGCTGCCTGCCCATACGGCTTTCCAGTTCCACGCTGGCCAGTATCTGGAGTTCATCCTGCGCGATGGTTCACGCCGCGCCTACTCCATGGCGACGCCCCCCCATGTGGCGGCGAACACCCCCGCCATTGAGCTGCACATTCGCCACATGCCCGGCGGCAAGTTCACCGACCATGTGTTCGGTGCCATGAAGGAAAAGGAAATCCTGCGTGCCGAAGGCCCGTTTGGCAGCTTCTTCCTGCGCGAAGACTCGGACAAGCCCATGGTCTTCCTGGCCTCAGGCACAGGCTTTGCCCCCATCAAGGCACTGCTGGAGCACATGCAGCACAAGGTCATGACCCGCCCCGTCAGCCTGTACTGGGGTGGCCGCCGCCCTGAAGACCTGTACATGGATGCCTGGCTCAAGGAGCTGAGCACTTCCATGCCCAACCTGAGCTATGTGCCCGTGATCTCTGACGCCCTGCCCGAAGACCATTGGAGCGGTCGCACCGGCTATGTGCACCAGGCCGTGCTCGACGACTTTGCTGATCTTTCCGGCCACGAGGTCTATGCCTGCGGCGCCCCTGTCGTGGTGGACGCCGCACGCAGCAGCTACACCAGCCAGCGCGGCCTGCCTGAGGAATGCTTCTTTGCCGATGCCTTCACCAGCGAAGCTGATAAGTAAGAACTCACACCCACCAGAAATCAACAAGGCCACAGTAGTGGCCTTTTTCATGTGCCCATGTAAAGCAGCCAGGAAACATTTGCTTTCATTCCCGCACGCACCACTGCAGTATTGCTTTGCGCTAGATCGCACAAAAATTGTGTAAATACACCAATCATCGAATGAGACCAGCATAGAAAGCAAAAATACATCAATAAAAATTCAAAACAAGGAAGGACTAAACGCCTGTGCGCAAGAATCCTGCACAATGTCCTACATGAATCGTCGAAACATCCTGCTGTCCTCCGTGGCGCTTGCCGCTGCCATGGTTTCTCCAATGGCACTGGCTGAACAGCCTATTCATCTGATCGTGCCTTATGCGCCCGGTGGTCCTCTGGATGTCACTGCACGCATGCTGGCTGAACGCGTGCGCCCTACGCTGGGCACCGTGATTGTGGAAAACAAGCCCGGCGCGGGCGGCAATATTGGTGTGGACGCCATTGCCAAGTCCAAGCCTGATGGCAAAACCATTGGTCTGGCTGCTGTCGCCACCAATGCCATCAACCCCTGGCTGTACAAGAAACTGCCTTTTGACCCTGCCAAGGACTTCGTCGGCATCACACAGATGGTGACCGTGCCTAACGTGCTGGTTGTCAATGCAGCCAAGGCACAAAAGCTTGGCATCAACTCCGTCGATGATCTGGTGGCCTACGCCAAAGCCAACCCAGGCAAGCTCAGCTACGGCAGCGGCGGCAACGGCAGTGCGGGCCATCTGGCGGGCGAGATGCTCAAGCAGGGTCTGGACATTGACGTCGTGCACATCCCCTACCGCGGTGCAAGCCCTGCACAGCTGGCCCTGCTCGCTGGTGAGGTAGACTTCAACATCGACAACCTGGCCGCTGCCTCTGCCAACATTCAGTCCGGCAAGCTCAAGGCGCTGGCTGTGACCACCGCCAATGAAAGCAAGCTGCTGCCCGGCATCCCTCCGCTGTCCAACACCCTCAAGGGTTTTGCCATCGACACCTGGTGGGGTCTGATTGCACCTGCTGGCACGCCTGCCGAGGTGATTGAAACCCTGAACAAGGCTTTCACCGAAGCCCTCAAGGACCCAGAAACCCAGAAGCGTTTTGCCTCGCTGATGGCAGAACCTGCGCCCAGCTCGGTCCAGCAGTTCAACGACTTCATGGCCGCAGAGCGCACCAAGTACGAGCCCATCGTCAAGGCCTCTGGCGCCAGCGTGGATTAATCCTCGCCCACACGCATGCACATTCAGGCACCTTCGGGTGCCTTTTTTGCGCCCCTGCTGCGCAAATATCACAGCAATACACCCCAGCACCTGAAAGCCATTACGCGAACAGCCCAGTAATAACCTGAGGCCAGACACACTTTTGCAGTCTGCGTTACAAAGTGCCACGACAAAAGCAACTGCCTGCGATGCAGTTTTTAACGACGTTAGGGAGGAGACGCCCATGCGAAAAATCCGTTATGGCTATCAGCTGCACATCCAGCTGTGTGCCACCAAACCTGCCGTGTGGCGACGCTTACTCGTCGCCGAAACCACCACTCTGGCACAGCTGCACCAGATCATCCAGGCCGCCATGGGCTGGGAAAACCGGCATCTGTACATGTTTGAAATTGCGGGACAGCGCTACGGCATCCCCGATGCAGACTGGCCCGATGACCCGACCATGGATGCGCACCGCTACACCATCGGCCAGCTGCTGAGGCACCAGGCACTGAGCATTCGCTACCTCTACGACTTTGGTGACGAATGGCTGCACCGCATCAAGATGGAAGCCTGTGTACCTCTGGGTGACAGCACACAGGCACATGAACACCCCCTCCCCCAATGCCTGGCCGGGCGCAATGCCTGCCCCCCCGAAGACTGCGGCGGCCCCATCGGTTTTACTGAACTGATTCAAGCCCCAGCAGACGACGATCCCCCCCCTCACGCCAGCACTTTCACCCCCAGACACTTTGACCTGCATGCCGCGCAGCAGCGCGTCAAGGCCTTGCAGCCAGAGCAGCCACGGCGATCATCTGCCAAGCCCCGCCCCGTATTGCTGGCAGCCTGAAAACTTCAAATAAATGAGCACTCAGCGCTTGATTTGCAAGATTTTTGCTTTTAAAACATAGCGATTTTCTTGAGAATCAAGCGCAAGATGCTCATTTATTGAGAGTATTCAAACCACGCCTCCGCAGCCATGTGCTGCTGGTTTTGATCGTTATCAGGTGTCAACGCAAAATCACCTTGATAGCTGTATGCAATTTCCAAATTTCACAAAAGTCTGAAGTTTCAAGCTCACAATATCGTCGACTGGACAGTTAGACCTATTCCAAGCTTGAAGCTGCCCGGCATTTCTTACTTCGCAAAGATTCATTCGGAAGGATTGCGCTATGAAAAAAACTCTGACGACTCTCGCTCTGTTGGCTGCCGGTGGCATTGCTGCTCCTGCAATGGCTGCTGACTGCGCTATCACCGTTGAAGGCAACGACCAGATGCAATTCAATGTGAAGAACATTGAAGTGCCCAAGTCCTGCAAGACCTACACCATCACGCTGAACCACGTCGGCAAGATGCCCAAGTCCTCCATGGGCCACAACATTGTGCTGACCGCTACCGCCGACGCTACTGCTGTTGCTGCTGACGGCATGAAGGCTGGCGCTGCTGCTGACTATGTGAAGGCAGGCGACACCCGCGTGCTGGCTCACACCAAGGTGATCGGTGGCGGTGAAAGCACTTCCGTGACCTTTGACGTGTCCAAACTCAAGGCTGGCACTGACTACACCTACTTCTGCTCCTTCCCCGGCCACTCCTTCATCATGAAGGGCAGCCTGAAGCTGGGCGCTTAAATCCTCCCCTGAAATGCCGCTGCATGCGGCTTTCACCCCTGAGCCCCGAGCCTTGCGCCGGGGCTTTTTTTGCGGGCCTGATCGCCATACCCTACGACTCTCAGGCATTTGCCAGAGCACGCAAAATGCACCTTTTTTGATAGCAAGAAACTCACAGCATCATGAGTCAGCAAAGCTTTGAAGTTGCATTTTTCACCATTGGTGAACTCGAAGGTCTGAGCGGTGACGAAGTCACCCGTACAGCCCATATCGACATCCCCGCTGAATGCCTGCAGGTGGCAGCCTCCTTGCAGTCGGCACGCCAGTGGCTCAACGAGCAGCACAGCGACATCGACATGGAATGTGCGGCCGAGCTGCCCCTGCGTGGCTACTTCTCGTTCAAGTCTGAACAGGGCAGCGAAGGCTTTAACGCAGAAAGCGCCCAGCTCGTAGCACTGGACGAAGGCTTTGTCGTGCGCGCCGCTCTGGACAACGGCGTGTGCGTGGAAAGCGATCTGCTGGCCCTGGCCATCTGATTGCCGCGCCTGAGGACGGGTCCTGAGCCGGTTCCTCCACATCAGCAAACAGCCCACATCACGTGGGCTTTTTTGATGGCCAGTCCCTCTGATACAGTCCATGCATCATGGACTGACAGAGGCGCTGGCCGTGATCTGGCCTGCCCGCCTCCAGCAACTTTTCCCCATGGGGCTGCCATGTATCACGGAGAACGTTTCAATGCCTGGACGCATCTGGTCGGCGTCCTGTTTGCGCTCACAGGTGCTACCTGGCTGATCGTCTATGCCAGCCTGTACACGGACGCGCAGGCCATCACCAGCGTCTGTATCTACGGCGCAGCCATGGTGCTGCTGTACGCCGTCTCCACCCTCTATCACAGCGTCCGCGGGCGGGCCAAGCGCATTCTGCAAAAGTGCGACCATCTGAGCATCTATCTGATGATTGCTGGCAGCTATACGCCGTTTTGCCTCATCAGCCTGCGCGCCCCCTGGGGCTGGAGCCTGTTTGGCGTGGTCTGGGGGCTGGCCCTCATCGGCATCGTGCAGGAGCTGTGGCAGCGCAGCGAAACACGGCTGCTGTCACTGGTGATTTACGCCGTCATGGGCTGGGCCGTGATCGTTGCCACTGGCCCGCTGATACAGGCGCTGGGCTCCACAGGCTTTGCCTGGCTGGCTGCAGGCGGCCTGTTCTACACAGCAGGCATTGGCTTTTTCGTGTTTGACCATGTGCGCCACTTTCACGGCATCTGGCACCTGTTCGTGATTGCAGGCAGCCTGATGCACTACATCGCCATCATTGGCTACGTGCTGCCTGCTGCTGCCGCTGCGGCCTGAACCTGCCCAGCAACTCCTGAAAAGCTGTATCGATTTGCGATACATTTTTTAACTTTTCAAGGAGTCAGCATTGTCCATTCGTACCCTCTCCATCCTCGCCCTGGCTACTTCTCTGGCCCTGGGAGGATGTGCCACCATGACCGAAACCCAGCGCAATGCCATGATTGGCACTGGCGTAGGTGCCATTGCAGGCGCAGGCCTGGCCAAGGCCACAGGCAACAGGCAACAAGGCTGGCAAGGGCGCGCTGATTGGTGCAGTGGTCGGCGGCGTGGGCACGTACATCTGGTCAGCCAATATGGAGCGCCAGCGCAAGGAGCTGGAAGCCGCCACACGCGGCACGGGCGTTACCGTCAGTCGCACGCCAGACAACCAGCTCAAGCTGGCCATTCCCACGGATGTGTCCTTTGACACCAACAGCGCCTACATCAAGAGCCAGTTCCGCCCCGTGCTCAACCAGTTTGCGGACAGCCTCAAGCGCTACCCCCAGACGCATGTCGTCATCATCGGCCACACGGACAGCACAGGTGGTGCCCGCATCAACGATCCGCTCTCCGTCAGGCGCGCCAATGCCACCCGCGACTACATCTTCAGCCGTGGCGTAGCAGGTCCACGCATCCAGACCGAAGGCCGTGGTGCACGTGAACCCATTGCCTCCAACGACAGTGCATGGGGCCGCTCCAAGAATCGTCGCGTGGAAATCTACGTGGCTGAGCAAGGGCGATAAGTCAGACGTGCATTCGCACCCGCAGCCTGCAGAAGGCTGACATGGTCATCCAAGACTTGCCGTAGCGCGTCTGCTCTGCCCACAATGCACGGTTGATTTACAGGAGAGGTTTTCCATGATCGTTCTCATTACAGGTGCATCCGCAGGTTTTGGTGCCGCCATGGCACGCAGCTTTGTCCAGTCTGGTCACCAGGTGATTGCCACGGCACGTCGCAAGAGCAAGCTGGATGCCTTGGCCGCAGAACTGGGTGAACGCCTGCTGCCCGTCGAACTGGACGTGACCGACCGTGCTGCCGTGCAGTCCCTGCCCGCACAGCTGCCTGCTGGTTTTGCGCAGGTGGACGTACTGGTCAACAACGCCGGGCTGGCCCTGGGCCTGGAGCCAGCCCATCAGGCCAATCTGGACGACTGGGACACCATGATCGACACCAACTGCAAGGGGCTGGTCTCCATGACCCGCGCCTTCCTGCCCGGCATGGTGCAGCGCCAGCGCGGTCATGTGATCAACCTGGGCTCCATCGCCGGCAACTGGCCCTATGCCGGTGGCAATGTCTACGGTGCCACCAAGGCCTTTGTGCAGCAGTTCAGCCGTAACCTGCGCGCCGATCTGCTGGGCACGCCTGTGCGCGTGACCAATGTGGAACCCGGCCTGTGCGGCGGCACCGAGTTCTCCAATGTGCGCTTTGCCGGTGACGATGAAAAGGCTGCCAAGGTCTACGAAGGCGTGCAGTACCTCACGCCCGAAGACATTGCCAGCACCGTGCTGTGGATTGCGCAGACGCCTTCGCACATGAACGTCAATGCCATCGAAATCATGCCTGTGCAGCAAAGCTTTGCGGGCCTGAGCGTGCACCGCGGCCCCTTCAAATCCTGAAAAAGCACACCTGCACGAGCTACGCCGCAGCACAGCACGCTGCGGTGCAGCCCCCATCTTGCGGGCTTATCTGCGTGCCCAGCGGCTGCCAAACTGGTTGACTGCCATGCCCAGCAGTACACCCAGCGTGCCTGCCCACTGCTGGGCATTGGGCAGCTCCCCCAGCAGTGCAATGGCCGCTATCAGCCCGACCACAGGCACCAGCAGTGACAGCGGTGCCACGGTGCTGGTCGGGTAGCGTTGCAGCAACCGCGTCCACAACCCATACCCCACCAGCGTAGACAGCAAGGCCAGATAGCCCACCGCCGCCCAGCCCTGCCAGTCCATGGCCTGCACCTGCGCCAGCATATGGGCAACGCCACCTTCCAGCCAGGCGGAAAGCAGCAACAACGGCACGATGGGGAAAAGGCTGGTCCACACCAGAAAAGGAATGGGCTCGTAACTGCCAAAGCTAGCGGCATGGCGCGTAATCAGATTGGCGCTCGCCCACATGGCTGCAGCACCCACGGTGCAGAGAAAGCCCATCAGCGTCATCTGCGCAGGGCCCTCACCATGCGCACTGCCGATCACAACCAACCCCGCCGTGGCGACACACAGCCCCGCCCACTGCCAGCTGCGCGGGCGCTCCCGCATCAGCACGGCCGCCAGCAGCAGGCTCACAAAGGCCTGGGTTTGCAGCACGACAGAGGCCATGCCTGCTGGCATGCCCAGCTGCATGCCCACAAACAGCAGACCAAATTGCCCCACGCCCTGCACCAGCCCATAGGCAGCCAGCCAGCGCCATGGCAGATTCTTTGGCGGGCGAATGAACAGCAGGAACGGCAATGATGCCGCCGCAAAGCGCAGAGCACACAGCAGCAGGGGCGAGACCTGCTGCAAGCCCCACTTCATGACCACAAAGTTCACGCCCCAGATCACGATCACGACCAGCGCCAAGATCCAGTCTGCCCCACTCAAACCCTTGCTGTTGTTATGCATGTTTTTGACCTCTAGCGCTTGCTGCACCTGCGCTGGCAGCTATCAATACTTCTGATGCCAGGCGCGTAAAAAAGGCATGCTGGGTGCAGCATGCCTTGGATTCATGACAACAGTCGCAGCGCTTTAGCTGCCTGCTACCTTCATGCGGTTGATCAGTACCGAACCGACGGTCTTGGCACCGTAGTTATACGCATCTGCGCCCACAGCCTCAATGCCCTGATACATGTCCTTGAGGTTGCCTGCGATGGTGATCTCCTGCACGGGGAAAGCAATCTCGCCGTTTTCCACCCAGAAGCCAGAGGCACCGCGCGAGTAGTCGCCGGTCACATAGTTCACGCCCTGGCCCATGAGTTCGATCACGAACAGGCCCGTGCCCAGCTTCTGGAGCATGGCCTTCAGATCGTCGCCACGGCGGGTCAGGCGGGAGGTCAGCGTCAGATTGTGCGAACCACCGGCATTACCCGTGGTCTTCATGCCCAGCTTGCGGGCCGAGTAGCTCGACAGGAAGTAACCCTCTACACGGCCATCCTCCACCACCATGCGGCGACGCACCTTCACGCCTTCGTCATCGAATGGCGAGCTGCCCTTGCCGCGCAGGATGAAGGGGTCTTCTTCGATATTGATGTGCTTGGGGAAGATCTGCCGGCCCAGCGAATCCAGCAGGAAGCTGCTCTTGCGATACAGCGTGCCGCCGCTCACCGCCTGCACAAAGCCGCCAAGCAGACCAGCCGCCAGTGGCGACTCGAACAGCACAGGGCATTCGGTCGTAGGAATCTTGCGGCTGCCCAGACGGCTCAGGGCGCGCTGGGCGGCATAGCGGCCAATTTCCTCGGGCGTAGCCAGCTCCACGGCATCGCGCATGGAGCTGTACCAGAAGTCGCGCTGCATCTCGCCGTTCTTGCCGGGCAGCGAAGCAATCGGCGCAACAGAAATGCTGTGGCGCGAGCTGGCGTAACCACCGCGAAAGCCCCGGGTGTGAGCACTGTAGAAATGGCTTTGCTGGGCCGAGACACTGGCGCCCTCGCTGTTGGTAATGCGCTTGTCGGTCGCCAGGGCAGCCGCTTCGCACTCAATGGCGATACGTGCAGCCTCTTCGCTGGTCACGGCCCATGGGTGGAACAGGTCCAGGTCCTTGTGCGTGTCTTCGGTGGCGATATCGTCCGCATCGGGCAGACCGGCTGTGGGGTCTTCCGCGGTAAAGCGTGCAATATCAAAGGCGGCCTGCACGGTCTGCTTGACGGCTGCTTCCGAAAAGTCAGACGTGCTGGCATTGCCACGGCGCTGGCCGATATAGACCGTCACGCCCAACGACTTGTCGCGGTTGCGTTCTACGGTTTCCAGCTCCCCCTTGCGCACGCTGACGCTCAGGCCGCAGCCTTCGGAAGCATCGGCACCGGCATCGGTGGCACCCAGCTTTTTAGCGTGTGCCAGGGCCTGGTCCACCAGACCTTCAAAAAACGAACGGCTGTAGCTGAAGCCGGAATCAGCCTGCGCTGCAGTGGTGCTTGTAGAGCGTGTACGGGGTTTGTTCATAGCGCCGGATATGATACCGAGCACTGCAGCCCCTATGCGCTGCCACCCTATTCCCTCTGAATAAAAGACATGTCACGCAAACCGAAAAAAGGCTATTACGTGAAGGGCGTGTTCGTTGCTGAAGGCAGCGAGCGTGACCTGGAGCTGAAGGCCGAACTCAAAGGCACCTGGGACCAGACCCGCACCGACCTGAAAAAAGAAAGCGATGCGCTGCAGGACCTGGGCGAAGCCCTGCTGGGCCTGCGCCCCAAGCTGCTGGCCCGTCTGCAGCTGCCCGAAAAGCTGCTGGAAGCCCTGGCCGAACACAAGCGCCTGACCAACTTTGAGGCCAAGCGCCGCCAGATGCAGTTCATTGGCAAGCTGATGCGCAAGCTGGAAGAAAGCCAGGTCGAAGCCGCCAAGGCCGCGCTGGAAGAGCAGCGCACCGGCGTGAGCCTGGAGCAGACCAATGTGCTGGTGGCCGAACAGTGGCGCGATCGCCTGATCGACAGCGACGACCACCTGGGCATCTGGCTGGATCAGTTCCCCGCCACCGATGTGCAGCAAGTGCGCGCGCTGATGCGCCAGGCCCGCAAGGATGAAGCCACAGCCAAGCAAAAGGCCGCAGAAGCCGAAGCCAGGGGCCAGATCCTGCCTCCTGCCAAGAAGGGCCGCGCCTACCGCGAGCTGTTTCAGCTGCTGCTGACTCACATCAATGGCACACACGGCCAGCATGATGAAGAACAGGCCATCGACGAGGATGCCGACGAATGAGCACGCATGACGCCGTCAAGATTGGCATTGTCTCCATCAGCGACCGCGCCAGCAGCGGCGTCTATGAAGACAAGGGCCTGCCAGCCCTGCAGGACTGGCTCACTCGCGCACTGCACAACCCCATCACCTTCGAAGCACGGCTGATCCCTGATGACCAGGCCACCATCAGCCAGACGCTGATCGAGCTGGTGGATGCTGGCTGCAGCCTGGTGCTGACCACCGGCGGCACCGGCCCAGCCCTGCGCGATGTCACGCCTGAAGCGACGCTGGCCGTGGCGGACAAGGAAATGCCGGGCTTTGGCGAGCAGATGCGCCAGATTTCCCTGCGCTTTGTGCCCACGGCGATTCTGTCGCGCCAGGTGGCGGTGATCCGTGGCCAGAGCCTGATCATCAACCTGCCCGGCCAGCCCAAGGCGATTGCCGAGACGCTGGAAGGCCTCAAGGATGCTGATGGCAAGCAGCTGGTCAACGGCATTTTTGCCGCCGTGCCCTACTGCATTGACCTGATTGGTGGCCCGTACCTGGAAACCGTGGATGCGGTGTGCAAGGCATTTCGCCCCAAGAGCGCGATCCGCGCCCCCCAGGGATAAGCCATCCCCCACTGACAAGGCACATGCCCGCCATGTGCCTTTTTTACGTCTGGCGGCCTGCCCGCAGGACTGCCACCGCCTATGAAGCAAAACCTCAGTCTGACCGTGATTCTGGCCATGTGCACCATGATGGGTGCACTGGGCATAGACACCTACCTGCCCTCGTTCTACGCCATCAGCCAGGAGTTTGAGGCACCCACCGCTGCCGTACAGCAGACCCTGAGCGTCTATGTGCTGGCCATGGCGGTGACCATGCTGTTCTACGGCTCGCTCAGCGACACCTTTGGCCGCCGCCGTGTGCTGCTGTTTTCCAGCCTCGGCTATGCGCTGACCTCCTGCGTTGCTGCCTTTGTCAGCAGCATTGAGGGTCTGGTGCTGATCCGCTTTGCCCAGGGCGCCATGGCTGGCTCGGGCATGGTGGTGGCACGTGCCATCGTGCAGGACCGCTTTCAGGGTGCAGATGCCCAGCGCATGATGAGTCTGGTCATGTTCTGCTTTGGCCTGGCTCCGGCACTTGCGCCTATCTTTGGCGGCTGGCTGCAGACCCATGGCGGCTGGCGCGCGACCTTCTTCTTTCTGGCAGCCTTCGGCGCCATCCTGGTGCTGCTGTGCTGGCGGGTGCTGCCCGAGACCCTGCCCGCTGCCAAGCGCCAGCCGCTCAAGCTGGGGGTGATTGCGGGCAACTATCTGATGGCGCTGCGCCACTCGCAATTTCGCTTGATGGTGGCAGGCACAGCGATGATGACAGGGGCCACCGCCATCTACATCAGCTCGGCCGCCGAGTTTGTCATGGGCGTGCTCAAGCTCGAGGCCACCTCGTTTGGCTGGCTGTTCATTCCGCTCATCGGCGGCTCCATGCTGGGCTCTGCCCTGTCAGGTTCGCTGGCACGGCATATTCCCGTGCGCATCCAGAAAGCCATTGGATACACCTGTCTGGCCATTGGCAGTGCCAGCAATGTGCTCTACAACCTCTCGACCGACACCCCTGCCGTGCCCTGGGCCGTGCTGCCGATTGCCTGCTACACCTTGGGCATTTCGCTGCTGATGCCCATTCTGTCGCTGCAGATCATGGGCACCTTCCCGCAGATGCGCGGCCTGGCTTCGTCGCTGCAGGGTTTCACGCAGATGAGCGTGTTTGCCATCATGGCCGGCATTGTGGTGCCGCAGCTGTTTCACAGCGGCCTGGCACTGGCGCTGGGCCATGCGGTCTCGGTCAGCGCAGGCATGCTGATCTGGTGGATTGCAGCGCGCCGCGCCAAGCGTCTGGAACTTTCAGAAAAGTGAGCAGTCAGCGCTTGATAAACCTGTATTTCCGATACAAAAATATTTGAAAAGCTTATAAATCAAGCGCTAGCAGCTCTATTTTTGAGAGTTTCTCCACAAAAAAAAGGCCATCCATGGATGGCCTTTTTGCTGCACGCCTGCTGCTTACAGCTTCTGCGTTGCCATGAAGGAATCAAAGCGCCCTTCGGCAAAGCGGAACCACAGCACCTGGTCGCGCTGGAAGTTACGGTAGTTGCTGTAGATCTTCTTCCAGTCTGGATTGGATGCAGCCAGTTCATCGTAAAGCTCCATGGTGGCCTTGAAGGAAGCTTCCAGCACCTGCTGCGAGAAAGGCAGCACCTTGGTCTTGGCAGCAACCAGCTGCTTGATCGCACCGGGGTTGCGTGCGTCATAACGTGCCTGGCAGGTCACATGGGCTTCGTAGGATGCAGCGCGCACCACAGCCTTGTACTCGTTGCTCAGGCTGTTGAAAGCCTTGTTGTTGATATAGAAGGACAGGTTCAGCGAGCCTTCCCACCAGCCGGGGTAGTAGTAGAAAGGTGCGACCTTGTTCAGGCCCAGCTTCAGATCGTCGTAGGGGCCAATCCACTCGGCCGCATCGATCGTGCCTTTTTCCAGCGCCTGATAGATTTCGCCAGCAGGAATGTTCTGGGGCACTGCGCCCATTTTTTCCAGCACCTTGCCCGCAAAGCCACCCACGCGGAACTTCAGGCCCTTGATGTCTTCCGGCGTCTTGATTTCCTTGCGGAACCAGCCCCCCATCTGCGCCCCCGTATTGCCACCGACCAGCGGCACGACGTTGTACTTGTCGTAGAACTCGCCCATGAGCTTGCCGCCATCGCCATCGACCATCCACGAGGTCAGCTGGCGCGAGTTCATGCCAAACGGAATCGCACCGCCAATGGCAAACACCTCGTTCTTGCCAAAGAAGTAGTAAGGCGCGGTGTGGGCCACTTCCACAGTGCCGCTTTGCACACCGTCGACCACGTTGAATGCTGGCATCAGCTCACCCGCCTGGTGAACGGACACATCAAATTTGCCTCCGGTCATGGACTTGACCGCCTGGGCAAACACTTCGGCAGAGCCGTAAATCGTGTCCAGAGATTTGGGGAAGCTGGATGCAATACGCCAGCGAATAGCAGGTTGTGCGTGCACCGCTGGGGCTGCTGCTGCAGCCACAATGCCGGCGATACCGGCATGCTTGAGCATGGAACGACGATCCATTTTGAAGTCTCCTTTTGGGCTAGAAAAAAACCCCCTCCTGCACCGCTTCTGGGACGGTTTAGCAGGCAAAAAAGCCGGAATGCGATGTCACTCTCATCCCGGCTTTATCTGAACGAAGCCAGCGCACCTGCGTGCAGCTTCGGCAAGCAAATTACAGCTTCACGCCTGTCATGTACTGGTTGTAGCGCAGCTCGGAGAAGCGCTCCCACAGCAGCTGGTCACGCTGGAAGGCGCGCATGTCCTGGTGGATTTCCTTGAAGGCAGGGTCGCGCGCCTCGTGCTCCGCAAACACTTCCATGGAGGCCTTAAAGCCTGCGTCCATGACATCCTTGGGGAACGCCTTGAGGATGGTCTTGTCCGCCACCAGCTTCTTGATGGCCACGGGGTTGAATGCGTCGTACTTGGCGGTCATGTCGCGCGCAGCGATGCGGGTGGCCACATCCACCATTTCCTTGTACTCGGCAGGCAGGGCGTTGTAGGCCTTGGCGTTCACGAAGAACCCCAGCTCTGCACCACCTTCCCACCAGCCTGGGTAGTAGTAGTAAGGTGCCACCTTGTTAAAGCCCAGCTTCTGGTCGTCGTGGGGGCCTACGAACTCAGTCGCGTCCAGCGTACCCTTTTCCAGTGCCTGGTACACATCACCAGCAGGCATGTTCTGCGACACCACGCCCAGCTTGGCCATGGCTTCACCGAACAGGCCGCCGCCCAGACGCATCTTCAGGCCCTTGAGGTCGTTGACAGACTTGATTTCCTTGCGGTACCAGCCGCCCATCTGCGTGCCGGTATTGCCCGCGCTGTAGCTCTTGATGTTGTAGTTGGCGCAGAACTTGTCGAACAGCTTGCGGCCATTGCCATGCTCCATCCAGGCATCCATCTGGCGTGCAGTCAGGCCAAAAGGCACGGCGCAGCCAAAGGCAAAGATGGCATTCTTGCCCGTGAAGTAGTAAGGCGCAGTCTGCGCCATTTCGATGGTGCTGTTTTCAATCGCATCCACCACGCCAAAGGCAGGCATCAGCTCGCCAGCAGCGTGCACGGACACTTCAAACTTGCCACCGGACAGCGCCTTGACAGTCTGAGCAAATTTTTCGCCGCTGCCGTAGATGGTGTCGAGCGACTTGGGAAAGCTCGACGCCATGCGCCAGCGCACCGCAGGCTGCGCGTGAACGGCAGGTGCCACGCCAGCCGCCAGCACGCCAGCAATACCTGCTCTTTTGATGAGGGAACGACGGTCCATGTTTACTCCTTGAATTTCATACGCAGCCGCCTTCAGGCATGGAATCTCCCCGAAAAACCATGCACAGAAGGGGACACAAAATTCTAGGAATAGAGGCCCTGATCACTTTCCCGGGTAAACCCCCGAAAGCTTCTATCCTTCAGCCTGATGTCAGGCACAAGAGGCTTGAGCCCCTTGATGCCGTCAGACAAAGTCAGGCCAGAAAACGTTCACGAATGGAGCGCTCAATACCCGCTGCATCCAGCCCCTGCAGGGCCAGCAGCTTGGCAGGGTCTCCGTGCTCGATGAACTGGTCGGGCAAGCCCAGATGCAGCACAGGCAGCGTCAGGCCAGCTGCGCTCAGGGCTTCCGACACGGCAGCACCTGCGCCGCCTGCAATACAGCCTTCTTCCAGCGTGACCAGCACGTCATGCGAAGCTGCCAGCTCGCGCACCAGCTCCACATCCAGCGGCTTGACCCAGCGCATATTGGCAACCGTGGCGTCGATGTGCTCTGCCACCTGCAATGCAGGGTAGAGCAAGGTGCCAAACGCCAGAATGGCAATGCGGGGCTGGGTGCTGCCGTTTTCGCCCTGGCGCGCAGCCTGGCTCTGGCGGCGAATTTCACCCTTGCCAAATGGCAGCGCAGACAGGTCATCCAGCGGCTCCACGCCCACACCAGCACCACGGGGGTAGCGCACGCACACGGGATGGTCTTGTTCGTAGGCAGAGGTCAGCAGCTGACGGCATTCACGCTCATCCGCAGGTGTCGCCATGCTCATATTGGGAATGCAGCGCACATAGGCGATGTCGTAGGCACCTGCGTGGGTGGCACCGTCCGCACCGACCAGACCTGCGCGGTCCAGCGCAAACACTACGGGCAGGTTTTGCAGCGCCACGTCGTGAATCAGCTGGTCATAGGCACGCTGCAGGAAGGTTGAATAAATCGCCACCACTGGCTTGACACCTTCACAGGCCAGACCTGCCGCAAAGGTCACAGCATGCTGCTCGGCAATACCCACGTCGTAGTAGCGATCAGGGAAGCGCTTTTCAAACTCCACCAGGCCAGAGCCTTCACGCATGGCGGGCGTAATACCCACCAGACGCTGGTCCTGCGCTGCCGTGTCACACAGCCATTTGCCGAACACCTGGGTGAACGTGGGCTTGGAGGGCGCGCTGGATTTGACAATTCCTACGGCAGGGTCGAACTTGCCGGGGCCGTGGTAGGCAATAGGGTCAGCTTCTGCCAGCTTGTAGCCATGACCTTTCTTGGTGACTACGTGCAGGAACTGTGGGCCTTCCAGACTGCGGATGTTTTCCAGCGTGGGGATCAGCGAATCCAGATCATGGCCATCAATGGGGCCGATGTAGTTAAAGCCAAAGTTCTCGAACAGCGTCGCAGGCACCACCATGCCCTTGGCACTTTGCTCCAGGCGCTTGGCCAGTTCCAGCAGCGGAGGCACCTTGCTGAGCACGTTCTTGCCCACGTTGCGCGCCACGGCGTAGAACTGACCGCTCATGAGCTGGGCCAGATAGCGGTTGAGCGCACCCACGGGTGGGCTGATGCTCATGTCATTGTCATTGAGGATGACCAGCAGATTGCCATCCATAACCCCGGCATTGTTCAAGGCCTCAAAAGCCATGCCTGCCGTCATGGCGCCATCGCCAATCACGGCAATCGCACGGCGGTTTTCGCCCTTGCGCTTGGCCGCCATGGCCATGCCCAGTGCCGCAGAAATACTGGTCGAGGAGTGCCCGACCCCAAAGGTGTCGTACTCGCTTTCCGAGCGCAACGGAAAGCCTGAGATGCCGCCCAGCTGACGCAGCGTAGACATGCGATCACGGCGGCCCGTCAGAATCTTGTGCGGGTAGGTCTGATGGCCAACGTCCCAGACGATGCGGTCATACGGGGTGTTGAACACATGGTGCAGCGCAATGGTCAGCTCCACCGTGCCCAGATTCGAACTCAGGTGCCCACCAGTTTTCGACACGCTGTCCAGCACATAGGCGCGCAACTCGTCAGACAGCACTTTGAGGTCACCGCGTGACATGGCACGCAGGTCAGAAGGTGTGTTCACTTTCTGCAGCAAAGGGTAGGCATTCGTGGTCATTAGCAAATTATTCAAATCAAATTGCACACAGCAAACAGCGCTTGCTCACTCGGGGGTAGCGCAGCAATCCGACAACAGAAAACACATCCCCAGTCAGCACTCAATGTGAGCGCGAAACGACCATATGTGCCAACGCCGACAGGGCGCGCACATCCGTCAGACAACTTTCCTTCAAGGCCTGCAAGGCCTGCTGCAGCAGCACATTGGCATAACTGCGTGCGCCATCCAGCCCCATGAGTGACACAAAGGTGGGCTTGTCATTGGCTGCATCCTTGCCAGGGGTCTTGCCCAGTGTGGCAGCATCGGCCACCACATCCAGCACGTCATCCACCACCTGGAAGGCCACGCCCAGCGCTTCGGCATAGCGCGCCAGCGCCTGCTGCACAGGCTGTGACACCTGTGCACAGGCAACACCCATGGCCACACTGGCCTGCAGCAGCGCACCGGTCTTGAGACCGTGCATGTGACGCAGCTCCTGCTCACTCAAAGCCTTGCCGACGCTGGCCAGGTCAATGGCCTGACCGCCTGCCATGCCCCGTGAACCAGCGGCCTGCGCCAGAATGCGACACAGCTTGGCCTGCATGGCCGCTGGCACTTCTGCCTCCGAAGGCGTCAGCAGCTCAAACGCCAGCGCCTGCAGAGCATCGCCGCCCAGCAAAGCCTGGGCTTCACCGAACTGCACATGCACCGTAGGCTTGCCGCGGCGCAGCACATCGTTGTCCATGCAGGGCATGTCATCGTGCACCAGCGAATACGCATGGATCAGCTCTACCGCGCAGGCCGCACGCAGCGCGGCCTCAGGCAGGCCATTGACAGCCTGCGCTGCCGCCAGCACCAGCAGAGGGCGAAGGCGCTTGCCGCCATCGAGCACGGCGTAGCGCATGGCATCGCCCAGGTTCGCTGGTGCATCCACACCCACCCATGCCGACAATGCCTGCTCGGTGCGCTGCAGTTGCGCATCCGTCCATGCCTGAAAATCAAATACCGATGTGTCGGTGCTGCTGGTGGGAAGATCTGTTGTCATCACAATCTGAGTTTCCATAGCGCCCACTCAGTCCTGCGACCATTGCTTGATCTGGCCGTCATCCAGCGCACGGATTTGCGCCTCCACCTCATTGAGCTGCTTGCGACAGAACTCCAGCAGAAAGGAAGCACGGCGATAGCCATTCATCATTTCACCCAGAGGCAGCTGCCCGGACTCCATGGCTACAGCCAGCGTTTCCAGCTCCGCAACTGCGGACTCATAACTGTCGGGAGGGGTGGAAATGTCGGCGATCGCGACGTTTTTTGCCTTGGGCATGGTGGGCGCTCGTGGGTTTGGGGAATCAGGGATTTTAGGCTGTGCAGCCATTTCCACGGCGCATTCAGCCCTGTACGCACCAGAAGGAGGAATATTTCCTGCAATATCCCGCTAATTATTTGATTTAAATACACATAAAACGCCCGCGAAAATAACCCCACCGCATACAATCCCATTCCCCGTCGAACCGGCACACGCCATTGCATAGACGGACATAGGCTTGACTTGCTACTGTCCATCATGCTCTGGCATAAGCCGGTTTACTTTTTTCACCCGTGCAACAAGCACCTCCCTGTGGGGAGTCTTTAGGTCAGGTCACCCATGTCTGATTTAAGTCTTCAACTGCAGCAGGCCGCAAGCCAACTACCAGTTTCTAGCTACTTTGACGAAGCGCTGTTCCAGCGCGAGATGGAACTCATCTTCCAGAAAGGCCCACGTTATGTCGGCAGTACGGTGTCCGTCCCAGAAATTGGCGACTACTACGCACTGCCTCACGAAAACGAAGGCCGTGCGCTGGTTCGCAATGACAAGGGCGACATAGAGCTGATCTCCAACATCTGCCGCCACCGTCAGGCCGTCATGCTCAAGGGCCGTGGCAATCTCAAAACCGAAGGCAAGGGCCACGCAGGCGGCAATATCGTCTGCCCCCTGCACCGCTGGACCTACAACCCCAGCGGTCAGCTCCTGGGCGCCCCCCAGTTTTCACAAGATCCCTGTCTGCACCTGAACAACTACAAGCTGCGCGAGTGGAATGGCATGCTGTTCGAGGACAACGGCCGTGACATCGTGGCTGACCTGGCTGGCATGGGCCCTCGTGAGCAGCTCAACTTCGAAGGTCTGGTGCTGCACCATGTCGAAATGCATGAGTGCAATTACAACTGGAAGACCTTCATCGAGGTCTATCTGGAGGACTACCACGTCGGCCCCTTCCACCCCGGCCTGGGCAACTTTGTGACCTGTGACGATCTGAAGTGGGAATTCGCCAAGGAATACTCCGTGCAGACCGTGGGCGTAGCCCCCACCTTCGGCAAGCCTGGCTCTGATGTGTACAAGAAGTGGCACGAAGTGCTGCTGAATTACCGCAACGGTGAACTGCCTGAGCGCGGCGCCATCTGGCTGACCTACTACCCCCACATCATGGTGGAGTGGTACCCGCATGTGCTGACCGTATCGACCCTTCACCCCATCAGCCCCACCAAGACCATGAACGTGGTGGAGTTCTACTACCCCGAAGAAATCGCAGCCTTTGAGCCCGAGTTCATCGAAGCCCAGCGCGCGGCCTATATGGAAACCGCTGTCGAGGACGATGAAATCGGCGAGCGCATGGACGCAGGCCGCCGTGCGCTGCTGGAGCGTGGTGACAACGAAGTCGGTCCCTACCAGAGCCCCATGGAAGACGGCATGCAGCATTTCCATGAGTGGTATCGCCAAATCATGGGAGCGCATATCCCCCAGCGCTAAGCAAAAATTTGCTACGCTCACAAGAGCTGCCAGCACCCGATTCATGGGCGCTGGCAGCTCTTTTTGTTTAGACCTATTCACACTGCTTGTGTGAACGGCTCCTGACAGCAGGCGCTGCACAACAAAAAACAGCAGGGAGAGGCAATGCAAGTGTTATGGATGGTGGTCGGCGCTTTTCTGTTCGCCACCATGGGCGTGTGCATCAAATACGCAGCGGTGTACTTCAACACCGCAGAAATCGTTTTCTACCGAGGCCTGATCGGCATGCTGGCGCTGTGGGCGCTCAGCTCCTCGCAAGGCATTTCTCTCAAAACCCGCCACCCCTGGATGCACGCCTGGCGCAGCCTGGTGGGCGTGTCTGCGCTGGGCAGCTGGTTCTATGCCATCTCCGAGATGCCGCTGGCCAGCGCCATGACGCTCAACTACATGAGCAGTATCTGGATTGCCGTCTTTCTGCTCGCTGGTGCACTGTGGACGCTGCTGCCCTGCAGCGGTCGCCCCAGACAGCCGCTGAATATTCCCCTGCTCATCACCATCGTGCTGGGCTTCGGCGGCGTGGTGCTGATGCTGCAGCCTAGCTTTGCCCAGGAGCAGACCCTGCCCGCCCTGCTGGGGCTGGGATCGGGTGTGCTCTCTGCCATGGCCTATATGCAGGTGGTAGCGCTGTCACGCATTGGTGAGCCCGAAGCGCGCACCGTCTTCTTTTTTGGCGCTGGCTGCACCCTCGCAGGGTTGGTCGCCTGTCTGATCACCGGCTTTTCGCCCTGGCCCAGCTGGCAGGCAGCCCTGTGGTTACTGCCCGTGGGCCTGCTGGCCGCGGGCGGGCAGCTGTGCATGACACGCGCCTATGCCAGCGCCAAGACCTCGCGCGGAACGCTGGTGGTCGCCAATTTGCAGTACTCAGGCATCGTGTTTGCCGCGCTCTACAGCCTGTTTCTCTTCAATGACGAACTGGGCTGGGAAGGCTGGCTGGGCATGAGCCTGATTGTGCTGTGCGGTATTGCAGCCACCATCTTCCGTGCCAGAGGTACAACCGCAGCATCGTGAGCCACAATGCCAGGCGTAAGAACTTTTTACGCAAGGCCATGACTTACACCACACTGATTACCTCCACACAGCTGCAGGCCCTGCAGGCCAGCGGTCAGCCCTTCATGGTGTTTGACTGCAGCTTTGACCTGGGCGCACCTGCTGCAGGCCGCCAGCAGTATGAGCAGGCACACATCCCCGGAGCGGTCTACGCGGACCTGGAGCAGCACCTGAGTGCCCGTCACGGTGCGCCTGATGCCCACGGTCAGGTGCAGACCGCACAGTCTGACCAGCCAGCCTCTGGCGGCCGCCATCCTCTGCCCAGCCGTGAACGCTTTGCGCAATGGCTGTCCTCCGTCGGCTTTCGCAATGACATGCAGGCCGTGGTCTACGACCGCCAGGGCTGCAATTTCTGTGGCCGCCTGTGGTGGATGCTCAAGTGGGCCGGGCATGATGCGGTCGCGGTGCTCGACGGCGGCCTGCAGCACTGGGTCGCGCATGGCGGCGCCACCGTACAAGGCGAAGAGGCCGCACACTTTCAGTCCAACTTTGCACTCAAGCCCAGTCTGCGCCAGCTGGTGACTGCAGATGAAGTGCTGGCACAACTGCAGCAGGCCGATGCACAGACCATTGTGGATGCCCGCGCCCCGGCGCGCTACCGTGGTGAGGTCGAGCCGCTGGACCCCGTGGCCGGACATATTCCGGGCGCACTCAACCGCCCCTTCACGGAAAACATTGCCTTGGACGGACGCTTCAAGCCCAAGGAACTGCTGCGCGCTGAATTCGACGCCTTGCTGCAGGGACGCGATCCCGCCACCGTGGTGCACCAGTGCGGCAGCGGCGTCAGCGCACTACCCAATCTGATTGCCATGGAAATTGCAGGCTTTGCCCCACCCAAGCTGTTTGCAGGCAGCTGGAGCGAATGGTGCAGTGATCCGACACGCCCGGTCGCCAAAAGTTAACAATCTTTTCTATAGCAAAACAGCGGGGTAAACACTGCCCTTTAGCGGCGTTAGACCCCCCAAAGTTGAGGCATGATTCAGGCCTGTGTAGCAAAACGTGACAAAGTATGAGACCTCATACCTGTACTGCTGCACAGCCTGGCTACCTGACAGCACACCGCTCCTCGCTGTCACACCCCTCAAGGCCTACGGCCCACCAGACATCAGACACTCGCCTTGTAAGAATTTCACCTACAAGGACATCAGGCAAAAGAGACAAACCCGGCTTGCCAAAGAGACACGACGCACCGACACACCCCGACTCCAGCTTTTGTTTGCACTATTTCACAATTCATCCCATCAGATCGCAGCTTGATTCCAAGCGTCAGCGACACCCACGAGCTACGACTCAATTAGGTTTTTGGAAAGGATGAACCATGAATGACGAACAACTGCTTGCCGAGATTCGCGAAGCCAACCTCACTTACCTGATGCTGGCTCAGACTCTGATTCGCAAGGACAAGGCCGAAGCCGTTTTCCGCCTAGGCCTGAGCGAAGAAGCATGTGACATTCTGGGCACCCTTTCTGCTGCACAAATTCTCAAGATCGCTTCGCGCAACACCCTGCTGTGCAGCTTCCGCGTAGATGACGATCTGGTCTGGAGCCTGCTGACCAACCACAGCAGCAACAAGATCGGCAACGAAGCCACCAACACGCTGCACGCCAACATCCTGATGGCCAGCCGCGTCTCCGAAGTTCTGTAATTCACGATCGGCGATACGGAGCACACCACCATGGCTACAGCAGCAACCAAGAGCGTTCTGAACGAATCCAAGCAAATCGAACGTGCCGCCATGCTCATCAAGATGGGCGCGCGCATGCAGGTACTGGAGTCGGAGACCTCCCTCTCCTACGAACGCCTGATCCGCCTGTACAAGGAAATCGCCGGCAAGTCCCCCTCCAAGGGACAGCTGCCTTTTTCCACCGACTGGTTCCTGACCTGGCAGGAGAACATCCACAGCTCGCTGTTCCTGAACATCTATGAATACATGTCCAAGGGCGTCAATGCGGACTCGGTGGAAATTCTGACCAAGGCCTATCGCCTCTATACCGAGCAGGTGCAGGCCTCGAATCTGGAATGCATGCTGTCCTTCACCCGCGCCTGGCGTCTGATCAAGTTTGTGGATGCCAACATGCTCACCCGCACCAAGTGCAGCAAGTGCAGCGGCATGTTCGTGACAGAACTTTATGAAAACGCGCGCCACTACGAATGCGGCCTGTGCAACCCTCCCGCACGCGCTGGCAAGAGCAAGAGCGCAGGCGCACTGATGCTGCACTGAGCACGCGCTTCCCCCCTTTCCCCTTCTTGACAGCCCACCGTTTGGTGGGCTTTTTTTCTGGATAAACTCTGCCAGCCACCCCGGCTGGGCAGCGATGCCGGACAATAGCGCCCGTGTCTATTCCTCAGTCCTTTCTCCAAGAGCTTCTGTCCCGCGTTGATGTTGTCGACGTGGTGGGCCGCTATGTGCAGCTGAAAAAAAGCGGTGCCAACTTCATGGGCCTGTGCCCGTTTCACGGAGAAAAATCGCCCTCCTTCAGTGTCAGCCCCTCCAAGCAGTTCTATCACTGCTTTGGCTGCGGCAAGAACGGCAATGCCATCAGCTTTCTGATGGACCACGCCGGCATGGGCTTTGTGGAAGCTGTCAACGATCTGGCTGGCCAGATCGGCATGGTGGTGCCGCAGGAAGACATCAGCCCCCAGGAGCGTGAGCGCCAGGCCGCAGCCAAGGTCAAGCAGGCCACGCTCAACGATGTGCTCGAACGCGCAGGCGAGGCCTACCGCAGCCAGCTCAAGGCCAGCGCCCATGCGGTGCAGTACCTCAAGAACCGCGGCGTGTCAGGCGCCATCTCCAGCAAGTACGGTCTGGGCTATGCCCCGGCTGGCTGGCGCAATCTGGCCAGTGTCTTTCCGGAATATGACGACCCGCAGCTTGAAGAATCCGGCCTGGTCATCAGCGGTGAAGACGGCAAACGCTACGACCGCTTCCGCGACCGCATCATGTTCCCCATCCGGGACGTCAAAGGCCTGTGCATCGGCTTTGGCGGGCGCGTGCTGGGCGATGAGAAACCCAAATACCTGAACTCGCCCGAAACCCCGCTGTTTCACAAAGGGCGCGAACTCTACGGCCTGTTCGAGGCGCGCGACGCCCTGCGCAGCATGGGCTATGCACTGGTCACCGAAGGCTATATGGACGTGGTGGCCCTGGCACAGCTGGGCTTTCCCAACGCCGTGGCCACACTGGGCACAGCCTGCACGCCTGATCACGTGCACAAGCTGTTTCGCTTTACCGACAGCATCGTCTTCAGCTTTGACGGCGACAAGGCCGGGCGCAATGCCGCACGCAAGGCGCTGGAGGCAGCCCTGCCCTACGCCAGCGACACGCGCAGCATCAAATTCCTGTTCCTGCCGGCCGAGCACGATCCCGACAGCTTTATCCGCGAGCACGGCAGCGATGCCTTTGCCCGCCATGTCTCCAATGCCTTGCCGCTGAACCAGTTCCTGATGGAAGCTGCCAGCATGGAATGCGATCTGGGCCAGGCCCAGGGCCGCGCCAAGTTTTCCAGCCAGGCGCGCCCGCTGTGGCGCCTGCTGCCTGACGGCGCCTTCAAGCGCCTGGTGCTCGGTGAGATTGCCCAAAAAATCCAGATCGACGCGCGCGAGCTGTCTGAACTCTGGGCCCAGGCCGAAGCCCAGGAAAAACGCTTTCAGCGCGGCAGCGCCAGCAGTGCCAGCCACAGCACGGCTGCGCCAGCAGCAGCCAGTGCCAGCGCGCCAGACTGGGTCAGTGAATTTGCGCCCTCGGGCAGCAGCGCGCCCTACTACACCCAGCGCAGCACCTATACGGGTCGGCGCAATGGCAAATTCCAGCGCACAGAGCAGCGCCCCATGATGGCCGAGCCGCGCGTTGTACCCTCCACCGGGCCAGATCAGGCCGTGCGCCTGCTGCTGTCGCAGATGCATTTCATGGAGCGGCTGGACAATGACGATCTGGACACCCTCGTCAACCTGCCCGCACCGCACGGCCCGCTGTTCAGCTGGATTGAAAGCCAGTTCCAGGAAAACGGTCCCCAGCCCTGGGCCATGCTCCATGACCGCATCAGCGCCACCCCGCACGGTGCGCTGGCGCTGCAACTCATGAGCGGCCCGCACGGCCACCCGGAAGGCGAGGAGCAGGAGCAGTACCAGGAACTGCGCAACATCCTCAGCCCCATGCTGGCCAAGCGCATCAAGCAGCTGGAGACCGAGCTGCTCATGGCGCTGGCCGCCAACCCCAGCGACAAAAGCGTGGCCGAGCGCTACCGCAGCCTGCTCGAGCGCCGCAGCCGCCTGCAGGCTACGCCCAGCATGCAGGGCAACTGAGTCACACAAAAAAAGATAGCTTCTTGCGCTGAAATACTGGGGACTTCAGATAGAAAAATATCTGAAACCCTTTATTGATAAGCGCAAGAAGCTATTTTTTTCATAGAAAGCTCCATCAACCCCCTATTTCTGGCGCTGCGCCAGACCTGACCGCGTCTGTACGCTCTTTGCAAGCACACCAAAAACTGCTGATGCAACAAGCACTTGCTGCAAAAAACTTCAGCGCCAGCCTGCGCCTCTAAAAATATTTACGAAAAAAATGCGCTTACCTCTTGCAATTTCTGCCAAACGCTATAATTGATTAATTACTGGCAAGAGCGACAGCAGCACCTCCGGCCCGGGCCCCGTGATGGAATCACGTGTTGGCAGCAATTGCATGGCCCAATTTCCGCAAGGACTGCACACCAAATGATCGCCCAGACATCTTGCCCTGACAGGAGCCGTTCGCTCCTGCGCGTGCCCATGGCACGTTGATGCGCCGGGTTAGATGGCGCTTGCGTTTTCCCCTTTGTGTGTGTTCGCTTTTGACCAAGAGGTATCCATGCCCGTTGCAAAGTCCAAGCAGGCGCCAGACGCTACAGCCAAGCCCAAAACTTCCAAATCCACGGCAGCCAGTGCCAAGCCAGCCACCAAGGCTGCAGCACCAGCCGCTGTGAAGAAGCCCGCAGCCACCAAGGCTCAAGCGGCTGCTTCCAAGAAAGATTCCGATATGGCGACCCTGTCCCAAGCAGAACTCAAAGCAATGGCCGATGCCCTGTTGGCAGAAGCTACTCCCAAGCGCGGCAAGAAAAAAGCCGACGCTGATAGCGCTACTCCCGCTAAAAAGCCTGCAGCCAAGAAGGCCGCAGCTCCCAAGAAGCAAGCTGTCGTAGCCGAAGAGGTTGTGGAAGAAAAGAAGCCTGCAGCCAAGAGGGCTGCAAGCAAGACTGCTGCTGCCAAGACAGCAGCTACCAAGACACCTGCCAAGCGCGGCCGCAAGCCCAAGGCCAAGGAACCCAGCGATCTGGACGAAGACCTGGGCGACTTTGATGCCGATCTGGAGCTGGAAGCTGAAGCAGAACCCGAAGCCGAAGTCGCAGAAGCCAGCCCCACCGAAAAGGCCAAGCCGCTGCGCATGAAGATCAGCAAGGCCAAGGAACGCGCCTTGATGAAGGAATTCGGTCTGGACGAAACCGTTCTGACTGAAGAAGAAATGAACACCCGCCGTCAGCGTCTGAAGATGCTGATCAAGCTGGGGAAGACCCGCGGCTACCTGACCCACGCTGAAATCAACGACCACCTGCCCGACAAGCTGGTCGATGCTGAAACGCTGGAAGTCGTGATCTCCATGTTGAACGACATGGGCGTGGCTGTGTACGAGCAGACTCCCGATGCGGAAACCCTGCTGCTGAACAACACCGGCCAGTCGGCCACCTCCGAAGAAGAAGCGGAAGAAGAAGCCGAAGCTGCGCTGTCGACCGTGGACTCCGAATTCGGCCGCACCACCGACCCCGTGCGCATGTACATGCGTGAAATGGGCACCGTGGAGCTGCTGACCCGCGAAGGCGAAATTGAAATCGCCAAGCGCATCGAAGGCGGCCTGATGGACATGATGGAAGCCATCTCGGCTTCCCCTGCCACCATTGCCGAAGTGCTGGGCATGGCCGCGGAAATCCGCGAAGGCAAGGTCGTCATCTCCACCATCGTGGACGGCTTTGTGAACGCCGACGAAAACGATGACTACGTGGCCGAAGAAGACTTCGACGAATACGACGAAGAAGACGATGACGACGGCAAGGGCGGCTCCAAGGCGCTGACCAAGAAGCTGGAAGAACTCAAGAACGAAGCCCTGTCGCGCTTTGACAAGATTGCTGACCTGTTCGAGAAGCTGCGCAAGGCCTACGACAAGGAAGGCTGGGGTTCTGCCACCTACATCAAGGTGCAGAAGGCCATCACTGAAGAGCTGATGACCATCCGCTTCACCGCCAAGACCATCGAGAAGCTGTGCGACCTGGTGCGTAACCAGGTGGATGACGTGCGCAAGAAGGAACGCGAGCTGCGCAAGATCATCGTGGACAAGTGCGGCATGCCTCAGGAGAAGTTCATTGCGAGCTTCCCCCCCAACCTGCTGAACCTCAAGTGGGTCGAAGAGCAGGCAGCTGGCGGCCACCCCTGGAGCAATGTGCTGTCGCGCAATATTCCTGCCGTGCAGGAACTGCAGCAGTCGCTGATCGACCTGCAGGCGCGCGTAGTCGTGCCTCTGGATGAGCTCAAGAGCATCAACAAGCGCATGAACGATGGCGAACGCGCCAGCCGTTTTGCGAAGAAGGAGATGATCGAGGCCAACCTGCGTCTGGTGATCTCGATTGCCAAGAAGTACACCAACCGTGGTCTGCAGTTCCTGGATCTGATTCAGGAAGGCAACATCGGCCTGATGAAGGCCGTGGACAAGTTCGAATACCGCCGCGGCTACAAGTTCTCGACCTACGCCACATGGTGGATCCGCCAGGCCATTACCCGCTCCATCGCGGACCAGGCCCGCACGATCCGTATCCCTGTGCACATGATCGAGACCATCAACAAGATGAACCGCATCTCGCGCCAGCACCTGCAGGAGTTCGGCTTTGAGCCTGACGCCTCCATCCTGGCCGAGAAGATGGACATCCCCGAGGACAAGATCCGCAAGATCATGAAGATCGCCAAGGAGCCTATCTCCATGGAGACGCCCATCGGTGATGATGACGACAGCCACCTGGGCGACTTCATCGAGGACACCAACAACACCGCACCCGTGGACGCTGCCATGCAGGCCGGCCTGCGCGATGTGGTCAAGGACATCCTCGACGGCCTCACCCCCCGCGAAGCCAAGGTGCTGCGCATGCGCTTCGGTATCGAAATGTCTACCGACCACACGCTGGAAGAAGTGGGCAAGCAGTTTGACGTGACACGTGAGCGTATCCGTCAGATCGAAGCCAAGGCCCTGCGCAAGCTCAAGCACCCCAGCCGTTCGGACAAGCTGCGCAGCTTTATCGACTCGCTGTAAAGCTATGGCTCCTGCCCTCTGACGGGCAGGCAATGGCCCCAACACAAAGGAGACCCTCGGGTCTCCTTTTTTTACGCCCAATGTCTGGCGACTGCCAATGGCAAACCATCAGCTGCCAGACTCCTCACGCACAATGCGCCACTGGCCACCCTCCTGCTGCAGCTGCAGGCTCTTGCGGGCGCTGGATCTGTACTCTCCCGATGCATAGTTCTGGTGAAAACTGGCCGTAGCCGTGCTGCCGTCCACCTGCACCCGCAGATCATTGAAGTCCACGGTAATGGCAGACCGTCCCACAATGCGTTCGCGCCGCTCCTGCTTCCACACCTCCAGTGGCGTGCCCTGCGCAGGCTCAAACCTTGTACTGTAGGCCGCATAGTAGGCAGGCATGTCCTGCTGCTCCCAGGCCCGTGCCCATGCCATGACAGCAGCCATTACATCTGCAATGGCCTGCTTGCCGTCTGCGGGCACACCCACCGCCGCCGCGCTGGGCTGCTGCACAGGCTGCGCCACTGGGCTGTTCACCGCCATACGGGGTGCAGACGCAGCAGGCAGCCCCATGCCCGTGCTGGCCAGCACCTGCTCCACCAGCGCCAGCTTGGATACCAGCGAGGGCCGCGTGGTATCCAGCTGCGTGGCCTCACCATAGACCTGCGCGGCCATGCGCGTGTGCAGGTCGCCCAGATTCTCCAGCATGAGAATGTATTCGCGCGTGTCCATCACATGCCGCGGCTCGGCACGCTGGCCGGTGACTGTGACAGCATCCATGGTGTTGTCAGTCTGCACCCCTTCTGCTGCAGCAACACGACTGGTGCCAGCAATGACCGCTGCACAGACCAGCCCTGAAACAGCCAGCGCATGCACCAGCCGTGAAGCAGCATGTGGGGCAGCAGCCCGGGAAACAACGCAAGCAAAAGGCATAAGCAGGAACTTTCAGCAATCAATGTGCGACGCGTCTTGCTACAGCCGCATCGGCAACCATCCGGATAAAACGGAAACCCTATCTGCAAACATCGATTCCGCACGCAGGGCATCAACGCAAATGTAAGGCTTTGCGCTGCCCAGCTACCTCCCTATCCACCCGGGCAGTGGTGCAGTGCAGACAAAAAAGGGCAGCCACAGTGGCTGCCCTTGGGTGCGTGCACAGCGCGGGCCTGCTGCTTACACGTATTCCAGCTTCAGCAGCGCAGCCGTGCGCTGGCGCGTTTCAAAGCAGGCCTGCGCATCTTCACGCAGGTCCACCCCGTAGGTAGGGATGATGGTTTTGAGCTTGCCCAGCCAGCCATCGGGCGTGAGCTGCTGGTCAAAGCACTTTTGCAGCACCTGCAGCGCAATATAGGCGGCCGTGGATGCACCGGGCGAAGCACCCAGCAGCGCTGCCAGCGACTTGTCGCCAGACGCAATCAGCTCAGTGCCGAACTCCAGCGTGCCCAGCTTGTCCGTGCCTGGCTTGATGATCTGCACCCGCTGACCGGCCACGGCCTTGCTCCAGTCGATGGAGCGCGCCTGCGGGTAAAAGTCCTTGAGCATTTCGAACTGGTGCGCTTCGCTCATCAGCACCTGTGAGATCAGGTATTCGCTCAGCTCCCAGTTGTCCTTGGCCACATCCAGCATGGGCAGCACATTGCCGGGGCGCACCGAGCGGAACAGATCACTCAGTGAACCCTGCTTGAGAAAGCGCGTGGAAAAACCCGCATAAGGCCCGAACAGCAACGACTTCTTGCCGCCAATGATGCGTGTATCTAGGTGCGGCACAGACATGGGTGGCGAGCCGTGTGGGGCTTTGCCATAGACCTTGGCCTGGTGGCGATCTGCAATGTCCTCCACATCACAGCGCAGCCACACGCCGCTGACCGGAAAACCGCCGTAGCCGTGCCCTTCCGGAATGCCGGACTTCTGCAGCAGCTCCAGCGCCCCGCCGCCTGCACCAATGAACACAAACTTGGCGCTGATGCTCTGGTGCACGTGCGTCTGCGTGTGCTTGCAGCGCACCAGCCAGCGGCCATCTTCCTGCTGCTCCAGATGATCCACATGCTGGTGGTACTGCACCTCCACACCGCTTTGCTGGCGCAGCTGCGCCACCAGCAGATGGGTGAGTGCGCCATAGTCCACATCGGCACCGCTGACAATGCGCGTCGCCGCCACAGGCTGGCCATCCGCGCGGCCTTCCATGATCAGCGGTGCCCACTGTGCAATCTGCGCGCGGTCTTCGCTGTACTCCATGCCACGGTAGCAGTGGTGGGCCGCCATGGCCTTGTAGCGTGCACGCAGATAGGCCACGTTCTCCTCACCCCAGACAAAGCTCACGTGCGGACAGGGGTGAATAAATGCCTGCGGGTCTGGAATGCGGCCCTTTTGCACCAGGTAGCTCCACAGCTGGCGGGACACGTCAAACTCCGTGTTCACCTCCAGCGCCTTGTGGATGTCCACGCTGCCATCGGCACGCGCAGGCGTGTAGTTCATTTCGCAGTTGGCCGCATGGCCTGTGCCTGCGTTGTTCCAGCCATGCGAGCTTTCCTGGGCGCAGTCGTCCAGCGACTCCACCATGGTGATGGACAAGGAAGGCTCCAGCTCCTTGAGCAAGGTGCCCAGCGTGGCGCTCATGATGCCTGCGCCAATCAGCAACACATCAGTCTGTGTGGAAGAGGTCATAAATCAGATCAGTTTCTGCTGCAAACAGCCCCGCCATAGGCGGGGCATGGTGAACGCGCTTGCGCCAGCTCAGGCCTGTGCAGGCACAAACGGCACCTGCACCCCCTCAGCAAAAATCACATAGGCGCGGCGCCAGGGCTGGTCATCCACCAGCTGCCAGCGGTGGCCCTGGCCTACGGTGTCATCAGCCCACAGCACATCACCGGGGTTGATACGCACCTTGCTGCCATCGGGCATCTCAAAGTCCAGCGTGCCGCTGAGGGTCAGCACAAACTGGTGGGCCGGGGCCGTATGCCAGTCAAAGCTGCCGCCCTGCCCCGTCTCACGAAACGAAATGCTGCGCGCACCTACTACGCTGCTGATGAAGTCACCGCGCTCGCCGCCGGGCAGATCAATATGCCCATCCACAAAGTGCGACTTGCCATCGGGGCCGGTAAAAAGTTTCACGCATCGGATCATTGCTAGCGCCTTTCTATCAATCGGTTTCAGCTACTGTTTTTACAGTATTTCACAGCCATGCTCCAGGCTGAACCGCCATCCAGGGCTTTGCCGCAATGTATCCGCAGTGGTTCAGGCGCTGTACTGCTCCAGGCATTCATAGTGAAAAGTGCCGGGTGCTTGCGCAAAATGCTCGCTGATGGCCGCGCGCCAGGCCGTAAACACCTTGGACTTGCGAAAACCCTCCATGTGGTCCTCCAGCGTCTTCCAGCGGATTTCAATCACGTACTGGCTGCGCTCTTCGATGCAGCGGCGAATGCTGTAGCCCAGACAGCCGGGAAACGGCGCAATAAAAGACTGGGCCGCCTGTGTGATGGCGGCCTCAAATGCCTGATTCTGGCCGGGGTGGATATGGAGGGTGGTGACTTCAATAATCATGGCAATACTTTCTTTCTGCTCTGGCTCACGCAACCGCCGTGCGCAAGCCAGGAAGTAGACCGCGCTGCCCATCGCACATGGGCAGCCAGAAAATACCGTATTGCATACCGGCTGCGCGTGGGCTGCTGACCATTGAGGCAGCGCGCAACCAAAATCAGAATTTACCGCTGCCAAAAACCAAGGCTGTGGAAGGCAAATTTCAGAATTTGCCTATGTACAAAACTGCCTGTAACCAATAGTGTTTTCACACTGCACGCAGCACCACCCCATTGCTTCACAGTCTGGGGCATTCCGGCCTCAGAGCTGACACTCAGAACAACAGACAGAAAGTTTTTATGCACCACGCCCCCACGCGCGCAGCTGGCCTTGCGCCTCAGCCACTTCGCGCACTTGCGCTGGCCAGCCTGCTCAGTCTTCCGCTGCTGGCACACGCTGCAGACAATGCATCGGCCACTGCCGCCAGCGCCTCGCAGCAGCCCAGCGTGCCGCAGCCCACGGCATCCAGCACGTCCTCCCCACAGATGCAGGCTTCTGCCTTTGAGCAGGCCCGCGAACGCTTTGCGCAGGGTGTAATCGCCACCGAGCAGAAAAAGTACCCGGAAGCCATTCAGATCTTTAACGCGCTGATCAAGGACTTTCCCAACCTGCCAGAGCCGTATAACAACCTGGCCGTGCTCTATGCCTCGCAGGGTGACCTGGTGCAGGCCGCCAGCTTGCTGCAGCAGGCCGTGCGCATTGACCCCTACTACGCCTCCGGCTACGAAAACCTGGGCGACATGTACACCCTGCTGGCCAACGAAGCCTATAACAAGGCCGTCTCGCTGGACGAAATGCGCACCGGCCTGCCCGCCAAGCTGGCGATGATTCAGCAAATCTTCCCCGACGGCCGCACCTCTATTGCTCGCACGCAGCAGAAAGCCCCAGCTGCGGCCAGCGCCCAGCCTGCCAGCCCTGCAGCGGCGCAGCCCCAGCAGCACAGCCCCCATGCCCTCAGCATTGCGGTGGAGCATGCCGTCAAGGACTGGGCCGACGCCTGGGCCAGCCAGAACCTGGCGCGCTACTTTGCCGCCTATAGCGAACAGTTCAAGCCCCTCAAAGGCAGTCTGGCCGCCTGGAAAGCAGAGCGTCGCGCACGCATTGAGGACAAGGGCTTTATCAAGGTGGACATCAGTGATCTGAAAGTCCAGATCCAGGGCAACCGTGCCACCGCCACCTTCCGCCAGCGCTACACCGCAGACAACTACCAGTCCAACGACCGCAAGACCCTGGAGCTGCAGCGCGAAGGCGACAAGTGGCTGATCGCCCGCGAATTCACCAACCCTTAAGCCGCAGTGATCTGGGCGGCAGTCACCACCACCTCAATGCGCCAGTCCGGGTGAATGGTGGGGCCGAGCACCGTGCAGCGTGGGGGGGTGTGACCGGGCACGACCCAGGCGTCCCAGACTTCGTTCATCACATCAAAGTCCTTGGGGTCACGAATAAAGATCTGGCACGACAGGATGTGCGCCTTGCTGCTGCCAGCCTCAAGGAGCAGACGCTCCACATGACCCAGCACCTCCGTGGTCTGGGTGCGCATATCGCCCTGTGGGTTGTTTTCAGGCACCTGGCCTGCCAGATACACCGTGCCGTTGTGGATGGCAATTTCAGACAGGCGCTGGCCCACATAGTGGCGGGTAATGGGGCCGGATTGGGAGATGGTCATATCCAATGCGCTGCCATCGCTGGTAGCAGCGCCCTTCGTATTCATAAAACATCGGAGGGTAAGCCACTTTGTTTGCGCTTGCGATCAAACAGGCTTTTACCCTTTTAGCCAATCACAGCATACGCTGCTAGCTATCAAAAACACGCTGACAGGAACAAGCAAGACACCTGCACATACAGACGCGATCAGCATGGTGTTTACCCAAAGGTTTTCAGCCAAGCAAACAAATAAATACAATTGAGAAGTAATCTCATTTACAAATCTACTTATGCTGACCTCCATTGCTTCTCCTTGCAAACGCAGCGCTATTGGCTTAGCAGTCATTGCCACCTGCCTCACCACAGGCGTACACGCACAAACTTCGACGACGCCAAGTGCTGAAGACGCACCCACCCTGTCCACCGTCCAGGTGCGTGACCAGTACGAACGCGAAGACCTGCCCGCCCTGGCCCCCGGCCGCAAGACTGCCAAGGGCGCACGTCTGGGTATTCTGGGCGCCACTTCCACCATGGATGCACCCGTGCATGTGAATGCCTATACGCGTGAGTTGGCCGAAGACTGGTCTGCCCTGTCCCTGCAAGACGTGCTGGAGAACGATGCCGCGGTGGTCTTCACCACCAACAAGGGCCACTTGCTGCAGAACTTCAATCTGCGCGGTCTGGATGTGAATGCCATGGACATTGCCACCAACGGCCTGTACGGCATTGCCCCCGCCAACTCCGTGCCGATTGAAATGTTTGAGCGCGTCGAAGTCATGCGTGGCCCCAACGTATTGCTCTCTGGCATGACACCCCAAAGCAGCGTGGCCGGTTCTGTGAACATGGTCACCAAGCGTGCGCTGAGCCAGCCGATTGCTGAGCTGACCACCACCTGGGTGTCTGATGGCTATCTGCAAGCCCATGCCGATGTAGGCAAGCGTTTTGGCGAAGAGCAACGCCTGGGCATTCGCTTTAACGGCGTGTACGGCTCTGGCGAAATGGGCGCCGAAGGCGAAGACCAAAAACGCCGTGTGGGCGCGCTGGGTCTGGACTACATGGGCGACCGTGCGCGCCTGTCGCTGGATGTGTATGACAGCACCACCAAGATCGATGGTGGCAGTCCGGCTATGTTCAACTTCACGGGCGTAGGTGCCATCAAGGGTGTTGGCCAGTTACTGGCTCCTCCTAAGGGTGATGTGAACCTGTTCCAAGGCACCCACGGCGAATACACCAACAGCGGCGCTTTGGCGCGTGCAGAGTTTGACTTCACGCCCAATCTGCAAGGCTATCTGGCAGCCGGTGGCTCCCAATCGGAAGGCCAAGGCTTGCTGTTCGGCACACGTGCTGTAGTCACCCAGGCCGACGGCACCACCCGCGGTGCCATCTACAACGTGCACGCCCAATCCAAGCGCCGTACAGCAGAAGCTGGTTTGATCAGCAAGTTCAACACCGGCGATGTACAGCACCGCATGCAAGTGTCGTACAACATCCTCAAAACCGAGGACGGTTCGTACAACACGGCCTGCAACTACTGCTACACCACCAATATGTACAACCCCGTGCAGCCCACCTTCCCGGCTGCACCCCAGTGGAAGGGCTATCAAAACGAAAGCGAGTTCTCCTCCATCGCCTTGGCTGACGTGATGGGCTTTGCCAACGACAAGGTGCTGCTCACCTTGGGAGCGCGCTACCAAACGGTGAAAACCCCGCTGATCAGTACCAAATCCTCCAACTACAGCGAAAGCCAACTCTCGCCCATGGCGGGCATCGTGGTGCGCCCCTGGGGTGAGCAAATCTCGCTGTTTGCCAACTACAGCGAAGGCCTGCAACCCGGCAGCATCGTGGGTGCGGGCTACGCCAATGCAGGCGAAGCCCTGTCCCCCATGCAAACCAAACAGTCGGAAGTGGGTGTGAAGTTCCAGTCGCAGCAAGTCACCCACACCGTGAGTGCCTTCCGCATTGAAAAACCCTCGCTCATCACCGACAGTGCCAACAACCAAGTGGCTGATGGTGAACAACGCTTAACGGGCGTGGAATGGAGTGCATCGGGCCAGCTCACCTCGACCGTGACGCTGCTCGGCGGTGTGGATTACATCAAGTCGCGCCAAGTCAATACGGGCAAGGAAAACTTCGGTGTTCCCAAACTGCGTACCCGTATTGGTGCGGACTGGGCCACCCCTATCCAAGGCTTGACCGTGGGCGGCCGTTGGCTGTACACCGGCCAGCAATGGGTCAACTCCGCCAACACCTTGCGCGCCCCCGCCTGGAACCGCATCGACCTGATGGCCAAGTACGACACCAAGTTCGGCACCACCCCCGTGCGCTTCAATGCCAGCGTGGAAAACGCCACCAATAAGAACTACTGGATTGGCATGTTTGGTGACGGCTTTGTGATGCCCGGTGCACCGCGCACCTTCCGCGTCTCAGGCACTGTGTCGTTCTAAGAGTCGCTAAGCAAGCAAGGCATGTGCTCCGCTGCGGTCCTCTGCTGACTGCAGCGGGTAAAGCTGGAATCTGCCCACACCAAAGGTAGCAGACGCCCCCAAGCGTTTGCAGCCTTTTTGGCCTCTAGTGCTTATGTAGCAAGCGCTAATAGCTATCAAAAAAGGTTAGTGCAGCACTTGCCGCTTATTCCCAGCCCAGTTCGCGGAACTGGTTGTGCTCGCTGGGGTAGCTCCAGCTCGTAATCGTTTGCGCCTTGGCGTCTGCATTGGCAGCAGGCTTGGCAGGGCTCACAGCGGAGCAAGCGGTCAACGCAGCCACTGCTGCGCACAAAACAGTCCATCGAATCAACATGGCAACTTTCTCTTCCAACATCCAAAAAAGGGGGCTACGTGCGCGCGTGTGAGTGCTTACACGCTAGGGTTTATACCTAGTTTTGATGGAGATTGCCTGAAGTCGCTTGGATACTCTATGAATATTTTGGCCATTCGGGGAATGGTTGATGGATCTTTTGGCGTGTAGCGCTTATGGGGTAAGCGCTAGCAGCTATGGATTTTGGTGATTGTTTGCGACTGTTGTGTGTTTGATGGCTGAACCGGCTTGTCGCGCCGGAGGCGACTTACTTTTCTTGCTCGCGCAAGCAAAGTAAGCAAAAGAAGCGCGCCCTGCTACCTGCGTCTCTCCTGCGGTGCTCGCCTGCGGGGTGCGCCGCAAAACTCGCTACGCGCTGGTAGCGCTTCGCTCAAACAGCTGCAGCGAGTCAGATCACGCAGCGTGTGCGTCCTGCGGCGCACACGCCACCCCACAGGCTGTGCGCCTCGGCGCAGGTAGAAGGGAGTGAACAGCCGCTGTAGTGTTGGCTGCTGTGATTTATTTATAGTTTTTATAGCTGCTAGCGCTACTGTACAAGCGCTAGGGAACCTCTGCATAACTCGATTTCAAGCGTGATAGTGCTTGAACGAGTGTGATGTTCCCTTGCCCCTGGCGCTCAAGATGCCCGCGTTTCGCGGGCATCTTGCTTTTTATGCACCACACCAGGCTTGGATTGGCTGTTTTTCAGCAAACGGCCACGGGCCATCCACAAGTTCGCCAAGGCAAACAGGGTATGCAATTGCTGCGTGTTCTTTCTCAAGCCTCGGTAGCGAACTTTGACGTG
>NZ_VZOT01000003.1 GCF_008801935.1 Comamonas kerstersii
GGCCCGTGGCCGTTTGCTGAAAAACAGCCAATCCAAGCCTGGTGTGGGTGCATAAAAAGCAAGATGCCCGCGAAACGCGGGCATCTTGAGTGCCAGGGGCAAGGGAACATCACACTCGTTCAAGCACTATCACGCTTGAAATCGAGTTATGCAGAGGTTCCCTAACTCGTTCTTGACTTTTGTTTCCGAGGCATTGACTACCCTTTGCAAGCCCTCTTTGGTTTCAGACAGATTGCTTTGCAGCAATTTCGAGAAGACTTCTGTCTGAGCCTTGACACCGGCATCGATCTGGCCCGCCAGGACTTTGCCAATCCGTTCTCCAAGAGAGCTTTCCAGCTGCTGCTGAAATTCTTTGAACTGTTTCTCCTGAACTTCATTTTTTTGAAGTGCTGTCGAAACGACCTTCAGTTGCTCGATCTGCACCTGGCGCTCCTGCGCCAGCTTGGCTTGCTCGTCACGTGCCTTGGTGAGCTGCTCCAGTTGTTGCGCTCGCTCCTGTGACTGCTTTTCTGCTGCAGTCTTGGTCTGGGTCAGTTGCTCGATCTGAGCATGGCGCTCCTGCGCCAGTTGGGCTTGCTCATCGCGTGCCTTGCCAAGCTGCTCCAGCTGCTGGGCTCGCTCCTGAGATTGCGCCTCCACAATCAGCTTGGCTTGGGTCAGTTGCTCCAGTTGTTGCACTAGCTCCTGTGACTGCTTTTCGGCAGCAGCAAGTGCTGTCGAAACGACCTTCAGTTGCTCGATCTGCACCTGGCGCTCCTGCGCCAGCTTGGCTTGCTCATCACGTGCTTTGGTGAGCTGCTCCAGTTGTTGCACTCGCTCCTGTGACTGCTTTTCTGCTGCGGTCTTGGCCTGGGTCAGTTGCTCGATCTGAGCATGGCGCTCCTGCGCCAGTTGGGCTTGCTCATCGCGTGCCTTGCCAAGCTGCTCCAACTGCTGGGCTCGCTCCTGAGATTGCGCCTCCACAATCAGCTTGGCCTGAGCCAGTTGCTGCGTCTGGCTCAGGCGCTCCTGTGCCAGCCTGCTCTGCTTCTCAAGCGCCTGGCCCAGTTGCTCCAGTTGCTCAGCTAGCTCCTGCGAGCGCTTTTCGGCAGCAGCTTTAGTCTGGGTCAGTTGCCCGGCCTGAGCCTGAAGCTCCTGCAACAACTTCGCCTGTTCTTCGCCATTGAGACGCAGCTTTTGGCACTCGCTTTGATGTACATGCAAGGCCGCCCGTGCATCTCGCACAAACAAGGCATACCCAATGCCCGGATGGCGAGTGGCTTCGACTGCAGTCTGCACCATGCCTTTTTGTTGAAGAAACTCTGCCACCTCTTCAAGACTTGTGCCGTCTGGCATTGCGTGCATTTCGCCCAGCAAGACTCTTGCAATGACTACATCCACCAGATCCAGCTTGCTGGAGGCTCGCAACAGAGCCCCTGCAGGCAGGCAGTCAATGACCAGCCAATGTCCTTTACCCATTGGCTGCTCGGCGTCTTCGCTCAGGTCGCTAAACAAGGCGTCCAAGGTAATGGCACTCAGCTCTTTGACCTCTTCCGTTTGCAGATTGGGCCAAAGACTCAAAAGCGATCGAGGCTCCAGCAGACCACTTTCCTGCTGACTGTTGGTCACGAAAAAGGAAGCCGTGCCCTGTTGAGCCGCAACCACGGTATTGCGTATTTCACAATGTTGAGCACGTTCACCCAACAAGTCCAAGGTGCGCTGCAAGATCGAATATTGCAGAGGCTCCGCCTCGATCAACGTCACCTTGGACTTGCTGGCTTGATGCACCAGCCATTGCGCCCAAATGCCCTTGCCGTTACCTGCCCCCACCAGGGCGATATTTCTGGGGGGCATCAGTACGTTCAAATGCTCCAGCCAGGGGATGATGGTATTCATTGGGCTACTCATAAAAATTCTGCCGTTTCAGCCAAACTCAGTGGCTGCGATTTGTGCATGCAAAGCTTCAGTGCGACTGGCGATCTTTTTTGTATGCCTTCACCTCCGCATACAAGCTCCAAGGCAGGGAAATCCGGCCACCCAATGTTTTGGTATTGGTCAACAGACGCGCTCCCAAGCGGTAGGAAAGGTGCTGCTTGATCAACTCCGCCTCATGCGCATCCTGATATTGGGCAATGGGTGGCAGTTGCTGGTCCTTGCCCGCTGCTTGATCCTGCCTGAAACGCTTGGTCTCGGCACTCAAGGCAAATGGCATGTTCAACCAACCGCCAATACTGCGCGATTGCCTGATCATGGTCGCACCCAGCCGGTAAGCAAGTTGTTGCTTCACCCTGTCTGCAGCACCGTAATAGACCTTGGACTGAGCAGCAATGCCCTTGGCTTTGAGCTGATGGTTTTCAAGGTAATAACGCTCCAGCTCTTCTTGAACTTTGTGCAGTTGGCCTAAAAGTAGCTCGTTTTCTTCTTGCAGCTCGGCAGAAGCAGACTTGGCCACGGCCTGCTGCAACTCTTTTTTGAGCTGTGCTTCTGTTTGCTGCAGCTTGGCGGCCTTTTCTTGAGCAGCCTTCAGGTCTGCCTGCAGCTTCTGGGCAGCAGCTTCTGTTTGCTGCAGCTTGGCAGCCTTTTCTTGAGCAGCCTTCAGGTCTGCCTGCAGCTTCTGGGCAGCAGCTTCAGCTTGCTGCAGCTTGGCGGCCTTTTCTTGAGCAGCCTTCAGGTCTGCCTGCAGCTTCTGGGCAGCAGCTTCAGCTTGCTGCAGCTTGGAGGCCTGCTCTTGGGCGGACTTTAAGACCGCTTGCAGCTTGGGAATCTCAGCCAGTTTTTTGGCTTGCTCCTGGGATTGCAGATAGCAGCTTTCCAGCTCTTCTTGCACTTTGTGCAACTGTTCTAGAAGCAGCGCATTTTCTTCTTCTGCGTTTTTAAGCTGTACTTGCACTGCTTGTTTGGCGGTAGCCTCTGAATCGGTCAGTGCCTGCTCCTGAGCGTGCTGTTGTTGCAGCGTTTGCAGTTGCTGCTGTAGGTCTGCCACACGCTGAGTGTTACGGCTGTGTTGCAGCTGTGCAGCTGCAAAACTGACCCATGCCTGCTGCAATGCAGCAGCATCTGCCGCAGGTGCTGACATGGCGACGTTGGTCAATGGCAGGTTGGCGGCGGCTTGCATCTCTTCATACAGCTGCAATGCGTCAGCCTGCGTGTGTACCAGCTGTTCAATCAGCCAGTTGGCCAAGCCATCTGTGCTGGGTTGGGTGGTGGCAGATGGCTGGGTTTGTAGTTCTGTGCTGGCCAGTTGGCTGATGGGCTGTTCTGCTGTGTCAACAGGCTCTTCTGATGCGGTGCTCTGGCCTGCCGCTAACTCCAGTGGCGCGGCTACGCGCTGGTTAATTTGCTGCACATAGCTTTGGGCAGACTGCGCCACTTGCTTGGCATGTACCAAGAAGCTGCGCTCTGGGTTGCGCAGGTGGAATTGCAGCAGAGCCTCGTTATAGGCAACCCAGCTTTGCACTTTGGCGTTAATGCTTTCAGGCGATACATCTGTGCCACTTTGCAGGCATTGCTGGTAGATGTTGTGAAGATCGTCATACACCAGCATGAACACGGTGTGCTCACTTTGCTGTTGCCAGAAGTCCAGCAGGTGTACGGCTTGCGGGTCTAGCCAGGCCCACAGGGGCTGCTCCATATTGCCCAGCACCAGGTCCAGCACCAGGCTTTGCCACATGGGGGATGCTTCCACGCTTTCAATGTTTGTGGGCACTTGCCCTTCATGCCATTGCAGGCCGTGGGCTTTGAGCAATGTTTCAGTCAGTGCCTGGGCAGAAAGCTGTTCACGGCGCGAGGGCAAGGCTTCCTGCACGCCAGCGGCTTTCAGCAGTTCAAACACTTGCTGCGCCTGTGCGCTGGGGTGGGCCACCACCAGTATGTGGTTGGCTGCGGCTTTTTTTACGGTTTTTTTAGTTTTGCTCATTGTCATTCTGGGCTGCTGCGCTACGGGGGTAGATGCCGTAGCGGGGGCTGCTGCCTGCTGCGCAGGCATGGGCTGCAAGCCGGTATGGGTGCGCGGTTGCGTTATGCCTGCCTGAGCATGTGCTTGGGCAGACTGTGGTTGCATTTTTTTGCTGCGTTTTCTGCGCTGGTCTTTGTGCGGGCCAGTTGGCGCAGCGCCCTGCTTGGCTTGCGCTTGGGTTTTGTTCTTTTTTTGGCCCACTGACAGGGGGTGTTGGGTTCGCTCCATTTTTGTCTCTGTAATAGGGTTGGGCGGGAGAAATGCTTGAAAGAGAAAAACCGTGGCACTCAAAGCCGGGCAAACGAAAGCCTTGCTTTTAGTACTGAAGGCAAGGCTTTACATATTTACCAACTGCCAAAGACCACCTTGGCGCTGACGGCGATCTGGTAGAGGATTTGCGTCATGTCTTTCCAGAACTGGCGCTTTTTCTCATCCACCTTCGGTAGCACCAGAATCTGGTCACCCGGCTGAATATTGGTATTGGCAAACAGGCGCTTGGGGTTGACCTGTTCAAAAGAGCCATCACGGCGGGCCACCACTACGCGGGCGTTGTCTGCCATCTGGGTAAAACCACCGGCGCGGTCGATATAGCCTTCCAGGCTCAGGTTGTTTTCATAGGCCACGGCGTTGGGGAAGAGCACTTCACCGCTGACCAGCACAATGTCGTCCTTGCGGGGAATGCGGATGACGTCTCCGTTTTCCAGCAAGATGCTGTTCAGCTGGCTGGCCTTGGCAATTTGCACCTGGCCAATGGGCTCAATTTTTTTGGCGCGCTCTACCCATTGCAGGGCCAGGTCTGCCTCTTCGGTGCGCAGGCGGGCTTCTTCGCTGCTGCCGCTGCGGGCGGTGAGCAGGCTCATTTCCAGGTTGTGCAGGCTGGTTTGCAGCATTTCGCGCTGGCGCTGCTTCACGCTTTCGCGGAAAAGCTGCACGCTTTGCATGTCTGAGTGCTGGCGCGGCTGTATGCGCTGCAGCAGTTCACCCATGGGGGTGCCATAGGGCAACACGTATTCCTGGGCGCTGTCGTGCTCGCCTTCCACGCGCACGGTGATGGTGCCGGGCTTTTTGTCAGCGGTAAATTCCAGCTCGTCACCATCACTCAAGGCGATGGCTTCAGCGTCTGTCAGCGGGTAGTACTCCACATTGCGCAGGCTGCCGGTGTTGCGCACCACGCGCACGTGGGTGGCCAGTGGCAGGGGCTTGGCCAGCTTCATGAGCTGCGCCACGGTTTGCTGCTCGCCCTTGAATTCAAAGCGCTTGGCGTTGACCACCAGGCCTTTCACGCTGATGCGCTTGCCGTTGGCGGGTACAAAAATCACATCACCATCTGCCAACTGCACCATGGGAATGGTGCCTTGCAGCAAAAAGTCATACAGGTTGAGCGTAGCTTTGACATGCTCACCGCGCTTGACCTGCACCTGCAGGTAGCTGCCGCGCTCAGGGTCAACACCACCGGCAATGTCCAGGTAGTGGAGCACGCTGTCCATACTGGTGCCGTTGTACAGGCCGGGGCGGTTGACATTGCCGCCTACAAATACACGCACAGGCTGGGCGGCGGCCAGCGTGGCGTAGCTGCTCACGTTATTGCGGAATGCCTTGCGCACGGCGGTCTGCACCACGGTTTGCAGTTCATGGTTGCGCACGCTCAGCACCGGCACGGGGCCTACGTGGGGCAAAAAGATGTTGCCACGCGGGTCTACGGTAAGTGTTTGCTCAAAATTGAACGCCCCCCACAGGCGGACCTGAATCTGGTCCCCAATGGCGATGGCGTAGTCTGGGTTGAACTGCATGGCCCCGGGCGCGCTGAAGGCGCCGGTAAACAGCTGGGCACCAAATACATCACTGGCCTGGTTGCGCAGGTGGTCTTCCGTCAGCAAGGCGCTGGGGGGCATGGGTTTGCTGGCAGGAGTGGTGTTAGCCATTGCTGGGTAGCCCAACATGGCTGCGGCTTGTGGGTCTGCAGGGGTGCTTGGCTGCTGCCTGCTGGCAGAGGCTGAAGCAGCGTGGGCCGTATTGCTGCCGCCCATCAGCGCTTCATAAGCCAATTGCGCATGGGCGGTTTGCAAACCAAGGGCAAGGCCAACAGCGGCCAGCCAGTGCCAACGCTGCGTGCAGCGCTTGACTGCTTGCATAAAAGGAGTGCTTTGCACTGGTGCAATGCCGCTTTGCGGGTGAAATGTATGTGAATGCAAGATTTTATCAGCGCTAGCAGCTACAAAAAAAGTAGTTTTATTGGTCAGCTTGTTCATGGTGCGAGTGGTCATACGCTGCGCCTCAGTCTTTGTGGTCACGAACAATGGCCAGCAGCAAGCTGATCACGCCCGCAACCAGCAAGATCACTACCACCCAGACGGTGGTGGTGTACAGGCGGCGTGGCTCTGTGGCCTCCTGAGGCAGATTGGGCTGCTGCAGTACCGAGACTTTTTTCAGGGTGCGGGTGGCTTCCAGTCTGCCCTGCTCCAGCGCAGTGATGGCGGTTTTGTACATATCCAGCGCAAACTGGGCCTGCAGTTCCAGCTGGGCGTAGGCTTCTGCCGTGCGGTTCAAGGTTTTGCCACCGGGGGCGGCCAGCTTGGTCTGTTCTTGCTCAATCTGTTTTTCCAGTGCTTTGATGCGCTGGTTCAGCAAGACGATGTTGGGGTGGTCTTCCACCAGATAAGCCTGCAGGGCACTGCGCTGGGCTTGCAGGTCTGCCAACTGGCCTTGCAGGTTGCCGATGATGGAGGCCACCACCTGGGCAGCGGCTTCAGGCGATATCAGGCGCTTGCTTTCCTGAAAGCGCAGCAGCTCCTGCCGGGTGCTTTGCACTTTGTCATGCAGCAGCTGCACTTGCTGCGAGAGAAAGTCCACCTGGTCCTGCGCAATGGCATGGGCCAGCTGGTTCATAAAGCGCTCACCCTCTTTAAGCAGGGCCTGGTTGATGCGCTGGGCAATCTCAGGCTCATAGGCCTGGGCTTTGAGCACAAGCACGCCTGCAAACTCATCAAACTCCACGGCTACGCGGCGCAGGTAGTAGTTGTAAAAGCTTTCACGGCTGGCTTCTGCACCCCACAGGCGTGAGAACCAGTCGCCCTGCCCGGCAAAGTGCTGGCGTAGGTGCAGTTGCTCGTCGAGCTTTTCAGCCATGTCGGGTGAGCGCAGGTGCTCACGCAGCAGCAGCTGGTCGGTGCGGTTGCCGCCAGAGGCGCCAGAGATCAGGCTGCCCAGGTCGATCTGGCTGCCACTGTGCAAATTGGTGCTTTGAATGATGAGGCGCGATTCAGACACATAGCGGTCTGAGGCAATGCCTAGCCAGTAAATGGCACTGCATGCGCAGGCAATGGCCGTGACTGCACGCAGCGGTTTTTTGCGTAGCCACTGCAGGCTGCGCGTGGTGAGAGAGGCAATGGCAATGGTCATGATCGGGAAAGAGAGATGCTGTCGTGGTAGGCGCGGATGGCGTCGTCAATCTGGTCAAACCAGTGCGCTGTGCCATTATGCAGCCAGATGCCTGCCTGGCAAAAGTCTTTAAGCGTTTTTTCGCTGTGCGAGACCATGATCAGGCTGGCTTTGCCCACTTTGTCTTTAAATGCCTTGGCGGCTTTTTGCTGAAATTGCTTATCACCCGTGGCTGTCACTTCGTCTGAGATATACACATCAAAATCAAAAGCCAGTGACAGGCCAAACTGCAGGCGTGACTTCATGCCTGAGGAATAAGTGCGCACGGGGCGGTCAAAGGCTTCACCAATTTCGGCAAAGGCCTGTACCTGCTCCACAATGCGAGGAATCTCATCTTCCAGCCCATGAATGCGCGCCACAAACTTGGCGTTCTGGCGGCCGGTGAGGCTGTGCTGAATACCGCCACCAAAACCCATGGGCCAGGAGACATTGCAGTGGCGAATGACTTCGCCTTTGGTGGGATAGTCCACGCCACCAATAATGCGCAGCAAGGTGGATTTACCAGCCCCGTTACCACCGACCAGGCCCACGCTACAGCCGGTGGGAATATTCAGGTTCACGCCGGTAAGCACCCAGGGGCCCATGCCATGGTCGGTGAAATAGCGCTTATGTACGTCAATCACTTCAATCATTGCATCACCAAGCGCTGGGTATAGCGGCGAAACAGGGCCAAGCCCATGAAGTTCAACACCAGTGCACAGCCATAGGCATAGCCTACGTCTAGCCCGGTGACAGCATGGTAGTAAGGTGCAAAGCCAAGGCGCGCAGCCTCAATGGCGTGGGCGAGGGGGTTGTAAAGCAGCCAGTCCAGATAAGGCTGCTGCACCATAGACAGAGGGAAGATGACGTCAGAGATCATCATCAGCGGCATCATGATGAAGCCAATAATGCGCTCCAGCTCTGGCACCAGCTTGATGAGTACGGCAAAGCACATGCCCAGGCCCAGGCCGCACAACCAGGCGAGCAAAAAGGCTTCCAGCACCAGCAATGGCGCAGCGGGCAAGGCCATCCAGCCAAAAATTCCGCCCACAGCAAAAACCGCTGTACTGATGACGAGCATGGTGACGCCTTCAAGCACGGCGCGGACCAAGGCAACATCAGACGGGCGTACTTGGCGATAGGCAAACAATGCAGAGTTGGCGTCTACGGCGTTCTGGACTTGAGACACCGTACGTTTGAACGTCATGAACACCAGCATGCCGATGGCAATCCACAGCGGCGTTTCTATGCCACCGATATGCCGCACGCGGATGACGGTAAAGATCAAGACCAGCCAGAGGATATTGACCACTGGCTCCAACACGACCCAGCCCCACGCAAACCGGGAGCTGAACATTCTGACCAATGCCTCTCGTAGAAACAGTGCTTTCCAGACAGCCGCTGCTCTTTGAAGGTTATTCATGGAAAACAAAAGTTCAGCCGTTTGGCTGAACTTTTTTAGGTTGTGAAAAAAGCGTTCGCACCATATCACAAAATGTATTGGTAACCTATCACAGACAAGGTTGTTAACAAAGTGTTTGCAAGCTTGCATGGAATTCACCAAGTGCGCCTTAAATGGATTGCTCCCCCACTGGATTCCCCTCCTGCTTTGTGCTAGCTTTTTCTGCTTCTCCCTCGGGCATTCACCCCTTCCCCCTCTGGGGGAAGGCAGGGATGGGGGCCGTGCATGGCCTTAAGCACGGGCAAGTGGTGTGGGCTACGCCTGGCTGGCCCCCACCCTCACCCTCCCCCAGCGGGGGAGGGAAAGAATCACCCTCACCCCTGCCCTCTCCCACAAGTGGGAGAGGGAGTACACACAGGCGATGGTCAGGCAGGTAGTGGGGATGCATTGGGTTGCCCCTCACCCTCCCCCAGCGGGGGAGGGAATGCTTTTCCCTCTCCCGTTTACGGGAGAGGGTCAGGGTGAGGGTGCTCCTTCCACCAGCCCATCTTTGTTCCGTCCCCTCTGGCTTCCTCTCCTTCCCCCTCTGGGGGAAGGCAGGGATGGGGGCCGGGCATGACCCTGAATATGAGCAGGTGAAGCAGCAAATATCAGGCTGGCCCCCACCCTAGCCCTCCCCCAAAGGGGGAGGGAAAGAATCACCCTCACCCCTGCCCTCTCCCACAAGTGGGAGAGGGAGTACACACAGGCGATGGTCAGGCAGGTAGTGGGGATGCATTGGGTTGCCCCACACCCTCACCCTCCCCCAGCGGGGGAGGGAATGCTTTTTCCCTCTCCCGCTTGCGGGAGAGGGTCAGGGTGAGGGTACAAAGGAAACACCCCTCAAAGCAGCGGCGACATCAGCCGCGCAATGGAGTCTCCTAGGCGTTGCAGGAAAGGCTGTGGACGGGCGTACATGACACGGTGGGCATGCTGCAGGTCTGCCATGAACTGCTGCTCCAGATCTGTGGCAAAAGCACGGCCATAGATGACTGCGCAGACTTCATAGTTCAGGCGAAAGCTGCGGTTGTCAAAATTGGCGGTGCCGATGATGCCCATCCAGTCATCGACCACCATGGTCTTGGAGTGCAGCATGCTCTTGCGGTATTCGAACACCTTGACGCCACTTTTGATCAGCTCATCAAAGTAGGAGCGCGCCGCTGCGGTGACGATGCGTGAGTCTGATTTTTCCGGCACCAGCAGCCGCACATCCACACCACGCAGAGCAGCGTTGGTCAGCGCCAGCATGGCTGCTTCCGTGGGCACGAAATAAGGCGTCGTCAGCCACAGGCGCTCATGCGCGGCATGAATGGCAGCCACGTGCACGCGGTGAATGGCTTCCATACTGCTATCTGGCCCAGATGCCATGATTTGCACGGCCTGATCGCCATCCGGCATATCGGGCAGCAAAACGTCCAGATCGGTAGGTTCCTGGTTGGTGCTGTAGTCCAGCGCATAGGCCCAATCCTCGAGAAACACGGTCTGCAGCCAGTTGACCACCGGGCCATGCAGGCGCACATGCACGTCGTGATAGGCCTCGGGCAAGATGCGCTGGTTTTCTTCGTCAGTGATGTTGACGCCGCCCGTAAAGCCGATGTCACCGTCAACCACCACAATCTTGCGGTGGGTGCGAAAGTTGATGACCGGCCGTGTGCGCCGCCCCAGCCGGGTCGGGTGGAACAGTGCCACTTCACCACCTGCGGCTTCCAGCTCTCGGTAGTGCCTGCGACTCAGCCTTTTGGAGCCCAGTGCATCGACCAGCAGACGCACCCTTACCCCTTCGCGCGCCTTGGTGCACAGCAGGGCCAGCAGGGCCTGCCCGGTCTGATCGGGCTCAAAGATGTAGTACTCCAGATGCACATGGTGCTGCGCCTGGCGTACGGCAGCCATGATGCTGTCAAAAGTTGCTGCGCCGCCCACCAGCAGCTGCACCTTGTCGGCTGTACTGAGCGGCAGATTACTGGATGCACTGACCAGCTTGACCAGCTGGTGCAGGTTGGCAGGCGCCGTGGGCACTTTGTCTTTCAGACGCGCAATGCTGGCACGCACGCGGGAGCGGCGGCGACTGCGCAGGCGCTTGAGGCGCTGGCGTTTCAGACGCTGGGGGCCGAAAAAGTAATAGACCCCGACCCCGACCACAGGAATCACGGCCATGGACAGCAGCCAGCTGAGTGTGGCGACCGGCGCGCGGCGCTGGAGCAAGATCCAGACCGCCACAACCACCACGTACAGCGACCACAGCACGGACAGAGCCAGCATCACATGATCACGCGTGAACCACTGTGCAATTGCCTCCACCACCGCTCCTCAACGAAATATCGAATTGCCGCGAATGTATCCCGTACGACATGGCTTGGCGCACATGCCCATAAAAAAACCGACAGCCTGGTGAGCTGTCGGTTGGCGTAGCAAAGCGCTTAGTCTGACGTTGCCGTGTGTTCTGGCTCAGATGCTGCCTCTGGCAGTGGCGTGATGTCCAGCACCACATCGCCCTTGCCTTCGTTGGCATCGGGGTTCCAGTCCACTTCGAGGCGACCGCCATCGACCAAACGGCCAAACAGCAGTTCGTCAGCCAGTGAGCGGCGGATGGTGTCCTGAATCAGACGCTGCATGGGGCGAGCGCCCATGGCGGGATCGAAGCCCTTGGCTGCCAGGTGCTTGCGCAGCTTGTCGGTAAAGGTGACTTCCACCTTCTTTTCGGCCAGCTGCTGCTCCAGCTGCAGCAGGAACTTGTCCACCACGCGCAGGATGATCTGCTCGTCCAGCGGCTTGAAGCTGACGATGGCATCCAGACGGTTGCGGAACTCAGGCGTGAACAGGCGCTTGATGTCTGCCATTTCGTCGCCCGCCTGCTTCTGGGTGGTAAAGCCCATCACAGACTTTTGCATGGTCTCGGCACCCGCGTTCGTGGTCATGATGATGATCACGTTACGGAAGTCGGCCTTGCGCCCGTTGTTATCCGTCAGCGTGCCGTGGTCCATGACCTGCAGCAGCACGTTGAAGATGTCTGGGTGCGCTTTTTCGATTTCATCGAGCAGCAGCACGGCGTGCGGCTTCTTGGTGACAGCTTCGGTCAGCAGACCGCCCTGGTCGTAGCCCACATAGCCGGGAGGCGCGCCAATCAGGCGGCTGACCGCATGGCGCTCCATGTACTCAGACATGTCAAAGCGGATCAGGTCCACGCCCAGAATGTAGGCCAGCTGCTTGGCTGCCTCGGTCTTGCCCACGCCTGTAGGGCCGCTGAACAGGAAGGAGCCAATCGGCTTGTCAGGCTTGCCCAGGCCGGAGCGCGCCATCTTGACGGCAGAGGCCAGCACTTCCAGCGCCTTGTCCTGACCGAAAACCACGCTCTTGAGGTCACGCTCCAGGGTTTGCAGCTTGCTGCGGTCGTCATTAGAGACATTCGCAGGGGGAATGCGCGCCATCTTGGCAACGATTTCCTCAATCTCGGTGCGGCCCACCACTGCCTTGCGATCGGCCTCGGGCTTGACGCGCTGGGCTGCGCCCGCTTCGTCAATCACGTCAATGGCCTTGTCAGGCAGGTGACGGTCGTTGATGTACTTGGCAGACAGCTGTGCTGCTGCTTCCAGCGCTTCTGTGGAATAGCTGATGCTGTGGTGCTCTTCAAAGCGAGGCTTCAGACCCTTGAGGATTTCAATGGTCTCAGGCACGGTGGGCTCCACCACATCCACTTTCTGGAAACGGCGCGACAGGGCAGCGTCTTTTTCAAAGATGCCACGGTATTCCGTGAATGTGGTCGCCCCGATGCACTTGAGCTGACCGCTGGACAGCGCAGGCTTGATCAGGTTGGAAGCATCGAGCGTGCCGCCAGACGCAGCACCCGCACCGATCAGGGTGTGAATTTCGTCAATGAACAGCACGGCATTGGGCTTGTCCTTGAGCGTCTTGAGCACGCCCTTGAGGCGCTGCTCAAAGTCACCGCGGTACTTGGTGCCTGCCAGCAGTGCACCCATGTCCAGCGAATACACCACGGCGTCCTTGAGCACCTCAGGCACCGTGCCTTCGGTGATGCGCCATGCCAGGCCTTCTGCAATGGCCGTTTTACCAACGCCTGCTTCACCCACCAGCAGCGGGTTGTTCTTGCGGCGGCGGCACAGGATCTGGATGGTGCGTTCGACTTCGTAGTCGCGACCGATCAGAGGATCGATCTTGCCTTCCTTGGCGGCCTGGTTCAGGTTGAGCGTGTACTGCTCCAGCGGCGAGGCTTTTTCATTGCGCTCACCACCCATGCTCACTTCTTCGCTGTCCATCTGCGCCTCGGCCTTGCCAGCCTCTGGCGGATCGCTCTTGCGAATACCGTGTGCGATGTAGTTGACCACGTCCAGACGTGTGACACCCTGCTGGTGCAGGTAGTACACGGCGTGGGAATCTTTCTCGCCAAAGATAGCGACCAGCACGTTGGCGCCGGTGACTTCCTTCTTGCCATTGCCTGTGGACTGCACATGCATGATGGCGCGCTGAATCACACGCTGAAAGCCCAGCGTGGGTTGTGTGTCCACCTCTTCCGTACCAGCCACCTGTGGGGTGTTGTCCCGGATGAAGTTGCTCAGCGAGGAACGCAGATCTTCGATGTTGGCGGAGCAGGCACGCAGCACATCAGAAGCGCTGGGGTTGTCCAGCAGGGCGTGCAGCAGGTGCTCCACCGTGATGAACTCGTGGCGCTGCTGTCGCGCCTCGACAAAAGCCATGTGCAAGCTGACTTCCAGTTCTTGGGCAATCATGTACGAACTCCTTTGTGCTTGCGGTTAATAAGACTGATGTGATAGGTCGGGGCGAACACCATTTATTCAATAGGCTCACATACTGCCTGCAGGGGGTGTCCTGCCTGCTGGGCGGCCTGCAAGACCTGCTCTACCTTGGTCGTCGCAATATCTCGTGAATAGACGCCGCATACGCCGCGCCCGTCCAGATGGATTTCGAGCATGATCTGGGTAGCCTGTTCCCTATCTTTACCGAAATATTCTTGCAGGACCACGATCACAAACTCCATGGGGGTGAAATCGTCATTGAGCATGACCACCTGGTACATCGGCGGCGGAGCCAGCTTGTGAACCTGGCGCTCCAGGACGACCTGGTTGCCATCTTCTTCATGAGGAGCTTGCTCGGGCAATGATGGACGAATAGGTGATTGGGGGGTAGCCATGAATTTCATTCTAGTGATCGTCCCTCTGTCATTTTTCATACTGCGAGGTGGGATCGAAAAGGGCAGTTTCAAGAAACATCATGTAGGACGCCCGGGTGACAGGCATCCAACACTTCGTATTTTCAGCTATTGCGCCAGACCAGCTGACAGGCTGTGCTGCCAGTTTCTGCGCGCCAGGCAGCGAGTGCCGCATCACTGGGGTAGAAGCGGTTGTGCTCGCCCAGGTCCAGCTCAACCAATGCCGCATCTTCGCCGCTTTGGCAGCGAACCTCCATGCGAACGCGCAGGCCGCGCACTACATCGCCTTCGGCATCCGACACCACCTTGGCCGGGAACTCACGCAGAATGCGCTGTACGTGAGGCAACTGCTGCTTGGCGTCAATCTGCAGATAGCGTGCAAACAGGCAGCGTGCATCGGCCAGGCTGAAGACTTTCTGCGCTTTCAGACGCAGGCCACCGCTGAAGTGGTCGTGCTGCGCTCTGGCGCTGAGCACGACAAATTCGTCATCCTTGAGCAGATCGCTGTTGGCCAGCAAGGTGGCTTCATCAATCGATGCTTCGAGCACGGTGCTCTTGTCATCGAGCTTGAACAGGCACAGCTTGCCGCGCTGACCGTTGATGACGCGCAGGTCGCTCACAATGCCCGCCACCAGCTGTGGCTCACGGCTGTCACCCAGTTCACTCAGCGGCGTGCGGATGAACTGGCGCACTTCGTGCTCCACCTCATCAAACAGGTGGCCCGAGATGTAGAAGCCAATCGCCTGCTTTTCCTGCGTCAGGCGCTCCTTGACGGTCCATGGCAGCACATTGGCCAGGGGTGGCTCCTGGCTGCTGGAGCCTTGAGCATCATCACCCATCATGTCGAACAGGCCGCCCTGATTGGCATTGACGATCTGGGCATTGCCATATTCAAAGGCCGTGTCAATCGACGCGGCCAGCGCAGCACGGTCCAGGTGAATGCTGTCAAAAGCGCCAGCCTTGATCAGCGCTTCCACGGTGCGCTTGTTGATCTTGCTGCGGTCTACGCGCGAGCAGAAGTCAAACAGGCTCTTGAAGGGCCCCTTGACATGCCCGTCCGGCCCCACGCCCTGCCCTTCACGGGCAGCGATGATGGCCTCAATCGCCTGCTGACCGGTGCCCTTGACCGCACCCAGCCCGTAGCGGATGACCTTGTCTGTCACCGGCTCAAAGCGGTAGACACCGCGATTGACATCCGGCAGCTCAAAGCTCATACCCATCTTGATGGCATCTTCAAAGAGCACCTTGAGCTTGTCGGTGTTGTCCATTTCCACGGTCATGTTCCCGCAGTAGAACTCTGCCGTGTAGTGCACCTTCAGCCACGCCGTGTGATAAGCCAGCAGCGAGTAAGCAGCCGCGTGCGACTTGTTAAAGCCGTAGCCCGCGAACTTTTCCATCAGGTCAAAGACCTCATCGGCCTTTTCCTGGCTGATGCCCTGCTTGGCCGCACCCTCACGGAAGATGGCGCGGTGCTTGACCATCTCCTCGACCTTTTTCTTGCCCATGGCACGGCGCAGCAAGTCAGCGCCACCGAGCGAGTAGCCACCCAGCACCTGGGCGGTCTGCATCACCTGCTCCTGGTAGACCATGATGCCGTAGGTCTCTGCCAGCACCTTTTCCACCAGAGGGTGTGGATATTCAATCTCTTCGCGCCCGTGCTTACGGGCCACGAAAGAAGGAATCAGGTCCATAGGCCCCGGACGGTACAAGGCGTTCAGGGCAATCAGATCTTCCAGGCGCGAAGGCTTGGCGTCCCGCAGCATGCCCTGCATGCCGCGCGATTCAAACTGGAACACGGCCTCGGTCTTGCCCTCCTGGAAGAGCTTGTAGGTCGGGTAGTCATCCAGCGGAATTTCTTCAAAGCGGAAGTTCTCCTGGCCTTTGTGGCGCTTCATGATGAATTCGCGCGCAATTTCCAGGATGGTCAGCGTGGCAAGCCCCAAGAAGTCGAACTTCACCAGACCAATCTGCTCCACGTCGTCCTTGTCGAACATGGCCACTGCCGATTCGCTGCCCGGCTGCTGGTACATGGGGCAAAAGTCCGTGATCTTGCCCGGGGCAATCACCACACCACCCGCGTGCATGCCGATGTTGCGCGTGAGGCCCTCGAGCTTTTGCGCCATCTCGATGAGCAGCTTGACGTCTTCTTCCTGCTCAATGCGCTGCGCCAGAATAGGCTCCGCCTCAATCGCGTAGGTGTACTTGTCGCCCTCTTTCTTGGGGTTGGGCGGGTACTTCAGCGTGACGTGCAGGCCCGGCTTGTTGGGAATGAGCTTGGAGATGCCGTCACAGAAGTTGTAGCTCAGGTCCAGCACACGGCCCACGTCACGAATCACCGCCCGTGCCGCCATGGTGCCGAAGGTGGCAATCTGGCTCACGGCATTGCGGCCGTAGCGCTCCTTCACATAGTCAATCACGCGGTCACGGTTGGCCTGACAGAAGTCCACGTCAAAGTCAGGCATGGACACACGCTCTGGGTTCAGAAAGCGTTCGAACAGCAGGTTGTAGTAGAGCGGGTCCAGATCCGTAATCTTGAGCACATAGGCCACCAGCGAACCTGCACCAGAGCCACGGCCTGGCCCCACAGGGCAGCCATTGTTCTTGGCCCAGTTAATAAAGTCCGCCACGATCAGGAAGTAGCCCGGAAAGCCCATCTTCAAGATGATGCCCAGCTCAAACTCCAGCCGCTCCACATACTCTGGCCGCTTGCGGTTGCGCTCTGCCACATCCGGGAACAGCAAGGCCAGACGGTGTTCCAGCCCCTCATACGAGGCATGGCGGAAATACTGCTGCTCTGTCATCCCCTCGGGAATGGGGAATTCAGGCAGGTAGTACGTACCCAGCTTGAGCTGGACGCTGCAGCGACGCGCAATTTCCAGCGTGTTCTCAATGGCAGAAGGAATATCGGCAAACAAGGCCTCCATCTGCGCACTGCTCTTGAAATACTGCTCCTGCGTGAAGCGTCGCACCCGCTTGGGGTTGGCCAGCACTTCACCTTCGGCAATACACACTCGCGTTTCGTGCGCTTCAAAGTCGCTAGGCTTGACAAACTGGATGGGGTGCGTTGCCACCACAGGCAAGTTCATGCGTGCTGCCAGCTGCACCGTCTGTATCACCAGACGCTCATCATCTGGCCGCCCTGCACGCTGCAGCTCCAGATAAAAGCGGTGGGGGAATGTGCTGGCCAGCTGCAAGGCCGCATCTGCTGCACCCTGGCTATCGCCGCGCAGCAGCAACTGCCCTATCGGGCCTGCATTGGCACCAGACAGCAGCAGCAGGCCTTCACCCAGCTCACGCAGCCATTCCCATTTGAACAAGGGCTGTGCCTGCCCCTTGGGCACATTGCTTGTCCACCCACGCGCCAGAATTTCGGACAGATTCAAAAAGCCCTGATGACTTTGCACCAGCAGCAATACACGGCCTGCGACGTCTCCGCCCCAGGCTTCCATATTCAGCTCAGCCCCCAGCAAGGGCTTCACGCCCTTACCCCGCCCTGCCTTGTAGAACTTCAGGGCCCCGAACATATTGTTCAGGTCGGTGAGCGCCAGTGCTGGCTGGCCATCAGCGGCAGCCGCGCTGATGACATCATTGATACGACACGTTCCATCAATGACGGAAAACTCGGTGTGCAAGCGCAAGTGAACAAACATCCAAGCATTGTAGAAACACCGCGCACACCGCACGCCCAATTCATTGCATGTCCTCACCAGACTGAGGCTGGCGCTGCGTGCATACAGTCACCTGAGGTACTTACGGGAACGCGCCACGGACCTATACAATGCAAGACCACTGCAGAGTGCTCTTGGCTTTGAGAGCGCGTCTGATCCTTCTGGAACCTTATGACAACCTCAGTCCGAAAGCTGTTCGCCATGCCGCGTTTTTCACGACCTGTTTTTGCTGTTGTTTTGACTGCGGCATTTCTGGCCGGGTGCTCGTCCACCAAAGATGATCCCACTGCAAACTGGACTCCAGAGCGCATCTACACCGAAGCGCGTGACGAGGCAGAAGCAGGCGGCTACGACAAGGCAGTGCCTCTGTTTGAAAAGCTCGAAGGCCGCGCCGCAGGCACACCACTGGCACAGCAGGCACAAATTGAAAAAGCCTATGCCCAGTACAAGGGTGGCGAGCGTGAGCAGGCACTGGCAACACTGGATCGCTTCATCCGCCTGCACCCCTCCAGCCCTGCCCTGGACTACGCCCTCTACCTCAAGGGCCTGGTGAACTTCAATGACAACCTGGGACTGTTCTCGTGGCTGTCACGCCAGGACCTGTCCGAGCGCGACCAGAAAGCCGCCAAGGACTCCTACGAATCCTTCAAGGAACTGGTCACACGCTTTCCCAACTCGCGCTACGCCCCTGATGCACGCCAGCGCATGACTTACATCGTCAACTCGCTGGCCCAGTATGAAGTGCACGTTGCACGCTACTACTACCAGCGTGGTGCCTATGTGGCAGCCATTGCACGCGCCCAGACCGCGCTGACGGACTATGACGGCGTTCCCGCATCCAAGGAAGCCCTGGATATTCTGATCAACTCCTACGACAAGCTGGGCATGGCCGACCTGCGTGACGATGCCAAGCGCGTGCGCGAAAGCAGCTTTGGCAGCAGCGCCGAAAGCACTCAGGCCCAGGACACCCAAAAGAAGCCTTGGTGGAAGCTCTGGTGATGCACCAGATGTTGGGCTCCGGGTACTGCTGAGCATTTGTTCCCATCGCTACTTCTTGCTACTTCTTTACAGGGCTTTTGAGCCCTGTTTTTTTGAACGATTTGGCAGTTTTCCCTTTTGAGGCCTGAAAACCCTGCTATAGTTCTTCCTGTTGACGAAACAGGCGCGTAGCTCAGTTGGTTAGAGCACCACCTTGACATGGTGGGGGTCGTTGGTTCGAATCCAATCGCGCCTACCAGGATTCTTCAAGCAAAGGACTTGTCCAAATACACAAGTCCTTTTGTTTTTCACAAATCCTGGCCAAAGTATCAACACACGCTCAAAGAAGCTAGGCTTACAGTTTCAAAATCAAAATCAAGAGCAAAAAGTAAATTTGAACTTCAGCATTTTAGAAATGCTTGAGTTACACCCCGGAAGGGTGGATGAGTGGTTTAAGTCGCACGCCTGGAAAGCGTGTGTAGGTTAATAGCCTACCGCGGGTTCGAATCCCGCCCCTTCCGCCAAGACATCAGCCAAAGTGATTGATTCACTTTGGCTTTTTTTTGCTTTGAATCGGTATGCCATTTGGTATGCCATGGATCGTTTGATTTGTTGCTGCTGGATTGGATCAATCTAGAGCAAAAAACCAAGCCTGAGCATTCCGGTTCAAATACGCATGCGGACTGATGTTCTTTCCGTACTGCGAGATTGCGTGCAGTGATGGGGCGTTGCTGGCGCGGCAGTTTCAGGATGGCCTGCTCGCACGGTTCTTCAAAGGCGAGCCATACAAAGAGTTTTTGGCTGAGTACGTGCAAGCCCCTTGCTGGTCACAAAGATGATCTACTCATCTACCGCAGGCGCCTAAGGAACTCATTTGGATGAGTACGTCAAGAATGTGCCGTCGCAAGTCAGCGCTGCGCGCATTGCCGATGAATACAACCAGCGTATGCAGGGGCACAGTAGTACCAGAGCGGGGGCGGGATTCAGTACGTAATGGCCAGAAATGGGGCAGAGCTGTTGGAAGTGCTCAGTGCCAGCACTACCTAGCCAAGCAGCTTCAGCCAATTGCTGATGCGATCACAACTCCCCCATTGAAAGCTTCTGGGGACGATTGAAGAACGCTTGTGTGCATGGACAGCGCTTCGCTACCCGGGAGCAAACAAGGCAGGTCATCATGAACTGGATGGCCTTCTACAATCACCGTAGATTGCATTCGAGCTTGGGCTACCTCAGCCCCATGCAATACGAGAAACGCTGGTACGAAGCACAGCGTAAAAAGGCCGTGTAAAAAGGCCGCGTAAGCAGGGAGCTAAGAGCTCCACAAAGCAGGGGCAACATCAGTTCGATGAAATTACGGCTAACGAAAAAGCCCATCTGCAAATCAATCTACAGATGGGCTTTTAGCACCTTCGCCGAGAGCTAAGGTACATGGAAGAGTCTGTACCCTCTAGCCTGGGACATCGAGTGCGGGCAGCATTAAGGGATTCACTCCGCTACGTGCCAGCCCCTTTTCTTCCATTTCCGCATCGAGTGCAAGGCTCCCCAAATCGTCGGCAACGAGCTCAAGCTGGTGATCCAGTTGCTGGTAAAAGGCCTTCAGGTAGGTGTTGCAGCCGTTGCAGCTCTCTGCCTTGATTGGCGCTTTTTCACTTTCTAGGCACCAGTAGTCCAAGGCACCAGTGCTATCGCAGTTCGTACAAGTGGCGCGAACCACATGCCATTGGCATTCACACAAACTGCATTGCAGATAGCGCAGACCAGCTTGCGCGCCGCCTTGTATTAAGCTACCAGTAGGAACATGACCGCACACGGGGCAGAGATGATTAAGGTCTCCTATTTCCGCCTGGCCAGACGCTGGCAATTGGCTACTTAGCTGACGCCAATACATGGACAACGCACACCACAGCAGTTGTGCAATACCAGGTTCCGGCAAAGCTCCAGCATCACTTAGCTCCTCGCCACGCAGTGCGGTGAGCAGCGCATCTGCCCACATTTCACGCTGTTCAGCGTCTGCAGACTGCAGACTTTGCAGTGCTTTTTGTACAGCACTGGTATGCATCCGCGGTTGCTCGGTCAACTGCACGAGAAACTGATCTAGCAGTGTTTGCCAATGAACAGATCGTTTCCATTGCGCTGAATGCAATGGTGCTTTCTTACTATGCTGCAAAACAGTGCCAAGATATAGGCTTTCTGCCTCTGGCAAAGGTAGAGCTTGTGCTGTGGTCTGCTGCGCGCTAACGAGGTCCGCAGCCCATAGCAGATAGTCCGCCATCGCATGGCCCTCAGCTAGCGCTTGCAAACGACTGGAGCGCTGTGTGTAAGGAAGCTTGGCCGCAGGACGCTGCAAGGATGCAATTTCCCCCACGCCCGGCGATCGCTCTGCTTCAGGAACGACTTGGATGCTCATTGTGTTCCTTTAACCTTTGTTTTTTCCTTGGAGCTTTTGCTGGCAATTTCTTGGTACCAACGATCGTGGTGGGCACGTGCCCAAGCATGGCTGACGTAGCCCGTGACCATTCCACGGATAGAGCCCTTGACCCAGAGCGCCAGATAGATGTGGCCTATGATCAGCAACATCAGGCCGACACCCGCTACCGCATGCAGCAGCAAAGCAACGCGCAATACAGGAATGGGAAACAGGTGAGCAAAGTAGGCACGCCAGATGACCAGACCGCTAATCAGCAGCACGCTAATCAGCAACATGATTCCCCAAAATAGGAATTTTTGGCCGGCGTTGTACTTACCGATACGCAGTGGCTTGCTGTGATCACCTGCGACTACAGACTTAATGTTGTCTGCCCAGATACGATCTTCCTTGACGAACAAGTTGTATTTCACAAAACGGATAAATAAATACACCAGTGCCAAGAACACCCCGATGCCAAAGAAGGGGTGTAAGACTCGCGCCATCTGTGGCGTGCCGAAGACGCCATTTAGCCAGTTCAAGCTGGGAAATACCCAAGAGAGCCCCGACATGGCAACCAGAAAGAAGCACACCACCATGGCCCAGTGACACAAACGTTCAGGCAAGGGTGTACGCAAAATCATGCGGTCTTTTTTCATGCCTTTTCTCCCTTCGACGTGGATGTGTGATCGCCCTCGATATCGTCATCGTCGACTTCATTGGGGCCTGTAGTGATGTAGTGAGCGGCAGCGCCTGCCAACGCAGTCACAAAGCCAAGTGCTGCCAGTGGCTTGAACCAGCCCTTCCAGCCTTCAACCACACTGCTGATCTTGGGCTCATTAGGCAGCTTGTGGTAGAGCTCGGGTTGATTAGCGTGTTGCAGCACGTAGATCACATGAGTGCCACCCACACCTGCTGGGTCGTAAACCCCAGCGTTTTGCCCCCCACGGGATTTCATCTCGTCCACACGACCTTCTGCCTTGATCAGCATGTCGTCTTTCGTGCCGAACGAAATCGCACCAGTCGGACAGGTTTTTACGCAAGCCGGCTCCTGCCCCACAGCGACACGGTCAGAACACAAGGTGCATTTGTAGGCTTTGTTGTCCTTTTCGCTGATGCGTGGTACATCAAACGGACAACCGGCCACACAGTAGCCGCAGCCAATACAGTGCTCGGACTGGAAATCAACAATGCCGTTAGCATATTGCACGATCGCACCAGGTTGCGGGCATGCTTTCAGACAGCCAGGATCCTCACAGTGCATACAACCGTCTTTGCGGATCAGCCATTCCATTTTGCCTTGCTCATTGACGTGCTCATCAAAGCGCATCAAGGTCCAAGTTTGGGGTGAAAGATCGCGTGGGTTGTCATAAACGCCGAAGTTCTCACCAACGTCATCGCGCAGATCATTCCATTCGCTACAAGCGACTTGGCAGGCTTTACAGCCAATACAGATGCTGACGTCGATAAGTTTAGCCACTTCGGCCTTATGGTCGCGGGCATGGGCAGCCGGTGTGAAACCGTTGGTGGCCGAGCGCCGCACGATATCTTGGGATTGCATGGTCATGGCGTGCCTTATGCCTTTTCGATGTTGACCAAGAAGGCCTTGAACTCGGGAGTCTGGGCATTGGCATCGCCAATACCAGGGCTCAGCGTATTTGCCAGATAGCCCTTGCGTGTGGTGCCTTCGTAGCCCCAGTGGCAGGGAATACCGATCTGTTCAATCTCCTGGCCATCAACTTGCAACGTCATCACGCGTTTGGTAACAACTGCTTTACCCTTGATATGGCCACGTTTGCTAGAGACACGAATGACATCGCCGGCCTTAATACCTTTTTTCTGAGCCAGTTTTTCGGATAACTCAATGAACTGTTCGGGCTGAACAATCGCATTCAGACGCGAGTGCTTGGTCCAGTGGCGGAACATCTCGGTGATCGAGTAGGTGGTCGCGACATAGGGGAACTGCTCGCGTGTCCCCATGCGTGCAGCGTCATCAGCGAACACACGAGCCACGGGGCTCTTACTGACCTTTGCGTGCAATGGGTTTGCGGCGATGGGACTTTCCGTCGGTTCATAGTGTTCGGGGAAAGGACCATCGTTCATACCCTTGGCAGAGAACAAACGTCCCACACCTTCGGGAAGCATGATGAAGGGATTGACGCCACTATTGGGGGCTGCTGTGACTGGGTAGTCGGGTACATCAGCGCCGCCCCATTTCTTTCCATCCCAGTGCAGTATTTGGCGCTTCGGGTCCCAAGGGTTACCCGCTGGGTCAGCCGAGGCACGGTTGTAGAGCACACGGCGGTTGGCCGGCCAGGCCCAAGCCCAGCCGGGAGTATTGCCGTGACCTGTGTCTGTGTTGTCGCGACGGGCCATCTGGTTCCCTGCTTCGGTCCATGAGCCGGCAAAAATCCAGCAGTAGCTGGCGGTGGTGCCGTCGTCACGCAACATGCCGAAGTCAGAAAGCAGTTGCCCCTTCTTGGCGATCAGCTTGCCGCTGTCGTCATACAGGTCGGCCAGCGCATAACCGTTGGCTTCCTTGGCGACTTCTTCGGGGTGTGGATCTTCTGGGTTGTGGTATTCCCAGCGCATATTCATTAGCGGCTCGGGGCATGTTCCACCTTCCTTGGCGTACAGCTCACGCAGTTTCATGAAGATGCCACCCAGAATGCGGCCATCATGGCGTGCTTCAAATGGGGGCTCTTGCGCAGCCCAGTGCCACTGCAGCCAGCGGCTTGAGTTGACAATGGCGCCGTTTTCCTCGGCAAAGCACGACGAGGGCAGACGGAACACCGTCGTTTGGATCTGGGCTGGGTCCACGTCGTTGAATTCGCCGTGGTTCTTCCAGAAAGTCGAAGTTTCTGTTTGTAGTGGGTCGATGACGACCAAGAACTTCAGTTTAGCTAGTGCATCGCGCACCTTGGTGGAGTCGGGCATGGCCGCCACGGGGTTGAAGCCCTGGGCGATGTAGCCGTTGACCTTGCCGCGGTACATCAGGTCAAAGTATGCCAGCATGTCGTAACTGCGGTCCCACTTGGGCAGCCAGTCGAAGCCCCAGTTGTTGTCTTTGGTGGCGTGCTCGCCGTACAGGTCCTTCATCAGGCTGACAAAGAACTTGGGCGTGTTTTCCCAGAAGTTCACTTGGCCTGCCACATCCGCTTTGGGTGTGATATCGCTCAGATAGCCTTCTAGGGTTTGCTGTGCATCTTTGGGTAGATCCATGTAGCCAGGCAGGCGTGTGGATAGCAAGCCAAGGTCGGTATAGCCCTGAATATTTGAGTGTCCGCGTAGCGCATTCACGCCGCCGCCAGCCATGCCAATGTTACCCAGCAGCAACTGGATCATGGCTGCACCGCGAATGATCTGAGCGCCAGCAGTGTGGTGCGTCCAGCCCAGGGCGTACAGGAAGGTGGCGGTGCGGTTAGGCACGCAGGTGCTGGCCAGTTGCTCGCACACGTGCAGGAAGTCTTCCACCTTGGTGCCTGTGATGGTGTTCACCATCTCGGGGGTGTAGCGCTCCACATGCTTTTTCAGCAAGTTCAGCACACAGCGGGGATTTTGCAGCGTATCGTCTTGCAGGGCATGGCCTTCAGCATCTCGCTCGTAGGTCCAACTGGACTTATCGTAGATTTTTTTGTCTTCGTCGTAACCGCTAAACAAGCCTTCTTCAAAGTTGTAGTCCTCCCGCACGATCAGACTTGCATTGGTGTAAGCTTTGACGTATTCGTGCTGGATTTTGTCGTTTTGCAGTAAATAGTTGACGATGCCCATCAAAAATGCAGCGTCTGCGCCAGCGCGAATGGGGGCGTAGAAGTCAGCAACAGCCGCCGTGCGGTTGAAGCGTGGGTCCACCACCATCAGGTGGGCTTTGTTGTGGATCTTGGCTTCAATCGCCCACTTGAATCCCACCGGGTGGGCTTCAGCGGGGTTGCCGCCCATGACCAAGATCACATTGGCGTTCTTGATGTCCACCCAGTGGTTGGTCATAGCACCACGGCCAAACGAAGGGGCGAGGGCCGCCACGGTAGGACCATGGCACAGACGGGCTTGGCAGTCGAAACCTACCATGCCCAAGGCACGGGCAAAGCGGAAGTCTAAGATGCCGGTTTCATTGGATGCTGCAGAAGAAGCCAACATGCCAGTAGAGAGCCAGCGATTGACCGTTTCGCCTTTGTCATTTTTCTCGATGAAGTTGGCGTCTCGGTCGTCCTTGAGCAAGCGAGCGATGCGCTCGTTCGCTTCCTCCCAACTGATGCGCTTCCATTCATTGGTCCCAGCTTCGCGCACTTCGGGGTACTTCAGGCGCTGTTCGGAATGAATGTAATCCAATGCGCCCGCACCCTTGGGGCACAGAGAACCACGGCTTACTGGGTGGTCTGGGTCACCTTCGATGTGGAAGATCTTGGACTTGGCGTTTTTGGCACCATCACCCAAGCTGTACATCAGCATGCCGCAACCCACTGAACAGTAGGTGCAGTTATTGCGTGTTTCTTTGGCGCGCAGTAGTTTGTACTGGCGGGGGAGAGTGGCTTGCGCAACAGAGGGGGCAAAGCCCAAGGACGCAGCAGTGGCGCTAGCAGCAGCAGCGCCGCACAGCTTAAAGAATCTTCTTCTGCCGTGATTCATCATCGTGAGTAGTTTTCAGAAACCGCGCTCCCATGACCATGGAGGGCGTTAGGTTTACAGGCAGCAGTGCATGAGGAATGCTACCTGTTGAGTCGGGGGAACAGCCCGAACTCAAAGGCCTCGACCTTGACGATTGCTCACACATTGCCGAGCCTCACGGGCCACGTCGAATGTTGAGGGAATGCCAATGGCAAGCAATAGAGCTGCTCGATGAGAACGGCTCGCAAGACGAGGGAATTCAAACAAAAGCCCTCAAGCTTTTGTCACTTGACCTATGTTAAAAAGTCAAAAGAGCGCCAATCTACCACCGCACATATAGCTCGATGGACAAAATGCTATATAGCGCTGAAAATTTGTCAGTTATTTTTTACTTTTTAGGGGCCCGAAGAATGGGGCATCAATGGCGGACGCCCCTTCCGCCAGAACACAAAACCTCTGTAGATCTTTGATTTACAGAGGTTTTTTGCTTTCTACTCCAGAAAACTTGCCGCACGTGTACCACTCCAGCACTCCTCGTTTTTGCAGCAGAACTGCCCGACAGGTTTGTCAGCCTAGCGCGGATCTGCAGTGCGATGTCGGCAGGCGCACCTCGAAGGCGCAAGTAGCTAATTTCTTGTTTACCCCTCAGCCCAGAAAAGACAAAAGGACTTAGCCGATCTCTCAGCTAAGTCCTTGAATCTTTTGGTCGGAGCGGCGGGATTCGAACTCGCGACCCTCTGCTCCCAAAGCAGATGCGCTACCAGGCTGCGCTACGCTCCGACAAGCCTTAGATTTTACGCCTTTTTTTGCTATGAAAAGTGAAAAGCGTGTCAGCATCAAGCATTCATGGCACATCATGTGCAAAGCAATCTGAATAGACCGAAGTTTTACAACATGCGTTTGCCCCTGCGCCCTCTTCCTGCCTATCTGCTCACCCTGCTCATTGCCTTTGCGGCAGCCCAGCTGTTTGTGTGGTGGCATGTGCCACTGCCCTGGCTGACCGGCCCGTTGCTGGTGACGGGCGTGCTGTCCGTCATGCAGCTGCCCGTGCTCAGCCTGAACCGCATGCGCAACCTGGCCCAATGGGCCATGGGCTCTGCACTGGGCATGTATTTTTCGTCGGAGATCCTGGGGCTGCTGGCCCAGCTGTGGTGGGCCGTGGGACTGGCCGTGATGTTTTCGCTGGGGCTGGGCTTGTTCAGTGCCCGGTTCATTGCGTGGTGCAACCGTGGTAACGACGGCTTCCACAGCCCGGAGCAATTGCACTCCACCGCCTACTTTTCGGGGGTGATTGGGGCTGCCTCGGAAATGTCCATCCTGGCGGAGCGCAGCCAGGCCAGAACCGATCTGGTCGCCGCCAGCCACAGCCTGCGGTTGATGCTGGTCACACTGTGCGTGCCTTTTCTCGTGGCCCTGATTGAGCGTGAAGTTCCCGCCGCCAGCCTCCCTAGCGCACCACTGGCACTGAGCTTTCAGCCTGCAGGCTTTGCGCTGTTTGCGCTGCTCACTGCGGCTGGCGTGGCGGTGTTTCAGTGGCTCAGGCAACCCAACCCATGGTTTCTGGGGCCGTTCGCAGCTTCCGTCATCATGGCTTTGTGTGATCTGCAGCTTTCCGCCCTGCCACCAGGCCTGAGCAACGCTGCACAGCTGGTCATCGGCATCAGTCTTGGTGTGCGCTTTAACCGCCAGTTTCTGAAGAGCGCGCCGCGCTGGGCTTTGAGCATTACGCTGCTGACGCTGGGGCTGATCGCGCTGTGTGCCGGGTTTGCCTGGCTGCTGTGGCAATGCATAGATCTGGACTACACCTCGCTGCTGCTGGCCACTGCACCGGGTGGCATTGTGGAAATGTCCATCACTGCCAAGATTTTTGCGCTGTCCGTGCCCGTGGTCACATCGTTTCAGGTCACGCGCCTGATTGCCGTGCTGCTGCTCACCGAGCCTTTGCACCGCTGGCTCTATGTACGAAAAAAAATAAGCCAAATTGGCCTCTAGCGCTTATGCAGCAAGCGCTGGCAGCTATAAAAAAAGCGCTTCACCAGGAAGCGCTTTTTCGTGATTAGCAGATGCTGTCTGCGACTCAGCCCGCCTTGGGCAGCTTGCCGTCACGCAGCAATGCGTAGACCAGCTCCACAAAATACTGCACGCCCTTGGGCAATACGTTGTCGTTGAAGTCGTACTTCGGGTTGTGCAGCGAGGCACTGTCTTCACCATTGCCCATCCAGATATAGACACCGGGGCGGGTCTGCGACATGAAGGAAAAGTCTTCCGAGGCCATGCTGGGCTTCAGATCGCGGCGCACATTGCCTTCGCCCAGCACCTGGGTCAGTACCTCGGCGCAGATGTCAGCATGCTCGGGGTGGTTGATGGTGGCGGGGTAGCTCACGCGGTAGTCCAGCTGTGCCTCCAGACCATGCAGGGTGCAGGTAGCGGCAATGGCATCACGGAAGCGCTGCTCAATCCGGGCGCGCTGCTCCATGTCAAAGCAGCGCACGGTGCCGCGCAGCTTGATGACTTCGGGCATGACGTTGTAGGTATCGCCTGCGTTAAAGCTGGTCACACTCAGCACGGCAGGCTTGTGCACTTCCTGCTCACGGGCAATCAGTGCGGGCAACTGCGTCACCAGCTGGCAGGCGGCCAGCAATGCATCTTTGCCCAGATGCGGCATGGCGGCATGACAGCCCTTGCCCGTCAGTGTCAGGTCAAAAATGTCAAAGGCTGCCATCACGGCGGTGCTGTGCACGGCTGCTGTGCCCACGGGCAGGCCGGGCCAGTTGTGCATGCTGTAGACCGCATCCATGGGGAAGCGCTCAAACAGGCCCTGCTCAATCATGGTGCGTGCACCGCCCTCGTTTTCTTCGGCAGGCTGGAAGATGAAATGCACCGTACCCGCAAAGTCAGGGTTGGAGGCCAGGGCCTGCGCTGCGCCCAGCAGCATGGTGGTGTGACCGTCGTGGCCGCAGGCGTGCATGCGGCCTTCGTTGACAGACTTGTGCTCGCAGTTGTTGAGCTCCTGCACATGCAGGGCATCCATGTCTGCGCGCAGGCCAATCGATGGGCCATCGCCACGCTTGCCGCGCAGCACAGCCACCACGCCCGTGCCAGCCAGTCCCGTGTGTACTTCCAGGCCAAAGCTTTGCAGCAGCTCAGTCACACGCTGGCTGGTGCGGTGCTCCTGGTAGGCGGTTTCGGGATGGCGGTGAAAGTCATGCCTCCATGCCTGCAGCGTTTGCTGACCGGGCCACTTGATGGTGTTCATGACAGATTCCTCTTGTTCAAAAAATCAAAGTTGATAGCAATATACGCTTGCAGCAATGCCAGCGCAGCCCCAAACAAAATGCCTCGCAGCACATCGGGATGTACTGACGAGGCATAGATCACATCGGTGGTGATGACCGCCTTACATATTGCTCACAAAGAACTGTGCGATCACCGCAGCCGCCAGGAAGACACCGGCATTGGCCATCAGCGAGACCACCACAATGCGCCAGCCCAGGCGGCGGAAGGCGGGAATGTCCTTGGCCAGCGACAGACCCGCAAAAGTCAGCATGGGCGTAATCATGGCCAGGAAGCTCACCTTGCTGGTAATCGCTGCCACCTCTGCCGCATAAGGCACGGCAGGGAAAGTCAGCGCCATGGCCACAAAAGAAATCCAGCACACCGCAGGCAGCTTGCGGCCAGTACCCATATAGATCAGATCACCCACCAGTACCACAGCAACGATGAGTGCGATGCCAGGCAGCGCATCCAGCATGGGGATGCCGTAGCCGATCTGGTTGCCCACCAGCACCAGGAAACCCACATACACCCATGCCAGCAGACGCATGCCCAGGTTCAGCGCAGGCACATGCACCACTTCATGCGCAGCAGGTGCCGCCTCCTGCACCGCCACTGCCTTGCGATTGCGGCCCAGAATAGGCTCCAGGAAACGATAGGCACGTACGGCCAGAGGCAGGGAGATAAACAGCGTCAGATACGTACCCAGCGTGGTGGCGATCAGGTTGGCCGCAGCAGCAAAAGTCGCAATGTCATTCGCACGCTCTGGGTATTGCGCAGAGATGGCTCCCACCGCCGCCGCCGTCATGCTGCCCGAGCCCACGCCCGCGCCCATGCCCAGCGCGATGGGGTGGAAAATGCCCAGGCTGGCCACAAAGCCCGCCAGCAGCGAGATAAAGATGGCGCCAATCAAAGTGCCAGTGATGTATTCCGCCAGCACGCCGCGGCCTTCGGGCGAGTCCATACCAAAGCGCTCACCCACAATGGCCAGACCGGGCTCACGGCCAATCGAGAACGTTGCACCAATGGCTTCGCGCTTGATGCCCAGCAGCAGCGCCACTGGCATACCCAGCAGCACGCAGCCAATCAGGTTGCCCAGCTCCTGCAGCGCCAGGCCCCAGCCCACCTTGGCCAGCTGCGGCAGCGAGCCACCTACCATCAGGCCCAGCTTGGCAATGAACAGGAACAGTGCGCACGACAGCACAGCTGCCGCCAGGTGCTGGCTGTGCAGCCCCAGGCTCACGGGCTTGGGCATGCGCTTGGCGAGCAGGCCCAGAATCAGGCCAATCAGCAGCGCCCAGATCATGGGTAGCAACACCACCTTGCCTACACCCAGCTCAATGGGCAGTGGCCCCAGCCACTCGGACAAAGCGGCAATCACCAGTGCCAGTGCAAACACCTGCATGACGCTGCCGGCGCTGATGCCGGGCTGGGCCGAAGCGGCCTTTGGAACGTTGGAAGTCATCGATTTTCCTTTTGCGCTGCTGCCTGCGCAGTCCCACGCGCTGATATTGAACAAACCGTTCGGCCGCACCCACAACTACGCTGGTTATGCACACGGACCACTGTCAATGACTATATCTGCGCATAGATTGCACTTTATTAGTTTTGCGTTCTGAAAATTAGAACAAAATACCAGTTGCTGCCCCGTTCTCTCGTAAGTCATCACTTTCTGCTGCACATGCTCGCCTTTCACGATTCCCGTGCTCGCTATTTGTATGAGGCTGTAACTTCTGGCAGCGTGCGCCATGCTGCAGAAAAGCTGGGCATCGTGCCTTCTGCCGTCAGCCGCCAGATTGCACTGCTGGAAGAAGAGCTGGGGCTGGTGCTGCTCGAGCGTCACCGCAGCGGCGTGGTGCCCACGGCAGCGGGGCTGCTGCTGCTGGACTACTACCGCCAGCATCTGGCCCACCAGCACGACATGCTGGCCAAGATTGAAGCCCTGCGCGGCCTGCACACCGGCACTGTGAGCGTGGTCAGCGGTGAAGGCTTTGCCCAGGAACTGGTGCAGGGGCCGCTGCAGCAGTTTCGCCAACAGCACCCTGGCATCTCGGTATCGCTGGAGGTGTATGGCACCAACGAAATCATGCGCCGCGTGCGCGAAGACCAGGCCGAGCTGGGACTGGTGTACTACGCCCCGGCAGATCCCATGGTGCAGGTGCGTGCCAGCGCGCTGCAGCCCATGCATGCCATCGTCGCCAGCAACCACCCACTGGCCAGCCAGCCCATGACCTCGCTGCACGAGCTGCAGCAATGGCCCGTTGCCCTGCTGCAGGGCGTGTACGGCATTCGCCAGCTGGTGGAATATGCAGAGCAGACCGACCAGCTGCGGCTGAGCCCTGCGCTGACCAGCAACCTGATCAGCGTACTGCTGCACTTTGTCGGCAGCGGCCAGGGCATCACCCTGCTGCCCCAGTGCGCCGTCACCACCGAACTGGCACAGGGCCTGGTGCGCGCCGTGCCTATCGACAACCCCGCCTTTGCCCATGCGCAGATGCAGCTCATCACGCGCACAGGCCGCCAGCTTTCACCAGCTGCCAATCGCTTTCTGCGGTTTTGCCTGCAGGGTATGGCTGCCTTCCAGCAGCAGGCTGCTGAGACTTAAAAATTAATAGCTGTCAGCGCTTATTTTTCGGGCATTAGCAGCCATTTTTATTAAATTTTTATATCTTCACTGCCAGCATGGGCCACAGTGACAGCAGCAGCAAAGCGGCCATCGCAGCATTGAAGATGCGCAACGCCCGGCGCGACTGCAGCCAGCGGCCAATCGCGCTGCCAAACAGTGTCCATACGCTGATGCAGGGGTAGTTCACCAGCGGCATCAGCAGTGCACTCAGCAACAGGCTGGGCCAGTACGCCTGTGGCGAGGTATAGGCTGCCACCACACCAATACTCATCAGCCATGCCTTGGGGTTCACCCACTGAAAGGCTGCCGCCTGCCAGAAGTTCAAAGGCTGAACTCTGCCGCCCTGGGTCTGCATGCGGCCAGCGCTTGCAATCTTCCATGCCAGCCAGATCAGGTAGGCCGCCCCCAGCCACTGCACTGCGGTATAGAGCTGGGGCTGCTGCGTAAACACAGCCCCCAGCCCTGCGCCTACCATCAGCAGCTGCACCGATGTACCCACTGAAATCCCCAGCATATGCGGCACGCTGCGCTGGTAGCCAAAGTTGGCACCAGAGGCCGTGAGCATCACATTGTTCGGCCCCGGCGTGATGGAGCTCACCACAATAAACATCACCAGCGGCAACCAATGGTTGGAAGACGACAAATCCAGCGGCAGATTCATGCAGACACCTCGTAGCAAAACCATCACAAGGCTTGCATGCTAGGCGCAATTACCCATACAGTTTCCATACAGTTTTTCCACTCACTTTAGAGACTGTATGGCCTCAAACACCCGAACAGTACACCCCCAAACCGCTGACAGCAGCAACGCCTTGGGCTGGCAACCCCTGCGCGGCAGCGACAGCCCGCCGCTGGTCGAGCAACTGGTGCAGCACTGCCAGCAGCTGCTGGGCAACCACAGCCTGCGTGCGGGCACCCGCATGCCTTCTGTTCGCCAGCTGGCAGACAGCGCAGGCGTGAGCCGCGACACCGTGGTGCAGGCCTATGACAGGCTGGTCGCGCTCGGTTTATTGCATTCGCGCCCCGGTGCTGGATTTTTTGTGAGCACCCAGCGCAGGCTGCATGCGCCCTCCACCCCTGAAATGCCCAGTCTTTCTGCAGGACAGGCTTTTGACACCCCCTTTTTGCTGCGCAGCATGTTCCGCAGCCATGGACAGGTGCAGTTTGACGGCAGCACCGGCCTGCTGCCCCAGAGCTGGATGGACCACGACATGCTCAACGCCGCCGTACGTGCCGTGGGCCGCAGTGCAGGCATGCAGCTGCTGGGCTATGGCGAGCCACAGGGATACGCGCCACTGCGCCAGCAAATCAGCGCCATGCTGCTGGCGCAAGGGCTGCAGATAGACCCTGAACTGGAGCTGATGACCGTCACCGGCGTCACCCAAGGCATGGATTTGATCTTGCGCAGCACCCTGCGCGCGGGCGACGCCGTGCTGGTGGAGGACCCCGCCTGGTTCATGGTGTTTGGTCTGCTGCGCGCACTGGGCGTGCAGGTGCTGCCTGTGCCCCGTCTGCGCGATGGCCCTGATCTGGAAGTGCTGGAGCGCCTGGCCAGGGCGCACCGGCCCAAGCTCTTGATCACTAACACCGTGGTGCACAACCCCACGGGCTTTGGCCTTTCTCTGCCCGTGGCCTATGACGTGCTGCGCCTGGCCGAGCAGCACAACTTTCTGATTCTGGAAGACGACACCTATGCAGACTTTGTGCCACAGCCCATGCGCCTGGCGACGCTGGATCGGCTGCGCCGTGTGCTGCTGATTGGGGGCTTTTCCAAGACACTGGCTGGCAGTCTGCGCGTGGGCTATGTGGCCGCACAGCCCGAGCGCATTCGCGCGCTGACGGATGCCAAGCTGCTCAGCGGCCTGACCAGCCCGGAGCTGGGCGAACGCGTGGTGCACCGCATCCTTGCCGATGGCCAGTACCGCAAGCATGTACAGCGCCTGCGCGAACGGGTGGACACGGCCCGCCAGCGCTGCCTCAAGCTCGTGGAGAACATGGGCTTGGTCGTGCACCAGGAGCCACTGGCCGGCATGTTTATCTGGGCCGATGCAGGGCGCGATACCGAAGTGCTGGCACGGCAGATGGCAGCGCAAGGGGTTTTACTGGCACCGGGGGTGTTGTTTTCTGCCAATCAACAGGGGTCAACCATGTTGCGGCTGCCGGTGTCAATCACTGATTCAGACATTTCTCTACTTCTCATTAATACATTAAAAAATGCAGGCCACTGACCCCGCCCACGACACCACCCACATTGCCCGAGTCTGGGCCACTGCCCAAATCCTGCTGCAAGACCACCCCGAAGCAGATACCGAAGTGGTGCACGCTGCCTGCCTGTGGCATGACTGTGTGAATCTGCCCAAAAACCATCCGCAGCGGGCACAGGCTTCGCGCATGGCGGCAGAAAAAGCAGTCGCTGCGCTGCGAGCGCGAGGCTTTCCCGCGCACAAGCTCGATGCCGTGGCCCATGCGATTGAGGCCCATAGCTTTTCGGCAGGTATTGCGCCACAGACCATAGAGGCAAAGATCGTGCAAGATGCTGACCGGCTCGATGCCCTTGGCCCTGTAGGCATTGCACGCATGTTCAGCGTGGGCGGTCAGCTGGGCCGTGCGCTGGCCCACCCCTCTGACCCTCTGGCGCAGCAGCGCCCGCTCGATGATGTGACGTACACGCTGGACCATATCGAGGTCAAGCTCGCCACCCTGCCCGCCAGCATGCAGACCGCAGCCGGAAGGCGGCTGGGAGAGGAGCGCATGGCCTGGATTCGCAGCTTTCAGGCAGCGTTTGTGCAGCAGTGGCTGCCTGCGGCAACGCCCTGACCTTTCCCGCAGCATGCCCAACTGGTGACGCCCTTGCCCAGTCAGTTCTGCCTCAAGCTCGTGGAGAACATGGGCCTGGTCGTGGCATGTTGATCTGGGTCTATGCAGGGCAAGATACCGAAGTGCTCGCACGGCAGATGGCAACGATGTTGCGGTTGCCGGTGCCAGCGGTGATGTCGGTGGTGGATGATGCCGCTGATTCTTTCTGGGAATATTCAATCATCATGAATGGCTTACAGCGACAAGCATGCCGCTTGAGGATACTCTGCATCCATCAAAAATCAGCAGCCAAAAAACGAACGTCTAGGGCGTGCAAAGCATCATCGGCAAGTTGTTGTTTCTTCGTTGCGACCACTGCCTAGCAGGTCTTTCAAAGTCAAGCCATCGCGCGCGAAAGCGCTTAATGCAGCGCTTCCTTAACTGGAGCTTCACCACAACAAGCCCCAGCATGGAACTTGCAAAGCGCATACATTGATGATTGCGCCTTGCTACACGCACCCTGTGCAGCCTCTTTCTCCTGCCCCCCGCGTTATGACCCCTTCCAGCCCTCCCGCCAAAAGTTTTCGCACCCACATTGCACTGGTATTTGGCAGTTTTACGGCATTGCTGACCATTGCACTGTGTCTGCTGTGGGGGGAAATCCTCAAACTGCGCCTGCAGCAACAAGCCGCGACCAGCCTGAACATGGTCGCGCACAACACTGTGACCTTGCTGCACGAAGAAATCAGTCAGCAAAGCCACCGCACACAAGTGCTGGCACGTGCCAAAGAGCTGTGGGAAAGCGGCCTGGATGCCGACAGCGTACGCACCATGCTTGACCGCGTGCAACATATCAACCCACACAACGTCTGGATTGGCGTCGCTGATACACAAGGCACGGTACGCAATGCCACACAAGGCATGCTGCAAGGTGCGAATGTGGCTGCACGCCCCTGGTTTCAGGAAGGCATGAGCACACCCTTTATCAGCGAAGTGCACCCCGCCAAGCTGCTGGCAGATTTGCTGCCACGCAGCATGACCGGCGAGCCCTTGCGTCTGGTGGACTTCTCGGCCCCCATCTACCACCCAGACGGCCATATTGCGGGTGTGCTGGGCGTGCACTGCAGCTGGGACTGGATACGCGATTCGGTAGAGCGCCTGCTCCAAGGGCCTGGTACGGAGCTGCAGCAAAGCGTATTTATCTTCGACCACCAAGGGGCGCTGATTTATGCACCGGCAGGAGTCATGGCTCCCTACACCGACTTAGGCCAAAGCTTGCCGCTGCAAGGCAAGCAACTACAAGATGCGCTGACTGGTGCGCCAGTGTCCGCCACCTGGAAAGACAGGCCCCAGCCTTATCTGACCACGGCAGTCCAGCTGCCAGCTACAGTCACTGACCTGGGCTGGTGGATCGTAGCGCGCCAGCCGCTGGAAATGGCCTATGCCGATGCCAACCGCGTGATCTGGATGGCCCTGGCAGCTGGTTTGTTCCTAGGGCTTCTGGGCGCATTGATCGCTTGGCGCTTGGCCAAGCACGTCAGCGATGACCTCAAGACCCTGGCCCAGGCGGCAGGCCGCATCCATGCTGGTGCGGTAGATACCCCCCTGCCACTCATGAACAGCAACCGAGAAGTGCAGTTGCTGAGCGCGTCGCTGTCCCACATGACGCAAAAACTGCTGCAGGCCAATGACGAGATGAAGGCGCAAGTGCGCCTGCGTACTCTGGAGCTGCAACAAGCCAATGCGGAGCTGGAGCGCCAGGCGACGACCGATCCACTCACACAGCTGCTCAACCGCCGCGGTTTTGAAGCCCGCGCTGCACTGGCTTTGGCCCTGGCCGTTCGCAATGCACGGCCGCTCAGCGTACTGAGCATCGACATCGACTTCTTCAAGCGCATCAACGACACCTATGGCCACGATGTGGGTGATATGGTGCTGCAAGCCTTGGCCCGTACTCTGGCTGAACGCGCCCGCGACTCCGATGTGCTCGCGCGCTTTGGGGGTGAAGAGTTTGTGCTGCTCTTGCCCGACACCGATGCTCAAGGTGCCAAACACATGGCGGAGCATCTGCGCCAAAGCATTGCAGATTTACACCTTGCACCTGTTGGCCACATCACCGTGAGCATTGGCGTAAGCAGCCTGTATCTCGACCAGGCCAGAGACAGCTTGAATGAAATGATCAAGCGCAGCGATGCCGCCTTGTATGCGGCCAAAAACAGTGGCCGCAACAAAGTGTGCTGCAGCGACTGAGCACAAGCCTGCAGCGACAACGCCATCACCGCTGATACCGTGGCCCATCAGATTGAGGGCCCATAGCTTTTCAGCAAGGATTGCGCCGCAGACCAGAGAGGCCAAGCTGGGTGAGGAGCAGATGGCCTGGAGTTGCAGCTTTCAGGCTGCGCTTGTGCAGCAGTGGCTGCCTGCGGCCAGCACCGAACTTTAAGTATAAAAAGTGGCTCTAACGCTTACCCAGCAAGCGCTAGCAGCTATTAATTTATAAGTATTTAGCTTCGTGCAAGCATTGCTGCAAAGCGGAAGGCCCTGTGAACCGCAGCACCGGGCCCTCAAAAGCAGAAAGCAGCGCCATATCCCGTGGGCGCTGAACACTGGGGGAGTGCCATACACGCTGCACAAAGCGCCAATCCCAACGCGGCAGCGATGTGGCTGGCACGCCATCGGCACGCTGGCCTTGCCAGCTGCGGCGCAGCACGCGCCACAGGCACAGGCTGCGAGGAAAGTCCAGATAAATCACCGCATCTGCACGTTGCAGACGCTGCGCCAGGCTACTGGGGTAATGGCCGTCCATGATCCAGGCAGGCTGTGCAATGGCCTGTTCCACCGTGCTGCGCCACTGTGCAGCTGCGGGTGGTGTGCCCTGCGCCCAGTACAGGGCATCCAGGTGCACCAGCGGCAAAGCCATGCTGTGCGTCAGCTGCCGGGCCAGGGTAGATTTACCGGCTCCGGGGCTGCCAAGGATGAGAATGCGCTGCGCGCCTGCAAGCATGGGGCTCATGCCGCCACTGTAGCCCGGCGGCAGGCATGCACAGGCGAAAAAAAATCTGCCACAAGGGCAGATTTTTTTGTCAGCGCGCTGCCCTTCCAGGAAAGACAGCGAAATCTGAGTGCTTAGTAACGATCGCGGCCACCGCCGAAACCGCCACCGAAGCCGCCTTCACGGCCGCCGCGGAAACCGCCGCCGCCGTTGTTGCCACGGAAGCCGCCGCCGAAGCCGGCAGGACGCTCTTCACGGGGACGGGCCACGTTAACCATCATGTTACGGCCGCCCAGAGGCTGCTCGTGCAGGCCTTCGATGGCTGCTTGTGCTTCAGCGTCGGAAGACATTTCCACAAAGCCGAAGCCCTTGGAACGGCCGGAGTCGCGCTCCATCATGACCTTAGCGGATACGACGTTACCGAATTCGGAGAATGCTTGCTCCAGATCGTTGTCGCGGACGGAATAGGCCAGATTGCCAACGTACAGTTTGTTGTTCATGGTGAAACTCTTGAGAGAAAAAACGCACAGCCACCACGCCGTGCCAGGGGAAAAGAAAAGAGGTGGTTGCTCTGTGCGATTTATCGGTGAGGGCGACGCTTGGCGGCCGATGGGCCAGCATGCGAACGCTGCTCGATATGTCGGAAGGTGATGCGGCCCTTGTTCAGGTCATAGGGCGACATCTCCAGGGTGACCTTGTCACCAGCCAGGATGCGGATGCGGAACTTGCGCATCTTGCCGCCGGTGTAGGCAACCAGTTCATGGCCGTTGTCCAGCGTGACGCGAAAACGCGAGTCGGGCAGCACTTCCATGACCTGGCCTTGCATTTCAATCAGATCTTCTTTTGACATGGGATCTCCTTCGATGGGATGTCAGGCAGTCAGGCCCGGCTGTTGCAGCAGGCGCCGGCCTTCACGGCAGGCGTAGCGCAGGGCAGCGGCGGCGGTATCAAAGTCAGGCACAAAACGAAACACGCGATCATGCGTGCTCTGGCCGTGGCCGCTGCGGATGGAAAGCGAGGCGGTGTAGGAACCGCTGTTTGTCAGTTCGGCGGCTGGTGTCAGCGCATATCTGCCGATGACTTCTAAGGTCGGGGAAACGTAGTTCAACAAAGTGGCGCAAGCACAGCGCTGGCGCAGAAAAAAGGTGGCTCAAAAGCAAGCCGCTTTACGCTTTTTTGGGAAAACGTAATTTAGAGAGGACTGGCCCTGTGCTGCATTCCACCGGCGGGGGCCACGCCTGATGGACGGAGGTAAAGAAAAACCGCCTACTGTGGCGGCTGAAAAATCAGACTTACTGCCATGAGCAGCAAGCTCAAAGATGCTCACTCTAACAGAACTTATGCTGCAGTGCGCAAGTCTTGGTGCGGCAAGTTGCAAGGTTATTCCCAAAAAGCAGTACAAAAAACTGCTTTTCCCTTGCTGCATATACGCTTGCAGCTATGTTTTTTATTTGAAAATTTTTCCTCGACGACCCCTTGCAGCACCAGGCACCACCGCCTTTCGCAAGGCCGGGCAATTTTTTATACAGCTTCTGCCTGTGGCTCGACCTGTGTGGGTGGCTCGGGCGGCTGCCACAGACTGGCCCAGTCGATGGCGGCGTACAGTGCTTCAGGCACGGCAACAGGCTGCTCCACCGCATGGTCAGGCTGCGCCGTACTGCGTGGCTGCGGCGGCTGCAGCAGTGCACCACTGCGGTTTTGCACGGCCCACACTTGCATGTCCTGCGGCTTGCGCTGGCGGGTGCGCAGCAGTGCCAGATCTCCATTGTGCAAAGCCACCATGCTGCCGGGCGGGAACAGTGTCAGGCTGCGCACCAGTGCCAGCACCCAGGCGCTGTCATAGGCTGTCTCGCGCTCGATGTACAGGGTCTGCATGGCCTGGCGCGGCAGTCGCGCCGTGCGATTGGCCCGTGATGTGACCATGGCAGCGTAAGAGTCCGCCACAGCCAGCAGGCGCGCACCATCACAGATGGCATCACGCAGCAGGCGCTGTGGGTAGCCCGTGCCGTCACAGCGTTCATGGTGCTCACGCACCACCTGCAGCCAGAGTGGGTCTTTGACACCCATCTGACCCAGCATGGTTTCTGCATAGGCGGGGTGACAGCGTATTTCGGCCTGCTGCTCCGCAGTCAGCGGCCGGGTCTGGGTATCGAGCTGCTGCTGCAGGTCCAGAATGCCCACATCGCGTGTCAGTGCGGCGCAGACCCAGGAGGTGCGCATGTCCTCATCGATCCCTGCTTCAGAAGCAAGCACTTCCACCACAGCAGCGCCCAGCAGCTGCTGCACCACCAGATAGCTGTGGGAGCGGTTGGTATGCAGACCCGCCAGCAACGCATCCGCATCGTCCTTGCAGGCCTGAGCAATCACGTGGGCCATGCCAATGACCAGCATGCGCATGTCGTTGCGCAGCTCACCGGCCAGCAAACTGGCGTGCAGACGCTCCAGGCTATTGGCTAACCGGCGCGTGCGCACAAACACCGGCTCAGCCTTGTGCGGCACACGCTGGCGCGGTGCTGCCACAGGTGCGGCCTGGGCCTCTTCCACCTCCTCGTCTGGAGCTTGCTCATAGATGTAGGCACCGCGCGTGAACAGTGAGTCCAGATGCCGCTGCTGGCGAATCACATAGCCTTCGCGCAGCAGCAGGTTGCCGAACTCGTCATATACCGTCCAGGGCAGCGCCTCATTCAATGCCAGTTCATAAGGAAGAATGCGCCGCATTGTGGTCTTCATTGCTTGCTCCATTGTTTTTCTTGAGCCGGGCGGAGCCACCTGTCAAAGGCGGTGCTCTGCGCTGGTGGCCACAGCACCTGCAGCGCTTATTGGCAATCAAGCAATTAGACGCAAAAAACACACCTTGTCACACTCGGACATTGCGCGTTTTGCGATGACAGACTTCGCTGTCCATGCAGCACATACCAAGCCTTCACGGGCCTTGGCGGTGAACTTATGGGCTGAATAGAGCTGCAAGCTGGATGCTGCAGTGCACCCAAAAGAAACAAAAATCAATATGCACGCACAAGAAAGATGCACACCTTTGCGATAAAGCACTATTTCAGTGCGTTTACATTTGTCGCCCAAATGTCACAAATGCTTCACTATTAAACTGAAGTTGGAAGTCACTTACGTCATCAGAGCTGCCCGCACTGCATAGCAGCGCTGCAGACCGCACACGTCGCACGCACAGGTGAAGCAAATTCACCCCCCTAAAGCTGTGCTGACGGTTCTCCCTGCGTTCTGACACTCCAATCACTTCAGAGACCTGCACACCGATCTGTGCCAGGCCTCCCAATCTTGATCCGACACGAAGGGGAACATGTTTTTCCGTCACTGGTCCATTGGCCGCAAGCTCGCGGCCGTCTTAGCAAGCATTCTGGTTTTATTCATGGGCAGCAGCGCCCTCTCCCTCTATCAGACGCGCGAACAAGACAGAATCCTGAATCACATGGTTGGCGAAGTGCTGCTGACCGAGCGCGCCCTGGCCAACTGGTCCAAGAACGTGACGTCGGGTGTACAGCGCGCAGCAGCCATTGCCAAAAGCACTGACACCAGCCTGGTGGCCTACTTTGACAAGGCCACCAAGGACGCGACCGCCGACACGGCACGCCAGATGAAGATCATCGAAGCCAATCTGAAGTCTCCACACGAGCTGCAGATGCTGGCGGAGGCTTCCAAGCTGCGTGACGCGTATCTCAGCCTGCGCAAGGACATTGCAGCGCTCAAGAATGCGGGGCGCATGGGTGAAGCAGAGCAGGTGTTCACCAACCGCTTTGAGCCCACCATGCAGGCCTACCTGGACAAAGTGGCCGAACTGACCGAATACCAGCGCCAGCAGCTCGACACGATGGCCCATCGCAGCGCAGAACTGCGTGCGGACAGCATGGTGCAGTTGATGATTTTCTCGGCAGCAGCGCTTGCCCTGGGCATCTGGCTGGCCATCGCGGTGACACGCAGCATCACCGAGCCACTGCTGCGCGCCAATGCTGCAGCCAAGGCCATGGCAGCGCTGGACCTGAGCCAGCCTGCACAGACACACTACACACACAATGAGACCGGCGAGCTGCTCCAATCCATCGACCAGATGCGCGATGCCCTGAACCGCACCATGGCCCAGGTGCTGCAGGCCTCACAAAGCATTTCCACGGCCAGCGCCCAGGTGTCCAGCGGCAGCAATGACCTGAGCAGCCGTACCGAAAACACCGCGGCCAATCTGGAAGAAAGCGCGGCAGCCATTGAAGAGCTGAGCACTTCAGCCCAGCAGTGCTCGGACTCCACCCGCCAGGCAGAGCACCTGTCGCGCAACTCGCTGCAGGCCACGCAGCTGGGCTTTGAAAAAGCCAGACTGGCGCAGGACACCATGCAGGAGATCCAGCAAAGCAGCCAGAAGATTGGCGACATCATCGGCGTGATCGACGGCATTGCCTTCCAGACCAACATCCTGGCACTCAACGCAGCGGTGGAAGCTGCACGCGCTGGCGAGCAAGGCCGCGGTTTTGCCGTGGTGGCAGGCGAAGTGCGCACCCTCGCACAGCGCAGTGCTGCAGCGGCCAAGGAAATTCGCCAGCTCATCAACAGCAATCTGCAAAGCGTGACGGCTGGCAACAACCAGGTGCAGGAAGCAGGCGCAGCCATGCGCGACATTCTGGACAACGTGACCCGCGTGCAGGACATCGTGTCAGAGGTCAACGCTGCAACGCTGGAGCAAAGCACGGGCGCCACGCAGATCAACCAGAGCATTGCCCAGCTGGACCAGATGACCCAGCAGAACGCCGCACTGGTGGAAGAATCCAGCGCTGCCGCCGGGCATCTGTACGCACAGGCCGAGCAGCTGCGCAAGCTGGTAGATGCCTTCAGACTGGCAGAGCAGCATCTGGGCAAGCCCAGCCCTGCAGGCACAGCACACCTGGCTGACAACCGCCAGGAGCCTGCACTGCTGGGGGGCTGATTGCCTGCCGGCAGCTATCAAATAAAAAGCTGCCAGCGCTTGATATACAAGGGTTTTGAATAGATTTATTTTTCAAACCCTTTATCTGCAAGCGCTGGCAGCTCTACTTTTTAAATTTCCAACCAACCACCTGTGGTCTGCACAGGTGGTTTTTTTTTCATGTCTTCTCCAGTGCCTGCTCAGCTGTCTTTGAGCGCAGCCAGCGGGTGGGAGTGCGCAGGCCAGGGGCTGACAAAAAAGGCTTTCCACAGGTCTTCAGGCACATCTTCGATGCGTGCAGGGTTCCACTGCGGGTTGTGGTCCTTGTCCACCGCCAGCGCGCGAATGCCTTCCACTGTCTCGCTCTGGCCAGGGCGCAGATAAAAGCAGTGGCGCACCATGTCGCGTTCCATGCGCAAGTCATCCGCCACCCCCAGCTTGCGGGCCCGGCGGATCTGCTCCAGCACCACAAACAGCATCAGCGGTGAGCGCTTGCGCAGCGCTGCAGCCGTGCTCTGTGCCCATGCACTGGCGGTGTCTGCTTCCAGCGCACGAATGATGTCCTGCACGGAAGACAGAGCAAACACACGGTTGATCTCCGCCAGATCACGCAGCGCGCCGGGCGCCTGCTTTGGTGTGCTGGCCTGCACAAAGGCCTGCACGGCATGGCTGTCTGCAAAGGTCTGCACACCCAGCGCATCCCACAACGCGCCCTGCTCTGCGGCGGGCAAAAAGGCATCAGCCAGGCGGAATCCAATAGCATCTGCCGCGCCAATGGTGTCACCCGTGAGCGCCAGCCATTCGCCGACGGCGCCGGGGCAGCGGGAGAGGAAGTAGCCGCCACCCACATCGGGGAAAAGGCCAATGATGGTCTCTGGCATCGCCATCTTGGTCGCTTCCGTGACGATGCGCCAGCTCGCCCCCTGGCTAATGCCCATGCCACCGCCCATGACGATGCCGTCCATGAAGGCGATATAGGGCTTGGGATAGTGAAAGATCAGGTGGTTGAGCGTGTACTCCTCGGTAAAGAAGTCTTCAAGCTGCGGGTTGCCCGTGCTGCCTGCCTGGTGCAGAAAGCGGATGTCTCCGCCTGCACAGAAGTGGCCAAACACCCCTTCCTTGTTGCTGCCACGAATGGCAACCGCCAGCACCTGTGGGTCGTCTTTCCAGGCCAGCAGCTGGGCGTACAGATCACGCACCATGCCCAGCGAAAGTGCATTGATGGCTTTGGGGCGGTTTAGCGTAATAAAACCGACCTGGCCACGTACCTCGGCCACGATGTCTGAACTTGCTTGTGTCATTGCGCTGTGTTCCTTGTGTCTCCTGATGCGGCAACCATAGCGCAGGCCAGCGGCAAACTTTGTCACCCTTGCTGCATTCCTAGGACAAACCATAGGTCAGCGGCAGCGCTCACAACGCCTGTACAGACGCAAAAAAGGCCGCTCCATGGCGGCCTTGGCATAGCTGGGGACATGCCCCAGCTACTGTGCTTAGTGCGACTGGCAGCACACAACAACGGATGACGTGTTGTGTGAGCAGGTCTTAGTCACGCGAAGCGCGCTTGCGCTCGTGTTCCTTCAGGAAGCGCTTGCGAACGCGCAGGCTGGTAGGAGTGATTTCCAGCAGCTCGTCGTCTTCGATGAATTCCACACCGTATTCCAGCGACAGCTCGATAGGAGGTGTGATCTTGATCGCATCTTCCTTGCCGGACACGCGGAAGTTGGTCAGCTGCTTGGTACGTGTTGCGTTCACCACCAGGTCGTTGTCACGGCTGTGGATACCGATGATCATGCCTTCGTACACAGGGTCGCCAGCCTTCACGAACATGCGACCGCGGTCGTCCAGCTTGCCCAGGGCGTAGGTGAAGATTTCACCGTCGTCCATGGAGATCAGCACACCGTTCTTACGGCCGCCGATGTCACCCTTGTGGGGCTCGTAGCCGTCGAAGATGTTGGAGATCAGGCCGGAACCACGTGTCAGGTTCAAGAATTCGTTGGTGAAGCCGATCAGGCCACGTGCTGGAATGCGGTATTCCAGACGCACACGACCACGTCCATCGGGTTCCATGTTCACCAGCTCGCCCTTGCGCTCGCCCAGAGCTTGCATCACGCCGCCCTGGTGGCCTTCTTCGATGTCAGCAGTCACCAGCTCGATAGGCTCGTACTTCACGCCATCGATGGTCTGCATCACCACGCGGGGCTTGGAGACGGCCAGCTCGTAGCCTTCGCGGCGCATTTCTTCCAGCAAAATGGTCAGGTGCAGTTCACCACGGCCGGACACTTCAAAGATACCGTCTTCGTCGGTTTCCTTGACACGCAGGGCCACGTTGGAGCGCAGTTCCTTTTGCAGGCGGTCCCAGATCTGACGGCTGGTCACAAACTTGCCTTCACGACCTGCCAGAGGCGAGGTGTTCACGCAGAAGTTCATGGTCAGGGTAGGCTCGTCAATCTTCAGCATGGGCAGAGGCTGAGGATTGGCAGGATCGGTCACGGTTTCACCGATACCGATGTTTTCAATACCGCTGATCAGCACGATCTCGGAAGGACCAGCTTCGGTGGCTTGCACGCGGTCCAGACCCTGGAAAGTGTGCACCTGGTTGATCTTGCCGGTGTAAGGCTTGCCTTCAGGGCCAGCCATCACAGTCACTTGCTGACCGGGCTTGATCGTGCCCTGGGTGATACGGCCCACGCCGATACGGCCCACGAAGGTGGAGTAGTCCAGCGCAGAGATTTGCAGCTGCAGAGGCGCTTCAGCATCACCCTTGACAGAAGGCACGTGTTCCAGAATGGTGTCGAACAGGGCCGACATGTCTTCGCCCCACTTCTCACCGGGCACGCCCTCTTCCTTGGACGACCAGCCGTTGATACCGGAGGCGTACACAATGGGGAAGTCCAGCTGCTCGTCGGTCGCACCCAGCTTGTCGAACAGGTCAAATGCCAGGTTCACCACCTTGTCGGGGTTCGCACCGGGCTTGTCCACCTTGTTCACCACCACGATAGGACGCAGGCCCAGGGCCAGTGCCTTCTTGGTCACGAAGCGGGTCTGAGGCATGGGGCCTTCTTGCGCGTCGATCAGCAGCACCACGCCGTCCACCATGGACAGCGCACGTTCCACTTCACCGCCGAAGTCCGCGTGGCCGGGTGTGTCGAGGATGTTGATGTGGGTGCCCTTCCAGGACACGGCACAGTTCTTGGCCAGAATCGTGATACCGCGTTCACGTTCGATGGCGTGGTTGTCCATCACGGTGTCAACCACTTTTTCGTGTTCGGCGAATGTGCCGGATTGGCGCAGCAACTGGTCAACCATGGTGGTCTTACCATGGTCAACGTGCGCAATGATGGCGATGTTGCGGATTTCTTTGCTCATACGGTTTCCAAAATGCCACGAGACTTATGCGCGCGGCGTGCCTTCCAAAATTTGTTGAATTTCTAGGGGGCTGAGCAGGCGATCGGGTATCAGCTCCCCACTTGTGATGTGCCCCACACCCAGCAAGGCGCGCGGTTCATCTCCATAAACGGCAACGGCTTCGGCATCGGGCCAGTCACCACGGCGGCGCAGACCGGTCAGAAACCGTCCGCTCTCGCGCGCATCAAGCACCACGCGGGTGTGGGCATGCAGCAGACAATCTGCCGGCTGCACCACATGCAGGCGCTCTTCTTCGGGCATGGCGATCAAGGCATCCAAAGTGATGCAGCGATCGACACCAATGCCGCCCGTATCAGTACGGCGCAGTGAACGCAGGTGGGCACCGCAACCGAGTGCCTCGCCAATGTCCTCTGCCAGTGTACGAATGTAGGTGCCCTTGCTGCACGTCACCGTCAGCTGCAAGGCAGCAAATCCGTCCGCATCCTGACACAAAACCATGTCCAGAGCGTGAATAGTGACGTTTCTTGCAGGACGTTCAATTTCTATGCCAGCCCGTGCGTACTCGTACAGCGCCTTGCCATCTTTCTTGAGGGCACTGTACATGGGCGGCACCTGGCTGATCGGGCCTGTGAACCTGGCCTGCACCTGCGCCAGCAGCTCAGGCGTGTAAGACGCAAGCTCCACAGGACGCTCACGCAGCACCTCACCTTCGGCATCGGCCGTGGTGGTCACCTGCCCCAGACGGGCTACAGCGATATAGGTTTTGGGAGCTTCCAGCTGCAGCTGGCTGAACTTGGTCGCCGCTCCAAAGCACAGGGGCAACACGCCCGTGGCCAGAGGGTCCAGCGTTCCAGTGTGACCGGCTTTTTCGGCGCGCAGCAACCACTTCACTTTCTGCAAAGCGTCGTTGCTGGACAGGCCCAGCGGTTTATCGAGCAGCACCACCCCATGCACAGGGCGCCGCTGCACCCGTGTGCGCGTGGCGTTCATAGGCTTATTGGTTCTCTTCAGGACCGCGCGACGCCACAGCCTTGGCAATCAAGGCGTTCATGTCAGCAGCACGCTCAGTGGTGCGGTCGTAGATGAAATGCAGGGTGGGCACAGTGTGAATGTGCAGGCGCTTGAACAGGCCGTTGCGCAGGAAGCCTGCTGCCTGGTTCAGGGCCTTTTGTGTCTCGTCGGGATCACCCACCAGCAGGCTGAAAAACACTTTGGCGTGTGCATAGTCGGGTGTGACTTCCACACCTTGCAGTGTGACCATGCCTACGCGTGGGTCCTTCAACTCACGGGCGATCAGCTCCGCCAGATCGCGCTGGATCTGGTCAGAAACTTTGAAGCTGCGGTTGGGCGCAGCAGATTTACGTTTAGGTGCCATTAAAAATTGTGAGCTTGTAGCGCTAGTCAGATAAGGGTTTGAAAGCCTTGCGACCTTCAAACCCTTTATTCATCAGCGTTGGCAGCTATAGTTTACAGCGTACGCGCGATTTCCTTGATTTCAAAGACTTCCAGCATATCGCCTTCGCGGATGTCGTTGTAGTTGCGCAGCTTGATACCGCACTCGAAGCCTTCCTTGACTTCCTTGACATCGTCCTTCATACGGCGCAGCGATTCGATCTCACCCGTGTAGATGACCACGTTGTCGCGCAGCAGACGGAAGTGTGCGTTGCGGGTCACGTGACCCTGGGTGATGTAGGAACCAGCCACCGTACCGATCTTGGACGCTACGAACACGGTGCGGATCTCGGCCATACCGATGATCTCTTCGCGCTTCTCGGGAGCCAGCATGCCGGACATGGCAGCCTTCACTTCGTCTACCGCATCGTAAATGATGTTGTAGTAGCGGATGTCCACATCGTTGCCTTCAGCCGTCTTACGGGCCTGGGCATCAGCACGCACGTTAAAGCCGATGATGATGGCCTTCGAAGCCAGCGCCAGGTTGACGTCGGATTCGGAAATACCACCCACGCCGGAGTACACGATCTGCACCTTGACTTCGTCGGTCGACAGCTTGAGCAGCGAGGCAGCCAGCGCTTCCTGCGAACCCTGTACGTCGGCCTTGATGATCAGAGGCAGTGTCTGTACGTTGCCAGCGCTCATCTCGGAGAACATGTTCTCCAGCTTCGCAGCCTGCTGCTTGGCCAGCTTGGTGTTGCGGAACTTGCCAGCACGGTAAGTCGCAATTTCGCGGGCACGGCGCTCGTCGGACATGACCATGAAGTCATCGCCAGCCTGAGGCACTTCGTTCAAGCCCTGAATTTCCACAGGGATCGAAGGACCAGCTTCCTTGGTCTGCTTGCCGTCTTCGTCGACCATGGCACGCACGCGGCCATAAGTCTGACCAGCCAGCACCACGTCGCCCACCTTCAGCGTACCGGACTGCACCAGCACCGTTGCCACGGTACCACGGCCCTTGTCCAGCTGTGCTTCGATGACCAGACCCTTGGCGGATGCATCCACAGGCGCCTTCAGTTCCAGCACTTCGGCTTGCAGCAGCACGTTTTCCAGCAGCTCGTCGATGCCCATGCCGGTCTTGGAGGACACAGCGATGAACGGCGAATCACCACCGTATTCTTCAGGCACCACTTCTTCAGCCACCAGCTCCTGCTTGACCTTTTCGGGGTTGGCTTCAGGCTTGTCGGCCTTGGTGATAGCCACCACGATAGGAACACCAGCAGCCTTGGCGTGCTTGATCGCTTCCTTGGTCTGGGGCATCACGCCGTCGTCAGCCGCACACACCAGAATCACGATGTCGGTGGACTGTGCACCACGGGCACGCATGGCGGTAAACGCCTCGTGGCCGGGGGTATCCAGGAAGGTCACGATGCCGCGAGGCGTCTTGACGTGGTAGGCACCGATGTGCTGGGTAATACCACCAGCTTCGCCAGTTGCCACCTTGGTGCGACGGATGTAGTCCAGCAGCGAGGTCTTGCCGTGGTCCACGTGGCCCATCACAGTCACCACAGGTGCGCGAGGCAGCAGCTCGCCGGTGTAGCGTGCTGCATCCTCTTCGCTGAAGGCTTCTGGGTCGTCCAGCGCTGCCACCTTGGCGGTGTGGCCCATTTCTTCCACCACGATCATGGCGGTGTCCTGGTCCAGCGGCTGGTTGATGGTGACCATCTGGCCCATCTTCATCAGCACCTTGATCAGCTCGGAAGCCTTCACCGCCATCTTGTGGGCCAGTTCGGCCACAGTGATGGTTTCGGGCACGGAAATCTCCAGTGCACGGAATTCCTGCTGCTGAGGCTGGCTGTTGCGCTGGTCGTTGCGATCATTGCCACGACGGCCACCCTTGGGGCCACCACGCCAGTTGCCACGGCTATCACCACCGGCGTCACCGCGGGTCTTGATTTCCTTCTTCTTGCCAGGAGCATCGCTGCCCCATGCGGACTTGGACTTGCCATCCTTGTCCTTGCCGCCGCGACCGCTGGTGCCGGACTTGTCGTCCTTGGCAGCAGTAGCAGGAGCCTTGACAGCCGACTTGGCATCCTTGGCCGGCGCAGCCTTGGGGTCCTTCTTGGCGTCAGCGGCAGGCGCTGCCTTCTTGGGCTCTTCAGGCTTCTTGGCCACCAGCACCTTCTTAGGTGCTGCCATCATGGCGCGAATGGCTTCAGCCTCAGCCAGTGCCTTGCGGCGACGATCTTCCAGATCCTTGGCACGCGCGGCTTCTTCAGCTGCGCGCTGGCGCGATTCTTCTTCTGCCTTGGCACGGGCTTCGGCTTGCGCCTTGGCACGTGCTTCAGCTGCAGCAGCAGCTTCCGCTTGCGCTTCCTTCTGGGCTTCCTTTACCTGACGCTGCTTGGCAGCTTCAGCTTCTGCGTATGCACGCGCGCGCTCTTCAGCTTCGCGCTCCTTACGCTCACGTTCTTCGCGTTCCTGGCGTTCCTGGGCCAATTGGTCTTCCTGTTGTTTGATCATCTCTGCTTGCTTGCGCGCTTCCTCTTCACGGCGTACCAGTTCCTTGGAAGCCTGCGCAGCTTGCGCAGAGCGGGCTGCAGCCTCTGCAGCCACCTCTGGGGTGTCGTCACGTTTGATGAAAGTACGCTTCTTGCGCACTTCCACCTGAATGGTGCGGGCCTTACCTGTGGCATCGGCCTGCTTGATCTCGCTGGTGGACTTGGTCGTCAGCGTGATCTTTTTCTTGCCTTCACTTTCTTGGCCATGTGCGGCTTTGAGGTGAGACAGCAGTTTTTGCTTGTCAGCTTCCGTCAGGACGTCAGTAATCGCGCGCTTAGAAACGCCCGCTGCCTGCAATTGCACAAGCAAGGTTTCGGGGGACTTTTTCAGTTCATTGGCGAACTCTGCAACAGTGTTCAAAGACATATCTCCGTTCTATCCTCCCTGACCCTTATTCCTGACCGTCGGCGAACCAGTGTTCACGCGCCTTCATGATCAAGGCCTTGGCCTCTTCTTCCGACTGGCCGGTCAAATCGGTCAGCTCGTCGATGGCCAGATCAGCCAGATCATCACGCGTCAACACACCACCTGCTGCCAGCTTGGCCACAATCTCGGGTGTAATACCTTCCAAGTCACGCAGTTCCTGCGAGACCGCGCTCACGCTTTCTTCCTGAGCGATTTCCATGGTCAGCAGCGCATCCTTTGCACGGGCACGCAGCTCAGTCACGGTTTCCTCATCGAAAGCTTCAATTTCCAGCATTTCAGACAGCGGCACATAGGCCACTTCTTCGAGGCTGGCAAAACCTTCCGACACCAGAATGTCGGCCAGCTCTTCGTCTACATCCAGCTTTTCCATGAAAAGCTTGCGCGCAAAGCTGGTTTCTTCAGCTTGCTTCTGTGCAGACTCAGCTGCATCCATGATGTTGATCTTCCAGCCTGTCAGGTCAGAAGCCAGACGCACGTTCTGACCGCCACGACCGATAGCGATGGCCAGGTTTTCCTCGTCCACCACCACGTCCATGGCGTGCTTTTCTTCGTCCACCACGATGGACGACACGTTCGCAGGAGCCAGTGCATTGATCACGAACTGTGCGGGGTCTTCAGACCACAGCACGATATCCACGCGCTCACCAGCCAGTTCGTTGGTCACTGCGTTGACACGCGAGCCACGCACACCCACGCAGGTGCCGATGGGGTCTACGCGCTTGTCATGGGACAGCACCGCAATCTTGGCACGACTGCCGGGATCGCGTGCGCAGCTCTTGATTTCCAGCAGACCCTGCTCGATTTCTGGCACTTCATTGCGGAACAGCTCAATCATGAACTCAGGTGCCGAACGCGACAGCAGGATGGGGGCGCCACGCAGTGTCAGATCCACTTCCATGATCATGGCGCGCACGCGGTCGCCATTGCGCAGGTTTTCCTTGGGGATCATTTCGCTGCGACGCAGGCGGCCTTCCACGCGGCCGGATTCGACAATGATGTCGCCCTTGTCCATGCGCTTGACGGTACCGGTGAAGATCTTTTCGCCGCGCGACAGGAATTCGTTGAGCAGCATTTCGCGCTCAGCGTCACGGATCTTTTGCAGGATGACCTGCTTTGCAGTCATCGCGCCGATACGGCCGATGGGCAGCGACTCGATCTGCTCTTCGATGAACTCACCCACTTCAATACCAGGGCTGCGCTCTTCAGCATCCATCAGCAGCTCTTCGGCCTCAGGGTTTTGCAGACCTGCGTCATTGGGCACGACGACCCAGCGACGGAAGGTGTCGTAGTCACCAGTGTCGCGATCGATCGCAACGCGAATGTCCACTTCGCCTTCGTACAGCTTCTTGGTGGCCTGCGCCAAAGCCTGCTCAACGGCGCCAAACACCACATCGCGTTCTACGTTCTTCTCGCGCGAAATGGCCTCAACCAACATCAACAGTTCGCGGTTCATGCGATGACTCTCCTAATTTCAATTCTTTCCAGCGTGGCGCCTGCCGGGACGCCTGTTTAGCATTTAGCAATGTCTTCGTCTTAAACGGGCTTGACGCCACGCCCCTTGAAGTTCACCACAGGAGCCAGTCGTGCCTCTTTCAGCTCATCCAGCGTGAAGCCCATAGCCTGCAATGGTGCGGGCTCACGCTTTTTGCTCACCTTGGCACCGGGTTTGCGTGCTGGCTCATCACTCCAGACAATCTGCCAGCCACCATTTTCCGCGCGCTCCAGCGTGCCGCGGAATTTCTTGCGATTGGCATTGACCACACCTGCACCTGCTGCACCAATGGCTTCCTTCAGGGTGATGTCAATCTCAGAGCCAGCAAAGCGGACAAAATCCTGCTCATGGCGCAGGGGACGATCGATGCCAGGAGAGGAAACCTCCAGACGCGTGTAGTCCACCCCTTCCACCTCCAGTGCAAATTGCAGTTGGCGCGTGACCTTTTCACAATCTTCCACAGTCACAAAAGCCTCTGGTAGCGGATCGACGCCCTCTTCAGGCGCCTGCCAAGGCAGATCGATGGTGATGCGCAGCAGGCCACCGGCCGAGCGCTCAATTTCCACCAGGTCATAGCCCAGACCCGTTACGGTTTGTTCAACAATTTGCTGTAGTGCCACGTGCTAAGTTCAATCCCGGAAGTACGAAAAACCCGACAACCATCCTGCAATTGCTTGGGGACGGCTTCGAGCTCCAAAAGCAACCGACCAAAAAAAACGGGCGGTTGGTATCCGCCCGTTTGGTCGTGAATGCTTTATTGTATCCGCAAAGTGTTGATTCGCGATGTCAGCCACATGCAATTCCTGTAGGCATCACTGCCATTTTTTGCATACGCGTTGCCACAATGCATCGGCCTCCTCAGAGACTGCCATCCCTCCAGACTCACCTGCCAGCAACGATGTCAGCAAGCGCTCCAGTACTTTGATCTGCGGCAGCAGCGGCCCCAGAAAAAGGGCTTTGGAGCCTTGCCCAATCAACAATGTGGGAAAGGTTTCTACATCTACATCGCCCACGACTTCTTCTTCATCCTCGACGTCAACCCAGTCAAAGCGCACCTGCGGAAACCTGGCTTTGAGGGCCTCAAACTCCGGTGCGTACTGACGGCACACACCGCACCATGCTGCACACAGGCAGACAACCCCTACGGGGGCTTGATCACTGTTCATCTTGTTCTGCTCTCCAGGCCCGGGGCCAGCATTCAGATATTTCAGACTGGCATCCTACCCTTGATGCCAGCCGCATGACAGCACCCATGTACACGGCAAGCGTCCGAAATGCAAAAAGCCCCAGACACAGGTCTGAGGCTTTGCTTGGCGACTGGGCTATGCAGTCCAGCCGTGCTGACGGGAATTAACCCGAGTGAGCACGCTTGCCAGGATTCTTCTTGCTGCGAGTGTGGGAACCACGCTCCAAGCTCACGCGCTGGCCACGGCCTTGGGGCAGCAGGGTCACACCCTGAGGAGGAACGGGACGGGGTGTGCGCTTGCGGTCAGCTTCAGTAACGATTTTATTGCCCATGGCAATTTCTCCAGTTGAAGTTTGAGTAAACAGCGTATTTTTCCACATTCGCTCTGTTTATTCTTGAAATCCCATGAAAAACACAAAAAAAGGCTGGTGCTATGGACCTGACAACGCGCTGCAGACTCCTTGTGCCAGATTTTGCTCAGCATGGATACCATGGCCACTGTTGCAGGATCATGCTCGCGCAAGCTGGGATAGATCCAGGGACGCAGCACTACACACGCATCACACCACGCAGTAGCTGCAATCACTTTTATCCATAGCAACACCGTTTGCAGCCATCGTTACGACAGCATTTCACAGCCGCCACCTACAATGCCCTGGCAGTTGCTGCTGCAAATACTTGGTGCTCGATGTCTGCAGATGTGCCAAGTTTTTGGTGCGCCTTTTGTGTTCATCGCTACAGGAACATACCCATGCCGCTTTTTCGTCGCTCCAGCACGCACTCCGCATTACCCAGCTGCCCGCGCTGCGCTACGCAGGATGCCCTGCAAAACACCGTCCAAAGCATTCAGGCCACACTGCTGCAGCATCGCAAGGCAGGCCATTTGCCTCAGATTGCCAGCGAGCCGCCTCAACAGGCCCGGTCTGGCGTCAACCAGGCAGCACTGTGCACGCTGGGCCTGGTCGCCGTAGCAGGCCTTGCCCTCTACGCCACGCGCAATCCGCGCATACCGCAGGGCATTCACCCGGTCGAAGACTTTGAGCTGCAGCGCTATCTGGGCAAGTGGTATGAGGTGGCACGCATTGACCACAGTTTTGAAAAAGGCCTGCAGCGCACGCAGGCCGAATACAGCCTGCTGCCCAATGGACGCATTCAGGTGGTCAACCGCGGCTATGACCCCAAGCGCGGAGAATGGAAGATCTCCTTCGGCAAGGCCATGCCCACCATCCGGCCTGACGTTGCGGCACTGAAAGTGTCCTTCTTCGGCCCTTTTTACGGTGGCTATAACGTGGTCGCCCTGGACGACAAGTACCGCTGGGCCATGGTGATTGGCGACAAGCTGGACTATTTCTGGATTCTCTCGCGCACTCCCACCCTGCCCGATGGTGTGCAGGAGCGCCTTTTGCACCATGCGCAGCAGCTGGGCGTAGACCTGACCAAGGTGCTCTGGGTGCATCAGGATGGCGTCAACCCCACAGGCTCGTACTCATAAAACCATAGCTGCTTGCGCTTGATTTATAAAGAATTCCACATGATTTATATCTGAAAGCTCCTAAAAACAAACGCAAGCAGCTATCAAAACAAAAGCCGATGCATCAGCATCGGCTTTTTTGATGAACACCTGCATCCAGCTTCATGCTGCAAAGCTTGCAGCAGTCCATGGTTGCAGACTCTTGGTTTTAACGGCCCAGAATCAGCTGCGCGATCACGCCCGTGGCGATGGCAACCAGCATGTAGTCCGCACCGTACTGCACCCACTGATGGCCTCGGGGCGGCGCCTTCAGACCATGCCCTCGCCAGTCATTGACCACGTAGTGTGGCGTGCGGTACTGCGGCGCACACGCGATCCCTTGACCCAGTTGTACTGCGGGCCTGCGCCCATGCGCTTGGCCTGCCCCGGTGGCATGCCATGGGGGTGCATGGGTTTGCCTGCCATGTTAGGAGCGGGCCTGTAGGCATTCGGTGCATGCCCGGGCGCTTTACCACCTGGATGCGCAGACTTGACTGCGGCAGGTCCACGGCCCGGACCTCCTGGGCCTCCGTGCCCGGGAGGCATGGGCTGTGCGCTGACCATCAGCGATGTGCTGCCCAGCACGAATGCAGCCAGCGCTGCGGTGATCTTGTTTGGGCTCATAGCGCCTCCTTGTGACGGTGCTTGCTGATGAAGCCATCATAGGCAGGCACCGCAAAGTTTTACGCCACGGTCTGTAAAGGGATTGCAAATTTTGTAGCACCTTCCACTGCTACAGCGTGGCCTGCACAAGTTGCTGGGTGTATGGATGGTGGGGTTGCTGCAGCACCTGCTCGACACTGCCGGCCTCTACCACCTGGCCGTTTTTCATCACCATCACCTCATGCGCCATGGCGCGGATTACGTCCATGTCGTGCGTAATCAGCAGATAGCTCAGCCCCAGCTCGCGCTGCAGGCGTTGCAGCAGTTGCAGCACCTGTTTCTGGATGGTCACATCCAGCGCACTGGTGGGCTCATCGAGCACCAGCACCTTGGGCCGCAAAATCAAGGCCCGCGCCACCGCCAGACGCTGGCGCTGACCGCCTGAGAACTCATGCGGATAGCGTTGCAGCAGCCCCGGGAACTGCTGCTCACTCAAGCCCACGCTCTGGAGCACCTCCAGCACCTGGGTACGACGGCCTGCTTCGCTGATATCAGGGGCATGCACGCGCAGGCCTTCGCCCACAATCTCCTCCACCGTCATGCGCGGCGAGAGCGACGAGAACGGGTCCTGAAACACCACCTGCACCATGCGCCGCAAGGCCTGGTTCGCAGGCGTATTGCGCATGGCTGGCTGCTGCCAGCACTGGCCCGTAATCTGGAGCTCCCCCTGACTGGGCAACAGCCCCAGAATGGCTTGTGCCAGCGTGGATTTGCCCGAGCCGGACTCGCCCACCACACCCAGCGTCTGCCCCTGGCGCAGACAGACATCCACGCCCTGCACGGCCACAAACTCCCCTTTGCTGAACCAGCCCTTGATGCCTGGCAACGGCACGGGGTAGCCCACGCGCAGCTGCTGCGCCTGCACGACCACGGGAGCGGCGATATCAACCGCCTGCACCTCGCGCTCAGGCTGGCTGTGCAGCAGCTTTTCGGTATAGGGGTGCTGTGGATGCTCGAAAAGCTGCGCCACCGGCCCCTGCTCGACCAGCACGCCATGCTCCATGACCACGGCGCGGTCGGCAAAGCGGCGCACCAGATGCAGATCGTGGGTAATCAGCAGCAGCGCCATACCCGTCTGGCGCTGCAGATCGCCCAGCAGCTCCAGCATCTGCATGCGCAGCGTCACATCCAGCGCCGTCGTAGGTTCATCGGCCAGCAGCAGCTTGGGGCGCGATGCCAGCGCCATGGCGATCATGGCGCGCTGGCGCTGGCCGCCGCTGAGCTGGTGCGGATAGCTTTGCGCGCGGCGCTGAGGCTCTGGAATGCCCGTGGCGGCGAGCAGCTCCACGGCCTGCGCCCAGGCCTGCTGGCTACTCAGCGCCTGCTTGAGCTGCAGCACTTCCGCCACCTGCGCACCCACGGTCATCAGCGGGTTGAGCGCGGTCATCGGTTCTTGAAAAATCATGGCGATATCGCCACCACGCACGCCACGCATTTCGCGCTCGGTCAGTGCCAGCAGATCTCGCCCGTCGAACAGGGCCTGACCGCTGAGCTGGGCTTCGCCCACCAGCCGCAGCAGACTGAGCGCAGTCACGGTCTTGCCCGAGCCGGATTCGCCCACCAGCGCCAGCTTTTCCCCAGCGCGCACATCAAAGCTCACGCCATGCACCACCTGCTTGCTGCCAAAGCGCACCTTGAGGTCGCGCACGGACAGCAGCGGCTGTGGATTTTGGTCTGGTTGCATCATGCGCCCTCCTTCGCGTCGCTGGCCTGTGCCTTGCGGGGGTCCAGCGCATCACGCAGCGCATCGCCCATAAAAGTCAGCAGCAGCAAGGTGATGACCAGCACACCAAAGGTGGACAGCGAAATCCACCACGCATCAATGCTGTTCTTGCCCTGATTGAGCAACTCACCCAGGCTCGGGGTGCCGGGCGGCACGCCCAGGCCCAAAAAGTCCAGCGAGGTCAGCGCCAGAATGGCGGCACTCATGCGAAACGGCAAAAACGTCACCACGGGTGTGAGGCTGTTGGGCAGGATGTGCCGCCAGATGATCTGTCCATTGGGCACACCCAGCGCCCGTGCGGCCTTCACATAGTCCAGCTGGCGGTTGCGCAAAAATTCGGCGCGCACGTAGTCAGACAGCCCCATCCAGCCAAACAGACTCAGCAGCACCAGCAGCAAGGAGATACTGGGGGCCAGCACGGCACTGAAGATGATGAGCAGGTACAGCTCCGGCATGGAGCCCCAGATCTCAATAAAGCGCTGGAAGGTCAGATCCACCTTGCCGCCAAAAAAGCCCTGAATGGCGCCAGTGATGACGCCCAGCACCACGCCCACCGCCGTCAGCGCCAGCGCAAACAGCACGCTCAGGCGAAAACCGTAGATGAGCTGGGCCAGCAGGTCACGCCCACGGTCGTCCGTGCCCAGCCAGTTTTCCCGCGATGGCGGGGCTGGGTTGGGTGCCTTGGCAAAGTAGTTGATGGTGTCTGCCCCGTAGCGGTTGAGCGGGAAGATGGCCCAGTTGCCGGGCTGGTGCAGCTGCGCTTCGATAAAGGGGTCCAGGTAATCCGTGGGCGTGGCAAAGTCGCCGCCGAACACGGTTTCCGGGTAGTTTTTCAGCAGCGGGAAGTAAAACTGCCCTTCATAGCGCACCACCAGCGGCTTGTCGTTGCTGACCACCTCAGCAAAGAGGCTGACCACCACCATGACACAAAACAGCACCAGGCTGTAAAAGCCCAGCTTGTTGCGACGAAAGCGCTGCCAGGCACGCTGGCTGGGGGAAAGAGAACGCGGCAAGGCGGTGTTTTCTGCTTGCATAGATATAGCTGCTTGCGCAGATGGGGATTGCGTTAGCGCCATATTTCAATCAAATTTCACACGGGGATCGACCCAGACATAGCACAGGTCGCTGATGAGCTTGGTCACCAGACCAATCAGGGTAAAGAGGTAGAGCGAACCCAGCACCACAGGGTAGTCGCGCCGGATGACACTCTCGTAGCTGAGCAGGCCCAGACCATCGAGCGAGAACAAGGTCTCAATCAGCAGGGAACCCGCAAAGAACGCGCCAATAAACGCCGCAGGAAAGCCGGTGATGATGGGAATCAGCGCATTGCGAAACACGTGCCGGTACAGCACCTGCTTCTCGTTCAAGCCCTTGGCACGCGCCGTGAGCACGTACTGCTTGCGGATTTCTTCGAGGAAAGCATTCTTGGTCAGCATGGCAGTCACGGCAAAGCTGCCTGCCACCATGGCTGTGACCGGCAAGGCGATGTGCCACAGATAGTCCGTGATCTTGCCCATGAGGCTGAGCGACTCCCAGTTGGCCGAGGTCAGCCCGCGCAGCGGGAACCATTGCAGCTGCCCGCCAAAAATCACCAGCAGTGCCACGCCCAGCACAAAACCGGGAATGGCATAGCCCACCAGAATCATCAGCGTCGTCACCAGATCAAAGCGCGAACCTGCACGCACTGCCTTGGCCACACCCAGCGGCACTGCCACGAGATAGCTGATGAGAAAGGTCCACAGCCCCAGACTGATGGAGACCGGGAGCTTTTCCACAATCAGCTCCCACACGGGCTTGTTCTGGAAAAAGCTGGTGCCCAGATCAAACTGCGCAAACTGGCCCAGCATCTGCACAAAGCGCTCATGGGCAGGCTTGTCAAAGCCATACAAGGCCTTGATCTGCTCAATGCGTTGCGGGTCTACCCCCTGCGCGCCACGGTAGGCCATGCCACCGCCTTCAGCCCCGACACCTGCACCGGCCTTGGCCTCGGCCAGGTACTGCTCCACCGGGCCGCCGGGCACAAACTGAATGACCACAAAGGTCAGCAGCAGCACACCCAGCAGCGTGGGAATCATCAAAAAAATGCGTTTGAGAATATAGGCAAACATGGCGGCTTAGGGCTGTGTGGAAGGCAAAGCGACGCGCGCCGTCTCTGCATTGAGCGGGGGCATGCGCGCCCACCAGGTGTCTATGACCCAGCCCTCTCCATTGGAGTACGGCGGAATCACACTGGGGTGCTCCAGCCGCCACTGGTTGTAGGCCATGCGGTGGGTGTTGGCCGACCACTGTGGAATCAGGTAGTGGCTGTGCGCAATCACGCGCTCCAGCGCACGGCAGGCGGGCTGCATCTGCTCCTGCGTCTTGGCCTGGACCATGGCGGCAATCAGCGCATCCACGGCGCGGTTCTTCACCCCGGGGAAGTTGCCGGAATCTTCCTGGTCTGCCGCCGCACTGCCGAACAGGTCCGCAAACTCCTGGCCCGGGTTGTTCGTGCCCTGGTAGGCGATGGAGGTGATGTCGAAATCAAACTTCTGCAGCCGCTGCTGGTACAGCGCAAAGTCCACCGCGCGGAATTTGAGTTGAATGCCCAGCTTTTGCAGGTTGCGCTGCCACGGTGCCACCACGCGCTGGCCGCTTTCGCCGCTGTCCAGGTACTCCAGCACCATGGCCTGCCCTGCTGCATTGCGCAGCACACCGTCCTTGCCAACCTCCCAGCCCGCTTGCGCCAGCAGCTGCTTGGCCGCACGCAGATTGCCGCGCAGGCCTTGCTCACCATCGGTGCGCGGCGGCACTGCCATGGGGCCAAAGGCTGCATCTGGAATTTCGCCACGGAATGGCTCCAGCAACTCCAGTTCCTCGGGCGTGGGCTTGCCATTGGCCTCGCAGATGGTGTTGCCAAACAGGCCTTTGACGCGCTGGTAGGAGCCATAGAACATCTGGCGGTTCATCCACTCATAGTCCAGCGCCATGCCCAGCGCCTCGCGCACACGGGCATCCTGCAGAAAAGGTCTGCGCACATTGAGCACATAGCTTTGAAAGCCCGTGGGCTGCTTGTGTGCAAACTCGCCCTTGACCAGCTCTCCCGCATCAAACTTGCGCCCATTCACGCGCCGCGCCCAGTCGCCCGCGCTGAAAAAGCGCATCACATCAAACTCACCGGCCTTCAACGCCTCCAGCCGTGCCGTGCTGTCCTTGTAGATCTTGACGATGATGCGCTCAAAGTTGCCGGTGCCCCGGCGCACGGGCAAGTCTCTGGCCCAGTAGTCAGGGTCACGCACATAGGTAATGTCCTTGCCAAACACCACAGGGCCAATGCGGTACGGGCCACTGCCAATGGGTGTTTCCATGACCACCTCATTGAAGGCTTTGCCTGCACCCCAATCACGGCTGAAGATGGGCATGCCGCCCACGGTCAAAGGCAGCTCCCGGTTGGGTGAGCGAAAGTGAAAGCGAATGGTGCGCGCATCCACCACTTCCCAGCTTTGCACCTCGGCCAGCACAGTCTTGTAGCCGGGAGAGGTATGCGGCCCGGTCAGGGTATCAAAGCTGTGCTTCACATCTTCGGCCAGTACCGGCTTGCCATTGTGAAAGCGTGCTTCAGGCCGCAGGCGGAAGGTGGCCGACAGACCATCAGGTGCGACCTGCACATCCTCCGCCAGCAGCCCATAGCCGGTGGCGGTTTCATCCATGCTGCCTACCAGCAAGGTATCAAACAGCAGGCCCGAGAGATACGCAGGCGCCGTGCCTTTGATGGTGAAGGGGTTGTATTTGTCGAAGGTGGAAACACGCAGATTGCTCACCAGCCGCAGCTCACCGCCTTTGGGAGCATCAGGGTTGACGTAGTCAAAGTGCGTAAAGCCCTGCGCATATTTGGGTTGCCCCCATAAAGCGTAAGCGTGCTCAGCCCAAACTGGGACTGCCGTAGTGGCTCCTGCGAGCAAGAAAAAAAACTTCCATAGGCGCATGCGACAATTCTGCACCACAGCGGCCTGCCACCACAGCTTGTATTGCAGCTGGCGAATTTGTCTGGCAGGCCTTCACCGCATTTTCACAAGGAGAAGAACAATGGGTTTTCTGACCGGCAAGAAGCTGCTGATCACTGGCGTGCTGTCCAACCGCTCCATCGCCTACGGCATTGCCAAGGCCTGCCATGAGCAAGGTGCCGAGCTGGCATTCAGCTATGTGGGCGAGCGCTTCAAGGATCGCATCACCGAGTTTGCTGCCGAATTCGATTCCAAGCTGGTGTTTGACTGCGACGTTGCTGACGACGCACAAATCGAAAAGCTGTTTGCCGATCTGGGCGCTGTATGGGGCAAGTTTGACGGCTTTGTGCACTCCATCGGTTTTGCTCCCCGTGAAGCCATTGCAGGCAACTTCCTGGATGGCCTGTCGCGCGAATCCTTCAAGATTGCACACGAAATCAGCGCCTACAGCTTCCCAGCCATGGCCAAGGCTGCCCTGCCTTACCTGAACGACAAGTCCTCGCTGCTGACCTTGTCCTACCTGGGCGCCCTGCGTTCCATCCCCAACTACAACACCATGGGCCTGGCCAAGGCTTCGCTGGAAGCTTCCGTGCGCTACCTGGCCGAAGCCGTGGGCCGCACCGAAGATGGCCGCTGCATCCGCGCCAACGGCATCTCTGCCGGCCCCATCAAGACACTGGCTGCCTCGGGCATCAAGGACTTTGGCAAGCTGCTGGGCCGTGTGGCCGACGCTGCACCGCTGCGCCGCAACGTGACCATTGAAGACGTGGGCAATGTAGCTGCCTTCCTGCTGTCTGACCTCGCCTCTGGCGTGACCGCTGAAATCACCTATGTGGACGGCGGCTTCAGCCAGACCGCAGGTCTGAGCGCAGACCAGGTTTAATCAGGCCAGCTCCTCAAAAAAATCCCCCGCACCTTTGAAGGCTGCGGGGGATTTTTTTGTCATGCATTGAAAGATGCTGCTTACTGATAGCTCATGGTAAATGTCGCTGTTGCACTGACAGTGCCACCTTTCACATTGCCTTTGGAGATATATCTTGCCGTAAAAGGTATGGAAGTCAGACTTGGCGCGGCGTCTCCCACCAGCATTTGATTGACCGTGCCAGCGACTGGAGAGTCAGGCCCAAACTTGACGGCTTTCTGATTCATGAGTATTTCGATACCAACCCCTGAGGCTGTTGAGCTTTTATCCAGCGTCAAAACACTCCCTCTATTCCCAACGTCATTTTTATCTGTCAATGTCACATAAACTTTAGAGCCAGCCGTGCAATTCAAACCTATGGAGAAATTCGTATCTCCTGCTGTGGAATTGGCATTTTTCAAGTCAATTGCCTGGACATCTGGCAATGTGACATTTACACGATTTGACAGCACCGCACATGTATGCGGCGTGATTACTGAAACACCTTCTTTAATATCAGCACGGTAGCTAGCCGTCGGAAAGCATGTACCAGAGTAAGTCACTATCATATAAGGCGTTTGATTGATAGTCCCTTGCCCAACTTGATCAATCACCACATATTGAACTCGGCGATATTGCTGAGAAGACGAGTTTGGTTGATAAACATTGGCCGTTACCGAATTAGGTGCAATATAATAGCCACCATTCCACCCCTTGGTAATTCCAAAGCGCACCCCCACTCCAGGAACATTGGTTTTATAAACATTCGTAAATCCTGGTGCCAGTGCCCCATAGACTTCTGCAGATTGCAAAAATGGGCATGTGACATTTTTAGATTGCATCAATCCCAAATCAAACGTCTCATTAAGCACCGTACCAACCTTCATATCTCTAGGAATTGTAATACTTGGCATTTGGAATGTGATATTACTAGGCGCAACAATTTCACCTTGAGCCAATACAACCGAAGGATACAACAGTAAAAAAAACAATTTATTTATGCATCTCAAAACATTAGGCATAAAAGACCTCATTTCTAAAAATCAATCACATCTAAATTTCAACGCTTTTACATAGATGTACATGACACATCTTGCTTTTCATACGCATTCCTAGCTGTATCGTCGCGCAGCAACTCATACTTCACTTGACATTGTTGATCAGGAGCATCACCCCACTTCACGCTAAGTTCACCCTGCTCTTGCAAGCCATATACGAAACTATTTCCCCCCTGCCCCACCACGCCGGCCTCTTTCCCATCTGGCAGCAGAACTACTGAACCAAATGGTGGAGGCGTTCCATCACTGCGGGAAATATCAAACAAGGCGGCCTTGCCAATCGTTGTCTCAAATTTTATCAAGACCACGGCATTTTCATAAGGAACGACCTGCTCTGTGGTTGATTCAAAGTTCACATCTGGAGAAACATTTCTCACATTCAACAAAATATTGTTTCTCTGGTATGCACTCAAGTAAGGCACAACGGCATATCCATTCCCATCAACTTCAATACCTTGGGAGTTTTGAACAATTGCACCTTTAGCACCTGGAGCATGCACCAGACCCACGGTGTCACCAATCTGGTTCGCAAATGTCAATCCCCCTGCATGGAGCACAATCCCACCACTGACAGATGCTGAAAGCTGGGTACTGCCCTCACCAGAACTCACACTTCCATCAAAAATTGCTGAACTGGATCGATATTGCACGCTACCACCACTGAGAGTGCCTTGCTTTTCAAAATTTTCTGCATACAAGCCATAGCTCAGCCTGTAATCCTCACCAGCCACCCCATTAAATCGAATTTGCTCAGAATTACCCCGTGTTTTGTCATGCACCAGGCTAGTAGTCAAATTATTACCCCAGTTCCGCCCCAGAGGGAATGTCAGCGTCAAGGCAAAGCGATCACTATCTACATCACCTATGCCATTGGCCTTAGATTTCAGATAATTAAAATTCAATCCAAAGGTATAATTATTAACCGTAAAATTATTTGAATACCCTGCCTGCGCCGTCACCAACGAATCCTGATAACTCCAGTACCTGGTCTTCGCCAGCATCATGTATACACTGCCATACCCCCCCAACGGCTGAGAGTAGGTAAACTGTATCTTTCTTCTTTCACGATTGTAGTTACTAGGAGCAACAAAAGAAGAAAACTCCTCGTAATTCACCTTAGAATCCAAGCCCCAGTAATTATTATTATATGAATATACAGATATATCAAAATTTGATTGCAGAGAATCAAATAATTTTGCATACCCAAGTCGCAATCTACTACCTGTAAACTCTTGCTGACCAAAAAAGTCTGTTAATTTTGTTTTAGCAAACTCGACATCACCGGAGAAAGCTCCATAATCAGTGCCATACACAGATCCAATCAAGGTAGCCCAGTAATTTTTTGAAACAGTGTAGCCAGCATAAGCCGTCCAGTAGTTCGAAATACCGTACTGCGCTGTCGCGCGCGCAACATTCACATTACTGGTAGATCCTGCATTCCTGTATTTTCCAATTGCAGCCGAATATCTGAACTGATTTTCCCGAACCAGCTGAGGCATGGCAGAACTTGGAACAACAAAGCTGGTTTTAGTACCATCTGCCTCCGTGATGACCACATCAAGATTGGAGTTATTGGCTGATGGATACAGATCGTCAATCACGAAAGGACCAGGTGCCACAACGGTTTCATAGATCAGATTACCGCTTTGAAACACCTCAACCTTGGCATTGGTTAAAGCAACACCACGCACTACGGGCGAATATCCACGCATGGATGCAGGAATCATCAAGTCACTACTTGACAGCTGAATACCACGAATACCGATTGAGTCCGTAACAGCACCATCGGTATAACTATCACCTATCATCAAATTAGCCTTGATACCGGGAAGTGCTTTTTCCACATAGGTATCTATACTGTCGTAAGTAGACAGCGAAGGAGCACCATAATTTTTTTGGCTTGTAAAATAGCCAAAGTGCCTGAAATTCCAGCCATTTACATTGATACCACCACGCAAGCTGGCATAGCTGCTGTGCGTATCAAATCCACCTGTTGTTCGATAATGACCTAATCTATACTGCAAGGTGGCTGCATTAATACCTTGCTGCCAGAATTCCGGATTCACGTAACCTCTTGGCGTTTTCTTCAAAAATGCTTGAGGTATGGAAATATCTAGACGCAGTGCTCCCTGATCAAAAACAGCCTTTGCATCAGGGATCAGCTTCTCCAGTGGAACGCAAGATTCTGGACCCATCTGCAAAATACGTTCACGACTCGATTCAGGCAAAGTCTCTAGATCCAGATTGAAGCCATTCAGCAGCCTCTGCGTGAGACACGGAATGACTACATTATCAACTCTTTTGAATTCCACATCATCAGAAACAATACTTTCTCCATTCAGAACCAAATCAACATTGTATATCCCTGGTAATACCTGATTTAATTCAGAAAAATTAGCAATCTCTACTTTTCTGTTTCCATGCAGCATGTTCAAGTCAAAAACTGGATCTCCTTGAGCATCAAGCTTTAACTTTACTTCTTTATCACCGACACCTTGCGCACCCTCCCGGACTTCAGTATCATTATCAATACTCTTTGACTCTGGTGGCAAAGCAGACGGAATCACTCCAACCTCTGCCTGAAGATACAAAGGCAAGCCACCTAAAAATGATAAAAAAACAAAGCTGCGCATATCCGGCATAGAACCCTCGTCATGAGCTTTTAAAAAACCACCAAACAGCACGTTTGGTGGTTTTCATTTTTTATTTTGCTTTCGATTCCATCGTGACATTTGCTCCTTGATCATCAATAAATGAGTATGTCACCTTGCTTAAACCTTCGGTGGTTTTCAAACCATTCAAAGGAATGGTAATACTACCAAAAGGCGCTACCATTTGACCATCTGCCTTGTATTCTTTCCCACCAACTGCAGCCGAGACATCAGTCAAAGTAATGTAATATGGGGATGGATTTTTGATAGAAATATCCACACCATCGGCAATTTGCGTCAGACCCCATTGCATTTCAGAAGCTGCTTTACGCACATCACCGCTTAACTCTGCAGGACGGAAAAACATCTTAATACGCGTACGAAAAGTCACACGCAGTGCATTTGCATCCGTTGCATCTGCCAGCGTTGGAGGCACTTCCAGCACATTCAGCCAGAACAGACTTTCACGGTCTTTAGGCAAAGGCTCCTTGTTGTAGATAATGCGAATAGACTGCGTTTTCTCTGGATTCAGACGAAAAATAGGAGGAGTCAACACAAAAGGCGTCTCATCCGTATCCAAAGTCTTCAGGTCATCACCACGGTCCATCCAGGCCTGAACCAGCGCTGGCTGCGACCCTGTATTCTCCGCAACAATCGTCACATCCTTGCTGTTTGCAGGATAAACAATACGTGTACCCTGCAGAATCACAGAGGCAGAGGCCAAGGAAGCAGATAGTGCCAATGCACCTGCAACCAGGTATTTCAATTTCGTCATAAAATCTCCTTGTTTTTCCCAATAAATTTATTGACTACGTTCTACAACGTTCGCATGATTTGCACAAAACTACGACAAATCTATGCATACTATTAAATCTTCAAATGTATTTATGGATAAATAATGGTGTACTCAGTGGCACTTTGCACTGCACCCGCTTCAGCAGCACCAGTTGCATAGTATTCTGCAAAATAGGTAAGACTTGCATTACCATTTTGAACTGGAACCACTTGACTGGATTGACCAGTCACACCTTCACTGAGCTTAATTACGCTCAAATTGCTATTCATCAGCTGAATCTCAACATTACTGTTTGGATTAATACTGTTAATGAGTCGGTTATCTGTCATGCTGGTATAGCTACCAGGCTCAAAATAAACACTAACCTGTTTCAGACCTTCATCACATTCTGACAAGCTAATGTTGAATGGTGTTCGCCCTGCCGTTTTACCAGCGCTATTGAGTGTCTGAACAGAGACTGTAGGTAATGTCACCTGAAAATCAGGCTGTCCATTATTAATTTTGCAGGTTGCGCTGGTAATTTTTCCCACAAAAGTAATTTCACCATCTGCTGCAAAAGCTGTTCCTGCAATAAACCCAAGAGATAAAATCAAAGCGCTCTTGGTGAGGGCCTGATGGACTTTCTTCATAAAATTCCCTTTCTTTATAAAACCCCAATATCTGGGGCCGCTAAAAATAGTAACAACTAGACATAAAATTTTTGTAGGACAAAGCGCAGGTGAAGAGCGGGCATTCCTCCTTCATTTCATGAAGTCAATTGATTCACATGTGAGTAGGACATAACGCTTCAGAAATTTTTCGCAGGAAAAACTATCAAAAACAATATATCCGAATAAAATTCAATATTTATTTTTTTTGTCCATGGAATATGGACATACGGCATTAACACCAGCATCACAGACACACTAGCCTTGAAGCAACCAGTGCAAAAAGCCTGCTTCAAGATGTCTGTACTACGTCTACTCTCCTTATGGATAGCATCATTTGCGCTCTGCCTGCCTGCACAGTTAAACGCACAGAACACCCCCATTACCCTCGCCACCCCCTACCACCCCAACCTGAACCTGGCGCACTACTGGGTCAGCGAAAAATACGATGGCATTCGCGCCTACTGGAACGGCCAGCAGTTCCTCAGCCGCCAGGGCCTGCCGATTGAAGCCCCTGCCTGGTTCACGGCAGGCTGGCCTGCCTACGCCCTGGACGGTGAGCTGTGGGCCGGGCGCGGGCAGTTTGCCAAAGTGCAGTCCACGGTGGCACAAGGCAGCAAAGATGAAACAGGTTGGCAGCAGCTGCGCTACATGGTGTTTGACCTGCCGCAGCACAGCGGAGGCTTCACCCAGCGCTACCAGGCGCTGCAGCAGCTGGTACAAGGCATCGCGCAGCCCTGGGTGCAGGCTGCGCCGCAATGGCAAGTGCCGGACCACGCCACACTGATGCAGCAGTTGCGCCAGTTCAGCCAGCAAGGCGCGGAAGGCTTGATGCTGCGCCACCAGCACGCGCCCTATCGCGTTGGGCGCAGTGATGACCTGATCAAACTTAAGCTGTTTGATGACGCAGAAGCCGTGGTCATTGGCCACCTGCCCGGCAAAGGTAAATACACGGGCATGACAGGCGCGCTGCTGGTGCAGACGCCCGAGGGCCTGCGCTTTCGCATTGGCAGTGGGCTCAAGGATGCAGACCGTGCCAACCCGCCCCCGATTGGCAGCACCATCACTTATCGCTACAACGGCACGCATCCCAGTGGGGTGCCACGCTTTGCACGGTTCTGGCGTGTGCGAGAAGAGGCCACTTCACCCACCAAATAATAAAAAAGAAGCGCCTTGCGCTGATTCTGTAAAGGTTTCAGATAGTTTTCTACCTGAAACACTTATGAATCAAGCGCAAGGCGCTTTTATTTTTGAAGGGCAATGCCCTTGCTGATCTTGGCTGAGCTTATTTGGCAGCCGTCTTGCGGGGCGCGGCTTTCGCGCGAAGCTTGGCTGCGGGCTTCACGGCAGGCTGCTCTTGCGCCACGCAGTCTGCGTAGTAGTGCACTTCGCCCTTTTCGTCCTCGATTTCCACCAGGCCATGGATATCGGTTTCAAAGCCGGGGCACTCCTTGGCAAATTCGCGCGCGAACAGCAGGTAGTCCACGATCTTCTTGTTGAAGACTTCACCGGGAATGAGCAGCGGAATGCCGGGAGGGTAAGGCGTGACCAGACCCACGGTGATACGGCCTTCCAGGTGGTCAATCTCCACACGCTCGGTCTTGCGCTGCGCGATGTGGGCGTAGGCGTCCGAGGGCTTCATGGCTGGCTGCAGATCAGACAGGTACATCTCTGTCGTCAGGCGCGCAATGTCGTACTTGGCGTACAGCTCGTGCACGTGCTGGCACAGGTCACGCAGGCCCATGCGCTCGTAGCGGCGGTGCTGCTGCACAAACTCGGGCAGGATGCGCAGCAGTGGCTGGTTGCGGTCGTAGTCGTCCTTGAACTGCTGCAGCGCAGCCAGCATGGTGTTCCAGCGGCCCTTGGTGATGCCGATGGTGAACATGATGAAGAAGGAGTACAGGCCGGTCTTCTCCACCACCACACCGTGCTCGGCCAGGTACTTGGTCACGATGGAGGCAGGAATACCCGTCTCAGCAAACTCACCATCCAGATCCAGGCCGGGCGTGACGATGGTGGACTTGATAGGGTCCAGCATGTTGAAGCCGTCGGCCAGATCGCCAAAGCCGTGCCAGTTGTCAAACAGCTTGCCGTTTTTCTTCTTGGACTTGGTCTTGGGCGCTGCGTCCTTGCCACGGATGATCCAGTCGTCCGCACGACCCACACCCTCTTCGGCCAGCTTCTCTGGGCCCCAGACCTGGAACCACCAGTCATCCTCACCAAACTCATCATCGACCTTGCGCATGGCGCGGCGGAAGTCCAGCGCCTCCAGAATGGATTCTTCCACCAGCGCAGTGCCGCCGGGTGGCTCCATCATGGCCGCGGCCACGTCGCAGCTGGCAATGATGCTGTACTGCGGGCTGGTCGAGGTGTGCATCAGGTACGCCTCGTTAAACAGGTGGTGGTCCAGCTTCTGTGTCTGCGAATCCTGCACCAGCACATGCGAAGCCTGCGAAATACCGGCCAGCAGCTTGTGGATGGACTGGGTGGCGTAGACCACCGACTCTTTCGGGCGAATGCGCTTCTTGCCCATGGCATGGTAGGTGCCATAGAAGGGGTGGAAGGCCGCGTGGGGCAGCCATGCCTCGTCAAAGTGCAGGTTGGCCACGTAGCCATCGAGCATCTGCTTGATGGTCTCGGTGTTGTAGAGCACGCCGTCATAGGTGGACTGCGTCAGCGTCAGCACGCGGGGCTTGACCGCCTTGGCATCCACACCCTTGAGCAGCGGGTTGGCCGCAATCTTGGCCTGGATGGATTCCACACTGAATTCGCTTTGCGGAATCGGGCCAATGATGCCGAAGTGGTTGCGCGTGGGCTTCAAGAACACCGGAATCGCACCCGTCATGATGATGGAGTGCAGGATGGACTTGTGGCAGTTGCGATCGACCACCACCACGTCACCCGGCGCCACAGCATGGTGCCAGACGATCTTGTTCGATGTCGATGTGCCATTGGTCACGAAGTAGCAGTGGTCGGCATTGAAGATGCGCGCCGCATTGCGCTCCGACTCGCCAATCGCGCCGTTGTGGTCCAGCAGCTGACCGAGCTCTTCTACCGCATTGCACACGTCGGCACGCAGCATGTTCTCGCCGTAGAACTGGTGGTACATCTGGCCCACAGGGCTCTTCAGAAACGCCACGCCGCCGGAGTGACCGGGGCAGTGCCAGGAGTACGAGCCGTCTTCCGCATAGTCCAGCAGCGCCTTGAAGAACGGCGGCTGCACGCCTTCCAGATAGGCCTTGGCTTCACGGATGATGTGCTTGGCCACGAATTCCGGCGTGTCCTCAAACATGTGAATAAAGCCGTGCAGCTCACGCAGAATGTCGTTGGGCAGGTGGCGCGCGGTCTTGGTCTCGCCGTAGATGTAGATCGGCACCTCTTCATTCTTGCGGCGCAGCTCGCCAATGAAGCTGCGCAAGCTGTGAATGATGGGGTCTTCGTCATGGCCCGTCAGCTCCTCATCGTCAATCGACAGGATGAAGGCGCTGGCCCGACTTTGCTGTTGCGCAAACTGACTCAGATCACCATAGCTGGTCACCCCCAGCACTTCAAAACCTTCGGCCTCAATCGCCTGAGCCAAAGCGCGGATGCCAAGACCAGACGTATTGTCGGAGCGGTAATCCTCGTCAATGATGACGATGGGAAAGCGGAATTTCATGCGCAACCCTTTGTAATCGGGAACAATAAAGATCGGATAGCCGCGCAGTGTAAGTAATATCGTGTGCAAATCTGTGAATTCTGCCCACTAAACCTCAATTTCCGGGCAAATTCTCAAAGCGGTCTCTTGCACCAATATCTATAGGGAGAAGAACACATGGCGACCAGTACCTGGTGGTGGGTTTTCACAGGCATCACCATTGTGGCCGAGCTGCTCACCGGTGGCATTTATCTGCTGATGATTGCACTCGGTCTGGCCTGCGGTGCCATCGCAGCACACCTGGGCCTGAGCCTGCCACTGCAGATCATGATCGCAGCCGCAGTGGGCATGCTGTCCGTGCTGGTGTGCCGCCGTCTGCGTGCGCGCCGTGCCCCTGAGCTGCCCCCTTCTGCCAACCCAGACCTGAACCTTGACATTGGCGAAACCCTGCACGTGCCCGAATGGAACAGTGACGGCACAGCCCGCATCCCCTACCGTGGCAGCCAATGGACCGTGGTCCTGCGTGCAGGCAGCATGCCTGCGGCGGGGCTGTACCGCGTCATAGAGGTGCAAGGCAACCGGCTGATCGTTGACAAGGCATAAGCCCTGCTTTTGGGGCAAGCTCATGGTTGCTTCTTTTATTTGTTTTTCTTCATAAGGCCTGATCCATGGAAATCGCCATCGTCGCATTTGTGATTGCTGCCATCTTCGTCAGCATGTCCGTCAAGATCGTTCCTCAGCAGCACGCCTGGATCAAGGAGCGCTTTGGCAAGTACGCAGGCACGCTCAGCCCCGGCCTGCGCATCATCATCCCCTTCATCGAAAAAGTCGCCTACAAGCACAGCCTCAAGGAAATTCCGCTGGATGTACCCAGCCAGGTCTGCATCACCCGCGACAACACCCAGCTGCAGGTCGACGGCATTCTGTACTTTCAGGTCACTGACCCCATGCGCGCCAGCTATGGCTCGTCCAACTACATCATGGCCGTGACGCAGCTGGCTCAGACCTCGCTGCGCAGCGTAATCGGCAAACTGGAACTGGACAAAACCTTTGAAGAGCGCGACATGATCAACGCCCAGGTGGTCAACGCCATTGACGAAGCCGCGCTGAACTGGGGCGTGAAAGTGCTGCGCTACGAAATCAAGGACCTGACCCCGCCCGCAGAAATCCTGCGCGCCATGCAGGCCCAGATCACTGCCGAGCGCGAAAAGCGCGCACTGATTGCCGCTTCCGAAGGCCGCCGCCAGGAGCAAATCAACATCGCTACCGGCGAACGCGAAGCCTTTATCGCCCGCTCCGAAGGTGAAAAGCAGGCCGCCATCAACAAGGCCCAGGGTGAGGCCGCCGCCATTACCACCGTGGCAGAAGCCACGGCCCAGGCACTGGAGCGCGTGGCAGCCGCCATTCGTCAGCCCGGTGGCGAGCAGGCCGTGCAGCTCAAGGTGGCAGAAAGCGCGGTCGAGGCCTACAGCAAGGTCGCGCAGGATGCCAACACCACCCTCATCGTGCCCAGCAACATCTCTGAAGTCTCTGGCCTGATTGCCTCTGCCATGCGCGTGGTGCAGCAAGGTAAAAACGGCCAGTAAAAGCCAGTAAAAACTGGCTCTTCAGTGCAAGTTTTTTCGAAAAAATGCGCACCAAGCCAGAAAGGTGCAAAAAGCTGGCTACAATAGCGGTCTTCCGGAAGGGTGGATGAGCGGTTTAAGTCGCACGCCTGGAAAGCGTGTGTAGGTTAATAGCCTACCGCGGGTTCGAATCCCGCCCCTTCCGCCAGAATCAACAACCCCTTGCAAGCGCGAGCTTGCAAGGGGTTTTTCGTTTTCACCGCATCAGATGCAGCCTCGCATCTGCCACACGCACTTCTTTCCAAACTGCCGATTTTCTCCAGTGAATTCTCGAGGCGCTTACTCACCAAGCGCGCTCGAAGCAACACCATGGACGATCACCCCTGAGGAGTGAAAGCTACTCCGTCTCTGCTCCTTGCCAGATGCCATCTGGCGCCTGATCGGGGTCTTTGAGGAATGCATTGATGGGCACTTCGATATAGGTGCGCCCATCTGGCTGAGAAGGAGGCATGCGCCCTGCGCGCAAGTTCACCTGTACGGACGGCAAGATGAGCGTCGGCATTGCCAGGGTCGCATCGCGGCGGTTGCGCATGGCCACAAACTCCGCTTCACTGATGCCGTCGCGCACATGAATATTGCCGGCCTTTTGCTCTGCCACCGTGCACACCCAGGCAGCGGCACGATGGGCAGGCGGGTAGTCATGACACACATGAATACGGGTGTCTGCAGGCAGGCTCAAGATGCGCTGTATAGAGCGATACAGCACTGCAGCATCCCCACCGGGAAAGTCGGCACGTGCGGTGCCCACATCGGGCATGAACAAGGTGTCGCCCACAAACACATCACCCCCAACCAGATAGGCCATATCGGCAGGCGTATGCCCGGGCACGAGCATGGCTGTTACGGCCAGACTGCCCACATGAAACACCTCTCCGTCCTCAAACAGGTGATCAAACTGGCTGCCATCGGGCAAGAAACTCCGTTCAAACAGAAAGACTGTGCGGAAGATTTTTTGCACCTGACGAATGTTGGCCCCGATGGCAATCTTGCCGCCCAAGTGGTGGCGAATGTGTTGCGCCCCCGAGATGTGGTCAGCATGGGCATGGGTTTCCAGAATCCATTCGACCTGCCAGTTCTGGCTGCGCACATATTCAATGATGCGATCGCTGCTGGCGCTGGTGAGGTTGCCTGACTTGGCGTCAAAGTCCAGCACGGAGTCAATCACGGCGACCTTGCCGGTACTGGGATCTGCCAGCACATAGCTGACCGTGCCAGTGACAGCATCAAAAAAAGATTCGATATGTGGCTGAGGCATGTGCATGGAGCTTCCTTTGGGTGACGGACTTGCTTTTAATTTACTTTTTAATATAATATAAAAAAATAGATCGTATGCATTCACCCTCTATTCGCAGGTGACAACCATACGCCCTATGTTTTCAACAATCTGGAGACCGCAATGAAAGCAAATATCGGTGGTTGGGATCGTGTGCTGCGCATCGTGCTCGGCTTGGTGCTCATCGGACTGGCTGCGACAGGTACTGTCGGCTGGTGGGGCTGGCTGGGTGTGATTCCCTTGGTCACGGGCCTGGTTCGATTCTGCCCCTTGTACCCGCTACTCGGGTTGAACACCTGTCCGCTACGGAGCAAGAAGTAAATGGTTCATCACGGAATGTCGGGGTAGTTGCCCCTCAAACAGAAACAGCGGTGACATTTCAAGCATGATGGTTGTGCGACCAATCAACATGCAAGAAAGCACCGCTGCATGCACAAAGATACTACATGGCTGGACCTTTGGGAGGGTTTCCGGGTTATTGATGCTGACCTTCAAACACCAGGCCAAGCAGTTTTAACGCTTGAGCCGCTGCCGGGCAGTTACAAATGCAGTGCTTGTCTCAAGCCCTTGGCTCAGGTGCATGAATACGTGCAGCGCACAGTGCGAGATATGCCACTGGTGGACAGGCAGCTGCGTTTGAAGGTCAAGCTGCACAGGCTGGTCTGCCCCGATTGCGGCAAATGCCTGCAGCATGTGCCCTGGCTCGATAAGTACAGTCGTTTAACCAAGCGCTTGGTTGAGCATATCCAGCACTTATGCCAGCACATGAGCATCAAGCACGTTGCCAAGACGTTAGGCCTGCATTGGCAGACCGTGCGTGAGCTTGATGCACGCAGGCTGCAGCAACAAATTGACAGCTTGCCACCAGCGCAACCTGAGCGTCTGGTCATGGATGAGTTTGCAATGTTCAAGGGGCATCGCTACGCCAGCGTATCCAAGCTGTCGCCATGGACATGAATACGGCGTTCGACGCAGAGGTCAAGCATTGGTGTCCGAAAGCCAAGGTTGTCTATGACTTGTTCCATGTGGTGGCCAAGTATGGCCGCGAGGTTGTTGCACGCGTGCGTGTTGATGCGGCCAATGCACTGCGCGGGGATAAACGCCAGCGCAAGATGGTCAAAAGCGTCCACTGGCTGTTGCTGAAAAATAAAGCCCACTTGCGCCCTGAACAAAAGCAGCACCTGCAGCACCTGCAGCAAGTGCTACAGGCCAATCAGCCCTTGATGACGGTCTATGTGCTCAAAGATGAGCTCAAGCAACTGTGGAACTGTTCAGACCCTTGGCAGTTCAGGCGCAGCTGGAGACAGTGGCATGAGCACTGCCAGCAAAGTGGCATTGCCTGCTTGCAGCAGTTTGCCAAAAAGCTCAGCAAGTACTGGCGCGGCATACTCTCCCGTATGCGCTGGCCCATGCACACAGGTTTGCTGGAGGGTATCAACAACCGCATCAAACTCATCAAGCGCATGGCCTACGGATATCGCAACACTGAATACTTCTTCTTGAAGATCAAGGCCGCATTCCCCGGAAATCCGTGAAGAACCAAGTAAATCCGCCACAGACTGCTCTCAAAGCATTTTGGAACTAGCAAAACATTGGGCACCACAAGCGCCCAATGCTGGAAAAGATGACAAACGAAAATTTCAACGAGCCAATGACAGACATCACCAACAGTCTGGATTTGGCCAGCATGCGTGCCCATGCCAGTGAAGCGGTGAGCATGCTCAAGCTACTTGGCAATGAAGATCGCTTGATGCTGCTTTGCCAGATCTCATTACAAGAGCGCACAGTGACGGAGTTGGAGCAGCTGACAGGCATTACCCAGCCTACCTTGTCGCAGCAGCTGGGTGTGCTGCGCAGAGAAGGCCTGGTGTCGACGCGCCGCGAAGGCAAGTTCATCTGGTATCAATTGGCCGATGCTCGTGCTCTGCAGCTTATGCAAGTGGTGCATCAATTGTTTTGCGGCCCTGCCGCGCATGGAGCTCAGTCATGAGTATTTATTGGGAAGCTTTTACGCCGTGGTCGTCCTTGGCGGGCGGGGTGTTGATTGGATTAGCCGCCGCTTTGATGGTGGTGTTGCTGGGCCGCATTGCTGGCATTAGCGGTATTTTGGGAGGCTTGCTGCAGAAGGCCACATGGGGCTCAGTGCGCCAGTGGGGTTGGCGTGCAGCCTTTGTAGCGGGCATGCTGCTTGCACCGCTGCTGTGGCAGATGTTTGCTCCACTGCCAGCCATGCAAATGCCCTCCAACCCCATGCTGATCATCAGCGCAGGCTTGCTGGTAGGTTTCGGCACGCGACTAGGTTCGGGCTGTACCAGTGGCCATGGTGTATGTGGTTTGTCGCGTTTGTCCATTCGCTCATTGGCCGCCACGTTGATGTTCATGGCCACAGGCGTGGCGACAGTGTTCATCATGCGCCATGTAGTGGCTTGAACAGCAAAGAAAAAGGAGTCACACCATGATTGCAATCGCTGCATTGATTGCGGGTTTAGTGTTCGGTTTGGGGCTGATCCTCTCCGGCATGGGCAACCCCGCCAAAGTGCAAAACTTTCTGGATATTTTTGGCACCTGGGACCCCTCGCTGGGCTTGGTGATGGGCGGTGCTATTGCTGTAGGCCTGATTGCCTTTACCTGGGCTAAGCGCCGCAAAACCTCGGCACTGGGTGAGCCCATGCAGCTACCAACGGCCACGGTAGTAGATCGCAAGCTGCTGACGGGCGCCGCCATGTTTGGCGCTGGCTGGGGCCTGGCAGGGTTTTGCCCCGGCCCTGCCGTGATGAATCTGGCCACCCTGCAGATGGAGGTCTGGCTGTTTGTAGCAGCCATGCTGGCAGGAATGGTGCTGCAGCATGTCACAGCCAAAAACCGTTGATAGCCAACACTGTCGCAGCAGCAAAAAAACTCCGTGGGGCTGAAGCAGCCCACAGCCTGCCGTTCAGGCGGTCAGCACACAAGACTGAGCAATGCCGCTGCCCTGCAGTAGCTATCGAGGCATAGCCACCGCTGAGGTTATGCCAAGCACCTCACTGCATTGACGAACTGCAACAACACCGCTGAAACACGCAAAAACCGGGTGATGCTGTGCCATATGGCAACAGTCATCGCCAAGTCAGGCTGCACAACACTGTTTTGCGCTCTAGAATCCACGCTGATTTCTGGTGCTCGCGTGGCCGTTCAGGCCATGCTGATAAACGAGAAACATGGAGGTTCTGCGCTCTACAGCGCCTTACCTTGCATGTACTGCCCCCGCAACAGTGTGTGCACAGGTCGTAAGACCAGCCTGTCGTTCCACAGCCACTGAAGCCTCGTGCTTTGGGAAGGCTTCGACAGTCGGTGCATCAGTCTGGATACCGGCCAGAAATTGGTTCGAGGCAGCCGCCCTGCGCAGCTGCCCCGGTGGTTTTGTGACGCACATGCGGGGACGCTGTGCGTGCAGCTCAAAATTTTTATGTCTCTCCAAACCTCCTTGAAGCAGGGTGCCGTGGGCACGTCTGCGCGTTTTGCTTTAGCTGTGGTTACGATAACCGCTACGGCCTTGACACAAAAGGTCGCCGCAGAAGAAGCGCGCATGAATCCCACGGTTGTGACGGCGACCCGCTCCGAAACAAAACTGGACGAAACTTTGGCCGACGTGCGTGTGATCACACAAGAACAAATAGGGAATTTTGCTGGACGCTCTTTGGCTGAAATCATGCAACGACTGGCTGGCGTCCGTATGTCAAGCAATGGAGGACGGGGCAATACACAGTCCTTCACGATTCGTGGAAGTGACCAAGTAATTTTGCTTATCGATGGAGTGCGTTTTGGCTCGGCCACAATGGGAACTCCCACTCTAGCTAGCCTTCCGATCGAACAAATCGAACGCATTGAAGTAGTACAAGGCCCCGCCTCAGCTCTGTATGGCAGTGATGCCATTGGAGGCGTGATTCAAATTTTTACCAAACAAGGTAAAGGTGCCAAAAAAGCCTTTAAACCGCATGCCGACATTACCTGGGGCAGTGCTGGCTACAAAGATGCCAATGCTGGGTTTATTGGCACCCAGCAAGGCTGGAACTACAGTTTGAATGTATCCCGCGTGCTCGATCCTGGATTTTCTTCAACGAACAAAAAAGCCGGCCCCAAACATAGTCCAGATAAAGATAAATTTAACCAAACGGCTGTCAGTGCCAGCCTGGGTTACGCATTCAATGATGCTTGGCGCTTAGATGCCAATCTACTGCAAGCCCAAAGCTATGCTGAGTTTGATAATGCGGACTACAACAATTTGCTTCAAGATGCATGGCTTAATTCACAAGCCGGGACACGCTCCTTGAAGCTATCCGGTGTTGTGAGTCCTACGTGGAAAACCCATCTGAGCTTAGCTCGCTCTATGGACAAGCAAAGCAACCAATATCACACCATATCAACCAATACGCGCCACAGTGATAAGTTCAACACCACTCAAGACGAAATCCAGTGGGGTAATGAAATAAAAACGGCAGCAGGTATCGTTGTCGCTGGTTTTGACCATTTAAAACAAAAAATAGATACGTCTACCCCATTTGACACCACCAGCCGTACCACGAATGCTGTCTACGCAGGTGTGAATGGTAGTCACGCAGGCCACTCTTGGCAGATCAATTTGCGTCGAGATGACAACTCTCAATACGGTGGTTACAACACCTGGGGGCTGACCTATGGTTATGAAATTTTTTCTTCTCTCAAAGCACATATCAGTCGCTCCAGCAGCTTAACTGCGCCTACTTTCAATGACCTGTACTACCCAAGAAGTGGAAATCCTCTGCTGCAGCCTGAAACAGCAAAAAGCAATGAAATTGGTCTTGCATGGGATATTGGTGTACACAATCTTAAGTTGGTAGGTTTTGATAACAAAGTTAAAAACTTGATTGCTTGGGCACCTTCCGATCCAGCAGATCCAAATAACAGCCCTTGGTTTCCCGCCAACGTTAATCAAGCACAGCTCAAGGGCTGGTCACTGCTATATAGCGTCAGCGGCACGCATTGGAATTTGAATGCAAATTACGAGCGATTAAATGCCCACGATGGTTCCGGCTTACCTCTATACAACCTAGCTAAAGATCAAGCCAGCGTTGCACTTGATGCTTACTGGGGGGCTTGGAAGATAGGTGCATCTGCACTACATGTTGGCAAGCGTCAGCGCTCTACAGCCGCTTATCTTCCTAGTTACACCACAGTAGATGCCTATGCCGAATACCAGCTTGCCAAAGATTGGGCGCTACAAGCACGTGTGGCTAACCTGACTGACAAGGAATACGAAACCGTTTATGGCTACAACCAACGTGGCCGCGCTGGTTATCTGACACTCAAATGGGCCCCTAAATAATGTCCACGCTGCGCATCTACAGCGCAGCGTGCCTTGTGACCCTGTCCGCCCTTTATGGGCAGGCATGGGCCCAGGCACAGCGCGTGATCTCTTTACTGCCTTCTGCTACGGAGGCAGTTTGTGTTTTAGGGGCCTGCGATCGCCTCGTAGGTGTGGATGATTTCTCGCTGGACCCGCCAGAAGTTGCCAAGCTCCCACGGCTGGGAAAAACCTGGCAACCTCGTCTCGAAGAAATTGTTCAGCTACAGCCCGATCTGGTACTGGTGGGTCGCGCTCCACAAGTAATTCAAAAGCTGCAGGCACTGGGCCTGAATGTGCAGGAAGTCGATGCCTTATCAATAGAGGAAGTCCGCAGCGTCTTGCAGCGCTTAGATGGTCTACTGGACACGCAGGCTGCACCAGCGGTGATTGCCGCCATGGACCAAAAGCTCGATGCATTGCGCGAGCAAGCTGCAAAAATTCCAGCACAGCGTGTCTATATCGAGCTTGATGCTGCGCTTTACAGCGCCGCGCCAGACTCCTTTATTGGTGAGTTGTTAGCACTTCTGGGGGCGCAGAACATTGCAGCAGCATCGACCACAGCTTACCCCAAGCTCTCGCCTGAATATGTGGTCCAGCATGCGCCGGAGCTGATCATCCAGACCTATTCCCAAGGGGCACACGCAGTGCACACACGCCCCGGCTGGCACCGAATTCCTGCGCTCCAGCACGGCCGCATATGTCCCCTGACCGCCGAAGAGCGCCGCATTGCGACGCGACCTGGCCCACGCCTGGCGGAGGCGGCAGAGATTTTTCTGCGCTGCCTGCGCATGCCCTACCGCGAAAGAACCCCATGAAACTCAGCAAAAACTGGGATGAAGTCTGCTACCCCTTTATTCACCAGACCTCTTACCTGTGCGACTTTGAAGTCACCACCGATGAGCTATGTGCGTTGATTGGCAGCGCCATTGCAGCCATGCCCGATGACATGCAAGACATGCGCCAGGACCTTGAAACGCTGCAGCCCCTGGCTTTTCACATCAATGGCTCCATCCGTGGACGTCTTGCTGTGACCGAAAACGACCAGCAATGGCTGCTGGGCAGACTGCAGCACTACCGCACCGAGGTTGGTGAGCGTGAACATATTTTTGTGCTGCCTCGCGGCACTGCCCCCGTGCCACAACTGCACCAGGCACGATCTGCCGCCAAAAAGGCGATTCGCTGCATGGTGCGTGTGGAGGAGGAAGGGCAAAAGACCGTGCCAGACATCCTGCCACGCATGTGCAATACGCTGTGCAATCTGTTTTTCTTGATGACACTGGTCGTCAATCAACGCCGTGGTGTCGAAGCAGTCCCATTCACGAGCAAGAGCTATGGAAAGCCAGCCTCATCTGCGGACTGAACGGCATCGACCAGTGCTTGAGCGAACGTGCCGAAGCCTTGTTATTGATCGTTCGCAGGCTGCTGTGCCATGGCCTGCGCACACGCAAAAGCACTGGCCCAAGCCCACTGGAAGTTATAGCCACCCAGCCAGCCTGTGATGTCAACGACTTCACCAATGCAATACAGGCCAGACTGAGATTTAGCCTCCATGGTTTTTTGCGACAAGGCTTTGGTGTCAATGCCACCCAAAGTCACTTCCGCTTTTTTATAGCCTTCTGAACCACTGGGCGTGATTTCCCAGCGGGACAATTTCTCTGCCAACGCAGCCAGCGCTTTATCGCTGACCTCATTGATCGGACGTTGCAGCTCAGGCCGCTGTGCGGTCCAGGCATCCGCCAAGCGACCGGGCATATAGGCAGACAACTCGTTCGCGACGAGCTTGCGAGAGCAGCTTTTGGCTTGCTGCAGTAATTCGCCCACATCGCTACCAGGTAGCAGATTGATTTTGAGCGGAGTGCCTTCTTTCCAGTAGCTGGAAATTTGCAGCACCGCTGGGCCAGACAAACCACGGTGCGTGAACAGCAAATCCTCTTGGAAAGTCACTCTCTCTTTTTGGCTGCCCGTACTGATCTCCACGTTCAGCGCCAGGCCAGCCAGCTGTGCATAAGGCTGCCAGTGCTCGCCATCAAAGGTCAGAGGCACCAGGCCTGGGCGGCGCTCTACCAAAGGCAGGCCAAACTGCTGTGCCAGACGGTAGCCAAAGTCTGTGGCGCCAATTTTGGGGATCGACAGGCCACCCGTGGCCAGCACCAGGCACCGTGCATGAACAACACCGCGATCCGTGTGCACTGCATATTTGCGGCTGTGTGCCTGGGCTGGATCAAACGCCACTTTCTTTACGCTGCACGGCTGCCAGCGCTGTACGTGACCAGCCTGGCATTCCGCCAAGAGCATCTGAATGATGTCCTCGGCACTACGGCTGGCAAACAACTGCCCCTTGTGCTTTTCTTCATAGGCAATGCCGTGCTTGTCCAGCAAGGCGATGAAGTCGTTAGGCGTATAGCGAGACAGCGCAGAGCGGCAAAACTGGGGGTTTTGACCCACATAGTGTTTGTGTGGGGCGCGCACATCCAAGTCCCGGTTCGTAAAGTTGCAGCGCCCACCACCTGAGATACGGATCTTCTCTGCCACCTTCTCCGCATGATCAATCAGCAGCACCTTCAGGCCCAGTTGTCCGGCTTGTGCCGAACAGAACAAACCGGCTGCCCCCGCTCCCAGGATGATGGCGTCAAAGTCAGTTTCAGCGGATGGATAGGTTGCAGCAGTCATAAATCAGGGCGTTGCAGGGACAGGAATCCCAAGTAAAACGAGGCGGCAGTTTAGCCAAACCTCCGATCACTTGTGCATCACCGGTAGTTCGTTGCGCGCCCGGCTGATTGAGCTGCCTGAACAAAGCAGCTTCAGCCCATCACAATGACTTCACCGCAAGCCGCTCCTTGGCAAGCTGGGTACCAGCAGCCAGGGCTTTCAGCTTGCGCCATGCCACATCGCGCCCCATCGGTGCCAGGCCACAGTTGGTGCAAGGTAACAAGTGTTCCTTAGGCACAAACTCCAGCGCCTTGGAGATGGTGTCTGCGACCTCCTCAGGTGTCTCCACCACATCGCTGGCCACATCGATCACGCCCACCAGCACGTCCTTGCCCACCAGCAGTTTCATCAGTTCAGGAGGCACATGGGAGTGGATGCACTCCAGACTCACCTGGTCAATGCTGCTGCGCGCCAGTGCGGGGAACACCTCTTCGTACTGCCGCCACTCTTCACCCAGGGTGCTCTTCCAGTCGGTATTGGCCTTGATGCCGTAGCCATAGCAGATATGTACCGCTGTGGTGCAGGTCAAGCCTTGTGCGGCACGCTCAAGTGCCTGTACACCCCAGTCTGCGGCGTCCTTCATATAGACATTGAATGCAGGCTCATCAAACTGGATGATGTCAACGCCATCCGCCTGCAGCGCCAGGGCTTCCTGATTCAGCAATTCGGCAAAAGCAAAAGCCAGCTTGATCTTGTCACCGTAGTAATTGTCTGCCACGGTGTCGATGATGGTCATGGGTCCAGGCAAGGTGAACTTGAGCTTCTTTTTCGTATGAGCGCGCGCCAGCTGCGCTTCAAAGGCATGAACGCGGCCCTTCAGGCGCAGCGCCGACACCACCTGCGGCACCATGGCGTCATAGCGGTTGTTACGAATGCCCATCTTGACCTTGTTCTCAAAGTCAATGCCCTCGACTTGCTCCAGAAAGCCATGCACAAAGTGCTGCCTGGACTGTTCGCCATCGCAAATGATGTCCAGGCCCGCATCTTCCTGGGCTTTGATCCACAGCAGGGTGGCATCCGCCTTGGCTTGCAGCAGTGCATCGCCTTCCGCTTTCCACTGCGGCCAGAGCTTGTTGGTTTCTGCCAGCCAGGCTGGTTTTGGCAAACTGCCTGCAATAGAAGTCTCAAACATCAGGGTTCCTCTCAAACAATAAACAAAAAGTGGGGGGCGCTCCCCTGTATGGAGAGCGCGAAGTGAGCACTCAGGGAGTCACCGCTGGTGCGCGGCATATGAGTTCAATCACAGGCAATGCCCGATCCACGGACAACTGGGCACGCTCCAGCAAGGCTGCGCTGTGCAGGCGATGGCTCTCAAAATCGCTGTCTGTCGCATAAACGCCCAGCGGCAAAGTGCGCGCCTGAAAAAAGCTGAACAAGGGCCGCAGCTGGTGATCAATCATCAAGGCGTGACGCTGACTGCCGCCTGTGGCAGCCAGCAGGATCGGTTTATCGATCAAGGCATCCTGATGGATCAAGTCAAAAAAGTGCTTGAACATGCCGGTGTAAGAGCCCCGAAAGACCGGGGTAACCACTACCAGAACATCTGCTTGCTCCACTTCCTCCAGCGCTTGCTCCACCACACCTGGCACTTGAGCGCGCCATGTCGTGCCCGCTAACTGCGGCACCAGCGTGCCGAGGACGGTCAACCGTGGTTCAACAGGCAGCTTCTGGGCCATCAAGTGCAGCAAATGTTCTGCCAGAACTGTGGATTTGGAGCTTTGCTGCACCCCACCAGAGATCGCAACTACACGCAATGGGCGCATGATGGCTCTTTCATAAATATGTATCTCAGCGCTATCCATGCACGGCGTTTAAACCTGTACATGCGAAGCCCATTGCGCAAGGATTTTTTCGTAGGGCTTGATAAACCATGCTTCGGTCAACTTGCCCTGATTGACGGCCAATTGGTTGCGCTCTTCACGGTCGTAGAAAATCTGCGTCAATGAATAGTCGGTATGCTTCAAGCTAGGTTGAAAGCGTGTAGCAGCTGGGGCATTGGCGTTATAAATCTCAGGGCGATAGATCTTCTGGAAAGTTTCCATGACGCTGATGGCCGCAATCATCTCCAGATTGGCATAATCTGCAAGCAGATCGCCAATAAAATAAAAAGCCAGAGGTGCAGCACTGTTTGCAGGCATGAAGTAACGTACCTTCATACCCATTTTCTCAAAATACCTGTCTGTGATGGATGGAGCATCCTGGGTGTACTCCATGCCAAGCACAGGATGATGCGTACCCGTGCGGTAATAAGTTTTACCAGCAGCAATGCTCAGACAAATCAGCGGATAGTTCCTGAAATTTTCCTGGTAAGCCTTGGAGTTCAGAAAGTGCTTGAACAGCTTTCCGTGCAACACACCAAATTCCTCTGGCTCACTAAACTCCGGCTTGTTTTCGTTGTGATTTTTCAGCAAGACGCTGAAGTCATAGTCACGCACATAAGACGAGAAGCTGTTGCCGCCACTGCCCTCGATGTGCAGCCCCGCTTGCCTGTCAATAATATTGGTTTTTAGTATTTCAATCAGTGGAAGCTCATGCTTTAATGCTTCCCCATTGATTTTCATATCCGCAGAAACAATTTCCAGCTCAATCGCATAGCGATCACCATTGGGGTTATCCCAGTGCGCCAGACTGTTAAAACGATTATTCATCATCTGTATCGTACGGCGCAAATTTTCCTTGCGATTTTCACCGCGCGCCAAGTTGGCAAAATTGGTGGTCAGCCTGGTTTTATTCGATGGCTGATAGTTCTCATCAAAAATGAACTTTTCAATGCTAAAAGTGAAGTCTGGATACATGGTCGTCTTTTCCCTTCAGAATAAATTCTGAAATTTCGTGAAATTTTCTAAATCTATTTAAAACATTGAATGCAGCAAACCTGCGATATGCATGCAATGTTTTTTATTTTCAATTCTTCGCATTCAGGCAAATCCGGCTTCAAATCATGCTGGGCTGTCAATCATCGAAATGCCAGCACTACGCTCAGCAGCAGCCAAGAGCATCGGCATGTGAAACAGAGGGCAAGAACAGAACAGCGACATACAAACCTTGAGAGAAACATGAGTGCCCAGTGCAGTGCAAGCTGCAACAAGGAATGCATGAATACTATAAAAGTTATATCTTGCAGTAAAACGAGAATTTTTCAGATAAACTTGAGGAAAACTAATAGCCTTAAGTTTTCGCACCAACGACCTGCTGTGATCCTCTCCCCTTTTCTGGAGCTGCGCCATCTGCGTACGCTCTGCGCCCTGCAAGAAACCGGCAGCCTGGCTCGCGCTGCGCAGATGCTCAACGTTACCCAGTCTGCGCTATCTCACCAGATCAAATTTCTGGAAGAGCGCTACGGCAGCCCGCTGTTTGAGCGCAAATCCAGCCCGCTGAAGTTCAGTGCCATTGGCGAACGCCTGCTGGAACTGGGGGCCCATATCCTGCCCGAGGTTGAACAGGCGGAACGCGATGTGCTGCGCCTGTCGCAAGGTGGCGGTGGCACGCTGCGCATCGTGGTGGAGTGCCATACCTGCTTTGACTGGCTCATGCCCGCCATGGATGTCTTCCGCCAGCGCTGGCCGGATGTAGAGCTGGACATCGTCTCCGGCTTTCACCCCGACCCCGTGGCGCTCATCCTGCAAAACCGGGCAGAAGTCGCCATCGTGGGCGATCCCGATGAGGATGACCCCGTCGTCTACCACCCGCTGTTTCGCTATGAAATGCTGGCGCTGATTGCCAAGCAGCACCACCTGTCTGAGCGCAGCTACCTGCAAGCGCAGGACTTCGCCAGCGAAGTGCTCATCAGCTACCCCATCCCTGACGATATGCTGGACATCATGCGGCAAGTGCTCATCCCTGCCGGAGTCACCCCCGCAGGGCGGCGCACCAGTGAGCTCACGGTGGCCATGCTGCAACTGGTGGCCAGTGGCCGCGGCATTGCTACCTTGCCGATGTGGACGGTGCAAAGCTATCTGGAAAAAGGCTATGTAGCCGCCAAGCCCATTACGCCCAACGGTCTGCATGCACACCTGTATATGGCCAGCAGCCCTGAAGTGGCACAGCGCCCGTGGATGCAGGATTTTGTGCGCATTACCCGGGAATGCACTTACAAGGCATTGCCGGGCATTGAACTGCTGCATCCGAAGCCGTAGCAGCCAAATTTTCATAGCAAAAACACATGCTAAGGCTTATGTATCAGGCGCTGACAGCTATTAAAACTATATAAACCTCAGCACTTGTTTACACAAACCCCATCGACCGGCCAGCACCTTGCTTGACCGCGCATTCCGCTTCCAGCGCTGCAATCAGGCTGGCCGCGCTGCGCACTGGGCGAAACCGGCTCTGGCGCACTACCACGGCAAAGTCACCTGGCGTCAGGCTGTGCAGTCGCGCCAGCTGTGCGCGCTCTGCGTCTGAAGGCGCAGGCAGCTGCATGCGTTCGCACTGAGCGCACAGCAGTGCCCAGGCTTGCTGTGGCTGCAGAAAGTCAAACTTCACTTTCAGGTCAAAACGCCGCAGTGCAGCCTGATCCAGCCCGTCCATGAGATTGGTCGAAGCAATGAACACCCCCGGAAAAGCTTCCATCTGCGTGAGCATTTCATTGACCAGGCTCACCTCCCTGCCACGCTGTGCGCCACGGCGGTCCTGCAAGAAGCTGTCCACCTCATCCATCATCAGCACCGCCTGCTCCGACTGCGCATCCCCAAATGCCCGCGCAATGTTCTGCTCACTCTTGCCCGCATAGGGCGAAATCAGATCCGACACCCGCTTAACCGTCAGCGGCATGCCCAGCTGCTCTGCCAGCCAGCAGCCATAGGCGGCCGGACTGTGTACCCACCAGCCCCCGAGCCACCTCCTCCAGATCAGCGTCAGCCTGGATGAATGCAGGGTCATAGCCCATGGCCACATCTGCACTCCCTTGCCTGAGCGGCGTGTGGTGCCCCTGCACGCGCAAAGTGCTGCTGACCAGATGCTCAAACGCAGCAGCGGTCTTCTCCGCCCCCAGCTGCTGACTGATGGCACGTACCACCCCACCCGCCTTGGCAATCACTGCCGGAGCCAGACTGTCAACTTCTGCAATTGCCGCAATACGCGGCGCATCCAGCAAGTCACCGCAGCGCATGCGCAGCATCTGCTCACGCTGCTTTCTGGGAGGCACCGGCAGTTCAATGACCATGTCAACACGGCGCACAAAAGCTGGGTCCATGCCGCGCACTGTGTTGGAGAGCCATACCGTCGGCACCGGGTTGTCCTCCAGCATGCGGTTGACCCAGGCCTTGCGCACCTGCGCCGTGCTCTTGCGGCCAAACATCAGGTCGCCATCGTTGAAGACATCCTCAGCCTCATCAAACACCACCAGCGCCGTGCGCTGCGCAAAAAAACTCTGCGCGGCCCGAAAGGCACGCAGGCGGTGCTCTCCGTTGATGGGGTCGCCGTCTTCATCTTCGCTGGACACCTCAAACAACTCACAGCCCAGCTCCTGCGCCAGTGCACGCGCCAGTTCGCTCTTGCCTGTACCAGGCGCCCCATGCAAAAAGATGTTCACGCCACGCCGGCATGTCTGCGCCGTGTGCTGCAGATACGGCTGCAAAATGTCCAGCGAAGGCTGAATGTGCGCGTAATCAGCCAGACTGAGCGTGCCCTGCGGTGAAGGGGCAACCGTCCCTTTGAGCAAACCCAGCGGGTCCGTGTCGGCCGAGACCATCAGGTCTGCAAACACATCCGACAGCAGGTTCAGCTTGTTGCACAGCGTGCTGGCCCCTCTGCGCTCCACCGACACCAGCCCGGAGCATGCCAGAATCCCTTGTGCACCCAATGCGGTACGCACCGCAGCTTCCGGCAGCCCCAGCAGCACTGACAGCACCTGAAACACCCTGGACGACGAAAGCTGGCCCAGCAAATCCCCCGTATCGTCAAGCAGGCGTTCGTTGTGAATGACCACAACAAACGTCAGGATCTTGCAGTCCGTCTCATCCAGTCCCACCAGCTCGGCCAGCCTGTGCATATTGCGGCGCATGAATTCCGAAGCCACGGTCTGCGGCTTGCTGTCTTCAGCCTGCTGGTGCATCTGCCGCAGCGCGCGTTTGACCCGCTTGACCTCAAACTCACTGCTGCTGCCTTCGCCCCCCTTCAGATAGTCGGGCAAATCAAACTCCGCCTCATCCACCCAGTGCCCCAGACCCAGAGCAACAGCCACTGCATCATTGCGAAAACCATGTGTGCACATGAACTCACGCTGGCCGCCCAGCAGCACCAGCAAGCGCAGCATCCACAGTCTGACCAATGGGTCCAGATCCCCACTCACCCCTGAACCCGGTTTACGCCTTCTTGCCATGCTGTGTCCTCCTGAGATTGCAGCCCCAGATTCTTCACAGCACTGCGTCACGTTGTGTCGCACACCGCCTGCACAGGCACCAACTTGCATGCAAGGCCCTCAGCCCACGCACAGACACCCTGAATTTCATTGAGGGCATGAAAAACTGCGCTAGAATCTTGGTTTCGCCAAATCGCAGAGCCAATCCTCTGCAGCTGGCAAAGTTTTCGCTGATGCTGCACTGCAGCCCCAGCAACGGAAGGGTGGATGAGCGGTTTAAGTCGCACGCCTGGAAAGCGTGTGTAGGTTAATAGCCTACCGCGGGTTCGAATCCCGCCCCTTCCGCCAAAATACAAAAGCCTTGTAATTCAATGAGTTACAAGGCTTTTTTAATTTTCACCCCGAGCAAGAACACTGCCATGCCACAGACTGCACGCTCTGGATGATGTGCAAAAACCCAAAAAGGTCTAGAATCACCGTCAACACGGCCCCCTTCAGTGATGTGCTTGCACTAGCTGCTGGGGGTTTTTCTTTATCCCTCTCAGCGCAAAAGACTGGTCCAGTAAGCAGGGCGCCCGTCATCTAGTGCTTGTAGCCACTGAGCCTCCATTCCCATGCCTTGCAGCGTCAAGCCCACATGATGCAAGGGCGGAAAGCTCTCCAACAGCACCCGCACACGCTGACTCCACGAGGAATGCGGGTTAATTTGCTGCATCAAATGTTGGCAAATACACAACAGCGCAAACGGGCGTGCCACCAGCCAAGCTTTGCCGTGGAACACATCCAACGCCTGCACAGCACCTTTTTTAGGCAGCTTGGGCTGATCCACCACGTTTCAGTTCCATAAGCGGCTATGGTGGGCACAGGCATTGCGCACATAGTTCAAGCTGCGCAGCCAACTGACCATCACACTGCCGCTATCTGCTGGCAGCCCGTAAGACTTCGCAATGTCGTTCTGTTCCGGTTCTGGTAAGCCTGAAAAAAGCACAGACATACAGCCAAAATCCCACACTTCACAGGCCACCCAAATAGCCAGCGGCAAACCATATTTATTGCGGTTGTGCTGAATGAATTTTTCGCTGCTGCGCTGTATCAAGCTGTCGTGCTTCTGCAGCCACTCTGCATAGGCCGTCAATCCAGCGCGTCCAGCACTACGCGCTGGCCGTTCGCATCGCGCTGCCACTGGCGCATGTCGTGCCAGTAGCCGGAGAGGCGGTAGTAGCCAATACGCTCCAGATACTCCAGCGCCTTGGCGGCATCAGACACCTGCATGCCGCGCTGCTGCAGGATACGCAGCTGGTCCGCATAACTGGTCCAAGGTTTTACGTAGCCTGTCATGTGTACGAGGTGCTTATGCTGCTACCTGCTCCACCCATGCCTGCGCCAGCAGGTTTTCGGTCTGGCGCGCCTGGATCAGTTGTTCACGCAATTGCTGGCACAGGGCGCGCACCACGATGCGGCCATGGGCAATGGTGTATTCGCGGTAGATCTGGGTGGTTTCGCTCCAGCCTGCCTTGAGGATGGCTGGGTCAATGAATTTGGCGCGAATGTCTGCTTCGCTGAGCTGCTTCTTATCCAATGCGTGTCTCCGGCATGCCAACAGTCTGTAACTAATCATGGCAAACCACACTGCTCTTATTTTTATAGCTGCTTACGCTTGTTTTTCAAGCACTTCATGCATAAAACATCATGAAAACCTTGGAATGCAAGCGCAAGCAGCTATTTTTTTAATAGTTTGCGCCATCCACATGTCCACCCTTCTGAACTGAGGCCAACCCACACCCACTGTCGAAATGCGGGGCATCAGTGTCTGTTACAACTTTTTGTTTCATTTTTAAACAAAATTGTCGATAAGTAACAAATTCAGCACATCCAACTCCTGCAATTCGATGAAGTACTGCATTGTCAAAGTTCAAGGCATCCGCTATGTCGGTTTGTTTTCCAGCACCTGCTCGGCGGTGTCGTACGCCATGGCGCGCTTTCCTGAGGCCACCAAGATCAGCGCGCGCGCCGTGCGACGCAGCAGCCAGCGCAAGGCTGCGTGAACACCCCTTCGCACGCGCACAGACCGGCATGCGTGCGTTCTGCGCAAGAAGAAGTCCCAAAGCAAAAAACCTCCTGAACCAGGGATTCAGGAGGTTTTGCTTGACTGGTGCGTGATACATGGATCGAACATGTGACCCCTGCCGTGTGAAGGCAGTGCTCTACCGCTGAGCTAATCACGCAAATTGTGGTGGGTGATACATGGATCGAACATGTGACCCCTGCCGTGTGAAGGCAGTGCTCTACCGCTGAGCTAATCACCCGCAGCTGACATAGCTGTCAAGCTTGATTGGTGCGTGATACATGGATCGAACATGTGACCCCTGCCGTGTGAAGGCAGTGCTCTACCGCTGAGCTAATCACCCCAACCAGCAATCTGGTAAGCCTTGAATTATGTCACAGCTTGAGTGACGTTTTCGGAAACTCGCCAAATTGTTTTGCCACCAGAGGCCTTATCGACCTCGTCCAGATAGGCTTCGTGGGCAGCCAGCTCCTGCTCATTGGGCTGGAGCACAGGCAGCCGGTAGCTGCGCAGATCAATGGCAGGCGTAAATTCACCCGAAGCCTGGCCGCCATGGTCATCATCCACATCCGGCATGACCAGGGTGTTCTGCCCCCGCGTCATGTTGATGTAGACGTCTGCCAGCAGCTCCGCATCCAGCAAGGCGCCGTGCAGTTCACGGCCGCTGTTGTCCACCTCCAGGCGCGAGCACAGCGCATCCAGCGAGTTGCGCTTGCCGGGGTACAGCTCCTTGGCCATCACCAAAGAGTCCGTCACCTTGGCAACGTATTCGGTAATGGGCTTGAGCCCCAGCAGCGACAGCTCCTTGTTCAGAAAACCCACGTCAAAGGGCGCGTTGTGAATGATGAGTTCCGCACCTTGCAGATAGGCCAGGATCTCCTGCGCCTTCTCCGCAAACTTGGGCTTGTCGCTCAGAAACTCCGTCGTCAGCCCGTGCACGCGCAAGGCATCTGGATGGCTGTCGCGTTCCGGATTGAAATACAGGTGCAGGTTATTGCCTGTGAGCTTGCGGTTGACCAGTTCAACGCAGCCCAGCTCAATCACCCGGTCACCCGTTTCCGGTGACAGGCCCGTGGTTTCCGTATCCAGAACGATTTGACGCGACATAAGAATCAGTGGTTTTCTTTGGCGTGGTTGATGGAGTATTTGGGGATTTCCACCACCAGATCAGTTTGCGCAACGATGGCCTGACAGCTCAGGCGCGACTGAGGCTCCAGCCCCCATGCGCGGTCGAGCAGGTCGTCTTCGGTCTCATCGCTGGCGTTCAGCGAGTTAAAGCCTTCACGCACGATCACGTGGCAGGTCGTGCAGGCGCAGCTCATGTCGCAGGCGTGCTCGATGTTGATCTTGTTGTCCAGCAGTGCTTCGCAGATCGTTGTGCCAGCAGGCGCTTCGATCTGTGCGCCCTGTGGGCAGTATTCAGGATGGGGCAATATTTTGATGATGGGCATATCCAACGTTTCTTAAGAGATAGATTGCACGCTCTTACCCGCCAGCGCTTCGCGAATATTGCGATTCATGCGCTGCGCGGCAAAAGCTTCTGTCCCCTTGGCCAGGGCCTGTGTGGCAGCTTCGATCTGCGCGGCGTCTTCGGACGCCTGCACAGCACGCAATTGCTCCATCAGGGCGTGGATTTTTTCCAGCGCTTCGGGTTGTAGCAGATCCGCATCGGCTTCCAGTGCACTCATGGTGGCCAGCAGCATGCGATCTGCATCCACGCGCGCCTCCACCAGCGCACGGGCTTTCATGTCCTGCTGCGCGGTGGCAAAGCCATCTTGCAGCATCTGGGCAACTTGTTCATCCGACAGGCCGTAGGAAGGCTTCACATCAATGTGTGCTTCCACGCCGCTGGTCTGCTCCTTGGCAGAAACGGACAGCAGGCCATCCGCATCCACGGTAAAGGTCACGCGAATACGCGCTGCACCTGCTGCCATGGGCGGAATGCCACGCAGCTCAAAGCGCGCCAGACTGCGGCAGTCTGCCACCAGATCGCGCTCACCCTGTACCACGTGGATGGCCATGGCCGTCTGGCCGTCCTTATAGGTGGTGAAGTCCTGCGCACGGGCCGCAGGAATGGTTTCGTTGCGCGAGATGATGCGCTCCACCAGACCGCCCATGGTTTCAATGCCCAGCGACAGCGGAATCACATCCAGCAGCAGCAGGTCACCGGCTGCATTGTTGCCCGCCAGCTGGTTGGCCTGGATGGCTGCGCCCAGCGCCACGACTTCGTCGGGGTTCAGATTGGTCAGCGGCTTGCGATCAAAGAAAGCCTCTACCGCCTCCTGCACCTGTGGCATGCGGGTGGAGCCACCCACCATGACCACGCCCTGCACTTCTTCAGGCTGCAGGTCTGCATCACGCAGTGCACGGCGCACAGCGCTGATGGAGCGCTTGGTCAGCGCAGCAGTGGCCTGATCAAAGTCCGCACGCGTGACGCGCTGCTCCAGACGCTGGCCGCTGTGCAAATCCATGCTAAACACGGCTTCATCACTGTCGGTCAGCGCTTCCTTGCAACGCTTGGCGGCCATGCGCACGGCTGCCAGATCCTGCACCTGCGACAGCGACACACCCGCCTGAGCCAGTACCCACTGTGCCAGCGCCTGGTCATAGTCATCACCGCCCAGCGCGGAGTCACCACCCGTGGCAATCACTTCAAACACGCCCTTGGTCAGACGCAGGATGGAGATGTCAAACGTACCGCCACCCAGGTCATAGACGGCGTAAATGCCTTCGCTGGCGTTATCCAGGCCGTAGGCAATGGCAGCAGCAGTAGGCTCATTGATCAGACGCAGCAGATTGATGCCCGCCAGCTTGGCCGCATCCTTGGTGGCCTGGCGCTGCGCATCATCAAAATACGCAGGCACGGTGATCACAGCACCGTACAGGTCGTCGTTGAAGGTGTCTTCGGCACGGTAGCGCAGCGTGGCCAGAATTTCCGCACTGATTTCCACGGGCGACTTCACACCGGCACGTGTGTGCAGGCTGACCATGCCCTGTGCACCACCATCTTCAAAGCGGTAAGGCAGCTGCTCCTGGTTACCGATATCTGCCAGCGAACGCCCCATGAAGCGCTTGACCGACACAATGGTGTTGGCCGCATCTTCCACGGCAAAAGCCTTGGCATCGTCACCAATTTGGCGCTTGCCCGCTTCTGCATATCTCACGATAGAGGGCAGCAAAATCCTGCCTTGCGTATCTGGCAGGCACTCTGGCACACCATTGCGCACCGCTGCCACCAGGGAGTGCGTGGTTCCTAAGTCAATACCCACCGCAATGCGGCGCTGGTGTGGATCTGGCGATTGCCCGGGTTCTGAGATTTGCAGTAAAGCCATGGCTTTGTCTATTCCATTCAATGGCCAGCATGCACTGCCAGCCTGGACCCTGCCGTGCAGCAATGCAGCGGCAAAGCACCAATAATCATTGTCCCAACTGGTCGCGTCGTGCTTCGATGTCGGCGCGGAAGCGCTCCACAAACATCAACGAGCGCACTACCTGCACCGCCTCTGCGGCACCTTCTGGTGACTGCAGCAAAAGCTCGCATTTTTGCAGCATCTGCTTGCGCACCGCCTGCACTTCCTGATCCAGCGCGTCGATGGCATCTTCTGTTTCCGCCTCTTCCAGCGCTTCACGCCATTCCATTTGCTGCATCAGAAAAGCAGCAGGCATGGCGGTGTTGTCTTCGGCACGCACAGGCACGCCGTACAGTTCACACAGATAGGCCGCACGCTTGAGGGGGTGCTTCAAGCGCTGATACGCCTCGTTGATGCGCACAGACCATTGCATGGCAATGCGCTGCGCCACGCCGCCCTCGGCCGAGAAGCGGTCAGGGTGCGCTTGCTTTTGCAGCTCTTTCCAGCGTGCATCGAGCAGATCACGGTCCAGCACAAACTGGCGCGGCAGCCCCATCAGCTCAAAATCGTCGGATTGCAGATTCATATCAATAAAAAACCGCCAACACATGCGCGATGGCGGTTCTCAATGCAGTGCTCTACCCTGCTGCAAGCAGCAAAGCAGCGCTGTTACACGCGAAAGCTCTCGCCGCAACCGCAGCGATCACGCTCGTTGGGATTGTGGAACTTAAAGCCTTCGTTCAAACCTTCGCGCACAAAGTCCAGCTCTGTGCCATCGATGTAAGCCAAGCTCTTGGGGTCGATCAGCACCTTCACACCGTGGCTTTCAAACACCACATCTTCAGGCTCCGCCTCGTCCACATACTCCAGCTTGTAAGCCAGGCCAGAGCAGCCTGTGGTTTTGACCCCCAAGCGCACGCCAATACCCTTGCCACGTCGGGCCAGGTAGCGCCCCACGTGACGAGCAGCCGCTTCCGTCAGCGTAATCGCCATGGCGTTACTCGGCAGACACGGCTTCGCCGCGCTTGGCTCGGTAGTCGTCCACTGCAGCCTTGATGGCGTCTTCTGCCAGGATGGAGCAGTGCACCTTCACGGGAGGCAGTGCCAGCTCTTCAGCAATCATGCTGTTCTTCAGCGCAGCAGCTTCATCCAGCGTCTTGCCCTTGACCCACTCTGTCACCAGAGAGGAAGAAGCAATGGCAGAGCCGCAGCCGTAGGTTTTAAAACGAGCGTCTTCGATCACGCCGGTTTCGGGGTTGACCTTGATTTGCAGCTTCATCACGTCGCCACAGGCTGGCGCACCCACCATGCCGGTACCAACAGTGTCGTCACCCTTTTCAAAGGAACCAACGTTGCGGGGGTTTTCGTAATGGTCAATGACCTTGTCAGAGTAAGCCATGATGTCTACCTCTTGATTTCAATGGTGTGTTGCAAGGCGCTTAGTGCGCGGCCCACTGGATGGTGCTCAGATCAACACCGTCCTTGTACATTTCCCACAGGGGGCTGAGTTCACGCAGCTTTTCAACGTTCTTGCGAATCGAAGCGATGGCGTAATCAACTTCTTCCTCTGTCGTGAAGCGACCGATGGTGATACGCAGCGAGCTGTGCGCCAGCTCATCCGAACGCCCCAGGGCACGCAGCACATAGCTGGGCTCCAGGCTGGCCGATGTACAGGCGGAACCGGAAGACACTGCCAGGCCCTTGATACCCATGATCAGGGACTCGCCTTCCACGAAGTTGAAGCTGATGTTCAGGTTATGGGGCACGCGGTGCTCCAGATCACCATTGACGAACACTTGCTCAAGATCCATCAGACCGTCGAGCAGACGCTGCTGCATGCGCTTGGCGTGCTCGTAGTCCTTTTGCATGTCTTCCTTGGCGATGCGGAAAGCTTCGCCCATGCCCACGATCTGGTGGGTCGCCAGCGTGCCGGAGCGCATGCCACGCTCATGGCCACCGCCGTGCATCTGCGCTTCCAGACGCACGCGAGGCTTGCGGCGCACGTACAGCGCACCGATGCCCTTGGGGCCGTATGTCTTGTGCGAAGCCAGGCTCATCAGATCCACAGGCATGGTCTGCATGTCCAGAGGCATCTTGCCTGTGGCCTGTGCAGCGTCCACGTGGAAGATGATGCCCTTTTCGCGGCAGATTGAACCAATAGCATTCAAGTCCTGGATCACGCCGATTTCATTGTTCACAGCCATCACGCTCACCAGGATGGTGTCAGGGCGGATAGCTGCCTTGAAGGCTTCCAGATCCAGCAGACCGTTTTCCTGCACGTCCAGATACGTCACTTCAAAGCCTTCACGCTCCAGAGCGCGCATGGTGTCCAGCACGGCCTTGTGTTCTGTCTTGACAGTGATCAGGTGCTTGCCCTTGCCCTGATAGAAGTGCGCAGCACCCTTGATGGCCAGGTTGTCAGACTCGGTTGCACCGCTGGTCCAGACGATTTCGCGGGGGTCTGCATTGATCAGCTCAGCCACTTGCGTGCGGGCCTTTTCAATGGCTTCTTCGGCTTCCCAGCCCCAGGCGTGACTGCGAGAGGCAGCATTACCAAAGTGCTCACGCAACCATGGAATCATGGCGTCCACCACGCGAGGATCGCAGGGAGTGGTTGCGCCGTAGTCAAGATAAATGGGGAAATGTGGGGTCTGGTCCATGACTGGCTCTATTGAAATCAACGCAGCAACTACAGGAAGCTGCCTTTTCGAAAATCCGAACATTTCTACCGAGCAAGCCCGGTAGAGCACCTCAAGCAATGAAGTTAAGACTTGGCAAAAACGTTGCCCAGCGCAAACACCGAGTTGGGGGCATTCACACGGATAGGCTTCACCACAGGCGCCGTGGAAATGGCGCGGCGCACCACAGGCTTGTCCTCAATCTGGACGCCCTTGGCCAGCTGCTCATCCACGAGCTTTTGCAGCGTGACGGAATCCAGAAATTCCACCATGCGCTGGTTCAGTGCAGACCACAGTTCGTGTGTCATGCAGCGACCAGCTTCGCCCATGCAGTTTTCCTTGCCGCCGCACTGGGTAGCGTCAATAGGTTCGTCCACGGAGACAATGATGTCTGCCACGGTAATTTCCGCTGCCTTGCGGGCCAGCGTATAGCCGCCGCCAGGGCCACGGGTTGACTCCACCAGTTCATGACGGCGCAGCTTGCCAAACAGCTGCTCCAGGTAGGACAACGAAATTTGTTGACGCTGACTGATCGCCGCCAGCGTAACGGGACCATTGTTCTGGCGCAGGGCCAAATCGATCATGGCTGTGACCGCAAAGCGGCCTTTAGTTGTAAGACGCATCGTGAGCTCCTTCAGTCAGGCTGTTCGTTACAGAAACATCAATCACGGATTACCGGATTGACTACCGTCTCCGCCCTTACTCCGTCCTGCAAAAGGCGCAGAGCCCTTCTTCATGAAGTTTTGTTGTTGTTGAGTAATGTGTAGGAGTATAGCACAAACCCCATTATTTTGGTCGGGTACATCCAATCGCGGCAATCGCCACAGGCTATCGCCGCACTCCCTCCAGGGTTGCTCAAGCTCCAAAAAGCTCTTGTTTTAATAGCGCCAACTGGTCGCGGATACGGGCCGCAGCTTCGAATTCCAGGTTCTTGGCACGCTCCAGCATTTCCTTCTCCAGCCGCTTGATTTCCTTGGCCAGTTCCGCTTCGGAGAGCACCTTCCCCGCCGCATTCGAAGAATGAATTTGCAATTGTTCACTGGCCGAACGTGCACCTTTTTCGCTATAAACCCCATCAATCAGATCTTTCACCCTCTTGACAAGTGCTTTTGGCGTAATTCCGTTGGCTTCGTTAAACGCCATCTGCTTGGCACGGCGGCGTTCGGTTTCACCAATGGCCTTGCGCATGGACTCGGTGATGCGGTCGGCATACAAAATGGCCTTGCCGTGCAGGTTGCGCGCGGCGCGGCCAATCGTCTGAATCAGGCTGCGCTCAGCACGCAGAAAGCCTTCCTTGTCGGCATCCAGAATCGCAACCAGTGACACCTCGGGAATATCCAGCCCTTCGCGCAGCAAGTTGATGCCAACGAGCACATCAAACACACCCAAACGCAGGTCTCGGATGATTTCCACACGCTCCACCGTATCAATGTCTGAGTGCAGATAGCGCACCTTGACGCCGTTTTCGCTCAGGTAGTCTGTCAGCTGCTCGGCCATGCGCTTGGTCAGTACTGTGATCAGCACCCGCTCATTTTGTTCCACGCGCAGGCGAATTTCCTGCAGGACATCGTCCACCTGATGGGTAGCCGGACGCACCTCAATCTCAGGGTCCACCAGCCCGGTGGGGCGCACCACCTGCTCGATCACCTGCCCGGAATGGGTCTTTTCATAGTCAGCAGGCGTGGCCGAGACAAAAATCACCTGGCGCATGCGCTGCTCAAACTCTTCAAACTTGAGCGGACGGTTGTCCAGCGCCGAAGGCAGGCGAAAGCCATACTCCACCAGCGTGGTCTTGCGCTGGCGGTCACCGTTGTACATGGCGTTGAGCTGGCCAATCATCTGGTGGCTTTCGTCCAGAAACATCACGGCATCTTTGGGCAGATAGTCCGTCAGCGTGCTGGGCGGCTCACCGGGTGCTGCGCCCGAAAGGTGGCGCGTGTAGTTCTCAATCCCTTTGCAGTGCCCTACTTCGCTGAGCATTTCCAGATCAAAGCGGGTGCGCTGCTCCAGGCGCTGCGCTTCCACGAGTTTGCCCATGCCTACCAGCTGCTTGACGCGCTCGGACAGCTCCAGCTTGATGGTTTCCACCGCCGCCAGCACCTTGTCACGCGGCGTCACATAGTGGCTGCTGGGGTAGACGGTAAAGCGCGGAATACTCTGGCGCACACGACCTGTGAGTGGGTCAAACAGCTGCAGGCTGTCCACCTCGTCATCGAACAGCTCAATGCGCAGGGCCAGCTCGGAGTGTTCCGCCGGGAAGACGTCAATCGTGTCGCCGCGTACACGGAACGTGCCGCGCGAGAAATCCTGGTCATTGCGCTGGTACTGCATGCGAATGAGCTGGGCAATCACATCGCGCTGGCCCACACGGTCGCCCGTGCGCATGGTCATCACCATCTGGTGGTAGCTCTCTGGCGCGCCAATACCGTAGATGGCAGAGACCGTGGCCACGATCACCACATCGCGGCGCTCCAGCAGACTCTTGGTGCAGGACAGGCGCATCTGCTCGATGTGCTCGTTGATGGCGCTGTCCTTTTCAATGAACAGATCGCGCTGCGGCACATAGGCTTCAGGCTGGTAGTAGTCGTAGTAGCTGACGAAATACTCCACAGCGTTCTTGGGAAAGAACTCGCGAAACTCGGAATACAGCTGCGCCGCCAGGGTCTTGTTGGGCGCAAAGACGATGGCAGGCCGCCCCAGGCGCGCAATCACATTGGCCATGGTGAAGGTCTTGCCCGAACCCGTCACACCCAGCAGCGTCTGAAAAGCTTCACCGTCCTCCACGCCTTCCACCAGCTTCTCAATGGCTGCAGGCTGGTCACCCGCTGGCGGGTAAGGCTGGAACAGCTCAAACGGTGAGTCAGGGAAGTGCACAAACTGTCCTGCAGGGGGCTGGTGAATATTTTCGTCTTGCATAGTTTCATGACGCAGGCGCATAGAGTGCAGCCAGCGTAAAATGGCGAGCTAACCCTCTAGCCTACCGCAGGTGTTAGCTAAGGGTGGCCCGTTAGATTTCTACCCTCAAGGACTGTCCATGTCTCTGTTTACCGCCGTCGAAATGGCACCCCGCGACCCCATTCTGGGTCTGAACGAACAATTTGCCGCTGACACCAACCCTAACAAGGTGAACCTGGGTGTAGGCGTGTACTTCGACGATAACGGCAAGCTGCCTTTGCTCAAGTGCGTACAGGCTGCTGAAAAGGCCATGATGGAAGAGCCCAAGGCTCGCGGCTATCTGCCCATCGACGGGATTGCTGCCTACGACAGCGCCGTCAAGGGCCTGGTTTTTGGCGCTGACTCCGAAGTCGTGCAATCTGGCCGTGTGGCCACTGTGCAGGCCATCGGCGGCACAGGCGGCCTGAAGATCGGTGCCGACTTCCTGAAGAAGCTCAGCCCCAACGCCAAGGTGCTGATCTCCAACCCCAGCTGGGAAAACCACCGCGCCATCTTCCAGAACGCTGGCTTCGAAGTGGGCACCTATTCCTACTACGACGCAGCCACCCGCTCGATCAACTTTGACGGCATGCTGGCTGACCTGAACGCCGCTGCTGCTGGCACCATCGTGGTGCTGCACGCCTGCTGCCACAACCCCACCGGCTACGACATCACTGCCGAGCAGTGGGAACAGGTGATTGCCGTGGTCAAGGCCAAGGGCCTGGTCGCATTCCTGGACATGGCTTACCAGGGCTTTGGCCACGGTATTGCCGAAGACGGCGCCGTGATCGGCAAGTTCGTGGCTGCAGGCCTGAACATCTTTGTGTCGACTTCCTTCTCCAAGAGCTTCAGCCTGTACGGCGAACGCGTGGGTGCCCTGTCCGTGGTGGCCAACGACAAGGAAGAAGCTGCCCGCGTGCTGTCGCAGCTGAAGATCGTGATCCGCACCAACTACTCCAACCCTCCTACACACGGCGGTGCTGTGGTGGCTGCGGTGCTGAACAACGCCGAGCTGCGCGCTCTGTGGGAAGAAGAGCTGGCTGGCATGCGCGTGCGCATCAAGGAAATGCGCCAGAAGCTGGTGGACGGCCTGAAGGCTGCTGGCGTGCAGCAGGACATGAGCTTCATCACCACCCAGATCGGCATGTTCTCATACTCCGGCCTGTCCAAGGAACAGATGATCCGTCTGCGCTCCGAGTTTGGCGTGTACGGCACTGACACTGGCCGTATGTGCGTGGCTGCGCTCAACAGCAAGAACATTGACCACGTGTGCAAGGCGATTGCCGCTGTGATCTAAGTCTGTGAACGCCATGCCGCGCCCTCAAAGCCCGGCATGCAGCGCACACCAAAAAGGCAAGGTGATTCTCACCTTGCCTTTTTTCATGGCTGCTACCTGCCGCTACAAACAGGTAAATCTAAAAAAATAGCTTCCAGCGCTTGTAAATCAATGATTTCAGATAGTTTTATATCTGAAACATTGGAAATTCAAGCGCTGGCAGCTCTCTTTTTTATAAAACAGCACCCAAAACAAAGGCTGCCGAAGCAGCCTTGTTGCCGTGCATCGCCATGGCTGGCGAGGCTGCGCAATCAGTCAATCAGACCGACGAAGACGTTCTGCACGTCATCATCATTGTCCAGACCGGCCAGGAAGGCCTGCACTTCTTCCTGCTGCTCGGCAGACAGGCTGGACATGCTCACAGGGTTCTTGGCCTTGTAGCCCAGCTTGGCCGACAGCACCTTGATGCCATGCGCAGGCAGGGCTTTGGACACTGCGTCCAGATCGGTAGGCTCGGTGATGAACAGGGTCACGCCCTCTTCGTCGCCCGCTTCAAAGTCTTGTGCACCGGCTTCGATGGCGGCCAGTTCGGGGTCGGCACCGTTTTCGGCTTCGCCTTCAATCATGCCCACGTGGTCAAAATCCCAGGCCACGGCCGTCATCTGGCCCTTGCGGAAGCACACGCGCATATTGGGAGCGGTACGGTTGGGGTTGTCGGTCAGACACTCCACCATCACGGGCACGCGATGGGGGGCATAGCCTTCAAAAATCACGCTGGAGTAGTTAACCGCATCAGCGCCTGCACCCGAGCCTTTTTTGATGGCACGGTCCAGCGTGTCCTTGGGCATGGAAGCCTTGCGCGCTGCTTCAATGGCCATGCGCAGGCGCGAATTGCCTGTGGGGTCGCCTCCGCCCAGACGGGCTGCGACCGTAATTTCCTTGACCAGTTTGCCAAACAGCTTGCCTTTGGCATCCGCAACCAGGGCCTTGCCCTTGGCTTTCCATTGCGCTCCCATACGGGGCCTTTCTCGAAAAAGAACAAAAAAACCGCACGAGCAGTGCGGCATAGAATGCTTCGATTTATACACCTGCACCATAGGCCACAGCGCCAGCATTGCCAAGTTTTTTGACGACTCAGGCGCTGTTCTTGCGTGTTCGCAAAGTTTTGATGAGGAGACATTCGCCCATGGCCACCCCCAGCTTTTTGCGCACCACCCCCGCCCTGTTCTGTGCTGCCCTGCTGCAGCTTGGCAGCGCACACGCCCTGCAAGTGCAGCCCGAAGTGGTCGCCCAGGGATTGCAGCGCCCCTGGGCCGTAGCCTTTTTGCCCGATGGCAAATTCCTCGTCACCGAGCGCCCCGGCCGCCTGCGCACCATCACCCCCGATGGCACGCTGGGCGCACCCATTCAGGGCCTGCCCGCCATTGCCGTGGGCGGCCAGGGTGGTCTGCTGGATGTGGTGCTGGACAGTGACTTTGCCCGCAACCGCACGCTGTACTTCTGCTTTGCCGAGCCAGGGCTGAACGGCAGCAACAGCACGGCGCTGGCCAAGGCGCAGCTGTCACCAGACGAAACGCAGCTGGAAAGCGTTCAGACCATCTTCAGCCAGCAACCGAAGAAAGCCAGCCAGCTGCACTTTGGCTGCCGCATCGTAGAGCGGCCCGATGGCACGCTGCTGCTCACACTGGGCGAGCGCTCTTTCTTCAAGGAAGAAGCGCAGAACCTGCAAAGCCACCTGGGCAAGATCGTGCGCATTCACAAGGATGGCAGCGCGCCCCCGGACAACCCCTTTGTGGGCCGCAGCGATGCCCTGCCTGAAATCTGGAGCTACGGCCACCGCAGCCCACAGGGCGCAGCACTGGCACCGGACGGCAGCTTCTGGATGAATGAGCACGGCCCGCAGGGTGGCGACGAAATCAACCGCCCTGAGCCCGGCAAGAACTACGGCTGGCCCGTGATTACCTATGGTGAGAACTACGGCGGCGGCAAGATTGGTGCAGGCATCACGCACAGGGAAGGCATGGAGCAGCCCGCACACCAGTGGACGCCGTCGATTGCCGTTTCTGGCATGACCTTTATCACCTCAGACCGCTACCCTGAATGGAAAGGCCAGATGGTGGTCGGCGCACTGCGCGCCAAGCGGCTGGAGCGTATTACGCTGGATGGTGACAAGGTGGTGAAGACCGAACACCTGCTGCCCAACCTCGGCCAGCGTGTGCGTGATGTGCGCCAGGGGCCAGACGGCTGGCTGTATGTGCTGACCGATGAAAGCAAAGGGCAGCTGTTGCGCTTGCGCACGCCCGCGCCTTAAGCGGCAAGCTTTGCGCCTTAGAGCTGCTAACACTACCCAGCAAACCGCAGGTTTGCGTTTGAGACGAGGCCGGGCCGCGCAGGCGCGAAGCCGCAGGCAGCACAAGGCGTACGACAAGGCTTCGCAACGACGTATCAAAGGTTGTGTAAGCGGGTCTTATGACAGGTGCACCACGCCTTGACGCAACAAAGCTTCTGCCTGCACCGCGGTAACGGGGCGGCTGAGAAAATAGCCCTGCGCCACATCACAGCCAGCGGTCTTGAGGTAGACCAGCTGGTCTTTCAGTTCCACCCCTTCTGCCACCACCTGCATGCGCAGGTTGTGCGCCAGCGTGATGATGGATGTCACCAGCACACCGGCCTCTGTGCTGGTGCGCAATTCATTGACGAATGATTTATCCAGCTTGATGGTGTTGATGGGCAGGTTGCGGATCTGGCTCAGGCTGGAAAAGCCGGTCCCGAAATCATCCAGCGCAATCCTCACCCCTATGTGCTGTAACTGCGCCAGCACACGTGCAGCAATGCCTGCGGGCTCTACCAGACAGCTTTCCGTGATTTCGATCTGGATATCCGAGGTTCTTACGCCGTAGTGCTGCAGCCAGGTGGTCAGCCGCACGGGAAAGCCACTGTCAGCCAGCTGCAGGGGGGACACATTGAATGCCACAGGCACCAGATCCAGCCCTTGCATGCGCCAGGCGGCAATCTGGCGGCAGCAGGCCTGCATGACCCAGTCGCCCAGTGCCTGCACATGCCCATGTGCCTCAGCCAGTGGCACAAAATCGCCGGGGTAAATCAGGCCAAGCTCCGGGTGCTGCCAGCGCACCAGTGCTTCAAAACTGTCGATGGAGCAGTCATCCAGCCGCACTTTGGGCTGGAAATGCAGCACCAGCTGCTCACTGGCAATGGCCTGCGGCAGCTGGCGTGTCAGGCGCAGACTGCGCTCCGTATCCAGCTCCGGCAGGCGATCGTAGAAAGTAAAGCGGTTGCGCCCTGCTTTCTTGGAGGCGTACATGGCGGCATCCGCATGGCGGCACAGCACCTCCACATCATGGCCATCGCGCGGGAACAAAGCGATGCCCATGCTAGGCGAGGTATGTATGGGCGCAGCATCCAGCCCCTCATAAGGGGCAGCCAGGGCTGCCACCAGCTTGCTGGCTAGCGCCTCCACGTCTTCCATTCGCTCCAGCGCCGTCACCAGCACCGCAAACTCATCCCCACCCATGCGGGCAATCACGTCAGAGCTTCTGAGGATGCTGCGCAAGCGCTGGGCCACGGCCTGCAGCAAGGCATCGCCCACATGGTGCCCAAAGGAATCATTGATCTGCTTGAAACGGTCCATGTCCAGATACAGCAGCGCATAGTGCTTGCGGCTGCGCCGGGCCAAGGCCAGGTGACTGGAAACCAGCTCATGAAACATGCGCCGGTTGTGCAGCCCTGTCAGATGGTCACTAGAGGCCAGATCCAGCGCCCTTTGCTTTTCCTGCTCCAGCTGTGCAATCAGCGTCTGCTTGTCGTGGTCTGCCCTGGCCAGCGCTTCATAAAGATGCTGCTTGCGCTGCAAGGTACGCAGCACGGCAATGGTGGCCATGATGGCCATCAGCGACACCGCCGCCAGCAGCCATCTGGTGCCTGTGACATGCTCTTGCTGTGCTGCGCGAATTTCCGCCCACTCCCGGCTCGCCACCACCGTCAAAGGCACATCGGCAACGCGATGGAATTTGGCCAGACGCATATCACCTGCGCCCAGCGCCAGATTGATTTCTCCAGAGCGCTCCTGCAAGCGCGCCACTGCGGAGAGTTGCTGCACGGGCTGCGCCAGCAGGCCGCCACCGGCCAGCGCTGCCACCACGCTGCCATCCTGCGCCACCAGGTGCAGCATGCCGCTGCTGCCGAGATCCATGTCCCGGTACAGCCGCAGAAAGTAGCCCATGTCCATATGCAGCACCAGCAAGGCCTGCAATACATCATCTGGCCCGTGCAGGCACAGCAGCAAAGGCACTTGCAGCACATGCGGCGGCTGTATCGCAGGCGCGGCTTCTGGCTGCAGCACACGGACCTGCGGACATGCATGCTGCTGTGCCTGCAAACTGTGCAGCAGCGCGGCGCTGATCTCAGCACCAGCCAGATGCTGGCCATCAGCGCTGTACAAGGCGTGGCGCAGAAAAACGCGGTCACGCTGCAGCATTTGCTCCAGCTGCTGCTGCCAGCCGCGTTGCCCCCATAAGCCCTGCTGCGCCACAGCAGCTGCCAGCTGCGCTTTTTCCACCACCTGGCGCAGGTTCTCAGCCACGATGGCAGCCATGCCCGCCTGCTTCATGCGTGCGGCCTGGTCCACCTGCCGCGCCTGTGTCTGCCAGTGCTGGCTGCTAAACCACCAGAGCAGCAACAAAATGGCCATGACCGTGCCCACAATGGCCGCATGCAATGGTTGCCAGCCTTGCAACCAGCGACGCCAGAACACACAAGAAACAGGCAATTGAGGAGTTGGCGAAAGCACAGCGGCAGCACACATGGCAAGAACTCAAAGGAGTTCTACATTCTGTTACCGCGCAGTGACAAGGCTGTGACACAACGCCAAAGGCTAGGCCCGTCACCGCCTCAGGCCGCTACCGTGCACGAAAAGGCAAGATATCCGCTTCACTTCCGCAAGCGGGAGAGGGGGTAAATACAAAATCCATAGCTACCAGTGCTTGATACATGGGCGCTACAGCCATATTTCATGAAGCACCCAACGACAGGTGCTCCCCCCACTCCCTTCTACCTGCGCCGAGGCGCACAGCCTGTGGGGTGGCGTGTGCGCAGCAAGACGCGGGCGCAGCGCACACGCTTCGTAGACTGACTCGCCGCAGCTGTCTGTGCGCAACGACAAAGGCGTGCAGCGAGTTCTGCGGCGCACCCCACAGGCGAGCACCGCAGGTTACCCGCAGCGAATGCGAAGGGTCGCAGGTAACAGAGTCGCCTTTCTTTTACTCTCCACTCACATTGCTCCGCCATATGAGTTCCGCCCCACACAAGCGTGAAGATTCCTTTTCTTTGGCAAGGCAAAGAAAAGGAAATCGGCTGTCGGGGCGAAACCCGACCCCCTTCGGCAAGCCAAGCATGCCACCCCCAACAAGCCCACCAAGCTCTATCGCACGCTCACCCAAAAAACCAATACGTGACCCCAATCGCCGCTACCACCCCCGCCAGCTCTGCCAGCAGCGCACAAGGCACTGCATGGCGGGCCTTCTGAATGCCTACTGCGCCAAAGTACACCGCCAGCACATAAAAGGTGGTTTCGGTACTGCCTTGAATGGTGGCGGCAGCCAGCGCGGCAAAACTGTCCACACCCTGGCTTTGCATGGTTTCAATCAGCATGGCGCGGGCGGCGCTGCCGGAAAAGGGTTTGACAAGGGCCGTGGGCAACGCATCCACAAAGCGGCCATCCATGCCCAGCAGGTGGACGCACCAGCGAATGGCGTCCAGCACATAGTCCAGCGCGCCCGAGGCGCGAAATACCCCCACGGCGCAGAGCATGGCGACCAGGTACGGCAGCAGGCCCTTGGCCACATCAAAGCCTTCTTTGGCGCCTGCCACAAAGCTGTCATACACCGGCACCTTCTTGTACGCACCCATGCAGACAAACAGCAGAATCAAAGCAAACAGCGTGAAGTTACCCAGCAAGGATGACAGCGAAGCCAGCGCCGCCGCACTGAGCGTGGTCAGCAGCGCCATGAACGCCGCCAGGCCCAGCGCCACAGGCAGCAGATAGGCCAGTACCACGGGGCTAAAAATGGGTAGCCGCTGCACCAGTGCCACGGACAGCAGCCCGACCAACGTAGAAGCCGACGTAGCCAGCAAGATGGGCAGAAACACCAGAGTGGGGTCTGCCGCGCCCTGCTGCATGCGGTACATAAAGATGGTGACGGGCAGCAGCGTGAGCGATGAGGCGTTGAGCACCAAGAACAGAATCTGCGCGTTGGTGGCAGTGTCAGGCTTGGGGTTGAGCTCCTGCAGCGCCTTCATGGCTTTGAGGCCCATGGGCGTGGCGGCGTTGTCCAGCCCCAGGCCATTGGCAGCAAAGTTCAGGGTGATGAGGCCCAGCGCCGGGTGGCCGCGTGGCACTTCAGGCATGAGCTTGGCAAACAGCGGCCCCAGCACCTTGCCCAGCCACTGCACCACACCTGCTTCTTCGGCAATGCGCAAAAAGCCCAGCCACAGAGTGAGCGTGCCAAACAGCAGCACCATGACCTCGACCGAGAGCTTGGCCATGGCAAACAGTGCCTGCACCATCTGTGCAAACACTTGTGGCTGCCCGCCCACCAGCCATTGGGCCAGTGCCGCGATGGCAGCCACGATAAAAAAGCCCAACCAGAGGATGTTGAGCATGGCTTACTTAGGAAGCGGTGATCAGTAGGTGAAGGTTTTCACACCAGCGGCCGTCCCCATCAGGCAGACGGAGGCCTTCTGGTGGGCAAACACGCCTACGGTGACCACACCGGGCCACTGGTTGACTTCGCTCTCAAACGCCAGCGGATCGGTAATGCGCAGGCCGCGCACGTCCAGAATGTGCTGGCCGTTGTCCGTCACCAGCGGCTGGCCGTCCTTCATGCGGATGGTGGCTGTGCCGCCCATGGCTGCAAACTTGCGCGCAATCTGTGCGGCGGCCATGGGGATGACTTCCACTGGCAGGGGGAAGTTGCCCAGGGCTTCGACCAGCTTGGATTCATCCACGATGCAGACAAACTGCTTGGCCTGGGCTGCGACGATCTTCTCGCGCGTGAGTGCAGCGCCACCGCCCTTGACCATGAATCCCTTGCCGTCGATTTCGTCCGCGCCGTCGATGTAGACCGACAGGCTTTCAACGGTATTGGCATCGAAAACCGTGATGCCCAGCGCCTTCAGGCGCTCTGTGCTGGCCACGGAGCTGGACACCGCACCCTTGATCTGGTCCTTCATGGAGGCCAGTGCATCAATGAACTTGTTGACCGTGGAGCCAGTGCCCACCCCCACGATCTCGCCGGGAACCACGTATTGCAGTGCGGCTTGACCGACCAAAGTTTTCAATTCATCTTGGGACAAAGGAGCTTGAGGTGTCGTCATGAGAGAGAATCCGGTTAATCCACCGAATTATTCCCTATGTCACTGATCCCCTACGCGCTCGTGCGACCCTTTCTCTTTGGTATGGATGCCGAACAGGCCCATGACTTCACGATGAACATGCTGGCCAAGGGCCAGGGCACACCGCTGCAGATGGCCTGGTCTGCACCGCAGGTGAACGACCCCATCACGCTGGCGGGGCTGCACTTCCCCAACCGCGTGGGCATGGCTGCGGGTCTGGACAAAAACGCCCGCTGCATCGATGCGCTGGCGGCCATGGGCTTTGGCTTTGTGGAAGTGGGCACCGTCACGCCCAAGCCCCAGCCCGGCAACCCCAAGCCGCGCATGTTCCGCCTGCCAGCGGCCAAGGGCATCATCAACCGCTTTGGTTTTAACAATGACGGGCTGGATGCCTTTATCGCCAACGTCAAGAAGTCCACCGTGCGCGCACAGGACAAGCCCCTGCTGTTGGGCCTGAACATTGGCAAGAACGCGGTCACACCCATCGAAGAAGCCACGAACGACTACCTGATCTGCCTGGAGGGCGTGTACCCCCATGCCGACTATGTGACGGTCAACATCAGCTCCCCCAACACCAAGAACCTGCGCGCGCTGCAAAGTGACGAGGCGCTGGACAGCCTGCTGGGCGCGATTGCCACCAAGCGCGAGGAACTGGCTGCCGCACAGGGCCGCCGCGTGCCCATCTTTGTGAAGATTGCGCCCGATCTGGACGAGAACCAGGTCAAGGTGATTGCAGCGACCTTGCAGCGCCACGGCATGGACGGTGTGATTGCCACCAACACCACGCTCAGCCGCGATGCCGTCAAGGGCATGGAGCACGGCGAGGAAGCCGGTGGCCTGAGCGGTGCGCCCGCGTTTGAAGCCAGCAACCGCGTGATCAGCCAGCTGCGCGCTGCGCTGGGCAAGGGCTTTCCCATCGTCGGCGTGGGCGGCATCATGAGTGCACAAGACGCCGTCGCCAAGATTCACGCCGGTGCAGACGTGGTGCAGATCTACAGCGGTCTGGTCTATGCAGGCCCTGCGCTGGTGACGGAAGCAGCCAAGGCCATCAAGGCCATGCGCCCTTGAGCAAAACCTCAAAAAATATAGCTTCCAGCGCTGGATATTCATGGATTTCAGATAGAAAAGTATCTGAAAGCCTTTAAACATCAGCGCAAGCAGCTATCAAAACAAAAGTCCAGCACCAGGCTGGACTTTTTTCATGGTGCGGACCAAAGCCGCAATCAGCGCTTGAAGCGACTGATCAAAGGCAGCACCCAGGCGCTGTAGCGCATGATGCGGCGCGGGCCAATCATCAAGGCTGCGCCCACCGCCGTTGCTGTAGCAAACGGGTGCAGTCTGGCAAAGGCCACCACGCGATCTGGCAGGGGCGCATCAGCACGCAGCACAGGCTTTTGCTCTTGCTTGAGCGCAAGCGCCTGCTGCTGGGCCTTGCTGGCCTGCGTCAGACGGTCACGCTGCTTGGCTATGCGCTCCAGCACGGCACGTTCCGCCGCACCAGCCTTGAGCCAACGGTGATCTTTTTCCAAAGCTTCGAGTGCAGACAGTGTTACAGGTGATTCACTGTGCGACTCGGCAGGTGTAGATACAGAGGTATTCACAGCCGCTCCTTGATCAATGACCAGTCCTTGGCCAGTTCCGCGCGTGTGAGTTCAAACGGCCTGCTGGACTTGCGCAGCACCGCCACCAGCACCAGCAGTGTTGCCACCCACGCCACAAACCATACACAGGCGATCACCCATGCCACCACGGTGCGCTGGGGCGAGTCCCAGAACTGCACCATCACGGCCATGGAGATCAGCAGCAGGGCCACAATGGTCAACCCGCCCATCACAATGCCCAGCACAAAAATGGTCTGCATGCGCTTTTTCTGCGCAGACCATTCCAGCCGAGCCAGTTCTATGCGGTCTTCTGCTGCGATGGCCCCCTCATTGAGGTTGGTCCGAATGCGCGCTAATAAACTGTCCAATCCAATCGCTGACATCCAGTTCACGGCAGATTTCCTTTGCTGGGAGGGAAAACAAGGGGCTCACGTCCACGCTTAGCGACGGGCCAGCAAGAAGCCCAGCAAGGCACCCACGGCCAGTGCAGCACCTGCCACGCGCCATGGTTCGTCATGGGCATAGCGGTCAGCGGCATAGGCTGCGTCCTTGGCCTGACGCGCTGCTTCGTAAGCGGCGTTCAGGGTCTTTTCACGCACCTGGTATACGCTTTCGTCCAGCTTTTCGCGCAGCACATTGATCTGGGGGATGGCGTCCAGATCCTTGCTGGCCAGCAGGGTGCGAACGTCAGTGACCAGCTTTTCGAGATCGGCTTGAGCGGAAGAAACGGTGTCAGAAATTGCCATGATGGATACCTTTCTAGCTATCAGAAGAACAATCAGAGGCCCGAACCTGTGTGGCCCGGGCAACGAAGACTGCGTCAGCATCTTAACGAATGCAGCAGCCCTCACCAAGTCAGTCAACAGCCATCATGCATTGCCAGCGCTTTTCAGCATTTGCAGAACATGATCGCCAATCGCCATGCAGCTGGTCAGTCCGGGCGACTCAATGCCAAACAGATTCACCAGTCCGGCAATGCCGTGGGTGCTGCTGCCCTGAATGACAAAGTCTGCCACGGCTTCCCCCGGCCCGGAAATTTTGGGGCGCATGCCTGCATAGCCGGGGGCCAGTGCATCGTCCTTGAGCTGGGGCCAGTACTTGCGCACCTCGGCATAAAAGCCTGCGCAGCGCTGTGGGTCCACCTGCAGCTGATCCGGGCTGTCTACCCATTCCACATCCGGGCCAAACTTGGCCTGCCCGCCCAGGTCCAGCGTCAGATGCACGCCCAGGCCTGCGGCTTCCGGCACGGGATAGATCAGATGGCTGAACGGTGCCTTGCCGCTGAGCGTGAAATAGTTGCCCTTGGCAAAGTAGGCCGTAGGCACATGCTTGGCATCCAGCCCCTGAATACGCGAAGCCACCTCGGGCGCATACAGGCCTGCGGCATTGATGACTTCCTGCGCCAGCAGTTCAGTACCGTCTTCGGTGCGCAGCAAGATGCCATCGGCCTGCACCTGGCCTGCCACCACAGGCGAGAGCAAGGCCAGCGCGCCGCCAGCTTGCTCCATATCGCCCTGCAGTGCCAGCATCAGCCCATGGCTGTCCACAATGCCGGTGCTGGGTGAAAGCAGCGCTGCCTGGCATTGCAGTGCAGGCTCCAGCGCCTGCGCCTGGTCGCGCGTGAGGAGTTGCAGGTCATGCACGCCATTGGCCGCTGCTTTTTGCTGGATCTGCTGCAACTGCGCGACCTGCTCGCCACTGGTGGCCACAATCAGCTTGCCGCAGCGGCGGTGTTCCACATTTTTTTCTGCGCAGTAGGCATACAGCAGTTCCTTGCCCTGCACGCACAGCCGCGCCTTGAGCGAGTCTTTGGGGTAGTAGATGCCGGCATGAATCACCTCGCTGTTGCGAGAGCTGGTGCCCGTGCCAATCGCATCGGCCGCCTCCAGCACAATCACCTCGCGGCCTGACTGGGCCAGCGCACGCGCCACAGCCAGCCCCACCACACCTGCACCAACCACTACGGTTTGCACCTGATCGACCATTTGTCTGCCCCCTAATGAATTTGTCTCTGCGCCTAGCGTACGCCGATTGCGAACCCATCAGGCTTAAGAATTGCTGACATCGTCCTCATCAGCAGGCGCAGTCTCTACAGGCAGTTCTCCACGCACCAAACGTGCCAGCGCGTCTTCAAAAGCTTCCCGCGTGCCAATGCGATGCATGGGGGGCAAAGCCTGCACCAGGCGCTTGCCATAAGACTTGGTGCGCAGCCGGGTGTCAGCCACCACCAGAATGCCGGTGTCAGTTTCGCTGCGAATCAGGCGGCCCGCCCCCTGCTTGAGCGCCATGGAGGCCTCGGGCAGCATGTAGTCCACAAAGGGGCTACGGCCAATGGACTCCAACTGGCGCGAACGGGCATCGACCAGCGGGTCGTCCGGCGGCGGGAAAGGCAGCTTGTCAATCACCACCAGCTGCAACGCATCGCCCGGAATGTCCACGCCCTCCCAGAACGTGGAAGACGCCACCAGCATGCAGCCGCGACCGTTGACCGCGCCTGCGCGAAAGCGCTCCATCAGCACATGCTTGGAGCCCTGCCCCTGCACCAGCACGTCCATGGGTTCAAACATGCCAAAGCGCTGCTGCAGCAGCTGGCCGATAGTCTCCAGGGCCTTGAGCGTGGTGGTGAGTACCAACGTGCGGCCACCCAGCACCTGGGCGCCATCGCCTGCAAGCTGCGCCACCGCAGCGCTGTGTTCAGCCTGCTGCGCGGGGTCTGGAAACACTTCAGGCACATAGAGCACCGCCTGGCGCTGGTAGTCAAACGGGCTTTCTACCTTGAGCACCCGTGCCTGTCGCAGGCCGCAACTTTCCGTGAACCAGCGCATGTCATCGTCATCGCCCAGCGTGGCCGAGGTAAACACCCAGGCCTGGCGCGGTGCGGCGGCTTCGTCCTGGGCATCGTCCGTGTCCTGCAGGTGCTCCCGCATCAGGCGGGCAATGTTCAGGGGCGACTCCATCAGCCGCAGGTGCTGGCGCGTCACTTCCAGCCAGCGCACTGCGTCATCAGGCACAGGCTGGGCGAAGCTGGCCAGCTGCGACAGCAGGCGTGCACCGCGCTCGTACAGCGGCAGCAAGGCATGGGCGGTTTCTGTCACCTGCGCCAGTGCCAGCAGCAAGGCGCGCAAGGCCTGCCCTGTGGCATGCAGGCCTTTGCGCCAGCTGCTCTCCGGCAGCCCATCCGGTGCAGCCCCCAGCCAGCGCAACCTTGTGCCCTGCGGCACGCTGCCCGCCACTGCCCGCCAGGTGTTGATGGCGTGCTCCAGCTGGGCCAGCAGCTGCATCCAGTCTGCCTGCCCCCGGGCATGCAGGTTCACATCAGCCAGCACATCCTTGATATAGCCCTGCAGCTGGCGTGTCCCCAGTACCCAGCCCGCAAACTGAATGCCGGTTTCGTTGAGCTGGTGGGCCTCATCCATGACCACGACACCGGCGGAAGGCAGCAACTGCGCCACGCCCGAGTCGCGCACTTCCATGTCGGCAAAAAACAGGTGGTGGTTAACCACGCAGATATCGGCCTGCAGCGCCTGTGCACGTGCGGTGTTGACGTGGCACTGCTCCCAGTGCTCGCAGCTGCTGCCCAGGCAGTTGTCCTTGGTGGAAGTGACCAGCGTGGTCACGGCAGAGTTTTCGGCCAGCCCCGGCAGCTCCGCCAGATCTCCCGTGCGTGTGCCATGCGACCATTGCTGCACACGGGCAACGGCGCGCAACACCTGGGGGTCCAGCGGCACTTTGCTCTGGTGGACCTGGCCCATGCGGTGCAGGCACAGATAGCTGGAGCGGCCTTTCAGGCGCGCAATGCGCAGCGGCATGCCCAGCGCCTGCACCAGCCGTGGCAGGTCACGCAGATAAAGCTGATCCTGCAAGGCCTTGGTGGCGGTGGAGATCACCACGCGCTTGCCGCACAGCAAGGCAGGCACCAGATAGGAAAAAGTCTTGCCCACGCCCGTGCCGGCTTCAGCCACCAGCACGCCACCACTTTCAATGGTGGCAGCCACGGCCAGCGCCATGGCGGTCTGCCCGGTGCGCGGGCGGAAATGTGGCTCTGCACGTGAGAGCCAGCCGTCCTGCGCAAAGGCTGCGGCAACTTGTTCCTCAAGAGTCATGGGGGCTATCCACGTGGCAGTCAGTCACCACAGGCACAGGAACTACAAAGATTTCAGCCCGTACTTCCCACTGAAATCGCCACAGCTATGGCACTGGCGACCCGGGCCGCATCAGTCCTTGGGCTGGGGCAAACCTTCGGGCACAGGCAATGGATTGCCGCGCTGCACATTGGGCTGCGACTCCTTGCTGGCGCGGCGTTCTGCGGCTTTTTGCTGCTTTTCCTGCATGGATTTTTTCACGCGGGCGCGGCGCTCTTCCTCAGCTTGCTCACGCTCAGCAAGCTCCACAGCCTTGTTCTGGCGTGCCTGCTCGGTCTTGACCGCACGCTCACGCGCCTGTGCTTCACGCTCTGCCTGTACGCGCGCCAGATCAGCCTCCGACTGCGCTGCAGATGGCGTTACCGATGGCTCTGCGGCAGCTTGCTCTGGATTGGCTTTTTCAGCCGCTGCAGAAGGCGCCCGACGCTCTGTGGCGTTCATGGGTGCGGGGCTGCGCTCACGTTTTTTCTGCTCAATCTGGCGCAGGCGGGCATCAGCCTTTTCCTGACGCTCCTGCTGCTTGAGTTCCAGTTCACGCTGGCGCAGCGGCAGCTCCTGCTCACGTGCGGTCTGGCGCGCATCGCGCAGACAGTGCTCCACCGCAAAGCGCTGCCAGCAGGCCGTTTCGGCTTCCTTTCTGCGGGCTTCAATGGTCTGACGCGCCTGTTCAATCTCGGCACGCTCCCTGTCACGCGCCTGTGCACGCTGCTCAAGTGCGGCAGCATGGGCCGCCTCATCCTGCACATCGCTCTGTGCGCAGACAGCGGCAGACAGCAGACTCAACATCAGGGCACTGCACGTACGGGGAAGCCAGCAAGAAAGGTTCATGGTTGCTCGTCAAAAACTCAGGTCAGTCCAGTATCTACCACGCGGCGTTCGAGCGACAGATACTCTTGCGACTGCATTTCATTCAAGCGTGACACTGTACGCGGAAATTCATGGGCCAGTGGGCCTTCGGTGTACAGCTGTTCAGGAGGCACGGCTGCCGACATGATGAGTTTGACGCGACGGTCGTACAGCACATCCACGAGCCAGGTAAAGCGGCGTGCAGGCGATGCCATGTTGACCGGCATGTAAGGCACGTTGGACAGCAGCACCGTATGGAACTGCGAGGCAATTTCCAGATAGTCGTTCTGCGAACGGGGACCGCCACACAGTTCGCGGAAGTCAAACCAGATCACGCCACCAGCACGGCGCACGGCAGGAATCTCGCGCGACTCGATCTTGAACAGCGGTTTTTCTTCGGGCGCATCGATCAGCTGCTCAAAGGTCTGCTGCATCGCAGCGTCAGAGGACTCTCCCAGCGGGCAGTGGTAGAGCTTGAGCTTTTCCAGCGTGCGGCGGCGGTAGTCCGTGCCATTGTCCACGTTCACCACATCCATGCGTGTGTTGAGCAGATCAATGGCGGGCAGGATACGGTCGCGGTGCAGGCCGTCCGGATACAGGCCATCGGGGGTGAAGTTGGACGTGGTCACAAAACCCACACCGTTGTCAAACAGAGCCATCAGCAGACGGTACAGGATCATGGCGTCCGTGATGTCCGCCACGTGGAATTCGTCAAAGCAGATGAGCTTGTAGCGCTTGGCAATTTTTGCACCCAGGGCATCGAGCGGGTTCTGCGTGCCCTGCAGCAGATGCAGCTCGCGGTGCACCTCGCGCATGAACTCATGAAAGTGCAGGCGTACCTTGCGCTTGATGGGGACGGTATTGAAAAAGCAATCCATCAGAAAGCTCTTGCCGCGCCCCACCCCGCCGTACATGTAGACACCACGCGGGATTTCAGGTTTGCGAAACAGCTTCTTGATCGCGTTCGAGCGTTGCGCCTTGTAAGCGGCCCAATCATCGGCACAGCGCTGCAGCGCTTCTACGGCGCGCAGCTGCGCAGGGTCGGCAGTAAAGCCTTTGGCGGCAAGTTCGGCCTCGTAGGCCGCACGGACAGACTGGCTCATGCTCAACAATTCTTTCTGCTTGCCTGCCTCACACGCAGGCAATACATAAAACGATAGCGCCAAGCGCAGGCAGAACCTGGGCTTGGCGGCTATTTGGCTTCTAAAAAAGTTTAGAAGTTCAGCGTACGCTTATCCACGGCCAGCGCAGCTTCCTTGGTGGACTCGGACAGCGATGGGTGTGCGTGGCAGATACGGGCGATGTCTTCGCTCGATGCCTTGAACTCCATGGCCACAACAGCTTCGGAGATCAGTTCGGAGACCATGGGGCCGACCATGTGCACGCCCAGGATTTCGTCGGTCTCGGCATCGGCCAGGAACTTCACCATACCCGTGGTATCGCCCAGGGCACGTGCACGGCCGTTGGCCAGGAAGGGGAAAGTACCAGCCTTGTACTTCACGCCCTGCTCCTTGAGCTGCTGCTCATTGCGGCCTACCCATGCCACTTCGGGGCTGGTGTAGATCACGGAAGGCAGTGTCGCAAAATTCACATGACCATGCTGGCCAGCGATGCGTTCGGCCACTGCCACGGCTTCTTCTTCCGCCTTGTGTGCCAGCATGGGGCCACGCACCACGTCACCCACGGCCCACACGCCAGGCAGATTGGTCTTGCACTCGTCGTCCACGACGATCATGCCGCGCTCGTCCACCTTCAGGCCCACGGCTTCCGCGTTCAGACCATTGGTGTTGGCGGTACGGCCGATGGAGACGATCAGCTTGTCCACTTCCAGCGTCTGGGCTTCGCCCTTGGCATTGGTGTACTCCACCTTCACGCCTGCACCGGAGGTGTCGACGTTGGAGATCTTCACGCCCAGCTCGATCTTCAGGCCTTGCTTGTCAAAAGCCTTCTTGGCTTCCTTGGCGATCTGCTCGTCCACAGCGGGCAGGAACTTGTCCATGCCTTCCAGCACGGTCACTTCCGTGCCCAGACGGCGCCAGACGGAACCCATTTCCAGACCGATCACGCCAGCGCCGATCAGACCCAGCTTCTTGGGTGCTGCGCCGATGCGCAGTGCGCCGTCGTTGGACAGCACCTTTTCTTCGTCAAAAGGCACGCCGGGCAGTGCACGGGCGTTGGAACCTGTGGCCACCACGATCTGGTTACCCACCAGCGTTTCTTCGCTCTTGCCTGCAACCTTGATTTCGTAGCCGCCTTCCACTGCCTTCACAAATGAAGCCAGACCGTGGAAGAAAGTGACCTTGTTCTTCTTGAACAGGTACAGGATGCCGTCGTTGTTCTGCTTCACGATGGCGTCCTTGCGGGCGATCATCTTGGGCACATCGATGGCCACTTCACCCGTGCTGATGCCGTGCTCACCGAAGTGCAGCTTGGCATGTTCAAAGTGCTCGGACGACTGCAGCAGGGCCTTGGAAGGAATGCAGCCCACGTTGGTGCAGGTACCGCCAGGTGCAGGCGTGCCAGCAGCGGTGCTCCAGGCATCAATACATGCCACGTTCTTGCCCAGCTGGGCAGCGCGGATGGCTGCGATGTAGCCGCCGGGGCCGGCGCCGATCACGATAACGTCAAATTGCTTGCTCATGTCTCAAAATCTCTTGTCTGAAGTGCTTGAAAAAACCCACCGCAGGGCGTGGCCGAGGGTGGGTTTTCGTCGTGGTGCGAACCCTGTGTGAATTACAGGTCGAACAGCAGGCGGGAAGGATCTTCCAGCGCTTCCTTCATGGCCACCAGGCCCAGCACGGCTTCGCGGCCGTCGATGATACGGTGGTCATACGACATGGCCAGGTAGTTCATGGGGCGCACCACCACTTGGCCGTTTTCGACCACAGCGCGATCCTTGGTAGCGTGCACGCCCAGAATGGCAGACTGAGGAGGGTTGATGATGGGGGTAGACATCATCGAACCGAAAGTGCCGCCATTGGAGATGGAGAAGGTACCGCCAGTCATCTCTTCGATGCCCAGCTTGCCGTCCTTGGCCTTCTGGCCAAATTCAGCAATCTTCTTCTCGATGTCGGCAAAGCTCATCTGGTCAGCATTGCGCAGGATAGGCACCACCAGACCACGAGGCGAGCCAACAGCGATACCGATGTCGAAGTAGCCGTGGTAGATGATGTCGTTGCCGTCCACCGAAGCGTTCAGCACGGGGTACTTCTTCAGGGCATGCACAGCAGCCTTCACAAAGAAGGACATGAAGCCCAGCTTCACGCCGTGTTCCTTGGTGAAAGCGTCCTGGAACTTCTTGCGCAGCTCCATCACAGGAGCCATGTTCACTTCGTTGAACGTGGTCAGGATGGCGTTGGTCGATTGCGACTGCAGCAGACGCTCAGCAATACGTGCACGCAGACGTGTCATGGGCACGCGCTGCTCAGGACGGCCGGACAGGTCTTCCTTGAGAGCAGGAGCAGCCACCTGAGGCAGGGCAGCCTTGGGAGCGCCTGTGGGGATGGCAGCGCCAGCCTTGATCGCGGCCAGTGCATCACCCTTGGTCACGCGACCGTCCTTGCCTGTACCAGCCACGTTAGCGGCAGACAGGTTGTTCTCAGCCAGCAGCTTGGCAGCAGCAGGCATGGCAACATCGCCCTTGTTGGCTGCAGGTGCAGCAGCAGGAGCGGGTGCGGCAGCAGGGGCTGCTGCAGCGGCGGGAGCAGATGCTGCAGCGCCAGCCACGGCTTCGGTGTCGATCTTGGCGATCAGCTGCTCGGCAGTCACGGTTGCACCGTCACCCTGCACGATTTCCACCAGCACGCCAGCCGAAGGTGCGGGCACTTCCAGCACGACCTTGTCGGTTTCGATTTCGATCAGGATTTCGTCCACAGCGACAGCTTCGCCAACCTTTTTCTTCCAGTTGAGCATGGTCGCTTCTGCGATGGATTCGGACAGCTGGGGAACCTTAACTTCTACGATTGCCATTTTGAATTCTTTCTAAAAGTTTGTGAGGAGCCCCGCCACAGCGGGGCTGGTCTACTTTTAATTACTTGGACAGTACAAAGCCCTTGAGCTTGGAGAACGCAGCTTCCACCAGGTTCTTCTGCTGCTCAGCGTGCAGGTGGGCATAGCCCACGGCTGGCGATGCCGATGCGGCACGGCCGGCATAACCCAGCTTCTGGCCTTCGGACATGTTTTCGTAGATGTTGTGCTGAATGAAGAACCACGCACCTTGGTTTTGTGGTTCGTCCTGGCACCACACCAGTTCCTTGGCATTGGCGAACTTCTTGAGTTCGGTTTCGAACGCCTTGTGCGGGAAGGGGTACAGCTGCTCGACGCGGATGATGGCCACGTCAGAAGCTTCCTTCTCGGCGCGCTTCTTAACCAGGTCGTAGTAGACCTTGCCGGAGCAGGCAATCACGCGCTTGACCTTGTCGGCGTTGGCCAGGATGGCTTCGTCGCGCTCGCCCAGCACGGTCTGGAAGGCACCAGAGGTGAACTCGGTCAGAGGCGATGTTGCGTCCTTGTTACGCAGCAGCGACTTGGGCGTCATGATCACCAGGGGCTTGCGCAGCTTGCGCACCATTTGGCGACGCAGCACGTGGAAGATCTGGCTGGCCGTTGTGGGCTGCACGATCTGCATATTGGTGTCAGCGGCCAGCTGCATGAAGCGCTCCAGACGGGCCGAGCTGTGCTCTGGACCCTGGCCTTCGTAGCCGTGAGGCAGCATCAGTGTCAGGCCATTGATACGGCCCCACTTCACTTCACCGGAGGCGATGAACTGGTCGATCACCACTTGCGCGCCGTTGGCGAAGTCACCGAACTGAGCTTCCCAGATCACCAGGGTGTTGGGGTCGTTCGATGCATAGCCGTATTCAAAGCCCAGCACTGCTTCTTCAGACAGGATGGAGTCGATCACGGTGAACGGAGCCTGGTTTTCAGCCACGTTCTGCAGTGGGATGTAGGTACCTTCGTCCCACTTCTCACGTTTTTGGTTGTGAATCACTGCATGGCGGTGGGTAAAGGTGCCACGGCCACTGTCTTCACCGGACAGACGCACGGGGTAGCCCGAAGCCACCAGCGAAGCAAACGCCATGTGTTCGCCCATGCCCCAGTCGACATTGATCTCTCCACGGCCCATGGCTGCACGGTCGTCGACCACCTTTTTGACCAGAGGGTGAGGATTGACGTTATCTGGCAGCGTGGTGATCTTCTCGGCCAGACGCTTCCACTCGGTCAGAGGGATCGCGGTATCGCCTGCATCGGTCCACTTCTGGTTCAGGAAGGGGCTCCAGTCCACAGCGTACTGGCTCTTGAAGTTGGTCAGCACCACTTCCTGGGTGTGACGGCCTTCGTCCATGGCTGCGCGATAGGCCTTGACCATGTCGTCGCCCAACGTATCGCCCAGACCTTGAGCAGCCAGCTTGTCTGCGTACAGCTTGCGAGTGCCGGGGTGAGCGGCAATCTTCTTGTACATCAGGGGCTGTGTCAGCGCAGGGGTGTCCTGCTCGTTGTGGCCCAGCTTGCGGAAGCAGACGATGTCTACGACCACGTCCTGCTGGAACTCCATGCGGTAGTCCAGCGCCAGCTGCATGCACAGTGCCACAGCTTCTGGATCGTCACCGTTGACGTGCAGCACAGGCGACTCCACCATCTTCACGATGTCCGTGCAGTAGGTGGTCGAACCCTTGTCGCGGGGGTCAGAGGTGGTGAAACCAATCTGGTTGTTGATGATGATGTGTACCGTGCCGCCAGTGCTGTAACCACGGGTCTGCATCAGCGCCAGGGTTTCCTGGTTCACGCCTTGGCCAGCAAAAGCCGCGTCACCGTGCACCAGCACAGGCAGCACTTGCTTGCCTTCGGGGTCGTTGCGGCGATCCATGCGCGAGCGCACCGAGCCTTCGACCACAGGGTTCACGATTTCCAGGTGGGAAGGGTTGAACGCCAGCGACAGGTGCACAGGGCCGCCTGCTGTGGATACGTCCGAGCTGAAGCCCTGGTGGTACTTCACGTCACCAGCGGGCAGGTCTTCAGGGGCAGTGTGATCGAACTCAGCAAACAGGTCCTTGGGCATCTTGCCCAGGGTATTCACCAGCACGTTCAGACGACCACGGTGGGCCATGCCGATCACGATTTCCTGGATACCCTTCTTGCCGCCAGCGTTGATCAGCTCGTCCATCGCCACGATGAAGGACTCACCACCTTCCAGCGAGAAGCGCTTCTGACCCACATACTTGGTGTGCAGGTAGCGCTCCAGGCCTTCAGCAGCGGTCAGGCGATCGAGAATGCGTTTTTTCTGTTCAGCATCCAGTACAGGCTTGGAGCGAATGGACTCCAGGCGCTGCTGCCACCAGCGCTTTTGCGCCTGGTCGGTGGCATACATGAATTCAGCACCGATGGTGCCGCAGTAAGTCTCGCGCAGCGCATTGATCAACTCGCGCAAGGACATGGTTTCCTTGCCGAAGAATGTGTTGCCTACGTTGAATACGACTTCCAGGTCGGCATCAGTGAAGCCGTAGAAAGCAGGGTCAAGCTCAGGAATTTCAGGACGCTCGGTGCGCTTGAGTGGGTCCAGATCAGCCCAGCGCTGGCCCACATTGCGGTAAGCGGCAATCAGCTGCTGCACAGCCACGCGCTTGCGGCCCATTTCCGTGTCAGCGCCATTGGCCACCACGACGGTGGTGTGGCCTTGCTTGGCACGCTCGGCAAACGCATTGATGACGGGCAGGTGGGGGATGTCTTTGGCGTTGCTGCCATCTACTGCAGGCACGTGCTGCAGGGCATCAAAGTACTCACGCCAAGAGTCTGGAACGCTGCCTGGGTTCTCCAGATAGCTTTCGTACATCTCTTCGACGTAAGGTGCGTTACCACCGAAGAGATAGGTGTTGCCTTGGTAGGCTTTGTAGACAGTGGGCTGATCGCTCATATTCCGCTGACCTCTGCTCCCCTGAAGGAAGCTTTAGTTGGTTAGTAAACCTTCCGCGACACGGCTGTACCGATTGGCGGATGCGACTGTGGCTGGGAAGGGCCTAATGTTGCTAGTGCCATTGTGCCACTTAAACCGCAAACCAGCATGAAGGTCTTATGTAAGAGTGCAGAAATTTCCATTCTGCAGCGCAACAAAATTGAGAGCACAGGAAAGCTTCCAACCAAATCAATATGTAAAGTTTCAGGCTTCTTCATTTCAAAAATAAGAATTCACAAACAAGTCGCTAACATCTGATGCTTTATTTGCTGCCAACACCCCTGCCATGCAAAGCATGCCCCCCATCAACAAAGCCTTCTTACTGCTGCTGACAGCCGTCAGCATTGGTTTTGCTGCCATCCTGTGGCCTTTCATGGGCGCTGTGTTCTGGGCTGTGGTGCTGGCCATCTTGTTTTACCCCCTGAAGCGGCGTCTGCAGCAGCGCATGCCACAGCATCACAATCTGGCGACCTTCATCACCTTGCTGCTGTGTCTGCTAGGGGTCATTCTTCCGCTGATACTGATTGGTTTTTCGGTCGCTAACGAAACCATACTGATTTACAACCGTATTGCAGAAGGCCAAATCAACTTTGGCGCCTACTTCCAGCAAATCAATGCTGCCATGCCAAGCTGGCTGGTCGGCTTTCTGGAACGCATCAATCTGGCATCTGCACAAGCCATTCAGGACAAACTCTCCAGCGTTGCCGCCGAGGCGGGCAAGCTGCTGGCGGGGCAGGTCGTACAGCTGGGACAGAACACCCTGGGCTTTATCGTGAGCTTTGGTGTCATGCTGTATTTGCTCTATTTCCTGCTGCGTGATGGACAAACACTGGTTACCCGGCTGCGTGATGCGATTCCCATGAATCCTGTGCACAAGCGCAATCTTGCAAACAAGTTTGCGACCGTCATTCGCGCCACCGTCAAAGGGAATGTGGCTGTAGCCATTGCCCAAGGTGCACTGGGCGGATTGATTTTCTGGATTCTGGGTATTCAAGGCCCTGTGCTATGGGGCGTGGTCATGGCCTTTCTGTCGCTGCTGCCTGCCGTTGGCGCCAGCCTGATCTGGGGGCCTGTGGCCATTTACTTTCTGAGCACAGGCGCCGTCACCCATGGACTGATTCTTACGGCTTACGGCATCTTGGTGATTGGCCTGGTGGACAACGTGCTGCGCCCAATTCTGGTCGGCAAGGACACCAAGATTCCCGACTACATTGTTCTGATTTCCACGCTTGGCGGCATGTCCCTGTTTGGCCTGACAGGGTTTGTGATTGGCCCTGCCATTGCTGCACTGTTCATTGCATGCTGGGACATCTTCACACCCGAAACACCTGAAGCATAAATGCGCGCAGTGACACTGCGCATGCACTGAGTTGTCAGCGCCGTATCACCATTCGCCGACGCCTCGCACCAGCTGATCCAGATCCAGGGAAGAGGCGTCTGCCGTGCGACCAGCATGCATGGCAGATACAGGCTCCGCAACACCGGTTGCACCAGCCTTTTGCAGGATGGACTCTGGCAGCGGAGGCGGCACAGTATGTGATCGCCCGAAGGTGTGATGCTGGAGAGGGGCAAAGGCATCTTCTGGAATGGACATGGCTATTCTCCTTGCCATGTGACTGTAGGGTGCCTGAGCAGCACCTACCGTAGGACATGGCTTCAAGCTTCTGTCCCGCTTTGCACTGCATCGCTTTCAGCGCAAGGGCTCAGCAGATGCCGTAAGCTCTCGCCCCTATGGCTCAGACTCTCGCTCAAGCAACGCATCACGAACTCATCATCAAGAAAAGCCGCTTTATCTGCTGCGTGCAGCCCATGGCTGACCGCGCATCTGCGCAAGCCTATGTAGACAGTCTGTGGCAGGAACATCCGAGTGCCGCCCACGTCTGCTGGGCCCTGCTGGCAGGCGGACAGTCGGCCGCAGTGGATGATGGCGAGCCCAGTGGCACGGCAGGCCGCCCCATGCTGGAAGTACTGCGCCACCAGGAGCTGGAAGGCGTACTGGCCACCGTGGTGCGCTATTTTGGTGGGGTCAAGCTGGGTGCTGGCGGGCTGGTGCGTGCCTATACCGATGCAGTCGCACAGGCACTGCTCAAGGCGGAAAAAGTACCACTGCAGCGCATGGAAGTACTGCAGTGCAGCCTGCCCTATGCCATGGAAGGCTGGCTGCGCCGTGAACTGGAACTGGCAGGCGCTACGCTGCGCAATGTTGCACACCAATCGATGGTGCATTTGCAGTGGAGCATTCCGCAAAGCCTGAGTGCAGAGCTGATCGCTCGCATCAATGAAGGCGGGCAAGGCCGCATCGCATGGCTGGAGCACTGGCCTGACAGCGCAAACTCCGATTAAGACGGTGAATCACGTTTTTTTCACAGGACTGCCGCACTCGTCAAAACATTAGAGTTCCTGTATCTCGACAGGAGCTCTCTCATGGACATTCGTTACCACACTGCCCTGCGCAATGCCACGAATGCGTGGGCACAGAACCGCATGGCGGACACCGTGACCATGCAGGACCTCAAGCACCGCGCGCCACAACAACACAACCCCGGCAAAACCGCTGCCAGCCCCAGCGCCAGTGAGTCCGCACTGCTCCAGCCTGAACTGGCACGCTATGGCAATCTGGGAACCCGTCTGAATGTGTTTGCCTGAGCCCGGCAGCACAGCAGATACGGCATTGATGAGCACCGCCCCCCATGCAAGCGCTAGATTCTGAAGACACCTCCAAGCCCGACCACCCTCTGGTGCTGGCACTGACTGCTGTGCGCAAAGCGCGCAAGATGACACAGGCAGAACTGGCACAGCAGGCAGGCCTGTCCCGCATGACGGTTCAACGCCTGGAAAGCAATGGACTGGACCCACGCCTGTCTACACTGCAGGAGATGGCACGCGTGCTCGAGCAGGACTTGGTGGCACTGCCCAGCCATCTACGCCCTGCTTTTGAGCAATGGCTGGCGCAGCAAAAGCACTAAGCTTCCCAGCGGCGTGCGTCAGCTTTAGCGCAGCAGCTGCGGCAGCAGTTGTGCAGCAGACCCACGCAGCAAGGCATGCGCCAGCATGTCCAGCTCTGTGACTTCCGTGTTCACCATGACGATGCGTGCACCGCGCTCATAGGCCTGAAATACCAACCCCGCTGCGGGGTACACCACGCCGGACGTACCAACCACCAGCATCACCTCACAGGTATTGGCCGCAGCCTCTGCCTGTGCAAGGGCTTCTGCTGGCAGATACTCTCCAAACCAGACCACACCAGGGCGCACAAGATTGCCGCACACGGCACAGCATGGAGGCTCTGCCCCTTCTTGCAATGCCTGCTCCAGATCACAGTGCGGGCAGCAGGTGCTGAGCCACTGATTGCGCATCAGATCACCATGCAGGCAGATCACCTCATGACTGCCTGCACGCTGGTGCAGCCCGTCTACGTTCTGTGTGATCAGCTGAAGCTTGCCCGGATAGGCATTGGCGTAAGCGGCCAGCGCCACATGCGCTGCGTTGGGCTGCACAGCCTGCACCAGCGAACGCCGGTAGCTGTACCACTGCCACACGCGCTGCGGGTGCGCGCGAAAACCCGGCTCCGATGCCATTTCCTGCGGATCAAACTGCGCCCAGTAGCCGGTATGCGCATCACGAAATGTGGGCACACCGGATTCAGCGCTCACGCCTGCCCCGGTCAGCACCGCCACATGCTGCGCATGCTGCAGCCACTGGCGGACCTGCTGGAAATTTTCAGTATTTTTGGTCTCCAAGGCAGACATGGCGGGCGCTGACAGCTATTGTTTTAGGATGACTGACGCTGGCGTACCGCTTCGTACAGGCACACACCGCTGGCCACCGAGACGTTCAGGCTCTCGACCGCGCCCTGCATGGGGATGCTGATCAGCTCATCGCAGGTCTTGCGCGTGAGCTGGCGCATGCCATCACCCTCAGCACCGAGCACCAGTGCCACGGGGCCTTTCAGGTCTACCTGGTACAGGTGCTTTTCTGCATCACCGCTGGTGCCAATGATCCAGATATTGCGCTCCTTGAGCTGGTTCAGCGTGCGCGCCAGATTGGTCACCATGAAGTAAGGCACGGTCTCCGCCGCACCGCTGGCCACCTTGGCGACCGTCGCATTGATGCCCGAAGCATGGTCCTTGGGTGCAATCACAGCATGCACACCCGCGCCGTCAGCCACACGCAGGCAAGCGCCGAGATTGTGTGGATCGGTCACGCCGTCCAGCACCAGCAGCAGCGGGTTCTTGACGCCAGACTCTTCCAGATCGTCCAGCAGTTCATCCAGCGTGCGGCTGTCTTTGACTTCTTCTACACGGGCGGCCACACCCTGGTGACCGTGGCTGCCGGCGAGCTTTGCAATACGCATGGCATCGGCTTCGATCAGACGCGCACCGGCCTCACGCGCCTTTTCCAGGAACTGACGCATACGCGCGTCGCGGCGCGTTGCTTCGTAATAGATTTCGATAATGGATTGGGGCGCTGTCTTCAGACGCACACCGACGGCATGAAAGCCGAATAGAACTTTGGGGGACGACATAGGCTGCCGATTATCCTTCCTGCGCTACATGCATCACGGCGCAGCAGCAGATACCTTGCTTGCGCTTGGACAAATATGCGGCTGCAAGCATCACTTCATAGTCCACAGTTATGCGTTATATCCTCTGAAAGAGTAAGCATTAACCTCTAAACTCGCCACTTCTCTTCAAATCAAACGGCGCAACTTTCTTCATGATTTTCCAACCCGTGCTGAGCTGGTCACAACGGACTAGCGTTGTGACTCAAATCCTCATTGGACTCGTTTTAGGTGCTGCGCTGGCATTTGCCTGGCCAGAAGCTGCCTTAAAGGTTGAATTACTCGGAACACTGTTTATTTCTGCCCTGAAAGCAGTTGCTCCTATTTTGGTGTTTGTCCTGGTGATTGCCGCCATCAGCAATCGCAGCCCTGGCCAGACCTCCCACCTGCGCCCTATTCTGTGGCTGTATGCCATTGGCACGCTGACCGCCGCCATCATTGGTGTCATGGCCAGCATGCTGTTCCCCACCACGCTGACACTCACTGACGCAGCCACGGGCATGGCCGCACCTGGCGGCATTACTGAAGTGCTGATGCAGGTGCTCAAAAACGCCGTGGACAACCCCGTCAGCGCCCTCATGCACGCCAACTACGTCGGCATTCTGGTGTGGGCCATTGCCATTGGCATTGCCCTGCGCCATGGCGCTGAAACCACACGCAGAGCAGTTGCTGACCTGTCCAATGGCATCACCCTGATTATTCAGGGCGTGATCCGCCTCGCACCTCTGGGCATTTTTGGTCTGGTGGCGTCCACCGTCGCAGCCACCGGCGTTGAAGCGCTGATGGGTTATGTACAGCTGCTGCTGGTGCTGCTGGGATCCATGCTGGTCGTGGCCCTGGTCGTCAACCCGCTCATCGTCTGGTGGAAGATTCGCCGCAACCCCTACCCACTGGTGCTGATGTGCCTGCGTGAAAGCGGTGTGACGGCCTTCTTTACCCGCAGCTCAGCCGCCAATATTCCGGTGAACATGGCGATTGCCAAGCGCCTGAACCTGGACGAAAACACCTACAGCGTTGCCATTCCGCTGGGTGCCACCATCAACATGGCAGGTGCGGCCATCACCATCAGCGTGCTGACACTGGCCGCTGCCCACACCCTGGGCATTGTGGTGGACATTTCCACTGCCATCTTGCTGTGCGTGGTCGCAGCTGTCTGCGCCTGCGGTGCTTCCGGCGTGGCTGGCGGCTCCCTGCTGCTGATTCCTCTGGCCTGTTCGCTGTTTGGCATCTCCAACGATGTGGCCATGCAGGTAGTGGCCATTGGCTTCATCATCGGTGTGCTGCAGGACTCGGCAGAAACCGCGCTGAACTCATCGACTGACGTGATCTTTACCGCAGCCGTCTGCATCTCCAAACAGGAAGGCAAGGACTAAGCTCCTTCACAAGGCTCCCACTGGGAGCCTTGTCTGTTTTCGGGGGCTGTTTTTTCGACCCTGCTCAGCTGCGACACCGGCCTGTCCCTGATGTTGGGATAGCACCCACTGCAGCGCAACGACAATTGACCCACTATGCAATTGACACGGTGGCTTCCCTTTCTGGCCTGGCCCAGGCTCACACCTTCACTGGCACGCAATGAATTGCTGGCTGGCATCACGATTGCCCTGATGCTGCTGCCACAAGGCGTGGCCTATGCAGCGCTGGCTGGCATGCCTTTGGTCACAGGCATCTATGCAGCCCTGCTCCCCTCCCTCATCGCAGTACTGTGGGGTGCTTCGCCTTTGCTGGGTGTAGGCCCGACCGCGCTGACCAGCCTGCTCATTGGCGCCTCTCTGGCCGGCATGACCGAGCCCGGCAGCGCCCAATGGGTCACGCTGGCGGCATGGCTGGCCATCATGGCAGGCGCCATGCAGTGGCTGATGGGCGCCATCCGTGCAGGGTGGCTGGTGAACCTGGTGACCTCCCCCGTGCTCAATGGCTTTACCCAGGCTGCAGGTATTTTGATTTTGCTGTCTCAGCTACCCGACCTGCTGGGCCTGCGCAGCTCCTGGAGCGCCCTGATGCGCGCCCCCAGCCTGCACCACTTTGATCCTTTGGCGCTGTGCTTTGGCGCCGGGGGGCTGGGCCTGCTGCTGATACTCAAGCGCCTGGCACCCAAGCTGCCTGCGGCCGTTATCGTCATTGCGCTGTGCGGCATCATCAGCGCTGCCACAGGGTATGCGGAACACGACGGCAACATCGTAGGCCACCTGCCTGCAGGACTGCCCAGCCTGTCTTTGCCTCAGATGCTCGCCTGGAACGATGCCACTCAGCTTTTGCTGCCTGTGCTGATGGTCAGTCTGGTGAGCTTTCTGGAAGTAGCCTCCAGCGCCCAGGTCGAGCACCGCAAACAGGGCACACGCTGGAATGAAAACCAGGACCTGATCGCCCAGGGCATGGCCAAGGTCGCAGCCGGGCTGAGTGGCAGCTTTGCCATCAGCGCTTCGTTTTCCCGCTCTGCCGTCACGCTGCACTCCGGCGCCAAGTCGGGCTGGGCCACCGTCTTTGCGATTGGTCTGGTGCTGGTCTGTGTGCTGTGGTTCACCCCTGTGCTCTACCACGTACCGCAGGCAGCGCTGGCGGCCGTGGTGGTGTCTGCCGTCATCAACCTCATCCAGCCACGCACCTTGCGTGCACTGTTTCGCATCTCGCGCGTGGAAGGCAGCATTGCACTGACCACCTTTGCGCTCACGCTGGCTACCGCGCCCAGTCTGTACTGGGGCGTGCTCACAGGCGTGCTGCTGAGCCTGTGCTACTTCCTGTACCAGCGCCTGCACCCGCGCATTCTGGAAATTGGCGAGCATGCCGACGGCAGCCTGCGCTCGCGCACCATCTGGAACCTGCCGCCCATTGCCCCCCACGTGCTGGCGCTGCGCATGGATGCGGAATGGGACTTTGCCTCGGCCAATGCGCTGGAGCGCTATATCAACGATGTGCTGCAGCAGCGCAGTGACATTCGCATGGTGTATCTGGATGCACAGCCCATCAACCGTATTGACGTCACAGGCGTGGAGAGCTTTCTGCGCCTGCGCCGAAGCCTGCATAAGCTTGGAATTTGCCTGCATATCGGTGGTTTGAAGCTGCCCGTTCAGGCCATACTGGAGCAAGCAGGCGCACTCGTGCCGGGGCCAGACCTCTTGCTCTCGCGCACCAATTCGCAGGCAGTCCTGAACATGCGGTCTTGCCAAACCAGCAAATAAGCTGGAAAGCATTGCCTGCCCTGCGCAGACTGCTACACTTCGTGATGTTTTTTGTGCTGGATCTTGTTTGTGACTGGCAAACCTATTTCTTCATCACCCCTTTTGCAAAAGCTCCGTCTGGACGGTGCTTTTACCTTGCTGGGTGAGCGAGAGACTGCCGCCCTGCCAGCAGCCCAGACTGACCTCGTCGCTCACCTGCAGGCCATTATTGATGGCTTGTGCGACCTGTCCCTGCGTGATCCGCTCACAGGCACCGCCAACCGCCGCCACTTTGATTCCATTCTGGACCGTGAACTGGACCGGGTTGCCCGGTCAGGCGATATCGCTTTGCTGCTGATGGTGGATATTGACCACTTCAAGCGGGTCAATGACCAGCATGGGCACAACGTGGGCGATCTGGTGCTGCAGCAGGTTGCGCAAGCTCTGGCGCAATGCATACGCCCCATGGACACCCTGGCACGTTACGGTGGTGAAGAATTTGCCATCGTGCTACCCGCATGCCAAACTGCATACGGGCAGAACGTGGCAGAGCGCATACGGCGCGCCGTAGACAACCTGCGCATCCGCATTGCGCCCGGGCAAGACATCCAGGTCACTGTCAGCATTGGTGGTGCCTATGCCCTGCAGTGGATCCGCAGCACACGACAGCTATGGATTGAGCGCGCCGACCAGCAGCTCTACCTGGCCAAAGACAGAGGGCGCAACCGGATTGAGATCGAACAACAACCAGACAGTACTGTGACTGCAGAAGAAAAAAATTTGCTCCTCATCCCCGCTTTAACAACTGAGAGCAGTAGTGAAGACTGGCATGAAGTGCTGACCGCTCCCGTGGATCAAACTGATGGTGTTTACTGAAGGCATGCATTGAAATGAACGACGTGCTGTCCCCTGCGACCCCCACCTCCATGACTGCGACAACGCCCAGTCCACGCGCAGGCTCTCGCTCTGGTGCGCACATCATTGCCGTGACCAGCGGGAAAGGCGGTGTGGGTAAGACTTTTGTCTCAGCCAATCTGGCTGCAGCACTCACACGCCATGGTCTGCGCGTTCTGGTGCTGGATGCAGACCTTGGGCTGGCCAATCTGGATGTGGTGCTCAACCTCTATCCCAAGGTCACGCTGCATGACGTCTTTACCGGCAAGGCTGCGCTGCAGGAAGCTGTCGTCACGGCCCCTGGCGGCTTTCATGTGCTGCTTGCAGGCTCGGGCATGGTGGAGTATTCACGCCTGACGCCTGAAGTGCGCAACCAGCTGATTCATGTACTCGAAACCTTGACCCCCAGCTATGACATCGTGCTGCTCGACACGGGCGCAGGCATTTCGGATGTGGTGCTGTTCTCGGTTTCACTGGCCCATGAAGTGCTGATCGTCGCCACACCTGAGCCCACCTCGCTGACAGATGCCTATGCCACCATCAAGGTGCTGAGTACCCAGCAAAAGCGCCAGAACATGCGCCTGATCATCAACCAGGCGATCCGCCCCGGTGATGGTCGCGCCATCACCGGCCAGCTGCAGCAGGTGCTCAACCGCTTTGTCAATTCAGATTCTGGCCTGCCCATGCGCCTGATCCACATGGGCGACATTCCTGCTGACAAGACGGTGCGTGAAGCCGTCATGCGCAGACAGCTGCTGGTTCAGGCCTCACCTGGCTGCTCAGCGTCCCTGGCCATTGCCCAGCTGGCCCACCGCGTCAAGACCATGGTCGAGCCACGCCCCGGCTCCATGTAGGCGCGCTCTTTTTTTAAGCATAAAAAGTGCCTCCAAGGCTTATCCAGCAAGCGCTAGCAGCTATATTTTCAAAAGCAAAAAGCCCACATCACTGTGGGCTTTTTGCTGTGCGTTCGTTTCCGCTTAGCGCTTGTTCTTCTGCTTGGCTGCAGGCTGGGCAGCAGCCTTGTCTTTCTTGCTGCCAATCTTGCTTTCTTGCCCCTTGAGCAGGCGATTGATATTGCCCGCATGGCGCCACAGCAGCAGCGCAGACATGGCAACCACGGCTACCAGCAGCGGCTTTTCATACACCCACAGACTGCCCCCGAACATGATGTAGTAGGCAGGAGCGAGGACAGCAGCAATCAGTGCCGACAGCGACGAGTAACGCGTGGTGAAAGCCACAAACAACCAGGTCAGCAGCACAAACAGACCCAGCCAGCCGCTGATACCCAGCAGCACACCAAGGGCTGTGGCCACGCCCTTACCGCCCTTGAACTTGAAGAACACAGGGAACAGATGCCCCAGGAAAGCGGCAATGGCCACCAGCGCCAGCGTGCCCTCATGCAGGCCAAAGTCCGGGCCAAAGTATTTGACCAGCAGCACAGGCACCAGGCCCTTGAACGCATCGAGCAGCAGCGTCAAAGCTGCGGCAGCCTTGCTGCCCGAACGCAGCACATTGGTAGCGCCGGGGTTGCCGCTGCCATAGGTACGCGGGTCGTTCAGCCCCATGAGAGAGCTGACAATGACTGCAAAAGACAGCGAGCCAATCAAATAAGCCGCAACAGCGGCAATTACAGGAAGTACGGAATTCAAGGCTTCAATCCTTGCCTGCCAGACGGCAGGCGCTTGTTATATCTGGTCATGCTGGCAGCCCATGGCTGCCAAGGGGCCCTATTGTGCCAGCGCGCACTGTACCGGCTTGGCGCTGAGCAACTCCACACAAACCCGAGGATCCAGCTGCACCAGAAAGCCCCGCCGCCCGCCATTGATGGCAATGCGTGGCAGATCCAGAATGCTCTGCTCGATGTACACCGGCATCTGCTTACGCGTACCAAAGGGTGAGGTGCCACCCACCAGATAGCCGCTGTGGCGGTTGGCCACCTCGGGCTTGCAGGGCTCCACGCTCTTGGCACCGATCTGGCGCGCCAGGTTCTTGGTAGAAACCGTGCAGTCGCCATGCATGAGCACGATCAGCGGCTTGGCATCCTGGTCCTGCATGACCAGGGTCTTGATCACACAGTGTTCATCCAGGCCCAGCTGCCGGGCAGATTCGGCCGTGCCGCCATGCTCTACATACTCATAAGGGTGTTCAGTGAACGCCACCTTGTGGGCATTGAGCATCTGGGTGGCCGGTGTTTCACTCACATGCGCTTTGTCTTTTTTTGCCATGACGCTATCAACGTTGTCTTACTGCCCTGGGTCGCGGTATTGCCAACGCAGGGCGTCAAATTGTTCCATCAATTCGCCGGGCAGCTGCACATTCCATGCATCCACAGCTTCATCCAGATGGGACAGGCTGGTCACGCCAATGATGGTGCTGGCCACACGCCAGCTGCGGTAGCAGAAGGCCAGGGCCATCTGCGTGGGCGTGAGGCCATGCTCACGTGCCAGCTGGTTGTAGCGGCGCGCGGCCTCCAGTGCCTCAGGACGACCCCAGCGTTGCTTTTGCACCGAGGGGTAGGACAGGCGCGTGCCCTTGGGGGCGTCAGGGCCTGTGATGCCGCTTTGGTCATATTTACCCGTCAGCAAACCCACACCCAGCGGGGAGTAGGCCAGCAAGCCGACATCCAGGCGGTGACAGGTTTCATCCATGGCGTTTTCCCAGCTGCGGTTAATCAGGCAGTACGGGTTTTGCACGCTGGCCACACGCGGCAGGCCATATTGCTCGGCCAGCCGTACGAATTCATGCACGCCGTAAGGCGTCTCGTTCGACAGACCAATGTGCCGAATCTTGCCCTGCTCCACCAACTTGGCCAGCGTTTCCAGCTGCGCCTGAATGGGCGTCTGCGCAACTTCCTTGGCCGGGTCGTAGTACAGCGTGCCAAAGGCAGGCACATGGCGCTCAGGCCAGTGGATCTGGTACAGATCAATCACATCGACACCCAACCGGCGCAGGCTGCCTTCGCAGGAAGCCATGATGTCTGCGGCTGTCATGCCCTTGCCTTCACGAATCCATGGCATGCCGCGCGAAGGGCCTGCTACCTTGCTCGCCAGCACGATCTTGTCGCGCGCGCCGGGACGTGCGGCCAGCCAGCGGCCAATGATGGCCTCCGTTGCGCCATAGGTTGCCTGGCGCGCAGGCACGGCGTACATCTCGGCCGTATCCCAGAAGGTCACGCCGCGCTCCAGCGCGCGGTCCATGATGGAGAAAGCGTCTGCTTCACTGACTTGTTCGCCAAAGGTCATCGTGCCCAGGCAGATGGGGGTGACTTGCAGCGTGCTTTGGCCAAGCGGTCTTGTTTCCATGCAAAAGACTCCTTTTGATGGGCTATGAGTTTACGGCGCGACCAGCCCATAAAAACAAAGGGCGCCATGCGCGCCCCTTGTGTATTTGCTGCATGGCAGCTTCAGCGGAAGATAAAGCTCTGCGGCGCTTCACCCTGACGCATCACACCACGGTACATGCCCACGGAGTTGAACGGCATGTGCACATGGCCCTTGGCGTCCACCGAGACCAGACCGCCCGAGCCGCCAATATCCTTGAGCAGCCCATGCACCACGGCTTCACCGGCTTGCTCCAGACTCTCGCCCTTGTAGGCCATGCGCGCGTGAATGTCGTGCCCCACGCAGGCGCGCAGGAAGTGCTCGCCCGTGCCCGTGCAGGCAATCGCACAGGTCGCGTTGTTGGCGTAGATACCGGCACCGACAATGGGCGAATCACCCACGCGGCCGGGGCGCTTGTTGGTCAACCCGCCGGTGGACACCGCCGCCGCCACATTGCCATGCTGGTCCAGCGCGACCGCACCCACGGTGCCATGCTTGCCATCTTCACGGATGGGGGTTGGCTTTTCGGTCAGGGTCTTGGCGGAATGGTCCAGCGCCATCACACCTGCACCTTGCGCACGCACGCGCTGCAGCTGGGCCAGGCGCTCCTCGGAATGGAAGTAGGCGGCGTCGGCCATGGGTACACCCTGCTCCTGCGCCAGACGCACCGCACCCTCCCCCACCAGCAGTACGTGGTTGGTGTGGTCCATCACGGCACGCGCCAGCGCCACGGGGTTGCGCACGCCATGCACGCCGGCCACGGCTCCGGCCTTGAGGTTGCTGCCATCCATGACGGAGGCATCCATTTCATGCGTTGCATCGGCCGTATAGACCGCACCACAGCCTGCGTTGAAGAGCGGACAGTCTTCGAGCGACTGCACGGCTGCCTGCACGGCATCCAGCGCGGAGCCACCAGCCTCCAGCACCGCAGCGCCTGCGCGCAGTGCGGCCTGCAGGCCTTCATGGTAGGGCGCTTCGTTGGCCTGTTCAGGGGAAATCGTGCCAGCACCACCGTGCACGGCAATCACAAACGGTACGGTGCTCATGCGGCGTGCCTCAAAATCTTGCCCAGGAAAGCGCGGCTGCGCTCGCTCTGGGGGTTGTGGAAGAACTGCTCGGGCGGCTGCACTTCCAGAATCTGGCCGCCATCCATGAATACCACGCGGTCGGCCACCTGCTGGGCAAAGCCCATTTCGTGCGTCACGCACAGCATGGTCATGCCCTGCCCGGCCAGCTCCACCATCACTTCCAGCACTTCATTGACCATTTCTGGGTCGAGTGCCGAAGTGGGCTCGTCAAACAGCATCAGCTCAGGGCTCATGCACAGCGCACGCGCAATCGCCACGCGCTGCTGCTGGCCGCCAGACATCTGGCCCGGGTACTTGTGCGCCTGTGCGGCAATGCGCACACGTTCGAGCTGCGCCATGGCGGTGGCTTCGGCCTCCTTGCGGCTCACGCCCAGCACATGCATGGGCGCCAGCATCAGGTTTTCCAGCACGCTCAGATGCGGAAACAGGTTGAACTGCTGGAACACCATGCCAATGTGGCGGCGTGCCTTGGCGGCAGCGGCGCTCTGGTCCATGGGCTGGCCTTTGAACAGGATGCGGCCGCCGTCAATGGTTTCGATTTCATTGACGCAGCGAATCAGCGTGGATTTGCCGGAGCCCGAGGGACCGCAGATCACAATCTTTTCGCCCTTGGCCACGGTCAGCGAGCAGTCCGTCAGGGCATGGAAATTGCCATACCACTTGTGGACGCCTTCGATTTGCAAAATGGGAGTGTTCATCGCTTATCCAATGCGTAGCGTTGTTCCAGAAAACGTCCATAGCGCACGATGGACAGGCCCAGAACCAGATAAATGGCCGACACCACGATGTAGGCCTCCACAAAGTAAGGGCGCCATTCAGGGTTGGTGAGCGCCATCTTCAGGCTGCCGGTGAGGTCGTAGATGTTCACGATGGCCACCAGCGAGGTGTCCTTGAGCACACCGATGAAGTGGCTGGTGGCCGGTGGAATCGTCAGGCGCCCGGCCTGCGGCAGGATCACGAGCTTGAGCGTCTGCCAGCGCGACAGGCTCAGCGCGTGGGCCGCTTCGGCCTGCCCCTTGGCAATGGCCTGCAGACCGCCGCGATACACCTCCGCCAGATAGGCGGCAGAAAAACCCGTCAGACACAGCGCCACGCGCACCATGGCGTCGCCGCGCCATGCAGCCGGCAGCAGCAGCGGCAGCACGAAGGCGCCAAAGAACAGCACGGTAATCAGAGGCACGCCGCGCACCAGCTCGATATAGCCGGTGCAGACCCAGCGCACGATGGGCAGCTGCGAGCGGCGGCCCAGTGCCAGCGCAATGGCCAGTGGCACGGAGGTAATCACGGCAAACACGCTGAGCAGCAGCGTCAGCGGCAGACCGCCCCAGAGGTCGGAGTCCACAGGCGTCAGCCCGGCCCAGCCACCGGCAAGCAGCGCCACGAACAGCACCAGCGCGCCCGTGACCATCCACACGCCTTTGGAGCCAAAGAAGCGCGGCGTTGCAGCCAGGCCCACGGAGCCCAGCAGCAAGAGCATGCCGAGCACGGGGCGCCAGCCCTCACCCACGGGGTAGCGGCCCAGCAAAATGATGCGGTGGTTGTAGATCACGGCGCCCCAGCAGGCACCGGAGGAGTCACGGCAGACATCGGCATTCACGGCGGTGGTGGCATCCCACACACCCCAGATAAAAGCCTTGTAGAGCACCACGGCCAGCAGCACCAGCACCACGGCAGTGGTGAACGAGGTGCCAGCCGAAGCGAACATGGCCTTGAGCCAGCGTTCGCGCCAGGACGCAGGGACAGGAGGTTGCAGCATCTGCGCCATTTCAACGCTCCTTGATCGCCACGCGGCGGTTGACCTGCGCCATGATGAAGGCGGTGATCAGGTTGATGATCAGATAAACGGAAGCAATCACAGCGATGCACTCAATGGCGCGGCCGGTCTGGTTCATGCTGGTATTGGCCACGGAGACAATGTCCGGATAGCCAATGGCCACACCCAGCGAAGAGTTCTTGATGGTGCTGAGCATCAGGCTGGTATAGGGAGGAATCGCCACACGCAGGCCCTGTGGAATCAGGACCAGACGCAGGATCTGCCAGCGCGTCAGGCTCAGTGCATGACCGGCCTCGCTCTGGCCACGCGGCACGGACTGAATGCCCGCGCGCACGATCTCCGAGCAGTAGGCACCGGCATACAGCGTCAGCGCCAGCACCAGGCTCATCCATTCGGTGCTCAGCACATGGGTGCCGTGCACGCCAAACGGGGTTTCTTCCACCTCGCCCCAGGGCAGGATCAGGCCGCCCTTGCTCAGGTAAAAACCGGCTGCGTGCAGTGCATCGTCCGTATCCGGCAACCATTCGGTCATCATGATGTAGATCAGCAGCACCTGCACCAGCAGCGGGATGTTGCGCACCAGGTCCACCAACCAGCGCGAGAGCGTCTTGACCAGCGGATTCTGTGCCAGCGAGGCAATGCCCAGCCCCAGACCCAGCATGGTGGCAAACAGCAGCGCAGGCACGGCCACACGCAAGGTGTTGGCTGCGCCGGCGAGCATGGCCTGGAAGTAGGTGTCGTCCTCACCGAACGGCACCCAGCCTTCGCCGATGGCAAAACCGGCGGAATCGCTGAACAGGAAATCAAAGCCCGCAGCCATGTTGCGCTCACGCAGGTTGACCTGCGCGTTGTGCACCAGCCAGCCAAACAGTGCCAGCAGCACCAGCAGCACGGCCGCCTGTATCAGCCACGCCGCCAGCGGTATGGGTTTACGCGGTGGTTTGTCCATCGCCTTGTTGTGCTCTGTCATATCGCGAATCCGCCTGTCATGCCATCACACTCTCATCACTGCAGCGGCAGTGGGTACACCAGACCGCCTTCGGTATAGAGGCGGTTCATGCCACGGTCGAGCTTCAGCGGACTTTGCTCACCCAGGTTGCGGGCAAAGCTCTCGCCGTAGTTGCCCACCTGCTTGACGATGCGGTAAGCCCACTTCTTGTCCAGACCCAGCGACTTGCCAATGTCGTCACCATTGCCGGTAAAGCGCTTGATGGCCACGTCATCGCTCTTGGCCTTGGCGTCGATGTTTTCCTGGGTCAGGCCCAGTTCTTCGGCACCCTGCATGGCCTGCAGCGTCCAGCGCACGATGGTGAACCACTCTTCATCGCCACGGCGCACGGCAGGGCCGACGGGCTCCTTGCTGATGATTTCAGGCAGCAGCTCGTAGTCATCGGGGTTGGGCAGGTCGGTGGCACGCAGGATGGCCAGTGCGGTGTAGTCACCGGTGTAAGCCTGGCAGCGGCCCGAGGCAAAGGCCTGCTTGGAGCCTTCGGCGTTGTCAAACACCACAGTCTTGAAGCTGATCTTGTTGTTGCGTGCAAAGTCCTGCAGGTTGCGCTCGGTGCTGGTGCCGGCGTCAATACACACGGTGGCCTTGTCCAGCTGCTTGGCGCTCTTGAGGTTGGGGCGCTTCTTCACGATGAAGGCCTGACCGTCGTAGAAGTTGATGCCGGTCCAGATCAGGCCCAGGCTGGTGTCACGCGTGAAGTTGAAGGTGGTGTTGCGCGCCAGCACATCAATCTCGCCGCTTTGCAACGCAGTGATACGGGTCTGGCCGGATGTAGGCACAAACTTCACCTTGTTCGCATCACCGAGCACGGCAGCTGCCACAGCGCGGCAGAAGTCCACGTCCAGTCCACTCCACTTGCCATTGCCGTCAGCCTGCGCAAAGCCTGCGCGGCCGGTGTGCACGCCGCAGACCAGCTGGTCGCGCTGCTTCACGCCGTCGAGCACCTTGCCCGCCATGGCAGGGGTGACAGCACCCAGTGCCATGGCAACGATGGAGCCAGTCAAGATTTTTTGTGCCAGTTTCATCATGTATTCCTTTGGAGAAGTTGGCGTTGCAGGGGAGGAAAAAACGGGGTTCAGTCTCGGCCGGGCACCCGCACCTGCAGGTGCGGCAGCACGGTGTCAATCAGTTTGGTGGTGATGGCCGCGGCCTGGGGGTTCAGGCGCACCACACGCTCGAGCAGCGCTTCAATCACGGCCTGCACCGAGACATAGCTGTGCGACAGCACGCTATGTCTGGCAGGTGCCAGCAGCACCTTGTCCGCAGCACCCACGAGGGGGGACGAAGCCGCGTCGGTCAGCGCCACCACGGTGGCACCGCGCTCACGCGCAAAACGGGCCAGCGTGACGATGTCCATGGAGTAGCGCGGCACTGTGATGGCCAGCACCACATCACCCTTGCCCAGGCGCGACATGCGGCGCAGGATCTGCTCGGTACCACCGCCTTCGGACAGGTGGGTCGCATCCTGCACATAGGGCATGAAAGCGCTCGCCGCAAAGCCTGCAAAGTAGTGGCTCATGCCCAGACCAATGGTGTAGACATGGCGCGCTTGCAGCAGGCGCTGCGCACATTGCTCCAGCACCTGCAAGTCCAGCTCGCCTGCGGCCTGCAACAGCCCTGACTGGGCACTGGCCAGCGGATGGCTGGACTGCACATCGGCCTGCTGGCGCAGCTTGGCAATGGGCTCCTGCGCGTCCTGCAGCTCGGCAGCCAGTGCCGCACGCAGCTCCACAAAGCCCGCAAAGCCTGCGTGCGTGGCAAAACGGTTCACCGCCGATTGCGAGGCACGCGCCTGATCGGCAATTTCATCGGCCGTCAGCGAAATGGCATGCAGCGGGTGAGCCGCCATCCACAGCCCGACCTTGCGGATCGCAGGTGTGGCTTCCAGTGCGGACTGGCGCAGACGGTTGAGCAGGCTCATGGTCAGGGTTTGCACGAATGAATGAAAAAATTCAAATTAAATTCGATTTGAATGACTTCATTCATCCTAGCGCATGCCAGATGGAAAAAACAAGGGCCTGCGCATACGTAGTTACCGCTGTCTCATGCACGACCAGTGCCTGTCCAATAATGCGCAGCCATGTACCAAGTTCAGCGACCCAGCGCCTCCCACGACCTCACCATTCGCCATATGCGTTACCGCGTCCGCACCTGGGGCCAGCCGCAGCCCGGTGTGCTGCCGCTGGTGCTGGTGCATGGCTGGATGGATGTGAGCGCCTCCTACCAGTTTGTCGTCGATGCCCTCTCCGAGGCCTTCTATGCGGGCCGCCACATCATTGCCCCCGACTGGCGCGGCTTTGGCCACAGCATGCCGCCTGCGCCCTGTGATCACTACCACTTTGCGGACTATCTGGGCGATCTGGATGCCCTGCTCGACCACTACGCGCCTGAGGGCCAGCCCGTAGATCTGGTCGGCCACAGCATGGGCGGCAATGTCGCCATGCTCTATGCAGGTGCCCGCCCGGCACGCATTCGACGCCTCGTCAATCTGGAAGGCTTTGGCCTGCCTGCCACCCAGCCCAGCCAGGCACCGCGGCGCATGGGCCGCTGGCTGGATGAACTCAAGCAGCTGCACCAGGCAGAGATCACCCTCAAGACCTATGACAGCCGCGAAGCCGTGGCCGCCCGCCTGCGCAAGACCAACCGCCGCCTGAGTGAAGACAAGGCCATGTGGCTGGCAGGCGAATGGTCGGCGCCCGATGCGCAGGGGCGCTGGGCCATTCTGGGGGATGCGGCGCACAAGGTGGTCAACCCCCAGCTGTTTCGCGTGGACGAAGTGCTGGCTCATTACGCAGCGATTACCGCCCCCGTGCTGGCCGTGGAAGCCAGCGACGACAGCATGAGCCTGTGGTGGAAAGACCAGTACGATCTGGCCGAGTACCATCAACGCCTGCAAGCCGTACCCGACTGCCGCATTGCACGCGTGGAAGATGCGGGCCATATGCTGCACCATGACCAGCCGCTCGCGGTGGCACAGCTGATCGAAGACTTCTGCCGCTAAGCCGCGTGCATGCTTCAGAAAAGCAAGCAGCTAGCGCAAGCTAATGCTTGCTTTGCGGTACATTTGCACCTCAAACCCTTGATTTTCAGGCGCTAGCCGCTCTTATTTTTGCGCCTGCTTTTACCTGAAGGCCTGCCGCCATGTGGCTGACTGATCTGTTGCGCAAACTCACCAAAGGCCCGAACGTGGGCGAAACCTTCCGTGACTACATTGGCTGCTACCTCTACGGCATTGAGGGCACCACCGCCAAACCCGAGTACCTGGGCGCGCCCACCACGCTGAGCGAGCTGGAGCAGGGCCTGCGCACCTATCTGCAGGACTATGTGCATGCACAGCCTGACCCAGAGTCTCCCAAAGTGCAGCTGGTGCAGGCCTTGCTTGACGAGCTGCCCGCACGCCTGCAGGCCCATGTACAGGGCGACCTGGCCCAGCCCTTGCTGGAGCTGGACGGCGCACTGCTGTTTGTACGCAAGGGCGTGCGCCAGCGCCGCAAGGAAAATGGCCGGTTTGTGGAATAAGCCCAGCCCGACTTCTTGACACTTGCCCTTAGTGCCCGCTTCCCTTGAGCCCGCCCTCCAATCCCATGACTGAGACCGCGCAGCCGTCTGCAGACTCTGCACCACCAGACCCCCGACAGCTTCTGCTGCCCTCGCTTGCTGCCATGCTGCAGGAGCTGGCACAGAGAATGCCGCCCACCAGCGTGGTCCACGCCCTGCAGGCACGCCAGCTGCTGCAGCAATTGCTGCATGCCGTGCAAGTGCTGGATCTGAACGCGCTGCTGCAGCTCATGCAGGCCATGGATGCGCCACTGCAGTCCTATGCCATGGGAGCGCAGCCCCCTGCGGAAAAGACCGGCGAGCTGCTGCAGCTGGCTGCACGCGATGCCCTCAGCTATGTGCATGCCATCAGCCAGCAGGCGCAGCCTTCTGCGCAGGAGCTGTTTGCCAGCTACCGCGCGCTGACCAAGCTCAGCGGCAAAGACACGGCCCACCCTGCAGACCTGTGGGAGCAGCCCTGGCCGATCCCCCACCTGCCAGCGCCTGCAGACACGGCCTCCATCACCCCCAGCGCCGAGCTGCGTACCCAGCTGGACCAGCATGTGCTGGCCCTGCTGCAAACCGGCAACCCGGCTTTTTGCAGCACGCTGCAGCAGCTGTGTCTGGGCCTGTCCGCCCATGCGCAGGACGCTACCAGCTGGCAACTCGCCGCTGCCTGGCTGGAAGCCGTGGAATACGGCCTGCTGGACATTGACATCTACGCCAAGCGCATGGCCTCACGCCTGCTGGCCTTCTATGCCAGCTATGCCAAGGGCACACAGCTGCCGCCCGATGTGCTGGTGCGCGATCTGCTGTTTTTCTGCGCCCAGGCGACCGATGCCGCCCAGCAGCGCCAGCAAAGCCTGCCGCCACTGCTGCAGACCATCTACCAGCAGTGCCACCCAGTAGATGAGTGGGATGAGGCAGATGCGCCCTCGCCTGCCCCTGAAGCTGCTCCAGGCTTTGTGCTGGAGACACCACCGGCACCTCCATCCGCACCTGCGCTGCCTGCCTTCGAAGCCGCACCAGAAATTCAGCCTGCACAGACCTTGGTCAGCGGCCTGGCCACACAGGCACAGCTGGAGCCTGATGCCGAGTTTTTGCAGCAGGCCGAAAACCTGTCGCAGCAGATCGAAGCCCAGCTGGCCCTGTGGCTTTCACAGGAAGCCGCGCCCACCCACCTGCCCGGCGAAACCGCTGGCCACGCCAGCGAGCTCTCACGCCTGGCCTGGGCAGCAGGCTGCGCAGAAATTGCCACGCTGGCCCACCAGCTGCAGCGCTGCATGCAGCGCATGGCGGCAGATGCCCCCATGGCACAGCGCAAGACCTGCCAGTACGCGGCCGAAGAAATCCGCCGCCTGCTGCACCAGTTTGCGGCGGGCTTTATGCGCCGCGCCCACCCTCAGGTCATTGAGGCGCTGTACCAGCTCTACGCACAGCTGCCCGAGCCGGCGATCACGCTCAATAGCCCGTCCAACCCTGCTCCAGAGCTTGTAGAGCAAGCACCAGAAGCGCTGGAAACTGAAGCAACAGAAGCTCCTCCAGCCCCCACAGCTCCCACAGCTCCCACAGCGGAACCTGTCAGCGAACCACCACTGGCAGCGGACACAGCCACTGCTAGCGAACCTGTGCCCGTGGCGGCTGCACCTGTGCTTGACGCCATGCATTTCTCCGTGTTTGAAGAAGAAATGCTCGCCCTGTGGCCCAAGCTGCAAAGCGCGCTCAAGCACTGGATCAAGCAGCCGCAGGAGCAGGCCGCCCGTCAGATCGTGCTGCGCAGCCTGCACACCCTCAAGGGCAGCGCCCGTCTGGCCGGTGCCATGGCCTGGGCCAGCCAGGTGCATGCACTGGAAGGCTTGGCACTGGATGCACCGCAGGAAGATGGCCCCCGTGGCCCTGCCAGCCTGCCCGCCCCGATTGAAGCCCTGCGCATTGCCTTTGTGGCTCTGCAACAGGAAATGAACGAGCGCTACCCCGAGCGCCAGCTCAGCCACCTGCAGCAGCAACCGCTGGACGTGGTGGCACGCCATGCCCAGGCCCTGTGGCACAGCCAGGACAACAGCCAGCAGGCGCTGACAGCCAGCCAGATGTCTTTGCAGGAAATTGCCAGCGGGCTGCAGAAACTGCGCGCCCAGATTCAGGACTGTGCGGCCTGGGCCGACACCCTGATGCTGCATGGCGATGTGGATCTGCCCTACGAATGGCATGAAGAGCTGCACGATCTGGTTCATGCCCTGAACGACTGCACCGACGACCTGGGCACCGCCCAGCAGCAGCTGCAGCAAAGCATGGGCGATGCTCAGCAGGCCCTGTCCAGCCAGGCCAGCCATCTGCGCGCCTTGCAGCACACCCTGCTGTACACACGCCTGCTGCCTCTGACGCACATTCAGGATCGCCTCACCGCCTGCGTGCAGCAGGCCGCGCAAGACTGCGGCAAATCCGTGCAGCTGTACTGGCAGGGTGCTGATACGGTCATGGAGCGCTGCGTGCAGGAGGCGCTCACGCCAGCCCTTGAGCACTTGCTGCGCAACAGCGTGGCTCATGGCATTGAAGCGCCTGCACAGCGCCAGGCCGCCAAGAAGGCGGAAACCGGCAAGATCCTCATCCGCCTGCACACGGCCGGGCTGCAGCAGGTGCTCAGCCTGTTTGACGATGGCACAGGGCTCAACCCCGAAGCGATTCGCGAAAAGGCCGTCCAGATGGGGCTGATCAGCGCCGACGAGCCGGTAGACCATGCCCGCGCCGCCGCGCTGATTCTGCAGCCCGGCTTGAGCACCGCCAGCCAGCTGACCGAAGTGGCAGGCCGCGGCATTGGCATGGATGCCGTGGCCGACATCGTGCGCGAACTAGGCGGCACGCTGCACATCACCAGCACCCCCGGCAAAGGCTGCCGCATGGACATCACCCTGCCAGCCCCGCCCCAGGTCGAGCAGGTGCTGGCCCTGCGCGCAGGCAGCTGGCGCGTCACCATCCCTGCACGCAGCGTGGAAGCCGTGCGTCGCATTCCCGTGGCTGCGGCCGATCAGGCACTGGCCCACGGCATGCTGCAAGATCAAGGCAGCGCCCCCGTGCCCGTGTACTGGGCCGGTGCGGTCTGGCAGCAATCCGCCAGAAGTCTGGAATCACCGCTGGATGGCCAGCGCCACCTGCTCATCGTGCGTGGCGACACGGCGCGCTGGGGCCTGGTGGTGGATGAAGTGCTGGGCATGCAGGAAGTTGTGCTGCAGCCCCCGGCCCATCTGGAAGTGCCTGTGCCCGGCCTCATGGGCACGGCCACCATGCCATCAGGCCATGTGCTGCAGGTCTACGAGCCCTCCCCAGTGCTCATGGCACATGAAGCGCGCCTGCTGACCCAACCCGAAGAAGCCACCACGCTTGATACCCAGGAACCCGAGCGCCCACTGGTGCTGCTGGCCGATGACTCCATGAGCGTGCGCCGCCTGGCCCAGCACCTGCTGCAGACCCACGGCTACCGCATGGTGACAGCCACCGATGGCCTGGAAGCCCTGCAGCTGCTGGAAAACGGCGAACGCCCCACGCTGCTGATTGCCGACGTGGAAATGCCCAATATGGACGGCATGGAACTGCTGCGCCGCGTGCGCAATGACGAGCGCTTCGTCCAGCTGCCGGTGCTGATGCTCACGGCCCACACCGCTGGCCCCGTGAGCCAGAAGGCCATCAGCCTGGGCGCACAGGCCTTTCTCACCAAGCCCTACTCGCCCAACGAGCTGCTGGCCCAGGTGCGCCGCTACAGCAAGCGCACAGACATCTGATCGCATGGCCCTCGCGGCCATGCGCTGCAGGGCAGTGCAGATATATCTCAGCTCAGCGCATCAAATGCGCTTCTTGCTGACACGATTGGCAATCGCAGATACATATCCTCACAGGCGCAACCAGTCTCCTGATGCGGGGGACTGGCCCGACAGCACCGCCACGACACTGCTTGCCGTGCGGTTTCGCCCCACACCTACGAGTAAGAACAGCATGCGCAACAACCAGCCGGTGACCAGTCACGAGCACCTGATCAGCGACAACGCCACGCTGATGTCTACCACTGACCCCAATAGCTACATCAGCTATGCCAATGCTGCCTTTGTGGAAGCCAGTGGCTACAGCATTGATGATCTGCGCAGCCAGCCGCACAACATCGTGCGCCACCCGGACATGCCCAAAGAGGCATTCGCCGACATGTGGGCCACACTCAAGTCCGGTGAACCCTGGAGTGCCCTGGTCAAAAACCGCCGCCAGAACGGTGACTACTACTGGGTGCGTGCCAATGCCGTACCCATCATCCGCAACGGCCAGACCATGGGCTATATGTCCGTGCGTACCAAGGCCTCGTCGGACGAAATTCATGCCGTCAGCAAGCTGTACGCAGCCATGCGCGCCGGCCAGGCCAAGGGCGTGCGCCTGTACAAGGGCGTGCTGATTCGCACTGGGCTGGGCAAGATTCTGTCTGCGGGCAAGCTCATGGGCCTGCGCACCCGCATGCGTCTGAACATGCTGTCGCTGTGGCTGATTGCCTGCGCAGGCAGCCTGGCACTGGTGGGTACAGGCACCACGGGACTGAGCGTGGTGGCTCTGCTCACAGTGCTGTTCCTTGTGGGCTGCGGCATGCTGGAGTCGCAGTTTGCACGCCCCATTGAACAACTGCGCAAGCAAGCACTGGACGTCGCCACCGGCAACAACCGTGATGCCATGCCCATTGACCGCGTCGATGAAATCGGCATCACCATGCGCGCCGTCAGCCAGCTGGGCCTGATGTTCCGCTGGCTGATTGATGATGTGAGCCAGCAGGTGCTGAGCGTGCGCTCGGCCGTGGAAGAAATCGCCAAGGGCAATCTGGACCTGAGCGAACGCACGGAACGCTCTGCTTCCAACGTGCAGCAGACAGCCTCTTTCATGGAGCAAATGACCAGCACCGTGGAAAACAATGCCAACACCGCCGTACAGGCATCGAACCTGGCGCAGCAGACCTCGTCTTCTGCCAGCCAGGGCGGTCAGGCCATGCACAAGGTGTCTGACGTGATGAGCGAAATTTCCACCAGTGCCAACCGCATGAACGACATCATTGGCACCATCGACTCCATCGCCTTCCAGACCAACATCCTCGCGCTCAATGCAGCCGTGGAAGCTGCTCGCGCTGGTGAGCAGGGCCGTGGCTTTGCCGTGGTGGCCTCGGAAGTGCGCTCACTGGCGCAGCGCAGTGCCACCGCCGCCAAGGAAATCAAGGACCTGATCAACAACTGCGTAGACAAGGTGCAAAACGGCACCGCACTGGTCAACCACACCCAGACAGAAATCGAAGCCATCGTGCAGCAGGTGCAGCAGGTCTCCTCCCTGATCACCGAAATCAGCGCCGCCACGCGTGAACAGCGCGACGGCATTCTGGAAGCCAGCCAGTCCATCGGCCAGATGGATGCCATCACCCAGCAAAACGCAGCGCTGGTAGAACAAAGCGCGGCCGCTTCGCAGAGCCTGGAGAGCCAGACGCAGCGACTGGTTGAGGCCGTCGGCGTCTTCCACTGAAAGCTTCACAGACTCGCCCATAAAAAACGCCTTTCCAGGACTGCAAAAATCCTGGAAAGGCGTTGTCTTTGCGCAGCGCGTGCTTGGCGTGCGTCTTAGCGGTAGAAAGCTTCGACCTGGCCCTTGAGCTTGATCAGCAGAGGACGGCCCTTGCGGTCCAGCGTCTTGCCAGCGGGCACCTTGACCCAGCCTTCGCTGATGCAGTATTCCTCCACATCATTGCGTTCCTTGCCATTGAAGCGGATGCCGATGTCGTGCTCAAACACTTCACGGACAAAAAACTTGCTGCTGGGGTCAATCGACAGGTGATCTGGCAGTTCTGGGCGTGCTGTAGCTTCAGTCATAGTTTTTCCATGTTTGCGGGGCTGACAACGCCCCATTCATCTCAGCGCGCCATTGTCCTGCATTTCACAAGGCCCTCGGGCGCATCGCCTGACTGTGTGACGGTCAACCGGTCTGCTGCGCAAAGTAACAAAGCCAGGTGCGACTTGCCCGGCCACACCACCGGCCTGCGGCGAAACGCGTACATTTCCAAGGCTGATGTGCGGCGCAGCTGCCGCGCACAATCTTCTTACTTTTCTCGCCACTGCATGAACGCCTCTGCTTTGCCCATTCTGTATTCCTTCCGCCGCTGCCCCTATGCCATGCGTGCGCGCCTTGCGCTGGCCCATGCTGGCCTGGCCTGCGAACTGCGTGAAATCAATCTGCGCAACAAGCCGCAGGCGCTGCTGGCCGCATCCCCCAAGGGCACGGTGCCCGTGCTGGTGCTGCAGGATGGCAAGGTGATTGAGCAGAGTCTGGACATCATGCTGCACGCACTGCAGGCACATGACCCCGATGGCTGGCTCACACCCACCCAGGGCACAATGCAAGACATGCTGGCGCTGATTGCACGCAATGACGGCTTCTTCAAGCAGGCGCTGGACCGCTGCAAATACCCTGAGCGCTACAGCGCAGAAGCAGTGACACAGGCCCAGCAAGACGCCAGCACATGGCTGAGCGCGCTGAATGAGCAGCTGGCTGCCACCGGCTTTCTGTTTGGCATGAACCCCAGCCTGGCCGACATGGCACTGCGACCCTTTGTGCGCCAGTTCGCACGCATTGACGAAGCACAGTGGGCCGAGCGGCCCTGGCCGCACCTGCAGGACTGGCTGCAGCGCTGGATTGACTCTGCCCTGTTTGCCGAAATCATGGAAACCTATCCCGGCTGGGTGCCCGGCACCACAGGCCCGACCTTCAGCACCAGCAGCGTGGCATCGGCCTGATGACGAACTAAACGCCGCCGCCTCTTCGCTGCACGCTCCATAAAAAAGAGCTGCCAGCGCTTGATTGATAAGGGTTTCAAGATCAAATAATTTTGAAATCCTTTATTTATCAGCGCTGGCAGCTCTTCTTTTTGAGATCAACAGTTTACGACTTCTTGTTGAACCATGCCCCGGGGCGGCGTGGTGCAGTCACTTTGCTGTTGCGTGGTTCTCCAGCTACCGCGCGCCCATAGCGCACAGGCACACCGGAGCGGGTGGTGCCTGCAGAGCTGGCCGCGCCCCAGGCAATGTCCTCGCGTGCAATCGACTTCCAGCAGCCGGGCTGCAGATCGTCCAGCTGCAAATTTGCAATGCTGCGGCGTATCAGCCGCAAGGTGGGATGGCCAATGGCCGCCGTCATCTTGCGCACCTGGCGGTTCTTGCCCTCCACCACGGTGATCTCCAGCCACACGTCCTGCACGCTCTTGCGCACGCGCACGGGCGGGTCGCGCGGGGGCACCTCGGGCTGTGGTTCCAGCAGCTGCACTTCACACGGCAAGGTGGTGTAGTCCTCAATGCGCAGACCCTCGCGCATGCACTGCAGGGCCGCCTCATCAGGCACGCGCTCGACCAATGCCCAGTAGGTCTTGGGTTTCTGGTTGCGCGGGTTGAGCAGCTGCTCAATCAGCGGGCCATCGTCAGTAAGCAGCAGCAGGCCTTCAGAGTCCTTGTCCAGACGTCCGGCAGGGTACACCCCCTTAGGCAGATCAAACTCTGCCAGCGAGCGTGCGCCATCCTCCGGCGTGAACTGGGAAAGGACGCCATAGGGCTTGTGAAAAAGAATGTACTGAGGCATGCCCGAGAAGATCACCCAATGTGCAAAGGCCAGATTGTCCTGCAAACAAAAAAGCCGGCGCTAAGGCCGGCTTGATGTGAAGCATCCGTGAATTACTTGACGTGCTTGCCGATCAGGCCAGCCATTTCAAACATGGACACTTGGGGCTTGCCAAACACTTCCTTGAGCTTGGCGTCCGCATTGATCATGCGCTTGTTGGCAGCATCCTGCAGATTGTTCGCTTTGATGTAAACCCACAGCTTGCTGATGATTTCTGTGCGAGGCAGGGGTTCCGAACCCACCACAGCAGCCAGAGCGGCGCTAGGTGTGAGGGGCTTCATGAAGGCTGCGTTAGGAGTGCGCTTTTTCGCGGGTGCTGCGGCTGCAGCAGTTGCCTTCTTTGCAGTTGCCATGTTTGCTTTCCTTATTGGGTGAAGTTATGCCAGAGAGCATAAGAGTTCTACGCCACGCGGCGCGCTAACTCTGGCTCTGCCAAATGCTAATGGGAAAAAAATGCCTTTCCAAGCGGTAGAACCATTTTTTTTCTTCCATTTGTTGCGAGGAACCCCCGAAAGCTTAAAAAACTGTCAGATTCCTTGGCAAAACGCGAATTTCAGTGCGAGCATGCCGCGCCAAGCAGCCCATCACAACATGCATGAAGGAGTACCAATGAGCATTGTTTTCCAGACCTGCGATCTGTGCGATGCGCACAAACACGACGACAGCGGAGCCTTTCGCGTACTGCCCCCACTGTTCGGACACTTTGGTGGTCTGCCGCAATTTGCAGGCAGTGTCGTGACGGTGAAATGCTTTGAAGACAACAGCCTGGTCAAACAGCTGCTGGACACCCCCGGCCAGGGCCGGGTGCTGGTGGTGGACGGCGGCGGCTCTGTGCGCAGGGCGCTGGTGGGCGGCAATCTGGCAGCTGCCGCCGAGCGCAATGGCTGGGCAGGCATTGTGGTGCACGGCTGCGTGCGCGATGCCGCCGAACTGCGCGAAGCCAAGGTTGGCATTGCAGCACTGGGCCTGATGCCCATGCCCACCGAAAAACGCGGCCAAGGCCAGCAGAACGTGGTGCTGGACATTGCCGGTGCGCGCGTTGCACCCGGCGACTGGCTCTACGCCGATGAAGACGGCATCGTGCTCTCAAGCACCGCCATCCATCAGGCATAAAACCATCTTGTCCCTGCAGACAAGCCCCATGGCGCTACCGCCCGGGGCTTTTTTTGCGCTTTTCGTGTCAGCGCATCTGTTTATGAACGAGCAGACACGGATTTTTCATTGCATACAAAGCACTTTTCACCAAGTGAAAAACATGTCACACCATCGCCTGAAAATTCATTTCAGACTGAAGCATCTCAATTCACATTGAGAAATTTACTCGTAAAGCATTGATTTTTAAATGAAAAATATTTAGTCTTGTATAAGACATAAGATATTGCTCAAGTCTTCTATAAGACTTAAATTTATCTCCAAGCCGCACACAAAACGGCAGACAAGTTTTTCACTTTTGCTTGCCTTTGATTGGAGACTGAAATGCCTGAATCCCTGAACCACCAACTGAGCCGTGAACAGCAGATCGCCGCCCTGGAAAAAGACTGGGCCCAGAACCCTCGCTGGAAGGGCGTAAAGCGCGGCTACTCTGCCGCCGATGTGGTCCGTCTGCGTGGCAGCCTGCAGCCTGATTACACCCTGGCCAAGCGCGGTGCTGAAAAGCTGTGGGAAAAAATCAATGGCACTGCCAAGAAGGGCTATGTGAACGCCTTCGGTGCCATCACTGCAGGCCAGGCCATGCAGCAGGCAAAGGCAGGTCTGGAAGCCGTGTACCTGTCGGGCTGGCAAGTCGCTGCAGATGGCAACACCTCCGAGACCATGTACCCCGACCAGTCGCTGTACGCCTACGACTCGGTGCCTACCATGGTGCGCCGCATCAACAACACCTTCAAGCGTGCTGATGAAATCCAGTGGAGCCGTGGCATCAACCCTGGTGATGCGGAGTTCATCGACTACTTCCTGCCCATCGTGGCTGACGCAGAAGCCGGTTTCGGCGGCGTGCTCAATGCTTTCGAGCTGATGAAGAACATGATCGCCGCAGGCGCTTCGGGCGTGCACTTTGAAGACCAGCTGGCAGCCGTGAAGAAGTGTGGCCACATGGGCGGCAAGGTGCTGGTGCCTACCCAGGAAGCCATCGAAAAGCTGATCGCGGCCCGCTTTGCAGCGGACGTGATGGGTGTGTCCACCATCGTGCTGGCCCGTACCGATGCAGAAGCGGCCAACCTGATCACTTCGGACCACGATGCCAATGACAAGCCATTCCTGACTGGCGAGCGTACCCAGGAAGGTTTCTACCGTGTCAAGAACGGTCTGGAGCAGGCCATCAGCCGTGGCGTTGCCTACGCCCCCTACGCTGACCTGGTGTGGTGCGAAACCGGCACACCTGACCTGGGCTTTGCCCGTGAGTTCGCCCAGGCCGTGCACGCTGCCTGCCCCGGCAAGCTGCTGAGCTACAACTGCTCGCCCTCCTTCAACTGGAAGAAGAATCTGGACGACAAGACCATTGCCAAGTTCCAGGAAGAACTGTCCGCGCTGGGCTACAAGTTCCAGTTCATCACCCTGGCGGGCATTCACGTCAACTGGTTCAACACCTTCAAGTTCGCCCATGCATATGCTCGCGGCGAAGGCATGAAGCACTACGTGGAAATGGTGCAGGAGCCCGAATTCGCTGCCCGCGAGCAAGGCTATACCTTCGTGTCGCACCAGCAGGAAGTGGGCGCTGGTTACTTCGACGAAGTGACCACGGTCATCCAGGGCGGCACTTCCTCCGTGAAGGCGCTCGCTGGCTCCACCGAAGAAGAACAGTTCCACTGATCACCTCGTGTGCATGCACAGGCAGTGCATCCCGCACTGCCTCATCCGGTTCGTAGATGTGGCTTGATGCCCACGGTGAGTACCGTGGGCTTTTTTTCGCACGCCTGCGTTGCCTGCCCGTCAAGCTGCCACATGCTGCATCAGTGTGTGCAAACTTTGCAGATTCCCGGCATAGCCCTAGCCAGTTTCAGCTGCCTGCACATTTGTCCTGCAAGGCAGGGAGCAGGTGTGTAGAATCCCGCCCCAATCGCGCGCGCCAGCGCAAGGGCTCTCCACCGGGACTTGCAGGCACGTGCGACAACGACTTTCAGGCCCCGCTATGCACATGCATGTGTAGCGGGGTCTTTTACGTCGTAGAACGCAATTGGTGCGTGTGCGCAGCCTTGTGTTCGCACGCAATTGCATTCCATCAGAAAACAGGCCCTCGAAGGCCAGATTTATGCCTGACGACAGTAAACACATTTTTACCAATCAAGCGCTGTACCTGACGCAGCTGCCCGATCGCCCCAAGGCCAAACCACCAGAAATCTTCATCCCCTGATACCCCCCAAGAGGTAGAGAAATTGACCACCCATCGTGACACTCACGGAGTAGCAAAGCTCCAAAAGACACTTGTCCTCTGGCAAGTCATCATCATCGGCCTGGCCTATATCCAGCCCATGACGCTGTTAGATACGTTCGGCATGGTCTCCAGAGACAGTGTGCAGCACGTACCTACGTCTTATCTGATTGCATTGATCGCCGTGCTGCTGACATCGATCAGCTACGGCCACATGATTCGCAAGCACCCGTCATCGGGCTCCGCTTACACCTATGTGCAAAAGTCCATCCACCCCAACGCCGGGTTTATGGTGGGCTGGTCCTCGCTGCTGGACTATCTGTTGTCCCCCATGGTCAACATCCTGCTGGCGAACATCTACCTCACAGCGCTGTTCCCTGACGTCAACCACTGGGTCTGGATTGTCGCGCTGTCGCTGCTGATGGTTGGCATCAACCTGCGTGGCGTACGCTTTGTGGCGAACTTCAACAGCCTGATCGTGCTGCTGCAGGTACTGATCATTGGCATCTTCACCTGGATCATCTACAGCAAGCTGCTGGCGGGTGAAAACGCACTGGGCAAGATTGCCGAACAAAGTGCTGCCGATGGCCTGTGGAGCCTCTCTCCCTTCTGGAGCGCTAATACAGAAATCGCTGCCTTGATCACAGGCGCCACCATCTTGTGCTTCTCGTTCACCGGCTTTGACTCGCTGAGCTCGCTGGCTGAAGAGACCAAGGACACGAAAAAGACCCTGCCACGTGCGATTTTCCTGACCGCACTGATCTCCGGCATCATCTTCATCATCTCCACCTACTTCATGCAGCTGTACTTCCCGGGCAATCCCGAGCAGTACTTCGAGCTGGTCGATGAAACCCAGCCTGAAATTCTGCTACTGGTGGGCGGCGCCTTCTTCCAGTCTGTGGTGCTGAGCTTTGCCATCGTCACCGTGATGGCTTCGGGCATCTCTGCACACGCAGGTGTTTCGCGCCTGATGTATGTGATGGGCCGTGACGGCGTGCTGCCCAAGAAGTTCTTTGGCTATATCAGCCCCAAGAACTTCACCCCTGCCTACAACATCTGGCTGGCTGGCGTGATCTGTCTGACCGCTGGTTTCCTGAGCCTGGAGTTCGTGGTAGCACTGATTTCCTTCGGCGCACTGACTGCGTTCAGCTTTGTGAACCTGTCCGTGATCTGCAGCTACGGCTTCCGTGATGGCCGTCTGAAGAATGCCAAGGACATCCTGAACTACTTCATCGTTCCTCTGCTGGGCTTTATCTCCATTGGCGCGCTGTGGCTGGAAGTGGAAGACACATCGCTCAAGGCCGGCATTGCCTGGGCTGCCGTTGGCATTGTGTATCTGGCATGGATGACCAAGGGCTTCAAAAAGCCTGCGCCTCAATACCAGCACAACGAACACGACGAAGACTGAGCTTGTCTTCCCTGCTGTGTAGCACGCTAGTACGTGCACACAGCAGCTTGAATCGCCAACGCCTGTACGCGCTACTTGTGTACAGGCGTTTTTTGTTGCAGTAACCTCCGGCCAGCGCGATTGGGTGGTTCCGCACTCTGCTGCTCTCCACGTGCACTCGCGTACAGCAGCAATCGCTACAGAACGCAGCACAACACAGCGTTCAAACTCGCCCATTCAGACACGGCTCCACGCAGTGGCATGCTCCTCGCCTCTGCACAGACAGCACGCATAAAAAATGCCGCTCACTCAATTGCAGTGAACGGCATTTTCAGTTGCGCAGTGCCTGCAGGCAGGGATATGCCTGCGCTACAGCACCTCAGATTTATTTGTGGCTAATACGGCGGACGACCCAGTCACCCAGGCTTTGAATAGCCTGCACAAAGAAGATCAGAATGATCACCACAGCGAGCATGATGTCGGGCAGGAAACGCTGGTAGCCGTAGCGGATGCCCAGGTCCCCCAGGCCACCGCCACCGATGGCACCTGCCATGGCCGAGTAACCCGTCAGGCTCACCAGGCTGATGGTCAGGCCCGCAATGATGCCGGGCATGGCTTCGGGCAGCAGCACCTTCCAGACGATCTGGCTGGTCGTCGCGCCCATGGACTGGGCAGCTTCGATCAGGCCGTTGTCCACTTCACGCAGCGAGGTTTCCACCAGACGCGCAATAAAGGGCGCAGCCGCAATGGTCAGAGGCACCACAGCCGCCCAGGTGCCGATGGAGGAGCCTGTAATAAATCGCGTGAGCGGAATAATGGCCACCAGCAAGATGATGAAAGGCGTGGAGCGCACGGCATTGACCACCCAGCCCACGGAATTGTTCAGCGGTGCGTTTTCCAGCACGCCGCCCTTGTCCGTCAGACGCAGGAACACACCCATGGGAATGCCGATCAGCGCACCAATTACGCCGGAGACGCCCACCATGATCACCGTCTCCCAGAAGGAGTCGATGAACAGCTGAATCATCATTTCAGAAAAATTCTCAAACATCGCTTAAGCCTTTACTTCCACCACTTGCACGATCACGCCAGTCTGCTGCAGGTGCGTGATAGCTGCTTCAATCTTGGCGGCTTCGCCACTGGCATAGACCGCCAGTGAGCCAAAGGTCTGCTCCTGAATCTCGTCAATCTGACCGTGCAGGATGGACAGATCCAGCCCCAGCTCACGAATCAGGTGCGACAGGATAGGCTCATAGGCACTTTCACCCGCGTACGACAGGCGCAGCAACTTGCCCGTCTGCCCCGCAGGCAGCTTGGCAGCCAGTGCACGCACACGGTTGCCCACGCTCTCGGGCAGTTCCTGGGGCACGATTTCGTCGATCAGGCTCTTGGTGATGTCCTTCTGGGGCTTGGTGAACACATCGATCACCGGGCCCATTTCTGCAATTTCACCAGCGTCGATCACGGCCACACGGTCCGCAATCTGCTTGATCACCTGCATCTGGTGCGTAATCAAGACCACGGTCACGCCCAGCTCACGGTTGACCTTGCGCAGCAAATCCAGAATGGAACGGGTGGTTTCAGGGTCCAGCGCCGAAGTGGCCTCGTCACTGAGCAGCACCTTGGGGTTGGAAGCCAGTGCACGGGCAATGCCCACACGCTGCTTCTGGCCGCCAGAGATCTGCGCGGGGTAGCGATCGGCCAGATGCGACAGGCCCACCAGCTCCAGCAGCGGGTCAATGCGCTTTTTGATTTCGGCCTTGGACATGCCGGCCAGCTCCAGTGGCAGCGCGGCGTTGTCATAGACGGTGCGCGAAGACAGCAGATTGAAGTGCTGGAACACCATGCCAATTTGATGGCGGGCAGCGCGCAGCTGTGCATCGCTGAGCTGCATCAGGTCGCTGCCATCCACCATCATCTGGCCGGATGTGGGGCGATTGAGCAAGTTGATGCAGCGCACCAGCGAGCTTTTGCCCGCACCGGAGCGACCAATAATGCCGAAGATTTCGCCCTTTTCAACACGCAGGTTGATGTGCTTGAGCGCTTCGACCGGCCCCTTGGGGCCTTGGTAAGTCAGGGACAGATCCCGAATCTCGATCATGTGATTCGCTACCGCACGTAGCGCACAAAACTGGCGACGTGCTCTAGATATAGAAGATGTTGGAATGTAACGCGCCGAAATATCAAACCCCAAAGAATCAATATTCAAGTAATAAGATGCTTTGGTTATAACGTCGGCAAGCTAGGCGTAAACCCGCAATGATGCCTGATTTCAGTCCTTGCCGCGTGCAAAGCAGCGCTAAACCATGCCGCAGCCTCCTGGTAGCGTACGCTGCCGCTCTCAAAAGAAAAGCTGCTAGCGCTGAAACAACAAGGCTTTGCAAGATAAAACACTTGCAAAGCCTTTGTAGATCAGCGCAAGGCGCTACTTATTTATCGTAGTTCGGGGTGTAGGGCTTGTCGCCACCGAACATCTGCAACAGGCCTTGTGGCGCTTCCTTGTCTGTGCCCTTGTAGGCTTCGTAGACCAAACGCTTGAAAGCATCAGAAGCGCGGCTGCTGCGCTCACCGTTGTGCATCAGCTCCTCAATCACGCCGTCATCGGTATACAGGCGCACCCATGCATCCTTGCCAAAGGCCACGCGCTCGATGGTGTCCATGGGCACCACAAAGGCTGTCACACCGGGCAGATCTGAGCCCTGCTTGGCCAGAGAGCGCACGCGCAGCGGCGCATGGGGACGGGCATTGAACTCCAGCGACTCCACCTTGGCCTTGCCACCGCGTGTACCAACCAGCAAGATGGCACGGTTGGGCGTTTCACTGCTCCACTGCACGCCCAGCGTAGGGCAATGCGCCACCAGGCCACACTCCACTGCCTGCGGGGCAAAGCCAATGTCTGTCACACGCCGGGCGTTATCCACATTGACCTGTACCACGGCCTCCGTGCCGCCTTTTTTGTCTGCGCTGGCGCACCCTGCCAGTGCCAGCACCGCTGCCACTGCTCCCATTGCCTGCCACAACCGCTGCTTCATGTGTTTTACCTCGCCGATGGATCCAACAAAGCGCTGATCTTGCCATGAACGCCACTTGCTACGTGCAACACAAGGCCACATTCGTTCCCTCAAGGGGCACCACCCTCACTGGACCTGGCTGCTGTGCTCTGCTGCAGGCGCCTGCGGTTTGACACGCTGCGCCCCCGGCAAGACCAGCCGCGTGCCACAGCGGCGGCAGTAGCGCGCATCTTCCTCATGGCGCTCCAGCCCGCAGGTATCGCATGACACGCCTTTGAGCGCGGCCTTGGTGCCCACATTGCGTGACAGTTCCGCCCCCACAATACCCGTTGGTACAGCCAGCACGCCCCAGCCCAGCAGCATCATGGTGGAGCCGAAGATACGCCCCAGCGGAGTGGCAGGGGTTACGTCCCCATAGCCCACGGTGGTCACGGTCGAAATCGCCCAGTAAATGCCGATGGGCACGCTGGTAAAGCCGTGCTCCGGGCCTTCCAGCAAGTACATGAGCGTGCCCATGACATAGACGATCAGCGCCACCACACTCAGAAACACAAAAATCTTGCGCGCACTGGCCCGCAGCGCCTGTCCAAGCATCAGGTACTCGTTGAGAAAGCTGCGAAAAATCGGGAAGACGTGAAAGGTGCGCACCAGCCGCAACGCCCGCACCGCCACCAGCAGGTGCGCGTCGGGGAAAAAGATGCTCAGATAGGTGGGCACAATGGCCAGCAGGTCTACCAGCCCATAAAAGCTCAGCGCATAGCGCAAGGGATGGCGCACTGAAATCAGCCGCAGCACATACTCTGCCGTAAAGCCCAGCGTAAACACCCACTCCAGCGCACGCAGCAGGTAGTACAGCGGACGGTGGCTGACCACCGAGGGAATGCTGTGCGCAATCACCACGCACAGGCTCAGGATGATAGCCAGCGTCAACCTGCGCTCAAAGCGCTTGCCCATCTCGGTGTTCGTCTCAAACACCGTGCGGTAAATGCTCTGCCGCCAGCGCGCAACCGGCACCCCCAGTCGTTCTGAGGACGGGTAGTTGTCACGGAAGAAGTCAGAAATCGAAACGAGCAAGCGCATACAAGGTGTCCCGGAAGGCGAGCCCGGTTGGGCTCGCACAAGCAGGCGCCATTGTAGGAAGGGAAGGTGCTCTCGCTAGTGCAGCAACAGCCGCATGATGTCCGTGCGCGTGATCAGCCCCACCAGCCTCCCTTGGCGCAGCACCGCAACAAAGGGCACGGCATGCTCGGCCAGCACGGCCAGCAGCTGCGACACGGGGGTGCTGTCCTGCACGCACAGTGGCGCATCGGCCATCAGATCCGCGGCACAGGCCGTGGGCTGTGCAGGTTTCTTGCCCCACAGGCGCCAGACACGCTGCTGGCGGCGTTGCGCCACGTTCCCGCGCTGCTGCCACAGCCAGTCGAGCAGCGCACTGCGCGCCACCACGCCAAGCAGCTCGCCCTGCACGCCCACGACGGGCAGGCTTTTGATGGGATGTTGCTGAAACTTCGCCGCCAGGCTGTCCAACGACTCCAGGGGCGAGCACGTCCACATGGCCGTGGTCATCAGCTGCCCGCAATGCACGCTGCCAAAGCGCCGTGCGATGGCCTGCTCCTCCGCAGCCAGCACCAGCTGCTGCAGCTCCTGCGCCGTCAGGTTGTTGCTCTGGTCAAAGCGCGACAGCAGCGCCTGCAGGTCAGCTTCGGACAGCGCCTTGGTCGGCAGCTGCTGCATGCCCGCCGTGGACATCGCCACGGGCTGCAGTGGATAGCGCTTGCCACAGACACGGTGGTACACGATGGCCACCAGTACCAGGCACAGCGTCAGCACACCAATCGGCCAGAGGGCATAGGTCCAGCCATGGACGGTGCCGTGCTGCGCATCGAGTGCCCACAGCAGCGCCACGGCGCCTCCGGGCGGGTGCAGCGAGCGGGTGAGCTGCATCACCATGATGGCGCCGCCCACAGCCAGCGCCGGCGCCCAGTCCAGCGGCACACAACTGACCACCAGCCAGGTCCACAATCCGGCCACAGTGTTGCCCACCACGCAGGACCAGGGCTGTGCCAGCGGGCTCGTGTGCACGGCAAACAGCAGCACGGCACTGGCACCCAGCGGTGCGAACAGGTTCAGCCCGGCTGGTATCCCCAGCTGCTGGCACCCCCAGACCAGCAACGACGCCAGCGCCAGCCCCAGCATGCCGCCCAGACCGACACGCCACACGTCCTGGCGCGTCGCCGGAGCGACCGCAGGCTTCCAAGCTTTACGGAAATCCATGGTGTTAAGCACGCGCCACACGGCGCCACATCGTTGCGAGGGTCAGGCGTCACCCATGATGGACAAGCTGGCCCTCCCTGTTGGCGAAATTGCTGGCGCACTATAAAGAGGATCGCACTGCCCCTGTCTGGGGCATGGTCATGCCTGCCACCGGCGCCCCTCTTGGTACTTTGCGCTGCGCCGCCCTGAGGGCAACAGTTCAGGCACACTCCTGCACCATGCCCCGCATCAAGCCCCCCTCCAAAGAAGAAAGCCAGCTGCTTCCTCCCTACAACGCACTGCCCGACAGCGCCATTCATATTCCACAGACACCCCAGGCATTCGCCGAGGCCCGCGCCGTACTGCTGGCACAGCAGGCACTGGGGTTTGATACCGAAAGCAAGCCCCTTTTCCGGCCCGGGCAGGTCGACACCGGCCCCCACATCGTGCAGCTGGCAACGCCTGAGGCGGCATGGATTCTTCAGCTGCACCACACCGAAGCCCTGGCGCTAGCACAAGCAGTCATGGCGCACCCAGACATCATCAAAGTGGGCTTTGGCCTGGACAATGACAAATCCACCCTGCCGCATCGGCTGAGCGTTCCCTTGGTGAATGTGCTCGACCTGGACCGTGTCTTCAAGCGCTATGGCTACGGCTCCTCCACCGGGGTCCGCGCTGCCGTGGCGCTGGTGCTGGGTCAGAGCTTTCACAAGTCCAAGAAGCAATCGACCAGCAACTGGGCGCTGCGCCAGCTCAGCCCGGCACAGATTCGCTACGCCGCCAATGACGCGCATGCCCCCGCCATGGTCTATGCCGCTTTGCCCGCCTGGGAAAGCACACAGGCTGCCCCTGCCCCAAGCCGCCCCAGACGCCCCCGCCATGCTCCAGGCACAGCGGCAACTTCAGCCATGCAGCCATCGCCCAAGCAACAAAGCATGCAACACGTTTCCAGCACAGACTGATACTGCCTAAAAAGCTATCAGTTTTGCACTACATCAAGCAGGCATAAGCACATAGCTTTTGCTTGGTTGGCAGCGTCCGCTTTCTTTTTCACAATTATTGCGACGCTATCAACCACAGCAGGAGACAAACATGCGCATCGAAACACTGGCCGTGCACGCTGGATACAGCCCTGATCCCACCACCAAAGCCGTCGCCGTTCCTATCTACCAGACGGTGGCCTATGCCTTTGACAGCGCCCAGCACGGCGCGGATCTGTTTGACCTCAAAGTGCAGGGCAATATCTACACCCGCATCATGAACCCTACGACCGATGTGCTGGAAAAGCGCGTCGCAGCGCTGGAAGGCGGTATTGCGGCGCTGGCCGTGGCATCGGGCATGGCCGCCACCACCTACGCCATCCAGACCATTGCAGAGGCCGGCGACAACATCATCTCCGCCAGCACGCTCTACGGCGGCACCTACAACCTGTTTGCCCATACGTTCCCGCAGCAGGGCATTGAGGTGCGCTTTGCCGATCCGCGCGATCCAGCCAGCTTTGGCAAGCTCATCGATGCCAAGACCAAGGCGGTGTTTATTGAGTCCATCGGCAACCCGCTGGGCAATGTGACCGACATCCGCGCGCTGGCCGATGTGGCGCACGCCCACGGTGTGCCACTGATTGTGGACAACACCGTGCCCTCGCCCTACCTGCTACGCCCTATCGAATTTGGTGCTGACATCGTCGTGCACTCGCTCACCAAATACCTGGGCGGCCACGGCACCAGCGTCGGCGGCGCGATTGTGGACAGCGGCAAATTCCCCTGGGCAGCGCACAAGGAGCGCTTCAAGCGCCTGAACGAACCCGACGTCAGCTACCACGGCGTGGTCTATACCGAAGCCCTGGGCGAGGCAGCCTACATCGGCCGCGCCCGCGTGGTGCCGCTGCGCAATATGGGTGCGGCCATCTCGCCCCAGAATGCCTTCCAGATTCTGCAAGGCATTGAAACCCTGGCGCTGCGCATGGACCGCATCTGCGACAACGCCCAGAAGATTGCTGAAACCCTGCAACGCCATCCCAAGGTGGAATGGGTGCGCTACGCTGGTCTGAAAGACCACCCCGACCATGCCATCGTGCAAAAACAGTCTCAGGGCCGCGCTTCGGGCATTCTGTCCTTCAGCCTCAAGGCCGAGGATGCGCGCGCTGCCGGTGCCCGCTTCCTGGATGCACTGCAGCTGTTCACACGCCTGGTCAACATCGGCGATGCCAAATCGCTGGCCACCCACCCTGCCTCCACCACCCACCGCCAGCTCGACGCCGCAGAGCTGGCCAAGGCTGGCGTCACCGAAGGCATGGTGCGCCTATCCATCGGCATTGAGCACATCGACGATTTGCTGGCTGATCTGGAGCAGGCGCTGGATAAAGTCTGATCACCAGCCACGGCATCCACAAAAACCGTCCACCAATGTGGACGGTTTTTTTATTCTCCACAGGCAAAAAAAACCGCTGTGCCATACAGCACAGCGGTTTGAAAGCCCCTTGGAGGATGCCTGCTTAGAAGCGGTAGCCAACGCCAACGCCGATCAGTACGGGGTTCAGCTTGAGTTTGCCCATGTCAACAGCACCATTTCCAGCTGTCACCTTGGTGTCCATGTAGACCTTCTTCACGTCAAAGTTGAGCGACCAGTTCTTATCCAGCGCATAGTCGAAACCAACCTGCAGAGCACCGCCCCAACTGTGGTTTTTCACTTTCCAGCCAATACCTGCTGTGTCCTTTTGGCCAGAGAAACGGGTGTAGTTAATACCAGCGCCCACATAAGGCTTGAAAGCGCCAAAGTTGGTGAAGTGATATTGGGCTGTCAGCGTAGGAGGCAAAGCCTTCAGCCTACCGATCTTGGCATCACCCGCTTTCACATCCAGCTTCTGTGGGTAGGTCAGAATCAGTTCTGCAGCGATATTAGGTGTGAAGAAGTAAGTGATATCGACTTCAGGAATGGTCTTGTCCTTGACGCTCACACCCTGAGCATGCGCAGCGCCACCATTGTGGAAATCGATATTCACAGCACGTGCACGGATTTGCCACTTGCCATCTTGCTGCTGCGCCATTGCAGCACCGGAAGTCAACGCACACAGAGCGGCTACAGCCAGCAGAGTCTTTTTCATAATGGGTATTCAGTTAGTGAACCCGGGGACATCCCCCGTACAGCCATTGCATCACCGCGATGCACAGTGCCGTTTGCCTTAAGTCAAAAGTCAATCCCAGATATTTCAGAAATGACTGAAATGTCGCTCACACACAACAGCCAGTCAGTATCTGCTCACTACTTTGACAAGGCACTGCCCTGCATCATTCGTTGCTGAACGTAGCGCCGATGTAGGAACGGTGCGTAAGTAAGTGCCCTGTTGCAGCTCACCAACACACTTGCCACAGTTCAGCTTCCTCAAGGTTTTTCGTAATAGGGCTGAGCAGCCTCACTGAGCAAACTGGGCTGCAGGCTCATGACATAGGGCAAGCCCAGAAAATTGCGCCAGCCGCTCCAGTCCGCCTGCGTGATTTTTCCGTCATTGTCTGCGTCTACAGGCACAGATGGCTGCGCATACAACTGGGTTTTGCCGCTCGACTGCTTGAAGGCCTGCGCTTTTTTCTCTGTGCTCAGCACACGTCCTGTCTGCACATCTGTGGCCACCATGGGCGCCCCCACAAAGCCCTCCTTGATGACATAGACCGACCGATAGCCCTGCCCTGCAAGCTTGGGGTCTACAGACAGATCAGGCCGCGCCAGCAGGTTGGCGGCCTCTGCGGCACATGCGGCATTACGGCACAGCACTGCAATAGGCGCATCCTTATAGGGCAGCACATCCACCACGGCCTGCCAGAAATCCGCTGCACTCATGCGCACTTCACTGCCCGGCACCACGCCATAGCGGCATTCGCTGCCATCGTCCGACCGGATCTGGGCTTGCTCTGCACCACTGGGGTGAGGCTGGCACTGACGGTAAATGCGTGGATAAGGCACATGGAAGGCCCCTTCCGGATGGCCCATGCGATATTCCGTGGCATCGCGCACATCCAGCAAAGCCATGCGCTGCGAAGCAGGCAGCTGCGCACTCACATAGGCACGCGCGGCGCTGATGTCTGCGGCATAGTGACGTTCAGGCGCATAAAGCACAGTCGCCGCCGTCGTTGCGGTCTGCGTCTGCACTTTACCGCCATAGAAACCTTTGACATATGAGCAGCCAGAAGTCAGCAACGCTGCACCTAGGACGCCCATCAGGGTCGTCCACTTCAATGAGTGAGAGAGCATGGTGAATGGATCCAAACCAGAGCTGCATGCACACGCATGCCTCTGAACACAAAGACACGCATCATAGATGCGCGGCCTTGGCTGCCAAGCGTGGGGCTGGATAGCTTTCACACAACATTCAGCAGCGAGAAGCGATCGCCCGCCTAGAATGACTCGACACACCAGAACAGAGGATGACAAGCTTATGAGCAGTGTTTCCCCTTCCCCTGCCGAAGTTCGTACCACGCCCCTGCATGCTTTGCACCTGGCGCTGGGAGCCCGCATGGTGCAGTTCGCAGGCTACGACATGCCTGTGCAATATCCCCAGGGCCTGATAGCAGAGCACCGCCATACCCGCGAGCAGGTCAGTCTGTTTGATGTCTCGCACATGGGGCAAATCAGCGTCAGCGGCCCACAAGCCGCCACTGCGCTGGAGCAGGTACTGCCCATTGATGTGCTCGGCCTTGCCCCCCATCGCCAGCGCTATGCCCTGCTGCTCAATGAAAACGGCGGAATTCTGGACGATCTGATGCTCATCAACCGTGGTGATGACTATCTGCTTATCGTCAACGCCAGCCGCAAGCATGAGGACTTGGCCTGGCTGCAAAAGCACATTGGCCATTCCTGCCATATTCAGATGCTGCCTGACATGGCACTGGTGGCCCTGCAAGGACCACAGGCCGCTGCTGTTCTGCAGGCCATCCATCCAGCCGCCAGCACACTCAGCTTCATGCAAGGCGCACCCTTGCGCTTTCAGGGGGCTGTGGGCTACCTCACGCGCAGTGGCTATACCGGCGAAGATGGGTTTGAAATCGCTTTGCCGGCATCCCATATGGAAGCCTTTGCACGCTGGGCGCTGGCACAGCCACAGGTGCTGCCTGCCGGACTGGGCGCGCGTAATACGCTGCGGCTGGAAGCAGGGCTGTGCCTCTATGGCGCAGACATGGACAGCAGCACCACACCCTCGCAGGCAGGTCTGGCCTGGAGCATTCCCAAAGCACGCCGCACGGGGGGATTGCGCGAAGGCGGCTTCATCGGCGCAGATGTGGTGCTGCCACAACTCGCAGGCGACATCCCTCTCGACAAGATCCGCGTAGGCCTGCATGCCATGGAACGTGTACCTGTGCGCGACAGTACTGCCCTGCATATCCCTGATGGTGAGGCAATTGGCGTTGTCACCAGCGGCTCCATGGCACCCAGCCTGGATCGCCCTGTCGCCATGGGCTATCTGCCTCCGGCCTATACCGCATTTGGCACCCGCATCCATGCCATGGTGCGTGGCAAGCCCGTAACCATGGAAGTGGTTCCCCTGCCCTTTGTAGCGCCGCGCTACCGCAAAGGCTAGGCCTGCGCAATGGCAGATGTTTCCCGTCGTCCGTAGACCCATGCAGAAACCGCTACAGTGTCATTCATTCCGTACATGCGCTGTGCATGTGCTGGACTCATAGTTATTGCATACCGGAGTGAGCCGTCATGAGCATCAAATTTTCCAAAGAACACGAATGGATCAACGCCGCCAATCCTGAGGCCGCAGTGGTTGGCATCACCGTGCATGCACAGGATGCCCTGGGCGATGTAGTCTTTGTGGATCTGCCCGCTGTGGGCGCCACCTTCAACCAGGGCGAAGTCGCAGGTGTGGTCGAATCGGTCAAGGCTGCTGCTGACGTCTACATGCCTGTTTCCGGTGAGATTGTGGAAGTCAACGAAGCACTGCGTAATGACCCCGCACTGGCCAATACCGACCCGCTGAACACCGGTTGGTTCTTCAAAGTGAAACTCAGTGACCCCAGCCAGCTGGATGGTCTGATGGACGAAACTGCTTACGGCGACTTCGCAGCCAACAGCTAAAACCCTTCAAAACGCACCTTGCCCCGGCTGGTGCGTTTTTTTTCATCCCCGGTTCTCTCGCGTTTTGGATAGCAGCCTGCGGCACTGCCTGCTGCGCTGCCAATGCATTTGGCTTATGGAGGTTGGATGATGAATCAGCGACTGCAAGCCCCCTTGTCACAATGGGACACGCACACCGACTTTGCCGCACGACACATCGGCCCAGCTGCAGCCGATGAAGCACATATGCTTCAAGTCATTGGCCAATCATCACGCCACGCGCTGATGCAGGCCGTCGTCCCCGCCAGCATCGCCCTGCAACACCCCATGGACTTGCCGCCAGCTGCCACTGAGGCCGAAGCGCTGCAGGAACTCAAATCCATTGCCTGTCGCAACCGCATCCTCAAGAGCTTTATCGGCCAGGGCTATTACGGCACGCACACGCCAGGCGTCATTCAGCGCAACATTCTGGAGAATCCGGCCTGGTACACGGCCTACACCCCGTATCAGGCAGAAATTTCGCAAGGCCGTCTGGAAGCCTTGCTGAACTTTCAGACCATGGTGTGTGACCTCACTGCCATGCCCATTGCCAATGCGTCCATGCTGGACGAAGCCACCGCCGCAGCCGAAGCCATGGCTCTGGCCCAGCGCAGCGCCCGCAGCCAGAGCACCGTGTTCGTGGTGCATCCTGACGTTCACCCTCAAACGCTGGAAGTGCTGCGCACCCGCGCCGCCCCCATGGGCTGGCAGATCTGCGTCCCAGACACCCATGAGGCATTTTTCACCGCACTGCAAACGCCGCACTTTGGGGCGCTGGTGCAATACCCCAGCAGTACAGGCGCCATCCATGACTGGCAGGAAGCGGCCAGCTTGTGCCATGCACAGCAAGCCCTGCTGGTAGTGGCTGCCGATCTGCTGGCACTGACCCTGCTCACACCGCCCGGCGAATGGGGGGCAGACATTGTGGTGGGCAGCAGCCAGCGCTTTGGCATGCCCATGGGCGCAGGAGGCCCGCATGCAGCCTTCATGGCCTGTCAGGATACCTACAAGCGCTCACTGCCCGGACGGCTGGTGGGCGTCAGCCTGGATGCAGAAGGTGCACCTGCTTTGCGACTGGCACTGCAGACCCGTGAGCAGCACATCCGCCGCGAAAAAGCCACTTCCAACATCTGCACCGCCCAGGTGCTGCCTGCCGTGGTCGCCAGCATGTACGCGGTCTACCATGGCCCGGACGGCCTGCGTGCCATGGCCCAGCGCATTGCCAGTCTGACCGCTGCTCTGGCACTGGGGCTGGAGGCACTGGGTCATCGCCTGGTGCATGACACGGCCTTCGACACCATCACCATTTCGGTCCCCGGTCATGCATTAAATATAGCTACTCGCGCAGTATTGACGGGCGTTAACCTGCGAAAAGTCTCTGAATCTGAACTCGGCATTTCGCTGGACGAGACCAGCACTGCCGCCGATGTGGCGCTGCTGCTGCGCCTCTTCGGCAGCCCATCTGCACCGGCTGTTGACACCCACACCGCTGCGCGCATTCCTGCGTCTTTGCAGCGCAGCAGCACCTATCTGAACCATCCGGTCTTTCACCGCTACCGCAGCGAGACAGCCATGCTGCGCTACATCCGCAGTCTGGCCGACAAAGACCTGGCGCTGGATCGCTGCATGATTCCGCTCGGCTCCTGCACCATGAAGCTCAATGCCACCAGCGAGATGCTTCCCATCACCTGGCCGGAATTTGCGCACATTCACCCCTTTGCACCTGCGGACCAGCAGCAAGGCTATGCCCTGCTCGACCAGCAATTGCGCCAGTGGCTGTGCAGCATCACAGGCTATGCGGACGTGAGTTTGCAGCCCAATGCGGGCTCACAGGGCGAATATGCTGGCCTGCTCGCCATCCGTGCCTGGCATGCAGCCCGTGGTGACAGCCAGCGTACGGTCTGTCTGATACCCGCCAGCGCCCATGGCACCAACCCTGCCAGCGCGCAGATGTGCGGCATGCGTGTGGTGGTCGTTGCCTGCGATGCCCATGGCAATATCGACATGGCAGACCTGCAGGCCAAGTGCGAAGCGCACAGCCACGAACTGGCCTGCATCATGGTGACCTACCCAAGCACGCACGGTGTGTTTGAAGACAGCATTCGTGCACTGTGCGAAGTCGTGCACCAGCACGGTGGCCGCGTGTATGTAGATGGTGCCAATATGAACGCCCTGGTCGGCCTTGCTGCCCCTGGCGCTTTTGGCGGTGATGTCAGTCACCTCAATCTGCACAAGACGTTTTGCATTCCACACGGCGGCGGCGGACCGGGCGTGGGCCCTGTCTGCGTGGTGCAGGATCTGGCACCCTTCCTACCTGGCCATGCCACGGCTGGACGGCCCGCAACGGTGGGGGCGGTATCGGCTGCCCCCTATGGCAATGCCAGCGTGCTGCCCATCAGCTGGATGTACATCCGCATGATGGGTGCAGCTGGCCTGCGCCACGCCACAGAGGCTGCCATTCTGAATGCCAACTACATCAGCACCCGCCTGAAGGCACACTATTCCACGCTCTACACCGGCCCCGATGGACTGGTCGCCCATGAATGCATTCTGGACCTGCGCCCTCTCAAGGACAGCAGTGGTGTGACAGCGGAAGACGTGGCCAAGCGCCTGATCGACTACGGTTTCCATGCCCCCACACTCTCCTTCCCGGTGCCGGGCACCCTGATGGTGGAGCCTACAGAAAGTGAACCCCTGCAAGAGCTGGACCGTTTCATCGACGCCATGATTGCCATCCGTGAAGAAATCAGGCGCATTGAAAGCGGTGCATGGCCGCGTGAGGACAATCCGCTGAAAAATGCCCCGCACACTGCCGCACAACTGCTGCGCGAGCACTGGCTACACCCCTACAGCCGCGCAGAGGCCGCTGCGCAAAGCCAGCTGGCCCACAAATACTGGCCCCCTGTGGCACGCATTGACAATGTGCATGGAGACCGCAACCTCCTTTGTACCTGCCCGATGCCCGATGCTTACCTGAGTTGAGCCCACAAGCTTACGAGTCCCTTTTGTGGCCTTGAAGGTCAAGCGCTTACACTGCGCCCTTGCTCCGGCCTTGCGCTGTTTCCTATGAGCCGCCCAGACCTCTCCTTTCTCATCAATCGCGAAGACCCCTCCTCGCAATCCGGCGACACCTCTGACCTGGAGAGGCTGTCGCTGGATGGTCTGCCTGACTTCGACATCCCAGACAGACTGCCTGATGACGATCCCGTTGCTGCACTGATTGCTGAGCTGCGCAATTACCAGAACGAGCTGGAAATCCAGAACAAGGTGCTGGACTACAGCCAGGCCGTGGCAGAAAGTGCCTCTGAGCGTTTTGAAGCACTATTCTCCAGCGTACCTTTGCCGCTGCTGGTGCTCGATAAGCATGACATGGTCATCCAGGCCAATGCCATGGCACACAATGCCTTCCAGGCCGAGGGCCATGACAGGCTGCTGGTGTCCTTCATGCCCTATGTCTGCCCTACAGATGTAGGCCGCGTCACCCAGGCCTTTGAAGCAGCGCGGCTCGAGGGCAGCAGTGAAGCGCATGCCGTCATCTTCACTTTAGGCAATGGCAAACAGATTCAGGGCGATCTGCACATCGCCTGCATCCAGATTCCGCAGCGCGATGGCCCTTCGATCGCGCAGTTCATGTGCGCTCTGGTGGACCAGAGCCCTTTGCTGGCCGAGCGCCAGCAGCTGCTGCATCGCAATGAACAGCTGCATGCCAGTGAGCGCCGGCTTGAGTCCGTCATCAACTCGTCACTGGACGCCATCATCTGTGTAGACCAGGACCACCGCATTACGGTGTTCAACCCGTCAGCTGCCACCTTGTTCCTTTGCCCGGCTACCGATGCCCTGGGCAGCAAACTGGATCGCTTTCTTCCCGAGGCCATGCATGCGCTGGATCTGGCGCCGCTGACCACCCAGGTCACACTCGGAGAAATGTCTGCATTGACTGCCACAGGCAACAGTGTGCCTGTGGAAGTGAGCCTGTCCTTTGACCGTCTGCCTGATGGCGAGATCATCACGGTCTTTGCCCGCGACCTGACCAGCCACAAGCGTGCCGAGGCGCAGCGCAACGAGCTAGAGCTGCAGCTGCGCGAATCCCACAAGATGCAGGCGCTGGGCACCATGGCTGGCGGCATTGCCCACGACTTCAACAACATCGTTGGTGCCATTCTCGGTAACGTCGAGCTGGCCAAGGCCGATTGCGGCCACAACCCGCAGGCACTGGAAAGTCTGCTGGAAATTGAAAAGGCCGGCCGCCGTGCCCGTGATCTGGTGCGTCAGATTCTGACCTTCAGCCGCAATGAACCTCCCAAGCGCTACCCTATAGATGCCAGCGAAGTCATGCGAGACACAGAGCGGCTGTTGCGTGTGACCCTGCCTCCAGCGATTGAGCTGCAGGTCGACGCTACACCTGACCTCCCTTGCATGCTGGCAGACCCCACCCAGGTGGAACAGGCCATCTTCAATCTGGCCACCAATGCCGTGCATGCACTGGGTGAAAACCGTGGACTGATTCAGCTGCAAGCCAGCCTGAGCCTGTCGGAGCAACGCCTGTGCGACCGCCTTGGTCTGCCACTGGGCGACTACATCGTCATCTCCGTGCGAGACAACGGCCCGGGCATAGCACCTGAAACATTGCAGCGCATTTTTGAGCCCTTCTTCACCACCAAGCCCGTGGGCCAGGGCACGGGCTTGGGCCTTGCTGTAGTGCACGGTGTCATGCGCACCCATGGCGGTGCCGTTGATGTCAACAGCCGACTGGGGCAGGGCAGCACATTTACGCTGTACTTTCCAGTATCAGCCCAGGACAGCACATCCAAACGTACGACCAGCGCGCATGCCAGCAAACAGTCGGTATGCGCTGTGCCAGCAATACAGGCAGCCGCAGAGCCAGACCTGCGCAAGCATGTCATGTATGTGGATGATGACCAGGCGCTCGTGTCGCTGGTTCAGCGATTGCTGCGCCGCCGGGGCTATCAGGTCACTGGCTTTCTGGATCCCAGAGAAGCCACAGAAGCCCTGCGCAAAGATCCTTTTGCGTACGACCTGGTCGTCACTGACTACAACATGCCGGGCTACTGCGGCGTAGATCTGGTGCGGGATACCAAGACCATTCGCTCCGACCTGCCTGTTGCACTGGCTTCTGGCTACATCACAACTGAAATTGAGGCGCAGGCCATTGCTGCCGGTGCGCTCGCACTGATCTACAAGCCCAATGATGTGGACGAGCTTTGCGAAACCGTGGACCGCCTCATCCGACCTGGTGCCTGAAAACTTTGCTAACGACAATTCGCCCTTCTTGCCTCTATGAGGATGAGCACTTGCTCGTCCTGGACAAACCCGCAGGTCTGCTCTCCGTGCCCGGCCGTGGCCCTGACAAACAAGACTGCCTGATCCACCGCGCTGTGCTCCACTGGCCGGACGCACTGGTCGTACACCGCCTGGACATGGCCACCTCTGGCCTGCTCATCTTTGCCCGCAACAAGGAAGTACAGCGCCTGCTGGGCGATGCCTTTGCCGCACGCACCATCCATAAGCGCTACACCGCCATCGTGCATGGCACCGTGCTCACCCCGGATTGGTGCATGGTGGATGCGCCCCTGATCTGTGACTGGGAGCGCCGTCCGCTGCAAATCGTCGATCACAGCATCGGCAAGGCCAGCCAGACCCGTTATCTGCGCCATCCCAGTCAGGATGGTGTGCCTGCTGGCTGTACCAGGCTGTGGCTGGAGCCCATCACTGGCCGCTCCCATCAACTGCGGGTGCACATGAGCCACATCGGCCACCCCATGCTGGGGGATGCACTGTATGCCCCAGCACCTGTTGCACAGATGTCCGATCGCCTGTGTCTGCACGCCACCGTGCTGGAGTTTCCACACCCCGTTACGGGGCAGAAGCTGTACATCGAAAGCCCTGCGCCATTTTGAACAGCCTGTGCGCAGGAGCGAGCGCACACAATTTTTCTGCATGCAGCTTGAGAATGCACAGCTTCCGCTCATTTTTTTCTGCAACGCAGCATCCGGTAGATAGAAACCCGATTGCACCATTCGAGGGCGCCATCATAAGCTTGTCCCGTCAGTAACAGGCATGCAATTTGCAGATCATTTTTCAACAAATGCTTGGTTTCCAACTTACGAGAGGACATTCGATGATGCGTGCTTCACTCCGTTTAAAAACTGTCGTTGCCACTTTGGGCCTGCTGGGGGCCACTGTGGGTATCCAGGCTCACGCAGAGAACATCAAGTTCGCCATGGTCATCCCTGCTACGGGTCCACTGACCCAGTATGGTGACATGGTCAAGGAAGGCGTTTTCACTGCTGTGGAGCAGATCAATGCCGCAGGCGGCATCAATGGCAAAACCATTGAAGTGGTGACTGTTGATGATGCCTGCGAACCCAAGCAGGGTCCAGTAGCGGCCAACCGCGTGGTCAATAGCAAGATTGGCTACATGATTGGTCCCGTGTGCTCCGGTGCGGCCATTGCTGCGGCCCCCATTTATGACAACGAAGGCGTCGTCGTCATCACCCCTTCTGCCACCTCCCCGGCGCTGACGGAAGGCAAGAACTTCCACTACATCTTCCGCACCATCGGCCGCGATGACCAGCAAGGCCCATCGGCCGCCAAGTTCATCATTGAAACAGCCAAGCCCAGCAAGGTGGCCGTGCTGCACGACAAACAGTCCTACGGCCAGGGCATCGCTTCTTCCGTACGTGATGAGCTGAAAAAAGCCAATGTAGAAGTGGCGCTGTTCGAAGGTATCAATGCCGGTGACAGCGACTACTCGGCCATCATCACCAAGCTCAAGAGCGCAGGCGTGGACTTTGTCTACTACGGTGGCTACCACCCTGAAATGGGGCTGCTGCTGCGCCAGGCTGCCGAACAAGGCCTGAAAGTGCGCATGATGGGCCCTGAAGGCGTGGGCAACCCCGAGGTGAACGCCATTGCAGGCAATGCGGTGGAAGGCATGCTGGTGACGCTGCCCGCAGACTTTTCCAGCAATCCGCAAAATGCAGCCATCGTCAAGGCATTCCAGGACAAGCAACGCAACCCCTCCGGTGCTTTCCAGCTGACCTCGTACGCCGCAGCGCAGGCACTGGCTGATGGCATCAAGGCCGTAGGCAACGACCCCAAGAAGGTGGCTGACTACCTGCACCAGGCCAAGATTGACACCGTCATCGGCCCCGTCTCATGGAACAAGCAAGGAGACCTGACCTCCTTCGACTTCCAGGTCTTCGAGTGGCACAAGGACGGCAGCAAGACCCCTGCGACCAAGTAATTGCCCGTCTGAGCCCACAGCGCTTTTCCAAACTGCACATGTGCCCATCCGGACTCTGAGAGATACGGCAGAAACCCAGGCTGTAGCAACAGCGGGGTTGGCCGCATGGCTCCAGACCAGCGTGTGCAGCTTCCAGCCAGGCCTGTGGGCTTTTCAGTTCAACGCCTGCTTCGCTTGCAAGGGCCTCGCGCACATGAACGATTTTCTTCCCCAGCTGATACAGCAGCTCTTCAATGGTCTCTCGCTGGGAGCCATTTACGCCCTGATCGCCATTGGCTACACCATGGTCTACGGCATCATCGGCATGATCAATTTTGCGCACGGTGACATCTACATGATTGGTGCCTATGTCGGGCTGGTCACGCTCTCGGCCGTCGGCATTCAGGGCACGGTTCCCATCTGGATGGTCATTGGCCTGATGCTAATCGTGGCTGTGATCATCACCGGCATCTATGGCTTTGCCGTGGAACAGGTGGCCTACAAGCCCGTGCGCAACAGCCCGCGCTTGGTGGCTTTGATTTCCGCCATCGGTATGTCCATCTTCCTGCAGAACTGGGTCGCCCTGGGCCAGGGGGCTCGCGACATGGCGGTCCCCTCTCTGCTGCCAGGGGCTTTTCAGATAGAGATGTCCGGAGGCTTTGAAGTCTTTGTGCCCTACACCCGCGTACTGATCATTGCCGTGGTGGTAGTGCTGATGCTGCTGCTGACGCTCTACATCAAGCACTCACGCATGGGCCGCGCCTCACGCGCCTGCTCGCAGGACATGCACATGGCCAGCCTGCTGGGCATCAACACCAACCGCGTGATCTCTTTCACCTTCATCCTGGGGGCCATGCTGGCCGCAGTTGGCGGTGTGCTGATTGCGCTGGCCGTAGGCAAGCTCAATCCCTTCATCGGCTTTATCGCGGGCATCAAGGCCTTCACGGCGGCTGTGCTCGGCGGCATTGGCAGCATTCCCGGTGCCATGCTCGGTGGCGTCATCCTGGGCATTGCCGAAACCCTGGCGGCTGCCTATATCTCCTCGGAGTACAAAGACATTGTGGCGTTCAGCCTGCTGGTGCTGATCCTGCTGTTCCGCCCCACAGGTCTGCTGGGCAAACCTGAAGTGGAGAAAGTCTGATGAAGCGGCTCCTCCTGAACCTCGGCCCTGCCCTGATGGCCGCCGTAGTCACCGCCTTGCTGGTCACCCCCATTTTTGGTCTGCAGCTGCAGCGCGTAGGCGGGCAAATGCGGCTGGACCCGCACTGGAACTACGTGCTCTGGGCCACCTTGATTGTGTTTGTGGTGCAAATCTGCAAGCCCGCACTCAAAGGTGCTGCCAAAGGCATACGCCTGCCTTCCATCCCCAGTCTGCCCGCCAAGCTGCATAACGCACTGATCTTTGCAGCCTTGCTGCTGGCCATCAGCTGGCCTTTTTTTGCAGGTCGCAATGCCATCGACATTGCCACGCTGGCCATGATTTACGTCATGCTGGGTCTGGGGCTGAACATTGTGGTGGGCTTTGCAGGCCTGCTGGATCTGGGCTTTGTGGGCTTTTACGCCGTAGGTGCCTACACCTACGCCCTGCTCTTTCACTGGGCGGGCTGGAGCTTCTGGGAATCGCTGCCGCTGGCCGGGGCTGCTGCGGCGCTGTTTGGCTTTTTGCTGGGCTTTCCCGTACTGCGTCTGCGCGGTGACTATCTGGCCATTGTGACGCTGGGCTTTGGCGAAATCATTCGTCTGCTGCTGATCAACCTGAACGACTGGACGGGCGGCCCAGATGGCATCTCCGGCATCCCCAAGCCCACTGTCTTTGGCTATGAGATGACACGCAATCCCACGGTAGAAGGTGGCACGACTTTCCACCAGCTCATGGGCTGGGAGTTCAGCTCGGTGCACATGGTCATCTTTCTGTATCTGATGGCGCTAATGCTGGCGGTCATCACCCTGTGGGTGTCCAACCGCCTGATACGCATGCCCATTGGCCGCGCCTGGGAGGCCTTGCGCGAAGATGAAATCGCCTGCCGCTCCCTGGGCCTGAGCCCCATGCGCATCAAGCTCTCAGCCTTCACGCTGGGCGCCATGTTTGCCGGCTTTGGCGGCGCCTTCTTTGCTGCACGCCAGGGCATTGTGAACCCAGAGTCCTTCACCTTCATTGAGTCGGCCCTGATTCTGGCCATCGTGGTGCTGGGCGGCATGGGTTCTCAGTTGGGTGTGATCGTGGCTGCGATCCTGATTACCGTGCTGCCAGAGCTGGCGCGCGAGTTTTCGGAATACCGCATGCTGATCTTTGGTCTGGTCATGATTTTGATGATGGTCTGGCGTCCGCAGGGCCTGTTCCCTGTGACACGCCCCCACGTGGAAGTGCCGCAAAAAGCAGGCAGCTGAGCCCGTCCCATGCACCTATTGAAAAAGAAATCACAGCATGCATAGCAGCCATTTGTTGAGCGTCAAAGACCTGAGCATGCGCTTTGGCGGCCTGCTCGCGGTCGATGGCGTAAGTATTGACCTCGATGAAAAACAAATCCTCGGCATCATCGGCCCCAACGGTGCTGGCAAGACCACGGTGTTCAACTGCATCAGCGGTTTCTACACCCCTACCGGCGGCAGCATTGGGCTGCGGGGCGAGAGCATTGCCGGTCTGGGCAGCCACAAGGTGGCGTGCAAAGGGGTGGTACGTACCTTCCAGAACGTGCGACTGTTCAAGCGCATGACGGTGCTGGAAAACCTGATGGTGGCCCAGCACCAGAAAGCGCGGGTCTCCGTGCTCGCGGGATTGTTCAACACCTCCAGCTTTCGCAGGCAGGAGGCCGAAGCCATTGAACGCAGCATGCACTGGCTGGACTACATGGGCCTGCGCGACTTTGCCAACCGTGAAGCCGGCAATCTGGCCTATGGCCACCAGCGGCGCCTGGAAATTGCACGCTGCATGATCACCGAGCCCAGGGTGCTGATGCTCGATGAGCCCGCAGCAGGCCTGAACCCTCAGGAAAAAATTGATCTGCAGGGGCTGATTCGCCAGCTGCGCGACCAGTATGGCGTTGCCATCCTGCTGATCGAGCACGATATGGGTCTGGTCATGGGGGTGTCTGAGCGCATCACCGTCATGGAATATGGCAAACCCATTGCCCATGGCACACCGGAAGAAGTCAAGAACAACGAACGGGTCATCAAGGCCTATCTGGGAGAGTCCTGATGACGCAGCAGCCTACCCCCATGCTTGAGCTGGAACAGATCAGCACCCACTATGGCTCCATCTGCGCCGTCAATGAGGTGTCACTGCACGTCAACAAGGGCGAAATCGTCAGCCTGATTGGCTCCAACGGCGCAGGTAAAACCTCGCTGCTCATGACCGTGTGCGGCAATCCGCGCGCCACGGGCGGCACCATTCATTTTGAAGGCGAAGACATCACCAACCTGCCCACGCACCACATCATGCAGCGTGGCATTGCCATCTCACCGGAAGGGCGGCGCATCTTTCCGGACCTGACGGTGATTGAAAACCTGCAGATGGGCGGCTTTTTCCTGAGCAAGGACGAGATTGCCGCAGGCATGGAACACGTGTTTCACCTGTTTCCCCGCCTGAAGGAGCGCGCCACCCAGCGCGCAGGCACCATGTCTGGCGGCGAGCAGCAGATGCTGGCCATTGGCCGCGCCCTGATGTCCAAACCGCGCCTGCTGCTGATGGACGAACCCACGCTGGGGCTGGCGCCGCTCATCATTGCGCAGATTTTTGACATCATCCAGACCATACGCAGCGAAGGTGTGACCGTGTTTCTGGTCGAGCAAAATGCCAACCGCGCCCTGCAGATTGCAGACCGCGGCTATGTACTGGAAAACGGCAAGCTGGTGCTCGAAGACACGGGCGCCAACCTGCTCAAGAACGATGCTGTGCGCAAGGCCTACCTGGGCGGCTAACCCCTGCGCCCATACAAAAACAGGCATCGCAACGCGATGCCTGTTTTTTTGTACGAACCAGTCTTAGAAGCCTACATAGTGGGGCAACCACACCGACAGCGCCGGCACAAAGGTCAGCAGCAGCAGCACGATCAGCTGCGCAATCAGGAACGGCGGCAGCTCCTTGTTCAGTTCCGTCAGCGTGGTCTTGGTTGCCACACAGGTCACAAACAGCAGCCCCCCCACAGGCGGAGTGATCATGCCCAGCGTCAGATTCACCACCACGACCATGGCGAACTGAATGGGGTCAATGCCCAGGGCATAGGCAATGGGCGCCAGGATGGGCACCAGAATCATGATGCCAGGCAGGGGCTCCATGAAAATGCCAAAGATCAGCAGCAGCACGTTCACTGCCAGCAGGAACAACACGGGAGACAGTTCCCAGCTGATGATCAGCTCCGACAGATATTGGGGCACACCCTCCACGGTCAGAATCCAGGCAAAAGGCTGAGAAGCCGCCATGACCAGCAGCACCGATGCCGTCAGCAGTGCCGAACGCGCCGTGATGCCAGGGATGGCATCCCAGCGCAGTGTGCGGTACACCCACTTGCCGCAGATAAAGGCATAGACCACTGCCACCACAGAAGCCTCTGTCGGTGTGAACACGCCAAAGCGGATGCCGATGATGATCAGCGCCACCAGCAGCAGCACAGGAATGGCCTTGAGCGTGTTGAGCAGCATTTCCTTGCCCGAAGGACGAGGCTCGGTAGAGCGATAGCCGCGTTTTTTGCACACCCACCAGTTGACCACACACAGTGCTGCCGCAATCAGCAGGCCAGGTACAAAGCCCGCCACAAACAGCGCGCCCACCGAGACATTCTCATCTTGCAGCGCATAGATGATCATGGTGATCGAAGGTGGAATGATGGGGCCGATGATGGCCGAGTTGGCCGACAGCGCCGCCGCGTAGGGACGGTCATAGCCAGCCTTGGCCATCATCTTGGTCATCATGGCACCGGGGCCTGCAGCATCGGCCAGGGCTGAGCCAGAGATACCTGCAAACAGCACGGACGAGCCCACGTTCGCATAGCCCAGACCACCGCGCAGATGGCCCACAAACTGCGCCGCAAAGCGCAGCAGCACCTGCGTGAGCGCACCGCCAGACATCAGTTCAGCGGCAAAAATGAAGAACGGCACGGCCATCAGCGGAAAGCTGTCGATGCCCGTAAACATTTCCTTGAAGACGACCAGCTGCGGATAGCGCCCCCCCACAAACACCGCAATGGCCGAAGCGATCGCCAGCGCAAACGCGATGGGAAAGCCCAGCACCATCAGCACCACCAGGCCAATAATCAATGTCAAAGTCATTGTGATTCCTTGTTCTGATGCTGCTTACAGCGAGCCCGCAGCTTCGCTGTCAATATCTTCCGAGTGCACATACTCCCCGGCCACAATGTACTGGCGTGCAATCAGGAGCAGGTGTACCAGCATGAGCACAAAGCCCACAGGCATGGCGGCGTAGATGAAGGAAATTGGAATGTCCGTGGCGGCCGTACTCTGAAAGCGTGTGCGCCAGACATAGTCGCTGGAGGCCACGGCCATGAAGATGAAGAAGGCAGACAGGCCCAGCACCACCATGCTGCGCAGCACCTGCGCGGTGCGCGTTTTCACCGCACGGTGCAGGTTGTCAATGGCGACATGGCCGCCAAAACGCAGCGCCAGACCTGCACCCAGAAAGGCCACCCAGATCATCATGTGGCGGGCCACTTCTTCGGCCCAGATGATGGAATCCCCTGTGGAGTAACGCAGCACCACATTGGCAAACACGATGCAGGCCATGGCCAGCAGCAAAAAAATCAGTAACCAGCGATTGGCCAGTACCAATCCTCGTTCAAAGCGATCCAGCATAGCTTGTTGTCGTGGACTGGCAGAGCAGCCCACAGCGCTTTCATTCAAGAGTCACACTCCCGACCAGCAGGCATAAAGCCAGCGAACGGGAACCAATGCACCACATCGCTGCATCCACTGCATGGACTGCCAGCAGCAGCTGACAGCAAAAAGCCTGCGGGGCTGCTCACAGCACACGCAGGCTTTGAATGGCCACAGTGAAACAGCAGATGCGCCTGCTTACTTCACGTTAGCGATCGCATCCAGCGTCTGCTGGCCAAACTTCTTGGCGTACTGCTTGTAAGCAGGCTCCAAGGCGGCGCGGAAGGCAGCGGCGTCCACGTTCTCGACCACTTGCATGCCATTGCTCTTGGCCATTTCCACGCCCTTGGCTTCCACATCATCCACAAAGGCGCGGGAAGCCTGGCCACCAGCCTTGGCACCTTCGGTAAAGGCGGCCTTCTGCGCATCGGTCAGGCTACCCCAGAAAGAGGGAGACAGCACCAGCACCACAGGGGCGTACACGTGAGAAGTCAGTGTCAGGTGCTTTTGCACTTCCCACAACTTGGAGGAAGTGAGCACCGAGATGGGGTTCTCCTGACCGTCGATCGTGCCCTGCTGCAGGGCGCTGATCACTTCGGGCCAGGACATGGGCGTAGGCGCTGCACCCAGCGTGCGGAAAGCCGTGATGTGCACGGGGTTCTCGGTCACGCGGATCTTCAGGCCCTTCAGGTCAGCCACGTTCTGGACGGACACCTTGTTATTGGTCAGGTGGCGGAAGCCCTGCTCACCCCATGCCAGCGCAACCAGACCGCGCTGCTGGAACTTGGCCAGCAGGTCCTGGCCGAACTTGCCATCCAGCACTGCACGGGCGTGCTGGGTGTCGCGGAACAGGAAGGGAATGTCGACGATGCCCACATCGCTCACAAAATTGCTCAGTGCGCCGGTGGAGACAATCGCTGCTTCCACGGTGCCCAGCTGCAGGCCTTCAATCAGTTCACGCTCACCGCCCAGGGCGCTGGAAGGAAAGTGCTTGATGGCAAAAGCATTATTGGTGGCTTTTTCCACCGAATCCGCCCAGGCTTTGGCGGCGGCACCGTAGTGCGAGTTCACGGCCAGCGCATAACCCAGCTTGACTTCCTTGGGTGCAGCCATGGCGTGACCAGCAGTCAAAGTCACAGCGGCGCTGGCACAAGCGGCAATAAAAGTACGGCGAATCAAGGCCATGAATTGTCCCTCTTCATGTATGGAGCAAATAGCCTTGTGCTGACTTGAAACAAGTACACGCAACAAAGCTCAAAAAGGAAAATTATGTACCAACGCACCAAATTGGCATGCCTGCGGGCATCTCTTGCGCATTGATTCGCAAAATAAAAAATAAAAATAAAAACAATGACTTAAAAATAAATAGAGGTTTTTTTGCGATTCGCTACGTGTTTGTACGCACCTACCGAAAAAAGAAGCACCCTTCGTCAGCCGCGAAGTGTTTGCACTGCTGTCCAAGGACAATCGTTACCCAATGTGTCGCAGCTCTCTACAATGCCCACTGGTTTCAAATCCTGAGAAAGATGTATGGCAACAAGAGCACCTGTCCCCGCCTCGACCAGCAATGACTCTGCGCTGGTGTCGTGGCTGGTTGCTGTGGTGGTAGTACTGGTTGCTGCACTGGTAGTGGGCGGCTACTGGATGCAGTCCCAGAACCAGCAGGCAGCCCAGCGATACCAGCAGGAGCAGCAATACCGCACCTATCTGGCAAGCACGCGGGAAGCTGCGGCCTACACGCCACCTGCTCCCAATCCAGCCATCATTGAGGCACGCGAAACCCGTGCCTACCTGCTGGCCCACCCCGCTGTGACACCAGGCGAAGGCTTTAACCAGCCTGGCGTGCAAGCCACGGGCAAAGCCATTGCGCAGGCCATTGACCGCGCCCAGAACGCACAGCAACTATCAAAATAAAAGCTGCCAGCGCTTGATATACCTTGATTTCAGATACTTTTATATCTAAAACCCTTTTAAATCAAGCGCTAGCAGCTATCTTTTTTAAGGCACTGCTTATTTGCGGTGCTGCTCCACCCAGGCCACAAACTGCGCAACAAACTTCTGCACATAGGCATGGCTGCGCTCACCGACCGAGCCATCGGCCGTGAAGAAATCGTCCTTGTATTGCAGGAACATTTCAGGCTGGCCCAGCGTGGGCATGTTCAGGAAGGACAGCACATTGCGCAGGTGCTGCTGCGCCATGGCAGTGCCTGCCGCGCCGGGCGACATGCCCATCACGGCAGCAGGCTTGCCATCCCAGACGCTTTGCCCGTACGGGCGTGACCCCTGATCCAGCGCATTCTTGAGCACACCAGGGATGGAGCGGTTGTACTCTGGCGTCACGAACAGCACAGCATCCACACCGCGCAGCGCATCGCGAAACTGCTTGACAGCTGCCACCTCATTGCCATCTGCATCCTGGTTGTACAGGGGCAGATCACCGATAGGCACTGGCGTGAACTGCACCCCGGCAGGGGCCATCTTGATCACGGCCTGTGCCAGCTGGCGGTTGAACGAGTCTTTGCGCAGACTGCCCACGATCACGGCGATGTGGATTTGGCTCATAACAATCACTCCAGAGTTGATGGAAGACCCATTATGCGCCCCTGCCCTGAAGCACTTCGTGGGCACATACCTACAAGCGCTGTCTGCGGATGCCAATCAGGCAGAATGCGCTCTGCCTTGAGCCGTCTGTGTCTGTCTGCATGAATGTTTCTTCTGTCCCTTCTTCACCCGAACCCGCGCTGGAACTGCGCCAGGTGCGCCTGCAGCGTGGTCGCACCACCGTTTTTTCCAGCCTGAGCCTGCAGCTGCATGAGCCACGCATCGGCCTGATCGGGGACAACGGCGTGGGCAAAACCAGTCTGCTGCGCCTGCTGTGCGGGCTGGAAGTGCCAGACCAGGGCCAGGTTTTGAGCCAGGGGCAGGACCTGCATGCCGCAGGTGCGCAGCGCGCACGCTGGGTGGGCATGATGTTCCAGAACCCGGACGACCAGATCATCTTCCCCACCGTGGTCGAAGAACTGGCCCTGGGCCTGCAGCCACATGGTCTGAACAAAAAAGCAGCCAAGGCACAGGCGCTGGCTTTTTTGCAGGAGCGGGGCCTGGCCGACTGGGCCGAGCGCGCCGTCACCAGCCTCAGTCAGGGCCAGCGTCAGCATGTGTGCTGGCTGGCCCTGCTGCTGGCCGCACCACGCAGCCTGCTGCTCGATGAGCCCTATGCCAGCCTGGACCTGCCCGGTCAGGCCAAGCTGGCGCGCGACATTGCGCAAGCTCAGCAGCAAGTCATTGTCTCCACCCATCTGCTGGACCACGTGCGTGACTTTGCCCGTGTGATCTGGCTGGACCAGGGACAGGTGCGTGCCGATGGTGCAGGCCACGAAGTCTGCGCCGCCTACGAAGCCGATGTGCGCCAGCGCATCCTCCAGCAACAGGGCTAGGCATGGGCAGTCTTTACAGCGAACACCTCACCTGGCTGCATCGCGTCAGCCCTGCGCTCAAGCTGGTGCTGATGGCCGTGCTCAGCACCGCACTGTTCATGCTACAGTCACCTGCCATCATGGTGGGCTGTGCCGTGGCCTGCGGTCTGCTGTGGCTCAGTCTCGGCAAGGCCACACGCATTGCGCGCCGCCTGATCATTTCTGTGCTGATCGCCGCGCTGCTGATTGCGGGCTTTCATGCCTTCATGGGCAACTATGCACTGGCCACCACCAGCGCCCTGCGCCTGGCCTGTGCCTCTACGCTGGGTGTGGCCTTGACCGTGACGACCCACCCCTCCCGCATTCTGGAGTTGCTGGAAGCACTGCTGGCCCCGCTGGCCAGACTGGGCTTTCCGTCGCAGCGCTTTGCGCTGCAACTGGCACTGATGATCCGCTTTATCGAGCACTTTTTTGTGCAATGGAAGCGCCTGGACGATGCCTACCGCCTGCGCACCGGCAAGCCCGGTGGTTTCCGGCTGCTGGCGCCACTGAGCATCCAGATGCTGCAGACCGCCAAACGCGTGGGCGATGCCTTGTTCGCCCGCCTGGGGCAATAAAAAACGCTGCCCGAAAGCAGCGTTGTCTTGTGGATGGCTGAAGCCGCTTAGCCGCGCACCACCAACACAGGCACCTTGGCAGTCTGCAGCACACGCTGTGCCACGCTGCCCAGCACCAGCTTTTCCAGACCGCGGCGGCCGTGCGAGCCCATGACGATCAGGTCCGCACCCACGTTTTCACCCACGCGCACAATGCCTTCGTGGATGGCATGGCCTTCGCCCACCAGGGTCTTGACGGTCACGCCCGTGTCCTTCATGCGCTCGGTCACGTCTTCCAGTGCCTTGTTGGCTTCTGCTGTTGCAGCGCTCAGGTATTGCGCCTGACCGTACGCGAAATCCGCACCCACGCCCGTGAAGGGATAAGGGTCGAGCACGTACACCGCTGTGACTTCGCTATTGAATGCCTTGGCCAGCTCAGCAGCCTTGGACACGGCTTGCAGCGATGTTTCCGAACCGTCCACGGGAACCAGGATGTGCTTGAACATGAAAACTCCTCTCGATAATCAACGGTAGATTGTGCGCTACCCATAGGTACAGTCTGCGCCTGTCACCTCCGGGCAATCTTGATTCGCATCAAATTGATGCCCCTCTTGCACGAATCCGTTCACGCGCGATGAGAGGCAGCAGCCTGGCTGCGAACTTAACACGTTTAAGCTGTAGGGCAAGACTGCTCTGCCTCCTGCAACACGCGCCACATCACCTTGCCACTGCCACTCTTGGGCAGTGCATCGACAAAAGACACCATACGCGGCACCTTGTAGGCGGCCATGTGCTCACGGCACCAGGAGGTAATATCGTCCTCGGTCACCTGCCCCCTGTACTGCGGACGCAGCACCACCACGGCCTTGACCGTCTCACCACGGTAGGCATCGCGCGCGGCGATCACACAGGCTTCCTGAATGGCAGGGTGGAGGAACATCATGGATTCCACCTCTGCAGGCCATACCTTGAAGCCGCTGGCGTTGATCATGCGCTTGAGCCGGTCGGTGATGAAGAAGTACCCGTCCTCGTCCATGCGCCCCAGATCCCCCGTGCGGAAAAAGCGCTTGCCATCCAGCTCGATAAAGGCGACACGCGTAGCCGCCTCATTGCGCCAGTAGCCCTGAAACAGCTGCGGCCCACTGATCACGATCTCGCCCTGCTCCCCCACAGGCACTTCCTGCAGCGTATCCGGATCGATGATGCGGGAATCTGTGCCAATAAAGGGAATGCCGAGGCACTGCTGCTTCGGGTTCTCGGGGGGATTGTTGTGCGAGGGGGCCGCCGTCTCCGTCAGGCCATAGCCTTCCTGATAACGCAGCCGGAATTCATCGTACAGGCGCTGCGCCACGGCCTGCGGCATGGCTGCGCCTCCGCCGCCGATGTAGGTCAGGCTGCTCAGATCAAACTGCCTGAAGTTCGGGCTGGCAAACAGGTCAATCACCATGGTCGGGATATTGGTCCAGTTGGTGATGCGGTACTTGGAGATCCAGCGCCCGGCCAGCTCACGGTCCCAGCGCGGCATCAGCACCATGGTGCCGCCCACGTAGACCATGGCATGCATCATCGCCACCATGCCTGTGATGTGAAACATGGGAATGACCGCCAGCGCCACGTTCTCACTGGTTGCCTGCCCCCAGACCGCTGAAGCCATGGCATTGCACATGATGCTGGCATGCGTGTGCATGCAACCCTTGGGCAGGCCGGTCGTGCCGCTGGTGTAGGGCAGCACACTCAGGTCCTGCGGCCCCACCTCAAGAGAGGGCACTGGCTGGGTACAGGCCAGTGCCTGCTGCCAGTTCAGCACTTCACCGCATTCCAGCGCGGGCAGCGGGTGCTGCGTGGTCAGCCATGCCTGCCAGGCCTCGGGCACAGGTTCACGCTCTGCCTCCGGTGGCAGGTATTCACCAACCTGACTGACTACCATGTGCTGCAGTCTGTGTTCGTATGGAAGCGCTGCACTGGCCTGTGCCAGTTCAGGCGCCAGATCGGCCGTAGTCATGGCCAGCCTGACGCCTGCATCGGTGATGTAGTGCTGCAGCTCCTGCGCACGATTCATCGGGTTGACGGGTACCACCACGGCATTGGCACGCAGGATGGCAAAGTGGGCCATCACCAGCTGCGGCAGGTTCTGCATGAACAGGATGACGCGATCGCCGCGCTGCACACCGGCAGCATGCAGACAGGCTGCCAGTCGTTGAGCGCCATCGGCCAGTTCACGGTAGCTGATCGTGCGGCCAAAGAACTGCAGCGCCACCTTGTCCGGATAGCGGCGCGCGCTGGTTTCAAGGTTGTCCCACAGGGAAGTGGCAGGTGCCGTCAAAGTGCGGGGAACGCGGCGGGGCCAGTGTTGGTCGTGCAAACGCATACGGTCAGCTCCATCAAGGATTGCGAGTGCAGTACACGCTAGCGGCTCTGCCGTGCTTTCACATTCGGGAAGCACCCCATCACAGGTCACCTGCGCGACCAGCAGGCTTATCCCCGCAGCGCCCGGCACACCGCCACTCGCGCGAGAATCGCAGCATCTTGCGTCACCCGTTGCAGACCCGATGAAAAAAAACGATATCGAACATTTCTTCGCCACCTTGCGCGAAGCCAACCCCGAGCCTCGCACCGAACTGGAGTACAGCAGCAACTTTGAGCTGCTCACAGCCGTACTGCTGTCTGCCCAGGCCACGGACGTGGGGGTGAACAAAGCCACGCGCAAACTCTTTCCTGTTGCCAACACCCCGCAAGCCATTCTGGACCTGGGGCTGGAAGGACTGGAGAGCTACATCAAGACCATTGGCCTGTACCGCAGCAAGGCCAAGCACCTGATGGAGACCTGCCGCATTCTGGTGGAGCAGTTCAACGGTGAAGTACCCAGCACGCGCGAAGCGCTGGAAACCCTGCCCGGCGTGGGCCGCAAGACGGCCAATGTGGTGCTCAATGTCGGTTTTGGTCAGCCGACCATGGCGGTGGACACGCACATCTTCCGCGTCAGCAACCGCACCGGTCTGGCCCCCGGAAAAACACCGCTGGAAGTGGAAAAGCAGCTGCTCAAGCGCGTGCCTGCGGAATACGCCGTCAACTCCCACCACTGGCTGATTCTGCTGGGCCGCTATGTCTGCCAGGCACGCAAGCCCAAGTGCTGGGAATGTCTGGTGTCCCCCTACTGCGACTTCAAACCCAAGACTGAAGCACCAGCACGTAAATCCTGATAGCAGGCACCGATCGCCCCACCCTTTGGCCGCTGCAGTTTGCAGAGCAGCTTCGGCAAACATGATCCCGCGCTGCACAGCACATGGCTGACAAATGCTTGCGCGCTCTTGCGGTTAGAACCGGTTCTGTGCCCCGTCAGAATTGACCTGGGACAAGGCTTGACGCACATCAATAAGTAGAAACCCTAGGGGCTCTACATTGCGTTCACAGAACCGCATATCAACAACAAGGGAAGCTTCATGCAAAGTGCACCCACTGCACCTCAAGCCACACCAGCTCCAGCCCAACTCATGCCGAAAATTGGCCTGGTGGCGGCCTTTATCGTCCTGCTGAGCATCGTTTTCATGCCGCCCATCGCCGGCCTGCCCCAGGCAGGCCAGATGATGCTGGGCATTCTGGCCTTTGCCGTGATTGTCTGGATGACGGAGGCGCTGGATTATTCCGTCTCCGCCTTGCTCATCGGCTCGCTCATGATCGGCCTGCTGGCCATCAGCCCCGTGCCCGGCAAGGAAGGTGCAGATGCAGTGATGATGGGCACCAAAGCCGCCCTGCCCTATGCCCTGGGCGGTTTTAGCAACAGCGCTGTCGTGCTGGTGGCAGCCGCCTGCTTTATTGCGGCAGCCATGACGGCGACGCGCCTGGACCAGCGCATTGCGCTGCAGGTGCTGTCCTATGTGCCTGCACGCGCCAACCACGTGGTCATGGGTGCCATTTTGGTCGGCTTTTTGCTGTCCTTTATCGTGCCCAGCGCCACTGCCCGTGTGGCCTGTCTGATGCCCATCATGCTGGGCTTTCTGACCGCATTTGGTGCAGACCGCCGCAGCAAGTTCGCCGCACTGGTGGTGATTACCGCAGCCCAGACCGCCAGTGTCTGGAACGTGGGCATCAAGACCGCAGCCGCTCAGAACATGGTGGCGATTGGCTTTATCGAGCGCCAGTTTGGCGAAACCATCACCTGGGGTGAATGGTTTGTCGCAGGCGCGCCTTTCTCGGCCTGCCTGACCGTGCTGCTGTACTTCATCATGACGCGCATGCTCAAGCCTGAGATGGACCACATCGCAGGTGGCCGCGAAGCCGTGCGCCAGCAACTGCAGGCGCTGGGCAAGATGACGGCCAACCAGTGGAAGCTGCTGGTCATCACCCTGGTGCTGCTGGGCTTCTGGGCAACGGAAGGCGTGCTGCACAAGGTGGACACCACTTCTTCGACCATCGTGGCCGTAACCCTGATGCTCATGCCCCGCATTGGCATCATGAGCTGGAAGGAATCGCAAAAGGGCTTCCCATGGGGCACTGTGGTGCTGTTTGCCGTCGGTATCGCCATGGGCTCTGCCCTGCTGAAAACGCAGGCTGCGCCCTGGCTGGCCAAGCAGATTGTGGAAAACCTGGGCCTGGTCAACGCCTCGGCCTTTGCCATCCTGATGCTGCTGTCGATGTTCCTGATCGTGATTCACCTGGGCTTTGCCAGCGCCACGGCGCTGGCCTCGACCATGATCCCTATCGTGATCAGCGTGCTGCAGGTCGTGGAGACCCCCGGCATTAACGCCATCGGCATCACCATGCTGCTGCAGTTTGTGGTGAGCTTCGGGTTTATCCTGCCCGTGAACTCACCCCAGGGCATGCTGGCTTACGGCACGGACACCTTCACCATCAAGCAGTACGTGAAAACCGGTTTTGTCATCACCATTGCGGCCACGGTGCTGCTGGTAATCTTTGCCCTGACCTACTGGCCCATGATGGGTTACATGACCCTCAAATAATCGCCTCGCTGCGATAAAAAACGGCCCTGCATCTGCAGGGCCGTTTTGCTTGGTGGCTTCACATCATGTAGCCACAGGAACCTGGCACGCAGCCCGCCGGGCCGCCCAGTACTGCAACAGGCGCGGCACAATGAGTACCAGCAGCACAATGATGACCAGCGTCAGCGACATGGGACGCTGCACAAAAATGCTGAAGCTACCCTCTCCAATCGCCACCGCATTGCGCATTTGCGCCTCGGCCAGCGGCCCCAGAATCATGCCAACCACCACGGGGGCCGTGGGGAAATCAAAACGCCGCATCAGCACACCCAGCAGCCCCATGCCAAACAGCAGGAACAGGTCAAACGTGCTCTGGCGCATGCCGTAAGCCCCCACCGTGGCAAAAATCAGAATGCCTGCATACAGCTGCGGCTTGGGCACGCGCAGCAGTTTGACCCACATGCCCACCATCGGCAGGTTCAACACCAGCAGCATCACATTGCCGATATACAGCGATGCAATCAGCGCCCATACCAGCACCTGCGCACTGTCAAACAGCTGCGGGCCAGGGTTGATGCCATAGTTCTGAAACGCGCCCAGCAATACGGCCGTGGTGTTGCTGGTGGGAATGCCCAGCGTCAGCAGCGGAATCAAGGCTGCTGTCACCGTGGCGTTGTTGGCAGCCTCCGGGCCTGCCACGCCTTCAATGGCGCCCTTCGCACCGAACTCAGCCTTGTCCTCGCCCTTGGCCAGCTTTTTCTCCGTCGCATAGCTCAAAAAGGTCGGGATTTCCGTGCCACCCGCAGGAATGCAGCCAAAGGGAGCGCCAATGACCGTGCCACGAATCCATGCAGGCCAGGAACGCTTCCAGTCGCGCCGATTCATGTGCACGCGGCTGATGGCGTTCTGGCTTTCCTTGACCTTGCCTTCATACAGGGCGTAGTACAACACTTCGGCCACGGCAAACAGGCCGACGGCCACCAGCACGATATCGATGCCGTCGAGCAGTTCCATCTTGCCGCCGGTGTAGCGCGCAGCACCAGAGATCTGGTCCATGCCCACGCAGCCCATGGCCAGCCCCAGAAACAATGATGTAATGCCGCGCACCATGCTCTGCCCCAGCACCGCGGACACGGTGGTAAAGGCCAGTACCATGAGCATGAAATACTCGGGCGGCCCCAACCGCACAGCAAACTCAGCCACCCCGGGTGCAAAAAGCGTCACCACCACCGTCGCAATCGTGCCTGCCACAAAGGAGCCGATGGCAGCTGTTGCCAGTGCCGCGCCGGCACGGCCACTCTTGGCCATCTTGTTGCCTTCCATGGCCGTGACCATGCTGGCCGTCTCCCCCGGCGTGTTCAGCAGGATGGAGGTGGTCGATCCGCCATACATGGCGCCGTAATAAATACCGGCAAAGAAAATCATGGATGCCGTGATTTCCACCTTGGCCGTAATCGGCAGCAGCATGGCCACCGCCACCGCAGGGCCTATGCCCGGCAAGACCCCCACGGCCGTGCCCAGCGCACAGCCGAGCAAGGCCCACAGCAGATTCATGGGCGTGGCCGCCGTGGCAAAGCCTTGCAGCAATGCATCAAACAAGTCCATCACAGCCACCCCGTATTTGTGAGCCCTGGCAGGTTAATGGCCAGCAATTGCGTAAAGGTCCAGTACACGGGAGCGGCAATCACCAAGCCCGTCAGCACATCCTTGACCAGCATGCGAGTACTGAGCACATGCTGCTGTCCTTGCGCTCGGCGCAGCCCCTGCACAGCCAGCAGGTAACACAGCGCACAGCTCAAAATAAAGCCCAGGTGCTCAATCAGACCCGCATTGAGCAGCAACCCTGCCGACACCCAGACAAATGGACCGAGATCAGCGCGTGCGCTGCCGCCGGGCTCTGCAGCATGGCGAAAACCACCCGTCCATGCCTCCCCCATCAACCAGATGCCGCACATGCCCAGCGCCACTGCACACAGCCAGGGCAGAAAATTGGGGCCCACACCGCCATAGCCTGCATCGCCTTCAATCATGCTGGCTCCTATACCCATACCAATGGCTACCAGTAATACCAGGCCACCAACTGCGGCCTGCCACCGGGCAGCAGGAATGGCACTTTCCCACTGCGGTGATGGCGTATTCCATGCTTCTTGCATCAGCATTTCCTTTTTTGAGCAAAAAGTGCCCCTAGCGCTTATCCAGCAAGCGCTAGCAGCTATCAAGAACAGAGTAATTAAAAAGGGGGAACAGCCCCGTCCTGCCTCCGAACAGGGGCTTGCCTATCGCCTTACACCATGCCTGCGCTGGTCATGATTTCGCGCAGATTCTTGAACTCCTGGTCCACAAAGCTGGCAAAAGCATCACCAGCCAGCCATGCTGGTGTCCACTCGTTCTTCTTGAGCGACTCCTGCCAGGAAGCGCTCTGCACGGCTTTTTCGAGCTTGGTGATCAGAGCATCACGCTGTTCACGGGTGATGCCGGGGGCACCATAAACGCCGCGCCAGTTACCGATTTCCACATCAATGCCCTGCTCCTTGAGCGTGGGAATGTCGATGCCTGGCAGGCGTTCGGCAGAGGTCACGCCAATCGGCTTCATCTTGCCTGTGGCGATGTACTCCGCAAATTCGCTGTAGCCACTGCCACCCACGGTGACGTTGCCACCCAGAATGGCAGAAATGGCCTCGCCGCCCCCACGGAAAGCCACGTAATTGATCTTGGCCGGATCTACCCCCACGGCCTTGGCAATCATGCAGGCGGCAATGTGCTCGGTCGAGCCTCGCGAGCCGCCGCCCCACTTGACGCTGCCCGGGTCTTTCTTGAGCTGTGCAACTACCTCGTCCATGGTCTTGAAGGGTGAGTTGGCTGGCAGCACGAACACGTTGTATTCGCTGGTGATACGTGCCAGCGGCGTAGCCTGCTGCAGCGATACAGGCGGCTTGCCCGTGATGATGCCACCCAGCATCACCGCCCCCATGACCATCAAGGCGTTGGGATCCCCCTTGCTGCCGTTGACGAACTGCGCCAGACCAATGGCACCAGCCGCACCCCCCTTGTTCTCATAGGTCACCGTAGAGGCTACACCGGCATCCTGCAGCGCCTTGCCAAGCGCTCGCCCCGTCGTGTCCCAGCCGCCACCGGGGTTAGCGGGCAGCATCATCTTCATGGCAACAGCCTGTGCCTGTGCCTGTGGAAGCAGTCCAGCGGCAGCCAGCGCTGCCATGCTCTTCAGAAAGGTATCGCGACGCATGGATGTGTCTCCTTGTTGTAGCTTGCATGTGCACTGCCCATGATGGCTGTGAACGCTGTCAAACGGCTGTCCTGTTTGCTCAGTGCAAACCCGAAGGGGTGATGCAGCTCAGATACAGCGCTGCAGTGCTAACGTGCACCACATGCATATTCTTTTGGTAGAAGACGACAGCGCCATGCGCACCAGCCTGCAGCGCGCCCTGACGCGCCGCGGCATGCAGGTAAGCACATGTGCCGATGGTCATCAGGCCCCTGCGCGCTGGCAGGAGCTCCAGCCAGATGTGGTCGTGCTGGACCTGAGCCTGCCTGGTCAGGATGGGCTACAGATTCTGGCGGCCATGCGCGCGCAGCAGTGCCGCACGCCGGTGATGATTCTTACGGCCCGAGGCACCGTGGGTGACCGCGTGCTAGGGCTGAACACGGGCGCCGATGACTATCTGTCCAAGCCCTTTGACCTGGATGAGCTGGAAGCACGGCTGCATGCCCTGGTACGCCGCACGGCAGCAGCCACAGCTACACCTGCGGCAGATGGTCCTGTGACCGTATTTGGCAATCTGCGGCTGGACCAGCATGACGGTGCCATCTACCACCTGGGCGCACCCATGGACTTCACCCCGCGTGAACGTGCCCTTATGCAGGCACTGCTGGGCAAGCCCGGTCAGGCTATTGCCAAGGAGCGCCTGTATGCCCAGGTCTTTCCGGGCGCACAGGATGTGCAATACGAGGCCATTGAAGTCGTGGTCTACCGCCTGCGCAAGAAACTGGCGGGTACCGGGGTGGATCTGGTCACACTTCGCGGTCTGGGCTATCTGCTGCGTCTGTCAACCTCGCGGTCTACCTCTGCGCCCCAGCCATGAACTCCCCAAGCTTGCCCGCCTGGTCGCTGCGTACCCGCCTGCTGGCAGGGATTTTGCTGCCCATATTGCTCTGCATCAGCTGGAACACCTGGGTGGTCTACCACGAAGCGCTGGGTGCTCTGCACACCGCCTATGACCGCACCCTGCTGGCTTCAGCCAAGACCATTGGCGAGCAGCTGGATGTGCAGGGCTACGAAGCACATGCCACCATCAACGCCACCGTACCCTACTCAGCGCTGGAAGCCTTCGAAGCCGACACCCAGACCCGTATGTTCTATCGCGTCTCCACCCTCAGTGGTGAGATGGTGTCGGGCTTTCCCGATCTTCCCCTGTGGCAAGGCCAGCTTCCACAGCAGCCGCCTTACGCCGCACTGGTGGATTTTTATGACAGCGAGTACCGCGACCGCCCAGTGCGCATGGCCGTGCTGCTGCAGCCTGTTGCCAGCGCAACCGGACGCAGCATGGCCATCATTCAGGTAGCAGAAACTCTGCAGCTGCGCGAAAACCTGGCGCTGGAGCTGCTGGGCCAGACCCTGTGGCAACACGCTGTACTGCTGATCTTGGTCACGCTGACGGTGCTGCTGGTTGTGCACCGCGTCACCCGCTCGGTCCGCGTGGTCGGAGAAGCCATGGGCCAGCGCCCACAGGGCGATCTGCGCCCAGTCCCCTTGCATACGGTTCCACGCGAGCTGCGGCCTCTGCTTGATGGCACCAACCGCATCATGGAGCGCCTGCGTGGCCTGCTGCACGACCAGAAACGCTTTGTGCGCGATGCCTCGCACCAGTTGCGCACACCACTGGCCGTGCTCAAGGTACAGGTCCAATCCGCCCGACGTGGTGATGTACCCCCCATGCTGGCACTGGAAGAAATCGAAGGTACGGTAGACCGTGCTACAGAATTGGCCAACCAGATGCTGGCACTGGCCAAAGTCGAGCAGCTCCGTGAGCAACCCCGTGAATGCCTGGCCTGGGATGCGGTAGTGCGAGAGGTCAGCCTTGACCTCGCACCTCTGATTGCAGACAAAGACCTGGACTTTGTGCTGGAAGCTGATACCCCCGTCATGGTCCAGGCCCATGCCTGGATGCTGCGCGAGCTGGTGCGCAATCTGCTGCACAACGCTGTACGCCATGCGCCAGCGCACAGCAGCCTGCTCATCAAGCTATCACTGAATGCACAGCAGCAGGCACAGCTGTATATCGCTGATGAAGGACCTGGATTGAGCAAAGCGCTGCAGGAGCACCTGTACCAGCCATTCGTCAGCCATGGCGAACACCAGGGATTCGGCCTGGGCCTGGCACTGTGCCACGACATCGTGCATGCCCTTGGCGGCACGCTGGAGTTGCGCAACCGAAGCGCTGCTGGACTGGAAGTCCTGGCCTGCCTGCCACAGGCCAGACCAGACATGGTCTGAGCCTCAACATCTGAAAAACCTTACAGGCAGCCATGGCTTGAACGTGCCATTGTTGTTCTGTGGTGTTGTACGGGATCAGGACGTGCGCCAACGCTTTGTGCTCAGCTATCTATTCCGAAGCACTCTTTTATCAGACATAAATCCCAAGATAAGCCAATAATTACAAGCGCTTCAAGCTACAAAAAAAGTAGTCAGAATTCCGTCCTGCAGTGCATAGCACCCATACAAAAAAGCATAGATAACCAATTGCAGGCAAGGAATTGAACATGGGCTTGGAAAAGCAGAAAGCGCCAGCGCGCATCGTGGTCGTAGGTGGTGGTGTAGCAGGGCTGGAAATCGCCTCGGCACTGGGCAAACTCAAGGATGCGCACATTGGTTCCGTCACCCTGGTCGACGCGGACTCCGCCCATGTCTGGAAGCCCATGCTGCACACCATTGCCGCAGGCACCCGCGACCTGGCCCAGCAGCAGACCACCTACCTCGCTCAGGCTACGGATGCCCACTTTGCCTACCAGCCTGGAGCCATGTCAGGCCTGGATCGTGAACGCAAGGAGATCATTCTCGACCCCATCGTCGCTGAAGATGGCCGCGAGGTAGTGCCCACTCGCCGCCTTGCCTACGACAAGCTGGTGATTGCAGTGGGGAGCGGTGCCAACGACTTTGGCACACCCGGTGTGCTGCAGCACTGCTACATGATCGATTCACGCCGCAAGGCCGATGAGTTCAACCGCGAAATCCGCCTGCGCATGCTGCGCTGCATGACCGAAGGGGAAACGCTGCAGGTCGCCATCGTCGGCGCAGGTGCGACCGGCGTAGAGTTGGCAGCAGAGTTGGTGCAGCTGTCTGAGAGCGCGGAAGCCTACGGCGCGCTGGGCAAGGCAGCCAAGTTCCAGATCGTGCTGATCGAGGCTGGTCCACGCATCCTGCCCAGCTTCCCCGAAGAAATTTCTATTGCCACACAAACCCGGCTGGAGAAACTGGGAGTGCGTGTGCTGACTAATCGAAAGGTACAGGCCGCACATGCTGCTTCACTGGTACTGGACGGTGACGAGCAAATTCCTGCGGGACTGAGCGTCTGGGCCGCAGGCGTCAAGGCACCCGACTTTCTGTCTACCCTTGGCCTGCCCACCACCCGCGGTAATCAACTGATCGTCAATGATGATCTGCAGACTGCAGACCCTGATATCTATGCCGTCGGTGACTGCGCCAGCTACACCCTTCCCGGAGAAACGCAGCCACTGCCTCCTACTGCTCAGGTTGCCCACCAGCAGGCACGCTATCTGATCGAGCTGTTTCCCAAGATGCTGGCCTGCCCCCATGCCTATAACGGCACAGGCTTTGCCTATCGCGACTTCGGCGCGCTGGTATCGCTGGCCCACTATGACGCCTACGGCTCTCTGGGCAAGTTTGGCCTGTTCAACGGTGGGCTGATTCGCGGACGGCTGGCCATGCTCAGCCACATCTGGCTGTATCGCTCTCACCAGGCACGCCTTTACGGCTTCTGGCGCGGGGGACTGCTGTGGCTGGTGGACATGATGAATTCACGCCTGCGCCCCACTATCCGTTTAGATTAATAACACCGCGCGCTGGAGGAACTGACTACGAGACCACCAGCGGTTCCAGCGTCTGTCGCAACGCAGCAGGCAATGCACAGGGACGGCGTGTTTCCCGGTGCACATAGACGTGCACAAAGTGCCCGGCCGCCGCCGTCTGAGCTTCCCCCTGCGCAAACAGTCCGATTTCATACCGGACACTGCTGCTGCCCAGGCGGGCTACGCGAAGACCTGCTTCAACCATCTGAGGAAATGCCAGGGGGGCAAAGTAGTTGCACTGCGTCTCCACCACCAGGCCAATGGTTTCACCTGCGTGAATATCCAGCGCCCCAGCTTCAATCAGAAACGCATTGACTGCCGTATCAAACCAGCTGTAGTAGACGACATTGTTTACATGTCCATAGATATCGTTGTCTGCCCAGCGGGTAGGAATACTGCGGAACACACGATACGCACTCCGTGACTGAGGAGCAGGCCTGCTGGTAGATGAAGTGTCTGATGTCATGCCTGCATTCTCTGCAGGCGCAATGCATCAACGTGTACCCGGGCGACATCGTCGCCCTGATGCGACACTTTCACACCGCATCTGTCGCAAACACACGCAATTAGCGACCTTTTTCACCATTGATACTGCTTTTTGTTGCAGCGCAGCAAAAACTGCTTGCAGCAATCACTGCTTTGCTCAAAAATCCTCTGCATGCTGCATTGCAACATGAATTTGAAAGATGCAGCTGCTCACCTGTCCCCCATTCAACGGAGTACACGACCATGGCACTGACACCTGAACAAATTGCTGCTGCACACAAGGCAAATCTCGAAACCCTGTTTGGCCTGACCAACAAGGCTTTTGAAGGCGTGGAGAAGATTGTGGAACTGAACATGGCTGCTACACGTGCAGCGTTGTCTGAAGCTGCCAGCCACAGCCAGGCTCTGTTGAATGCCAAGGACATTCAGGAGCTGGTCACTCTGCAAACCAGCCTGTTCCAGCCTCTGGCTGAAAAAACGGCGGCTTACAACCGTCACCTGTACAACATCGCTACCAGCACTTCTGCCGAAGTCAGCAAGGCGCTGGAAAGCAAGGCCAGCGAATTTCAGCAGAGCTTCAACAATCTGGTGGACTCCACTGCAAAGAACGCTCCAGCCGGCTCGGAAACCGCTGTAGCCATGATGAAGAGCGCAGTCTCTGCTGCCAACAATGCTTTTGAAAGCGTACAAAAAGCGGTAAAGCAAGCTTCTGACCTGGTGGACGCTAACCTGAAGGCCGTCGCCGCAACAGCAACCACCACAGCAGCACCTGCAGCCTCTTCCAGCAAGGCCAAAGCCTGATATTTCCTGATGCTTCGATAACCATTGGACAACTTCTAGGGTTTACCCTATAATTCGAAGCATCAACCAGTTCACTGGTTACCAGTTGTCTCCTTGGATCCTCTTGAAACCCCCGTTTCTTGGATCCCTTTAAACCCGGTTTTCACAAACCGGGTTTTTTTTCGTCCCTACATAGCTGCACTGACTGGTCTTTACTTGGCCGCCCTTTCATAATTGACGTTTACGTCAAAGAGAATCCAAGGAGCATAAAGCATGGAAATACAGGGCAAGGTATTTATCGTCACCGGTGGTGCATCAGGCCTGGGAGAAGGCACAGCACGCATGCTGGCAGCCCATGGTGCCAAGGTCATCATTGCAGACATGCAGCAGGAAAAAGGCCTGGCCGTAGCCAATACCATTGGCGGCATATTCGTGCCATGTGATGTCAGCAGTGAGGCCGATGGCCAGGCTGTCGTCCAGCAAGCGACTCGTGCAGGCATGCTTGCAGGCCTGGTCAATTGCGCCGGCATTGCGCCCGCTGAAAAAACCGTAGGCAAAAGCGGGGCTCACAGCCTGGCGCTGTATCAGAAAGTGATTCAGGTCAACCTGATCGGCAGCTTCAATATGATTCGCCTGGCAGCCGAGGCGATGAGCAAGAACACGCCTGAATCCACTGGTGAACGCGGCGTCATCATCTCCACAGCCAGCATTGCGGCTTATGACGGACAAATAGGCCAGGCAGCCTATGCGGCTTCCAAAGGAGGTGTGGTAGGTATGACATTGCCGATCGCGCGTGATCTTGCACGCAACGGCATTCGCAACATGACGATCGCCCCCGGCATATTTGGGACACCCATGCTATTTGGCATGCCGCAGGAAGTACAGGATGCGCTGGCTGCAGGTGTTCCCTTCCCCAGCCGCCTGGGTACGCCCGAAGACTATGCCAAGCTGGTCAAGCACATCATTGAAAATGACATGCTCAACGGCGAAGTGATTCGCCTCGACGGTGCCATTCGCCTGGCCCCCAAATAAAGCACATGAACATGCATTGCAACAATGCCTCCTGCTGGAGGCATTTTTTATAAAAGCAAAAACAAAAAAGCCGTACTAATTTTTATTAGTACGGCTTTGTGTTTCTGGCGGAGTGGACGGGACTCGAACCCGCGACCCCCGGCGTGACAGGCCGGTATTCTAACCAACTGAACTACCACTCCTGGCAGGAAGCATTGCTAGCTTTTCTCAAGCACAAGCGCTTCAAACTTGGCGACCCTACGGGGATTCGAACCCCGGTACCCACCGTGAAAGGGTGGTGTCCTAGGCCTCTAGACGATAGGGTCAATCCTAGAACTTTCAGCATTACTGCTGACCGTTAAATTCTGGTGGAGGTAAACGGGATCGAACCGATGACCTCTTGCATGCCATGCAAGCGCTCTCCCAACTGAGCTATACCCCCAAACTGGCGGAGTGGACGGGACTCGAACCCGCGACCCCCGGCGTGACAGGCCGGTATTCTAACCAACTGAACTACCACTCCTGGCAGAAAACTTTGTGCTTCGTTGCTATTATTTTAGCAGCAAAACCAAGCGCTTCAAACTTGGCGACCCTACGGGGATTCGAACCCCGGTACCCACCGTGAAAGGGTGGTGTCCTAGGCCTCTAGACGATAGGGTCATAACCTAGAATCTTTGCTTTCGCACCGATTAAAAAAGCGCCCTTTACTTTCAAGGTGCTTATTTAATCGAACCGACTAAACAAACTAACTGGCGGAGTGGACGGGACTCGAACCCGCGACCCCCGGCGTGACAGGCCGGTATTCTAACCAACTGAACTACCACTCCGAGGAAAAAAGCAATTTATTTTTGCATTTTTTGCAAAAACCAAGTTGCTTTTTAACTTGGCGACCCTACGGGGATTCGAACCCCGGTACCCACCGTGAAAGGGTGGTGTCCTAGGCCTCTAGACGATAGGGTCAATCCTAGAACTTTCAGCATTACTGCTGACCGTTAAATTCTGGTGGAGGTAAACGGGATCGAACCGATGACCTCTTGCATGCCATGCAAGCGCTCTCCCAACTGAGCTATACCCCCTCTTGACAACACAACAATTGCTTGCTGTGTTGAGCGAAGAATTGAATTATAGATGGATTTTTAGCGATTTTTCAAACGCGAGAGAATTTTTTCGCGTCCGAGCAATTCCAGCACTGCATCCACCGATGGCGTATGGGCAGAGCCCACAGTCAGCACACGCACAGGCATAGCCAGTACAGGCATCTTCACGCCCTGGGCTTTGAGCACTTCTTTGATGGCTGCGGCAATCGCTTCCTTGTTCCACTCCACGGTTTCCATGGCTGCAGCAAATGCATCCAGGATGGGGTTGGCTGCTTCGGTTACGTGCTTGGCGTAGTCTTCGGCGTTGCGCTCAATGCTGTCCACATAGAACAGCTTGGCCCAGTTGGCCAGATCGACCAGGGTTTCGCAGCGGTCCTTGAACAGTGCACAGATACGTACCAAGCGGTCGTCCGCGTCCAGCAGGCTTTCAGCCACACCGGCCTTCACCACAAAAGGCTTGACCAGTGCAGCCAGCTTGGCGTCATCCGTCATCTTCAGGTGCTGGGCATTGACCCAGCGCAGCTTGGCTTCGTCAAACTGGCCAGCGCTGCGGCCCAGGTGATCCAGATTGAACCACTCCAGGAACTGCTGGCGCGAGAAGATTTCGTCGTCACCGTGGCTCCAGCCCAAACGTGCCAGATAGTTCACCATGGCGTCAGGCAGATAGCCTTCGTCACGGTACTGGGTCACGGCCTTGGCGCCATTGCGCTTGCTCATCTTTTCGCCCTGCTCGTTCAGCACGGTAGGCAGGTGGGCAAAGGTAGGCACGGCTGCACCCAGGGCTTCAAAGATGTGGATCTGGCGAGGGGTGTTGTTCACGTGGTCGTCACCGCGGATGACGTGGGTGATGCCCATGTCCATATCGTCAACGCACACGCAGAAGTTGTAGGTGGGCGTGCCATCAGGACGTGCGATCACGAGGTCGTCGAGTTCCGAGTTCTGGAATTCGATACGGCCCTTGCACTTGTCATCCCAGCCCACGACACCGGTCTTGGGTGTCTTGAAGCGCAGCACGGGCTTGACGCCTTCGGGGATGGGGGGTAGCACCTTGCCCTCTTCTGGACGCCAGGTACCGTCGTAGCGGGGCTTTTCCTTGTTGGCCATCTGCTTTTCACGCAAAGCGTCCAGCTCTTCCATGCTCATGTAGCAGGGATAGACATAGCCTTTTTCCTGCAGCTGGGCCAGCACTTCCTTGTAGCGGTCCATGCGCTGCATCTGATAGAAGGGACCTTCGTCGTGGTCCAGCTCCAGCCACTTCATGCCTTCCAGAATCACATCCACGGATGCCTGGGTCGAGCGCTCCAGGTCGGTGTCTTCAATACGCAGAATGAAGTCACCGCCATTGGCACGGGCAAATGCCCATGGGTACAGCGCCGAGCGGATGTTGCCCAGGTGAATAAAGCCAGTGGGCGAAGGTGCAAAACGGGTACGTACTTTTTGTGTCATTGGTAGGTGTCCAGTCCGCGAGACAGATCAGCCTTGATATCGTCCAAGTGCTCCAGCCCCACGGAGATACGAATAAGTCCCTGACCCAGACCTGCAGCTTGACGCTGCTCCTCAGTCAGGCGGCCATGCGAAGTGCTGGCGGGATGGGTGATGGTGGTCTTCACATCGCCCAGGTTAGCCGTAATGCTACACACTTGGGTATGGTCGACAACGTGGAAGGCGTTCTTGCGCAACTGCTCAGGGGTATCGCCCTTGACGTCAAAGGACAGCACCGCACCGCCCATGCCGTTTTGCTGGCGCATGGCCAACTCGTGCTGCGGGTGGCTCTTGAGGCCGGGGTAGTACACACGCGCCACCTTGGGGTGGGCCTCCAGCCACTGGGCCAGCTCCAGCGCAGCAGCGCTTTGCGCCTTCACGCGCAGTGACAGAGTCTCCAGGCCCTTCATTACCGTCCAGGCATTGAAAGCCGCTGCATTCAGGCCGCCGCTGCGCAGGAAAGTGCCCATGACCTTGTCCACCAAAGCGATGGAGCCGCAGACCGCGCCAATCATGGTGCGACCTTGGCCATCAAGGAACTTGGTGCCCGAGTGTACGACCACGTCCGCACCCAGCTTGGCGGGCTGCTGCAGGATAGGAGTGGCAAAGCTGTTGTCCACCGCCAGCAGCGCACCGTGGGCATGGGCCAGTTCGGCCAGCGCAGCGATGTCGCACAGGTCTGTCAGCGGGTTGGTGGGGGTTTCGGCAAAGAACAGGCGCGTATTGGGCTTGATCGCCGCCTTCCACTCATTGATGTCGGTCTGCGACACAAAAGTGGTTTCCACACCAAAACGAGCCATTTCCGTGCCGAGCAGCTTGATGGTGGAGCCGAACATGGAGCGCGAGCACACCACGTGGTCACCTGCCTTGAGCGTGGTCAGCGCCACCAGCAGGATGGCCGACATGCCCGTCGTGGTGGCCACGGCGCACTCCGTGCCTTCCATGGCTGCCAGGCGCTTTTCAAAGCTGGTGACGGTGGGGTTGGAGGTGCGGCTGTAGGTATAGCCCTCTTCCTGCGCAGCAAAGCGACGGGCTGCGGTTTCGCAGTCGGGCTGGATGAAGCTGCTGGTCATGTACAGCGCTTCGCAGTGCTCGCCCCACTGGCTGCGGGGCAGCGCCTCGCGTACGGCCAGGGTTTCAGGGTGCAGACCTTGTGGGAGTGTTTTCTCGGTCACGACGGCTATTCCTCTATCAAACTGAATGCAGCATCCTATTCAAGGCATGCTCAATAAAAAAAGGAGCATCTAGCGCTTGATCTGTGGGCATTTCAATATCAAAACACTTTGAAATGCTTGCCAGATCTGCGCTAGCAGCTCCTTTTATTGTGATACCGGGCTTATGACGCCCAGTTTAGAACTTATTGCTCCTGGGCGTTAGGCAAGGACAGACGAGAGGTATCCACATCGGACTCCTCACCGCCTGCATTGCGCCCTTCGTTCAGCGCAGTCACTTCTGCGTCCGAAATGTCGCCGGTGATGTAGGTGCCATCAAAGCACGATGCCTCAAAGCCATTGACTGCAGGGTTGATCTTGCCAATGGTCTGCTTCATGGCTTCCACGTCCTGGTAGATCAGTGCATCGCAGCCAATCACTTCGCGGATTTCTTCCACGCTGCGACCGTTGGCCACCAGCTCAGACTTGGTAGGCATGTCAATACCGTAGACATTGGGATAGCGCACCGGAGGCGCAGCAGATGCCAGATACACCTTCACAGCACCGGCGTCACGCGCCATCTGCACGATTTCCTTGGAGGTGGTGCCACGCACGATGGAGTCGTCCACCAGCAGCACGCGGCGGCCCTTGAACTCGCTGCTGATGGCATTGAGCTTCTGGCGCACGGATTTCTTGCGTGCCGCCTGACCGGGCATGATGAAGGTGCGGCCCACGTAGCGGTTCTTCACAAAACCTTCGCGGTAGGGCTTGCCCAGCAGCTGCGCCAGTTGCATGGCGCTGGGGCGGCTGGATTCTGGGATAGGAATGACCGCATCAATCTCATCAGGCGCAACGGTGGAGATCACGCGCTTGGCCAGGGTCTCGCCCATGTTCAGGCGTGCCTGGTAGACCGAGATGCCATCGATGGTGGAGTCCGGACGCGCCAGATAGACGTACTCGAACACACAGGGGTAGAGCTGGCTGTTTTCAGCGCACTGCTCGGTGTGGACGGTGCCATCATTGGCGATGAATACGGCCTCGCCGGGAGCAATATCGCGCTCAAAGGTGTGCAGCGTGCCTTCCAGCGCCACAGATTCGCTGGCCAGCATGTAGGTACCGTCTGCACCGCGGCCCATGCACAGGGGGCGAATGCCGAAGGGGTCACGGAAGGCCAGCAGACCGTAACCTGCGATTAGCGCGATCACGGCATACGAACCCTTGATGCGCTTGTGCACGGCGCGCACCGCCTTGAACACCTCATCAGGCGTCAAGGGGGCACCACTGGAAGCACGGCCGATTTCGTGCGCCAGCACGTTGAGCAGCACTTCGGAGTCGCTCTCGGTATTGGTGTGGCGGTGGTCGGTAGATGCCAGCTCTTCGCGCAGCTGCTTGGCGTTGGTCAGATTGCCGTTGTGCACCATGACGATGCCAAACGGAGCATTCACGTAGAAGGGCTGCGCCTCCTCTTCGCTGGAGGCATTGCCTGCCGTAGGGTAACGTACCTGACCCAGGCCCACATTGCCAGGCAGGGCGCGCATGTTACGAGTGCGGAACACATCCTTCACCATGCCCTTGGCTTTGTGCATGAAGAACTTGCGTTCCTGCTGAGTGACGATACCGGCAGCATCTTGGCCACGATGCTGCAGCAGCAGCAAGGCGTCGTAGATCAGTTGATTCACAGGCGTGGTGCTTACCACCCCGACGATTCCACACATAGTCGATTTCCATCTATGCGAGATTGCTCTCGCGGTCTTTGCTTGCAGACCATGCCGTTGGCACAGCCCTCACTCTCTCAGGTAGAAGGCAACCACCTTCCCCATTGCACGGACAGCGCGGGCAAGACACTTGCCACCGCGTCTGTTAACCATGGCGCTGCCTGCGATTGTGTCCACCAATCATGCTCACGCAGAGGTGTGGAAACTACGACCACCGCCAGCACCAAAATCAGTACAGCAGCGCGCAAAACGCCAAAAACCGCACCCAGCGTTCTATCAACAGGCCGCAAACCTACAAATTCCACGAGTTGCTTGGCCAGGGCACTGAGCAGCCCCCATGCAAACACAATCAGCACAAAGGCCAGCACAAAACCAGCACCGTATTGCACGGCTGGATCAAAACCATCCAGCGGCAGCCAGGCTGCCACATCTGCAGCAAACAGTCGTGCAACGAAAAAACCGACCACCCAACCAACGAGTGAAAACAGCTCAAAGACCAGACCACGCCACGCACCCAGCAGCATGGACACTACGAGGATGCCTAGCAGCACGCCATCCAGAACAGCCATGTTGTTTGCTTATCCTCGCGTTGCAATGATGCTCACAAAGTCAGCACCGACGCCGCCAGCCCCATGCCCTTGATGCGTGTGGCCGCCTTGTCTGCTTCATCACGTGACTCGAAAGGACCTACGCGCACACGGGTGCGCTTGCCATCCTTGGTTTCGATGACCTGCACATAAGTCTTCAGGCCTGCACGCTCGAGCTTGCCGCGCACCTCGGCAGCCTTGGAACCATCAGCAAACGCGCCCACCTGCACAATGAAGCGGCCTTGCTTGGAAGCTTTAGCCTTGGCCGGTGCTGCCGCAGCAGCCGGCGCTGGTGCAGGCGTGCGACCTTCCAGCAGCGCACGCACACGCTCAGCCTCGCTCACCGCGGGCTTGGGACGTTCGGGCTGGGGCTCAGGCTTGACTTCCTGCTTGGGCTCGGGTTTGGGTTCCGGCTTGATTTCAGGTTTAGGCACTGGCACTGTGGCAGGAGCTGCAGGCTCAGGCACCAGACGCGGAGGCTCTGGCGGCTTGGGGACAGCCAAAGGCGCAGGCTCATTGCCAACCAGCTCCTCACCATCATCCAGAGCGGCATCAGGCACGAAGGGGGCAGCCCCGCCTGCGCCCTGTTCAGCGCGCAAACCTGTCTCGGTCTGCGCCTGATTCCCAGGCACCATCATGGGAGCGACTTCGTTGCGATCGGGGATTTCGATGGGCACATCCACGGGAATGGGACGTGGCTGGGTATCAAACAGAATAGGAAAGCCAATCACACCCAGCGCCACCAGGACGGCAGCACCGATGAGGCGATGCTGCGCCCGACGACGCATGTCCTCCACGCTCTCGGACTGAGCGAGCCGGGAACGCCGCACAGGCGTTTGCTCACTTTCCTTTTTCTGACCAGGCCAGCGGAATTTAAAAAGTGCCATGGATATGCGTCGCGCGGCGGACCTTATTCGCCCAAGTGTTTGGCATGCAGGCGAGGTGGCCCATCCTTCAAGACCTCACCTACCGTATAGAACGAGCCAAAAACTACGATTCTATCAGCCGGGTCTGCAGCCTCTACCGCTGCGCGCAGGGCTTCTTGCGGGTTCTGATACAAGTTAACAGGCACTTCACTTCGTGTAGCGCCTGCCACCATCTGCAGAGCGCTCCACTTTTGTTGCAAATTGGAAGCACTTTCTGCGCGCGGTGTGGGCAGGTCAGTGAAGTACCAGCGGTCGATCAGCGGCCCGACTTTGAGCAGCATAGGCGTCAGGTCCTTGTCTGCCATGGCACCGAACACCGCATGCGTCGTAGGAAAGTAGCCCATGGCATCCAGATTGGCGGTCAGCGCCGCCACGGAATGGGGGTTGTGCGCCACATCCAGCACCAGCGTGGGCTGGCCCGGAATGATCTGAAAACGTCCGGGCAGCTCCACCATGGCCAGGCCCGTGCGCACGGCCTGCGCAGTCACAGGCACCAGCTGGCGCAGCGCCTCATATGCCGCCAGCACGCCCGATGCATTCATGAGCTGGTTGGCACCACGCAAGGCCGGATAGGACAGCCCGGCATAACGACGGCCACGCCCTGCCCAGCCCCACTGCTGGCGGTCACCCTCATAGTTGAAGTCATGGCCGAAGCGCCAGAGGTCTGCGCCGATCTCGGCCGCGTGATCGAGCACGCTCTGCGGAGGCACGGGGTCGCTCACGATCACAGGTCGGCCTGGACGCATGATGCCGGCCTTCTCGCGGCCAATGGTTTCGCGGTCATTACCCAGAATGGCGGCGTGGTCGATATCGATGCTGGTGATGACGGCGCAGTCAGCATCCACCACGTTCGTAGCGTCGAGCCTGCCGCCCAGGCCCACTTCCAGAATGGCGACATCCAGCTTGGACAGACTCAGCATGCGCAGGATGGCCAGCGTGGTGAACTCAAAATACGTCAGCAGGATTTCTTCACCCTGCAGGCGTGCGGCTTCCACGGCTTCAAAGTGCGGCAGAAAGTCCTCCGCCTTGGCGATTTCACCGTGAATGCGGCAACGCTCCTCAAAATGCACCAGGTGTGGCGAGGTATAGACGCCGGGCTTATAGCCCGCCTGCAGGGCCACGGCCTCCAGCATGGCACAGGTAGAGCCCTTGCCGTTGGTGCCAGCCACCGTAATGACGGGGCAGTCAAACTTCAACGCCATGCGCTGCGCGACTTCGCGTACACGCTCCAGGCCCATGGCAATGTTCTGTGGATGAATTTGCTCGCAGTGCGCAAGCCACTCGGGAAGTGTGGAAAAAGTGCTGTGCATACAGTTCGTGATTGTCGCGCACCCACACATGCATCATCATCTGCACCATGAGTACCACCAAGATTATTCGTGTTTACGGCATCCCCAACTGTGACACAGTGAAAAAAGCACGCGCCTGGCTGACAGCACAGGGACTGGACTACGAATTCCACGACTTCAAGAAGCTGGGCGTAACCGCCGAGCAACTCGCAACCTGGATGCAGGCCGTAGGCTGGGAAAAGCTGACCAACCGCCAGGGCACGACCTGGCGCAAGCTCGATGCTGCCGTGCAGGCCCAGGTGACCGATGCCGCCTCTGCCGCCGCCTTGCTGCAGGAGCACACCAGCATCATCAAGCGCCCCGTCGTAGAGTGGATGGATGGCCGCATCACCGTAGGTTTCAAGGCCGAAGACTGGGCTGCCAGCCTGAACGCCTGAGGCATTGACACGCTCCTCTGGCTTTACGCAAGTTTTACCAGCCCTGCACACAGGCTTGGGCGCCCTCCTCTACACTGCCTCCAACATCTGTGAAGTGCAGCTTCATGGACTGAGCAAGGAGTGATGAGATATGGGAAGCAAACACTGGATCGGTGCTGCCATGGCCGCCGGGCTGGCATGTAACCTGGCCTGGGCGCAGGAGCAGGTGCGAGCCCATGTGATCTCTGCAGTGCCCGTCATGCAGCAGGTTGCCGTGCCGCAGCAGCTATGTGACAACGAAGAGGTCTACACCGGCCAGCGTGTCACAGGCACAGGCGCCGTTGTGGGTGCCGTGATTGGCGGCCTGGCTGGCAATGCTCTGGGGCACGGCAGTCGCCACGGCCCACATGGCTACTACCAGCCCTCGACCCGCGGGCCCAGCACCGTAGTCGGTGCAGTGGCAGGGGGACTGATTGGCAACAGCATAGAAAGCGCCTACGGCCAGCCCAATTACGAAACCGTGCACCGCTGCACCAATACCACCCGTTATGAAAACCACACCGTCGGCTACGACGTGAGCTATGAGTACGCCGGCCAGCGCTACCACACCCAGCTGGACTATGACCCCGGTCCATGGCTTGATGTAACAGTACAGCCCAAGGGCAGCTACTCATCGTCTTCTGCCAGTACAGGCATCAGCTATACAGGCCCTGGCAGCGTCTACCAGAGCGCTCCTGCGGGTGTGACAGTCACCACCAACAGCATTGAGTACATGCCGCCGCCCGTGCCCATCGTCATTGGTGTCAACGCTGGTGGCTATGCGCCACCACCTCCCGGGTATCGCCCCCCGCCACCTCCTCCCGGCTACTTTCCACCCCCAGCCTATGGCCAGAGGCCACCTCCACCGCCAGGCTGGCGCCCTCCCCCACCTTCAGGGCCACATTCCCCACCGCACTGGCGTTGAATCTGCGCTGCACTGCGCGAACCCCGCAGCACAGCGCAGCTGGCCTAAAATGGCTAGCTTCAATCCAACTTCAGCGACTACGCGTTCACATGACAACCGAGCAGTTCTCCGGCGTTACCCTGACGACCAAGGCCAATGTCTACTTTGACGGCAAGTGTGTCAGCCACAGCTTCACCCTGGCCGACGGCACCAAGAAGTCCGTGGGCGTGGTACTTCCCGCTACTTTGACTTTTGGCACAGCTGCTGCAGAAATCATGGAATGCGTAGGCGGCTCCTGCGAATACAAGCTCGATGGCACAGACGAATGGAAGACTTCCACCGTGGGTGAAAGCTTTCATATTCCCGCCAATTCCAAGTTTGATATCCGCGTGACCGAGGCCTACCACTACATCTGCCACTACGCTTGATCGGGCGTTCTGTTTGATTACAAGCCTTTTTAGCCTCTAGCGCTTATGTAGCAAGCGCTAGTAGCTATTAAATTTAAAGAGAATTCTTATGCAAACCATTCTGCAATCCGTACCTGTCGGCCAAAAAGTCGGCATCGCCTTCTCTGGCGGCCTGGACACCAGCGCAGCACTGCGCTGGATGAAGAACAAGGGCGCGCTGCCCTATGCCTACACCGCCAACCTGGGCCAGCCTGACGAAGAAGACTACGATGCCATTCCTCGCAAGGCCATGGAATACGGCGCAGAAAAGGCACGCCTGATCGACTGCCGCCCTCAGCTGGCCAACGAAGGTATCGCCGCCATCCAGGCGGGTGCTTTCCACATCTCTACCGGCGGCATCACTTACTTCAACACCACCCCTCTGGGCCGCGCTGTGACCGGCACCATGCTGGTGGCTGCCATGAAGGAAGACGACGTCAACATCTGGGGTGACGGCTCCACCTTCAAGGGCAACGACATCGAGCGTTTCTACCGCTATGGTCTGCTCACCAACCCCGCGCTGAAGATCTACAAGCCCTGGCTGGACAGCACCTTCATCAACGAACTGGGCGGCCGCAAGGAAATGTCCGAGTTCCTGATCAAGGAAGGCTTTGGCTACAAGATGTCCGTGGAAAAGGCTTACTCCACCGACTCCAACATGCTGGGCGCGACCCACGAAGCCAAGGATCTGGAGCACCTGAACTCCGGCATCCGTATCGTGAACCCCATCATGGGCGTGGCGTTCTGGAAGCCAGAAGTGGAAGTGAAGGCTGAAGAAGTCTCCGTCACCTTCGAAGAAGGCCGTCCCGTTGCCCTGAACGGCGTGGAGTTTGCCGACCCCGTGGCCCTGTTCCTGGAAGCCAACCGCATCGGTGGTCGCCACGGTCTGGGCATGAGCGACCAGATTGAAAACCGCATCATCGAAGCCAAGAGCCGCGGCATCTACGAAGCCCCCGGCATGGCCCTGCTGCACATTGCCTACGAGCGTCTGGTCACCGGTATTCACAACGAAGACACCATCGAGCAATACCGCATCAATGGCCTGAAGCTGGGCCGTCTGCTGTACCAGGGCCGCTGGTTTGACCCCCAGGCCATCATGCTGCGCGAAGCTTCGCAGCGCTGGGTGGCACGCGCCATCACCGGCACCGTGACCCTGGAACTGCGCCGTGGCAACGACTACTCCATCCTGAACACCGAGTCGCCCAACCTGACCTACGCACCTGAGCGTCTGTCCATGGAAAAGGTCGAAGACGCACCTTTCAGCCCAGAAGACCGCATCGGCCAGCTGACCATGCGCAACCTGGACCTGATCGACACCCGCGATAAGCTGGCCGTGTACTCCAAGGCTGGCCTGCTGAGCGTGAGCAGCGCCAACTCTCTGCCTCAGCTGGGTAACAAGTAAGAAGTAAGCAAACTTCCGAATCGCTGCCTGCAAAGACAGGCAGCGCCATCACAGCAAAGCCCACCAAACGGTGGGCTTTGTTTTTTGATGTGCTTGGATCAATGGGTCTTCGCCAATTGATCAAGCATCACGGGATTTTGACGGCGCAAGCGCCGCCAACCCAGCCATTCGCTGTGCTTGGATCAATTGGTCTTCGCCAATTGATCCAAGATGGCTGGGTTTTCCAGCGTGCTGGTGTCCTGGGTGATGGCTTCGCCCTTGGCAATCGAGCGCAGCAGGCGGCGCATGATCTTGCCGCTGCGGGTCTTGGGCAGGTTTTCACCAAAACGGATGTCCTTGGGCTTGGCAATCGGGCCAATTTCCTTGGCGACCCAGTTGCGCAGCTCGTTGGCAATCTGCTTGGCTTCTTCACCCGTTGGCAGCGGACGCTTGAGCACCACAAAGGCGCAAATTGCTTCACCGGTCAGATCATCAGGACGGCCCACCACGGCAGCCTCGGCCACCAAGTCGGTCTTGGCAACGAGGGCTGACTCGATTTCCATGGTGCCCATGCGGTGGCCAGAGACATTGAGCACGTCGTCAATACGACCCGTGATGCGGAAGTAGCCACGGTCTTCACTGCGTACGGCACCGTCGCCTGCCAGATAGGTCTTGCCGCCGAGTTCCTCGGGGAAATAGCTCTTCTTGAAGCGCTCGGGGTCGCCCCAGATGTTGCGAATCATGCTGGGCCATGGGCGCTTGACCACCAGCATGCCGCCTGCACCATTGGGCATGTCGTTACCCGTTTCATCGACGATGGCCGCCATGATGCCGGGCAGCGGCAACGTGCAGGAGCCGGGCACCAGCGGTGTAGCCCCGGGCAACGGGGTAATCATGTGACCACCGTTTTCGGTTTGCCAGAAGGTGTCCACGATGGGGCAGCGCTCACCGCCCACGTTCTTGTAGTACCACATCCAGGCTTCGGGGTTGATGGGCTCCCCCACACTGCCCAGAATGCGCAGACTCGACAGATTCCAGTTCCTGGGATGCACCTTCTCATCTGCTTCAGCTGCCTTGATCAATGAGCGAATGGCTGTGGGTGCCGTGTAGAAAATGGTGCAACCATGGCGCTCGATCATCTGCCAGAAACGCCCCGCATCGGGGTAAGTTGGCACGCCTTCGAAGACGATCTGGGTTACACCTGCAGCCAACGGGCCATAAGCCACATAGGTGTGACCGGTAATCCAGCCAATGTCTGCCGTGCACCAGAAGACATCGCTGGGCTGCACGTCAAAGGTCCACTCCACCGTTTGCTTAGCCCACAGCATGTAGCCACCCGTGGAGTGCTGCACACCCTTGGGCTTGCCTGTGGAACCGCTGGTATAGAGCACAAAGAGTGGATGCTCAGCTTCTACGGGCACAGCAGGGCACTCGGTGGACTGGCCTTGCAGCAGCTGCTCAAAAGTGAGGTCTCTGCCTTCTGTCTTGCTATAGGACGTCTGCGTACGTTCATAGACAAACACATGCTTGACACACTCGCAGCCGCCCATTTGCAGCGCCTCATCCACCACGGCCTTAAGCGCCAGCTCCTTGCCGCCACGCAGCTGGTAGTTGGCGGTAATCACGGCACAGGCACCTACGTCCACAATGCGTTCGTGCACGGCCTTGGCAGAAAAGCCGCCAAACACCACGGAGTGCGTAGCACCCAGACGCGCGCAGGCCTGCATGGCCACAATGCCCTCAATCGTCATGGGCATGTAGATCAGCACGCGATCGCCCTTTTGGATGCCCTGTGCCTTCAAGCCATTGGCGAACTGTGCAACGCGGTTCAGCAATTCACGGTAGGTGACCTTGGTGACCTGACCATCGTCTGACTCAAAAATGATGGCCGTCTTGTTTTCGACGGGCGTGCCGATATGGCGGTCCAGACAGTTGGCGCTGGCGTTAAGTTCTCCATCGGCAAACCAGCGGTAAAACGGCGCATGGCTCTCATCGAGCACCTGGGTAAAAGGCTTGCTCCACACAACATTGTCGCGCGCCAGGCGAGCCCAATAACCCTCGTAATCCTTCTCGGCTTCTGCGCACAGGGCTTGGTATGCGGCCATCCCCGAAATGCGCGCTGCCTGCTGTGTGGCAGGCGAAGGGGGAAACACGCGGTTTTCCACCAGTACGGATTCAATGGCTGAGCTGGGTGCATTCATGGCTTTGTCTCCTTGCTTTATTAGATGCTCTTGGTGAGCTGTATTTGATGGCAAATGTCTGCGCTGGTACTTACACCCCACTGACTCTATGCGTATGACAGTCTTATAAACCGCTCAGGAAGTCAGGACTTGCGCCTACAGCGTCTCTCCAAGACACCTACAATTTCGCCCCTGCGTTTCTTGCTTAGCCGGCACTGGTCGGCTTTTTTTGACTCTCTCTTTTGCCCCTTCGTATGGATTCCCACGAGCCTCCCACCAAGCCTGTTTCACCGGCTGCTTCTCCAATGCGCCCTCTTCCGAGCATTATTTTTGCCAGCCGCTGGCTGCAACTGCCTTTGTACCTGGGCCTGATCGCAGCACAAGGCGTTTTCGTCTGGCATTTCCTGATTGAACTGTGGCACCTGATTGAAGCTGCATTTGGCAATCAGGAAGCACTCCAGACGCTGATTGCCAACATTGGCTACAAGCCCGATGCCCACGTCACCAGCCTGAACGAAACCATCATCATGCTGGTCGTACTGGCATTGATTGATGTGGTCATGATCTCCAACCTGCTGATCATGGTCATTGTTGGTGGCTACGAAACCTTTGTGAGCCGCCTGGGCCTGGACAGCCACCCTGATCAGCCTGAATGGCTGGACCACGTCAATGCATCAGTGCTCAAGGTCAAGCTGGCGCTGTCCATCATCGGCATCAGCTCCATCCATCTGCTCAAGACGTTCATCAACGCTGGCAATTACGACGTCAAAGTGCTGATGTGGCAGACCATCATTCATGTGGTGTTCCTGTTCAGCGCACTCGCCATCGCTTATACCGACAAGCTGGTACACAGCAGCAGCCATAGCGCACACTGATAAGCAACTGTGAGCCTGCACAGCATGCCCTGCACGACCACCACGTGCAGGGCATTTTTTTGTGCTTTAAGCCACGACATGCTACCCAGCATAAGGAATGCAAGCACACACCAACCATTTGAAATGATTCCTGACAGCAATTAATTCTTGACACTCATATACTCAATAGTTAGAATAAACGCCTTATTAACAACCTGCCATGCAGGTAATCCGCGTGTTTAGGCATGTGGATTCACCCGATGCAAGTGCTGAACTTGTCAGTTGCTTGCATCACAGCGCCGGATTTCTGGCACTGATGCACGGACATGTTTGGATCATGTGACGCACGCCCTGTGCGCTGCCTCTGCCCTCTCTCGCGGCCCTTGCGCACCACCACGCTGCCATTCGGGCCCGGTCTATCCCCTTGACTGCAGTGCATGACATTCGTGATGCACTGGTGCATCGGCTAGCACGACTTCCGGCTTCGCGTGTAGGCCGTCCAAGCTACGCTTGTGACGCGGCTGCACTGTGTTTAACCCCCAAGAACAACTCAAGGGAGGACAACCAGTGGCCAAACAAATTCGCATCGAGAACGTCTTCAAGGTGTTTGGTGACCACCCCAAACAAGCCTTGGACTTGGTGCACCAAGGGCTTTCCAAGCAACAAATCCTCGAACGCACAGGGCAATCCATCGGTGTGTTCGACGCGAACTTCACCATCGAGGCTGGTGAAATCTTCGTGATCATGGGCCTGTCTGGCTCCGGCAAATCCACGCTGGTGCGCATGCTCAACCGCCTGATTGAACCCACCAGCGGACGCATCCTGGTGGAGGGTCAGGACATCAATGCCCTGCACGACAAACAGCTGCGTGACCTGCGCCGCAAAGACATTTCCATGGTGTTCCAGTCCTTTGCGCTCATGCCCCATATGAGCGTGCTGGATAACACCGCCTTCGGCCTGGAAATGGCCGGAGTAGACAAGGCCTCCCGCCAGCAGGCCGCACAGGCAGCACTGGAGCAAGTGGGTCTGGGCAGCTGGGGAGCAAGCTACCCCGATGAGCTGTCCGGCGGCATGCAGCAACGCGTAGGCCTGGCCCGCGCACTGGCGTCCGATCCATCCATCTTGCTGATGGATGAGGCATTTTCCGCACTGGACCCCATCATCCGCACCGAAATGCAGTCTGAGCTGCTGCGCCTGCAGGAAACCAAGCGCCGCACCATCGTCTTCATCTCGCACGATCTGGATGAAGCCATGCGTATTGGCGACCGCATTGCCATCATGAAGGATGGTCAGATCATCCAGGTTGGCACACCCGACGAGATTCTGCGCAGCCCTGCGAATGACTATGTGCGCAGCTTCATCAAGGGCGTAGATGCTGCAGCCGTCTTCAAGGCTTCGGATATTGCGCGCCCTGCGCTGAGCATTATTTCCGAGCACAGTGATCGTGGCTGCCGCGCAGCCCTGCGCCTGATTGAAGATTCCGACCGCGAATTTGCCTGTGTGCTGAGCACACGCGGCAGTCTGCTGGGCGTGGTGTCCTCACAATCGCTGCGCAATGCGCTGCGCGGCCATCAGGGCATGCTGGGACTCAAACACGCCTTTATCGACAACGTGGTCCCTGTCGACGCAAACACGCCTGTCGCCGATCTGTTTGGTCTCATGGTCTCTGCACCCTGCCCGCTGCCAGTGATTGGAACGCAGCGCCAGTTCCTCGGAGTGATCAGCCACACCACGCTGATGCGCTTCCTGGATCGCGATACACCGCCGGTGCAAGCCGCTCCAGCTTCACCACCACCTCTCAAGCTCAATCCTCTGTTCCCTACCGGTGAAGCTGACTCGCCCACGGTCATGCACGAAGCCACTGACAGCGACACCACACGCGTACAAGGAGAACAAGCATGAGTGACATGAATTCGCACAGCGACCCATGGAGCACCACGGCAGCGGATCCCTGGGCAGCAGCAGGCAGCACCGAGGCAACCAATGCCGCAGATCCATGGGCCAGCCCAGCTGCCACCCCCGAAGCAGCAGAAGCACCATCGGACTGGCTGCTCAACGGCAGCGCTCCTGCCGATGCACCAGCGACTCTGTGGGAACAGATCCGCGCCGACGGCCTGCCCATTGAAACCTGGATCAACCAGGGGCTGGGCTGGGTCGTCGATAACTTCCGCCCATTCTTTCAGCTGGTACGCACACCGATTGATGCCACCCTCAGCGGCGTGGAAGACATGATGCTGAGCCTGCCCTGGCCCGTACTCACTGCCGTGATCGCTCTGTTCGCCTGGCAGTTTGCAGGTCGTGGCCTGGCCATTGGCAGCGCCGTCGCGCTGGCTGCCGTGGCTGCACTGGGCATCTGGCCCGAAGCCATGGTCACCCTGTCGCTGGTGCTGACCTCACTGGTGTTCTGTATCGTCATTGGACTGCCGCTGGGCATTCTGATTGCGTCCAGTGACCGTGCACAGCGCTGGACCCGCCCGCTGCTGGACGCCATGCAGACCACCCCCGCCTTTGTCTATCTGGTGCCGGTGGTCATGCTGTTTGGCATTGGCAATGTGCCGGGCGTGATCGTCACCATCATTTTTGCCCTGCCACCACTGGTGCGCCTGACCAATCTGGGCATTCGCCAGGTGCGTCCTGACCTGATCGAAGCCAGCCGTGCCTATGGGGCTTCACCTTGGCAGATGCTATGGAAAGTGCAGCTGCCCCTGGCCATGCCCAACATCATGGCCGGTATCAATCAGGCCCTGATGCTGTCGCTGTCCATGGTGGTGATCGCCTCCATGATCGCCGTCGGTGGCTTGGGCCAGATGGTGCTGCGCGGTATTGGCCGCCTGGACATGGGACTGGCCACGGTGGGTGGCCTGGGCATCGTGTTGCTGGCCATTGTGCTGGACCGCATCACTCAGGCCATGGGTCAACCTCGCCGCGGCGGCCAGCACTGGTGGAACCAGGGCCCCCTGGGTTGGCTGCTGCAAGCTCGCCGCAACAGCAAAGCGTCTTAGAGCCACTCACACAACTGCCCCCAAGGCTTGTGTTATTGGCTCGTAATTGATAGCAGCTAGCGCTTGATACATAAGCGCTAGCAAGCAATTTCTTTCAGATTTTTACAAGGAGGATGACATGATGTCCATATTTCGTTCCCCACGCACCTTGGCCAGCATTGCCGCTGGCACCCTGGCCCTGGGCTGTCTGAGCACCCAGGCCAGCGAACTGCCCGGCAAAGGCGTCAAGGTCTATCCCCTCAAGAGTTCGATTGCCGAGGAAACTTTCCAGACCCAGCTGGTCATGAAAGCCCTGGAAAAGCTCGGCTATGACGTACAGCCTATCCGTGAAGTGGAATACCCCACAGCCCACCTGGCCCTGGGCAATGGTGATGCCACCTTCATCGCCACACACTGGAATCCACTGCACGCTGACTATTACAAAAACGCTGGCGGCGATGCCAAGCTCTACCGCAAAGGCGTGTACTCCGACAACGCTGCACAGGGCTACTTGATCGACAAGAAAACTGCCGATGCGTACAACATCACCAATATCGACCAACTGCGCGACCCCAAGCTTGCCAAGCTGTTTGACGCAGATGGTGATGGCAAGGCCGATCTGACCGGCTGCAACCCCGGCTGGGGCTGCGAAGCCATGATCGAGCACCACCTGGATGCCTACAAACTGCGCGATACGGTGACGCACCAGCAAGGCACTTACTCAGCACTGATTGCTGACACCATTGCTCGCTACAAGGCAGGCAAGCCCATCCTCTACTACACCTGGACCCCTTACTGGGTCAGCAATGAGCTGCAGCCCGGCAAGGATGTGGTGTGGCTGGAAGTACCTTTCTCCTCCGCTCCTGGCGAACAAAAAGGCACAGACACCAAGCTGCCCAATGGCAAGAACTATGGCTTTGTCGTGAACAAGCAGCACATCCTGGCCAACAAGGCGTGGGCAGAAGCCAACCCTGCCGCCGCCAAGCTGTTTGAAATCATGCAGCTGCCCGTGAGCGATATCAACGCCCAGAACCATGCCATGAGCAAGGGCCAGAACAAGCCTGCAGACATCGACCGCCATGTGGAAGGCTGGATCAAGGCCCATCAGAAAACCTTTGACAGCTGGCTGGAACAGGCACGCGCCGCGGCCAAGTAACCATCCTGCAACAGGCGGGCATCCCGCTTTGCACACGACATGCTTCGTCCATGGCGAGCATGCAGGCCCTGACAGGAAGTGCACGAATGGTCGCCATGCTGGCATCAGGCCTTCTGTCAGAAACCTGGGCACAAGTGTGAGCATCAACCAACCCAAGGAGGCCAACGGCCTCCTTTTCTTTTGATGCAGCGCACCCAGCTGCACAGCTAAAGATGGCTACGCCACCAACTCTGCACCACCGCATGCAGAAACACACATAATCAGCAACATTGTGTTTCCTGCATCATCTACAACCATGAGCGACAAAGCCCCAACCACAGCCCAAGGCACCGACGACCTGCTCGTCAGTCTCTGCAACTCTGTCACCCGCGTGCTGAATGTCGCCACCACCTGCCAGATCCAGTACTCCGGCATGGTGCAACGTATCCAAAAAACCTATCTCAAGCCAGACATCGGCTGCTTCGTGCTGTTTGACGGTGGATTTTCCGGGCTGGTCATCATCAATTTCTCGGCAGCCGCTGCCATGGAGCTATACCGTAGCTATATGCTCAATATGGGCATGTCTGAATCGGATCTAGCCACTTCTCATACCTCGGACGATGTCAGCAATGTGATGGGCGAGCTGATGAACCAGGTCGTGGGCGACTTCACCGGAAAAATTCGCCGGGAGCTGCAAACCCATATCACCCAGAACCAGCCAAAGATGCTGGTGCTGAGCAAGCAGGTACAGCTGAGCGTGGACGCCAATCTGGACAATCCACAAGCGCGCCGCGTGACCTTCTACACGGCCAGCAATAACATTTTTTATCTGGAGCTGGCTGTGGATAACACGGAGTTCATCAAGCTCCATGACTTTGACAGCTCAGAAGTAGACCCTGACGCCATCCTGGCACAGGTCAACACCCAGCCCCCCCCCACCCCGACTGCTGCCGGTACATCCTCCACGGATGAAACCGATGCACTGTTGAAGTCTCTGGGCATGTAAGCCCAGACATCACAAACAGCACACCCGTCATGTGTTCATGGGACTTTGAAAACAGTGGTTCATACGTGTTCCTGCACCTTCCTCAGAAACATGCCGCTCCCGCTATAAGCCCGCTCGAGCTTGCCCGGTTTTTGCATGTCAGCGAAAGCCTGCCCTCTCATCTGCACCGTTTCTGCACATGTCCCTGAATACTGGCGAGATTGAAGCTCCAGCGTTTGATCTTGAACGCTTATTGCGTGAACAAAAAGCCCTGCTGGACAGTGCCTGTGTCGGCATTGCATTCGTCAAAAATCGCACCATCGTCCGCTGCAATCCGCACTTCGCCAAAATTTTTGGATTTATCAGCCATGATGAAGTAGTTGGCGTTCGCAGTGCACAGCTGCATCCATCGCTTGACGATTTCAAAGCGCTGATTCGCATGTCCTGTGTCGGCATGCGCCAGGGTAAGACCTTCAAAACTGAGCGACGCCTGCGCCGCCGCAACGGCGACCTTTTCTGGAGCAGCCTGAGCGGCCATCTGATCAACCCATCTGCACCGCATGAAGGCGCTGTATGGATCGTGGATGACATTGATGAGCAACGGCAGCGCAAAGCCATGCTCTCCAAGGCGCTGCGTGAAAAGCAACTACTTTTCGAAACTGCTGCCGTTGGCATTGCCTACATCAAGCAGGGGACGCTGACCCGCTGCAATCAGCACCTGTGCAAGATGCTGGGCTATGAGCCGGAGACACTGCTGGCACTGAGCAATATGTCTCCGTCCTTTGCGCTGTGCCACTCGCCGCTGGATGTACTCACCCAGATCAGCAACAGCCACACAGGTTCATTTGAGGGCGAGATCAGCTTGCGTCATCATCAAGGGCACGACATTGCCTGCGAGGTACGCAGCCGTTGGGTGGATCCACAGGACCGCTCACAGGGCGAAGTCTGGATCTTGCTGGACATCACCGAACGCAAGCGCATTCAGGCCATGCTGACCGAAGCACAGGCCGAACTGGAACGCCAGGTGCAGGAGCGCACCAACCAGCTCAGCGAAACCATTCAGACGCTGCATCAGGAAGTGGAAGACCGCAAGCGCATTCAGGAACGCATTCACTGGATGGCGCACTACGACACCCTCACAGGCCTGCCCAACCGCGCTTTTCTGGCTGAACGCAGCAAGCAGGCCATCGAGGACGCACGCAGCAACAACCGCCCGCTGGCCGTCATTTTTCTGGATCTGGACCGCTTCAAGCACGTCAATGATTCGCTGGGCCACAAGGTAGGCGATGCGCTGCTGCAGGAAATTGCCAAACGCCTGCGCGCCGTAGTGCGTGACCGAGACACTGTCGCACGGGTGGGCGGTGACGAGTTCGTGCTGCTGCTGCCCGGCGCCAACGCACAGGGCGCCGCACGCGTGGCGGGCAAGCTGCAGGAAGCCTCACTCAAGCCCTATCAGATTGGTCACCATGAGCTGAGCATGGCGCCATCCATGGGCATTGCACTGTACCCACAGGACGGTGACGACATTGATGCATTGACGCAATCGGCCGATGTCGCCATGTACCACGCCAAGCTGGAAGGGCGTAACACCTATCGCTTCTTCACCCCGCAGATGCATGCCAAGTCTGTCAGGGCGCTGCAGCTGGAAAATGCCATGCGCCGCGCTCTGGAGCGCGATGAGTTCACGCTGCACTACCAGCCTCAGATCTGCCTGCACACAGGCGAGATTCGCAGCGTAGAAGCACTGCTGCGCTGGAACCAGGCTGAACTCGGCAATGTCTCTCCTGCGGAATTCATTCCTGTAGCTGAAGACAGTGGGCAAATCCTGCAAATCGGCGAGTGGGTACTGCGCAATGCCATACGCCAGCTCCAAGCATGGCACAGGCAAGGCTTCAGACAGCTCAAAGTGGCTGTGAACCTGTCTGCCATCCAGTTCCACCAGCCTCAGCTGCCCGAGCTGATCAATCGCATCTTGCTGGAATACAGCATTCCACCGCATGCACTGGAGCTGGAACTGACAGAAGGGGTAGCCATTCTGGACCCCAAGGCTGCGACCTCTACCATGGATGCCCTGCGCGGCAGCGGCGTCTGGCTGTCCATTGACGACTTTGGTACAGGCTACTCGTCACTGAGCCAGCTCAAACGTTTTCAGATCTACAAGCTCAAGATCGACCAGTCTTTCATCCGCGATATCGATCACGACCACAACGACCGTGCCATCGTCAGTGCCATCATCCGAATGGCACAAGCACTGGGCATCCAGACCACGGCAGAAGGCGTGGAAACCCAGGCACAGCTCGCATTTCTTCGCGAACAAGGCTGTGATGAGGCGCAAGGCTACTGGTTCAGCAAACCAGTGCCGGCCGAGCAGATCAGCCAGCTACTGAAAACCTATCGCCCCTGGCAGGCAGCAGAAATGGCATAAAAAACCCGGCTCGTGGCCGGGCCTGTTTTCATCTCATCAGTGCATATGCCGTGGTCTATGACCACCACGGGAACCGCCACCGCTGCTGGGTGGGAGCTTACCCAGCTCCAACGAGCTCAGCAGACTGTCAAAACGCTGCATGAAGAGTTTGTCGATTTCTGCGACCACGCCCAGCAGCTCCGAGGCATCGAAGTGGCGCTCCATCATGTGAATCACATCCTGGACCAGCATATCGCGCTGGACTTTCATGATGGCCGCAGGATTGGGGCCAACAAACAGCATCATGAAGTCATCACGCGCATCCTGAGAGCGGTCGCCATCCTCTTCATCGAACTCGGCGTCATAGAAGGTGACCTCAATCGCAGCACCTTCCTGTGCCAGCTCGTTCAGCCCCATGCACATATCGTCCAGCGACTGACGAAAATCGCTATCACCGGAGACGGTCCAGCACATCTGAACCAGACCTTCCTTGGCATTGAACTGAATACCTGGTTCTTCTTCGTAAGCACTGACCGAACCATCTGCCAGCGAACGCGCGCCAGCATACGACCACAGTGGCTTGAGTGCTTCTTGCAATTGTTCAAACGTGACGTCCGGGCGTAACAGCACCTGGCCGTGCACATGAATTTCAAAAGGGGCGTTATAGCTAGACATTGTTCTACTCACATCAGGTGTCTTTGACGGCCCAAAGCATTCAGACACTAAAGAGGAAGCCAAGCGAGTTTTGCGAGCAAAACCCTCCTCTGGCTGGAGCCACATTGTCGCATGCTGCATACAACAATGCTGCCAATGTGGCAGCCGTCAAAAGCAGCCTTCCAAAGATCGCAGGATCCAAGCTTGGAAATAAAAAAAGCTTCCTGATGGAAGCTTTGCAGTGGTGCCCCGAGCCGGAATCGAACCGGCACGCCTGTTTTATAGGCGGCAGATTTTAAGTCTGATGTGTCTACCAATTCCACCATCGGGGCTGCAACACAGAGCAAACTCCGTACTGCGCAAACCATTAGCTTAACCGATCTTCGAACATTTTCTGCCGATTTCACGGTTTTTCACGCACTGGGCATTGTGCCTCAGACATGAAAAAGGGAAGCACTTGCTTCCCTTTGAACATGGAGCGGGAAATCGGGTTCGAACCGACGACCTATACCTTGGCAAGGTATCGCTCTACCAACTGAGCTATTCCCGCATGTGTCTCTGATATCTCAGAAACAAAAGAAGCTTATCGACTGACAAGCTCCCTGAAAGAACCTGGAGCGGGAAATCGGGTTCGAACCGACGACCTATACCTTGGCAAGGTATCGCTCTACCAACTGAGCTATTCCCGCATGCGTCTCTGATATCTCAGAAACAAAAGAAGCTTATCGACTGACAAGCTCCCCGAAAGAACCTGGAGCGGGAAATCGGGTTCGAACCGACGACCTATACCTTGGCAAGGTATCGCTCTACCAACTGAGCTATTCCCGCATGTGCCTCTGATATCTCAGAAACAAAAGAGCTTATCGACTGACAAGCTCCCCGAAAGAACCTGGAGCGGGAAATCGGGTTCGAACCGACGACCTATACCTTGGCAAGGTATCGCTCTACCAACTGAGCTATTCCCGCATTTTGGAGGCGCGATCCGGAGTCGAACCGGACTAGACGGATTTGCAATCCGTTGCATAACCGCTTTGCTATCGCGCCATTCCAAGGACCGAAGCCCTAAAACCTTTGGAGCGGGAAATCGGGTTCGAACCGACGACCTATACCTTGGCAAGGTATCGCTCTACCAACTGAGCTATTCCCGCTTATCTAGCGAAGCCTTAAATTCTACAACAGAACTTGTGCATCGCTGCGATGGAATGAATTGTAGCGCAATTTTTTGCTGTTCCAGAAAAAAGCGCTACGTTTTTTATCAATGCTTCACTGCACGCGTTTTTTTGGCCGCTGGCTTAGCTGTTGCAGCCTTGGCCACCACAGCAGGAGCAACCGCTTCCTCTTCCAGAGGAACAGGCATACGTTCCAGTGCGATCTTCAAGACTTCATCAATCCAGCGCACAGGAATGATTTCCATGCCAGTCTTGACGTTGTCTGGAATCTCTTGCAGGTCCTTCACGTTCTCCTGAGGAATCAACACGGTCTTGATGCCGCCTCGCAGCGCAGCCAGCAGCTTCTCTTTCAGGCCACCGATGGCTGTGACTTCACCACGCAGGGTAATTTCACCAGTCATGGCCACATCTGCGCGTACAGGGATACCCGTCAGCGCCGACACAAAGGCAGTAGCCATGGCAGCACCTGCACTTGGCCCATCCTTTGGTGTTGCCCCATCAGGAACGTGGACGTGGATGTCACGTTTTTCAAACATGGCATCCTCAATCCCCAGGGAGCGTGAACGGCTGCGCACCACAGTACGTGCAGCCTCCACGGATTCTTTCATCACATCACCCAAGGAGCCAGTGCGCAGGATATTGCCCTTACCGGGCATCGTCGTAGCCTCAATGGTCAGCAGATCACCGCCCACTTCCGTCCAGGCCAGACCTACAACCTGACCCACCTGGTTTTCCTGCTCTGCACGACCGTACATGTACTTGCGCACGCCCAGATATTCATCCAGGTTGGATGCATCCACCACGACCTTGGGTTTGAGCTTCTTCAGCAGCAAACCCTTGACCACCTTTCGGCAGATCTTGGACAGTTCACGCTCCAGCGAACGCACACCGGCTTCACGCGTGTAGTAACGCACGATGTCCAAAATGGCATCGTCCTTGACTTCCAGTTCTGCTTCCTTGAGGCCGTTGTTGCCAATCTGCTTGGGCAGCAGGTAGCGCTTGGCGATATTGAGCTTTTCATCTTCGGTATAGCCCGACAGACGAATCACTTCCATACGGTCCAACAAGGCCGGAGGAATGTTCATGGAGTTCGATGTCGCCACAAACATCACATCACTCAGGTCGAAGTCAACCTCGACGTAGTGATCGCCAAATTTGTTGTTCTGCTCGGGATCCAGAACCTCCAGCAGAGCACTCGAGGGATCACCCCGGAAGTCCATACCCAGCTTGTCGATCTCATCGAGCAAGAACAGTGGATTGCGTGTACCCACTTTTTCCAGGCTTTGCAGTACCTTGCCAGGCATAGCACCAATGTAGGTACGGCGATGACCTCGGATCTCCGCTTCGTCACGCATGCCACCCAGTGCCATGCGCACGTATTTACGGCCAGTTGCCTTGGCAATAGACTGCCCCAGCGAAGTCTTGCCCACGCCTGGAGGGCCTACCAGACACAAGATAGGCGCCTTCACCTTGTCCACACGTTGTTGCACTGCAAGGTATTCTAGGATGCGGTCCTTGACCTTTTCCAGGCCAAAGTGATCGGCATTGAGCACTTCCTCTGCAGCTTCCAGATCGTGTTTGATCTTGGTTTTCTTGCTCCAAGGCAGACCCGTCAGCACATCAATGTAGTTGCGCACCACCGTCGCTTCTGCCGACATGGGTGACATCAGCTTGAGCTTTTTCAGCTCTGCTTCTGCCTTCTTGCGAGCTTCAGCAGGCATCTTGGCAGACTTGATCTTCTTTTCGATCTCTTCGATGTCTGCACCATCTTCGCCTTCGCCCAGCTCTTTCTGAATGGCCTTGACCTGCTCATTCAGATAGAAGTCACGCTGGCTCTTTTCCATCTGGCGTTTGACACGACCACGGATGCGCTTGTCCACATTCAGAATGTCAACTTCGCGCTCCAGCTGTTCGAACAGATTCTCAAGACGTTCCTTGATATCTGCCAGATTCAGCACAGCCTGCTTCTGATCGAGCTTGAGCGGCAGATGCGCTGCAATCGTATCGACCAGACGCCCTGCATCTTCAATGCCTGCAATTGAGGTCAGGATCTCGGATGGGATCTTCTTGTTGAGCTTGACGTACTGCTCAAACTGCTGAGACACCGCGCGGCGCAGCGCCTCAACCTCACTTTCCTGCTTGTTTGAGTCAGCACCAGCCTTGACTTCCAGCGGCTCACACTGCGCCATGAAGTGCGACTCTAGGTCCTGCACTTTCAGCAGCTTGGCGCGCTGCTGCCCTTCGACCAGCACTTTCACCGTGCCGTCGGGCAACTTCAGCATCTGCAAGATGGTAGAGATGCTGCCAATTTCAAACAGATCATCAGCACTGGGCTCATCTTTGGATGCGGCCTTTTGCGCGACCAGCATGATGCGACGATCGGCCTCCATGGCCAGCTCCAGCGCCTTGATGCTTTTCACCCGCCCCACAAACAGAGGGATGACCATGTGCGGAAACACCACCACATCGCGCAAAGGCAGCAGCGGCAATTCCACAGTGCTCAAATCAGTTGGTTCTGACATAGAACTATCCTTCCAATCACTGCGCATACGCACAGCAATGCATATTCTTTAGGTAGCAAAACTATCCGGGCTTGCGGTAGCCGATGCGGGCTTTGTCATCACAAAGCCTCACATTCAGACAGTTCATGCTTTCTTTGCAGCTTCCCGGTAAACCAGCAGCGGCGCCTTACCTTCCACAATGGTGGCCTCTTCAACCACCACTTTTTCGACGTTTTCCAGATTGGGCAGCTCAAACATCGTGCCAAGCAAGGCCTGCTCCAGAATGGAACGCAAACCACGTGCACCTGTCTTGCGGGCAATCGCCTTGCGAGCAACCGCAGTCAGTGCAGAAGGTCGCACTTCCAGCTCCACGCCTTCCATGCCCAGCAATTTGCTGAACTGCTTGACCAGCGCGTTCTTAGGCTCTGTCAGGATGCGCACAAGCGCTTCTTCGTTGAGCTCTGTCAGTGCTGTAATCACAGGCAGACGGCCAATCAGTTCAGGGATGATGCCGAACTTGATCAAGTCTTCAGGCTCAATATCCTGGAACAGCTCGGTCAGCGAGCGATTGGCCTTGCTGCGCACTGCAGCGCCAAAACCAATACCAGAGGCTTCTGTACGGTTCTCGATGACCTTTTCCAGTCCCTGGAACGCACCACCGCAGATGAACAGAATGTTGGTGGTGTCCACCTGCAGGAAATCCTGATTGGGGTGCTTGCGGCCGCCCTGAGGGGGTACGCTCGCCATGGTGCCTTCAATCAGCTTGAGCAGCGCCTGTTGCACGCCCTCACCCGAGACATCACGTGTGATGCTGGGGTTGTCGGACTTGCGGGAAATCTTGTCGATTTCGTCGATATAGACAATACCGCGCTGTGCGCGCTCGATGTCGTAGTCGCAGCTTTGCAGAAGCTTCTGAACGATGTTCTCGACGTCCTCGCCCACATAGCCGGCTTCAGTCAGCGTGGTGGCATCAGCCATCACAAAAGGCACATTCAGCTGTCGTGCCAGCGTCTGGGCCAGCAGTGTCTTGCCGGAGCCAGTGGGGCCGATCAGCAAGATATTGCTCTTGGTCAGCTCCACCTCATCCTTGCCAGCCTTGTCTTTGTGATTCAGGCGCTTGTAGTGGTTGTACACCGCCACAGCCAAAGTGCGCTTGGCCTGCTCCTGGTCAATCACATAGTTATCAAGATTGGCTTTAATTTCCGCAGGCGTAGGCAAGTCTCCGCGTGCCTCGCGTGCGCTAGTGTCCGCCACTTCATCGCGAATGATTTCATTACACAAATCAATGCACTCATCACAGATGAAGACGGACGGACCAGCGATCAACTTTTTCACCTCATGCTGACTCTTGCCACAGAAGGTGCAGTAAAGATTTTTTTCGCTGGTAGTGCCTTTTTTCTCGGCCATGTGGACTACGCCTTGTTACGTCAATAGAGTAGAGGATGATAGCAATGTAAAAACGGCGCTACCCGAAGGGGGAAAGCGCCGTTTGCAGCCAATCAGCGCTGAATCATCAAGCGCGCTTTTCAATCACGCTGTCGATCAGACCGTAATCTTTGGCTTCATGCGCAGACAGAAAATAGTCGCGCTCGGTGTCATGCTGGATCTTCTCCAGCGGCTGCCCCGTACGCTCAGCCAGGATCTTGTTCAGACGCTCACGTGTCTTCAGAATTTCGCGCGCATGAATTTCAATCTCTGTGGCCTGACCACGTGCACCACCCAAAGGCTGGTGAATCATGACCTGCGAATTGGGCAGCGCAAAACGCTTACCCTTGGCGCCAGCAGCCAGCAGGAATGCACCCATGCTTGCGGCCATGCCTGTGCACAGTGTCGACACATCAGGCTTGATGAAGTTCATGGTGTCAAAAACTGCCATGCCAGCCGTGACGCTGCCGCCGGGCGAGTTGATGTAGAAAGAAATGTCCTTGTCAGGATTTTCACTTTCCAGGAACAGCAACTGCGCCACCACCAGATTCGCTGACTGGTCGTTGACCTCGCCCACCAAAAAGACCACGCGCTCCTTGAGCAAGCGGGAATAGATGTCATAGGCACGTTCACCGCGGCCAGACTGCTCAACCACCATGGGGACCATACCCAGGCCCTGCATATCCAATGCGCTCATGTTTTCTCCAAACGTGGAAACAGAGTAAATACTGTAACCAAGAAATGAAATGGGGCTTGTGCCCAAAAGCACAAGCCCCGGATCAAGAACTTTTTAGCGTTGCCTTTGTCTGCAGGCAGAACAGCAACGCCTTGTTCAAGTCAGCTGATTAGGCCTGACCCATCAGTTCTTCGAACGACACTGCCTTGTCGTTCACCTTGGCCTTGCCCAGAACGAATTCGGTCACGTTGTTCTCGATCACAACAGCTTCTACTTCAGCCAGACGCTGGCGATCACCGAAGTACCAGCGAACCACATCTTCAGGCTTCTCGTAAGAAGCAGCCAGTTCGTCCACATGCGCCTTCAGCTGCTCGGGAGTAGCTTCCAGGTTGTTGGCCTTGACCAGCTCAGCCACCACCAGACCCAGGCGCACGCGACGCTCGGCTTGAGGCAGGAAGATGTCTTCAGGGATTTCAGCCTTGTCAGCATCCTTGATGCCACGCTGCTTCAGATCTTCACGGGCAGCCTGCATCAGACGGGCTACTTCAGACTGCACGGCAGCCTTGGGCAGATCCAGCTCAGCCACGGACAGCAGTGCATCCATCACAGCTTGCTTGTTGCGAGCTTGCAGGCGGAACTTCACTTCGCGTTCCAGATTCTTCTTGATGTCAGCGCGCAGAGCTTCTACGGAGCCATCAGCAATACCCAGAGACTTCACGAAAGCTTCGTTCACTTCGGGCAGGTTAGCAGCTTCCAGCTTCTTCACGGTCACCAGGAAGTCAGCAGTCTTGCCTGCTACATCCTTGCCATGGTAATCCTCGGGGAAGGCCAGAGGGAAAGTCTTGGACTCACCCACCTTCATGCCGCGCACTGCGTCTTCAAATTCCTTGAGCATCTGGCCTTCGCCAACCAGGAACTGGAAGTCTTCAGCCTTGCCGCCGGCAAAAGCTTCGCCGTCGATCTTGCCTTCGAAGTCCACGGTCACGCGGTCACCGTCCACTGCGGCTTCGTCAGCGGCACGCACAGCAAATGTGCGACGCTGCTTGCGCAGGATGTCCAGCGTACGCTCGATGGCTGCGTCGTCTACGTCAGCTGTCAGCTTTTCAACTTCAACGCCTGTCAGATCGCCGATCTTGACTTCGGGGAATACTTCGAAGATGGCTTCAAATTCAGCCTGGCCTTCAGCAGCGCCTTCCTTTTCGGAAATGCGGGGCTGACCAGCAACGCGCAGACCGGCTTCTTGCACAGCCTTGGCGAATTCTTCACCGACCTTGTCGTTCAGCACTTCGTACTGCACGGAGTAGCCATAACGCTGGGCCACAACATTCATGGGCACTTTGCCGGGACGGAAGCCGTCCATCTTCACAGTACGTGCAACCTTCTTCAAGCGAGCTTCAACTTCGCTTTGAATTGCAGCAAGTGGCAAGCTCAGCGTAATCTTGCGCTCAAGCTTTTCGAGGGTTTCAACTGTAACGGCCATGGTGATTCCTAATTCTGGGGAAATAGTGGACTGTGCTGACTGCAGTTCACAGCCTGCACCTTATTCCGCATAGTCTCACTGGAATGTGGTGCGCGGGGCGGGACTCGAACCCGCACGGTGTCGCCACCGTCAGGACCTAAACCTGGTGCGTCTACCAATTTCGCCACCCGCGCGGTCTTGATAACTGCAGACTTTTGACCAGCCTGCGTCATAGGTCAATCCATGATTCTAACGCCGAAAATAACCCTCAACGATTTCCCACTCCATTTTTTCTTATGCAGGCGCAATTGCGCGACATCACTGAAAAGCGGGGAAACGTTGCGCACAGAACAGCCCTCGAGGCGCTGTTCAAAGCTTTGAATGGACCACAGCCAAATCGCACGACAATGGCACGGTGAAAGCATCTTCCCCACCATCCGCGCAGGCCGCGCATATCACCCACTACGAGAATTTTCCCGTTGCCTCGTGGCTGTGCCCGGCCGCCCTGCGACCACCCATTGCCGCCATTTACGCCTTTGCGCGCACGGCTGACGACATGGCTGATGAAGGCGATGCCTGTCCCGCACAGCGCCTGGAGCAACTACAGGACTACCGACTGGAACTGCATGCCATTGCCAAGGGCCAGCCCCCCCAGCCACGCTGGGCCACCATCTTCACCCCCTTGCAGTACCAGCTGCAGCAGTGGCAGCTGCCCGTACACCTGCTCGACGATCTGCTCAGCGCCTTCGTGCAGGACGTTGCCAAGACCCGCGACCAGACGAGCTATGCCGACCGCGCAGAACTGCTCGACTACTGCAGACGCTCCGCCAACCCAGTGGGCCGCCTGCTGCTGCATCTGTACGGCGTACATGATGACCAAGCACTGGCGCAAAGCGACGCCATCTGCTCGGCACTGCAACTGATCAACTTCTGGCAGGATCTGAGCGAAGACATTCCTCGCGGTCGCCACTACCTCACCGATGCAGACTGCGCACGGTTCAATGTCAGCCGCACCCAGCTCAACGCGCTGCAGCTCACACTAGACATCCAAAGACTCATCGCCAGCAATACGGCATGGGCACGCACACTCATGCAGCAAGGCGCGCCACTGGTCCACCGCCTGCCCGGGCGCATTGGCTGGGAGCTACGCCTGGTCGTGCAAGGCGGCCTGCGCATTCTGGACAAAGTGCAGGCCCAGCAAGGCCACAACCTGCACACGCGCCTGACTTTGCACAAAACGGATGTTGCACGCATGCTCTGGCGTGCACTGTGGATGTAGAGCACCTGCAAAACAAAATGCCAGCACAAGGCTGGCATTGGTAGCAACAGGCCGTCGTCTGCTTCGATCAGGGCTGCGTCAGGGCTGGCACAGCCTGCCCACCACTCACAGCAGATCCTGCAATGCTGGCAGGCTGTCGGTAAGTGCTGACATAGGACGACCGGGCGGCATTCCCTTGCTCCAGAATGAACTGTGCAGACATCTGCGCCATCTGGTTGGCCTGCTCCTGCAGCGAGGTAGATGCCGCCGAAGTCTCCTCCACCAAGGCAGCGTTCTGCTGCGTCACATCATCCAGGTTGGCGACCACATCGTTGATCTGCGCCAATCCCTTGGACTGCTCACGACTGGCTTCTGCAATCTCCTGCACGATAGCAGCCAGACGTGCAATGCTTTGCACGATGTCCTGCATGGTCTCGCCCGTGCGATGCACCTGCTCACCACCGGCACGCACGCGATTGACGGAATCCTGAATCAGCGTCTTGATTTCCTTGGCTGCTTCTGCCGAGCGACCAGCCAACGCACGCACCTCGCTGGCCACCACAGCAAAGCCGCGCCCCTGCTCGCCAGCACGCGCCGCTTCGACAGCAGCATTGAGCGCCAGGATATTGGTCTGGAAGGCAATGGAGTCGATCACGCCAATGATGGCTTCAATCTTCTTGGCCGAGTGGTTGATGTCTTCCATGGTCGTGACCACTTGCGACACCATGTCACCACCACGCTCTGCCACCTGCGTGGCGTCACGCGCCAGTTCGCTGGCACGGATGGCACTTTCCGCATTGTTCTGCACCGTGCTGGACAGCTCTTCCGTCGCTGCCGCCGTCTGCTGCAGCGACGCAGCCTGCTGCTCCGTACGCGTAGACAGATCGGACGTGCCCGCTGCCACCTGCGTGGACGCACCCGCAATTGCATCTGCGGCGCCACGCACCTTGAAGATGATGTCATGCAAGTGAGAACGCATTTCCTCCATCTGCACCAGCAGCTCAGAGATTTCATCCTTGCCACTGACTGCCACGCGCTGGGAAATATCACCCGCAGCAATGGCCTTGGCCGTGCCATGTGCCTGTTTGAAGCCCTGCTTCATGCGGTTCAGCAAGGAAGTGGACAGCAGCGTGGCTGGCACTCCGCCGAGCAACACACACAGCACAAACACCCAGATACTGACCTGGTAGCGCTCGTCCGCAGCCCGATAGGCCTCATCGGCCTGCGTCACCTGCAAGCCCTTGAAAGCACCTACGAGCGCCACCAGCATGTCGCCCTCCTCACGACCCAGTGCCAGAAAGCGTGCCATCAGATCATTGCTGTAGTCGCCCCCTTCTGCGGCTTGCACCATGGCAGAGAGCTTGCTGTTCCAGGCAGCCTGCACGCGCATGGCTTCCGCAAACATGTCCTTGTCCACGCCGGGCTCGATGCGCTGGTTCAGTTCCTGCTGCCAAGCCATGCCTTGCTGCAGACTGTGCTTGACGGCCTCCAGATGCACAGCGACGGGGTGATCGTGCACTTCAGCCAGCGCACTATCTGGCGCATGCTGAAATGCCAGCAACATCTGCATGCGTGCCTGGGCCACACTTTCGTTGATGGAGTCGGCGAGCAAAATGCGCTGCAAGGATTGGTCATGCAGGTAGCGCAAACTGTCTCTGGCGTTCATCAGCCCGTGCCAGCTGATAGCGATTACCACGACCATCGAAAGGAAATAAGCGAAGAAGACCAGCATGTAACGCTGTGTCAAACGCAGTGAATTAAAGCTGGGCATCTCAATCAATATGTGTCAGGTTGCAACGCACGGGTCTTAGATAGTTGCATAAAAAAACGAAAAGCATGACACAGCACCCTCCCCCATCTCCAGGCAGCACACAGCAAGCAGCGCAACCCTTGACGAAAATCAAGTTCTCACCGAAAACAACCGCTTTGTCACAACTGCCCGCGCTGTGACTACAGGCATGGGACAATTACCGCCATATGACCCCGGAAACCTACGTCCAAGAAAAAGCTGCTGCCTCTGGCAGCAGTTTTTATTACGCCTTTCTATTTCTCCCGACCCAGCGCCGTGCAGCCATCACGGCGTTCTATGCGTTCTGTCGCGAAGTAGATGATGTCGTGGACGAAGTCCAGGACCCTGGCGTGGCCGCCCAGAAGCTGGCCTGGTGGCGCCAGGAAGTGGCACAGACCTTTGCAGGCAAGCCCAGCCACCCCGTGATGCAGGCACTGCAGCCACATATTGCACCGTTTCAGATCGAGCAGCAGCAGCTGCAGGCCATCATCGACGGCTGCCAGATGGACCTGGAGCAGACCCGCTATCTGGACTACGCTGGCCTGCAGCGCTACTGCCACCTGGTGGCAGGCGTGGTGGGCGAAGTGGCTGCCCGTATTTTTGGCCAGACCGACCCTGCCACCACCGCCTATGCACACAAGCTGGGCCAGGCCTTTCAGCTGACCAACATCATCCGTGATGTGGGCGAGGACGCCATGCGTGGCCGCATTTACCTGCCGATCAACGATTTGCAGCAGTTCAACGTCAAGGCCTACGAAATCACCAAGCGCGAATACTCAGACCGATTTACGGCCCTGATGCGCTTTGAGGCCGAGCGCGCGCACCAGCTCTATGACGAAGCCCTGGCCCTGCTGCCAGCCGCTGACCGCCGCTCCCAGAAACCTGGCTTGATGATGGCCAGCATCTACCGCACGCTGCTGCGCGAGATTGAGGCCGAAAACTTCCAGGTACTGCACCAGCGCATTGCGCTGACGCCGCTGCGCAAGCTGTGGCTGGCCTGGAAGATGCAGGCACTGGGCCGCATGTAATTGCCCGCAGCCATGTCACAGCAACCGCCAGCGCTGCGCATTGCCATCATCGGTGGTGGCTGGGCAGGCATGACTTGCTCCGTACAGCTGCAGCAGCTGGGGCACCGCATCACACTGTGGGAAGTCAGCCGTTCCTGGGGCGGCCGCGCACGCGCACTCCCCCTGCAAGGGCCTGCGGGCCAGCACTGGACGGTAGACAACGGCCAGCACATCCTGATCGGCGCCTACCAGGCCTGTCTGCAGATGCTGCAAACCGTGGGAGTGGACGCCCGCCAGACCCTGCTGCGCCTGCCACTGGATCTGCGCTATGCCGATGGCTCTGGCCTGCAGCTACCCGATCTGCCTCCACCCTGGGATGCCTTGCTGGGCATTCTCCGCACCAAGGGCTGGAGCTGGCATGACAAACTGGCACTGCTGCGCACAGCCCACCGCTGGCAGCGCCAGCAATTTGCCTGCGCAGAGAAAGCCACCGTGGCAGACCTGTGCCAGCACCTGCCCGCGCGGCTGCTGCATGACTTCATAGACCCGCTGTGCATTTCGGCACTCAACCTGCCTGCCGACCAGGCCAGTGGCCGTATTTTTCTGCGCGTGCTGCAGGACGGCCTGTTTGCCGGCAAAGGTGGCTCCAACCTGCTGATTCCGCGCACCGACCTGAGCCAGCTCTTTCCCGCCAGCGCAGCGCAATGGCTGCATGCACGCGGCGCGGCATTGCACCTGGGCACACGCGTGAGTCAGCTGCACTGGGATGCTGCGCAAACTGCCTGGCAAGTGCAGGGCCAGCTGTTTGATGCCGTGGTGCTGGCAACGCCCAGCGTCGAAGCTGCCAGACTGCTGCTGCACGCCTCACTGCCAGTGCACGCCCATGCACAGGTGCAGGAATGGGCCGCCACGGCACAGGCCCTGCCCCACACGGCACTGGCCACGGTCTATGCCTGGACTGCACAGCCACCACAGCGGGGCCAGATCCTGCCTGCCCCCATGGTGGCCTTGCGCAGCCACCCAGGTTCAGCACCCGCACAGTTTGCGTTTGACAAGTTGCAGCTCGGCGGCCCTGCTGGACTGATTGCGCTGGTCGTCAGCGCCTGCCAGTTGCCGCGGGATGCGCTGCAGACGCAAGTCATCGCCCAGGCACGCGAGCAGCTTGGCCTGCCCGATCTGCAGCCGCTGCAGACCGTGATCGAAAAGCGCGCCACCTTTGCCTGCACGCCGCATGTGCAGCGCCCGGCCGCCTGGATTGCGCCAGGCCTGTGGGCCTGTGGCGACCATGTGCAAGGCCCCTACCCCGCGACACTGGAAGGTGCGGTGCGCAGCGGCATGCAGGTGGCGCAGGCTATTCATCAAAAAAAGAGCGCCTAGCGCCCAACGTACAAGGGTTTCAGATAGTTTTCTATCTGAAACCCTTATAAATCCAGCGCAAGACGCTTCAGTTTTTGATTATTTTTCCAGGTACCACTGGAGGACGGCCTTGGCAATAAAGCCGATAAAGCCCACAGCCAGTCCCAGAAACAGCACAAAGGTACCGAACTTGCCCGCCTTGGATTCCCAGGCCAGATGACCAATGATGAACAGCATGAAGAGGATGAACGCCCCGATGCCGTAGGTCATGAAAAAATCAGTAATCTGTTCTTCTGTAAAGCCAAAAATCACGGTCTACATTCCTTGAAGTCAACGCAGCACGCCACCGTGCCAGCTAGCGCAGCAGATCACACAGCTGCACAAGACTGCTGACCATCATAGGCGAAGCCTGGTCTGGCACTGGCCAGTCCCTGTGCTCACGATTGACCCAGATCACCTGCATGCCTGCATTGCGGCCGGCCACCACATCCAGCTGTGCATCATCGCCAATATGCAGGATGGCCGAACTGGGCACGCCCAGGCTTTGCGTCGCGCAGTGAAAAATCCGTATATCCGGCTTGGCAAAGCCCGTGCGGCTGACGTTGAAGCTGTCGCGGAAAAACTGCCCGATGCCAATGCGCTGCACATCGGCATTGCCATTGGTCACCGCCACAATGGGCCAGCGCTGCGCCAGGAACTCCAGTGCCGGCAAACTGTCGTCAAACAGCTGCACTTGTTGGCGCTGCGCGAAAAAAATATCAAACGCGGGGATAGCCAGACGCTCATCATCGCCCGCCCGGCGCATGGCCTCGGCAATCGATTCGCGGCGCAGCGCGCTCAGGTCATGACGCAGATCGGGGCGCTCACGCTCGATCTGCAGTCGAATGCTGCGCAAAGCCTCGGACGTCGGGAAAAGCGACGCAGTCTTCGCCGCATGCTCTTTTAACCATAGCAAAAGTACTTCTTCAGCACGGTGAATAGCAGGCCAGATGGGCCACAGGGTGTCGTCCAGATCGAGCGTAATGGCACGAATTTGAGATGGGTCAAGCATGGCTGGCAAGAATACTGGAACCCATGAGGGCTGCCCATGCATGCTTCGGCAGCAGGGCCTGCTTTTGTCACAATGGCAGACATGCTGTCTCGCTTTGCCCCAGAACCCAAGCGCCCCGCCGGGCAACCTGAACGCACAGGCGTATTGCTGTGCAACCTTGGCACGCCTGATGCCCCTACCCCTTCTGCCGTGCGCCGCTATCTGGCGCAATTTCTGGCCGATGACCGCGTGGTCGAGATCCCCAAGCTCGCGTGGTGGCCTATTTTGCACGGCATCATTTTGCGCACCCGCCCCAAGGCATCGGCCGCCAAATATGCCACGGTCTGGGACCAAGGTGGCGCCACTGGCTCACCCCTGCTGTACTTCACCGAACGCCAGGCCAGCCTGCTGCGCAGCAGCCTGCAAGCATCAGGCTCTGATGTACTGGTGGCCTACGCCATGCGCTACGGCAATCCGTCCATTCCTGCGCAGCTCGATGCACTCAAGGCACAGGGGGCCACGCGCATTCTGATCGTGCCGCTGTACCCGCAGTATTCCGGCACCACCACAGCCAGTGTCTGCGATGCCGTCTATGACTGGGCCAGAACCCAGCGCCATATTCCAGAGCTGCGCTTTGTGCAGCGCTACCACGACCACCCCGGCTACATCGAGGCCCTGGCCCAGACCGTGGAACAGCACTGGCAGCAGCACGGCCGCGCCCAAAAGCTGTTCCTGAGTTTTCACGGCGTACCCGAGCGCACCTACGAACTGGGTGACCCCTACCGCGACGAGTGCTACGCCACAGGCCGCCTGCTGGCGCAGCGCCTGGGTCTGCGCGAGGAGCAATACGTGCTGACCTTCCAGTCACGCTTTGGCAAGGCCAAGTGGCTGGAGCCCTATACCGAGCCTACGCTTGTCGAGCTGGCTCAACAGGGGCTGGAGAGCGTGGACATCATGTGCCCCGGCTTTACCAGCGACTGCATTGAAACGCTGGAAGAAATCAACCAGGAAGCACGCGAAGCCTTTGAGCACGCAGGCGGCAAGGACTACCGCTTTATTCCCTGCCTGAACGACCACCCCACCTGGATTGGCGCACTGCACGAGATTGCGCAGCAGCACCTGCAGGGCTGGCCGCTCAAGGCCTGAAGCACAGGCATAGACACCACACCATGAAAAAGGGCCGCATCTTGCGGCCCTTGGTGCTTACTGGATGGGAAATGGATTGTTCTCATCCAGCGGCTGACTGGGAGTGCTGCGCGGCGCCTGAATTTCATACTGGCTGCGGTCCACACCTTCGAGCCACTTGGGCGCCTTGCCACGGCCCGACCAGGACTTGCCCGTCTGCGGATCGTAGTACTTGGCCTGCACCTTTTTCTTGGCAGCAGGCTGGAAAGGAAAGACTTGCTGCGCCGTAAAGCCAAAGGTTGCAATCAGCTCCCGAATGGTGGCCAGTGCCTCCACACTCTCTTTTTTACGTGTTTCTTCAATCGACTTTTCAAGCTCGCGCTTGCGAGCCAGGAGTTCTTGGTAGTTGGACATGAAATATGACAGAGGAAACTGCAGCCACAGCTGCTGCTTATTGGTATTTTGAGATGCGAAATTGTGCAAGATATTCAAGCATTGCTCACATTTGGCCAATACAAAGCCCTCATGCCAAATGGCGGCGGCTGCACACACTCACCTCAATGACAGATTGCTCGCCATCCTGCAGGCAGCATGTGCTGAAACCATCTAAAACACTAAGCTGTTGCGCCATCTTTTTTGTAGCATTTCGTCGTTTTTTCTACAATCAGTTTCCACATCTTCGGCCTGCGTTTCTTGCAGGCCTTTTGCTGCGCGTCATCAGGTACGCCACGCATCTCACTGACCACTGGTCTGCATAGCCCCACGGCCCCTGTGCCTTGGGGGGTTGTCCCGTTGGAAGAGCGATTTCACGCTCCGTATTTGCTCAGGACAACTTCTGCCATGAATTCACCCACTTCTGTTTCTGCTGCACAGCCTACGGCTGTGAACAGCTATAGCTGGAAAGCCCTGACTGGCTCAGCCGTCGGCTATGCCATGGACGGCTTTGACCTGCTGATTCTGGGCTTCATGCTCAGCGCCATCTCTGCCGATCTCCACCTCACGCCCGGCCAGGCTGGCTCGCTCGTCACCTGGACACTGATCGGTGCCGTCTTCGGTGGCATTGTCTTTGGCGCACTGTCGGACCGCTACGGCCGCATCCGCGTGCTGACCTGGACCATCATGCTGTTTGCCATCTTCACGGGTCTGTGCGCCTTTGCGACCGGCTACTGGGATCTGCTGATCTACCGCACCATCGCCGGTATTGGCCTGGGCGGTGAATTCGGCATTGGCATGGCGCTGGCGGCTGAAGCCTGGCCTGCCAAGCACCGCGCCCGCGTCTCGTCCTATGTGGCGCTGGGCTGGCAGGTCGGCGTGCTGGCAGCCGCTTTGCTGACGCCCCTGCTGCTGCCTGTCATTGGCTGGCGTGGCATGTTCCTGGTGGGTGTGATTCCAGCCCTGGTGGCATGGATCATCCGCAACAAGATCCACGAACCTGAAGTGTTTGTGCGCAAGCCCAAGGAGCGTAAAGCCTCGCGCTTTGAAGCCTTCAAGCTGCTGGTCAAAGACAAGGCCACGACCAAGGTAAGCATTGGCGTGATCGTGCTGACATCGGTTCAGAACTTTGGCTACTACGGCATCATGATCTGGATGCCCAGCTTCCTGTCCAAGCAGCTGGGCTTCAGTCTGACCAAGTCGTCCATGTGGACCGCCGTGACCATCGTCGGCATGATGGCTGGCATCTGGATCTTCGGCCAGCTGGCGGACCGCATTGGCCGCAAGCCCAGCTTCCTGATCTTCCAGCTGGGTGCTGTGATCATGGTGCTGACGTACTCCCAGCTGTCTGACCCGACGGCCATGCTGTGGGCAGGTGCGGTTCTGGGCATGTTCGTCAACGGCATGATGGGCGGCTACGGCGCGGTGATGAGCGAGGCCTACCCCACGGAAGCACGCGCCACTGCACAGAACTTGCTGTTCAACATTGGTCGCGGCGTGGGTGGCCTGGGCCCGGTCGTCGTAGGTGCCGTGGCCATGGCCTATGGTTTCCAGATGGCGATTGCACTGCTGGCAGCCATCTATGTGCTGGACATGATTGCCACGGCCCTGTGCATTCCCGAACTCAAGGGCAAGGAACTGCAGTAAGCCTGCAGGCGCTTGTCACCAACAAAAAATGGGCAGCCACCGCGGCTGCCCATTTTTTTGAAGAGTGATTGCTGTCGAATCAGTCGCCCTTGATATTGGCTTCCTTGACGATCTGGGCCCACATGTCCCAGTCACGCTGCACCATGTCACCCAGTGCCTTGCTGTCCATGAAGTCAGCAGCCGCGCCCTGATCACGCGCCTTTTGCTGGAAAGCGGGTTCTGCCAGCGCATTGCGCACATCAGACTCCAGCTTGCTCACGATGGCAGCAGGTGTGCCCGCGGGTGCAAACATCGCAAACCACGAAGTGGCATTCACACCGGGAAAGCCAGTTTCCGCCGTGGTGGGCACATCCGGCAGGCTGGGCAGACGTTCCTTGCCTGTGACAGCCAGCACCTTGAGTTTGCCTGCCTGAATGTGGGGCATGAATGGAGGCGCGGTACCAAAGGTCAGATCCACCTGACCGCCCAGCAAATCCTGCAGCGCAGGGCCTGTGCCCTTGTAGGGCACGTGCATCATCTGCACACCAGCGGCCCGCTCCAGCTGCACACCGGTCACGTGCTGCAGCGAACCATTGCCGGACGAGGCGTAGTTCAGCTTCATGGGGTTGGCCTTGGCATAGGCCACCAGTTCCTGCATGGTGTTCACTGGCAAATCACCACGCACCACTACGATCTGCGGAGCCGAAAGCACATTGGCCACGGGCACAAAGTCCTTGAGCTCCCAGCTGGATTTGCCCAGATGGGGCGAAATCACATGAAAGCCAGAGTACTGCATCAGCAGCGTGTAGCCATCCGCTTCTGCACGCTTGACCTGGGCCGCCGCAATATTGCCGTTACCGCCACCCTTGTTTTCCACCACCAGCGTCTGCCCCAGCACGGGGCCAAGCGCCTGTGCAGTCATGCGCGCAGCCAGGTCTGTAGTGCCGCCCGCAGAAGCAGGCACCACCATGGTGATAGGCTTGTTCGGATAGCCATCCTGCGCGCTGGCCACCGTGCCCATACCCAGCGCCAGTCCTGCAGCCAGCGCGATGCGCCCGAATTGCTTGCGTGTCATTGTGTTCATGCGAATCTCCTTGGATTGTGTTGTTGTTTGCCTCTATGGGCTCTCTTAAACCCTGGTCTTAACAAGCTGGCGCTGCTTGTGCGGCCTGCCACCGCTCCTGCGCTCGCGCGCGGATGTCATCAAAGGACGCAGGTCTGGCATGCAGCTGGCAGGACGGCCCAGCCTTGACAATGGGGCTGGCCATCTCATGACCCAGCAGTGCTGGCAAGCCCGCAGCAATCTGCGTCAATGCAGACAGATTCACCCCGGTGTCATAGCCCATGGCCGCCAGTGCATGCACGATGGTTTCCGTACAGGCATTGCCGCTGGCTCCGGGTGCATAAGGGCAGCCCCCCAGACCACCCACCGAGGCATCAAAACGGTCAGCCCCGGCTGCAATGGCAGCCAGCACATTGGCCAGCGCCATGCCGCGTGTGTCGTGGAAGTGCAGCGTCAGCCCCAGCTGCGGCCAGCGCGCCTTGAAGGCCTGCACCATGGCATGCACTTGCGCAGGGTTGGCCATGCCCGTGGTATCGCACAGGGTGATGCCCTGCACGCCCAGCGCGGCAAAGCGTGCCACCCAGCCCAGCACCTCATCCTGCGGCACCTCGCCTTCCATAGGACAGCCAAAGCTGCACGACAGTGATACGTTCACCGCCACCTGGCCCTGCTGGGCCGTAGTGATGATGTCGCGCAGGCCTGCAAACGAGTGCTCACGCAGCATGCGCAGATTGCACAGGTTGTGCGTCTCGCTCACGGACATGACCAGATTCAGCTCATCCGCACCACTGGCAATGGCGCGCTCTGCGCCTTTGACGTTGGGCACCAGGCAGGTCATGACCACGCCTGCTGTGCGGGCAATCCCCTGCATGACTTCCTGCGCATCCGCCAGTGCAGGAATAGCCGTGGGCGACACAAAGGCCGTCACTTCCACCTTGGCCATACCGGTCGCAGACAGTGCGTTGATGAAAGCAATCTTCTGCGCGGTCGGCACAAAGACCTTTTCCATCTGCAACCCGTCACGCGGGCCGACTTCCTGGATATAGATACGGCGACCTGCGCCGTGCCAGACATTGCTGCTCACTGAATCACCCCCTGTGCACGCAACTGCGCAATCTGCTCGGTGCTCAGGCCCATGCCTGCCAGCACGGCGTCGGTATCGTCACCCAGCCCTGGGGCGCTGGAGCGGATGCTGCCCGGTGTCTCAGACAGCTTGGGCACGATGCCAGGCACATCCACCGTATAGCCATCGCGTGTTTCCTGCTGCAGGATCATGTCGCGCGCACGGTAGTGCGGGTCTTCGTAGATGTCCTTGGCGGTATAGACACGGCCAGCGGGCACGCGTGCGGCTGAGAGCTGGTCCAGCACCTCCTGAATGCTGCGCGTGCGTGTCCAGGCCGCGATGGCCTCATCAATTTCCTGCACGCGCGCCACACGGCCAGCGTTGTTGGCCAGATCAGGGGCATTGCCCAGGTCTTCACGGCCAATGGTCTGCATCAGGCGCTTGAAGATGCTGTCGCCATTGCCAGCCACCAGCACCCAGCCGTCCTGGCAGGGGTAGGCATTCGAAGGCGCAATACCCGGCAATGCACTGCCTGCAGCTTCACGTACTGCGCCAAAGGCGCTGTACTCGGGAATCAGGCTTTCCATGATGTTGAACACGGCTTCATGCAGCGCCACATCAATCACCTGGCCTTTGCCACCATGGACCTTGCGGTGGTACAGCGCCAGCAGCACGCCAATCGTGCCGTGCAGGGCAGCCAGCGTATCGCCAATGGACACCCCCACGCGCACAGGCACACGGCCCGGCTCGCCGGTCAGGTGGCGCAGGCCGCCCATGGCCTCGCCCACCACACCAAAGCCTGGCAGATCACGGTAGGGGCCCGTCTGGCCATAGCCAGAAATGCGCAGAATCACCAGCCCGGGGTTGAGGGCTTGCAGCTCCTCGGGCGACATGCCCCAGCCTTCCAGCGTGCCGGGGCGGAAATTCTCGATCAGCACATCGGCCTCTTTGAGCAGGGCCTTGGCCACATCCTGCCCCTGAGGCTGGCGCAGGTCCAGCGCCACGGATTTCTTATTGCGCGACTGCACCTGCCACCACACGGAGGTACCGTCCTTGATCATGCGCCAGTTGCGCAGCGGGTCGCCTGTTTCCGGCGTTTCAATCTTGATGACCTCAGCGCCAAACTCGCCCAGGGTCTTGCCTGCAAAGGGGCCGGCAATCAGCTGCCCCATCTCTACGACCCGTACACCGGCCAGTGCGCCGGGCTGCAGACTTTGCGAAATCTTCTCTTGCATTGCTTTCTCTTTTCCATGCCAGGCCCTGACTGCCCGGCGTGAAGGGGATGATGCAAAAGCGCAGCGCAACTGCATAACGCTCAATTGCGATACAGCCATCGCATTTCGGCAAAGCAATTGCAAAAATTAGTAATTACCCTTGGTAAAGATTGAGCCAAAACCACCTGCATTGCCATTACAGCAAAGCAAAATCCTGGCATGCGACTCGACCCTGTCTCACTGCGGCTGTTTGTGGCCGTGATGGAAGAACAAGCCATTGCCCGTGCGGCCGCACGCGAACACATTGCCACCTCCGCCGCCAGCCGCCGCCTGTCGGAGCTGGAAGCCCAGCTGCAGGTGCGCCTGTTCGAGCGCAGCAATCGCGGCATCACACCCACGGCTGCGGCCTATACCCTGCTGGATCTGGCGCGCAGTGTGCTGGGCGAGATCGACGGTATTGCACGCCAGATGCGCGAATACGGCAGCGGCATGCGCGGCCATGTGCGCATGGTGGCCAACATCTCGGCCATCACGCAGTTTCTGCCAGAGCAGCTGCAAAGCTTTCTGAGCCAGCACCCGGATGTGCAGGTGCATCTGCAGGAAAAAGTCAGCTCGGAGATCGCGCTGGCCGTCGCCCAGAACGCCGCAGACTTTGGCATCCTCAACCCCGGCAGCTATGGCTGCGAACTGCACTTTGCCCCCTACCGGCAGGACGAGCTGATCCTGATTGCCCCCAAAGGCCACCCGCTGACCGCGCACCGCAGCGTCAGCATGCGCCAGGCGCTGGCCTATGACTTTGTGGGCGCACACACGGGCAGCGCCATCAATGCACAGCTCACACGCAGCGCTGCGCAGCTGGACATGCCGCTGAAACTGCGCATCCAGGTGACCAGCTATGACGCCCTGTGCCTCATGGTGGCGGCGGGGCTTGGCGTGGGCGTGCTACCCCGCCAGAGTGCAGCGCTGTACCGGCAGACGCTGGCCATTGAAGCCATCACTCTCGATGAGCCATGGGCACACCGCCAGCTGGTGCTATGCATGCGCTCCTATGAAGGCCTGCCGCCCGTCGCACGGGCGCTGGTGGACCATCTGATGCAGATGCAGGCACCCACCCCTTCATAACCCCAAGACATATCGCAAGAATTTTTTCTTTTTTGCAGCCATATTTGCAGCGTCGGACAATATGGCATTGGCCACGCTGTGGCTTGCAACTGCGTTTGAACGGCTGCCTTTCATGAAACACCGACCTCTTATTGCCATCGCTCTGACATGGGGCATCAGTGGCTGGGCATTTGCCGCCCCGCCGCTGCTGTCGCCCACCGAGCTTTCTGCCCTGCTGGACCAGCCACAGGTGCGCGTCATTGACATTCGCCCGCCGAAGGACTTTGCGGCCAACCATATTCCGGGAGCCGTGAATGCCCCGTATGGCAAATGGCGCGGCCCTGCCACCAATCCCGGTGAGCTGCCTGACCATGACAAGCTGGTCGCGCTGGTGCAGTCCCTGGGCCTGACGCCTGAGACCCATGCCGTCGTCGTTTCGCATGGCAAGGACACCACCGACTTTGGTGCCATGGCGCGCGTGTACTGGACGCTCAAGTCGCTGGGACTGAAGGAGCTGTCCATCCTCAACGGCGGCCTCAAGGAGTGGGAAGCTGCCAAGCTGCCTTACTCCAACGTCGCCATCCAGGTCGCGCCCAGCACCTATGCGCCCACGTTTGATGCCAGCTGGCTGTCGACCCGTGAAGAAATTTCCCAGAGCCTCAAGCTGAGCAACGCCGTGCTGGTGGACTCGCGCCCTGATGCTTTCTACCAGGGCAAGACACAGGCGCCTGCCGCCAAGCTCGCAGGCACCCTGCCCGGCGCGGTGCAGCTGGATTTCAACCAGTGGTTCGAGCCCAAGACCAGCCGCTTTGTTGATGCAGACAAGGCCCAGGAAATTGCCGCCAGGATTCACGTGCCTGAAGGCCAGAACGCCGTGGCCTTCTGCAACACCGGCCACTGGGCCGCAACCGACTGGTTTGGCTTGAGCGAAGTGGCAGGCATTCCCAATGTGAAGCTGTACGCGGGCTCCATGGTGGACTGGACGCAGCAGCCGGACTTTCCTGCCATGCAGAACATGCCCGGCCGCGGCGAGCAGCTGATGCGCGCTACCAAACAATGGTGGGAACGCAAGTTCAACTAACAACAAAAAAGAGAGCTGTCAGCGCTTGTATTTATTGGGTTTCACATAGAAATCTATTGGAAACATAGATATTTCAAGCGCTAGCCGCTCCTGATTTAGCATCAATAAGAGAGGTTGCCTTCCTATGAAGCGATTACCTTTGGCCATTCTGATGGCCTTGTTCTTTGGCTGGCTGCTGTGGTCAGTCTCCGTGCGCCAGGCCGCGCTGTTTGCCGTTGGCATCGGTCTGGGTGGCGTGCTGGCCAGCCGCCGCTTTGGCTTTACCACGGGCTGGCGCATGCTGGTGGAAGACAAAGACCCCTCCGGCGTCTTTGGCCAGCTGCTGTTGCTGGCGCTGGCGGCTTGCATGGCCATGCCGCTGCTGGGCTACTTTCCTGAACTGACCGCCGCCCTTGGCCCACCCAGCGTGAGCCTGATTGTGGGCGCCTTTATCTTCGGCCTGTGCATGCAGATTGCCGACGGCTGCGGCAGCGGCACGCTGTACAAGGCCGGTCTGGGCATTCCCATGAACGCCGCCGTGCTGCCCGTGTTTGCCATTGGCAGCTTTCTGGGCAGCGTGCATCTGGGCTGGTGGCTCGATCTCGGCCGCACTCAGCCCGTAGGCCTGGTGTCTGAATGGGGCTGGGATGTGGCCCTTGCCGCCACGCTGGCCGGTCTGGCGCTGGTGGCCGCAGGCATCAGCTTTTACTGCAAGCGCTACCACCTCAAGGCAGGCCGCCAGCCCAAGCCCATGTTCGTGCGCAAGTGGATCGTGGGCGCTGTGCTGCTGGCCATCTTTGCCACGCTGAACCTGGTGATTGCCGGCCAGCCCTGGGGCGTGGTCTATGGCTTTGGTCTGTGGGCCGCAAAAATTGCCAACACCACTGGCCTGATGGATCTGTCCACCAACTGGTTCTGGAGCCAGCCCGGCAATGCCGCACGCCTGCATGAGACCGTGCTGCTGGATGTGACCAGCATCACCAATATCGGCATTCTGGCGGGTGCCCTGTGGGTCAGTGCTTCCTCACCAGACTGCGGCAAGGCCCTGACCGGCAAGCAGTGGATCGTCGTGCTGATCGCCGGTCTGGTGCTGGGCTACAGCTCGCGCCTGGCCTTTGGCTGCAATGTGGGCGCCATGTTCTCGGGCATTTCCACGGGTTCCATCCACGGCTGGATCTGGGTGCCACTGGCCTTCGCAGGCACCATCTTTGGTCTGCGCATTCGCCGCCACTTTGGTCTGTAAAGGAAAGGACGCACAGCCATGAAACAAACTGTCGTACTGCGCACCGCGTTCTGGGCCCTCTTGCTGGCCTTTCTGGTCTGGGACTTTCACACCTCCAAGCCCGTCGATCTGCGCTTTGAAGCGCCGTTGATCGCCGCAGGCTCGGGCGTGGCAGTCCAGGGCGGCCATTGCTCCATGCCGGACTGAGCCCCTCCTCGCACTACACAGCCCCTGGTCACCCCAGGGGCTTTTTTGTGTCCAGCGTGCAGGGCATGGGCCCACCTCAAAACGCAATTGGGAAATGTTCACTTCGCAGTACGCGATGCGTATCGGCGCTTTTACCCACCAATTGCCTCCGTGTGCCACCACTTGTTGGCAAATTACGCGCACAGGCATTCATCAGCATGCAAGAGGCCCTGCCATGCAGCCTCGTCCAAAAAGTAACAATCTGCCACAATTTGTGTCGATTTCATTTGGTGATTCAGCTTCGACCATCCGACTGTGCTAGGAGCACAGCCCGTCGTTCTGGAGCAAGCAGGAAAAAAGGAAGAGATGCAAACGATAAAAAACCTCAGTATCCGGGCCAAGCTATGGCTGCTGGTCGCGTCACTGCTGGTGCTGACGCTGGCCACCTCCATCACGCTGATGCTGGAACTCAACAGCGCCAACCAGCGCATGGCCAGCATCTATAACAACCGTGTGATGCCCATGCAGCAGCTCAAGCTGATTGCCGATGCCTACGGCATCAAGCTGGTGGAAACCACGAACAAGGTCTACAACCAGCAAATCCTGGCTGAATCCGGCAAGGACACGCTGACACAGGTGCGCAATGACGCGCAGGCTGCATGGAACGCCTATATGCAGACCCAACTCACTGCTGAGGAAAAAGCGCTGGCTGACCGTGTCAACACCTTGCTGGAAGCCATTTCTCCGCGCATTGATGATGTGCTGCGCTTCTTTGAGCGCGATGACCACGAAGGTCTGGGTTCCTTCATCGAATACCGGCTTTTCCCCAGCGTGAGCCCGCTCGCTGCAAGCCTGCAGCAGCTGTCTGCCATGCAGGAGCAGCTGGCGCTGCAGGCCTATGAAGAAGCACAGGCCGCCAGCACCCGTACCATGATGCTGGCAGCAGTGACCGTTGCTATCTTGCTGGTACTGACCCTCATCAGCGCCAGCCTCATCATCCGCACCATCACCCGCAACCTGGACAGCGCCGTGCAGGTGGCCGAGACCGTGGCACAGGGCGATCTGCGCTCGCACATTGAAGTCACCTCCAAGGACGAGCTGGGCCGCCTGATGCTGGCGCTCAAGGGCATGAACAACAACCTGCTGAGCATTGTCGGCCGCATCCGCGAAAGCAGCGAGTCCATTGCCACCGGGGCCACCCAGATCTCGACCGGTAACAACGACCTGTCGCAGCGCACCGAAGAGCAGGCCAGCAACCTGCAGCAGACTGCGGCCAGCATGGAAGAGCTGGCTTCTACCGTGCGTCACAACACCGACAACGCCCAGCAGGCCACCACCCTGGCCCGCAATGCTGCACACACTGCCAGCCAGGGCGGCGAGGCCATGGAGCAGGTCACACAGACCATGGAAACCATTTCTGCCAGCTCGCGCAAGATTGCCGACATCATCGGCGTGATTGATGGCATTGCCTTCCAGACCAACATCCTGGCGCTCAATGCTGCGGTGGAAGCCGCACGTGCGGGTGAGCAGGGCCGCGGCTTTGCCGTGGTCGCTGGCGAAGTGCGTGCTCTGGCAGGTCGCAGTGCCGAGGCAGCCAAGGAAATCAAGCTGCTGATCCAGCAAAGCGTCAGCCAGGTCAACGAAGGCACGACCCTGGTCGAAGCCACGGGCAAGACCATTGGCGACGTGGTGCAGCAGGTCCAGAGCGTGGCCGCCCTGATTCAGGAAATCAGCAACGCCAGCCAGGAGCAAAGCCAGGGTACCGGCCAGGTCAGCGATGCGATTGCCCAGCTCGACCAGGTCACCCAGCAAAACGCCGCACTGGTGGAAGAAAGCGCTGCCGCCGCCAACAGCCTGAGCTATCAGGCTGCCGAGCTGAACCGCCTGGTAGCCACTTTCAAGACCGGCAGTGAAAGCCAGCTGCAGGCTCCCCGACTGGCTCCCGCAGCTGCTGCACAGGCTGCACCTCGCAGCCATGCACTGGCATCCAGCCAGCAGGAGCCCATGCTGATCGAATAAGCGCTGCCCCGCACACCAGCGGCTCACCCTAAGCAAAAGGCCCTGGCGCAATGCCAGGGCCTTTTGTTTTTCTTGGGATCTGGACGCAAGCTGCGCTACACATTCCGCTTCTGACCGCGCGCCTGCGCCATGCGGCGTCTGGCCCAGCCTTTGAGCAGTGCTGGTGCTGCGATCAGAACCACCACCACGATCAGCAACACCAGGGCCAGGGGACGCTGCACAAAGATGGCCCAGCTGCCATGGCCCACAGCCAGCGCCTGGCGCAGCTGCACCTCGGCCAGTGGCCCCAGTGCCACACCAATCACCAGCGGGGTGACAGGAAAGTCAAAGCGTCGCATGGCCACGCCCAGCAGCCCCAGGCCATACAGCAGGCACAGATCGCCCACACTCTGGCGCATGCCATAGACCCCGGCTGTCGCCAGCACCAGCATGGCCGCATGCAGGTGTGGGCGGGGAATGCGCAGCAGCGGCGTCCACATGCGCACCAGCGGCATGTTCAGCACCCACAGCATGAGGTTGCTGATAAACAGCGAGCCCATCAGCACCCACACCAGCCAGTAGCCATTGCTGAACCACTGCGGCCCAGGCTGCATGCCGTAGTTCTGAAAGGCGCCCAGCATCACTGCCGTGGCATTGCTGGTGGGAATGCCCATGACCAGCAGCGGAATCAAGGCCGCCGTCACCGTGGCATTGTTCGCAGCTTCCGGCCCGGCCACGCCTTCAATCGCACCCTCACGCCCAAACTCCCTGCGGCGCGGCTCGGAGGCCATATAGCGCTCCGAGGCATAGCTCACATACGTGGGCATATCCACGCCGCCCAGCGGTACACAGCCAAACGGCAGGCCAATGGCCGTACCGCGCAGCCAGGGCCGCCAGGAGCGCTTCCAGTCCTCGCGCGACATGCGTACACGCCCTACGGTGTTGAGCGTGTAGCGCACACGCCCTTCAAACATGGCTGCATGCAGCACCTCGGCCACGACCAGCAGGCCAACAGCTACCAGCACCATGTCAATGCCGTCGTACAGCAGCGGCAGCCCGCCTGTGAGCCGCTCCGTGCCGCCCACGGTTTCATGGCCGATGCAGGCCAGCGCAATGCCTGCGCACAGCGCCGTCACTCCACGCAGCGTGCTCTTGCCGATGGCGGCGCTCACCGCACCCAGTGCCATCACCATGAGCATGAAGATCTCTGCAGGCCCCAGCTTGCTCGCAATACCTGCCACCCAGGGCGCGGCCCAGACCACAAACAAGGCCGCCAGTGTGCCCGCAACCAGCGAACCCACCGCCGCCGTAGCCAGCGCCACCCCGGCACGGCCATTGAGCGCCATGCGCTTGCCCTCCATGGCTGTGACCATGCTGGCTGTCTCGCCCGGAGCGTTAAAAAGAATGGAGGTGGTCGAGCCGCCATACATGCCGCCACAGGCCACAGCAATAAAGAAGATGAAAGCCTGGGTCACATCCACATGAAACGTCATGGGCAGCAGCAGCGCCATGGCTGCCGACGCACCAAAGCCCGGCAGCACGCCCATCACCGTGCCCAGCACACAGCCTGCCAGTGCCCATGCCAGGTTCTGCACGGTACAGGCCAGCACCAGCCCCTGCCACAATGCCTGCATCACATCCATGGCAGCCACCCCGCTGGCAGGCTCACGCCCAGCACCCGTACAAACAGCACATACACCAGCGCCGCCAGCACCAGCCCCACCAGTACATCGGTCAGCACGCGCCTGCCGCGCAGGGGCAGATCAGGCTGTGCTGCGCGGCGCAGCCCCTGCAGAGCCAGCACGTAGCAAAGCGCTGCCGCCAGCACAAAACCGCTGTGGCGTATCAGCAGTGCACCCAGCAACATGCCTGCGCTCACCCACACCCAGGGTGTGATCTGCAGCTGCCCCTGCCCGGCAGACGCCGCCATGTTGCGCCAGCCCCCATGCCTTGCGTCCCACACCAGCCAGCCGCCACACAACAGCAATGCTGCAGCGCACAGCGTGGGCAGCAAAGCTGCACCACCATCGTTTTGCGCCGTCTGCGCAGGAATCCGCCATGCTCCCCATGCCAGCGCCAGTGCGGCCAGCACAATAGCGCCCCCCGCGCCCATCTGCCAGGCATGGCATGTCTGTCTTTCCATGGCTGTCTCGTTGTCTTGCTTGATGTTCTGTTCCGTCATCGCATGCTTTCCTGTGATTGCGTCACTGCGGCAGACAGGACACAGGCTGCCACCTGTGACCGTTGGTCATTCTGCGCAGGATCAAGGGCAGGCTGCCGCATCTTCCCGTTCATCGGTAGGGCTGCAGACAGGAAAAACCCGCAGCAGCATGCATATTCCTTCGCAGCAGAAGTTGCTACATCCGGGAAAATCACGGCCATGAGTGAAATTTCTTCCATGCGCCTGGACAAGTGGCTGTGGGCTGCACGCTTTTACAAGACGCGCAGTCTTGCGGTTGAACAAATCAGCAAGAACCGCGTGACCGTGAACGCCATGGCAGCCAAGGCTTCGCGTGAAATCCGTGTAGGCGACACCATTGCCCTGCGTCAGGGTGATGTACCCAAGACCGTCAAGGTACTGGGCCTGAGCAATATGCGCGGCCCAGCCCCCGTGGCTCAGCAGCTGTACGCCGAAACGCCGGAGAGCATGGCCGAGCGTGCACGCCTGGCCGAGCAGCGCCGCCTGGCCCCTGAGCCAGCCGCCAGCATTGCCACCCAGCACACTGGCCGCCCTACCAAACGCGACCGGCGCAGCATCGAGCGCGTACGCCAGGACTGGGGCGATCGCTGGAGCGCCAGCTGGGACGGCAATTGAGCCGCTGTCCAGACAAGGCCCAAAAACCATTCATCGGAACCTTTTGTCAAAACCTGCTCCAATCCCTTGCTATTGATTTGTGAACAACAGCCGCATAGGCTGCAAGGGATTTGCCGTGATTTCTCAGAAGTTTTCAGCACGCAGTGCACGTGCTGCCTTGGGTGCCCTTTTGGGCATCACCCTGCTCAGCGCCTGTCTGGGCAACAGTTCGAGCTCTCAGGCCAGTACCCCCGCCACACCCGCAGCACGCGCTGCAACCAGTGACAGCTTCAAGAGCTGCCGCCAGTTCTTTGCCGCCGGCCAGCCGCCTATCATCCATACCCAGTCCAAACTGCGTGACCTGTGCTATGACGCCTTTGCCATCATGCACAACGGCAATACACGCACGCCCATGTATGTGGCGCAGCGCATGAACCGCGCACTGGTAGCCGATGCGGACGAAAAGCGCACCAACAAGTTCTTTGCAGACGCCCGTCTGCCTCGTGCCGAGCGTGCAGAACTGAGCGACTACAGGAACTCCGGTTACTCACGTGGCCACATGGCACCTGCTGCAGACATGCCCACCGCACAGGCCATGGCACAGAGCTTTTCGCTGGCCAATATGGTGCCCCAGTCCATGAAGCAGAACAGCGGCCCCTGGGCACGCATTGAAAAAGACACGCGCAGCTACGCCAGCCGCGCCAAGGGCGATGTCTACATCATCACCGGCCCCGTGTTTGACCCAAAGCCCAGCACTGTGGGCGACAACAAGGTGGCTGTGCCCAGCTATCTGTACAAGCTGGTCTATGACGCCAGCACCAACCGCGCCTGGGCACACTGGCAGCCCAACCGCGACGATGCACGTGTGAGCAAGCCCATCAGCTATGCCGAGCTGGTCAAGCGCACCGGCATTGAATTTCTGCCCGGCGTCCAGCCCCATTAAATTTCAAGCAAAAATATCCGCTAGCGCTTATCTATCAAGCGCTGGCAGCTATGGGTTTTGAATCTACCTGCACTTGCACGCAGCGGCTGGCAGGCACATCCAGCCAACGCGCAGCAGCGGCCTGCAGCGCACTGAGCTGCCCGGTGGTCATGAGCTGTATCTGCTGCGCCCCAGCCAGCGCCGCCGGATCACGGTCTGCAGGCTCTGCACGCAGCGTCTGCGCCTTGGTCAGCAGACGGCGCGTCTGGCGTGCAACGGCTGCGCCGGTATCAATCAGCTGCACATCCGGCCCCACCAGGGCACGCAGCTGTGGCTTGGCAAACACATAGTGGGTGCAGCCCAGCACCAGCGTGTCCATCTCTCCAGTTTTCAAGCCAAATTGGCCTAAAGCGCTGATGTATCGGGCGCAAAGCGCTTGTACTTCCATAGCGCCATCTTCGGCCTGCGTACTCAGCTCAATCGCTCGTGCCAGGCCATCGCAGGCCTGTGCATGAAACTGCGTGTGCTGCCCATGCTCGTGCAGCAGCTTGTGAAAGCGGCGGCTTTCCACCGTGCCGCGCGTGGCCATCACCCCCACATGGTGCGTCTGGCTGGAAAGGGATGCGGGCTTGATAGCGGGCTCCACCCCGATCATGGGCAGATCCGGCAGGGCCGCACGCAGCGACTCCACCGCCGCAGCCGTGGCCGTATTGCAGGCAATCACCAGCGCCTTGATGCCATGCCGGGCACGCAGATGGTGGGCAATCGCATGCGTGCGCGCCTGCACAAAGGCATCGCCACGCTCGCCATAGGGCGCATGGCCGCTGTCTGCCAGATAGACAAAGTGCTCCTGCGGTAATTCATGGCGCAGCGCCTGCAGCACGCTCAGGCCACCAATACCGCTGTCAAAAACACCAATGGGCGCAGCTGCCAAGGTCATGATGTGAAAAAAGTCCGGAAGTCCACACAACAAGCCGCCAAGTATGCGCCTGCGCAGCCCATGGGCGAAGGCTGCAGACAACAAACCCCTGCAGGCCTGGGCCTTGCAGGGGCTCGTGACATACGCAAGCTCGCAGTCAACGCCGCGAACACCACCCTAGGGCATGGTTTCAAGATAGGTGGCCACCGCTGCAATGTCCTGGTCCGTCATGGCCTTGGTCACGAATGCCATGTTCGGGTCAGAGCGCACGGTGCTGCCATCGCGGTAGCGCTTGAGCGTCATGTCCACATAACCGTAATGCTGGCCAGCAATGCGCGGCAGGCGCTCATTGCCATGACCGTCGGCAGCGTGGCAGTTGATGCAGATGCGCCCATAGTAAGCCTTGCCTCGGGCGTACAGTTCCTGGTCTGCAGGCTGACGCACAGGCAGTTTTTCCTTCTCGTAGAACAGCACCATGCCCACCATCTCATCGCGGTTCATGGCCTTGAGAATACCTTCCATGAAAGCGTTCTTGCGCTCACTCTGCGAGAACTGGCGAATCTGTTCCACCAGATACGCCGGGTTCTGCCCCTCCAGATAAGGCACTTCCAGAAACTCGCGGCTTTTCTGTGGTCCGTGGCAGTTGGCACACACTGCTGCGACTTTCTTGCCGAGGCTGTACAGCCGCTGACCCAGTTCCGGGTTGCCCTGGGCCTCCTGCAAACGCGCCTGCAGCGCTGCCTGGGTGATAGGTTGCTTGGAGTTGCTGCCAGCCATGGACCATGGTGCAACCAGCGACAACGCGGCAATCAATGCGGTTTTCAGGCACAGATGCCGCGGAACACAAAAGCGCAAATGCATGGGTCGTTCAAAGCAAGAGGTGTAGGACAAAACCTCACCATTATCAATACATCTTCTTGCGATTCCAGCCCCTGTCTGCAGCTTCAACAAAGCTTGATCCAACAACTTGTCAAAGCGCAAAAAACACGCTCAATCAGCCTCGGACTAACCCTCAATACGCGTATGCACCAATACGCTTTTACTTACGTTTGGTTTCAACTAGGGTTTCGCACGATCGTTCGTTTTTGAAAAGCGCCTGGCTGGTCCGCTCGACCAGCGCCGCATTGGAAGGTCATGGTGAACCGCCGCATGAAACACATCAGCGTGACAAAAAAACTCTGGCTCAGCGTAGTCTGCATCGTTCTGGGGGCCATCATCATCGTGGGCCATGCAGGCTATAACTCCGCCAGCCACCAGCAAAAGTTCAACCAGCAGGACAGCCTGCTGTCACAACGACTGGATCAGGCCGCACAGTGGAGCGCACTGGCCCAGGTCAACACCGTGCGCACACAGGCTGCACTGGCCAGCGGCAGCGCCGAGGATGCCCGTCGCTTTGAAGCGCAGATGGCACAGACCCAGTCCACGCTGCAGATGCTGATTCAGCAGCTCACCACCACCAGCCTCGACGCTGAGCAGCAGGCCACGGTGCAGCTGCTGGCCCAGCAGCGCCAGCAGCTGCAAAGCCTGGGTGCACAGGCGCTGCAACTGAAAGCGCAGGGGCACAGCCTGCAGCTGCAGGATCTGCGTCAGCGCTATGACCAGGCCGCACAGGCCTACATCCAGGCACTGCAGCAGTTTGTGAGTCAGCAGGCCGAGCAGCTGGCGCAGATGCGCTCTGACATGGGCGCCGCACGCCAGGGCGTAGTGCGTGCCGCTGCCATCAACATGGTGTTTCTGCTGCTGGGCATTGCCGTGGGTGCCTATCTGCTGATCAACAGCATCCGCCGCTCGCTGCAGCAGGCCAACCAGATGGCCGAACAGATTGCCAGTGGTAATCTGAACATCACGCACCAGAGCACACGGCGTGACGAATTCGGTCAGCTGCTGCAGTCGCTGCAGCACATGAGACAGTCTCTGTCGCGCATGATCGAAGACGTGCGCCACAGCGGTGAAGCCATTCACCTGGCCAGCGATGAAATCGCCTCGGGCAACCAGGACCTTTCACAGCGCACTGAAATCACCTCCAGCCACCTGCAGCAGGCCGCAGCTGCCATGGTGCAGCTGACCCAGACCCTGCAGGACACTGCCCACAGCGCCCAGCAGGCGGCAGAGATGGCACAGCAGGCCTGCGGCGTAGCCCAGCATGGCGGCACCGTCGTGCATGACGTGGTCCAGACCATGACCGACATCCACCAGCGCAGCCAGAAGATTGCCGACATCATCGGCGTGATCGACGGCATTGCCTTCCAAACCAACATCCTGGCGCTGAACGCTGCCGTAGAGGCTGCGCGTGCAGGCGATCAGGGCCGTGGCTTTGCCGTGGTCGCTGCCGAAGTGCGCTCCCTGGCTCAGCGCAGTGCACAGGCCACCAAGGAAATCAAGGCGCTGATTCAGGCCTCCGTAGACCGCATTGCCGATGGTGCACAGCTGGCGCAGGACGCAGGCAGCACCATGACCGAAGTGGTACAGGCCATCCAGCATGTCACCCAGGTCATGGAAAACATCAACCACCATGCGGCTGAACAGCGTGACGGCGTAGCGCATGTCAATGAAGCCGTGGGCTCACTCGACCAGATGACACAGCAAAACGCCGCCCTGGTCGAAGAAAGCGCCGCGGCAGCCCACAGCCTGCGCGCCCAGTCGGAGCATCTGCGTGCACTGGTGCAGCGTTTCAAGGTGCAGCATGAAGCAGCGCAACCTACAGAGTCACTGCAACGCATACCAGCATCATTGGGCAGCGCGGGTCAGCCCATCCAGCAAGCCGCTGCGCTCACGGTCTGAGCGCCTGTCTGGTGCTCTACGGCATAAAAATTGCACCACAGCGGGGAATCACCATTCCCAAGCCCCGCCATGGATACTGCCCTGCACTTTCTGACCGCTGCACGCCAGTGTGAAATCAATGAACTGCAACAGCTGCTGCGCACCAGCAGCTTTGTTCGGACACTTGCCGAACTGATCCATGCCCTGCAAAAGGAAAGAGGCCTGTCCAGCATCTGGCTGGCCAGCCAAGGCAGTCGTGCTGCGCAATCCTTGCAGGCGCAGCGTATATCCAGCGATCAGGCCATTGCCACCGTGCGCGACATGCTGCATACGCTCGATGTCTCCAGTCTTTCGGGTGGGCAAGGTGCTCGCCTGTGCAGCGATATTGCCTATGTATTGCAAGGCATTGAGGCGCTGCCTGCGCTGCGCCAGCACGTCACGCAGCAGCGCCTGAGCGTCAACGACTCGACACAAGCCTATGCACGCCTGATTGCAGGCTTGCTGGCGGTCGTGTTTGAAGCCGCAGACAGCGCCACTTACCCCAGCATCTCTCGCCTGCTGGTGGCCATGTTCCACTTCATGCAGGGCAAGGAGCTGGCAGGTCAGGAGCGTGCCACCGGCGCAGCAGCCTTTAGCGCTGGGCGCAGCGACAGCGAGCGCCAGCAGCACTGGCTGCATTTGATTGAGTCGCAGGAACGCTGCTTTCAGGTGTTCGCGGAATGCGCGCCTGCCGATCTGATCCTTGAGTGGAATCAGCTCGTCGTCATGGGCCCTGACCAGATCACCATTGAACGTCTCAGACGGATTGGCTGTACAGCCATAGCCAGCGCGCCACTGCCACGTGATCTCAGCGAAGTGTGGTTTGAAGCATGCACCCACGTCATGGATGGCATGCACCAGATTGAATCGAAACTGGCTCAAACGCTGGTTCAGGAATGTACGGCCCACCTGCACAGTGCGCAGCAAGCGCTGAAGCAGCCAGCCCAGCTCACACAGCCGAGCACAGAAGATGTATGGCCTGAATTCTTTGCCCAAGCCTCCAGGCACTCATGGGATGCACAGCTCACAACCCAGTTCAAAGCCTCCGTGCTACAGGTCGTTCAGGAACAGTCACAACGCCTGCAGACCATGCGCACTGAGCTAGAAGCTGTCCGGCAGGCCCTGAATGAACGCAAAGTCGTGGAACGCGCCAAGGGCATGCTGATGACGCAGCAAAACCTCAGCGAGAGCCAGGCCCACAAGCTGCTTCGCCAGACTGCGATGACACAGAACCGCCGCATTGTGGACGTCGCCCAGTCTGTACTGTCGATGGCTGAACTGCTGAATCTGCGCGAAACATAAACTGGCACGCTTCGTGCATACAGATGCAACGAATCCCGGCCAACGGCGGTCTGGAGACAGTACATCAAGGACAACGGCGTCCCATCCCCTGCTCTGGCAGGCCGGATCGGGACGCCGTTTGTTTTCTACCTCTTATGCGTTCTTAGTTCAGCCTCGAAGGAGCAGTACCATGGCACAACACCCCTCTGCCAACCCCATTGCGCAAACTGCGACCAATCCCTCCCGCCGCCGCTTTCTGAGCCAATCGTCCAGCATGGCTGCTGGCGCCCTGCTCTACACACAGCTGGGCCACCATGGTGCCTGGGCCGCAGGATCTGATGCCCCTGAAAAAAAGGAAGTCAAGATCGGATTCATTCCGCTGACAGACTGCGCCAGCGTCGTCATGGCCTCCGTGCTGGGCTTTGACCAGAAATACGGCGTCAAGATCATTCCCACCAAGGAAGCCAGTTGGGCCGGTGTGCGCGACAAACTCAGCAATGGCGACCTGGACATGGCCCATGTGCTCTATGGTCTGGTCTATGGCCTGCAGCTGGGCGTTGGCGGCGCGAAAAAGGACATGGCCGTTCTGATGACGCTCAACAACAATGGCCAGGCCATCAGCCTCTCCAAGAAACTGGCAGACAAAGGTGCTGTGGATGCCGCCAGCCTGGCCCAGCTCATGGCCAAGGAAAAGCGCGATTACACCTTTGCCCAGACCTTCCCCACCGGCACACACGCCATGTGGCTGTACTACTGGCTGGCCAGCGCAGGCATCAACCCGTTCAAAGATGCGAAGGTCATCACCGTCCCGCCTCCACAGATGGTGGCCAATATGCGCGTGGGCAACATGGATGGCTTCTGCGTGGGCGAACCCTGGAACCACCGCGCCATCATGGACAAGATTGGCATCACCGCAGTGACCTCTCAGGACATCTGGCAGGACCACCCAGAAAAGGTGCTGGGCACCACGGCCGACTTCGTCAAACAGAACCCCAACACCGCGCGCGCCGTGATGATGGCAATTCTCGAAGCCAGTCAGTGGATTGACGCCAGCCTGCAGAACAAGGTCAAGATGGCCGAAACCATTGCCGACAAGTCCTACGTCAACACCAACGTAGACGCCATCAACCAGCGCATTCTGGGCCGCTACCAGAACGGCCTGGGCAAGACCTGGGACGACGCCAACCACATGAAGTTCTTCAACGATGGCAGCGTGAACTTCCCCTATCTGTCGGATGGCATGTGGTTCCTCACCCAGCACAAGCGCTGGGGCTTGCTCAAGGAGCACCCTGACTATCTCGCCGTGGCCCAGCAGATCAACCAGATTGATCTGTACAAGCAGGCGGCCTCACAGCTGAACATTGCCGTGCCCAAGAACGTCATGCGCAGCAGCAAACTCATTGACGGCAAGGTCTGGGACGGCAGCAATCCCGCCCAGTACGCCGACAGCTTTGCCATCAAAGTTTAAGGAGCACTTCCATGGTCAGTGCCGTTTTCCACACCCCAGTGCCTGCTGCATCAAGCGCACCACCTGCGAGCAGCGCCACCCCATCTACGCCCACGCCGGATCACAGCACAAGCGCTGCTGCCCCTGCTACTGCGGCCAGCGCAACACATGCAAAAGCCCCTGTGGCACAGACGGCTCACAAACTCGCCAGCGCAGCTTTTCCGCCTTTGCTGGGTTTTGTGCTGCTGATTGGCATGTGGTCGCTGATTTCCAGCTCCACCGACGGAGCCATCCCTACCCCACTGGCGACCTGGCAGCAGGCCATCACGGTGTTCAGTGATCCGTTCTACCGCAATGGCCCTAATGACCAGGGCATCGGCTGGAATGTGCTGTCTTCACTGCAGCGTGTGGCCATGGGCTTTGGTCTGGCGGCACTGGTCGGCATTCCGCTGGGCTTTGTGATTGGGCGCTTTGCGTTTCTCTCGCGCATGTGCAACCCCATCATTGGCCTGCTGCGCCCTGTCTCCCCCCTGGCCTGGCTGCCCATCGGTCTGCTGGTCTTTCAGGGTGCCAACCCTGCCGCCATCTGGACCATCTTCATCTGCTCCATCTGGCCCATGGTCATCAACACGGCCGTTGGCGTACAGCGCGTACCGCAGGACTACATGAACGTAGCCCGAGTGCTCAACCTCTCCGAATGGAAGATCGCCACCACCATCCTGTTCCCAGCCGTGCTGCCCTATCTGCTGACCGGTGTGCGTCTGGCCGTGGGCACCGCCTGGCTGGTGATCGTGGCAGCCGAGATGCTGACTGGCGGCGTAGGCATTGGCTTCTGGGTCTGGGACGAATGGAACAACCTGAACGTGACCAACATCATCATCGCCATCTTTGTCATCGGCGTAGTCGGTCTGATGCTGGAGTGGGCGCTGGTCAAACTGGCGTCGGCCTTTACATATGAAGAGGTGAAGTCATGAGCGATAAATTCATCGAGATCCAGAACGTCGCACAGACCTTCCAGACCAGCAAGGGCCTGTTCCCTGCGCTGCGCGACATCAACCTCAGCATTACCAAGGGCGAGTTTGTCAGCCTCATCGGCCACTCGGGCTGCGGCAAGTCCACCCTGCTCAACCTGATTGCAGGCCTGACCACACCCACAGCAGGCGTGCTGCTGTGTGCCAATCGTGAAATCAAAGGCCCCGGCCCGGAACGCGCCGTGGTGTTCCAGAACCACTCGCTGCTGCCCTGGCTGACCTGCCACGCCAACGTCTATCTGGCTGTGGAGCGCGTGTTTGACAAGCATGAAAGCAAGGCCCAGCTCAAGGCCCGCACCGATGCGGCCCTGGAACTGGTGGGCCTGAGCCATGCAGCCAGCAAACGTCCCGGTGAAATCTCCGGCGGCATGAAGCAGCGCGTAGGCATTGCCCGTGCGCTGTCCATGGAGCCACAGGTGCTGCTCATGGACGAACCCTTTGGTGCACTGGATGCCCTCACCCGCGCCAAGCTGCAGGATGAGCTGCAGGAAATCGTGGCGCGCACGCAAAGCACCGTCGTCATGGTCACGCATGATGTGGACGAAGCCGTGCTGCTTTCCGACAAGATCGTGATGATGACCAACGGCCCTGCCGCCACCATTGGTGAAGTGCTGCCCGTCCCCCTGCCCCGCCCGCGCGACCGCGTGACTCTGGCGGAGAATGCCGACTACCAGCGTTGCCGCAAGGCCGTGATTGACTTTCTATACGCGCGCCAGAAGCACGTGGAAAAAGCCGCCTGATCACCGCCGCACCACCCAAGCCACCTGCACAGGTGGCTTTTTTCATGCACCGTCTATTGCTGCACGCTCAGCTTGGCGCATGGGCACCATCACGGTGCAACACCCGGCCACGCGCGCCATACTTTCAAGCTCCACCGGTAATGCTCTGGCTGGCACAACTCTTGCAGTAATCAGCTTGCAACCAACGCTGGTTGCAGGGTTGAGGTGCAACGATGGACCAGAACCCAAGACAAAGGCGTCTTTCCTCGCGGCCATGCTGCGCAGGGAATGGCGCCTTTTTTGTTTCCTAGTCCAACACACGCACGAGGGTCGTAATGAAAAAGTTCAAACTGGTCTTGGTTGGTAACGGCATGGCCGGAATCCGCACGCTCGAAGAGCTGCTCAAGATTGCCCCCGAGCACTATGAGATCACCGTCTTCGGTGCCGAACCCCACCCCAACTACAACCGCATCCTGCTCTCACCCGTACTGGCTGGAGAGCAGACGCTGGAAGAAATCGTACTCAACGACTGGAACTGGTACCACGACAACGACATCACGCTGCATGCGGGCTACCAGGTCACGGAAATCAACCGCATCCAGCGCACAGTGACTGCCACAAACAAAGAAGGCCAGACCATCACGGCCGCTTACGACCGCCTGGTGCTGGCCACGGGATCGAACCCTTTCATACTGCCTGTGCCCGGCGCTGATCTGGATGGTGTTATCGGCTACCGCGACATTGCAGACACGCAGGCCATGATTGATGCTGCCGAGCGTTACACACAGGCTGTGGTCATCGGCGGCGGCCTGCTGGGCCTGGAAGCCGCCAACGGACTGAGCAAGCGCGGCATGCAGGTCTCGGTCGTGCATGTGAACGACTGGCTCATGGAACGCCAGTTGGACGACGTCGCCGGCAAGATGCTGCAGCAGTCTCTGCAAGCGCGTGGCCTGAACTTTCTGATGCAGGCCCACACGCAGGAACTGCTGGGTGATGCCAATGGCCGCGTACGCGCCGTGCGCTTCAAGGACGGCCGCGAAGTACCTGCCCAGCTGGTGGTCATGGCCGTAGGCATTCGCCCCAACACCGCACTGGCGCAAAGCGCCCACCTGCATGTGGACCGCGGCATTGTGGTCAGTGACACCATGCAGACCGTAACCGACCCGCGTATCTACGCCGTAGGGGAATGTGCCAACCACCGCGGTATTGCCTATGGCCTGGTTGCTCCCCTGTTCGAGCAGGCCAAGGTGCTGGCCAACCACCTGGCGGAGTGGGGCATTGCGCGCTACACGGGCTCGCTCACTTCCACCAAGCTCAAGGTCACAGGCATAGATCTGTTTTCTGCAGGCAACTTCCAAGGCGATGCAGATACCGAAACCATCGTGCTGCGTGACCCGTTTGCCCCCGGCGGCGGCATCTACAAAAAGCTGGTGCTCAAGGACAACAAGCTGGTGGGCGCCTGCCTGTATGGCGACACCGTCGATGGCAGCTGGTACTTCAAGCTGCTGCGGGAAGGCCGCTCGGTGGCAGACATCCGTGACCGCCTGATCTTTGGTGAATCCAATATCGGTGACAGCGGCCACCAGGGCCACAACAAGGCCTCCAGCATGCAGGACAGTGACGAGGTCTGCGGCTGCAATGGCGTCACCAAGGGCACTATCTGCAAGGCCATCAAGGGAAAAGGGCTGTTCACACTGGAAGACGTGCGCAAGCACACCAAGGCCAGTGCCAGCTGCGGCTCCTGCACGGGGCTGGTTGAACAAATCATCATGTTCACCGCCGGTGGCGACTACTCCGCAGCCCCCAAGACCAAGGCCATCTGCGGCTGCACCAGCCATGGACACCAGGCTGTGCGCGATGCCATTCGTGACCAGCACCTGCTGCGTATCAGCGATGTGTTTGCCGCGCTGGACTGGCAAACCCCCAACGGCTGCCCAACTTGCCGCCCCGCCATCAACTACTACCTGATCTCCACCTGGCCGAAAGAGGCCCAGGATGACCCGCAAAGCCGGCTGATCAACGAGCGCTCCCACGCCAACATCCAGAAAGACGGCACGTATAGCGTGATTCCTCGCATGTGGGCCGGAGAGACCAATGCCGACGAGCTACGCCGCATTGCAGACGTGGTGGACAAGTACCAGATTCCCACCGTTAAAGTCACAGGCGGCCAGCGCGTGGACCTGCTGGGCGTCAAAAAGGAAGATCTGGTGAATGTGTGGCGTGATCTGGGCATGCCCAGCGGCCACGGCTATGCCAAGGCGCTGCGCACCGTCAAGACCTGCGTGGGCAGCGAATGGTGCCGCATGGGCACGCAAGACAGCACCCAGATGGGCAAAGACCTGGAGCACGCCATGTGGCGCATGTATGCCCCGCACAAGGTCAAGTTCGCCGTCAGCGGCTGCCCGCGCAACTGTGCCGAGGCTGGTATCAAGGACGTGGGCATCATCGGCGTAGACAGCGGCTGGGAGATGGTCATTGGCGGCAATGGCGGTATCAAGACCGAGGTGGCCCAGTTCTTCACCAAGCTCAAGACCGCCGAGGAAGTGCTGGAGTACACGGGGGCCTTCATGCAGCTGTACCGCCTGGAAGGCTGGTATCTGGAGCGCACCGTGCACTTCCTGGAGCGCGTGGGCATGGACTATGTGAAGCAGCGCATTCTGGAAGACCACGCCGGACGCAAGGCACTGTGGGAGCAGCTGCAGTTTGCGCTCGATGGCGAGCCTGACCCCTGGTTTGAATTCAGCAAGGCCGCCGTCGATACGCGCCAGTTTGACCGCGTCATTCCCATCCAGGTGGCAGCACCTGCCCCCACCTCTGTGACTGCCTGAACCCACTGCTTGAAAAGGAATTTCCCATGACAACCTGGCAACTGATTTGCGCTGTGGACGACATCCCCGTACTCGGTGCACGCCGTGTAGCACGTGCCCAAGGTCTTGACGTCGCGGTATTTCGCAACGCCAGCCACGAAGTCTTTGCACTGCTGGACCGCTGCCCGCACAAGGGCGGCCCACTCTCCCAGGGCCTGGTGTTTGGCCGCAGTGTGGCCTGCCCGCTGCACAACTGGACGATTGCACTCGACAACGGCCACGCGGCCGCACCTGACGAAGGCTGCACCCCCAGCTTTCAGGTCAAGGTAGAGGAAGGACAGGTCTATCTGGATGCCGAAGAACTCGCCACCGTTGCGCTGGACCTGACGCGCCCCATCGCTGGCCCCGCCCAGCGCTGCACCGGCCAGCGCTGCTCCAGCATGGCCTGACGGCATAGCACCACAAAGGATGCGCCCATGACCTCTACCACAACCCGTTCTACCTGCCCCTACTGCGGTGTCGGCTGCGGCGTGCTGATTGAAAGTGATGGGCAACGCATCACCGGTGTACGTGGCGACCCTGAGCACCCAGCCAACTACGGGCGTCTGTGCACCAAAGGCAGCACGCTGCACCTGAGCAGCGACCCTGTGCTGGCACAGCAGACGCGGCTGCTGCAGCCCATGCAGCGCCTGCAGCGTGGCACTACACCTGAGCCCATCAGCTGGGACAGTGCCATCGAACTTGTTGCCACACGCATGGCCGACATCGTGCGCCAGCATGGTCCGGATGCGGTTGGCATCTACGGCAGCGGCCAGCTGCTGACCGAGGATTACTACGTGTTCAACAAGCTCACCAAAGGGCTGCTGGGCACCAACAATATCGATACCAACTCACGCCTGTGCATGAGCAGCGCTGTGGCGGGCTACAAGAGCACCCTGGGTGCGGATGCACCGCCTGCCTGCTACGAGGATGTGCAGCATGCGCAGTGCCTGTTCATCGTCGGCAGCAATGCTGCCTGGGCCCATCCCGTGCTGTTTCGCCGCATTGAAGATGCACGCGTGGCCAACCCGCAGCTCAAGATCATCGTCGCCGATCCGCGCCGCACTGAGACAGCGGAAATGGCCGACCTGTACCTGCCCCTGCAGCCCGGCACCGATGTGCTGCTGTTTCACGGCATGCTGCACATCATGCTCTGGGAAGGCTGGATAGACCACGACTACATCGCCCAGCACACCACCGGCTTCGCCGACCTGAAGCAGCTGGTTCGCGACGCCACGCCCGAGAAAGTGGCGCGCACCTGCGGCATTGCCCCAGCCGATCTGCACCAGGCCGCACGCTGGTTTGCACTCGGCGGTGATGCAGAGACCGCTGCGCAGCGGCAGCCCACCCTGAGTCTGTACTGCCAGGGCCTGAACCAGAGCAGCCAGGGCACAGCCAAGAATGCGGCACTCATCAACCTGCACCTGGCCACGGGACAAATAGGCCGCGCCGGGGCCGGGCCGTTTTCGCTCACCGGCCAGCCCAATGCCATGGGCGGGCGAGAGGTAGGCGGAATGTCCAACCTGCTCAGCGCGCACCGCGACATGGGCAATCCTGCGCACCGCGCTGAAGTAGCCGCGCACTGGGGCGTGGACGAGGTGCCCGCCACACCCGGCAAGAGCGCTGTCGAAATGTTTGAAGCTGCAGCCCAGGGCCAGATCAAGCTGATGTGGATTGTGTGCACCAACCCCGCCCACAGCATGCCTGACCAGCAACTGGTGCGCCGCGCCCTGGAAGCCGCCGAGCTGGTCATCGTGCAGGACGCTTTTGCCACCACCGCCACGGCAGGCTTTGCAGACCTACTGCTGCCTGCCACGACCTGGGGGGAAAAACTCGGTACCGTCACCAATAGCGAACGCCGTATCTCCCGCGTACGTGCTGCCCTGCCCCCGCTCGGTGAAGCACGCCACGACTGGCAGATTGCCGTGCAGATTGCCCAGCGCCTCGAAGCCTTGCTGCGCCCCGGCCAGCCCACGCTCTTCCCCTATGACACAGAGCAGCCCGCTGCCGGTGCACAAGCCATCTGGGAAGAACACCGCGAAAGCACCCGTGGCCGTGATCTGGACATTACCGGCCTGTCCTGGGAACTGCTGGAACAGCGTGGCCCACAGCAATGGCCCTACCCCGCCGGGGCCACACAGGGACAGCCTCGTCTGTATGCCAACGGTATCTTTCCCACACCCGATGGCCGTGCGCGCTTTGCAGCCCAGGCTTACCAGCCCGTAGCAGAAGCCCGCAGCGCACACCACCCATTCAGCCTGACCACGGGCCGCCTGCGCGACCACTGGCATGGCATGAGCCGTACCGGCCAGGTGGCACGCCTGTTTGCCCATGTGCCTGAGCCACAGCTGCACATGCACCCGCAGGACATGGAACGCCGCCGTCTGCAGACAGGCCAGCTGGTACGCATCGAAAGCCGCTATGGCACGCTGATTGCCCCCGTGCAGGCCGATGCCACACTGGGCCTGTCCCAGCTCTACCTGCCCATGCACTGGGGCAGCGAATATCTGAGTGGTCATGACGCACAGGGGCAGCCTGTTGCTGGCGTCAATCAGCTGACCGCCCCTGTGTTCTGCGCCCAGTCCAAACAGCCTGAACTCAAACATGTCCCTGTGCGCGTGGACGCGGTCACTCTGCCCTGGCAAATGGTGGCTGCGGCGTGGCTGCCTGCCGATGAAGTGCTGGCCGTGCGCCAGCAACTGGCCGCACTGATGCCCGCTTTTGCCTTTGCCAGCTGCGTGCCTTTTGGCAGTGCAGGCACTTTGCAGGACGCAGCCGCAGCGCGCAGCGGTGTGCTGCTGCGTGCAGCCAGCGACCGTGCACCAGATGCCGCGCTGCTGCAGCGGCTGGCACACCTGCTGCATCTGGAAGGCGACAACCTGCTGCACTATGCAGACCCACACCGCAGCCACAGCCGCACACTGCTGCTGCGCCGTGGCGAGCAGGCCGCCATCCATCTGGAGGCCATGCTGCTGTGCGGGGATGCCAGCGCTGCCACCTCCTTGCTGCCACTGCTGCAGGCCCAGCAAGCCCTGCCCTTCACCAGCCAGCAACTGCTGCACCCCGATATGCAGGCAGCGCCTGCAGCAGTTGCACGCCAGGTGGTCTGCAGCTGCTGGGGGGTGGATGCCACAGCCATCCGTGCGCAGCTCTCTGTCTGCCATGGCAGCGACACCGACCGCCTGCACCAGCTGCAAGACCAGCTACGCTGCGGCACGCAATGTGGCTCCTGCCTGCCCACATTGCGCCAGCTGGTGCAGCAGACACCGGCGGCAGTGCGAGTACCTGAGACAGCACCACTTTGAGCAAGGAAACACCATGACGCACGCATTGCTCCCCCCGTCTGCTGGCAGCTGCACCTTGGTTGGTGCAGGCCCTGGCGACCCTGAACTGCTCACCATCAAGGCGCTCAAGGCCATTCAGCGCGCCACCGTGCTGCTGGTCGATGACCTGGTCTCTCCCGCCATCGTGGCACTGGCCGATCCCGGCACCCGCATCATCCATGTCGGCAAGCGCGGCGGCTGCCAGAGCACGTCGCAGGCCTTTATCGAAAAACTCATGCTGCAAGCCGTCAGAGAGGGAGAGCATGTCGTCCGCCTCAAAGGGGGCGACCCGTTTGTCTTTGGCCGTGGAGGGGAAGAAGTCGAGCACCTGCGTGCAGCCGGGGTGCAAGTTGAAGTCATCAACGGCATCACTGCGGGGCTGGCTGGGCTGACCAGCCTGGGTGCACCACTCACCCACCGTGACCGCGCCCATGGCGTGCTCTTTATCACCGGCCATCCCAAACCTGGGGGAGCGTCGCCCGACTGGCAGCAGATTGCGGCAACAGCACAGGCCGCCAAACTCACGCTGGTGATCTACATGGGCGTCGCAGTGGCTGCGCAGATTGCCCAGGAGCTACAGGCCGGAGGTCTTGCGCACAGCACGCCCGCAGCCATCATTCAGCACGCCAGCCTGCCCCAGCAGCGCCACGCCATCACCACACTGCAGGCACTGGCACAGACCATGGCAGATCACCAGCTCGGCAGCCCCAGCATTCTGGTGATTGGCGATGTGGTGCGTGGCGTGGCCAGCGTGCAGCACAGTGCGCTGAACGGAGCAGACGCCTTGCGTGCTGTGGGGTGAGCGCAGTTTTTTATTTTGATAGCTGCCAGCGCTTATACATCAAGCGCTGGCAGCCATTTTTATGCTTAAAGTTTCAGCAACCCTCAGCGACCGCCGGTGATGTAATGCTCCAGCTGCTCAATCACAAACTGCTGCTGGAAGATGATGCTTTTGACCAGATCACCAATCGAGATCAGCCCCAGCAGCTTGCCGTCATCCACCACCGGCAGGTGGCGCAGGCGCTTGCGGGTCATCAGCTCCATGCATTCCTCGCTGGTCTGGCTGGGCTGCACAAACAGCACGGCTCGCGTCATCACATCGCGCACCGGGGTGTCCACGGAAGCCCGGCCCATCAGGGCAATCTTGCGGGCATAGTCGCGCTCCGTGAAGATGCCGACGATGGACTCGCCCTCCATCACCAGCAGCGCGCCGATGTCCTTGTCGGACATCAGGCGCAAGGCGTCATACACCGTGGCCGTGGGTGCAATGCGGATCACCGTGGACACAGCTTTGGACTTCAGAATCTCAGCAACAGTGGTCATGGCCAGCTCCAATCCATACAGGAGCTGCCATTCAAGCCCATCTGCTGGCGTGCAACAAGCGGGCTTGCACGCACTGCGGCAGTCAGTCGCTGACTGATTCGGCAGCTGCCTTCGCTGCAGACTTGGGCAGGATCAGATTCAGCACCATGGCGGCCATGGCACCCAGTGTCACAGCAGAGCCCATCAGGTACTGCAGCATGGAGGGCAAAGTCTTCACCCAGGCCTCAGGGGCCAGCGTGGCAAAGAACGAAAAGATGATGGGAATGCCTACCACCAGCATGGCACGCTCCGTGAGCTGCACATGGCGCAGGATGCGAATGCCTGCCATGGCAATGGTGATACAGACCACAGCAAACACGCCACCAATCACCGGCGAGGGAATGGCTGCAATCAGGGCCGAAAACTTACCCAGAAAGCCCATGGCGGCCATCAGCACACCCGCTGTAATAAACACCATGCGGCTGGCCACGCCTGTGATGGAGATCATGCCTGCATTCGTTGAGTAGCCCGTCACGGGTGTGGCCCCCACCAGCGCAGCCAGACCGCAGCTCAGGCCCTCGCCCACTGCGCCCCGGTCAATATTGCGGTCACTCAGGGGCTGCTCAATCACGGCAGAAACCGCAAACCAGGTGCCCGTAGTCTCGGCAATCACCACCATGTAGATCACGACAAAGGTGGCAATCGCTGGCAGGGAAAACGTCAGGCCATAGTTCACAAACGCCAGATTGGGCAGAGTCAGCCAGGGTGCATCCGCAATGCTTTGCCAGCTGAACAGCCCCAGACCCCAGGCCAGCAAAGTGCCGCCTGCCAACGCAATGACCACGGAAGACAGGCGCATCCACAAGCCAAAGCGATTTTGAAACCGCAGGCCCAGCATCATGGCAATCACCAGGAGCGTGGCAGACGCCGCGCCCAGCCCGATGGACTGGTCCAGATTCATGCTGCCATGCACCGTAAAGATATTGGCTTTGAGCGCAATCGGCAGCAGCGACAGGCCCACAATCAGGATGATGGTGCCACCCACAATCGGCGGAACCAGCCAGCGCACCACGCGGTGAAACACGCCCAGCGCCCCCAGTGCAATCACCACCAGCGCGCCCGGTATCAGCGCACCAAACACCGTGCTCAAACCGGCATAGCCACCGCCTGCACCCACAGCCACCGCCAGCACTGCACCCAGCGGAATATACGAAGGCCCTTGCGCCACGGGCATCTTCATGCACAGCGCCGTCTGGATGATGGTGGCCAGGCCTGCAGCCAGAAAGGTGGACTGGATCAGCGCTGCGGCCTCGCCATGCGACAGCGCCAGCGCTGCCCCAATGATGAAAGGCACCACATACACATCCATGGCCATGACGTGCTGCAGACCCAGCAGCAGCGCCTTCGGCAGGGAAACTTTGTCTTCAGGGCGGGCGATCAACTGCCCTTCGTAGCGTTCTTCGGTGGCACTCATGCGGCTTTGCAAGCGCTTGCTTTCTGGGCAAGCCTGATTGGATATATGAAGTGCCATATAGGCACCATGCAAAGCGGCGTATTGTCTGAGGATTACCCCGCTGGCCCGCTTTCCTCTGAGTGATGGCTCATCACCATTGAGGGATGTTGCAAGGCAGCACTGCCAAATCCCGCATAAACCGCTAGCACCCCCATCTCCACCCATGAGGGCAATCAGTACAGCGCTGCCCTTACGGCAAGTGGCTGCCGCGCCAGTGCATGGACAGCTGCACCTGGCCCGTGGCTTCATCCACGCTTTCTGCCCCATCAACCCAGCCATGGGCGCGGTAGAACGCCCGGCTGGCATGGTTGTCACGGTAGACCTGCAGCTCCAGCTGCGGGCGCTGGGCTTTGGCGTGCTGCATGAGGGCTGCACCCACGCCCTGCCCCTGCTGCTGCGGGGCCACAAAAATCGCGGCCAGCTGGTCTTCCACCAGTGCGTAAAAGCCCAGCACCTGCCCTGCATCCTCATAGACCCAGACCTGTGCAAACGGCAGATACACCGTGCGCATGGCTGGCAGCTGCTCCTGCCAGAACTGCGCAGGCACAAAGTCATGGGCGCGCACGGAGGCATCCAGCCAGATGCGCAGCACGGCTTCCATGTCTGAAGCGGTAAAAGGGCGAATCATGCGGATGGCACTCCCAGAACACGCACAGGGTGGCAATCACACGCCACCCTTAAAACCTATAAATTCATAGCTACCAGCGCTTGCTACATAAGCGCTAGAGGCCAATTTTGCTTAAATTTTCTGAAACACCAGCGTACGATTGTTCGCGGGCATGGCATGGTCTGCCTGCAGCTGCAAGCCATGCTGCGCAGCCAGCGCCACCACGGCTTCAAAGTCCCGAATGCCACTGGCCGCATCACGACCCTTGAGCCATGCATCAAAAGCGCGGTTGCTCTCGCTGGTGAACGTGCCGCTGTAGTTAAACGGTCCATAGGCGGCAAACACACCGCCCGCAGGCAGGTTCTGCCCCAGCAGCGCAAACAAACGCTCTACCAAGGGCCACGCCACAATGTGCAGCGTATTGCTGGTGAAAGCCGCATCAAACGCACCTGCATTTGTTTGCGGCCAATCGCTGCACGCCAAATCGAGTGCCACTGGCAGCCGCAAATTGGGCGCAGGAAAGTCTGCATGCCACGCCGCAATAACTGCATGCAGCACGGGCAACTCACTGGTTTGCCAAACCAAATGCGGCAAGCGCGGCGCAAAGTACACGCTGTGCTGGCCGGTGCCAGAGCCAATTTCCAGCACATGCTGGCGGTCTGCAAACGCATGCTGCAGCACCTCCAAAATCGGGGCTTGGTTGTTTTCGCAAGACTGCGCAAAGGGACGTGTCATGCCAGCCATCATGGCATGCATACCGCCCTCGTCCCCTGCGCTCTTAGCGGCAACAGCCTTAGCCACCGCGCACCATCGACATGATCTTGGCCGTATTCAGCCCACGCGCGGTTTCCTGGATTTGCGGTAAATAACGCGCTTGCAACTGGCGGCCATCTTGCATGACGTGTTGGTAGGCATCTTTAAGCATGTCCGTGCTCAACGCGCGCCCGCCGGCGTAGTACTGGTTGGCCACATGCCCCAGGGCATAGGTGCTGGCAAAGCTCATGCCGCTGCTGACGGCCTGCTTACCCAGCCCACCCAGCAATCCACCGCCGACCTTGCCCAGCAGACCACCCAGCAGCTTGCGCCCGGCCTGCTCCAGATACTGCGAAGTCAATCCCACGCCCAGCGTTGCCAGAAAGTCTTTGATATGGCCGCTGTCCAGCTGATAGCCATAGCTCTGGCCGATCTGATAGACCAGTCGCATCTGCAGCGGAATGATGGCCAGTGTGGACAGATTCTCTGGCAGCAGCTCAATGGCACCGTTAAGAATCGAGGCTTTCAAAATCTTGCTGTCCATTTCTTGCACAGACAAGGTACTGGGGCGGCGCTGCGCGGCATTCTGGGGCAAGGCATCGACTGCCGCAGGGTGTGGAGCGGCCACGCTGGCAGGCAGCTGCACCACGGCTTCTGGCGCAGCCGCCACTTGCACCGGCGCATCTGCCACGGCATGGGCCTGGGCATCAAACTGACCATAGGTACTGGCCAGTGCAGCTGCTGCACCAGCTGCTGTGCCAGCCACTGCACCAGTTACAGCGCCGGTAGCAGCGGTACCCTGACCGAGCGCCTGACGCAGCTGGGCCAGAAAGGCATCTTCCTTCACGCTGGTGTGGCCGTCCGCATCACATACGCATACGGCCATTTCATACGCCAGCTGGCGTGCTTCACTGCTTACCAGTCGGGCCACAGCAGACTCCAGGTTCACGCGACGCAGCAGCACGTCTTGGTACAGGCCGGGCAGGTTAATGGCCTGGTCACCCGCCAGCCCTTCGGCGACCTGACGGATCTGCTCACGCTCACGGTCATGCTTTTCGCCATCGGCAAACGAGGCCAAAAGGCACACAGTCAAAATAGCGCGAATTTCGTCGTGGGTCATGCAAAAAGCTCCAGGCAAAGATCAAGACAGTGTCTGAGTGTGCCAGCCCTGAGAAGGTTCCCCTTGCCTACTTCTTGAACCACGCCATCGCCTGCGGCGTGAACGTCAAGGCACAAGCCACGACTGGCAGCGCCAGCTGCAGCACATACAGCACCAGATGCAGGCCACCTTCGGGCATTTCAGGCTTGTAGATGGGGAATAAGACCAGCGATGCCCCCACCGCCAGTGCCAGCAAGCAGCGCATGACATTGCTGCCGCGATACAGGCTGTACGCCACCACGGAAAAACCCACAATGCAGAACGCCCAGATCGCCATGCCCACTGCTGAGGAAGGCAGGCCACTGCCATAAAGGGCCAGCCTGAGCAGGGACAAGACGCCGTAAACGGCAATCAGGGTGGCGGCGATGGTCACAGATAAAGGTGTTGGAGTGCGATGCATGCTGCAACTATGCCAGTGCCTGGGCGGTGCGCTACACATATCCAGCGCTACCGGGACATGGGCTGCTGCGGATGGTCAGCCGCCAGCCGCCAGCGCAGGAGTGCCAGGCCCGTCTGCGCATGAAGCTTCTTGCACATCAGCACAAAACCCTGCCTGGCGTAGAACGCCCGGCCGATAAGGTTGCGCGCAAACACCTCCACCTCCAGCGCTCCTTGCAAGGACTGCGCCACCGCAGAAGCTGCAGCCCACACTTTCAGAACGCTCTCACAGTCTGTACTGGCGGATCATGGGTGTTGGCGGAAGTTGGAGGGGTGACAGACCAGCTAAACCGGCCTCCGAAGGCAGGGCAGCTTGAGTGCCAAGTTAGAGTTTTTTGTCAACAAAGGCATCCGTTGCCTTTGCAAGGTCTTTGATAAATCTAATAACTCTTTCTAGGGAACCTCTGGATAACTCGATTTCAAGCGTGATAGTGCTTGAACGAGTGTGATGTTTCCTTGCCCCTGGCACTCAAGATGCCCGCAGTTCGCGGCCACATGCTTGAGGCGTGGCATGGAAGTTCCATATCGAGGCCGGACGGTGTATCGGTGAACCGTCCTTCGTGACGTACAGGCAACGAACCGCCAGCGTCGAGGAAGGCACGCTTTCGCACAACCTGCCGCAGCAAGCCGGGGCGTAGGCCCACAAGTCCCGACCATTGCAGCGAGGCGCGGCCTTCACCGCAAGCGGAGCGCGCAGCGCCGCAGGCGCGAAGACGTGAGGGATTGACGCCGAATGGCCGTGACGTTGAAGACGGCACGGGGCGCAGCCCGAAAGCCCGGCGGCGTTTTGCGCCGACACGCAAAGAACAAGAACTGGTCAGACGATACCGTTGGCCTTCTTCCATTTGCGCAGCCGCACCCGCGCATTGGCATAGGGTGATGATGTATTGAACTGGATCATCCGACCTTTGGTGTATTTCTCATACCAAGGCGTGCCATACAGCGAGGCATCGGTTTCCTGCTCTACCAAGGCCATGATGCGCCCATTCACATCCGAGAACTGCCGCAACAAATCGGCATAGGCAACACCAGCATGGTCGGCATAAAACTTCTGCGCCAGCCTGCCCAGTTCGTTCCACTTGTAGCCAGTCTCAGGGAAATCGACCGGCAATCCCTTGGCTTTGCCATCGCACCATTTCAGCACCAGCAGATTCCAACCAATCAAATAGGCTACTAGATCGGACACGCTCATCTGCGTGCCTTGTGCATGCCCCTCCAGCGTTGCCTCACGAGCATGCTCAGCCGGCACACTGGCAAGATCGTGCATCAGTTTCTGATAGGTGGTGCGAATGGCATCCAGCAACTCCTGTTTGTTCTGTGGAACCGCCATACCGATCCTCCATTTCGCTTCGGCGAAATTGCCGATTGAAAGCTGCATTTTCGCGCTGTGACGGCCTTGTGGCCAGTCGTGAAAGTCCGCCCGAGGTACTTGGGCGTCGCCACGTCGCCTGACCGAAGGTGGCGGCGTGGCGGTTTAGGGCTGTGGATGTCCAACCGAGCGCGGCCACTGCCGCGACCGGATTTTTGACCACCGGCCCCAAGGCGGAACGGCTTGGGGCCGGTGCTGATTCATGCCCACCTTGGTCGGCACGCCCGAATTGGCAATATCGGTCGTCGCACGGTGGCGGATGCCGTGCGTACCGACGTGCGGGACACCGGCAGCCTTGAGCACGCGCGTCCAGCCGCCGTAGTGCTCACCGTAGGTCATGTGACGGGTCGTGTCGTTGGGCGACGGGAGGACGTAGGGGCAGCCGTCCCGGCGTGGCGCGGTGGACAGCAGCCGATAGGCTTCCTCACTCATGGGCTTGGAAATCCCACCCGTCTTGCTATCGGGCCAGACGACCCGCCGATTCTCCAAATCAATCCAATCCCATTCGAGCGAGCAGATTTCGGAGCGGCGGGCGGCGAACTCGAACTGCAGGCGGATCGCCAAGGGGATGACGTAGTTCTCCAGTCCTTCCGCCTCCAGGTGTTCCAACTGACGAAAGATCCGCACCAGTTCATCGTCCACGATGAGTCGGGTTTCCTTGCCGGGTGGGTACATCGGGACGTGGCGGCACGGATTCGTGCCGTCCGGGCGCAGCCCCCACACTTCGGCCAGGTTGAACATCTTGCGCAGCACGCCGAAGGTTCGATTTGCCTCGGCCTGCTTGTAGGCCAGCTTCTTCATCAGCGCGGCCACGTCCGGGCGCTTCACGTCCTGCACCTTCATCCGGCCCATGATCGGGATGATGCAGCGGTCAATGACGCCCTGATAGCCGCGCTGGGTGCTGGGCTTGTTGCGCTGCTTGGAGTAGTCCTCCATGAAGGTGTGGCAAAACTCCTTCATGGTCGGCGCCTTGCGGGCGGCGTTCTTGGCCGCGCTGGGGTCGCCGCCTTTGCGCACCTCGGCCAGCCACTCCTGCGCCATCGTGCGCGCCTGATCGACCGTCAGTTCCCCGTACTGGCCCAGGGCGGGTTTGCGGCGCTCGCCGGCATTCGTGCGGTACTGGAGCATGAACACCTTGCGGCCCGCCGGGGTGATCTTGCACAGGAAGCCAGGCACCACGGTATCTCGCAGTTCGATGGCCTTGTCTTGAGGTTGTGCCGCATCGACTGCGGACTTGGTGAGCTTGATCTTCGCCATGATGACTCCTCGGAAAGCCCGGTTTCCAAGAGCCGCATGGGAGCCACGCGAGGGGAAGCTGGGTCAAGTTTCGGAAAGCACCGGCATATATTGAACTCGCCTAAGTGATTGATAAACCTGCTGTATCGAGCCTTGGCGTAGTCCAGCGAAATGCGGTACTGGAGTCATCGTGAAACAAAAAAACCGCCCGAAGGCGGTTTGGGTCTTTCAGGGCCGAAGCGCTGGTGCTTCAGGCACCTGCAACGGTGATACCCTTGAATTCACCGGTAGCAATCTTTTCCTTCCAGATGGCAGGGCCGGTGATGTGGGCGCTGGTGCCGCCGGCGTCCACCGCCACGGTCACGGGCATGTCCACCACGTCAAATTCGTAGATGGCTTCCATGCCCAGGTCTTCAAAGCCGACCACCCTGGAATGCTTGATGGCCTTGGAGACCAGATAGGCTGCACCGCCCACGGCCATCAGGTAGGCCGACTGGTGCTTCTTGATGCTGTCGATGGCCACGGGGCCGCGCTCGGCCTTGCCGACCATGGCGATCAGGCCGGTCTTTTCCAGCATCATGTCGGTGAACTTGTCCATGCGGGTGGCAGTGGTAGGGCCTGCGGGGCCGACCACTTCGTCGCCCACGGGGTCCACGGGGCCAACGTAGTAGATCACGCGGTTGGTGAAGTCCACAGGCAGCTGCTCGCCCTTGGCCAGCATGTCCTGAATGCGCTTGTGGGCAGCGTCACGGCCGGTGAGCATCTTGCCGTTGAGCAGCAGGGTGTCGCCGGGCTTCCAGGAAGCCACTTCTTCCTTGGTCAGGGTGTTCAGGTCTACGCGCTTGGACTTGTTGTAGTCAGGCGCCCAGTCCAGCTTGGGCCAGGTGTCCATGGAGGGTGGATCCAGGTACACGGGGCCAGAGCCGTCCAGCACAAAGTGGGCGTGGCGGGTAGCTGCGCAGTTGGGGATCATGGCCACGGGCTTGGAGGCAGCGTGCGTGGGGTACATGTTGATCTTCACGTCCAGCACGGTGGTCAGGCCGCCCAGGCCCTGCGCACCAATACCCAGTGCGTTGATTTTTTCGTACAGCTCCAGACGCAGCTTTTCCACGTCGTCCAGCTCAGCACCGGAGGCTGCCTTTTCCTGGAGCTGGTACATGTTCAGCTCTTCCATCAGGCTTTCCTTGGCCAGCAGAACCGCTTTTTCTGCCGTGCCGCCAATACCGATACCGATCATGCCGGGTGGGCACCAGCCAGCGCCCATGGTGGGGATGGTCTTGAGCACCCATTCCACCAGATCGTCGCTGGGGTTCATCATGATCATCTTGGACTTGTTCTCGGAGCCGCCGCCCTTGGCCGCTACGGTCACTTCCACGGTGTTACCCGGCACGATCTGCACGTTGATGACGGCAGGCGTGTTGTCCTTGGTGTTCTTGCGCTTGAAGTGAGGGTCTGCCACCACCGAAGCACGCAGGGTGTTTGCGGGGTGGTTGTAGGCACGGCGCACGCCTTCGTTGATGGCGTCTTCCAGGCCCATGGTGAAGCCGTCCCACTTCACATCCATACCCACCTTCAGGAACACGTTGACGATGCCGGTGTCCTGACAGATAGGACGCTGGCCCGTGGCCGACATCTTCGAGTTCGTCAGGATCTGCGCCATCGCATCCTTGGCCGCAGGGCTTTGCTCACGCTCATAGGCGCGCGCCAGGTGCTGGATGAAATCCGGGGTGTGGTAGTAGCTGATGTACTGGAGCGCACCTGCGATCGAGTCGATCAGGTCTTGCTGTCGGATGGAGGTGGTCATCGTGGAGCTTCTCAGGTTTGTTATTGCGCGGGTTGCGCGGAAAAAAATCCTGTTGATTATCAGCGCATCCGGAGCCTGCTGCGCAGCAAATCTGACAAGTCTTATATAGGACTCGACGATTGCTCTTGCATGACTGCGCGATCACATGCAATGCAGGAAGCCGCCTGCAGCACGGTATGCTGCTGCCCATGACATGGATTCTTCTGGTCTTGCATTTGCTTGTAGTCGTCGGGCTGGGTCTGCGCATTCTCTGGCGTACCGATCTGCGCCCCGATGTTCGCATGGGCTGGCTCGTCACCGTGGTGCTGCTGCCGGTCATCAGCTGTGTGCTGTACTTTCTGTTCGGTGAGGTCGCCCTGCGCCGTGGCGGGCGTGCTCGCCACCGGAAAGTGCGCGACTACATGCTGCGCCACATGCAGACTCCCATGCCGAATGCGCAGACGGTGCAGCAGGAGATGCTGCACACGATTGACCGCCCCTGGCACAGCGCCTTTGGCTATGCGGCGTCTATCAACGGCTTTCTGCCCAGCAAGGGCCACTGCGCCGAACTGATGGCCGATGGCGCTACGGCCCGCGCGCGCATGCTGCAGGACATGGATGCGGCACAGCACGAAATTCATGTGCTCTACTACATCTGGCTGGACGACGAAACCGGCCGCAACATTGCCCAGGCGCTGATTCGCGCCGCCCAGCGCGGGGTGAAGTGCCGTGCCATGGTTGATGGTCTGGGCTCGCGTGCACTGGTGCACTCGCCACTGTGGAAAGCCATGGAAGCCGCTGGCGTGGAAGTGGCTGTGGCCCTGCCCCTGAGCCACCCGATACGCGTGCTGCTGACCAGCCGCATTGACCTGCGCAACCACCGCAAGATCACCATCATTGACCGCCAGATCACCTATTGCGGCAGCCAGAACTGTGCTGACGAGGCTTTTTTGCCCAAGGCCAGGTTTGCGCCCTGGGTGGACATCATGCTGCGTGTGCAAGGCCCTGTGGTGGCGCAGATGCAGTGGGTGTTTGCCAGCGACTGGAACCAGTCGGAGGCCCAGCCCTTTCCCCCCCCAGAACCTCCCCCCCTGCCTTGCGCAGAAGACAGCGGCTTTGCCGCCGTGGTGATTGCCGAAGGCCCAACGGAGCGTGCCCGCTCCACCTCGCAGCTGATGCTGCAGCTGCTGGCCTGTGCGCAGCAGGAGGTGGTGATTTCTACCCCCTACTTTGTGCCCGATGCCACGGTGCTGGACGCCCTGTGCGCAGCCGCCTGGCGGGGCGTGACCGTGCGCATGATCTTTCCGGCGCGCAATGACTCTGCCTTTGTGGCCGCAGCCAGCCGCAGCTACTACCAGCGCCTGCTCACGGCTGGGGTACAAATCCATGAGTTCACCCCCGGCCTGCTGCACGCCAAAACACTGTGCGTGGACGGGCAGGTGACGCTGCTTGGCTCCACCAATCTGGACCTGCGCAGCTTTGACCTGAACTTTGAAAACAACATCCTGCTGCAGGACGCGGCCATCACGGCCGCCGTGCGCCAGCGCCAGGATGACTACATGGCACAGTCGCACCCCGTGACGCTCAAAGACCTGAAGGCCTGGCCATGGTGGCTGCACATCTGGAACAACCTGCTGGCCATGATGAGCCCGGTGCTGTAGTCCATCCTCTATCGCTGCTATTGAGAATAACTCTCAACTACTGCGCTACCATGTGGACTCTATCTCTCACATCTGCGGCAGCACTTTGTGGCGGCAGCGCCATGTGCACCACCCATGCCGCACAGACAACAGGAGTACGCATCCATGACTGCCACCCGCCTGGAACAAGACAGCTTCGGCCCCATCGCTGTGCCTGCCGATAAGCTCTGGGGCGCACAGACCCAGCGTTCACTGCACAACTTCAAGATCAGCGGTGAGCGTCAGCCACATGAAATCATTCACGCGCTGACTCAGGTGAAAAAAGCCAGTGCCACTGTGAACTGTGCGCTGGGGCTGCTGGATGCAAAAAAAGCCAAGGCCATCATTGCAGCTGCCGACGAAGTACTGGCAGACCAGCACCCGGATGAATTTCCGCTGGTGGTCTGGCAAACCGGCTCCGGCACGCAGACCAATATGAACGTCAACGAGGTGCTGGCCAACCGTGCCAGTGAAATCCTCGGCGGTGAACGCGGCGAAGCCCGGCTGATCCACCCCAATGACGACGTCAACAAGAGCCAGTCCAGCAATGACGTCTTCCCCACGGCCATGCATGTGGCGGCCGTCACGGCCATTGAAACCCGGTTGCTGCCCGCCATTGCCACCCTGCGCAGCACGCTGCAGGCCAAGAGCGAGGCTTTTGCAGACATCGTGAAGATTGGCCGTACCCACCTGCAGGATGCAACGCCGCTCACACTGGGTCAGGAAATTTCTGGCTGGGTGGCACAACTGGCGCATGGTGAACGCCATGTGCGCGCGGCACTGCCACACCTGCATGAACTGGCCTTGGGCGGCACCGCCGTAGGTACGGGCCTGAATGCCCCGAAAGGCTATGCCGAAGGGGTAGCGCACGAGCTGGCCCAGATGACGGGCTACCCGTTTGTGACTTCGCCCAACAAGTTTGAGTCACTGGCTTCCTGCGACGCGCTGGTACATGCCCATGGCGCACTCAAGACACTGGCGGCAAGTCTGATGAAGATTGCCAACGATGTACGCTGGCTGGCTTCCGGCCCACGCAGCGGCCTGGGTGAAATCACCATTCCTGAAAATGAGCCCGGCTCATCCATCATGCCCGGCAAGGTCAACCCCACGCAGTGCGAAGCCATGACCATGCTCTGCGCCCAGGTGTTTGGCAACGACGTTGCCATCAACTTTGGCGGCGCTTCTGGCAACTTTGAGCTGAACGTTTTCCGCCCCATGGTGGCCCACAACTTCCTGCAAAGCGTGCGCCTGCTGGCCGATGGCATGCTGAGCTTTAACGAGCACTGCGCCACAGGCATTGAGCCGCACAAGGAGCGCATTGAAGAACTGGTGGAGCGCTCGCTGATGCTGGTCACTGCCCTGAACCCGCACATCGGCTACGACAAGGCCGCCCTGATCGCCAAGAAGGCACACAAGGAAGGCAGCAGCCTGCGTGAAGCAGCGATTGCCAGCGGCTTTTTGACAGCGCAACAGTTTGACCAGTGGGTGGTGCCCGGAAAGATGGTGGGCAACCTGGAAAATTGATAGCTTTCAGCGCTAGATCCATAAGCCTTAGAGCCAGATTCGAATCAATATCTCGAACCTGGCTCGCTTTGTTTGTGCGGCTGCTATCTGCAGTGGTGATCGCAGTCTTCTCCTACAAAAATTGCTGGTGCTGCTTTGGTATGATTTGAAACAAATATTTACATTCAAGCATCCCATTGATCGTGACAGCAAGCATTGCAGCCCTAACGCCCACGTCCCATTTATTGCAGGCTGCCGTTGACCAGTCATTCAACGCCGTTGTCATCACCAACGCAGATCACAGCAGCCAAGGCCCTTGCATCACTTACTGCAACCGTGCCTTTGCAGCCATGACGGGCTACAGCGCGGAGGAACTTCTGGGCCAGTCGCCCCGGATTCTGCAAGGCCCGCTCACAGATCCCAAGGTCATACAGCATCTGCGCCAATGCCTGCAGAACGGGGAGTTCTTCCAGGGCTCAACGTTTAACTACCGCAAGGATGGCAGCGCATACCTGGTGGAGTGGAATATCTCTCCGGTGCGGGATGCAAGCGGGCAGATACAGGCTTATGTCTCCGTGCAGCAGGACATCACCGCCAGGGTGCGTGCTGAACAGCGCCAGGCCTTGCTGGCCAAAGCGCTGGACGCCACGCATGATGCCGTTCTGATTGCCGACCACCAGGCACACATCCTGTTTGTGAACCATGCCTTTGAGCAGCAGACGGGTTACAGCAGTGCAGAAGTGCTGGGGCGAACACCACAGTTTCTGCAGTCGGGCCAGCATACGCCAGCGTTTTACAACCAGCTGCGTGCTGCCTTGCAGCAAGGCAGCAGCTACCGGAACACCTTCACCAATCGCCACAAAAACGGCTCGCTGTACTACGCCGCGCAAACCATCTCACCCATCAAGGATGAACATGGAGCCATCTCACACTACGTGAGCGTGAGCAAGGACGTGACCGCGCTGGTGACGCACACCAGAGAGCTGCGCCAGCAGGCGTACCACGATGCACTCACCGGCCTGCTCAACCGGCGCGCTGGTGAAACGCAGCTGCAGCTGTGCAGCCAGAATGCACAAATGCGCCAAAGCCACTATGCACTGATCCTGTGTGACATCGACAACTTCAAGCAGGTCAATGACCGCTTTGGCCATGAAACGGGTGACCATGTACTGCGGCGCTGCGCAAGCCTGCTCAGTGCCAGCGTGCGCAGTGGCGATACCGTGGTGCGCTGGGGTGGCGAAGAGTTTCTGATCATTCTGCCCGACTGCCCACCCAGTGCAGCCCTTGACCTGGCAGAGCGCATTCGCAGCACCGTTGCCAGCCACGATGACCCAGTCATTGGCGGCTTCACCATTTCGCTGGGGGTGGCGACCTCTGAAACCATTGAAGACCATACCGCCCTGCTGCGCAAGGCAGATTCCGCGCTGTACGCCTGCAAGCGCAATGGCCGCAATCAGGCGCTGATCGCCGCATAGTGCTGCGGCTTCATGCATGACAGGCCGCGTACCACGCCTGTCGCACTGTCACACATGTCGTGCGGCATGCAGCACTGAGAAGCACAAAAAACAAAAGCCCCAGGCGTTGAACCTAGGGCTTTTTTGTTTGGGGTGGCTGATGGGGCTCGAACCCACGACAACAGGAATCACAATCCTGGACTCTACCAACTGAGCTACAGCCACCATGTAGAGGTTAAAAACCCGCCTGAGCGCAGGCGGGTTTTGCAAATTTTGGGGTGGCTGATGGGGCTCGAACCCACGACAACAGGAATCACAATCCTGGACTCTACCAACTGAGCTACAGCCACCGTAGAGATTCAAATTATAGCGTGTTTTCGAGTACCTCAGGAAAACGCGCTATAAATTTTTTGCTTCAAGGGCGATCCACCTTAAACTGAACGTCGAATTTCTTCTTGAGCAGTTCGTAGTAGGCAGCGCCTTCTGCAGAAGCAAACAATTGTACATACTGCAGCAGTGCCTGACGGGCAATTTGCGCATTTCTTTCTTCAGAAGGCAGTACTTTTTCAAGCTTGACCACGGCATAGCCCTCATCACCCAGGCTCACGCCCGACCAGGAAGGCAGAACGTCGGTCTTGGCCTGCAAAGCGGCATTGACCACGGACACGGGCTGGCCATGGGTCTGCTCGCGCGACACCACGATGGCAGGCGACAATCCCTGGGCCTTGGCGGCATCAGCCTGCCATTCCTTGAGCGCAGCTTCACCCGCTTCGCGGGCCAGCACGGCAGACTGCTGCTCCACATACAGGTTCTTCACACGGTCGGCCACTTCATCGAAGCTCAGCTGCTTGGCAGGCTGGTAGCTCACCACACGGCCAGAAGCCATCTGGTTGGTGCCAACGTCCACGGCATCGGTGTTGCGCTTGTTCTCCAGGCTATCCGCTGTAAACAGGGCATCCAGGAAATCCTTGCTGGCCAGTGCACCCTGTGCTTCAGGCTGAGGATCGCGGGTTACACCATCGGCGGTGTGCAGCTTCAGACCCAGCTTGTCGATGACAGGCTGCAGGCTATCAGGCTGCTCGAACACGATGCTGGCAAATTGCTCGGCCACTTCCGCAAACTTGCGCTGCGCCTGCTGATCCTTGAGGTCGTTGACAATCTTTTCGCGCACAGATTCAAAGCTGGGAACCTTGGGTTCCTTGACGTCAGTGACCTGAATCACGTGGTAGCCAAATTCGCTTTCCACCACATCACTGACTTGACCGTTCTGGAGGGTAAAGGCCACCTGCTCGAACTCAGGCACCATGGCGCCACGCGAGAAGAAGCCCAGATCGCCACCGGAAGCCGCAGAGCCGGAGTCCTGCGACTCAGCCTTGGCCACCTCTGCAAAACGCGAGGGATCTTTCTTCAGTTCATCAGCAATACCCTGTGCCTTGGCCTTGACTGCTTCACGCTCGTCTGCAGACATGCTGCGTGGCGCATTGAGCAGAATGTGGCGGGCACGGCGCTCTTCCTTCTCATCCGTCAGGCGAGAAGCGTTTTCCTTGTAATAGGTCTGCAGGTCAGCTTCGTTCAGTTCGATGCCGTCGCGCACAGCCTCCAGATCCAGCACCACATATTCGACCTTGGCCTGCTCAGCCTGCTGGAACAGATCCTTGTGGCTTTCATAGAAAGCCTTGAGGGCTTCATCGTTTACCTGCACCTTGGCTGCAAAGTCCTTGGACAGGAACTGCGCCACCTGAATTTCACGGCGCTGCAGGAAGGCATCCATGGCGATATCAGCCACAGCAGGCGTTGCAAATGCGGTATTCATCACATTGCCCAGCACCTGGCCCAGAGACATGTCACGACGCAGGGAGGCTTCAAAGCCTTCTGGCGTCATGCCCTGCATGGCCAGCAGTGCACGGTAGCCGTCTGCATCCAGCGTGCCATCAGGCTTGCGCAGGCTGGCAATGGCAGGCACTTCCTGCAGAGCACGAGCCAGCGCGGCATCGCTGGTCAGCAGGTGCATCTTCTGTGCCGCAACCTGCATGACACGATCGCGGACCATGCGCTCCAGTGTGGCATAGCGCGCTTCAGGCGAGTCCAGCAACTTGGCATCAATATTGGGGTTTTCGGCACGCAAGCGATCGCTTTCATAGCGATGCATGTTGTCCCAGTCGTTCTGGGTAATCTCCTGCCCATCCACACGCGCTACCGTCGGACTGGCGACGGAGAAGTAACTTTGGTCAACGCCAAAAAAAATGAACGAGGGAATGATCAGCAAGAACAACAAGATCATGACGAACTTGGAATGCTTGCGGATTGATTCGAGCATAGTCAGTCTTTCAGAGGATGCAGACAAAAAAGGCGAACTCTCGCTCGCCTTTTAGATGGGGATTGCGCCGCCTTCCAGACAGACGGCAGCACGCGAACCGAAAAGTAAACCCGAGGATTCTACTCGCTGCGCCCTGGAATGCACTTCGCGGACATGGGTGATTTGCCGACAAAGTGACAGCCCAGCACATGAACAACAAAAAAGCACCTTGACTTTCGTACAAGGTGCTTTCGGGTGGATTGAAGTGGTGGGTGCTAACGGGGTCGAACCGCTGACCTACGCCTTGTAAGGGCGCCGCTCTACCAACTGAGCTAAGCACCCACTGCAATCTCTCAAACAGGTGGTATCCGATTGCAGGGATACCTCACAGCGAATGGTGGGTGCTAACGGGGTCGAACCGCTGACCTACGCCTTGTAAGGGCGCCGCTCTACCAACTGAGCTAAGCACCCGCTGTGAAATAAAAAAGCATTTAGACAGCTAAATGCTTGGACAGTGGGGTGGTGGGTGCTAACGGGGTCGAACCGCTGACCTACGCCTTGTAAGGGCGCCGCTCTACCAACTGAGCTAAGCACCCACTGTCAAATTCTTTGGATCAGTTAACAGCGTCCTTCAGTGCCTTGCCGGGACGGAACTTTGGCACTTTGGCAGCCTTGATCTTGATGGCATCACCGGTACGTGGGTTACGACCAGTGCGTGCTGCGCGCTTACCAACTGCAAAGGTACCGAAGCCAACCAGGGAAACCGTACCGCCCTTTTTCAGGGTTTTCTTCACAGCATCGATCGTCGATTCCAGCGCACGTGCTGCGGCAGCCTTGGAGATATCGGCGTTGTTTGCGATGTGCTCAATCAGTTCAGTCTTATTCACAAGATGCCTCTCAGTAAATGGTTGCAGAGCGCCTTTGCGACGACACCTTCATAGAAGGTTCACACCAGATGGTGCTTATCAGCGACAAGGCGAGATTCTAGTCAGGTTTCTTGGGTGTTTTGGGAAAACCGTGAAAATTTTTTCCTTGCTGCCGCCTGCGAAGCAAGCCTTCACACAGGCAGACAGTCCTCAGCCCAAGCGCCTCAAGAAACCACAGAAGGGTTGTACACGCCTGCAGCCTTTCAGGCAATAAGAAAGCTCCGGATGCAGGGAATGCGCACAGACTATCTGCCTCTTACCCCGCACAGATCAATGCTTGACGCGGCTTTTGATCTCAGGAATGGCCTTTTGCATGTAGTAGACCATGGACCAGACGGTCAGCACGGCTGCCACCCAGATCAGGATGGAGCCCAGAAACTGCGCATCCACACCCAGCAGCTGACCATGGAACAGCAGCAGCGGGATGGCGACCATCTGCACCGTGGTTTTCACCTTGCCGATCATGTGCACGGCCACGCTCTTGCTGGCACCGATCTGAGCCATCCACTCGCGCAGCGCAGAGATGGCAATTTCACGGCCAATAATGATCAGCGCCACAAACACATCGGCACGCTGCAGATGCACCAGCACCAGCAGGGAAGCACACACCAGGAACTTGTCAGCCACGGGATCCAGGAATGCACCAAACGAGGACGTCTGGTTCAGCCGCCGTGCCAGAAAGCCATCGAGCCAGTCTGTGAGGGCAAAAATGACAAACATCAACGCCGCAATCAGATTGCGTGTCTCAGGCGCAAATGGTGCATAGAACACCCCGACGATCAAAGGGATCGCAACAATGCGCGTCCAGGTCATCAAGGTGGGAATGGTGAAAAACATAGCTGCGATTGTGTCACGGCTCAAGCAGTTTGCACGCAAGCCTGTCCAGAAAGCGTGCTGCACTCAGTGCAGGGCACGGTAAATTTCATCTGCCAGACTGGCGGAGATACCTTCAACGGTCATCAGGTCTTCCACGCTGGCATTGGCCACGCCACGCACACCACCGAAGCGCTGCAGCAGGCGTGCACGGCGCTTGGGCCCCACGCCCGGGATTTCTTCCAGACTGCTCTGCCCCACGCGCACCTTGGCGCGCTGGGCCCGCATGCCGGTGATGGCAAAGCGGTGCGCCTCGTCACGAATCTGCGCCACCAGCATCAGGGCTGCTGAGTCATGCCCCAGATAGACCTTGGGCCTGCCGTCGGCAAACACCAGCTCTTCGAGCCCCACCTTGCGGCCCTCGCCCTTTTCCACACCGACGATACGTGAAATATCCAGGCCCAGCTCGGTAAACACTTCACGCGCCATGCTGACCTGGCCCTTGCCGCCATCCACCAGCACCAGATCTGGCAGACGCGGTGCACCGGCTTGCGGCTCTGCACCACCAGCGGCCTGAATGGCATCTGCCACCGGCTTGTAGCGGCGTGTGAGCACCTGACGCATGGCGGCATAGTCGTCGCCCTGCGTAATGCCTGTGATGTTGAAGCGCCGGTATTCACTGCTTTGCATCTTGTGGTGATGGAACACCACACAGGAGGCCTGCGTGTTCTCGCCCGAGGTGTGCGAGATATCAAAGCACTCGATGCTCAGCTCTTCCAGGCGCTCCTGCGGCAAGTCCAGTGCCTCGGCCAGCGCACGGGTGCGTGCCTGCTGCGAGCCTTCTTCGGACAGCAGACGTGCAAGCTGGATGGCTGCGTTTTGCTGCGCCATCTCCAGCCAGATGCGGCGCTGCTCGCGCGGCTGATGCACGGCGGCCACCTTGTAGCCCGCCTGCGCGGACAGGGCCTGCATGAGCTTGACATCCACCACCTCGCTGAGCACCAGCACCGGAGGAATGGGCACATCCATATAGTGCTGCGCCAGAAATGCCTCGAGCACGCGCACCTCTACCGACGTGCTTTCCACCGCGTCTTCCGACTCGTAGACGCCCATGGCATCGTCCAGCTGCGAAGGGAAGTACGCCCTATCACCCAGATGGCGGCCACCGCGCACCATGGCCAGGTTCACACAGGCGCGACCGCCCTGCACCTTCACCGCCAGGATGTCCACATCCTTGTCGTCCGTGGTTTCAATGGCCTGCTGGTGCAGCACCTTGGACAGTGCCGACATCTGATTGCGGATTTCCGCTGCCTTTTCAAACTCCAGCTTGTCCGCGTGCGCCATCATGCGCGCTTCCATCTGCTGCAGCAGTGCCTGGGTTTCGCCACGCAGCATGGCCTCGGCATTGCGCACGTCCGCCGCGTAGTCCTCGGGACTGATCAGATCCACGCAGGGGCCGGAGCAACGCTTGATCTGATAGAGCAGACAGGGGCGTGAGCGATTGGCAAACACCGTGTCTTCACAGGTGCGCAGGCGAAACACCTTCTGCAGCAGCTGGATGCTTTCCTTGACCGCCCAGGCACTGGGGTAAGGGCCAAAGTAGCGGTGCTTTTTGTCGGTGCTGCCCCGGTAGTAGGCCATGCGTGCAAAGCACTGCTCGGCAGGAGCGCGCGCATCGCCATCGTGCGCGGAATTGCCCGTGAGCTTGAGGTAGGGGTAGCTCTTGTCGTCCCGAAACAGAATGTTGTACTTGGGGTGCTGGGTCTTGATGAGGTTGTTTTCCAGCAGCAGTGCCTCAGCTTCGCTGCGCACCACCGTGGTCTCCAGCCGGGCAATCTTGCTGACCATGTGACCAATGCGTGTACCGCCATGGTCTTTCTGAAAGTAACTGCTCACCCGGCGCTTGAGATTTCGCGCCTTGCCCACGTACAGCAGCTGGCCTGCTGCATCGAAGTAGCGGTAGACACCGGGCAGCGAAGGCAGTGCCGCTACCTGGGCCAGAATTTCTGGAGAATGCTCAACAATCGACATGGCTGCATTGTGGCGGTTTGTACCTGCACCCACGCAACAACGGCCTATATTTCTAAAGTGATAGCTACCTGCGCTTGCCAGATGGGCGCTAGCGGCCAATTTCACTGTGAAACGCGCAATCACGCACCGGCCACAGAGCCCTTGCAGCTGCGCTACCATCGCCCGCCTTGTGTTTCCTTCAGGTTTGCCCTCTGCCGCACCATGTCTGCTTCAGCCACTGCCACTACCCAGCCCCGCTGGGACATCTTCTGCCAGGTCATAGACAACTATGGCGACATTGGCGTGTGCTGGCGGCTGGCCGCAGAGCTGGCCGCACGCGGCGTGCAGGTGCAGCTGCGCATTGACGATGCCAGTGCATTGGCTTGGATGGCTCCGCAGGGCGCACCCGGCGTGCAGGTGCTGCCCTATGACGCGCACTATGCCGCACACCCTGATGTAGTGATTGAAGCCTTTGGCTGCGAAGCGCCACAGGCTTATCTGCAAGCCCTGGCCCAGCACCATGCCAGCGCCGCGCGCAAGCCCGTGCTGGTGAATCTGGAATACCTGTCTGCCGAAGACTATGTGGAGCGCTGCCACCGCCTGCCATCGCTCATCATGTCCGGCCCCGCCAAAGGCATGACGCGCTGGTTTTTCTACCCCGGCTTTACCGAACGCACCGGCGGCCTGATCCGCGAGCAGCAGCTGCACGAGCGCCAGGCGCAGTTTGACCGCGATGCCTGGCGCAGCGCCCACGACATTGCTGCCCAGGCAACAGCTGTTTCGCTGTTTTGCTATGAACCTGCCGCCTTGCCGCAGCTGCTGCAGCAACTGGGCCAGCCCACCACAGACTGGCAGCCGCACCTGCTGGTAACACCAGGCCGGGCCACAGCGGCCGTGCAGGCGCTGGGCGCACCAGATGGGTTATCCACCAGCTTTTTGCCAGCCCGCAGCCAGCGCGAGTTTGACGACATGCTCTGGGCCTGCGACCTGAATCTGGTGCGCGGCGAAGATTCACTGGTGCGCGCGCTATGGGCGGGCCAGCCTTTTGTCTGGCACATCTACCCGCAGCATGACAATGCCCACCACGCCAAGCTGGATGCTTTTCTGGACTGGCTGGATGCCCCCGAGAGCCTGCGCCGCTTTCACCATGCCTGGAACGGCATGCTTGCCCCTGAGAACCTGCCCGTTTTAAGCCCCGCACTGCTGGACGAATGGCACAGCTGCGCACGGTCTGCGCGCCAGCGATTGCTGCAGCAAACTGATTTGATTGGCCAGCTGCAACCGTTTGCGGCAGAAAAAAGCTAAAATCCCATCTTTATCTTCTATAGCCAGCGCTGCATACCGCGGCGCTGCGTGACAAGACCTCCGCCGCGGAACATGCGGCAGGCCCTCTGCTTGGATCGCTGAAGCGACATGCTTGCCTGCCGTGTTGAGCGGCTTCAACCAAACCCGCTAAGCAAGCTATGAAAATCGCTCAAGAAATCCGCGTTGGCAACGTGATCATGTACGGCAAGGACCCCATGATCGTTCTGAAGACTGAATACGCTCGTGGCGGCCGTGGCGCTGCAACCGTGCGTATGAAGCTGAAGTCGCTGATCGGCAACTTTGGTACAGAAAACGTGTTCAAGGCCGACGACAAGATCGACAACGTGATCCTGGACAAGAAGGAGTGCACCTACTCCTACTTCGCAGACCCCATGTACGTGTGGATGGACGAAGAGTACAACCAGTACGAAGTGGAAGCCACCAACATGGGCGACGCCCTGAACTACCTGGAAGACGGCATGACCGCTGAAGTGGTGTTCTACGAAGGCAAGGCCATCTCCTGCGAACTGCCCACCACCATCGTGCGCGAAATCACCTGGACTGAGCCTGCCGTCAAGGGCGACACTTCCGGCAAGGTGATGAAGCCTGCCAAGATCGCTACCGGCTTCGAAGTGGCTGTGCCTCTGTTCGTGGACCAGGGCGACAAGATCGAAATCGACACACGTACCGGCGAGTACCGCAAGCGCGTGTAATGCGTGTTGCGGCATGTAACCGCAACCCATCGCAGCAAAGGCTTCCAACTGGAAGCCTTTTCTTTTTTCGGCTTTCGAATAAATAGCAGTTAGCGCTTGCTACACAAGCCATTCAAGCACAAAACATTTGCAATCGCAGAAAAATCAAGCGCCAGAAGCTCTTTTATTAATAGCACTCCAGAGACAGCCCGCACACTCAGCCACCGCTCTGGCACAGCGCTTGCATGAACCCGATCACCCAAAGGTTGCACGTTTGCCGACAGGGTAAAACCCCAATACCAGCCACAGGTTGCACCTTCCAGAATCGCCGCACTTCAAAAGGGTTCTGTGGTTATGGCTACGACAACGATTGGCATCAAGGTGGATGAACGCATGCGTGACCGGCTCAAGGCTGCTGCACAGCGGCTGGGCTGCACCCCACACTGGCTGCACAAGCAGGCACTGCACTGCTATCTGGAAGCCATCGAACAGGGCAAGCCGCTGCCCGAACTGGAGTACCTGGGTGCTACCTCCAGCCATGAAGAGGTAGAACCCGAGGCCCTTGGTGAGTCCCAACAGCCCTATACCCCGTTCTATGCACTGGCGCAGGATGTACAGCCCCAAAGCGTGCTGCGTGCAGCCATCACGGCGGCCTACCGCCGCCCGGAAACCGAATGCCTGCCACTGCTGATCGCTCCGGCCACCAGCCCCAATCCTGAAGCCGTAGAGCAGCTGGCCACCCGTCTGGTGCAGTCTCTGCGCGACAAGCGCCACAAAAAAACCGCCGGCGTCGAAGCACTGGTACAGGAGTACTCACTCTCCAGCCAGGAGGGTGTGGCCCTGATGTGTCTGGCCGAGGCCCTGCTGCGCATCCCCGACCGCGCCACGCGCGATGCGCTGATCCGCGACAAGGTCAGCAAGGGCGACTGGAAGTCGCATACCGACTCCCCTTCCCTGTTCGTGAACGCCGCCACCTGGGGGCTGATGATTACGGGCAAGCTGGTCAGTGTGCACAGCGAGCAAAAACTGGGCGGCGCCCTCACCCGCCTGATTGCCAAGGGTGGGGAGCCACTGATTCGCCAGGGCGTGAACACCGCCATGCGCATGATGGGCGAGCAGTTCGTGACCGGCCAGACCATTGCTGCGGCGCTGGCCAACAGCCGCAAGCTCGAAGACAAAGGCTTTCGCTACTCCTACGACATGCTGGGCGAAGCCGCCACCACCGAGGAGGACGCACTGCGCTATCTGCAGTCCTACGAGCAGGCCATCCACGCCATCGGCCAGGCTGCACAGGGCCGGGGCATTTACGAAGGCCCGGGTATTTCCATCAAGCTCTCTGCCCTGCACCCACGCTACAGCCGTGCCCAGCGCGAGCGCGTCATGCACGAGCTGTACCCGCGCCTGCTGCGGCTGGCCGAGCTGGCACGCCAGTACGACATTGGCCTGAATATTGACGCTGAAGAAGCAGACCGGCTGGACATCTCGCTCGATTTGCTGGAGCAGCTGTGCTTTGCACCAACGCTTACCGGCTGGAATGGCATTGGCTTTGTGGTGCAGGCCTACCAGCGCCGCGCCTTCTTTGTGCTGGACTGGCTGATCGATCTGGCGCGCCGCAGCAAGCACCGCCTCATGATCCGTCTGGTCAAGGGCGCTTACTGGGACACGGAAATCAAGCGCGCCCAGGTCGATGGGCTGGAAGACTACCCCGTCTTCACCCGCAAGCTGCACACCGATGTGTCCTACCTCGCCTGCGCGCGCAAGCTGCTCGATGCGCCCGAGACCATCTACCCACAGTTCGCCACACACAACGCCCACACCCTGGCCAGCATCTACCACATGGCGGGCAATAACTACTACCGCGGCCAGTACGAATTCCAGTGCCTGCACGGCATGGGCGAAGGGCTGTATGAAGAAGTCGTGGGCGATATCACGCAGGGCAAGCTGGCGCGCCCCTGCCGCATCTATGCCCCCGTGGGCAGCCACGAAACCCTGCTGGCCTATCTGGTGCGCCGCCTGCTGGAAAACGGTGCAAACAGCTCCTTTGTGCATCAGATTGGCGACGACAGCGTGCCCATTGCCCAGCTGGTGGCAGACCCTGTGGCTGCCGCACAGGCCATCACACCACTGGGCCGTCCGCATGACCGCATCCCCAGCCCAGCTGCGCTCTACGCTGCGCAGGGCCGCAGCAATTCCAGCGGGCTGGATCTGAGCAATGAGCAGCGCCTGGCTTCGCTGTCTGCAGCGCTGCTCAGCAGCGTCAAGCCCATCCACGCAGCCGCTCCCCACGGCTCCCACCTGCCCGCCCAGCCCGTGCGCAATCCGGCCCATGTGCAGGATGTCATCGGCGAGGTGCGCATGGCCACGGCTGCCGAAGTGGCCACCGCCATGGCGCAGGCCCGGCACGCCGCCCTGATCTGGCAGGCCACGCCCGTGACCGCCCGTGCACAGGCACTGAGCCGCGCAGCCGATCTGATGCAGGCACAGATGCAGCCGCTCATGGCCCTGCTGTGCCGCGAGGCAGGCAAGACCTTGCCCAATGCCATTGCCGAAGTGCGCGAAGCCATTGACTTTCTGCGCTACTACGCACGCCAGGCCGAGCAGTACCTCAACAACGACTCACACCGCCCGCTCGGCGTGGTGGTCTGTATCAGCCCCTGGAACTTCCCGCTGGCCATCTTTACCGGCCAGATTGCCGCGGCGCTGGCTGCGGGCAATGCAGTGATTGCCAAGCCTGCCGAGCAGACCTGCCTGATTGCCACGCAGGCCGTGGAGCTGCTGCACCAGGCTGGCATTCCTGCCCATGCGCTGCAACTGCTGCCCGGCGAAGGCGAAACCGTCGGCCAGGCACTGGTGGCCCATCCTGATACCGACGCCGTGGTGTTTACCGGCTCCCACCCCGTGGCCCAGCACATTCACCGCACGCTGTCTCAGCGCCTGGGCAGCCATGGCAAGCCTGTGCCACTGATTGCCGAGACTGGCGGCATCAACGCCATGGTGGTGGATTCTTCGGCCCTGGCCGAGCAGGTGGTGGGCGATGTACTGCAGTCTGCCTATGACTCGGCAGGTCAGCGCTGCTCTGCCCTGCGCCTGTTGTGCCTGCAGGAAGACAGCGCAGACCATGTGCTGCACATGCTGCAAGGCGCGATGCAGGAGCTGCGCACAGGCAACCCGGACCAGCTGTGCACCGACGTAGGCCCCGTCATTGACCCGCAGGCCATGGCCGACATTGAAGCCTACGTAGCTGCCATGCAGGACAAGGGCCATAAGGTCATCCGCCTGAAGCTGCCACCGGAATGCCGCAATGGCTACTTTGTGGCCCCTACGCTGATTGAGGTGAGCCAGGTACAGGATCTTCGCCACGAAGTCTTTGGCCCCGTGCTGCACGTGCTGCGCTATGCACGGGAAGACGTGGATGCGCTCATCGACCAGATCAACGCCCTGGGCTTTGGCCTTACTTTCGGCGTGCATACGCGCCTGGATGAAACCGTGGCCCGCCTGTCTGGCCGCATCCATGCCGGCAACATCTATGTGAACCGCAACATCGTCGGCGCCGTGGTTGGTGTGCAGCCCTTTGGCGGCGAAGGCCTGTCAGGCACCGGCCCCAAGGCGGGCGGCCCGCTGTACCTGTTCCGCATGCTGGCCCAGGCACCTGCGCTGGAGCAGCTGCCCATTCCCACGGCACAGGGCACACACAGCCTGCAGATAGAGGCCGGGCAACAGCTCATGCTCGACGGTCCCACGGGCGAAACCGACCAGTACCTGCTGCGCCCCCGTGGCCTGGTCTGGTGCATGCCCCAGACCGTAGACGGTCTGCAAGCCCAGTGGCAGGCCTGCCAGAAGACGGGCAACACCATGCTGCTGCAGGACAGCCCTTTCCTGCACACCCTGGTGTGCAACTGGCAAGCGGACAACGCGCAGGCACAGCAGGCCGCACTGCACTGGGCGACAGAACAGACGCTGGCCGAGCTGCCTGTGCAGGCGGCGCTCGTAGAGAGCGATACCGACGCCCTGCTGGCCCTGCAGCAGCAGCTGAGCACACGCAATGGCCCACTGCTGCTGGTGCAGGGACTGACCACGGAAGAAATTCGCCACGGAGAGCACTACCGGCAGGAACATTTATTGCGAGAAGTGAGCATCTCCACCAACACCACGGCGGCAGGCGGCAACGCCAGTCTGATGATGGTGGGTTAAGTCCGCATTCCTCTGGCCGGCTTGTCTCTCTACAGTCCGGCTTCCCCCTAACCGATCCAAGGAGAACGCAGCATGCAAGAAAAACATCATCTCAAGACGCTGGCAAAGACCGTGGCACTGGCCTGCGCCTTTGGCGGCCTGATGGGCACAGCACAGGCTGAAACCACCGTCCGTCTGGGCTTTGCAGCACCACTGACCGGCCCCCAGGCCCACTACGGCGAAGACATGCGCAACGGCTTGCTGCTGGCGCTGGAAGAAGCCAATGCCAAGGGCATCAAGCTGGACGGTGACACCGCCAAGTTTGTACTGGTCTCCAAGGACGACCAGGCGGACCCCCGCACCGCCGTGCAGGTGGCACAGCAGATTGCAGACGAAGGCGTCAACGGCATGCTGGGCCACTTCAACTCCGGCACCACGATTCCTGCTTCGCGCGTGTACAACGAAGCTGGCATTCCCCAGATCGCCATGGCCACCTCGCCCGAATACACACTGCAGGGCTACGACACCACCTTCCGCATGATGACCAGCGACACCCAGCAGGGTGCTGCCGTGGGCCTGTTCATGGTTCAGGACCTGGGGGCCAAGAAGATTGCCATCATTGATGACCGCACGGCCTACGGTCAGGGCCTGGCCGATCAGGTGATTGCCGCTGTCAAGCGCGCCGGGGGCGAAATCGTGGCCCGTGAATACACCACCGACAAGGCCAATGACTTCACTGCCATCCTGACCAGCATCAAGGCCAAGGGAGCGGACGCCATCTTCTTTGGTGGCCTGGACGCACAGTCTGGCCCCATGCGCCGCCAGATGGCCACACTGGGCCTGACCCTGCCATTGGTGTCCGGCGAGATGACCCGCAGCGACACCTTCCTGAAGCTGGCTGGTGAAGCCGCTAACGGTACTTATGCCTCGCTGGCTGGTGTGCCGCTCAAGACCATGGCCCAGGGCGAACAGTTTGCCCAGGCCTACAAGGCCCGCTTCAAGGCTGAGCCCGGCGTGTATGCGCCCTACGCCTATGACGGTGCCTGGAACATGATCACTGCCATGGAGCAGGCCGGCTCCGCCAAGACCGACAAGTACCTGCCCAAGCTGGCCGGTCTGAAGCGCAGCGGTGCCACCAGCGCCAATATTGCCTACGACAAGAACGGCGACCTCAACGAAGTGGCTGTGACCATCTACACCGTCAAGAACGGCAAGTGGGAAGAGGTCAAGACCATTGTGGATTCCGCCAAATAAACAAGGCTTCTGCCGACCAACACTTCACTGCCTGTGAACGAAGGGTTGGTCGGTTTGTTTTTCGGCATGCGCGGCCAACGCACTTGCTTTCTCCATCTGACCTCGCCGCAAGGCGCGACCGTCATGGACATCTTTCTCCAACAAATCATCAACGGCCTGACCGCTGGCAGCGTGTATGCGCTGGTGGCGCTGGGCTACACCATGGTCTACGGCATCATCGGCCTGATCAACTTTGCCCACGGCGACGTAGTCATGGTGGGCGCCATGATTGCCACCAGCGTGGTGGTGGCACTGGTAGGTCACTATGGTGACGTTTCCGCCTTTGTCGCCATTGCTGCGGCGCTGCTGATCTCCATTCCCGTCTGCATGGCCCTGGGCTGGACGGCAGAGCGCATTGCCTACCGTCCGCTGCGCCGTGCGCCCCGGCTCGCTGCGCTGATCACCGCGATTGGCGTGTCCATCATCATCCAGAACGTGGCGATGATGTTCTGGGGCCGCAACTATCTGAACTTTCCGCACATCATCGAGCCCGTGGTCTACCAGATCGGTGATGCACGCCTGAGCCTGCTGCAGATCACCATCATGCTGGGCTCGGCCCTGATCATGGTCGCGCTGCTGCTGCTTGTGCACAAAACCCGTCTGGGCATGGCCATGCGCGCCACAGCACAGAACCGTGAAGTGGCAGGTCTGATGGGCGTGAACATCAACACCGTGATTTCTGCCGCCTTTCTGATTGGCTCGGCCCTGGCCGCCATCGCAGGCGTGATGATTACCAGCTACTACGGCGTAGCCCAGTACACCATGGGCTTCATGCTGGGCCTCAAAGCCTTTACTGCCGCCGTGCTGGGCGGCATTGGCAATCTGGGTGGTGCCGTACTGGGCGGTCTGCTGCTGGGGCTGATTGAAGCCCTGGGCTCCGGCTATGTGGGCGACCTGACCAACGGCGTCTTTGGCAGCCACTACCAGGATGTATTCAGCTTCATCGTGCTGGTGGTAGTGCTGATTTTCCGCCCCTCCGGCCTGCTCGGCGAGCGCCAAGGAGACCGCGCATGAGCCACATCACTGCTTCCAAGAAACGCACACCTGCCAAGGTCTGGGTGGGCGCCTTTGCCATCGGCCTGGTGCTGCTGGTCATGCCCTTTTTGCTGGGGGCTACGGCCGGGCAAGGCTGGATTCGCATTCTGAACTTTGCCCTGCTGTATGTGATGCTGGCGCTGGGGCTGAACATCGTCGTGGGCTTTGCCGGTCTGCTGGACCTGGGCTACATCGCCTTCTACGCCGTAGGTGCCTATGTGTGGGCACTGCTGGCCTCCCCGCACTTCAATCTGCATTTGCCATTTTGGGTGATTCTGCCCGTGGGTATTGCCCTGGCTGCTATGGCTGGCATAGCACTGGGCTTTCCGGTGCTCAAGCTGCGGGGGGATTACCTCGCCATCGTGACACTGGGCTTTGGCGAGATCATCCGCATCTTCATGAACAACCTCGATGCACCCGTGAACATCACCAACGGCCCGCAAGGCATCAACCGCATCGACACCATCAAGATCGGCGAGTGGGCACTGGGCAGGCCAGAGACCATTCTGGGTTTTCGCATCACCGGGCCTGAGAAGTACTACTACGTGCTCATGGCGCTGGTGCTGCTCATCATCTTTATCTGCATACGTCTGCAGAACTCGCGCGTAGGCCGCGCCTGGGAGGCTGTGCGTGAGGATGAAATCGCCGCCAAGGCCATGGGCATCAACACCCGAACCATCAAACTCATGGCCTTTGGCATGGGGGCCAGCTTTGGCGGTGCAGCGGGCTGCCTGTTTGCCTCCATGCAGGGCTTTGTCAGCCCTGAGAGCTTTGGCCTGAGCGAGTCCATCGCCATTTTGTGCATGGTGGTGCTGGGCGGCATGGGCCATGTGCCGGGTGTGGTGGCTGGGGCACTGCTGCTATCCATCTTCCCCGAGGTGCTGCGCAACGTGGTCGTGCCCATTCAGCAAACCCTGTTTGGTGAAGTGCTGGTAGACCCTGACGCCATACGCATGCTGCTGTTTGGCGTGGCCCTGGTGGCCGTGATGATCTTCCGCCCCGAAGGCCTGTGGCCCTCGCAGGTGCGCAAGCGTGAAGTCAAATCTGTGAAGGAGCAACAAGCATGACCGCTGCCCCCCAGACCACCACCCCACGCGAGCCCCTGCTCATCGCCCAGGGGCTGAGCAAACGCTTTGGCGGGCTGCAGGCCCTCAAGGATGTGAGCTTTGAAATCCGCAAGGGCGAAATCTTTGGGCTCATCGGCCCCAATGGTGCAGGCAAGACCACGCTGTTCAATGTGATGACGGCGCTGTACATCCCCGAATCCGGCAGCTGCCTGTTTGGTGGGGTGGAGCTCACGCGCCTGAAGCCCCACCAGATTGCAGAAAAAGGCCTGGCCCGCACCTTCCAGAACATTCGCCTGTTCTCGGCCCTGACCGCGCTGGAAAACGTCATGGTCGGCCAGCATCTACGCACCAAGGCGGGGCTGTGGGGAGCCATCAGCCACAACCGCGCTACCCGTGAGGAAGAGGCCCGCATCGAAGCGCGTGCACTGGAGCTGCTGGAGTATGTGGGCATCGCCCATGTGGCCAATGAGGTGGCATCCTCACTGTCGTATGGCGACCAGCGGCGTCTGGAAATTGCCCGTGCGCTGGCGACCGGCCCCTCGCTGCTGGCGCTGGACGAACCTGCCGCAGGCATGAACCCGTCCGAAACCGTGGTGCTGCGCAACCTGATTGAAAAAATCCGCGGTGACGGCATCACCGTGCTGCTCATCGAGCACGACATGAAGCTGGTCATGAACATGTGCGACCGCGTGCTGGTGCTCGAATACGGTCAGGTGCTGGCCTACGGCCAGCCCCACGAAGTACAGCGCGACCCGCGCGTGATTGAAGCCTATCTGGGCAAAGGTGCGGCGCAAGACCCGGTACTGCACCCCGAACTGTCCCAGCCCAACCAGGAAAGCAGTGCAAGATGACAGCAGCCCCCTCCTCCACCCCCATGCTGGACGTACGCCATGTCGATGTCGCCTATGGCGGCATCCGTGCCGTGCGCCAGCTCAGCATGCAGGTGTACCCGGGCGAACTGGTCGCCCTGATCGGTGCCAATGGCGCAGGCAAGAGCACCACGCTGCGTGCCATCTGCGGACTGGTTCCGCTGGCCGCTGGCAGCATCCACTACCAGGGCCAGAGCCTGGCTGGCCAGCCCGTACACGCCATGGTGCGCCAGGGGCTGGTCATGGTGCCCGAAGGGCGTGGCATCTTCCCGCAGCTGACGATTGAAGAAAACCTGCACATGGGCGCCTACAGCCGCAGCGAAAAAGCTGCCATTGCGCAGGATGTCGAGCAGGTCTATGCGCGCTTTCCGCGCCTGGCCGAGCGTCGCAAACAGACCGCAGGCACGCTCTCTGGCGGCGAGCAGCAAATGCTGGCCATGGGTCGTGCCATTCTCTCCAAGCCCAAGCTGCTGCTGCTCGACGAGCCCACCATGGGCCTGGCCCCCATCATGGTGGACAAGATCTTTGAAGTGATTCAGGACATCTCCGCCCAGGGCGTGACCATCTTGCTGATTGAGCAAAACGCCCGCCTGGCCCTGGAAGCCAGCCAGCGCGGCTATGTGCTGGAGTCCGGCGAACTCACGCTGCAAGGCCCAGCGCATGAACTGCTGCATGACCCCAAGGTGCGGGCGGCGTATCTGGGGGAATAGCCAGATTTAACGATCTGTTCTGTGGCCTCCCATGTGGAGGCCTTTTTGATGGTTGATTACGTTGCGTAAAAAGGCGTCTGTCTATTGAACAGGTATTGATTCCATGGCGCACAGGGCAATATACAGTCAGCTGGACTGATCAGCCTCCATAGCAATTAACCGTTCTTTAGTTCAGCCAGAACTGAAGCCCATTCAGCTTCTGTCAGTGGCAGGAGCTGCATAGATTTCATCATCATGGCACCTTCCAGGGCGCACAGTTTCAGAATCTCTGCGCGCCCTTCAATCGTTTCAGCCGAAAGCCCTTGGAAAGTCTCTGCGTACCAGCTCTTTACGTAAGTTCGACTTTCCGGCTCTTGCGTAATGGCTAACGACAGTGATGCGACGCGCTGAGAAATGCTGCTATCAACACTCAATACCGCGTCTACATAGGCGTCAACTGCTGACGCTCCCCGGCTGACCGAAGCTTTGAAAAGTGCATCATGCTCTCCATCAAGGTACTCAAAGAGTGCATGTATCAGTGCTTCTTTGCTTCCAAAAGCGCCTTGCACCCCTCCCTTGCTGACTCCCGCCATTTTTGCGATTGCATCAAATGAGAGTGCTGCAGCTCCGCGTGTGCGAATGATCTGCTCTGCAGCCTCCAGGAGTTGTGTCTTTTCAATAGATGGCTTTCTTCCCATGCGCTAACTCCATGCAATTAAAATACGACCGCATTACAATACGATCGTATTTTAATTGTTTCAGAGGTTTGAATGAAGTCACAAGCTCGGTGGCTGACGCTTGCAGTAGTGTCCACAGCCTTATTCTTGGTCGTCATCGACATGACGGTGCTCTACACCGCATTGCCAAGTTTGGCTCAGGCTTTGCACACCACCGCCTCGGAAAAGCTGTGGATTCTTAATGCTTACTCTTTGGTGATGGCTGGACTGATGCCTGCCATGGGGGCACTCGGTGATCGTCTAGGCCATCGGCGGGTATTTATCTTTGGCATGGTGATATTTGGAGTCGCTTCATTGATAGCTGCCTTTGCACCAAGTGCAAATGTCTTGATTGCTGCACGCGCATTGCTTGCAGTTGGCGGTGCCGCGATGATGCCGTCGACCGTTGCCATTGTCCGCACCACTTTTCAAGATCCTAAAGAGCTGGCATTTGCTATCGGCATCTGGGCATCTGTCGCCTCAAGCGGAGCTGCGGTTGGCCCATTGCTCGGAGGCGCTTTGTTGGAGTTTTTTTGGTGGGGATCTGTCTTTCTTATCAATGTCCCCATCATTGCAGTAGGTGTTGTACTGGCTTGGTATCTGGTTCCTCGCAAGGCCGGCAATTCCAGCATCACCATTGACATTCCAAGCTGCCTGCTGAGCATGGTTGGCATTATCGCTTTGGCATATGGAATCAAAGAGTTCGCCAAGCCGGATAGCCATGCACCCTTAGCGTTCAGCACACTGGTCTTTGGAGTTGTCACTTTGGCCATATTCGTGCGCCGTCAGCTGCGTCTTGAGCGCCCTCTGATTGACTTCCAACTACTTTCGACTCCCCTTATCGCTACAGGCATCTTGATTGCCTTTGTGGCTTCCATGACCCTCGTTGGTTTTGAGCTTGTGCTCAGCCAACGTCTGCAGTTGGTACTTGAAAAAAGTCCTTTAGAAGCCGGCGCTTTTGTGCTGCCCATTTCTTTAGGTTCCTTCATAGCGGGCCCACTGGCAGGCGCTCTTGTTGGGCGTATCGGTGCTCTACGCGTCATTGCTGCTGGATTAGTCATGTGTGCCGTTGGCATGTTCGGATACCTCATCATCGACAACACCAATACCTTGATTCAAATCGCATCCCTTGCTTTGTGTGGAGTTGGAATCGGCGCAAGCCTGACTGCATCAGGCGCAATGGTGATGAGCAACGTCTCTGAGGACCGTGCAGGGATGGCTGGATCTGTAGAAGGTGTGGCCTATGAGTTTGGGGGAGGCTTTGGGGTGACCATTTTTGGCTCTCTGATGACTGCGGTGTATGTCGCTCATACCAGCAGCAACGGCATTGGAGCCATGGCGGGCAGCAGTCTTGACGAAGCATTGGCCTTTGCGATGAAACACGACGGATTGCAAACTATGCTCATCGGTGCCATGCAGGCGTTTGAATCGTCATTCACTGCAGTAACCAGCATTGTGATTGCCATGCTTTTGATACTTTCTGTGGTCGTGCTGACTGTCCATAGCAAAGTCTTGAAAAAAGCATAGTTCTGCATTGGCAGGTCCGGGAAGTTTCAACACATGCCACAACAGTCACCCTGACTCAGTCGGTTTGCAATCACGGCCTTCAGGCACGGAACGTTTCTGCAAAGAAGCTTACGGGAACATCCTTGCAGGCTGGCTGTCATATAAGCTGCTCATCCATTCTGAAAGCGGGTTCTTATGAAAATCATCCCCGCCCTTTCCCTGGTACTGTTGGCTGCACTGAGCACGCCTGCCATGGCGCAGCACCATGGGCATCACGGCCACCATGCTGCACACAGCAGTCCTTATGCAGGCATGCAAAACCGCGCCATTAAAGCGCTTTCAGAGGAGCAGATAGCAGGCCTCCAAGCAGGCAAGTGCATGGCACTGGCCATGCCTGCCGAGTTGAATGGCTACCCCGGCCCTGCACATACCCTGGAACTGGCTGCCGAGCTGCAACTCACTGACGAGCAGGCCACACGTACCCAGCAGCTGTTTGCAGACATGGAAGCCCAGGCCAAGGCTGCGGGGCTGGAAGTCATTGAAGCGGAAAGAGCACTGGACACCCTGTTCCGCGACAAGCAGGCCACGCCTGAAGCGGTTTCTGCCGCAGTGACCAAGGCAGCGCTTGCACAGGGCAAGCTGCGAGAGACCCATTTGCGCTACCACCTCTCGATGATGGACGTTCTGACTGCAGAGCAGATTGCTGCGTACAACCAGCTACGCGGCTACTGATTGTTTCATCAGCACATTGCGCATGGGCATGGCACTACGGTCATGCCGCCACCAAAGAAAAAGGATCTGCACAGCAAGGTGCAGATCCTTATGATTAAAAGTGGCACCAGGGCTTATGTATCAAGCACTAGCAGCTATCAAAACCATATTCAAGCCTTGACCAGCTTGCGCAGCTTCAGCGCCGCCACAATCTGCAGCACGCCGTAGATCAGGGCGACCACGCCAATCCAGATCACGCCCACGATGACACCGGCGATCGGTGCAATCAGCAGCAATGCGCCCAGCGCCACGCCCATGAAGCCGCTGATGATCAGCATCCATTCGTTGTCGATTTCCTTGCGCACGCGGATAGCAAACACGATGCGCATTACACCAAACACCACAAACCACACGGCAGCCACCCAGACCATGGCCTCTGCCATCGACACGGGGTTGAGCACGGCCATGACACCAAAGGCCAGAGAGATCAGCGCGTAGATCAGCATCCAGCCCTTGGACGCCGGGGCATCTCTGGTGAACAGCCCAATCAGCCCCACCACGCCTTCAGCAATGGCCAGCACACCAATGGCCCAGGTCAGGCTGGCCCCCATGCCCACAGGGTTGACGATGGCCATGATGCCAAACAGCACAGCCACCACGCCGAACAGCAAAATCAGCCACCAGCTGCGCCCCACGGCTTGCTGCAGCATGTTCACAGGTGAGTTATTCATTTCCATCTTCCACTCCTTCCGAATCAAAGTTGCTGTTCTCGATTATGGGATGCTGCCTGTCCCAACGGCAGGCACGGTGCACAGTGAACGATGCTGTCCTACACAGGCGTTGTAGTTATGTCAAAGCCATGACGAATAGCCCAATGTTTACCCGCCAGTTGCTCGCTTTCTCACATGACGGGCAAAAAGAAAGCGCCACAAGGGAGCTTTCTTTGCAATAGAGCAGATGGGCTTTATGAGGCCAGCTTGAAGGTAGAAACCGCCTGCACCAGCTGACGGGCCTGATGGTTCAGGCTGTCTGCGGCAGAGGCAGCCTCTTCCACCAGCGCTGCATTTTGCTGGGTCACCTGATCCAGCTGTGCCACGGTGCTTTCCCTGAAGGAAAGCTCCTTGATGCATCTAGCGTGGAGAAGACAGGGCACAGACAGACCATGGACACGCGCTGCTGGCGTACGAGCCTGTCTGTCCAGAGGCAGCGGACAGTGCGTCTGCTGGATTTGCGAATAAGCGCGATGTGTTGGCTTTTGTCGTGAGTGCCTCACAGGCTCAAAATTTTACAATTGTTATCAATTTACGCTTTGTGCCTTCAAGGTACAACCACGCTCCACCTGGGCTTTACCGCAGTCAGAAACAACAAAGGCTTCCCACAGGAAGCCTTTGTTTTGATAGCGCTTTGCGCTTGTAAATAAACAGTTTCAGATATAAATCATCTTCAAACCTTTGTTTTACCAGCGCTAAAAGCTATATTTTTAGACAGGAATACCCACCAGATCGTGGCCTTGCACGCCCAGAATGCGCACGCTGATCAAGTCGCCCGTCTTGTAGGTCTTGCTGGCCTTCTCAGGGGGCTGGATGTGCACCACGCCATCAATCTCAGGCGCGTCGGCATAGGTACGGCCCACGCCGCCCTTTTTGCCCAGGCCCACGGCCTTGTCGACCAGCACCTTCATGACCTGGCCCACGCGGCGCTGCAGGCGCTGGGTGGAGACTTCTTCGGCCACGGCCATGAAACGGGCGCGGCGCTCTTCACGCACTTCCTCGGGCAGCATGCCGGGCAGCTCGTTGGCTGTAGCGCCTTCCACGGGGCTATAGGCAAAGCAGCCCGCGCGGTCAATTTCGGCTTCACGGATGAAGTCCAGTAGGTGCTGGAATTCTTCTTCGGTCTCGCCGGGGAAGCCTGCGATAAAGGTGGAGCGAATGACCAGCTCAGGGCACATCTTGCGCCATTCGCGGATGCGGTCCAGGTTTTTCTCACCGGAGGCGGGGCGCTTCATGCGCTTGAGCACATCGGGGTGGCTGTGCTGCAGTGGCACGTCCAGATAAGGCAGGATCTTGCCTTCGGCCATCAGCGGGATCAGTGCATCCACGGTGGGGTACGGATAGACGTAGTGCAGACGCACCCAGGCGCCGTGCTGCTGCGCCAGCTTGCCCAGCTCGTCGGCCAGTTCCAGCATGCGGGTCTTGACAGGCTTGCCGTCCCAGAAGCCCGTGCGGTACTTCACGTCCACGCCGTAGGCAGAGGTGTCCTGGCTGATGACCAGCAGTTCCTTGACGCCACCTTCAAACAGCGCCTTGGCTTCCTTGAGTACATCACCAATCGGGCGCGAGACCAGATCGCCGCGCATCGAAGGAATGATGCAGAAAGTGCAGCGGTGGTTACAGCCTTCGGAAATCTTCAGGTAGGCGTAGTGCTTGGGCGTGAGCTTGATGCCTGCATCGCCAAAGCTGCCAGGCACCAGATCCACAAAGGGGTCATGGGGCTTGGGCAGGTGCTGGTGCACCGCATCCATCACCTCCTGCGTGGCGTGGGGGCCGGTCACGGCCAGCACGCTGGGGTGTACTTCGGCGACCATGGAGCCGCCTTCCTTGCCTGCCTTGGCACCCAGGCAGCCGGTCACGATCACCTTGCCGTTGGCCGACAGGGCTTCGCCAATGGTGTCCAGACTTTCCTTGACGGCATCGTCAATAAAACCGCAGGTGTTCACGATCACCAGATCCGCGCCTTCAAAGGTCTTGGAGGTCTGGTAGCCCTCAGCGCTGAGCTGCGTGAGGATGAGTTCAGAGTCAGTCAGTGCCTTGGGGCAGCCCAGAGACACAAAGCCCACCTTGGGGGCGCTGTTTTCGGTTGTCATTGTGTGAATGCGTGTGGGGATTGCGCCTGATGCGCAGGGCCTGCGCGCGGATGCCTGAAGTTGCTCCGGCCGGCGAAATCAAAGGGCGATTTTAGCCAGCCCCATGTTTTCATGCCTGCACCAGAGCCCATAGCCCGGCACGCAGCGTTTGCAGTGCATAAAAAACGGGCCTTGCGGCCCGTGGCTGGTGCTGGCCCCCGCCTTCAGCGCTTGAGGCCAAACATGCTCATCATCTGTTCGGTCTGCTTTTGCATCTGCTCCTGCATTTTCTGCATCTGCTCGGCGTAGTTCGCGTTCATCAGCGGGTTGGACATCTGCACCATCTTGGCCCAGGCATCCACGCCCCCGGCCTGGTCCGCCATCTTGTTCTGGAAGTCCGTGAACATCTGCACGTTCTTCTCGATAAAGCTGCCCATGTGGCCCTGCATGGTGTGGCCGTAAAAGCGAATGATGTTGGCCAGCATGGCTTCGGTGAACATGGGGGCGCCACCGGCCTCTTCTTCCAAGATGATTTGCAGGAAGATCGACCGCGTGAGGTCTTCACCCGTCTTTGCATCCTTGACCACGATGTTTTCATGCTGCATCACCAGCTGCTTGACCTCGGCCAGTGTGATGTAGGTCGAAGTGGCAGTGTCATACAGGCGGCGGTTGGGGTATTTCTTGATGACACGCTGATTGCTGGGAGTCGAAGAAGAAGTGGTGTCTTGTGCGGTCATCGGCAATTTCTCGTGGCTGAATCAAGAAGTACGGGGCGGATGCGAGGGTTCCATTGTAGAGAGCGGCCTCAGGGCTGCATTGCAGCACTAACCCTAGCCACCAACTGTCCTCCATCTTATTAAAAAGATGAGCTATCAACGCAGAAACCACGTGCATTTGCGTATATTTTTCACATGATCTTGGTCAGCAAACTTGCACGGCGCACCACGTTATCTCAGCCCCCTGTCTGCACCACCCTCACATTCGTTGTGTAATTTCGCTCCTTGTCTTTTCCCTGGCCTCACTATGCCCCTGCTCGACAGGAACACCTGGTACATCCTCAAACACCTGCATCACAGCCTGGCGGCTCAGGCTGCCAGCCGTATTGATGCAGGCGAAAGCGTGCCTGCAGCAGCCTACCTGGTCAGCCCCGCAGCGGCCGACGACTGCCTGGCCCAGATGCATGTGGCCGAGGTGGATGGTGAATTCATGGCCGAGCTGCTGGGGCGCAGTGATGCCGATCAGCTGCTGGCGCAATACCTCACGGATGCGCTGCAGGAAGGCTCCAAGATCCAGCAGCACATTGCACGCGAGCACGGGCTGCTGCCGCACTACACCGTCTGTGTGCAGGAGACACGGCTGCCCAATGCAGACAGCCAGACCCTGCCCCGCCCGGCCCTGCTGGTGCTGATTCGCGCACGCAACTTTGTGCTGCCCGTCTTTCACCTGATCCGCGAACTGCCCGATGGCCGCCGTACCTGCCATGTCCGCCCTTTCCCTGACTTGCAGGAAATTGAAGGCGCACAGCACCTGCTGCAGGCCTTCCCGCTGGCACGCACTACGCTGCAGTAGCACGGCAACTTTTCGGTCTAGCCCATCCGCGCAATCACCTGTCCCGGCTGCAAACTGCTGCCAGCTACGACCTGCTGCGCCACACGCCCAGCACGTGGCGCGGTGATGGGGCTTTCCATCTTCATGGACTCCATCACGGCAATCACGGCCCCGGCGTCTACGGTCTCCCCTTCTGCCACTTTCCAGGCAATCAGGCTGCCCGCCATGGGGGCCAGTACATCGCCATCCTGCACGGCTGCTGCTGTGGTACTCACAGGTGCCGAGGTAGCCGTCTGCGCCACACCCTGCAGCAGGCTGGCAGGCAGGCCCAGCGTGACGCGCCTGCCATCAATTTCCACCCAGGTGCGCTGCAGTGGCTGCTCCTGCACAGGCACAGGGCGCAGGGCGGCGGTAAAGTCCTGCTGCATCTCGGTTTCTATCCAGCGCGTGTGTACGCCAAAGCCTTGCTCAGCCGTAAAGGCGGGGTCTTGCACCACGGCCCGGTGAAACGGCAGCACAGAGGCCACGCCCTCGATCTGAAACTCCGCCAGTGCCCGGCGTGCGCGCTGCAAAGCCTGCTCGCGCGTGGCACCACTCACAATGAGTTTGGCCATCAGTGAATCAAAACTGCCGGGGATGACGCTGCCAGCGGCCACGCCACTGTCCAGCCGCACACCGGGGCCGCTGGGGGCTGCAAAGTGCTCGATGCGCCCCGGCGTGGGCAGGTAGCCGCGCCCCGGGTCTTCGGCATTGATGCGGAACTCAATGCTGTGCCCGCGCGGCACAGGCGTTTCGGTCAAAGACAGCGGCAGGCCATCGGCAATGCGCAGCTGCTCCACCACCAGATCCACACCCGTGGTTTCCTCCGTCACGGGGTGCTCCACCTGCAGCCGGGTATTGACTTCCAGAAAGGAAACCTGCCCCGTGCGGCTGAGCAAAAACTCCACCGTGCCCGCGCTCACATAGCCTGCGGCAGCGCAGATAGCCTGGGCCGCACGGTGGATGCTGGTGCGCTGCGCATCGGTCAGGAAAGGGGCAGGCGCTTCTTCGACCAGCTTCTGGTTGCGGCGTTGCAGCGAACAGTCGCGCGTGCCCAGCACCACCACCTGCCCATGCTGGTCGGCCAGCACCTGGGCTTCGATATGGCGCGGGCGGTCGAGAAACTGCTCCACAAAGCACTCCCCTCTGCCAAAAGCTGCTGTGGCCTCGCGCACGGCAGAGTCATACAGCTCGGCCACTTCCTCCATCTTCCAGGCCACTTTCAGGCCACGACCACCGCCGCCAAACGCGGCCTTGATGGCAATGGGCAGGCCATGCGCTCTGGCAAAGGCCATGACTTCTTCGGCGCTTTGCACAGGCTCTGCCGTGCCAGCCACCAGCGGCGCGCCCACCTGCCGTGCAATCTTGCGTGCCGCCACCTTGTCGCCCAGCGCCTCTATGGTTTCAGGCCGCGGGCCAATCCAGGTCAGCCCCGCCTGCATCACGGCGCGTGCAAACTCCGCCCGCTCAGACAGAAAGCCGTAGCCAGGATGTACGGCATCGGCCCCGCTGCGCCGGGCAATGTCCAGCAGCTTGGCGATGTCCAGATAGGTATCAGCCGGGCGCACGCCGTGCAGCGCCCAGGCTTCATCGGCCGCGCGTACATGCAGGGCATCGGCATCAGGGTCTGCATAGACCGCGACCGAGGCCACACCATAGTCACGGCAGGCACGGGCGACACGTACTGCGATTTCTCCCCGGTTAGCAATCAACACTTTGCGGATCATGTGCGCTCCTTATCCTGGGAAGGAAGTGCCAGTGAAGGGCGCGCGACATCGCAGGCTGCTGCGCAGCCATTGCGATGAACACCCCGATGAGCAATCAACACTTTGCGAATCATTCCAAATCCTTTCTTTCAGCGGCTGCCAGGCAGCTTTCCACCACCCGAAAGCGAATGCGGCAGCCCACGGGAATCTGCGCGGCCAGTGGCAGGTGATAGCTGGCGACGGCCGCGATCACGGGATAGCCTCCCGTCAGCGGGTGGTCTGCCAGAAACAAGACGGGCTGGCCATTGACTGGCACTTGGATGGCTCCAGTGACCGTGCCTTCGCTGGGCAATTCCTGGTGCTGTGCACGCTCCAGCGCCTGTGCACCCTGCAGGCGAATGCCGACACGGTTGCTCTGCGGTGTGACGCTCCATTCCTGCGCCAGAAAGGTCTGCACTGCAGCAGGCGTAAACCAGTCCGTGCGCGGGCCCAGTACGACATCGAGCGTGACCAGCTCTCCCGCACGTGGCAGTGCAGGCTGCGCTAAGCCGCCCAGCTCTACCGCACACAACTGATTCGCAGCAATAGCATGGCCCACAGCGATATGCTGCCCGACCTGCAATGCAGGCGGCCCCACCTGGGCCAGCGTATCTGTGGCGCAGCTGCCCAGCACCGGCTCGACCTGCCAACCACCGCGCACCGCCACATAGCAGCGCATACCGGCAGCAGGTGCATGCAGCTGCAGGCGATCGCCATCATTGAGCGCGATGGGCGCATGGCTGCTGACCGGCCAGCTCGCGCCCTGTGCGCTGTGCACGGTCACATCTACCTGCGCCCCCGTCACCGCCAGCGTGGTCACGCCGTGGCTGCGCAGCTGCAGCTGACCCATGAGGTTTTCCAGCACGGGCGCATCCACCGGATTGCCCACCAGCCGGTTGGCCGCGTGCATGGCGGGCAGATCCAGTGCACCAGACGCAGAGATGCCCAAGCCCGACAGGCCCTGCCGCCCCGCATCCTGCATGAGCGTCTGCAGACCTATAGAAACAATTTCTATAGCTGGCAGCGCTTGCTGTATCTGCGCTAGAGGCTGTTTTTGTTCATATTTTTTGGCCGCAGGCAAAGACACTGTGACCGGGCTGCGCGCCGCATCGACAAACTGCACGCGAAAGCCGGGCTGGATGTAAGCAGGCTCGGCACGCTGCAAGTCCCACATGGGAACATCGGTCACACCAATCAGCTGCCAGCCGCCGGGGCTGGCACTGGGGTAGACCGCACTGAAGCTGCCGCCCAGCGCCACAGCGCCTGCAGGCACCCGTGTGCGCGGCGACTTGCGGCGTGGCACCTGCAGATTGGCTCCGCCCGACAGATAGACAAAACCCGGTGCAAAACCGGCAAAGGCTGCGTCATAAGGCTGGGCGGTGTGGCACTCAATGAGCTGCGCCACCGTCATTCCCAGCAGCTCGGCCACTTCGGGCAAATCCTCGCCGGTGTAGTGCACGGGTATTTCCACCAGCCGCCCCTGCCCCGTTACAGCCAGCTGTTCGCGCTGCAATGCTTGCTCGGCCAATAGCTGCAGCTGCGTGCGCAGCTCAGCTGCCGACATGGTGTACGGGTCAAATTGCACCAGCAGCGTCCGCGCTGCAGGCACCAGGTCCTCCATACCCGGCAGCTGCTGCGCGGCCACATGGCGATAGACCGACATGGTCTGCTGCAGATCCTGCAGTTCAAGCAGCAGGGCACGGTCGCTGGCTGGCAGAAAACGCATGCGCCGCCCCTTATGCCATGCTCACAAAGGGCTGCAGCGCCACACCAGCCTGCTGCAGGCGCGCACGGATGCGGCGCGCCATGTCCACCGCCCCGGGGCTGTCGCCATGCACACAGATGGAGTCTGCCTGCAGCTGAATGCGCCTGCCGGTGATGGAGACAAGCTCGCCCGTCTCCACCAGCCGCAGCATGCGCTCGGCAATCTGATCCGGGTCATGCAGCACAGCCCCAGGCAGACGGCGTGAGACCAGCGAACCATCGTCGTTATAGGCCCGGTCTGCAAAAGCCTCTGCCACCACGCGCAGACTACGTTCACGCGCCCACTGAATCAGGGGCGCACCGGCCAGTGCCAGCAAGGTGAGCGAAGGGTCAATGGCCTGAATCGCCGTAATCACGTCACCCGCCTGCCGCGCATCGTGGGCAATGGTGTTGTAGAGCGCGCCATGCGGCTTCACATAGCGCACCTGCGTGCCAGCCGCCCGTGCCAGCCCCTGCAGCGCACCAATCTGGTAGATCACATCACCGACCAGTTCGGCACTGCTGGGGTCCATATTGCGGCGGCCAAAGCCCACCAGATCGGGATAGGCCACATGCGCACCTACAGCCACATTTCTGGCCGCCGCGTGCTTGAGGGTCTGCAAAATGCCGGCGGGATCTCCGGCATGAAAACCACAGGCCACGTTGGCACTGGTCACGATGTCCAGCATGGCGGCATCGTCGCCCATGCGCCACGCGCCAAAGCTTTCACCCAGATCGCTGTTGATGTCCATCTTGTATCCTTTCCGTCCATCAGCTTCCACTGATTGTTCAACAATCAAAAAGCAAGTTTCTTACCAGCTCACCTATGCCATCCCGCCACTTCACCACCCGAACCACTGCCACCAGCCTGACAGACACCGTGGCCAACACTGTGCGCCAGATGCTCATCCAGGGTGAGCTGCGGGCCGGTCAGCGCCTGTCTGAGGCCGCGCTGAGCCAGCAGCTGGACATCTCCCGCAACACCTTGCGAGAGGTGTTTCGCATCCTCATCAAGGAAGGGCTGCTGCATCACGAGCCCAACCGTGGTGTGTCCGTGGTGGTTCCGTCCATTGCCGACATCATCGACATCTACCGCGTGCGCCGCCTCATCGAATGCCAGTCCCTGGAAAAAGCCTGGCCGCTGCACCCCGCCCACAAGCGCATGCGCGATGCCGTAGCCAGTGCCCAGCAGGCCCGCGATACCAAGGACTGGCGCAGCGTGGGCTCAGCCAACATGGCCTTCCATGCCGCCATCGTGGGGCTCAGCGACAGTGAACGCCTGTCCGCCATGTTCGAAGACCTGGCCGCTGAACTGCGCCTGGCCTTTGGCATGCTGGACGACCCGGAATATCTGCATGCCCCGTACGTCGATCTGAACGCACGGCTGCTGCAAATGTTCATGGAAGGCCAGACTGCCGCCGCAGCGCGTGAACTGGAAACCTATCTGGTGCAGTCCGAACGCATGGTGCTGGCGGTCTATGCCCGCCAGATGAGCTGAGCCAGCACAGTGCATTCCATGCACCAGAAGCTGGCAAAAACCGAACAATGCACCAAATCTGGTTGAACAATCTTTCAACTCCAAACCAACAACATAAAACTACATCACCCACAAATAGTTCATATCGTTGAAATCCCTGATGACTGGCTTTCAAAGAGGGTGCTACTTTTGGCACGCGATTTGCCTGAGTGTTGAGAACCCGTGGTGGACTGCCATTGCGCCCAGCGTTGCGTCCGACCACCTTCATCCACCCCGAAAGGAGTCATCCATGAAGCGTCGAATCTTTATCGCAACCACTGCGCTGGCTGCCAGCGTGGGCTTTGCAGGCACTGCAGCAGCCCAGACCAAGTGGGATTTCGCAACTGCCTACCCAGCCCATAACTTTCACTCCAAGAACAATGAACAGTTCGTCAAGGATGTGGAAGCAGCCACACAGGGCAAACTCAAGATCACCCCGCACTTTGGTGCCTCGCTGTTCAAGATGCCCGAGATCAAGCGTGCCGTGCAGACTGGCAATGCGCAGATGGGCGAGTTCTTTCTGGTGAGCTTCCAGAACGAAGCCCCGATCTTTGGCGCCGATGGCCTGCCTTTCCTGGTCGGCAGCTATGACGATGCCTACAAGCTCTACCAGGCCCAGAAGCCTGCGCTGCAGCAGCTGCTGGACAAGCAGGGGCAAGTCCTGCTGTATTCCGTGGCCTGGCCTCCGCAAGGCATCTACACCCAAAAGCCTGTGAACTCGGCCGCAGACCTCAAGGGCATGAAGTGGCGCGTGTACTCCCCCACCACCGCACGCATTGGTGAACTGGTCGGCGCCCAGCCTGTGACCATTCAGGAAGCCGAGCTGTCTCAGGCTCTGGCCACTGGCGTCATCGAAGGGCTGATCACGTCCAGCGCCACAGGTGCTGACAACAAGCTGTTTGAAAACCTCAAGCACTACTACAACGTGCAGGCCTGGATTCCAAAAAATGCTGTCACCGTCAGCAAAAAGGCTTTCAATGCACTGAGCAAAGAAGAGCAGGAAGCCGTGCTCAAGGCAGCTACCGAAGCCGAGGAGCGCGGCTGGAAAGCCTCGCGCGAAGTGGATGCCAAGTCCATTGAAACCCTCAAGGCTGGCGGCATGATCGTGGAGGAAGGATCTCCTGAGTTCAAGGCCGATCTGGTCAAGGTCGGTGAAGTGGTCATCAAGGAATGGCTGGAAAAGGCTGGCAAAGACGGCCAGGCCATTTTGGACACCTACAAAACCGGCAAGTAATGAAGGCAGCCATGTGACGCGTGCACTGCTGCGTCACATGGCATAGCCCCCACAGGCTATGGAAGGATGGTTTTGATGCGCAGATTCCTTGACGGTCTGTATGCGGCCAGCGCCTGGCTGGCAGGTATTTCCATGGTTGGCGTGCTGCTGATGGTGCTGTTGACCATTCTGAGCCGCGCCTTCGGTTTTTCTGCACCCGGCACCGATGCCTATGCAGGCTATGCCATGGCCGGAGCGGGCTTTATGGCCCTGGCCAGCACGCTCAAGGCTGGCGAGCACATTCGCGTCACCCTGTTTCTGGGCATGCTCAAGGGCAAAGCTCTGAAGTCACTCGAAGTCGCCGCCCTGTTGATTGCCACCATGCTTGCTGGTTTTCTGGCCTTTTATGCCTGCCGCCTGGTGTGGCAATCCTGGGAGATTGATGACATCTCCATCGGCATTGATGCCACCCCTTTGTGGATTCCCCAGATGCTCATGGCCGTAGGCACCGTGATTTTCTTTATCGCCTTCTGCGACGAGCTGGTGCTGGAAGTCACCGGCCAGCGTAAGCCTCGCAGCCTGGAGGATGCCCACCATGAATGAAATTTTCGCCAGTGTGGCTCTGGTCGTAGTGCTGCTGGTGCTGCTCAGCGGTGGTGTCTGGGTCGGTCTGACTTTGGCAGGCGTAGCCTGGTTTGGCATGGAGTTCTTCACGTCCCGTGCGGCAGGTGATGCCATGGCAATGACCATCTGGGGCTCTGCCAGCAGCTGGACGCTCACGGCTTTGCCCCTGTTCATCTGGATGGGCGAGATTCTTTACCGCACCAACCTGTCAGAGAGCATGTTCCGGGGGCTGGCGCCCTGGGTCAACGCTCTGCCCGGCCGACTGCTGCACACCAATGTGATTGGCTGCACCATTTTTGCCTCGGTCTCAGGCTCGTCGGCCGCCACCTGCGCCACCGTAGGCAAGATCAATATTCCAGAGCTGAAAAAGCGCGGCTACACCGAGGCGCAGATCATTGGTTCACTGGGCGGCCCTGCCACGCTGGGGCTGCTGATTCCGCCATCCATCATCCTGATCGTCTATGGCGTATCTGCCGAGCTGTCGATTTCCAAGCTGTTCATGGCTGGTGTACTGCCAGGCCTGCTGCTGGCTGCCTTGTTTGGCGGCTGGATCATGGTCTGGGCCTTGCTCAACCCCGACAAAGTGCCCAAGGCCGATGCCAGCACCAGCCTGCGCCAGAAGCTGTATGAAGCCCGCCATCTGATCCCCGTAGTGCTGCTCATTGGCAGTGTCATTCTGAGCATTTATACCGGCTTTGCCACGGCCACCGAAGCGGCTGCGATTGGTGTGGTTGGTGCGCTGGTGGTATCTGCCTCGCAAAAGGCGCTGACCTGGGACAGCTTCAAGGCCTCGCTGTTTGGCGCTACGCGCCTGTACTGCATGATCGCCCTGATTCTGGCGGGCGCTGCCTTTATGACCCTGTCCATGGGCTACATTGGCCTGCCACGCCAGCTGGCGGAATATGTGGGCAGCCTGAACCTGTCACCTGCCATGCTCATCGTGGTGCTGGGCCTGTTCTACATTCTCATTGGCTGCTTCCTCGATGGCATCTCCACCATTGTGCTGACCATGAGCGTGGTGCTGCCCATCATTCAGGCCGCAGGCATTGACCCCCTGTGGTTTGGCATCTTCCTCGTGATTACCGTGGAAACCGCCCAGATCACCCCACCCGTGGGCTTTAACCTGTTTGTGCTGCAAAGCATGACGGGCAAGCAGATCACCTACATCGCCAAGGTCTGCGCTCCCTACTTTTTGCTCATGGTGCTGGCGCTGGTCATGCTGTGGTACTTCCCGCAAATCGTCACAGCCCTGCCATCCAAGATGTGAGCCGGACCAACTGGCCTGCGTGCCGCTTTCGGCCGCAGGTGGCCCGCTCGAGCATCCTGCACAGCCCCAAAGCGCACGGCGTCTTACACCAGATCGCGGCAGTTGCTGCGGTAGTTGCGGGCAGATTCAGCTATCGTGACGCACTCTCATCCCATCAATGACCAAAGCCGCGCCATGAAAATGCCAACCATCCGCCCACAGCTTGCTGCCTGTCTTCTTGGCATTGCATGCACCGCAGCCGCTTCCAGCGCCTGGGCCTGTACCCGCCTTGTCTACCACGGTGTCAACGGGCACATCGTCACAGCCCGCTCCATGGACTGGAAGACTGACATTGTGAGCAACCTCTGGGTACTGCCTCGCGGCATGCAGCGCAATGGGCAGACAGGTGCCAACTCGCTGCAGTGGACCTCCAGATATGGCAGTGTCATCACCTCTGGCTACGACATTTCCACCACCGATGGCGTCAATGAAGCCGGACTGAACGCCAACTTGCTGTGGCTCGTGGAGTCTCAATACCCCGCATTCGATGCCAGTAGCAAACCAGGCCTGACGATTGCAGCCTGGGCGCAGTATGTGCTGGACAACTTTGCCACGGTGCGGGAAGCAGTCGATGCACTGGCCAAAGAACCTTTCACCATCGTCACCGACAATATCCCCGGTGAAAATCGGCTGACCACCTTGCACCTGTCCATGTCCGACTCCAGCGGGGACAGCGCCATCATTGAATACATCGATGGCAAGCAGGTCATACACCACAGCCGTGACTATCAGGTGATGACCAACTCTCCCACCTTTGATCAGCAGCTGGCCGTCAACAAATATTGGCAGGCGGTAGGTGGCACCACGTTCTTACCCGGCACCAACCGCGCCGCTGACCGCTTTGCACGCGCCTCTTTCTATGTGAATGCAGTGCCTAAAAGCGAAGATCCCAATCTGGCGCTGGCCAGCGTGCTGAGCGTGATCCGCAATGTCTCCGTGCCCTACGGCCTGACCACGCCGGAAGAGCCCAACATCTCGTCTACACGCTGGCGTACCGTGTTTGACCACCAGCGCAAGCTGTATTTCTTTGACTCCGCCCTCACCCCGAACACCTTCTGGGTAGACCTCAAGTCCCTGGACTTCAGCGAAAAAACCGGCAAGGTCATGAAACTGGACCTGGGCCACAACCAGAGCCACACCTACGCTGGCAATGCAACGCCACAGTTCCAGGCAACGGCGCCGTTTCAATTTCTGGGGATTGAGAGTCACTAAAAGACTGGCTGGCCGCTCAGGGCATGCGGCCAGCCCATGCGCAAATGCCCGTGCTGTTCCGCAGAACAGGCACTGCTTGCAGGTGTGAAGTTCTGAGACGGAAAAAAAATGCCACACTTTGCAGTGTGGCACTTCTTTTTGCAGGCTTGGTTAATGCCTGCGTTGTTTGGTAGGCGCGATTGGATTCGAACCAACGACCCCCACCATGTCAAGGTGGTGCTCTAACCAACTGAGCTACGCGCCTGAATCATCAGAAGCTGCGATTGTAGCACCGTTTTCTGACGTTTCAGAAAAAGTACAAAAATTAGCGCCTGCGCGCTGCACGCACACCGGGAACGGTGGCCACAATGCCCAGCACCTTGTTCAGGCGACCGGAATCCGAGACCTCCACCGTGAATGTCATCCACGCCGTACCCTTGACGGACTGGGTCTGCACACCAATGACATTGGTCTTTTCCTTGGCAAACACATCCGAGATATCGCGCAGCAAGCCCTGGCGGTCGGTGGCTTCCACCGATACGTCGACCGGATAGACAGCGGTGTGCTTTTCACTCTTGGGGCTGTCCCAGGCCACATCAATCACACGCTCTTCATTGCGCGCTGCCATTTCGCGGAAGTTGCTGCAATCGCTGCGGTGCACGCTCACGCCTTTGCCGCGCGTCACAAAGCCCCGGATATCGTCAGGCGGTGCAGGCTTGCAGCATTTGGCCAGCTGCGTCATGAGCGAATCCACCCCGACCACCAGCACGCTGCCCTTGTGCGCAGGATTGTTGGCGCGAGGCTTGCGCACCATGGCCTGAATGCTTTCCTCGGGCTGCTCAGGCTCGGCCGGGCGCAGCACGGCTTCGATATTGCGCAGCGAGTATTCGTCCTTGCCCACCACTTCAAACAGCGCATCGGCCGACTTGAAGCCCAGCTGCGTGGCCAGGTCTTCCAGCTTGATGGCCGTCTTGCCTTCACGCTGCAGCAGTTTTTCTACCGACTCGCGGCCACGCGTGATGGTTTCGTGTGTGGCCTGGGCATTGAACCAGGCGCGAACCTTGGCCTTGGCGCGGTTGCTGACCAGGTAGCCCAGCTCGGGGTTGAGCCAGTCGCGTGAGGGGCGCTCTTCCTTGACCGTGGTGATTTCCACGGTCTGACCACTTTGCAGCGCGGTATTGAGCGGCACCATATTGCCATCCACGCGTGCACCACGGCAGCGGTGGCCAAGGTTGGTGTGCACGGAATAGGCAAAGTCCACAGGCGTTGCGCCCTGCGGCAGCTCGATCACCGCCGCATTCGGCGTGAGTACATAGATGCGGTCGTCAAACAGGCTGCGGTGCGAAGGCGTCTCCGACAAATCCTTGCCCCAGGCCAGCAGCTGGCGCAGCACGGCAATCTTGGCATCGTATTCACCCGTGGCGCTGACACCTGCATAGCCTTTGGTGCCTGCTTCCTTGTATGCCCAGTGTGCCGCCACCCCGTTTTCTGCATGGTCGTGCATGGCCTGGGTACGGATCTGGATTTCAATCGCCCGCCCCTGCGGGTCACGCACCACCGTGTGCAACGACTGGTAGCCATTGGGCTTGGGCTTGGCGATGTAGTCGTCAAACTCCGACTCAATGGGCTGAAAATGTTCATGCACCCAGGAAAGTGCCGTATAGCAATCCTTGACCGTAGGCACGACCACACGCAGGGCGCGAATATCAAACAGCTGGTCGAAGTTCAGCGACTTGCCACGCATCTTCTTGATGATGCTGTAGATGTGCTTGGGTCTGCCAGACACCGTGGCCTTGATGCCATAGGCAGACAGATCGGCTTCCAGCCGCATGCGCAGCTGCTCCATGTAGACCTCACGCTCGGCGCGCTTTTCGTCGAGCAGCTTGGCAATGTCGCGGTAAGTGTCTGGCTCCAGAAAGCGGAAGGACAGGTCTTCCAGCTCCCATTTGATCTGCCAGATCCCCAGACGGTTGGCCAGCGGCGCAAACACATGCAGCGCCTCATAGGCCATGCTGGGCGAAACTGGCCGCTTGCTGGCGGCATACCAGCGCAGCGTCTGCAGGCGCGAAGCCAGGCGCAGCAGCACCACACGCACATCACGCGAAAAGCCCAGCAGCATCTTGCGTACGGTTTCGGTCTGCGTGGCGGGGTCATCCACGCGCAGGCTGCTGTCACCGGCGCGCGCCTGCTGCTGAAAGTGCATGAGCTTGGTGGTTTCCACCGCCAGCTGCGCAAAGTTGGCACCAAAGGCCTTGGTCAGTACCTCCAGAGGCTTGTTCAGGTGCATGCTGGCATAGACCAGATAGCAGGCGGCCTGCATGGCTTCCGAGCCACCAATGCCTTTGACAATGGCCGCCGTGGCGTCTGCGTGGGCCAGCGTGTTCTCGCCCGATGCCAGCTCTTCCCCAACCAGCAACGGCTCGGCAAACGCACGGGCGCGGCGCAGCGCGTCTACCTGGTCAGGAATGGCTCCGGCCGTTGCAGCCAGCAGATGAGGCAGCTCACCACTGATGGCAGAGGGCTGAAGTGTCGCTGGTACGGCTCCGTCTTCTCCAGTTGTTGGGGGCAATGATGTCACGCTGCGCATGTCAGTCCTCCGTCCATTCGAGACGTAAGCGCCTGCAGCTTACGCAACCATTGTTTTTGCTCTTTTTTCATTCATCACCCAACAAGAAATTCCGTGCGATGACCACCTGGTCATTCGCCACAAAGGTGGGGGCATGACCCACGCCTTCAAGTTCCACACATTGTGCAAGAGGTCCACGCTGCTGCATGTCCCGTGCTGTTTCAGATGTCAGCAAGTCTGACTGTGCACCACGAACAAGCAAAGTCTGTGCCTTGATACGGTCATACAGGCACCACCATAGTGCCTGGCCCTGCTCAGAGGCCTGCTGTGTGAGCTGCTGAAACGGTACTGCAATGGCGGGGTCGTAGTGCAGCGTCCAGCGCCCATCCTCCCTCTGGCGCAGCATGGGGCGCGACAGCGCCAGCCAGTCTGCATCCGTGTGCGGTCCAAAGCCTGCGGAAATCGTACGCAGCGCATCTGCGCCCTGCTGCAGGCTGTCAAAGCTCCCCGTCTTGCCTACATAGCAGGCAATGCGCTGCAAGGCAGGCCAGGCCAGCACAGGGCCTACATCATTGAGCAGCAGACGCCGCACTGGCACAGGCAGGGGTAGCTCTGGACTGCCTGCGATCACCATGCCAATCAACCCTCCCATGCTGGTGCCCACCCAGTCCAGCCGCAGCACCGGAGCCTGGGCATGCAGCTGCGTAAGCAAGGCCAGCATATCCTGCGCATATTGCGCCATGCCGTACTGCACGGGATCCGCCAGCCAGTCACTTTTGCCGCGCCCTGCCACATCCGGGCAGATCACGCGGGCATGCTGACTCAGACTGCGCGCCAGCACATCAAAGTCGCGGCCCTGGCGTGTCAGACCGTGCACACACATGATCACATGCGGATGCGCGGGATTTTCGGTCTGGTTCCACTCCCAGTACGCCATTTCATGGCTGCCGCCGCCTTGCGCTGCCGCGCCAGGGCAGGTTACGTATTTCAGCGTAGGTTCAATCATGGGTAGGCGATTTCCGGTGGTGCCATGAAAATGGATACATCCATCCTAATTCATATTCAGCGGAGGCTTTCATATGCTCAAAGGCAAAACTGCTTTGGTCACAGGTTCCACCAGCGGCATCGGCCTGGGGATTGCCCGGTCGCTGGCAGCCCAGGGTGCCAGCATTCTTCTCAACGGTTTTGGAGACAGCGAGGCAGCCATTGCAGAAGTCAAGGCAGCAGGAGCCGCGCACGGCATTGCCGTGGACTACCACGGAGCAGACATGAGCAAGCCTGCCGAGATTGAAGCCATGATGACCTTTGGTGCCGAGCGCTTCGGGCGCATCGACATTGTTGTGAACAACGCAGGCATCCAGCACGTCGCCGCCGTGGAAGATTTCCCCCCCGAGAAGTGGGATGCCATTTTGGCCATCAACCTCTCCAGCGCCTTTCACACCACACGCCTGGCCCTGCCTGCCATGCGAGCAGCCAACTGGGGGCGCATCATCAATATCGCCTCCGTCCATGGTCTGGTTGCCTCTGCCCAGAAATCTGCCTACGTCGCTGCCAAGCACGGCCTGGTCGGCCTGACCAAGGTGACTGCACTGGAGACCGCCACCACCGGCATTACCTGCAATGCCATCTGCCCCGGCTGGGTGCTGACGCCGCTGGTGCAAAAACAGGTCGAGGCCAAGGCAGCTGCCAGCGGCATCAGCATAGAAGCCGCGACCGAACAGCTGCTGGGTGAAAAAGAACCCTCCATGCGCTTCACAACGCCCGAGGAGCTGGGTGCACTGGCCGTGTTCTTCTGCTCAGAAGCAGCCGCCAATGTGCGCGGCGCAGCATGGAATATGGATGGCGGCTGGGCCGCGCAGTAAGGCCCTCACCGCACGCCCAACCTGCATCCATGACAGAAAGCCTCTGAAGCAATTCAGAGGCTTTTTGGCTTCCAGCGCCCGTTCAGCAAGCGCTGACAGCTATGTTTTTTAATGCAACTGGATGGAGCCAGACACCTGTACCGTCACCTGTTCCTTGCCTGCCTCTACAGGCACGGGAGAGGCCATGTCGGCTTTCTCCGCCACGGCCATGACAAGACCTGCACGCTGCATGCGGGGGGCGTAGAAGCCGTCCTGCGTGTTCACATTGACCTCACGCAGGGTGTAGCCTGAAAACCCAAACTGCTTGGCCAAAAAACTCGCGCGCTGCTTGAACTGGCCAATAGCATCGGCCTGTGCCTGCTCCAGCACCTTCTGGCGACCTTCTCTGGAAAGTCCGAAACCCATGCTGGAGACCGCCATGTCCTGCACCTGTGCCGCAGCTTGGCTGATGCGGGCAAAGTCTCTGCCCTCCAGCACCACCTCGGCGCGACCCTGCCAGCCCTTGATCTTGCCCTGATCATCCTGGCGTGGGTACACGCCGAAGCTGCCGCTGTGTACCTGCATGTCCTGACCCTGCGCCTGAGGCTGCAGGCTGCGCAGCGCCGCCTCCACCACCTGCTTGAGCTGCTGCTGCACAACCGCAGCACTGCTGCCTTCACGCACAGCAGACAGCTGCATCTGCAGCCAGTCCTGATCCACTTCCACACTGCCCGATGCCGACAGCTGCACCACATTGCGCAATGGCTCTGCCTGCTGGGCATGGGCTGCAGTACCTGCGCCCGCTGCAGCGGCCATCGTGATCACTCCGGTCATCAGCACACGGCGTGGCTGGCGCAAAAAACTTGCGGACATTCGACCCAAAGACATAGAGGAACTCCTTTTCATGGAAGCAGGCACTCAAACGCCTGCAAACACCGCTAAAGCATGACAGACAAAGGCTTTTTTTCCGCGAAATCTGTTTTCGTCTTTTCGAAAGACATGTAACACTGTGTCAAACAATGACAAAAAGCGGAATTTTTTGCGCCAAGCTGGTCAGAATTAGCTCTGTTACAAATTGGACAAGGGGGAATATCCATGCCCACAACCACAAACCGTACCGACAAGATCCTCGTCGTTGATGATGATGCACGCATCCGTGATCTGCTGCGCCGCTATCTGACGCAGGAAGGCTTTGAGGTCATGATTGCAGAAGACGGGAAGGCGCTCAACCGCATTTTGTTGCGCGAGACCGTGGACCTCATCGTGCTGGATTTGATGATGCCCGGTGAAGACGGCCTGTCCATCTGCCGCCGTCTGCGTTCCGCCAACGACCGCACGCCCATCATCATGCTCACAGCCAAGGGCGAAGATGTGGACCGCATCGTGGGTCTGGAAGTCGGCGCTGACGACTACCTGGGCAAGCCATTCAACCCACGCGAACTGCTGGCGCGCATTCACGCCGTGCTGCGCCGCCGCCCCCCGGTGGAAGCGCCAGGCGCACCCTCGGGCGACAACGAAGTGGTCAGCTTTGGCCCCTTCACTTTCGACCTGGGCACCCGCGTGCTGCAGAAGAACGGCGAAGAGCTGCCACTGACGACAGGCGAATTCGCCATGCTCAAGGCACTGGTGCGCCACCCCCGCCAGCCACTGTCGCGCGAAAAACTGGCTATGCTGGCCCGTGGCCGTGAGTTTGAGCCCTTCGACCGCAGCCTGGACGTACAGGTTTCGCGCCTGCGCAAGCTGATCGAAGAAGACGCTGCCGCTCCACGCTACATCCAGACTGTCTGGGGTGTAGGCTACGTGTTCGTTCCAGACGGCACCAACTAAACTTTCTGGTTTGTTCTCTCCCAAGGCGCCTCGTGCGCCCTCTGCCCTCTTCTCCCGTCTCTTTATGTTTGCTGAAAGCACTCCAGCCAGTGAAAGCAGTGACGCACCGGAAAAGTCCAGCAAACACGCTCGTGTGGGCCTGAACCTTTTCTGGCGCACTTTTTTCCTTCTCGCACTGCTGCTGCTGGGCAGCATCCTGGCCTGGCTGCAGACCCTGCGCGCCCTGGAGTTTGACCCGCGCACGCTGCAGACGGCACAGCAGATTGCCTCTCTGGTGAGTCTGAGCCGCGCAGCGCTGCAGCACTCGGATGCCATCGCCCGCGTCTCCTTGATCAAGACCATGGCAGACCAGGAAGGCGTGCTTATTCGCCCCCGTGAGCCTTCCGACAGTTTTGAAGAGCTGCCGCCCACGCAACTGAACCTGCGCCTGGATGAGCTGCTGACCTCACGCCTGGGCGAAGACACCATTCTGGCGCGCAGCGTCAATGGCGAACCTGGCCTGTGGGTGAGCTTCACCATCGACAACGACCCCAACTGGCTGCTGCTCGATCAATCACGCTTTACCACCGCCAGCAGCCGCACCTGGCTGATCTGGCTGAGCACGGCGGGCATTCTGTCGCTGGCAGGCGCAGCCGTGATTGCCCGACTGATCAACCGTCCCCTCAAGCAGCTGAGCTATGCCGCCAACCGCGTGCGTGATGGCGACTTTGCGGCCAGCCACCTCGACGAAGAGGCGGTGACCAGTGAGATTCGCGAGGTCAACATCGGCTTTAACCGCATGGCGCAAAAACTGGCGCAGCTGGAGCAGGAACGCGCCGTGATGCTGGCCGGCATCTCGCACGACCTGCGCACCCCGCTGGCACGCCTGCGCCTGGAAACGGAAATGAGCGTGCATGACGATATTGCCCGCCAGCACATGGTGGCCGACATCGTGCAACTGGATGCGACCATCGACAAATTCCTGGACTACGCACGGCCTGACTTTGTCTCGCTCACCGTGGTGAACCTGCATGCTGTGGTGTCGTCCTGCGTCTATGCCGTGCAGAACCACCGCGAGCTGCAGATCAGCATGTCGATTCCGGATGACATCTATGTCATGGCGGACGAGATCGAACTGGCCCGCGTGATCTCCAACCTGCTGGAAAACGCCCGCCGCTACGGCAAGACCGTGGACACCGAAACCACCTATGTGGACATCACGCTCAAGACCCGTGAAAACTGGGTGCTGATGCGCATCCGCGACCACGGCCCCGGTGTGCCGCCCGACCAGCTGGCACGGCTGACCCAGCCTTTCTTCCGTGGTGACTCTGCACGCACGGCGGCAGCGGGTGCGGGTCTAGGCCTGTCCATCGTGGACCGCACCGTGCAGCGCATGGGCGGCATCTTCACCATCACCAATGCCAACGGCGGCGGTCTTGCAGCCAACATCCAGCTGCAGCGTGTGACCGATGTGCCCACCGGCCAGGACCCCAAGCACCGCCTGCAGCGCCCCCAGGTCAAGCGCCACCTGCCGCCTGATAACACCATCTGAGCCAGGCTCACCCAACAAAAAGCCCTGCATGCCATCTGGCACACAGGGCTTTTTTATGCATCAAAAGTGCCTCCAGGAAAGATACAGCAAGCGCTGACAGCTATATTTTTCAGGGCTTGTAGATCAGCGCCACGGCATTGGCTTCCATGGCCTGCAGCTCACCGACCGGACCCATCTTCTCTGCCGTCTTGGCCTTGACGTTGACCTGCTCCACACTGATCCCCACTGCCTCAGCAATGCGCTGCTGCATGGCGGGAATGTGTGGTGCCAGCTTGGGCTTCTGGGCAATCACAGTGCTGTCGATATTGCCAAACTCCCAGCCTTTTTCACGCACGCGGCGCGCGGCTTCCTGCAGCAGCACGAACGAGTCTGCCCCCTTGAACTCCACGGCCGTGTCCGGAAAGTGGCGGCCAATATCACCCATTCCGGCCGCACCGAGGATGGCATCTGTGATGGCGTGCAGCAGCACGTCAGCATCGGAGTGACCGAGCAGCCCCTTGTCGTGGGGAATCTCTACACCACCAATGATGAGCTTGCGCCCCTCCACCAGAGCATGTACGTCCCAGCCTTCGCCAATACGAAAATTCATAGCTATTTGCGCAGTACCCTTGCGGGTTTGCGGCCAATTTGATGATTAATTCGAAACAACCTGCTCCGCCACCTGCCTGCGCTGCTGCAGCACGGCTTCGGCCAGGGCAAAGTCATCGGGATAGGTCACTTTAAAGTTCTGCGCACCGCCAGGTACCAGCTTGGGCCGCAGGCCCATGGCTTCCATGGCACTGGCCTCATCCGTCGCTGCAGCCCCCATGCGCTGCAGCGCCTGCAGCAGCACGCCAATGCGGAACATCTGCGGCGTCTGTGCCAGCCATTTGTCGCTGCGGTCTACGGTGGCTGCCACACGTGCGCTGCCGTCTTCCATCATGGCAGCTTTGAGCGTATCAGGCAGCTTGTGTGCCAGCAGGCCGCCTACGCTGTCGCTCTGGCAGGCATCGATCAGCTGGTTAATCTGCTCCGAGGTGACCAGGCAACGCGCTGCATCGTGTACCAGCACCCAGTCCTCTTCTGCGGCACCACGCGCCAGCAACACCTTGAGGCCACCCATGACGGTGTCGGCCCGGGTTGCGCCACCGCACGGCACATGAAACCAGGATGGACTGGCATAGCTGTCCAGAAACTGGTCGCGCGGAGCCACCGCCACCAGCGTTGCCGCCAGACGCTGCACACCAGCGAACGCCGCCAGCGTATGCAGCACCAGAGGCTGCCCGGCAACGGGGTGGTACTGTTTGGGCAGATCGGGCGTGGGCGCACCCGCAGGAATGGCGCGTGCACCAACACCGGCACACGGAATCAGGCCCCAGAAACGCCCCTGCGCGGACCATGGCACATTGGCGGCGGCTAGCAAGTCAGTCATGCGCCGCATTCTAAAATCGACGGCTTCGCTCCAGCGGCAGCTGGTCACATTCCCGCGCTTTTTGCAGGCTCTGCGCCTGTCGCACTCAGAAACTTCTGCGCCCATGGACTTGCCCAAACTCTCGCCCGGTAAACGTTTTGCCCTGCCCATGCCCGTTGGCAGTGCCGATGCACTGCTGCTGGCACGTCTTGCCGAACGCGAAAAAAGCGCTGGCCGCCTGACGGTCATCGTCACTGCTGATGCCAGCGATGCGCAGCGCCTGATCGACGAAATGGCCTTCTTCGCGCCCGAGCTGCGCACGGCCCTGTTCCCTGACTGGGAAACCCTGCCCTACGACACTTTCTCTCCACACCAGGATCTGATCAGTGAGCGCCTGGCTACGCTGTGGCGCATTCGCCAGCGTGACCATGAAAGCGGTGCCGACGTGGTGCTGGTGCCTGCGACCACGGCGCTGTACCGACTGGCCCCTCCGTCTTTTCTGGCGGGCTACACCTTTGAGTTCAAGCAAGGCCAGAAGCTGGACGAAGCCAAGCTCAAGGCCCAACTGACGCTGGCGGGCTACCAGCATGTCTCGCAAGTGGTCAGCCACGGCGAATATGCCGTGCGCGGCGGGCTGATTGACCTCTTCCCCATGGGGTCGCCCGTGCCCTACCGTGTGGATCTGTTCGATGACGAGATCGACACCATCCGCACCTTTGACCCGGACACCCAGCGCAGCCAGGACACCGTGCCTCAGGTACGCCTGCTGCCCGGGCGCGAATTCCCCATGGATGAGGATGCCCGCGCCAAATTCCGCCACCGCTGGCGCGAACTGCTGGAAGGCGACCCCACACGCAGCCGCATCTACAAGGACATGGGTGCGGGCGTTGCCACGGCCGGTATTGAGTACTACCTGCCGCTGTTCTTTGACGACACCGCCACGGTGTTCGACTACCTGGGCGAGGATGCCACCCTGGTGCTGCATGGCGAGCTGGAGCCTGCCTTCCAGCGCTTCTGGCAGGACACCAGGGAACGCTATCGCCTGGTGCAGGGCGACCCGGAGCGCCCTGCACTGCCACCCGAAACCCTGTTTCTGAACGCCGAGCAGTTCTACGCCTGCGCCAAGCCCTACCCACAGCTGGCCCTGCGCCCCAAGGTAGACGATGTGCCAGACAGCGCCTGGTTCCAGACCCTGCCTGACCTGTCCGTGGTACGCGGTGCGGAAGACCCGCTGCAGCGCCTGCAGGCCCATGTGCGCAGCGCAGGCCGCCGTGTGCTGGTGCTGGCTGAAAGCGATGGTCGCCGTGAAAGCCTGCTGGACTTTCTGCGCTCTTCGCACCTGAACCCGCCTGCATTTGACTCGCTGGCGGAATTTCAGGGTGAAGACAGCGAACCCCTGGGCATTGCCACCTCCAACCTGATGCGCGGCTTTGCATGGGTGGAAACGGGCATTGACTTTGTTACCGAGACCGAGCTGTTTGCCTCTACCTCCGGCAGCACGCGCCGGCGCAAGAAGCAGGAACAGGTCAGCGATGTGGACGCGCTGATCAAGGACTTGTCCGAGCTGAAAGTCGGCGACCCGGTCGTACACAGCCAGCATGGCATCGGCCGCTACCACGGCCTGGTGAACATGGATGTGGGGCAGAAGAACGAAGACGGCACGCCTGCGCTGCAGGAGTTTCTGCACCTGGAATACGCCAAGAATGCCGTGCTCTATGTGCCCGTCAGCCAGCTGCACCACATCAGCCGCTACACCGGCGTCACCCCCGAATCTGCACCCCTGCACAACCTGGGCAGCAACCAGTGGGAAAAAGCCAAGCGCAAGGCTGCCGAGCAGGTGCGCGATGCAGCCGCCGAGCTGCTCAACATCTACGCCCGCCGCGCTGCGCGTGAAGGCCATGCCTTCCGTCTGAATGTGCAGGACTACGAGCAGTTCGCCCAAGACTTTGGCTTTGAAGAAACGGCTGACCAGAAGGCGGCCATCCATGCCGTGATTCACGACATGCTCAGCCCCCAGCCCATGGACCGTCTGGTCTGCGGCGATGTAGGCTTTGGCAAGACCGAGGTCGCCCTGCGCGCCGCCTTTGTGGCTGCCATGGGCGGCAAGCAGGTGGCCTTCCTTGCCCCCACCACCCTGCTGGCCGAGCAGCACTACCAGACGCTGGTGGACCGTTTCTCCAAGTGGCCCATCCGGGTGGCGGAAGTCTCGCGTTTTCGCACCACCAAGGAGGTCAATGCCGCACTCCAGGGGCTGGGTGAAGGCTCGGTGGACATTGTGGTTGGCACGCACAAGCTGCTGTCCAGCTCCGTGAAGTTCAAGGATCTGGGCCTGCTCATCATTGACGAGGAACACCGGTTTGGCGTGCGCCACAAGGAGGCCATGAAGGCCATGCGTGCCGAGGTGGATGTGCTCACGCTCACAGCCACCCCCATTCCGCGCACCATGGGCATGGCGCTGGAAGGCCTGCGCGATCTGTCCGTGATTGCCACTGCACCGCAGCGCCGCCTGGCCATCAAGACCTTTGTGCGCAGCGAAAGCCAGGGCGTCATCCGCGAAGCCGTGCTGCGTGAGTTCAAGCGTGGCGGCCAGGTCTACTTTCTGCACAACGAGGTGGAGACCATCGAAAACCGCCGCCAGGCGCTGGAAGCCATCCTGCCCGAGGCACGCATTGCCGTGGCCCACGGCCAGATGCCCGAGCGCGAGCTGGAGCGCGTCATGCGTGACTTTGTGGCCCAGCGCTACAACGTGCTGCTGTGCTCCACCATCATCGAAACCGGTATTGACGTGCCCACGGCCAACACCATCGTCATCAGCCGTGCCGACAAGTTCGGTCTGGCCCAGCTGCACCAGCTGCGTGGCCGCGTGGGCCGCAGCCACCACCAGGCCTATGCCTACCTGATGGTGCCGGACGTAGAAGGCCTGACCAAGCAGGCCCAGCAGCGCCTGGAAGCCATCCAGCAGATGGAAGAGCTGGGCAGTGGCTTTTACCTGGCCATGCATGACCTGGAAATTCGCGGCGCGGGTGAAGTGCTGGGCGAAAACCAGAGTGGCAACATGATGGAAATCGGCTTTCAGCTCTACAACGAAATGCTGGCCGAAGCCGTACGCAGCCTCAAGAACGGCAAGGAGCCTGATCTGCTCTCGCCCATGGCAGCCACCACGGAAATCAATCTGCACGCGCCAGCCCTGCTGCCCAACGACTACTGTGGCGATGTGCAGCTGCGCCTGTCGCTCTACAAAAAGCTGGCCACCGCCAAGACCACAGACCAGATTGACCACCTGCTCGAAGAAATCGTGGACCGCTTTGGCAAGCTGCCCCCACAGGCGCAGACCCTGATCGACACCCACCGCCTGCGTGTGCTGTCTGAGCCCTATGGCGTTGCCAAGGTGGATGCAGCGCCAGGGGTGATCAACATCACCTTCAAGCCCAATCCGCCGATTGACCCGATGCAGATCATCAGCCTGATTCAGAAGAACAAGCACATCAAACTGGCAGGCAATGACAAGCTGCGCATTGAGCGCGAGCTGCCCGACCCCAAGGCCCGCGCCCAGATGGTGCGCGATGTGCTGCGCAGCCTGGGCACACCGCTGAAGGCTTGATGCAAGACATGCACCACCTGTGGCCACAGGTGGTGCAAACCACTGCGGCGCGCGCACAATCGCCTCATGCTGGAAATTGCCCTTCTTGTTATTGCCCTGCTGACTGCCCTGCTCATGCGCCCCTGGCGGCTGCTGGCCCACCGCAAGCCACTGGTCACGCAAGCGCATGGCGATATCTCCCCACTATGGACGCCGCTGCTGGCCACGCTGGTCATGCTGCCCTGGCTATGGGCCTTGCCTACGCTGCACCAGATGCCGCTGCAGATGCAGTGGTCCGGTGCATGCCTGGTCATGCTGTGCCTGGGCTGGCCGCTGGCCATCCCCACGCTGTGCGCTGTCGGAGCCATTGCCTGGCTGGCTTCACCTGCGCTGGAAGCCACGGAAGCCCTGCGCCTGACCGTGTGGCACGGCCTTATCCCCGCCACCTTCGCCATGCTCTGGGGCGTGCTGCTGCGCCGCTGGCTGGGCACACGCATCTTTGTCTATATCTTTGGCCGTGGCTTTGTGGGCACGCTGCTGAGCCTGTTTGCCGCTGGCCTGCTCTCTGCCGCACTGGGCCACGCCCTGCCCGGTGTGCACGAAGACCTGAGCCAGATTGCCCGCTGGCTGATGGCCTGGGGGGATGCCGTAATTACCGGCATGCTCTGCGCCGTATTTGTGGCCTATAAGCCGGAATGGCTGGCGACCTGGTCGGATGATTTGTATTTGTATGGGAAGAAATAGGTTGGGGTGCGGTGGTGATTGGGGGAGTGTCTGCGTTCGGCCATGACCCGACATTCGCTCCACGGGCACAATGGAGCCAACAGCGGTCCTTCGTCAATCTGAATAGGCTTCACTAATGGTTCATCTCGAACGGTCTGTGGCAACGTTGCGCATCATGGGTGACGAACTAGTGCCTGAGGAAATTTCGAGGCTACTCAGTGCAATGCCGACGTCAGCTCATGTGAAAGGGCCGCAGATTCCTTCGATCCCATCGGGCCGCATTGGCACGAAGAAATCTGGCATGTGGCGTCTAAGAGCGTGTTTGCGATCTTGTTTGCCCCGACAACCTGGTGTGTGAAAAGACAGAAATACGCCAGCGACATTAGCCGTGAGAAGTTTGCAGAAATTGAGCCAGAGTTGCGCAAGGTACGCCGCAGGACCAAGCCTGCCACGCTTGATTTGTATGAGGTGTTTTGCGCAGTGCTGTACCTGCTGAGAACCGGTTGCCAGTGGCGCTATTTACCCCCTGACTTTCCCAAATGGCAAAGTGTTTATGCCTATTGGCGCAAATGGAGCAAGCCCGACGAACATGGCATCAGTGCCTTGGAGCGGGCACTTAAAAAATCGGGTTGGCGTGGCCCGACGCAGGCAGGGGCGCAGCGAATCGAGCACGCTCGTGATTGTTGATGCGCAAAGCGTCAAAAACACGGACACTGCGGGCTTTAAGGGCTATGACGCGGGCCAGAAAGTCTCGGGCATCAAGCGCCATATTGCGGTGGACACACTTGGCCTGCCTCATGCCATTGCGGTGACGACAGCCAGAGTCTTCGGAGAAACTGTCTGATCTGCTCTTTTGTTGCTCTGCATGCATTTCTTCTCCTGCAACGGAAAACGTGTTGGCCCTGACGACAGAAAGAGTCTCGTTCCCTTACCGTAGAAAAGGGCGGAGGAGGGATGCGGATGGATAAGCCCGTAAGGGCTGTGCAGTGACGACAGGCGCCAAGGTGGTATGACCTAGCCAGAGCAAAGCGTCGGCCAAGTCATACCGCAGCAACTAGTAGTGAAGGAGAAAGGATGATTGATACACCTAAGATCTACATAGTCGGTGCATCCTGCTCGGGGGTTTCAACCCTTGGGGCGGCATTGTCGCGGCGAATGGAAGTACCGCAAATAGACGTAGATGACTTCTATTGGATGCCTACCGATCCGCCGTACACGGTCAAGCGTGCTCCCGAAGACCGAGTGAGGTTGATAGCAACTCGCCAAAAGGAAGCTGAAGGATGGGTGTTGACCGGCTCGTTTATGGGATGGGGAGACACACTGATCCATGCCGTGGATTTGATTGTGTTCATTTACACCCCTGCGCATATCCGTCTTCAACGCCTGGATGAGCGTGAAGCTACACGGCACGGAAATCGCATATGTCCGCGAGGCGACATGCACAAGACACATTTGGAGTTTCGAGAATGGTCATCGAGTTATGACGATCCCCTATTTAGTGGGAGAAGCCGTGCGCAGCATGAACGTTGGCTTAGCGAGCAAACAGCCCCCATTCTTAGACTGGCAGGAGAAAAACCCTTGCGGGAACTGGTGACCGCTGTAGAACGAACGCTGTCAGAACGTGTTTACGATCTTCGTAGAAGCAGAGCAACAAAGACCAAGTGAATGAACTGCAAGCTGGTGTTGAGCCAGTGTTCGCAGTTCTTCCATAACCGTCGATTCTTCTCTAGCCATGCAAAGCTTCGCTCAACTATCGAGCGTTTGGGCATTACCTCAAATCTGTGAAGCTCGCTGCGCTTTGCAATCTGCACTTGCACATGCTCGCCCAACAACTGCTTGACGCCCATGGCAAAGGGGTTGCCGGTATAGCCCGCATCGGTGAGTCCCCCCTGAACTGCACTCAAAGAAGCCTTGCAGCGCTCAAACGCTTGCAAAGCACCTTGGCGATCTGTCACATTGGCTGTCGTCACCGCAATGGCATGAGGCAGGCCAAGTGTGTCCACCGCAATATGGCGCTTGATGCCCGAGACTTTCTGGCCCGCGTCATAGCCCTTAAAGCCCGCAGTGTCCGTGTTTTTGACGCTTTGCGCATCAACAATCACGAGCGTGCTCGATTCGCTGCGCCCCTGCCTGCGTCGGGCCACGCCAACCCGATTTTTTAAGTGCCCGCTCCAAGGCACTGATGCCATGTTCGTCGGGCTTGCTCCATTTGCGCCAATAGGCATAAACACTTTGCCATTTGGGAAAGTCAGGGGGTAAATAGCGCCACTGGCAACCGGTTCTCAGCAAGTACAGCACTGCGCAAAACACCTCATACAAATCAAGCGTGGCAGGCTTGGTCCTGCGGCGTACCTTGCGCAACTCTGGCTCAATTTCTGCAAACTTCTCACGGCTAATGTCGCTGGCGTATTTCTGTCTTTTCACACACCAGGTTGTCGGGACAAACAAGATCGCAAACACGCTCTTAGAACCGTAGCGCAGGATATGTCGCTTGCGGTCAAGCTGAAGCAGGCCTATACCTCGGAGCCCATATTGGCGCTCGGTCACTTTGTTGGTCCACAGCTGAGGGCATACCTCGAAGCTGCTGCCTCTTGACCCTGACGTTACGTCAGGCCTGAAAGTACTCCTTTCGTTGAACTAACAACAGGAGTATTCCAATGAAATTCACTGGCTGTCCAAGCCCCTCGGCCATGCGTGTCGCCACTTCACGAGCAGCGCACCAGATTCTCGAAAGCGACCTGGTATTCAAGGACCCCTTCGCCATAGCGTCTTTGGGAAGCGCCAATGCTGCATCACTGATGCGCGAACCAATGGTGCAAAACGATGTCCCGTCACGCTCCATGCGGGCGGGCATCGTAGCCCGCTCACGATTCGCGGAAGACTATTTGCTGAAAGCCATTGCCAACGGGACTGTGCAATACGGCGTAGTCGGGGCAGGTCTGGATACATGGGCACTGCGCAGTGCGTCCACGCTTCCTGCCGTCACCACGTTTGAACTGGACCAGCCTTCAATGCAGAAATGGAAGACAGACCTTTATACAGACAACGGATGGGCTCAGCCCGCAAGCCTGCGCTATGTAGCCACCGATTTGCGGGAGATGACCAGTGTTGATGGTCTTCTCGCAGGTGGAGCAGACCTTGCCAAGCCTGTCAGCCTGTCTGTGCTGGGGGTGCTCGTCTACCTTTGCAACGATGTGGTTGAGCGCGAGATTGCTGCGTTACAGCAACTTGCTCCAGGCTCCACCGTTACGCTGGACTACCGCCTGGATGAGGCCCAACTGCATCCTGTGGAGCGAGTCATGATGCAGTTCACGGCCAGCATGATGGCTGCGGGAGGCGAGCCGTGGCAATCATCTTGCACGCCGGAGCGCATGCGTGAACTGCTGTCATTTGCGGGCTTTGAAGTCGATGAAGACTTGGGGCCGACAGAACTCAACGCCCGCTATTTCGCGGGCCGCAGAGATGGCTTTCAGATTGCAGGCGGCGGCTTCCGTTATCTGAGTGCGGTCAAGCGATAGACTGACCAAGAGCATCTGTACAGTTTGCGTGCAGATGCTACCCCACAATCGTTGTGGAGGACTGCACCTCACTAAAGTGCCTGGTTCACTGGCGCGGGTGCAGCCTTCCAATTGACCGGTCATTTCCGCCCACATGTTCATTCGTGTTGCCACCCTTGAGGACGCGGCATATTTGCCGCGAATCGAAAAGTCCGCCAGCGAGCTCTATCGAGCTATCCCCCATTTGGATTGGCTGGCAGCTGGCCAGGTCATCGCGCGGGCTGAACATGAGCGGCTCATTCTCAAGAGAAGCGTTTGGGTCGCTGAGACATCGCAGGACAACCTGGTCGGATTTTTGAATGCCGAAGTTTTGAATCATGAGCTTCACATATGGGAGCTTTCTGTTCATGGCGATTGGCAACGACAAGGTGTTGGCACGGGACTGCTTCGCAGCGCTTACCAATATGCGGTGGAGACCGGCTTGGCTGCGCTGACGCTGACGACTTTTAAAGATGTTCCGTGGTGTGCGCCGGCGTATGCAAAATTCGGGTTCAAACCCGTGATGAACCCCGTCCTGCATCTTCGAGATGCGCTGAGTGCCGAGGCTGCTCACGGTCTCCCAGTCGAGCGGCGAGTGGCAATGCGTTTGCCCATAACGAGGCCAGAACAATAACTTGGACGTAGGCAGTCTTCATGCCGGAGGCGGCTTAGTTCACCATGAGTGCCCACAGTGGTACAGACTTAAAGCATTAACGTGACAGCGGCTTGGAGGCTCCTGCAACTCCCACACCGGTGCCGCTGTTTGGCGAACTGTGGGAGCGGCTGCTGTTGTCGGTGATGGGGCTGGGCTTTACAGCGCTCGGCCTGTACATGCGCCGCTAGTGATGGCGTGACGATTGCAATGCAGCGAAAGCTGCGCCTATAGCTGGCAGTAATTGATGGCCGCTGGCTTTTTAGAGCACTAGGGAGTCATGTCCTTGGTGCTTTTTTGTGGGCACCGGGTACGGGCTGAATGACCGCTTTGGTGCAAGACGAACTTCCGGTTTGGGTCGAGAGCAGGCTTTCAAACAGAGCGACGCCGCTTGCTACCACCCCGCGCGCGCAAGCGTCGCGCGTGATCAAAATAAAAAATCAAATTTCCGGCGGCTGCCTGAGCGGAGCGACGTAGGAGCGAAGAGAGTTTCGCCGGGCAGTGTCGCAGACGCGCTTTTTGGTCTCCACTCACATTGCTTCGCAATATGAGTTCCGCCCCGCACAAGCGCGAAGGGTACTTTTTGTCGCGCACAAAAAGTACCTCGCCCGCCGGTGCGACGAACCGGCCTCTGCCCTCAAAAAAGACTGCAGAGGTTCGATTCCCGCCCCTCACCACACTCAACACTCAAAAATCCCCTGCCTTACCCCTCCTGCAATAACTCCCGCCCGCCATTGACCTTCTGCACCAGACCCACAAACTCGTCAGCGGGCACGGCCTTGCTAAATAGCCAGCCCTGATAGGCAAAGCAGCCATTGGCCTCCAGAAACTGGCGCTGCGCTTCGGTTTCCACGCCTTCCGCAATCAGCTGCATCCCCATTTCCTGACCCAGGCTGATGGTGGTGCGCACCAGGGTTTCATACATTTTGCTGCCCGGAATTTCGACAATAAAGCTGCGGTCGATTTTCAGCTTGTTCACATGCAGCCGCCCCAGGCGGGCCAGCGAGGAATAGCCGGTACCAAAGTCATCCAGCGCCAATGAAAAGCCCGCCTGCGCCAGCGTACAGAGCTGGTAGTTGGTCAGCTCCGGGCTTTGCATGGCGGCGCTTTCGGTGATTTCCAGCTCCAGCAAGTGCACAGGGCAGTGGTGGCGCTCACAGGCAGAACGGATTTTTTGCACCAGGTCTTCCTGCCGGAACTGGTAGGGAGACAGGTTGATGGACACCTGCAGGTCCATACCCATTGCATGCCACTGTGCAATCTGGCGGCATGCGGTTTCCAGCACCCATTCCCCCAGCGGCAGAATCTGGCCCGAGGCTTCTGCCACCGGAATAAAGCGGCCTGGTGAGACAGGACCCAGCTCCGGGTCATCCCAGCGCAGCAGGGCTTCGGCACCAACGATGCGGCCTGTCGCCGTCTCTACCTGCGGCTGGTAGAACAGCTTGAATGCACCTTTTTCCACCGCAGAGCGCAGGCGCGCCTGAATGTGCATGTGTTCGTTCGAGACAGCGCCCATATCCACGCAGTAAGCCATGCCTGTGCCGCGCCCGGCAGCTTTGGCCGCGTACATGGCGACATCGGCATGGCGCAGCAAGGTGGCAGCGTCTTTCACATCCTCCGAGTACATGCGGTAGCCAATACTGGCCGAGGGCGTAAATTCCTGGCCATGGATCAAGACGGGCTCACTGACCACCTGAAGCATGCGCTCGGCGGCAAGCCGCAGCGGCTCCTCCTCATGCACATTCACCAAAATGGCTGCATATTCATCACCGCCCAGCCGCGCCACCGTGTCCCCTGCGCGCAGGGATCGGCTCAGGCGCTGGGCCAGTTCATTGAGCAGGTAGTCGCCCTGATGGTGGCCAAAGCTGTCATTGACCACCTTGAAGTTGTCCAGGTCCAGCAGCAGCACGCCAAAGCAGGAATGCTCGCTTTCAGCGCTTTGAATTTCTTGTGTGAGACGTTCCAGAAACAGGCTGCGGTTGGGCAGGCCAGTCAGTGCATCGTGCGTGGCCAGATGGCGCAGACGTTCTTCGTTTTGCTTGCGTTCGGTAATGTCACGCACAATCGCCACAAAGTGCGGCCGCTCATCGTTGACCACGTACTGCACAAATGCCTCCACCGGCACGAGCTGGCCATTTTTGTGGCTGTGCATGGTATCCAGCCTCACCACGCGCTGGCTGCCATCGAGCAAGGGCTGCAATGCTTCGCGAAGATCCGCTTCTGTGTAATAGGGCTTGATGTCGTAGGGGTGCATGGTGAACAGCGCTGACTTGTCATAGCCCACCTGTTTCAAGGCCCCTTCGTTGGCATAGAAGAAGGTCAGATCTTCGGCATCAAACATGTAGACGCAGTCCAGCGTCTGGTCCAGCGTGTCGCGGAACTGGCGCAGCTCCTGCTCGGCTTTTCTCTGCGCCGTAATGTCGGACTCAATGGCCATGAAGCCTTGCAGCTGCCCACTGTCACCGCGCATGGGCGAGCAGCTGATGCGTACCCAGTAAGCGCTGCCGTCTTTCTTGTAGTTCTGCACTTCCACTTCAAAGCCTTCGCCACGCGCCAGCGCGTCACGCATGGTGGCGGCAGCTTCTGTCTCGACGGCCGGATCCCGCAGTATCTGGCCAGGCTTCTTGCCAATCAGCTCCGGCAGCGTATAGCCCGTCATGCGGGTAAAGCCATCGTTGATCCATTGCACATTGCCTGCGGTATCGGTGATGACCACACCGTTGGTGGTTTCGCTGGCCACACGGGACAGGCGCGAAAGCTCAGCCTCCACCTGGTGCTGCTTCTGGTGAATGCGCATTGCCGTGACCAGCTGCCCGATGGTGCGTACCAGCGGCTCCAGGTAGTCCAGCAGCTTCTTGCTGTAGCCGCCTGGCCGGTTAGCTAGGCCAAACATGGCCAGCATTACACTGCCCTGCATGACCGGCACACCAAGAAAAGCATGGAGTGCCGGGTGCCCTGCGGGCAGTTTTCCACGCCAGGGGTCTGTGCTGGGGTGGTTCACAATCACCGGCTCACGCTGCAGCAGTGCAGCACCGAACAGTGACTGCAGATTGATAAATTCCAGGCCCTGCGGTGCGTGCTTTTCGTAGAAAGCACGTGTTTCCTCGCTCCAGGCAATATTGGTGATGGCGTAGGTCTTCAGAAAAGGCGTGCCATCCGCGTGATAGCGCACTTCGCCAATAAAGCCATATTCGCTGTCTGTCAGCTGCAGCAGGCCATGCAGCAGACTGTCAAAAGCCTGGCGGCGTGCATCCTCCTGAATGAACTGTGACTGCGCCTGACTGATGACCTCATTGAGCTTCTGGGTCATCTGCAGCGCCTGGCTCTGGCGTAGCAGGTCGATGTTGTGAATTTCGGCTTCCACGCAATCAGCCAGGCCTCGCAGAATGCAGCGCTCTTCAGCCGTCAGCCGGCGGGGGGTATCAGCAATCACACACAGCGTGCCAATCCGGTAGCCATCCTGTGTGGACAACGGCGCTCCGGCATAGAACCTGATGTGCGGCGGGCCAACGACCAAGGGGTTGTCCGCAAAGCGTTCATCAGCGCGGGCATCTTCAATTTCCAGAATCTCGCCATCCAGAATGGCATGGGCACAGAAAGACACATCACGCGGTGTTTCACACACCTCCAGCCCCTGATGGGACTTGAACCACTGCCGTTTCGCATCTACCAGGGAAACCAGCGCCACTGGCACATGCAGCACCTGCTGCGCCAGCTTGGTAAGCCGCTCAAACCGCTTCTCTTCAGCGCTATCGAGCAACCCGGTGCTGACCAGTGCTTGTACGCGTTGTTCTTCGTCTGCAGGTAATGAAGCAGGCCGCATTCAGTGTCCTTGTGAAACCGTAGCACTCTCTGGACCAAACGCCAGAGATTTTTTCTGAGGGCGCGAGTTTACGGTCAGATACAGTTCGTCTTTCTCCGGGAGTGGCTGGATATAGGCGGTTTTCTCCTGCCTTTGTGACCTGCGTCGAACTGCAAGGCGGTAGAGAAGCACCTTGCGGCGCGCCAGCAAAGCTGGGATGCAGCAGCTTATGCACCGCTGCACTTCCTGGCACTGCAATCCGGCTGATAATTCTTCCGTTGCCCCGTTCCACAAGGCCCGGGGCTGCTTGTGCAACCCATAGCTCTTTGCCCTCCATGCCTGCTTCCACCGAATTTGCCCCCGGTCTGACCATCCAGAACATCACTGCGCCCCAGAAGCTCAGCGACTACAAGCTGATTGCTTTTGACATGGACTCCACGTTGATCACGATTGAGTGCATCGACGAAATCGCAGATGCCACTGGCAAGAAGAAAGAAGTCGCAGCCATTACCGAAGCCACCATGCGCGGCGAAATCACCGACTTCAAGGACAGTCTGCGCCAGCGCGTGGGCAAGCTGGTTGGCGTGACCGAGGCAGACATGCAGCGCGTGCTGACCGAGCGCCTGAAGCTCTCGCCCGGCGCTGAAACACTGGTCAAGGCAGCCAAGGCCGCAGGCCTGAAGGTGCTGTTGGTCTCTGGTGGCTTTACCTTCTTTGCAGAGCATGTGCGCGGCCTGCTGGACATCGACTTTGTGCGCGCCAATGTGCTGGAGATCAAGGACGGCGTGCTGACCGGTGGCCTGGTCGAGCAGCCCTGGGGCGATATCTGCGACGGTGCGGAAAAGCGCCGCACACTGCTGGAAGTCGCCTGCCTGCTGGGCATCCAGCCTGAGCAGTGCATTGCCGTGGGCGACGGCAGCAATGACATACCCATGATGCAGGCTGCGGGCCTGTCCGTGGCCTACCACGCCAAGCCCCGCGTGCGTGCGGAAGCCAAGGTCTGCATCAATGAAGGTGGCCTGGACCGTCTGCTGGAAATCCTGCAGTAAGCCTGCTACTGAAACACCTAAAACAATAGCTGCCAGCGCTGATGAATACTGGACTTTGAACATTAATCATATTCAAAGTATTGATTCTCAAGCGCTGGCAGCTATTTTTTATGGAGCGGCCATAGGCTGTGTCTACAATGTATCGCTCGCACCGCTAATAAACACTCATATCACACCTGTGCGAGATCTTTTCAGCCAGACGGACCTGCAAAATTTTGGGAACTTCTGGCTTGCAATTGACTTCTGAGCCCCCATGTCACAAAGACCTCCGGCATGCCATGCATGGTCCGGTCCATGACATCACTTTTTTTCGATCTCCTCTTTTCAGGAACTGCAGTGAACACTTCTTTCCGCACCACCGCTTCTGTGATCGCCGTAACCATCGCCGCACTGGCCGCGCCTAGCCTGGCCCATGCCAAACGCATGGGTGGTGGCAAGTCGGTGCGTCCCGCTGCCATCAACAAGGCCCCAGCCAAGCCAGCAACACCTGCACCCACAGCTGCTGCCAAGCCTGCTACTCCTGCCACCCCCGCAAGTGCTCCTGCAGCCGCCGCAGCACCTGCTGCCCCCGCCGCTGCTGCTGCACCCGCAGGCTCTGGCCTGATGGGCACCATGGCTGCCACCGCAGCCGGTGCTGTTGTGGGTACCGTGGCTGGTAACGCCATTGCTGGCGCTTTCAGCGGCAGCGATGCTGACGACAAGGCAAAGGCCGAAGCAGAAGCCAAGGCCAAGGCGGAAGCCGAAGCCAAGGCTGCTGAAGCCGAAGCTGCCGAACTGCAGAAGAAGCTGGACGAAGCCAAGGCCAAGGCTGAAGCTGCGCGCGCTGCTGCCATGTAATCTGGCTGGCGCCACAAGCTCCAACCACAACGCCCCGCAGGCATACGCCGCGGGGCGTTGTGGTTTCAAGGCCTGCGCTTGAGTGGCTCCAGCAGCCCCTTGAGGCCGTTGTGATCGAGCTCATGCATCAACGCCAGCAGACGGCCCACAGAGCCCGGCGGAAAGCCTTCACGTGCAAACCATGCCAGGTAGTTGCCGGGCAGATCACAGATCAGCCGATCCTGGTACTTGCCAAAAGGCATGCGGGTGGTGACCAGTTTTTCCAGATCTTCAGGCGTCACTCCGCGCTCCAATCGCCAGATATCGCATAAAAACCACTTTCCTTATAACCAAATTCACAAAAATTAGTTGGCAGGCTGCGCTGCGCCGCTACACTTGAAGCCTTCCCTGCTAGCGTCATTGTGCTTTCAGGGCTTGGTGTAACGCGCTTTTTTTCTGTCACAGGAACTGAAAACCATCATGTTGAAGAAGACCCTGACTGCCGTGGCCATTGCCACTTTAGCCCTCTCTGCCCACGCTGCTGACGTTCTGAAGGTGGCCGCTACTGCCGTGCCCCACGCAGAAATCCTGAACTTCGTAAAGCCCCAGCTCAAGGCCGAAGGCATTGAACTGCAGGTGCGTGAATTCAGTGACTACGTACAGCCCAATGCCGCCGTCGAAGACAAGCAGCTGGACGCCAACTTTTTCCAGCACCAGCCCTATCTGGACAGCTACAACAAGGACCGCAAGAGCAGCCTGGTGCAAGTGCCTAACGGCAAGGTGCACGTAGAGCCCTTTGGCGCCTACTCCAAGAAGGTCAAGAGCGCGGCTGAGCTGAAGGACGGCGCCACCATCGCCATTCCTAACGACCCCTCCAACGGTGGCCGCGCCCTGTTGCTGCTGGCCAAGCAAGGCCTGATCGAGCTCAAGGACCCCAGCAACCTGACCGCTTCGGCGCTGGACATCGTCAAGAACCCCAAGAAGCTCAAGTTCAAAGAACTGGAAGCGCCTTTGCTGCCCCGCGCACTCGATGATGTGGACCTGGCCCTGATCAACACCAACTACGCCATCGAAGCCAAGCTCAACCCCACCAAGGATGCGCTGTTCATCGAAGACGCTGATTCGCCCTACACCAACATCGTGGCCGCCCGCAAGGACCGCGCGGATGGTGCCGACATCGCCAAGCTGATGAAGGCGCTGCACTCGCCCGAGACCAAGAAGTTCATCGAAGAAAAGTACAAGGGCGCTGTAGTACCTGCGTTCTGATCCGCACGCACACCGTTCCTGACACCCAGCGCTGCCCACGGGCAGCGCTTTTTTGTGGCGAAAACAGCCTGCCCTTTGAGACATGGCAAACATGCCAAATTTGAAACAAGAAGTTTAATTTGCAGCAAATTTATGCTGTCATGATTCAGGCTTCTTATTCAAATTTTGCAGACACCCACCGCCCTATGAGCGACACCCCCATTCCTCTGGACAAGGCCATCACCCAAGGCATGAGCGAAGTCACGCGCAGCCGCACCCTGGCGCTATACCAGCAACACGTTCAAACCAACAGTGAACGCCTGCTGGCGTTTCGTGGCGATGTGGCAGAGCGCCACCAGTACGACAAGATCAAGCCCTTGCTGACCAAGGCCATCACTCAGGGCAATATCGTCATCATTGAAGGGGTGAGCCAGAAGAGCGGCGAAACCGCGCACTACCAGATCCTGGGCAACCAGTGGAATCTGCTGGAAGTGCTGGCGCGCCTGAACTAAGCGCTCTGCTGTGCTGCGGCTTTAGAGCCCCTGCCAGACCCACCAGGCCAGGGTCAACATCATCACGCCGGTCAGGCCATCGAGCACCCGCCACGCCGCTGGTCTGGCAAACAGACTGCGCATGCGCTGGGCCGCAAAGCTCAGCAATCCGAACCACGCAAGGCTGGCGCAGGCTGCTCCCAGCACAAACAGCCACTTCAGATGCCCTTCCTGGCGTGCACCAATGGAGCCCACGAGCAGCACAGTGTCCAGATAGACATGGGGATTAAGCAAGGTAATGACGGCCAGCGTGCTGATGACGCCCAGCAGCCCGCGCGATGCGACCTGGCCACCATCAGCCACCACCTGCGCATCAGGCGCTGTAACCATGCGCCACAGGGCAAACAGGCCATAGCCCAGCAAAAACAGCACGCCTCCCATGCCCAGCCACCAGGCCCAGTCTGGGTGGCGCGCCAGCAAGCTGGCCATGCCCGCCACACCCAGGCCAATAAGCACAGCGTCAGAGATCACACACCAGGCCACGCAGGCACGCACGTGCTGGCCCTTGACGGCCTGACGCAGCACATACAGGTTTTGCGCACCGATCGAGATGATCAGCGAAAAACATACGGTAAATCCAGCCAGCCACGCAGCCGTCATATTTGCATTCCACATGCCCCTGATTCTCAAAGGCTTGCAAACATAAGTAAAATTAAAAAACCTCTATCAAATTAAGTTTTACTAACATGCTCGACTACGCTGGACTGGAAGCATTGGCCGCTGTGCTGCGCGAAGGCAGCTTCGAGCGCGCGGCGCGCAAACTCCACGTCACCCCTTCGGCCATCTCCCAGCGCATCAAGCTGCTGGAAGAGCGCGTGGGTCAGGTGCTGGTCATGCGTGGCTCCCCCTGCACGGGCACGGAAGCCGGCCGCCGCCTGTGCCTGCATGTGGAGCAGGTCGCCCTGCTGGAAAACGAGCTGCGCCGCAACAACCCCGAACTTGTTCCCGAAGGTCAGGTGGCACGCCCCACGCTCAAGCTCGCGGTCAATGCCGACTCGCTCAACAGCTGGTTTGTGGATGCCATGGCCGACTTCACCCAGGGTGGCAATGAGCTGCTGGACATCAGCATTGACGACCAGGACCACACCGCCAAGCGCATCAAGGAAGGCGATGTGATGGCTGCCGTGACGGCCACCTCCAGCCACATCACCGGCTGCAATATCTGGCCACTGGCCAATATGCACTACGTGGCTGCAGCCAGCCCGGAATTCATGGCCCGCTATTTTGGGGAAACTGGCGTGACCCCGCAGACGCTGTCGCAAGCCCCCATGCTGACCTATGACCGCAAAGACGCCATGCAGGACAAATGGCTGCACCAGCAAGGCGTTGCTGCACGCAATACACCGCCACGCCACTGGGTACCTTCCGCCCACGCCTTTGTGCGCGCAAGTCTCTCCGGCATTGCCTGGGGCATGCACCCTACGGTGCTGATCAAGGAACACCTGGAAAACGGCACGCTGGTGGAGTTGGTACCTCACAGCGGTATTTCTGTGCCACTGTACTGGGCACATGCACGCAATGCCCAGGCCGGGCTGGAGCGCCTGACGCAATGCGTGATCAATGCGGCCCAGTCCTGGCTGGACCCCATAGACCCCAAGACCGACACCCGCTCGTAAAGCGCAGCTGCAAACAACAAGGGCCTGACACACTGTCAGGCCCTGGTTCATTGGGGTCAGCTACTGCGTCATGGCCGCAATTCGCGCCCGGCCTTGAGCACATTGAAGTTCAGCAAATGGGTGGCCAGCACCGTCTCCCACATGAAGCAGCCCAGCGCCGCAATAAAAGACACAACCCCCGCAAGAAAGGACACCACCGCCACGTGGTGGCCTGCCGCCATCCACGCCTGCCCCACAAAGAGCAGCACGATGGTCAGCCCGATCAGAGAACCGCACAGGGTCAGCAGCCCGATGGACCAGTTGGAGATACGGCCGCGCTTGCTCAGATATTCCAGCTCGCGCAGGCCGCGCTCAATCACAGCTTCGTCCTGGCTGGAGCGCACCCTGTCCTCCAGCACCCGTGCGCGATCAATGATGCGCGCCAGGCGTCCAGCGACGGCACTGATCATGCCGGCCACCGCCGTCAGAAAAAACACAGGGGCTACCGCCAGTTGCACGACATGGGTCACGTTGGAAGGTTCAAGCATCAATAAATCTCACACGATTGAAAGCCAATGGGCATCTGCCCAGCAAGAAGTGTGCAGGCATTACGCCCAGGTGCTTGCGCTAGCGCAAAGTGCAGGCCGTTCACCTTTGATGTTTCGCAAACGCCAACCTGCCTGCACACGCAATAGTGACCACATCCCATCCACCTACGACTGTTTGCGAAGGATTTGGCTATGAAGTTGTTGAACGAACTGATCTCCACCGACTATGGTCTGATGAGCTTGGTTGTGATCCTGATTATCATCATCATGGCAGGCTACTTCACCACACTCTTTATGGGAAAGATCGGCAAGAGCAGCGCCGAGCAAGCCAAAAAATCCGCAGAGACTGCCGCTGCCAGCAAGCAGTAGAGGCACACTCCCTTGCTTATCATGGCCTGCTTTGCAGGCCTTTTTTGTCGGCGAAACTCACAACTTCATAGCTGCCAGCGCTTATCCCTGCTGAATTTTCAATATCTATGAATAGCAATCCCTTGTATTGCGAGCGCTAACAGCTTGCATTTCAGGAGCAATTCTAAAGCGCCTCCGCCCCTTCAAGCCTTGCACAGGCACAATAGCTGCATGCCTCAGCCTCCCGAGCCTGCAACCACTGCCAGCCCTACGCCCATTCCCGCGCCCGCTATCGCCCGGCGCTGGTACACCCGCTGGCTGCTGCGTGCACTGGCCGTCACCTCACTGGGGCTGGGCATCGCAGGCGTTTTCATCCCGGGCCTGCCGACCACGGTCTTTATTCTGATTGCCAGCTGGGCCGCCATGCGCAGCTCTCCGCGCCTGCATGTCTGGCTGTGGCAGCACCGCCTGTTTGGCCCCATGCTGCAGAACTGGGCGGCAGGCGGCTATGTCAGCCGGCGCGCCAAATACAGTGCGGCAGCCATGATGGCACTGTGCGCCATCATCCTGTGGATTGCACCCGCCCCCCTGTGGGCACAGGTGCTGGCCAGCAGCTGCATGGCGGTGGTGCTGGTCTGGCTATGGCTGCGCCCCGAGCCTGTCTGAGCGCATTCCGCTTCACTTTTTTTGCAAACTAGGCAAACAGTCAAAAATCCACGTATATAATCTCGGTCTTGTTCCCCGATAGCTCAGTCGGTAGAGCGACGGACTGTTAATCCGCAGGTCCCTGGTTCGAGCCCAGGTCGGGGAGCCAACAATTTGCTTTGATTTGCACTTGCCTTGTCAGGTGCAGGTTGATACCGAAATATTCCCTGATAGCTCAGTCGGTAGAGCGACGGACTGTTAATCCGCAGGTCCCTGGTTCGAGCCCAGGTCGGGGAGCCACAATTGCTAGCCTTGCAATTTCAAAACCAAGGCAACACCGAGATGTTCCCTGATAGCTCAGTCGGTAGAGCGACGGACTGTTAATCCGCAGGTCCCTGGTTCGAGCCCAGGTCGGGGAGCCAACAATTGCTAGCCTTGCAATTCAAAAACCAAGGCAACACCAAAATGTTCCCTGATAGCTCAGTCGGTAGAGCGACGGACTGTTAATCCGCAGGTCCCTGGTTCGAGCCCAGGTCGGGGAGCCACAATTGCTAGCCTTGCAATTCAAAAACCAAGGCAACACCGAAATATTCCCTGATAGCTCAGTCGGTAGAGCGACGGACTGTTAATCCGCAGGTCCCTGGTTCGAGCCCAGGTCGGGGAGCCAAAAGATAAAGCCAAGCATTGTTCACAATGCTTGGCTTTTTTCTTGGTAAATCGCTTTGCCTCTTGGCTGACAATGCCCACCCGCACAGTCGCCGATACTCCAGACGACTGTTGTGCAAAGCTTGCACCCCCTGCAGCGCACCCTGAGACGATGGAACCAGGCATGTACTTCAAGCACTCCCCCGACACCGCACACTGATGACGCAGCGCAGTCATCGAGCCACAGCGCCAGCGTGTCTGCCCGCTCTGGCGCAGATCACCTCGCTGTGCTGGATGAACTGCCGCACATGGTCTGGATGCGCCAGGATGGGCAGCCGCACGGCAACCTGGCCTGGCGTGAGTACACCGGCGGACATGCTCCACAGGACTGGCTGGAGCTGGTGCACCCCGAAGACCAGGCCGCAGCACGCCAGCAATGGCAGCAAAGCGTTCAAGCGCAAAAAACCTTTGAAGCGCAGCTGCGCCTGCGCCGCCATGACGAGCACTACCGCTGGGTGCTGGCGCTGTGCCGCTATCCCTCATAGCACGCACAGGCAGTGCCACTGCTGTCGTTTACCGACATCCACGAGCGCGTGCTGCGCCAGGCCATCCTGCACGAAAGCAGCATGCTGCAAACCTGCATGCTCGACGTGAGCGTGGACTGCATCAAGATTTTGCGCCCCGATGGCTCCCCCAAGCATATGAACCGCTCGGGCTGTATTGCGCTTGGAGAGGCTGAAAACGAGAGCCAATTTGGTATTAAGTGGCTGGATCTGCTGCCACCAGAGATACGGCCACGCGGCATGCGTGCACTCCAGGCAGCACGCCAGGGCAAGAATGCGCGCTTTGCAGGCCTGAGTGTGGCTGGCGGCAAGCCTCAGCACTGGGACAACATCCTCACCCCCATGAAGGGTGAGGACGGCAGGACCATAGGCATTCTGTGCGTCTCGCGTGATGTGACCCTGCAGCGCGAGGCAGAAAAACGCCTGCGATTTGCTTCAGACCACGACGAACTCACCGGGCTACCCAATCGCCGCGCGCTCAAGCAGCGCCTGGCCTACCTGCTGAACAAGTCACATGCTGACGACCACATGCTCGGCCTGCTGCTGGACCTGGACCACTTCAAGCACGTCAACGACACGCTGAGGCCTTCGGCGACTATGAGCTGGCCACACAGCTTGCAGACTTTACCCAGAACCAGGTGCTGAGCGATCTGTCGCAGTGGTCACAGCAGGGCCTGCCGCTGGTGCCTGTGGCCATCAATGCCGCACCCGTGGAATTTCTGCCGGATGACTATGCAGAACGTCTGCTCAGCCGCATGGCCCGATACAACGTCGCTCCGCACTGGATAGAAGTAGAAATCACCGAGCACATGCTGGCAAACCGCGGTGCAGCCTTTGTGGTGCGTGCAGCGCAGCAGCTGAAAGCGGCAGGCGTGCGCATTGCGCTCGATGACTTTGGCACCGGCCACTCCTCATTCACCCACCTGCGCGACTCCCCTGTCCACGCCTTGAAGATTGACTGCGAGTTTGTCCACCGCATGGAGCAGGAAAGCACCATCTACGCCATCGTTCAGGCCATTGCCCAGCTGGGCCCCAACCTGGGTCTGGACGTGATGGCCGAAGGCGTGGAAACAGCCACACACCGCCGCATGCTGCTGGAAGCGGGCTGCACCATAGGACAGGGCTTTTTGTACAGTGAAGCCCTTTGCAGCAAAGAGGCTGCCGAGCGCATGCGCCGCACCCCTGCGGTCATCTAACAGCAAGCAGCAGTCCAGAAAACACAAGGGCGGCCTGAAGCCGCCCTTTGCCAGCAGCGCACACAGCACTCCAGCTGCTCGGTGGTCTACGCAGCCCGGATCATGCCAACGCTGGCAGGCGTGCTGCTGGCACCAGCGCCTTCCGTCTCTGTACACGCTGTACTGACCTGCTTGCCAAGCCCAACCGATGCGCTTTCAGCCACCTCATCATGCGACTGGTGCTCTGCTTCCCAGGCTGCGATTTCTTCTTCCAGGCGGCGGGCACGTTCTGCATACATATCAGCCGACGCCTGGTAATGCTCGGCAGCGATGCGGTGCTCGAGCATGGCCAGTCGCGCTTCCTGCAAATAGCCACGGGTACGCCGGATATAGCGCGGCTCTCTGCTGAAAAGATGTTTCCAACCCATGGCTAAACCTCCTTGGTATCCGCTGGCAACACTGCCATTCCACATAATGTGTTGTCACTGCTGTAACCATAGCTATTTTTGATTTGCTGCCATGTCCCCATAGGACAGCACCCACTGTAGGAACTGCTCTGCATTGACGCAGCAATGACCTTATCCATTGATGTAAGTACACACCTATCAACGCTCTCTACCAAGATTTTCTATCAAGTAATGCAAGCACTGACCTGGCTCGATGCCGATGATCCCTTCCCTCCCGTCGAAGCTGCCTGGGGGGATGACAGCCCCATGCCTGGCCTGCTGGCAGCCGGCGGCACACTCGATGCTGAGCACCTGAAGGAGGCCTACCGCAACGGTATTTTTCCGTGGTTCAGCCCCGGACAGCCCAACCTCTGGTGGTCACCCGACCCACGCATGGTGCTGTGCCCCGAGGAATTCCGCCTGCACCCCTCACTACGCAGGACGCTACGCAAGTTTCTGCGCACACCCGGCTGTGAAGTGCGCATCGACACCAGCTTTCGCCAGGTCATGCAGCACTGTGCAAACACCGCACGCCCGGGGCAGGATGGCACCTGGATCGTGCCCAGCATCATCGACGCTTATTGCGGTCTGTACGCGCAGGGTCTGGCCCACAGCGTAGAAACCTGGATCGATGGCCAGCTCGTCGGCGGCCTGTACTGCGTGGCGCTCGGCCAGGCCGTGTATGGGGAGTCCATGTTTGCCCATGTGAGCGATGCATCCAAAATCGCCCTTGCTGCACTGGTGGCCCTGTGCCGCCACCATGGGGCCACGCAGATCGACTGCCAGCAGGCGACAGCACATCTGGCATCACTGGGTGCCCGCGAGCGCCCCCGTGCCGAATTTCTGGCAGAAGCTGCTCGCCAGCAGCAGCACCCAGCCATGGACTGGCAACTGCACCCCATATACTGGGAGCGACTCGGTATCTCCCTTTGATACGCATGACGCAGCTCAACGATCTGCCGCACTACCAATTGCAGTTCTATGCCACAGCCCCCTACCCCTGCAGCTATCTGCCAGGGCTGGAGGCCCGTTCGCAGGTTGCCGTGCCCAGCCATCTGATTCAGTCAGAGGTCTACTCGGCGCTGGTGGCACGCGGTTTTCGCCGCAGTGGCATGTTTACCTACCGGCCTTACTGCAGCCAGTGCCAGGCCTGCCAGCCTCTGCGTGTGCTGGCGCAGGAATTCCACCCCAACCGCAGCCAGCGCCGCGCCTACAGGCAGCACCAGCATCTGCAGGCCACGGTGCACAACCTGCATTTTTCGCCCGAGCACTATGCGCTGTACCAGCGCTACCAGCATGCACGCCACAGCGGCGGCGGCATGGACCAGGACAACACCGAGCAGTACACGCAGTTCCTGCTGCAAAGCCGTGTCGAGACGCGGCTGGTGGAATTTCGCGACCCCACGGCAGATGGCGCGCTGCGCATGGTCTCCATCATCGACTACCTGGAAGACGGCCTGTCTGCGGTCTACACCTTCTACGAGCCTGATGCACAGGCCAGCTACGGCACCTTCAACGTGATGTGGCAGATTGCCTATGCGCGCAGCCTGGGCCTGCCCTATGCCTACCTGGGCTACTGGATTGAGCAGTCCCCCAAGATGCGCTACAAGGCACTGTTTCACCCCCACGAGGTGCTGCGCGACAGGCAGTGGCAGCGTATGAACAAACCCTGAGCTGCGCACAAGCCGTGCACCCCCAACGCCACAGATGTATCCAACACCCGTAGCACGAGGCTAGAATCCGGCCATCTTGTCTTGGATTTCACATGAAGAAAAACGATCTCGACACCACGCCCGCCAAACCCAGTGTTCAAGTGCTAGAGCGCATGTTTGTCCTGATCGACGTTCTGGCCGCCCGTGAAGAAGCCGTGTCGCTCAAGGAAATCAGCGAGAAGACGGGTTTGCACCCCTCCACCGCCCACCGCATCCTCAATGATCTGGCTGCAGGCCGCTTCGTAGACCGCCCGGAATCCGGCAGCTACCGCCTGGGCATGCGCTTTCTGGAACTGGGCAATCTGGTCAAGGCCCGCCTGAGCGTGCGCGAAACCGCACTGCCCGGCATGCGCCAGCTGCACAAGCTGATCCAGCAGCCCGTCAATCTCAGCGTGCGCCAGGGTGATGAAATCGTCTATGTGGAGCGTGCCTACAGCGAGCGCTCGGGCATGCAGGTGGTGCGCGCCATTGGCAGTCATGCACCGCTGCACCTGACCTCCAACGGCAAGCTGTTCCTGTCCGTCGATGAGCCCCAGCGTGTGCGCGCCTACGCCATGCGCACGGGTCTGGCGGGTAATACGCACAACAGCATCACCCAGCTGCCTGTGCTGGAGCGCGAGCTGCAAAAGATTCGCGACACCGGCGTCGCCTACGACAACGAGGAGCTGGAGCTGGGCGTGCGATGCATGGCCGCTGGCATCTATGACGACCAGGCCAAGCTGATTGCCGCCCTGTCGATTTCCGCCCCCGCTGATCGCCTGGACGAAGGCTGGCTGCCCAAGCTGCAGAGCACGGCCTATGAAATTTCGCAGGCACTGGGCTACCGAGGTCCTGAGCCAACCTGGCGCTGAGCCTCCCCAAAAAAGCCTCAGGTCTTTCCTCACACACAACCCGCCTTGCGCGGGTTGTGCTGCTGGCAGCCGTTCTTAAAAGCTGGCCAGCTGCTGCAGCGATGGGTAGTCCGTAAATGCCAGCGCCTGCGGATACTCACGCACCCGTGGCGTGCCAAAGCCTGCGGAAAACCACACAAAGCGCACACCGGCCGCATCCGCGCAGGCTGCATCCACATGGGTGTCGCCAAAGTACAGCGCATCCTGCGGCGGCACATGCAGCTGCGACAGGGTATGCAGCAGTGGGTCTGGCGCAGGCTTGGGTATACCGCAGGTGTCACGCCCGGTGACGGCATCGAACAAGGGCAAGATGCCCGCTGCTTCCAGACCATGGATGGCCAGGTCGTACTGCTTGTTGGTGCACACAGCCAGGGCAATGCCGCGCTCGTGCACGTACTGCAGCCATTCGCGCACGCCCTCATACAGCGGTGCACTGCCCGCTGGGCGCTCGGCATAAAAGCGCTCGAACAGCGCCCCCAGCTGTGCACGCCCGGTGGGCGGCAGCGGCACGCCACGGTCAATCAGCACATCGGCCATCAGATCAGCCGCCGTGCCAAACATATTGGGCATGCGATAGCCCTCGGGCAAAGGGCCATGGCCCAGGTGCTCCAGGGTCTGGCTGGCAGCATGCACGATGACCTGCTCGGTATTGAGCAAAGTGCCATCCATATCAAACACCATGGCTCGCACGCCACGCCAATCCATGTCCTGCATGTCTTCTCTTTCTCCCGTGCCAGCCAGGCAGACGGGTTCAAAAATTAAAAAGTAGAGCGGCTTGCGCTCACCCCTACTGTATTTGAAATAGTTTTCTATTTGAAATGCTCGTATTTCAAGCGCAAGGCGCTTTTATTTTGAAAGCATTCAAGCTGCGCTCACACATGCCGCTTGACCTGCGTGCCAGGCTCAGGCCGCGTGTCCTGCTCGGCCTGGGCATGCAGGGCTGCAATCAGATTGCAGTGCGGCTGCCTGCCATCGCACAGGTTTTTCAGGGACTGCAGCGCCTTTTCCAGCGCACGCAGCTCCGCCAGCCGCTGCCGCACATGCTGCAGGTGGGCGCTGATGGTGGCCGTGGCAGCATGGCAGTCATCAGGCTTTTGCCCGTCCAGCGCCAGCAGGATGCGCACCTCGTCCAGCGACATGTCCATGGCTCGGCACATGCGGATAAAGCGCAGCCGGTGCAGATCGGCCTCGGTATAGAGGCGATAGTCGTTTTCCTGCCGCATGGCCGGTGCCAGCAGGCCCTGTTTTTCGTAGTAGCGAATATTGGCAGCCGACACGCCGGTGCGTTGTGCCGCTTCTCCTATGCGCAATGCTGTCATGGGGCTTGACCTTGAAGTGACTTTCAACTTTCCAATCATGACATGAACGACAAACACCTCCCCTGCTGCACCTCTCAAGCCCATGCGCACGACGATGCACATGCACACTCCCATGCAGATGCGAACGACCACGGCCACGACCACGGCGTACTGCCCGGCTGGCCCCGCATCAGCGCGGCGCTGATGCTGGCGCTGCTGGCCGAAGCGGCGCACTGGTTCACCCCGCAGTACCCGGCCCTGCACTACGCAGGCATGGCACTGGCCGTGCTGGCCATTGGCCTGGCCGGCCTGGGGGTCTACAAATCTGGCCTGCAAAGCCTGTGGCGGCTGCAGCTGGGCATCCATGCCCTGATGGCCGTGGCCGTAACCGGCGCTTTTCTGATTGGCCAGTGGCCCGAGGCTGCCATGGTCATGGCCCTGTACGCCGCGGCCGAGCGCATTGAAGACCAGGCCATGGACCGCGCACGGCTGGCCATCCGCGCGCTGCTGCAGCTGGCCCCCGACACAGCGCAGGTGGTGCAGTCCGATGGCAGCAGCATCACCATGCCCACGGCCGAAGTACCGGCTGGCGCCACGGTACGCGTGGCTCCGGGTGCACGCATTCCGCTGGATGGCAGCATCACCGCTGGCCACAGCAGCGTGAACCAGGCACCCATCACCGGTGAGAGCGTGCCCGTAGACAAGGCCCCGGGCGATGCCGTCTGGGCAGGCAGCATCAACCAGGAAGCCGAGCTGCAGGTGCAGGTCACAGCCGCCACGGCGGACTCCATGCTGGCGCGCATCGTCCGCGCCGTGGAGCAGGCACAGGCCCGCAAGGCCCCGACCCAGCGTTTTGTCGATCGGTTTGCCGCTATTTACACCCCCATCGTCATGCTGCTGGCCATTGGCCTGGCAGTGATCGCACCGCTGTTCTGGGGCTGGGGCTGGCTGAACGCCATCTACCAGGCCCTGGCCTTGCTGGTGATTGCCTGCCCCTGTGCACTGGTGCTGTCCACACCAGTCACCGTGGTCAGCGCCCTCACCAGCGCAGCGCGCCAGGGTGTGCTGCTCAAAGGCGGCAGCAGCCTGGAAGCTGCACGCCTGCTGCGTACCGTTGCGCTGGACAAGACCGGCACACTCACCACCGGCAAGCCTGCGCTGGTGGACTGGCAGCTGCTGACGACCACCGTACCTGCACCCCAGGCCATGCAACTGGCATGGAGCCTGGCATCGCGCTCTGACCACCCGGTCTCCCGAGCCATTGCGCTGGGGCTGCAAGAGCAGATCACTGCCAGCAGCGAGGCTGAAGCACTGCTGGCCCTGCCAGGCCGTGGTGTGCAGGCCCGCATTCAGGGCCAGACCTATTACCTGGTCAATCTGCGCTGGGCACAGGAGCAGCAGCTGGACAGCCCCGCACTGCAGGCTGCCATCACCGCCCACACCCAGCAGGGCCGCAGCGTCAGCCTGCTGGCAACCGCCACCGAGGTCCTGGCCCTGTTTGCCGTGGCCGACCGCCTGCGCCCCGAAGCTGCAGAAGCTGTAGCCCAGCTGCAGGCCATGGGCATTACACCCGTCATGCTCAGTGGCGACCATCCCGATGCGGTGCGTGCCATTGCAGCGCAGGCAGGCATCACACAGGCTCAGGGCGGTCTGCTGCCGCAGGACAAGCTCCAGCAGCTACAAGCCCTGCAGCAGCAAGGCGCAGTCGGCATGGTGGGCGATGGCATCAACGATGCACCTGCGCTGGCGCAGGCCGACATGGGCTTTGCCATGGGCGGCGCACACAGCACGGGCATGGCCATGGAAACCGCAGACGTGGTGCTCATGAACGACGACCTGCGCCGCATTCCCGCCACCATTGAACTGTCTCGCCGCGCACACGTGGTGCTGTGGCAGAACATTGCACTGGCCCTGTCTATCAAGGCTGCATTTTTTGGACTGGCGCTGGCCGACAGCGCCAGCATGTGGCTGGCGGTACTGGCAGACATGGGCGTGAGCCTGCTGGTGGTAGCCAACGGGCTGCGCTTGCGCCGCATCGGATAAGCACACAAAAAACGAGCGCAATCGCAGTTGGGGTTGCATAATCCTCGCGCTTTTACCGATTGACGCTCAAAAAAATACTCCACCAACCATGCGCTCCGCCTCTGCCCCTTCCGCCCCGCCCCAGCCTCTGCCACACACGCCGCTGGAAGATGCGGCAGCCATACTGACCGGTGTGCTGCTGGTCTCGGTCGGCGTGATCCTGTTCAAGCAGGCAGGGCTGGTGACAGGTGGCATGGCAGGTCTGGCATTTGCGCTGGACTACGCGACCGACTGGAGTTTTGGTCTGTGGTTTTTTGTGCTGAACCTGCCCTTTTACTGGCTGGCGATTCGCAAGATGGGCCTGGCCTTTACGCTCAAGACATTTGCCGCGGTGGGGCTGCTGTCGCTGACGTCTGAACTGCAGTCCTACTATGTCCACATTGACATGGTGCAGCCCGCCTATGCCGCCCTCGTTGGCGGCATGCTCATGGGCATGGGCATGCTGGTGCTGTTTCGCCACCGCTGCAGCCTGGGTGGCTTTGGCATTATGGCGCTGTATCTGCAGGAGCGCTGCGGCTGGCGTGCTGGCTATGTGCAGATGACATTGGACTGCCTGGTCCTGCTCAGCGCCTTTTTCATCGTGGATCTGGAACGTGCCCTGTGGTCTGTCGTAGCAGCACTGACGCTGAACCAGGTCCTCTCCATGAACCATCGCCCTGGTCGCTACGGAGGCTGAATATCTACCCATGCTTGATCTGCCGCGTAGTACAGACCTGCACACAACTGCGAGAATCCGCTCATGACTGCACACACATCCCTGTCCCGCCGCAGCGCTTTGCTGCATGCCACGGCTGCTGCAGCCGCACTGGTCGCTCCGTCGCTGTGGGCTGCCTCCCCCTCACGCATCCCGGTTGAGGTCTGGAAAGACCCCAGCTGCGGCTGCTGCCAAGACTGGATTGATCATCTGCAAGCCAATGGCTTTGCCGTACAGATCCACCACGGCGGCAACAATGCCGTGCGCGCCAAGCTGGGGCTGCCGCCAGAGCTGGGTTCCTGTCATACGGCGCTGGTGGGAGGCTATGTGGTCGAAGGCCATGTGCCCGCAGCCGATGTGCACAAGCTACTGCAGCAAAAGCCCAAGGCGCTCGGCATTACCGTGCCTGGCATGCCCATTGGCAGCCCTGGCATGGACGGCGCCGTCTATGGCGGCCGCAAGGACCCCTATGACGTACTCCTCGTGACCAAGCGCATGCTGGGCAGCGGCGTCAGCACCTCGGTCTTTACCAGCTACCGCTAAGCCATCTGGCGCCCGCACTACACTGGCGCCCGCATGCATACCCTTGAAGACTTAGAAAGCGGCGCGCTGGCTGGTGCGCGCCATGTACGACTGACCCATCTGGGCCTCAGCCACTTCCCCCGCCAGTTGCTGGATCTGGCTGACACGCTGGAAATCCTGGACCTGTCCGGCAACCAGCTCACGGCCCTACCCAATGAACTGGCGCACTTTCCACAGCTGCGCATTCTGTTTGCCTCCTGCAACCCATTCACCGAACTGCCCCGTGTGCTCGGCCAGTGCCCGCAGCTGGAGATGGTGGGGTTCAAGGCCTGCCAGATTCAGCATGTACCCGCAGACAGCCTGCCACCCCGGCTGCGCTGGCTGATTCTGACCGACAACCAGATCAGCCAGCTGCCCGACAGCCTGGGCCAACGCCCACGGCTGCAAAAGCTCATGCTCTCGTGCAACCAGCTGCATGCACTGCCCGATCTGTCTGGCTGCACGCGTCTGGAGCTGCTGCGCATCGCCAGCAACTGCTTCACCACACTGCCAGACAGCCTGCTCACGCTGCCTGCACTGGCCTGGCCTGCAGTGGCAGGCAACCCCATGACACAAAAAAGTGAGCTATCAACGCTTGCTGCATCTGCACAAACGGCCATTTTTTATCAAAATCTGCAACTGCATGAACTGCTGGGTGAAGGTGCCAGCGGCCACATCTACCGCGCCACGGTCAAAGGCAGCCATCAGCCGCTGGCTCTCAAAGTGTTCAAGGCATTGGCCACCAGTGATGGCACGCCGCAGTCAGAACTGGCAGCCGGGCTGGCAGCCGGGGCTCACCCCCACTTGCTCACACCGCTAGCCGCCGTGCATGGCCACCCTGAAGGCAAGCTTGCCATGGCGCTGCCACTGCTTCCCACCGGATATGTGAATCTGGCCGGACCACCCAGCTTTACCAGCTGCACGCGCGATGTCTATGCGCCTGACACGCATTTCAGCCCACAGACTGCCACCCGCCTGCTGGAGTGCGTGCACAGCGCCATCACCCATCTGCACGCCCACGGCATCGTGCATGGTGACATCTACGCCCACAACATCCTGTATGAACCCACCACGGGCAACGCACTGCTCAGTGACCTGGGCGCTGCCGTGCTGACGCGGGATTTGCCCATGACCGTCACTGAACAACTGCAGGCCATGGAGTGGCGTGCGTTCGCCATTCTGGAAGCGGAAGTGCAGACCCGCATCCGGACTTAAAAGCCCGCACTTGAAAAAATGGCCGCCCGAAGGCGGCCCAAGTACTTTCTTCCGTTGCAAAACTGGTGCTTCAACCCAAGCACCAAAATGGTGCGCAAAGTATCCCGTGTTCTGCCCGCGAATCCAACCAATAAAAAACTCTCAGCTTTTTGCTATCTCAGCTAAGTCGTTGCCGCCCTGCCCCAACACAGGGCATTTCCCAGGTCTGCGAACGCGGCAAAAGGCCTTCAATTGTCGCAACAAAGACATTGATACATCTTGTTTAGATAATGCATACATCGCAGTCACCACAAGCGAGTGCTTGCACATGCATGGTGCAAACACCCCAAAAGCATTTCCAAAACAGTGCATTTACGAGAGAAATGCACAAATCCTGTTCATTTTTTGCATGTCGCGCCTCAAAACAGTGCATCCAAACGAGATAGGCACCATCCGAAAGCACGGTGACAAAGGCTTGTAGGATGCGCCCAAGGAATGCTTGCATGACTTCATGCGAGTTACGCATAAGAAGGCATCCGCGATACGCAGGATTCTTGCGCGCCATGACGCGCACCTGACAACGTTTACAAAATTCTGGAGGTCTACCCATGACTGACGCCCCTCACTCCACGCCCCAGCGCATTGGCGTGCCTCGGGAAACGTTTCCCCTGGAAAAGCGCGTAGCTACCGTGCCCGAGGTGGTGGAAAAGCTGATCAAGCTGGGCTTTGAAGTCGTCATCGAAAGCGGTGCTGGCGAGCCAGCGCAGTTCAGCGACGACAGCTACCGCGCCGCAGGTGCCAGCGTCGTGGGCAGCGCCGCCGAGCTGTGGGCAGCTGCGGACATCGTGCTCAAGGTCCGCGGCCCCAGCAGCGAAGAAGTGGCGCTGATTCGACCTGGCACCACCGTCATCAGCTTCATCTGGCCTGCCCAGCACCCCGAGCTGATGCAGCAACTGGCCGACAAGCAAGCCACCGTGCTGGCCATGGACTGCCTGCCCCGCACGCTCAGCCGCGCGCAGAAGATGGACGCGCTGACCTCTACCGCCGGTGTCTCAGGCTACCGCGCCGTGATTGAAGCGGCCAACGCCTTTGGCCGCTACTTCAACGGTCAGATCACCGCTGCGGGCAAGGTGCCTCCGGCCAAGGTGTTCGTCGCGGGTGCCGGTGTAGCCGGTCTGGCTGCCATTGGCACTGCCGCCAATCTGGGCGCCATCGTGCGTGCCAACGACACACGTGCCGAAGTGGCCGACCAGGTCAAGTCGCTCGGCGGCGAGTTCATCAAGGTGGACTACGAAGAAGACGGCTCCGGCGGTGGTGGCTACGCCAAGGTGATGAGCGAGGGTTTCCAGGCAGCACAGCGCCAGATGTACGCAAGCCAGGCCAAGGATGCCGACATCATCATCACCACGGCCCTGATCCCCGGCAAGCCTGCGCCACGCCTGATCACCGAAGAGATGGTCAAGAGCATGAAGCCCGGCAGCGTCATCGTAGACATGGCGGCCGAGCAAGGCGGCAACTGTGAACTGACGGTGCGCGATGAAGCCGTAGTACGCCATGGCGTGACCATCATTGGCTATACCGACCTGGCTTCGCGCCTGGCCAAGCAGTCGTCCACGCTGTACGCCACCAACCTGCTGCGCCTGATCGAAGAGCTGTGCAAGGCCAAGGACGGCAAGGCTTTCGTGAACATGGAAGACGATGCCATCCGTGGCCTGACGGTCATCAAGGACGGCGCCATCACCTGGCCAGCGCCACCACTCAAAACTCAGCCTGCCCCTGCGCCCAAGCCTGCCACAGCGCCTGCTGCTGCCGAGAAAAAGTCCGCCCATGGTCACGGCAGCACCGGCCCGCTGCCTGCCAAGACACTGGCCATCATTTTCGCCATCGCTGCCGTCGCTTTCTGGTTCGTCGGTGCCTATGCGCCCGAGGCCTTCCTGGGCCACTTCACCGTGTTCGTGCTGGCCTGCTTTATTGGCTACATGGTGGTGTGGAACGTCACGCCTGCGCTGCACACGCCGCTGATGAGCGTGACCAATGCCATCTCCTCCATCATCGCCATTGGCGCGCTGGTGCAGATTGCTTCGCCCGCCGCAGGCACCGATGGCCGCCCTGACAGCCTGATTACCTGGCTGGCCTTTGCCGCACTGGTGCTCACGGCCATCAACATGTTCGGTGGCTTTGCCGTGACCCGTCGCATGCTGGCCATGTTCCGCAAGTAAGAAGAACGATAAGAAGGAAGCATTTCAATGTCTCAAAGTCTTGCAACCATGGCCTATCTGGGAGCGGCCATTTTGTTCATCCTGAGTCTGGGCGGTCTGTCCAACCCAGAAACCTCGCGCCGGGGTAATCTCTTTGGCATGCTGGGCATGGCGATTGCCATCCTGGCGACCGTGTTCGGCCCGCGCGTCACCACGGACGGCATTGCCTGGATCGTGGCGGCCCTGGTCATTGGCGGTGGCATTGGCATTTATGCCGCCAAGGTCGTGAAGATGACCCAGATGCCCGAGCTGGTCGCGCTGATGCACAGCCTGGTCGGCCTAGCCGCCTGTCTGGTGGGTTTTGCCAGTTATGTGGACACATCGCTGCATCTGGAAGGCGCAGAAAAAATCATCCATGAAGTGGAAATCTACGTGGGTATTCTGATTGGCGCCGTGACCTTCTCCGGCTCCCTGATTGCCTTTGGCAAGCTCAACGGCAAGATCGGCGGCAAGCCCTTGCTGCTGCCTGCACGCCACTGGCTGAACCTGGTGGCGCTGCTGGTCGTGATCTACTTTGGCCGTGAATTCATCAACGCGCCTTCCGTAGAAGCTGGCATGCCTGCGCTGATCATCATGACCGTGATCGCCCTGCTGTTCGGCATTCACATGGTGATGGCCATCGGCGGTGCAGACATGCCCGTGGTGGTGTCCATGCTCAACAGCTACTCCGGCTGGGCCGCAGCAGCCACCGGCTTCATGCTGAGCAATGACCTGCTGATCGTGACCGGCGCGCTGGTGGGCTCCTCCGGTGCCATCCTGAGCTACATCATGTGCAACGCCATGAACCGCAACTTCATCAGCGTGATTGCGGGCGGTTTTGGCTCTGGCGCCCCCAAGGCAGCCGCTGGCGCTGCCGCACAGCCCCAGGGCGAAGTAGTGCCCATCAACAGCCAGGAAACCGCCGAGATGCTGCGCGATGCCAAGCGCGTCATCATCGTGCCTGGCTATGGCATGGCTGTGGCCCAGGCCCAGCACACCGTGTTTGAAATCACCAAGACCCTGCGTGAAAAAGGGGTCCAGGTGCAGTTCGCCATCCACCCTGTGGCGGGTCGCATGCCCGGCCACATGAATGTGCTGTTGGCCGAGGCCAAGGTGCCCTATGACATCGTCATGGAGATGGACGAAATCAACGAGGACTTCCCGGATGCCGACGTAGTCATCGTGATTGGTGCCAACGACATCGTGAACCCCTCGGCGGCCGAAGACCCCACCAGCCCCATCGCTGGCATGCCCGTGCTGGAAGTGTGGAAGGCCAAGCACACCATCGTGATGAAGCGCTCGATGGCGTCCGGCTACGCTGGTGTGGACAACCCGCTGTTCTACAAGGACAACAACCGCATGCTGTTTGGCGATGCCAAGAAGATGCTGGACGAAGTGCTGACCGCCCTGCGCGGCTGAGCCTGAAGCTTCTGCAAATCCCCCAAAGTGCCTGAGGCCACAAGCCCAGGCGCTTTTTTCATTTTTTATGGCGCGGTCACGGGCGACTTCACTTGCGCTGTGCCGCTGGTGATACCTTCTGGAGAAGTCTGCAGTGACGCAGAAAGGTTGTGCTTGCGCACAAAGCTCACGAACTCCTGCAACGGCAGCGGTTTGCTGTACAGATACCCCTGAAAGCGTGGACAGCCATGCTCCATCAGAAAAGCCTGCTGCGCATCCTGCTCTATGCCTTCGGCCACCACCTTCAGTTCCATGCTCTGCGCCAACCCCAGCAGGGTTTTCACAATGGCCGCACTGTTGTTGTCATGCGGCAGGTCAGACACAAACGAACGGTCAATCTTGAGCGTATGCAGGGGCAGGGGCAGCTGCCTCAGCCAGTGCAGCGATGAAAACCCCGTTCCGAAGTCATCGAGCGAAAAACGCAGGCCGCTGCGCTCGAGCAACTGCATCTTGTGCTGCAGATCGTCCATGTTCAGCGCCATCAGCGTCTCGGTCAGTTCCAGCTCCAGACGCCGTGGCTCTATGCCATGCTGCTGCACAGCACGCAGCACATCGGCCGTAAAGCTGTCCTGCCTGAACTGCGTCTGACTCACGTTCACGGCCAGTTCCAGCTGCGCCATCACCGGGTCTTTCTGCCACTTTTTCAGCTGCAGGCATGCCTGCTCCAGCACCCATTGCCCCAGCGGCGCCATCAGACCATTGCGCTCGGCATGGTGGATGAACACCGAAGGCATGAGCAAGCCATGCTTCACCAGCGTCAAGCAACTCGTCCAGCGCATCGATCACTTCGTCGCCACCCACAACGCGAACTGCCAGCCGTTCAAGTGGACCGCCACCGCAGATTCGATCCTCGAAAAGCTGCATCGACTTTGCTCACGTATCAGCGGGACAGGACACTAGGCCGCCTCAGACACTGCCCGCAAGCAAAGAAGCTGCCCGCAGGCAGCTTCTTGGTACATGCGCCTCAACCACTGCCCAAGCCTGAATCACGGCTGCGCAAGGCTGGGCAAGAGCGGCTTACTGCAGGAAAGCAGGCTTCATATAGCCCACAAACTTGGTGTCCACCACTTGCTTGAAGGCGTCAGAGCGGTAGGCGGCTGCCAGATCCTTGGCCCACTGGGTGTTTTCATTGCCGGTCTTCACGGCCACCACGTTCAGGTACAGATCAGGCGTTTTTTCCAGCACCACGGCCTCTTCCAGCTTCAGGCCCGAAGAGATGGCAAAGTTGCCGTTGACCACCACAAAGTCCGCATCTTCCAGCACGCGTGGCAGCTGGGCTGCATCCAGCGGCAGGAACTTGAGCTTGTACTTGTTTTCAGCCAGATCCAGCTCCGACACCCGCGCGGGGTTCACACCGGGCTTGAGCTTGACCCAGCCAGCCTGCTCCAGCACCAGCAGGGCACGTGCCAGATTGCTGGGGTCGTTGGGCAAGGCTACGCTGGCACCGGTCTTGACGCCATCCAGGCTCTTGTGCTTCTTGGAATACACGCCCATAGGAGCCACAGGGCCTTGCACGATGGGCGTCAGGGCCAGCTTGCGATCCTTGGTGAACTGGTCAAAGTAGGCGCGGTGCTGGAAGAAGTTGGCGTCCAGCGAGCCATCAGCCAGCGCCAGATTGGGCTGCACATAGTCATTGAATTCAATGAGCTTGACGGTATAGCCCTGTGCCTTGAGCTGGGGCACGATGCCTTCTTGCAGCAGGTCATAGTTCGAGCCAGCGGTCGCACCGATCAGCAGATTTTTCTTGGCAGCGTCCTGCGCCATGGCAGGTACAGCCATCACACCAGCCAATGCCAGCAAAGCACCTGCAACTACGGCACGACGGCCAGCCTTCAAAGCAACGCGATCAGACATGCATACTCCCTTAAAAACAATGGTGTGCCCTGCGCCACAATGGCGGCCTGCACAGTCTGTTGATGGTATGGCAGTATGGGGGCAGTGCAGGCAAACCCTAAATACTGTTTTGAAAGCTGTTTATTCAGATTCCGAATAAATCCACCCAGCCTCCGTTTGGAAGTCACTCCATGCACGACGTACTTTTGCAGCACAGCGGCCATATCGCACAGGTTCAAGGCATCTCCGTCGGTCATTTCACCGACACGCGCCGCCCTACTGGCTGCAGTGTGGTGCTCTGTCCGGAAGGGGCTGCGGCCGGTGTCGATGTGCGCGGCGCAGCGCCCGGCACGCGTGAAACCGATCTGCTGCACCCCAGCAATCTGGTGCAGCAGGTGCATGGCGTCATGCTCTCGGGCGGCAGCGCCTGGGGGCTGGACGCCGCCACGGGCGCAGTGCGCTGGCTGGAAGAACAAGGGGCAGGTCTGGACATTGGCGTGGGCCGCATTCCACTGGTGCCAGCCGCTGTGCTGTTTGATGTAAAGCTGGGCGATATGCGTATCCGCCCAGATGCCGCAGCAGGCTATGCCGCCTGCCAGGCCGCCAGCCACGCACACCCCGCTGAAGGCACGGTGGGCGCGGGTGCCGGCGCAGTGATCGGCAAGATTTTTGGCTGGCACCGCGCCATGAAAGCAGGCATTGGCACTGCCAGCTTCAGCGTGCACGGCGTGACCGTCGGGGCACTTGTGGCCTGCAATGCGCTGGGTGATGTATTCAACCCCTACACCGGTGCACTGATTGCCGGTGCGCGCACGGCCGATGGTCAGCAGCTGCTCAACGCGCGTGATGCCCTGCTGCGCGGTGAAGAGCCCCTGCCCATACTGGCTGGCAGCAACACCACGATTGGCGTGGTCGCCACCGACGCCATCCTCACCAAAGCCCAGGCCCACCGGCTGGCCGTGACAGCGCACGATGGACTGGCCCGCGCCATCAATCCGGTACACACCATGAGCGATGGCGACACCTTGTTTGCCCTGGCCACCGGCCAGTCCGGCAAGACGCTGGGCATGATGACGCTCTCCACACTGGCGGCCGAAGCCGTGGCCGTAGCCACCGCGCGTGCCGTGCTGCTGGCGCAGTCTGTGGAAGTCGCCGGTGAAGCACGCCTGCCCAGCTGGACAGACTGGCAAAAAGCTTCATAAAAAAGAGCGGCTAGCGCTGATAAATCCTTGATTTCCAATGTTTTTCATAAGGAAGCCAAGCAGTATCAAGCGCTAGCCGCTCCTAAAAATAAAGCATCAACCCATTACATGCATCAATCCACAGTCGCACCTGATGCCTTGACCACAGGCGCCCAGGTTTCAATTTCCTGCGCGATGAACTGGCTGAAATCCTGTGGCGTATTCTTCTGCGCCACGGCACCCAGCTTGGCATAGGCCTGCTGTACTTCGGGCTTGTCAAACGCCGCGTTCATGGCCTGGTTGAGTTTCTCAATCACTTCCTTGGGCGTGCCCTTCGGAGCGATCAGACCGAACCATGAAGTCACATCAAACGGCGCCACACCACTTTCTTCCAGCGTGGGCACATCGGGCGCAGAAGCCGAGCGGTTCTTGGTCGTCACTGCCAGCGCCTTGAGCTTGCCAGACTGCACATGCGGCCAGGAGGCGGGCATGTTGTCAAACATGAACTGCACCTGCCCACCGATCAGATCGGTCACCGCGGGAGCGCTGCCCTTGTAGGGAATGTGCTGGGTCTTCAGGCCTGTGCGCACCTTGAACATTTCGGCCGCCATGTGGATGGAAGTGCCACTGCCCGAAGAGGCATAGGCAATCTTGTCATTATTGGCACGTGCCCACTCAATGAAGTCCGGCACATTGTTCGCCGGCACGCTGGGGTGGACGACCAGAATATTGGGCACCTTGGCACCCAACGCCACCGCATCAAAGTCACGATTCAGATCAAACTTGACGTTCGGATACAGCGTCTGGTTGATGGCACTGGTCACCGCCACAAACAGCAGGGTGTAACCATCAGGCTGTGCAGCCTTGACGGCTTCGGTCGCAATATTGCTGCCGCCACCGGGACGGTTTTCCACCACAAAAGGCTGGCCCAGACGTTCCGTCAGTTCCTTGGCCATGATGCGTGCCACCACGTCGGTCGTGCCACCTGCAGAGAAACCAACAACAATGCGCACGGGCTTGGTGGGATAGCTGTCCTGCGCAAAAACCGCCATGGTGCTGGCAGCCAGCAGGCCAACGCCCAGTTGTGCCAGGCGACGGCGTGAAACAAACACTGTCATTGAAAAATGCTCCCTATCTGTTTTTGATTGAGGTCAATTTTTCAATGTAGGTGCAGTGTCTCATTTTCCGATTCGGGGTTTCTCCCAAACCACTGGATTGACGAGCCCCCTGCTCGTGCGCAATCCGGTCGCAAAAAAGGCTCCCGAAGGAGCCTTCTGTCAGTCAGCGCTTATCGCACGAATTACTTCAGTGCCTTGTAGCGGAAGCGCTTGGGTGCAGCACCCTCTTCGCCCAGGCGACGCTTCTTGTCAGCTTCGTATTCCTGGTAGTTACCGTCGAAGAACACCCACTGCGAGTCGCCTTCGGCAGCCAGAATGTGGGTGGCGATACGGTCCAGGAACCAGCGGTCGTGGGAGATCACCAGCACGGTACCAGCGTACTCCAGCAGCGCATCTTCCAGGGCACGCAGAGTTTCCACGTCCAGGTCGTTCGAGGGTTCGTCCAGCAGCAGCACGTTGCCGCCCTGAATCAGGGTCTTGGCCAGGTGCAGACGGCCGCGCTCACCACCGGAGAGCATGCCCACCTTCTTCTGCTGGTCCTGACCGTTGAAGTTAAAGCGACCAGCGTAGGCACGCGAAGCCATCTGGAACTTGCCGATGTTCAGGATGTCCAGACCACCGGAGATGTCTTCCCACACGGTCTTTTCGTCAGCCAGGCTGTCACGCGACTGGTCCACGTAGGCGAGCTTGACGGTCTGGCCGATTTCCACCGTACCGGAATCAGGCTGTTCCTTGCCAGCGATCAGCTTGAACAGGGTCGACTTACCGGCACCGTTAGGGCCGATGATGCCGACGATCGCGCCTGCAGGAATGTTCATGGACAGGTTGTCGATCAGCAGACGATCGCCAAATGCCTTGGACACATTTTTGAACTCGATGACCTTGGAGCCCAGACGCTCGGCCACAGGAATGAAGATTTCCTGTGTCTCGTTGCGGCGCTGGTATTCGTAATCGCTCAATTCCTCAAAGCGTGCAATACGCGCCTTGGACTTGGCCTGGCGACCCTTGGCGTTCTGGCGCACCCACTCCAGCTCCTTCTTCAGGGCCTTGGCGCGTGCTTCTTCACCCTTTTGCTCCTGCTCCAGACGGTTCTGCTTCTGGATCAGCCATTCGGAGTAGTTGCCCTTGTAGGGAATGCCATGGCCACGGTCCAGTTCCAAGATCCACTCAGCGGCGTTGTCCAGGAAGTAGCGGTCGTGGGTAATAGCCACCACAGTTCCAGAGAAGCGGTGCAGGAAGTGCTCCAGCCATTCCACGGATTCGGCGTCCAGGTGGTTGGTAGGCTCGTCCAGCAGCAGCATGTCAGGCTTGGACAGCAGCAGCTTGCACAGGGCCACGCGGCGCTTTTCACCACCGGAGAGCTTGCCGATCACAGCATCCCATGGTGGCAGGCGCAGCGCGTCAGCCGCGATTTCCAGCTGGTGCTCGGAGTCAGTACCTGCAGCAGCAATGATGGCTTCCAGCTTTGCCTGCTCGGCAGCCAGGGCGTCGAAGTCAGCATCTTCTTCTGCATAGGCGGCGTAGACCTCGTCCAGACGCTTGCGGGCGTTGTTCACCTCTGCCATGGCCTCTTCCACCGCTTCACGCACGGTGTGCTCAGGGTTGAGCTGTGGCTCCTGCGGCAGATAGCCGATAGACAGTCCCTGCATGGGGATGGCTTCGCCTTCGAACTCCTTGTCCACGCCCGCCATGATCTTCAGCAGCGAAGACTTACCAGAGCCGTTCAGGCCCAGCACGCCGATCTTGGCGCCCGGGAAGAAACTCAACGAAATGTCCTTCAAGATCTGGCGCTTGGGCGGCACAGTCTTGGACAGGTGGTTCATCGAAAAGACGTATTGAGCCATGTTTTTGTCAACAAATTCTTGTGAAAAATAAAAATTTGGCGCTTAGTTCACACGCGCCCCAACCACTGATTATCTCCGCATGCGACAATATCCTTAGTCAGGGGCTCCAGTTACCCCTTGACATCAGCATTTCAGCTGGGGACCCCACTCGCCAACCCAAGCGATCCGGCTCCCAACTCCTGTGAATCTCATCCGCCTACGACTGGCTCAGCACCCCCCGGTTGCTGCGAAAGGCTGATACCCTGCGCCCGGATGGGCGTAATCGACAACAATGACATTTGAAGAACTGAACTTGGCACCCGCCATTGTGAAAGCGGTGCTGGAACAGGGTTACGAAAACCCAACCCCCATTCAGGCACAAGCGATTCCTGCTGTGCTGACAGGCAAAGACCTGCTGGCCGGTGCGCAAACCGGCACAGGCAAAACCGCTGCCTTCTCGCTGCCTATCCTGCATCGCCTCACACAGGGCGGCACACAGCGCCCAGCAGGTGGCATTCGCGCCCTGATCCTCACTCCTACCCGTGAACTGGCTGCGCAGATTGAAGAAAACATCCGCTCCTACGCCAAGTATCTGGACGTCACCTCTGCCGTGATCTTTGGCGGCGTCGGCATGAAGCCCCAGATCGACCGCATCAACAAGGGCGTAGACATTCTGGTGGCCACACCCGGCCGTCTGCTGGACCTGCAGCAGCAAGGCTTCATGGACCTGTCCAGCGTAGAAGTGCTGGTGCTGGACGAAGCCGACCGCATGCTGGACATGGGCTTTATCCACGACGTGAAGAAGGTGCTGGCCCTGGTGCCCGAGAACAAGCAGAGCCTGCTGTTTTCCGCCACTTTCAGCGATGAAATCCGCGCCCTGGCCAACGGCCTGCTCAAGAACCCTGAGAGCATTCAGGTCACACCCCGCAACACCACGGTGCAGCGCATCAAGCAGGTCATCCACCCTGTGGGCCGCAACAAGAAAAAGGATGTGCTGCTGCACATCATCCGCGAGAACAACTGGAGCCAGGTACTGGTGTTCACGCGCACCAAGTTCGGCGCCAACCATGTGGCTGAGTTCCTGACCCAGAACGGCATCTCTGCCATGGCTCTGCACGGCAACAAGAGCCAGAGTGCACGTACACAGGCACTGCTGGGCTTCAAGACCGGCGAGCTGCGCGCGCTGGTGGCCACCGACATTGCTGCACGTGGCATTGACATCGACGAGCTGCCACACGTAGTGAACTACGAAATCCCCAACGTACCCGAAGACTACGTGCACCGCATTGGCCGTACCGGCCGCGCCGGTCGGGAAGGCTATGCCGTGAACCTGGTGTGCATGGACGAAGAAGGCTTCATGATGGAGATCGAGCGCTTTACCAAGCAGGAAATCCCCGTCGTTCCCATGCCTGAATTTGGCCCTGAGCCTGGTGAAAAGGCAGAGCCCATCGCCATGGGCCGCCAGACGATCTGGGGCGGCGCTGGCAAGCCACCCAGCCGCGAAGTCATGCAGGCTGCCGCACGTGCTGCACGCCAGGAGATGATGGAACGCATCCGCTCCACCAAGGCTGCCCAGGGTGAGCGCGCTGGCCGTGGTCGCCGCAATCCACGTGGTGAAGCTGCTGCACCTGATGCAGAAAACGGCGCTTCACTGGAGCAGGCCCCTCGTCGCGGCAACGGCCCTCGCCGCACACCTCGCCAAGGCATGGCACCTCGCCATCGCCAGAGCGATGCCACCAGCTTTGAGCAGACAGCAGACATCCAGTCTGCAGATGCAGCCGTCGCACTGCCAGCCGAGCAAGGCGCTGGCGAACGCACGGAGCGCGATGCACAACCTCGCCGCCGCAATGGCCAGGGCTATAACCGCTCGCGCCAGCGTCCTTCGCGTGACAATCCACGCAGCGCTGCCCCCGCAGAAAGCCAGCCCGCACGTCCTGCACGCGCGCCACGTCCCGCACGCAATGCGTATGGCGATGAACCGCTGAGCCGCTTTGAAGACCAGCCACCACGCCCCAATGCACACCTGGGCACCCAGCTGGGTAACCCTGTCACCCGTGCGCCTCGCTCGCACAGCAGCGGCCAGCCTGACCCCACACTGACCAGCATTGACCTGATGATGGAGCGCCCACGCCGTGGCAATGGCGGCGGCTTCCGTGGCGGCAATGGCGGCGGAGGCTTCCGCGGCGGTAACAACCGTCGTGGTGGCAACGGCGGCGGCTTCAACCGCTAAGCCACATCTGCGGCAGCCCTGATGCTGTGGCATGCCTCGTAAGATGCACACATCAGGGCTACGCCGCCCGCAAAGCCAGTGCGCCATCGCGAACGCAGGGCTTCTTTTCTCGGTTTTCTACGGATACAGCACCATGACCAAGCACCACGCCACCGTCTTTGCGCCGTCTCTGGAACGCACAGGTCACGCTCTCTACTCACACGCATCACGCTGGCTGCTGGCTGGCTCGGTACTGGCACTGACAGCCTGCACCAGCACACCGCTGCCAGAGTGGACGCCACGCAGCACTGCACCTGTCTCAACCAGCACACCAGCCCCCACCGCTACAGCCCCTGACGCGCCCGTGATCAGCGTGGCACCCATTGCCAGCAACACCCATGTGCAGGCTCTGCCCTACAGTGCGTCCGTGGCAGCGCTTTTCCCTGATCCTGCGGAGCGCTACAGCACACCAGGCCTTTCCGACAGCCGCCTGCAGTTCACCACAAACAGCGAACTGGCCGAACTGCTGCGCGAGCTCAGCGCAGCCAGCCTCAACGGCAATGTACGCCTGGGCCTGCTGAGTAGTGGCAACGCACAAAGTGGCTCGCCCATTCATGCACTGGTGGCAACCAAGGGAACATCCATCAGCCCGCAGGCGCTGGAAGACAGCGGCCGCCCCACGGTCATGATCGTGGCAGCGCAGCAAGGCACGGATGCAGCAGCCACCGAAGCTACCCTGGCCATTGCCAAGGAGCTGGGTGACGGCGGCCTGCTGGCCCCTTTGCTCGACAAGATCAACATCATCCTCGTGCCCCGTGCCAACCCTGATGGCTTTGCCAACGGAACAGCCACCACGGCCGACGGCACTGACCTGACCCAGGACCACCTGGCGCTGCAGACACCGGAAGCACGCTTTCTGGCCAAGCTGGCGCGCGACTACCACCCCAGCGTCATGCTGGATGCCGGAGAGTTTGCCGCCATCGAGCCCACACGCCAGCGCTTCAATGCCGTGCGTGCCAACGATATGGGGCTGCAATATGCGGTGACTCCCAACGGCCACGAATTCATCACCAAGGCTGCGCGCGAATGGGTGCACCAGCCTGCCCTGCACGCACTGGAGCAGGCCGGTCTGCGCGTGGACTGGGCTTTTGAGGCTGCCGACGAGAACGCTGACAACGGCTATGCCATGGCAAGCATCAACCCAACCACGCTGAGCAATGCTTCCAGTCTGAAAAACATGGCCAGCATGGTGACAGACAGCCGAGGCAGTGATCTGCGCCGCATTCACGTGCAGCGCCGTGTGCACGGCCATGTGCAAGCCATGAATGCCGTGCTGCAAAGCGCCGCCAGCCATGCAGACAATCTGAAGGCAGTAGACACCTTTGTGATGCGCGACATCGCATCGCAGGCCTGCCGTGGCAAGCTGACCGTGCAGGCGCAGCCCACCATCGGCCAGCGTGACATCACCGTGGTGGACATGGACACAGCCCAGCTGCGCCAGCAACCCGTGGTCTGGAGCGACAGCCTGCAGCTGAGCCAGTCCCGCGCCCGCAGCCATGCCTGCGGCTACTGGCTGTCTGCCGATGCCATCCCTGCCGTCGAGCGACTGGGCATGCTGGGCGTGAACGTGCAGCGTGTGGCTGAGCTTTCCAGCCTGGATGCGGAAACGTATCAGGCCAGCGAAGCCAATGACGCCGTCGCCCTGCAGCGCAACAGTTTTGAAGCGCCTCCCGGCAGCTACTACGTCAGCATGAACCAGCCACTGGCCTACCTGGCAGCGGCAGCCTTGGAGCCCGACACCCCCTACAGCTTCTATAGCGCAGGCGTCCTCAAAGACCTGAGCAAAGTCGCCCGTGTCGTAGCCCTGCCCCAGATCGTTTTTGACGAAGACTGAGCAGCACAAAGCCGAAAGTCGGTCTCAGTCACGGTATGATTGAGGATTGAGACCGAAAGCGGCGGCGTTAGCTCAGTCGGATAGAGCAACAGCCTTCTAAGCTGTGGGTCACTGGTTCGATCCCAGTACGCCGCGCCAATTCTTTCCAGCCGCTGCAGGCATGCCTTCAGCGGCTTTTCTTTGCATAAAAAAGAGCGGCTAGCGCTTGTGAAATCAGGCTTTCCAATATATTCATATCGGAAAAGCTCAATTCATCAGCGCTAGCCGCTCCCTTTTTTGAGACGCGGCTCTTCGGATCAGCGGCTGGCTGTCAGCGTATGGCCAGATTCCAGCCAGCGGCGCACACGCTCGGCATCGGCTTGGCGGCTGTATTTCCCCATGGAGTCGAGGAACACCATGATGAGCTTGCGCCCTGAAACCTCGGTCTGCATCACCAGGCAGCGGCCCGCTTCAGAGATATAGCCGGTCTTTTGCAAGCCGATCTCCCAACGCTCACTCTTGACCAGGCTGTTGGTATTGTTGAACTGCAGCACGCGATTGCCCACAGTGACTGTGCGGCTGGGCGTGGTGGAGAACTCACGCATGACGGGATTGGCATGCGCCACATTCACCAGCGTCGCCAGATCATGCGCGCTGGACTGGTTGCGGCTGGACAGACCTGTTGGCTCCACGAACTGGGTCTCGGCCATGCCCAGCAGCTTGGCCTTGTTGTTCATCAACTGCACAAAGTGCTGCAGGCCACCGGGATAGGTGCGCCCCAGCGCATGCGCTGCGCGGTTTTCACTGGACATCAGCGCCAGATGCAGCATCTCACCACGCGTCAGCTTTGCGCCTACGCGCAGACGTGAGCTGCTGTTCTTTTCGGTATCCACGTCGTCCTGGGTGATGGTCAACACCTCATCCATGGGAAGACCCGCCTCTGCAATCAGCAAGCCGGTCATCAGCTTGGTGATGGAGGCAATGGGCAGCACGGCGTGGTCATTCTTGCTGAACAGGACTTCTTTGGTGTCCTGATCCAGTACCAGTGCCACGCTGGACTTCAGTTCCAGCGGGTCAGACACCTTATGCAGGCCCGCCAGCTGACCAAAGGAAGGCCGCGCCACCGCCACCGCAGCAGCACCGGCAGCAGCAGCCTTCACTGCACGCGTAGCCGTTGCGTTCTTGCGCGCGACTTTCTTGTTGGCATTGGCCTTGCTCAAGCGTGCAGCCTGTGCCTTTTTGGTACTTGTAGTTTTTTTCTGCGCTACGGCTTTCTTTTGCGCTGCAGCCTTTTTCTGGGCTGTGGTCGACTTTTTGGCAGCCGCTTGCTTGTTAGGCGTTTTCTTGGCTTTGCTGGCAGATGCGCTGCTGCTTGGCTTCTTGGTAGGAGCTGTATTGGCTGCGTTTGCGGCTGGTGCAGCCAGAGCGCAACTCAAAGTGACGAAAGCCAGCAATCTGGCGATCCGTTGAGATGCAAAAAAGGATCGGTAGTGCATGCAGCGGTGCTCCGAACTACAAATAACAAAGACGTGTTCACCCCTACTTTAAAAAAGTCTTTTTATTTACGGGAAAAGCGACCTTTTTGCAGTAATTCACGAAATTATAGGCGTGACAGTACCGTTTGCATCATGTAGTTAGCACTCATTTTCAATTATTTGAGAGCACACAAAGCAAGCGGCATCAAACTTTACAAGTCTGATGCCGCTGGGAGGCCAGATCTTTTGCACCATCTGGCAAGTCTGCAGCCGGGCGGCCCTTGCACCTCAGGCGCAAAAGCCGCTGGCTCTGGAGTGTTTAGGCAGCCTGCGTCTGCACAGGCACCGCGCGACGCACACCCGACAAAATGGCGCGAATCGAGGCCGACACGATGTTGGCATCCATGCCCACGCCGTACACGGTGTGACTGTCGTCCACGCGCACTTCCACATAGGCAACGGCCTGTGCGCTGGCGCCTTCACCCACTGCGTGCTCCGAGTAGTTCATCACGCGCACGCTGTGGCCAGTGGCTTCAGACAGCGCCTGCACAAAGGCGTCGATAGGGCCGGTACCCTTGCCTTGCAGCACGCGCTCCTGACCATTCCATTGGAGCTTGGCCGTCAGATTCATTACACCATCAGCTTCCTCAATGCGGTACTGAGGTGCCTGCTGCGCATCCAGGCCAAATTCCTTGCGGAAGATGTTCCACAAATCAGGGGCCGTGAACTCGGTGCCCAGCGCATCCATTTCCTGCTGTACCACCTGCGAGAACTCGATCTGCAGACGGCGTGGCAATTGCAGGCCATACTCAGCTTCGAGCAAGTAGGAGATACCGCCCTTGCCGGACTGGCTGTTCACACGAATCACGGCTTCGTAGCTGCGGCCCAGATCCTTGGGGTCGATCGGCAGGTAAGGCATATCCCAGATGTCGCCTTCCTTGCGTGCAGCAAAGGCCTTCTTGATCGCATCCTGGTGCGAGCCCGAGAAAGAGGTGTAGACCAGCTCACCGACATAGGGGTGACGGGGGTGTACAGGCAGCTGGTTGCAGTACTCCACCGTTGCGCGGATGCCGTCGATGTCCGAGAAGTCCAGACCCGGATGCACGCCCTGGATGTACATGTTCAAGGCCACGTTCACGACGTCGAGGTTGCCGGTGCGCTCGCCATTGCCAAACAAGCAGCCTTCCAGACGGTCTGCGCCGGCCAGCAAGGCCATCTCGGCAGTCGCTGTGCCAGTGCCGCGGTCGTTATGGGGGTGCGCGGACAGCACAATGGAGTCACGGCGCTCGATATTGCGGTGCGTCCACTCCACCATGTCGGCAAACACATTGGGGCTGGAGTGCTCGACGGTTGTGGGCAGGTTGATGATGCACTTCTTATCAGGTGTGGGCTGCCAGACTTCTGTCACGGCGTCGATCACGCGCTTGGAGAACTCCACTTCGGTGTCCGAGTACATCTCGGGCGAGTACTCGAAAGTCCAGTCCGTCTGAGGGTATTCCGCTGCGATGTCCTTGAACAGCTGGGCATTGCTGCGCGCCAGCTCCACGATCTCGTCTTCGCTCATGCCCAGCACCACGCGGCGCATCACAGGTGCTGTCGCGTTGTACAGGTGAACAATGGCACGGGGTACACCTTCCAGGGCTTCAAAAGTGCGGCGCACCAGATGCTCACGTGCCTGGGTCAGCACCTGCACGGTCACGTCATCAGGAATGCGCTTTTCCTCGATGAGCTTGCGCATGAAGTCGAACTCGATCTGCGAAGCAGAAGGAAAGCCCACTTCAATTTCCTTGAAGCCGATCTTGACCAGCTGCTCGAACATGCGCATCTTGCGCTCGATATCCATGGGCTCGATCAGCGCCTGGTTGCCGTCGCGCAAGTCCACGCTACACCAGACGGGGGGCTTGCTGATGGTTGCGTCAGGCCAGGTACGGTCAGTCAGACGAACAGGTACAAAAGGACGGTACTTGCTTGCGGGGTTCTGCAACATCGACATAGGAGCTCTCTTTCGTGATTCAAGAAAATTTGGCCTGGTCCCCAGCAACCCAAACAAAAAAAGGCCCGTCGCTGGAGCTACGGGCCTTGGATGTAGGGTGTGTGTACGCGCGCGCTACTAAACCTGCCCGTTGGACATGGAAGATAGTAGTAGAGCTAGCGACAGGTAATTCATGCGAACAACTCTAGCACAGTTCACTTCAAGATGTATATGCGTTTTTACGCATGATTACTAATGATGCAGACCGCGCTCTTCGGGCTCGTCCTTGGAAACACTGATCACACTGGTCTGCTGACCACGTGTCTTGCGCACCACATAGACCGCGTAACCACTGAAGCCATAGACGGCAAACACCGCAAACAGCACGGTAGGCGCATGAATATTGATGATGGCGATGGCCAGCACGATCAGGATGATGGCGGCAAACGGCACGCTGCGCTTCATGTTCACATCCTTGAAGCTGTAGAAAGGCACGTTGGTCACCATCGTCAGGCCCGAGTACAGCGTCAGGAAGAACATCACCCACATCATCTGCACCCAGGTGATCATGCCGTCTTCGCCGCGCACCACGCCAAAGTCATTGAGCACCCACATGAAGCCAACGACCAGCGCGGCGGCGGCAGGCGAAGGCAGGCCCTGAAACCAGCGCTTGTCGACCACGCCGGTATTCACGTTAAAGCGTGCCAGACGCAGCGCTGCGCACGAGCAGTACACAAAGGCGGCAATCCAGCCCCAGCGACCCAGTCCCTTGAGCGCCCATTCGTAGGCCACCAGGGCAGGCGCCACGCCAAAGGACACCATGTCGCACAGCGAGTCCATCTGCTCGCCGAATGCGCTTTGCGTATTGGTCATGCGCGCCACGCGACCGTCCAGCGCATCCAGCACCATGGCACAGAAAATGCCGTAGGCCGCCAGATCAAACCGGCCATTCATGGCCATCACGATGGCATAGAAGCCACCAAACAGCGCAGCCAAGGTAAACAAATTCGGCAGTATGTAAATGCCCTTGCGTCGCTTGCGCACCACCACGCCGTTTTCGCCTGCTTGGGCGTCTTTGCTGTCATGCATGCAATGCACCTCCAGTTCGCTGCCAGCGCAGCAGCTGGGCAGCTATTAAAACCATAGTATTTTACGCAGCCCGCATCCATGGGGACCGAGTACTGCCATGCAGTGTAGCGCCACTGCTTTACAGCCATACAAAGAAAAAGGCCACTGCCTGCGCAGTGGCCTTTTGCAGCAGGCTGCGACAAGCAGCCTGGCAACGGTGATTAGTTGCGGGTCTGGTCCACCAGCTTGTTCTTGGCGATCCAGGGCATCATGGCGCGCAGCTGGCCGCCCACTTGCTCGATGGCGTGATCGGCGTTCTGGCGACGGCGTGCAGTCATCGAAGGATAGTTCAGGCGACCTTCGCTGATGAACATCTTGGCGTATTCACCGCTTTGGATGCGCTTCAGAGCGTTGCGCATGGCCTTGCGAGACTCTTCGTTGATGACTTCGGGGCCAGTCACGTACTCGCCATACTCCGCGTTGTTGGAGATGGAGTAGTTCATGTTGGCAATGCCGCCTTCGTACATCAGGTCCACAATCAGTTTCAGCTCGTGCAGGCACTCGAAGTAGGCCATTTCAGGCGCGTAGCCAGCTTCGGTCAAGGTTTCGAAGCCCATCTTCACCAGCTCCACGGCACCGCCGCACAGCACGGCTTGCTCGCCGAACAGGTCAGTTTCGGTTTCTTCCTTGAAGTTGGTCTCGATGATGCCACCCTTGCCGCCGCCGTTGGCAGAAGCGTAGGACAGAGCGATGTCACGCGCCTTGCCGGAGCGGTCCTGGTACACAGCGATCAGCGAAGGTACGCCGCCGCCCTTCAGGTATTCGGAGCGCACGGTGTGGCCAGGGCCCTTGGGAGCCACCATGATCACGTCCAGGTCAGCGCGGGGCACCACCTGGTTGTAGTGCACGTTGAAGCCGTGAGCGAAAGCCAGCACAGCGCCTTGCTTGATGTTGGGCTCAACGTTGTTCTTGTACACCTCGGGGATGTTTTCGTCGGGCAGCAGGATCATGACCACGTCTGCAGCCTTCACCGCTTCATCCACTTCCATCACGGTCAGGCCAGCCTTGCCCACCTTGTCCCAGGAAGCACCGCCCTTGCGCAGACCGACAATGACTTTCACGCCGCTGTCGTTCAGGTTTTGTGCGTGGGCGTGGCCCTGGCTGCCGTAGCCGATGATGGCCACAGTCTTGCTCTTGATCAGGCTCAGATCACAGTCTTTGTCGTAGAAAACTTTCATAGTTGGCTCCAGTTGCTTATAGGGGTTGTAGGGTTGTGAAAATTCAGTGTCTGACGTCTGCGCATTACACACGCAGGATGCGTTCGCCACGGCCAATACCGGATGCGCCGGTGCGCACGGTCTCCAGAATCGCAGTACGGTCGATGGCCTGCAGGAAGGCATCGTTCTTGGACTGGTCGCCCGTCAGCTCGATCGTATAGCTCTTTTCGGTCACGTCGATGATGCGGCCGCGGAAGATGTCCGCCATGCGCTTCATCTCTTCGCGCTCCTTGCCCACGGCGCGCACCTTGACCATCATGAGTTCACGCTCGGTGTAGGCACCTTCGGTCAGGTCCACCACTTTGACGACTTCAATCAAGCGATTCAGGTGCTTGGTGATTTGCTCGATGATGTCATCCGACCCCGTGGTCTGAATCGTCATGCGCGACAGCGAGGGGTCTTCCGTGGGGGCTACGGTCAGGGACTCGATGTTGTAGCCACGGGCCGAGAACAGGCCCACCACGCGCGACAGGGCTCCGGGCTCGTTTTCGAGCAGCACGGCAATGATGTGTTTCATGTCCAGATTCCTCTTTTCGCCACCCTCCCCCGCAACCGGTAAGCTGCGGGCTTGGTGGACAATAGATTCGTCAAATTTGAGAGCGCTTAGCGCAGATTAAATCTGCTTTTGCGTATGAAATGATTTGCAAAACCGCTGCCAGCAAGCGCTAGCAGCTATGGTTTTTACAGATCATCAGGACCAAGCAGCATTTCCGTGATACCCTTGCCGGCCTGCACCATGGGGAACACGTTCTCCGTGGGGTCGGTGCGGAAGTCCAGGAACACGCACTTGTTTTCTTCACGCGCAATGCGGCGTGCTTCCTGCAGGGCCCACTCCACCTTGGCGGGGTCTTCCACCAGAATGCCGGCGTGGCCATAGGCTTCAGCCAGCTTCACGAAGTCGGGCAGCGAGTCCATGTAGCTGCTGGAGTAGCGACCGGAGTATTCAATCTCCTGCCACTGACGCACCATACCCAGGAAGCGGTTGTTCAGCGCGCAGATGATGACAGGCGTGTTGTACTGGCGGCAGGTAGCCAGCTCCTGGATGTTCATCTGGATCGAGCCTTCGCCCGTGATACAGAAGACTTCCGCCTGAGGCTTGGCCAGCTTGATGCCCATGGCGTAAGGCAGGCCCACACCCATGGTGCCCAGACCACCGGAGTTGATCCAGCGACGTGGCTCATCAAAGCGGTAAAACTGTGCCGCCCACATCTGGTGCTGACCAACGTCAGACGTGATGTACACATCCTCACCCTTGGTCATGTTCCACAGCGTTTCCACCACGGCCTGGGGCTTGATCACATCCTTCTTGCTGCGGTCAAACTGCAGGCAGTCACGGCTGCGCCAGGCTTCAATCTGGCTCCACCACTGTGCCAGCGCACCTTCGTCGGAGCGGGTCGTGGCTTCCTTAATCATGGCGATCAGCTCGGTCAGCACGTCCTTGACGTCACCCACGATAGGCACATCCACCTTCACACGCTTGGAGATCGAGGAAGGATCAATGTCGATGTGGATGATCTTGCGTTCTACCGACATGAAGTGCTTGGGGTTGCCCACCACGCGGTCATCAAAGCGTGCGCCCACGGCCAGCAGCACATCGCAGTTCTGCATGGCGTTGTTGGCCTCGATCGTGCCGTGCATGCCCAGCATGCCCAGGAACTTGCGGTCGCTGGCAGGGTATGCGCCCAGCCCCATCAGGGTATGGGTCACGGGGTAGCCGAGCATGTCCACCAAGGTACGCAGCTCCTGGCAGGCATTACCCAGCAGCACACCGCCGCCGGTATAGATATAGGGGCGCTTGGCGCTCAGCAGCAACTGCAGCGCCTTGCGAATCTGGCCGGAGTGGCCCTTCTTCGCGGGGTTGTAGGAGCGCATTTCCACCGACTGTGGATAGCCGCTGTAAGGCGCCTTCTTGAAAGAAACGTCCTTGGGAATGTCCACCACCACAGGGCCAGGGCGGCCAGTGCGCGCCACGTGAAAGGCCTTCTTCATGGTGAGGGCCAGGTCACGCACATCTTTCACCAGGAAGTTGTGCTTGACGATGGGGCGGGTGATACCCACGGTGTCGCATTCCTGGAATGCATCGGTGCCGATCGCTGCCGTGGAAGTCTGGCCGCTGATCACCACCAGAGGAATCGAATCGGTATAAGCAGTAGCAATACCAGTCACGGCATTGGTCAGGCCGGGGCCGGATGTCACCAGCGCCACGCCCACATCGCCGGTCGCTCGGGCATAGCCATCAGCCGCATGCACCGCCGCCTGCTCATGGCGCACCAGCACGTGCTCGATGCCGTTTTGCTTGTACAGCGCGTCGTAGATGTACAGCACTGCACCGCCGGGGTAGCCCCACAGCTGCTTGACGCCTTCTGCTTCGAGTGATTTGACAAGGATTTCGGCACCCATCAACTCTTGGGTACCAGCCTGAGAAGCAGCTGCCGCTGCGCTGGCTTGTTCTGCTTTGGAGATTTCCATGATCAACCTTTGTGAATTTCTCTAACGAAAAACCTAGGGTGCCCCTTGCCAAAATCCTTGTGGGATCGGTTCAGGACTTAAGACCAAGGACATGGGCGAAATTGGTAAACGCCGGACCTTGACCCGTTTGCCTTTTTGTTTGAATTGCAAGCAGCCATTATGGCACTGCAACATCGACTTTGGCTAACGGTATTGAGGGGGTTTGACAACGTAATGCGATAATGGCCGCTTTGCCACATTCTGCAGAGGGCTCTATCCTGACCTGCAGTTTCGTGCGTTCCAGACCTATCGAGCACTACTGCCTTGGCCACCGAACAAGAGCTCTCAGACTTCCTCAAAAGCGTGGAAAAACGTGCTTTCAAGCGCGCGCTCTACCACGTCCGTGACGAAGAAGCGGCCTTGGATATCGTCCAGGACAGCATGATCAAGCTGTCCCAGCACTATGGTGACAAGCCGGTCGCGGAACTACCCATGCTGTTTCACCGCATCCTGTCTAACTGCACGCTGGACTGGTTTCGCCGACAGAAAACGCACAATGCACTGTTTGCAAATATGGGTGACATCGCACATAACGATGATCCAGACAGCAGTGAATTTGACTGGATGCAGACCTATGCAACAGACAGTGGGCAAGAAACTGCACAAAGCGCCGAAACGCTGACGCAGCGTATGCAATTGTTAAAAAGTATTGAAAATGAAATTCAATCTTTACCTGCGCGTCAACGAGAAGCCTTCTTGCTGCGTTATTGGGAAGACATGGATGTTGCCGAGACAGCAGCGGCCATGGGATGCTCAGAAGGCAGTGTAAAAACACATTGTTTCCGGGCCATCCAGTCGCTGAGCAAAGCGCTCAAAGCCAAAGGAATTGAGTTATGACCACACCTTCGCACCAGAATGAACATGCGGCCGAGCAATTTGCCCGTAAGCTGACTGCGCACCTGTCCATGGCCAATGCGGAGCTGCCGTACGTGGTCACTGAGCGCCTGCGCGCAGCACGCATGCAGGCACTGTCTGTTCGCAAGCGCGAAAGCAGCCCACTGCGCGTGCGCCAGACCGAAGCAGCCAGCAGCCTGCTTGGCAATGCCGACGGCACATTGAGCCTGGGCGCTCCCACGCAGGACAACACCCCCATCTGGCTGCGCCGCCTGCTGACGGCGCTGCCGCTGGTGGCACTGGCTGGTGCGCTGACCTTTATCGGCATCGACCAGGACAGCCGCGCCACTGTTGATATTGCCGAAGTGGATGCAGCCCTGCTGACCAGTGAACTGCCCCCTGCCGCCTATACTGACCCCGGCTTCCAGCAATACCTGCAAGCAACCGTTTCCGACACACCTTGACCGCAATCGCGGCCCGTTCCATTCAGACTGGACGCGGGCCGCTTTACACTTGGCACTACATGCCCCTGACCGCTGAACACCCCACAAGCTCCCGCACATCTGTCTTCGCCATCAGTCTGGCGAGCGTGCTGTTGCTGGGTCTGGCAGCAGGTGGCATCTGGTGCATGGGGCAGGTGGCCATGGCCCCCAGCACCGTGCCAGCCTATATGGCGGTAGACAACACCAGCCACGCCTCCTTGAGCAGCAGCACACACGCCCCCCGGCTGCGCCTGAGTTCATCCGGCCCCGCATGGCGCGAACTCTCAGAAACCCAGCGCCAGATTCTGATGCCGCTGCGCGAGCACTGGAACGCCATGGGTGCGCTGGCCAAGCGCCGCTGGCTGGTCCTGGCGGACCGCTACCCTAAGATGGATGAATCCGAGCGCACCAAGCTGGTCAGCCGCATGACGACCTGGGCCAGCCTCAGCGCCCAGCAGCGCAACCAGGCACGACTGAATTTTGAGAGCACCAAGCGCCTGTCCGCACAGGAATTGCAGACCAAATGGGATGAATACCAGGCACTGAGCGCTGCGGAAAAGCAGCGCCTGGCGGAGCAAGCCCGCAAGGCACGTGCCGCCAAAAAAGCCAAGCGCAGAATTGCCGTACCCAAGCCCCAGCCAGCACCAGCGCCCAGCACACCGGCTGTGTCACACCCAGTGATTGTGGAGACGCAGCCCATTGCCACACCACAGGCTGCCCCAGCCCTGCAGCTTCCGCCTGTTGAGCATCCTCAGCCAGCGTTTGCCGCGCCACCCGAGGTGACGGCTCTGCCCATTACCGTGCCGCAATCCATGCCCAGCATGGAGCTTCCGCCACTGCCTGCGGAAGATCCTGCACCTGCGCAAGATCTTGACGCGCATCAATCAGATCCAGCACCTGAGCACGCACCAGCACCGGCACAATAAACAGCCCCTGCTGTCTGGGGCATTTGATGGATAAGCCTGCCTGCATGTCTGCCCCTACCTCTTCCACCACCCACGTTCCTCTGCAAGCCCCCAGTCTGCGCCGCCGCATGGCCTGCTGGCTGTATGAAAGTCTGCTGCTGTTCGGCGTCGTGTTTGTCGGCGGCATCGTACTCGGCACAGCTGGCGTGCTGTTTGGCGCACCGCTGTCACCCCGCACACTGCAGGCTGTGCTGTTCGTGGTGCTGGGCATGTACTTTGCGTTTTTCTGGAGCAAAGGCCAGACGCTGGCCATGAAAACCTGGCGCATCCAGGTGGTAGACAACAATGGCCGCCCCCTCACGCGTGTGCGTGCACTGGCCCGTTATGCGCTATGCTGGGTCTGGCTGCTGCCACCGCTGGCTGCTCTGGCACCGTTTCATCTGCCCATGGCTGAAGTGGCGGTGCTCACACTGGGCTGGATCGCTGTCTGGGCCCTGCTCAGCCGCTTTCACCCACAGCGCCAGTTTCTGCACGATGTGCTAGCTGGTACGCGTCTGATTGATGCACCTGCGCCCACACCCTCATCGCAGCGCTGAACACTGACTTCATCTACCAAGAACCTCTCATGACTGACTTCACCCCTGCTTTTTCGATCTGCGTGTACTGTGGCTCGCGCCCTGGCGAGTTGCCGGTGTATGCAGAAGCTGCGCGTGCCGTAGGCACATGGATTGGCCAGCGTGGCGGTCAGCTGGTCTACGGGGGCGGCTGCACCGGTCTGATGGGCATTGTGGCCGAAGCCACCAAGGCAGCTGGCGGCCGCGTGGTAGGCGTCATTCCCCGAGCACTGGTAGACAAAGAACTGGCCAACCAGTCCTGCACTGAATTGCACATCGTCGCCAACATGCATGAGCGCAAGGCCATGATGGCTGAGCGCAGCGATGCTTTTCTGGCCCTGCCCGGCGGTATTGGCACCTTTGAAGAATTGTTTGAAGTGTGGACCTGGCGCCAGCTGGGCTATCACGACAAGCCCGTGGGCCTGCTCAACGTAGAGAACTACTACACCAGCATGCTGCAGTTTCTGCAATCCACCGTCACACAAGGCTTCATGGGCGCCTGGCAGATGGATCTGATCAAGGCGGACAGCGACATTGCCGCGCTGATGCAGTTCCTGGTCGAGTCCGCTGGACTGGTGCCAGAAAGCAAGGACCTGCGCCACGTGATCTGACCCACACAAAAAGCGATCCCAAAGGATCGCTTTTTTCATGGGCAACGCCTCTGTGCGATTAGATGGCAGAGCCGTCCAGATCGCCGGTGCGAATGCGCACTACCTTTTCCACGGGCGATACAAAAATCTTGCCGTCACCGATCTTGCCTGTGCGCGCTGCGGTCACGATGGCGTCTACACAGCGGTCCGCATCTTCGGAAGCAACGACCACCTCAATCTTCACCTTGGGCAGAAAATCCACCACGTACTCTGCACCACGGTACAGCTCGGTATGGCCCTTCTGGCGGCCAAAACCCTTCACTTCAGTCACGGTCAGACCCGTGACGCCACATTCCGCCAATGCTTCACGCACTTCCTCCAGCTTGAATGGCTTGATGATGGCTGTAATCATTTTCATGGTGTCAGGCTCCAGTGGAATTTTTTAACTTAATCAATCAATACGAGAAACCAGATTTCAGCGTCTGAATCCGTTGGTAATCGGCATGCGCCAGTCCTTACCAAAGCAACGCTGCGTCAGGCGCGGCCCCATCGGGGCCTGCCTGCGCTTGTATTCATTCACCCGGATCAACCGAACCACGCGCTCGACGTCACCGCTGTCGTGACCTGCGGCCACGATGGCTTCAACAGGCTCGTCATTTTCCATATAACGGCGAACAATATCGTCCAGCACAGGATAAGCAGGCAGACTGTCTTCGTCCTTCTGATCAGGACGCAACTCTGCGCTGGGCGGGCGCGTAATGATGCGTTCTGGAATCGGATGCAGACCCGTTCCAAAAGGATCATTGGCATTGCGCCAGCGTGCCAGCTCAAACACCCGGGTCTTGAATACATCCTTGATGACGGCAAAGCCACCTGCCATGTCGCCGTAGAGCGTGCAGTAGCCCGTAGCCATTTCGCTCTTATTGCCTGTTGTCAGCACAATAGAGCCAAACTTATTGGACATGGCCATCAGCAAGGTACCACGAATGCGGGCCTGCAGATTCTCTTCCGTTGTATCTTCAGGTAAACCTTGAAATTGCGAGGCCAATGCTGCCTTGAATGCTTCAAATTGCGGAGCAATATCAATCACTTCATGGCGCACGCCCACACGGTCTGCCATTTCCTGCGCGTCTTTCCAGCTGATGTCTGCGGTGTAGGGTGAAGGCATCATCACCGTACGCACCTTGTCCTTGCCCAGTGCATCCACGGCAATGGCCAGCACCAGTGCGGAATCAATACCGCCCGACAAACCCAGCAGCGCACCGGGAAAGCGATTCTTGCCCACATAGTCGCGCACGGCCAGCACCAGGGCCTTCCACAGACAGGCGTTGTCCTCCTGAACAGGAGTCACCACACCCGATACCTGCACAATGCCTGCGGTCTGCTGCAAGCGCACTTCAGCCAGTGCCTGCTCGAACGACGGAGCACGTACAGCCACAGTGCCATCCGCCTGCAATGCAAAGCTGCTGCCATCAAATACCAGCTCGTCCTGGCCGCCCACAAGATGGGCATAGACCACCGGCAGCCCAGTTTCGCGGGCACGCTGCGCCAGTACGGCTTCGCGCTCGGACTGCTTGCCCAGATGCCAAGGCGAAGCATTGAGCACCAGCAGCATCTGCGCACCAGCGGCCTTAGCCGCCTGTGCAGGCTCTCGCACCCAGGCGTCTTCACAGATCAGCACACCGGCACGGACTCCTTGCAGGTCCATCACACCGGCCTGCTGACCGGGCAGGAAATAACGCTTCTCGTCAAACACACCATAGTTGGGCAATGCCTGCTTGCTGTAAGTGCCCAGCACCTGTCCGTTAGCAATCCAGCTGGCTGCATTGCGGCGCAATGTACTGCCTTCCACTGCCTGTGCATGCCCAACCAGCAGTGTCAGCCCTGGCCACTGCTTGCTGGCTTCCACCACGGTCTGCAGTGCTTCATCACTGGCCTGCTGAAAAGCGGGACGCAGCAGCAAGTCTTCAGCAGCGTAGCCACACAGGGCCAGCTCGGGCGTTACCAGCAACGCGGCTCCCTGTGCATGTGCCTGCTGCGCGGCTTCGATAACTTTTTGTGCGTTACCGCTCAAGTCTCCCGCCACAAAATTGAGTTGAGCGATGCAGATAGAAGTGGTCATGAAATGTGTGAGCCCTGCGGCCTCAGCGCCAGCGGCTATTGCGCAGAACAGCCGGTTTACAAATAAGGGGGGATTATCACTCCCTCCGCCCAGATCCACAGCAAGGGAGCAGGAGTCCTTATGCACAACCGCCCTAGCTCCAGCAGCTTCGCAGGCGTAGATGCAAGAACACCCCATGCCAGCACGGCATGGGGTGTGTCTTGAATGTGCAGGTCTGCGGCCTGCGTCAGAAGGTTTCCCAGTCGTCTTCAGAAGCCGTCTGTGTAACCAGTGGTTTGGCTGGAGCTGGCGCAGCGGCCCTGGCAACCGCCTTCACCGCAGGCTGCACAGCTTCCGCGGGCTTTTCCTGCTGCACAGGCTTTGCCGCAGGCTGGATGCTGACTGGTGCTGGCATAGGGGCAGATGTCTGCACGGGCTGTACCGCCGGCTGACGAACCAGCGCCTGCTGCTGAACCTTGAAGCGCGATACGGACTCTACCAAATCCCTGGCCTGACGCTGCAGACCAGAGGCCGCAGCTGCACTTTCCTCCACCAGGGCTGCATTTTGCTGGGTGCTCTGGTCCATTTGCACAATGGCTTCGCTCACCTGTCCCACGCCCTGACTCTGCTCTCGGCTGGCCGCACTGATTTCTACCACCAGATCTGCCACACGGCGGATGGCATGCACAACTTCCTGCATGGTGTGACCTGCTTCGGCCACCAGACTGGAGCCCTGGCCCACGCGGTCTACGCTCTCAGCAATCAGCTGCTTGATCTCCTTGGCAGCTTCCGCGCTGCGACCTGCCAGCGAACGCACCTCGCCCGCCACCACGGCAAAGCCACGGCCCTGTTCACCAGCACGTGCTGCTTCTACCGCAGCATTCAGCGCCAGGATATTGGTCTGAAAAGCAATACCATCGATCACACCGATGATGTCGGCAATCTTCTGACTGCTGGCATCAATGCCGTGCATGGTCTGCACCACCTGCTGCACCACCTCGCCACCGCGCTGCGCCACCTGGGAGGCATTGACTGCCAGCTGATTGGCCTGCATCGCGTTTTCTGCGTTGTGGCGTGCCGTCGATGCCATCTGCTCCATGGATGCTGCCGTCTGCTGCAAGGCACTGGCCTGCTCTTCCGTGCGGGTCGACAGGTCATGGTTACCGCTGGCGATTTGCTCGCTGGCGGTGAAGACACCATCGGCATTGGAGCGCACCTGCGCCACCACCTGCTCCAGGTTGTCACGCATCTGCCCCAGCTCCTGCAGCAGCACACCCATTTCGTCCTTGCCAGCCTGAGGGATAGGCTGCGTCAGGTCACCATCGGCAATGCCACGCGCCACGCTGACAGCCTGCCTGGCGGGCAGAGTGACCGACCGGGTGATGCGCCAGCCCAGCACAATGGCCAGCAAGGTGCTCAGCCCCATGCCGAGCAGCACCCAGGTATTGGCAAACTGAAAGCTGCGCTGCACCTGCTGCTCCGCCTCATCTGCGCCCTTTCGGCTCAGCTGCGCCAGCTCACCCAGCACCTCTACCAGCTGTACGAACACGGGTTCCGCCACGCCTACATAGATGTTGGTGACCATGTCACCCAGCAGCAGATCGCCTTCCAGCTCGTTATAGTCTTTCTCACGCGCAGCTTGCAGGAAGCTGCGGTGTATTTCCATGTACTGCGCACGCAACTGCTCGTAGCGAGCCATCAGCTGCTGCTCCTGGGCGTCGGCTTCCAGCGCCTGGTAGGCACGCTCCAACGACTGGATTTCCTGCAGCACACGCTGTATCTGCGTCTGATAACCGTCAATCTCTGCCACGCTCTGGACATTCAGCACCCCGGCTTCAGCACGCCTGAACTGGTTCCAGTCACTGCGCAGATTGCTCAGATAAAGAACACTGGGCATGGCGTTCTGCACCACCAGTTGCGTACTGGCATGCATGTGCCGCATCTGCCATAAAGCAACCGCACCCAGCAGCAGGGTCAGCATGCTGACCAAAGCGAAGCCAATGCCCAGCTTGGTAGCCATGCGCATGTTTGCCAAAAGCATCTCATCTCCCTGAAAAAGACCTTGTCGCGCCGCACACAGGCAAAAAAAAGTGCAGCCCTTTACAGGGACTGCACATTAACAAATTTTTACAGAGAAAAAGGTTTGCCTTAGGCTGAGACCAAGGTTTTATCTTTATCGCTATCTATTTTTCAGGCCTTGTTGTAGCTGGCGATGCCGTCGGAGATTTCCTTCTTGGCTTCGTCAATACCCTTCCAGCCCAGCACCTTGACCCACTTGCCCTTTTCCAGATCCTTGTAGTGTTCGAAGAAGTGAGCGATCTGGTTCAGGGTCAGTTCATGGACGTCGTCCAGGCTTTCGATCTTGTCGTAGGCAGGCAGGATCTTCTTGGTAGGCACAGCCAGCACCTTGCCGTCCACGCCGCCTTCGTCTTCCATGTGCAGGATACCGATGGCACGGCAAGGCACCACCACGCCTGTAGGCAGGGGGAAGGGAGTCATCACCAGCACGTCCACGGGGTCACCGTCGCCAGCCAGTGTCTGGGGCACATAACCGTAGTTCACGGGATAGTGCATGGCAGTGCCCATGAAGCGGTCCACAAACACGCAGCCTGTTTCCTTGTCCACTTCGTACTTCACAGGATCGGCATTCGCGGAGATTTCGATCACTACGTTGAAAGTTTCAGGGGCGTTCTTGCCGGGAGTCAGTTTTTCGAAGGACATGATGGTTGATCAGGTTATGAAACAAATGCCCCCAATTGGGGGAAAACCTGAAGATTTTAGAGGCATGCCCTTGCGCGCTTCTTTCAAACCCCTGGAATATCCGCGCAAACCGCATTTACAAGGCAGCACGCGCTGAAGTACGCACGGGGCCGGAGCGCTGCTCGATGGCCTGCTGCACCTCCTTGCGCAGCCCCAGCGCAAACCCCATTTCAGCCAGCACAAACAATGGGCCGATCAACAGCCCCACGATGTCATCAAAGAAAGCCGGCTTGCGCCCTTCCCAGTAGTGCCCCACGAACTGGATGATCCAGCCCACCACAAACAGCCCCACGCCCCAGCCCAGCCACAGCGCCGTACTTTGCTGGGCCAGCCAGGCGCCCAGCGCCAGCATGACGCCCAGCACCAGCGCCAAGGTCAGGCCATAGCGCATATCAAGCAGCATGTAGTAGATGCTCGCGGCCAGTGCTGCCAGCACCGCAGGACTGAGCGCTACCCCCGCACCGCCCCATTCCCATGCCGGGCGCGACAGCACGATGACCACGGCCAGCAAAATCATGGGCACACCCAAGAAGTGCGTGAGGATGTTGCGTGCATCGCGGTGATAGTCCGCGTACTGCGAGAGTTGATCGACCAGGGTTTTCATCGCCACTGCCTCCACATGACAAGCATATGCAGGCATGGTCCGGCTTGCCCACAGGCTTGTCCATAGGGCGAAGTCCTAAATCAAATGCATAGCACCCAGCGCTTGTAGCATAAGCCCTAGAAGCCAATTTGGCTGATAAAAAGTTACCTTGGTGACTGACCGCATACCAGCCCATATCCACAATGATGGCCAGATTGCCGCTGGTCTTTGCCAGCACACCATGCTTTTTCACACCACGCCCATGCCGCTTTCCACACCCACTGTTGCCCGCACCCCGCAGCACATCCGCCAAGTGAACTTTCGCAGTTTTGAACGCGCCGATGGCCTGTGGGACATCGAGGGCGAACTCATAGACAGCAAGGCCATGGACATGCCACGCGTCAATGGAGAAGGCATGCGCAAGGCAGGCGAGCCCATTCACCACATGCTGCTTCGCGTGACGGTGGACACCCAGCTGGTCGTCCATGCCATTGAAGCGGCGATGGATGCCCATCCTGTACAAGGCTGTCCCACAGCGCTGGATGCCATGCAAGGCATGGTGGGCTGCTGCATGGCACGTGGCTGGCGCAAAGCCATTGAGACCCATCTGGGCGGCATTGCGGGCTGCACCCATATGCGAGAGCTGCTGCAAAGCATGGCAACCGCCACATTTCAAAGCATTGTGTCTGCCTTTGATAGCGGCCCTGACCAGCCGCCTGCCTATCTGGGCCGCTGCAAAGGCTGGGACTTCAACGGCCCCGCCGTCGCACAGTACTACCCCCAGTTTGTGGGCTGGATACTGCCTGAAGGCAAAGGGCAGCCCATGCCGCCTGCTGCGCAGGAAAATTGCAAAACCACGCAGAGCTGAAGACTATCCCTGCAGCACCAAACCCCCTCCCCAGCAGCGCCGAAGCGCTTGCGGCACAATCTCGCCCCTATGGTTGATCGCGTAATCCCTGTGGTGGAACAACGGTACGGCGTACTGCAGGCGCCACTCAATACAGCACATATTGCTCCCACTGGGCAGTTGCTGGATCAGCGCGCGCGCGCACTGCGTGATCTGCGCATCAGCGTCACAGACCGCTGCAACTTCCGCTGCGCCTACTGCATGCCCAAGGAAGTCTTTGACAAAGCCTATCCCTACCTGCCCCACAAGGCACTGCTGAGCTTCGAAGAGATCACCCGCCTGGCACGCCTGTTCATTGCACACGGCGTGCGCAAGTTCCGTCTGACAGGCGGCGAGCCGCTGCTGCGCAAAGACCTGGACCAGCTCATCGCCCAGCTTGCTGCTCTGTGCACTCCGGAGGGTCAGGAGCTGGACATCACCCTGACGACCAATGGCTCGCTGCTGCGCCGCAAGGCCCAGCTGCTCAAGGATGCGGGTCTCAAGCGTGTCACCGTCAGCCTGGACGGGCTGGATGACGCCACCTTCCGCCGCATGAACGATGTGGACTTTCCTGTGGCCGATGTGCTGGACGGCATTGAAGCCGCGCGCGAAGCGGGGTTGCAGGACATCAAGGTCAACATGGTGGTCAAGCGCAGCACCAACGTAGACCAGATCCTGCCCATGGCTCGCCATTTCCGTGGCACCGGCGTGACGCTGCGCTTTATTGAATACATGGATGTGGGTGCGACCAACGGCTGGTGCATGGACGAAGTCCTGCCATCGGCCGAAGTGCTCCAGCTCATACACGCTGAAATGCCTCTGGTGCAGCTGGAGCCTTCTGCCCCTGGCGAAACCGCCAAGCGCTGGGGCTATGCAGGTGCCGATGGCAAGCACGACCCGGCGCTGGGCGAAATTGGCGTCATCAGCAGCGTGACCCAGGCCTTCTGCGGCGACTGCAACCGTGCACGCCTGTCCACAGAAGGCCGCCTGTACCTGTGCCTGTTTGCCGACCAGGGCTGGGACTTGCGTGACCTGCTGCGCAACGGCGCAGACGACGCCACCATCAGCAACGCCATGGCGCACATCTGGGGCCAGCGCAATGACCGCTACTCCGAAATCCGCGCCAGCCTGCCACCGGAAGCGACACAAGGCCGCAAGCGCGTGGAAATGAGCTACATCGGCGGCTGAAGCCATGAGCACCACAGCTTCTATTGCCATCCAAGACATCACCGGCATGGTGCTGGCCGGCGGCCGTGGCAGCCGCATGGGCGGCGTGGACAAAGGGCTGCAACCCTTTCACGGTGTGCCGCTGGCTCTGCATGCCCTGCAGCGACTGCAGCGCCAAGTAGGCCACTGCATGCTCAATGCCAACCGCAGCCTGGAGCACTACGCCCAGTTCGGCGTGCCCGTACACACCGATGTGCTGCCCGACTACGCCGGCCCCCTGGCGGGCTTTCTGACCGGCCTGACGCACTGCAGCACCGACTGGCTGCTGACCGTGCCCTGCGACAGCCCCTGCTTTCCACAGGACCTTGCTGCCCGCATGACGGCGGTGGCTGCACAGCAAGGCGCCCAGATCGTGCTTGCCGCTGGGCCTGAAGTGGGCCGCGATGGCACACTGCAAGTCCGCCCCCAGCCCGTGTTTGCCCTGCTGCACCACAGCCTGCTGCCCAGCCTGCAGACCTTTGTGCACGAAGGCGGCCGCAAGATTGACGCCTGGACCAGCCAGCACCGCCAGGCCCTGTGCCGCTTTGATCTGCCGGGCGATGATCCACAGGCCTTTGCCAACGCCAATACGCTGGACGAGCTGCAGGCGCTACAAAATAAATAACACTGCGGATTGACGGCAGTGCCGCATGGGGCGATAAAGCAGCATTAGCTTCGGAGTTTTGCCATGCCTTTTGCGACTGCTTTTACCGACCCTGCCCCCAGCCCTGAAGACCTGGCCGACCTGCCCGGCACTGTTGCCGTGGAATTTGGCGTCGACTGGTGCCCCCACTGCCAGGGTGCCCAGCCTTTGCTGCGTGACGCGCTGCAGGATCGCCGCGACATCACCCACATCAAGATCGAAGACGGCCCCGGGCGCAAGCTGGGCCGCCACTTCAAGGTCAAGCTCTGGCCCACGCTGGTCGTGCTGCGCAACGGCGAAGAAATCGGCCGCGTGACACGCCCACAGTCCGCACAGGAAGTGGAGGAGCAGCTGCCCGTAGGCATCTAGCCACTCAGGCTGCAGCCACCTTGCGCCAAGGCCCTGTTGGGCCTTTTTTGTTGTCTTTGCACATTATTTTTTCTTTAAGCTGATGCCTTCAAAGGCATTCAGCATTAATTACAGTTAATTATCTGCATGCTCAAATCAACAAATCTCATGCAAACATTAAAAATAATTAACCAACCACATTAATTATTTTTCACATTCAGCATGTATACGTAGTATCACAAAAGATTACCACCTCTCCTCCATTCAAAAATAGGCCACTCTGCACAATGGAGGTGTAATGCTAAACAGAGATTTCAGAGACATTATTGCTGGTATATTCGTCTGCATCGTCGGCCTTTTCTTTGCCATAGGCGCACAGAATTACAGTTTTGGCACAGCCGCCCGTATGGGGCCTGGCTATATGCCCATGGTACTGGGCTGGGTGCTATTTGTGCTTGGCATTTTTATCATGGTTCCCGCTTTTTTCCGAAAAGGGGAACGTATTGAAGTTGACTGGGACAGTCTGCTGGCATCTACCGCTTCGCTGGTGGTATTTGCATTTAGTCTGCAGATGCTGGGGGTTTTCCTCAGCACCGTGATTGCCGTCTTGATTGCCACCATGCCAAAGCGCATGAATTTTGGCGTCAGAGGCGTGCTTGCCATTGCGATTGCCGTCATTACCTCCCTGATTTTTGTGGCAGGGCTGGATATGACTATTTCCCTTTTCCCAGAATTATAAAAAATGGAATTATTTGACAACCTCTTATTAGGTCTGCGCGTTGCCTCAGACCCCACGGTACTCTGGTATTGCTTCTTCGGCGTGTTTCTGGGTACGGCCGTAGGCGTCTTGCCCGGCATTGGCGCACTGGCAGCCATTTCTCTGCTGCTGCCCATGACCTACCACATGTCACCCACTGCAGCCATCGTAATGCTGGCCGGGGTGTACTACGGCGCGCAGTATGGCGGCTCCACGGCGTCCATCCTGATGAACTTACCCGGGGGGCCTGCTGCAGCGGTGACCTGTCTGGATGGCTATCCCATGGCCAAGAAAGGCAAGGCTGGTATTGCCTTATTCATTACGACCATTGCCTCCCTGTTTGGGGCCATGTTCGGCCTTGCCCTGCTGATTCTGTTTTCACCCACCATCGCTGAGGTAGGCCTGAAGTTTGGCCCTGCTGAACTGTTCGCCATGATGGTCATGGGCCTGGTCGCAGCGTCTTCCATGGGCAGTGGCTCACCGGTCAAGGGCCTGGCCATGATGGTCATGGGCGTGCTGCTGGGCATGGTAGGCACAGATGTGAACTCCGGCGCTGCGCGCTACACCATGGATGTGCCCGAACTGATGGATGGCATCAACCTGGTGGCGCTGGCCATGGGTCTGTTTGGCGTCTCGGAAGTGGTGCGCGGCATTCACGGTCAGGATGACTCCAAGAAGGTCGAGAAAGTCACGCTGCGCTCCATGATCCCTGCCAAGCAGGAGATGAACCGCGGTTACCCCGCCATGTTCCGAGGTTCTGTCATCGGCTCCGCCTTGGGCGCACTGCCTGGCGTAGGCCCCTCGATTGCCGCCTTCATGGCCTATGCCGTAGAAAAAAAGGTCGCCAAGCGTCCCGAAGAGTTTGGGCATGGCGCCGTACAGGGCATTTCTGCACCAGAGTCGGCCAATAACGCCGCTGCGCAGACTGCCTTTGTGCCTTCGCTGTCGCTGGGCATTCCGGGCGATGCTGTCATGGCCATCATGCTGGGCGCACTGATCATTCACGGCATTCAGCCTGGCCCCACGCTCATCAACGAGCAACCCGAAATGTTCTGGGGCCTGGTCGTGAGCTTTGCCATTGGCAACATCATGCTGGTGCTGCTGAACATTCCGACCATTGGCATCTGGGTGTCACTGCTGCGCATCCCATTCAAGTGGCTCTACCCTGCCATTCTGGTGTTCGTGGCACTGGGCGTGTACAGCGTCAACAACAACAACTTTGACATCTACATGGTCGCCATCTTCGGCATTCTGGGCTATCTGTTCATGCTGCTGCGCTTTGAAGCTGCGCCACTGCTGCTGGGCTATATCCTCGGGCCCATGGTGGAAGAGAACCTGCGCCGCACGCTGCTGCTCTCGCGTGGCGACCCCAGCATCTTTTTTGAGCGCCCCATCAGCGCTACCCTGCTGGCCATTACGGCCGCCATGCTGTGCTGGACCCTCTTCAAGTTTTTACAGCGCACGCTGCGCAGAAGATACATTCCAAGCTAAGCTTCAAGCTCCATAGCCCCCAACCCCTGCAGCACTTTTTTGCTCAGGGGTTTCAATCCATGAAAAATATTTTATTGATTGAAGACGATACCGAGATTGCGCAATATATTTGCGAAAATCTTTTATCGACTGAATATTCGATCACCCACATTACCGATGGCAGCGAAGGCCTGAAAGCAGCACTGTCTCAACCCTGGGATGTGGTACTGCTTGACCGCATGCTACCGAATGAAGTGGATGGCCTCGATATTCTGAAAGCCATGCGTGCCATGGGCCACCAGTGGCCTGTGATTGTGGTCAGCGCTCTGGGGCAAACCGAAGAGCGTGTGCGCTGCCTCAAAGCAGGGGCTGATGATTATCTTCCCAAACCATTTTTAATGGAAGAACTGGAAGCACGCATCGAAGCCGTCATGCGCCGCAGCAACTCCACCGCGCAGGAGCAGGCACACACACTGACACTTGGTAATTTACGCATAGATTTGCTCAAACACACCGTACATCGCGGCGAAGAAAAAATACCACTCAATACCCGTGAATTTAAATTACTGGCTTATCTGATCAAAAATGCTGGCCAGACTGTTACGCGCAGCATGGTGCTGGAAAATATCTGGGAATATGATTTCCAGCCCGAGACCAATATTATCGACGTCCATATCAGCCATTTGCGCCAGAAAATAGATGGCAAAAATGGGCCATCTGTTATTCGCACGGTGCGCGGCGTAGGGTACAGCATTGACATCCCCACGCCTTAACGGCCTGCAGCATACCTGGCAATCCAGCTCGTTCCGGCTGGCACTGGGCTTTGGCATCATGGTGCTCGCCATCCTCGCAGGCATCTTCAGCGTGTACTACGTGGAAATCGTAGGCCGCGTCAGCCAGCAGCTCGATGACTATGCCATGCGCACCAGCAAGCGCCTGCTGAGCACCTACGCGCAGCAAGGTCCACTGGGCCTGCAAAACGAAATTGATACCTTGCTGGCCGATGGCATCGACAGCCAGACCGAAGTGCTGATTCTGCAAAGCGCTGACGGCCAGGTCTGGGCTGGCAATGCCGTAGCCACCCTGGCAGGACTGCAGCCTGGCCCTCACCTGCAGGATGTAGCGCTGGAGCAGGAAACGCGCAGCTTCATGGGCCGGGTGCAACTGCATCTGCTGGACGATGGCCGCTACCTGCTTGCAGGCAGTGATCTGCAGCCGCTCACCGACATTCGCGACCGCTACTTCAAAGCCACTGGCACAGCACTGGTACTGGTCATCGTGCTGTCGCTGGCTGCGGCCCTGGGCTTTCGCCGCCTGATGGACCAGCGCGCCGCTGCCTTGCGCCGCGCCATGCATCAGGCAGGCAAGGGCAATCTGCACTTTCGCCTGCCGCCCAATGCCCACCAGGACGAATTCAGCCGACTGGAGCAGGACATCAACACCATGCTCGAACAGCTCGAGCAGCTGGTGCATGGCATACGCCACGTCTCCAACATGGTGGCGCACAACCTGCGCACCCCGCTGAACCGCACGCTACGCCACATTCAGGCGGCCACGGATGGGCCACCGGCCCTGCGCCAGGCACAACTGGAGCTGGCGCAGGCCGAACTGCAGCAACTCAGTCGCCTGTTCACCAAAATGCTGCTGCTGGCTGAGGTGGAGTCTGGCATCGGCCAGCAGCGCTTTGAGCGCATGGCCATACGCACCGTGCTGCAGGACGTGCTGGAGTATTACGAGCCTATTTTTGTAGAGCGCGGCGTACAGTTGCATACCCACTGGGACTGCGAAGGCTGGGTCATGGCCGAGTCACACCTGCTGGCCAATGCGCTGTCCAATCTGCTGGACAACTTTCTCAAATATGGTGGCAATACAGAAGGCCTGCTGCAGCTGGATGTGCGCCTGTATCAGCAGCAGGGGCAAGTCATCTTGCTGCTGCGTGACCATGGGCTCGGTGTGCCTGAGGAGGTTCTGCCACGGCTGGGCAGCCACTTCTTTCGCGCCAGCAGCCATCAGCATCTACCAGGGCACGGCATTGGCCTGGCCAGCGTGCGCGCCATCATGCAGCTGCATCAGGGTAGCATCGTCTGGTGCAATGCATCGCCAGGCCTGGAAACCCGCATCACGCTGCCAGCCGCTTCATAAAAAGAAGCTGCTACTGCAGAAAAACAAAGGGATTCAGATAGTTTTCCATCTGAATCCCTTTAATTTTGAGCGCTAGCCGCTCTATTTTTTAGAGCCCGCAGCTTGGATGAGATATTAAATGCGTCCCAGCGCCAGATCAACGCCCTTGTTCGCCAGTTCATCCGCCTTTTCATTGCCGGGGTCACCTGCATGGCCCTTGACCCAGTGCCAGGCAATGCGGTGGCCTGCTGTGCTGACCAGGTGATCCAGTTCCTGCCACAGCTCGGCATTTTTGACGGGCTGCTTCGCCGCAGTCTTCCAGCCCTTGGCTTTCCAGCCGTGGATCCACTCCGTAATACCCTTGCGCACATATTCGCTGTCCAGATACAGCGCCACATCACAGGGGCGCTTGAGTGCGCGCAGTGCCTCAATCACAGCGGTCAGCTCCATGCGGTTGTTGGTGGTGTTCAGTTCACCGCCGAACAATTCCTTGCGATGGGGCCCTGCCTGCAGCAGCACCCCCCAGCCACCAGGGCCAGGATTGCCCTTGCAGGCCCCATCTGTGTAAATCACGACTTGGTTCAAATTTCTTTCCTTTGTGGTGCCTGCTGGCAAGCGGCTGCTGCCGCAGCCTTGGGCGCCGTCTTGTGCTTGCGCCATGCCGGCTCGAGCAGTCGCATGCCATGCACCTTTTTCACTGCCAGCACGCAGTATGCACCGCCCAGCACAGGCCACGCCTTGTGACCCAGCTTGTCCAGCCAGCGCCAGCGCTCAAGCCACACCTCAGACTCCACGGCAGGCGCATGGCAGCCAAAGTCCACGGCCTCCACATCCATGGCCAGCACCTGCAGCCACTCGCGCACCCGCAGATAGGAAAGCCCCTGCCAGGCATTGAGCGACGGTGCCCTAACGCGCTCCAGGCCGTGCTGCAGCCCCCACAGGCTGAAAGGGTTCAGCCCGAACAGCAGCAGCCGCCCTTCAGGCACCAGCACCCGCACTGCCTCGCGCAGCACTGCGTGCGGGTTCTGGCACAGCTCCAGCGTATGCGGTAGCACCAGCAGGTCCAGACTGGCCTCTGCAAACGGTAAAGCCTCAGGCGCGCAGCATAAATGCGCCTGCAACTGCTCTTGGCAAGCTAGACTTTCAGGGTTTAAATCCATGCTGGGCATGGCCAGCCACTGATGGGGCATGCGGTTTTGCCGCAAGGCCTGCAGCTGCGGCAAGCCCAGCTGCAGACTGTGATAGCCGAAAATGTCTGCCACCGCCTCGTCGCACCGCTGCTGCTCCCATTCCAGCAGATAGCGGCCAAAAGCCTTTGCCATCCACGGATGCTCTTTCTGACTTGACTCACTCATGAATCTGCTGCCGTTGTCCGCGTTCTCTGACAATTACATCTGGCTGCTGCACAACGGCAAACAAGCCCTGGTGGTAGATCCCGGAGACGCTGCCCCCGTTCTTGCCGCACTGCAGGCACATGGCCTGCAACTGCAAGCCATTCTAGTGACCCACCACCATGCCGATCATGTAGGAGGGGTGGACAAACTGCGCAGCGCCACTGGTGCAACCGTTTACGGCCCAGCCTACGAAACCCTGCCCGAGCCCGTCATCCGCGTGGATGCCAGCACCGAGCTGCAGCTGCTGGGCCTGAACTGGCGCGTACTGGAAGTGCCAGGCCACACCGCTGGTCATATTGCGTGGTATTGCGAACCTGCAGGCCAAGCTCCCATCCTGTTTTGCGGCGACACCTTGTTTTCGGGCGGCTGCGGCCGCCTGTTTGAAGGCACGCCCGAGCAGATGCATGCCTCACTGCAGCAGCTGGCACAGCTGCCGGGCCACACCCGCGTGGCCTGCGCCCATGAATACACGCTGAGCAATCTGAAATTTGCCTGCGCCGTGGAACCAAGCAATGCCGACCTGCTCCAATACCGCGCGCATTGCGAAGCCCTGCGCCAGCAGCAGCTGCCCACGCTGCCTTCCACACTGGCTCAGGAACTGGCAATCAACCCTTTTCTGCGTTGTGACGTTAAACAAGTCGTGCAAAGCGCACTGCGCTTTCGACCCGACACCCACCCTCAAAACCCCGCCAGTGTGCTTGCCACGCTGCGCGAATGGAAAAACGCATTCTGATGAACTTGCGCCATCTTCTTCTTGCCATCAGCGTGACCGTGCTCGCTGGCTGCGCAAGCTCGCCACCCGCCAAATTTGACGGGCCACTCAAACCCATCACCCCTGTCAAGACTGGCACCTCCAAGGTCGTCCCCCTGGAGTCCAACCACGATCTGTGGGAGCGCATCCGCCGCGGCTTTGCCATTCCAGACCTAGACCACGAACTCGTGCCGGTGCAGGAAAAGTGGTACAGCTCACGGCCCGAGTACATCGAGCGCATGACCACCCGCTCGAGCAAGTACCTGTTCCATATTGTTGAAGAGCTGGAGCAGCGCAACATGCCCATGGAGCTGGCACTGCTGCCCTATATCGAAAGTGCCTTCAACCCGCAGGCTGTCTCCAGTGCCAAGGCTGCAGGCATCTGGCAGTTCATGCCCGCGACAGGTTCGTACTTCGACCTCACGCAAAATGCCTTCCGCGATGACCGCCGCAACGTGCTGGCTTCGACGCGCGCTGCCCTGGACTATCTGGAAAAGCTCTACGGCATGTTTGGTGACTGGCAGCTGGCACTTGCTGCCTACAACTGGGGCGAAGGCAATGTGATGCGCGCCATCAAGCGCAACCAGCGCCAGGGCCTGGGCACCAGCTATGCCGAGCTGAATATGCCCAACGAGACACGCAACTACGTGCCCAAGCTGCAGGCGGTCAAGAACATCATCGCCAACCCCGAAAAGTACCAGCTTGAGCTGCCCTATATCGAGAACCACCCCTACTTCCAGGTGGTGGAGATCAAGCGCGACATGGACGTTGAGCTGGTCGCACGTCTGGCAGACGTGCGCCTCGAAGACTTCAAGGCTCTGAACCCTTCGTTTCATCGTCCCACCATCTTTGCCGGCGGCACCACACAGATTCTGCTGCCCTGGGACAACGCCAAAGTCTTCCAGCGTAACCTGGAAGCCTATAACGACGATCAGTACGCCAGCTGGACCGTATGGGTAGCCCCCAGCACCATGACAGTGGCCCAGGCCGCTGACCGCGTGGGCATGAGCGAGGCCGATCTGCGCAGCGTCAACCGCATTCCACCGCGCATGATGATCAAGGCGGGGTCTGCCCTGATGGTGCCTCGCACCTCGCAGCACATGGGTGATGTGGCCTCACACATTGCAGACAACGGCAAGATTGCCTTTGCGCCCGAAGTCACCAATGTCACCCGACGCACCAGTGTCAAGGTCCGCAGGGGCGACTCCATGGCCCGCGTCGCACGCCGCAATGGTGTGAGCGTGGCCGATCTGGCACGCTGGAACTCCCTCAAGACCAACTCCCAGCTCAAGGCGGGCCAGTCATTGAGCATCTACAAGACCGTGCGCATGGCTGCCAATACCTCTGGTCAAAAAGCCAGCAAGAACAGGCAGGCCAGCACGACCAAGAAGCCGCGCTCAACCGCTGTGACCAAGAAGCCTGCCAATGCCAAGGTGGCTCAGAAAGCCAAGAGCAGCACCACCAAGAAAAAGCGCTGAACTGCGCTGATACCTGACCACAACGCCCCGCCCCTCGCGGGGCGTTGTTTTAGAGCTGCAAACACAAGGCAGCAAATCACAGGCGTGCGTTTGCGGCTTTTATCTGCGCTCCACCAGTGCGTGGGCAATCGTGCCCAGATCCACATATTCCAGCTCACTGCCCACAGGCACGCCCCGCGCCAGGCGCGTCACCTGCACATGGCGCCCCTGCAGCAGCTCGGTAATGGCATGCGCCGTGGCCTCGCCCTCGGTGGTAAAGCTGGTGGCCAGAATCACTTCCTGCACATTGCCATCGGTCACGCGCTGCAGCAGCTGCGGCAGGCCAATATCCTTGGCCCCTACCCCATCCATGGGAGAGATCCGCCCCATCAGCACAAAGTAGTAGCCCTGATAGGCTCCTGTGCGCTCCATGGCTGCTAGGTCTGCCGGTGTTTCCACCACGCACAGGCGCGCGGCATCACGCCCAACGTCTTCGCAGATCGGGCAGATGGTGTTGTGCGTGAAGGTGTTGCAGCGGCTGCAGTGCTGTACCGAATCCACCGCCTCCATCAATGCACGCGAGAGCACGCGTGCGCCTTCCTGGTCGCGCTGCATGAGGTGAAAAGCCATGCGCTGCGCAGACTTGATGCCCACGCCGGGCAAACGGCGCAGCGCCTGAATCAGCGGGTCCAGAGGTTGCAGATCTGACATCGTCCCTATCCAAAGAAAAAGGGAAAGCACATAGCTTTCCCTTCAGATGTATTGCACGCTTGACTGGCACCGTTCACACCATCCAGCCACACGCAGATCTGCGCTCAGAGCAGGCCGGGCAACGGTGCCGCAATATGTAAGTGAGCGGGTCTTAGAAGGGGAACTTCATGCCACCGGGCAGACCAGGCATGCCAGCGGTCAGCTTGGACATTTTTTCGTTCGAGGTCTCTTCCGCCTTGCGCACGGCAGCGTTAAAGGCTGCTGCCACCAAGTCTTCCAGCATGTCCTTGTCTTCTGCCAGCAGGCTGGGGTCAATGGTCACGCGCTTGACGTCGTGCTTGCAAGTCATCACCACCTTGACCAAGCCAGCACCCGACTCGCCTTCGACTTCGATATTGCCCAGCTCTTCCTGTGCCTTCTTCAAGTTGTCCTGCATGGCCTGAGCTTGCTTCATCAAACCGGCAAGTTGTCCTTTGTTGAACATGGTTGGTTTCCTTTTGTTGAACGTGTCACGTAAAAATCAAAGAGGCCAATAGTGCCATGACTTGGGCCGACCTCTTCGCTGTTAAACCTATACCGGCCGAATGCTACCGGGCACGATGCTCGCCCCCAGGCTCTGCACCAGGTGCTGGACCTTCGGGTCGCTGTGCACAATGGCCTCGGCCTGTTTCTGCCGTGCTTCGGCATGTGCCTTGTCGCGCAGGGCAGGCGTATCCGTCGCCAGACCGCTTTCCACATGCAAGCTGGTGCAGTCTGTCACCTGCGACAGTGCTTTTAGCAAGCGCTCGCGTGTGGTGGTCTGGTTCAGCGAGCTGCGCTGCACACGCAGCGTCCACACGCCACCCTCACGCGCTACCAGCTGCGCCTGCATGGCCAGCTGGCGCACCAGCGCCACGATGGTCTGCGCCTCATCCAGCTGCTTGACCACGGCATACCAGGCATCGCCCAGCGGGGTAGTCTGCAGCATATCGCTGGCCGCAGGCTCTGCGGATGCCTGTACCTGGGCCGCAGACACAGGCGCGGCGGCGTAGGGCTCGGCCTCCATGGGTACATCCACCCACGCAGGCGGCTCCTGGCTGTCGAAGGACTGCGGCGCATCCATGGCCTCAGGCGGCAGTTCTTCCCATGGGGGTGGTTCATCCTGAGGAGCTGCCATTTTGGCCAGGGCAACTTCCGCTGGCGCAGCCTCCTCCACAGGCTCTGCAGCAGCAGGCGCTGCTTCGGCAAGAATTTCCTGCACCACGACCTCCTGCGCCACCACCTGCGGATGAGATTCAGCCACTACAGCAGGCTGTGGCTGTGGCTGTGGCTGTGGCTGTGGCTGTGGCTGTGGCTGTGGCTGTGGCTGTGGCTGTGGCTGTGGCTGTGGCTGTGGCTGTGGCTGTGGTGCAGTTTTAGGCTGACTGGGCGGCAGTTCAGGCAGATTCAGTGTTTTTTTTTCAGCCGGTGCTGTAGCAGCTGCTTGACCCTGCGGCTTGAAAGCCAGCAGACGCAGCAGCGCCATGGTCAGGGCGGCATATTCATCGGGGGCCAGCCCCAGTTCCTGGCGGCCATGCAGACAGATGCTGTAGAGCAACTGGGTTTCATCAGCAGGCATGGCCTGCGCCAGCTCCAGCATCTGCACGGCATCCGGGTCGGTGGCATCGGTGGCAGCCGCCATATCTGGCACGGCCTGCAGCACGGCCATGCGCTGCAGCACGCTGGCCATTTCTTCCAGCGTAGAAGCGGCAGAGATACCGTTGTGGCGCAATGCATCCACGGTTTCCACCACAGTACGGCCATCGCCCTGCGACAGCGCGCCAATCAGACGAAACACATAGCCACGGTCCACACTGCCCAGCATCTGGCGCACGGCTGCTTCCTGCAGCTGGCCACAGCCAAAGGCAATGGCCTGATCCGTCAACGACAGTGCATCACGCATGGAACCGCGCGCGGCACGAGAGAGCAGCTTGAGCGCCTGGGGCTCTGCGGGAATGCTTTCCTTGGCCAGCACCTGCGTCAGGTGCTCAAACACGGTCTCGGGTGCCATGGGCCGCAGATTGAACTGCAGGCAGCGCGAGAGCACCGTGACCGGCACCTTCTGCGGATCAGTCGTAGCCAGCACAAACTTGAGGTACTCGGGCGGCTCCTCCAGCGTCTTCAACATGGCGTTGAAGGCGGTGTTGGTGAGCATGTGCACCTCGTCGATCATGAAGACCTTGAAGCGCCCCTGCACGGGCTTGTACACCGCCTGCTCCAGCAGGCTTTGCACCTCATCCACACCACGGTTGGAGGCCGCGTCCAGCTCGATATAGTCAGGAAAGCGGCCGCTATCAATTTCAGTACATGCAGGGCAGACACCACAAGGCGTAGCTGTGATTCCACCCTTGCCATCTGGCCCGGTGCAATTGACGGACTTGGCAAAAATACGCGAGACCGTGGTCTTGCCCACACCACGTGTGCCAGTGAACAAGTACGCATGGTGCAGACGCTGCTGCGTCAGCGCGTTGCCCAGCGCCTGCACGACGTGCTCCTGCCCCACCATTTCGGCGAAGTTGCGGGGACGGTATTTACGAGCGAGCACGAGATAAGACATAGGCGCTGATTCTACGGTCTGCCAGCCTGGCAAGCCCTGGGCAGGCAGTTTTATCTGCTCATGTCACATCTTCGAGACGCAAACACCCCTATAATCCATCTCTGACAGGCCCCCTCGCATGGGGAAGCAGCCAACCGGGTCAGGTGGGGAACCAAGCAGCCCTAACTGTGAAACCAGTGCCGAGGTAAGGCTTGTCAACTTCTCTCAGGGATTTCTTTGGCAATCAAAGAGTTATCTATCCCCAAGCCCCTTCAGTTCTTTCTGCATCACTCTGGTGTGCCACTTTGTCCTATCCAGACATCGTTGATGCATCTGTGGCGTCCCTCATTGGACTGCATCGCCAGAGCGGCATCTACGACCTAAGCATCGTTGCACCCAAAGACCTTGGTGCTAGGTGGGCGCGTAAGCATTGCCAGTACAAACTACACAAGGTGTCCTTGAACCGCTCCTGTGGATGGGGGCAGAGAAGTCAACACCCTATTTTTGGGACATGTCAGCAGGGCTGTTTGAGGGCGGTTAGAAACCAACCGATTTCCAACAACTTTTGGACTTAGCCTCTAAAAGGCTACGCAAGTTTTCAATCTCTTCCGTTAATGCGACGAAGTGAGAACTGTAGCGCCCCTTTGGCTCATAGAGAATTGACACGTCCCTCAACCTAAGAGCTCTTTGGTAGCTCATTGCCAACGAGACTACCGTCGCCATCGCCTGAACAACGTCTTCAGAGATATTGGTTTGGTTATCTAAGTAGGCTTTCAGACGCGGGGTTGCCAGCGTTTCATCCAGGGTTTGTTTATAGGCTGGCTCAACTGAGTTGCTCACAACTAGGTATGCCACGGTTTGCCACCCCTCCCCGTAGCGAGCAAGGTTTGACAGCTCCTCGTCCAAAAGAACTTTTGCCAAGCGTGCGGCACGGCGTCGATGACGTCCACGAATATAAGACTCGCTTACAACGACCCCAGCGCAACGCACGTACCAACTGCAGTTGCCACAGCGCTCACAGCAGACCAATCCACTCTCCACCCCCCCGTCGCCTCAAACACGGCCATCACCTCCTAGAGTTACTTGAAGCAATCGCTCCGGGCACGAGGGAAAAATAGCCTGCGAAACATAATCAAAGGCAGCTCAGCAATCACCCTCCAAAAAACAGTTTCCCCTTGGGAGACTCAAGCCCTATTCCACGTGCCACTTCACTGTGTCACTTTGGTCTAAAAGGGTCTGACAGGCCCCCTCGCATGGGGAAGCAGCCAACCGGATCAGGTAGGGAACCAAGCCGCCTTAAGCTCCAACAGACCTCAGTACCAAATTTCAGCGCAGCAGTATCCACAAAAATGCCTGAGAGCTTCAGCCTCACCCAAACCACTGCAGATCACAGCTCCGCACAGGGCATATTCCGCCCACGACAGCTGAGGCACACTACGGACAACAAGTTGTGTGGGCCATGCGAACAATGCCCCACGCTTGGTAGAACTCCCCCTTCCGTGCTCCAAGGAAACATCCCATGCGTATTTTGCTGACGGGTGGCACTGGCCTGATAGGCCGCGCCCTTTGCCAGTACTGGCATGCTCAAGGCCATGAGCTGTGGGTCTTGAGCCGCAGCCCCAGCCAGGTGCCACAGCTGTGCAGCGGCGCTCAAGGCGTGCAGGCCTTCAGCGAGCTACCTCAGACCGCTTTTGATGCCGTCATCAACCTGGCAGGCGCCCCCATTGCCGACCGCCCCTGGACACAGGCGCGGCGCGACATGCTCTGGCGCAGCCGTGTAGACCTCACCCGCACGCTGGTGGACTGGATGCGCCAGCAGAGCACGCCACCACGGGTCTTGATCTCTGGCTCTGCCGCAGGCTGGTATGGCGATGGTGGCGACAAGCTGCTGGATGAAAGCAGCCCCAGCAGCCAGCCAGACTTTGGCAGCCAGCTGTGTGATGCCTGGGAGCAGGAGGCGCACAAAGCCAGCCTGCTCGGTGTACGTGTGGTGCTGCTGCGCATTGCGCCGGTACTGTCTGCCCATGGCGGCATGCTGCAGCGGCTGCTGCCGCTTTACAAAATGGGCTTGGGCGGGCGACTGGGCAGCGGCCAGCAATGGATACCGTGGATACATCTGGATGACCAGGTCCGCATCATTGACAGCTTGCTGCAGCGTGAAGATTGCTCCGGCGTCTTCAATGCCTGCGCCCCGGAGCCCGTGCGCAATATGCAGTTTGCGCAGACGCTGGCCCAGACCTTGCACAGACCAGCGCTGATTCCCACACCCGCCTGGGCATTGCGGTTACTTTTGGGGGAGATGTCTGTACTGCTGCTGGGCGGTCAGCACCTAGCACCTCGCCGCCTGCAGGAGGCTGGTTTTACCTGGCAGTATCCGCAGCTGCAGCAGGCACTCCACAACCTGCTGGCAAGCTAGACAGCAAGCCGCTTTCCGGAATAAGCACTTTTATAAAAATAGCTGCCAGCGCTTGATTCATAAGGTTTTCATATAGAAATATATTTGAAAACACCGTACATCAAGCGCTGGCAGCTATCAGTTATGAAGCCAGATAGGTCTGAATACCACGTGCCGCGCGCACGCCTGTGGCAAAGCAGGCCGTGAGCAGATAGCCGCCTGTGGGCGCTTCCCAGTCAATCATCTCGCCAGCGCAGAACACGCCAGGCAGTGCCTTGCACATCAACTGCTCATCCATGGCCGCCCACATCACACCACCGGCCGTGCTGATGGCTTCATCCATGGGGCGTGCTGCCACCACGGTAATGGGTAGCGCCTTGATGGCATGCGCGAGCTTGGCGGGGTCCTGCATGGATTCCTTGCTCAGCACTTCATACAGCAGCGCCAGCTTGACGCCATCCAGCCCCAGTCGGCCCTTGAGGTGGTTGGACAGGCTGCGCGAGCCACGGGGGTGGCGCACTTCCTGCAGCACCTTGTCGTGCGAGAAGGCGGGCAGCAGATCCAGCTCCAACGTAGCACTGCCCGTGAGCAAGATCTCATCGCGCAGCAAATTGGACAGCGCATAAATCAGGCTACCTTCCACGCCAGTGGCCGTAGCCACAAACTCACCCTTGCGCTCAAAGCTGCGCCCCAGACTGTCCGTAAAGCGAATCGCCACTGACTTGAGCGGCGCGCCTGCATAGCGCTCAGTGAACAGCGCACTCCAGCCCTTGGGCGGCGCAGACTTGCTGCCGATCAACGCCTCAAAGAAAGCGCGGCGGGTGGCCGTTTCTGGCATGGCGGCCGCAGGCTGGCCCACATCAAAGCCGCAGTTGGTGGACTGCAGCGCTGCCACCTGCACACCCTTGGCCTGCAGCAGCGGCACCCAGCTGCCGTCCGAGCCCAGACGTGCCCAGCTGCCGCCGCCCAGCGCCAGCAGCGTAGCCTTGGCCTGCACAGGCTGCACACCGGCAGGCGTTTCCATCAGAAGGTGTTTGGCATCGTCCCAGCCCTTCCACAGATGGCGCATATGGAACACCACGCCTTGCGCACGCAGGCGTGCCAGCCAGGTACGCAGCAGGGGCGCAGCCTTCATCTCCGTGGGGAATACACGGCCCGAGGTACCCACAAAAGTGCCAATACCCAGCCCATCGGCCCAGGCGCGCAGCTGGTCTGCGCCAAAGTCCTGCAGCAGTGGCTGCAGCATGGGCTGCGACTCGCCATAGCGCTCAACAAAGCGCTCAAAGGCTTCAGAGTGCGTCAGGTTCAGACCGCCCTTGCCTGCCAGCAGGAACTTGCGCCCCACCGATGCCTTGCCGTCAAACACGTGCACGGACACACCCTGTGCAGACAGCTGCTCGGCAGCCATCAGCCCGGCCGGGCCAGCTCCGACGATGGCAACCTCACACTGCAATGGTGGCAGAACGGCAACAGACATACTCAAACCCTGAACTTTCAACAAATAACAACGACGCAGAACGCCAAAGGGCGTGCAGCATACCGCCAGACGCAAGGCCCATGCTGCCTCCAGACCATGTGCAGGAGGCACCCCCCTTTGCAAAGCATTGTCAGCAGCTATGGCAGACATAGGAACACCCCCAGCCCTTAACCGGAATCCGGACTTTGGTTTCTGTCACAATTGATGCAGTTTTCGCGTGCGGCAGCTGCCGTGCGCAACACACGACATAGACCCCAATCTCAAGGAAACCTCCCCATGGCAAGCGAACTCATCAAGCATGTCACCGACGCCAGCTTTGAAGCTGACGTGCTGCAGCCCGGCACTACCGTGCTGGTGGACTTCTGGGCCGAATGGTGCGGTCCCTGCAAGATGATTGCGCCCATTCTGGACGACGTCGCCCAGGCTTACGAAGGCAAGATCACCATTGCCAAGATGAATGTGGATGAAAACCGCGAAATCCCTGCCAAGTTCGGCATCCGCGGCATTCCTACGCTGATGGTGTTCAAGAACGGCGAGCTGGTAGCCACCAAGGTGGGCGCCATGGCCAAGCCTCAGCTGACGGCTTTCATCGACCAGCAAATCGCCTAATCGGCATGGCCGGAGCCTGCGCACTGCAGCTCCGGCCTCCTGCATTCAGACCCTCAACACCCTGCTTTTCTTTCTCACAAGATCAGCGCAAATTGCCCCACTGTCAGGACGCGTGCAATTTGTTTTCTTTTCCTGTCATAATCGACGCCTGATCACGGCCCAATGCATGGGCGTCCGCTCCTGATCATCTTGGCAAGCCATCGACGTACTGCGCTTCCCGCCGAATACTCTGGCATTCGCCACCTCCCCAGATTTCTTTGAAACTCCGCTAGGAGTAACTCCAGATGCACCTTAACGAACTCAAGGCACTGCACGTGTCTGAAGTGTTGAAGCAGGCCGAAGAATTAGGCATTGAAAATACCGGCCGCATGCGCAAACAGGAATTGATGTTTGCCATCATCAAAAAGCGCGCTAAGGCTGGTGAACAAGTATTTGCTGACGGCGTGCTGGAAATCCTGCCCGACGGCTTCGGCTTTCTGCGCAGCCCCGACACCAGCTTCACCGCAAGCACCGACGACATCTACATCTCCCCCAGCCAGGTGCGCCGCTTCAACCTGCACACCGGCGACATGATCGAAGGTGAAGTGCGCACGCCCAAGGATGGCGAGCGCTACTTTGCCCTGACCAAGCTGGACAAGGTCAACGGCAACTCTCCTGAATCGAACAAGCACAAGGTGATGTTCGAGAACTTGACGCCGCTGTTCCCCAAGGAACAGATGAAGCTCGAGCGCGAGATCAAGTCCGAAGAGAACATCACCGGCCGCATCATCGACATCATCGCCCCTATCGGTCGTGGTCAGCGCGCGCTGATCGTTGCCCCTCCCAAGAGCGGCAAGACCATGATGATGCAGCACATTGCCCACGCCATCACGGCCAACAACCCCGACGTGCACCTGATGGTGCTGCTGGTGGACGAGCGCCCTGAAGAAGTGACGGAAATGCAGCGTTCGGTGCGCGGTGAAATCATTGCCTCGACCTTCGACGAACCTGCCACCCGCCACGTCCACGTGGCCGAGATGGTGATCGAGCGCGCCAAGCGCCTGGTCGAGCTGAAGAAAGACGTGGTCATCCTGCTGGACTCCATCACCCGTCTGGCCCGTGCCTACAACAACGTCGTGCCTTCGTCGGGCAAGGTGCTGTCTGGTGGTGTGGACTCCAACGCTCTGCATCGCCCCAAGCGCTTCTTTGGCGCAGCGCGCAATGTGGAAGAAGGCGGCTCGCTGACCATCATCGCCACCGCACTGGTCGACACTGGTTCGCGCATGGACGAAGTGATCTTTGAAGAATTCAAGGGCACCGGTAACTGCGAAATCCACCTCAGCCGCCGTCTGTACGAAAAGCGCGTCTTCCCTGCGATCGAGCTGTCCAAGTCGGGCACCCGCCGCGAAGAACTGCTGCTGCCGCCCGAAGTGCTGCAAAAGACCCGTATCCTGCGTCAATTCATGTACAACATGGACGAAATTGAGGCCATGGAGCTGATGATGAAGAACATGAAGCAGACCAAGAACAATGTCGAGTTCTTCGACATGATGCGTCGCGGCGGCTAATCCATCCGTCTGCTGTGCAGACAATTGGCCCCTCAAGCTATAATGAGGGGCTTTTTTCTGCGGTAAGTATGTGGGATTTATTTGAAGCAATGGTTGCTTCAGGTCCGATACGGCTGCCGCACTTGCTAAAGGAAGATTATGAAAGAAGGCATCCACCCCGATTACCGCGAAGTTCTGTTCGTGGACATGTCCAACGGTTTCAAGTTCGTGACACGTTCCTGCGTGCCCAGCAAGGAAACTGAGACTTTCGAAGGTAAGGAATATCCTCTGTTCAAGCTGGATACCACTTCTGAATCTCACCCCTTCTACACTGGCACTCAAAAGTCGGTGGACAACATGGGCGGCCGTGTGGAGCGCTTCCGCAACCGCTTCGGCAAGAAGTAATTTTTTTGCTTCCCCGCCAAAAGGCAGCCCGGGCAACCAGGCTGCCTTTTTTTCTTGCCTCCTGCGCACAGCGCGCATGCACCCAGCGACTGCACACTCGCAGCAGTCATGGCATGCTTGGCATCTCTATCAGCTTTTAGCCTTTGTGTCGGCGGTGCGGCCCGTGCAGCACTGCCGCTTGTTGTTATCCATGAATCCGCCATCACCCGCCATCGTCGCCCAGAACGCCGTCCGCAGCCTGCCCCGCTGGATCATGCTGCTGCTGTGCGCTACTTACATACTTGCTGGTTTCGTTGGCCGGGAGCCGTGGCGTGATGTGGATATTGCAGCGTTTGGCTACATGCAGGCCATGGCGCAAGGGGAATCCGCCTGGACCACGCCCTTGCTGGACGGGCTGACACCTGAAAACCCAGGCCTGCTGCAGTACTGGCTGGGTGCCTGGGCGCTCAAGCTGCTGCCAGCGGCCATGCCGCCCGATCTGGTCGTGCGCCTGCCTTTCATGCTGCTGCTGGTGCTGGCCTTGCTGTGCACATGGCGCGCCGTCTTCAGCCTGGCACGCACACCCGGCGCGCAGCCTGTGGCCTTTGCGTTTGGCGGCGAAGCCTCCCCCACAGACTATGCCCGTGCACTGGCCGATGGTGGCCTGCTGGCTCTGCTCGCCTGCCTGGGGCTGGCGCAGTTTTCACACGAAACCAGCCACACACTGACGCAGCTCAGCGCTGCCTGCGTGGTGTTTTTTGCAGCGGCTTCCATGTGGTGGCAGCCCAGACTGTCAGCCATCGCCGCCATGACGGGAACGCTGGCGCTGGCACTGGCTGGTGCACCTGCCATAGCCATGCTGCTGGGTGCTGGTGCCATGGCCATGGCACTGCTGGTGCGCACGCCCAAGCTGGCACAGCGCTACAGCTGGGCTGCGTGGTGGGCACTGTCCATGGCTGTGGCAGCGGCTGCGGCCTGGGCACTAGGGCTGTGGGAGTACCGCCTGATCAACCCCTGGCAGCAGGGCAAGGACTGGCAGAGCATGGCACGTCTGCTGATCTGGTTCAGCTGGCCCACCTGGCCCCTGGCACTGTGGGCACTATGGTGCTGGCGCAGGCAGCTGCAGCACCCCACACGCAACCCGCATATCGCCTGGCCGCTGTGGATGTGGCTGATTGCACTGCTGTGCACACTGTTCACCGCAGAAGGCGACCGTGCGCTGATTCTGTCGCTGCCCGCTGCAGCCACACTGGCAGCATTTGCGTTGCCCACCTTCAAGCGCAGCCTGGGCGCACTGATTGACTGGCTGACACTGTTTTTCTTCACCGTTTCGGCCATCACTATCTGGGTGGTGTGGATTTCGGTACAGACCGGCTTTCCCGCCAAGCCTGCCGCCAACGTGCAGCGCCTGGCCATTGGCTTTGAACCTTCGTTTGCCCTGTTCCCCTTCCTGGTGGCCGTAGCGGCAACCGCTGCCTGGCTGCTGCTGGTGGCATGGCGCACCCGCCGCCACCGCGCTGCCATCTGGAAGAGCCTGGCCGTGCCCGCAGGCGGCACGGTGCTGGGCTGGGTGCTGCTCATGACACTGTGGCTGCCCATGCTGGACTATGGCCGCAGCTATGGCCCGCACATTCAGGCACTGCGCCAGCACATTCCAGCGGATGTGCGCTGCATGCAGACCCTGGGCTTTGACCCGGCACTGACTACAGCCATGCGCCACTACACGGACTGGGAGCTGCAACGTGCAGACCAGGGCGAGGTAACCGCCCAGCGCTGTGAATGGCTGATTGCCACACCAATGGCCTGGTCGGCACTGCCTGCCGAGCAGACGCAGGACTGGCTGCTGCAAGCCCGTGTCATGCGCCCCACCGACCGCCACGACTATCTGATGGTGCTGCGCCGCAAGCCCTGAACGGGCAAGGATTTTTTCCATCATGCATGAACTTGCCACCATTGCGCGGCATGCTGGCACGGTGCTGGCGGGGCAACTGGCCATCATGGCCTTTGGCGTGACCGACACCATCGTCGCAGGCCGCTATTCCGCGGATGCACTGGCTGCACTGTCTGTGGCCTCTGCCTTGTTTGTGAGTGTTTACGTATCGCTCATGGGCGTACTGCAGGCGCTGCTGCCCATCTGGGCCGAACAGCACGGACGCGGCGAGACGGCCGCCATTGGCGCATCGTTTCGCCAGTCCCTGTACCTGGCGCTGGGCTTTACGCTGCTGGGCATGGTGATTCTGGTGTTCCCAGACCCCATCCTGAACTGGACCGAAGTGCCAGAGAGCATGCAGGGCGATGTGCGCACTTACCTCATCATCGTGGGCTGGGCCTTGCCTTCGGCCATGTTCTTTCGCCTCTACACCACACTCAATCAGGCGCTGGGCCGCCCACAGCTGGTGACCTGGCTGCAGGTCGGTGCACTGGTGCTGAAAGTGCCGCTGTCTATCTGGTTTACCTTTGGCGGCTGGGGCCTGGAGCCACAGGGCGCAGCAGGCTGTGCCTGGGCTACGCTGCTGGTGGACTATGCGATTGCCATCGTCGCCATCGTGCTGATGCGCTACCAGAAGCTCTATGCGCCGCTGCAGCTGTGGCAGCGCATGGAAGCGCCAGACTTCAGGCGTCTGGCCGCATTCTTGCGACTGGGCGTGCCGGCTGGTTTGTCGATTCTGGTGGAAGTGACGTCCTTCACTCTGGTCGCCCTGTTTGTGGCGCGGCAAGGCGCACTGTCTGCAGCCAGCCACCAGATTGCCGCCAATCTGGCTGCCGTGTGCTACATGGTGCCGCTGTCCCTGGGCATTGCCATCAGCGCCCGGGTGAGCTGGTGGCGTGGCACCGGCAATGAGGCACAGGCGCAGAAGCTGGCATGGATGGGGCTGAAGATTGCGGCCGCCAGCGGCCTGGTACTCTCCGGCACGCTGCTGCTGGCACGCGAAGCCCTGCCCCAGATCTATACGGCAGACCCTGGCGTGGTGGCACTGACTTCGGCCCTGCTGCTGTGGGTGGCGCTCTACCACGCGTCTGACAGCATCCAGTGCGTATGCATCTTTTTGCTGCGCTGCTGGCGTGTGACCGTGGCCCCGCTGATTGTCTATTGCAGCCTGCTGTGGGGCGGTGGTCTGGCTGGCGGCTACTGGCTTGCTTACAAAAATGAAGCAACTAGCGCACTCTGGTCAACGAATCCAACACCTTTCTGGATTGGAAGTGGCGTATCACTTGCGCTGGTAGCTATTATTTTTATTTATCTCATGCGCCGCGTGCTGCTGGCACACCGACATTGAGCCACAAAAAAACGGCTGCATGATGCAGCCGTTTTCGTTCATGCGTTCATGCACTTAAGCAGCCTGAGCCCTGCGCAGGCGCTGCGCCGGAAACACAGCGCTGAAGGTTGCCCCCTGCCCCAGCTGGCTGTGCACTTCCAGCTTGGCTCCATGGCGCTGCAGCGCATGCTTGACGATGGCCAGCCCCAGGCCCGTGCCGCCCGTATCGCGTGAACGGCTGCGGTCCACACGGTAAAAGCGCTCCGTGAGCCGGTGGATGTGCGCTGCATCAATGCCCGGGCCAGAGTCCTTGACCGAAAAGCGTGCGCTGCCATCGGGCAATACGTCCCATTGCACCTGCACATGGCCACCTGCTGGTGTGTAGCGCAAGGCATTGCTGATGAGGTTGGAAAAGGCACTGAGGATTTCTGCCTGCATACCTGCAATCTGCAGCTCCATGCCCGCATCCCCCTCCTGCGGAAAGGCCAGCACGTGAGGGTTCTGGCTGCTTTTGGTCAGCACCTTGGACAGTGCCTGCGCCTCCACCTCGCACTGGCGCATGAGGTGGGCCACAGGCACCCAGTCTTCATAGCCCGGCAAGGGGCTGCCTTCCAGGCGTGAGAGCATGAGCAAGTCCTGCACCAGGTTCTGCATGCGCCCGGCCTGCTGCGCCATCAGGTGCAGGTAGTGCTTGCGCTCTTCTTCGCTCAGCACCAGTGTCTGCAGGGTTTCGACGAAGCCCACCAGCACCGTCAGCGGCGTGCGAATTTCGTGCGAGACGTTGGCCACAAAGTCGCGCCGCATGGCATCCGCCTGCTCCAGCTGGGTGATGTCTCGCGCCAGCATCAGATAGCGGCCATCGCCATAGGGGTAGATGTGCACCGACAGGCGCACGGGGCGCGAAGCCGAGCTTTCACGCCCCTGCATGACGATGGGGTTGGCAAAGTCCTGACCAGACCAGTAGCTGCTGAACGCAGGGTCTCGCACCAGATTGCCTATAGCCTGTCCCAGATCGCGCTGGGCTTCAAAGCCGAAGTGGCGTTCTGCCATCTGGTTACACCATTCAATGTGGCCACGTGCATCCAGCAGCACCAGGCCATTGGGGCTGGCCTGCAGGGCATCCAGAATGTCTGAGACACGCTGCTCGGCAGACGCTACGGCCTGCTCTCGCTGACGCACAGCACGGCGCACATAGGTGCTGACCATGGACCAGCTGCCACGCAGGCCACTGGCAGCAGACAGCTCACCGGCCATCAGCCAGCGGCGCAGGCGCTGCACCTGCCACTGGTCCCACAGCAGGCTCAGCCATGCAGCCAGCAAGACACCGCCTGCAGCACCCCATGGGCCAAACACCCAGAACCCCAGCCCCGCCAGTGCAGCCTGCACCAGCAGCAAGATCAGCCACCGCAACAGCATGATGGGCTCCGTCTTTATGCCTGGTGCGTGCCAGCGCTCAGGCGGTAGCCTGCACCACGCACGGTTTCCACCATCTTGCCGGCTTCACCCAGTGCTTCACGCAGGCGCTTGATGTGTACATCCACCGTGCGCTCCTCGATAAACACCTGATCGCCCCAGACCTTGTCCAGCAGCTGTCCACGGCTGTGCACACGCTCGGGGTGGCGCATGAGGTGGCTGAGCAGCTTGAACTCCGTCGGCCCCAGCTTGAGCAGCGCCTCACGGTAGCTCACGCGATGGGTGTTGGCATCCAGCACCAGATCTCCCACCTGAATGCGCTGCACGTGCTGTTCTGGCTGGCGGCGGCGCAGCACAGCGCGAATGCGCGCCAGCAGCTCCTGGGTAGAAAACGGCTTGGTGACATAGTCGTCCGCACCCGCGTCCAGCCCGGCAATCTTGTCCGGCTCATCACCACGCGCGGTCAGCATGATGATGGGCACCTGCTTGCTGCGTGCATCAGCACGCCACTTGCGCGCCAGGTTCAGGCCACTGGAGCCGCCAGGCAGCATCCAGTCCAGCAAGATCACGTCGGGCAGCGAGGCATCGAGCTCACGCTGCGCACTGACCCCATCCTCCGCCCAGACCGGCGTAAAGCCGTTGTGACGCAGATTCACCGCAATCAGTTCTGCGATGGCGGGCTCGTCTTCCACAATCAGTACCTGTGGCAATTTATTCATCTTGGCTGGCCCTCAACGCACGGCGGATTCAATGGCTTCCATGGACTGGTGGCGAATGTCCTTGCCCTCCACCAGATAGATGATGAGCTCGGCCACATTCTTGGAATGGTCACCGATGCGCTCAATGGCCTTGGCCAGGAACAGCAGGTCCAGACTGGCCGAGATCTTGCGGGGATCTTCCATCATGTAGGTGATGAGCTTGCGCACAAAGCCATCAAACTCTTCGTCGATCAGATCGTCTTCCTTCAGAATGGCCAGCGCCGCCTTGGTGTCCAGACGCGCCAGCGCATCCAGCGCTTTGCGCAGCATGGCAGAGGCCATTTCTGCAGCCACGCGCAGCTCACTGGAAGGCAGCGCACGCGCCGCACCGCTTTCGATGATGGACTGCACCATGCGTGCGATCTTATGCGCTTCATCGCCCATGCGCTCCAGATTCGCCGTGACCTTGGAAAAAGCCATCAGCATGCGCAGGTCCCGCGCCGTGGGCTGGCGGCGGCCAATGATGGAGGCGATCTCATAGTCGATCTCCACCTCCATGGCGTTCACGCGCTCTTCCATGCCGGAGACCTGCTCCACAGCTTCCAGGTTGAACTGTGTCAAGGAATAAACGGCTTGGCTGATCTGGCGCTCCACCAGACCGCCCAGTTCCATCACCCGCGAGGAGATGCGGTTGAGTTCGCTGTCAAATTGGGTAGATAAGTGTTTGTCGGACATGACAGTCTCCTTGTGGCTCAACCAAAGCGGCCCGTAATGTAGTCCTCAGTTTCACGACGCTGAGGCTTAAAGAACATCTGCTCGGTCTCACCGAACTCCATCAGATCCCCCAGGTACATATAGGCCGTGTAGTCGCTGCAGCGCGCGGCCTGCTGCATGTTGTGCGTGACGATGACTACGGTGTAGTCGTTCTTCAGCTCGGCAATCAGCTCCTCGATTTTCGCCGTGGAAATCGGGTCCAGCGCGGAGCAGGGCTCGTCGAGCAGCAAAACTTCGGGCTTGATGGCAATGCCACGTGCAATGCACAGGCGCTGCTGCTGACCACCCGAGAGACTGGCGCCGCTCTGGTGCAGCTTGTCCTTGACCTCTCCCCACAGCGCGGCCTTGCGCAGTGCCCACTCCACACGCTCGTCCATGTCCGCGGCGTCGAGACTCTCGAACAGCTTCACGCCAAAGGCAATGTTGTCGTAGATGGACATGGGAAACGGCGTGGGCTTCTGGAACACCATGCCCACCTTGGCGCGGATCAGCGCCACGTCCTGCCTGCTGGTCAGCAGATCTTCACCATCGAGCAGAATCTGCCCCGTCGCGCGCTGCTCGGGGTAGAGCTCATACATGCGGTTGAAGGTGCGCAGCAGCGTGGACTTGCCACAGCCAGAGGGGCCGATAAAGGCCGTAACCTTGTGCTCCGGAATATCGAGGTTGATGTTCTTCAGCGCGTGGAACTTGCCGTAGTAGAAGTTCAGGTTGCGCACTGACAGCTTGGCAGTTCCGGTAATAGGCGCCACGGCTGCGGATGTCGTAGTGGTTGCGATAGACATCTTGAAATCCTTGCAATCTTTTATTTCTGGCGCGTCAGCACACGTGCCAGGATGTTCAGGCCCAACACGGCCAGGGTAATCAGGAAGACACCAGCCCATGCCAGATGCTGCCAGTTCTCATAGGGGCTCATGGCGAACTTGAAGATGGTCACTGGCAAGCTGGCCATAGGCTTGGAAAGGTCGGCATTCCAGAACTGGTTGTTCAGGGCTGTAAACAGCAGCGGAGCGGTCTCACCCGCAATACGCGCCACAGCCAGCAGCACACCGGTAATCACCCCGGCACGCGCTGCGCGCAAGGTGATGAGCATGATGACCTTCCACTTCGGGGTTCCCAGGGCATAGGCCGCTTCGCGCAGCGCCGAGGGCACCAGCGTGAGCATGTTTTCTGTGGTGCGAATGACGACCGGAATCACGATCAAGGCCAGCGCCACAATGCCTGCGTAGGCAGAAAAGCTCTTGAAGCGCGCCACCACCATGGCATAGACAAACAAGCCGATGATGATGGAAGGGGCCGACAGCAAGATGTCATTCACAAAGCGCGTGGTGCTGGCCAGCCAGCTGCGCCTGTCATATTCCGCCAGATAAACACCCGCCATGATGCCAATGGGTGTGCCCACAAACGTAGCCAGCGCCACCATGACCAGCGAACCAAAGATCGCATTGGCCAGGCCGCCGGCTTCGTTGGGTGGAGGTGTCATCTCGCTGAACAGCGTCAGGCTCAGCCCCCCAATGCCCAGACGTATCGTCTCCCACAGAATCCAGATCAGCCAGAACACGCCAAAAGCCATGGCCATCATGGCCAGCGTCAGCGCAATCTGGTTCACCCGCTTGCGGCGGGCAAAGTGCGCCTGGCGCTGTGCCTGCAGCGCATGGGTCTGCAGCAAAGATTCACTGGACGTACTCATACTCGCGCTCCTTCATGCTTTTGCAGGCGACTCAGCAATACCTTGGACAGTGCCAGCACCACAAAGGTAATAAAGAACAGTGCCAGGCCCAGGTAGATCAGCGATGCCTGGTGCAGCCCCTCACCCGCTTCCGCAAATTCGTTGGCCAGCGCCGAGGTAATGCTGTTGGCCGCATCAAACAGCGACAGCGAATTGAGCTGGTTCATATTGCCGATCACAAAGGTCACTGCCATGGTCTCGCCCAGCGCGCGCCCCAGTCCCAGCATGATGCCGCCCAGCACACCAGCCTTGGTGTATGGCAGCACCACCTTCCACACCACTTCCCAGGTCGTCGCACCCAGGCCATAGGCAGACTCCTTGAGCAGCGCGGGCGTGACCTCGAACACATCACGCATCACCGATGCGATGAAGGGAATGATCATGATGGCCAGGATGATGCCGGCCGACAAAATGCCAATGCCCACAGGCGGGCCAGACACCAGCGCACCCAGATAAGGCACGCCATCAAACAGCTCCTGCAGCGGAACCTGCACATAGGTGGCCAGCACCGGGCCAAACACCATCAGACCCCACATGCCGTAGACGATGGAGGGCACCGCCGCCAGCAGCTCAATGGCCGTGCCCAGCGGGCGACGCAGCCAGCCCGGCGCCAGTTCGGTCAGGAACAGTGCAATGCCAAAGCTCACCGGCACAGCAATGACCAGCGCAATCAGCGAAGTCATCAAAGTGCCATAAATCATGACCAGGCCACCGTATTGGTTTTGTACGGGGTCCCATTCGGTGCGCAGGAAAAAGCCCAGCCCGTATTCACGGATGGCCGGCCAGGCACCGCTGAACAAGGAGCCCATGATGGCCAGCAACAGGCCTAGCGTCACCAGCGCTGCAATCTTGGCGGTCCAGGCAAACAGGCGGTCCGCAAAGCTGGCAGAAATCCATGCGCTGCGACTTGGAGGTCGAGTGCCAGCAGTGGCACCTTTGGTCTTGGCAGAAGCTGCGGCCCCTGCAGAAGAAGTGGTTGAGGACACGGAAAGTCACCTCGGAACAAATAACGACGTCTGCCAGACACAGAGCGACTGTGTCCGGCAGGTCAAAACGTCAAAAAAGTGGCTTATTTCCAGGACACAGGCTGACCGGATGCATCCTTGATCTCACCCCAGGCCTTGAAAACTTGCTCCTTGACCGAGTCTGGCATAGGCACATAGTCCAGGCCGCTCGCAGTTACATCGCCATTTTTGTAGGCCCAGTCAAAGAACTTCAGCGCTGTCGCTGCCTGCGCAGGCTTTTCCTGCTGCTTGTGCATCAGGATAAAGGTGGCGCTGGTGATCGGCCAGGCGTCAGCACCGGGCTGATTGGTCAGAATCTGGTAGAAGCTCTTGCTCCAGTCTGCACCGGCAGCGGCTGCCTTGAAAGTCGACTCGCTAGGCGCCACAAACTTGCCTTCGCTGTTTTGCAGCAGGGCATAGGTCAGCTTGTTCTGCTTGACATAGGCATATTCCACGTAGCCGATGGAGTTCGCCAGGCGACCCACAAACGCAGCCACGCCTTCATTGCCCTTGCCGCCTGCGCCGGTAGGCCAGTTGACCGCCTTGCCTTCACCGACTTTTTCCTTCCACTCGCCATTGACCTTGCTCAGGTAGTTGGTAAAGCCAAAGGTCGTGCCAGAGCCATCCGCGCGGCGCACGGGAGAAATCTTGGCATCAGGCAGGTTCACACCGGGGTTGAGCGCCGTGATGGCGGGGTCGTTCCACTTGGTGATCTTGCCGAGGTAGATGTCACCCAGCACCTGACCGTTGAGCTTGAGCTCACCTGGCTGGATACCCTTGATGTTCACCACAGGCACGATGCCGCCGATCACTGTGGGGAACTGCACCAGGCCCTTGGCCTGCAGATCTGCGTCTTTCAGGGGCTCATCCGAAGCACCGAAGTCCACGGTCTTGGCTTCAATCTGCTTGATGCCTGCGCTGGAGCCCACCGACTGGTAGTTAATCTTCACACCAGTGGCCTTGTTGTAGTCGGCTGCCCACTTGGAATACAGAGGTGCGGGGAAACTGGCACCAGCACCAGTGGCTTCCTGCGCCGCTGCCACATTGAACAGACCACCCGACACCAAGGCACCGGTGACCAAAACACGCATCATGGACATTTTCATCCTCACACCTCTTTTGCTTGCAGACCTTGTGCAGATCCAGGTTGAATAAAGCTCGATGGAGTGAATGTAAAAACGCTGTGTGACATGTCTGTGACATGCAAAATTTCCGCAATTTTTGTCAAAAAACAACGTCAGACTGCTTTCATACCAACGTCACATTCCTCACTTATCCTGCCTGCCCTGCTTCTCTACCGGGCAAAGCGTGCCTGACATGCGCACAGCCAGCGGAGGCTGCTAAGCTGCGCACTTTGCATTGCGCCGCGATCCGCGATCCATTTCTTCCTCACATGAACCATGCGATCACCCTCGCTGCCGTCGACCTGGGCTCCAACAGCTTCCGCCTCGAAATTGGCAGCTATGAACACCACCAAATTCACCGCGTGGAATACCTCAAGGAAACCGTACGTCAGGGCAATGGGCTGGATGCTCAGCGCAACCTGACGCAGGAATCCATGGAACGTGGCTGGGCCTGCCTGGCACGCTTTGGCGAACGCCTGCGCGGCTTTGACCCCCAGCATGTACGCGCTGTTGCCACCCAGACCCTGCGCGAAGCACGCAACCGCGATGTCTTTATTGACAAAGGTAGCGAGCTGCTGGGCTTTCCCATCGAAGTCATCGCCGGTGAAGAAGAAGCTGCACTGATCTACCGCGGCGTCGTCAGCCAGCTGCCTGCGACCGACGAGCGCCGCCTGGTCATCGACATCGGTGGGCGCTCCACCGAATTTGTGCTGGGCCAGGGCAGCGTGGCGCAATCCGTTGCCTCCTACCGCATTGGCAGCGTGGCCTGGACTTCACGCTATTTCCCGCAGGGGCAGCTCAGCGCGCAGGCTTTTCAGACTGCAGAGATCGCAGCGCGTGCCGTGCTCGATGAAGTGCTGGACAGCTTCCAGCTCGGCAGCTGGGATGTGGCCTATGCCTCCGCAGGCACGGCCAATGCCGTGGGTGACACGCTGGCAGCGCACGGCCATGGCGAAGGCATCATCACCCGCGCCGGCCTGGACTGGCTGCAGCAGCAGCTGCTGCGCTTTGGTCATGTAGACCGCATCAAGCTCGATGGCCTCAAGGAAGACCGCCGCCCCGTAGTGGCTGGTGGCCTGAGCGTGCTGCGTGCCGTGTTTGACTTGCTGGGTCTGGACCACATGCAGGTCGCCCAGGGCGCGCTGCGCATGGGCGTCCTCTACGGCATGGTCGATGAAAGCTATGCCGGCGATGTGCACACCGCCAGCGTGCTGGGTCTGATGGAGCGCTTTGGCGTGAACCACGTACACGCCCGCCATGTGGCAGAGACCGCCCAGCAGCTGTGGCTGCAACTGCACCCACAGGATGAGGCCGCCCCTGCCGCACTGGCCTGGGCCGGTCTGCTGCATGAGGTGGGCTGCCGTATCTCCCGCAGCGACTACCACCGCCACAGTGCCTATGTGCTGGAACACTGCAATGCGGCTGGCTTTTCCGCCACCGAACTCAAGCACCTGGCGCAACTGGTGCTGGGCCACCGCGGCAAGCTCAAGAAGATGGAAGCCTTTATGCACAACACCGAGCATGCCCTGCAGCTGCTGTGCCTGCGCCTGGCTGCCGTGCTGTGCAATACGCGCCGCGCCCCGGACATGCAGGGCGTGCAACTGCTGCGCCAGGGCAAACTGCTGCTGCTGCAGACCCCTGATGGCTGGAGCCAGCGCTTTCCGCTCAGCGCCCAGCTGCTGCAGGACGAAGCCGAAGCCGTCGCCAAGAGCGACTGGGTGCTGCAGGTTCAGCACACGGTATAGGCCTCATAGCCCCATAAAAATAAGAGCGGCTAGCGCTTGTATATCAAAGCTTTCAGATACTTTTATATCTGAAACCTTGATAAATACAGCGCTAGTCGCTTAGTTTTTCATAGTACCTGCCACATGCATGGCGGCATGCCACACTCATACGCCGTAATACTGCATCAGTGCCCCCTGGGCACCATGGCCTGTCTGCGGACGCGGTGCACACTGGTAGCTGCCATCGGGCTGCTGCATCCAGGCATCGCGGTCATCGTGCAGATAGGCCACCAGGCACTCATCAATCACGCGCTGGCGCAGCACAGGCTCTTCCACCGGCCAGGCCAGCTCGACACGGCGCGTCATATTGCGGCGCATCCAGTCCGCGCTGGAGAGGTAGACATGCTCCTGTGTATCTCCCCAGGCGAAATAGAACACCCGCGAGTGCTCCAGAAAGCGCCCAATGATGGAGCGCACCCGGATATTGTCACTGACACCCGGCAGCTGCGGCGGCAGCATGCAGGCGCCGCGCACAATCAGGTCAATCTGCACGCCCGCCTGCCCAGCTTCGGCCAGTGCCTGCATCAGCACCTCATCCGTCATGGCATTGGACTTGATGACCACACGTGCATATTCGCCCTTGCGTGCCGCCTGGGCACAGCTGCGCAGATGCGCGAGCATGGTGGACTGCAAGGCAAACGGCGCCATCACCAGTTTCTCCAGCCGTGGCTTCACATTAGGGCTGGCCAGGTGACGGAAAACGGCGTCCATATCTGCCGTCAACACCTCGTTGCAGGTCAGATAGCTCAGGTCGGTATACAGCCGTGCGGTCTTGGGGTTGTAATTGCCAGTGGACAGATGCCCGTAACGGCGCAAACCGCGGCCTTCACGGCGGGTGATCAACAGCATCTTGGCATGGGTCTTGAGCCCCACCACGCCATAGACCACCTGCGCGCCTACGGCCTGCAGTGCATCGGCCCAGTTGATGTTGGCCTCTTCATCAAAGCGCGCCTTGAGCTCCACCACAGCCATGACTTCCTTGCCCAGGCGCACAGCTTCGGCCAGCAAGGCCATCAGCTCAGACTCGGCGCCCGTGCGGTAAATCGTCTGCTTGATGGCCACCACGCGCGGGTCGTGCACGGCTTCGCGCAGCAGCTGCAGCACAGCGTCAAACTGCTCAAAAGGCTGGTGAATCAGCACATCTTTTTTGCGCATCTGCTCCATGACGCTGCGCCCATGCTGCAGCTGCCGGGGCCAGCTGGCCTGCCAGGCAGGAAACAGCATGCCCGGGTCGTTGACCAGATCAATCAGCTCGGCCAGTCGCACCAGATTCACCGGCCCATTCACACAGAACATGGCTTCACGCGGCAGCTCAAACTCCTGCAGCAGTGTCTCCAGCAAAAAGTCGGAGCAGCCACTGCTCACCTCCAGCCGCACGGCCTGACCAAACTGGCGGTGCACCAGCTCCTCGCGCAGGGCCGTGCGCAGGTCGTCCACCTCATCCTCTTCGACTGACAGCTCGGTATTGCGCGTCACGCGAAACTGCGCCGTTTCCACCACCTCGCGGCCATCAAACAGCTCCGAGACATGGGCGCGCACCATGCTCGACAAACTCACAAACAGCCGGCGCTTGCCCGAAATGCTGGCGGGCAGCTGCACCAGCCGCGGCAGTGCACGCGGGAGCTTGACGATGGCCACCGCATTCGTGCGCCCAAAAGCATCACCGCCCTTGAGGCGCACCACCATATTCAGCGACTTGTTTGCTACCTGCGGGAATGGATGGGCCGGGTCGAGCGCCACTGGCACCAGCAGCGGTTTGACCTCACGCACAAAGTACTTGTAGACCCAGGCACGCTGCGCAGCCGTGCGCTCCTTGTGCGAGACAATGCGAATGCCCCGCGCACGCAAGGCAGGCACCAGCGCTTGGTTGAACAAGGCATATTGCCGGGCCACCATCTGCTGGGCCTTGGCCAGCAAAGCCTTGCCGGTGCAGGCACCTGCGGCGTTGTCCGTGCGCTGGCGCAAAGCCGCAATATGCGGCAGCGAGCGCACTTCAAAAAACTCATCCAGGTTGGACGAAACAATGCTCAGATAGCGTAGGCGCTCCAGCAGGGGCACATCCTCACGCGCCACCCAGTGCAGCACACGCTCATTAAAACCAAGAATACAGGCATCGCGCTCCAGCAGGGGCAGTCCCGCGGAAAGGGCATCTTCTGGCATCTGCAGTGCAGGCTCTACAGAGGTGCCTGGCAGCATACCAACCATGGAGGGAGCGCCTCCCAAATGCTGTACAGGTAATAAATGACTAGGTTCAGTGTGAGCAGACATGTAAAAAAAGCGGGCCGCCTTCGAAGCGCTGGCCGCCAGTATCTTTCAAATCAATGACAAAACAGTGACAGGACAATCTTGACTTTGCCATATCTGCAGGCCCTGACAGTGGTAATCTGCGCACCGTTTTTTCTGCTTCCATCATGAGCCCTCATTCCCCACTGGCGAGCATCGACATCGGCTCCAACAGCATCCTGCTGCTGGTCGGCCGTATGCACCAAGGCAAACTCCAGATTCAGCGCCAGCGCAAAGAAACCATCCGCCTGGGCGGCGCACTTGATGCACAGGGGCAGCTTGAAGCCGCGGCCATGGAACGCGGCCTGCAATGCCTGCGCCGCTATGCCGAGCTGATCCGTGACATTCCCAACTCACACCGCCGCGCCGTAGCCACCCAGACGCTGCGCGAAGCCAGCAACCGCGATACCTTTTTGCAGGCCGCCAGTGAAATTTTGCAGTGCCGGGTGGAACTCATCTCCGGGGAACAGGAAGCACGCTGGATCTACCAGGGCGTCACCGCCCTGTTGCCAGAGCAGCCTGAACAGCGGCTGGTCATCGATATCGGCGGGCGCTCCACCGAAATCTGCGTGGGCGAAGGCCATACCCTGCACAGCGCCGCATCCTATGCGGTGGGCAGCGTCGCCTGGGCGCAGCGTTTTTTCCCGAATGGCAGCCTGGCTGCCAGCGATTTTGCACAGGCCATACAGGCAGCCCAGCAGGTGCTGCAACCTGCGCTGGAGCAGCTGCGCACGCATGCCTGGCAGCAGGTCTATGGCTCATCAGGCACAGCAGGTGCCATCAGCAAAGCCCTGCATCACATGGGTGAGCCTCCTGGCCTGATCACCCGCCCCGCCTTGCTGCAGCTGCAGCAGCAACTGGCACAGGCCAGCCATATCGACCGTCTGCCTCTGGCGGGTCTGCGCGATGACATCAAACCCGTCATCGGCGGCGGTGTGAGCCTCATGTGCGCCGTGTTTCAGCTCTTTGGCATTGAGCAGCTGCGCGTCACCCAAGGCTCTCTGCGCCATGGTCTGCTGCTGAGCACGGCGCAGGAACTATCGCTTATTTGAGCAGTGCCAGCTCTTCGGCGCTCAGCCAACGCCACTCGCCGGGCTTCATATCCGCAGGCAGCTGCAGACCGCCAATCTTCCAGCGGTGCAGCCCTTCCACACGGTTACTCACCGCCGCAATCATGCGCTTGACCTGGTGGTACTTGCCTTCGGTCAGCGTCAGATCCAGCACGCATTCCGACACCATCTCACAGGCCGCAGCCTTCACAGGCTTGGGATCGTCATCAAGCACCACACCGGCCAGCAGCTTGTCCACCATGGCTTGCGTCACAGGGTGCTTGGTCGTCACACGGTACACCTTGGCCACATGCTTTTTGGGCGAACTCATGCGGTGGATGAACTGACCGTCATCGCTGAGCAGCAGCAAGCCCGTGGTGTCCTGGTCCAGGCGGCCCACAGCCTGCAGTCCCTGTACCGCGCCCTTGTTCGGACGCTGGCGCAGCGGCGCTGGCAGCAGCGTATAGATGCTGGGGTAGGCCGAGGGCTTTTGCGAGCACTCCGTGCCCGCAGGCTTGTACAGCAGCGCATAGCCTTTCTCATGGTATTCCCAGTCCACGCCCTGCACGCGAAAGCGCAGGCCTTCAGGCTCGTATTCCGCCGTAGAGTCGGTCACACGCACCGGCTGGTCTGCCCCATCTTCATAGACCTCTACCCAGCCCTGCTGTACCAGGCCAGAACACACGCGGCGAATGCCAAAACCTTGCGAATAAAGAATGTCTTGCAACTGCATCGCTATCCCCTTAGCCGCAGGCTGCGGCTGTAAAAAGCAGAGCGGCTATCGCCCGCCAGTAAAAGCTTTTAGATATCTTTGATAGTGAAACACAAGCACATCAAGCGCTGGCAGCTATCAATTTATTTTTATTCTGACAAAAACAAAACCCCCTGCCTCTTTCGGAGGTCAGGGGGTGTTGCGCTTGTAAGAGCCTGGCGATGACCTACTTTCACACGGGAATCCGCACTATCATCGGCGCAAAGTCGTTTCACGGTCCTGTTCGGGATGGGAAGGAGTGGGGCCAACTTGCTATGGTCACCAGGCATAAA
>NZ_VZOT01000004.1 GCF_008801935.1 Comamonas kerstersii
CCGGCTTTGACGCTGCTGCTGCTACCGGCGGCTCTGCAGCCGTTGAAACCGTGGCGGCTGTGGCTGATTCGGGCAAGAGCGCCTTTGTGGGCCGTGAAGTGACCAAGAGCGACCGCCCTGAGCTGACCGCCGCCAAGATCATCGTCTCCGGTGGTCGTGCGCTGGGTTCGGCCGAGAAGTTCAACGAAGTCATCACCCCGTTGGCTGACAAGCTGGGCGCGGCCATTGGTGCTTCCCGTGCAGCTGTGGATGCAGGTTACGCCCCCAACGACCTGCAAGTGGGCCAGACTGGCAAGATCGTGGCACCTCAACTGTACATCGCAGCCGGTATTTCGGGCGCGATCCAGCACCTGGCAGGCATGAAGGACTCCAAGGTCATCGTGGCCATCAACAAGGACCCTGAGGCTCCCATCTTCTCGGTGGCGGACTATGGTCTGGAAGCGGACCTGTTTGCCGCAGTGCCTGAAATGGTGGGCAAGCTGTAAAAAGCTTTTCAGCTGCAAGGCTGCCAGTACAGGAGGAGCCGCAAGGCTCCTTTTGTTTTTGTAGCTGTCAGCGCTTGCTACATAAGCTCTGGAGTCATTTTTTACATAAACTCAGGCTGGCTGTGAGTGGCGGGCGGTTGAGGCTGCTGTCATTCACCGCAATACCGTCAGCACTCTTGCCAAGTGCCTGTCAAGCATGAAAGCGGGCTTCAAGTAAAATGGAGCGTTTTGCGTGAGGCATGGTCTGTGGCCTGTTCACGCAAGGCAGGAGCCAGTTGAAGCACTGGTTTCTTTTTCAACATTTCATGTTCTTCGCTTTAGCCTGAGCTGACTTTGTAGCTATGCCAATTTATGCGTACAAGTGTGGTGCCTGCGGCCACGCCAAGGATGTTCTCCAGAAGATGTCGGATACCCCGCTGACGGATTGCCCAGCTTGCGGTGCGGCTGCGTTTTCCAAGCAGCTGACAGCGCCTGGCTTCCAGCTCAAGGGTACGGGCTGGTATGCCACCGATTTCAAGGGTGGCTCCAGCAGCGCTGCTTCTGCAGCCCCTGCCTGCGATAACGGTGGCAGCGCCTGCGCCGCTGCCGGTTGCCCCGCTGCTGCGGAGGCCTAAGACCAGCTATGCCTGCATTGCGTAAATGGTTGCTGACCGGCTTGCTGGTCCTGGTGCCCGGCGTGATCACGGTCTGGGTGCTGCACTGGATCATCAGCACGCTGGACCAGACGCTGTATCTGTTGCCAGAGGCCTGGCAACCTGACCGGTTGCTGGGCATGCACATTCCAGGGTTTGGCGTGGTGCTGACACTGCTGGCTCTGCTGCTCATCGGTGCGATTGCCAGCAATTTTGTAGGCCGCAAGTTGGTGTCTTGGGGCGATGCCATCATCGCACGTATACCAGTGGTACGCTCGATCTATTCCAGCGTCAAGCAGGTATCGGACACCGTCTTCTCCGACAATGGCAATGCGTTTCGCACCGCCGTGCTGGTGCAGTGGCCCCGTGAAGGGGTGTGGACCCTGGGGTTCATCACCGGTACACCGGCGGGTGAGGTTGCGGGCTATTTGCATGACGAGTTTGTCAGCGTGTTCGTGCCGACCACGCCCAACCCCACAGGTGGCTACTTCGTGATGATGCGCAAGAGTGACTGTGTGGAGCTTGAAATGAGCGTGGACGCTGCGCTCAAGTACATCGTCTCCATGGGGGTGGTGGCGCCTCCGCCGCTGCCCGTGCCTGACGAAGAACGATAAACAACCTAAGAAAGCGCGTCCCACAAGGGCGCAGGAAGATAAATCATGGCCATGCGCTCTGAATATTGCGGTCTTGTGACCGAAGCCCTGATGGGCCAAACCGTTACCCTGTGTGGCTGGGTAAACCGTCGCCGTGACCACGGTGGCGTGATCTTTATTGACCTGCGTGACCGTGAAGGTTATGTGCAGGTGGTGTGCGACCCAGACCGCCCTGAAATGTTCAAGGTGGCTGAAGACATCCGCAACGAGTACTGCGTACAGGTCAAGGGCGTGGTGCGTGCACGTCCTGCAGGCACGACCAACGACAAACTCAAGAGCGGCCAGATTGAAGTGCTGTGCCATGAGCTGAACGTACTCAACGCATCGGTGACACCTCCCTTCCAGGTGGATGACGAGAACCTGTCCGAAAACGTGCGTCTCACCAACCGCGTGATGGACCTGCGCCGTCCCCAGATGCAGCGCAACCTGATGCTGCGCTACAAGACCTCCATCCAGGTGCGTAACTTCCTGGACAAGCTGGGTTTTGTAGACATCGAAACTCCCATGCTGGGCAAGTCCACCCCCGAAGGCGCTCGCGACTATCTGGTGCCTTCGCGCGTGCATGACGGCCAGTTCTTTGCGCTGCCCCAGTCGCCCCAGCTGTACAAGCAGATGCTGATGGTGGCGGGCTTTGACCGCTACTACCAGATCACCAAGTGCTTCCGCGATGAAGACCTGCGTGCGGATCGCCAGCCAGAATTTACCCAGATCGACTGCGAAACCTCCTTCCTGAGCGAAGAAGAAATTCGCGCCATCTTCCAGCAGATGATCTGCGAAGTGTTTCAGCAGCAGCTGGGCGTGGATCTGGGCGAGTTCCCCATCATGACCTACCAGGACGCGGCTTTCCGTTTTGGTTCGGACAAGCCTGACCTGCGCGTGAAGCTCGAATTCACTGAGCTGACCGATGTCATGGCCGATGTGGACTTCAAGGTGTTCTCCACCCCCGCTACTACCAAGGGTGGCCGCGTGGTGGCCCTGCGCGTGCCCGGTGGCGCACAGATTTCGCGTGGCGAGATCGACGGCTACACCGAGTTCGTGAAGATCTACGGTGCCAAGGGTCTGGCATGGATCAAGGTCAACGAAGTGGCCAAGGGCCGCGACGGTCTGCAGTCGCCCATCGTGAAGAACCTGCACGATGCAGCGATTGCTGAAATCTTGAAGCGCACGGGCGCTCAAGACGGCGACCTGATCTTCTTTGGCGCAGACAAGGAAAAGATCGTCAATGACTCCATCGGCGCACTGCGTCTGAAGATCGGCCACAGCGAATTCGGCAAGAAGAACGGCCTGTTCGAGGACAAGTGGGCACCGCTGTGGGTGGTGGACTTCCCCATGTTCGAGCATGACGAGGAAGAAGACCGCTGGGTGGCTGTGCACCACCCCTTCACATCGCCCAAGGACGGCCACGAAGACCTCATGGCGACCGATCCCGGCAAGTGCCTGGCCAAGGCCTACGACATGGTGCTCAACGGCTGGGAACTGGGTGGCGGCTCGGTGCGTATCCACCGCGCTGACGTGCAGGCCAAGGTGTTTGAAGCCCTGAAGATCACGCCCGAGCAGCAGCGAGCCAAGTTCGGCTACCTGTTGGACGCGCTGCAGTACGGTGCGCCTCCCCACGGTGGTCTGGCCTTCGGTCTGGACCGCCTGATCACGCTGATGACCGGTGCCGAGTCCATCCGTGACGTGATTGCCTTCCCCAAGACACAGCGTGCCCAGGACCTGCTGACCCAGGCACCTTCGCCTGTGGACGAAAAGCAGCTGCGCGAGCTGCACATTCGCCTGCGCAATCCTGACGCAGTGAAGGCATCGTAATTCGATTGCTCTGCAAATAAGAGCTGCTGGCGCTTGTGTATCAAGCGCTAGCAGCCAAAAACATAGAAGGCCTTTGTGGAAACGCAAAGGCCTTTTTGCATGAACAGGGCATGCTTTTGGTGTGAAGATGCAGGGGATGAAGCAGTGTGCTTACAAAATTGCCCAGTCTGTACTGGTGGTGATCTACACGGCGCAAGGCCAGGTCCTGCTGCTGCGGCGTACGCAGGGCGATGGTCTGGGCCAGGACTACTGGCAGCCCGTCACCGGCAGCAAGGATGCCGAGGATGAACCCTGGGCGCAGACGGCTGCGCGTGAGGTCTGGGAAGAAACGGGTATTGACGTCCATGCCCCGGGCTGTGAGTTGCATGACTGGGAACTGGAGAACGTCTATGCGATCTACCCACAGTGGCTGCACCGCTATGCACCGGGCACCTGTATGAATACAGAGCGGGTGTTTGGCCTACGGGTGCCACCGGACATCCGTGTAACCCTGAACCCTCGTGAACATACCGCGTTTGCATGGCATGCTTGGCGCGAGGCCGCGGATCGCTGCTATTCGCCTTCGAATGCGGAAGCGATTCTTCATCTGTCAGCTTTTCTTGTTCCATGACTTCTGAGCCTTCCATTTCTTTGCCACCCATGGAAACCACCGCTTCGGGCTTGCTGGTGCCCAGCGAGCCTGCGATCTTGCGTGTGGCCACCTACAACATTCACAAGGGTGTGCAGGGGCTGGGGCCGACGCGGCGGCTGGAAATCCACAACCTGGGGCTGGCTGTGGAACAGCTCGATGCCGACATCGTCTGCCTGCAAGAAGTGCGCAAGATGAACCGGCGCGAGGCGCAGTACTTTGACAACTGGCCCCATGTGCCGCAGGCTGAATTCCTGGCGCCTGAAGGCTATGAGGCCGTCTACCGCACCAATGCCTACACCAAGGACGGTGAGCATGGCAATGCGCTGCTCTCGCGCTGGCCGGTGCGTGACATCAAGCACCTGGATGTGTCCGACCACCGCTTCGAGCAGCGCGGCCTGCTGCATGCTGAAGTGATGTTCCAGGGTCGCTCGGTCCACACCGTGGTGGTGCACCTGGGCCTGATTGCAGGCAGCCGTGTGCGCCAGATTCAGCAGCTGCACCAGTTCATCGAGCGTGAGATTCCACCGGGCGCGCCCGTGGTGGTGGCGGGTGACTTCAATGACTGGGGTAGCCACATCAAGCATATGCTTGCCGGTTTTGGCCTGCATGAGTATGACGGCGATGGCAGTACACTGACCTATCCTTCACGCCTGCCTTTGGCGCAGCTGGATCATGTGTATGTCCGGGGACTGGAGCCTTTGAGCCTGATGGTGCCGCAGGGCCGCATCTGGTGGCGCATGTCGGATCACCTGCCACTGATTGCTGAATTCAGGCTATGAGCTTTCAGTATTTAATAGTATTTGATTATTGAATGCTGCCTCCATGATTCACTGTTACCATCCCGCCCATGTTTCAAGATTTGGTTGCCGCATCCGCTACACAGCCTGAGAGCCAAGATCCTCAAGGCAAGCCTGTTTCCCTCAAGATTCGAGAGCGGGTGCAGGCCGCTGGCCGCAGTTTTTTTGCCAACGACAATATCTCGGAATTCATCGAACCCGGCGAGCTGGAACAGCTGCTCGACGAAGTCGAGACCAAGATGCAGGGCGTGCTGGAGAGCATGGTCATTGACACGGCCAATGACCACAACACCAAGGCTACGGCCCGCCGTGTGGCCAAGATGTATCTGAAGGAAGTGTTTGCGGGCCGCTACCATGCGCAGCCCACCATCACCGAATTCCCCAATGCCAAGCACCTGAACGAGCTGATGATCGTCGGCCCCATCACGGTGCGTTCGGCCTGCAGCCACCATCTGTGCCCCGTCATGGGCAAGATCTGGATTGGTGTGATGCCCAACAAGAACACCAATGTGATTGGTCTGTCCAAGTACGCACGTCTGGTGGACTGGATCATGGGTCGCCCCCAGATTCAGGAAGAGGCCATCATCCAGCTGGCAGACCTGATCATGGAAAAAACCCGTCCTGACGGGCTGGCCGTGGTCATGGAGTGCTCGCACTTTTGCATGTCCTGGCGCGGTGTGCGCGAGACGGACAGCAAGATGCTCAACTCCGTCATGCGTGGTGCTTTCCTGAACGACCCCACGCTGCGTCGTGAATTCCTGTCGCTGATTCCCGGTCGCCGTCCGGATTAAGCAGCGACAATCGCTACTCCTGCCAAGGGCTGCGCCATGCGCAGCCCTTTTCGTTGGCTGTCCCGTTTTGCCTTGCGCATTCTTTCGCGCTGCCCTTCATGTCTTTGCAAGCCTTTGCCCTCATCATTTTTGCCGGTGTGATTCATGCGGGCTGGAACATTGCCGCCAAAAAAGCTGGGGGGGATGCGCGCTTTGCGTTTTTCACGTCTTTGCTGCTGATTGTGTTCTGGGCGCCCTTGGCCTGGTGGGTTGGGCGCGATGTGGTGGGCAGCTGGGGCTGGCAGGCCTGGGCGCTGGTGGCGGTCAGTGGCGTGTTGCATCTGGCCTATTACGTCATTTTGCTGCGCGGCTACCGCAAGGCCGACCTCACCGTGGTCTATCCGCTGGCGCGTGGCAGCGGGCCTTTGATCAGCTCGCTGTTTGCCATTGTGGTGCTGGGTGAGGAGATCTCGCAGCTGGGCATGCTCGGTGTGCTGGGCGTGGTGCTGGGGGTGTTTCTGATTGCAGGTGGCCCCGGTATGTTCAGGCTGCGCCATGATCCACAAGCGCGTCTGCGCCTGCATCAGGGCCTGTTTTATGGTGTGGTGACGGGTATCTTCATTGCCGCCTATACGGTGGTGGATGGCTATGGCGTCAAGGTGCTGCTGCTTTCGCCCATTCTGATTGACTACTTTGGCAGCTGCCTGCGCGTGGTGCTGCTCTCGCCCGTCATTTTGCGCAATGTGCAGGAGGCCAAATTCCTGTGGCAGCTGCAGTGGCGCTGGGCACTGCTGGTGGCTGTGGTCAGCCCCATTGCCTATGTGCTGGTGCTGTATGCCATGCAAAGTGCGCCCATCTCGCACGTGGCACCGGCGCGTGAAGTCTCCATGCTGTTTGCGGCCATCATCGGCGGCCACCTGCTGCGTGAGGGCGATCGCATGGTACGCATTGCGGGGGCCATCTTGATTGCCTTTGGCGTCACGGCCTTGGGGCTGGGGTAAATTGCAGCCATGGTGATGAAAAAGTTTTTGCAGGCACTGATGCTGGGCGCGGCCCTTGCGCTGCTGGGCACAGGTTCGGCCCACAGTGCTCCCGCTCCCTGGTACTGGTGGATCAGCAAGCACGATGGTCGCCAGATCTGCGCACAGTTCATGCCAGCCAAAGGCTGGGAGCGCGGTGCTGGCCCATTTGACAATGCGCAGTGCACTTCCAGACGCCGCTCACTGCTGCATGAGCGCTGAGTCCGCAGGGGGCTGGGCTGCCTGATCCCGTCACGCAGGCGCTTGGCATAGCCGCAGCCGCAGGCGCAGGCGTACAATCGGCGCTTTTGTGCGATTGCGAAAGCCTTTTGCCCCATGCCTGCCATTGATACCCTGATTGCTTTTTTTGGTGTTGCCGTGCTGCTGGCCCTGAGCCCCGGGCCGGATAACCTGTTTGTGCTGGTGCAGTCCGCACAGCGCGGCTGGCGGCTGGGCATGTGCGTGGTGGCAGGCCTGTGCCTGGGTATTCTGGTGCACACCACGGCGGTGGCGCTGGGCCTGGCTGCGGTGCTGGCAGCGTCGAGCACGGCGTTTACGGTGCTCAAGTGGTGTGGTGCTGCCTATCTGGCCTGGCTGGCCTGGGGGGCGCTGCGAGCGCCATCACAAGTCAGTGAAACGCCTGTGGGCAGCAGCGCGGCACAGCCTTTGCAACTGCGTGAAGCGCTGCGCATGGTGGGGCGTGGCGTGGTGATGAACATCACCAACCCCAAGGTGCTGATTTTCTTTCTGGCCTTTTTGCCGCAGTTTGCCGACCCGGCGCGCGGCAGCGTGGCCTGGCAGATTGCCTGCTTTGGTGCGGTGTTTGTGCTGGCGACCTTTTTGGTGCTTGGCGCAATTGCCTGCTTTTCCGGTGTGTTTGGCGGTCTGCTGCAGCGCTCAGCACGTGCGCAGTGGTGGCTGAACCGGCTGGCTGGCGTGGTGTTTCTGGGGCTGGCGGTGCGGCTGGCCACTACGCAAAGATAAAAAACAATAGCTGCTAGCGCTGATTTAAAAAGGACTTCAGATAGAAAACTATCTGAAGTCCTTTGTTTTCAAGCGCTGGTAGCTCTTTTTTTTAATTCTTCTCTGACCAGTGCAGAGCAGACAGGTCGTTCACAAAAATCGGCATGTCCTTCCACAGACCACGCAGGTTCTTGTTCGCAACCGTCACCCACTGCGGCTGGTACAGGAAGCCGTGGACGGCATCGTTGGCCAGCAGGCGCTGTGCCTGGCCCAGCAGCCGTGCACGGTCTGTGGGGTTGGGCGTGTGCTTGATCTTGTCGTACAGGTCGCGGAACTCCTGCGAGTCATAGGCCCAGTAGTAGTCAGGCTTGGCAAAGTTGCCCAGGTCAAAGGGCTCGACGTGGCTGATCATGGTCAGGTCGTACTGCTTGTTGCCATAGGTGCCAGACAGCCACTGCGCCCATTCCACGTTCTGCAGCTTGACTTCAATGCCCACCTTGGCCAGCTGGGCAGCAATAATTTCACCGCCCTGGCGCGCGTAGGGTGCGGGGGGCAGTGTCATGGTCAGTTTCAGGGGGAGCTTCACCCCCGCTTCAGCCAGCAGTGCCTTGGCTTTTTCAAGGTCGTGCGGGTTGATGCCCGTGGTGTCCACATAGCCAAAGGCACCGGGTACGTAATGGCTGCCAATGGGCTTGCCATAGCCTTCAGCAGCCCCTTCGATGACGGCCTTGCGGTCAATGGCTGCCGCAATCGCCTTGCGCACGCGCACATCGTTGAGTGGCTTTTTGCCGTTGTTAATGGCCAGAATGGTCTTGGCGCGTGAGCCGCTGACATGCACCTGAAAACGTGGGTCCTTGGCAAACTGCGGCACGCTGCGTGGAGCTGCGCGCGGGAAGGCATCCACGTCCCCTGCCAGCAGAGCAGCGACCTGGGCGGCCGCATCGGGGATGAAGCGGAAAGTGGCGCGTTTGATGCGGATCTTGTTCGCATCGCGGTATTCCGGCCAGGCCACCAACGTGACCGAGCTGCCCTTGCGCCATTGACCCAGCTGGTAGGGGCCGGTGCCCACGGGCTTGGTGCTGTTGGTGGCGGCGCTCTTGGGCTCGACGATGATGGCAGTTGCCTGACCGAGCAGGAACAGGAAGTCCGGGTCGATTTCCTCGGTGACGATTTCTACCGTGTGCGCGTCCTTGACGCTCACTTTCATGCCCGCAAAGCTGCGCTTGTCCTTGTTGGTGCTGCCTTCGCTGCCCGCACGGTCAAAGGAAAACTTCACGGCATCGGCATTGAAGGGTTCGCCGTTCTGGAACTTCACGCCCTTGCGCAGGCGGAAGGTGTAGGTCTTGAGATCGGGCGAGACATCCCAGCTTTCGGCCAGCATGGGCGAGACACTGCCATCGGGGTTGATCTTGGTGAGCGTCTCAAAGATGTTGTAGTGCGTGACCTCAGCAATCGAGGAAGAAGCGCTGGCCGTGGGGTCCAGCACCGGTGGCTCCAGCGTGAGCGCCAGCGTCACAGCATCCTTTTTGCTGGACTGGGCCATAGCGTGCAGAGGCACGATGGCAGCCAGGCTGGCGAGAGCGCTGGATGCCAGCAAGCTGCGGCGATGAATCATGGTGGAAGTTCTCCCTTGTGTCTCGTTGGATCGATGAAAACCGCGCAGGCCCGTGCACATGTCTGCCGTGCAGCGCGCAGATGGCGGCTCTCCAGTGTGTTCACACCCAGCTGTGCTGCACTGCACAGTCTTGTGAGCAGCCTGCTTTTTACACCAAGTTCTGCAGACTGGCCTGCGCCCGCAGATGACGCAGCGCACGTGCACGGCCCGGAGCGATCTGTGGCACGGCGTTGAGCAGGCTTTGCGTGTAGGGGTGGCGTGCATGCAGGAACAGCTGCTGTGGCGTGCCACACTCGACGATCTTGCCCTGCTGCATGACGGTGACTTCATCGCACAGGTGGTTGACCACGGCCAGATCATGGCTGATGAGCAGGTAGGTCATGCCAAAGCGCTGCTGCAGATCGAGCATCAGATTGAGCACCTGGGCCTGAATGGACACGTCCAGCGCACTCACGGGCTCATCGGCCACGATGAGCTTGGGGCGCGTAATCAGCGCACGTGCAATCGCAATGCGCTGGCGCTGGCCGCCTGAGAATTCGTGCGGGTATTTGTCCAGATCGCTGGGGTGCAGGCCGACTTCGACCAGGGCTTCTTCTGCCAGTTCGCGCTGTTCGCTGCGGCTGGAGCGGCTCAGGGCCTGCAGGGGCTCGGCAAGAATGGCGGCAATGCGCATGCGTGGGTCCAGTGATCCGTACGGGTCCTGAAACACCATCTGGTAGTTGCGGCGCATGTCGCGCAACGCACGGCTGCGCAGGCTGTGAATGTCATGGCCGTCCCACAGCACCTGGCCGCTGCTGGGGGTATCCAGCCCCATGGCAAGCCGTGCCAGCGTGGATTTGCCAGAACCAGACTCGCCCACAATGCCCAGATTGCGGCCGCTGTAGACCTTCAGGTCCACCCCCTGCAGGGCATGCAGAAACGCTGGTGCCTGCCACAGCTGGCGGCGTGGCAGGCGGTAGCTTTTGCTGACGGCCTGCAGTTGCAGCAGGGGCGGGCGCAGATCGTCGGGCTTCATTTCCATGCCTCCGTATTGCCGGGACGCATGGCCTCAGGGCGCAGGCAGCGCACCTGGTGCACGCCCAGACTGCTGTATTCGGCCTCATGGGGCTGAAAGCTGGGGATGCCTACGCGCGTGGGCCGCTCCTCGAAGCAGCGCTGTTCGGCAAACGAACAGCGGTCTGCAAATGTACAGCCACGTGGCAGAGCGCGCAGAGGCGGCACCGAACCTGGAATGGTCAGCAGGTCCATAGGCTTGCCGCTGGGCTGGCGGGGCGCATCCAGCCGTGGGCGCGCAGCCATCAGGCCGCGCGTATAGGGGTGGGCCATGTGGCGAAACAGGGCCGCAGTCGGGCCGCTTTCCACGACCTGACCGCCGTACATGACCAGCATGTCATCCACGTTCTGGGAGATCACGCCCAGGTCGTGCGAGATCAGGATGAGCGCCATGTCACGCTCTGCCACCACATCGTTGATCAGGTCGAGAATCTGTTGCTGCACGGTCACGTCCAGCGCAGTGGTGGGCTCGTCTGCAATCAACAGGTCTGGCTCGCAGGCCAGCGCCATGGCAATGGTGATGCGCTGGCGCTGGCCGCCGGAAAACTGGTGCGGGTAGTCATCCACGCGTGCGCTGGCATTGGGGATGCCCACGCGGCCGAGCAAATCTGTGGCGCGGCGCAGCGCCGCTGCACGGCTCAGACCCTGGTGGCGGATCATGGGCTCGGCCACTTGGCGCCCTATGGTGTGTACGGGGTTGAGGGCCGTCATGGGCTCCTGAAACACCATGGCCATGCGGTTGCCGCGCAGGGCCTGCCACGCGCTTTCGCTCTGGCCCACCAGCTCCTGACCGTTCCACAGTATGCTGCCGGTGACGCTGGCGTTGTCTGGCTGCAGCCCCATGAGGGTCTGCACCGTCAGCGATTTGCCGCTGCCCGACTCGCCGATGATGCCCAGCGCATGGCCGCGTTCAAGTTTGAAAGACACATGGCGCAGCGCCTGTACGGCACCTTGATCGCCACGCAGAAACAGATGGAGCCCGGTTACTTCAAGCAAAGGCATGGCAGTCTTTCTGAGGGCTTAGCGCTGGCGGTGCAGGCGGGGGTCCAGCAGATCGCGCAGACCATCGCCCAGCAGGTTCAGGCCCAGCACCGACAGGGCAATCGCCACGCCGGGGAAGATGGCCAACAGTGGGGCCTGGAACATCAAGGTCTGGGCATCGCTGAGCATGCGGCCCCACGATGGCTGGGGCGGCTGCGTGCCAAGGCCCAGATAGGACAGGGCCGCCTCGGCCAGAATGGCCAGCGCAAACTGAATGGTGGCCTGCACGATGAGCACGCCCATGATGTTGGGCAGCACGTGCTGGAAGGTAATGCTGAAACGGTTTTTGCCACAGGCACGCGCGGCGGTGATGTATTCCCGCGTCCAGATGGCATTGGCCGAGGCACGCGTGATGCGGGCAAAGGTTGGAATATTGAAGATGCCAATGGCAATGATGGCGTTGACCATGCTGGGGCCAAACACGGCCGTCATCATGATGGCCAGCAAAATGGCGGGAAAGGCAAAGGTGAAGTCACTCAGGCGCATGATGACTGCTTCCACCCAGCCGCGCAGGGCAGACGCCAGCAGGCCCAGGGCCACGCCAAAGACCAGGCCAATGCCCACGGCGATCACACCCACGGCAATGGAGCTGCGCGCACCCACCATGAGCTGTGAGAGTACATCGCGCCCGAAGGCGTCCGTGCCCAGCCAGTGCTGGCTGTCGGGCAGCAGCAGCTTGGCATCCATGTTCATGGCATAAGGGTCCCAGGGCGTCCAGATCAGGGACAGCAGGGCGCACAGCAGCAGGCAGCTGCTCAGCAGCATGCCCACCAGCAGGTTGGGCTGTCGCAGGCCACGCTGCCAGGCGGAAAAGGGCTGGCTCATAAGTCTCTGGCTTTCACGCGGGGGTCAATGACGGCGTAGAGCACATCCACTATGAAGTTGACCACGATGACCATGGCGGCAAGCAGCATGACGCAGTTGCGCACCACGATCAGATCCCGGTTGGCAATCGACTGAAAGATCAGCCGCCCCAGACCGGGCAGATAGAACACGTTTTCCACCACGATGGTGCCTGCCAGCAAATTGGCAAACTGCAGGCCCATGACGGTGATGACCGGAATCATGGCGTTGCGCAGCACATGGCCCCAGAGCACGGCACGCTGGCTCAGGCCCTTGGCGCGTGCAGTGCGCACAAAGTCTTCGCGCAGCACTTCCAGCACGGCCGAGCGTGTGATGCGCGCCAGAATCGCTGCCTGCACCACGGCCAGCGAAATGGCGGGCAGCAGCAGTGCCTGCAGCGCAGGCCAGAAACCTCCGCCTTCCTCGGCACTCCAGCCCGGAAAACCGCCTGCGGAAAACCATTGCAGCTTCACCGAAAACAGCAGAATCAACAGGATGGCAAACCAGAAATTCGGAATGGCAATACCCAGCTGTGCCAGACCCATGATGCTGATGTCGCCCAGCTTGTTGTGGTGCGAGGCCGCATAGACCCCTGCCAGCAGGGCCAGCACCGTGGTCAGCAGCATGGCCATCAGGGCCAGGGGAATGGTCAGCGCCAGGCGTTCCTGAATCAGCTCCCACACAGGGGAGTCATAGGCATAGCTGTCACCCAGATGGCCTGTGAAAAAGCCTTGTATCCACTGTGCGTAGCGTTGCAGGGCAGGCTGGTTCAGGCCCAGCTGCTCGGCCAGGGCGGCCACGGCTTCCGGATCGGCATCCGGCCCCATCAGCACCTGCGCTGCATTGCCCGGCAGAATTTCGAGCATGGCAAACACCACCACGGATGCACCCAGCAAGGTGGCAATCAGTGTGAGCAGGTGTCTGGCAAGAAAAACACTCATGAATACGAGAGGGTGAGGCGGTCAGAAAAAGTGGGCCCGAGCATAGCGGCAAACCCGGCGCAAAACCGCAGTGCGAATACGGAAGTGCGGACTATATCGCTGAGAGGGGGCGGCTGCACACGATAATTGGCAGATGTCCCCCGTATTCAAGCCCTGTGTGCCCGCGTTGTGCCGTGGTGGCGATCTCGACCAAGGAGGTGCGCTATGGCGCTGATGATCACTGATGAGTGCATTAACTGCGATGTGTGTGAGCCTGAGTGCCCCAATGATGCGATTTCAATGGGGGAGCTGATCTATGAAATCGACCCGCACAAATGCACGGAATGTGTGGGGCACTTTGATGAGCCGCAGTGCATGCAGGTCTGCCCGGTATCGTGCATTCCCGTCAATCCGGATTTCATGGAAAGCCGCGAAGTGCTGCTTAAAAAATATGAGCTGCTCACGCAGGCAAAATAAGGGTTTCAGGCATAAATAAGCTGCAAACCCTTATTAATACTGCGCAAGCAGCTATGTTTTTAAGCTTGGCCTGATTGGGGCTGCGCCGCAGTGCCTGCGGCCTGCTCTGGCGCTGGCTTGCGTGGTGGCTTGGGGCGTGGTGGTTTATTGGTGTTGATCTGGGCCGTGGCCTTTTCCATGTCACCTGCCACCAGCAGCGGCCAGGCTTTGAGGCTGCGGTCAATTTGCTCGTGAATGGCGTTCCACTGCTCCTGTGGTGGCTTCTTGAGCACCCAGCCTGAGACCTCGCCCTTTTGTCCGGGGTGGCCAATGCCCACACGCAGGCGCCAGTAGTCAGGGCTGCCCAGCTGGGCGTGGATATCGCGCAGGCCATTGTGCCCGCCGTGGCTGCCGCCCTTTTTGAGCTTGACCTGGCCGGGTTCAAAGTCCAGCTCGTCATGCACGACCAGCACTTCCTCGGGCTTGATCTTGAAAAAGCGCGCCAGAGCGCCTACCGACTTGCCCGACAGGTTCATAAAGGTCTGCGGCTGCAGCAGCCACACAGCCTGCCCCTGTACATTGGCGCGTGCCACCAGGCCCCAGTAGCTGCGCTCGGGCTGCAGATGCACCTTGAGTTCACGTGCCAGCCCGTCAATCCACCAGAAGCCGGCGTTGTGACGGGTGTCTTCGTATTCCGGACCTGGATTGCCAAGGCCCACAAACAGTTTGATCATGTTGCGATTATCGGATGTGCCAAAGTCCACGGTATGTGCGCCGCAAAACAAATGGCCCACACAAGGTGGGCCATTTGTTTTGCCTACAGCCCCGGAAGGCTGTAGCGACAGGCAAAAAAGAATTACTTCTTCTTCTTCTTGTCGGTGGTGGCGGCAGCCACAGGAGCTGCAACAGCAGCTTCAGGCAGCTTCACGGACACCAGAGCGGGGTTCTTGTTCGCGCCGCGAGCAATGATCTTCACGCCAGCAGGAGTCTTCACGGACTGCAGACCGGGGATGATCTTGGAAGTCAGCTTGGACAGGTCCACAGCGATGAACTCAGGAGTCTTGGCAGGAGCTGCCAGCACGGACACTTCAGTGATCAGAGGAGTCACAGTGCCGTTTTCCACGGTCACAGCAGGAGACTGCTCAGCGTTTTCGTAACGCAGGGCCACCTTGGATTCCACCTTGGTGTTCTCGTCCACGCGCTGGAAGTCGATGTGCAGCACCAGGGGCTTGAAGGGGTGGAATTGCACGTCGCGCAGCACAACCTTGGTGGTCTGGCCGTCCAGTTCCAGGTCCAGGATCGAAGTGTGGAAAGCTTCCTTCTTCAGAGCGTGGAACAGGTTGTTGTGATCGACTTCGATCTTCACAGCATCTTGGCCAGCGCCAAACAGGATGCCAGGGGTCTTACCAGTAATACGCAGGCGGCGGCTCGCACCCGTACCTTGCAGATTGCGCGTAGTTGCGACGATTTGCATAACAAACTCCAGTTTGAGTGGACCGCGACCAGTCCCACTCGGTTGATAACAAGGCTGTTGCCTTGGATGAAATTTCGGAAAACGCAAGCCTCCCGAAGGAGGCTCACAGCTTTCCGAAGGGAAAACGTTTAGTCCTGGAACAGGCTGCTGACCGAATCACCAGACGAAATACGCTGCATGGTTTCGGCAAACAGAGGAGCCACGGAGAGCTGGCGAATCTTGCCGCAAGCCTGTGCCGCAGGGCTCAGAGGAATCGTGTTGGTCACTACGACTTCGTCGAGCGCATCGCCTTCGGAAATACGCTGGATGGCAGGGCCGGAGAAGATGGGGTGTGTGCAGTAGGCATACACCTTCTTGGCGCCACGCTGCTTCAGGACTTCGGCAGCCTTCACCAGTGTGCCTGCGGTGTCGATCATGTCGTCCATGATCACGCAGTTGCGGCCGTCGATGTCACCAATCACGTGCATCACTTCCGACACGTTGGCCTTGGGACGACGCTTGTCGATGATGGCCAGATCGCACCCCAGCTGCTTGGCCAGTGCACGTGCACGCACCACGCCACCCACGTCAGGAGAGACAACGATCAGATCGTCGTACTGCTTCTGCTTCAGGTCACCCAGCAATACGGGCGAAGCGTAGATGTTGTCCACGGGAATGTCGAAGAAACCCTGGATCTGGTCAGCGTGCAGGTCCATGGTCAGGACGCGGTTCACGCCAGCGGCCTGCAGCATGTTGGCGACCACCTTGGCGGTGATAGGCACACGTGTGGAACGCACGCGGCGATCCTGACGGGCATAGCCAAAGTAGGGAATCACAGCGCAGATGCTTTGTGCGGAAGCACGCTTCAAGGCATCGACCATGACCAACAACTCCATCAGGTTGTCATTGGTTGGTGCGCATGTAGGCTGGACCACAAAAACGTCGCGGGTGCGGACGTTTTGCTTGATTTCTACGGTCACTTCACCGTCAGAAAAACGACCAACATCGGCTGCGCCCAGAGACGCGCCGAGGTGCTTGGCGATTTCTTCGGCCATGCCACGATTGGCGTTGCCCGTAAAAACCACGAATTCAGAGTGATTGGATTGCATGAGCTTCCCAGTATTGGGTTTGCTTAAACGCATAAAGATATTTGGCAGGGGAGGAAGGACTCGAACCCTCGCATGCCGGAATCAAAATCCGGTGCCTTAACCAACTTGGCGACTCCCCTACACAGGTCAATTGTCGTCGATAACAATCAACCGGTAGCTTGGTTTATTCTGGAACCCAGTGCAGCAAAGGGTGTTTATCCAGATTTTTGCAAAGTTTGATTTGCCAGCTACTGCTCGCAGCTTGTAAATCAATGTCTTTACTGTCTTGTGCAAACACTGCACTACCTGAGCCCGTCATTGTAGCACGCAATCCTTGGGATTGAAGCCAATTGGTAACTTGCGTTACGTCCTGACACAGCGCTTCAGCAACTGGCTGCAAGTCGTTGTGGCCAAAGCCGTAGTGATCTGCAGCAAAGTCTGCGATTGTAGCAGACTTTGTGTCGCGTTTGAGCTCAGGCGAGCGAAAGATGCTGGGCGTGTCCAGCCCCGCCTGGGGTTTGATGACCCAGAAGCTGCTGGCGGGTAAGGCTGCATTGCCTTCCAGCGGCGTGATGTGCTCACCAATGCCTTCGACCCAGGCGTTGTGACCATGAATGAAGAAAGGCACATCGGCTCCCAGACGCACGCCAATGTCTGCCAGCTGCTGGCGGTTCAACCCCAGCCTCCAGAGGCGGTTGAGCGCGATGAGTGTGGTGGCTGCATCCGAGGAGCCGCCGCCCATGCCGGCCTGCGAGGGAATGTGCTTGTCAATCGCAATGCGTACGCCCTGTGTGCAGCCTGTGGCTGCCTGCAGTGCTCTGGCTGCACGCACGCACAGATCGTCAGCGGGCAGCTCCGGAGCGCCGGGGTTCAGGTCCTGGCGAGAGACTTCGCTGCTGCCCTGCAGGCTTTCAAAGTGCAGCTGGTCTTGCCAGTCGATCAACATGAAGACCGACTGCAGCAGGTGGTAGCCGTCCGCACGGCGGCCAGTGATGTGCAGAAACAGATTGAGTTTGGCCGGGGCCGGAACGTCGTACAGGCTGAGCATGAGAAAGTTTGGGGCAGCCCTGGGCTGCCGCTGGTATTTACTTTACTGAAGCGGTTGCAGCACCACGCGCAAGGTAGCCTGAGGTGGTGGGCTGATGCGCTGTGCCGTAATGCGGCCCTGTGCGTGGCGGCTGAGGTCCACCTGCCAGCCTTCAGCTGTCATGGGCTGGCCTTGCAGCCAGCTGAACAGTGCCTGCACTGGCAGTTCTGTGCCAAGGCTCAGGCGAAGCAGCTCCTGCAGGGAGTCGGAGTGGCGCATCTGACTGCCTTGTTGCAGTACTGCATGCTCCGGGGTCCACTGCAGCCTGGCAATCTGGGAGCCAAACGGATTGAAAACATCGAGCTGGCCTTGCTCTGCAGAGCCCTGCAACTGGAAAGAAGCGCTGAAGGACTGCTCCTGTGCCATGGGGTCATGCACTTGCAGACCCATTCGGCCACTCCAGGATGTGCGGGCGGTGTCCTGTGGGCGAGGTGGCGTGCTGCATGCCGACAGCGCCAATGCGGCCGCCAGTCCCAGCCAGCATGCTCGGCGATGTAGTAGGAAAGAGAGTGTGCTGGTGTGCATGGTGATCAGGGACGAACTTGCAGACGTTCCAGGGTGGCGCGCAGCACGCTGTTGTCAGCATCTGCTTCCATGGCTTTGCGCCAGATCTTGCGGGCACGCTTTTTGTCGCCCAGCTCCCACAACACTTCGCCGAGGTGGGCTGCAATTTCCACGTCATCGCGCTGGGCGTAGGCTTGTTCCAGCAGCTCCTTGGCTTTGCCGTGATTGCCCATGCGAAACTCCACCCATCCCAAGCTGTCAAGGATGAAGGGGTCATCAGGCGCCAGTTGCAGGGCCTGCTCAATCAACTCCTTGGCTTCTGGCAGTCGTATGCCACGGTCGGCATAGGAGTAGCCCAGGGCATTGAGTGCGTGGTGGTAGTCGGGTTGCTTGGCAAGAATGCCTTGCAAAATCTTTTCCATGACCTCCAGCTTGCCTGCACGCTCTGCCAGGATGGCAGTTTCATAGGCAATGTCCGCGTTGTCCGGATGCTGGTCATACAGCGTGCGCTGCAGCAGATAGGCTTCTTGCACTGCGTTGCTGTCGCGCAGCAGCGCAACTTCAGCCTGGCGCTTGCGAATGATCTGCTCCTTGGACTGAGCAGGTACAGCACGAATCAAGGCGCGGCCCTGTGCCAGCTTGCCTTGCTTGGCCAGTGCCAGTGCCTTGAGGCTCTGGAGGTTCAGGTCATTGTCACTGTCGGGGATCTTGTTCAGCCAGAGGGTGGCCTGTGCATAGTCTTTTTGCTGCATGGCGATGCGTCCGCCAAGCAAATAGGCTTCGCTGAGTACCTGCTCCTGCTGAGGGTCAGACGAAAGAGACTGCTTGCTGGCCAGATTTTCCACGCGGCGTACGGCTTTCAGCGCCTGCTTCCAGTCGCTTTGCAGTGCATATGCGCTGGCCTGTACCAGCCAGGCTTCTGCCATTTCCGGGTTGGACATCAGCAAAGTGTTGAGCTGCTGCTGTGCATCCGCGATGCGGTTCTGGCCGATCAGCACGCGCGCATAGGCAAGCTGTATCGGGGATGCAGGGTCGTTGGCCATGTATTCCTGAACCAGAGCCTCGGCAGCGAGCTCTCCGGCCTGCAGCAGTTCCAGCGCCAGCAGGGCAGTGGCGGAATCCATGGAGCCTGCGGCATGGGCATGCTGCAAGGCCTGCAGTGCCAGATCCTTTTGCTTGGCCGTCAGGCGCATGTGGCCGATGGTGGACCAGGCAGCTGCAGCGAGCTTGGGGTTTTGCAGATCCTGCTGCAGCGCTTGTTCTACGACGGCAGCGGCCAGAGCCTTGTCAGAAACGCGTCCATAGAGCTGGAGGATGCCTAGATATGTAGCGGTCTTGGCAGCGGGGTCCGTCCATGCCACTTCACGGGCCAGAGGCTCCTGCGTCTCGGAGACACGATTGAGCAGCAGCAGCACGTGCAGCAGAAAACGGTTGGCTTCACGCGAATCGGGAAAGTTCTGCTGCCATTCATTGGCGACAGACAGTGCACGAGGCCCGGCACGTGACTGCAGGGCCAGCTCTGCGGCACGCTGGTAGATCGCCTCGTCCTGGCTGTTGCGTGCGGCTTCCATCAGCAGAGCAATGGCGTTGACGAAATCCCCCTGTGCGGCAGACATCTCTCCCACGAGCAGCTCGTAAAACAGCTCGCCGTCCAGCGCGGAGGGCAGAGGTGTGCTGCTGGCAGGGCTGCCGATGGGCGGTGTGCTTTCCGCTGCCGGGGCCTTCTGGGCCTGAGCAGGCAGTGTTCCGAGAACAAGGGAAGTGATCAGGGCCAAGCGCCATTTATGAAGTATGGAAACCATCGAACCATAATAATCCAAGCCTTTACCTGCTGTACGCCAAACGCCAAGATGCCAGAACTTCCAGAGGTTGAAGTCACCCGCCGCAGTTTTGCCCGCGAGATCGCGGGAGCCCACATATTGGCTGTCACCATGGGCAAGCCCTTGCGCTGGCCACTGGGCTGCGCGCCACAGCAGCTGGTGGGCGCCCAGGTGCTGCAGGTACGCAGGCGTGGCAAATACCTGCTGCTGGATCTGGATCGCGGCATGCTCATGGTGCATCTGGGGATGTCAGGCAGTCTGCGGTTTGCGCCTGATCTGCCGCCAGCGGGCAAGCATGACCACTTTGAGATGCGTACAGACCGCGGGGTGCTGCGTCTGCATGACCCACGCCGCTTTGGTGCGGTGATTGCCACGCAGGGCGAGCACGACCCTGTGGCACGCAAACTGCTTGATGGCCTGGGTATGGAGCCGCTGGACGAGCAAAGCTACAGCTGGCCACGCTTTCAGCATGGGCTGCAGAGCAGCCGCACACCCATCAAGCAATTGCTGCTGGGTGGCAAGCTGGTGGTGGGCGTGGGCAATATCTATGCGTCTGAAGTGCTGTTTGCCAGCCGTATTGCACCGACTGCACCAGCCAACACCATCAGTACCATCAAGGCCAGGCGGCTGTTTCATGCCATTCGTGAGACGCTGGCGCTGGCGGTAGAGCATGGGGGCACGACGCTGCGGGACTTTTCCAGCGCAGATGGCATGGCGGGGCACTTCCAGCTGCAGACCAAGGTGTATGGCCGTGAGGGCCTGCCCTGTGTGCATTGCGCACGCCCCGTCGTATTGCTGCGACAGGGGCAGCGAAGTACCTACTACTGTGCTTCTTGTCAAAAGCTCTAGCCAAAGCGTAGCCGGGCGATGAGCAGTCTGGTTATATTCAGAAGCTTTGAGAGGCAATCACAGCGAAGAGGGAGAAATCGTGGGCCCTTCACCTTCATTTAGCGAGCAGTTCGACCGTCTGAGCCACTGGCGCAAAAGCTTTGCGGCGCAGATGGCCAGTTTCCGGGAATGGCTGGCGGCCCATGAACTGCTGGATGCGGCGGTGCAGGAGCAGCTGCAGCGGCTGGAAAACCTGTTGCGTGGCGACAAGGTGAGCGTAGCCTTTGTGGCAGAGTTCTCCCGTGGCAAGTCAGAGCTGATCAATGCCGTGTTTTTTGCCCACTACGGCCGGCGCATCATGCCCGCCAGCCCCGGGCGCACCACCATGTGCCCGACCGAGCTGAGCTACGACACCGGCCTGCAACCCTGCCTGCGCCTGCTACCCATTGAAACACGTGCTCAGCCCTACAGCCTGGCCGAGTGGCGTGAGCGCCCTTCCACCTGGGTGCAGCTGCCGCTGGATGTGGATGATGCCGACCAGCTGGCGCAGACCATGGCCCATGTGGCGCAGGTACGCAAGGTGCCGGTGGACGAAGCCCGCCAGCTGGGTTTCTGGAGCGATGAAGACGGCGTGGAAAACCCGCTGGTGGATGCGCAGGGGCTGGTGGAAATCCCCAAATGGCGCCACGCCCTGATCAATATGGCGCATCCGCTGCTCCGGCAGGGGCTGGTGATTGTGGACACCCCGGGCCTGAACGCCGTGGGTACGGAGCCGGAGCTGACGGTCAACCTCATCGCCCAGGCCCATGCCGTGGTGTTTGTGCTGGCGGCTGATACGGGCGTGACCAAGTCAGACCTGGCGATCTGGAAAGAGCTCCTGCAGCCCTGCCACCGTGAAGGGGATGCGCATCTGGTGGTGCTCAACAAGATTGACACCCTGTGGGGCAGCCTGGACTCCGGCACGGAAGTCAAAGAGTTGCTCAACCGCCAGCGCAGGCAAAGCGCCCAGATTCTGGATATTGATCCGGCGCGCATCGTGCCGCTGTCGGCACAGAAAGGGCTGGTGGCCAAGATTGAAAGCAACACCGCACTGCTGCAAAAAAGCGGTCTGCCCTTGTTTGAGGATTTGCTGGCCCAGGGCATTCTGGCCCATCGCCAGAGCATTTTGCGCAGCGTGGTGGGTGAGGGCATGGCGCATTTGCAGCAGCAGGTGCTGCGTTCCATCCTGATTCGCCGCCGTGATCTGGATGAACAGATGCTGGAGCTGCGCAGCCTGCGCGGCAAAAACACGTCCATGATTGGTCGCATGCGCCAGCGCATTGAGCAGGAGCAGCAGGCCTTTGAGAACAGCACGGCCAAGATACTGGCGCTGCGCACCGTGCATCTGAAGCTCATGAACCAGGCCTTCCATCTGCTGGGCGCGACTTCGCTGCGCAAGGAGCTGGAGCAGCTGTCTGGTGCGCTGGAGCATTCGGGGCTGAAGGTGGGGGTGCGCAAGGTCTATGCCTCAACGTTTGAGCGCATGCGTGATCTGGGTGCGCAGGTGCGTGCAGCGGCAGCCGAGGTGCAGACCATGCTGGCTGCCATGTTCCGCGAGCTGAATGCGGAGTTCGGCTTTTCGCTGCAGCCGCCAGGTGATCTGCAGCTGCATGACTTTGAGCGCGAGCTGGCGCAGATTGAAGAGAGCTATCTGCAGTACCTGAGCTTTGGCAACACGCTCAAGCTGGCCAACCCCATGTTCGGCCAGCGCATGCTCAAGGCGCTGGGCATGCGGCTGCGTGCGGTGTTTGAATCCGCAGCCAATGACCTGGATTTATGGAGCAAGAGCGCCACGGCACAGCTCGATGCACAATTGAAGGAGCGCAAGCGCAGCTTTGCCCGGCGCATGGAGGCGGTAGACCGCATCCACGAAGCCGCCAGCGGCCTGGCGCAGCGCATTGCCGAGATTGAGTCGGCCGAGCAGCAGTTGGACCAGCTGGAGCAGCGCCTGGTGCAGTGGGCGCAGCAGCTGCTGCAGGTACCGCAGGCGCAGGCCCTGGAGTCAGCCGTTGTGCCCGAGGCGGTCTGAGTGCTGCTGCGCTGACTCTCTGAACCTTCCTCTTTCCCCGAGCTTCCTTTGAGCGTTCCGAATCCTTTGATTGCCACGCAGGTGGTGCAGTGGCAGGCCGTGCATGGCCGCAACCATCTTCCCTGGCAGCAAACGCGTGACCCGTACCGCGTCTGGCTGTCTGAAATCATGCTGCAGCAGACCCAGGTCACCACAGTGCTGGGCTACTACGAGCGTTTTCTGCAGGCTTTTCCTGATGTGGCCAGCCTGGCGGCTGCACCCGAAGACGATGTGATGGCGCTGTGGAGCGGCCTGGGCTACTACAGCCGCGCACGCAATCTGCACAAATGTGCCAAGGCGGTGATGGCCGAGCATGGTGGCGCTTTCCCGCGCAGTGCCGAGGTGCTGGCGACCTTGCCGGGCATTGGCCGCTCCACCGCAGCGGCCATTGCCTCGTTCTGCTTTGGTGAACGTGCAGCCATTCTGGATGCCAACGTCAAACGCGTGCTCACGCGCGTGCTCGCCTTTGGCGAAGACCTGTCGAGCAGCCGCAATGAAAAAGTGCTGTGGGCGATGGCTGAAGACCTGCTGCCCACGCAGGACCTGCAGCACAGCATGCCGCGCTACACGCAGGGCCTGATGGATCTGGGGGCCACCATTTGCCTGCCACGCAATCCCTCCTGCCTGGTGTGCCCGCTGCAGGCAGACTGCCGTGCTGCACAGCGTGGCAATCCGCAGGACTATCCCGTCAAGACGCGCAAGACCAAGCGTGGCTCACAGGCCTGGTGGCTGCTGGTGTTGCGTGATGTGGGAGGCAATCTCTGCCTGCAGCGCCGCCCTTCCAGCGGTGGTGACACGGGCATCTGGGCGGGGCTGTTCAGCCCGCCGGTCTATGCCGGCGCAGAGGCGTTGAACACGCAGCTGGCCGCGCTGGGCGTGCAGGTACAGGCGCGCCAGGACTGGCCTGCGCAGCTGCATGTGCTTACGCACCGTGATCTGTTTCTGCACCCTGTGGTGGTTGATGTGGCCGGAGTGCAGCCTGCGCTGGATGTGCAGGACGCAGGCTGGCAGTGGCAGTCACCGGCCGCATGGCCCCAGTTGGGATTGCCAGCACCGGTGCGCAAGCTGCTGCAGGATTTATAAAAAACAGAGCTGCCAGCGCTTGTCTAGCAAGTATTTCAGATGCTTTTATATCTGAAATGCTTTATTTATAAGCGCTAGAAGCTATTTTTTTAGTGAGCGATAGCAACGGTATTTGCCAGCGCGCGGCTGTCCATTTCACGGTGGCGGCGCAGGGTAGACCATTGCTGCTGATAGCGCTGTGCCAGCTGTTCCACCAGATAGACAGAGCGGTGCTGCCCGCCGGTGCAGCCAATGGCCACGGTCACATAGCTGCGGTGGTTGGCGTTGAGCACAGGCAGCCAGTGGTCCAGAAACTGCGCAATATGAGCCTGCATGGTCTGCACGTCGGCCTGCTGCTGCAGAAAGTCCTGCACCGGTGCATCCTTGCCGGTCAGCGGGCGCAGCTGCACGTCGTAGTAGGGGTTGGGCAGCATGCGCACATCAAACACATAGTCGGCATCGACCGGAATGCCGTGCTTGAAACCAAAGGACTGGAACACCAGCGTCATCTGGTTGGCTGGCGCCTGCAGCAGCTGCTTCACATAGCTTTGCAGCTGCGCACCGCGGATGTCGCTGGTGTCGATGACGTGGGCGTATTCGCGGATTTCACCAAGCAGCTCGCGCTCGCGGTCGATGATCTGAATCAGCGCCTCGCGAGCCTCCGGGCCCTGTGTGCCCTCGGCCTGTGACAGCGGGTGGCGACGGCGGGTTTCAGAAAAACGCCGTACCAGGGTGTTGGTGGAGGCGTCCAGAAACACCACATGCAGGCGCAGCCCAGAGGCTTTGAGCCGCTGCAGCTTTTCCAGCTCGCGCGGCAGATTGGGCAGGCTGGTAGCGCTGCGGGCATCAATGGCGACGGCCACGCGGTTGCGCTGTTGTGCGCGCTGCAGGCGGATAAAGTCGCCCAGCAGTTCGGGTGGCAGGTTGTCCACGCAGTAGTAGCCTGCGTCTTCCAGTGCATGCAAAGCCACGGATTTGCCCGAACCGGACATGCCGGTAATCAGCACAATCTCCAAATTCTTCATATCCCTGCCTTCCCCTCTCAAGCAGACGTTGCGGCCAGCAGCATCTCACGCGCGTGTGCCATGGTGGTGTCAGAAATCTTCTCGCCGCCCAGCATGCGTGCAATTTCGCGCTCGCGCTGACTGCTGTTGGTGGGGGTGACGGTGCTGAAGGTGCCTGCCTTGTCGCGCTTTTTGGACACCACATAGTGGTGATCGGCACAGGCTGCAACCTGGGGCAGGTGGGTGACGGCCAGCACCTGGCGGTCCTTGCCCAGGGCACGCATGAGCTTGCCGACGGTTTCAGCCACGGCACCGCCGACGCCGGAGTCCACCTCGTCAAAAATCAGCGTGCCAGCCTGACCCAGCTTGCTGGTGGTCACGGCAATGGCCAGCGACAGGCGAGAGAGTTCGCCGCCTGAGGCGACCTTGCCAATGGGCTTGGGCGTTGCGCCGGGGTGGCCTGCGACCAGGAATTGCACGCTGTCCAGCCCGTGGGGCGTGGGTTCATCCAGCTTGTCCAGCTGCACTTCAAACTTGCCGCCCTGCATGCCCAGCCCCTGCATGGCCTGGGTGATGGCGCGCGAGAGCTTGGGTGCAGCCTTGGTGCGCTGCAGCGACAGCTCGCGCGCAGCGCTGTGGTAGGCCGCAAGCGCTTGCTGCTCTGCATGGCGCAGGCGGTCCAGGTCCACCACGGCGTCCAGCTGGCGCAACTCTTCACGCCATGACTGCAGCATGCCCGGCAATTCTTCCGGCGTGCGCTTGTAGCGGCGTGCCAGCTGCATCCATAGCGACAGGCGCTCGTCCAGCTCGGCCAGCTTGTCCGGGTCCAGCTCGGTGCGGCGCAGATAGATCTGCAGCGAATGCTGGGCATCATTGATCTGCGCCAGACTGGATGCCAGCACATCTGCAATCGCTTTGAATTCAGGCTCCAGATGCTCTTTATCCTGTAGCAAATCCTGGGCGCGGTTCAGCGGGGTGCCGACGCCGCTTTCGTCGTTTTCCAGCAGGTACAGCGCATTCTGTGCGGCATCCAGCAGCGCCTGTGCGTGGGACAGGCGGGTGTGCTGGGTGTTGAGCTCTTCCCACTCATCCATGCCGGGGCTGAGCTTTTCCAACTCGCCAATCTGCCACTGCAGGCGTTCGCGCTCACGCTGCAGTGTGTCCTGCGCTGCAATGGCGTGTTCCAGGTCTTTGGCTGCAGAGCGCCAGATCAGCCAGTGCTGGCGCAGGCTCTGGGTGTTGACACCGGCGTAGGCATCAAGCAATTGACGCACGGCATCCGCACGGGTCAGGCTCTGCCAGGCGTGCTGGCCGTGAATGTCCAGCAGCTCCTCACCCAGCGTACGCAGCTGCGTGGCGGTGGCCGGTGCGCCGTTGATCCAGGCGCGGCTGCGGCCCTGGCTGTCAATCACACGGCGCAGCAGCAGCACCTCTTCCAACGCAAAGCCGCCTTCTTCCAGCCAGTTGTGCAGGCGGGCGGGACAGTCAAACTCAGCGCTGATGTCCGCCTGCGTCGCACCTTCTCGCACCACTCCGGCATCGGCGCGGCTGCCCAGTACCAGCTGCAGGGCATCAATCAGAATGGATTTACCCGCGCCGGTTTCGCCGGTCAGCACGGTAAAGCCTGCGTGCAAATCCAGCTCCAGCTGCTGCACGATGACAAAGTCGCGCAGCGTGATCCGCTTGAGCGCCATGGTCAGTAACCTCCCTCGTTCCAGCCGAGCTTCTTGCGCAGCGTTGCAAAGTAGTCCCAGCCCACAGGATGGATGAAGCGCACGCTGTGTTCGGAGCGGCGCACATAGATGCGGTCGCCATGCAGCAGTGAGGCCAGTGACTGCATGTCAAAGTTGGCGCTGATGTCCCGGCCGCTGACCACTTCCATCATCACCTCGGTCTGGTCGGACAGCACAATGGGCCGGTTGGACAGCGTATGCGGCGCAATAGGTGCCATCAGCCAGGCAGGAATCGAAGGGTGCATGAGTGGGCCGCCGACCGACAGGGTGTAGGCCGTAGAGCCTGTGGGCGTGGCCACAATCAGACCGTCTGCACGCTGGTTGGAGACAAAGCGTCCATCTACCTCGACGCGAATTTCCACCATGCCCGAGGTGCCGCCACGGTTGACCACCACATCGTTCATGGCCAGGGCTTCAAACACGGTGGCACCATCGCGCACCACGCGTGCATGCATCAGCGGGCGGGCTTCCTGCTCGTACACGCCCTGCAGCATGGAGGGCAGCACCTCTTCATAGCGGTCCAGCGCAATGTCGGTGACAAAGCCGAGGCGGCCTTGATTGATTCCTATCAGTGGCGTGCCGTATTTGGCCATCTGGCGGGCAATGCCCAGCATGGTGCCGTCGCCGCCGACCACAATGCCCAGGTCGCAGTGTTGCCCCAGCTGGTCCACATCCATGGAAGGAAAACTGTGCTGCAGGCCCGTGTGGGCTGCGGTTTCAGCCTCCAGGACGACTTCACATCCTTGTGTACGCAGGAAATTTGCAATACCGTGAAGCACTGTGCTGGACTGCTCGGTAGCAGAACTAGAATGGCTCGGAGACTGGTATTTACCTACCAGTGCGACATGGCGAAACTTGGACGTCATACCGGAAATTACATCATTAAAATCAAAGCATGCTCGATGAACGTGCCAAGTTATTGTTGAAAGCGCTGATCGAGCGCTATATCGCGGATGGTCAGCCGGTGGGCTCGCGCACTTTGTCGCGAGCTTCGGGGCTGGAATTGTCGCCTGCAACCATACGCAATGTCATGTCTGACCTGGAGGAGTTGGGGCTCATCGCCAGTCCTCATACCTCGGCCGGACGGGTGCCCACGGCACGTGGCTACCGCCTGTTCGTCGACACCATGCTCACGGTCCAGGGCAGCGAACTCACTCCCCCGGAGCTGCCCGCTGAGCAACCCCAGAAAGTGATTGCCAATGCGGCGCAGCTGCTGTCCAACATGTCCCAGTTCGTGGGCGTGGTCATGGCGCCGCGCCGCAGCTCGGTGTTCAAGCACATTGAATTTGTGAAGCTGTCCGAGCACCGGGTGCTGCTCATCATCGTCTCTCCACAGGGCGATGTGCAAAACCGCGTGCTGTTTACCGATGTGGAGTTTGATGCCTCGGAGCTCACCACCGCCTCCAACTTCATCAACACACACTACGCCGGTCTGGACATTGAAGAGGTGCGCGAGCGCATCAAGCAGGAAGTGGTGCGCTTGCAGGGTGAAGTGGTCAAACTCATGCAGTCTGCTGTCAATCTGGGCGCCGAAGCCATGATGCCCGGCCCCCAGGAACAGGTCGTCATCTCTGGAGAGCGCAATCTCCTGTCTGTCAGCGATTTCTCCAGTGACATGGGTAATCTGCGCCGTGCTTTTGAGCTGTTCGAGCAAAAGACCCAGATCCTGCGTCTGCTCGATGTCTCCAGCAAGGCCGAAGGCGTGCGTATCTATATTGGTGGCGAAAGCCAGGTCGTGCCTTTTGAGGAGCTGTCGGTTGTCAGTGCCCCATATGAAGTGGATGGTCAGGTGGTTGGCACTCTGGGCGTGATCGGCCCCACGCGCATGCACTACGACAAGATGATTCAGATTGTGGACATCACATCGAAATTGGTCAGCAATGCGCTCAGTCAGCATCGCTAGCCGTTACAATGCGCGGGTTTCGTCCTTCGCAAGGAGCGGCGAGGCCCGGTTGGGGCGTTAGCTCAGTTGGTTAGAGCAGGGGACTCATAATCCCTTGGTCGACAGTTCAAGTCTGTCACGCCCTACCAACATACATAAGGAAAGCCTGCTATCTAAAAAGTAGCAGGCTTTTTTCTTGTCTTGATGGACTGGTGCTCTGTCACTGTCAGCCTGATCTGAAAGACACTTGTCAGGCAGCATAGGAGTGGATGAGCCACCGCAATCCGCCCCTCGCCAGCAGAGATTCGCTGATCATTACAATCGGCATAGATTTCAGTGACAAAACTGGCACAAAACTCTGTCTACACAGAGCGCATCCACGTCACATCTGCCCCCGAACACCGAATACGCGTCCATGCGGATCGGGCACTTCCACCACGGCTGTGTGGTGCTCGATAGTGCATTGATATTTAAGGAAAAATCCATGAGCCTCAAATGCGGCATCGTGGGCCTGCCCAACGTCGGCAAGTCCACCCTTTTCAACGCGCTGACCAAGGCTGGCATCGCCGCCGAGAACTATCCCTTCTGCACGATCGAGCCTAACACCGGCGTGGTGGAAGTGCCTGATCCCCGTCTGAAGCAGCTCGAAGAGATTGTCAAGCCAGAGCGCATCGTGCCTGCCATCGTGGAGTTTGTGGACATCGCTGGTCTGGTGGCTGGCGCCTCTCAGGGTGAAGGCCTGGGCAACCAGTTCCTGGCTCACATCCGTGAGACAGACGCCATCGTGAACGTGGTACGCTGCTTTGAAGACCCCAATGTGATTCACGTGGCGGGCAAGGTGGACCCCATTGCCGATATCGAAGTAATTCAAACCGAGCTGTGCCTGGCTGACCTGGCCACCGTGGAAAAGGCGCTGAATCGCTACTCCAAGGCTGCCAAGTCTGGCAACGACAAGGAAGCGGCCAAGCTGGTGTCTCTGCTGACGCCCATTCAGCAGGCGCTGAATGAAGGCAAGCCAGCGCGCGTAGTGCCCGTGTCCAAGGAAGATGCACCGCTGCTCAAGCCCTTCTGCCTGATTACGGCCAAGCCCGCCATGTTTGTGGGCAACGTTTCGGAAGACGGCTTTGAAAACAACCCCATGCTGGACAAGCTCAAGGCCTACGCCGAAGCCCAGGGTGCGCCTGTGGTGGCGATCTGCGCCAAGATTGAAGCGGAAATGTCCGAGATGGACGACGAAGACCGTGACATGTTCCTGCAGGAAATGGGCCTGGAAGAGCCTGGACTGAATCGCCTGATCCGCGCTGGCTACTCGCTGCTGGGTCTGCAGACTTACTTCACTGCCGGTGTGAAGGAAGTGCGTGCCTGGACTGTGCGCGTGGGCGCAACAGCACCTCAGGCTGCTGGCGTGATCCATGGTGACTTCGAGCGTGGTTTTATCCGTGCCCAGACCATTGCGTTTGAAGACTTCATCGCCTACAAGGGCGAACAAGGTGCCAAGGACGCAGGCAAGATGCGTGCTGAAGGCAAGGAATACATTGTCAAGGATGGCGATGTGATGAACTTCCTGTTCAACGTTTGAGTCGCCATGCCGTTTTCCTGATGTTTCATGAAACACCAGGAAAGCATGAAAACCCCCAATAAAACCGCGCATTTGCGCGGTTTTATTGTTTCATAGCGCTGCTTCAAGTTTCCCGAGTAGTCAATGCATGCCTGAGTACGCTAGCGAGTACAGCTCTTGGAGTATGTACGAATAAGTGAGTATAGTGCCGCTGTCGCCATGACAAGGAGTCAGCCACCATGCTTACCGACACGCACTGCCGCAACGCCAAGCCCAGGGAGAAGCTCTACCGCTTGAATGACCAGCGCGGGCTCTACCTCGAAGTCAAGCCCAACGGAGTCAAGGCTTGGCGATACCGCTTCACACTGGATGGCAAGGCCAGCATGTTTGCGCTTGGCGAATACCCTGCTGTTACGCTCTCTGAAGCCAGGGAACGCAGCGAGGCCGCACGCAAACTGGTCAAGCAAGGCATCAATCCCGCCCAGCAAAGGCAGCTCGACCGCATCCGGAAAGCCAGCGAAGCAAAGAACACCTTCGAGATCGTCGCCAAGGAGTGGCTGCAGACAAAGGACTGGGAAGATGTCACCAAGAACCGGCGTCTGGATATGCTGGAGCGCGTGGTATTCCCCAGTATCGGCAGCATGCCGGTTCGCGAAATAACGCCAACCCATGTCCTGGACATCCTGCAGAAAACAGCAAAGCGTGGCGCGCCCACGGTCGCAGCCGAGGCGCGGCGCACCATGTCCGCCGTATTCGAGTTCGCCGTCGCCACCTTGCGAGCCGACAGCGACCCGGTTTGGCCGGTGCGCAAGGCGCTACCGGCAAACAAGACCCAGCACAAGCCGGCACTGAGTAAAGAGCAGATCGGCAAACTGCTGAGCGACTTCGCAAACCACCGCTGCAGCTTTCAGGTAAGTCATTGCATGCAACTGATGTGGTGGACCCTGGCGCGACCGACCGAAGTGGCCGAGGCGGCCTGGGATGAGTTTGACCTTGAGAAGGCTGTTTGGCGTATCCCGGCGCAGCGCATGAAAGCGCGCAAGGAGCACGTCGTGCCTCTGCCACGACAGGCAGTGGAGATGCTCAAAGGACTGCATGCCATTACCGGCAACCGCAAGCACCTGTTTCCTGGCCGGGATGATCGCAACGCCCCTATGTCCGCCGCATCGCTTCGCCAGGCGCTCAAGGTTTTGGGGTGGAGTGGCGCTTATAGCCCACACGCCACGCGGACCAGCGGCAGTACCCGTCTTAACGAGATGGGCTACCGCCCCGATGCCATCGAGGCGCAGCTTGCCCATGCCGACCAGAACAATGTGCGTCGTACCTACAACCACGCCACCTATTTCGATGAGCGCCGCACCATGATGCAGGAATGGGCGGACAAGTTGGATGAATGGAAGGGGCAAGCATGAAGCCGATCAAAACATCAAGCGATGGGCATGCCTTTCTCCCCCTCGGTCAAATTGAATATGAAATTTTCGCCCGCAGGACCCGTTGTGGCCTTCCTGTTTTCAGAGACCCCGCTGCTTTTTCCGAGCAGCTCAAAACTTTGGCGGCGTGGCATGCGGACCAAGTCAACCCCCTCAGAGACGAAGAGAGGAAAAAACGCTACCAGGCCGTCGCCAAAGCCGTTCACCTACTGCAGGAAGCATTGCTGGGTTTGAAGCCTGATGAAATCGAGCGGCTCCTAAGTGAGGAAAATCGATATTTGTCGTCAGGCACACTTGATGCGGCAGCTAATGAGCCGGATGACGAGCAGTTGTGGGCGGAGCTAAATATCGAACCAGCACAGTGCCATGAGCACGTCCTGATCCGACACAACCTGCACACACTTCAAATGATTGCAGAAGGACTCGCTTCTAACAAAAGAGGTAGGCCATCACTTACCGCCGAGCTTGATACCGCGATGGAGTTCGTTTGGATTTGCCACATCGCTGGTTGGACGCTTGGCGTTGCAAATAGCGGGAGAGAGGAAAAACGCGGGGACCAAGTCCTGGAGTCCGACGCGGTACGTTGCTTGGCCGCAGTCTTTCACGAGGGGGGAGAAAACCCCGTAACCAGTATTCAGCGTGCTAAAACTATGCTTCGCAAGATACGTAAGGGGGAAAGGTGCTACCTCTATGGTGACAAACACGTATCCGGTGAAATCAGCTACCGGATCAGTTTTCAAGGCGTTTCTACAAACTCTCCGGATTGATCTGGCAGCTCGCATCCGCTGGAGGGGATTTACGACGGACAGAAAGTGACGCGGTTTTGCGCATATTTAATGTCCGTGCGCACGGCTTCAATCAGTCGCAGCATGGCCTCGTGTTCAAGATCATTCGAGGTGTTTCATGCGCGTCATAAAGGTTCAGGATGTCTGCGACAAAATTGCCGTCAGCCGGACAACCCTCTGGCGACTTTGCCAGTCTGAAGATTTTCCAAAGCCAGTTCGGCTAGGCCCTGGCGGCCGTTCGATTGGCTTTTTTGCCCACGAGATCGACGCGTGGCTTGAGACTCAGGCGGCGGAGCGTGAGCACGCCGGTTGTCTGGCTCGCCAGAGGGCGAAGTCATGAGCCGCATCCGCATTGATGACTCTGCGGAATATTGGTGGTCTCTGCCTTGCAGCCTGCTGCGCGATTCGCGGCTGAGCTATGAAGCGCGAGGCGTGGCTTGCCACTTGCTCTCGCTAGGCCGTAACTGGCAGTTGCGCGCTGTCGCACTGCCGCGCGTGCTGCACGATCAGTCACGAGCGAAAGGCCATCTCGGCAGAGACCTTTGCCGCCGCATACTGCGCGAACTTGAAGATGCCGGCTACCTGGCGCGGAGGAAGTTCCAGGACGAGGAAGGGCTTTGGCGATGGGAGTCCGTGTTGACACCCGTTTCGCAAAAGGTGCCACAGACATCCATGGCCGGCTTGGCCGGCGACGGAGAAACCGTGGACGGCGCATCCGTCGCCGGTCAGGGCGGTGATATAGGTGTAGGTGAATACAAGGAAGAAGTAGTAGTAAAAAATATAAAACCACTACTACAGACAGGGGCTGTGGATAACTCTCCGAAAACGGGAGAGGCTTCCGCGCCCTTGGACTTGTCGCACCCTTCTCTTCTGCCCTACCTGCGCGTCATCGCCGACGTAACCCGCCGCTTCGGCCCCTCGCTCTCAGCACAACAGATACAGCTTGTCGCCGACGAGCTGGCTGGCGTCCTGTCGGCAGCCGGTAGTGGCAAGCACGCGGGCATCCGCTCCGTGCGCTCATGGCTATTGGCCGTGATGAATAGCGCTGTCGCGGGAGAATTCATCGCCGAGTTCGCACCGAACATCGCCCGCTGGCGAAAGAACCGACAGGAGGCGATGGAGGCAGCGCAGTCGCGCGCTCCTGTACAACAGTCAGAAGCCGAGCGTCAAAAGACAAAGGCTGAACGCGCAAAGGCCATCGCCGATTTGAAAGCGATGTTCCACGGTGAACGAAATGATCGACGCGAATGAGATGGTTGCGCTGATCGAATCGTGCCGGCACGAGATGCAAGCCATGCTTCCGGCCGATGAATTTGCCAGCTTGAGTAGCAAGACCAGGCAAGACTATCGCCAGCTCGGCCGCACGCTGTTGCAGCGTCCCCGCTACGCCGAAGGTGGGGCGGCCGAAGTCATGACGGCCACCCTGCGTCCGACAACCTTCTACAAACGCGTCGCAGCGCTTCGCTACTGCCTGTACGCCGATCTTGTCGAGCAGCTGAAAAGCCTGCGTTCCGCGCTCTCTGCCCGACCTGTGGACAGGTTGCAAGTCATGGCCATCCAAGCCCAATTGCAACAACAGCGTACATTTCTGCGCGAGTTCGATATAGCCCGGCAAAGCGGCCCTACCGATGAGCGCCGCAAGCGTGCCAGCAAGCGGCAAGCCTTGCGCGGCCTCCCCGGCGACTGGCGCGAGCGACTGTATCAGCGCGCTGCGAAAGGCAAGTATGCCGATGCGATTCTGGTCGCCGCGCTGACCGGCTGCCGCCCGGAAGAACTGCGGCGCGGCGTGCTCATTCGCTGGGTGAACAATCCGCGCAACGACATGGGCGAGATCAATTTCGAGATCGATGGCGCCAAGATCAAGGCGCATCAAGGCCAGCCGCACCGCTTGATCGCCTATGGCGCACACGATCCTCATCCATTGCTGGAGGCTCTGCGCATCCGTCTAGCGGGGCGGCGGGAATTGCTCGTTTGCATTGACAGCCCGGTCAACTTTACCGTCGAAGTCCGTCGGCTAGCACGTAGCCTCTGGCCGAAGCACAAGCACGCTATCACGGCTTACTGCCTGCGCCACCAATGGGCGGCCGACCTGAAACGGCACGCGGCTGCGGACTCAGTCAGCCAGGGGTTGGGACATGCCAGCGCCAAAACACGGCGTCACTACGGCCAAGCCAATCAGGCCAGCAGCCGGCATGCCCTGCATCCCATCGCCATCGAGGCTGAGCGCTCCGTGAGGCTGGCTACCGCTAAGGCGCCGCACCATCGAGCAGCCTCAAGCAAGACAGTCACCCCCTGAAGAGAATCATGGCGGGGTGAGGCAAAATGCAGTACATTTGCGTGACATCAATGACGAGACGCCGCCATGTCACGCCTGAAGGACGAAACCCTTTCCATCCGCACCTCCGCCGAGATCAAGCAGCTTTTGCGCTTGGCGGCTGATCGTGAGCGTCGCTCGGTGGCCTCAATGATCGAAATTCTGGTGTTGGAGTACGCTCGTACGCATGGCCTGAAACCAGACCCTCAAGGTGAGCCAGTAAAGGGAAATATATGAGGGTGGCGAATGCCGAGGAGATGCTGCACGTCAAAATCAAGAAGCTGAGGAAATGGAGTAGTCAGAGACTGATAACAGGGTATTTGTAGAGACAGTACCCCATTTAATGGCTATGATTACCCCATTTAGACAGCCTGGGCTTACATTTCCATGCACTCGCTCACACCCGAGTACCTTGCCGCGCTTCGCTTCGATGGCTCCCAGGCTGCCACGTTGCGCACACTGGGCGAGTACCAGGGCAAGCAGCAACTCTACGCCGCGCAGTCGCCCGAAGCCCTCAAGGGGCTACGCCAGATCGCGGTAGTGGAGTCCACCGAGTCATCCAACCGGCTGGAGGGTGTTGTCGTAGCGCCCTCGCGTTTGAAGTCTTTGGTCATCCGCAACGCAACCCCCAAGAGCCGTTCCGAACAGGGGATCGCCGGCTACCGTGATGCCCTGGCGCTGATCCACGAATCTGCCGCGCACATGCCCTTCAGCGATGGCGTAGTGCTGCAACTGCACACCCTGCTGTATCGCTACATGCCGCAGGCGGGCGGGCGCTGGAAGGCTACCAATAACGACATCATCGAGCGTCGCCCGGATGGCACTTCCCGTCTGCGCTTCCAGCCAGTGGCTGCGCACCTGACACCGATGGCAATGGCGGATCTGACCGGACGTTACGCCACCGCACTGGACCAGCACCTGGCCGACCCTCTGGTGTTGGCGCCGCTGGCGATGCTCGACTTTTTGTGCATCCACCCCTTTCCGGACGGCAACGGTCGCATGTCCCGCTTGTTGACCTTGCTGCTGCTCTATCACTTCGACTATGCCGTGGGTCGCTACATCAGCCTGGAACGCATCTTCGAAGATACCAAGGAAGGTTATTACGAAACGCTGGAAGCCAGCTCGCAGGGCTGGCACCAGGGGCAGCACGACGTAAAGCCCTGGCTCGACTACTTCTGGGGAGCCTTGCTACGGGCATACCGCGAGTTCGAGGAGCGTGTCGGCACCATCGAGCGTGGCCGTGGCAGCAAAGGCGACCGGGTGCGGACGGAAGTCCTGGGGCGCACCCTGCCATTCTCGATTTCCGAGATTGAAGAGGCCTGCCCGGGCGTGAGCCGGGACATGGTACGGCTGGTGCTGCGGGCGATGAAGTCAGAGGGATTGATCGAATCGACTGGCAAGGGAAGAGGGGCAAAGTGGAAGCGCGTCACAGCAGGCTCCTCGGATAGAGCAGCGGTTCTGGCGATTGACCGCAAGATGGATCAGTGAGGACTCTACATGGATAACGTTTTCCAGTTCCGCGACCAGCTCATCGAACGATACGGCAGCTTTTCCCGCAGTTTCGTTCGCATCGCCGCACCTGATATCCAAGCCGAGGTCGAGCATCAATATGCGCAAGGCCGCTATTGGCCTGAACCGCTGGTGCAGATCAACCCGAATTATCAACGTCAAGGCACAGTGCAGGATCTGGTGGCGGAGGGGGTCCTGCATCCTGCCTGCGCAGACATCTTTCAGGTTGGGAAGACGGAAGGCAAGCCAAGTCCCCTGCATCTTTACAAGCACCAAATGGAAGCCCTGGCCAAAGGCCAGGAACGCCAGAGCTATGTGGTCACAACCGGAACGGGGTCGGGCAAGTCCCTGTCCTTTTTCATCCCGGTCATCGACCGCCTTCTCAAGGCCAAGGACTCCGATGGCAAAGCACGTACCAGAGCCATTGTGATTTATCCGATGAACGCTCTGGCCAACAGCCAGCTGGAAGAGCTCGACAAGTTTCTGCATGGCTATGCGCCAGAGCACCGCCCCTTCACCGTCAAGCGCTACACCGGCCAGGAAAGCCAGACGGAACGCCGCGCCATCGCGGATGAACCGCCCGATATCCTGCTCACCAACTTCATGATGCTGGAGTACATCCTCACGCGCTTCGACGAAGTGGATCGGCGCGTGGTGGAACACTGCGAGGGACTTGAGTTCCTGGTGTTGGATGAGTTGCATACCTATCGTGGCCGTCAAGGGGCGGACGTTGCCTTGCTGGTGCGTCGCCTGCGGGAGCGCTTGAAAGCCGAGCAACTGGTCTGTATCGGCACGTCTGCCACCATGTCCAGCGCAGGCAGCCAAGCTGACCGCAACCGCGTGGTGGCTGCTGTGGCCAGCAAACTGTTTGGCACCCGGATCACCGAGCATGATGTCATCGGCGAGACCCTGGAGCGCGTCACCAACCCACTCAAGGATGTCAACGCCATCCGCACAGAACTGTCGGAAGCCGTTGCGCGAAAGCAGGATATCTGGGCTGATTTCGACGCTTTTCGCGATGATCCGTTGGCTATCTGGGTGGAATTGAACCTGGGTATCGAGCTACCTGCGGACGAGCCTCCAAGGCGCGCGAAACCCATGACGCTGGAAGAGGCCAGCTACCGTCTCGCCGAAGATGCGGGCTGCCAGCCTGAAGCCGCTCGCGCCGCCCTGCAGCGCTTTCTGGTGGCTGCCCATGATGTGCGCACGCCCCAGGGCAGGCCGCCTTTCGCGTTCAAGCTGCACCAGTTCATCAGTGGACCTGGCAAGGTGCTCACCACGTTGGAAGAGCGAGGCAAGCGCCATGTCACGCTCGATGCCCAGCGTTTCGCACCGGGGCGGCAGCAAGAGAATGTGCTGCTTTACCCCACGCATTTCTGCCGCGATTGCGGCCAGGAGTACCTGCCTGTCTGGCACGCACAGCAACCGGTCAGCTTCAGCCCGCGTGAAATCGACGATATCGCAGCAGAAGACGACACCGCCAGCTATGGCTTCCTGTGCCCACTGGTGCCCGGGCAGCAATACGGTGGCCTGCTCGAAGACCTGCCGGAAACCTGGATCGACCTCAGCCGTAACGAACCCAAAATCAAGCCAGCCTACAAGAATGCCGTTCCCTATATGGTCACGGTCGATGCCAAAGGGCAAACGGGCTCGGGGACGGAGTTCTGGTTCATTCCGGGAAAGTTCCGCTTCTGCCTGAACTGCGGCACGACACACGAAGCCCGCGGCAAGGATGCCAACCGCCTCTCCAGCCTGTCCGGCGAAGGCCGCTCTTCGGCCACTACCATGATTGCCCTGGCGGCCTTGCAGCAATTGTTCGCACTTTCCGAACCTGCGCCAGGGCAGCCTGACCCACGCAAGTTGCTTGGGTTTACCGACAACCGCCAGGATGCCGCTCTGCAGGCAGGGCATTTCAACGACTTCATTTTCCTGCTGACGCTGCGTGCCGGCTTGATCGGCGCATTACAGGGCAGCGGCGGCCAACTCGATGAAGAACACTTGGCCGAAAGCGTATTCAAGGCCCTTGGCTTTCAAGGAGTCGATGAAGCGACCTTGGTGGAGTATCTGCGTACCCCTAAGCTCATGGGACTGGCCCGACAAGAAGCGCAACGCACCTTGCGATTCATTATTGCCTACCGGCTGCTGCGCGATCTGCGGCGTGGCTGGCGCTTCAATAATCCGAATCTGGATCAGCTTGGCCTGTTGCAGATTCGGTACCGAGACCTGGCCGCCTTTAGCGCTGACACCAGCATCTTTGCCGCAAACAGCACCTTGAACAAACTGACGGCGGTGCAGCGAGCAATTCTGTACGAATTACTGTTCGACACGCTGCGTCGCCATCTGTGCCTGGAAAGCCGTTACCTCGACCCGGTCGAGCAGGACAAGGCACGTACCAGCGCCCACACCTATCTGAATGAACGCTGGGCTTTTGCCTCCGACGAGAAACTCGATACCGGCCGTTATCTCATCCTCGGCAAGCGCCCGGAATACAAGGGCAAACTGCGCACCGAGCTGGTGACCGGTGGCCCACGCTCCCGACTGCTGCGGCAAATAAAGGCTGCCGATTTCTGGCGTGCCAGCGCCTGTGCCGGCGAAGTCGCGCAGTGGAAAGACGCCGAATGGACTGAGCTGATCGAAGACATGCTCAAGGCAGCCAGCAACTATGGTTATGTGCAAAAACATGCCATTGATTCGCAGCTTGCTGGCTGGCGTCTGAACGCAGCCGCCATGGACTGGTGCCTGATTGCCGATGACGCACCGGCAGAAAGCAATCGCATCAACCAGTACTTCCGTGCGCTGTATCTCAGCATTGCCGACCTGCTGCGTCAGCCCTCACATCCGCTGTTCGATTTCGAGGCCCAGGAACATACGGCCCAGGTGGATGCACCGCGCCGGCAACTGCTGGAGCAGCGTTTCCGTTACACCGAAAAGGACAGGCAAGACTGGGCGCAGAACCCGGCCCACGAAGCACCGCTGGAGCGTCTGCCGGTGATGTTCTGCTCTCCCACCATGGAGCTGGGCGTGGATATCTCCGCACTCAACACCGTGTACCTGCGCAATGTGCCGCCAACCCCGGCCAACTACGCCCAGCGCAGCGGCCGTGCGGGGCGTTCGGGCCAGCAGGCACTGGTCATCACCTACTGCGCGGCACTCAGCCCGCATGACCAGTGGTTCTTCCACAATGCCAGCGAGATGGTGCATGGCGTGGTACGTGCACCTACACTCGATCTGGCCAACCGTGACTTGATTGACAGCCATCTGCAAGCGGTCTGGCTGGCCAGCACCCAGGTGCCGCTGGACGACAGCATTGCGCCCATGCTGGATCTCGACCAGCCCGGTAAACCACTGAAACAGCCCTTGCACGAAGCACTGCGGGCGCAGGCTGTCCAGCAGCGTGCCTTGGCCAGTGCCGGACGGGTCATCGACCAGCTTGAGGGCGAGCTTGAAGGCAGCGCCTGGTTCACGCCTGACTATGTGCGCCAGGTCATCGACAACGCGGCGCAAGCGTTCTCTGGGGCGCTGGAGCGCTGGCGCGTGCTGTTCGATGCTACCCGCCAACAGATGGATATGGCTGATCGCATCGTCAAGAGCCATACCGCCTCGCACACGGAACGCCAAAATGCCCAGCGCCGCTACGGCGACGCCGCGCGCCAGTACGCCGTATTGCTCAAGTCCGGCAACGGCCAGAACAATGATTTCTATACCTATCGCTACTTGGCCAGCCAAGGCTTTTTGCCAGGCTACAACTTCCCGCGCCTGCCGCTGATGGCCTGGATTCCCGCCCGTGGCGGCCAGGCCGTCAATGGCAAGGATGACGAAGGCAGCATGGTCAGCCGTCCGCGCTTCCTGGCCCTGTCCGAATTTGGCCCCCGCAGCCTCATTTATCACCAGGGCCGCATGTACCGCGTGGTGCGTGCCAAGCTCAACGTAGGCAATACAGACCACATTTCCGGCAGCGGCCAGTTGGCCACCATTGCCTCGTTGGTGTGCAGCCAATGCGGCTACGGCCATCTCGGCGAGCCGGGCGGCGAACAGCCGCTGGTCAATCGCTGCGAGAACTGTGATGCCCTGCTCACCGAGCAAGATTGGGTGCGCAAGCTCTATCGCATCGAAACCGTGGAGACGGTAGCTACCGAGCGCATCTCCATCAACGACGAGGAACGCCAGCGTCAGGGCTTCGAGCTGCAGACCACCTACCGTTTCCTGCCCGGGCCCGATGGCCAGATTCAGAAGCAGAAAGCCGAAGTCCGGCTGGGCGAAGAATTGTTGGGCGAACTCACTTATGCGCCTGCTGCGCAAATCTGGCGTATCAACCGCGGCTGGCGCAGGCGTAAGAACAAGGAGCAACTGGGCTTCTACATCAATCCCATTACCGGCACCTGGAGCAAGCAGGACACGCCGGATGCGGAAGACGACAACGGCAACGACGATGCCTTGCTGGAAAAGGTGACGTCCCAGCGCATCGTTCCTTTTGTGGAAGATCATCGCAACCTGCTGATATTCACACCTCTACATGCCCTGTCGCTGGAGGCCATGGCCACTCTGCAGGCTGCCCTCAAGCGTGGCATCGAAATGACCTTCCAGATCGAGGAATCCGAGCTGGTGGTCGAGCCACTGCCCAAGGCAGATGAGCGCCGTGCCTTGCTGTTCTACGAAGCGGCCGAAGGCGGTGCAGGCGTGCTCACTCGTCTGGCGAATCATCGCGACGACCTTGCACTCGTCGCCAGCAATGCCCTGCAACTGATTCACTACCGCGCACCGCAGAGCGGCGTTTGGACGCTGGACGATCTGCCGTCACTGGAGCAGACCGATGCCCTGGGCAATCATCAATGCGAGGCCGGCTGTTACCAATGCCTGCTCTCCTACTTCAATCAGCCGGATCACGAGCACATCAACCGCCGTAACGCGGATGCACTCAAGCTGCTGGTCGCGCTTGCCAATGCTCAGGTGCAGCCCGTAGCGAACAGCCCGGCCACCGTTGCCGCAACGACTTCAGAAGACGAGCTGCTCGACGTCTGGCTGTCCGCACTCCGCCAGGTCGGGGCTAGACAACCTGATGCGGTCAATGTACCCGTCAACAATGGCGCGGCCAACGCCGCAGCCCAGTACAAGGCATCTCGTGCGTTGGTATTTCTGTCGGCAGTGGATGAGCAGACCTCCAGCGTATTGCAGGATAAAGGCTGGCAGGTGCTGGATTTTTCGGACGCTTCACAGTGGCCACAACAGTTCGCCGCACACGCCGATGTGTTCGGCCGCAAGGAATAAAGGCGCATGACAACCCTTGAACACGACTTTTTACCCGGCAGCCTGGTGCGCGCCCGAGGCCGCGAATGGGTGGTGCAAAACGACTCCCGCCGCGACTGGCTGCGCCTGCGCCCATTGAGCGGCGCCGAGGACGAAAGCATCGCCCTGATCCCAGAGTTGGAACTCCATCCCGTCGAACCAGCCTCCTTCGAATGGCCCGATCCCGCGCACGCCGGCAACCACGCCGCCGCGCTGTTGCTGCGCGATGCCTTGCGGATGACACTGCGTGCCGGTGCCGGCCCGTTCCGCTCCTTTGGCAATATCGCCGTGGAGCCGCGCGGCTACCAGCTTGTGCCGCTGCTGATGGCACTGCGACTGTCTACCGTGCGCCTGCTGATTGCTGATGACGTCGGCATCGGCAAGACCATCGAAGCCGGCCTGATCGCACGTGAGCTCATGGACCGTGGCGAAATCGCCCGCCTGGCCATCCTATGTCCGCCACATCTGGTCGAGCAATGGCAAAGTGAGCTGGAAACCCGTTTCAACCTGCACGCGATCGCGCTGACCTCGGCATCCGCATCGCGCATCGAACGCGAACTGCCGCATGGCGTGCGCCTGTTCGACCATCATCCCGTGGTGGTCGTCAGCCTGGACTACATCAAGAGCGAACGCCACCGCGAACAGTTTCTTGCCGCTGCCCCCGAATGCATCATCGTTGACGAAGCCCACACGTGCGCCAGCAGCGGCACCGGCAAGCAATTGCGCTTCGAGTTGCTGCAGCGCCTTGCCCGTGACGCGCAGCGACACCTGATCCTGCTGACCGCCACCCCGCACTCCGGTGACGAAACCGCCTTCTACAACCTGCTGTCGCTGCTCGATCCCCGCTTTGCAGCGCTGCAAGGGCGCATGACGGCCTCCGATCCGCTGCGTCAGGAACTCGCCCGCCATTTTGTGCAACGCCGCCGCAAGGACATCGCCGAGTGGCAGGCCGAAACCCAGGATGGGCGGGGCTTCCCCCGCCGCATGAAAACCGAGCTCACCTACCAGCTCAGCGGCGAATGGGGTGCGTTTTTTGATGCCGTGCAGGACTACTGCCGAGAAATGGCGGAAGCCATTGAACAGCAGGACACGCAGCAAGGTGGCGCCCGCCTCATCTGGTACGCCACCCTAGCCTTGCTGCGCTGCGTGGCATCATCGCCTGCGGCTGCCGTCAAGGCCCTGACCACGCGGCTGGAAGGCTCCATGATGGATGACAACTTGCTCAGTGACGAGCGCCTGCACGATGGCGAAGCCGACGACCTGATGGGCAGTGACCTGGAGCCCCCCGCCCAATTGCAGGACGCCAGCCGCCTGCACGACCTCATTGCCGAAGCACAGCGCCTGTCCGGCAAGAAGGGCGATCCCAAGCTGGCCGCGCTCATCCGGCACATCGGTTCCTTGCTTGAAGATGGCTATCACCCCGTGGTGTTCTGCCGCTATGTCGCCACCGCCCATTACGTGGCCGAGCACCTCAAGGCCGCCTTTCCCACGGCCACCGTCGATGCCGTCACCGGCGAGCTCACCCCGGAAGAACGTCGTGAGCGCGTGGAAGGCCTGGAAGATGCCGGGCAACGCATCCTTGTCGCCACCGACTGCCTTTCCGAAGGCATCAACCTGCAGCATCTGTTCACCGCCGTCGTCCATTACGACCTGGCCTGGAACCCCACACGCCACGAACAACGCGAAGGCCGCGTCGATCGTTTCGGCCAGCAGGCCGACGAAGTCCGTTGCACCATGCTTTACGGGCAGGACAACCCGGTCGATGGTTTCGTGCTCAACGTCATCCTGCGCAAGGGCGAAACCATCCAGAAGGAACTGGGCGTGCTGGTGCCCCTGCCCGAGGACGAAGCCCGCATCAGCCAGGCCCTGGTCAAGGCGGCTCTCATGCGGCGCAGCGACAGTAGCATGGCCCCGCGGCAAGCCCGTTTTGATTTCGGCGAATCCGAGCAACTGCTGGCGCCGTTGCAGGCCCAGTGGCAGGACGCCCTGGAGAAAGCCAAAGCCAACCGCACCGTCTTTGCCCAACGGCGCATCAAGCCCGACGAGGTGCTGCCGGAATGGCACAAACAGCAACAAGCCCTGGGTACCCAGGCCGATGTGCAGCGTTTCCTGCAAAGCGCCTGCGTGCGCCTCGGATCGCCCTTGGAAATGAGCCGCAAGCAGGCCCGCTTCCTGCCCCAGCATCTGCCCGAAGCCCTGCGCCAGCGTCTAGCCGACGAAGGCATCAACAAACCGCAAAGCATCGACTTCGCCGAGCTGCACCGCAGCCACCCGCTGGTCGGCCTGCTGGCTCAGCACCTGCTGGAAGATGCACTCAGCAGCGAACGACCGCTGGCAGCCCGCTGTGCGGCCACGCTGACCGACGACGTCGATGTCGCCACCACGATCTATTTGCTGCGCTTGCGGCATCAGCTCAGCTACGTGCGCCGTCGTGAGCCTTTCCAGATGATGGCCGAGGAGACCGTGGCCCTGGCCGTGCGTGGCCGTGCCAATCCGCAATGGCTGGCCGATGACAGCGTGAACCGCCTGCTCGAATGCACACCCAGCGGCAACCTGCCCGCAGAAGCCGTGCAGCGCGAAGTGCGCGCTGCGCTCGATTTTCTCGCCGCGCATCCCCAGCCACTGCAAGCTCTGGCAGAGCAACGCGCCCAAGCCCTGTTGACCGACCATGAGCGCGTGCGCGCCGCTGCCCGCGACGTGGGCCACCACAGCGTCAGCCCTTGTCTGCCAGTGGATGTGATGGGTGTGTACGTGCTGCTGCCCGACTCGCTATAAGCCTCGGCCTAAAGAAGAACAACCATGAAACGCATCCGCAAGACCCAGGCCACGCTGGATTTGCCCACTCTCAAGCTTGAAGGTGGCCTGTTTCTGCCCGACCAACTGGAAAAAGCCGCCCAAGGCCGCGCCAGCGCCCAGAGCGAGGCCGATTACGGCACCCCCAAGGGCGTCAAGCTCAAGGATGAATACAGCCGCGCCTTCCAGATCGCCTGCGCCCAGTGGCAGCACTTCGCCGCGCAGATGGAGCGTGCCGACGTCGATGCCGCCCAGCTCACCACCGCTTTCGTGCACGAACTGCTGCGCGATGCCTTCGGCTACGCCACCCTGCAAGCCACTTCGGCACAGTCGGTGGGGGAACTGCGCTACCCCGTCAGCCTGACGAACGGCAGCCTGCCCGTACTCGTTGCCCCGTATTCCCTGGGGCTGGACGAGGCCGACGCGCACTTTGCCGTGCAGGGCGGCGGCAGTCGCAGGAAGGCCCCCTTCCAGGCCATGCAGGAGCTGCTCAACGCCAGCCCCGATCACCTCTGGGGCATCGTCAGCAACGGCAAGCAACTGCGCCTGCTGCGCGACGCCGCCAGCCTCACCCGCCCCAGCTTTCTTGAAGTCGATCTGGCTGACCTGCTGGGTGGCCAGCGCTACGCCGAATTCGCCAACGTCTGGCGCCTGCTGCATGCCAGTCGTGCGCCCGGTCACCGTGTACAAGGAGCTGAAACCTGCATCTGGGAACAATGGCGCAGCGAAGGCCAGCAGGAAGGCACCCGCGTGCGCGACGGCCTGCGCGATGGCGTCGAGCAGGCGCTGCTGACCTTCGGTCAGGGCTTCCTGCAACACCCCGACAACCACGCCCTGCGCACCGCCCTGCATGACGGCACACTCAGCAAGGACGCCTTTTTCCAACAACTGCTGCGCCTGGTCTACCGGCTCATCTTCGTCTTCACCGTGGAAGAGCGCGGCCTACTGCATCCGCAGGACGATAGCGCCGAAGCACAAGCCGCCCGCCGCGCCTATGCCGAAGGCTACGCCCTGGCCCGCCTGCGCGAGCTGTGCCTCAAACGCCGCGCCCGCACCCGGCACGACGACCAGTGGCAGGCCATCCGCATCGTCTTCCGTGGCCTGGCCCAGGGCGAGCCGCGTCTGGCCTTGCCCGCCCTGGGCGGCCTGTTCGCTCCCGCGCAATGCCCAGATCTGGATGCCGCCAGCCTGGACAACGCCCACCTGCTGGCCGCCCTGCAACATCTGCGCTGGGCCAAGCCGACCGGCGCGCAAAGCCTGGTGCCGGTGGACTACCGCAACATGGGCCCGGAAGAGCTGGGCAGTGTCTACGAAAGCCTGCTGGAACTGGTGCCCGCCATCGACCTGCCCGCCCGCACCTTCGGCTTCGTCGGCCGCACCGAGGAAGGCAGCACCGCCGGCAACGCCCGCAAGCTCACCGGCAGCTACTACACCCCCGACAGCCTGGTGCAGGAGCTGATCAGGAGCGCGCTCGACCCCGTCATCGAACAACGTCTGGCAGCCAACCCGACCAACCCCACCGAGGCACTGCTGGCCATCCGCGTCATCGACCCGGCCTGCGGCAGCGGCCACTTCCTGCTCGCCGCCGCCCGCCGTCTGGCGGAAAAGCTGGCCCAGTTGCGCAGCCTGGAAGGTGGGCAGGAAGGCGCCATCCAGCCGCAGGACTACCGCCATGCCCTGCGCGAGGTGGTGACCCGCTGCATCTACGGGGTGGACCGCAACCCCATGGCCATCGAACTGGCGCGCATGGCACTGTGGCTGGAAGGCTACGAGGAAGGCCGCCCGCTGGGCTTTCTCGACCACCACCTGCAGGTGGGCGACGCCCTGCTGGGCCTGACCGACCTGAACGTGCTCGAACAAGGCATCGCCAAGGATGCCTTCAAGCCCTTGAGCGGCGACGACAAGGACGTTTGCAAGGAGCTGGCCAAGGCCAACGCCGCCGGTCTCAAGCAAATAGACAAAGATCTGAACCGAAAACAGATGCTGCTGGGTGTGGACAACCGCAGCGGCCTCGATGCCCTGCGCGCCATCGAAACCCTGCCTGCCGACACCCCCGAGCAGGTGGCCGCCAAGGAACAGGCCTGGCGCCGCTTTCTGGAAGACTCCGCCCACAGCCCGCTTGCCCACGCCGCCGATGTGCTAGTGGGCGCCTACCTGCTGCCCAAGACGGAAGACACGGCAGAAACCGTGCCCACCAGCATCACCCTGCATGCGCTGCTGACCGACCCGCAACGCGCCCAGACCGAGCATGCCGCTCCTATCATTGCGGCCCGCGACGCCTGCGAGCAGGCCCGCGTGTTCCACTGGCCGTTGGCCTTCCCGCAGGTGTTCGCGCAAGGCGGCTTCGACTGCGTGCTGGGCAATCCGCCTTGGGAACGCATCAAGTTGCAAGAAGAAGAGTTCTTCGCCACCCGCCACCGCGACGTGGCGCAAGCCCGCAACAAGGCCGAACGCGCCCAGCGCATCCAGTGGCTCAGCGAAGGCATGCTTGCACGCCACCTGTACCCCGACCTGGCCCACGAAACGAACGAGGACGAAGCTGAAAAACGCCTCTACCGCGAATTCGTCACCGCCCGCCGTACGGCGGAGGCGGCCAGCGTGTTCGCCCATGTGAAAGGCGCCGACGGCGGCCGCTACCCGCTGACCGGCGTGGGCGATGTGAATACCTACGCGCTGTTTGCCGAAACCATCCTGCAAATCCATGCCGACAGCGGCCGCGCCGGGTTCATCGTGCCCACCGGCATCGCCACCGACGACAGCACCAAGGCGTATTTCGGGCACATCACCCAGAACCGGCGGCTGGTCAGCCTGTACGACATCGAGAACCGCGAAAAGCTGTTCCCTGCTGTCGACAGCCGCATGAAGTTCTGCTTGCTCACCCTGGGCGCAGCCGAGCGGGCCGAGTTCGTCTGCTTTGCCACCCAGGTCAGCCAACTGGCCGACCCGCGCCGCCGCTTCACCCTAACGCCGGAGGAGTTTCGCCTCATCAATCCCAACACGCTCACCTGCCCGGTATTTCGCAGCGAGCGTGATGCGGAACTGACCAAGAAGCTCTACCGCGCCGCCCCGGTGCTGATGAGCGATGCCGTTACCGCAGGCGAGGGCAAGCAAGCCAAAGTGGTGGAACCTGCGCAAAACCCGTGGGGCATTTCGTTCATGGCGATGCTGCACATGTCCAACGACAGCCACCTCTTCAGGGACGAGCCAGCTGCCGACCGCTTGCCACTGTACGAAGCCAAGCTCATTCACCAGTTCGACCACCGCTGGGCCACCTACACGGCGGACGGCAACAGCCGCGATGTCACGCTGCCCGAAAAGGCCGACCCGCATTTCACCGTCACCCCGCGCTATTGGGTCAGTCGCGCAGAGGTGGAAGAACGCCTGTGTAAACGCGACCGCGATGGTCGCGTGATCTGGCAATGGGAGCGGGATTGGTTGATGGGCTGGCGGGATATCACCAATGCGACCAATGAGCGGACGGTGATTGCGTCGGTGGTGCCAAGGGTGGGTGTTGGGCACACTATGCCGCTGTTCCTGACTGATACCGATACACGCCAAATCGCTGCGCTCTTGGGTAACTTGGGGGCACTCGTGCTGGATTTCTGCGCTCGGGTCAAAGTCGGTGGCACCCACCTCACATACGGCTACCTCAAACAATTTCCAGTACTGCCGCCAGACCACTACACCGACGCCGACCTCGCTTTTATCGTCCCGCGCGTACTGGAGCTGACCTACACCGCCCATGACCTCTCCAGTTGGGCACAAGACTTGGGCTACGGCGGCGAACCCTTCCCCTTCGACCCCGACCGCCGCGCCACCCTGCGCGCCGAACTCGATGCCTACTACGCCAAACTCTACGGCCTCACCGAAGACGACCTGCGCTACATCCTCGACCCCGCCGACGTCATGGGCGCCGACTACCCCAGCGAAACCTTCCGTGTGCTCAAGAACAAGGAACAGAAGGAGTTCGACGAATACCGTACTCAACGGCTGATCCTGGCAGCTTGGGACAAGCTGGAACGCGGAGAACTCAGATGAAGATCCTTGATCTGCAGAACGAATTCCGCGAACTGATCGCGCAACTCCGGCATGAAATCGAAGCCGCCAGTGCGATGGGGCAGTTTGATGTGCATAAGATTTCCGAGAACCTTATGTGCGGCCTTCTGCGAGAGCTGTGTGGCTGGACTGACTTGCGGAATCTGAACCACGAGCAAGCGAATTTTCCCGGAATTGATCTCGCAGACGATACGTGCCGAGTGGCGGTGCAGGTAACGGCCACCGCAGACATCGGCAAGGTCAAATACACGCTGGAGCAATTTCTCAGTCGTGATTTGCACCAGCGTTACGACCGATTGATTGTCTATGTACTCACCGCCAAGCAAGGCAGCTACTCGCAAGCGGCCGTTGATTCGGTGTGCGAGAGCAAGCACAAGTTTTCAGCTGGCGATGATGTTTGGGACTACAAGGATCTGTGCACCCTAGCAGCCGATGCTGAACCACACAAGTTGCAAGCTGCGCTCAACCATTTGAAAGCCTATCTGCGCGGAGTGCCTGTTGGTTTAGCGGACGAGGACATTGATCCACCGTTGACACCATCGGAATCGCTGACGGCCAACCTCGTGGAACTCTATTTTCCGAGCAAACTCTTCATTGCTCGATTGAGTGAGGATCTGCTGAAAAAGCATGGAAAAAGAAGACCAGGCTTGTGGCGAACTACCATTAGAGAGTTTAACCAAGAGAATGAACTCGCGGTTCCCTCTGCTTACGTAATCCACAGTGGTAATCTGGTGACGTTTTTTGATCTGACCGAGCGGAACAATCCCTATCAGCACTTGTGTGAGCTAGGCACGGCAGAAGAACACCGCGCTGCTGATTACTGTTCGATCGACGATGACCACGAGCGTGTCTTCAAGTCACTGTTGAGATTTTCCCTGCAGCATCGCCTGTTCAAAGAACGTGTACGGTGGGAAAACGATATCGGTGAGTTCATATTCCTACCTTTGGAAGATGGCTTAAACCAACGGGAGGTGGTGTGGCAAGGAGAGAAAAAAGCCAAGCGCAATGTCTTTTCAAGGCAATTCAACAAAAAAGACCCTTCAAAGGTTTTTCTGCAAAAGCATCTCTCGTTCGCTGTAGATTTTTTGCGCCTGGATGGTCATTGGTTCATTGCCATAACCCCCAGTTGGTTCTTTAGCTATGGAGCCAATTTCGAGCAGTCTGGTTTCAGTCACGACAACCTCAGCTGGATCAAGCGCCAGGAAAATAACCAGCAGGTGTTGAATCATTTTCGATTTATATCTGCCTGGCTGTCCTCAATTGACGACGAGGATCTTTTCTCAGAAAAAGGGACAACGGACTCCTTCCTCTCATTTGGGACTCCACTCATGCTGGACGGTGCCCCCTCTCTGGAGGAGTCTGGCTGGAAAGCCCTGCCTACGATCAATGAAGAAGATTCGGCGCAGCCGAGAAGGATGTTCGGTTCATGAAACTGGTGCATGTCAACGAGCCAAGGCTTGAGTTTTTTGAGGGCTCACATGTTTGTCCTAGGCGCGGGATTGCAGCCTATGGGGTGTATGACAAAGGCTCTCTCACCCGAAGAACTCGAATCCTAATCGGAGCCATCGGCACTAGCAAAGACCTCGAAGATTTTTCGAGTCTGATCGAGCGAATGAAGTCTCCTATATCGGCTGATGTGGATGAACACAAGGGCAATCTTTTTCCAGACTTCTGTGGATTCAATGAGCGGGTTGGGTTTCATGCGGAGCTTGCGTTCAACCAAGATTTAGGTCGCCCATTGAGACAATTGGATATCGAGAAAATTACAAAAATAAATAATAGAACGAAGCGTATAGAAGCAGCCCTCGATCTGTACTATGAGGAGATCAAGTTCCTCGCACAGAACAGGCCTGTCGATGTGATCGTTTGCGTGCTTTCCAAATCTGTTTACGATGCAGTCAGCAAAGATTCGGCGATAGAAGGCGACGAAAAGCTGGAAGAGAGCATCGAGGTTCAATCAGAGTTGAATTTCCGGCGGGCCTTGAAGGCGAAGGCCATGCACTTGGGAAAGCCGCTTCAATTGGTGCGTGCGGATTCACTGGCATCCGGCGCAAAGGGTCAGCAGGATGACGCAACCAAGGCTTGGAATCTCGCGACCGCGCTGTATTACAAGGCTGGCGCGACTAACCCATGGCGCCTTGAAAAGGCTGAAGGCAACACACTTTCTTGTGCCTTGGGTATCGCGTTCTACCGAAGCAGAGACAAGAAGACGCTTAACACCAGCTTGGCTCAGGTTTTCGATGAATTGGGTAATGGATTGATTTTGCGGGGCACGCCTGTGCATCTCGACAAAGGAGATAGAGTCCCAAAGCTATCGGAGGAGCAGGCATATACGTTGTTCAAGGCTGCGCTTGAGGAGTATCGCAATGCGATGCGAACGTACCCTGGCAGGGTCGTTGTTCACAAGACATCAAATTTCTCTGACCTGGAGATTTCAGGTCTCATGAGTGCGGCCTCGGACTTGCGTATCGATACAGTTGATTTTGTGACGGTGATGGATTCGCGACTTCGACTCTTTAGGACTGGAGCATATCCTCCTTATCGAGGTACATCCCTAGTCCTTGATGACCAGCGGCAGTTGCTCTATACCCGAGGCTCAATCTGGTACTACAAGACCTATCCTGGGATGTACATTCCTCAGCCACTTGAGTTGCGCGTGATCCGCTCGGAGCAAAGCCCCGCCTTTCTGGCTAGGGAAATCCTCGGACTAACAAAAATGAACTGGAACAACCCCCAGCTTGATGGAAAGTACCCCATCACGCTTAGTTGCGCCAGAAAGGTGGGGGAGATCATGAAGTATTTGGATGAACATGATCGACCACAAATTCGCTATGGCTACTACATGTAATCTGCGGGACAGAACATGCTTACTCATCTCAAACTGGAGAACTTCAAGATCTGGCGCACCACGGGGCCTGTGCGACTCGCCCCTATCACTCTGCTGCTGGGTGCCAATTCATCGGGTAAGTCCAGTCTGATCCAAAGCCTGCTGCTCATCCGTCAGACCGTCAAGGGCGATGATCCGAATCTGGATCTCAATCTAGGTAACCCCGATACCAGCGACTCCGTCACACTCGGCCAGTTCAAGGATGTGCTGTGTCGTCATGGTGCAGCAACAGAAAGCACGGCGTCCAATCAAGTAGGTATCGAGTTTCGCTGGAGCGAAACGGGAAATGCTGCTGAATCGGCGATTTTCTCGGCACGCTACCGCAAAGGTCAGTCCGGTAGCGCTGAATTGGAGTTCCTGCGCTTAGGCAAAGACGGTCAAGGCTTCAGTGTGGAACGTCGCAAACCCGGGATTTATCGCCTCACGCTGGGCAATCAAACCAAACCTTTGGGGCAAAGCGCGGATTTTCGTCCGCAGCGTTCGTTTGCATTTTCACCCTCTACGCTTAACAAGCTGGGTGTGCAGGGTGAGGTGATTCGGCCGGTTGGTCCGGCGCTGCTGGACGAGTTGGGCCGCATCATCTACCTTGGCCCCGTGCGCCGCTTGGCCCAGCGTGACTATGTATGGGCAGGGCGTATGCCTGCCCATATCGGCGACGATGGCGCCAAAGCCGTGGATGCGTTGATTGCCAGCGGTGTGGCGTGCCAGCAAGCCAAGAGGCGTAGTCAAGCCTTGCCAGCGGAAGCCTATCTCTTTGAGCAAACGGTTCATTGGCTGAAGGAGATGAATCTGGCGCACGGTCTTTCCATCCGCGCCCTTGGCAATTCAGCGCGTCATGAGTTGCTAGTGGAAACCGATGGCCAGGCCAGTAACCTCAAAGACGTTGGAGTAGGGGTGTCGCAGGTGCTTCCCGTCATTGTGGCCGCCCTGTTCGCACAGCCCGGCCATATCGTGATCGTCGAAGAGCCGGAAAGCCATTTACACCCTCTGGCACAGAGCAAGCTGGCTGAGTTGCTGGCGCAGGTAAGCAAGGAGCGCAACGTTCAGTTCATTGTCGAGACGCATTCAGAGCATTTGTTCCGCCGTATGCAGACCTTGATTGCCCGCGAAGAAGTTTCTGTTGCTGGCGCCGCCATGTATTTCGTTGAACGTGATGGCAAGGCCGCGCGATTGAGAACCCTGGAAATGGATGATTTTGGTCGATTGAAGAACTGGCCTGAAGGTTTCTTTGGGGATGCGCTAGGTGAGACCCGCGAACAGGCACGCTTGATGTTCGAGCGCCAGAAGCGGAGTCAGCCATGAGGGCGCGTTATGTCGTGGATACCAATGTTTTGATTGCTGCCAGCGCTGCTGACCCAACTCACCCGAAGGATATTGATGCCACGCCAGATGATCCGACAGAACGCCAAAAGGTGTGGCAGTGGCTGGACGTATTTCAGAAAAGCGAATCCCGGCTTGTACTGGATCTGGCGGGTGAAATCTATAACGAGTACACCAATAAGCTGGGGTTCAATGACTTTGGTATCCAAGTTGTCATGCACAAGTGGAGCACAGCAGCCGTCGATAACGTTGATGTCGCCTATGACGGGTATGGGCACGGGATATTGCAACTGCCATTGTTGGCTGTCATCCACGATGACGCAGATAAGAAAATGGTCGCCGCTGCGTTGGACTCTCACAGGAAGTACGGCGAGGGCTGTGTTGCTTTTGCAGGGGACACCGATTGGCATGATTGGGAGACTGATCTGCTGGCGAACAACGTTTTGTTGGAGCCCATCATTGAAATTTGGTCACGACAGAAACATGCCGAGAAGCAAGCTCGTTGAATGAGGATCATGCATTGACCGACTTCTTCCGTTTTCCTACCACTCCGCACCTCGCCTGGCTGGCCAAAGACGGCATGCCACGCGACGACAAGGTGCTGTCACCCACCGAAGCAGAGGCGCTGCTTGCCAGTGATGTGGTCGTGGAGGAGAAGCTCGACGGAGCAAACCTCGGCCTGTCTCTATCACCCGACGGCACCGTGCTTGCCCAGAATCGAGGCCAGTATCTGGGCGAGCCCTATGTTGGTCAGTTTGCGCGTTTACCCGCCTGGCTGGCGCAACACAAATCCAGCTTGCTTGCCGTGCTGCGTCCTGAGTTGATGCTGTTCGGCGAATGGTGCGCCGCCCGCCATTCACTGGATTACGACACGCTGCCCGACTGGTTTCTGTTGTTCGATGTCTATGACCGCAGCAAGAGGCGTTTTTGGAGTACCTCCCGGCGCAACGCGCTGGCCTCAGAAGCCGGATTGTTCACTGTGCCGCGGATATTGAGTGGCCGCACCACCCTGGCGGCGCTGAAGCAATTGGTTATGGATACAGCCAGTCACTATCGCGCCGAGCTGCCGCTGGAAGGTGCGGTGGTACGGCGCGAATCAGCTGACTGGTGCGAGGCGCGTGCCAAGTTGGTGCGCCCGGATTTCGCCCAAGCGATCGACACCCATTGGCGCAAGCGCGCCATCGAGTGGAACCGGGTAGATTGGACGCGGACATGAATCCTCTGCAACGCACCCTCATCGAAAAAGCCGGCCACGACAATGGCTTCGAGCACGTGCTATCTCCGGCAGGCGATGCGGTGACACTGGCTTCGGCCCGTCATCGCAGTCAGGCAGTGGTGACAGCATTGGCCGAAGGCTTTGAAGTGCGCTTTCAACCGGCAACGCCCGCGCTGTTGCCGGAGTTGCTGCGCAGCTTTCAGCCCTGGGCCGGCGCTGGCGGCGTGTTTTGTGTACCCACCATGCCCGATCTGGCAGCTTTGCTGCGCCGTGCGGCCAGTCTGTCGCAGGCCTTGCCGAACCAGGCGGTAAGCGACTACCACGCTGCCGTGGCGCAAGCGGTGGAAGCGATGCCTGCCGAAGCCCGGGGCACGGAAGTCGAACGCCTGGTGCGTCAGCGTGTGGGACAGGCGCGTTACCGCGATGCCTTGCTCACCTATTGGGGTGGCGCCTGTGCGGTAACCGGCATCAATGTGCCCGAGGTGCTGCGTGCCAGCCATGCCAAACCCTGGGCCGAGTGCGCCGGTGATGCCGAGCGGCTGGATGCCTTCAATGGCTTTCTGCTGGTGGCCAATCTGGATGCATTGTTTGATCGCTTTCTGATCAGCTTCGACGATACCGGGTACTTGCTGACCAGCTCCCGCCTGACCGCAGGCGATCTGCAGGGGCTTGGCATTCAGCCGGGCATGAGGCTGCGCTGGCTGGCCCGCGAGCACTTGCATTATCTGCAATGGCACTGCGAGCGCTTCCTGCTCACATCCTGATCGAGGAAATAGCATGGCCAAGGCCGAAGCAAGCGTTGAAGAACTGGTTTCCATGATCGAGCGCGGCGAGCTGCGCTTGCCGGAAATGCAGCGCCAGTATGTGTGGCGTTCTACACGGGTGCGCGATTTGCTGGATTCGCTGTATCGGGGCTATCCCTCTGGGGCAATCCTGCTGTGGGAAACCGATGAGGCCGTGCCCCTGCAAAGCTTCGCCGTCAGCCAGAGCAACAACCCTTATCAGAGCACCCGCCTGTTGCTCGATGGACAACAGCGTCTGACCTCGTTGTCTGCCGTCATTCGTGGCGAGCCGGTGTCGGTGCGCGGTCGCCGTCGGCCCATCGATTTGCTCTTCAATCTGGAGCATCCCGACCAACTGGCCGTCGTGACCGAAGTGGATGAGAACGGTGATGACGCCGAGGTCGAGGAGGAAGGCGAACTGGGCGGCGACGAGGCCGACGCCAGCGAAGACGAACTGCTGACGCGCTTCAACAAAATGACCTTCGTGGTGGCGACCCGGAAGCTGGAGCAGTTGCCGCAGTGGGTGAAGGTATCCGAAGTCTTCAAGACCGACAGCGATGCGCCTTTCCTCAAACGTGCGGGCATCAGTGGCTTTGATGATCCGCGTTACGAGAAATACAGTCAGCGCCTGGCCCGGCTGCGCGGCATTCGCAAGTACGTGTATCGCATGGACGTGCTGGAGCGAACACTGTCCTACGACGAGGTCACGGAAATCTTCGTGCGGGTCAACTCGCTGGGCGCCAAGCTGCGCAGCTCCGATCTGGCTCTGGCGCAGATCACGGCCAAATGGCGGCACTCGCTGCAGACCTTCCTGGACTTCCAGAGTGCCTGCGCCCAGAACGGTTTCGAGCTTGATCTGGGTTTGCACCTGAAGAATTTGATGGCCTTTGCTACCGGGCAATCCCGTTTTCTGACCGTCGGCAGCCTGACCCTGGAGGTACTGCAGCAAGCCTGGAAAGAAGCCTGCGAGGGGATGGAATTTGCCCTCAATTTCGCACGCAGCAATCTGGGTATCGACAGCCCTGCCTTGCTGTCATCGCCCTTCTTACTGGTGGTACTGGCCTACTTTGGGCATCGCCGCGACTATGCCCTCAGCACGGAAGAGGCGCAGCAGTTGCGCTACTGGGCCTTGACCGCCAATGCCAAAGGCCGTTTCTCGCGGGGTTCCAGTGAGACCATTCTGGATCAGGATTTGGCGACCATCCGTAATGGCGGCGGCGTCAATGAATTGATCGACCGGCTGCGCCTGCAGTTCGGCCGCCTTGACATCACGCCGGAAGAGCTGGAGGGGCGCAACCAGCGCAGCGCGCTGTTCAAGACCATGTTCCTGGCGTTTCGTGCGGCAGGCGCTAAGGATTGGCGCAGCCACCTGGCCATTGCCCTGGACCACTCGGGCAGTCAGCACCGCTTGCAGTTTCATCACATTTTCCCCAAGGCATTGCTGCGCGGCAGCTACACCCCTCGCGAGGCCGACGACATCGCCAATCTGGCTTTCATCGGCGGCAAAACCAATCGTGCGATCAGCGACAAAGCGCCTGTGACCTACCTGTTGCCGCTGGTGACGCAGCACGGTGCAGCACCATTCGCAGCACAGTGCATCCCGGTGGAGGAGGAACTGTTGGCACTGGATCACTACAAGGCGTTCTTGCAAGAACGCCGTAAACGCATCGCGGCGGCACTGAATGCTTTCATCCATGCGACCGCTTGAGCTGTCAGCGCCACCTTGTTGCCACGCTGTGACCCACATGTCGCCACAATGCTGCCGCCATGTTCAACACAATGTTGCCACACTGCTCACCACATTGACGCCACTATGTGCACACAGTGTTGCCACCATGCCTTACACATTCCGGCCGGGACGCAGCCCGAGAGTCGCTTGTCCCCAGCACGCTGAGCACATTCTTTGTGCTGGCTCGCGAGAGCACAAAGAATGTGGCCGCTGGGCTCGATTTCGCCAGAAATCGGGCGCTGCGGCGTGGGGACAACGAATGGTCGATGCGTCCAGCCTGAACCTTATGAAACCCCGCTGCGGCCATGCGCCGGGTTGCCGCCCTGTGCGGCTGGCGGGTGAGCGCATGCCGCACAGGGAATGCCTGCTCGGTGGTGGGAGACTGAACTGACATGGCCAACCCTCGCTCGCTGGTTTACGCGCTTTACACCCATTGGGACACCGTGGATCTTTTGGTGCGGCTGTCGCGCGAGTTTGCCGTGTTGACCAGCGATCAGGTGTTGAACGGTATTGCCAAGGTATCCGGGCAACTGGATGGCGAAGCGCAGGGCGCGGTGCTGCGTGCCCTGGTCAATGCGGACATCCTGCAAACCTTGCCGCGCAGCAGCGATCTGCAGCTCAATGCCTATGTGCTGGAGTTCGTGCGCGGCCTCACCCGTGAACATGAGCTGGGCCTGGCTGCCGTACTGCAGGCGCGTGTTGCGGCCATCCGTGAAGCCACCGAAGCACTCAATGAAGGCATGCTCGGGGCCGACATTGGATCGCGTGCGCGGAGCCGCCAACAAGCTGGCAGAACTCTTCCGCCAGATCAGTCTGCAGCTCGATCAGGACCGGCACGCGCTCTTTGAGCTGGCGGAAAACGCCAAAAGCGCCGACAGCAGCATGCCGATCAGCCAGCGCTACCGCGAGGTGCTGGAAGCCTACGATCATTATGTGGAGCCGATGAACCAGATGATGGACAGCGGCTCGCAGGGCACCTTCTATCGCTATCTGGAAGACGCCGAGCGTGCGCTGGACTGGAGCCTGGAGCAATTGTCGGTACAGGGTGCGCTCTACTCGCATCGCCTGCAGTTACGTCAGGTGGCGCACCAGGCCAAGGAGCTGCGGCGCTTTGGCCGGCTGGTGGCACAACAGTGCGCCGACACCCTGCTGCCCCTGCGCGAAGAGCTGCGTCAGCATAACGCGCTGACCAGTGCCATCAGCTTGCTGTTGGGGCAGGTGCGCAAACGCGGCCTGCGTCGCGCACTGTCGCGCCCGGCGAATGACACGGCGCTCCCCGTCTGGCGCAATGAGCGCGGTTTCAAACTGCAATTGGGCGATGAGGTACGGGCGCTCATGGCGGCCGCGCGCCAATACCAGCCGCAGGCGGTGGCCTTTCCGCAGGATGAACCCGGCGATGACGCTCCCTTGCTGGAGCAGGTGGACGAAGCCGCTATTCGTGCGCATCTGGCCCGCAGCCTGCCAGTGGAAAATCTGCTCGATTGGCTGCACAGCCATTACGCCCACCTGCAGGATGCCACCCTGCTGCGCCTATTCCATGACCTGCAACATGAGCCCGGCTGGCAGTTCGAGGCCGCCAGCCAGCCTGAAAAAACCACGTTGCAGACGATTCGCGTCCTGCATCACCCTCACCGCGTGAGTATCCCGCAATGACGATCCCACACGCTCTGGCAGCCGCGCTGTCGCAAATGCCGGCATTGGCCGAGCTGTTCCGCCTGTTTCTCTCCGGCAAACACCTGAATCGAATGGCCGAGCCCGCGCTGTGGGCGGAGCTGGAACAGCACGAGGCCAGCTATGTCGGCTTGTTTGCCGCGCTGGGGTTCGAACTGCGCCTGGATGCCAGGGGCTTTGCCTGGTTTCACAACAGTGACGCCAACAGCAACATCGGCAAAATCAGCCGCCAGCTGGCCTTGCTGTTCATGGTGATCTTCGATGCCCAGGCCAACGCCGGCAAGGCCCTGCAGCGCTTTACCGATTGGCTGATCGACAGCGCCTGGCTGGCCGAGGTCTACAAGCAACAGCAAGACCTGCTGGATGCCGAGGGCCTCAACCCCGACGCCCTGGTGGAGCTGATGGGCCGCGCCTGCAACCTGGGCTTTGCTGTGGCTGAGCCGACCGGCTGGCGACTGCTGCCCGCTGTATGCCGCTACCTCGATCATTTCGAGGGCCTGGCGTTGACGGCCAAGACCGATGGCGACGAAACGAACGCGCCGACGGAGGAAGACTGGGCTGCGGATGCACCAGACGACGAGGAGAACACCTGATGCAGTACGGATTCCAACGTCTGGTCCTGCTGGGGAGTGCCGGCTACTCGCGTGCCGAGTTGCCGCTTGATGGCGCAGTCTCTTTGGTGGCACCCAACAACACCGGCAAGACCAGCCTGATCAATGCCCTGCAGTTTCTGCTGATCATCGACCGCCGCCGTATGGATTTTGGTGCGCACGATGTGGATAAGAGCCGGCGCTTCTATTTCCCCAACAACAGCGCCTATGTGCTGCTGGAGGTGTCGCTGCCGGAGTCCGGCACCGTCGTGCTGGGCTGCGTGGGCAAAGGGGTAAGCTTCGAGTACGAGTATTTCGCCTATGCCGGGCCGCTGAAGGTCGAGGAGTTCTGCCTGCCGGATGGCACCTTGGTGGCACAACCGCAACTGGCCAGCCATCTGGCCAGCTTTGGGCGCCGGGTGTTCAGCTACAGCAGCAGCGAATTTGCCGACATGGTCTATGGCGGGCGCAGCCGCAAGCTCGCCAGTCAGCAGGATTTCTGCGTTTTCCGCCTGGAGCACGCCAGCGATGCCAGCGTTTTTCAGCGGGTGCTGACCCGCACGCTGCGCCTGGACAAACTGCGCTCCAGCGAGGTCAAGGACTATCTGCTGCAGATTTTCCGGCGCGATCTGCCGGATGCCAGCATCGACTTCAAGGCGGAATGGGACAAGGCGTTTGCCGACCTCAACGCCGAACGCAGCCAGTACCTGGCCGCCGTGCGGCTGCAAGCCACCTTGAACGAACTGGAACAAAAGCAGGAAGCCCGCCTGGTGTTGCGCGGCAAATTGCTGTGCTGGCGCCCCTTGATCGACGCGGCACTGAGCCAGTGGCAGCAGCATTACGAGACCTGCCAGCTAGCTTTGCAGGATGAACTGGCGCAGTGCGATACCGAGCTGCAGCGCCTGCGCGAACAGGATATGCAGTCGGCTGGCGAGAAGAAAGAGTGCGAGTTGGAACAACAGCAGCTCCGCCAGCAAAGCGAACAGTTGCGCGCGTTGCAGCAGCGTTTTGCCTTGATCCCTGAACGCGCCCTGTTGGAGGCGCGCCGCCGCGAGCTGCAGGAACAACGGGATGCGCTGGTGGTACGGATCGGCCAGGCCCAGAGCCGCACGCCTGCGGCCATCGAGCGCGAGCTGGCCCGGATCGAACGGGAATCCGCGCAGCTGGCGCAGGAGTTGCGCACCCAGGGGCAGAACCTCTATCAGCAACTGGCCGGTGTCGTATCTGCGGAACAACTCAGTGCGCTGAACAAGATGCTGGCCAAGCCGGTACTGACTTTGGGCAGCGAAGACTTCCATCTCGATGGCAAGGCGCTGATTGCAGCCTTGGCCGATGCTGATGCCCGGCAACTCAACTTGCCTGGCCTGCAACTGCGGCTGGAAGCCCTGCCCGCGCAGTATCAGCAACGCACTCTGACGGAACTGGGCGAATTGCAGCAGGAGCTGCAGCAACAGCAGGCTCAGCTGCAAGAACAATTGGCCACCGCCCAAGCCCTGGAGAGGGTCAAGCAACAGCGCCAGGCATTGGAGCAGCAACTGACACAGCTGGATGCCGAACTGCGAGACTACGCGCACATGCAGGATCTGCAGCAGAGCGAGGCCGAGCGCAAGACGCGGCTGCAGACACTGGAGGACAGGCTCGCAGAACTCGGCTCCCATTTGGCCCAGTCGGCAGAGCGGCACCGCGCATTGGATCAGCAGCGTCAGCAGCGGCAGCAGGATTTGACGGCCTTGCAGCAGCAACACCGGCAGATCGAGCAACGCCGTTATCAGCGCATCGACCACGAAGGCCCCTTCACCTGGCTGGCCGACCTGCCGCACAGCCCTTGGTTGGCCCAGCCCGAGTTCGCGCTGGAACAGCTGGCCGAGCGCCTGCAGACCTATCAGGCAGACTGCCGCCAGTTGCTGGAGCTGGATGAGCAGATTCGCCATCTGCTGGGTGAAATCCATAGCGGCGGATTGACCAAGTATCAGTTTGTCGGAGAACCGGAAAGCGAGATTGTTCGTCTCGTTGAATTCGCCCATCACCTGCCGCAGGAAGCCGAAGCTCTGGAAAGGAAAGTACGCTCGGCGGTGGTGAATGTGGCCGCCTGCCTGCGCGAGCTGCGCGATGGCCTGTTTGCTTTCAAGCGCCGGATGCGCGAGTTCAATCGCAAGATCAGCGGTCGGCAACTTTCCGACCTGGCGGTGTTCAAGATCGAACCCGAGGACGAAACCATCCTGGTCGAAGCTATCGAGCTGCTGATCAATACCGCCGCCACGGTGGACAGTGGCGAAACCTTCGAGCTGTTCAACCAGCAGAGCGTCCTTGACGACGAGCAGCTCAATCGCGCCAAGACCCTGCTGATCGAAGAGGGCAATGCCCGCCACGGCTTGCGCGTGGCCGACCTGTTTCGCCTGCGCTTCTGGGTCGGCAAGGCCGATCGCGAGCCGGAAGCCTTCGACGACCTCGACAGTGCCGCCTCCAATGGCACCGTGCTGATGGCCAAACTGGTGACGGGGCTGGCGATGCTGCATCTGATGCAGGATCAGCGTCGCCCCATCCAGGGCATCTGCTACCTGGACGAAGCCCTGGCGCTGGACGCCCGCAATCAGCGCAGCCTGATCGACACGGCAGCGGAGTTCGGTTTCTCGCTGATTTTTGCCTCGCCCGCGCCGCTGACCACCGTGCGCTACTGCGTGCCGATTCACACGCGCAACGGCAGCAACCAGATCAGTCGCCATAGCTGGCAGATCATCGAACCGCTGGAGGCCTGACCATGGATCGAACCCTGCGCGCAGCCTTGCTCAAGCTGCATGGTCAGCCATACCTGCAGGCCAGCCAGTTCACCGCCGCTCAGCGCCGCGCGCTGGATTACTTTGCTCGGCAGACCGGAGCGGTGACCTGCCAGCGTCAGGGGCGCGGTGATGTTTACCGTGTCCGCGATCCGCGACTATTCAATACCCATCTGAGCGCACTCTCCCCACAGGTCGGGATGCTTACCACGGACGATCTGCCGCTGCGGGCGCAACACATCGCCCATGCCCGCGACAGCAAAGCGCGCAATCATCAGCATGAGTGTTACTACCCCTTGCTCAAGACTGTTGGCGAAAAGGTTTGCTGGCGGCAAGGCGAACACGGGAGCGAGCTGCCACTCAGCCGGCTGACCCACGACTTCGGAGCCGCCAGCCTGCGCATCGAAGCCGGCGATACCTGGCAAAGCGAGCAGCCACTCTGGCTGGTGGAGAACCAGGCGCTGTTTGACCGCACGGATTGGTTGCCGACCGGAACGCAGGCCACCCTGCTGTACTACGGTGGCCAGCTCGATGGCCGGCTTCTCGCCTGGCTGGGGCAGCGCCCGCGTGCCAGCCGTGTCATCCTGTTCCCGGACTATGACGGGGTGGGGTTGGCCAATTTCGCGCGACTCTTTGCACAGCTTGGTGATGCTTGCGAATGCTGGCTGATGCCCGACTGGCAAAGCAAACTGGCACGCTATGGCAGCCAGCGGCTATGGCAGGATACGTTTCGGGACTTCGCCAGTGCCGTTGCCCAGTTGCCCGACTATCTGAGCCCGTTAACCGCACAAATGCGCCAATCCGGGCTGGCACTCGAACAGGAAGCGGTCTGGCTACCTGTTCTGTAGATGTCCTTTAAGCAAGCTCGCAATGTCATCTGGGGACAGACCAGCCCCCAGGGCCCGCCTCAGGGCCTGCTCCAGTTGTTGCCAGCCCTGCGCTGAAGAGACATGACTGCCCACTGTTTCAGCTAGGCGAAAAATTAGCCCTTCCAGCAGTTCTTCGTCACCCACATCCGCTGCGGTCTGCTCCGCCAGGGCCAAGAGGACGTTGCGCGCAGATGCCAACGAGTCGATTGGTACCCCGGCCAATGCTGTAGGGGTGCTGATGACACGATCCACCCTGACGACTGTCGCCAAATCAAGGGCCTGATCGACGCCCGGCTCGATCTCCATGCGGATCAGCACATCGCCAGCCAACAGAAAGCGGGTCTTGATAAGCCCCGGCTGCTCATCCTGAAACAACCACACCGGCTGCGTGTTGGCCAGCAGCTTGCCTAGCACGAGCTTGCTGTCATCCAGTGCCCCACGATCCTGCCACTGGTGCAACACGTCGGTACGCAGGCGACCGCCTTCCACGCCGAGGTAGTGCAACAGGCCGACCAGTCGTTTGGCGGAGATCACCTGCTCCTTGCCGCGCAGCCAGACCGAGAGGTTAGCGGTGCGGATACCGGTGGCTTCGGCGATCCGCCCCAGCGTTTCTCCGCGCAGCCTTATCAAGGCGGCGGCAAGGGCTGGCAATTGTTCGGGGGCAAGGATTGGCATGTCGGGCTCTCTGAATTCACTGTAAATCACTATAAGACTTATCGACCAACAAGGCGAGCGTGCAGGTCTTGGCTGTTTGCACAAATCACTGTTATAGTAATTTATAGTTAAACCATTTGGGAGGCCATCATGCGCAAGCCAAAGCAAGCCCGTCCGTTGCGCCTGCGGGAATACGAAGCCGCCATTGCTGCACTCAAGGTGCAGCATCCCTGGCTTGCCCGGCAGATCGTCGAACCTGCGCCGGGGCATTTGGCCGTGGTAGCACATCTGTTTGCCCAAGTGGAATACCTGCTGCCACCCGCCGTGCTCGCCCGCAAGGGCTCACTGTCCGTGAGCTGCAATCGGGATCGCCTGGCCATCCATTACCAGCCGCCGCGACGCCACAGCGAACGCGCAGCAGCCGTGTTCGATCTGATTGCCCAAACGAAGCACCTTTCGCAGCAACAATGCCCCGTTTGCGGTGCACAAGTTATCGGGGACGGCATCCGCCCGCAGCGTTGCCCGCAACATGAAGGAATCCAGGGGCTGTTTGCCGAAGAAGTGCGCCGCAGCCGCCAACTCATCGTCGAACAGGGGGTACAGCAGGTGGTGCGCGATCTGGGCAAGGTGACGACCGAAGACGTGCGCGCTGCCACGGTGGTTGAAGATGAGCCCGTCCCGAGTGAAGCCGAAGCGGAGCAGGTTCAGGAGCAGCCGACAGAATCCGCTCAATCAGTACCCTTGCCGAGCATCGTCTTTCTTGATGAAGCAGGACTGGAGGCGTTTGTGAATCGCCACCGACCGAAAGGCGATGACAAGTTCAAGCGCGCGCAGGCGATGGCGGAGCGGATCAAGCGGGCAGGCCATGGTAGCCGCCAACTGGGCCTGCTGCCTCCGGACAGGAAAGCCCTTCTGGATGAGTTCGCGCTGGCTTTTCCAAACTTCCATGAACTGGCCGAGCTGCTACGTGACCACTTTGCCCTCTCCAGCCTGGGCGATGGCCGTGTATCCTGGCCTGCCGTGTTGCTGGTCGGCCCGGCGGGCATTGGCAAAACCGAGGCTGCACGCTGGCTGGCCGATCAGTTGTATTTGCCCTTTCGTGTATTTGATATGGCGAGTACGCAATCGAGTTCGCCGCTCGCAGGTTCCGAAGCCTTCTGGAGCAACTCCGAGCCAGGCCAGCTCTTTGAGCTGCTGGCCTACCAGCCACTGGCCAACCCGGTGGTGGTGCTCGATGAACTGGACAAGGCCAGCAACGGTCGACCGCAATACGATCCGCTGGCCGCGCTCTATACCTTGCTGGAACCGCGCAGTGCGCGGAATTTCATCGACCTGTCGATTCGTGATTTCTCCATCGATGCCAGTCATGTGAATTGGATGGCTACCGCGAATGAGCTGGAGGCAATTCCGGGGCCGCTGCGCTCACGGCTGACGGTGTTGCACATTCAACCGCCCAAGCCGGAGCAGGTCAGAAGCATTGCTCAGTCGATTTACAACCGTCTGCGCGACGAGGCGAGCTGGGGCAACGCCTTTGCCGAGAGGCTGGATGATGATGTCCTGTCCCGTCTGCAAGCCTTGCCGCCGCGCAGTGTGCGTCTGGTTCTTCAGCGCGCCTTAGGTTCGGCGGCTCGTGAAGGCCGGGGACGCGTGCAGGTGCAAGACATCCGATCAACTATCGAGGTAAGTCGCCGAGCTGTTGGTTTTGTCGGCGAAGGGTGGGGTTGAGGCTGCCCAATAAGGCCAGGGAGAAAATGATCATCGGTAAACCCAGCCTCATAGACAGGCGACCTCAATAAAGGGGCAAACTGTACAAGATGTGTTGCTGAAGACTCATTCAATCACACCAATCTGGATCTCAATGCGATTCTTGTCGGATGCAGGTCCGTACCATTCATGATAAACCTCGCGACTTTCATTGCTTGGCGTGAGGCCCGCATCCTCAATGCTGCGAAGCAACGTCTGGTATCCGTGGTTGAACAATCTATCCAGAGGACCTTCGAACATGAAGCAAGCGCAGCGAAAAGCCGACAGTTTCGGCAAATCATTGCCTTTCACAGGTAAACAAAAGGTCAGTTCAAATTCTGTATGAGCGTCCTGGGGCATTGAATGTGCAACAAAAATCGACGGCCCATTTACGACAAGTTGACGTGCTTGAGCCTCTGCACGCATGTTCTCGTATGCCTGTGCTGCCTGTTCGCCAATCTGTGGAATGGTCATGCGCACTGTGCGCTGCAATGCAGTGATTGCTTCTGTTGTATGAATGTTCATGATTCCCTCCTCGTTCGTCATGATGTCAAATTAATAGCCACTGCGCTTCGGTGGAATCCAAGCTGATATGTCATCAAGAGAAGGCGAGATGCTGCTTGAGAGACCATGGTCGACTTCAAGTGTTAACGCCCAAATGACCCATCCGGCAACCCAATCAACCTGCACGACTAGTTCAGAAAGATGCCCCCGAAAGCGAGCACAGAAAGCAAGATGGCGAAGACCACTACCCAGCGCCTTGGCCGAAATTCCGATAAACGCAATAAACTCCACAGTAACAGGCTCATCGATTTCCGGAGGGCTAGCATGATTAGGCCCGCCGCATGTATTCAAAGAGGTGATCGCCATAAGCCGTGCTGCCATTGCAGCCAAACGGTTCGGCAAATTCGTGCAGGACGATCAGGGAAGCGGCACGCTCATCCATCGGAAAGAACGCCCCCTGCGGCTCGCAGTACATCTCGAAGTCCCCTTGCTTCATGCCGCAGTGTTCGCAGTGATTCATCCAGTACGAGCTTTGCGTGGTCTTGCTGAAATCGACGCGGTAGTGCCGCGAGAATGCTTTGATGCGTGTCGCGACGGCGGGGAGAAGATCGGTGACGTAGTGAACAATGGTTGGCTCGTCATACCGATACCACGCATCTCGCTCATAATCCTCTTCGTCGGGTTCCAGCGTTTCATGCCCGGCAGGCAGGATGAAGCCGAACACGCTTGTGTGTTCGTTGCACTTCCAGCACGGCTTGGTGGTCTGGGCGATGAAATAGCTGCTAGAGCGCACGCTGATGTCCGGTTCGCTCGGCAACCAACGCTTGAACACGCCTGCATCCAAACCGTCTGGCACATACCAGAGTTTGCGCTCAGCGTCCCACCGTGCGCCAAGTCGCTTAGCCTCATTCTTCTCTGCGAAGGGTACCGTTAGGTCGATGCGCGGCATACAGCTTCCTTAATATAGTCCTTTGGCTTCCCAGCCTTAGCTCTCTAGCCTGATGGCGGATTGGACTCCTTGCACCAGCGCCGTCAGTTTGTTTCTCGTTGGCCTTAGGAATTACTACATGGTAACGAAGAGGATGCGGATGGAATAGCCAAGCAGGAGATGATCGAGGTTCAGTCTTGTCCTGCAAACCAAGCCGCCCCCGCAGCCAAGGCCGCTGATTCACTAGGATAAGTTGTCGATGGGCCGCTGATGATGCAGGGCTCGTTTTCGCCGTCGCCTTCCACCGTCCACAGCTCCCAAGTTCCGTCGTTTTTCCAGCTGGGGATGGCGGTATAGGGTTTGTCTTTCAGCGCAGCCAGCGCGGCATCCACTTCGGGGCGGATCTGCAGCTCACCCGAATAGATATAAGGTGTCGCGCAGCGGGCGTCAGATGGGTTCATGTTCCGTGCTCCAAAAAAGCGCCAGTAGTGCGCTCGCCTGCAAGTAAATACCGGGGTTGCGAGCTTCACTCGGGCCAGCAATGTTGAGAATAGCGATGGGATGGCTAACCAACCAGTCTTGCCATGCAGCCAACAGCTCTTCTGTAGGGGCATGCAAATCGCACAGCAGCAGCGGCTTGCCGTGTCCCGCCGCCAGATCGCGAGTGAGCAGGCTGCCACCTTCGAGCCTGTCCCGGTAAAGGATCAGTGTGGCATCCGCATCCAGCACATTGCGTTTGGTGCGCTGGCGATAGCCGATGGATTCGGTCTCCATCAACTGGTAGCGAGCATCCAGTACGCCAGCAGCGGCCCGTCGGCCTGCCGGGCACCAGCCGCCGTGCGGAATCTGCCGGGCAATGGCGAAATCCAGCGCTGCCCGGTCTACGCCGGTTTGGCCGCCGGAGATGATCATTAGAACGCCAATCAATCCAGACCCTTTGCTTCCCAGCCTTGGCTGGTCAGCTTGACGGCGTGCTTGGATTCCTTGTTGCCAACACCATCGAGAATGCTCTTGACCACCGGGAAAGCGGCTTGCACCTCGGGCTTCTTGGCCCAGTCGGCAAGGTTGTTGACCTTATAGGTGTAGGTGATGCCTGCCTCTTGGTAGTCACCGAGCTTCATCGGGCCTTCCCACTTCACCACCTTGTCGAGGCTCTTCTGTCCCCAGCACAGATCAGTCTGGGTCACCTTCTGGGAACCGTTCAAACCCCAACTGGTTGCTTCCTTCTCCCGGACAAAGGGTTTGGCGGCATCGGTCAGCGAACAACGCTGTCCCTTGTCCGCAGCTTCGCACTTCACCAGCCCGGCGGCCTCAAGCGCGGCCATCTGATTGGCTGTACCGCTTTGCATGGTCTTCTGAAGACGCATGTCCATTTCGGTGACCGCCACCGGGAAGTCGCGGTACTGGTTGAGGCACAACTGCCCCTTTTTCTCGAAATACTGGCTCAGCGCCGCACCGAAGTTCTTTTCGTTTGCATCGGTTTTGCTACCACAAGCGGCGAGCGTGACGGTGCCGAGTACGGCGAGGATGGCAAGCTGTTTGGACATAGGCATGAACTCCCTGTTCTTATTGGTGAATGTGAATGAAAATGGCATCAGGATAGATCCCAGACTTCGATGGTCAGCACCTTGTCGGGCGGACAGGCGGCGATCTTGTCGTGATGCAAGACGACGTCGCGAACCCGATTGACGGGCATCACATGGTCGTCGCCGATGACGGCAGGATCGTTGCGCGCTGGCGGGCCGTTCTCGATGATCGGCAGGACATCACTGGCCTTGGCCGTGTAACGGCTGGGATAGCCTCCCGACAGCAGTTGTACCGCCTTGCCCTCATCAACCAGCCGCTGCACCCAGCCATTTCCGCCGACACTGGTTTCCCAGTTCGCCAGCACCGCATCCCTTCGGCCAATGCCTGTATCCCGCTCCTCGGGGGTCTGGGCGGCAATGACGATCCACCATCCGATCATGTTTTCCTTCCTTCGTCTTCGATCACAACGGAGTTCGACTGGCAACAAACAACTCGACAGGCGTGATGCCACGCTCGACCAGTTCCAGCAGGGGGAGAGACGCGGCAAAGACTTCCATTGCAGGCCAGCGATTCGGCTGGCCTGTAGGGTTTTCTGGCTGCGGCAACCGTCCCTAGTTATGGGCATCGGGAGCTTCGAAGCCCGCCTCAACCGCCAATCTCAGCCAGTAGCCCTCAAATCGGGATGCATAACTCTGGTCGCCATCAACCCATGAGAGAACGGTCGCACGAACCTCGGCCTGTTCGCGAACGGCCCACTCGAAGAGAGCGAACGAGGCATGGCCGGGGCGATGCCGACGCAGATGCTCGCGAAATCGACGTTTGAGATTTACCGTCTGCCCGATGTAGCAGGCTTTTCGCTCGCCATTCCGGCTATGCGCCGTCAGCGCGTAAATCCAGTATCCGCGTGAACGGATGACCGGGACGGCGCCCGTGTCAATCGAACATTCCGGCCTTGTAGGAAATGCGCCGCTGGCAAACGCGAAACGAATCCGGAACCGCTTCCCATCAGGCCCAAGCAACCCGATGTAATCACGCCCATTCCTTGTCACCGTCAGGCCGAGAGCTTCTGCACGCTCAAGCAGTTCTTGCTTCGTGTTGATTTGCCCAGAGGAGATGGCGGCTTGCAACGTGGCTTTCATCGTCATGAAACACTTGCGGCCTCGTTTTCATCGCCGTAGTAGCTTTCGCCTGCCGCTTGCTCGTTCCGCCAATAGCGGATCGTCTCGTCGATGCTTGCCCTGTCGTGAGCCTCGATCTCCTCCCAGACACCATGCTGCTTCCAGTCATCGAAGGTCTGCTCATGCAGTTTTTCCGCGACCTCGGCAAGAGCCATGTTCGGATCAAACAGCTCTTCGTGGTCGATGCCCGGATTGAACCAGTCGTCAGGGTCGTATCCATTGGGCAGATCGCAAAAGCGCCACCATCCCCGATAGGTCTCAGGCGTGCGGCGGGCGCAGTCGGCAAGATACTCGGCCTCATCCTTGTCCGACCATTTACCCCGTTCAATCCGTGAGTCACGGTAGGCATCACGGTCATGGAAGAAGCATTCGTGCATTCTGGGATCGTGTTTCGCCCAGTCGTAAAAGTCACAGCCGATGCCCGACTGTCCCCACCGCATAACGGTTCGCACGACGGCAGACTTCGACGTGCCGAACACCCATTCGTATTCGCGCAAGAAGGTCTGTCCGCTGGTTACGCCTTTGCCCTCGCAGGCAAGTTCGAATTGGCCCTTGTGCTCCTCCCAGAATTGCTCAAGCTCATCAAGTGTCCGCAGGGTGGCAAACATGACGCCATCCTCAAGCAAGACGCGCTCGGGCAACTTTATGTCCACAGGCAACAGCGGCTTTTTCTTCGGCTTCATCGAACTGGCATCCCAAGTTGGGCAGAAGGGTAGTCAACGCTTGCCAGCGCCTCTTGCTCACGCACCAATGGCAGGTGATCACTCGGCACCGCCTCGGACGACACCCAGTCGGTTTCTCCAATCGCGAGGAAGCGGTCAATCGCAGCTTCGATAGCTGCTTGATTGATGACCTCCACATCCTGGACGATACGAAGGCCAATCCCGTAGGCGTAGCTCCAGTCGAGCTTGAACGATTCGTAGATCACAGGCGGCTCGTCGCGAATGATGGCTGTTTCCAGCAGGTCGATCTGCTCGGAGAGTGTCCGTCCGTCGAACTGTACGTACCGAACAGGTTCTCGCTTCACTATCCGATAGGTGAGGACCTTCCCCGTGCGCGAGACATCGGCTGGCTCGAAATCCAGCTTTGGTTCCCTGTCCAGGTCGGCGTCTCCCAGTGCTGCGTAGGCCCGCGAGGACGCCTCGTTGTGCGCGGCATCCCAGAACGCTTGCCGTGCCGTCACAATCTCGGCGTTCCAGATCGTGAATCGATCCATGCCGAGGAAGTAAAAGTCGAACCATTGGTTGTACAGATCGGGGCGGCCCGGCTCGTTTAGCACGAGATGGCTGGTGAATCGCCCGCCATATTCGGCGGCGTCGCGACGCATCTTACCTTTGAGGCGGATGACCTCATCGCTTCGCTTATGCCGTGGCAAAGAGCTGAAGGGAGGGCGTTGCTTTCGATGACGCAGGCTCATGCATCCATTCCCACTGTTGCAACCCATCCAGTTTGGGTTCTCAGGCATGCAAAATCATTATGTTAATGTTGCAACGCAGAGTTGTCACTCATTAGCAATAGGCGCCTTTCAACAGCTATTGCCCCACATTCTGCTCCTGCCAGACCTCCGTGCAGCTTACTAAAACCTCTGCGCTGGGCTGATCTGCCGATAGCTGGCCGATGCGCCCGCGCTGGCTGGCAAGCTTCAGTTGCTTGCGCACCTGTTCCAGGCTGCGCTTTTCGATCACTGCGGTATAGCTCGCACCCAATTCACCATCCGGGTCGATGAACAGCTCGATCCGCTTCACCGGCAGGCCGAATGCCGTGAAGCTGCGTGCCGGCGTCAGCGCCCAACTGCCGGGAGCATTGGGCGCAATGCCCTCCAGTACGCGCATCGTCAAGGCTTGGCGGCATTCCACGGCGGCGACAATGGCCGGCTCAATCCGCAACCAGCGGTCGATGTCTGCCGTATTGCCATCCATCAGCACCACCGGCATGGCCGCCAGCAGCAACGCCTTCATCCCTTGATGTTCCTGATCCAGAAGCGGCGGTCATCGACCGTGAAGTTGGGGTCGTAGCCGACCAGGGCCAGCAGCGAACCGACATAGTAAAGGCCGAACTGATTCATCAGCCAGCGCTCCATCGCCGGGTCGCCGGGTCGCCGGGCAACTTGCTGTACGGTGGGGTTGGGCCGTCGCTGCGAACCTGACCACTGGTTTTGCCGGAGATGGAAAAGCTCTTCTAGGTCAACACGAAGTTGTTCGACTGTTTCGGCAGCTCCGGCGCGCAAAGCGACAGATTGCTGAAGCGCTCTGAGCGCTTGGCGTCGTGCCAGAGCACTGCGTCAAAGCGAATGCAATCACTGGCTTTGAGCGTGAGGCTGCGGGTCAGCGTCATCTGATCAGCCGGAATTTGCAGATTGCTGATCACCACCTTGGGCCACTCCGGGGCGCGACCGACGGTAGAAAGATTCTGGCGCAAGGCGTTGTGCAGTGGAGTGCCCAGCAAGCTGTTGCGGCTTGCCGCGCTTGCGGGCGTAGCCGCTTGCGACAGACTGGTTCCAATGGACTGTCCCAGTCCGCTCAGTGAATCCAGCGCCCCCTGCATGTCGGTTGTGGCGCAGCCCGTCAATACAAAAGGCAGAAGCAGCAAGCTCCGGTAGTGTTTCATCGCAGTTCCTCGCGAGCTTATCCGTTGAAGAGGGCATTGAGCCGGGCACACCAGGTTTCCGCCGCCCGACGGCTCATGGGGAAACTGAGCACTGGTCGTTGCGGATCGGCAGTTTGCAGCTCGATGGCGAAGTTTTTGGCGCGTACCGTGCGCTCGAAGGTCGGCACGCTCATGCCGCTGGCGTTGACCTGACGGCTACCGCCGTTCATCTCCATGCTCTCGACCTCGCGCCAGGTCATCCGCCAGCCGAGCAGCCAGGAGAAGTCGTGCAGTTTGTATGCGTCATTGACCACATCGCAGGCCGCGATCTTGCGATTCCGGGAGTCAAAAACAAGGAATGCCGGCGCGGGATAACCCAGGAGATGTCCAGCATCGAATGACAGCCCCTGCTGGGCGTTGAGCTTGGCGACAAGGGCCTGGCAGCGGGCCTGCAGACGTGCCAGAAAGCGGAAGGACAGCGTGAAGATCGCCAGCGAAATCAGCAGATAGAGCATCAGCTCACTGGTCAACAGCCCCCAAAACGATGTCTGTGACAGGCGCGCAGGCCCCACGCCGACCATCGCCAGTACAAGAATCAGCGTAAGACCAGCGGCAGCAAGACCTGAAAGCCCAGCCACCGGAACTGCCAGCCCCGCCGCCGCTCCCATCCCCGCAGTCTTCCAGACGCTTGCCATACGTCATCACCTCCATTTTGTTACTCATAGAGGCCATTTTATGGCGCCTGCATTCAATTGTCACTCATAGTGCGGGTACTTATCGGGCGTAGCCCTATAGAGGGGGCACTCATAGAGTCATTTCTCTTTAAGAAGAGAGAAATATGGCCCTTGATCCCCGACTACGCTTCGGCCTGAAGCTGATAGAAATCAGAAAGACCAGAGGGTGGTCGCAAGAACGCCTGGCACTGGAAAGTGGCTTGGCGCGCAGCTATCTGGGGGGGGTTGAGCGTGGGCAACGCAACATCGCATTGCTGAACATCTTCAAGCTGGCCGAGGCGCTGGGGGTGGAGCCTTCAGTACTGCTGGAGGCACCGGCTGCCGGACAGGAGCCTGCACCGTAACATCGTAGCGTTACGATGGTCACTGCCTGATCGCTCGCGGCAGCTATCGCGGCCATGTGCTTTTAATGGCAAATAAAGTTCACTATAATGGAACTTATGAAATTTATTTGGCGTTAAGGGTCATAAAAGTGGCTTTTAATCTATCGACTTCCGCTGAAATCCTGCACGCGCTGGGTGTTCGTCTGCGCGAGCAGCGCCTTGCCCAATCGCTCACGCAGCGTGAACTGGCGCAAATGGCCGGACTGTCCCTGGGGGCGTTGCGCAAACTCGAAAGCGACGGCCAGTGCTCGCTGGAAACGCTGGTCCGCGTCGCGCAGGCGCTTGGCTTGCAGGAGGCGCTGGACGATCTCTTCGTGCTCAAACGGCAATCCATCGCCCAGATGGAACAAGTAGACCTTGTCAGCCGCCGCCAGCGTGCGCCGCGCAAGAGAACATCATGAAGCTGCTTACCGTGCATTATTGCGGCTGGGGAGAAGACTGGCCGTTGGGACGCCTGGCCGATGACGGTCAATCCCTGCTCTTCGAATATTCTCCCGAAGCCCTGTCTCAGGGCTTGGAACTGTCGCCCTTGCACCTCAAGCTGCGTGCGGATGCCTACGGAAGTTTTCCGACCCATTTGCATCGCCTTCCGGGCCTGATCGCCGACAGTCTGCCTGACGGCTGGGGTTTGCTGCTGATGGATCGCCTGTTCCGTCAACACGGCTTGCGTCATCCCGGGCCGCTCGACCGGCTGGCCTTCATTGGTGAGCGCGCCATGGGCGCGTTACGCTTCGTTCCGGCAAGCGACGCCGGCGCCCGGGAGCCCGACTGGTCCTTGCTGGCGCTGGCCGAACAAAGCCGTCTCGCGCTCGCGGGCGAGGCGGGGGCAGCCCTGCGCGAGCTTGCGCTCACCGGCGGCTCGCCGCAAGGGGCTCGCCCCAAGGCCTTGGTGCAGTACGACGCAGCGACCGGACAAGTCAGCACCCGTCCGGATGCGCCCGGCAGCCCCTGGCTGGTCAAGTTCCCGGCGCAGAACGAACACAAGGAGGTCTGCGTCATCGAGCAGCTCTATGCCGAGTTGGCTCGGGATTGCGGACTGGAAGTGCCCGAAAGTCGCTGGTTCGACCTTGGCCCTGAACTGGCCGCCTTTGGCGTCGCGCGCTTCGACCGGGAAGGTGGGCAACGTGTCCCGGTGCATAGTCTGGCTGGATTGTTGCAGGTGGATTTTCGCCTGCCCGGTGCCACCGACTACACCGCCTTCCTGCGGGCTACCCGTTTCCTGACGCGCGACGAGCGCGAAGTGGAGAAGGCCTACGCGCGAGCCGTCTTCAATGTGCTCTTCCACAACCGGGACGACCATCCCAAGAACTTCGCCTGGCGTCTCGGGCCTGACCGGCGCTGGCGTCTGGCTCCGGCATTCGACCTGACCTTCAGCGAAGGCCCGATGGGCCAGCATCACCTGGACGTTTGCGGCGAAGGTGCTGCCATCGAACGCCGGCATTTATTGCGTCTGGCGGAGGAAGGTGGCGTCCCAAGGAAACGGGCGGAAGAGGTCATCGAACGGATGTTGCTGCAGGCAAGCTCATTGGGTGAACGGTTGGAGCGTGCGCCGATCAGGCAGATGCTGGCGCAACAGATAAAATCCACCATTGATGCCTGCCGCTGGCGTCTGAAAAGCTGAATCCGAGCCGGCGCAGCGGCGACAGATCACGGTTGAACGTACTCAATGCTGAGTTTCTTGAGTACAAACATGAGTATGTTTTTTAATGGAGCAGCATGGTGAACTGTTTATTCAACGACTTGCAGTCACATTCGCTGTTCAACGTTTAACGTCTCAATTGAACGCCACTCCTACCCAGGCTTTGCATGCTGAACTGGTGGCCGTCCTTGTGGCGGTCAGCCAGGGCGCACCCCGTGTGCTGACGACGCAATGCGGGCAGGCGCTGCCAGCGGGCCCGTTCCAGATGGTGCACCGCTCGCTGCAGGCGGGCCTGCGTGCCTGGGTGGAAAGCCAGACCCAGCACTCGCTGGGCTATGTGGAGCAGCTCTATACCTTTGCCGACCGCGAGCGTGAAGAGGCTGCCCATGTGCTGTCCATCAGCTATCTGGGTTTGACCTGTGAGCCGGAACAAAGCCCGCAGGGCGCGACCAGCTGGCAGGACTGGTATAGCTTTTTTCCCTGGGAAGACTGGCGACAAGGTGCACCTGCAGTACTGCAAAGCTGCATATTGCCGCACCTGCAGGCGTGGGTGGATGAAGCACAAAATCAGGCTCTAAGGCAGACCAGGCAAGCGCGAGTAGCTATTAATTTTGGAATTAATGGCCAGGCCTGGAATGAAGAGCTGGTGCTGCAGCGCTATGAGCTGCTGTTTGAAGCAGGCTTGATTGAAGAAGCGGCACGCCGTGGCTTGCCCATGCGTGGTCAGGTGCCGGGCAAGGCCATGGCGCATGACCATCGCCGTATTCTGGCGACGGGCATGGCACGGCTGCGCGCCAAGATCAAATACCGTCCCGTGGTGTTTGAGCTGATGCCGCCGGAGTTCACCTTGCTGCAGCTGCAGCAGACGGTGGAGGCGCTGGCAGGCCGTGGCCTGCACAAGCAGAACTTCCGCCGCCTGATTGAGCAGCAGGCGCTGGTGGAAGAAACCGGGCAGATGGCGGCGGGCAGTGCAGGTCGGCCTGCCAAGCTGTTTCGCTTTCGCAGCGATGTGCTGCAGGAGCGTGCCACGGCTGGCACCAAGCTGCCGCTGGCGCGTGGTGCTTGACAAAAGCTTGTGCTCAAAATTAGCATAACTAGGCATGCTGCTTCATCTGCAGCATGTCTATTTTTTTGTCTGATAAATACTCAAAATGAGCATTAATAACCACCGTTTGCCTGTACCTGCGCTGCCCGATGTGATGCTGCAGCCGCTGGTACAGATGGCCTTGCTGGAAGACCTGGGCCGGGCAGGAGACTTGACGACGGACACCATCGTGCCTGCCGATGCGCAGGCCCAGCTGCGTCTGGTGGCACGCCAGGAAGGTGTGCTGGCCGGGCTGGATATGGCACGGCTGGCCTTTCAGGCGCTGGATCCGCAGGCACGCTTTGAAGTGCTGCTGTGTGATGGCGCGGATTTGCAGCCCGGTGCCGAGATTGCCCGCGTCAGTGGCAGTGCGCGCGCCATGCTGTCTGCCGAGCGTGTGGCGCTGAACTATCTGTGCCACCTGAGTGGCGTGGCGACGGCTACGGCCTCCATTGCCCGTGCGATTGCACCGTACGGCGCGCGCGTGACCTGCACACGCAAGACCATGCCCGGTCTGCGTGTGGTGCAGAAGTACGCCGTGCGCGTGGGCGGTGGCAGCAACCACCGCTTTGGTCTGGATGATGCTGTGCTCATCAAGGACAACCATATCGCGCTGGCCGGTGGCGTAGAGCAGGCCGTGCTGCGTGCACGGGCCGGCGTGGGGCATATGGTCAAGATCGAACTGGAGGTGGATACCCTGCAGCAGCTGGAAGTGGCGCTGCAGCTGGGTGTGGATGTAGTTCTGCTGGACAACATGAGCCTGGATGATTTGCGCACGGCTGTCGCCATGTGCAAGGGCCGTGCGATTACTGAGGCGTCCGGCCGTATCACACCAGAAACTGCACCCGCCGTGGCGGCGACGGGCGTGGACCAGATTGCCGTGGGCTGGTTGACGCACAGCGCCCGTGTACTCGACATCGGCTTGGATGCCTGACATGCGTCGCCTTATTCAACGTGCATGCGCTGTGGCGCTGCTTCTGGGGCTGGCAGCCTGTGGTAACCAGAAAGCAGGGGAGGGGCTGCAGACCTTCCAGCCCCAGCAGCCGCTGACCATTGTGGTGACTTTCCCGCCCGGTGGCGGCACAGACTGGCTGGCGCGCAAGCTTGGGGCTGAATTACAGCAGCAGCTGGGCGTGCCCGTGGTGGTGGACAACAAGCCCGGCGCCAGCGGCAATATTGGCGCTAAGATTGTGGCCGATGCCAAGCCGGACGGGCATACGCTGCTCATGGTCAACAGTTCGTTTGCCATCAACCCAGGGGTGTTCAGCAAGCTGGAGTTTGACCCGCGCAAGGACTTTGCAGGGGTGATGAATGTGGGCTTTGTGCCTTCGGTCATCGTCGTGCCTGCAGATTCAGCTTGGCAGAACCTTGCACAGGTACTGGCCGCTGCACAGCAGCAGGAGCCTGTGCCATTTGCCTCCTGCGGCAATGGAACGCCTCAGCATCTGGCCGGGGAAATGCTGGCCCAAGCGCGTCAGGTACCGCTGCAGCAGGTGCCTTACAAGGGCTGCGGCCCGGCGCTGGCGGCTGTGGCAGGCAGCCAGGTGCCCATGGCGATTATTACGGCCAGCAGCGCCGCGCCACTGGTGCAGTCTGGCAAGCTGCGCGCACTGGCGGTCACTTCGCCGCAGCGCTCACCCTTGCTGCCGGGGGTGGCCACAGTGGCGGAGCAGGGTGTGCCTGACTTTGCCGTCGACCAGTGGCATGGCCTGCTGGCACCTGTTGCAACGCCTGCCGCCACAGTGCAGCAGCTCAATCGTGCGCTGCGTGAGGTGCTGCGCAAGCCCGAGGTCGCACAGGCGATTGCGGCCCAGGGCTTTGCCATGGATGGTGGCAGTGCCGAGGATTTTCAACGCATGGTGCTCTCAGATATAGAGCGCTATGCGCAGGTGACACAAGCCATAGGGCTGAAAATTGATTAAAAGCTGCCCCAAGGGCTGCACGCAAAACGGCATCTTTGGATGCCGTTTTTTGTATCTGGGTGGAGGTAGCGATATACCAAGGTATATCGCCACGCTACCAAGAGCATCTGGTCGTCGGCAGGCGTGGCAGTGACAATACATGCAAGCACAGCACAGGCATGGGCTGTGATGCTTTTTTATTCAAGGAGTACTGAGGCATGGATCTGGAACCTGACCCTGAAAGGCGCATAAGCGCCGCTTCGATTGACCGTTTACCGATTGCAAATGGCGGTTTGTCTAGGATCTGATTCCGTGTCTTGACATGGGGCCTGGGCACGCTGCCCTGGAGGATTCCCATGAACTACCACCCCCTCACCCGTTCTCTGCGCGCAGCCCTGATGGACCGCAATGTCTGCCAGGTGCGTGCCTTGCTGGCCACCCATGGTCTGGTGGCGTTTTGCAACGCCCTGTCCGGCTGCTCTCCCCGTGTGATTGCCGATGTGCTGAGTCTGCTCAATGACAGCAGCCGTGAGGCCGTACTGCGTCATCTGCACAGCGCACAGCGTGCAAGCCTGAAGCCGCTGGGCATTGCGCTGCAGGCAGAGCAGGCAGCAGTTGCTCCCCAGCCTGCTTCTACCGCCAGGCCTGCCGCGCGTCTGCCTCTGCCCTGGGGTGGCCGTCGCCTGTTTGGCATGGCTTTGTAAGCCTTGGCTTCAGCCATTCGCTTGCACTTCATTTGGCGTTCCAGCCTGTACGGCTGAACGCCCCTCCTGATCTGTACACCACCATTGCCTGATGGAGCGCCTCCATCCGGGAAGAGGTGTCTGTGCACGCCTTCCTCCGAGGAGATTGCACCGTGAAATTCATGACCACATGGTTTGGTAATTTTCTGCGCCGCAGGCGCAGCAAAGGGCTGTTTTCGCGCAGCGCGCTGCCAAGCTTTACGCGCCGTGCGGATGGCAAGTCCGACATGGCTTCTGCGCAGGTGTCCGAGCATGTGAGCTGTGCACTGTGGCGTGCGGCCTGTGATGATGTGCCTGCTACTTTGGTTCGCCTGCGTTCATCCGAGTCAGGCTTGACGCAGCAGGAGGCCGAAGAGCGCCTGGAGCGTCATGGTCCGAATGAGGTGGACCATGAAAAGCCACTGGCTTGGTGGCAGCACCTGTGGCAGTGCTACAGCAACCCTTTCAACATTCTGCTGACCGTGCTGGCACTGGTCTCGGCTGCGGCCGATGACATGGAAGCCACCGTCGTGATCGGCTGCATGGTGCTGCTGTCTACGGTGATTCGCTTTGTGCAGGAAGGGCGCTCACACCGCAGCGCCGAGCGCCTGAAGGCCATGGTCAGCAGCACGGCCGCCGTGCTGCGCGTGGCGCAGGAGGGCACTGCCGCGCAGCAGATGGAAGTGCCCATGCGCGAACTGGTGCCGGGGGACCACATCGTGCTTTCCGCCGGTGACATGGTGCCTGCTGACTGTCGCGTGATCAGTGCCAAGGATTTGTTTGTGGCGCAGGCTGCCATGACCGGCGAATCGCTGCCCGTGGAAAAGTTTGCGGACCGCCAGCATTCGTCCGAAGGCATTCTGGAGCAGAGCAACCTGCTGTTCATGGGGACGAACATCGTCTCCGGCGTGGCAACGGCAGTGGTGATTTCCACCGGCAATGACACGTACTTTGGCACGCTGGCGCAGCGCACCATGGCAGCTGACCGGGTGCAGACATCGTTCCAGCTGGGAGTGAATAGCGTCTCATGGCTGTTGATCCGCTTTGCGCTGGTCATGGTGCCCATCGTGCTGCTGCTCAATGGCTTTACCAAGGGTGACTGGCCAGAGGCTTTCCTGTTCGCGCTGTCGGTGGCTGTGGGGCTGACGCCCGAGATGCTGCCCATGATTGTGACGTCCACCCTGGCCAAGGGCGCGGTCGTGCTCTCGCGCCAGAAGGTCATCGTCAAGCGGCTCGATGCGATTCAGAACTTTGGTGCCATGGATGTGCTGTGCACCGACAAGACTGGCACCCTGACGCAGGACAAGATTGTGCTGGAGCGCCATACCGATGTGCTGGGTGAAGCCTCACAGGACACCCTGCGCCTGGCCTGGCTCAACAGTTACTACCAGACGGGGTTGAAGAACCTGCTGGACCGTGCGGTGATTGAGCACATGGAGGCGACTCCTCAGGACAACTGGCAGGAGCAGTGGCAGAAGGTGGACGAGATTCCCTTTGACTTTGTGCGCCGCCGCATGTCCGTGATTGTGCGCCCCGTAGACAGCGACGAGCATGTACTGGTCTGCAAGGGGGCGGTGGAAGAAATTCTCTCTGCCTGCAGCCATGTCAGTCTGGGCATGGAAACGCTGCCGCTGGCCGAGGCACAACTGGCACGCGTGCGCAGCGTGACGCAGGAGCTGAACAACCAGGGCCTGCGTGTGGTGGCTGTTGCCAGCAAACGCATCCAGCGCCCGCAAGGTGCGCAGGCCTTCCCTTATGGCGTGACTGATGAGGCGGACCTGGTGCTGGTGGGCTATATCGCTTTTCTGGATCCACCCAAGGAGTCGACCGCTCCTGCCATTGAAGCGCTCAAGGCCCATGGCGTGGCCGTCAAAGTGCTCACAGGAGACAACGAACTGGTGGCAGCGCGTGTGTGTGAGCAGGTGGGTATTGACCCTGGTACCCCGCTGACCGGTGCACAGATTGAACGCATGAGCGACAGCGCATTGGCTGAAGCTGCACAAAAGCACCGCCTGTTTGCAAGGCTGACGCCGCTGCACAAGGAACGCCTGGTGCATGCACTGCGCAGCAAAGGCCATGTGGTGGGCTTTATGGGCGACGGTATCAACGATGCGCCTGCGCTGCGTGCGGCCGATATCGGTATCAGCGTGGACAGTGCCGTGGATATCGCGAAGGAAGCGGCCGACATCATCCTGCTGGAAAAGAGCCTGCTGGTGCTGGAAGAGGGGGTGATGCAAGGGCGTCGCACCTTCAGCAATATGCTCAAGTACATCCGCATGACGGCCAGCTCCAACTTCGGCAATGTGTTTTCGGTGCTCGTGGCCTCGGCTTTCCTGCCCTTCCTGCCCATGCTGCCGCTGCAGCTCTTGGTGCAGAACCTGCTCTACGATATCTCGCAGATTGCCATTCCCTTTGACAAAGTGGATGACGAGCTGGTGCGCGAGCCACTGCGCTGGAACCCGCAGGATATTGGCCGCTTCATGCTGTTCTTTGGGCCGCTGAGTTCGATTTTCGACATTGCCACCTTTGCCATGATGTGGTTCATCTTCCAGGCGAATACCGATGCACAGGCACCGTTGTTCCAGTCCGGCTGGTTTGTGGTGGGGCTGCTGACCCAGACGCTGATCGTGCACATGATCCGCACGCCCAAGATTCCGTTCCTGGAAAGCCGCAGTTCCTGGGCGCTGATGGTAATGACCATCATCATCATGGCCATCGGTGTATGGCTGCCCATGGGGCCGCTGGCTGGCTACTTTGGTCTGGTGCCACTGCCCGGCGCGTACTGGCCGCTGCTGGTCGCCATTCTGGTGGGATATGCCGCGCTGACGACCTTTGTGAAGCGCTATTACATCCGCCGATTTGGCTGGCAGTAAAAGCTGATGCAGCAAGCCCCCGGGCTCAACCCCCGGGGCTTTTTCTGCTGTGGGCTTACGGCAGCTGTCATATGTTTGTGAAACACTCTCACCATGTCATCACACATGCTGCAATGGACGACGTTTGATCTGGCTGCCTGGCTTAGCACCCTGGGCAGTCTCAGTCTTGCCTTTGTGCTTGGTGCACTGGTGGGGCTGGAGCGTCAGGTGCGTCAACGTACGGCGGGGCTACGCACCAACACACTGGTGGCCGTGGGCGCTGCGGTATTTGTAGATCTGGCCGTGCGCTTTTACAGCATGCATGGAGGCTCACCCAGTCCCATGCAGGTGATTGCGTATGTGGTCTCAGGCATCGGCTTTCTGGGTGCAGGTGCCATCATGAAAGAGGGGGCCAATGTCTCGGGGCTGAACACGGCGGCCACACTGTGGTGCTCTGCAGCCGTGGGCTGCTGCGCCGGAGCGAAGATGCTGCCGGAAGCTGTGCTGGCCACCTTGTTTGTACTGGCTGCCAACACTTTGCTGCGCCCCGTGGTCAACCGTATCAACCGCCAGCCCATGGGCGAGCTGTTTACGGAGGCCACCTATTCCGTGCATGTGGTCTGTCAGCGTGCTTTGCAGGCGGACTTGCGGGAAAAAGCCGTGGAATGGCTGGATGCAGCGCATTACCCCGTGCGAGATATTGAGCAGCATGCAGCAGACCATGGCGAAGTAGAAATTGAGCTGACGCTGTATGCCACTGCCGTGCACGTGGCTGAGCTGGAAGGCATTGTGCAGCGGCTGGAGCAGGAAGCAGGTGTCAGCCAGGCGTACTGGCAGGCGCGGGCACAGGAATAGAGAGGGTGGAATGAGGGCCGTATCCGTATCGCATATGCGCCAAGGTGCGTTGCTGGCTTGCATCGGGCTGGCCATGCTGCTGATTGCCTGGTGGGACACCTATATGGAACAGGCCGTGGCGGCCGCCGTGCTTTACATCATGGTGATCTTGGTGGCGCTGCGCTGGCTGCCTGCACGCAGCGTGGTGACGGTGACGCTGGTTGCCGTGGTGCTGACGGTGCTCAGCTATGCGTGGAGTGCAGGTGTTGCCAGTGAGGCGGGCTGGCAGGTCACAGAGGCAGGATGGATCAATGCCTGCATCAGTGTGCTGGCAATTGTGATTACGGCCTATCTTGGGCTGCGCATGCAGCAGGCGCGGACGGCGGAGCATGCCGCCCGTGAGCGGCTCGGGCGGCTGACCCGCATGGGAAATCTGGGCGCTTTAGGTGCAGCGATTGCGCATGAGGTGAACCAGCCGCTGAGCGCGATTGTGACCAGCGGTAATGCCTGCCAGCGCTGGCTCAACCGGCAGCCCCCGCAGCTGGAGCGCGCACACCAGGCTTTGCAGCGCATGCTGGATCAGGCAGAGCGTGCCAGCAATGTGATCAACCGGGTGCGTGGTATGGCGCGTGGTGAGGCACCGAATCTGGAGGCGGTAGATCTGGATGCAGTGGTTCCGAAAATGCTGCCATTGATTCAGGCGCGTCTGGCAGAGCGGCACCTGCAGGTGCGCTGGACGCCTCCCGTGGCACTGCCGCATGTGTGGGCTGACAGCCTGCAGCTGCAGCAGGTGCTGGGCAATCTGCTGCTCAACGCTGCCGATGCGGTGGAAGAAGCGGTACACCATTGGACTGTGCCCAGCGATCCCATTGCCGTGCAGGTGTCTGCGGCGGTGCTGCCTGCACAGCAGGTCCAGCTGACGGTGCAGGACTGTGGCATAGGATTGCCAGCAGCCATCGCCGAGCATGTGTTTGATGCTTTCTGGAGCACAAAGCCTCAGGGCATGGGGCTGGGCCTGAGTCTGTGCCGCAGCATGGTGGAATCCATGGGGGGGCGCATCTGGGCTGAGCCTCGCAACGATGGCACCACTGGCGCCATGTTTTTCATCACTTTGCCCCTTGCAGATACAGAGCATGCCATTGCCCAATCTTTCTGAGATGCCTGCCACAGCCACGGTGTTTGTGGTGGATGACGATGCGAGCGTACGCGCAGCGCTGGAGGACTTGCTGGAGTCCGTAGGTCTGCAGGTGTATGGTTTTGGCACGACGGCAGCGTTTGTACAGCACTGGCAGACACAGCCGCCGCAGGGGGCGGCCTGTCTGGTGCTGGATATCCGCATGCCGCAGCAAAGCGGGCTGGATTTTCAGCGCAGCATGCAGCTGCTGGGCATTGGCTTGCCCGTGATCTTTATCACCGGCCATGGAGATGTACCCATGAGCGTGCAGGCCATGAAAAATGGTGCCATTGAGTTTCTGACCAAACCGTTTCGTGACCAGGATCTGCTGGATGCGATCCAGCAGGCTGTAGCCCTGGATGAGCAGCGCTGTGCACAGCAGCAGTCTGATCAGGCCTTGCTGGCGCAGTGGCAGACGCTCACGGCAGGAGAGCAGGCCGTGGTGCGTGGTGTGGTGGCCGGGCAGTTGAACAAGCAGATTGCCGCCGACCTGGGTGTGAGCGAGATCACGGTCAAGGTGCGGCGCGGCAATGCCATGCGCAAGCTGCAGCTGCGTTCGGTGGCAGATGTGGTGCGCCTGTGGGACCGGTTGCAGGCACTGCAGACGGATGCCGGCAGCTCGGGGTCAACAATCAGTTAGGCAGGGCCCAGAGAATGGCCGTAGTCATCACCAGGTAGCGCAGAAATTTGCCTATGGCCATATAGAAGACACAGGGCCAGAAAGGCAGGCGCAGCCAGCCGGCCACGGCGCACAGGGGATCCCCCACAACAGGCAGCCAACTCAGCAGACAGGTCTTGGCACCCCAGCGGCGCAGCCAGATGCGTGCGCGGCGTTCGGTGCGGGTCAATTCACGGGGAGGTTTGTGGTTGGCAGGAACAGGGTGGCCTTGCCGGCGATGCTGACGTGCCGCTTTCCAGGCCTTGTGAGCGCCAAGCCCCATGAACCAGCTGATGGCGCCTCCAATGGTGTTGCCGGCCGTGGCTGTAAAAATGGCAGGCCAGAACAGTTCAGGGTTGAGGTGCAGCAGGCCAACGACTGCAGGCTCCGAGCCCATGGGCAGCAAGGTGGCAGACACGAGTGCCACCAGAAACAGGGTACTCAGACCGTACTGAGGCAGGGCCAGTGCATTGAACAGCGCTTGAATCCAGACATCCATGCACGCAAGTGTAGAGGTTGTTTCGCAGCACGCGCTGTACGCCGACAGCGCATGAAAGTTTCTGGTTACAGACGGGTGCAGGCCAGCCTCTACACTGGCAGCATGATCATCAAGTCTTGGAAGCAGAGTGTCTGTATCGGTCTTGGCATGGCATGGGGACTGGCTGCTGCAGTGCATGCCGAAAGCAGCCCGTTGCCTGAAATGACAGAGGCTTCAGAGCGTGCTTTTGAATGTGAGTCTTTGCTGACGGTTTCGCATGCCCGAGGGAGCCTGCAGCTGCTCAAGGTCTGGCTGCATTCCCAGGGCATGCATCTGGTGTTGCAGGGCTGCCCTTTTGTGCGCGTGGCCGAGGCACAGATGGCGCAGGTGCTGGATATACGTGTCGAAGTGCTGGACAGCGAGATTGCTGCCCGCTATGTACGCGGCCCTCTGGCAGACGGCGAGCCCGTGGACATGGGGGATGTGCATCTGGGAGAGCCAGAGCCTGAGGATGACATCTCACCGGATGTCGCTTTCAACCGCCAGTGGCTGGCAGCCGTCATGCAGCGTTACGGCTGGCGGGTGGTGCCGGGACAATGGTGGGCCTTTGTGCCTGCAGCGTCTCGCTAGATTGCATAGGCGATGCTGTTTACCTGATGCTTTGCTAGTGTCTTTGTAGCGTGGCAATGTGCTCAAAAAATGGGCAGGTAGAATGCAGGCCCTTTCCTTCCTGACAGTTCCCTTTCTCCCCTTTGGGCTTGCCTTCCATGTCTGCGCTACGCATCGGTCAGCACACGCTGACTAACAACCTGTTTGTTGCTCCCATGGCGGGCGTAACGGACCGGCCATTTCGTCAGCTGTGCAAGGCCCTGGGGGCAGGCTATGCGGTCAGTGAGATGGTGACATCGCGCAAAGACCTGTGGAACAGCCTCAAGACCAGCCGCCGAGCCAACCACGCGGGTGAGCCTGGCCCGATTGCCGTGCAGATTGCAGGCACGGATGCGCCCATGATGGCCGAAGCCGCTGTCTACAACATCGAGCGCGGGGCGCAGATCATCGACATCAACATGGGCTGCCCGGCCAAGAAGGTGTGCAACAAATGGGCAGGTTCTGCCCTGATGCAAAACGAGCCCCTGGCCGTGGAAATTGCCCAGGCCGTGGTAGAGGCTGCACGCCCCTACAACGTGCCCGTGACCTTGAAGATGCGCACCGGCTGGTGCGATGCCGAGAAAAACGCCGTCAAGCTGGCGACCCAGTTTGAGGAGGTGGGCATCCAGATGCTGACGGTGCATGGACGCACCCGTGAGCAGGGGTACAAAGGCTTTGCGGAATACGACACCATCGCCGCCGTCAAGCAGGCCGTGCAAGTGCCGGTAGTGGCCAATGGCGACATCACCAGCCCCGAAAAGGCGCGCGATGTGCTGGCCTACACCGGTGCGGATGCCGTGATGATTGGCCGTGCGGCGCAGGGCCGCCCATGGATTTTTCGCGAGATTGGTCACTTTCTGGCAACGGGCGAGCACATGGCGCCACCGCTGGTGTCAGAACTCCGGCAGCTGCTGCTGGAGCATCTGCAGGATCACTACGGCCTGTACGGTGAACTGACCGGGGTGCGCAGCGCGCGCAAGCATATTGCGTGGTATGTGCGTGCCTTGCCAGGAGGGGAAGCATTTCGCAAATACATCAACACCATCGAAGACTGCCAAGCGCAGTGGCAGGCCGTGGCCGATTACCTGGACCAGTTAGGCCTGCAGATGGAACGTCTGCCATATGCAACGAATGGGGCAGACGAGCAAGCAATTGAGGAATTGGCTGCATGAGCACCCAAGTACAGAACGACAATCAGAATATTGAGGAATGCATTCGCGCAAGTCTGGAAAACTACTTCCGTGATCTGGGCGGTGAGACCCCCTGCAATATGTATGACATGTTGCTGCGGCTGGTGGAAAAGCCGCTGCTGGATGTGGTCATGCAACATGCAGCCAACAACCAGTCCAAGGCATCCCAGTGGCTGGGCTTGAACCGCAACACCTTGCGCAAGAAGCTGCTGGATCACGGCATGCTCTGAGCGCTGAGGTATTCCTCTTCTGATAGCTGTCAGCGCTTGCAGGGTAAGCGCTGAGTCACGATTTCATCATTATTGAGTTGCACCATGAAAGCACTGCTCTCCGTCTCCGATAAGACCGGTATTGTTGAATTTGCCCAAGCCCTGCACGCGATGGGTATTCAGCTGCTCTCTACCGGCGGTACTGCCAAATTGCTGGCTGACAAGGGGCTGCCTGTTACTGAAGTAGCAGAAGTCACCCAGTTCCCAGAGATGCTGGACGGCCGCGTCAAGACCCTGCACCCCAAGGTACACGGCGGTCTGCTGGCCCGCCGCGATCTGCCTGAGCACATGGCTGCGCTCAAGGAACATGGCATCGAGACCATCGACCTGCTGGTGGTGAACCTCTACCCCTTCGAAGCCACGGTGGCCAAGGAAGGCTGCACACTGGCCGACGCCATCGAGAACATCGACATTGGCGGCCCCGCCATGGTGCGCTCCGCTGCCAAGAACTGGAAGGATGTGGGCGTGGTCACGGCTGCTGACCAGTACGAGAAGGTGCTGGCCGAACTGAAGGCCAACGGCAAGCTGTCCAACAAGCTGCGCTTTGAGCTGTCTGTGGCAGCCTTCAACCGCATCAGCCAGTACGACGGCGCAATCAGCAACTACCTGTCGAGCGTGAAGTTCGAAGAAGAAAAGCTGAGCGAAGAGTACGTGCCCGCACGTGCCGAGTTCCCCGGCCAGTTCAACGAGCAGTATGTGAAGGTCCAGGACCTGCGCTACGGCGAAAACAGCCACCAGCAAGCTGCTTGGTACCGCGATCTGGCGCCTGCTGCCGGTTCGCTGGCCACCGGCGTGCAGCTGCAGGGCAAGGAACTGAGCTACAACAACATTGCTGACGCCGATGCTGCGTGGGAATGCGTCAAGAGCTTTGAAGTGCCTGCCTGCGTGATCATCAAGCACGCCAACCCCTGCGGTGTGGCCATTGGTGCCAACCCCTTCGAGGCTTACTCCAAGGCCTTCCAGACCGACCCCACCAGCGCGTTTGGCGGCATCATTGCCTTCAACCGCCCTGTGGACAAGGCCGCAGCCGAAGCCGTGTCCAAGCAGTTCGTGGAAGTGCTGATGGCCCCTGACTTCACCGCCGAAGCGCTGGAAATCTTCAAGGCCAAGGTCAATGTGCGTCTGATGAAGATTGCACTGCCTGAGAACTATGGCGCTGTGCGCAACGCGCTGGAAACCAAGCGTGTGGGTTCCGGTCTGCTGCTGCAGTCTGCCGACAACCACGAGCTGCAACTGGCCGATCTGAAGGTCGTGACCATCAAGCAGCCTACCCCTGAAGAGCTGAACGACCTGCTGTTTGCCTGGAAGGTCGCCAAGTTCGTCAAGTCCAACGCCATCGTATTCTGCAAGAACGGCATGACCATGGGCGTGGGTGCTGGGCAGATGTCGCGTCTGGACTCGGCTCGCATTGCCTCCATCAAGGCAGAAGCCGCCAAGCTGAGCCTGCAAAACACGGTCGTCGCGTCGGATGCCTTCTTCCCCTTCCGCGACGGTCTGGACGTGGTGGTCGATGCCGGCGCAACCTGCGTGGCGCAGCCTGGTGGTTCCATGCGTGACCAAGAAGTGATTGATGCGGCGAACGAGCGTGGTGTGGCGATGGTGTTTACTGGCGTCCGCCACTTCCGCCACTAATATTGAATTGCTGATCTAACCCTTGATACTTCGTTGGGCCAGCTCGCCGTAGCGCTGCTACTGTCTTCGCTGGCCCGCCTCGTCTCAACCGCCCATCTGACGATGGGCTGGGCTACCTCAGCAATTCAAGCGTACAGCGCAAAGCCACTGCCACCATCAGGTTGAGCAAGGCGGCGCACACTCGGCATGGTGGTTTCGGCTCCATGCCGTTTGTTTTAGGTGAAAGGATTTTTTCATGGAGGACTACGACGATGTTCCCGTGCAGCGTCCCAAGTGGATTGGCTGGGTCATCATCATTGGCATGATTCTGGTGGTGCTGGGCCTGCTCAATCTGGGCGTGCGCCTGTACATCGGCACACCTTCGGACCAGGCAGCGACCAAGGTCGTGGGTGATGTGGCGCAGCAGCGCCCAGAGCTGGTGCAGGGCAAGGCCTGGATTGATGGCAGTGACTGCATGCGCTGCCATGGTGTGGATCGCAAGTTTGTCGGCCCCGGCTTTATGCAGGTGGCCGAGCGCTATCGCGAGCAGCCTGAGGTACAGGCCTATCTGGCGCGCAAGATTCGTGAGGGCAGCGTGGGGGTCTGGGGTAATGTGATCATGCCGCGCCACCCGCAGGTGACGCAGGAGCAGTCCGAAGGCATGGCCGCCTGGATCCTGGCGCTGCCGTCTCCAAAAGCTGAATAAGCTTATGAGCTTTGCGTCTTATGGCCCGAAAGCCTGGCTCCAGGTTTTCGGGCTTTTTTGCGTCATATCCGCTCTGCATGCATGTAATAAGCGCTTTGAGGACTGCATGGGCAGGCATCCTGAGTGGGTGTGGGCGCTAACTCGATTGGTCGGCGGTTGCAGGCAGTGTGCGCAATAAACAAGCGTTGCCTCGGGTGTAAATGCAGGCTTTGTGCGCTTGATGCGGGTAATCCCTATGCTCTCTTTTTTGAATCAAAGATGGCTGTCTGCGCTGAACGCGAGGACAGTGAAAAAGGGTTTGCATGCAGTGGTTACGAACCAAATCCGTCGCACAGGCACTGGCTGATGCGGACGAGCCAGGGCGCCAGCTCAAGCGCACGCTGGGTACTTTCGACTTGATCATCATGGGCCTGGCCGTGGCCGTGGGCGCGGGCATTTTCTCGGTGGGCGCACGTGCGGCAGGCACGTTTGCCGGGCCAGCCGTGATCTTTTCTTTCATCATCGCGGCGTTTACCTGCGCGCTGGCCATCATGTGCTATGCGGAGTTTGCGTCCAAGGTGCCTGTCACTGGCAGTGCCTACACCTATACCTATCTGACGCTGGGCGAGGGCCTAGCCTGGATCATTGGCTGGAATCTGCTGCTGGAGATGATCTCGGCCGGTGCAGTGATTGCCAAATACTGGGGCATCTATCTGTCCACCGTGTTTGCCACGGCAGGCTGGGATATTCCCTCCACGCTGCAGCTGGGCAGCCTGACGCTGAACTGGGGCCCCTTCCTGATCGTGACCGTGTTCACGCTGCTGCTGATCAAGGGCACCAAGGAATCCGCGCGTGTGAACAACATCCTCACCATGGTGAAGATTGCCATCACCCTGTTTGTGATTGTGGTGGGCTTTACCTATATGGACACCAGCCACTTCACGCCCTTTATTCCTCCGGCACAGGCGCCTGTGATTGCGCATGGCGTGACGGGCGATGTCTGGGGCCAGCCCATGCTGGCCTGGCTGTTTGGCGCGCAACCCAGCCAGTATGGCTGGCTGGGCGTGATTTCGGGGGCTGCGCTGGTGTTCTTTGCCTTCCTGGGCTTTGACATCGTGGCCACTTCCGCCGAAGAAGTGAAAGACCCGCAGCGCACCCTGCCACGTGGCATTCTGGGTGGTCTGGCGCTGGTGACGGTGCTCTACATTCTGGTGACGCTGGCGCTGACTGGCATGGTGCATTACAGCGAGCTGGCCAAGGCCGAGAACCCATCGCTGGCTACCGCCTTCATCGCCGTGGGGGCTGACTGGGCCGCGCAGATCATCGCCATTGGCGTGCTGGCAGGCATGACCACCGTGGTCATGGTGCTGCTCATGGGCAGTGCCCGTGTGCTGCTGGCGCTGTGCCGTGACGGTCTGCTGCCCCGCAGCTGGGGCGTGACTTCCAAGGTCAACAAGACGCCGGTGCGCCTGCAGATTGCCGTGGGTATCGTGGTGGCGCTGCTGGCGGGCTTTACCAATGTGGAAGCGCTGGAAGAGATGATCAACATCGGTACGCTGTCGGCCTTTGTGCTGGTCAGTGTGGGCGTGCTGGTGCTGCGCAAGAAGAACCCCAATGCGGGTGGCTATCGCGTGCCATTGGGCCCGGTGCTGCCTGTGGTGTCGGCCGTGTTGTGCGTGTACCTGATGATGAACCTGACCATCCTGACCTGGGTGCGCTTTCTGGCCTGGATGGGGCTGGGTGTAGCCATCTACATTGGCTACGGCATGCGCCATTCGCGCCTGGCCAAAGGCGAGTGAACTTCAAAAATCAAAGCGCTTTGCGCTTGATTTATAAGGATTTCAAAGTAAAAACTATCTGAAACCTTTGATTTTCAAGCGCTGGCAGCTATCAAAAAAGCCCTGCAGACATTGCCGCCTGCAGGGCTTTCTGTTGGGTGAAGCTGTGTGGCTTACAGCGTCTTGAACACTTCGCGCGCAGCTTCCACCGTGCGGTCAATGTCTTGCTCGCTGTGGGCCATGCTCACAAAACCGGCTTCGTACAGCGCAGGCGCAAAGTAGTGACCGCGCTCCAGCATGCCGTGGAAGAACTTGTTGAACATGGCACCGTCGGTCTTCATGACCTCGTGGTAGGTCTTGGGCAGCTCGGGCAGCAGGTAGAAGCCAAACAGGCCACCTTGCCAGTCGATGCTGAACGGAATACCGGCTTCATCCGCTTCGGCCTTGAGGCCCTGCATCAGGTGGCCGGTCTTGAGGTGCAGCTCGGCATGGAAGCCGGGGCGGCTGATCAGCTCCAGCGTTTTCAGACCGCAGGCCGTGGCAATAGGGTTGCCCGACAGCGTGCCAGCCTGATAGACCGGGCCCAGGGGCGAGAGCTTTTCCATGATCTCACGGCGGCCACCAAAGGCGGCCATGGGCATGCCGCCGCCAATGACCTTGCCCATCACGGTGATGTCGGGCTCAAAGCCTTCGATCTCCTTGGCATACAGGCTTTGCGCGCAGCCCAGAGCCACGCGGAAACCGGTCATGACTTCGTCATAGATCATCAGCGCGCCGTGCTCCTTGGTCAGCTCACGGATGCGGCGGGTGAATTCCACCGAGGCACGCACAAAGTTCATATTGCCCGCGATGGGCTCCATGATCACGCAGGCAATCTCGCTGCCCATCTTGGCAAAGGCTTCTTCGAGCTGGGCCACATCGTTGTATTCCAGCACGATGGTGTCCTTGACCACATCGGCAGGCACACCCGCTGAGGAGGACGAACCAAAGGTCGCCAGACCGGAGCCAGCTTTCACCAGCAGCGAATCCGCATGGCCGTGGTAGCAGCCGTTGAACTTGATGATCTTGCTGCGGCCGGTGTAGCCACGGGCCAGGCGCAGGGCGCTCATGCCCGCTTCCGTGCCGGAGGACACCATGCGCACCATTTCCATGGAAGGCACCAGCTCGCGAATCTTTTCGGCCAGCACCACTTCGCGTTCGGTGGGGGCGCCAAAGCTGAAGCCTTCCAGCACGGCGGCCTGCACGGCTGCCACGACTTCAGGGTGGCCGTGGCCCAGGATCATGGGGCCCCAGGAGCCGATGTAGTCCACAAACTGCTGGTCGTTCGTGTCCCAGAAGTAAGCGCCCTGTGCACGCTTGACGAAGCGAGGCGTGCCGCCCACGGCATTGAAGGCACGCACGGGGGAGTTCACGCCACCAGGGATCACGCCCTTGGCGCGCTCGAATAAAGCTTGATTCAGGTCAGTGTTTTGTGTCATGTAGAGGCATCACAAAGCCCTCGAGGGGCGGTTGGTTTTCTGCTTCAGGAGCGGCTGGCTGTGCTTCGGGCGCAGCCTCTGCTTCGGCAGCAGCAGCGGCTGCAGCGGCAACGGTGCCTTCTTCGGGCTGGGCCCAGAACATGCGGTCGGGGATGAGCTGGCCCATGCCAGGGCGAAAGCCCGCTCCCAGGCTGTGGTCCAGATACTCCAGCGCTTCCTGTGCAGCAGCTCCCAGTTCATTGCCAGCGGCCAGCAAGGCCGTCAGCGCTGCCGAAAGGGTATCACCTGCACCATGGAAGCTGCCATCAAACAGCTCAAACTTGCTGCTGCCAATAACGGTTTCGGTGGAGGCCAGCACGTTGTCCAGATGCTGCTCGGGTAGAGGAATGCCCGTGACCAGGACAAACGGTACATCGCGCGCTTCTGCGGCCTTGGCAATATCACGGGCCGTTGGTGGGCGGCTGTGGCTCCAGTCCGGCAGCAGCCAGCGGCTCAAGGTGCCGTAATTGCCGACCAGTACCGAGGTCTGCGGCATGACCAGCGCCTGAAAGGCGTCGAGATATTCTTCGAGACCGTCGCCCTGCCACCAGGACAGGTCCGGCATGTAGCTGATGATGGGAATGTCCGGGTAGTCGCTGGCCAGCTCGGCAATCGCTGCAAGGTTGGACGGGCTGCCCGCAAAACCCAGCTTGATGGCGCGCACGGGAATGTCCTCCAGCGCAGTGCGTGCCTGGTCGGTGACGAGCTCGTCATCCATGGCAGTGTGTGAAAACACATGGCTGGTATCGCGCACGATGACCCCGGTGGCAACGGCGACGGGGTGGCCGCCCACAGAGGCAATGGTGGTGATGTCCGCAGTCAGTCCGCCTGCGCCGCTGGGGTCGATGGCATTGAAGCACATCACGCACATGGGTTGGGCCAGCGTGGCGGAGGGAGTGTCGGGGGAGGGGGGCGCAGTGGGGACTGCAGGGGGCTGAAATGCCATGCGTTGTTCAATGACCTGCTCTTTGTCAAGAGGGGGCGGGTTGGTGCCTAAATACAATCATTGCATTCTATTGGAAGCGACTTTAAGCTGTTGCAGACCCTAAGACTTGGATGTGTTTGGTGGGTGATAGCTGCAAGATGGCGCCTCAGGTGCAAGGCAGCAAAGACCGGGAGGCGGTACAGCCGCCAGACATAAAAATGGTCGAAATGAGAGAGTTGGGCAGTGCCGGGAGGGCGCAGTCCGGGAGATTTCGGTGAACCCTGAGGGCATTTCAAATTGAGTACAGCCGGAGCATCTTTCAGAGTGTTGGTGGTGGATGACAGCAACACCATTCGTCGCAGTGCAGAGATTTTTCTCAAGCAGGGAGGGCATGAGGTCCTGCTTGCCGAAGATGGCTTTGATGCACTGGCCAAGGTGAATGATTTCAGGCCGCATCTGATCTTCTGCGACATCCTGATGCCCAAGCTCGATGGCTATCAGACCTGCGCCATCATCAAGCGCAACGCACATTTCGCAGACACGCCCGTGGTGATGCTTTCATCCAAGGATGGCGTGTTTGACAAGGCACGCGGGCGCATGGTCGGCTGCCAGGACTATCTCACCAAACCATTTACCAAGGAGCAGCTGCTCAAGGCTGTGCAGCAGCTTGGCAAGGTCGAATCGGTAGCAGGCTGAACAGAAAACAGACAGAGAGGAGAGGGAAATGTCTATCCAGAAAGTACTGGTCGTGGATGACTCCAAGACGGAGTTGATGTTTCTCACGGAGATATTGCACCAGCAGGGGTACCAGGTACGTACTGCAGAAAACGCCGAGCAGGCACTGACCAGGCTTGAAGAAGAAAAGCCGGATCTGATTCTGATGGACGTGGTCATGCCCGGTCAGAACGGTTTTCAGCTCACCCGTTCGCTGGCGCGCAACACCAAGTTTGCCGACGTGCCCATCATCATGTGCACCAGCAAGAACCAGGAAACCGACCGCGTCTGGGGGCTGCGTCAGGGTGCCAGTGACTACATCACCAAGCCCGTCAATCCGCAGGAGCTGCAGGCCAAGATTGCTGCGCTGTCCAGCGTCTGAAGTGAGCATCCATGGCAAACCGACAAGCGCTGCGTGAGCTTCAGGTACGTCTGGCCGAGCGCCTGCAAGCCGCGCGCAGCAACACATCCAAGGGTGCGAGCTGGCTGGCGGTGCAGGCCGGTTCGCGCAACTATCTGCTGCCGCTGGATCAGGCCGGTGAAATTTTTCCGTGGACTGCCACCATGAAGGTGCCCTATACCGCGCCCTGGTTCTGGGGTGTGGTCAATTTGCGTGGCAGTCTGGCTGGGGTGGTTGATTTGTGTGCCTTGCTCGGGCATCCGGTCGAGCGCACGGAGCAGTCGCTGCATGAGGTGAGCCTGCTGCTGATCAATCCCGGTCTGCAGGTCAATGCGGCGCTGGTGGTGGACCGGCTGCAGGGGCTGCGTGGTGCGGAAGATTTTGCTTCCATGCAGGAGCCTTCCTTGCAGGCCACGGCCCAAACACCATCCAGCTGCCTGGGCGCAGGCTATGTGGATCACACCGGCGCGGTGTGGCAGGTCCTGCAATTGCACGCCCTGGTGCAATCGCCGGAGTTTCTGAACATTCGTATGTGAATCTTTTGCTTCTTAGAGGTTGAGCATGTCTTTTGTCCAGCGAGTCAGCAAATTTTTTCGTCGCAAGCCTGAGGGCCAGGACGAAATGACAGTAGTGCAGCAGCAGGAGGCAACTGCGCAGCAGATGTCCGCAGAAGATGCCTGGCCCAGCGTGCAGGACACGGATGTGCTCGACGATGCACCGGTCGAGCAAAGTGAAATCCATCTGCCCTTGCTTGGCCCCGCACCAGCGGCTACCCACCAGCGGCGTCTGCTTACCATGCTGGCTCTGGGTGTGATTTTGCTGGCCCTGGTGGCAGGCTGGGTGCTGCAGCAGGCAGACCGTTCGGCCAAGCAGCTGGCGGCAACGGGTCAGTCGCTGATGCAGTCGCAGCGACTGGCGAAGTCTGTGACGCAGGCCTTGCTCGGCAAGGAGCCTGCCTTCTCTGAGCTGCAGGACAGTGCCAGCGTGCTGGGGCGCAATGTGCACGCGCTGACCCAGGGGGATGCTGAACTGGGTGTGCAAAGCCTGGATGCAGCCTATGAAGAAGATCTGGGCTCGGTCAGCAGGCTGGCCCAGCAGGCAGAGAAAAACGCCCGTGCGGTGCTCAATCAGCAAAAGACTCTGATGCAGGCCGGTGATGCGCTGCGCGCCATCAATCGCCAGTCTTCGGGCCTGCTGGAGCTGGCAGAAGCCGTGGCCACCACCAAGCTGCAAATTGGCGCCGCAGCGCCCGAAATTGCAGCAGCCAGCCAGCTGGTCATGCTGACGCAGCGCATTGGCAAGTCAGCCAACGAATTCCAGACCATTGATGGCGTGAGTCCCGAGGCAGTGTTTCTGCTGGGGCGCGACCTGAACTCCTTCAAGGAGCTGGCCGAAGGCCTGCTGCATGGCAATGCCGAACTGCGCCTGTCAGCAGCGCGTGATGCGCAGGTGCGTGAGCAGCTGACTGCCATGCTGGAAATGTATGAGCAGACACGTGAGGAAGCGGCTTCGATTCTGAGCAATCTGCAAGGCCTGGTAGCGGCGCGTGAAGCGCAGAATGCCATCATTGCTGACAGCGAACCGCTGCGTGCACAGCTGGAGCAACTGCAGAACAAGCTCTCGCAGCAAAGCGGTATTTCTGCAGGGCAGATGGCTCTGCTGGTGATGCTGGGTCTGTTTGTGCTGCTGTGCGGTATTGGTATCTCGCGCGTGCAGCTGCTGGACAGCCGTCAACGTCAGGAACTGGCCGAGCAGCAGCGCATGGATGCACGCCGTCAGGAGCAGGACGCCAAGCGCATCAATGATGCCAACCAGGCCGCGATCTTGCGCCTGATGAACGAACTGCAGAACGTGGCTGAAGGTGACCTGACCCAGGAAGCCACGGTGACGGAAGACATCACCGGCGCCATTGCTGACTCGGTGAACTACACGGTGGAAGAGCTGCGGCTGCTGGTGGGCAGTGTGCAGAACACGGCCCAGCGCGTGGCGCAGACTACGGCGCAGGTGGACAGTACTTCCTCACAACTGCTGGCCACATCGGCAGAGCAGCTGCGCGAAATCCGCGAAACCGGTCAGTCGATTCTGGACATGGCTGATCGCATTACCCAGGTGTCAGCACAGGCACAAGAATCTGCTGCGGTGGCGCGCCAGTCCAGACAGGCGGCTGAAGATGGCCAGCGTGCGGTGCAGAACACCATCAATGGCATGAACGCCATTCGCGATCAGATTCAGGAAACTTCCAAGCGCATCAAGCGACTTGGTGAGTCCTCGCAGGAAATTGGCGAAATCACTGAGCTGATTTCCGACATTACCGAGCAGACCAACGTGCTGGCTTTGAACGCCGCTATTCAGGCTGCATCGGCAGGTGAAGCAGGTCGAGGTTTCTCTGTGGTGGCGGAAGAAGTGCAGCGCCTGGCCGAACGCTCGGCGGACGCGACACGCCAGATCGCTGCGCTGGTGAAAACCATTCAGACCGACACCCTGGATGCGGTGGCCGCGATGGAGCGCTCTACCCAGGGCGTGGTGGAAGGCGCACGCCTGTCTGACTCTGCGGGCGCTGCGCTGGCAGAAATTGACGCGGTGTCACGCAAGCTGGCGGATCTGATTGAGCAGATCGCCCAGACCTCGCAGAACGAAGCGGCGCTGGCCGGTGAAGTGGCAGGCAATATTCAGCACATTTTTGCCGTGACCGAGCAGACCGGAAACAGTACCCGCACCACGGCAGAGCAGGTGCAGGAGCTGGCCAAGATGGCTGAGGAACTGCGCCAGTCCGTGTCCCGTTTCAAGATTGCCTGAACCATTGATGAGCCGCGCGCGTGTTGATCATCGGCAGGTTGAAGAAAGCCATGCCACCTGTTGCGCATGGAAAGGCGCTTGAGAAAGCCTATGTCAGATTGCCAGATGGATCGCGGTTGAAAGCCAAGGATAGATGATGTCAACCACTCGAGTCACAGCACCAGCAGCACAGCACTCCCTTGGGGAGCACGATTTAGGTCCATTGGCATGGGTGCTGGAGGAGGTCCGCAAGTCGCTGGACGGCGCCATCAAGGCCACACGACTTTTTGTCCGAGAAGCCGAGGCAGCGCGCGACTCGGACCTGGCAGTGCTGGACAGCAGCCCTTTGCGCATGGCCAAGCAGCATCTGCACCAGTCCTGCGGGGCTCTGGAAATGGTGGGCATGCCGCAGGCTGCATTGCTGCTGCGTTCCATGGAAGCAGCCGTGCAGCATTATGTGCAAAAACCAGCAAATTGCACGGAAGCCGTGGTCCAGACACTGGAAAAAGCCAGCTTTGCCTTGCTGGAGTTTCTGGAGACCGTGCTGGCTGGCAAACGGATTACGGCGGTGGCCCTGTTCCCCCAGTACCGTGATGTGCAGGCCCTGTTTGATGCCCAGGGCAAGGTGCATCCTGCCGACTTGTGGCCGATTGAGCGTCGTCTGCGTGATCCGGAACTCGGCGTGCAATGTGCACCGCTGGCGTATGACGCACAGCAGCGCAAGATTCTGGATGCGGCCGTGCTGCAGATCGTGCGTGGCGACGATATTGCGCAATCCAGCATGCGCGTGCGCGACGTCTGTCTGGGCTATGCCCAGGCGCAGACAGAAGCACCGATGCGCATTTTCTGGAAGGTAGCAGCAGCTTATTTCGATGCCATGGCCCATGGCCTGCTGAAGGTGGACATCTACTCCAAGCGCGTGGCATCGCGCGTGCTGATGGTGTCTGTGGCGCTGGCCAAGGGCGATCCAGTGGCTCCGGAGCGCTTGCTGCAGGACATGCTGTTTTTCTGCGCACAGGCCAGGACCTCGGCCGCGGGGGCGCAGGATGCCACGGTCTGGAAGACGGTCTATGACGCCTTCGGACTGCAGCGGCACACCCCCGTAGATTATGAGCAGGTGCGCTTCGGGCGCTTTGAGCCTACTGCGCTGGCGCAGGCACGCAAGCGGATTGCGGCCGCAGCAGAAATCTGGTCGGCACTGGCTGGTGGCAACGTGCAGAAGATCAAGCCTGCGGTGGATCAGTTCTCTCTGGTCTGTGATTCGCTGCAAAAGCTGATGCCCGGTGGGCAGGGGTTGGCCAAGGCGCTGACGCAGGTGCTCAGCAGTGTGGCCACACGCAACCAGCCGCCTTCACCTGAAGTGGGCATGGAAGTGGCAACAGCCGTGCTGTATCTGCAGGCAGCGTTGACCTCACTCGACATCAGTGATGAGGACATGTCCGCCCATGCAGCAACGCTGGCTCAGCGTCTGACATCGGTGCTGGCAGGTGCCGCATCTCAGCCGCTGGAGCCTTGGATGGAGCAGTTGTATCGTCAGGTGAGCGACCAGCAGACCATGGGCAGTGTGGTGGGGGAACTGCGTGGCACGCTGGCCGAAACCGAAAAGCTGCTCGACCGGTATTTCCGCAGTCCGGACGACAAGTCCATGCTCAGCGCCGTCGCCACCCATTTGTCGCAGATGCGTGGCGTGCTGTCGGTGCTGGGGCTGGAGCCAGCTTCCCAGGCCATGGTGTGCATGCGCCAGTATGTGGAGCGCCTGCAGACCGAAGACATGCCGGAAGACGAACAGCGCACGCTGTTCGACAAGATTGGCAACAGCCTGGGTGCATTGGGCTTTTTGATCGACATGCTGGGCTACCAACGCAATATTGCCCGCAAGCTGTACGAGTTTGACGAGCAGGATGGCGAGCTCAAGCTGCTCATGGGGCGTGTGCGCCTGCGTGCAGGTGATGAGACCGTGGCCAAGCCCGTTGAGGAAGTGCTGCAGGCACGTGTGCAGCAGATTGACCAGCCCATCATCCTCAAGCAGCCTGCTGCGCCCGCAGTGCAGGAAGTGCAGGCGGCGGAGGCAGCAGCTGAGTCAGCGCCTGTGCCTGCTGCGGAACCGGCGTCTGCACCCCAGCCAGCAGCGCCTGCATTGTCCATAGAGCCCGTCGTACAGGCAGACGCTGCGTCTGCAGCGCCGCTTGAAGTCGCACATGAAGACTCGGACGACGAACTGCTGGACATCTTCCTGGAAGAAGCGCGCGAGGTGGTGGGCAATGGCCGTGCAGCCCTGGAGCTGCTGGCCGAAGACCCAGCCAATATGAGCGAGCAGACGGTGCTGCGCCGTGCCTTCCACACCCTCAAGGGTAGCTCGCGCATGGTCGGGCTGGACGAATTTGGGCAGGCAGGCTGGGCCATGGAGCAGATGCTCAATGCATGGCTGGCCGAGCAAAAAGCCATGCCTGCGCCCATGCGCCAGCTGGCAGCTCAGGCGCTGGACGGATTTGAAGCCTGGGTGGCAGCCATTGAGGCCGGTGCTGCCCAGTCCTGGCAATCTGCGCCTTTCCGGGCCAGTGCAGATGCCATGCGGCTGGAAGGTCGCCTGATTGCGTTGGACATTCATGCTGCCAGCGGCCAGCAGGCAGCGGCACCGAGTGTGGTGCTGGAAGTTGCAGATGATGCGCAGGTGGACGCGCTTTCTGTGGCTGCGCTGGAAGACGTAGCCGAAGCAGCGCCTGCGGTGCACGAGGAAGCCAGCGAGTCAGCGCTGCAGCTCGATATCTCTGAGCTGTTGCTGCAGGACGAAGCCGCAGCACCCGCTCTGGAGCCGCAGAGCACCCAGGAGGCGGCTGCAGACATTCCGGTGGCGGAGGAAATCAGCTTTGACGAGTTTGATGCACTGCTCAAGGCCTCAGAGGATGGGCCGCAAAGCAGTGCGGAGCCTGCATCTGTGCAGCCGCAGGAGCCAGAGGCTGCCGAGGTGCCGCAGGTGCTGGAGCTGCCTGAACTGGAAGCACTACAGCTGCAGACGGACGCTGCTGAAACCATGCAGGCCATGCCAGCCGAGCAGGAAATGGAGCCTGAGGCCGAAGCAGTGCCTGTTGCACAGCAAGAGCAGGAAGCACCCGCTACACCTGCTGTGGAAATCAAGCAGATTGGTGATGTTGCCGTCTCGCTGCCGCTGTTCAATGTCTATCTGGGCGAGGCTGAAGAGTGGTCTGCCCGACTGCTGGCGGCCCTGACAGGCTGGCAGTCCGAACTGCACGAAGCGCAGCCAGACATGGTCAATGCCTGGGCGCATTCGCTGGCTGGCAGTTCCGCCACTGTAGGCTTTGCTGCACTGTCTGGCTTGGCGCGCAAACTCGAGCATGCTCTGCAGCATGTGGCACCACAGCCGCATGGCGTGGCCGAACAGGTGCAGGTGTTTGTGAGCGCTGCAGAGGAAATTCGCTCCATGCTGCACCAGTTTGCTGCTGGCGTGCTGCCGACTGCCTCCGAGCAGCTGCATGCGCAGCTGCAGCACATACTCGATAGCGCACTGCTCAGCCAGGCACCGGCACAAGTGCAGGCAGACGTGGAGGCGGCCGCTACGCCCACGGTTGCAGAGCAGCTGGCGACTGCACCTGAGCCAGAGCCTGTGGTTCCAGCCATGGAGCAGCAGCCCGTCGTGCATGCTGTGGCGCTGGATGATGACGAGATTGAAGCCGTTGATGCCATCGACCCCGACCTCTTCCCCATCTTTGAGGAAGAGGCCATGGAGCTGTTGCCCACCATCGGCGCAGCCATGCGTGAATGGAGCGCGCACCCGGCGCGTACAGAGGCACGCCATACCCTGCTGCGTGCCCTGCACACCTTCAAAGGCAGCTCACGCCTTGCAGGTGCCATGCGTCTGGGTGAAATGGCCCACCGCCTGGAGTCAGCGGTGGAGGCGCTGGATGCTGAGACCGCATCGGCTGAGCGGATCGACCCCCTGTTTGCGCGCCTGGATGCCATGGAAGCAGGCTTTCGGGCACTGTGCGCGCAAGGCGAAGCTGGAGGGGCAGAGCAGCTCAAGCAGCCTGTGCCCGTCGAGGTGGAGGAAGCATCACCACCTGCCACAGCGCAGCCGCAGTACACCGCATGGACAGACGCTACACCTGCAGGGGCAGCAGCACCCGCGGTGCAGGATGCGGCACGTGCAGCCAGCCAACAGACGGTGCGCGTGCGCTCGCAGCTGCTGGATCGCCTGATCAACGAAGCGGGTGAGGTGCTGATTGCGCGTTCGCGTCTGGATGTGCGCATGCATAGCATCAAGCATTCGCTGCAGGACCTGTCGGTCAATCTGGACAAGCTGCGCCAGCAGCTGCGTGATGTGGAGGTGCAGGCCGAGTCACAGATGCAGTCGCGCATGCAGCTGGCCAAGGAAGCCGGTGCAGACTTTGACCCGCTCGAGTTTGACCGTTTCACGCGTGTGCAGGAGCTCACGCGCATGATGGCCGAGTCGGTCAACGACGTGGCCACGGTGCAGCGCAGTCTGCAGCGGGATGTGGACGCGGCGGAAGACGATCTGATTGCCCAGGGCCGTCAGTCCCGTGAGCTGCAGCGTGACTTGCTGCGCACGCGCATGGTGGAGTTCGACGCTATCTCTGAGCGTCTGTATGCCGTGGTACGCCGCACGTCCAAGGAAACCGGCAAGCAGGTCAAGCTGGGCCTGACGGGTGGCACCATTGAAATGGACCGTGGCGTGCTCGAGCGCATGGTGCCTGCGTTTGAGCATTTGCTGCGCAACTGCGTGGACCACGGTATTGAAAAGCCCGAGCTGCGCACCGCAGCGGGCAAGCCTGCCAGCGGCACCATCAGCGTGCAGGTGCAGCAGGAAGGCAATGACGTAGCGGTGAGCTTCCACGATGACGGCGCAGGCCTGAATGTGGAGCGTATCCGCGACAAGGCACTGGCACAGGGGCTGATCACTGCTGATGAGGTGGTGGATGCCGCACGCGCAGCCCAGCTGATCTTCATGCCCGGCTTTACGACGGCGCAGCAGGTCACAGGCGTGTCGGGCCGTGGTATTGGCATGGATGTGGTGCGCTCCGAAGTGCAGGCGCTTGGTGGCCGTATTGAAACGCACACCCTGCCCGGCCAGGGCTCTGCCTTCCGGCTGGTGCTGCCACTGACCACGGCGGTGACGCAGGTTGTGATGCTACGTGCTGGTAGCTTCTCCGTAGGTGTGCCAGCCAGCCTGGTGGAAGTCGTGCGCCGTGTGAGCATGGCGGATCTGGAAGCCGCCTACCGCAGCGGCGAACTGATGGAAGGCGACGAGCGCATTCCGTTCTACTGGGCCGGTGCCGTTTGGAGCCAGTCACCCCGCAGTGTGGACGATGGCGCAGGCAAGACACGGCCTGTGGTGCTGATCCGAAGCGCCTCGCAGCGCATTGCATTGCACGTGGATGAAGTGCTGGGCCAGCAGGAAGTGGTGATCAAGCCGCTGGGCGCGCAAATGTCTCGCCTGCCTGGTCTGACTGGCATGTCGGTGCTGGCCTCTGGTGCTGTGGTGCTGATCTACAACCCTGTGGCGCTGACCACGGTGTACGGTGCGCAGATCCGTGAACTGGGCAAGGGCTTGCCCGCCGTGCTGGACGAGCAGACCGCCAAGCAGCTGCAGCGCGAAGCAGCGCCTGCCGAGCCCGTCACCGGCGTGCAGCCATCGAGCCAGGTGCCGCTGGTCATGGTGGTGGACGACTCCATCACCGTGCGCCGTGTGTCGCAGCGCCTGCTGCAGCGCGAAGGCTACCGCGTCATCACCGCCAACGATGGCCTGCAGGCGCTGGACAAGCTGCAGGGCGAAGAACTGCCCAGCGTGGTGCTGTCCGATATTGAAATGCCGCGCATGGACGGTTTTGATCTGCTGCGCAGCATCCGTGCTGCCGAGCGTCTGCAGCACCTGCCGGTGATCATGATTACCTCGCGTATTGCCCAGAAGCACCGTGACCATGCCATGGAGCTTGGTGCCAACCACTACCTGGGTAAGCCGTACTCAGACGACGAACTCATGGCGCTGGTGCACCACTATGCAGTGGGCAAGCCTTTGCCTGAGCCGCAGGAAGATGCTGTCGCTGTACGTAGCGAATAAGACTGCTCTTATAAAGAGAGCTGCTAGCGCTTGTTATTCAAGGATTTCAGATGGAAAGCATTCTGAAATCAAGTAATTTCAAGCGCTGGCAGCTCTCTTTTTTCTTGCTTTCAGGGCTGCAGGGGCTTGTGTGGCACTGCCAAATGGCGCATGGATCATCGCTAAAATACGCGGTTATGCCCGCTGAATCTGCGCCTATCAATTTGACGCACCACTTCCTGATTGCCATGCCCAATCTGGAGGATGAGTCCTTTTCCCGCAGCGTGGTGTATTTGTGTGAACACAACGAGCGCGGTGCGCTCGGTCTGATCATCAACAAGCCTTCCACGCTGAGTCTGCAATCCTTGCTGCGCAAGATCGATCTGCCCATGGGGCGAGAGGACCTGCAGGAAGACATGGTCTTCCGTGGTGGCCCTGTGCAGACCGATCGCGGCTTTGTACTGCACGACCCCATCATCATCGAAGGCGCGGAAGCCAACCAGTCTGCCTATGCCTCTACGCTGACCGTGCCTGGAGGGCTGGAGATGACCACCTCCAAGGACGTGCTGGAAGCCATTGCCAATGGCGCGGGCCCACGCCGCGTGCTGGTCACGCTGGGCTATGCCTCCTGGGGTGAAGGACAGCTGGAGTCCGAGCTGGGTGAAAACGCCTGGCTGACGGTGCACGCCGATCCCCAGGTGATCTTCGACACCCCCGCCGAAGAGCGCTACAACAAAGCCTTGAGCCTGCTGGGCCTGCAGCCCTGGATGCTCTCTCCCGAAGCAGGTCGCGCATGACCCCCGATACTTCCCTTCCACGGCCCGGCAATGCTGCTGACAAGGCCGTGGTCATTCCTGCGCATGTGCAGCAGTTACTGGCCTTTGACTTCGGCACCAAGCGCACGGGCTGCGCTTCGGGCAACCGTGTGTTTGGCGCAGCCAGTCCGCTGCCCACCATCAAGGCCGAAGGCGCAGATGCACGCTTTGCAGCCATTGAGAAACTGATCAAGGAGTGGCAGCCACAGGCGCTGGTCATTGGTGTGCCTTACCACCCGGATGGCGCACCGCACGAGAACACGGCCAAGGCGCTGAAGTTTGGCCGCCAGCTGCGCGGGCGCTTTAACCTGCCTGTTTATGAAGTGGATGAGCGCTACAGTACTACCGAAGCCCTGGCCGGTGGTGCCAAAGATGCCGATGCTGCGTCGGCATGCATCATCCTGGAGCAATTTTTGAGGAGCATTGCATGAGTCTTTCCGCTGGTTCTTTGGTGCTGGACGCCGAAGCCCTGTACCGTGAGCTGCTGCGCGGCGTGCGCAGTCTGATGGGACCGAACACCCAGTTGGCAGGCGTGGCCTCGGGTGGTGCCTGGCTGGCAGAACGACTGCACAAGGACCTGGGCCTGCCCGGCAAGCCCGGCGTGCTGTCCTCGGCCCTGCACCGCGATGACTTTGCTCAGCGTGGCATGGCGCAGAGCGTGCAGACACAGCTGGACTTTGATGTGAACGGCGCTGACATTCTGGTGCTGGACGATGTGCTCTACACCGGCCGCACCGTGCGTGCCATTTTGAACGAGCTGTACGACTATGGCCGCCCAGCAAGCGTGCGCCTGGCCGTGCTGGTGGACCGTGGTGGCCGTGAGCTACCAGTGGCCGCCGAATTTGCCGCCGCACGCGTGGCGCTGCCCGCCAGCCAGTCGCTGGCGCTGGCACGCACAGAAGACGGCACCTTCCAATTTGAAGTCAAAGAGGCATGAACGTGCTGTACAAGCGCAACAACCCCCAACTGAACAAGAACGGCGAGCTGATCCACCTGCTCTCCACGGAGGGATTGTCCAAAGACATCCTGACCCAAATTCTGGACACCGCTGAGAACTTCGTCAGCGTCAATGACCGTGAAGTCAAGAAAGTGCCGCTGCTGCGTGGCAAGAGCGTGTTCAATCTGTTCTTTGAAAACAGTACACGCACGCGCACCACGTTTGAGATCGCGGCCAAGCGCCTGTCGGCTGACGTGTTCAATCTGGACATTGCCCGCTCCTCGACCGCCAAGGGCGAGACCCTGCTGGACACCATCGACAACCTCTCGGCCATGGCGGCCGATATTTTTGTCGTGCGCCACAGCGAGTCCGGTGCGCCTTACCTGATTGCCCAGCACGTGGCACCCCATGTGCACGTGGTCAATGCCGGTGACGGCCGTCACGCACACCCCACACAGGGTCTGCTGGACATGTACACCATCCGTCACTACAAGAAGGACTTCTCCAACCTGCGCGTGGCCATCGTGGGCGATGTGCTGCACTCGCGCGTGGCGCGCTCTGACATCCATGCGCTGACCACGCTGGGCGCTGCTGAAGTGCGCGTGGTGGGGCCTCGTACCCTGGTGCCCTCCGACATGAGCAGCATGGGCGTGCGCGTCTTCCACAACCTGGAAGAAGGTATCAAGGACTGCGACGTCATCATCATGCTGCGTTTGCAGAACGAGCGCATGAGCGGCGCGCTGCTGCCTTCGAGCCAGGAATACTTCAAGAGCTTTGGCCTGACCGAAAAGCGCCTGGCACTGGCCAAGCCCGATGCCATCGTCATGCACCCTGGCCCCATCAACCGCGGCGTGGAGATTGACTCCGCCGTGGTCGATGGCCCGCAGGCCGTGATTCTGTCGCAGGTGACGTTTGGTATTGCCGTGCGTATGGCGGTCATGTCCATCGTCGCAGGCAACGAAGCGTAATTGTTTTGATAGCTACTAGCGCTTGCTGGATAAGCGCTAGAGGCCAATTTGGTATGTAACCATGAAAATCTTGATTCAAAACGGCCGCGTGATTGATCCGGCCCGTGGTTTTGACCAGGTATGTGATGTGGCCGTGGCTTCTGGCCGTGTGCTGGCCATTGGTCAGCTGCCTGCAGGCTTTGAAGCAGACCGTGTGATTGATGCTTCTGGCCAGTGGGTACTGCCCGGCCTGGTGGACCTGGCGGTGCGCCTGCGTGAACCCGGTCATGAGCACGAAGACATGCTGACGTCCGAAATGGCGGCCAGCGTGGCTGGTGGTGTGACCAGCCTTGTGTGCCTGCCTGATACCGACCCCGTGCTGGACGAGCAGGGACTGGTGGAAATGCTCAAGCTGCGTGCTGAAAAGCTGCACCAGTCGCGCGTCTTCCCCATGGGGGCGCTGACCAAGGGCCTCCAGGGTGAAGTGCTGACGGAAATGGCAGAGCTGTCTGATTCAGGCTGCGTGGCCTTTGGTCAGGCGGATACGCCCCTGTCCAGCATCACCACGCTCAGCCGTGCGCTGAGCTACGCCAACACCTTTGGCTATGCCGTGTGGCTGCGTCCCCAGGATAAGGACCTGGGCAAGGGCGTGGCTGCCAGCGGTGCGCTGGCCACACGCATGGGCTTGTCCGGCGTGCCTGTGGCGGCCGAGACCATTGCCCTGCACACGATTTTTGAGCTGATCCGTGGCTCGCAGACCCGCGTGCACCTGTGCCGTATTTCCAGCGCCGCTGGCGTGGAGCTGGTGCGCAAGGCCAAGGCCGAGGGCATGAATGTGACGGCAGACGTGTCCATCAACAGCCTGCATCTGACGGAAAATGACATCGGCTACTTTGAAAGCAGCGCACGCCTGATTCCCGTGCTGCGCCAGCAGCGCGACCGCGAGGCGCTGTCTGCTGCCCTGGCCGATGGCACGATTGATGCGCTGGTGTCTGACCACTGCCCGGTCGATGATGACGCCAAGGTGCTGCCTTTTGCAGAAGCAGAAGCCGGTGCCACCGGCGTGGAACTGCTGCTGTCGCTGGCTGTCAAATGGTCGCAAGACCAGAATGTGCCGCTGCTGCGTGCGCTGGAAGTGGTGACCGCTGCTCCTGCACGTCTGCTGGGCAGCGCGCTGGGAACCTTGCAGGCCAGCCTGGGTCAGCTGGTAGAAGGCGGCGTGGCCGACCTGTGCGTGGTCAACCCACAGCAGGCATGGACTGTCACGCCACAGGCCCTGGTCAGCCAGGGCAAGAGCACACCGTTCACTGGCTATGAAGTGCCTGCACGCGTGCAGCTGACCATGGTCAATGGCCATATCGCGTTTGAGCGCAACTAAGCCTTGATCGCACCACCGGCAGGCTTTGGCTTGCTGGTGGCTGTAGAGCCGTTGCGTGCGAGTGCGCAGCCGTGTGCTGAGGATGAACAAGAGGGTGTAACCGTAAACACAAAGTGGGAGAGCTTGATGGCAGGAACTCTGCGTGCAGTTGGACGTTTTTCGCGCATGCTGTGGCATGCACTCAAGGGTGTGCGCACCGCACGCCAGGGACTTGACCATCTGGATACGCAGCAACAGCAGCGCATGGTGGAAAACTGGGCACGAGAGTTTTTAAGCAGGGCAGGTATTGCGCTGCACATCGAGGGACAGCCTGTGGCACAGGGTCCTGTGCTGCTGGTGGCCAACCACCAGTCCTGGCTGGATATTCCCACTTTGCATGCGGCACGCCACTGCCGTTTTATCTCCAAGGCAGAGATTGCCAACTGGCCCATCGTCGGCCATCTGGCACGTGCGGCGGGCACGCTGTTTGTGCAGCGCAGCTCGCGCCGTGACACGCAGCGCACGGTGCAGAGCATGACGCAGGCGCTGCGCAACGGTGACATCCTCACCGTCTTCCCCGAAGGCACGACAGGCAATGGTCGTGAACTGCTGCCGTTTCACGGCAATATGCTGCAGGCTGCCATTGATGCCGATGCAGCCGTGCAGCCCGTAGCCATGACCTTTGTGGATGCACGCACGGGTGAGCGCTCCTTTGTGCCCTGCGAGGCCTATGAAGACGAGCCCATGCTGCGCAGCCTGTGGCGCACCATTCAGACCGAGCACCTAGTAGCAGTGGTCCGCTATGGCACACCAGAAAAAGCCAATGGCCGGGATCGCCGGGTATGGGCCCAGGATCTGCGTGACCGTGTCGAGGCGCTGCGCCAGCCATCGCTGGTGGCTGTAGCCCAGGCAAGCCCTGTTTCGAAGCCGCAGCAAGTTGCGGTCATGACAGATTGAAAGCTTTTATGTACAAATTCTGGATTCCTGCGGCAGCCTTGTTGGGTGTGACGGGCGTGGCCATGGCCGCCTATGCTTCGCATGGTTTGGGCTTTATTGCAGATGCTACGGTGCGAGAGGCCACACGCGCTTCGCTGCAGATGGCTGTACAGCAGCAGATGTTCCATGCGCTGGCCTTGCTGGGTGTGGGCATGCTGGCGCTTACAGGGCGCGGCAATCGCTGGATCTGTGCGTCTGGCGGGCTGTTTGTGCTGGGTGTGCTCTTGTTCAGTGGCTTGATCTATCTGCGCACACTGACTGGGGTTGAGGCTTTTCGTCCTTTGGTGCCCTGGGGTGGCAGCTGTCTGATGCTGGCCTGGCTGCTGCTGGGTATTGGCGGCTTCAAAGCCGCGCGCAGCGCATAGACTAGGCATCCTATGAGCGACATCACCATTTTTCACAACAACCGCTGCAGCAATTCGCGCGGCGCCCTGCAAATTCTGCGTGACAAGGGCATTGAGCCAAATATCGTGGATTACATCGCCACGCCGTTGACGGCGCCTGAGCTGTCGGAGCTGGTGGCTCACATTGGTGTTCCCGTGCGTGAGCTGCTGCGCAGCAAGGAAGCTGTGTTCAAGGAACTGGGGCTGGACAACCCAGCGGTGACGGATGAGCAGCTGATCATGGCTGTGGCCCAGCACCCGGTGCTGCTCAACCGCCCCATCGTCGTCACCCCCAAGGGGGCGGCACTGTGCCGTCCACCGGAGAAAGTGCTGGAGCTGCTGTGATGCCATCGGCCCCATCGGGGCCGCAGCGAGTCTGGGGTGTGATTCAGGCCTGTACTGTTTCGCTGAGCAGGGCGTCAACATTCGCATGTGCTGCCAGTGTCTGCGCGCAGGCATCGGCAGCTTCCATCCCCTTTTTGATGAAATGCTGGCGGAAGAAGCCTTGCAGGTCTTCCGAAGGCTGGAAATTGTAGGGCGTCAGTGCTACCGAGAAGACAGGCACGCCGGTGCCTAGCTGTACGCGCATCAGACCATCAACCACGGCGGTTGAGACAAACTCATGGTGGTAGATGCCACCATTCACAATCACGGCGCAGCCAATCACTGCGTCAAACTTGCCAGATTCGGCCAACTTCTTGACCATCAGCGGAATTTCAAAGGCACCGGGGACTTCAATCTGATGGATGCGGGCGGGCGCTACGCCGAGCGTCTGCAGCTGGCGTGCGCAGGCATCGCGGGCCTGGTGCACGACATCGCTGTGCCAGTTGGCGCTGATGATGGCGATGCGGGCCTGTTGCAAGGCTGCGTTGGAAGCAATGGTGTGGGTCATGGTCTGATTCATGGTCTGTGTCTGTACAAGAGAGAACAACAAATGAATCAGGGCGCGCGAAGGCAGACATAGCAGAAAGACCAGCGTGCATGCGCACACAGGCCTCTCGGCTGGGAGAGAACTATCTTCACGTTGCTCTTTCATCCGGACTTTGACCGTCGGCTCTGGAGTTACACCAGATCTGCTGACCCTGCATGGCTGGAGCCATCCAGGCGCTCGCGGGCTTGCAGTCAGGGCTGCTTACCGCCGGTGGGGAATTGCACCCCGCCCTGAGAACGTATGTGACCAGCTGAAGCAGCTGGTCACAGCACTGATTGTAGGCAGCGTACAAGCCACTGCCGGGCACGCAGGCAACAAAAAACCGCCAGCGCAGATGCGAAGGCGGTTTTTTTGTAAACGCAAGGACTGAATTACTTCAGTTTGGTTTCCTTGTACTCGACGTGCTTGCGAGCCTTGGGGTCGAACTTGATGATCGACATCTTTTCAGGCATCGTCTTCTTGTTCTTGGTCGTGGTGTAGAAGTGACCTGTGCCAGCAGTCGAAGCCAGCTTGATCTTTTCGCGTCCGCCTTTGGAAGCCATGTTGATTCTCCTTCAGTGGAAATTAAGCCTGGCCACGGGCGCGCATGTCTGCGAGCACGGAGTCGATGCCGTTCTTGTCGATCAGGCGCAGAGCAGCGCTAGAAACGCGCAGACGCACCCAGCGGTTTTCGCTCTCAACCCAGAAACGACGGTACTGCAGGTTAGGCAGGAAACGACGCTTGGTCTTGTTGTTGGCGTGGGAAACGTTGTTGCCCACCATGGGCTTCTTGCCCGTAACTTCACATACGCGTGCCATTTGGACACTCCGATATTTGAAACGGCCGCCGACTCCGGGGCTCTGTGTTGCGCAAAGCAATGTGTCGACAACCTCACCTCGCCAATTAATGGGTGGCGGTAACCCGATTTGTAGCACCGTGTGCCAGACGCTGGTGCGCCAAGGCCAAATGCAGCAAAGCCCGCGATTATACGGGCTTTGTCTAAATGGGCCTAAGGCTGCAGGGTATTACCTGTGCGCGGCCGTTTATTCCTGTTCCAGGAAGCGCTGGGCATCCAGTGCTGCCATGCAGCCCGTGCCTGCGCTGGTGATGGCCTGGCGGTAGACGCTGTCCTGCACGTCACCCGCAGCAAACACGCCGGGCACGCTGGTCTGTGTGGCAAAGCCCTTGTGACCGCCCTGGGTGACGATGTAGCCGTTTTCCATCTCCAGCTGACCCTTGAAGATCTCGGTGTTGGGCGAGTGGCCGATGGCGATGAAGCAGCCTTGCAGCGTGATGTCTTCGGTGTGGCCATCCTGCGTGTGCTTGATGCGCACGCCCGTCACGCCCGACTGGTCACCCAGCACTTCATCCAGTGTGAAGTGGGTCTTGAGCTCAATCTTGCCTTCCTTGACCTTGTCCATCATCTTGTCGACCAGGATGGGCTCGGCCGTGAACTTGTCGCGGCGGTGGATGACAGTGACCTTGGAGGCAATATTGGACAGGTACAGCGCCTCTTCCACGGCGGTGTTGCCGCCGCCGACCACGCACACGGGCTGGTCGCGGTAGAAGAAACCGTCGCAGGTCGCGCAGCCGGAAACGCCACGGCCCATGAAGGCTTCTTCGGAGGGCAGGCCCAGGTACTTGGCCGATGCGCCGGTGGCAATGATCAGGCTGTCACAGGTGTAGGTGCCGCTGTCGCCCTGCAGGGTGAAGGGGCGCTTGGACAGATCCACGCTGTGGATGTGGTCAAACACCAGCTGGGCCTTGAAGCGCTCGGCGTGCTCCATGAAGCGCTGCATCAGCTCAGGGCCTTGCACGCCGTTGACGTCGGCAGGCCAGTTGTCCACTTCGGTGGTGGTCATGAGCTGACCGCCTTGCGCCATGCCCGTGACCAGCATGGGGTTGAGGTTGGCACGCGCAGCGTAGATGGCAGCGGTGTAACCGGCAGGGCCGGAGCCCAGGATCAGAACTTTGGCGTGTTGGTTGGTGGACATGTTGCTTTTCGAAGAAGGTGCTGCGCACTTGGCGCAACACGGTTGAACACACGGGCCAGCCCAGATGCATGCCACAGTCATGGCTTGCATGGGATACGCTGGCATTGTAGAAAGCTGGCGGAGTCCCTGCGGCGCATGCCTGTAAACACAGGCTGCTTGCGACAGGGAACTGCCAGCCTGTTGAGCCAGGGCAAGCAGTGTGCGGACAGGCTTGTATAGCGTCACGTCTGTCAGACAGTGCCCTGTATGTTGCAAGTGCTTGCACTGGCGTTGCAACCGTTTGTGTAGTGGGCTGCGCGCCTAAGGTAAGCTCCCGCCTGCGTATGACTTATTCCTCGAATGCATTGAATGCCAATTCTTCACCATCTGCGCCCAGATATGGCTTGGCGCGGTTTGGTCATGAGATCTGCCTGATCGCAGGTGCTCTGGGATTGCTGTTCTGGCTGCTGGCCATGTTGAGCTATTCCGGCACCGATCCGGCATGGTCTACCTCGGGCAGCGGTGATGGCGGCATCGTCCATAACTGGCTGGGCCGCTCGGGCGCGCTGCTGGCGGATGCCTGCTATTTTGGTTTTGGCATGTCCGTGTGGTGGCTGCTGCTGATTGCGGGCTATACGCTGGGCAGTTCTGCCTTGCGCTGGGTGCGCGGGCAGAGCATGGAAATCACCTCTGTGCGTGAGCGCATGAAGTGGTGGGCCGGTGTGGGCTTGCTGCTGGCCGTGAGCTGCATGCTGGAGTGGTCGCGCCTGTACCGTTTTGAAGACCTGCTGCCCGGCCATGCCGGTGGCGTGCTTGGTTATGCGCTGGGCTTGGGGGCGGTGCGCTGGCTGGGCTTTACGGGCTCGGGCCTGATTGGCATTGTGCTGATGGTGCTGGCCCTGGCTCTGGTGTTCCGCTTTTCCTGGGGCAGCGTGGCAGAAAAGCTGGGCGCGGCCATTGAAGCGGCGGTGCGCCTGAACCAGCAAAAGCGCGAAAAGATCAAGGACACGGCCGAAGGCCGCAAGGCCGCGCGTGAGCGTGAAAAAGTGGTGGAAGAAGTGCGCCAGGAGCTGGATGACGTGCACCAGCACGAACCTGTGCTCATCATCACCCCCACGGCAGCGCCTGCAGTGCCCAGTGAGCGCGTGCTCAAGGAGCGCCAGAAGCCGCTGTTTCAGGACACGCAGATGCAGGACGGTCACCTACCGCAGATTGATCTGCTCGATGCCGCTCCGGTCAAGCAGGAAACCGTCGCTCCTGAGACGCTGGAGATGACCAGCCGCCTGATTGAGAAAAAGCTCAAGGACTTTGGCGTGGAAGTGCGCGTGGTGCAGGCCACGCCCGGCCCTGTGGTCACGCGCTACGAGATTGAACCGGCCACGGGCGTGAAGGGTTCGCAGATTGTGAATCTGGCCAAGGATCTGGCGCGCTCGCTGTCGCTGGTGTCTATCCGCGTGATCGAGACCATTCCCGGCAAGAACTACATGGCGCTGGAATTGCCCAATGCCAAGCGCCAGTCGATTCGCCTGTCGGAAGTGCTGGGCTCGCAGGTCTACCACGAGGCCAAGAGCCTGCTGACCATTGGCCTGGGCAAGGACATCGAAGGCAAACCCGTGGTGGCTGACCTGGCCAAGATGCCCCACGTGCTGGTGGCGGGCACGACCGGCTCCGGCAAGTCCGTGGGTATCAATGCCATGATTTTGTCGCTGCTGTACAAGGCAGACCCCAAGGAAGTGCGCCTGCTCATGATCGACCCCAAGATGCTGGAAATGTCGGTCTACGAAGGCATTCCGCACCTGCTGGCGCCTGTGGTGACCGATATGAAACAGGCTGCCAACGGCCTGAACTGGTGCGTGGCTGAGATGGAGCGCCGTTACAAGCTCATGTCCAAGCTGGGCGTGCGCAATCTGGCGGGCTACAACACCAAGATCAGCGAAGCCAAGGCCAAGGGCGAGAGCATTGGCAACCCCTTCAGCCTGACGCCAGAGCAGCCCGAGCCGCTGGACCGCCTGCCGCACATCGTCATCGTGATCGATGAGCTGGCAGACCTGATGATGGTGGTCGGCAAGAAGATTGAAGAGCTGATTGCCCGTCTGGCCCAGAAGGCGCGTGCAGCGGGTATCCACCTGATTCTGGCCACGCAGCGCCCCAGCGTGGACGTGATTACCGGCCTGATCAAGGCCAACATTCCGACACGTATTGCTTTTCAGGTTTCGTCCAAGATTGACAGCCGCACCGTGCTGGACCAGATGGGTGCCGAGAGCCTGCTGGGCATGGGGGACATGCTCTACATGGCCAGCGGCACAGGTCTGCCCATCCGCGTGCACGGCGCGTTTGTGTCGGACGATGAAGTGCACCGCGTGGTAAGTTATCTGAAAGAGCAGGGCGAGCCTGATTACATCGACGGCGTGCTGGAGGCCGCCACCTCTGAAGAGGGCGGCGTGGACGGCGACGGCGAAGTCGGCGGAGAGCGTGACCCCATGTATGACCAGGCCGTGGAAATTGTGCTGAAAGACCGCAAGGCCAGTATTTCCTACGTGCAGCGCAAGCTGCGTATTGGCTACAACCGTTCGGCCAATCTGCTGGAGCAGATGGAAAAAGCAGGGCTGGTCAGCGCACTGACGGCCAGCGGCCAGCGCGAAGTGCTGGTGCCAGCACGGCCGGAATAAAGAGAAAGACAGTTGTCATGAAGAAACAAAGCATAGGCGCATGGGTGCTGCTGGGTCTGCTGCCATTGGCGGCCTGGGCGGATGGGCTGCAGAGCCTGGAGCAATTCATGCGCACGGCCAAGGCTGGGCGGGCGCAGTTCACGCAGACGGTGACAGCCCCTGCAAGGGAAGGCGAGACGGCGCGCAGCAAGGTCAGCAGCGGCAGTTTTGAATTTCAGCGTCCGGGCCAGTTCAAGTTTGTCTACGCCAAGCCTTTTGAGCAGACCATTGTGGCGGACGGCAACAACGTCTGGCTGTATGACGTAGACCTGAACCAGGTCACCCAGCGCAGACAGGCTGATGCGCTGGGCAGCACGCCTGCGGCGGTGCTGGCTTCGGCCAATGACGTGGGGGCGCTGCAAAAGACTTTTCATCTGAAGGCATTGCCTGCAGCGGATGGCCTGGAATGGGTGGAGGCCGAGCCGCGTGAGGCAGACAGCCAGCTCAAGAGCGTGCGCGTAGGCTTTCAGGGTTCTACGCTGGCTGCCATGGACATTCTGGACAGCTTTGGTCAGCGCTCTGTGATCCGCTTTGAGCAGATGCAGGTACTGCCTTCCCTGCCCGCGGTGAATTTCCGATTTGAAGTGCCTGCAGGTGCAGACATCGTGCAGCAGTAAATCAGATGCCGATGCATGCTTTCAAAGCAATAGCTGCTAGCGCTTGAAATTAGAGGGTTTCAGATACTTTTATATCTGAAGTCCTTGATTTATCAGCGCTGGCAGCTTTTCTTTTGATAGTGGCTACGAAAAAAAGCCCTGCGGAGGGCATGTCCGCAGGGCTTTTTTGCTGAAGCAGCAGGCTTTGTGAGGCGCTCAAGCCTTGGCAGGAATGGCGCGAACGCGATCCAGCACGCCTGCCACCACCATGACCACCAGCACGGGCACCAGCCAGCCCAGGCCTACTTCGCTGCCAGGCAGCGAGGCAAACACCTCGGGCACGTTCAGGCCAGCGGCCTTGGCGCCGTCAATCAGGCCAAAGACCAGCGCAGTGCTCATCGCGGGAATGAATACGCGTGCCTTATGGCGCCACAGCTTGGACAGCAGACCCAGTGCAATCAGGGCAATGGCTACGGGGTAGATCAGCACCAGCACGGGTACAGCCACGGCAATCAGCTGGGCCAGGCCCTGGTTGGCCACGGCGGCGCAGAACACCGACATCACCACCACCACGGTGCGGTACTTCACGCCCAGCAGCTGGCTGAAGTAGGCCGAGCAGGCGCTGACCAGGCCCACGCCTGTGGTCAGGCAGGCCAGCAAAATCACGGCCGCCAGCAGCACAATGCCGCTGGTACCAAAAGTGCGCTCTACATAGAGGGTCAGAATCTGCACGCCGCTGGCATCCGCAGGCACGGTGGTGCCGCTCATGGCACCCAGATAGATCAGCGAGACATAGACCAGACCCAGACCCAGCGCAGCAATGATGCCGGCATAGATGGTGTAGCGGGTGTGCAGACGGGTGTCCGTGACGCCTGCGGCCTTGATGGAAGCCACAATCAGGATGCCAAACACCAGTGATGCCAGCGCATCCATGGTCTGATAGCCCATCAGAAAGCCCTGTGCCAGTGCCTTGCCTGCGGCGTCATAGGCGGCTGCAGGGGCGGCGATGTCACCCGCAGGCGCCACGAAGGCGGCAATGCCCAGAATGGCCAGCACAGCAATCAGCGCAGGGGTGATGATCTTGCCGATGTTGTCCATCAGCTTGCCGGGGAACAGTGCCAGCACCATCACCAGCAGGAAGTAGCCAATGGTGAAGATCAGCAGGGCTTCCGGGGTGTTGCCCGTGAAGGGCGCCATGCCCACCTCAAACGACACGGTGGCCGTGCGCGGTGTGGCAAAGAAGGGGCCAATCGTCAGGTAGATGGCCAGGCCCATCAGGGTGCCAGCCAGCTTGCCGATAGGGTGGGTCAGGGTATCCAGACCGCCGCCCACACGTGCCAGCGCAATGACGCCCAGTAGCGGCAGGCCCACGGCTGTCAGCAAAAAGCCAAGCGCTGCCGACCACTGGAACTCACCTGCGGCCAGGCCTACGCTGGGAGGAAAAATGATGTTGCCAGCGCCGAGAAACAGCGCAAATGTCATGAATCCGAGGGCAATGATGTCCCGCGTCTTGAGTGTTTTCATACGAAAAACCGAAATACCTCAGCAACCGCGGCACCGTGGTGCTGCAGTCTGGTGTTAGAACAAGCGATGATTCACGGACTTTGTGAGCGCAGCGTCAGCAGCTGCATGCAGATGGCAGCCAGCGCTGGCTCTCAGATGCGTTGCAGTCGAGGGTCGCAGCGACTGCAAGCGGAGCAGGGAAGATTCGTGCCGTTTAAGCTTGTGGCTTCGCGGAACGAACAAGCAGTGTTGTTGGGCGGTGGTGGTGGCCATCGCGCAAAACATGCAAAGATCCGATGAAACACTGATTCTGCACCATATAAACATCTGTTATATGGCGGCTTTTGTAATACCCGGTAAGAACGAGGCTGATTTGCGTGATATCAAAGCCGATGGCTTGTACCAACCCCTTCCCGAGCGTCTGCGCCCTCGCCATCTGAGCGAGGTGGTTGGCCAGCAGCATGTGCTGGGTGAAGGCATGCCGCTGCGGCTGGCTTTTGAGTCGGGTCGCCCCCACAGCTGCATCCTCTGGGGCCCGCCGGGCGTGGGCAAGACCACGATTGCGCGCCTCATGGCTGATGCCTTTGATGCGCAGTTTCTGACCATCAGTGCCGTGCTCGGCGGCGTCAAGGACATCCGCGAAGCCGTAGAAAAGGCCGAAGCTGCACGCAGCGGCCTGATGCCCCAGTCCACCATTGTGTTTGTGGATGAAGTGCACCGCTTCAACAAAAGCCAGCAGGATGCCTTTTTGCCGCATGTGGAAAGCGGCTTGTTCACCTTTATTGGAGCGACCACGGAAAACCCGTCGTTCGAGGTGAACTCTGCGCTGCTGTCGCGCGCTGCGGTCTATGTGCTGCAAAGTCTGACGCCGGAGGATTTGAAGCAGATTGTGGCCAAGGCGCAGGCGCTGAAAGCGGTTCCAGCTATTGAAGATGAAGCGCTGGAGCGCCTGATTGCCTATGCGGACGGCGATGCTCGCCGCCTGCTCAACACGCTGGAGACGCTGTCCATCACGGCCGAGCAGGCCGGGGTGGCAAGCATTACCGATGCCTGGCTGCTGCAGGTGCTGGGCGAGCGAATGCGCCGCTATGACAAGGGCGGGGAGCAGTTCTACGACAGCATCAGCGCGCTGCACAAGTCGGTGCGCGGCTCCGACCCCGACGCTGCGCTGTATTGGCTGTGCCGCATGCTCGACGGTGGGGCAGATCCGCGCTATATGGCGCGGCGTATTGTGCGCATGGCCTGGGAAGACATTGGCTTGGCAGATCCGCGCGCCATGCAGATTGCCAATGATGCAGCCGCCACCTACGAGCGCCTGGGCAGCCCCGAAGGGGAGCTGGCGCTGGCCCAGGCGGTGATCTATCTGGCAGTGGCGCCCAAGAGCAATGCGGGCTACAAGGCCTACAACCAGATGAAGGCGCTGGTGAAGACCGAAGGCACACGCCCCATTCCCATGCACCTGCGCAATGCACCGACCAAGATGATGCAAGACATGGACTGGGGCAAGGGCTACCGCTATGCGCATGACGAACCCGAGGCCTTTGCGGCGGGTGAGGATTACTTCCCCGAGGGCATGGACAACCCGCATTTTTACCAGCCCGTGCCACGCGGGCTGGAGATCAAGATTGCTGACAAGCTGGCCCGTCTGCAGCAGCTCAATGCACAGTCGCCGCAGCAGCGCAAACCGCCGCGCTAAAGCATGGATGTGCAGCATCCGTGCCTGTTTTTATGACTGGCCAGGGCTCAATGTTTAAATTTGTTGCGGTGCAGCAACGTTTTTTGCATCCTGATGATCGCTGCATGGAAATATGTCTGTGTGCATAATTCATCAGCGATTCAAATGAAGCTGGCACTTACATAGCCCTGTTCGGGTTTGGGTGTTGTCACAGAAATGTCATAAAAAATTCATCCAATCTTCATGCGGTTGTCATGGAGAATTTCTGAAGTTCCATGCACCTGCAATCGGCGTCATGTCGTGGCGCTTTGCAGTCACTGGTCGGCGAGGCACTTTTTTCTGCGCGCTTGCCGTACAACCAAATATTTCAGCAGCCTACGCTTCATGGTGGCGGGACTGCTTAACTTTTACCTGCACATCATCTTTGGGGAATGTCCATGCTGTTTGGCAAACTCTTGCCGCGCGAAGGCAACTTTTTTGAAATGTTCAACCAACATGCGGATCGCATCGTTGAAGCTGCTCGCGCGTTTTCGCAGCTGGTCGCTAACTACAACGATCCGCACTTGCGCGAAAAGTACATCAGCGATGTGGATAACGCAGAGCGTGCCGCAGACCGCGTGACACACGAAGTCACCAAGACGCTGCACCAGACCTTCATCACGCCACTGGACCGTGAGCACATCCACAGCCTGATCAATGGCATGGACGATGTGGCTGACCTGATCCAGGACTCGGCCGAAGCCATGGCGCTGTATGACATCCGCAGCATGAATGAGGAAATCCACCGCCTGACCGATCTGAGCGTCAAGTGCTGCGAGCGCCTGAGCGATGCCGTCAAGCTGCTGGGCAATATTGCAAATCCCGACAACGTGGAAGCGGCCATCAAGACCTGCGAAGAAATCGACCGTCTGGAGTCGGACGCTGACCGCGTGCTGCGCGCAGCCATGAGCAAGCTGTTCCGTGAAGAAGAAGACGTGCGTGAACTGATCAAGCTCAAGGCCGTGTACGAACTGATGGAAACCATCTCCGACAAGTGCGAAGACGTTGCCAACATCATCGAGGGCATCGTCCTCGAAAACTCCTGATTGACCAGCACAGAGACTCCTGATCATGGAAACCGTACAAGCTGCCCTGTGGGTGGTCATTTTGCTGGTGGCAATGGCGCTGATTTTCGACTTCATGAACGGGTTTCATGATGCGGCGAACTCCATTGCAACCGTTGTCTCTACGGGCGTTCTCAAACCCACGCAGGCCGTGGTGTTTGCCGCCTTTTTCAACTTTGTAGCGATTTTTGTCTTTCACCTGAGCGTAGCTGCGACGGTGGGCAAGGGCATTGTGACCCCTGACATCGTGGACACCCATGTGGTGTTCGGTGCGCTGGCGGGTGCCATTGTCTGGAACCTGATTACCTGGTACTACGGCATTCCATCGAGCTCTTCGCACGCGCTCATCGGTGGCATCGTCGGTGCGGTGGTTGCCAAGGCCGGCACTACGCCCTTGATTGCTGCTGGCCTGATCAAGACCGTTGCCTTTATCTTTATCTCGCCATTGCTGGGCTTTGTCTTCGGTTCGCTGCTGATGGTGATCGTGGCCTGGATTTGCCGCCGTGCACGCCCCAACAAGGTGGATAAGTGGTTCCGTCGCCTGCAGCTGGTGTCTGCCGGTGCGTACTCGCTGGGCCACGGTGGTAACGATGCGCAAAAGACCATCGGTATCGTCTGGCTGCTGCTGCTGGCTACGGGCTATATGTCTTCGGGCGATACATCTCCTCCCATGTGGGTGATTGTGAGCTGCTATGCAGCAATTGGCCTGGGCACCATGTTCGGTGGCTGGCGTATCGTCAAGACCATGGGCCAGAAGATCACCAAGCTCAAGCCTGTGGGTGGTTTCTGTGCTGAAACGGGCGGCGCGATCACGCTGTTCACGGCCACCATGCTGGGCGTGCCTGTGTCGACTACGCACACCATCACCGGCGCTATCGTGGGCGTGGGTTCTACGCAGCGCATGAGTGCCGTGCGCTGGGGTGTAGCGGGCAATATTGTGTGGGCCTGGATTCTGACCATCCCCGCCAGTGCCTTTGTGGCCGCGATTGCATACTGGATCAGCCTGCAGCTGTACTAAGTCGCTTTGATAAGCTAGCAAAAACGAAGCTGCTAGCGCTTGAAAATAAAGGACTTTAAGGTGTTTTTGCCTTGAAGTCCTTTTTATTTCAGCGCTAGATGCTCTCTTTTTTGAATAGAGCTCAGACTGGCGCGGTGCTGGAGCCCGCACCCAGGCTTTTTTCCATCATCACCACATCCAGCCAGCGCTCCAACTTCCAGCCCACATTGCGCAGCGTGCCTGCGTGCTCAAAGCCCATCGCACGGTGCACGCCAATGGAGCCCGCGTTGCTGCTGTCGCCAATCACCGCAATCAGTTTGCGCACGCCAGCGGCTTCGCACTCGCGGCACAGGGCTTCGAGCAGCAGGCGGCCAATGCCCCGGCCACGGGCATGCTCGGCCACATAGATGGAGTCTTCCGCAGAAAAGCGAAACGCCGGACGTGGCTTGAACCAGTTGGCATAGGCGTAGCCAAGGATGCTGCCGTCCTCATCTTCGGCCACCAGCCAGGGGAGTTGCTTGTCGAGCACATCCTGGCGGCGTTGCGACATTTCTTGGAGCGACGGAGGTTCGGTTTCAAAGCTGCCCGTGCCGTGCAGTACATGGTGTCGGTAAATGGCCGTAATAGCCGGTAAATCTAAAGGCTGGCTTGCCCGGATGGTAGGCATAAAAATCAGAACCCTATATAATCTTTAGCTTTCGGCGTGTCGCTGGCCGGGTGGCCATGTCGCGTGTCTCAAACGCCGTGAAAAACACTTGCAGTAAATTTGCTGCGACCACCCGAAGGATAAATCATGGTCGTTATTCGACTCTCCCGCGGCGGCTCCAAGGCTCGTCCGTTCTTCAATATCGTTGTTGCTGACAAGCGCGTGCGTCGTGACGGTGCTTTCATCGAGCGCTTGGGTTTCTACAACCCTAACGCCCGTGGCGCTGAAGAAGGCCTGCGTTTGGCTATGGACCGCGTGACTTACTGGAAGAGCGTTGGTGCTCAAGCTTCCGACACAGCGGAGCGCCTGATCAAGCAAGCTGCTGCCAAGGCTGCTGCTTAATCAGTCCTGCTGATTGAAAACGGGTTCCGTTGGCTTGTCTGACGGAACCCGTTTTTTTCTTTTCTTCTGCCTTTTATAGATACCCATGAGCCACATGCCTGAACTTGAGTCCACCACGCTGCCTGCCGATGCCGTGGAGGTAGGGCGTATTGCGGATGCCTGGGGTGTGAAGGGCTGGTTTAAGGTCATTGCCTACAGCGCTGACCCTGAGGCCCTGTTCACCGCCAAGCAATGGTTTTTGCTGCCCGCTGAAAAAGGGGCAAAGAATTTTGCAGGTACCGTGCTGCTGCCTGTGAAGCAGGCGCGTCCTCATTCGGACTCCATTGTGGCGACTTCGCCTGCCGTAGCAGACCGTAATGCTGCGGAAGCGCTGCGCGGCGCCCGTGTGTTCATTGCACGCGAACATTTCCCCAAAACCGATGACGGTGAGTACTACTGGGTGGACTTGCTGGGCCTGAAGGTCAGCAACCGCGAAGGTGTGGCACTGGGTACGGTCAAGGACTTGCTGGCGACTGGCCCTCAGACCACGCTGGTGCTCAGCTATGAAGAGGATGGCAAGGAGCGCGAGCGCATGATCCCCTTTGTGGATGCGTATATCGACCAGGTCGATCTGGCTGCGAAAACCATTGTGGCTGACTGGCAGCCCGATTACTGAGGCCATCTGACATGCGCTTTGACATCATCACCCTGTTCCCCGAGCTGTTTGCCCCATTTCTGGAAAGTGGTGTGACGCGTCGTGCCTATGCCTCCGGGCAGGTGGCCGTGCATCTGTGGAATCCGCGTGATTACGCCCAGGGCAACTACCGCCGTGTGGATGACCGTCCCTTTGGCGGCGGCCCTGGCATGGTGATGATGGCCGAGCCCCTGCAGCACTGCATGGACGCCATCCGTGCAGCGCGCGCTGACAGTGGTGAGACTGAAGCGGTGCCCGTCGTGCTGTTCTCTCCGATTGGCACCACGCTCAAGCATGAGGTGGTGGCGCAGTGGAGCGACAGCCAGGGCGCCATCTTGCTGTGTGGTCGCTACGAAGGCATCGACCAGCGGTTTATCGATAAGCACGTCACGCACCAGATCAGCCTGGGTGACTTTGTGCTCTCGGGTGGCGAGCTGGCGGCCATGGTCATGCTGGATGCAATTGCGCGTTTGCAGCCTGGCGTGCTCAATGATGAAGGCAGCTTTCAGCAGGACAGCTTCAACCCCGCGCTCGACGGCCTGCTGGACTGCCCCCACTACACACGTCCAGAAGTCTGGAATGGGCAGGAAGTGCCGCCAGAACTGCTGTCTGGCCACCATGCCAATATCGAGCGCTGGCGCCGTGAGCAGCGTCTGAAGATCACCGGCCTGCATCGGCCAGAGCTGATCGAGCAGGCACGGGCCAAGGGCTTGCTCACTGCCAAAGATGAAGGGTTTTTGGCAAAAATTGCACAACAGCTATAATTGCCGGTTCTTCGATCCTCTATCCGGCCGCTGCAACGGTTTGAATGCAGCCATAGCACCAATCCCGGTGCTTGCCAATCCTGGCGCGGACAAGATCGATTTGGATGAATCATGAACCTGATCCAAACTCTTGAGCAAGAAGAAATTGCTCGCCTGAACAAGGAAATCCCCGCTTTCGCACCTGGTGACACCGTCATCGTGTCCGTGAATGTGGTGGAAGGTAACCGCAAGCGTGTCCAGGCCTACGAAGGCGTGGTGATCGCTAAGCGTAACCGTGGTCTGAACAGCGCTTTCATCGTGCGCAAGATCTCCTCCGGCGAAGGTGTGGAACGTACATTCCAGACCTACTCTCCTATGATCGCTAAGATCGAAGTGAAGCGCCGTGGTGACGTGCGTCGTGCCAAGCTGTACTACCTGCGTGAGCGCAGCGGTAAGTCCGCACGTATCAAGGAAAAGCTGCCACAGCGCAAGGCTGCTGCAGTTGCTGCTGCTGAGTAATCAGCGCCAGTCTTTCCTGAAGAAAACCGCTACAGTTCGCTGTAGCGGTTTTTTTATGTCTGTACCGAGGGACACTTGTCTTCCAACGATTCTCCGAACCAGCGCTTCAGCTCGCTGACGGCCAGTATTCCCAGCTTTGATCCACGCCAGGTGCCTGTCGTTGGCACGGATGCGCACCTGCCAGCGATTGCTGCGGCTGGCATGACGCCGCAAGCCTTGCGCCAGCGCTTTGCACAGCCTCCGCAGTGGCAGCCCGAGGTGCGCCGTGAAGCACGTTTTGCGCAGCGACAGCCTGTGCCTGCATCCGTGCTGGTGCCCGTGGTGCAGCGGGAAGAGTTGACGGTGCTGCTCACCCAGCGCACGCAGCAGCTGTCTACGCATTCCGGGCAGGTGGCTTTCCCCGGAGGCAAACAGGATCCGGAAGACCGCGACCCCATCATGACGGCCTTGCGCGAGGCGCAGGAGGAAGTGGGGCTGGAGCCGTCGGCCGTGGAAGTGCTGGGCAGCCTGCCGATCTATGAAACGGGTACGGCTTTTATCGTCACGCCCGTGGTGGCGCTGATCTCCCCGCGCATCACTTTGCGGCCCAACCCGCAGGAGGTGGCCGATGTGTTTGAGGTGCCGCTGCGCTTTTTGCTGAACCCGGCCAACCATCGCCGTCATCGCCTGCAGTGGCAGGGCATGGAGCGGGAGTGGTTTTCCATGCCTTATGACGATGGGGGGAAGGAGCGCTATATCTGGGGTGCCACCGCAGGCATGCTGCGCAATTTTTACCGGTTCATGACTGCCTGAGATCAGAGAACTCTCATAGCGCGGTGAGTGCTTGCCGCTATCATAGTCCCATGAGCTTCTTCGCCATCTTGCTTGCCTTGCTGCTGGAGCAGGCCCGACCTCTGTCACGCGATAACCTCGTTCACGCGGGGGCCAGAGCGTGGACCGTGTCCGTACGTCGCAACTTTGATGCGGGACGAGAACACCATGGATGGGTAGCCTGGGGGCTGGCCGTGGTGCCTCCCGCCTTGCTGGCAGTTGGGGTGTACTGGCTGCTGATGCGCTGGGTGGGTTGGCCGGTTGCCATGCTGTGGAATGTGGCGGTGCTGTACGTGACACTGGGCTTTCGCCAGTTCAGCCACAACTTCACGCGCATCCGTGATGCGCTCGATGATGGGGATGAGCAGGCCGCTCGTGAAGCGCTGGCTGAATGGCGTCAGGTGGATGCCTCTGAAGTGCCGCGCAGCGAAGTGGTGCGCCATGTGATTGAGTATTCCGTGCTCAGTGCCCACCGCCATGTGTTTGGTGTGCTGTTCTGGTTTGCCCTGCTGGCTGCGCTGGGCATGGGGCCTGCGGGTGCGGTGATGTACCGCATGGCGGAGTACCTGTCGCGCTACTGGTCGCGTAAATCCATTGCGGGTGCAGCGCCGGTGAGTGAACGCCTGCAGCAGTCGGCCAAGCAGGCCTGGACCGTGATTGACTGGATGCCTGCACGCATGACGGCCATGGGCTTTGCCGTGGTCGGCAGTTTTGAGGATGCGATTGACGGCTGGCGTTTCCACACCAAGTACTTCCCCAACGATAACGATGGCGTGATCCTGGCAGCCACGGCCGGTGCCATCAATGTGCGCCTGGGGGGCGCAGGCCTGAAGATGCGCGAAGACCTGACCGTAGCCCCGATCTACGACGACGAGGATAGCAGGCAGGAGCCCGGGGTGACGCCAGGCCGTGAAGCCGAAGTGGGGCATCTGCGCAGCGTGGTGGGCTTGGTCTGGCGCAGCGTGGTGGTGTGGATGCTGCTGCTGGCGCTGCTGAGTTTGGCGCGTCTGCTTGGCTAATTTGATAGCTGCCAGCGCTTTCTGCATAAGCCTTAGAGCCATATTTGATGCATAAAAAAGCCTGCTGTTTGTACAGCAGGCTTTTTGTTTTTCAGTGGCTGGGCTTCAGTATTTGAAGCCCGCGTTCAGCTCCTCAAACAGCTCGGTATAGATGCGGTAGCGGTTCGGGTGGATGTAGTGTGGGCTGCCTTCATTGTCCACTTCGGCCATGACGGCGCAGCCGGGTTCGTGCAGGTGGGTGCAGTTGTAGAACTTGCACTGGTCGGCCAGTGCGCCAATGTCAGGCATGCACTTGGGCAGGTCGGTGGCTGCAATGTGGTACAGGCCAAACTCCTGAAAGCCGGGAGAGTCAATGATGGCGGTGCTGCGTGCCTCATCCATCCAGTACAGGCTGGTGGTGGTCGTGGTGTGCTTGCCGGTGTTGAGCACGCGCGAGATTTCGTTGGTTGCGGCCTGCGCGCCGGGCACCAGCAGATTGATCAGCGTGCTCTTGCCGACGCCGGAGGGGCCGAGCACAAAGCTGCGCTTGCCCTGCAGCAAATCCATGAGGGCTTCTTTTTGCTCAGGGTCATCGCTGGTCAGGTTCAGCGGGATGATGGGGTAGCGTGCGCTGCCGTCTGCGTTCAGGATGCCGCGGTAAGCCTCCAGCCGCTGCCAGGCCATGGCAAAGGGCTCTTCCAGATCGTACTTGTTGAGCGCAATGATGGGGGTGATGCCAGCATCTTCGGCGGCAATCAGCGCGCGGGCCAGCTGGCTTTCCGAGAACACGGGCTCGGCGGCAATCAGCACCAGCACCTGGTCGATATTGGCGGCAAAGGTCTTGGTGCGGATTTCATCCTGGCGGTACAGCAGGTTGCGGCGCTCGAGCACTTTTTCGATCGTGCCTTCTTCGCCCTGACCCGGAGGTGGCGGCTGCCACAGCACATGGTCGCCAACGACGGCCTGGCTTTTCTTGCCACGGGGGTGGCAGATGCGGCGCTGGCCGTCGGGTGTCTCTACGATGCAGTGGCGGCCATGGCTGCCCACCACCAGACCTTCGGTGGATGCGGCTGCCGAGGCGACTGCTGCTTTGCTATGTCTGCGGCTCATGCGGCGCTCACGGATTCAGGGGCTGTGGGGGCGGGCATGCGTGCCAGGCGCTCCACGGCAGGAGGGTGGGAGTAGTAGTAACGCGCGTACACAGGGTCGGGGGTGAGGGTGGAGGCGTTGTCTTTATAGAGCTTGAGCAGGGCGCTGGCCAGTGCACTGCCTTGGGCTTGCTGCATGGCGTAGGCATCGGCCTCAAATTCATCGCGGCGCGAAAAATGCGCGGTCAGCGGCCCAGCCCAGAAAGTAAAGACGGGCATGGCCAGTGCAAACAGCAGCAGGGCCAGTGCATGGTCATGCGCAGGCAGGCCGAAGGCCATGGCAGGGCTGGGCAGAACGCCCAGGCCCGTAAAGAACCAGACCTGCTGCGACAGCCAGCCCAGCAGGGCAAAGCCAGACAGACTCAAGGCAAACATGCCCAGCATGCGCTTGAGGATGTGCTTGTGCTTGAAGTGGCCCAGCTCGTGGGCGAGCACGGCCTCCACCTCGTCGGCATTGAGCTGCTTGAGCAAAGTGTCATAAAACACCACGCGCTTGGAGTTGCCAAAACCTGTGAAATAGGCATTGGCATGGGCCGAGCGGCGGCTGCCGTCCATGACGAACAGGCCCTTGGCCGCAAAGCCGCAGCGTTGCATCAGCTGTGTCACGCGAGATTTGAGGGATTCATCGGCCAGGGGCTCGAACTTGTTGAACAGCGGGGCGATGAAGCTGGGGAAAATCCACATCAGCAGCAGCTGAAAGCCCGTCCAGATGCACCAGGCCCACAGCCACCACAGGCTGCCAGTGGCTGCCATGAACCACAGAATCACCCATGCAATAGGCAGGCCGATCACAGCGGCCAGCAGGCTGGACTTGAGCAGGTCGCCCAGCCAGATGCCGCGCGTGCTCTTGTTAAAGCCAAAGCGCGCTTCCAGCACAAAGGTCTGGTAGTAGGAGAAAGGCAGGTCCAGCAGGCCGGAAATCAGTGCAAAGCAGCTCAGCAGCACCAGTTGCTGGAGCATGCCGGGTTCCATGGCCTGGAGCAGCAGTTCGTTGAGCAGGTTGAGGCCGCCCAGCAGCGTCCAGCCCAACAAGATCAGTGTGCCCCAGGCCATGTGGGCCAGGCCGAGCCGTGCCTTGGCCAGGGTGTAGTCTGCAGCTTTCTGATGGGACTGCAGGGAAATAAAGGGAGCGAAAACGGCCGGAACAGCATGGCGGTGCTGTGCCACATGGCGCACCTGGCGGGCATTGAGCCAGACCTGCACCAGCAGCTGCAGCACCAGGGCCGCCGCGAAGGCCAGAGTCAATAACATCGAGGGGGAAAGCGAATTTGTTGTCGGCATGTGCCGCGAGTGTAGGCGACAATTTGCGGATGTCTCTTGCTTCTTCCCCTGAAACCCCTGTGTTGCCCAAGTCAGACCTGAACCTGGTGTGGCTGGACTGTGAAATGACGGGGCTGAACCCCGAACATGACCGCATCATTGAAATTGCGGTGGTTGTGACCAATGCCCAGCTCGACATTCGCGTGGAGGGGCCGGTGTTTGCCATTCACCAGAGCGATGCGCTGCTCAATGGCATGGATGCATGGAACAAGGGCACGCACGGCCGCAGTGGTCTGATTGACCGCGTCAAGGCCTCTGAAGTGACCGAGGCCCAGGCGGAAGCCGCGCTGATTGCTTTTCTGAGCAAGTACATCCCCAAGGGCAAGGTGCCGCTGTGTGGCAACAGCATTGGCCAGGATCGCCGCTTTCTGGCGCGCTACATGCCCAAGCTGGAGAGCTATCTGCACTACCGCAATGTGGACGTGAGCACCCTCAAGGAACTGGCCAGACGCTGGAAGCCAGAGGTGGTCAGCCGCTTCAAGAAGGCGCAGCGCCACACGGCACTGGCCGATGTGCTGGAGTCGATTGACGAGCTGGCGCACTATCGCGCGCATTTCCTGGCACTGGCACCTGTGGCGGCTGAATAAAGCCCCTGTCATTGAAGGAAAACCGAGGTCGTGTGATAATCCACCTCTTGCCTTGCTGCGCGAGCAGCTGCATTACACAGGCAATAACGCACATCTCCCATCACTCACCGGGCACCGACACCCGCACGCCGGGCCGCTTGCACAAGCGGCCAGCGCTGCCAGATACGACAGCCCACGGTCTCCACCATGCAGTGGAGCGCATTGTTTGACGGTTGATGTTCCTTCCCTAACCGTCATGAAAGCAGCACCGCCGTTGTGTGTCGTGCAGCTTTCCGTGTGAGAAATACATGAACGACTTTTTGAATGAGCAGGGCCAGCAGGCCGCTGCAGACGTGTCTTTGGACGCAACTTTGGACACCATGCTGGCTGAAATGGATGCGGAAGATACCGCTGCCGCCGCAGAAGAAGTGCCCGCAGGCCCCAATCCTTTTGAAGCACTGGGTCTGGCTCCTGAGCTGGTCCGCGCTGTCACCGACATGGGCTACACCCAGCCTACCCCCGTACAGGCACAGGCCATTCCTCTGGCCATGGGCGAAGGTGCTGATGCGGACGGTTATATCGACCTGATGGTCTCCAGCCAGACAGGTTCGGGCAAGACCGCAGCTTTCCTGCTGCCCGTGCTCAACACCCTGATTCAGCAAAAGGCAGAAGAAGAAGCAGAAGCCAAGGCGGAATACGACCGTCTGGTGGCAGAAGCTGCTGCTCGCGGCGAACCTGCTCCCAAGCGCAACAAGCGCAAGGACCCCACTAATCCTCGCAATTTCAAGGCTGCCGTGCCCGGCGCCCTGATCCTGTGCCCCACACGTGAGCTGGCACAGCAGGTGGCGCATGACGCCATCGAGCTGGTCAAGCACTGCCGTGGCCTGCGCATTGCCAACGTGGTGGGTGGCATGCCTTATCAGGTACAGATTGCCAAGCTGCAGAATGCCAACCTGGTCGTGGCTACGCCAGGCCGCCTGCTGGATCTGCAGCGCTCCATGCAGATCAAGCTGGACAAGGTGCAGTTTCTGGTGGTGGACGAAGCTGACCGCATGCTGGATCTGGGCTTTGCCGATGATCTGGCAGAAGTGAACCAGATGACTGCGCAGCGCAAGCAGACCATGATGTTCTCGGCCACGTTTGCACCACGCGTGCAGCAACTGGCCATGCGTGTGATGCATGATGGTGGTTCCAACGTCAAGAAGGTGACTATCTCTACGGCGCAGGAAAAGCACTCCAATATCAAGCAGGTGCTGTTCTGGGCGGACAACGCCCAGCACAAGCGCAAGCTGCTGGACCACTGGCTGCGTGATGAGTCCATCAACCAAGCCATCGTGTTTGCCTCTACGCAAGTGGAGTGTGATGGTCTGGCAACTGACCTGCAAGAAGCTGGTTTCTCGGCTGCTGCTTTGCACGGCGCTTTGAGCCAAGGTTTGCGTAACCGCCGTCTGATGGCGCTGCGCAATGGCCAGATTCAGGTGCTGGTGGCAACTGACGTTGCTGCGCGAGGTATTGACGTGCCCACCATCACCCACGTGTTCAACTATGGCCTGCCCATGAAGGCAGAAGACTACACCCACCGCATCGGCCGTACTGGTCGTGCCGGTCGTGAAGGTGTGGCTGTGACATTTGCGGAATTCCGCGACCGTCGCCGTGTGTTTGACATTGAAGGCTATACACGCCAGCAGTTCAAGGCAGAAACCATTCCTGGCATGGAGCCTCAGCAGCGCTTCCCAGCCGCTGGCGAGCGCGATGGCCGCCGTGGCGGTGGTGGTCGTGGTGGCTTCGGTGGCCGTCGCGATGGTGATGGCTATGGCCGCAAGCAGGGCTTTGGTGACCGTGGCGGTTTTGGCGGTGGTCGTCGTGAAGGTGGCTTCGGCGGTGATCGTCCTCGATTGGGTGGTGATCGTGACCGTGGTGGCTTCGGTGGTGACCGTCCTCGCTTTGAAGACCGTGGCGGTGATCGCGGTGGCTTCGGCGGTCAGCGTCGCGAAGGTGGTTTTGCAGATCGCAAGCCCGCATTCGGTGACCGTCCTGAGCGCGGTGGCTTCGGTGGCGATCGTCCCCGTTTTGGTGGCGAGCGCGAGCGTGGCAACTTTGGCGGTGACCGTCCTCAGCGCGAGCCTCGCAGCTTTGGCGGTGATCGTTCCCGCTTTGAAGACCGTGGCGGTGACCGTGATCGCGGTGGTTTTGGCGGTGGTCGCCGTGAAGGCAAGTCTTTCGGTGGTCGTGACGACCGTCGCAAGAGCTTCCAGCACGACCGCTAAGCTTGCAAAGCTTTTTGCAAGAAAAAACCGGTTGCGTGCCGGTTTTTTTGTGCCTGTTGTTTTAAAAAGAGAAGCGCCTGGCGCTGGTGAAAAGCCAGTTTCAGAATGCTTTCTATCTGAAAGTGGCTTGCTGCCGGCGCAAGCAGCTATGGTTTGTGTAGAAGGCAACAGCAAAAAAGCCTGTCTTGTTTCCAAGACAGGCTTTGATTTGGTGGGCCCTGAAGGATTCGAACCTTCGACCAACGGATTAAGAGTCCGCTGCTCTACCAACTGAGCTAAGAGCCCTTCTGCAACCAGAAAAGATTCAATGCGCTGTGGCAATGAAGAGAAATTTTGGTGGGCCCTGAAGGATTCGAACCTTCGACCAACGGATTAAGAGTCCGCTGCTCTACCAACTGAGCTAAGAGCCCGACAAGAAACGAAAGCAAGAAGTGGTGGGCCCTGAAGGATTCGAACCTTCGACCAACGGATTAAGAGTCCGCTGCTCTACCAACTGAGCTAAGAGCCCACTTCGTTGCGCTTCGTATCAAGCGAAGCCGCAATTATGCACCAATTTTTTTATCCCTGCGGGAAAACACTTGCAATTTTTGAAAAAGTAGCGGCCTTACTGCATGGCATTGCGGCTGGCTAATTCCACAAACAGCCCGCTGTGGTCCAGATCACCCAGACCGTGCTCCACGCCATCGGCGTACAGCTGCTCAAACAGGGCGGTAATCGGCGCATCAAAACCGATTTCCTGGGCAGTGGCCATGGCGTTGCGCATGTCCTTGAGCTGCACTGTCATCTTGCCGCGTGCAGCAAAGTCGCGCTCCACCATGCGCTGGCCGTGCAGCTGCAGGATGCGGCTGTCGGCAAAGCCGCCGGTAATGGCTTCGCGCACCTTGGCAGGGTCTGCACCGCCTTTGGCGCACAGCAGCAGGGCTTCCGCCACGGCGCCGATGGTGATGCCCACAATCATCTGGTTGGCCAGTTTGGCCAGCTGCCCTGCGCCATGTGGGCCTACATGCGTGGCACGGCCCAGCGGTGCAAACACGGGCAGGGCTGCCTCAAAGTCTTCGGGTTTGCCACCAGCCATGATGGCCAGCGTGCCGGCTTCTGCACCCACAGTGCCGCCGGAAACCGGTGCGTCCAGATGGCGGATACCGCGCTCGGACAGGCGCGCGGCATGGTCGCGGGCTTCGCGGGGCTGGATGGAGGCCATGTCAATCACCAGCACGCCTGCGCGCATGCCCTGGATGGCAGCATCCGGACCCATGCCAAACAGCACTTCACCGACGATCTTGCCGTTTTCCAGCATGCTGATGACGTAGTCGGCATGGAGGCAGGCCAGGCGAGGGCTGTCGTGCACATGGGCGCCTTCCACAGCCAGTGGCTCCGCCTTGGAGCGGGTGCGGTTCCAGATGTGCAGTTCATGGCCTGCAGCCAGCAGTCGGCGTGCCATGGGCAGGCCCATGAGGCCGCAGCCAAGCAAGGCAATGCGCAGGCGTTGCGAAGAGGTGGCAGTCAACGTATGTCTCCGGTCGTAGTTATGGTCGGCTCATGCGCTGCAAGCGGGCGAGACCGTAGGTGCAATGATGGAGAGTTTTTCGCCCATCAGGCTTGCAAATGGCTTGCAAGCCCGGGGCGCTGTGCCTTAGACCGGGGCGTTGGTCTGTGCGTGCCGACCAATGAGCAGGCGAAATGGCAGCAGCAGACACACAGCCATCAGCAGTTTGACGCCCAGATCACCCAGCGCCCAGGTGATCCAGGGCAGGTCTTCTCCGGCAAAGGCCACGCTCCAGAACACCGTGGTGTCCAGCACGGCCGCCAGTGCCGTAGCTGCCAGCGGCGCGCGCCACCAGCGGCTGTGGCGCAGCTTGTTGAACACGGAAATATCGAGCATCTGCGACAGCAAAAAGGCCAGGCCAGAGGCAGCAGCAATGCGTGGTGGTGCCAGCACGGCAGAGGCGGCTACGGCCACGGCAAAGCCTACCCAGGCCACACGTCGCGCCTGCGCTGGGCCAAAGGCGCGGTTGACCAGTTCGGTGACCAGAAAGGCAAACGGATAGGTGATGGCACCCCAGGTCAGCCAGTCATTGATGGCGTACTGCACCAGGATGTTGGACGACAGCACGACCAGGCCCATGGCCAGCACGGCCACGCCCAGTTGTGCAGTGTTGGGACGGGGGTAACGCATCGTGCTGTCCTTCTTAGTAAGCGCCGGAGTTGCGCACGCCAGACGAAGGCACGTCCACGCCCAGAATGGCAGCGGCTACGGCTTCCCCCACCTTGATGCCATCCACACCGGCCGACAGAATGCCGCCTGCGTAGCTGGCACCTTCCCCGGCGGGGTACAGGCCGCGCGTATTCACGCTCTGGAAGTTGGCATCACGCGCAATCTTCACAGGCGATGAGGTACGCGTTTCCACGCCCGTGAGCACGGCATCGTGCATGTCGTAGCCGCGAATCTTCTTGCCAAAGGCAGGCAGGGCTTCGCACATGGCTTCGATCGCAAACGTGGGCAGTGCCTGGTGCAGGTCGCCCCAGGTAATGCCGGGCTTGTAGGAAGGTGGCACGCCACCTACGTCTTGCGAAGGCTTGCCCTTGATAAAGTCGCCCACCAGCTGGCCCGGCGCGTTGTAGTTGCGCCCGCCCAGCACATAGGCCTTGGATTCGAGTTGGCGCTGGAACACGATGCCTGACAGGGGGTGGTACTGGCCTGCGGGCTGGTGCTCTACGCCAAAGGTCTTGCCGTCAAAGGCCCAGGCAAAGGATTCGGCATCCTGTGGGTAGTCCGAGGGCTCAATCGCGCAGACCATGCCCGCATTGGCGTTGCGCTCGGCGCGCGAATACTGGCTCATGCCATTGGTGACCACGCGCTCAGGCTCGCTGGTGGCCGCGACCACGGTGCCGCCGGGGCACATACAGAAGCTATAGACCGCACGGCCATTCTTGGCGTGGTGCACCAGCTTGTAGTCGGCCGCGCCCAGCAGGGGGTGGCCTGCATTTTTGCCCCAGCGTGCCTTGTCAATCACGCTCTGGGGGTGCTCGATACGAAAGCCCACGGAGAAAGGCTTGGCCTCCATGTAGACACCGCGCTCATAGAACATGGTAAAGGTGTCGCGTGAGCTGTGGCCCAGCGCCATCACCACATGATCGGTCTGCAGCGTATAGCTTTCGCCCGTGGCTTGCTTCAAAATTTGTAGTGCCGTGACGTGGCGGTCATCGCCTTCACCTTCGATGGTGATGTCGGTCACGCGCTCTTCAAAGCGGATTTCGCCGCCCAGACGGCGGATTTCTTCGCGAATGCCTTCCACCAGTTTCACCAGTTTGAAGGTGCCGATGTGGGGGTGGGCGGCATACATGATCTCGGGCGGTGCGCCATAGGTGACGAACTCGGTCAGCACTTTGCGGCCCAGATGGCGTGGGTCCTTGATCTGGCTGTAGAGCTTGCCGTCAGAGAAAGTGCCTGCGCCGCCTTCGCCAAACTGCACGTTGGACTCAGGCGTCAGCTCGCGCTTGCGCCACAGACGCCAGGTGTCCTTGGTGCGCTCGCGCACGGTCTTGCCGCGTTCCAGCACGATGGGCTTGAAGCCCATCTGCGCCAGCACCAGCGCAGCAAACATGCCGCAGGGGCCAAAGCCTACGACCACGGGGCGGTGCTTGAGGTCTGCGGGGGCATGACCCACAGGCTTCCACGTCATATCGGGCGTGGGGTTCACATGGGGGTGCTCGGCAAACTGGGCCAGCAGCGCGGCTTCCTGTGCGGGGTCTGCCAGTGTGATGTCGATGATGTAGACGGCCAGCAGTTCGGCCTTGTTGCGCGCATCAAAGCTGCGCTTGTGCACGGTGAGCTGGGCGATGGCCTCAGGTGCAATCCCCAGCCGTGCTGCGGCCTGGGCACGCAGCTGGGCTTCGGGATGGTATTCGGTGTGGTTCTCGGGGTGGTATGAAACGACCGAGAGAGGGACTTTGAGTTCTGCAATACGAATCATGGGCTTGTACCTATCAAGCAAGAGATGCGCATCGTAGCGCCAAGTGTTTGGCCTTGTCGCAGGCTCTGAATGTGCGCTTCACAGACAATCAGCGCCTATGGATACCGCCCGTCTGCCCGTTTTTTCCACCCAGTTATTGATTTGTCCTGCACAGCCTGATGTACCCCTGAGTGCGGCGCAGCAGGCATTCAACCGCTTACTGGAGCAGCTCGATGCTGCCCGCACCCAGTGGCAGGCTTGGCAGGACGCCACGCAGGAAGTGCACACGCGCTATGCGCAGCAGGTGCGCCCGCTGATGCAGCAGCTGTGGCAGGCACAGGCGGCACTGGCGCAGTGGCTGGACAGCTGCTCGGGCCAGGCCATGAGCAAGCTCGATCGCCAGACCCTGCAGCACATGATTGTGCAGCTGAGCGAAGACGGGGCGCAGCAGGCCAGCGGGGTAGTTGGCGCGACACTGGCCGAGCTGCATGCCCGCTATGCACCTGCGCAGCAGGCAGAACCAGAGCCAGCCGAAGAAGTGGCAGCGCAGACGGTTGCGCACAACGCCGCGCCTGAGATCGACTGGAACGATGCAGATGCCGTGGCCGCCTATGTGGAGGCGCAGACCCAGGCTGCACAGCGACAGGCGCAGCGCGCACGGGCCGCACACCAGCAGCAACGTCAGCGCCAGCAAGCACAGCGCAAGGCGCAGGCTGCGCAGCAGGAGGCCAAGCCTTCGGTCAAGGCGGTCTACCGCAAGCTGGCCAGCAGCCTGCACCCGGACCGGGAGCAAGACCCGAAAGCCCGCGCACGCAAAACCGCGCTGATGCAGCGTGTGAATCAGGCCTACGAGGCCGATGATTTGTTGGCCCTGCTGGAGCTGCAATGGGAGGTCGAGCTGCTGGATGCTAAGCGCATGGTGCAGTTGCAGGACGCCCACTTGCAGCGCTACAGCCTGGTGCTGCAGGAGCAATTGCAGCAGCTGCTGCAGGCCACACGAGATGCACAGGCCGAGCTGGCCCAGATGCTGGGCCTGAACCCGCAGCTGCGCCATGCGCCGCACAAAATGCCCAAGCTGCTGCGCCAGTATGTGCAAAGCCTGCAGCAGCAGGTGGCGCAGCTACAGCATGCCACCGTGCATTTGCAGCGCCAGCCAGATGCGCTGGTGGACTGGCTGCGCGCACAGCGCGCATAGCTGGGTTAATACGTCAGGGTGGAATAGCCCACACCGCCCGCCTTGCTCACGCGGATTTGCACGGGAATGCGCTCCTTGAGGGCTTCCACGTGGCTGATGATGCCAATCATCTTGCCGCTGGCGTTCAGGGCATCGAGGGCGCTGAGGGCCGTCTCCAGCGTGTCGCCATCCAGTGTGCCAAAACCTTCGTCGAGGAAGAGCGAATCAATAGACACCTTGTGGCTGACCAGATCCGACAGGGCCAGCGCCAGTGCCAGACTCACGAGGAAGGATTCACCGCCTGAGAGTGTGCGCGTGTCGCGTGCCACATCGCCCTGCCAGCCATCCACAATGTCCAGTTCCAGCTCGCCCGTGGTTTTGCGGCGCAGGCTGTAGCGGCCATGCAGGCGCTGCAGATGCCGGTTGGCCAGGTGCAGCAGGTGGTCCAGCGTCAGACCCTGCGCAAACCTGCGGAATTTGTCGCCCTTGGCAGAGCCAATCAGGGCATCCAGCCGCTGCCAGACGTCGCAGTCCTGCTGCGCACGTTCGATGGCTTGCAGCAAGGCCTGCTGTTGCTCGCGCAGCTGGGCGTCCGCTTCAAGGCGTGCCAGGTTAGCGCCCAGCTGTGTGTTGTGTTGATCGCGCTGGTTCTGCACATCGGCCATGTGTGCCTGAATGGCATCCGGTGCTTCTTCGCTCAATGCCTGTTGCTGTAGTTCAGCCAGACGCTGCTGGGCCGCGTTCCACAGCGCATGGCTGCGCTGCACTTCGCCATGCAGCTGCTCGTGCAGGCGCTGCAGACGTAGCAGCTCGGCTTCAGGCAGCAGTGCGGCAAGGAAGTCCTGCTCTGTGGCGAAAGGGCTGGCCTGTAGGGCCTGCTGCCAGTCGGCTTGCGCAGCCTGCAGGTCTTGCTGCAGTTGATGCAAGGTCGCTTCCGCCTGGCGCAGTTGGCCTTGCTGGCTGTGCTGTTGCTGGCGGCAGTGTTCCAGTTGTTGCACGCAGCTTTCCAGATCCGCTGGCAGTTGGGCATTGCGTCCAGGCAGGGCATCGGGCGCAAGGCCCAGCGCTGCACATTGCTGCTGCCAGTGCTCGGCGGTGGACGCAGCCTGTGTGTGCTGGTGGTGCAGGCTGTCCAGCGTGCGCGCCAGTGCCTGGAGTTGTTGCTGGCGCTGCTGCCAGCTGTGCCACTCCTGCTGGCGGGCCTGCAGCCAGTTCTGCATGTCGGCGGCCTCGGGCAAGGCATAACCCTGTGCCTTGAGACTGTCTGACAGGGCTTGTTGCTGTGCCTGCATGTCCTGCTGCAGCGTCTGTAACTCGGTCTGGGCCTGTTGCAGTTGCTGTACGCGCTCGTGCAGTTGCTGTTCGGTCAGCGCGAGGGTGTGGGCGCAGTCCTTGTGCTGCTGCTCGGCCTGCTGCAGGGCTTGCTGGGTTTGCTGCAGCTGCTGCTCGGCGGCATCGGCAGCTTGCAGCTGTTGGTGCAGCTGTTCGGTGGCTTGCTGGGCTTGCCGGTACTGTGCTTCCAGCGCCTGCGCCGAGGTTTCGGCGGCGGCGGTGCTGGCCGTCAAAACTTCCCAGCGCTGCTGCCATTGCGCCAGCTGCTGCTCAGCGGCTTGCAGCTGGGTGTTCCGCTCTGTCTGCTGGGCGTGGACGGCGGCCAGCTCGGCGCTGACCGTTTCACCCTGGCGCTGTACGGCATCGCGCTCGGCTTCTGCCTGCTGCAGGGCCTGCTGTGTGGCGGAGACATCCAGCGCCGCATAGCGCGCAATGGCCGGGTGTTCCTGAGAGCCGCACAGCGGGCAGGCTTCGCTGGGCTGCAGCGCATGGCGGTACTGCTCCAGACTCTGGATGCGTTGCTCCTGTAGCAGCAGGGTCTGCTTGTCCTGCACTTTTTCCTGCAGGGCCTTGTATTGCGTACGTAGCTGGTGGCGCTGCGCTTCCAGTTGCACGATGCGCTGCGCAATGTCCTGCAGGGCCAGCGCATGCTGCTGGCGTTGCACTTCCATGGCACTGCGCTGCGCGGCATGGTCGCGCAGCTGCTGCCTGTGCTGTGCCGTTTCCAGTGCGATCTGCCAGCGCTGGCGCAGGGCTTGCAGGCTGCTTTCCGCACCCAGTTGCTGCTGCAACGCCTTTGTAGCCCGTGCGTGCTGCTGCTGTGCGGTCTGCACGGCTTGCGCGGCCTGTGTGCAGGCTGTCTGCTGCTGGCCGCGCTGTTGTTGCAGGCGTTCAGCAGCGTGCTTGAGCTCAGCGATATGGCGGTTGTGGGCTGCCAGCTTGCCTTGGTCTTGCTGCAGTTGCTCCAGCTTGGAGCGCCAGCCGCTCAGCGCTTCGCCCAGCTGTGCATAGGGGGCATGTTGCTGCAGCCAGTCTTGCCATTCGGATTGCTGTTGCTGGGTTTGCGCGAGTGCTTGCTCAACCTGCTGCAGCGCATGGGTACTCAGCGTACGGGCCTGCAGGTGCAGCAGCTCCAGCGCCTGCTGTGTCTGCTGCAGGCTGCGCTGCAGTTGCTGGTGCTCGGCGCTGGCCTGTGTGTGTTGCTGCTGCAGGCGCTGGCAGTGGGCATGGCGTGGCGCAATGGCCTGGGCGGGGGCATGGGCCTGCAGACGCTGCAACTCGGCACTGGCGTTGTACAAGGCTTGCTGGGCTGCGGCATGGGCTTGCTCCGCACGCGTGACTTCCTCAGCCGTGCTGGTGGTCTGTGCTTGCCATTGCGCAATGGTGTGCAGTTGGCGCAGCTGTTCCTGTAATTGCTGCAATGTGCTGCGCAGGGTGTCGGACTGGGTTTGCAGCGCTTCGCGTGTGGTGGCGTCCAGCGGCTGCATGCCTTGCAGCAGGGCTTGCTGCTTTTCCAGCTGCTGGCGGGCTTCGCGGGCACGCTCAAACACAGCTTGAGAGATCTGGCCGTAGACCTCGGTGCCGGTCAGCTCTTCGAGCAGCTCGGCACGCTCGTTGGCGTTGGCGTTCAGAAAAGCCGCAAAACCGCCTTGCGCCAGCAGCATGGACTTGGTGAATCGTCCAAAGTCCAGGCCCGTGAGGCCGACGATGCGCTTGAGCTTGTCATTGCTGTGGGTGGTGAGAATTGCTCCTTCACCCGTGGCTGGGTCAATGTGTGCCAGCTCTACCTTGGGTGGCTGCAGTGCGCCATGGACCTTGTCACGCGCACGGCGCTGGCTCCAGAAGGCACGGTAGGTCTGGCCTTTGACGGAAAAAGTCACCTCGGCCATGCAGCCGGCCGTGTGGCGCGTCATCAAATCGTTGTTGCTGCCACCAATGCTGCTCAGGCGCGGGGTCTGGTGGTACAGGGCCAGGCAGATGGCATCGAGCAGGGTGGACTTGCCAGCCCCCGTCGGCCCGGTGATGGCAAACAGGCTGTTGTCGGCAAAGGGCGGCTGGCTGAAGTCAATGGCAAATTCGCCTTTGAGGGCGTTGAGGTTTTTCAGGCGCAGGCTCAGGATTTTCATGCGGCCTCTCCAGTAGTGATGCTGCGCAGCACGTGCTCATAGCGCTGCTGCAGCGCGGTCTGCAGCTCGGGCGCCAGGCTTTCCTGCGCCAGCCTGCGTGCAAACACGTCCTGCGGCGTGAGTTCCTGCAGCGATTCGCTGGGCTCGCCCAACAGCTGGGCGGTGGCTGTGCCGCGCTGGCGCTTGGTGCGCAGCACTTCCACGGGTAAGTCCTCCGTCATGCTGGCAATGCGTGCGGCCAGATCGGGCAGGTAGTCGTCTTCCTGCACCGTCACTTCCACCCAGGCGGGGTGCTCGGTGCTAACGCCTTCACGGGCAGCGATTTCCTTGAGGGCAGCAGGCAAGCTGGTCAGATTGCCGGAGACCGAGGCCAGTACCTGAACCACCGGCGTGGACAGGGGCGTGACGCTGTGCAGGCCTTGTGCGTGGAGATCCACCAGCAGCACTTCCTTGGTCTGTCTGGCTTCGTCGAAGCCCAGTGCAATGGGTGAGCCGCAGTAGCGAATGTGTTCCAGCCCACCGACTTTTTGTGGCTTGTGGATATGGCCGAGCGCAATGTAATCAGCGGGGGGGAAGGCGCTGGTCGGGAACGCTTCTAGTGCACCCACATAAATTTCGCGCACGGATTCATTGCTGCTGGCACCCACGGTGGTCAGGTGCCCGGTGGCAACAATGGGCACTTGCACGCCATGGGCCTGCTGCAGTGCGGTCTGCTGGGCCTGTGCGGCGGCAAACACGCGGGCATAGGTGTCGGCAATGGCGGTTTGCAGGCTGCGCTGCTTGTCTTCGGCGCTTTGCCCCGCCTGGCTGGTGAGTACATCGCGTGGGCGGATAAAGGGCAGGGCGCAGACAATGCAGCCGGGTTGCGCGCTGCCACGCTGGGGCAGGGTGACCACGTGCTGGCTAGCCTCACCCGTCGCAGCAATCACTGTGGTGTTCAGGTGGTGCATCAGCGGCAGGCTTTCGCTGAGCACGCTGACGGAGTCATGGTTGCCGCCCAGCAGCAGCAAGGCCACGCCCTGGCGGTGCAGCTCGGCAATCAGGCGGTAGTACAGCGCACGGGCGTAGCTGGGCGGGGTGCCGGTGTCGAAAATGTCACCCGCAATCAGCACGGCATCCACCGCGTGCTGCTGCACCTGTTCGAGCAGCCAGTCAATCAGCAGCGCGTGCTCGCGCTCGCGGCTGTGGTTCATGAAGTTCTGGCCCAGGTGCCAGTCAGAGGTGTGAAGAATGCGCATGCGGTAGCAAGGAGAAAAGACAAAGCAGACAGCATGTGGATGCTATCAATGCCGCAGTGGCTGTGCGGCGGTGCTTGAAAAATAAGAGCTTCCAGCGCTTGATAGTGCTTGGATTCAAATTGAAAAGCATCTGAAATCCTTGCAATACAAGCGCTGGCAGCTATGAAAAGTAGTAGCGCTTTCAGAGCCTGAAGATGTCCAGCGTGCGGCGCAGAATGCCTGCGTGGGCATCCATGTGGTGGGCCGACTGGGCAGAGACCTCTGCCAACTGTGCATTGTCCTGGGTGACGGTGTCCAGGTCATGGAGCGCATCGTTGACCTGGGCAATGCCCTGGCTTTGCGCGTCCGCTGCCGTGGTCACGTCCTGCAGCAGCTGGCTGACGTCGGTGACTGAGGCCACCACCTGCTGGATGGTCTGGCTGGCCTGCTGCATATGGCGTGCGCTTTGCTCGATCTGGCCGCTGGTGGTGGCAATCAGCTGGCGGATTTCTCCGGCCGCCTGCGCACTGCGCTGGGCTAGGGCACGCACTTCACCGGCCACCACGGCAAAGCCACGGCCCTGCTCGCCAGCACGCGCTGCTTCCACGGAGGCATTGAGCGCGAGGATGTTGGTCTGGAAGGCAATGCTTTCAATGGTGGCAATGATCTGCCCCATCTGCTGTGAAGACTGGTACATGGTCTGCACCAGCGCGCTGACTTCCTCCATGGCGGTGCCGCCCTGCTGGGCCAGGCTGGAAAAGCCGTCAATCTCATGCCGGGCATCCCCCACCACAGCGCGCAAGTTGATCTGCACCTGCTTGAGCCGCTCCAGCAGAAAGCCCATGGGGTGTCGCCCCTGGTAGGCGGGCAGCGCACCATCGAGCTTGCAGCCTGCAATATCGCTGCACAGCGACACGGCGGCCTCAAAAGGCTGGGTAATGCGCAGATGCTGGCGGTACAGCACCAGGCCCGTCAGCGCCGCCAGCAGCATGGCTTGCAGGCCTATCTGCCAGCCCTGCGTGCCCTGGCGGAATCAGGCGTACAGCGCAGTGGCAGCGCGCACTTCGCCGTCTGTAGGCTTGACACGCACCCAGTAGTAGCGCCCGTCCTTGCGCAGGTGCTTGACCAGCCCGATCCAGGTGCGGCCATGGCCGATGGTGGCCCCCATGTCCTTGAAGGCTTCGGCAGGCATGTCGGGGTGGCGCACGATGTTGTGCGGCTGGCCCATGAGCTCATCCATGCTGTAGCCGCTGACGTGGCAGAAGGCAGCGTTGCAGTGGGTGATACGGCCCGTGCGGTCCGTGGTGGACATGAGCAGTTCGTGCTCAGGGAAGACAAATGCCTCATCGCGCACGGCGATGCTGCGCTGTGCGGGTTCAAACACCGGAGGGGGTGGAGGTGGTGTCTGAATTCTGGGCGATGTGCGGCGCTGTGTGATGGCGTCAGATCGCGAAGCCGTAACCTGCATGGAGCCTCCTTCATGCTGCGTTTTTTCAGGTCAAAAACGCTGACATGCTAGGTAGACCCTGTCTCAAAGCAGGCACCGCTCATCACATGAACGGTGCCTGCATGGCAGCTTGTTTTAGAGCAAGCAGTTACAGCTGCCCTTCCGTGGGCTCATTCAGGAAACCCCCACTCTGGTGGGCCCACAGGCGTGCGTAGATGCCGCCCAGCTGCAACAGCTCCTGGTGCGTGCCCTGCTCCACGATATGGCCCTTGTCCATGACGATGAGGCGGTCCATGGCGGCAATGGTGGAGAGGCGGTGGGCAATCGCAATCACGGTCTTGCCTTCCATGAGGTCGTCCAGGCTTTGCTGGATCGCGGCTTCCACCTCGCTGTCCAGCGCGCTGGTGGCCTCGTCCAGCAGCAAGATGGGCGCGTCCTTGAGCATCACGCGCGCAATCGCCACGCGCTGGCGCTGGCCGCCTGAGAGTTTCACGCCGCGCTCGCCCACTTGTGCGTCATAGCCGCTGCGGCCATGGCGGTCGGTCAGCGTGTCAATGAACTCGGCCGCCTTGGCACGCTCGGCGGCGGCGCGCATTTGCTCCTCGGTGGCATCGGGGCGGCCATACAGAATGTTTTCACGCATGGAGCGGTGCAGCAGCGAGGTGTCCTGCGTCACCATGCCAATTGCGCCGCGCAGGCTGTCCTGCGTGACCTGGCTGATGTCCTGGCCGTCAATGGTGATGCGGCCTGCCTGTGGCTCGTGAAAGCGCAGCAGCAGGTTCACCAGCGTGGACTTGCCTGCACCCGAGCGGCCAATCAGGCCAATGCGCTCGCCGGGGCGAATGTGCAGGTCCAGCCCGTCGATGATTTTCTTGGCGCCGTCCTTGTAGCCAAAGCTCACGTGCTCAAAACGAATTTCGCCCTGCTTGACCTGCAGCGCAGGAGCGTTGGGTGCATCCACAATGGTGCGGGGCTTGGACAAGGTGGTAATGCCGTCATGGATGGTGCCAATGTTTTCAAACAGGCCCGTCATCTGCCACATCACCCAGTGGGAGTAGCCCGCAATGCGCAGCGCCATAGCAATCACGGCCGCGACCACGCCTGCACCGGTCTGGCCCGTGCTCCACAGCCACAGCGCCATGCCGCCACTGCTCAGAATCAGGAGCGTGATCATGGTGTGGTTGCTCAGCTCGAACAGGCTGACCAGACGCATCTGCGCGTAGCCGGTTTTCTTGAAGTCTTCCATGGCGCTGCGTGCGTACTCGGCCTCGCGGCGGGTATGGGCAAACAGTTTGACGGTGGCGATGTTGGTGTAGGCATCGGTCACACGGCCCGTCATCATGGATCGCGCATCGGCCTGCTCCTGGCCAATCTTGCCCAGACGCGGCACAAAGTACCAGCAGGCCAGGGCGTAGCAGAGCAGCCAGATGCCAAAGGGCAGCAGCAGGTAGGCATCAAAACTGCCAGCCAGCAGCAAGATGCTGATGAAGTACACGCCCACGCCGACCAGCACATCGACCACGATGAAGATCACCTCACGCACAGCCAGCGCGGTCTGCATGATCTTGGTGGTGATGCGTCCGGCAAACTCGTCTGCGTAGAACGACATGCTCTGGCCCAGCATCAGCCGGTGGAACACCCAGCGCATGCGCATGGGAAAGTTGATCGCCAGCACCTGGTGCATGACCATGGTGTGCAGGGCCAGCAGCACGATGGAGCCCAGCAAGATGGCTGCAATGCCGAGCAGACTGCCGCGCTGCACCTGCCAGAACTCTGCCATCGGCGTGGTAGACAGCCAGTTCACCACGCGGCTCATCACGCCAAACAGAAAGGCTTCATAGATGGCCAGCAGGGCGCTGGTGATGGTCATCAGCACAATCCAGCCGCGCATGCCGCGCGTGCAGGACCACAGAAAGGCGACAAAGCCCGTGGGCGGCAGCTGGGGCTCGTCCGCGGGATAGGGGGGAATGCGTTTTTCAAAAAATCCGAACAAGCTGTGTTTCTCCTTGTTCGGGCAATGGTAGGCAAGAGCCTTGACCTGTGAGGGTGCAGGGATTCGTTCTCTGAAAACAATAGCTGCCAGCGCTTGTATTTATTGAATTTCAGATAGAAAACTATCTGAAATCCTTTATTTGCAAGCGCTGGCAGCTATAAAAAAGCCGCCGGCATGGCGTGCGGCGGCTGATGGGGCAAAGACAGCGCGTCTTATGCGCCGGTAGGCAGAAAACCTTCCACGGACAGATAGCGCTCGCCCGTGTCATAGGCAAAGCCCAGCACCTTGGCGCCAGCGGGCAGCTCAGGCAGCTTTTGCGCAATCGCGGCCAGCGTTGCCCCCGACGAAATACCGACCAGCAGGCCTTCCTGCGCAGCTGCGCGGCGGGCGTATTCACGGGCAGGCTCGCCTTCGACCTGGATGACACCGTCCAGCAGCGCCACGTCAAGGTTCTTGGGAATAAAGCCCGCACCAATGCCCTGAATAGGGTGGGGCGCAGGGCTGCCGCCAGAGATCACGGGCGAAGCCGCAGGCTCCACGGCAAACACTTTCAGATTCGGGAACTTGGCCTTGAGTACCTTGGCCACGCCAGACAGGTGGCCGCCCGTGCCTACGCCGGTGATCAGCACGTCCAGCCCATCGGGGAAGTCCGCCAGAATTTCCTGGGCCGTGGTGGCTTCGTGGATGTCTACGTTGGCAGGGTTTTCAAACTGTTGGGGAATCCATGCGCCGGGAGTCTGTGCCGCCAGTTCCTGCGCGCGGGCGATGGCGCCCTTCATGCCTTTTTCCTTGGGGGTCAGATCAAACGTAGCGCCATAGGCCAGCATCAGGCGGCGGCGCTCGATGGACATGCTCTCTGGCATGACCAGAATCAGCTTGTAGCCCTTGACTGCTGCGACCAAGGCCAGACCCACGCCGGTATTGCCGCTGGTGGGCTCAATGATGATGCCGCCGGGTTTGAGTGCGCCGGATTTTTCTGCCGCTTCCACCATGACCAGTGCAATACGGTCCTTGATGGAGCCACCGGGGTTGCCGCGCTCAGACTTGATCCACACATTGGCATTGCTGCCGAAGATGCGGTTCATGCGGATGATGGGCGTGTTGCCAATCGTCTGTAAAACGTTGTCGAACTTCATTGCGGCTCCTTGGGTGCATGCACGTTAGATCAGAACATTGTGGCGCAATTGTTCACACACCGGGCGATATGCATATAGCTGCTTGCCATATGTTCCGTATCAGCTTGTGCGTGCAGACTGCTTGCTATCCGGTACGGCCTCCGTTACCGTGTCACACAGACTGACAAAGGGGGTCCAAGCGTGCCTTTACTGCACATCAACATGGCCGTGATGACGGTTGCCTGCCTCTTGCTGCTGGTAGGTTTTTCACTGCGCGAATACGTATGGGGTCCGGGAATGATGCTGCTGGGCTCACTGACCATCATGGGCCTCATCATCTACGACATACGGATTCTTTCCGCCATGTCCTGAGGGTGCACAGATTCCTGAGGGATAATGGCCGCCGTGAAGTTCGCCAGACTGCCGCTGGTGCAAGCGTGGAAACACGGCACTGGAGGAACGTCCGGACTGCATAGGGCAGCGTAGCAGCTAACAGCTGTCCACCGTGAGGTGAGGATCAGAGCAACAGAGACGTAGTCTTGGGGGCGTACCGCAAGGTAAACCACCAAGGGTGAAACGGGCAATCTCTACGCGCAGCAATACCAAGTAGGCACACGTTGACGGGGCCCCCGGAGTGTGCGGGTAGGTAGCATCGAGCCAGTTGGGCGACCACTGGCCCAGAGTAATGGCAGTCACGCAGCGGGTAACCGCTGTGCACAGAATCCGGCTTATCGGCGGACTTCACACTTATCAAACACCCATACCAGCGCCCCGGACCTCCGGGGCGCTGCTGTTTCTGGCGCGTGCAACGGCTTTGCAGGTGACAGCTCTGACAGCATGCTTGCTCAATAATGTGCAGCATGCTGCGTCCTGAACAATTGCTCTATCCCCAGCGGGTGCCCAGCGAGCCGCTGGCTGCCTCCACCTTGCTGCTGCTGCGTGACCGCCCCGAAGGTGGCTGGGAGGTCCTGATGACACGGCGCTCCAGCGCCGCCAGCTTTGGCCCTGGCATGTACGTCTTTCCTGGTGGCTGCATTGAAGCGCAGGATGGGCAGATCCCTGCAGAGGTGGTGCAGTTCCGCCCGGAGATGGAGGCCGCGACCCGCACGGCCACCGTGGCGGCCCTGCGCGAAACTCTGGAAGAGATGGGCGTGCTGCTGGCCTTGCGTGCCGATGGTGCGCCTGCCGCGCAGGCAGAGGTGGATGCGCTGGACCGCCATGCACCGCTGTGGCCCCAGCTGCAGCAGGCCGGGTTGCGGCTGGATGCAGCAGCGCTGTGGCAGGTCGGGCACTTCACGGCTCCGGCCCATCTGCCCAAGCGCTTTGCCGTGCCCTTTTTTGTGGCACGCATGCCAGAGGGGCAGACGCCCTTGCCTGACAACAGCGAGCAGTTTGAAGCTGTCTGGATAGAGCCCAAGGCCGCACTCGACAAGCACCGCAGCAAGCAGATGCCCATGATGCTGCCCACGGTGTATACGCTCAAATACCTGTCACGCTATGACAGCGTGCAGGCGATCCAGCAGGCCGCAGCCCATGGTTTGCTGTGGAGCCATGCACCACGCTTTGTGCTGGACCAGGGCAAGGAGCGGGCGCTGATTGAAAGCGATCTGGCCTATGGTGAAGCGGCCATGGTCTGCCCTGATGGCCAGGTGCTGCACGACATTGCCTGGCAAAACGAGCGTGCCGTGCCGCTGCGCAAAAACCTGCTGCGCTTGACGGCACCGAACGCCAATGTGATGACTGGCCCTGGCACCAACAGCTATCTGGTGGGGGAGCAGGCTACGGGCTATATCGCTATCGACCCTGGACCGGCAGACCGCGCGCATGTGCAGCGCCTGCTGGATGCGGCTGGGGGGGATATTCGCCACATTGTCTGCACCCATTCCCATCCGGATCACTCGCCCGGCGCATTTTTGCTGCAGTCGCTGTGCGAGACGCGGGGCTGGCGGCCGCAGATTTACGGCATGCCATCGGCGGCCACTTCCCGTGCAGACAGCCAGTTTGTGCCCGATGTGGTGCTGCAAGATGGTGAGCAGCTTAGGCTTGTGGGACAAGCGCTGGATGGCAAAAACATTGTCCATACCCTGCGTGCTGTCTTCACGCCGGGCCATGCGGCCAATCACCTGTGCCTGCTGCTGGAAGAGGATGCGCTGCTGTTCAGCGGTGACCACATCCTCAATGGCAGCACCACCATCATCGATCTGCCGGATGGCAATATGCGCGACTACATTGCCAGCCTGGACAAGCTGGCGGCGCTGTGTGCACAGCAGGGCGTGGAGTTCTTGCTGCCTGCCCATGGCTATGTGCTGGGTCAGGCGCAGCAGGTGATTGCCCAGCTCAAGGCCCACCGCCTGGCGCGTGAGGCCAAGGTGCTCGCTGCCATGCAGCAAAAACCTGATGGAACGCCGCAGGACTGGGTGGCACTGGCTTATGCCGACACGCCCCAGCATCTGTGGAAGCTGGCAGAAAGAAGCCTGATGGCGCACGTGGATCGGATTCGTGCCCTAAGCTTATTGCATGTCACAGACTGAATCCCACAAGGACAACGCCGTTCGGCTGTCCAAGCGACTGGCCGAGCAACTGCAATGCTCGCGCCGCGAAGCAGCGCTTTATATTGAAAACGGGGCCGTGCAGGTGGACGGTATCACCGTCGAACACCCGGGTGCGCGCGTGCTGCCAGAGCAAACCATCACGTTGGAGGCCGGGGCCAAGCCGCAGGAGGTGCCGCCTGTCACCATCTTGCTGCACAAGCCTGCCCATTACGCCGCATTGACCCCGCGCGGTGCAGAGCAGAGTGCGCAGGACTTGCTGACGGTTGACCACTGGAACCAGGGCAATACGCCAGCTCCCATCCGCGTGCTGAACAAGCATTTTCAGCATCTGGAGTGCCTGGAAGCTTTGCCGCTGCCTGCCAGTGGACTGACGATTTACTCTCAGGACAGGCGCGTGATACGCAAGCTGCAGGAGGAAGCTCGTTTTCTGGAGCAGGAGTGCATTGCCGAAGTGCAGGGCAAGATCGTGGACGGCGGCCTGGAGCGCCTGTGCAATGGCACTGCGATAGAAGGCAAGCAGCTGCCACGCATCAAGGTCAGCTGGCAAAGCGAGCAACGCCTGCGTTTTGCGCTCAAGGGGATTGCCCCGCATGAAATCGATGCCATGTGCCGGGGCGTGGGGCTGAAGCTGGTCGGGCTCAAGCGCCTGCGCGTAGGCCGCATCTCCATGGCTGGGCTGACCGAAGGGCAGTGGCGTTACCTCATGCCCTGGGAGCGCTTTTAACTGCTTGCTTCACGCAGCAGCAAATGCAAAGGGGCCGTCAGGCCCCTTGTGCTTTTCAGGTGCAAAGCGTTTATTTGCTTTTGCTGTGTCCCATGGCAACCACCAGCGCGGTCACCAGAAAAAACGCCTGCAGCTCCAGCATCCAGCCCCCCGATTTGTTGAGAAGCAGAAACTGCTGGCTGTGCACCAGAATCAGTGCTACGACCATATTGATGGCGATGACCAGTGCCGCAGGCACTACGTACAGCCCTACGAGCAGAAACAGTGGGGCTACCACCTCGCCCAGAAATACCGCATAGGCCAGAAAACCTGGCAGCCCGGTCTGCGCCACCATGGCTTCAATATGCCCGATGCCATAGCGGACCTTGGCCCAGCCGTGGAACAACATCAGTATCGCCAGTGTGACTCTCAGTAACACCATGGCTGCCTGCGGATGGTAGAAATATTTCCAGAAGCTCATGGGCGTTCAGCTTACGCAGTTTCGCGCGTCAATGAAAGGGTGGTGGCAGGGTAAAGGCTGCTCCAGCGCATATTGCTGTTTAACGTGCAGCATGAACGATGCAGATCAGGGTGCAGCCTGTGTAGTCCAAGTTCGCTACTTGTGGCTGAAAAGCAGGAATGTGGCGCTTTCCGTCACCTGAGCCAGCAGGCATTGCGTATGCTTTCAATCATGGGTGTGCACTGCACACGTATGTCAAAAAGGGGTGTGAATGAAACAGTCTTTGCAAGCAAAAGTATGGGCCGCCAGCCTGGTGGCTGTGCTGGGTATGGTGGGCTGCTCCACCACGGGAACAACGCAGGGCCAGGGTGGAGCACCCAGCACGCGGGCGGAGCTGGAGGTGCAATCGACCGCAGCGCTCAACCGCCTGTACAAGGCCATGCCAGATACGCAGCAGCTGGTGGCCAAGTCCACCGGGGTCTTGATCTGCCCGGCGGTGATTGGTGGCAGCTTTGTCGTGGGTGCTGAATATGGTCAGTGCGTGCTGCGCTCTGGTGGCGCTACGCACGGTGTGTATCGGCTGATGGGCGCATCGGTGGGCTGGCAGGCTGGTGGCTTGTCCAAGTCCGTGATTTATGTGTTCACCACGCGCGACGCCTACCAGAACTTTGTGGACAGCGATGGCGTCTCCTTTGGTGCCGGGGTGAATGTGGCTGTGGGCCGTGCAGGGGTGAATGGCCGTATCGACACGGAAACGGCCATGGCCCCAGTCAGTGCCTATGTGCTCAACAACGTGGGGCTGGAAGCTGGCGCTTCGGTGCAGGGGCTGAAGTTCAGCAAGATTGCGCAGTAATCACAGACTGCCATGCTGAGACTGACCGGCTGCGGCCGGTCTTTTTCATGGTGCACAGTGCTGACAGGCAGATAATTCGCACCTGTCCCTGCCGCATGTTCCCACTGAACAGGTGCAAGCAGCAGGCTGACATATCTATCACTTTCGCGTGGCCATGGCCACGCATGGATCTCACTGCACCATGCACATTCGCTTCACCAAAATGCAGGGCGCGGGCAATGACTTTGTCGTGCTCGATGAAACACAAGGCCAGCTGGGCCTGACGCCAGCGCACTACCGTTTTCTGGCCGATCGCCACTTTGGCGTAGGTGCCGACCAGATTCTGACGGTGCGCCCTGCGCCAGCCGATGGCCTGGATTTTGAATATGTGATCCATAACGCCGATGGCGGTGAAGTCGAGCAGTGCGGCAATGGGGCACGCTGCTTTGCGCGCTACGTGTATGACAAAGGCTTGACCAGCAAGACCGAAATCCGTGTGCAGACCAAGGCCGGAGTGATTGCTCCACGGCTGACGGATGATGGCCGCGTGACCGTGAATATGGGCAGGCCTGTGCTGGATGCAGCCCAAGTGCCTTTTGATGTCAGCGGCCTGACGGCACGCCAGCAGTCCCATGCCCAGGTCTGGCCTCTGGCGTTACCTGCATCTGCTTGCGTTGCGCAGGTGGAGGTCGTGGCAGTTTCCATGGGTAATCCCCATGCCGTGCAATGGGTAGAGAACGTGGACACGGCGCCTGTTGCAGAGCTGGGCCCGCTGGTAGAGTTGCATCCGCGTTTTCCGCAGCGCGTGAATGCGGGTTTTGCACAGCAGCTATCTGCTTCGGAGATTCGACTGCGTGTGTATGAGCGTGGTGCCGGTGAAACCCTGGCGTGCGGGACAGGAGCCTGTGCTGCCGTGGTTGCCGGTATCCTCTTGGGGAAACTGGAGCACTGCGTGGACGTACACACGCGCGGTGGACGGTTGACCATTGAATGGTCAGGTGGGGCCCAAGATGCTGTCATGATGACGGGTCCGGCTACCACCGTGTTCGAAGGCCAGATTGAGATACCTGACGAGATATGAACAGCATCGACAACTCCGCTATCAATGAAGAGCGCATCGCTGAATACCTGCTGCAGCATCCCGAATTTTTTGAGCGCCATGCGGAAATGCTCACCCGTGTGCAGCTGAGCAGTGGTCATGGTAGCCGTGCCGTCAGCCTGCAGGAGCGCCAGGCTGAAATGCTGCGTGACAAGATCAAGGGGCTGGAGCAGCGCATCATGGAAATGGTGCGCAACAGCAGCGAGAACGCATCGATTGCACACAAGGTGCACCGCTGGAGCTGTGCGCTGGCACAGGTCAGCGATCCCCGCAATCTGCCCCATGCCATTGCAGAGGGCATCCAGCAGGAGTTTGATGTGCCCCAGGTAGGGATACGCGTCTGGGATGTGGCTGGCCCTTATGTGGGTTCGCTCTTCACCATGGGCGTGAGTGATGATGCGAAATCCTTTGCCACATCGCTGACCATGCCGTTCTGTGGTCCTAACCTAGGCTTTGAACCCACAGCCTGGCTGCCTAACCCCAGCGAAGTGCAGTCCATTGCCTTGCTGACACTGCGCGAAGGCAGCAACGACAGCCAGACCCCGGCCTTTGGTTTGCTGGTGCTGGGTTCACCAGATCCGCTGCGTTTCGATGCCACCATGGGCACGGAATTCCTCTCGCGCATTGCGGAACAGGCCAGCGCCGCGCTGGGCCGTTTGCGTGTAACAGCATCTGGCAACTGATCGCGCCACCATGCCAGCGGCTGCCGAGCTTGCTCCAGAACTGCAGCGCTATGTGCAGCATGTAAGCAGTGAGCGTAGGCTGGCAGCACGCACTGTCGCCATTTATACGGAAGGGCTGCAGCAGCTGCAGACCATGGCCCAGCAGGCAGGGCATGAGGTGCTGGCGCTGCAGTCAAATCATATTCGCCGTTTTGTGGCGGCACTGCATGCCAAAGGCCGACATGGACGCAGCATTGCGCTGTGGCTGTCGTGCTGGCGGGGTTTTTTCAGATGGGCTGCCTGGCAAGGGCTGGTGGCGCGTAACCCGGTAGAAGGGATTCGTGCCCCGAAAACCTCTAAACCCCTGCCCAAGGCGCTGGGGGTGGATGCCGCGGTGCAGCTCGCCTCTTTTTCCGATCCTCAAGCCGATCCCTGGGAAGAAGCGCGCGATGCAGCCATGACAGAGCTGCTCTACAGCAGCGGCCTGCGTGTCAGTGAGCTGGCGAATCTGGACGTTGAAGCAGGTGCTGGCCTGGGCTGGCTGGATCTGCAGGCGAGGCTGGTGCATGTCACCGGCAAGGGCGGCAAGCGCCGCAGCGTACCTGTGGGGACTGCTGCCAAGGCTGCCTTGCAACGCTGGCTGGATCTGCGTGCCAGTCGTTTTTCACCGCACTGGCAGGAAGCAGCCTTGTTTGTCGGTGTGCGCGGTGCACGTATGACACCGCAAGCGATCTGGAAAAGTCTGCGCCAGCGCAGCCAGCAGGCCGGGCTGACGCAGGCGGTGCATCCCCACGTGCTGCGGCACTCCTTTGCCAGCCATGTGCTGCAGTCCAGTGGCGATCTGCGCGCGGTGCAGGAGCTGCTGGGGCACGCCAACATCACGACCACCCAGATCTATACCCGGCTGGATTTCCAGCATCTGGCGCAGGCCTATGCCCAGGCACACCCCAGGGCACAGAAAAAATCTTGAGGGCTGCAGCACTTGCGAAGCCCACGAATGACGCCATGTTTAGCTGCTCAGGCAGCTTCGAGCATCTCCGGTAAAAGCCATATGCTTGGTGGGATGGCTACACTTGCTGCCTTCAACGCCGCCCTGACAGCGGCTCGCGTTGTGTTTTTTGACTAATTGGCAAGCTGCCTATTGGGTGGTTTGCATACTGCGACAAGGTTGTATTTCCATGGCACTCATTCCCGTCAGCATCCTTACCGGCTTCCTGGGCTCGGGCAAGACCACGCTGCTCAAGCGCGTGCTCAGCGAGTCGCACGGCATGAAGATTGCCGTGATCGAAAACGAGTTCGGTGAAGAAAATATTGATACCGACATTCTCAAGACCGAATCCAAAGAACAAATCCTGCAGATGAGCAATGGCTGCATCTGCTGCACCATCCGCGAAGACCTGCGCGAAGCTCTGCAGCTGCTGGCTGCCAAGCGCCGTAAAGGGCTGGTGGAGTTCGACCGCATCGTGATTGAAACCACGGGTCTGGCTGATCCTGGTCCTGTGGCTCAGACTTTCTTCATGGACGATGAGATCGCTGAGACCTACATGATCGATTCCATCCTGACGCTGGTGGATGCCAAGCATGCCAACCAGCAGCTGGATGACCGCCAGGAAGCGCGCCGCCAGGTTGGCTTTGCTGACCAGATCTTCCTGTCCAAGACCGATCTGGTGACTGAAGCTGAAAAAGATGCGCTGATTCATCGCCTCAAGCACATGAACCCACGTGCACCTATCAAGGCGGTGCATTTTGGCGAAGTGGCGCTGAATGAAGTGTTTGACCTGCGCGGCTTCAACCTGAACGCCAAGCTGGACATCGACCCTGACTTTCTCAAGGAAGACGAGCACGATCACAGCCATTGTGACCATGAGCATGGCCACTGCACGCATGACCACGACCACGAGCATCACCATGGTCATGACTGCGGCCACGATCACGAACATGGCGAACACTGCAGCCATCCTCACCACCATCACCACGACGATGATGTGAAGAGCTTTGTGTATCGTGCCGATCGTGCTTTCGATCCTGCCAAGCTGGAGGACTTTCTGGGTGCCATCGTCAATATCTATGGCCCCAAGATGCTGCGCTATAAAGGCGTGCTCGACATGAAGGGTACCAACCGCAAGGTGATTTTTCAGGGGGTCCACCAGTTGATGGGCAGTGACTTGGGCCCAGAATGGGCACCCGACGAGCAACGCCAGAGCAAGATGGTCTTTATTGGCATTGATCTGCCACAAGATATATTCCGCCAAGGTCTGGAGCAGTGCCTGGCCTGAGGGCTTACATTCCTCAGCCAGGGATTTATCCAGATAAGACTGTGCGTTATGTGCAACTACAGGGGCGTGAAGGTATCTGGTCGATACAATCGCGGCCCTGACAAGCGTCGGGCGCTCCTGTTCCATCGGGGCAGGGCTGCCCAGGCCATGCTAGTACTGTGAGGAGACAGGAAGTGACAGCAGTAGAAACCAGTAAGAAAAAAGCGACGACCAAAGCAGCTGCCAATGCCACAGAGCAGAAGGTCAAGGTTGCAGCCAAGAAGACTGCTGCCAAGTCCAGCGCTACTGCTGCCAAAACCACGGCGGGAGCCAAATCCCGCTCGGTTCCCAATGAATCCATCAAGGCTTCTGTTGCTGCTACTCACGCAACCTCAGCCGTTTCTGAAAAAACCATGCCAACGACTACTTCCTCTGTGATCCAACGTGATCCCAAGCTCGCCAACAACTGGAAAACCAAGCCTGTGGAAGCGCTGACTGACGCTGAAATCGTGGCCATGCCTGATGACGAGTACATGAACGATGTACAGCTGGCGTATTTCCGCGCCAAGCTGTCCAAGCTCAAGCAGGACATGCACCAGAACGCGGGTGAAACTGCTGAAAATCTGCGTGAAGACACTGTGGTGGTGCCTGATCCAGCAGACCGCGCGACCATCGAAGAAGAGCATGCGCTGGAGCTGCGTACGCGCGACCGCGAGCGCAAGCTGTTGAAAAAAATCGAGCAGGCTATTGCGCGTATTGATGCGGGCGAATATGGTTACTGCGACGAGACGGGCGAGCCCATCGGCGTGCCCCGTCTGCTGGCTCGCCCCACAGCTACGTTGTCGCTGGAAGCACAGCAGCGTCGTGAGCTCAAACAGAAAATGTTTGGTGACTAAATCTTCTGCCGTGCCTGATGCACGGCTTTGAACTATTTGCCCATGCACCCAGATAGCAGCAAATCAGGCGGTTTTTTCAGCAAAGTCATGCATCTGATGCGCAGCAAGGCTGGCACGGATACTCCGTCGGATGCAGACCATCTGGGTGTTTTGGAAACTTCGCAGGAAGTGCGTGAGCGCAGGCGTCGCAATGAAGCCATTCGCCGCCAGGAATTTGCGCAGTTGCGTGCGCTGCGACAAAACGGTGCCGAAGGTGCAGCGCTGACACCAGCGCACCAGCGCGATGAAGTCCTGCAGTCCGTTCTGGGACAGGAAACGCGCACTGCGGAAACCCTGCAAAAAATCGATGCCATCGAGGCACAGATGTCTGACCAATGGTGGCGTCAGCGGCCTGCATCAGCCGATAAGGCTACGACGACGGCTTTTCAGGGAAGTGAATGCAGCGCATCAACCACTGCCGAAAAGCTTCCTGCAGGTGCAGCAGCCACTGCGGTGAGCACCGATGCCGCTGCAGCCCAGATGCAGTCTGTCGAAGCCCCGCAGCCTGCGTCTGCTGCAGATACTGCGCTTACACCGGTGTTGCGCTCCTTTGTTCCTCACCCTGATGTGGAGGAGGCCGCCATCTTGTTTGCCCATGGCGATATGGATGGTGCACGCACGTGTCTGCTGGAGCAGCTGCTGCAAGCGCTCAATAACTCACCTGTAGACGACGGCAAGGTCGCAGTCCTGTGGCATGCCGCGCTGGACCTGTGTCGGGCGACTGGTGATGAAGAAGCCTTTGAGTCGCTGGCGATTGACTATGCCGAGCACTTTGGTCGTTCTGCGCCGCTGTGGGTGTCCATTCCTGAACGTCTGGGTCTGCCTGCCCTGTGTGGTGCGATGCGGCCTGTGGTGAACAAGCGTCAGTTTCAATGGTCTGCCGCAAGCGTGCTCACGGTCAGCAGTGTGGCTGCGCTGCGAGCATCCAAGGAAGGGGCACAGCAGCCCTGGCACCTTTCCTGGACGCGCCTGACGGAGATCGAAGCCGCAGCGCTTGCGCCGCTGGCGGATCTGCTGCAGGAGTGGGCAGACAGTGCGGGCCAGTTCGTTTTCTCAGATGCCGCCAAGCTGCTGCAGGTGCTGGAGCAGCACACGCTGGTATCTGATGCCAGTCAGCGCATGGAGTGGTGGACGCTGCGCATGGCGCTGCTGCGGCTGATGGGGCGCATGGAAGCTTACGAGCAGGTGGCGCTGGATTACTGCATCACCTACGAGGTGTCACCGCCATCCTGGGTGGAGCCTCAGTGCCATTGCGTGGTCCAGGAAGAGGGCGAGGCCGATGTCTCGCTGCTGCATGACGCATCGCAACACACGGGGGCTGCTCAGGAAGGTGGCGCGGTGCCCGTGGTCATTGACCGCAGCCAGGGGCTGGCGGGGGTGATCGAGGGCGATCTGCAGGAATGGCTGGATTTGCTGGGGCAGCAGGCACAGCCCGGGCAAGTGCTGGATGTGTCGTGCGACAACCTGATCCGGCTGGATTTTGTGGCGGCCAGCTGCGTGCTCAACTGGGCTGCGGAGATGCAGAGCAAGGGCGTGCAGCTGCGCTTTAGCCGCCTGCACCAGCTGATGGCGGCGTTTTTCCATGTCATGGGGGTGCATGAGCACGCCACCGTGCAGGCCACGCTGGCCTGAAAAAATCTTCAAAAAAAGCGCTTGCATTGATGGCAAGTGTCCCCATCTGAAGCGACCTATGGAACAGTATCACGGCACAACCATCATCAGCGTGCGTCGCCAGACGCCCGAAGGCATTCAGGTCGCTATTGGCGGCGACGGGCAAGTGACCCTGGGGCACATCGTGGTTAAGGGCAGCGCACGCAAGGTGCGCAAGCTCTACCACGGCAAGGTGCTGGCAGGTTTTGCCGGAGCTACGGCAGACGCATTTACCTTGTTCGAGCGCTTTGAGGCCAAGCTGGAAAAACACCAGGGCCATCTCACACGTGCAGCGATTGAGCTGACCAAGGAATGGCGCACCGACCGCGTGCTGCGCAAGCTGGAAGCCATGCTGGCCGTGGCCGATCACAGCGCTTCACTCATCATCACCGGCAACGGCGATGTGCTCGAGCCCGAGCAGGGCATTGTGGCCATCGGCTCCGGTGGTGCGTATGCCCACTCCGCTGCCAAGGCCCTGCTGAACAACACCGAGCTGCCAGCGGAGGTCATCGTCAAAAAATCTCTGGAGATTGCGGGCGAGTTGTGCATCTACACCAATATGAACCACACCATCGAGACGCTGTAAGCGGCTTGGTGATCTCTGAATTGATAGCTGCTAGCGCTTTCTGCATAAGCGCTAGAGCCTGATTTGACTAATATTTTGCTTATGTCTTCCATGACGCCCCAAGAGATCGTTTCCGAACTCGATCGCCACATCGTGGGTCAGCCTGCTGCCAAGCGCGCGGTGGCGATTGCGCTGCGCAACCGCTGGCGTCGCCAGCAGGTCGCAGAAGGCCTGCGCCAGGAAATCACACCCAAGAACATTCTCATGATTGGCCCCACCGGTGTGGGCAAGACTGAGATTGCACGCCGTCTCGCACGTCTGGCGGATGCGCCCTTTATCAAGGTCGAAGCCACCAAGTTCACGGAAGTGGGCTATGTGGGCAAGGATGTGGACGCCATCATCCGTGATCTGGCGGAAATCGCCGTCAAGCAGGCGCGAGAGACCGAGATGAAGAAGCAGCGCATGCGCGCCGAAGATGCGGCCGAAGACCGCATCCTCGATGTATTGCTGCCACCTGCACGCACGGGTGAAGCCCCCGAAGAGACAGGCACGCGCCAGATCTTCCGCAAGAAGCTGCGTGAAGGCCAGCTGGACGACAAGGAAATCGAAATCGAGCTGGTGGATAGCAAGCCACAGCTGGAAATTCTTGGACCCCAGGGTATGGAAGAGATGGCCGAGCAGCTGCGCGGCATGTTCAGCCAGATGGGGCAGGAGCGTCGCAAGACACGCAAGCTCAAGATCAAGGATGCGCTCAAGCAGCTGATCGATGAGGAAGCCGCCAAGCTGGTCAATGAGGAAGAGACCAAGACGCGCGCACTGGCCAATCTGGAGCAAAACGGCATTGTCTTTATCGATGAGATTGACAAAGTCGCTACGCGTCAGGAAACCAGTGGCTCGGATGTCTCGCGCCAGGGCGTGCAGCGCGACCTGCTGCCGCTGGTGGAGGGCACGACCGTCTCGACCAAGTACGGCATGGTCAAGACCGACCACATCCTGTTCATCGCCTCGGGAGCTTTTCACCTGTCCAAGCCCAGCGATCTGATTCCTGAGCTGCAGGGGCGCTTCCCTATTCGTGTGGAGCTGGATTCCCTGTCGGTGCAGGACTTTGAGGCCATCCTCACGCAAACCCATGCATCGCTGGTCAAGCAGTACCAGGCACTGCTGGAAACTGAAGGCGTGAAGCTGGAATTCACGCCTGAGGGCATCACACGTCTGGCCTACACGGCCTACACCGTCAATGAACGCACGGAAAACATTGGTGCGCGCCGCCTGGCAACGGTGATGGAGCGTCTGCTCGATGAAGTGAGCTTTGACGCCGTGAAGCTGGCAGGTCAGACCGTGACCATTGACGCCGCCTATGTGGATGCCCGTCTGCAGATGCTGAGCCAGGACGAAGACCTGTCCCGATACATTCTGTAAACCGCAAAAACTTGCACGTCCCCCTTGCCGATGTCATGTCGGCAAGGGGGATTTGTTTTGCAAAAGAATGCCAAAAGTGTGTAGGACGGTAACGTTTCTTTGAATTTGTCTAAGCATTTGAATTCAAAGGGAATTTTTCGTTTTATGGGTGTTTTTGTCTGCTAAGCCATTGATTTCATTGCAAACCTTTGTGTTTCCTCTAGTGGTGGAGCACAAATTTGCTGCTACAGTGCAAAAAAGTGCAATTAAGTGGTGAAAGTTGCCTAAAGCGTCCTGCGCAGGATGTCCAAGGCCCAAGCGAACGGGGTGTTAACCAATCGTGTTTCAAGGGGCTTCGTCATTGAATCTCGATGGAAAGGGGCGGTTGTCCATACCGACCCGGCATCGTGACGCCCTCATTTCGCAAGCGCAAGGTCAAGTCACTATCACCAAGCATCCGCACGGCTGCCTGATGCTTTTCCCCCGTCCTGAATGGTTGTTGTTTCGTGAACGTATCGGTCAGCTGCCGATGTCTGCGCAATGGTGGAAACGTATTTTTCTGGGCAATGCCATGGATGTGGAGATGGATGGCACGGGGCGCGTGTTGATCTCTCCGGAGCTGCGCAAGGCCGTGAACTTGAGTCGCGAAGTGATTTTGCTCGGCATGGGCAACCATTTTGAGCTCTGGGACCAAGCCACTTATGAAGCCAATGAGGCAGAGGCCATGCAGGCCCCCATGCCCGATGTATTCCAGGATTTCGCTTTTTAAAAAAGGATCAGCGTTGAACCCGCAGCCTCTCCAACACATAACCGTTTTGCTGCATGAGGCCGTCGATGCCTTGCTGGGTGGAGCTGTGTCTGCTGCCAACGGCACCTACGTGGATGGAACGTTTGGCCGGGGTGGTCACTCGCGCCTGATTTTGTCCAGGCTCAGCCCGCAGGGACGCCTGATAGCTTTCGACAAGGATCCCTTGGCGATTGCAGAAGCCGGGCGTATTGAAGACGCCCGTTTTTCTATTCGCCACGAGGGTTTTCGGCACATGGGCGAGCTGCCTGCAGCCAGTGTCGATGGCATTTTGATGGACCTGGGCGTCAGCTCGCCGCAGATTGACCAGGCCGACCGCGGTTTCAGTTTCCGCTTTGAAGGTCCGCTGGACATGCGCATGGACACAACGCGCGGTATGAGTGTGGCCCAGTGGCTGGCTGAAGCCGAGGTGCAGCAGATCACTGACGTGATTCGCGACTATGGCGAAGAGCGCATGGCCTACCCGATTGCCAAAGCCATCGTGGCGCATCGCGAGGCCCATGGTCCGCTGCAGACCACGACCGAGCTGTCCAATCTGGTCGGCAAGATTGTGAAAAGCCGTGACGGACAGAACCCGGCTACCCGTACCTTTCAGGCGCTGCGCATTTTCATCAATGCGGAGCTGGTGGAGCTTGAAGAAGCGCTGCAGGCCAGCCTGCGCGTGCTCAAGCCAGGTGGGCGTCTGGCAGTGATCAGTTTCCACTCGCTGGAAGACCGCATCGTCAAGCAGTTCATTGCGGATCACTCCAAGGAGGTCTTTGACCGCCGTGCGCCATTTGCGGCGCCCAAGCCCATGCACCTGAAGGCGCTGGAGCGTATCAAGCCCAGCAAGGCCGAGGTCGAGGCCAACCCGCGCTCACGCAGTGCCGTGATGCGTGTGGCTGAGCGTACCGAGGTGCCTGTATGAGCAAGCTGGTCTGTTCATGCATGTCAAGGGGGAGGTCATGCTTCGCCTGAACTTCCTGCTGTTGCTTGCCGTCATGCTGAGTGCTCTGTACCTGGTGCAGACCCAGTATGAATCACGTCGCCTGTTTACTGCATTGCACCAGGCGACGAATGAGGCACGCAATCTGGAAACGGAGTATCAGCGACTGCAGGTGGAGCTGCGCGCACAGTCTGCGCCTTCGCGGATTGAGTCCATGGCAGCCGCTCAGGGCATGCAGAGTGCATCGCCTGCCATCACGCACTATGTGCATGATGTGCAGCAAGAGGGAGGTGCGCAGTGAGGCGCGGCCTGAACTACACCTCCAGCCCCTTGCTGGCCAGCAAGACACCTGCATGGCGTAGCAAATTTGTCATGGCCTGTCTGGTGCTGGCTTTTACGGGGCTGGCCGCACGAGCCGCCTGGGTGCAGGTGATCGACAATGACTTTTTCCTGCGTCAGGGAGAGGTGCGCTTTGCGCGTACGCTGGAGTTGTCTGCCAACCGCGGCCGCATTCTGGACCGCAATGGCCTGATTCTGGCCTCCAGCGTGCCAGCGGCCAGCATCTGGGCCATTCCCGAAGATGTGGAAAAGAACACGCCGGAAGATCTGGCCAAGCTGCCTCAACTGGCCAAGCTGATGGACATGCCGCTCGATCAGCTCAAGAAAAAGCTGTCGGAAGACAAGAGCTTTGTCTGGGTCAAGCGCCAGCTGGACTGGGAAGTCGGTCAGAAGATCAAGGAACTGGGGATCAAGGGTGTCTACCAGTCACGCGAGTACAAGCGCCAGTATCCCGAAGGTGAAGCTGCCGCCCACATCGTGGGTTTTACCAATGTGGAAGACAAAGGCCAGGAAGGCATGGAGCTGGCTTTTGAGAACGATCTGGCGGGCCGCAAAGGTTCACGCCGCGTGATCAAGGATCGTCTGGGGCGTGTGGTCGAAGGCGTGGGGGAAGAAATCCCGCCCATCGATGGCCGTGACATTCAGCTGTCGATCGACAGCAAGATTCAGTTCTTTGCCTACCAGAAGCTCAAGGAGCAGGTGATTGCACACAAGGCCGTAGGCGGCAGTGTGGTGGTCATGGATGCCAAGACTGGTGAGTTGCTGGCACTGGCCAATTATCCGAGCTTTGACCCGGCTAACCGCAAGCGCCTGACCGGTGAGCAGCTGCGCAACCGTGCCATTACCGATGTGTTCGAGCCTGGCTCGATCATGAAACCTATTACCGTGGGCATCGCACTGGAGAGCGGCAAGTTCAGACCAAGTTCGGTGATTGACACCACACCAGGTCGCATCAATGTGACCGGTTCTGTCATTTCCGACACGCGCAACTATGGTGTATTGACGGTGGAGGGCGTGATCCAGAAGTCTTCCAACGTGGGTACGACCAAGATTGCCCAGCAGCTGAGTGCCCAGGAAATGTGGGAAACCTTCTCTGCGGTGGGCTTTGGCCAGAAGCCGCAGATTTCCTTCCCTGGTGCTGCCAGTGGCCGTCTGCGCCCCCACAAGACCTGGCGACCTGTGGAACAGGCCACCATGTCCTATGGCTATGGACTCTCAGCCAGCTTGGTGCAGATGGTGCGTGCCTATACCGTGTTCTCCAATGGTGGCAAGGTGATACCTGCCACCATGCTCAAGCTCGACAGGCCTCCTGTGGGCGTTCCCGTGTTTTCGGAGCGTACTGCCGAGCAGGTGCGCAAGATGCTGGCGTTGGCGACAGGTCCAGGTGGTACAGGCCAGCGGGCGCAAACCGTGGGCTATTCCGTCGGTGGCAAGTCGGGTACAGCACGCAAGCAGGTGGGCAAAAGCTATGCCGCAGGAAAATACCGGGCTTGGTTTGCTGGCATGGCGCCGATTGAGAATCCGCGCGTAATTGTGGCGGTCATGGTCGATGAGCCTAGCAACGGCACTTATTACGGTGGAGCTGTGGCAGCCCCCGTGTTCAGTACCGTCGTGCAGCACAGCTTACGGCTGTTGGGGGTCGCGCCTGACATGGCAGTGCAACCACAAATCGTGGCCGACCCCGTGGAGGAATCGCTGTGAGCAGCGCAATCAAGCAAATTCAAGACCTGCAGCAGGCAGTGGCGTGGCTGCGCGCCCGTGTGAGCGGTCATTTACGCACCGACAGCCGTCAGGTGCAGCCCGGCGATGGTTTTATTGCATGGCCAGGTGGTGTCACCGATGGCCGCAAATATGTGGCAGCAGCGCTGGAGCGCGGCGCAGCAGCTTGCCTGGTCGAGCAGGATGGCCTGCAAGCCTTTGACCTGCAGGGGCCTGTGGCCAGTATGACGGGTCTGAAGGCGGCGACCGCCCTGATTGCGGATGCCTGGTATGGCCAGCCCTCGGGCCAGCTGCAGGTGCTGGCGGTGACTGGTACCAATGGCAAGACGTCGACAGCCTGGTGGCTGGCGCATGCGCTGGCGCAGTACCAGCACGGCGTGCGCAAGGGCTGCGCCATGGTCGGTACGCTGGGGGTTGGTGTGCCACCTGCGGTACAGACCACCGGCATGACCACGCCAGACCCCGTGTGCCTGCAGCAGGCTTTTGCCGACTATGCAGCCCAAGGCATTGCTGCCTGTGCCATCGAAGCTTCTTCGATCGGCATTGAGGAGCATCGCCTGGATGGCACGCAAATCCACGCCGCCATCTTCACCAATTTCACCCAGGATCACCTGGACTACCACGGCAGCATGGATGCCTACTGGCAGGCCAAGGCCAGGCTGTTTGCATGGCCGGGTCTGAAAGCCGCCGTCATCAATATCGATGATGCACATGGCGCAGCACTGGCTCAGGACTTGATGGCTCAGGGTCAGCTGGATGTCTGGACGGTGGCTGTCGATGCACCAGCCCGTCTGCAAGCCAAAGATGTACGCCATGGCCTGCGCGGCCTGCGCTTTGAAGTGCAGGAGGGCGAACAGGTCTTCACCATGGAAACCGGTCTGATCGGCCAGTACAACGTCAGCAACATGCTGGGTGTGCTGGCCACGCTGCGTACGCTGGGCATCGGCCTGGTGGATGCAGTGCAGATCTGTGCCGATCTGGAGCCTGTTCCGGGCCGCATGCAGCAGATTGCCCTGCCCGAGCAACCGCTGGTGGTGGTGGACTATGCGCATACGCCCGATGCGCTGGAGCAGGCCCTCAAAGGCCTGCAACCTGTGGCCAGGGCGCGTGGCGGCCAGCTGCACTGTGTGTTTGGCTGCGGAGGTAACCGCGACGCGACCAAGCGCCCCCTGATGGGCCTGGCTGCACAGCGTCAGGCTGACGTGGTCTGGGTGACCAGCGACAACCCCCGTGGTGAAGTACCCGATGCCATTGTGCAGGACATTGTGCAGGGCATGCAGCTGCAAGGCGTGCATGTGCAGGTGGATCGCACACAGGCCATTACGCAGGCCATTGCCCAGGCGGATGCCCACGATGTGGTGCTGCTGGCGGGTAAGGGGCATGAGGACTACCAGGAAATCCAGGGTGTGAAGTACCCGTTTTCCGATATGGACAAGGCGCGCGGAGCATTGGCTTTGCGCAAAGGAAGTAGCAAGTGATGATGAATTTGCAACAGGCTCTGGCGTGGATTGCCACCTTCCAGCCGCAGGCGCGGCTGGTGGGTGATGCCGCCACGGCGCTGCTGCGCGTGCATACCGACAGCCGCACGCTGCAGGCCGGAGACCTGTTTGTGGCGCTCAAAGGCGAGCGCATGGATGCGAATGACTTTTTGCCTCAGGTCAAAAGCCAGGGATTGGCTGCCGCTGCCATTGCGCATGGCGGGCTGGAGGCGCTGGGCCTGGCGGGCATTGAGGTGCCAGACACCACGGTAGCCCTGGGCGCGCTGGCGGCAGGCTGGCGCAGCCAGTTTGCGCTGCCCCTGATTGCCGTGACCGGCAGCAATGGCAAGACTACGGTCACGCAGATGATGGCCAGCATTTTGCGTGCCCACGCAGGCGATGCCGCACTGGCCACCCAGGGTAACTTCAACAACGCCATTGGTGTGCCGCTGACCCTGTTTCGCATGACGGCGCAGCACCGCATTGGCGTGGTGGAGCTGGGCATGAACCACCCCGGCGAGATTGACCATCTGGCTCGGATCACACAGCCTACCGTGGCACTGGTGAACAACGCCCAGCGTGAGCACCAGGAGTTCATGCACACCGTGGAAGCTGTGGCGCGTGAAAACGCCAGCGTGTTTGCCCACCTGCCTGCGGATGGCGTGGCCGTATTCCCGGCAGATGATGCTTTCACTCCTTTGTGGCGCGAGCTGGCAGCGGGTCGCGAGTGCATGTGCTTTGGTGCTGCAGATGCCGATGTGCAGGCCACCTCTGCCGCCTGGGCAGACAGCGCCTGGCAGGTGCAGGTGCGCACGCCACAGGGCAGTTTTGACTGTGCGCTGCATATTGCAGGCCAGCACAACGTGCGCAATGCACTGGCTGCAACGGCCTGTGCGCTGGCCGCGGGTGTGCCGCTGGCAGCGATTGCTGCGGGACTGAGCGCCTTTGAACCTGTCAAGGGTCGTTCACGCTCCACAGCTGTGCACTGCGCAGGCCGTCGCATTGATGTGGTGGACGACACCTACAACGCCAATCCTGACTCCATGCAGGCCGCGATTGCGGTGCTGGCTGAGCTGTCTGCACCGCGCCTGCTGGTGCTGGGTGACATGGGCGAGGTGGGTGATCAAGGCCCAGCCTTCCACGCCGAAGTGGGCGCCAGCGCCCGTCAGGCCGGTATTGAGCATCTGATGACCATTGGCACGCTGATGCAGCATGCCGTGGATGCCTATGGCGCAGGTGCTGAGCATTTTGAGGACATGGCTGCGCTGATTGCGGCTGTGCAGCAGCGGGTGGGGCAGGTTGGCGCAGTGCTGGTCAAGGGCTCCCGGAGCATGAAGATGGAACAAGTGGTGCAAGCCCTGGAAAACGCTTGCAGTAAGGAGGCAGGATGCTGCTGATTTTGGCTGGATGGTTGCAGTCCCTGTCGCCAGACTTGAGTTTTTTGCGCGTGGTGCAGTACATCACGTTCCGTGCCGTGGCTGCGGCTTTGACCGCGCTGACCATTGGTCTGTGGGTGGGCCCCAAGGCCATTCGCATGCTGACTGCACTGAAGATGGGTCAACCCGTGCGTGGCTACGCCATGCAGACCCACCTGGTCAAGAACGGCACCCCCACCATGGGCGGTGTGCTGATTCTGTTTGCCATTGCCGTGTCTACGCTGCTGTGGTTTGACCTGAGCAACCGCTTTGTCTGGATTGTGCTGCTGGTCACGCTGGGTTTTGGTGCGATTGGCTGGGTGGACGACTGGCGCAAGGTGGTCAACAAAGACCCCGAAGGCATGCGTTCGCGCGAGAAGTATTTCTGGCAGTCGGTCATTGGTGTGATTGCTTCGGTGGCGCTGGTGTTCAGCATTTCCGAAAACTCCAATGCACGTGCGTTTGAGCTGTTTGTGACCTGGGTGCAGTCGGGCTTTTCGATGGACTTGCCGCCCCAGGCAGGCCTGCAGGTGCCGTTCTTCAAGGAAGTCAGCTACCCGCTGGGCGTGCTGGGCTTTGTGATCCTGACGTATCTGGTCATCGTGGGTGCCAGCAATGCCGTGAACCTGACCGATGGCCTCGATGGTCTGGCCATCATGCCCGTGATCATGGTGGGCACAGCCCTGGGCATTTTTGCCTATGTGACGGGCAACGCACAGTACGCACGCTATCTGCATTTCCCGAGCATCCCCGGCACGGGCGAGCTGATGATTTTCTGCGGTGCCATGGCGGGGGCTGGCTTGGCTTTCCTGTGGTTCAACGCCCACCCTGCACAAATCTTCATGGGTGATGTGGGGGCACTGGCACTGGGCGGTGCGCTGGGCACGATCGCCGTGATCGTGCGCCAGGAAATTGTGCTGGCCATCATGGGCGGCATCTTTGTGGCCGAAGCCGTGTCCGTGATGCTGCAGGTCGTGTGGTTCAAGTACACCAAGAAGCGTTACGGCGAAGGCCGACGCCTGCTGAAGATGGCGCCGCTGCACCACCACTTTGAAAAGAGTGGCTGGAAGGAAACGCAGGTCGTGATCCGCTTCTGGATCATCACCATGCTGCTGTGTCTGATTGGCCTGTCCACCCTGAAGCTGAGGTAAGCCATGCAAGACCCAGACTTCATGCACCAGCAGCCTTCTGTCACAGAGCCAGAAGCTGCAGCTGCGGTGGAAAATGCAGAATTGATAGCTGCTAGCGCTGAAGAAATCAGTGTTTCAGATGGAAAAGCATCTGAAATAATTGATGAACAAGCGCTGCAAGCTACAGAAATAAAAGCGATATCGGTGGCTGACACCGTGATTCCCTCGCTGGATACGCTGACCGCTGCCAAGGACGCTGCCGCTTTTGTGGCCCAGATTTTTGCCGACCCCGGTGTCTCGGACGCCGCAGACAACGAAGTCACGCAGCCCGAGCCGCAGGAGGCGGTGGAGGTGGTGGAGCTGCCGCCCGTGCCCGCCCAATGGCCTCAAGGCCAGGCGCAGCATCTGCAGGGCCAGCGTGTGCTGATTCTGGGCCTGGGTGCTTCTGGCATGGCCATGGCGCGCTGGTGTGTGCGTGCAGGTGCGCAGGTCACGGTGGCCGACACCCGCGAAGCACCGCCCCAGCTGCCCAAGCTGCAGCAGGAATTGCCCAGCGTGCGATTTGTGGGCGGCGCGCTGACGGCGGCACTGGTCGATGGGCAGAACCTCACGGCGGTGTATCGCTCGCCCGGCCTCACTCCCGAGTCCATCGCGGAGGTCGTACATGCTGCGCGTGCGATGGGGCTACCCGTGGGCGGCGAACTGGATCTGTTTGCCGCTGCGCTGCAAGGTTTGCAGCAGGCCCATGGCTATGCACCCAAGGTGCTGTCGGTAACGGGCACGAACGGCAAGACCACGGTGACTTCGCTGACCGGCAAGCTGCTCGAGCATGCTGGCATGCGCGTGGGCGTGGCCGGTAATATCGGCCCCACATTGCTCGATACGCTGAGCGCTCGCATTGATGCTGAGGATTTGCCGCAGGCATGGGTGCTGGAGCTGTCGAGCTTCCAGCTCGATGGCGTGCAGGGCTTTGAACCCACGGCCGCCGTGGTGCTCAACGTCACGCAGGACCACCTCGACTGGCACGGCAGCATGCAGGCCTATGCTGCTGCCAAGGCCTGCATCTTCGGGGAAACGGCGCTGATGGTGCTCAACCGCGAAGACCGCATCGTCATGGACATGCTGCCTGCGCCGGTCAAGGTCAAACTGCAAAAGCCCCAGCTGCGTGCCCATGTGACCTTTGGCTATGACATGCCACGCCGCCCCGGTGACTTTGGCATTGAAATGGTCGCAGGCATGCCCTGGCTGGTGCGCGCCATGGACGCAGACAACACCGGCCGCCGTGCGCGTGATCCGGAGGAGGAACTGCACATCCAGCGCCTGCTGCCTGCAGACGCTTTGCGCATTCGTGGTCGCCACAACGCTACCAATGCCATGGCCGCACTGGCTCTGGCGCAGGCGGCGGGAGCCGCGCTGGCCCCCATGCTCTACGGTCTGCGTGAATACCGGGGCGAGCCCCACCGCGTGGAGCCCATCGGCATGGTCAACGGCGTGGAATATTTCGACGACAGCAAGGGCACGAACGTGGGCGCGACGGTGGCTGCGCTCACCGGCCTGGGAGCAGACCGTCGTATGGTGCTGATCCTGGGTGGTCTGGGCAAAGGCCAGGACTTTGCGCCACTGGCTGCCCCTGTGGAGCGCTATGTGCGCGCCGTGGTGCTGATTGGCCGCGATGCCCCCTTGATTCGCCAGGCCCTGCAGGGCACGGGCGTGCCGCTGCTGGATGCACAGGACATGGCGCAGGCCGTGCAGCTGGCCAGCCAGCATGCCAAAGCCGGAGAAGCTGTATTGATGAGCCCTGCCTGCGCCAGCATGGACATGTACCGTGACTATGCGCATCGCGCACAGGCCTTTATCGACGCGGTCAAGGATCTGGCGGATGAGGCTGGGCAAGTGCTGGAGGGCTATCCCCTATGAAGGACTGGTCCGCCCTGCGCGCACGTTTTTCGCACTGGCTGAAAGGGGCTGAAGACAAGCCCGTGGATGTGCTGCCCGTGCGCGTGAGCGGAACCGAGTATCGGCAGACGCGTGCCCTGCCGCCTGCGGCACTGGGGCTGGACCAGGCGCTGATCTGGGTGGTCATCGGTCTGCTGGCATGGGGGCTGGTCATGGTGTATTCAGCCTCGATTGCCATGCCGGACAACCCGCGCTTCGGCAAGATTGAGCACTACCACTTCCTGCTGCGCCATTCGATGGCGCTCGGTGTGGGCTTTGTCGGGGCATTGATGGCGTTTCAGATTTCCATGAAGACATGGGAGCGGCTGGCCGTTCCAATGTTTCTGGTGGCCCTGTTTCTGCTGGTGCTGGTGCTGGTGCCGGGGGTGGGGCTGGTCGTCAACGGTGCGCGGCGCTGGCTGCCGCTGGGGGTCATGAACTTCCAGCCATCTGAACTGGCCAAGTTCGCCGTACTCATCTATGCCGCCAACTACATGGTGCGCCGCATGGATGTGAAGGAGCGGTTCTTCCGCGCTGTCTGGCCCATGGCGGTGGCCGTGGTGATGGTGGGCGTGCTGCTGCTGGCAGAGCCTGATATGGGCGCCTTCATCGTGATCGTAGTGATCTCGATGGGCATTCTGTTCCTCGGCGGTGTGAATGCACGCATGTTCTTTCTGATGGCAGCGCTGGTGGTCGCAGCTTTTGTCACCATGATTGCCCTCTCGCCCTGGCGGCGTGAGCGAATCTTCGCGTATCTGGACCCGTTCTCGGCCGACCATGCGCTGGGCAAGGGCTACCAGCTCTCGCACGCGCTGATTGCGATTGGTCGCGGCGAAATGTTTGGCGTGGGGCTGGGCCGCAGCGTGGAAAAACTGCACTGGCTGCCAGAGGCGCACACTGACTTTTTGCTGTCCGTGATCGGTGAGGAGTTCGGCTTTGTCGGCATCTTGCTGCTGATCATTGCCTTTGTGTGGCTGACCCGTCGCATTACCGAAATCGGCCGCGAAGCCATTGCGCTGGACCGTGTGTTCTCTGGTCTGGTCGCGCAGGGCGTCGCGCTGTGGTTTGGCTTCCAGGCTTTCATCAACATGGGTGTGAACCTGGGCGCCTTGCCCACCAAGGGTCTGACGCTGCCGTTGATGAGTTTTGGTGGCTCGGCCATTTTGATGAACTTGATCGCCTTAGCCGTGGTGCTGCGGATTGACTACGAAAACAAGCTCCTCAGCCCGAGGATGAGAAGGATATGAAAGAAAAAGTGGCTTTGATCATGGCCGGCGGCACGGGAGGGCACATCTTCCCGGGGCTGGCCGTGGCTCAGGCATTGCGTGAGCAAGGCTGGCGTGTGCACTGGCTCGGCGCTCCCAACAGCATGGAAGCGCGCCTGGTGCCGACCTATGGCTTTGCGCTGGAAACCATTGATTTCGGTGGCGTGCGCGGCAAAGGGCTGACCACGCTGGCGCTGCTGCCGCTGCGTTTGCTCAAGGCATTCTGGCAGTCGCTGGCCGTGGTGCGTCGGGTCAAGCCTGATGTGCTGGTGGGCTTTGGGGGCTACATCGCCTTTCCCGGCGGGATGATGGGCGTGCTGACTGGCAAGAAGCTGGTGCTGCACGAACAGAACTCCGTGGCCGGTGCTGCCAACAAGGTGCTGGCAGGCATTGCCGACCGTGTCTTTACCGCCTTTCCCAAGGCACTGAAAACAGGCCAGTGGGTGGGCAATCCGCTGCGTGAAGACTTTTTGCGCCAGCCAGACCCTGCCCAGCGTTTTGCCGGGCGCAGCGGCCCGCTCAAGGTGCTGGTGGTGGGCGGCAGTCTGGGTGCCAAGGCGCTCAATGACATCGTGCCGCAAGCACTGGCATTGATCCCGGCTGAACAGCGCCCACAGGTGGTGCACCAAAGCGGCGCCAAGCAGATCGATGCCCTGCGTGCCAACTACGAGGCTGCTGGTGTGCAGGCAGAGCTGCTGCCTTTTATCGACAACATGGCTCAGGCCTTTGCCGACGCCGATCTGGTGATCTGCCGCGCAGGTGCCAGCACGGTCACGGAAATTGCTGCCGTGGGCGCGGCTGCCATCTATGTGCCTTTCCCCCATGCGGTGGATGACCACCAGACGCACAACGCGAAGTTTCTGGTCGATGCAGGTGGTGGATGGTTAATACAACAAGATGCATTGAATGCACCAAAATTGGCTGAAATGCTACAGAATATGCAGCGTTCCGTACTCTTGAATGCTGCCCTTAAAGCGAAAACGATGCAGAAGATTGATGCAACCCATGCCGTGGTTGCTGCGTGCGAGGAGATCGCCGCATGAAACACGCCATTCAAAACATCCACTTTGTGGGTCTCGGTGGCTCGGGAATGAGTGGTATTGCCGAGGTGTTGCACAACCTCGGCTATTGCGTCTCTGGCTCTGACCTGGCGCACAGTGCCACGCTGCAGCGTTTGCAATCGCTGGGGATCAAGACCTTTGTGGGCCACGATGCGGCCCATGTGCAGGGGGTCGATGTGGTGGTGACTTCCACCGCCGTCAAAGCCGACAACCCCGAAGTGATCGAAGCGCGTGCGCGCAAGATTCCTGTGGTGCCGCGCGCCCTGATGCTGGCTGAGCTGATGCGCTTCAAGCAAGGCATTGCCATTGCGGGCGCTCACGGTAAGACCACCACCACCAGCCTGGTCACCAGCGTGCTGGCGGAAGGCGGCCTGGACCCCACTTTTGTGATTGGCGGCAAGCTCAACAGCGCCGGAGCCAACGCCAAGCTGGGCCATGGCGACTACATCGTGGTGGAAGCGGATGAGTCCGATGCCTCGTTTCTGAACCTGCTGCCCATCATGGCCGTGGTCACGAACATCGATGCTGACCACATGGAAACCTACGGCCATGACTTTGGCAAGCTCAAGCAGGCCTTTGTGGATTTCCTGCACCGCATGCCTTTCTATGGCCGTGCCATCGTCTGTGCGGAAAGCCCTGCGGTGCGCGAGATCCTGCCGCAGCTGGCACGTCCCGTAACTACCTACGGCTTCGCAGAAGACGTGCAGGTGCGTGCCATCAACGTGCGTGCCGAGCATGGCCAGATGCGCTTTACCGTGCTGCGCCAGAACGGCCACACCTATCCAGCGCTGGACGTCACCCTGAGTCTGGCTGGCGAGCACAACGTGCTCAATGCGCTGGCTGCCGTGGCGGTGGCCATGGAACTGGAGATTCCTGATGACGCCTTGTTGCGTGCGCTGGAAGGCTTCAAGGGGGTGGGTCGCCGTTTCCAGCGCTATGGCGATCTGCCCTGCAAGCAGGGCGGCAACTTCACGGTGATTGACGACTATGGCCATCACCCCGTGGAAATGGCGGCGACGCTGGCTGCAGCGCGTGGCGCCTTCCCTGGCCGCCGCCTGGTGCTGGCCTTCCAGCCCCACCGCTACACCCGCACCCGCGACTGCTTTGAAGACTTTGTGAAAGTGCTGGGGCAGGCCGATGCTGTCTTGCTCAACGAAGTCTATGCCGCTGGCGAAGAGCCCGTAGTGGCTGCAGACGGTCGTGCGCTCGCGCGTGCCGTGCGTGTGGCAGGCCGTGTAGAGCCCATTTTTGTTGAGAAAATTGAAGATTTGCCACAGATGATTGCAGACAATGCGCAGCCCGGCGATGTGGTGCTGTGCATGGGGGCAGGGTCGATTGGCGCAGTGCCAGCGCAGCTGGTTAGTTTGCTAGAGAAAAAAGAGCAAATAACGCAGGGAGGATCTGCGTTATGAGCAATAATATGAAAAGTATTGATGTAAAAGCCCTGGGCAAGGTTGCGGTGCTGATGGGAGGTCGTTCATCTGAGCGAGAGGTCTCTCTGATGTCCGGACAAGGTGTGTTGGCAGCCTTGCTGTCGCAGGGCGTAGATGCCTACGCTTTTGATCCCGCAGAGCGTGACCTCGGGGCACTCAAGACAGATGGTGTGGACCGCTGCTTTATCGCCCTGCACGGTCGTTTTGGTGAGGATGGCACGGTGCAGGGTGCACTGGAGCTGCTGGGCATTCCCTATACAGGTTCCGGTGTGATGGCTTCGAGCATTGCCATGGACAAGATCATGACCAAGCGCATCTGGCGCAGCGAGAACCTGCCTACGCCAGACTGGCGCATGGTGGCCAGCGCTGCACAGACGGAAGCTGCATTTGCCGAGCTGGGTGCCCCCATGATTGTCAAGCCTGCACGCGATGGCTCCAGCATGGGGCTGACCAAGGTGACGGATGCCAGCCAGTGTGCCCAGGCCTATGCCCTGGCTGCACAGTACGACGAAGAAGTGCTGTGCGAGCAGTTCATTGCCGGTGAAGAAACTACCTGTGCCGTTCTGGGCGAGGGTGCCAGTGCCCGTGCGCTGCCTGTGATTCGCATCGAGGCACCAGACGGCAACTATGACTACCAGAACAAGTATTTCACTGACGTTACGCAGTATCACTGCCCCAGCGGACTGCCTGCTGAGGAAGAGACACGCATTCAGCAGATCGTGGAGCGCGCTTTCCGGACCCTGGGCTGCCGTGGCTGGGGACGTGCGGACGTGATGATTCGCAGCAGTGACCGCCAGCCCTTCCTGCTGGAAATCAATACCTCTCCCGGCATGACCAGCCACTCGCTGGTGCCTATGGCTGCGCGTGCTCAGGGTATGAGCTATGAACAACTGTGCCTGTCCATCCTGGCCACCGCCTCGCTGGACAGCGCTGCAACCGAGGAGTGCAAAGCCTGATGAGCTATTCCATGTCAGCACCTCTGGATGTCAAGCTGATGAATGTGACGGCCACCGTCATGTTCACGGGCTTTGCCGTCCTCGTGCTGGCATTGGCGAGCTGGTGGGTGGTGCGCCATCCTGCGTTCTCGATTGCACGCATCGTGGTCGAGGGAGAGCTGGTGCATAACAACGCAGTGACACTGCGTGCCAATGTGGCACCTCACCTCACAGGCAACTTCTTCACGATTGACCTGCAAAAAGCGCGCGAAGTGTTTGAGCAGGTGCCTTGGGTGCGGCAAGCCGAAGTGCGGCGGGAGTACCCGAATAGTTTGCGCGTGCTCCTGCTGGAGCATGAACCCCAGGCGTACTGGGGGCCGGATACCGGCACCGCCATGGTCAACACCATGGGAGAAATTTTTGAGGCCAATGTGGGCGAGGTGGAGCGTGAAGGCTTGCCTCGCCTTTCCGGTCCTCCGGACTCCGCTGCCGAGGTGCTGCGCATGTACTACGCACTGGAGCCCGTGTTCACGGCGCTGGACACACCCATTGATGCCCTGACTTTGCGCGATGGCGGCAGCTGGCAGGTGAAGCTGGAGAACGGTGCAGACATCGAACTGGGCGGCGGTAGTGAGCAGCAGGTGCTGCAGCGCATGCAGCGCTTTGTGCGCACGCTGCCCCAGATTACCCAGCAGTACCAGCGGACGGCAGAAGCACTGGAATATGCGGATTTGCGTTACCCGGACGGCTATGCCCTGCGACTGCGCGGAGTGAGCACGGTATCGCGTGAGAAAGCGCTGGAAATGGCCAAGCGCCAGGCAGCAAAGCAACAACAAGACAGTAAAAAGATTCGACCTTCTGAGGGCAGACACTGATATGGCAAGAGAGTACAAAGACGTCGTCGTCGGTTTGGACATTGGCACCGCCAAGGTCATGGCTGTGGTCGCCGAAGTCGCGCCCAGCGGCGAGCTCAAGCTGGCAGGTCTTGGCGTCGCCCCAAGCAATGGCCTCAAGCGCGGCGTAGTGGTGAACATTGAAGCCACCGTGCAGAGCATCCAGCAGGCGCTGAAAGAAGCCGAGCTGATGGCCGACTGCAAGATCCAGCGCGTCTACACCGGCATCACGGGCAGCCACATTCGTGGTCTGAACCAGAGCGGCATGGTGGCGATCAAGGACAAGGAAGTCACGCCGACCGACGTGGCACGCGTGATCGAAACCGCCAAGGCGGTGAGTATCTCGTCCGACCAGCGTCTGCTGCTGGTGGAGCCTCAGGAGTTTGTGATTGACGGCCAGGATGTCAAAGAGCCGGTGGGCATGAGCGGCATCCGTCTGGAGGCCAAGGTGCACATCGTCACCGGTGCGCAGAGCGCGGCTGAAAACATCATCAAGTGCGTGCGCCGCTGCGGCCTGGAGGTAGAGCAGCTACTGCTCAATCCGCTGGCTGCCAGCCAGGCTGTGCTGACGGATGATGAGCGTGATCTGGGCGTGGCGCTCGTGGACATCGGTGCGGGTACGACCGACGTGGCCATCTTCACCGGAGGTGCAATTCGCCACACGGCCGTGATTCCGATTGCGGGTGACCTGATCACCAGCGACATCGCCATGGCCCTGCGCACGCCTACCAAGGATGCCGAAGACATCAAGGTCGAAAGCGGTTATGCCAAGCAGATGCTGGCAGACCCAGACAGCCAGGTGGAAGTGCCGGGTCTGGGCGATCGTGGCCCTCGCATGATCAGCAAGCAGGCGCTGGCAGGCGTGATCGAGCCACGTGTGGAAGAAATTTTCTCTCTGGTACAGCAAGTCATCCGTGAATCTGGCTATGAAGAGGTGCTGTCCTCCGGCATCGTTCTTACGGGCGGCAGTGCAGTGATGCCGGGCATGGTCGAGCTGGGTGAAGACATCTTCCTCAAGCCTGTGCGCCGTGGCATCCCCAAGTATTCCAGTGCATTGGCCGATATGGTGGCGCAGCCTCGCTCTGCCACCGTCATGGGCTTGCTGGAAGAAGCGCGACAGGCAAGATTGCGCGGGTTCAAGGTGGCTCAAAAGAGTGGGTCTGTGAAGACCGCTTTTGGTCGATTTAAAGACTTCATTGTGGGAAACTTCTAACTATGTGCTCTAGACGTATGCGCATCACGGGGCCTCCCACAGATTTCCGATACCGAAGTCAGAGAGAAACCCACCATTTAGCTATAGCGAGTCCATTTCAAAAATTTCCAGGAGCACCAACATGACCATCGACATGATCGAAGCCGAAACATTCAATCAGGGTACGCAGATCAAGGTGATCGGTGTCGGCGGCGGCGGCGGTAACGCTGTCGAGCACATGATTGCCAGCAATGTGCAGGGCGTTGAGTTCATCAGCGCGAACACCGATGCGCAGGCGCTGATTCGCAGCAACGCACATCGCACGATTCAGCTGGGGCACAGTGGTCTGGGTGCTGGCAGCAAGCCTGACAAGGGCCGTGAAGCTGCGGAAGCTGCAGTGGACGATATTCGCGCAGCCATCGAAGGTGCCCACATGCTGTTCATCACTGCCGGCATGGGCGGCGGTACGGGGACTGGCGCTGCACCTGTGATTGCTCGCGTAGCTAAGGATATGGGCATTCTGACCGTGGGCGTGGTGACCAAGCCTTTCGAGTGGGAAGGTGGCCGTCGCATGTCCAATGCAGACAGCGGTCTGACCGAGCTGGAAGCCAATGTGGACTCGCTGATCGTGGTGCTCAACGAGAAGCTGCTGGAAGTGCTGGGCGATGACATCACCCAGGAAGAAGCTTTCGCACATGCCAACGACGTGCTCAAGAACGCCGTGGGCGGTATTGCTGAAATCATCAACGAATACGGCCATGTGAACGTCGACTTTGAAGACGTACGCACCGTGATGGGTGAGCCAGGCAAGGCCATGATGGGGACAGCCCGCGCCTCCGGTCCTGACCGCGCACGTCTGGCGGCTGAACAGGCGGTGGCCTGCCCGCTGCTGGAAGGCATTGACCTGTCCGGCGCCAAGGGTGTGCTGGTGCTGGTGACTGCTGCACGCGGTAGCCTGAAGCTGGCAGAGTCCCGCCTGGCCATGTCCACCATCAACGCCTACGCTTCGCCAGAGGCACACGTGATCTACGGCGCTGCCTATGATGACTCGCTGGGCGACGATATCCGCGTGACCGTGGTTGCAACCGGTCTGTCGCGTCCTGCAGCACGTCGCCAGACCATGTCGGTGGTCCAAGGTGGTCTGCGTACCGGTACTGACGGTGACTTTGCCTACGGTGGCGCACCTGTTGCTGCCATGGGTGGTGCAACCATGGGTGCCGCAACGACCATGGGTGCAGCAAGCACCACGGCAGGTGGTAGCTATGGCGATGTGAGCGTGCCCAGCGTCTGGCGTACCAACCGTACACAGGCTGCAGCACGTGTGGACGCACTGGCTTCGGGTGGCATGGATGATCTGGAAATTCCTGCATTCCTGCGCAAGCAAGCCGACTGATTCGCGTCCCGCATGGACCCCAAGAACCGAGCCCGCATGGCTCGGTTTTTTTTATGTATCACAGGTTGAGGCATCTGCTGGGTCAACGTGCGCAGCCAATCGCCGTTATAGATATATCCAAACCCTTTCATCCCTTGAAAACAGCAGGCAGCCGGTAAAATCAATCCATGCTCCAGCAACGTACCATCAAAACTATCACCCGTGCCGTCGGCATGGGGCTGCACAGTGGCCAGCGGGTCGAAATGACGCTGCGCCCCGCTCAGCCTGATACGGGCATTGTGTTCCGTCGGGTGGACTTGCCTGAGCCTGTCGATATGCCCATCACCGCCCATGCCATCGTGGATACACGCATGGCCTCCACCATTGGCGTGGGCAATGCCAAGGTACACACCATCGAGCATCTGATGTCAGCCTTGTGCGGTCTGGGCATTGACAACCTCTACATCGACATTACGGCTGAAGAAGTGCCCATTCTGGATGGTTCCTCTTCGTCCTTTGTCTTCCTGCTGCAAAGTGCAGGCATTGAGCTGCAGAAGGCCCCCAAGAAGTTCATCCGCATCAAGCGCCCGGTTGAAGTGCGCGAAGGCGAGGGCAAACAGCTCAAGTGGGCACGTTTTGAGCCCTACCACGGCTTCAAGCTCAAGTTTGATATCGACTTCTCGCACCCCGCCGTGGACTCCACCGGGCAGTCGTTCGAATTCGACATGGGCGAGGGTAACTACATGCGCGACATTGCGCGTGCCCGCACCTTTGGTTTCACCAAGGATGTGGAAATGTTGCGCACCAATGGACTGGCGCTGGGTGGCGGCCTGGACAATGCCATCGTCATGGATGACTACAAGGTGCTCAACAGTGACGGTCTGCGCTATGACGACGAGTTTGTGAAACACAAGATTCTGGATGCCATCGGTGACCTGTACGTGATTGGTCATCCGATTCTGGGGGCTTACAGAGCCTTCCGTTCCGGTCACGGCATGAACAATCAGCTGATCCGTGCCGTGCTGGCAGATGCCGAGAACTGGGAAATAGTGACGTTTGACAACGAGCGCAAAGCCCCCGCTGGCTTTGCACAGACGGCACTGGCTTGGTGAAAAGATAGCGCTCTGTGCAGCAACTGCTTGGGCTGGCGTGCTTTTTCATACTGAACTGGCCGCGCGCTGCCTGATTACGCAGCAAGTCAGTGCTGTGGTAAGCGGGACGCGCATCCAGGCGTAGCTACCAATGGTGGACAGTAAAGGCTCGGTAACCCCGAGCCTTTTTGCTGGGTGCTACCCGGGATTGCCGCCTATACTCACGCCTGCTCCGGGGTGCACGTAATGGCGTGCTGAGATGGCGGACCTGACCGCCGGAACCGCGAACTTGATCTGGTTAGTACCAGCGAAAGAAGAGCTGCAGCTGAAATGTAGGGATACGTGCGCGTGCACCGTTGTGGGTGGTCGTGCGCGTGGCTCTGCGTGAGGCCGATTGCGGAGCATTTCATCCCATACCGACAGGAGTGCCCGCCATGAATGCCCCCGACAAGTTTGCCCAGTTGCTCGCCCGTACGCGCGAAGCCTTCCCCGCCTCCAGCAAAAGTTACCTGACCGGCAGCCGATCTGATCTGCGTGTGCCGGTACGTGATATTGCGCTGACAAACGGTGAAATGGTCAGCGTGTATGACACGTCAGGCCCGTATACCGACCCGGCCGCCACGATTGATGTGCGCCAGGGGCTGGCCAGCGTGCGCGGGGCATGGATTGCCCAGCGCAACGACACCGAAAGTTATGCCGGGCGTGTGCGCCAGGCGCTGGATGACGGCCAGAAAGGCGAAGAGGGCGAGCGCCTGGCACAACTGCGCCAGGAGGCCAGTGCTCTGCAGCGCCAGCCCCTGCGTGCCAAAGCGGGGGGCAATGTCACGCAGATGCACTATGCCAAGCGCGGCATCATCACCCCCGAGATGGAATACGTGGCCCTGCGCGAAAATGGCCGCCGCGAGTGGATGGCGCAGTACCAGCAGGATGCGTCGCGTGAGCAGCGTCTGGCAGGCAACCCTATGGGGGCCAGCATTCCCAAGATCATCACCCCCGAGTTCGTGCGCGACGAAGTGGCACGCGGGCGCGCCATCATCCCGGCCAACATCAACCACCCCGAGGTGGAGCCCATGGCGATTGGGCGCAACTTCAAGGTGAAGATCAATGCCAACATTGGCAACTCGGCCGTCACATCCAGCATCGAGGAAGAGGTTGAAAAGCTGGTCTGGGCCATCCGCTGGGGCGCGGACAGCGTGATGGATCTGTCCACCGGCAAGGCCATCCACACCACGCGCGACTGGATCGTGCGCAACAGCCCCGTGCCGATTGGCACCGTGCCCATCTACCAGGCGCTGGAGAAGGTCGGTGGCATTGCCGAGGACCTGACCTGGGAGATCTTCCGCGACACGCTGATTGAACAGGCCGAGCAGGGTGTGGACTACTTCACCATTCACGCCGGCGTGCGGCTGGCCTATATCCACCTGACGGCCCAGCGCCGCACCGGCATCGTCTCGCGTGGCGGCTCCATCATGGCCAAGTGGTGTATGGCCCACCACCGTGAAAGCTTCCTGTACGAGCACTTCGAAGACATCTGCGACATCATGAAGCAGTACGACGTGTCCTTCAGCCTGGGGGACGGTCTGCGCCCCGGCTGTGCCTCGGATGCTAACGATGAGGCCCAGTTTGCCGAATTGCGCACGCTGGGTGAGCTGACCCAAGTGGCCTGGAAGCACGATGTGCAGACCATGATCGAAGGCCCCGGTCACGTGCCCCTGCACATGGTCCAGGCGAACATGACCGAGCAGCTCAAGCACTGCCACGAGGCGCCGTTCTACACCCTGGGCCCGCTGACCATCGACATTGCCCCCGGCTATGACCACATTGCCAGCGCCATTGGCGCGGCCATGATCGGCTGGTTTGGCACGGCCATGCTGTGCTATGTCACGCCCAAGGAGCACCTGGGCCTGCCGGACCGCGAGGACGTCAAGCAGGGCATCATCGCCTACAAGATTGCGGCCCACGCGGCCGATGTGGCCAAGGGCCACCCCGGTGCGCGCGCACGCGATGATGCGCTGAGCCAGGCGCGCTTTGACTTCCGCTGGCAAGACCAGTTCAACCTGGGGCTGGACCCCGACACGGCACGTGCCTTCCATGACGAAACCCTGCCCAAGGACAGCGCCAAGGTGGCGCACTTTTGCAGCATGTGCGGGCCCAAGTTCTGCTCCATGAAGATCACGCAGGAGGTGCGTGAGTTTGCCCAGCAGGGCATGCAGCAGAAGGCAGTGGAGTTTCAGCGCAACGGCGGTGCCTTGTACGTGCCGCTGACGCCGCAAGACTGATAGCACTGCACCCGCACCACGCCAGCACTGCGCGGGCGTTTGCCCCGGACAGACTCAGTATGCGCGCCCAGCTTTGAGCATGGCGTGCTGCCTGCGGCGCAGGTCAGATTCCTGCCCCAGCTTGTCCAGCATGGCGCCTGCATGGGCGTGGGTGATAGCCAGTCCCAGTGCGTCAGCTGCGTCGGTGCCGGGCAGGCCGGGCAGCTGCAGCATGCGTTTGACCATTTCCTGAATCTGCCCTTTGGCCGCACGGCCATGGCCGGTGATGGCTTTTTTCATCTGCAGCGCTGTGTATTCGGCCACGGGCAGGTCGTTGGTGACCAGGGCGGTCAGTGCCGCACCACGCGCTTGCCCCAGCAGCAGCGTGGACTGGGGATTGACGTTGACAAACACAATTTCGATAGCGGCCACCTCAGGCTGGTAGCGCTCTACTATCTCGCTGATGCCCTCGTACAGAATCTTCAGGCGAGCAGGCAGATTGCCCAGCTCTACCCCTTCGGTGCGCGTGGTGCGTATGGTGCCGCTGGCCACATAACGCAGATGTTGGCCTTCGCGCTCAATCACGCCAAAGCCGGTGGTTTGCAGGCCGGGGTCAATGCCAAGAATTCGCATGAGAAATATTTTGATAGCTGCTAGCGCTTATCTGGTAATCCTTAGAGGCTGATTTTCCTTGTAATCAGAAAGTCTGAGCCTCTTGCTGCCCATCATACGCATGTACCACTCAGGGCAAAGGCGTAGCACCCATGCGGCGCTGGATGGCACTGCTGCGTGACTGCAGATAGCGTGAGCCAGGGTGCTGCTCGTAGTAGCGGGGGCGGGGCAGCATCACGGCCAGGCGAGCCGCCTCATAAGGGGTGAGCTTGGAGGCGCTTTTGCGGAAGTAGTGCTGGGCAGCAGCTTCGGCACCAAAAATGCCCTGGCCCCATTCCACGTTGTTCAGGTAAATCTCCAGAATGCGCTGCTTGCTCAGAAACAGCTCCAGCAGATGGGTCAGCACCAGCTCCTGTCCCTTGCGCAAAAAGCTGCGCTCACCCGAGAGCAGCAGGTTCTTGGCCAGCTGCTGGGTGATGGTGGAGCCTCCATAAATCTTGGCAGGCTTGGCGCTGGTCTGGGCCTGAGCAAGTGCCTTCTGGTTGCGTTCCCAGGCTTTTTCAATCGCCTCCCATTGCACGCCGGTGTGCTCCACAAAACCGTCGTCCTCGGCCGTCAGCACGGCGCGTTTGAGGTGGCTGGAGATGTGCTCGTAATCCACCCATTGCTGTTTCCAGGGACGCTGCTGCGCGCTCTGGTGCCAGATGCGCCAGGCTTCCGAGCGCTGAAAGGCGGTGGATTGCGGGTCCCACCATGCGGCCAGCGCAATGCGCAGCACAAAGAACAGCTGCAGCGCCAGGAAGGCGGCAAGCACCAGCAGCAGCCAGCGGGTCAGCGCGTGCATGCCTTGGTTTCTTGCGCGATGACTTCGCGCAGTTCTTCCAGTACTTGCTGAGAGGGAGGACGCACACCGCGCCACAGGGCAAAGGATTCGGCCGCCTGCTCCACCAGCATGCCCAGACCATCACGGCCTGTTGCACCATGTGCCTGCGCCCATGCCAGAAAGGGGGTAGCGGCTGCGCCATACATCATGTCGTAGGCCAGGCAGCCGGGCCGCAGCACGCGCGCCGTCACGGGAATACCAGCGCCTTGCAGGCTGGCTGCCGTGGCGTTGATGACGATGTCGAAATCGCCCTCCAGGGCTTGCAGTTCCTGCGCTAGCAGCTCTACTTTTTGTTGGGCAGCCAGTGGTGCATGCTGCTCTACCAGCGTCTGCGCCTTGGCAAAGGTACGGTTGCAGATGGTGATGCTGCGGGGCTGCTGCTCCAGCAGGGGGCCGAGCACGCCAGCAGCAGCGCCGCCAGCGCCAATCAAGAGCACATCCTTGCCGGTGATGGCAACGCCCGCATTGCGGGTGATGTCGGCCACCAAGCCCAGGCCATCGGTGTTGTCAGCATGGATGCGGCCATCGCCGTCAATGACCAGGGTGTTGGCCGCACCAGCCAGTGCTACGCGCGGGCTTTGCGAGTGCGCGGCCTGCGCGGCTTCCAGCTTGAAGGGGACGGTCACATTGCAGCCCTTGCCGCCTTCGGCAATGAGCTGCTGCAGATCTTCGGCAAAGCCCTGCAGCGGCACCAGGCGGCGGCGGTAGTCCAGTGCCTGCTGTGTCAGCTGCGCAAAGCGTGCGTGGATCCAGGGAGAGCGGCTGTGCGCCACGGGGTTGCCCATGACGCAGTACATGTCGAGCGTGGTTTGCATGGCGAAGAGGGCCTCAGGCGTTAACGCACATTGGTTTCCAGGGTCTGGTCGCGGGTGAACTTAAAGCGTGACACCACGGCAATCTGGTCGGCCTTGGCACGCATGGCGGGGCCAAAGTGGCCGAAAGGACTGGCTGCCCGTGCAATGGCCTGGGCGCGCTGATCCAGCTGTGGATTGCCGGAACCTTGCACGATTTCGGTGTCCAGCACATGACCATCATGGTTCACGGTCAGCACCATGACCAGCTCGCCATAGAGCTTTCTGCCCTGGTGCTCGGGAAAGTTCTCCGTGCCCTTGTCTTCTACCTTGCGGCGCAGTGCGTCGTAGTAGACGGCATACACCTCCTCGCGCGTGGCAGGGCTGATGTAGCGTTTCTTGGGGCGTGCGTTTTCTTCGTTGATGCGCTTTTCAATTTCGGCCAGCAGCTTGACGAGCTGCTTGCGCTTTTGCTCCTGCTGCTCCTGGTCCTGCTGGCGCGACACTTCGCGTGGGTCAAACTCCGGCAGGGCAGCCAGCTGTTTGCGCAGCTGGGTCAGCAGCACGGTCTGCTGCTCCTGCAGTGCATCCAGTTTTTTCTGGCGCTCTTCGAAATCGTCGCCAATGGCAGTCAGTGCCGAGTAGGGCAGCGGGCTGGTGGCGCGACCCTGGGCCGCATCACCGCCACCGGCCAGTGCCGCCTGGGCAATGGCCTGGGCTTTTTCCGGTCGCTCCTGCGTGTGCGCATTGACCAGGATGACCTCCAGCGGCGTGTCCTGAAAGACACGGTTGAACTGCTCGGGCGCGACAAAGCGCACGGTCAGCAAGGCGGCATGGATGGCAACGGACACCCCCAGCGCAATGCTGAGGGTAGACATGGAGCGGAACGCGGAAAAGAGCTTCACGGTGCAGGAGTATCGGCGCTGGTGCTGTCGGCTTCATTGACGTCCACCGCGATGGCAATGGGGCCTGCAGCCACATCGTCTTCATCCTCGGCAGTGTCATCAAGGGGTGCATCATCGCTGGAGTCCAGCGGATCGTCCAGCCGTTCGATCACGGTGCCGTGAATATCCAGCGTGATTTCGTCAATCGCGCCCAGCTTCACACGCACGCGGGCACCACGGGGCAGGTCTTGCGCACCGATGATGCTGATGACCAGCGGCAGCGTGTCTGCACGCACCAGAATGCCGTTGGGGCCGTTGTCCTTGATGACGGCGCAGTCCAGCTCGGTGATGCCGTTCTGCTCCACGTACTTCAGCGTCCAGAAGCGTTCCATGCTCTGCTGGTAACCGTTGTAGGCGCTGTAGGCGCCGTCAAAGCTGCTGATGATGCCGAACAGCTCGGCATCCTTGGGCTTGAAGGGGGCTGCCAGCGCGGCGGTGGCGCCATGGCGTGCGCAGGCAATGATCTGCCACTGGTTGACCAGGTCCACATAGCGGCGCAGCGGCGAAGTGGCCCAGGAGTAGCTCTTGACGCCAATGCCTGCGTGGGGCAGTGCCTTGGTAGACATGCGCACTTTCACGCCCGGGGCCATGCTGGCCTGGCTGCGGTAGATGCCGGGCACGCCCAGCTCGGCCAGCCAGCCACCCCAGGTGCTGTTGGCCACGATGGCGGCCTCGGCCACGATCAGGTCCAGCGGCGCGCCGCGCTTGCGTACGGAGATGCTCACTGTCTCGCTGCCATTGGGCTCTTCGCCGTCATTGCCTTCCAGGCGGAAGGTGTAGTCGGGGCGCGAGAAGTTCTCTGGCTTGCCGCGCACTTCCTCGCGGCCCTTCTTCAGGTGCTTGGCCAGGCGGTGCAGGAACATCAGCTCCTGGCGGCGCTCGGCCAGATTGGCCGGCGTGCCTTCCACTTCCAGCGTGGGGTCGGCCAGCCATTCTTCGGTCACGATGTGGTCCAGCTTGTCGTGGCGGAAGTTCACCACCACAGGCACGCGCTCGAGCTTGGTGACTTTGTCCTTGACTTCCAGCGTTGCCTCGTCATAGGTCACATACAGCGACACAGCGGGGTTGGCGCGGCCTTCGTCCAGTGTGTAGATCTGCACGACTTCGTCGGGCAGCATGGTGATCTTGTAGCCGGGCATGTAGACCGTGGACAGGCGGTTGCGCCCCAGCTTGTCCAGATCCGAGCCAGGTTCAATCGCCAGACCGGGCGCGGCAATGTGAATGCCCAGCGTGACAGTGCCGGTGCCCAGGCCCTGCACGGACAGCGCATCGTCGATTTCCGTGGTCATGGAGTCGTCGATGGAGTAGGCCTGCACATTCGCCACCGGCAGGTCTTCGGGCGGCTGAGGCGCTGTCAGCTCTGGGAAGCGCGTGCCCTTGGGGAAGTTCTCGAACAGGAAGCGCTTCCAGTGGAACTGGTAGGCCGAGTCGATGGCACCTGCGGCCTGCAGCAGCTCCAGTGGTGCTTTTTGTGCGCTGCGGCTGGCTTCGACTACGGCCTTGTACTCGGGCGCGTTCTTGTCGGGCTTGAACAGAATCTTGTACAGCTGCTCGCGGATCGGCTGGGGGCAAGTGCCAGCGGCCAGTTCCTGGGCCCAGCCATCAATCTGTGCCTGGATCTGCTTTTTCTTTTCAATGGCGGCCAGTGCCTGCTGCAGGATTTCAGCGGGCGCTTTGCGGAAACGGCCCTTGCCAGCGCGGCGGAAATAGTGGGGTGCGCCATACAGCGCAAACAGCATGCCGATCTGCTGGGTGTTGGGGGCGCTGTCCGAGAAGTAGTCGCGCGCCAGATCGGCAAAGCCAAATTCTTCTTCGGGGGCAAATTCCCAGGCCAGGTCCAGCTCGATGGTGGAGGCAATGGCCTCGGCTTCGGCCATCAGGACGGCAGGCTCGGGCTTTTCAAACTTGAGCAGGATGTGGGCGGCCTTGACCTTGACGCGCTTGCCAGAGGCCAGCTCGACTTGGGAGGAGGCATCGGCCTCAGACAGGATACGGCCGGCCAAAAACTTACCGGCATCTTCAAACAATGCGTGCATAGGGCGGTGATTGTCCCACGCTGCAGATTTCCCCCGAGCGCTGCACGCCTCGAAAAATGCAGTGTGGAATGTGTGCTTTTGAAAAAGGAGCTGCCAGCGCTGGTTATGCCTTGGTTTCCATATGTTTTATATGTAAAACCATTGTCTATCAAGCGCTGGCAGCTCATGTTTTTGATTCAGGCCAGATCCAGAAAGTCCAGCACGTGCGACATCTGGCTGTCAAATTCGCTGATGGCGTGATCGCCCCCTTCCAGAATGATCTGCCTGGCCTGCGGGTAGCGCGCCACCATTTCGCGCCAGTCCAGCACTTCATCGCCCTTGGCAAAAATGCCCAGCTGCTCGCCCTGAGCGGCCTGCCTGTGCAGCGCCATGTCGCGCAGCTCCTGGATGTATTCGGGCTTGAAGAAGAAGGACTCTTCCGGGTTGTGCCAGCTGGTCTGCGCGCCAATGTAGCGCTCGAGCGTGCGGTCCGGGTAGACGGACGGGTTGAGCACCACCAGCTTGCAGTGCTTGTGGTGCGCCACCCAGGTGGCGTAGTAGCCGCCCAGCGAGGAGCCAATCACAGCCATGGTCTCGCTGGGCCAGTCCTTGACGGCTTCCATCACCATGTCCATGGCTTCCTTGGGCGAGGGCGGCAGCTGCGGGCACAGCCATGTCACCTCGGGGTGGTGCTGCTGTACGTACTGCGCCATGGTGCGCGCCTTGTTCGACTGGGGCGAGGAACGAAATCCGTGCAGGTACAGCAAATGGGTGGTGGGCATGGTGGCGGTGGTCCTCACAAATTGAAGGGGGTGACAAAAGTAGCTGGGCGCAGGCACAGACACTGCGCAGATAATCGCACGCTATGTCCGCTGAATTCGATAAGCCCCATATTCTTCAACGTATCTTGCCGATGTTCCGCGGCTTTGATCCGCTTTTGCTGCTGTGCATCGCGTGGCTGGCGGGCATAGGGCTGCTGGCCATGTATTCCGCAGGATACGACCATGGCACGCGCTTTGTCGATCACGCGCGCAACATGCTGCTGGCCGCAGGCATCCTGTTTGTGGTGGCGCAGATTCCCCCGCAGCGGCTGATGATGGTGGCGGTGCCGCTGTACACCGTCGGCGTGCTGCTGCTGCTGGCCGTGCTGCTGTTTGGCATCACCAAAAAAGGCGCGACACGCTGGGTGAATGTGGGCGTGGTGATTCAGCCTTCGGAAATCATGAAGATTGCGGCCCCGCTGATGCTGGCCTGGTGGTTCCATCGGCGCGAAAGCGTGCTGCATGCCCTGGACTTTGTGATTGCCTTTGCCCTGCTGGCGCTGCCTGTGGCGCTCATCCTCAAGCAGCCCGACCTGGGTACTTCGCTGCTGGTGCTGGCAGCGGGTCTGGCGGTGATCTTTTTTGCAGGTCTGCCCTGGAAGCTGGTCGTGCCGCCGGCGGTGCTGGCAGCGGTTGGCATTACCTGGCTGATCTGGAACGAGCCCTGGCTGTGTCAGGACGGCATGAGCTGGTACTTTCTGCACGACTACCAGCGCACCCGGGTGTGTACCTTGCTCGACCCCATGCGCGATCCGCTGGGCAAGGGCTTTCACATCATTCAGGGCATGATTGCCATTGGCTCTGGCGGCATCTGGGGCAAGGGCTTTATGGCGGGCACGCAGACCCACCTGGAGTTCATTCCCGAACGCACCACCGACTTCATTTTTGCCGCGTATTCCGAAGAGTTTGGCCTGCTGGGCAATCTGATGCTGATTCTGGGCTTTTTGCTGCTGGTCTGGCGCGGCCTGGCCATTGCCGCCAAGGCGCAGTCCCTGTTTGGCCGTCTGATGGCCGGGGCCGTGGCCATGATTTTCTTCACCTACGCCTTTGTGAACATGGGTATGGTCAGCGGCATCCTGCCTGTGGTGGGCGTGCCTCTGCCCTTTATCAGCTATGGCGGCACAGCCATGGTCACACTGGGCCTGGCACTGGGCGTGCTGATGTCCATCGCGCGCTACCAACGGCTGGCCATGGCAGAGCCCAAGCACACTTTGTAAAACTTGGTCATTCGCACAGTACCGGGCTGGCAGGACTTCGGGGCAGTGGCTATAACCCCAGGCAGGGTCTCTCATGGTGAGAGGCCCGTGCAACCAACCAGAAGGGGATCCAGCCATGGCGGCCAAGTACGTGCTCAAGAAGTCGAAAAACGACAAATTCTTTTTCAATCTACATGCCACCAATGGCCAGTCCATTCTCAGCAGTGAGCTGTATGAAGCCAAGGCCAGCGCCCTCAACGGCATAGAGTCAGTGCGCAAGAACGGCGTGCAGGAAACGCGTTTTGACAAGCTCAGCGCCAAGGATGGCTCTCCGTATTTCACCCTCAAGGCTTCCAATGGACAGGTGATTGGTCAAAGCGAGATGTACACATCCACGGCCGCGCGCGACAACGGCATTGCTTCCGTGATGAAAAATGCAGCCGATGCCGAGCTGGACGACCAGAGCACCACAGCCTGAAAAGCGGCCTGACTCAAGCCGGTGCGTGGTGAGGTCATGGCGGCCTGCCTAAAATGCTTGCCATGATCTCTCGTGAACCCACCATCGAGCGCCTGGCCACGGCCCGGCAACTGCTGCTAGAGCCTTTTGGCCTGGATGAATCCCATCTGTCCCGTGCGCTGGCCGAAATCCGTGCACACCAGGTCGATGATGCCGACCTGTATTTCCAGTACACCCGCGCTGAGGGCTGGAGTCTGGAAGAAGGCATTGTCAAGACAGGTTCGTTCTCCATCGACCAGGGCGTGGGTGTGCGCGCGGTCAGCGGTGAAAAAACCGCTTTCGCGTATTCCGACGATATCTCCGAAGCTTCGCTGCTCGACGCTGCCCGCGCCGTGCGCGCCATCTCTGGCAGCCAGCAGCAGCGCAAGGTCAAGATTCCCAAGTCCACGATTGCGCCTTCGCGCAGCCTCTACCCCGGCGTGGACCCCATTGCCAGCATGAACAGCACCGAAAAGGTGGAGCTGCTCGGCAAGGTGGAAAAGCTGGCACGCGCCAAGGACCCTCGCATCGTGCAGGTGATGGCAGGGCTGGCCAGCGAATACGACGTGGTCATGGTCGCGCGTGCCGACGGCACACTGGCTGCGGACGTGCGCCCGCTGGTGCGTCTGTCGGTCACCGTGATCGCGGAGCAAAATGGCCGCCGTGAAGTGGGTTCGTCCGGCGGTGGTGGCCGTTTTGGTCTGGCTTACTTCAGCGATGAGCAGATCACCACCTATGTCAATGAAGCGGTGGAGCAGGCACTGGTGAATCTGGACTCGCGCCCAGCCCCTGCGGGCGAGATGACCGTGGTGCTTGGCCCCGGCTGGCCCGGTGTGCTGCTGCACGAAGCCGTGGGTCACGGTCTGGAAGGTGACTTCAACCGCAAGGGCTCCAGCGCTTTCAGCGGTCGTATTGGCGAGCGCGTGGCCGCCAAGGGCGTCACCATTCTGGACGATGGCACGCTGGCAGACCGCCGTGGCTCGCTTAATGTGGACGACGAAGGCTGCCCCACACAGGCCAATGTGCTGATTGAGGACGGCATCCTGAAGGGCTATATGCAGGACGCGCTCAATGCCCGTCTGATGGGTGTCAAGCCTACGGGCAACGGCCGCCGTGAAAGCTATGCCCATCTGCCCATGCCCCGCATGACCAACACCTACATGCTCGGCGGTGACAAGTATCCACAGGAAATCGTGGCCTCCATCAAGAAGGGCCTGTACGCGACCAACTTCGGCGGCGGTCAGGTGGACATTACCAGCGGCAAGTTTGTGTTCTCTGCCAGCCAGGCCTACTGGGTGGAAAACGGCAAGATCCAGTACCCCGTCAAGGGCGCGACCCTGGTGGGCAATGGCCCTGAGTGCATGAAGAAAGTTAGCCTGATTGGCAACGACATGCGCCTGGACAGCGGCGTGGGTACCTGTGGCAAGGAAGGCCAGAGCGTGCCTGTGGGCGTGGGGCAGCCCACCATGCGCATCGATGGCTTGACCGTAGGTGGTACTGCGTAATTGCTAAAGATTTGCAGGTTTTTTGCCTGAAAATCAAAAAAGGCTGATTTATTGCGTTGAATCAGCCTTTTTTTATGCTGGATTTGAAGTTTTCTTGTTTTTAAGGTGGCTGGCTTGCATTGCGAGGCAGGCATTCCGGTGTTAAAGTCACCCGCTATGCAAGTTCGTAGCGCTTTCTATTTCTACTTTTGGTTCTCGGTCCCAGGCGGATGAGAGGCAATAGCTCGCGCACACGAACAAACCCTCTTCAAAGAACCGCCGAAGCTGAAAAGCCCGGCGGTTTTTTTATACCTCATCACTTTTTACAGAGGCAGATATGACAGCACATGAATATGGCGAAGCTTGGTATCGCAGCTCGGTCAACCAGAAAACAGGACAAACCGATGACGAACGCATCCAGGAAATTACCGTGCTGCCTCCACCCGAACACCTTATTCGTTTCTTTCCCATCCAGAACACCCCTTCCGAGCGCCTGATCAGTGATACGCGCCGCACCATCGGCAACATCATGCATGGCCGTGGTGACGACCGTCTGCTGGTGATCGTGGGCCCTTGCTCTATCCATGACCCAGCTGCTGCCCTGGACTATGCCCGCCGCCTGGCCGATGTGCGTGAGCAGTACAAGGACACGCTGGAAGTGGTGATGCGCGTGTACTTCGAAAAGCCTCGCACCACCGTGGGCTGGAAGGGTCTGATCAACGACCCCTACCTGGACGGCAGCTACCGCATTGACGAGGGCCTGCGCATTGCGCGCCAGCTGCTCATCGACATCAACCGCCTGGGCGTGCCAGCGGCCAGCGAGTTCCTGGACGTGATCTCGCCCCAGTACATTGGTGACCTGATCAGCTGGGGGGCCATTGGTGCCCGTACCACCGAAAGCCAGGTGCACCGCGAGCTGGCCTCTGGCATTTCGGCTCCCATCGGTTTCAAGAACGGCACGGACGGCAATATCCGCATTGCTACGGATGCTATCCAGTCCGCCAGCAAGGGGCACCACTTCCTGTCCGTGCACAAAAACGGTCAGGTGGCCATTGTGCATACCAAGGGCAATCAGGACTGCCACGTCATTTTGCGCGGCGGCAAGACACCGAACTACGACGCTGCCAGCGTTGCCACTGCCTGTGCCGATCTGGAGAAGGCCGGCCTGTACCCCAGCCTGATGGTGGACTGCAGCCATGCTAATAGCCTCAAGCAGCACGAGCGCCAGAAGGATGTGGCAGCCGACATCGCCCAGCAGATTGCCGGTGGTTCGCAGCAGATCTTTGGTGTGATGCTGGAAAGCCATCTGGTGGCCGGTGCACAGAAGTTCACGCCAGGCCAGGACGATGTGTGCAAGCTGCAATATGGCCAGAGCATCACCGATGCCTGCATCGGCTGGAACGACACACTGGATGTGCTGGAGCAGCTGTCGCAGGCCGTGCAGACACGCCGCACGCTGGTGGATGCAGCAGCACCTCAGATGGTGGCTTAAGCGGTGGTGCAAGCGGGCGACTCAGCCCGCTGGGGCTAGCAAATGTCTTTGGGCTGACTTTTGCCTCCAGGGCTTGTCAGTACAGCGTTGCTAGCTCTTATTTTTTCACTGTGTTTTGTGGCATTTCAGGTACAAACACGCTTAACTTTGCGGTGGGCTGTCGCTAAGCTGTAGCCATCATTGCACCAGGTTGCCAGTCACCAGAAAGGCCAGAAATGATCAGTGAAGTCATTGTGAAATGGAGCGCCGAACAGGAGTTTCGTGCCAATGTGGACAAGCTTGCCCCCATGGGCAATGAAGAGGCCCGCCGCTGGCTTGATGAGCAGTTCACCTCACTCGATGGCGAGCCCCTGCGTCCCAGTGGCAAAGTCTTGCTGGCAGACAAGGTGCTGGTCGTGGCGCGGGAAGCTGGCGTGGGCCGTCTTTCAGACGAAACCTGGTTCCATGCCTATGCGCGTGCGGCACATGCGGTGCTGGCCCGCCCGCTGATCAAGGTGGATGTGCCAGCCATGACCGTGAGCTACTGACGCTTTGCTTCACCCGCAAAAAAGCCGACTGAAATTTCAGTCGGCTTTTTTGTTGCCTGTTGAGCCTCAGCGTGTGCCGAAATGTGCCTGCAGTGCGGCCAGCAGCTTGCCGTGGATGCCGCCAAAGCCACCATTGCTCATGCAGACGATGTGGTCGCCCGGGCGTACCTGGGCCATGACCTGCTGCACCACGGTATCGACCGAGTCGGCCGTCCAGGCCGCATCACCCAGCGCCTCCAGGGCTTCGGCAGCATTCCAGTCCAGACCTGCGGTGTGGCAGAAGGCCAGATCGGCTTCCTTGAGCGACCAGGGCAGCTGCGCCTTCATGGTGCCCAGCTTCATGGTGTTGCTGCGAGGCTCGAACACGGCCAGGATGCGCTGGCTCTGGCCCACGCGCTGGCGCAGACCGTCCAGCGTAGTGCGAATGGCTGTGGGGTGGTGGGCAAAGTCGTCATAGACGTGGATATTGGCCACGGTGCCGCGCAGTTCCATGCGGCGCTTGACGTTCTGGAAGCGGCTCAGGGCCTCCGCAGCCACCGCAGGCGCTACGCCCACATGCTCGGCTGCTGCAATGGCAGCCAGTGCATTGAGCTGGTTGTGCTCGCCACTCAAGGCCCACTCCACGCGGCCCACTTTTTTGCCTTGCTGCAGCACGTCAAAGGCATGGTGTTCGCCTTGGGCGGTAAAGTCGCTCACGGCAGCGCCAAAGCTGCGCTGCTCGCTCCAGCAGCCTTGGTGCAGCACACGGGCCAGCGATTCTTCCAGCCCGTTGAATACCACACGACCTGTTGCAGGCACGGTGCGCACCAGGTGGTGGAACTGGCGCTCAATGGCGGCCAGGTCCGGGAAGATGTCGGCGTGGTCAAACTCCAGATTGTTCAGCACCGCCGTGCGGGGGCGGTAGTGCACAAACTTGCTGCGTTTGTCGAAGAAGGCCGTGTCATATTCATCGGCCTCGATCACAAACAGTGAGCGTTCCTGCTCTGGCGCTTTCTGGCCCAGACGGGCAGACACGCCAAAGTCCAGCGGCACGCCGCCGACCAGAAAACCGGGTGTGAGCTGAGCGCATTCCAGAATCCATGCCAGCATGGAGGTGGTCGTGGTCTTGCCATGGGTGCCAGCCACGGCCAGCACATGGCGGCCCTGCAGCACATGTTCGCTCAGCCACTGGGGGCCGCTGGTGTAGGGCAGGCCCTGGTCGAGGATGGCTTCCATCAACGGGAACTTGGGGCTGCCATCGGCCAGGTGTGCGCGGCTGACCACATTGCCAATGACGAACATGTCGGGCTGGAGGGTCAGCTGCTCCGTGCCATAGCCTTCGATCAGTTCAATGCCCAGGGCCTGCAGCTGGTCGCTCATGGGAGGGTAGACCCCCGCGTCACAACCGGTGACCTTATGACCCGCTTCGCGTGCCAGCGCGGCGACACCGCCCATGAAGGTGCCGCAAATGCCCAAGATATGAATATGCATGGTCAGGGATTCTAAGTCGGCGCCTGAGGCGCTTTGTGGGGCTGCACAGGGGGGATTGCAAGCGTTTGTCCCAAGTTGCTTTCAAAAAAGAAGCTGCTGGTGCTTGAAATACCTTGTTTTCAGAACTATAGCTATCTGAAATCAAGTATTTGCGTGCGCTAGCAGCTCTTTTTATAAGAGCATATGGTGGTCTACGAGTCCGTCTGGTTCGGAGGCTTGCTGGTATTTCCCATAATGGCGGCTTGTCCGTCCCTGAGGTTTCTCCATGTATCCAACTTCTGCCGCCCAGGAAATTGCCCAGACCGCTGCCCGCATGGTGGTGGAAGAGGGGCTGGAATGGGGCGCTGCCAAGCGCCGTGCCGTCAAGCAGCTAGGTTTGCCTGCGCGCACGCCGCTGCCGGACAACGATGCGCTGGAGGCCGCCGTGCGCGAATACATCGACATTTTCTGCCCAGACACCCAGCCCCAGGAGCTGCGCGCGCTGCGTGAACTGGCGCTGGTGTGGATGGAGCGCCTGCAGGAATTTCGCCCCCATCTGGCGGGCGCTGTCTGGCGCGGTACGGCCACACGCATGTCAGATATCTATATTGGCCTGTTCTGTGATGACTCCAAGTCGGCCGAGATCGCGCTGATCAACCATAACGTGCAGTATGACGTGACCCAGGTCACGGGCTTCAACGGCGAGGCCGTGGATGCACTGAGCATCAGCAGCCTGTGCAAGCCACTGGGCGAAACCGTAGGCGTGCATCTGATGGTGTATGACTATGACGATCTGCGGGGTGCCCTCAAGTCCGACGGCCAGGGCCGCACCCAGCGTGGTGATATTGAAGCGCTGCGCAAGCTGCTGGCGCAGGAGGAGACGCAATGAAGGCAGACAAAAGCATGCAGCGCCGCCATTGGCTGATGGGCGGTGTGGCGCTGGCTGCCGTGGCGGGTGGTGGCATCTATGCCTGGCAGGCCACGCGTGACATGCGCAGCAATGACGAGGCGGTCGATGCCTTCTGGGCACTGCAGCTGCAGCAGCCCGATGGGCAGATGCTGGCCTTGCAAAGCCTGCGCGGACGGCCTTTGCTGGTGAATTTCTGGGCCACCTGGTGCCCGCCCTGCGTGCGAGAGCTGCCCATGCTGGACCGCTTTGCCCAGGAGCAGGCACAGCGTGGCAGTCAGGGCGTGCAAATGCTGGGGCTGGCGGTAGACCAGGCCGCATCGGTGCAGCGCTGGCTGCAGCGCCAGCCTTTGTCTTTCCCCGTAGCGCTGACCGGCACCGGTGGTGTGACGCTGACGCGCAGCCTGGGCAATATCAACGGAGGCCTTCCCTTCAGTCTGCTATTTGACGGGCAAGGTCGGCTTCAACAGCGTAAAATCGGCGAACTTTCACCGCAGGATCTGCAGCAATGGGCCGCACAGGTCTAGGCAGAACAGGGGCTGATGTACAGCGCCACGTCAAAAAACCTCGGCGAAGTTATTGAAAAATGTTTGGGAATGCGCGCAGAAGGCCGAAATTGGGGTAAATTCGCGGCCTCATTTAGTTTTAGCCGTTGGAGCTTCCATGGATCTGCGTAAACTCAAGACCCTTATCGACTTGGTGTCCGAATCGAATGTATCGGAGCTGGAAATCACCGAGGCAGAGGGCAAAGTCCGCATCGTCAAGAGCGGTGGCAATGTGGTGCAGCAATTCGTTGCCGCCCCTGTGCAAGCTGCTCCCGCACCCGTGCAAGCCGCCGCTGCCCCTGCCGCTGCTGCAGCAGCTCCCGCAGAGTTGCCTGCGCCTGCCGCTGTGACCGGCCACCAGGTGAAGTCGCCCATGGTGGGTACGTTCTACCGTGCCTCCAGCCCTGGCGCCAAGCCCTTCATCGAAGTGGGCGACCAGGTCAAGGAAGGCGACACGCTGTGCATTATCGAAGCCATGAAGATCTTGAACGAGATCGAGGCTGACAAGTCCGGTACCGTGACTCGTATCCTGGCCGAAAACGGCCAAGCTGTGGAATACGGCCAACCGCTGTTCGTTATCGAGTGATATCTGCCCATGCCGGTGGCAGACCTGCCCCGGCAGGACAGATGAACGATTCGCCCCAGATGGGGCGGTGAACAACGAGGACCTCCATGTTTAAGAAAATTTTGGTTGCCAATCGGGGTGAAATCGCCCTGCGCATCCAGCGCGCTTGCCGCGAGATGGGCATCAAGGCCGTGATGGTCTACTCCGAGGCAGACCGTGATGCCAAGTACGTCAAGCTGGCCGATGAGGCCGTATGTATTGGCCCAGCACCATCGCCTCTGAGCTATCTGAACATGCCTGCCATCATTTCGGCGGCAGAAGTCACAGATGCAGAGGCCATCCACCCCGGCTACGGCTTCCTGTCTGAAAACGCAGACTTTGCCGAGCGTGTGGAACAAAGCGGCTTCAAGTTCATTGGCCCTACTGCCGAGTCCATCCGCATCATGGGTGACAAGGTGTCGGCCAAGCAGGCCATGATCAAGGCTGGCGTGCCCTGCGTGCCCGGTTCCGACGGCGAACTGCCTGACGATCCCACACAGATCAAGCGCATTGCCAAGGCCATTGGCTACCCTGTGATCATCAAGGCTGCAGGCGGCGGCGGTGGCCGTGGCATGCGCGTGGTGCACACCGAGGCTGCACTGATCAACGCCGTGCAGATGACCAAGGCAGAAGCTGGCGTCGCATTCGGCAATCCCGCGGTGTATATGGAGAAGTTCCTCCAGAACCCCCGTCACGTCGAAATTCAGGTGCTGTGTGACCAGCACAAGAACGGCGTGTATCTGGGCGAGCGTGACTGCTCCATGCAGCGTCGCCACCAGAAGGTGATTGAAGAGGCGCCTGCGCCTGGCATTCCACGCCGTCTGGTGGAAAAGGTGGGCGAGCGCTGCGTGGCTGCCTGCAAGAAGATCGGCTACCGTGGTGCGGGTACGTTTGAGTTCCTCTATGAAAACGGGGAGTTCTACTTCATTGAGATGAATACCCGCGTGCAGGTGGAGCACCCTGTGACCGAAATGATCACGGGCGTGGACATCGTGAAGACCCAGATCATGGTGGCTGCGGGCGAGAAACTGCCTTTCTCCCAGCGCGAGATCAACAACCGTCTGCATGGCCACGCCATCGAGTGCCGTATCAACGCGGAAGATCCCTACAACTTCATGCCTTCGCCCGGCCGTGTGACCATGTGGCACATGCCTGGTGGCCCCGGCGTGCGTGTGGACTCCCACGTGTACAACAACTACTTCGTGCCACCGAACTACGACTCCATGATCGGCAAGCTGATCGTGCACGGCGACACCCGCGAGCAGGCTCTGGCCCGTATGCGTACCGCCCTGTCGGAAGTGGTGATCGAAGGCATCAAGACCAATGTGCCTCTGCACCAGGACTTGATGGTTGACGCTGCCTTCGCTGAAGGTGGCACCAACATCCACTATCTGGAACACTGGCTGGAAAATCGCAAAAAGCGTTAATTTCCCGTCGGTCATGACCAGCCATGCTGGCCCTTGGAAACAAGGGCCAGCATTTCGTTTTTTAGCTTCAAGGAACAGCCTCATGCATGAGCTCAACCTAATGTGCCCCGAAGAGCGGGTGGAAGACGTGAGCGATGCGCTCGATGCACTGGATGCGCTGAGCGTGTCCGTGGAAGACATGGACGCACACACTGAGTCCGAGCAGCCATTGTTTGGTGAGCCCGGCATGCCTGTGCCCAAGGAAGGCTGGAACCGCAGCCGCATCGTGGCCTTGTTCCCTGATGAAGCTGCTGCGCAGCAGGCACAGGCCCTGCTGGTGCTGCAGGACTTTTTTGAAGGCTGCCAGGTGCTGGGCATCCGCGAAGTGGAGCAGCAGGACTGGGTGCGCCTGACTCAGTCGCAGTTCCAGCCGGTGGACATCACGCCTGAATTCTGGATCGTGCCTACCTGGCATGAACTGCCTGAAGCCGCCAAGGTCAGCATCCGTCTGGATCCCGGTCTGGCCTTTGGTACGGGCACTCACCCCACGACCCGCATGTGCCTGCGCTGGATTGCACGCCAGCCCAAGGGTGCGCTGGGCCGTACGCTGGACTATGGCTGTGGCTCGGGCATTCTGGCCATTGGTGCGGCCAAGTTCGGCGCGGTGGAAATTGACGCGGTGGACATCGACCCAGATGCCGTGACCTCGACGGAATTCAACGCACTGGCCAACCATGTGCAGCTCAATGCCGGTCTGCCCGACAAGGCCAAGGGCGAATACCAGACCGTGCTGGCCAATATCTTGGCAACACCGCTGAAGATGCTGGCGCCTTTGCTGGTCAGCCACGTGCAGCAAGGTGGCCATCTGGTGCTGGCAGGCATTCTGGAGCGCCAGGCCGATGAACTCAAAGAGGCCTATGCGCCTTACATCCAGCTGGAAGTGGCCGACAGCGAAGACGGCTGGATTCTGATGACAGCCCACAAGCAGTCATAGTCGCAGTGTCGTGAACGTGCCCACACCTGTGGGCAGGTGAACGGCCTGTGCCTACCAGCTTCTACAATCGACGCTCAATGAGCCTCACTACTTGCTGCCCTTCTTGCGGAACCCGATTTCGTGTGGTTGCCGACTAGCTGCGCATCTCCGATGGATGGGTGCGCTGTGGCCGCTGCCAGGAAGTGTTTGATGCCACGCAGGCACTGCAGGAAGTGGTGCCGCCCGCCACGCCTGTACCTCAGGGGAAGGTAGCAACGGAAGCGGCGCCAGCCGCGCAGCAGCCTGCAGAGATGCCAGCCAGCGCAGCGCCTGAGGCCAGCTATCCCTCGTTGAGCGAGGTACATGCCAAGCTCCGTCAGGCTGTAGAGCCAGAGCCAGAGCCAGAGCCAGAGCCAGAGCCAGAGCCAGAGCCAGAGCCAGAGCCAGAGCCAGAGCCAGAGCCAGAGCCAGAGCCAGAGCCTGCACCTGCACCTGCACCTGCACCTGCACCTGCACCTGCACCTGCACCTGCACCTGCACCTGCCGCGCAGGGCTATGAACTGCCTGTGCCGCCGGATGCGGCGGATGACATCTGGCTTGATGCACCGGTGCAGGACGCTCCCATTGCGCAGCGCATGCCAGGCCGTGCACCGCACGCTGCGCTGGAGCCACGCGAACCAAGGCTGGAACCTGAAGTGCCGCAGCCAGTGGTGCAGTCCGAACGGGAGGTGTTCTCGGGCGCAGCCCTGCCTGGTGAAGAGGCACAGGCCATGGACTGGGCGGATGCCTGGCAGGCCGGGAAGCAGGGCGCAGTGTCTGAAAGCGCTGACGAAACGCCAGTCGTTGAGGCAAGAGAGGCGGAGCAACAAACGCCAGAGGTACAGCAGACAGGCGATGAGCTGGATGCAGGTGATGCTCCCATCCCCAGCTTTGTGAAGCAGGCGCAGCGCAAGGCATGGTGGAACAAGCCTGCTGTGCGCTTTGTCATGGGTATGTTGCTGATCTTTTTGCCCTTGTCACTGGCCCTGCAGGTGGCCGTGCAGGAGCGCAATACGCTGGTGGCCTGGAAGCCGCAGTGGCGGCCAGCCTTTGAGAGCATGTGTCTGCTGCTGCGCTGTGAACTGGCACCTCGACGAGATATTGCATCGGTGGTGCTCACAGGCTCGTCTTTCCACCAGGAGGCGCAGGCACACCGCTACCAGCTGGGGCTGAGCATTCAGAACCAGGGTGCTCTGGCCGTGGCCACGCCCGCCGTAGAACTGACATTGACGGACACCCAGGACCAGGTACTGGTTCGCAAGGTGTTCACGCCCCAGGAAATCGGCGCCCCCGAGGAACTGGCGGCGCGCAGCGAGTGGAATGGCACATTGCCGCTGCAAACCCAAGGCCTGAACCTGCCGGTCTCCGGCTACCGGGTCATGGCTTTTTACCCCTGATTTTTTGCAAACAGAAAGTATCTATGTCCGCCCTGATTTGTGGCTCTCTGGCGTTTGACACCATCATGAGCTTTGAAGGCAAGTTCGCCAACCAGATCCTGCCCGAACAGCTACACATTCTGAATGTGTCCTTTCTTGTGCCTTCGCTGCGCCGCGATTTTGGTGGTTGTGCTGGCAATATCGCCTACAGCCTCAAGCTGCTGGGCGGCAAGCCGCTGCCCATGGCGACCGTGGGCGAGGACGGCGCAGCCTATCTGGCACGCCTGAAGTCGCTGGACATTGATACGCGCTTTGTGAAGCAGCTGGACGACAGCTACACCGCGCAGGCCATGATCATGACCGACAAGGACAACAACCAGATCACGGCCTTCCACCCCGGTGCCATGGCGGAAGCACATGTCAACGTCATCGACGGCAGCGAAGGTGCAGCCATCGGCATCGTCTCGCCCGACGGGCGCGACGCCATGATCCAGCACGCTGCGCAGTTCAAGGCGGCAGGCATTCCTTTTGTGTTTGACCCCGGCCAGGGCCTGCCCATGTTCAATGGGGAAGAACTGCTGGCTTTTGTGGCGCAGGCCACCTGGATCACCGTGAACGACTACGAGGGCAAGATGCTGTGCGACCGTACCGGCCTGGATCTGGCTGCACTGTCCATGAAGGTCAAGGGGCTGGTGGTGACGCTGGGTGAGCAGGGCTGTGAAGTCTGGGAGCAGGGCAGCAAGACGCTGGTGGCACCTGTGAAGGCCAAGGAAGTGGTAGATCCAACAGGCTGTGGCGATGCATGGCGTGGTGCGCTGCTCTATGGTCTGGAGCAGGGCTGGTCTTTGCCTAAGTGTGCTGCGCTGGGTAACCGCGTGGGCGCACTCAAGGTGGCCGCCAAGGGGCCTCAGAACTATGTGCTGGACTTTGATCCAGCGACTTTTGAAGCCTGATACGGTTCAGGCCACTGCATAAAAAAGGAAGCTTTGAGCTTCCTTTTTTTATAGCTGCCAGCGCTTTACTGGCGGGCGGTACGCACGTTTTGCGGGATGGCCATGGGTGCGCTGGTGCGCAGCGGGTTGATGTCCAGCCCACCACGGCGTGTGTAGCGTGCGTAGACGCTGAGCTTGAGCGGTCTGCACTGGCGCATGATGTCCATGAAGATGCGCTCCACGCACTGCTCATGGAATTCGTTGTGGTTGCGAAAGCTCACGATGTAGCGCAGCAGACCTTCCTGGTCGATGGCAGCGCCCGTGTAGCTGATCTGCACGCTGCCCCAGTCGGGCTGGCCGGTGACCAGGCAGTTGCTCTTGAGCAGGTGGCTAACCAGCGTTTCGGTCACGGGTGGGTTGTCGTGGTCCGCCTTGAGCAGATCCGGGCGGGGGCTGTAGTCCGTGCACTCCACATCCAGACGGTCCAGGCTCAAGCCCTCCAGCTCCTGCACACGCTGGGTCTCAAAGTGCTCGGGCGCCATCACGCGCACGCTGGCAGACGACAGACGTGCGGGAGCCCCACGCCACAGCGCTTCGTTGATGTCTTCACGCAGGCGCTCCTGCACCGCTTCCAGACTGTCAAAGCGTGTGTTGTTGAAACTGTTCAGATAGAGCTTGAACGACTTGCTCTCAATGATGTTGGGTGTCTCACATGGAATGGTGAAGTGCGCTAGCGCCACTTGGGGTTTGCCACGCTGGTTGAGCCAGGACAGCTCGAAGGCCGTCCACAGGTCGGCACCAAAAAATGGCAGCTTGTCCTGAATGCCGATTTCATCGCGCTTGGGCTGGCGGGGCAGGGGAAACAGCAGGCTGGGGTCGTACTGGTCAGCGTAGGCGGACGTCTTGCCCAGCTGGGATTGTTCTGGCGTATGCATGGTGAATTCACTGTTTTTATAGCTTCCAGCGCTTGCTGCATAAGCCCTGGAGGCTGATTTGGCTATGAATTGCCAAAGGTTGGCAGCAGGCGCGGCAGGGAAGCGGTGTCAGGCTGTGTTGCGGCGGAAGACCAGGCGGTCGGGCGACGACACTTCTGGGGCATAGGCATAGCCTGCGCTGTCAAAGGCCATGAGCTGCTCGGGCTGTGTGAGGCGATGCTCGATGGCGTAGCGTGCCATCAGTCCGCGCGCATGCTTGGCGTGGAAGCTGATGATCTTGTACTTGCCGCCCTTGTAGTCTTCAAACACACACTCCACCACACGGGCCTTGAGGTGCTTGAGGTCCACGGACTTGAAGTATTCCTGCGACGCCAGATTGATGACCACAGGCTGCGTTTCCTGCGCCTGGCGTTTGTTGATCAGCTGGGCAATGCGTGTGCCCCAGAACTGGTAGAGATTGCTGCCGTGCGCCGTGCCAAGGCGTGTGCCCATTTCCAGGCGGTAGGGCTGCATCCAGTCCAGCGGGCGCAGCGCGCCGTACAGGCCGCTGAGCATGAGGAGATGGTCCTGCGCCCAGGCAATGTCATCGTGCTGCAGGCTGTAGGCATCCAGGCCTTCGTAGACATCGCCATTGAAGGCAAACAGGGCCTGGCGGGCGTTCTGTGCCGTGAACTCAGGGCTCCAGGCAGCGTAGCGGGCCACATTGAGCTGGGCAAGCTTGTCGCTGATGGACATGAGTGCAGCCACGTCCTGCGGTGCCAGCTGGCGCAATACGGCAATCAGTTCCTCTGACTGGGGAATGAAAGGCGGCAGGGTATGGGGCAGGTCTGCGGGCAGGGGGCGTTCGTAATCCAGCGACTTGGCGGGGGAGAGCAAAAACAGCATGGTCTCGTTCCGTCAGAAAAACAGGGGGATAGATGCAATCGGGGGCCAGAGGCCCCCGATTTGGTGTCAACGCTTTTAAGCGTTGTGCTCTGGTGTCTGCTCAAACGGCAGCACCATGGCGCTCAAGTCCTTGCGTGTTTCCACCAGCACCAGCGGGCCTTCGTCCAGAATCACGACGGGAGGACGCTCGCGGGGGATGTGCACAGGCTTGGGCTCGGCAGCAATCGCAGCCTGCACGGCAGCGACCTTTTCCGCATCGGAGTTCACCCACTGCAGTCCCGCAGCGCTGGCCAGCTCTTGCAGTTCCTGCACGGGCAGGATGTAGGCTGCGGTGTGCACGGGTTGGGCGGCAGGCACTTCGGCAGGTGCTGCTGCCTGCACTGGCTCGGCAGCGGCTTCGGCCTGGGGCTGCTCCACGGCTTTGGGGGCAACCGCTGCGACTTCCTGCACGGCAGGGGCTGCAGCAGGCTCAACCACAGCGTTCGCTGCTTCAGCTACTGGCACTGCAGGTGCGGCTTCAGCTGCTGGCTGGGCTGCAGCGGCAGGCTCTGCAGCTTGCACAGCAGGCTGAACCTGGCTGAAGTAGCTGCGGCGTGGCGCGCTTTGCTCATTCACTTCAGTCACTGCTTCAGCACTGGTGTCTGGAGCCTGTGTGACTTCGGCGTTTTCAGCGGCTGCAGCTACGGCTGCATTCTCGTCACGCGCTGCGGGCTGGCGCTCGCGGTTGTTGCGGCGGTCACGGCCGTAGCGGTCGCGCGAACGGCGGCCATTGCGTGGAGCGTCTTCACCGTTGGCTGCGGGTGCTGCTGCATCCTGTGCCTGGGCTTCGTTCACCGTTTCCTGCACAGCCTGTGCCGTAGCTTCCAGCTGCTGCGCGGCTGCAGCTTGCGCCTGCACTTCCACGTTGCGTGGCTGACGCTCACGGCGCTGGCGTGGCTGGCGCTCTGGGCGCTCAGCAGCTTCAGGTGTGTTGTGCTCAGCACCGGTCACACCTTGCTGGTTGCGCTGCTCTGCAGCTTCCAGATTGCGGGGCTGGCGTTCGCCACGGTTGCGTGGTTCGCGCTGTGGGCGTGCATTGTCTGCATTGCGCTCAACGCGTTCCTGGCGATCCTGACGGTCTTCACGGCGGTGGCTGGACTCGTTGTCGCCACGCTCATTGCGCTCGTTGCGTTCACCGTTGCGGCCATTGCGCTCGTTGCGGCCATTGCGTTCACCACGCTCGCCACGTTCACCGTTGCGGCCGTTACGACCGCCACGGCCATTGCGCTCACCATTACGTGCTTCGCGGGTGCCCTCGGGCTTGACAGGGGCAGCCACTGGCTCTACGGGCGCGGGCTTGGGGCCAAAGCCGAACAGGCTCTTGAGCCATGCGAAGAAGCCTTGTTCGCGCACTTCGGTGCGTGGTGCTGCGGCAGCTGCCTGCTGTGCAGCGGGGCGGCCATTCTTGGCTGCGCGTGCGGCAGGCTGGGGACGCGCCTCAGGTGCGGGAGGTGCATCAGGCAGCACGCCCTTGATCACAGGAGTCTGCTTGTTGGTGGGTTCCTGCGAGCGGCGTGTGACTTTGGTCACATCTTCCACTTCTTCGGCCAGCTTGTACGAGGCGTCCAGATTCTCCAGACGTGGGTCATCGTGCTTGAGGCGCTCGAGCTTGTAGTGTGGCGTCTCCAGCGACTTGTTGGGCACCATGAGCACGGACACGCGCTGCTTGAGTTCGATCTTGGCAATTTCCGTACGCTTTTCGTTGAGCAGGAAGGAAGCCACTTCCACAGGCACCTGGCAGTGCACAGCGGCCGTGTTGTCCTTCATGGACTCTTCCTGAATGATGCGCAGGATCTGCAGCGCCGAAGACTCGGTGTCGCGGATGTGGCCGGAACCACCGCAGCGTGGGCAGTTGATGTGCGCGCCTTCAGACAGGGCGGGCTTCAGACGCTGGCGGCTCATTTCCATCAGGCCGAACTTGCTGATGGTGCCGAACTGCACGCGAGCACGGTCCTGACGCAGGGCTTCGCGCAGGCGGTTTTCCACTTCGCGGCGGTTCTTGGCGTCTTCCATGTCGATGAAGTCGATCACGATCAGACCGCCCAGGTCACGCAGGCGCATCTGGCGTGCCACTTCGTCAGCAGCTTCCAGGTTGGTGCGGGTGGCGGTTTCCTCGATGTCGCCGCCCTTGATGGCGCGGGCCGAGTTCACGTCGATGGACACCAGCGCTTCGGTGTGGTCGATCACGATGGCGCCGCCGGAAGGCAGCTGCACAGTGCGCGAGTAGGCGGACTCGATCTGGTGCTCGATCTGGAAGCGGCTGAACAGCGGTGCATCGTCGCGGTAGCGCTTCACACGGCTGGCATGCTCGGGCATGACGTGCTGCATGAACTGCTGCGCCTGCTCGAAGATGTCGTCGGTGTCGATCAGGATGTCGCCGATGTCGTTGTTGAAGTAGTCGCGAATGGCGCGGATCACCAGGCTCGATTCCTGGTAGATCAGGAAGGCGCCCTTGCCAGCCTTGGCCGCACCGTCAATGGCGCTCCACAGCTGCAGCAGGTAGTTCAAGTCCCATTGCAGCTCGGGCGCGGTGCGGCCGATACCGGCTGTGCGCGCGATGATGGACATCCCCTTGGGGTACTCCAGCTGGTCCATGGCTTCCTTGAGCTCGGCGCGTTCCTCGCCCTCGATGCGGCGCGAAACGCCACCACCACGGGGGTTGTTGGGCATCAGCACCACATAGCGGCCAGCCAGCGAGATAAAGGTGGTCAGGGCTGCGCCCTTGTTGCCGCGTTCTTCTTTTTCAACCTGAACGATCAGCTCCTGGCCTTCCTTGATCACATCGTTGATGCGGGCCTGGCTGGGGGCAATGCCTTCGGCAAAGTATTGCTTGGAGATTTCCTTGAAAGGCAGGAAGCCGTGGCGGTCTTCACCATAGTCAACAAAGCATGCTTCCAGAGAGGGCTCGACACGGGTGACGACGGCTTTGTAGATATTGCCTTTGCGTTGTTCCCGACCTTCGATCTCGATCTCGTAGTCCAGCAGCTTCTGTCCATCAACGATCGCGAGGCGGCGTTCTTCGGACTGCGTTGCGTTAATCAGCATCCGTTTCATGATGCATATCCTTTTCGTTGTACGGCGGCCGGCCGACAGCGACAACGCTGCCTGGCCGACACGCCTTTGACTCTTCATCAAAGACAGGCTCTATAGGAGCCGTTGATGCCGGATTGCTGCGTTGAAACGAAAAGAAGGGGAATCGCCCTGGGCCTGATTGCGTGCAGTGCTGTAGTTATGTCAGCAAAGGTGGCAAGGGCAGGAGGCAGGGTACGAGCGCTGCTGCGTTCAAGCCTTGCACCCTGCGGCGGAGACTTGCTTTCGCGAGGACTGGAGGGCGGGCATTCAGCGCAGGCGCATGCTGCACAGGCTCATGCCTCTGCGTCACGCGTAGCAACCAAGAAATCAATACCCACATGCTCGTTGATTTTTCATATACGAGGATGGCCCGGAGCAATCGCTCCCATACACCACCATCCACGTGAAGATTCCGTTCAGTGTTTCAATGCGTCAACCAGACAAATTCCGCACCGCCAGCACGACGATCTGGGTGCTTTTACGCGGACACGGCATCTGTGGCATCGACCTGCCTGCGCCGGGGGAAATGGCTGGGTGGACTAAAATCCAGATGAAACAACCACTTACACATAAAGTTCGCGCAGGTGAAACACATTATAGAGGGCAAACAGCCCCAAGAACGTACCCCAAACCCCGCATTTGCTGCTGTGCGTCTGATTGAGGTCGATGAAGACGGGGCAGGTCAGCGTCTGGACAACTTTCTTATGCGTCACCTCAAGGGGGTGCCCAAGACCCATGTCTACCGCATCATCCGCAGTGGCGAGGTGCGTATCAACAAGGGCCGCTGCCAGGCTGACTCCCGTGTCGAAGCCGGGGATGTGGTGCGCGTGCCGCCCGTGCGCATTTCTGAAAAAGTGCAGGAAAAGGCGGACCGACCCGCGCCAGCGCGTGAGTTTCCCATCCTGTTTGAAGACGAACACCTGATTGCCATCGACAAGCCAGCCGGTGTGGCTGTACACGGCGGCTCGGGCGTGAGCTTTGGAGTGATTGAGCAGCTGCGCCAGGCGCGCCCACAGGCCAAGTTCCTGGAGCTGGTGCACCGTCTGGACCGTGAGACTTCCGGCATTTTGCTGGTGGCCAAGAAGCGCTCGGCTCTGACCAAGCTGCAGGACCAGTTCCGTGAACGCGAGACGGGTAAGACCTATCTGGCGCTGGTCAGCGGTGCATGGCCTGCGAACAAGAAGGTCATTGACACTCCGCTGCATAAATACCTGTTGCCCGATGGCGAGCGCCGCGTGCGCGTGACCACGCCGGACGACCCGGATGCCATGCGCGCGCTGACCCTGGTCAAGGTGCGCTCGCAGCATGAACCCCGGCCCATGCAGGGGCTGCCTGCGATGAGTCTGCTGGAAGTGACCATCAAGACGGGCCGCACGCACCAGATCCGTGTGCACCTGTCTTCGCAGGGCCATGGCATTGCGGGGGATGACAAGTATGGCGACTTTGACCTGAACAAGCGCCTGCCCAAGCAGGGCCTCAAGCGCATGTTCCTGCATGCCTGGCGTCTGCAGTTCAACCATCCTGCTACGCAGGAGCGCATTGAAATTCGTGCCGAGCTGCCCAGAGAACTGGCAGACTTTGTGGCCTGAAACCGCTTTTCATGAACTACAGGGTTGCCATGCGTGCTCGCCAATTTGATTTGATTGCCTTCGACTGGGATGGCACTTTGTTTGATTCCACCGTCGCCATCACCCGCAGCATTCAGCTGGCGGTGGCTGATGTTGGGGGCGCAGTGCCTTCGGACGAGCGTGCCTCCTATGTGATTGGCATGGCGCTGATGCCGGCGCTGGCCTATGCCGCGCCCGATGTGCCCCAGGAAAAGTACACCGAGCTGGCTAACCGCTACCGCTACCACTATTTCAAGCTGCAGGAGCAGGTCACGCTGTTCCAGGGCGTGCTGCCTATGCTGGATGCGCTGCGTGAGCGCGGTCACCTGCTGGCTGTAGCCACGGGCAAAAGCCGCAGGGGCTTGAATGAGGCGCTGCAGCAGGCCGACCTGCGCGGTGTGTTTGACAGTTCGCGCACGGCCGATGAAACCGCGGGCAAGCCCAACCCGCTGATGCTGCAGGAGCTGATGGCGGAGTTTGGTGTGGACCCCGAGCGCCTGCTGATGATTGGTGACACCACGCACGACCTGGAAATGGCGCGCAATGCAGGCTGTGCCAGTGTGGGCGTGGCCTATGGTGCGCATGCGCCCGAGCAGCTGCAGGCCTGTAGCCCGCTGCATGTGGCGCAGGACGTGGCTCAGCTGCACCAGTGGCTCCAGGCCCATGCGTAAGATGCGCATGGTTTCGCGCTGGCATACTGCCAGCAGAGATTGCAACCAGTAAAGCGAGTCTATGAATTCTCCTTCTTCGTCCGATCGTGAGGGCGCTGCTGCGCCAGAGCAGGTGCCTGGCCAGGATTTGTGGGCACGTGCTGCTTCCGGTGCACAGGATGGCTCCAAGAGCGGCGCATCACCCTCGTCCAAGCCAGGCTGGGAGCGTGATGTGCTCGAGCGCCTGGTGTTCGCCACGGTCAAGGAGCAGCGTGCAGCACGCCGCTGGCGCAACTTCTGGCGCATGGCCTGGGTGGCGTTGATTGTTGCGGCAGCGTGGTGGATGGGCAGTGCAAGCTCGGGCACGGCCATGAGCGGCCCCCATACGGCGGTGGTAGAGATCAAGGGCACGATTGCCAGTGATTCCACGGCCAATGCGGAGTTTGTGAATGCCGCCATGCGCACGGCGCTGGAAGATCCAGGCTCGCGCGCGCTGGTGCTGCTGATCAACTCGCCCGGTGGTAGTCCTGTGCAGGCGGGCATGATCAATGACGAAATCGTGCGCCTGAAGTCGCTGCACAACAAACCCATCTACGCCGTGGTGGAAGAAACCTGCGCCTCGGCGGCCTACTACATTGCAGCGGCGGCCGATGAAATCTTTGTGAACAAGGCCAGCATCGTGGGCAGCATTGGTGTGCTCATGGATGGCTTTGGCTTTACCGAAGTCATGGAGAAAGTGGGTGTGCAGCGTCGCCTGTACACCGCGGGTGACAACAAGGGCATGCTGGACCCTTTCAGCCCCGTCAAGCCTGAGCAGCGTGAGTTTGTGCAGGTGATGCTGGATCAGATCCACCAGCAGTTCATTGATGTGGTCAAGGCAGGCCGCGGTGAGCGCCTGAAGATTACGGATGAAACTTTCAGCGGCCTGTTCTGGACAGGGCAGCAGGCGGTGGAGCTGGGGCTGGCGGACAAGTTTGGCTCGCTGGACAGCGTGGCGCGCGAAGTGGTGCAGGCTGAAGACATCGTGGACTACACGCGCAATGAGAATCTGGCAGAGCGTTTTGCCAAGCGCTTTGGCGCTTCCATCGGCGGCGGTGCGGTTGGTGCGCTGCGTGACCTGGGATTCCAGCTGCGCTAATCAGATCTTCAAAAACAAGAGCGCCTTGCGCTGTATATACAAAGGATTCAGATATAAAACATTCTGAAGCCCTTGTGCATTCAGCGCAAGGCGCTCTTTTTTATTGAGCAGTCTTTACTGGCCGATGGCAAATACGACGGGGGTGCGGTTGTCAGGCGCGGTGCCGAGCTTTTTCCAGTCCTTGACGCAGCGGCTCTGGATGCTGGCGCTTTCCAGCGTCAGTCCGCTGGCCATCACCAGGCGTGTATTGGCCTGCAGGCTTGTCAGCAGTGCCTGCCACAGCGCGGGGTTGCGGTAGGGTGTTTCAATGAAGAGCTGGGCCTGGTTGTGGCGCTGGGCCAGCTGCTCCAGTTCCTTGATGCGCTGCGTGCGCTGGCTGGCATCCTGGGGCAGGTAGCCCACAAAGGCAAAGTTCTGGCCGTTCAGTCCGCTGGCAGCCAGTGTCATCAAGAGCGATACGGGGCCAACCAGTGGTATCACGGGAATGCCCGCATCGTGCGCGGCACGCACGATGGAGCTGCCGGGGTCAGCCACGGCGGGCATGCCCGCTTCGCTGACCAGGCCCATGTCGTGGCCTGCGAGTGCAGGTGCCAGCAGCGCCTTGGCATCAAACACTGCGCCACTTTTGCCGCCGTGGTCACCTTTCTTGTGCGCTTCGCGGGGCAGCTCTTGCAACTGCATCTGCTGAATGGGGGCGATCAGCGGCGTGTGCTCGCCCACGCGCTTGAGGTAGGCGCGCGCGCTTTTGGCGTTTTCGCAGATCCAGTGCTGCAGGCTGGCAGCGGTGCGCAGCGTCAGCTCAGGCAGTACATCGGTAATGGGTGACTGGGTGCCGCAGCCAAAGTCCAGCGGCGCTGGCACCAGGTACAGCTTGCCCTTGCGGCTGTGGTGGTCGTTCATGGCAGCTGGATTCCTGCAGCGCGCACCATGCGGCAGGTGCGGATCATGGGTAGGCCAATCAGGGCGGTGGGGTCATCGCTGTGGATGGCGTCCAGCAGGCTAATCCCTAAGCCTTCGCTCTTGGCGCTGCCTGCGCAGTCATAAGGCTGCTCGGCGCGCAGATAGCGCTCGATGGCGTCGTCGCTCAGATCGCTGCGAAAGACGGTCTTGATCACTGCGATGTCACTGTGTTCAAAGCCTGTGGCCTTGCAGACCACGGCCACGGCCGTGTGAAACAGCACGGTCTGCCCGCGCATGGCGCGCAGCATCTCGACAGCGCGCTCATGCACCAGCGGCTTGCCCATGGGCTGGCCGTTCAGGTCGGACACCTGGTCCGAGCCAATCACGATGGCATCGGGGTGCTGCTCAGCCACGGCATGGGCCTTAGCCAGTGCCAGGCGCATGGCCAGTGCACCGGGGGCTTCGCCGGGCAGCGGGGTTTCATCCACTTCCGGTGAAGCCGTGGTGAAGGGGATGTTCAGGCGTTCCATCAGTTCTCTGCGGTAACGCGAGGTAGACCCCAGAATCAAGGGGCGCTGTGGGGTGAGGGATTCAGACATACAGGGATTCTCTTACACTGCCGCCATGAGCAAGGAATATTCATTGGATCACCTTGATGTCGCCGCATTTGCCAAGGCCAATGCAGTGATCGAAGGTGAAGAGCCTGTATCTGCATTTGAGCGCCTGGCCCAGGAAGCACATGCCAGCGTGGATGGCATGATGGTCTCGTGGTACGCCGAGGGTGAGCACGAGCCTGAAACCGGCGGCCCCGGTCAGCTGTGGCTGCACCTGGATGTGGAAGCCCAGCTGCCCATGCAATGTCAGCGCTGCCTGGGCAGCGTGACCATGCCTTTGCATGTGGAGCGCTCGTTCCGCTTTGTGAAGGATGAGGCCACGGCCGAGACGCTGGACGACGAAGCCGAAGAAGACGTGCTGGCGCTGAACAAGGATTTCAATCTGCGCCAGCTCATCGAGGATGAGCTGCTGATGGCATTGCCCTTTGTGCCCATGCACGAGGTCTGCCCGGAATCTGTACCCATGGCATCGAGCGACACGGATTTCGAGGCGGCGAATGAGGAAAAGACCAATCCGTTTGCAGTGTTGGCTGGCCTGCGCAAGAATGCGGACTGATACCCAAACCTGTATGTGATCAGTCTTGCCACCGCCTTCGGGCGGTTTTTGACAGGCATTTTGCAGCAGCGGCTGTTCAATGCAGGTCTGAGAAAGACGCGTGGTGATTCCGGTGCTGGCCAGCGATTTCCTCTGAGAATTTGGAGGCCTCGCTTTGTTTGCCGGGATTGCGCTATAATCGGGGGCTTCGCGCGAAACCCCCTCGTGTCTTTAATGGGCTGATCGCGTATTTTTACCAACCCTTTCAAGACTCAGGAGCCATCATGGCTGTTCAGCAAAACAAAAAGTCCCCTTCCAAGCGCGGTATGCACCGCTCGCACAACGCTCTGAATGTGCCAGGCATCGCAGTGGAATCCACTACCGGCGAAGTGCACCTGCGTCACCACATCAGCCCCAACGGTGTATACCGTGGCCGTCAGGTGTTGAAGAACAAGTCTGAAGCCTAATAGCGTTTCAGCTGTCTAAAGGCCCGTAGCTACTCGTAGCTCGGGCTTTTGTTTTTTAATGCTGCTTATTCCAGCTCTGGTCTGCAGCAGACCCCTAAGTCATTCATGATCACACTGGCAGTCGATTGCATGGGGGGCGATCATGGCCCCAGCGTTACGCTTCCTGCGTGCCGCCAATTTCTTTCTACCCATCCTGAGGCGCGTTTGCTGCTGGTGGGCTTGCCCGACGCATTTGCAGGCTGGCAGGCACACGAGCGCGCAGAAATCGTGCCGTGCTCGGAAGTCGTGACCATGGATGACCCGGTGGAGGTCGCCCTGCGTCGCAAGAAGGACTCTTCGATGCGCGTGGCCATCCAGCAGGTCAAGGAGGGCAAGGCGCAGGTCGCCGTGTCTGCTGGCAATACCGGGGCGCTGATGGCGGTGTCCCGCTACCTGCTGAAAACCATGGATGGCATTGACCGTCCAGCCATTGCCACACAGCTGCCCAACGAAAAAGGCGCTGCCACCACGGTGCTGGACCTGGGTGCCAATGTGGATTGCCAGCCTGAGCACCTGCTGCAGTTTGCAGTGATGGGCTCTGCTCTGGTGTCAGCGCTGCGTGCGCAGAACACAGAACCTTCGGTGGGCTTGCTCAATATTGGGGAAGAGGCCATCAAGGGCAATGAAGTCATCAAACGCACAGGCGAACTGCTGCGCAGTGCGAATGAGGCGAACGCGATCCATTTTGTCGGGAATGTCGAAGGCAATGACATTTTCAAGGGCGGCGTAGACATTGTGGTCTGCGACGGCTTTGTCGGCAATGTGGCGCTGAAGTCTTCGGAAGGTGTGGCCTCCATGATCGTGGGTGGCCTGAAGACGGAATTTAAACGCAACATCTTCACCAAATTTGCTGCCATCTTGGCTTATCCCGTGCTAAAGGCGCTGATGAAGCGCATGGATCATCGCCGCTATAACGGTGCAGCCCTGCTGGGGCTGCGTGGCCTGGTATTCAAGAGCCACGGATCTGCCGACAGAACCGGTTACGAGCATGCCTTGAACCGCGCTTATGATGCAGTCCGCAATAACCTACTTGACCGTGTGCAAGGTCGCATCGCCCAGACGGCCCCTGTGTTGGAGTCAGCTGCCAGCGCTGCAGCCCATGGCGACACGGTGGCTTGAGACAACATGACACGATATGCACGCATCATTGGCACGGGCAGTCACCTGCCTGAACGCCGATTGACCAACCATGAACTGGCCGCTCAACTGGCTGAACGTGGTATCGAAACCTCCCACGAATGGATTGTGGAGCGCACTGGGATTGAGGCACGCCATTTTGCGGATGGCAACACCTACAGCAGTGATCTGGCTCTGCAGGCTTCGCGCAAGGCGCTGGAAGCCGCCGGTGTGACGGCGCAGGACATCGATCTGATCATCGTGGCGACATCGACGCCCGATATGGTTTTTCCCTCGACCGCCTGCATTCTGCAGAACAAGCTGGGCGCCAATGGCTGCCCTGCGTTCGACGTGCAGGCTGTGTGCAGCGGCTTTGTGTATGCGCTGACCGTGGCGGACTCCATGATTCGCTCGGGTGCTGCCAGCCGCGCGCTGGTGGTGGGAGCCGAAGTGTTCAGCCGCCTGCTCAATTTTGATGACCGTACCACCTGCGTGCTGTTTGGTGATGGTGCGGGTGCCGTGGTGCTGGAAGCTTCGCAAGAGTCCGGCATTCTGGCCACCGATCTGCACGCTGATGGCCAGCATGTCGGTATTCTGTGCGTGCCCGGCAATGTCTCGGGTGGTAATGTCATGGGCTCACCCATGTTGACCATGGATGGTCAGGCAGTGTTCAAGCTGGCGGTCGGCGTGCTGGAAAAGGCGGCGCGTGCTGTGCTGGTGAAAGCAGGCAAGACCGAGGCTGATATTGACTGGCTGGTGCCCCATCAGGCCAATATCCGCATCATGCAAAGCACCGCCCGCAAGCTGAAGCTGCCCATGGAAAAGGTGATTGTGACCGTGCAGGAGCATGGCAACACCTCGGCGGCCTCCATTCCGCTGGCCCTGGATGAAGGGGTGCGTAGCGGCAAGATCCAAAAGGGTGACACCGTCATGCTCGAAGGCGTGGGTGGCGGTTTCACCTGGGGTGCTGTGCTTTTAAATATGTAGCTGCTAGCGCTTGCTAAATAAGCGCTAGAGCCGTTTTTTATTAATAACGAGTGACCGTCATATGAAGAAATTCGCATTCGTCTTTCCGGGGCAAGGTTCGCAGTCCGTAGGCATGCTGGACGCATGGGGTGACCACCCCGTCGTCGCACAGACGCTGCAGGAAGCTTCGGACGCCCTGGGTGAAGACATTGGTGCGCTGATCCAAAACGGCCCCAAGGAAGCTTTGGCGCTGACCACCAACACCCAGCCTGTGATGCTGGTCGCCGGCGTGGCGGCTTGGCGTGTCTGGCAGGCTGAAGGCGGTGCCATGCCTGATGCTGTAGCCGGTCACTCGCTGGGTGAGTATTCGGCGCTGGTGGCTGCTGGCGTGCTGACGCTGGCCCAGGCCGCACCGCTGGTGCGCCTGCGTGCTGCTGCCATGCAGGAGGCCGTGCCAGTGGGTACGGGTGCCATGGCTGCCGTGCTGGGTCTGCCTGCCGACAAGGTCAAGGAAGTCTGCGCCGCTGTGACCGCTCAGCTGGGCGGCAGCGAAGTGGTGGAAGCCGTGAACTTTAATGACCCAGGTCAGACCGTGATCGCGGGCTCCAAGGCTGCGGTAGAAGCTGCCAGCGCAGCGGTCAAGGAAGCAGGCGCCAAGCGTGCGCTGCCCCTGCCTGTGTCCGCGCCTTTCCACTCCAGCCTGATGAAGCCTGCAGCTGAGAAGCTGAAGGTCGCGCTGGATGCGCTGGAGCTGGGTGTGCCCCAGATTCCTGTGATCAACAACATCGACGTTGCGGTGCAGACAGATGCAGCCGCTATCCGTGATGCGCTGTACCGTCAAGCTTTTGGCCCTGTGCGCTGGGTGGAATGCGTGCAGGCCATGAAGGCTCGCGGCGTTACGCATTTGGTAGAGTGCGGTCCTGGCAAGGTGCTGGCAGGAATGACCAAGCGCATTGATGCAGAACTGGTGGGCGCAGCCCTCTATGACCCTGCTACGCTGACAGAAGTGAAAGAATTGCTCGCATGACCGAACAAAAGAAACAAGTTGCGCTGGTGACTGGCGCATCGCGCGGTATTGGCGCGGCCATTGCAGCCGAACTGGCTGAGCGTGGTTACACTGTGATTGGTACTGCCACCACTGACGCTGGTGCCGCACGTATTACCGAAACCCTGGCTGCCAAGGGCGGCCGTGGTGTGAATCTGAATGTGAACGACGCCGCAGGCGTGGACGCGCTTATTGACGATCTGGTCAAGAACGAAGGCGGTCTGCATGTGCTGGTCAATAATGCCGGCATCACCCGTGACACCCTGGCCATGCGCATGAAGGATGAGGACTGGGAAGCCGTTTTGGATACCAATCTGAAGGCTGTTTTCCGACTCAGTCGTGCGGCTATTCGCCCCATGATGAAGCAGCGCTTTGGCCGCATCATCAGTGTGACCAGCGTGGTCGGTGCCACGGGCAACCCCGGTCAGGCCAACTACGCAGCAGCCAAGGCTGGCGTAGCAGGTATGTCCCGCGCTCTGGCGCGTGAGTTGGGCAGCCGCGGTATTACCGTAAACTGCGTGGCTCCTGGCTTTATTGCTACAGATATGACAGCAGCGCTGCCTGAAGAGCAGCAAAAGGCTTTGGCAGCACAGATCCCTCTGGGACAGCTGGGCAAGCCTGCCGACATTGCACATGCCGTGGCCTTCCTGGCCTCGGAAGGGGCTGGTTACATTACCGGACACGAGTTGCATGTCAATGGCGGCATGTACATGTAAATTAACGAAAGTTATGCCGTTTCCTCGCGACGGCAGGCTGTTTCGGGGAGGATTTCCTGAAACGGCTAGAATCGCGGGTTCATTCACAACCCCCTGAGGGAAACCATGAGCGATATCGAAGCACGTGTCAAAAAAATCATTGCTGAACAACTCGGCGTTGAAGAGTCTCAAGTAACCAACGAAAAGGCCTTCGTGGCTGACCTGGGCGCTGACTCCCTGGACACGGTCGAACTGGTGATGGCCCTGGAAGATGAATTCGGCATCGAAATCCCCGATGAAGATGCTGAAAAGATCACGACGGTGCAAAACGCCATCGACTACGCCAATACCCACCACAAGGCTTAATTCATTAAGCATTTACGCACCGAAGCGATAAAAATAAGGTTTGAACGCATGAGCCGTCGTCGCGTTGTCGTGACCGGCCTGGGATGCATCAGCCCCGTGGGCAACACGGTGGCTGAAGCCTGGGCCAATCTTTTGGCCGGCCAGTCCGGTATTGACCGCATCACCAAGTTTGATGCCTCTAACTTCTCCTGCCAGATTGCAGGCGAGGTCAAGGGATTCAATGTAGAGGAGTACATGAGCGCCAAGGATGCGCGTTCCATGGACACCTTTATCCACTATGGCATCGCGGCTGCGGATCAGGCTGTGAAGGATGCAGGCCTGCCTACGGGTGAGGCCTTGTCCGATGACCTTGCTACCCGCATCGGTTGCGTGATTGGGTCTGGCATCGGGGGCTTGCCCCTGATCGAGAACACTCAGATTGAGTTGTCCAATCGCGGCCCCCGCCGCATCACCCCATTCTTTGTGCCCGCTTCCATTATCAATATGGTGGCTGGACACGTTTCCATGCGTCATGGCTTCAAGGGTCCCAACCTGTCGGTGGTGACGGCTTGTACCACTGGCCTGCACTGCATCGGTGAGGCTGGACGCATGATTGAATACGGCGACGCGGACATCGTGATCGCCGGTGGCGCTGAATCGACTGTATCCCCACTGGGTATCGGCGGTTTTGCAGCCATGCGCGCACTGTCTACGCGCAATGACGACCCCAAGGCCGCATCGCGCCCCTGGGATAAAGACCGTGACGGTTTTGTGCTGGGCGAAGGCGCTGGTGTACTGGTGCTCGAAGAGTACGAGCACGCCAAGGCACGCGGCGCCAAGATTTACGCCGAGCTGGGCGGTTATGGCATGAGTGCTGACGCTGGTCACATGACTGCGCCCAATATGGACGGCCCACGCCGCGCCATGCTCAACGCCATGCGCAATGCCGGTGTGAACCCTGATCAGATCAACTATCTGAACGCACACGGCACATCGACTCCTCTGGGCGACAAGAACGAAAGCAACGCCATCAAGGCAGCGCTGGGCGACGCGGCTTACAAGACCGTGGTTAGCTCGACCAAGTCCATGACGGGTCACCTGCTGGGCGGTGCTGGTGGTATCGAGAGCGTCTTTACCGTCATGGCTATCCATGACCAGAAGATTCCTCCCACCATCAATCTGCTGAATCAGGATCCTGACTGCGATCTGGACTACTGCGCCAATGTGGCGCGCGATGCCAAGATCGACGTGGCACTGAAGAACAACTTTGGCTTTGGTGGCACCAACGGATCGCTGATCTTCAAGCGCATCTAAGCATCTGGCAGGAAGGTGTGAAAATGCCTTCTCTGTGACTGAACCCGCTTGTGGCTGCAAGGCTCAAGCGGGTTTTGTTTTGATTTGCATGAGGTACGCATGACCGCTCGCCACAGTCCCGCCGTGCACTATCCGCTGCAGCGTCCGGTGCTGCTGTGGTGTATCTGGAAGTGGGTGTCTGTGCTTAGCGCTGCACTGCTGCTGATGTGGCTCTGGCTGGGGGCGGGCCAGGGGTTGTTGCTTGCAGCATTGGCTGCTGTAGTGTGCTGGGTGCTGGAGGTCTGGGCCGTGCACTGCAGCCTGTTGCGCTTGCCGCAAGGCCATCTGCACTGGGATGGCAAGTGCTGGAGTCTGGTGCAAGGCGGTGGCAGCAGCGCTGTGCTGGTATCGCTGCGGGTGATTGCTGATATGCAGCAGTTGCTGGTGCTACGGCTGGAGTGCCAGCAGGGCCGTAGCTGCCATGTGCTGCTCGAGAAAAAATGGGCGCCTGAGCGCTGGCTGGATTTACGGCGTGCGGTATATTCATCAGCTTATCTGTCGCAACCCCACCAACAGTCAGGGGCTGCATAACCGCTTCTGCACTGTGCGGCACGATGCCCTCTGCGAGAGAACTTCGCTTTCATGAATTCAGCCTCTGCGCCCTCTCTTTCCTCTGACAGTGACCTGCAACTGGTGGAACGTACCGTTGCGGGCGATCAGCGCGCGTATGAGCTGCTGGTGATCAAATACCAGCGCCGCATTGAACGCCTGATTGCACGCATGGTGCGCGATCCCGATCTGGTGCAGGATATTGCTCAGGAAACTTTCTTGCGTGCCTACCGGGCGCTGCACCAGTTCCGGGGTGAGGCGCAGTTCTATACCTGGCTGTACCGCATTGCTGTCAATACCGCCAAGAAGGCGCTGGTGGAGATGCGGCGCGATCCGGTCATGCTCGAGAGTGCGTTACATGTTTCGGACGAGGACGATGAAACTTTTCGTGCACGAAACGAACCAAGTACAGACGAAACGCCAGAGACTGTCATGGCTGCGCAGGAGATTGCTGCAGCTGTGAATGCAGCCATGGATGCTTTGCCCGAAGACTTGCGCCAGGCCGTGACATTGCGTGAAATTGAAGGTCTGAGCTACGAGGAAATCGCAGCAGCCATGAATTGTCCGATTGGTACGGTGCGTTCGCGTATCTTTCGGGCGCGTGAAGCGATTTCAGCCAAGGTCAAGCCTTTGCTGGAGCGCCAAAGTGGCAAGCGATGGTGAGAAAAGGATATTGGTCTACAGCCAGTGAGCAGGTGAACCCATGATGGAACAAGAAATGAACAAGGAATTGCTGTCTGCCTTGGTGGATGGCGAGCTGCACGGTGAAGAACTGGAGCAGGCCTTGGCGTGCGCAGAGTCTGCAGAAGGCTGCGCAAGCTGGGAGATCTACCATCTCGTGGGGGATGTGCTGCGCTCGCCCGATCTGGCGCACCACAGTCAGCACGATTTGCTCAGCGGCCTGCGTGAAAAGCTGGCACAGGAGCCGCCTCCCTTGCAGCTGGCTTCTTCGCAGCTGCAGCAGGTGGCGACTGGCCTGGCCCAGTCTGATGCCCGCGTGGTGCCGCTGCGCGATCCTGCGGCGAACAGCTCCGTGTTCCGCTGGAAGGTGGCTGCGAGCTTTGCTACCGTGGCTGCCGTGGCAGCGCTGGGCTGGAATTTGCTGGGCACGGTCAATGCACCACAGGGTGCGCAGCTTGCGGCAGCGCCTGCAAGCATCAGTACGCCCGTGCTGGTAGCTACCGGTGAGGGCGATGTGCTGCGTGATCCCAAGCTGGACGCGCTGCTGGCCAATCACCAGCAATATGCCAGCCGTCCCTCGCTGCAGACGCCTGCGGAGTTCTTGCGCAATGCCAGCTTTGCCGCGCGCAGTAGCGCACAGGCCGGCAGCAAGTAAGTCTACTTTCAAAAAAGTGAGCACTTTGCGTTGGATGAATAAGGGATTCCAGTTCAAATGATGCCCAAACATAGAAAGAGCGTGCGCAAGCCGCTCTTTTTTTATATTGGGCCTTTGCTGCAAAGAAAACTGTATTTATGTAAACGGTTTATAAAGCTGGGAACCAATTGCTGGTCTTTTTTTCTGAGTATGCAGCTGCACGTTGTGCAGAAAGAAATTTAGAAAAGGACGTGTAGAAAATGTCTTCGATGAAAATGAAATCTATTTATGCTGCCATCTTGGCTGTGGGTATTGCGGCTGGTGCAGGCTCCGTGGCATGGAAGGACAGCGTCAGCACCAATGTGCTGCCCGCAGCGCACGCACAGGCTGCGACGGCGCCCGTGGTCTCTGGCCTGCCTGACTTCACCCAGTTGGTAGACCTGGTGGGCCCAGCGGTTGTGAATATTCGCACCGCTGAAAAGGTGCGCAGCAATCCCATGGCATCTGGCGGCATGGATGAAGAAATGCTGGAGTTCTTCCGCCGCTTTGGTCTGCCTGTGCCCAATGCACCTCGCCAGGGTCGTCCCGGCCCTGCGCCCGGTGATGATGAGGAAGTACGCCCCAGCGGTGTAGGTTCCGGCTTTATCGTCAGCCCCGATGGCTATGTGATGACCAATGCCCACGTGGTGGATGGCGCCAGCGAAGTGATTGTGACGCTGGCGGACAAGCGTGAATTCAAAGCCAAGATTGTGGGTGCGGACAAGCGCACTGACGTGGCGGTGGTCAAGATCGACGCCAAGGACTTGCCTGCCGTGAAGATTGGCAATGTCAATAACCTCAAGGTGGGTGAATGGGTGCTGGCGATTGGCTCTCCATTTGGCCTGGAAAATACCGTGACAGCCGGTATTGTTTCGGCCAAGCAGCGTGATACGGGTGATTACCTGCCATTTATCCAGACCGATGTGGCGATTAACCCTGGTAACTCCGGTGGCCCCTTGCTGAATATGCATGGTGAAGTGGTGGGTATTAACAGCCAGATCTATTCGCGCTCCGGTGGCTTTATGGGTATTTCCTTTGCCATCCCTATCGATGAAGCTGTGCGCGTGAGCGACCAGCTGCGTGCGACAGGCAAGGTCTCGCGTGGCCGCATCGGCGTGCAGATCGGTGCGGTGACCAAGGATGTGGCGGAGTCCATTGGCCTGGGCAAGGCTCAGGGTGCGCTGGTGTCTGCGGTGGAGCCTGACTCGCCAGCTGCCAAGGCCGGCATCGAGGCCGGTGACATCATCGTGAAATACGATGGTAAAGACATTGAGAAGGTGGCCGACCTGCCGCGCATGGTGGGTAACACCAAGCCTGGCAGCAAGGCGGAGGTGACGGTTTTCCGTCGCGGTCAGCTGCGCAACCTGTCCATCGTGGTCGCAGAGGTCGAGCCAGAGGAGGTTGCACAGGTGCAAACTGACGAAGCTGCTGAGTCCGGCTCCATCGCAACCGCTACGGCCAAGAAGCTGGGCTTGGTGGTGGGTGACCTGACTGCTGCACAGCAAAAGGAACTGGGCATCAAGGGTGGTGTGCGTGTGCTGACCGCATCGGGCGCTGCAGCGCGTGCCAACCTGCGCGAGGGCGATGTGATTCTGGCCGTGGCCAACCAGGAAGTGACTGGCATCAAGAGCTTTGAAGCAGCGCTGGCCAAGGCCGACCTGACCAAGCCAGTGAATGTGCTGGTGCGTCGCGGCGAGTGGACGCAGTATGTGCTCATCCGCCCACGCAGCAATCCTTGATTCGCCAGCAGCGCATCCCTGCGTCAGCGGCATATGTCCTGACGTAGGGCTGAGTCTGGGGGTAATGCCTGGCAAGTGGAGTGCTTGGTTAGAATGGCCGCTTCAGAGCGCGGTCACGGACTGAGACAAGCGAGCACTTGCTGCAGATACAGCACCTGATGGTGCTGTTTTTGCGCAAGGTCTGCCTGCATGGAATCTGTGGTTAACTTGTGGAAAATGGCGTTCGGGGCGCACATGAATGCCCGAGTCATAGCAAATGGATGCTTGGTTTTTGGGCAGTTTTGCCTACAATTGGCAGTCCAACCTCATCGCAGTTGCCAGAGATTGTTGGTTCAGGGTGCGTCAACATCTGACGCGCCCTTTTTTTCTTGCAATGACCACGCTTTCTCTTTAATTACAAACGCTTATCGTTGATGAAGCACATCCGAAATTTTTCCATCATTGCGCACATTGACCACGGCAAATCGACACTTGCCGACCGCCTGATCCAACGCTGTGGTGGCTTGGCAGAGCGTGAAATGGAGGCGCAGGTGCTTGACTCGATGGATATCGAGAAAGAGCGCGGCATCACCATCAAGGCACAGACCGCCGCCCTGCAATACAAGGCCAAGGACGGCAATGTCTACAACCTGAACCTGATCGACACTCCCGGTCACGTGGACTTCTCTTATGAAGTGTCGCGCTCGCTGTCGGCCTGTGAAGGCGGCTTGCTGGTGGTGGATGCTTCGCAAGGCGTGGAAGCGCAGACCGTGGCCAACTGCTACACCGCGCTGGACCTGGGCGTGGAAGTGTTTGCCGTGCTGAACAAGATGGACCTGCCCCAGGCTGATCCTGATAACGCCAAGGCCGAGATCGAAGACGTGATCGGCATTGATGCCAGCGATGCGATTCCCTGCTCGGCCAAGACCGGCATGGGCATTGATGACATCCTGGAGGCCATCGTCGCCAAGGTGCCGCCTCCCAAGGGCAACCCTGATGCGCCTTTGCGCGCCATGATCGTGGACAGCTGGTTTGACCCCTATGTGGGCGTTGTGATGCTGGTGCGCGTGGTTGACGGTGAGCTCAAGAAGAATGAGCGCTTCAAGATGATGGCTACGGGCGCCGCCTATGAAGCCAACCAGGTGGGCGTGTTCACCCCAGCGAACTCTCCGCGTGACTCGCTCAAGGCGGGTGAAGTGGGTTACATCATTGCCGGCATCAAGGAATTGAAGGCCGCCAAGGTGGGCGACACCATTACGCTGGAAAAGAAGCTGCCCAACAATCTGGGCCCTGCTGAGACACCGCTGCCTGGCTTCAAGGAAGTCAAGCCCCAGGTGTTTGCTGGCCTCTACCCCACAGAAGCTTCTGAATACGACCAGCTGCGCGACGCACTGGAAAAGCTGCAGCTCAATGATGCGGCCCTGCAGTTTGAGCCAGAAGTCTCTCAGGCGCTGGGCTTTGGCTTCCGCTGCGGCTTCCTGGGCCTGCTGCACATGGAAATCGTGCAGGAGCGTCTGGAGCGTGAGTTCGACCAGGACCTGATCACCACCGCGCCCAGCGTGGTCTACAAGGTGGTCAAAGGTGACGGTGAAGTCATCGATGTGGAAAACCCCTCGAAGATGCCTGATGTGGGACGCATCCAGGAAATTCTGGAGCCCATCGTGACCGTGCACCTGTACATGCCGCAGGACTACGTGGGCCCCGTGATGACGCTGGCCAACCAGAAGCGCGGCATCCAGATGAACATGCAATACCACGGCCGTCAGGTCATGCTGACCTACGAAATGCCCCTGGGCGAAATCGTGCTGGACTTCTTTGACAAGCTCAAGTCGGTCTCGCGCGGCTATGCCTCCATGGACTATGAGTTCCTGGAGTACCGTGCGTCTGACGTGGTGAAGGTCGACATCCTGCTCAATGGCGAGAAGGTGGATGCGCTGTCCATCATCGTGCACCGTTCGCAGGCGGTGTACCGTGGCCGTGCCGTGGTGAGCAAGATGCGCGAAATCATCAGCCGCCAGATGTTTGACGTGGCGATTCAGGCGGCCATTGGCGCCAACATCATCGCGCGTGAAACCGTCAAGGCGCTGCGCAAGAACGTGCTGGCCAAGTGCTACGGTGGTGACATTACCCGTAAGCGCAAGCTGCTCGAAAAGCAGAAGGCTGGTAAGAAGCGCATGAAGCAGATTGGCTCGGTGGAAGTGCCGCAGGAAGCTTTCCTGGCCATCCTGCAGGTCGAAGAGTAAACAGAAGAGGGAACCATGCAAGCCATGCAGTGGATCACCGCGGTTATCTTGGCCGCATTCGTTGCCTATATTGGGGCGTGGTATGTCGGCGCCATCGAAGGCAACTTTGCCTTGCTGATGTTCCTGGCGACTTTTGTCACCGGTATTTACTGGCTGGCCGAACGCTTTTACTTCTTTCCGCAGCGCAAGAAAGAAGCAGAGCGCCTGAACGCTGAGGCTGAGGCACGCCGTGCCGAGCTGGAGCGCCAGGGGTTGCGCCATGACATGGATACCAAGCCAGGAGAGACCCGCATCCTGCGCCAGCCCTGGTGGCTGGACTGGACGGCGGGCCTGTTCCCGGTGCTGTTCGTGGTGTTTGTACTGCGTTCCTTCCTGTTTGAGCCCTTCAAGATTCCATCGGGCTCCATGATTCCCACGCTGATGGTGGGCGACCTGATCCTGGTGAACAAGTTCCACTATGGCGTGCGTCTGCCCGTGATCAATACCAAGATCACCGACGGCAATCCCGTCGAGCGTGGTGATGTGATGGTGTTCCGCTATCCCCCTCAGCCTACGCTGGACTACATCAAGCGTGTGGTGGGGCTGCCTGGTGACACCGTGGCCTACCTCAACAAGCGCCTGACCATCAACGGCGTGGAAGTGCCCACCGAGCAGCTGCCCGACTTTTTCGACACCGATGCCATGCGTTACTTCAAGCAGCTGGAAGAACATCTGGGCGAGAAGCCGCACCGCATGCTCAACACGCCCGGGGTGCCTGCGTACATTCAAGGGGCGTCTGAGTATCCCTACCGCGAAAACTGCGTCTACAGCGTGGAAGGCGTGACCTGCAAGGTGCCAGAGGGCTACTACTGGGTGCTGGGCGACAACCGCGACAACTCGCTGGACTCGCGCTACTGGGGCTTTGTGCCTGAAGCCAACATTGTCGGAAAAGCCTTTTTCATCTGGATGAATTTCGGTAACCTCAAACGCATCGGTAGCTTTCATTAAAAGTGCGCAGCACTTGAATCAGAGAAATGGCCGCTGTAGCGGCCATTTCCATAAGAGCAGAGGGAATATCTATGCGTGGAGCCACTCGTCACAGCCAGCGCGGTCTGTCTTTCATCGGTTTTGTCGTGATTGCTGTGCTGGCAGTTGCGGTTTTTGCGATTGGCGGACAATCGCTGCCTATCCTTCTGGAATATCAGTCGGCCCAGAAAGCAGCGACCAAGGCTGCGCGGGAAGGCGATACCGTGTCAGAAGTGCGTGCAGTGTTTGACAGGGCTGCACAGATTGATGACATCACCACCATCTCTGGCAAGGATCTGGAGATCTCCAAGGTCAATGACCGGGTTGTGGTGGGCTTTGAATATGAGCGTTCCGTTCCGTTGGTAGGCCCTGCCTACCTTGTTTACCGTTTTAATTACCAGACCAAATAGGTGCCAATCACCCTGCAAGAACTGCAGCAGACGCTGCAGTACACATTCCAAAATCCTGCCTTGCTGCAGCGTGCGCTGACGCACCGCAGCTTCTCGGCAGACAACAACGAGCGTCTGGAGTTTCTGGGAGACTCTGTGCTGAGTCTGGCCATCTCCAGTCTTTTGTTCCAGCGCCTGCGTGAGCTGCCCGAAGGTGATCTGTCGCGCGTGCGTTCCAACCTCGTCAAGGAAGGCACGCTGCACCAGATTGCGCTCAAGCTCCAGCTGCCCGAGCTGCTGCGCCTGGGCGAAGGTGAGGCCAAGTCCGGCGGCAAGAACCGCCCCTCGATTCTGGCGGACGCCGTCGAAGCCATTCTGGGCGCGGTGTACCTGGATGCTGACTTTGTCGCTGCCGAGCAAGTGGTACACCGCCTGTTTGAAGGCGTGGACATCAACCCCCACATGCGTGCGGCCGAGAAAGACCCCAAGACGGCTTTGCAGGAGTGGCTGCAAGGCCGCCGCATGCAGCTGCCCCAATACAGCGTGCTGGCCATTACCGGGGCTGCGCACAAGCAGACCTTTGAAGTGGCCTGCATGATTTCCGAACTCAAGCTGGGCGCCAAGGGCACAGGACCATCGCGTCGTGCCGGCGAACAGGCTGCTGCCAGCGCCATGCTGGCCATTTTGAAAGCGAAACACCCATGAACGATGCTGCGAAAAAAGTAGCTAGCACCGCAGGCGCCAAGGGCGCTAAAGGCCAAAAAGGCATTAAATCTCCAGTCCCTTCGTTTCCTGATGTGACACCTGCTGGCCAGAGCATGGCCGAGCTGGATGCCATGCTGGCTGCGGCCAAGCCCGGCGCAACCCCCTCGCTGGTGGCCCGTGCGGCAGAGATTGAGGCCGAGAAAGCTGCTGAAGCTGCCGCGCCCGTGCGTGTGTACGCTCCCGAAGAGCAGCGCTGTGGCCTGATCGCCATCGTGGGCAAGCCCAATGTGGGCAAGTCCACGCTGATGAATGCGCTGGTGGGGCAGAAGGTGTCCATCACCTCGCGCAAGTCGCAGACCACACGCCACCGCATCACCGGCATCCGCACCAAGGAAGAGACGCAGTTCATCTTTGTGGACACGCCCGGCTTCCAGACCAAGCACTCCACGGCCCTGAACAAGTCGCTGAACAAGGCCGTGATGGGCGTCATTGGTGATGTGGACCTGATCCTGTTCGTGGTGGAAGCAGGCAGCTTCACCCTGGCCGATGCCAAGGTGCTGAGCCTGTTCAAGCCCGGCATTCCCACCATTTTGGTGGCGAACAAGCTGGACACCGTGGGCCGCCGTCACGAGATTGCGCCCTGGCTCAAGAGCATGCAGGAGCGCCACCCCTTTGCAGAGTTTGTGCCCATGTCGGCCAAGAGCAAGGGTGACATCGAGCGCCTGTTCGGCATCTGCGCCAAGTACCTGCCCGAGCAGCCCTGGTTCTACGGTGAAGACGAGCTGACCGACCGCAGCGAAAACTTCATGGCCGCGGAAATCGTGCGTGAAAAGCTGTTCCGCTTCACAGGCGATGAGCTGCCTTACACCTCCACCGTGGTGATCGACAAGTTTGTCGAAGAGCCCAGCAAGGTGCACAACCGCTTCATGCGCATTGCCGCCACCATCGTGGTGGAGCGCGATGGCCACAAGGCCATGGTGATTGGTCAGGGCGGCGAGCGCCTCAAGCGCATCTCGACCGAAGCCCGCCAGGAAATGGAAAAGCTGTTTGACGCCAAGGTCTTCCTGGAAGTGTGGGTCAAGGTCAAGTCGGGCTGGGCGGATGATGAAGTCCGCGTCAAGTCTTTCGGCTACGAGTAAGGTGTCGGGTGCCGCCTGGCGTTGCCGATACTTTGTCGCACCCGCTTGCCGTGGCGCTGCCACTGTCTGCGCAGGGGCTTTGCGTCTCGGCCGCTTCGCTCAACGCTATGCGACACTTCAAGCTTCGTGCTTTTCCTAAAGGTCTCACTGAGGCCTTTTTGTCTTTTTGAGAACCTATGGCCGCCAAGCGCGTGGGTGATGAACCCGCCTTTATCCTGCACCGCTATGACTGGAGCGAGTCCAGCCTGATTCTGGAGGTGTTCACACGCCACCGTGGCCGTGTGGCGCTGCTGGCCAAGGGCGTCAAGCGCCACACCTCCAACTTTCGTCCCGTGCTGCTGGCGCTGCAGCCGCTCAAAGTCAGCTACACGCTTTCGGGTGATGGCAATGCCGACATCCATGTGCTCAAAGGCGCGGAGTGGGCGGGTGGGCACATCATGCCCATGGGCAACAACCTGCTCACCGGGCTGTATCTGAACGAGCTGCTCATGCGCCTGCTGGCGCGGGACGACCCGTATGCTTACCTGTTTGATGTGTATGGCGCCGTGGTCAAACTGCTGGCTACCCAGCAGGAAGAAGTGATTGAACCCGTGCTGCGCGCGTTTGAACTGATCTTGCTGCGCGAGCTGGGCTTGCTCCCAGCGCTGGAGCTGGAAACGCAGACGCTGCAGGCGCTGGAGCCGCAAAGCTCTTATGTGCTAGTGGCCGAGATGGGTTTGCGCCCGGCGCTGGACGGCGACCGCGCCAGCCTCACCGGGGTGCAGTGGCGCAGCCTGCAGCACGCGCTGGAGCAGGGCGAGGCCGCTTACCCCGCCACTGTGCGTGCCTGTGCAGCGGTGGCATCGGCATTGAAGCCGCAGCTGCGCCATTTGCTGCAATACCATTGCGGCAGCCCCCTGCTGCGCACGCGGCAACTGATGATGGATTTGCAAACGCTATGACTGCTTCGTCTTCCCCATTTCGTCGCACGGCCCTGTCCGTGAATGTCAACAAAGTCGCTCTGGTGCGCAATACGCGCCATCTGGGTATTCCTTCGGTCACACGTGCCGCGCAGCTGTGCCTAGAAGCTGGGGCGCAGGGCATCACCATCCACCCCCGCCCGGATGAACGCCATATCCGTGCCAGCGATGTGTATGAACTGGCAGTGCTGCTCCAGGCCTGGCCGCAAGCCGAGTTCAACATCGAAGGTAACCCCACGCAGAACCTGATGCAGTTCATTCGCGATGTGCGTCCGCACCAGGCCACTTTTGTGCCTGACAGCGAAGACCAGTTCACCAGCGACCACGGCTGGAGCTTCCCGCAGGACGCTGAGCGCCTGCGCCCCTTGATTGCAGAATGCAAGGCCCTGGGCGTGCGCGTGAGCCTGTTCATGGACCCTGTTCCCGCGCAAATGGCCGCTGCCAAGGCAGTGGGTGCAGACCGCGTCGAGCTGTACACCGAGCCTTATGCCGCAGCCTGGGGCACGGCCGGGCAGGAACAGCAGCTGGCCATCTACGCCCAGGCGGCGCAGGCAGCGCTGGATGCCGGGCTGGAGGTAAATGCCGGCCACGACTTGAGCCGCGACAATCTGGCCGCCTTTGTGGCCCGTGTGCCCGGTGTGGCCGAAGTCTCTATTGGCCACGCGCTGATTGCTGACGCACTGGAGCTGGGCTATGGCGCTACCGTCAAGGCCTACCAGGCCTGTATCGATGCAGGCATACAGGCCAGACTACTGAATAAATAGCGGCTAGTGCTGGTCAATAAAGCATTTCAGATGGTTTTCTATCTGAAATGCTTGAAATATCAGCGCTAACAGCTCTTCTTTTTGATGAATACATGATTTACGGTATTGGTACGGACATCTGCGACATTCGCCGCATCCGCGACAGTCTGGAGTGCCACGGCGACCGCTTTGCAGAAAAAGTGCTGACCGCGCAGGAGCTGCAGGTCTGGCGCGCCCGCAGCGTACGCTGGCCTGAACGTGGCGTGCGCTATCTGGCCACGCGCTTTTCGGCCAAGGAAGCATTCAGCAAGGCTGTAGGCATGGGCATGCGCATGCCCATGACCTGGCGCAACTGCGAGATTGCCAACCTGCCCAGTGGCCAGCCCACCATCGTGCTGTATGGCGCGATGAAGCAGTGGATGGACGAAAAAGGCCTGAAGGCCCACATCACCGTGACCGACGAGAGCGAATACGCCGCCAGCTTTTGCGTGGTGGAAACACAGGCAGCTGCCTGAGCGCCCACGCAAGCGCGGCTTCGGGCTCATACTTGAGGTTTTGTAGCAAACGCCCCTGTTGTGACCACCATGACCGCCATGCATGCCCCTTTGATCATCGACATCGCAGGCCACAGCCTGACCGATGTGGACCGCGCCCGCCTCGCCCATCCCCTGGTAGGCGGCATCATTTTGTTTGCCCGTAACTGGGAAAGCCGTGCGCAGCTGGTGCAGCTGTGTGCCGACATCAAGGCCGTCAAGGAAGACCTGCTGATCTGCGTGGACCATGAAGGGGGGCGCGTGCAGCGCTTCAGGACCGATGGGTTTACGCACATCCCATCCATGCGCACCTTTGGCCAGATGTGGATGGATGACGGTAAGGGTAAGCAGCGTCGCAAAGGCAGCGGAGCCATGCGTGCCATGAATGCCGCCACGGCTGCCGGCTATGTGCTGGGCAGTGAATTGCGCGCCTGTGGTGTGGACTTCAGCTTTACGCCGGTGCTGGATCTGGACTATGGTGAAAGCTCGGTCATTGGCGACCGCAGCTTTCATCGCGATCCGCGTGTAGTGACAGCCCTGGCCAAGAGCCTGATGCATGGCTTGTTGCAGGCGGGCATGGGAAATTGCGGCAAGCACTTCCCCGGGCACGGTCATGTGAAGCCAGATTCACACATTGATATCCCGGTGGACAAGCGCAAGCTTAAAAAAATTCTGAGAGAAGACGCTGCGCCATACCCATGGCTGTCCAGCGTGCTCACGGCTGTCATGCCTGCGCATGTGATTTATCCCAAGGTGGATGCGCTGCCCGCAGGTTTCTCCAAAGTCTGGCTGCAGGACATTCTGCGCGGCGAGCTGCGCTATGACGGCGCCATCTTCAGTGACGACTTGAGTATGGAAGCTGCGCGCCGCATAGATGGTGAGGTCATCAGCTACACCGAAGCGGCTTTGCGTGCTCTGAACGCGGGCTGCGACATGGTGCTGCTGTGCAACCAGAGCCTGGGTTTGGGTGAGCATGTCGATGCACTGCTGGACGGCATGGACGACGCACTGCGCACGGGTCGCTGGGTGCCGGATGTGGACTCGGAGTCACGCCGCCTGTCGCTGCTGCCCGAGACCATGCCCCAGCCCTGGGATGAGCTGATGCTGCAGCCTGCCTATCAGGATGCATTGAATTTGCTGAACTAAGCAGAAAGAGGGAGTGATGAAAGTTGGCGTGTTGACAGGGGGCGGCGACTGCCCCGGCTTGAACGCGGTGATCCGCGCCGTGACCAAGTCTTTGATCAGCCAGGGGCAGTGTGAGGTCATTGGCATTCAGGATGGCTTTGAAGGCCTGATGGGCGAGACGCCTCGCGTCAAGCCGCTGGGCTGGGATGAGGTTTCAGGCATCCTGCACATTGGAGGCACCATTCTGGGCACCAGCAACAGCGCCAACCCGCTCAAGAACGAGGAAACACTGGCCCAGGTCAAGCGCAATGTGCAGGCGCTGGGTCTGGACGTGGTGGTGTCCATTGGCGGTGACGGCACGCAAAGCCTGGCCTATGGCCTGGCCCATGCCGTTGGCATGCAGTGCGTGGGTGTGCCCAAGACCATTGACAACGACATTGCCAACTGCGAACGCAGCTTTGGCTTTGACACGGCCGTGGCTACCGCCACCGAGGCCCTGCGCCGCATTGAAAGCACGGCCAACAGCCACCACCGCGTGATGATTGTGGAGACCATGGGCCGCAATGCGGGCTGGCTGGCGCTGGAAGCGGGTATTGCTGGTGCGGCAGACATCATCCTGATTCCCGAGATCGATTACGACCTGCAGACCATCATCGAGGTGTGCAAGGCGCGCGAGCAGCGCCAGCGCTACACCATCATCTGCATCGGCGAGGGTGCCAAGGAAAGCGGCCACAGCCTGACGGTGCGCGAAACCGTGGCCTACAGCCCTGACCCTGTGCGTCTGGGAGGCGTTGGCCATGTGCTGCGGGAGCGTCTGCAGCCACACCTCAAGAGCGAGGTACGCACCACCGTGCTGGGCCACGTGCAGCGCGGTGGCGACCCTACGCCGTTTGACCGTGTGCTGGCCACCCAGTTTGGTCACCATGCCGCGCAGCTGATTCTGTCCGGCCAGTTTGGCCGCATGGTCACCCTGCAGAACGGCCAGATTGGCAGCGTAGCAATTGCCACGGTTGCCAATACCCAGCGCCGCATAGCGCTGGACCACCCGCTGCTGACCATGGCGCGGGACATTGGGATCTGCCTGGGGGCTTAAGCTGGTAGCCGTGCATGCGCAGAAAACAAGAAGCCGCTGGGGCCTGCACCAGCGGTTTTTTTTCATGGACTTGGCTTGCGATGCCTGCAATGCAACAGCTTGTACGAAAATGTAAAAAAAAGTTAATGAACAAGTGATTACAGGTAAACCCCAGGCAGTTTTCGACGATAAACCATGGAACGCGTGGCTCGTGATCTGCAAGGCCCGGGCCTTTTTTATTTGTTAGGAAAGATATGCAGTTTCAGAACTTGTCGGTGTCCAAAAAGATTTGGGCGCTGATGCTCTTGGTGATGGGTGCCTTGCTCGCTGCAGGCTTGGGCATGCAGACCTATATGCTGAGTCTGGAAAGCAGTTTGCGTCAGCAGCTGCAAAGCGTGGAAGAGCGCATCCGGGTGGTGGTGCAATGGCGAGGTGCGGTAGAAACCTCGGCCAGCTTTCTGGTGGCAGCCAATATGGCTCAGGACCAAGCGAGCATGGACTTTTTCAACACACGTTATGAAGAAGCACGCAAGATCACCACCGTGCTGCGCGAAGAAACGGAGGAGCATCTAGAGACGGCGGCCGGACGTCAGCGCCTCCAGAGCATCAATGCTGCCCGCGAGAAGGTGAACAATATTTCCCAGCAGGTGGCCATGGAGCGTCGCAGTGATGGTGATGTTGCCGCCATGGTGCAGTCTGATCTGATACCCGCAGTGACCAGCTACATAGCGGAGCTGGATGCCATGGTCAAACTGCAGGAGCAGTTGCGTACCACCATCATTCAGGACAGCGACAGCATCCGTACCCGAGCCATGATCATTGGAGGGCTAGGCTTGCTGGCTGTGGTGGTCGTAGGCTTGTTGATTTCAGCATGGCTGGTGCGCCAGCTAACAGCACCTTTGGCGAGGGCCGTAGATTTGGCACAGGAAATTGCCAACGGCAACCTCACCCGCGATGTACATGACGACCGCAAGGACGAGCTGGGCCAGCTGCTGCGCAGCCTGAACACCATGACGCAAAAGCTGCGCGCTGTGGTGGGTGAAGTGCGCAATGGCGTGGATTCTGTGTCCTCGGCCGCAACCCAGATCGCTTCGGGCAATCAGGATCTGTCGGCACGTACCGAGCAGACGGCTGCCAATCTGGAAGAAACGGCGGCTTCCATCGAAGAGCTGACAGCCACCGTGACCCAGTCTGCCGATACCGCACGCCAGGCCAATCAGCTGGCAGCCACGGCCGTGCAGGCCGCTGAGCGCGGTGGTGAGGTGGTCAGCCAGGTGGTCATGAGCATGGACCAGATCAATACCTCCAGCCGCAAGATCAGCGACATCATCGGTGTGATCGACGGTATTGCCTTCCAGACCAATATCCTGGCGCTGAACGCCGCCGTGGAAGCTGCCCGAGCGGGCGAGCAGGGCCGTGGCTTTGCCGTGGTGGCAGGTGAAGTGCGCTCGCTGGCGCAGCGCAGTGCCGAGGCGGCCAAGGAAATCAAGGCCTTGATCACGACCAGCGTGGGCAATGTGGAAGTGGGTGCCGAGCAGGTAGCGCAGGCCGGCGAGAGCATGCAGGAAATCGTTGCCAGCGTGCGCCGCGTGACGGATCTGATCGGGGAAATCTCTGCTTCTTCCCAGGAGCAGCGCGATGGTATTGCTCAGGTCAACCAGGCGGTGAGCAATCTGGATCAGATGACCCAGCAAAACGCTGCGCTGGTGGAAGAGTCCTCGGCCGCCGCGATTGCCATGAACGAGCAGGCACAGCGCCTGGCCCAGGTGGTGGCACTTTTCAATGTGGGGCAGGAGCAGGTGCAGCGTCTGGCAAGCCCAGCCTCAGCACCTCGCGCCAGTACAGCTGCAGCCCCCGCTGTGCCACGCAAGCCTGAAAATGTGGCCAAGGCTACAGTGCCCAAGTTGAGCAGCAAATCTGGCACAGCCAGCAAAGCAGACGCCGCGCAAGAAAAACCTGCATCTGCCGCCGCCAAGCCAGCACAGGAGGCTGCACCCAAGCTGCTGCGGCCTGCACCATTGCATGCAGCAAGCAGCAAAAATACCGTCAACGATGACGACTGGGAAACCTTCTAAGCCCCGTCGCCGTATCCGGTACAAAGGAGTCCTAGGGACTCCTTTTTTATGCGCAAAATAAGGCAGGAACGCTTATTTCATCAGCGCAATCAGCTATTCATTCAGAAAGCCAGACACCATGGACCGACACGAAGAAGCCGTCATGCATTTGCTCACGGCCAATGGCGACACCTTTATCGCGCCGCAGTACGACGTAGCTTCTGGTTGGATGTGTCCAGACTTTGTCGCTTTGCGGCCTGCCAAAAAACAGATCTGGGTGGCAGAGGTCACGGCATCTGGCTATCCCATCGGTCTGGTGGACAAGATCAACCAGCGTGTGGAGCGCTGCTACGCCCCATTGCTGGAGCAGCTGCAGCGCCTGCAGCTGACGGACAGTGAGTGGAGCATTGGCATGTTGATCTTTGCACGCGATGACCAGCTGGAATGGCTCAAGGGGCGTATCAAGGACAGCGCAGGCGTGCATGTGCTGAGCCTGGAGACTGCCAGCAGCTCCTGGCTGTGGGCAGACCTGGTGTGGTCTGAGGACATGGACTTTGGCCTGGGCTATATCCCGCGCAAAGATGGTGTCATACCTGCGGCCAGCAAGCCCACTACGCATTAACACGTTGCAGGCGGGCCACTGCCGTCACCTATGATCTGGGGCAGTTTGTGCAACACGGGCTGCCGTGCCCGAGACTGGGACAAGAAATGACAACGCTGGGAACGCCTTTATCTGCCAATGCCACCAAGGTCATGCTGCTGGGCAGCGGAGAGCTGGGCAAGGAAGTCTTGATTGCGCTGCAGCGCCTGGGTGTGGAAACCATTGCTGTGGATCGCTACGAGAATGCGCCCGGCCAGCAGGTGGCCCACCATGCGCGCACCATCACCATGAGTGATCCGGCGCAACTCAAGGCGCTGATTGAAGCCGTCAAGCCCGATCTGGTAGTGCCCGAGATTGAGGCCATCGCTACCCCCATGCTGGAAGCGCTGGAGGCCGCAGGCGTTATCACCTGCATTCCCACTGCGCGTGCTGCACGCCTGACCATGGACCGGGAAGGCATTCGCCGCCTGGCTGCCGAGACGCTGGGCTTGCCTACCAGTCCTTACCGCTTCTGTGATTCGCTGCAGGAGTTGCAGGCTGCCATCGATGGCAGCGACGGCCAGCCCGCCATTGGCTACCCCTGCGTGGTCAAGCCGGTGATGAGCAGCTCGGGCAAGGGCCAGAGCAAGATCGATGGCCCAGCGGACGTGGCCAAGGCCTGGGACTACGCCATGGCGGGTGGCCGTGTGGCCAAGGGCCGTGTGATTGTGGAAGGCTTTATCGACTTTGACTACGAAATCACCCAGCTGACCGTGCGTGCCAAGGGCAAGGACGGCCAGGTGGAAACCCACTTCTGTGACCCCGTGGGTCATATCCAGCAGTCGGGCGACTATGTGGAAAGCTGGCAGCCGCACCCCATGCACCCCGCAGCGCTGGAAAAGGCGCGCCAGATTGCCAAGGCAGTGACGGACGATCTGGGGGGGCTGGGTCTGTTTGGCGTGGAGCTGTTCGTCAAGGGTGAGCAGGTCTGGTTCAGCGAAGTCTCTCCCCGTCCGCACGACACAGGTCTGGTGACGCTGTGCACCCAGTGGCAGTCCGAGTTTGAACTGCATGCGCGTGCCATTCTGGGCCTGCCTGTGGATGCCAGCCTGCGCAACCCCGGCGCCAGCGCGGTGATCTATGGCGGCCAGGATGCAGAAGGCCTGGTGTTTGATGGCGTGGATGAAGCGCTGGCCATCGAAGGCACAGACCTGCGCCTGTTCGGCAAGCCAGAAGCCTTTGTGAAGCGCCGCATGGGCGTGGCACTGGCCCGTGCCAAGGATGTGGATACGGCCCGTGCGAATGCCAAGCTGGCAGCCAGCAAGGTGCAGCCCAGAAAGCCTTAAATTTTGTAGCTTCTAGCGCTTGCTGCATGGGCGTTAGAGTCCTGAAAGACCATAAAAAAACGCTGCCAGATCAGGGCAGCGTTTTTTGTTTCAGGGAATGATGGGCGTGTGTGATGGCTGCTTGCTGTTGTCAGCCGGCACGGCCTGCGTGGGCATGGCGGCCTCGGCTGCGCGCTGTACGCGGTGGGTGGGCACCGGTGTGCCCGCACGCCAGCGGCGCACCACGCGCTGAAAGATCAGGGCGTTGGGCACCTGGATCAGCGAGCCGGGCTGCTCGGTGGTCAGATCTTCCAGCGTGGTGTAGAGCAGGTTGATATCCACGACGCGGCCCAGTGCACCGGGCTTTTCGGCCGTGTCCAGCACTTCAATATGATCACCCACCCGGAAGGGGCCTACGGTAAAGATCAGGAAGGCGCAGAACAGGTTGGACAGCACACTCCAGGCCGCAAAAAATGCAACCGCACCTACGGTGGCAAAGCCCGTGAAGGCCGACCACAGCACACTGGCAGACACGCCCAGACGTTCCAGCACCAGCAGCAGGGAGCCCGCCACAATCAGCCAGCGCACGACAGCATGTACCGGGCGCAGCAGCTCATCGGGGAAGTCGTAGTGATGGCTGGCACGCTGCACCAGGCGCTTGAGCATGCGCTGCAGCAGCCAGGCCACGCCAATAATCAGCAGAATCTGTAAGACGGGGATAACGATTTCCACCCATTCGTGCAGCCACGCTGGCAGATGGTGGCGCAGGTTGGCAAGGCGATCGAACAAAGTCACAACAATCAATTCCTCTGGTTCAAAAAGCATGCAGACAGCTGGTGGCTGCTGCAGGCAAGGCGGTGTTCATGGTAGCTATTTGTCAGCCATTGATGCAAAGCCAGGCTGGTTTTTGGGTTTTTGCCAGATGCATGACAAAAAAAGGTGCGCCCGGCGCAGCCGGACACACCTTATCGCTTGCGGCTATGAATGTGCTCAGATCTGTTCGCGGCGCAGAGCAGGGAACAGAATCACGTCACGGATGCTGGGGCTGTCAGTCAGCAGCATCAGCAGACGGTCGATACCGATACCGCAGCCACCTGTGGGGGGCATGCCGTATTCCAGCGCGCGCACAAAGTCATGGTCGAAGTACATGGCTTCGTCGTCGCCGCTGTCCTTGGCTTCGACCTGGGCATTAAAGCGTGCGGCCTGGTCTTCGGCGTCGTTCAGCTCCGAGAAACCATTGCCGAATTCGCGGCCGGTGATGTACAGCTCAAAGCGCTCGGTCACTTCGGGGCGCTGGTCGTTGGCACGGGCCAGTGGCGAGATTTCTGTGGGGTGCTCCATGATGAAGGTGGGGTTCCACAGCTTTTCTTCGACCACTTCTTCGAAGTACAGCACCTGCAGGCTGGCCAGTGAGCGGGTGGACAGCTTGTCCTTTTCCTCGTTCATGCCCAGCTTCTTCAGAGCGTTGATCAGCCAGTCGCGGCTGGTGACGTTGTCACCGGCTTCGGTGTACTTCACGATGGCTTCGGGGATGGTCAGGCGCTCGAAAGGCTTGGCCAGGTCCACCGGCTTGCCGCCGTAGGTGCACTGCAGCGTGCCCACGGCCTTCATGGCGGCGTCACGGATCAGCTGCTCGGTGTAGTTCATCAGGTCCTGGTAGTCCCAGTACGTGGCGTAGAACTCCATCATGGTGAACTCGGGGTTGTGGCGCACCGAGATACCTTCGTTACGGAAGTTGCGGTTGATCTCGAACACGCGCTCAAAGCCACCGACGATCAGGCGCTTCAGATACAGCTCAGGCGCAATGCGCAGGTACATGTCCTGGTCCAGCGCATTGTGGTGGGTGATGAAGGGCTTGGCGTTGGCACCGCCGGGGATGGGGTGCAGCATGGGGGTTTCCACTTCCAGGAAGCCGTGCTCCACCATGAATTCGCGGATACCAGCCACTGCCTTGGAGCGTGCCACGAAGCGCTTGCGTGCGTCTTCGTTCATCATCAGATCGACATAGCGCTGGCGCACCTTCTGCTCGGGGTCAGCCATGCCGTGGAACTTGTCGGGCATGGGGCGCAGGCTCTTGGTGAGCAGGCGGATCTTGCTGGCCTTGATCGACAGCTCGCCGGTCTTGGTCTTCATCAGCGTGCCTTCGACGGCAATGATGTCGCCCAGGTCCCACTTCTTGAAGTCGGCATAGACCTCTTCACCTACGGCGTCGCGGGTGATGTAGGCCTGGATGCGGCCGGTAGCGTCCTGCACGGTGGCAAAGCTGGCCTTGCCCATGACGCGCTTGAGCATCATGCGGCCGCCTACGGATACGCTCAGGCCTTCAGCTTCCAGCGCTTCGGCTTCTTTCTCGCCGTGGGCTTCGATCAGGGGCAGGGCACGGTCAGCAGGCTTGAAATCGTTGGGGAATGCCGCTGTACCTGCAGCCTTGGCAGCTTCGCGCAAGGCTTTGAGTTTTTCGCGGCGCTCAGCGATGAGTTTGTTTTCGTCCTGGGGGGCAGCGGTTTCTGCTGCAGGTGTGTTTTGTGGTTCAGACATGGATGAGCGCAGCGCAGTGGCTGGTAAGACTTGCCAAAACCCGCTATTTTAGGTTTTTGTGCATCCCGGTGCATGCATGGCGTGCAATTACAAGGCTTTCTGGCTGATCGTGCAGCAGACAGGGCATGAAAAAATAAAAAAATAGCTGCAAGCGCTTGTATTTACTGGGTTTCAGATGGAAATCACCTTCAATTGCTTGCAGAACAAGCGCAAGCTGCTATTTTTTTGTGTCACACAATGCCAGCGCGCTCCAGCGCATCGGTGACCAGCTCCAGCCGCAGCAAGGGGCTGGCCGTCTCCAGCAGCTGCAGTTGCAGGTCTGTATCCAGCGGCAGCAGCTCGCACCAGCGGTTGGCCACCCAGCCACATTCATTCCAGCGCACATCGCTGGCGGGCAGCATGATCGGCTGCTGCGGCAGTTTGTTCAGCACCTGGCGCAGTGCAGTGGCGCTGTGGGCCAGATCGGGGGGAATGGCCATGGACATGTCTGGTGGCAGCAATTGCACATCTGCCACCCAGATGCTGCTTTGCAGCTGGCGTGTGCTGGTGATGCGAAAGCGCTCGTAGCCCTGGCCCTGCAGCAGTGCCAGCTGGGGGCTGATGGCAGAAAGCTGCGTGATCTTGGCCAGCGTACCCAGGGGATGAAAGCGTCCCTGGGCGGGCTGCTCTGCAGCTTCGTTCTGGGAATGTGTCAGTGTTACCACGCCAAAGGGGGCGTCCTGCTCCAGACAGCAGCGCACCATGGTGCGGTAGCGTTGTTCAAAGACGCGCAGCGTCAGCCTGCCATCCGGAAACAGTACGGTGCGCAGCGGGAACAGGGGTAGAGAAACCAGGGTCAGAGGAGGATTCATGGAGCATTACGGCGATACGCTGGATATGATGGCCTGCAGTGCCGCAGTGCTCGCGTAGGCAGAAGTCCCGCACTCTTGCCTGTGGAGCTGGCTTTTCTCGTAGTGTTCCAAGCGCTTTCAAACTACATGATTGTTCAAATTCTTCAGTTCTTGCTGGAAGTGGCATGCGGCCTGGTGGCCGGTGCCTGTCTGCTGCGTCTGTATATGCAGGCCCAGCGCATTCCGTTTTCCAACCCCATCGGGCAACTGGTGTTCGCGCTGTCGGACTGGCTGGTCATGCCGCTGCGCAAGCTCATTCCCAACCGAAGCAAGTACGACTTGTCCAGCCTGGCTGGGGCGTTGCTGGTCATGCTGGCGCAGTATGTGCTGGTCTGGCTGCTGCTGGGCGCGGTGGGCAACCCCGTCATGATTGTGCTGCTGGCCTGCTTTGGCCTGCTGCGCATGGTGCTCACGGGGCTGATTGGCATTCTTATCGTCTATGCCATCCTGAGCTGGGTGCAGCCACAGTCGCCGATTGCAGGCGTGCTGTACCGCCTGAGTGAGCCGCTGCTGCGCCCGCTGCGCAAGGTGATTCCGCTGGTAGGTGGCGTGGATCTGTCCGTGCTGGCAGCGATTGTCATTTTGCAGGTGCTGATGATGGTGCTGGGCCATCTGCAGCTGACTGCGCTGGGCGTGCTGTATTGACAATGGACAAAGCGCGCATGTCGCCGTTGCGGCGGCTTCAGCCATAAAAAAGGCTCCTGAATAAGGAGCCTTTTTTGTGCGTGCGAAGAGCGCTTAGTCTTGCACCACGGCGTCAGCAGGCAGGCGCTGCAGCATGGCCAGCGTAGAGGCCACGGTTTCGCGCAGCTCGCGGCGGTCCACGATCATGTCCACGGCACCCTTTTCCTGCAGGAATTCGGAGCGCTGGAAGCCTTCGGGGAGCTTCACACGCACGGTGGTTTCAATCACGCGGGGGCCGGCAAAGCCGATCAGCGCCTTGGGCTCGGCCATGACGATGTCGCCCATGAAGGCAAAGCCGGCAGACACGCCGCCCATGGTGGGGTCGGTCAGCACGGAAATGTAGGGCAGGCCCTTCTTGGCAAGACGGGTCAGCGCTGCATTGGTCTTGGCCATTTGCATCAGCGACAGCAGGCCTTCCTGCATGCGCGCGCCGCCGGTGGCGGTAAAGCACACAAAAGGCACCTTCTGCTCGATGGCGGTTTCCACGCCACGCACAAAGCGCTCGCCCACCACGGAGCCCATGGAGCCGCCCATGAAGTCAAATTCAAAGCAGGCCACGACCAGCTCGATGCCCTTGACGGAGCCGCCCATCACCACCAGTGCATCGGTTTCACCGGTGTTTTCCATCGCTTCTTTCAGGCGCTGGGGGTACTTGCGGCTGTCCTGGAACTTCAGTGGGTCCACAGGCAGGACTTCCTGGCCAATTTCATAGCGGCCTTCGCCATCGAGGAAATGGTTCAGACGTGCACGCGCGTTGATGCGGTGATGGTGGCCGCAGGTGGGGCAGACGTTCTGGTTGCTTTCCAGATCGGTCTTGTACAGCACCGATTCGCAGCTGGGGCACTTGATCCACAGACCTTCAGGAATCTGCTGTTGGCGATCCTTAGCTTCGGTTTGCTGAATTTTGGCGGGTAAAAGTTTTTCGAGCCAAGACATACGGTTTCCTTTTCAGGGCGATCGGGCTGTGCCGGTGCTGTGCACCGGCAGGCCAAGGGTCGCACATTATGCGTCCATCGCTTTGCGCACACCGCGCAAGAAGTCAATGGCCAGGGGAACAATCTTTTCGTGGGGCTGGTCTTCCAGCAGCTGGATGATGCGGCTGCCGATGATGGCGGCATCGGCAATCTCGGTCACAGCGTGGGCCGTCTGCGCATCGCGGATGCCGAATCCTACGCCAACTGGCAGATTCACGTACTGCTTGATGCGGGGCATCATGGCTGCCACATCTTCGATGTCCAGGGCATTGGAGCCCGTCACGCCCTTGAGCGAAACGTAGTAGACATAGCCGCTGGCAATGCGTGCCACCTGCTGAATGCGCTCGTCCGTGCTGGTGGGCGCCAACAGGAAAATCTGGTCCATGCCGTGTGCGCGCAGCTTGGCAGCAAAGCTTTCGCTTTCTTCTGGAGGGTAGTCCACCACCAGAATGCCATCTACACCGGCTTCAGCAGCGTCACGCACAAAAGCGTCTTCGCCGTGCAGCTGGTCATAGCGTTCGATGGGGTTGGCATAGCCCATCAGCACCACGGGGGTGGTGTGGTTTTTCTGACGGAACTCACGTACATAGCCCAGCACCTGCTTGAGGCCCACGCCGTTGGCAATGGCGCGGTCGCCAGCCTTCTGAATGGTCGGGCCGTCGGCCATGGGGTCGGAAAACGGCACGCCCAGTTCGATGATGTCAGCACCGGCTTCCACCATGCCGTGCATCAGCGAAGGCGTGATGGCAGCAAATGGATAGCCCGCAGTGACAAAAGGAATCAGGGCCTTGCGGCCTTCGGCATTCAGTTTGGCAAAAGTAGCGGCAATACGAGACTGATTAGGGCTCATGCAACAGGCCCTCCCTTGACGGACAGACCGCGTGAACTGGGGCGGTCATAAAAATCAACGCCGGACAGATCGGCCACAGTGCCGATGTCCTTGTCACCACGGCCGGACAGGCAGACCAGGATGGACTCTTCGGTCTTCATGGTCTTGGCCAGCTTCATGGCGTAGGCAATGGCATGGCTGGATTCCAGCGCAGGAATAATGCCTTCGGCACGGCACAGGTAGTGGAAGGCATCCAGCGCTTCCTTGTCGGTAATGCCCACGTACTGGGCACGGCCGATTTCCTGCAGCCAGGCGTGCTCGGGACCCACGCCAGGGTAGTCCAGGCCTGCACTGATGGAGTGCGTGTCCAGAATCTGGCCGTTGTCGTCCTGCATGATGAAGGTACGGTTGCCGTGCAGCACACCGGAGCTGCCTTTTTGCAGCGAGGCAGCGTGCTTGCCTGTATCCAGACCTTCGCCGGCAGCTTCCACGCCGATGAGCTTGGTGTTTTCGAACGGAATATAGGGGTAGAAGATGCCCATGGCGTTGGAGCCACCGCCCACGCAGGCCACAACGGCATCGGGCTGCTCGGCGGCCATCTTCAGTTCCTTGAAGAGCTCGGGCATCTGCGTGAGGCACTCCTGGCCAATCACGCTCTGAAAATCGCGCACCATGGCAGGGTAGGGGGCAGGGCCTGCAACCGTGCCGATGATGTAGAAGGTGTTGTCCACATTGGCCACCCAGTCGCGCATGGCCTCGTTGAGCGCATCCTTGAGCGTCTTGGAGCCCGATTCCACGGGGATCACGGTCGCGCCCAGCAGCTTCATGCGGTAGACGTTGGGGCTTTGGCGTTTCACGTCTTCGGCACCCATGTAGACGATGCATTCCAGACCATAGCGTGCGCAGATGGTGGCAGTAGCCACCCCGTGCTGACCTGCGCCAGTTTCGGCAATGATGCGCGTCTTGCCCATGCGCTTGGCCAGCATGGCCTGACCGATCACGTTGTTGATCTTGTGCGCGCCGGTGTGGTTGAGGTCTTCACGCTTGAGGTAGATCTGCGCGCCGCCCATTTCGCGGGACATGCGGGCTGCGTGGTAGACCGGCGAGGGACGACCCACGAAGTGGGCCAGTTCGGACTGGAATTCAGCAATGAATTCCGGATCGTTCTGGTACTTGGCATAGGCCTGACGCAGCTCATTCAGGGCGTGAGTGAGCGTTTCGCTGGCAAAGCTGCCACCGTAAGGGCCGAAGTGGCCGCTGGCATCGGGGTAAGAGTATTCAAACATCAGGATTAAGGGCAATTTGGGCGTCGGCGGTGCGTACTGCAGCGACGAAGCGTTGAATTTTTTCAGCATCCTTGATGCCCTTGAGCGGCTTGCCGTCAGGGCATGTAGCTTCTACACTGGAGCTGACATCAACTGCCAGAGACAGGCAGCGTGGGCGCAGTTGGCGGATGCCATCGATCACGTTTGCAGGCGTAAGTCCACCAGACAAAACGAGGTGAGCGCTGACGCTTGGTGGAAGCAGTGACCAATTGAATGCTTTGCCTGCGCCACCGTAGCCGTCCACATGGGCGTCTAGCAAAATGGCCTGGGCCTGAGAGTACTGATGCGCGTATTCTACGAGGTCAAAGTCACGGGCTGCATCGCCAAGGGGAATGCGTGCTGCCCGCAGATAGCGCACGCGGCCTTGCTGGCTCAGCCTTGTGCAGACTTGCGGGCTTTCATCGCCATGAAACTGCAGCAAGGCGTGGGGAATGGCGTGCAATGCTGCATCTACCTCCTCCTGGCTGGCGTTCACAAAGAGCAACACAGGTGTGACCAGGGGCGGCAGACGATCGATCAGCCTGCTCGCCTGTGCCAGGCTCACGGCGCGTGGGCTTTTGGGGTAGAGCACAAAGCCCAGGGCATCCACCCCGGCTGCCACGGCAGCATCTACGTCACACGCACGGGTCAGGCCACAGACTTTGATGCGGGTACGGGAAACAGGAGCATTCAACGCAGTATTCATAAGCGCTAGAGGGCAATTTAATGCTTAAGGCAGCCAGTCAAAGCCGGGCACATGGTCAGGCAGGCCCCACTGCGCATCGTAGCGCGGCCCCATGAAGTACAGGCCATCGGGAGAGAAGGTGGGGGCTGCCGCATCGCGCGAACGTGCATCCAGCACCTGCTGCATCCACTCAGGGGGGTGGGAGCCCTGGCCAATGTAGATCAGGCAGCCCATGATGTTGCGGATCATGTGGTGCAAAAAGGCGTTGCCCTCAAACTCGAAACGCCAGTAGCAGCATTCCATGTCGCGGTGCTGCGCGGAGGAAATGCTGCGGCGCGTGATGTCAATGCGGTGCAGGGTTTTGATGGGGGTCAGCGACTGGCAGGCAGCTGCGCGGAAGGAGCTGAAGTCATGCTCGCCCAGCAGGCAGGATGCTGCCTTGCGCATGGCATCCCCATCCAGAGGGTTGAACACCCAGCCCACGCGCCCGGCTTCCACGCTGGGGCGCACGGGCGATTGCAGCAGCACATAGGCATAGCGGCGTGAGGTGGCGCAGGCGCGGCTGTGGAAGGCATCCGGCATATGGCGTGCCCACTGCACGGCAATGTCGGGTGGCAAAAAGGTATTGGTGCCGCGCACCCAGGCGTTTTCGGGGCGCACGATGTCGGTGTCAAAGTGCACGACCTGCATCAGGCCATGTACACCGGCGTCGGTACGCCCAGCACACAAAGTGGAGATCTTTTCAGTAGCAAAGCGGCCCAGGGCCGCTTCGAGTTTGTCTTGAACGGTATTGCCGTTCGGTTGACTTTGCCAGCCGTTATAGGCTTGGCCGTTGTAGCTCAGCCCGAGGGCTATACGCATGCTGGCTCCTAGGGAAGCGGCCGCAGCCGCTTCAGAAAAATGCATCAATCAAGTTCGGACAGCATCTTCTGTGCACGCTCCTTGAGCGAACCGCTGGCTTCGGCCAGCACTTCCTCAATCAGGGCGCGTGCACCTTCGCTGTCGCCAATGGCGTTGAATTCCCTGGCCAGGTCAAGCTTGGTGGACAGGGGATCATCGGCGAGATTGTGCATGGGCTTGGCATTGTCTGCAGGCTCGGCGCTGGTGTCTGTGCCCAGGTCGAGGTTCAGAGAGCCCAGGTCAAAGTCCAGACTGGTGTCTGGCGCAGGGGCCGACGGTGCTTCTGGTGTTTCTGCGGGAGCAGCCTCCGCTGCGGGCGCTTCGATATTCAGATCGAAGTTGAGGCCGTCGTCCAGCTGGTCGGCAGCAGCGGCAGGTTCCGTGGCCGGTGTGCTCTGGCTCTGTGGCAAGTTGGCTTCAAAGCCCGACAGGTCCAGATCCAGTGCATCGCTGATGCTGTCGTTGTCCTGCACTGTGTCCTGCTCCAGCGATGGTGGCTCGGACGGTGTGAAGGGGGAAGACAGGTCCAGCTGGCTGTCCAGCGCGCTGGTATCGCCTTTGGTTTCGGACGCAGACGAAGTGGTGTCTGTGGCCGGAGTCGCTGGCGCAGTTTCCGAAGGCTCGGCAAATGCGGCAGACAGATCCAGAATGGGCAGCTCAGGGCTGGATGCAGTGTCTGTATCGCTGGCCAGTGCGCCTGCTGCAGCACCCGTTGCGGCAGCGGCTGTGCTGGCTTGCAAGGCTGCGGCAAAACCGGAGCCTGGCTTGTCAGCGGGGGCGTTGCTGGCTGCATCGGCCGCATCTGCATACAGGGGGTTCTGTGGTGCAAGCTGGCGGCCCAGTGCCGTGACGCGCTGCCACTCGGAAGAGCCAGTTTCGGTGTGTGGCTGCAGGCTGCGGGCGATGTCTTCCAGTGCCTTGGCGTCTTCGCGCTTGGCATAGATTTCTGCGAGCTTGACGTAGATGGCCGTGCGCTCAGGCTGGGTGCGAAGGGCTTCCTTAAGGATTTCCTCTGCCTGCACATCACGGCCATAGGCCAGGTAGACATCGGCTTCGGCGACGGGGTCTACGTCTGCACCGCCATCGAGCTGGCTGAGCGCGTAGGCCATGGTGGTGGCTGCAGCATCCGTGGTGTCCACGTGCTGGCCGCCGCTGCCGGCAAAGAAGGTGTCGGGGTGGAGCTGGCTGTCACCCAGGCTGGGGTCTTGCTCTGCAGCCTGTGCTGCACGGCGACGCTTCCAGGTGCTGTAGCCCAGCAGACCCAGCAGGATGGCAATCAGTGCACCACCGGCAGGAACCAGCGGGTTGTCCAGCAGCGAGGGCTCTTCCACAGGCATGGGCGCAGGTGCTGGAACTGGGCGGGGTTGTGCAGCAGCTGGCTTGGGCGCTGGCTCTTCGGCAGGCGCTGCTGGTGGGGCTTCGTTGCTGCTGGCAGCGGGTGTGGCATCGGCAGCAGCGCTGGCATTGGATTCGATCAGCGCCGCATTGGCGCTGGCCACTTCTACGGCAGGTAGGGAGGCATTAGCCTCTGCCGATGCAGCAGCTTGGCTGTCTGCAGGAGCCGCTGTAGCCGCTGCAGGGGCTGCAGGTGTTTCAGCAGGCTGGGTGCTGGCGTTGGCAGACGCTGGTGTGCTGCTCTGTGCCAGCTCGTTGAGTTCTGCCAGGTTGCGCTGCAGCTCAGACAGGCGGCTTTCCTGCGCTTCGGCCTGTTTATGTGCGGCCAGCTTTTCTTCTTCTTCTGCGGCAGTCTGGATGGCCCCCTTGGACAAAGTCAGCTTGTCTGCGGTCTCTGCATTGGCACGGGTTTCAGACACCTGGGCCTGTACCTGGCCGCTGGCGCTGCGTGCAGCAGCCTGCACGGCGGCCTGAGGTGCCTTGGCGGCAAGGCTGCGGCGGTAGGCATTGAAGTCACGGCTTTGGGCGGCGACGATCTGGCGCGCTTCCTGGGCGGAAGTCTCCAGTGCCTGTTCACGGCTGGGCATCTGCAGCACGGTGCCAGCACGCAGGCGGTTGACGTTGCCGTTGATAAAGGCATTGGGGTTGCTGCGCAGCATGGCGACCAGCATCTGGTCGAGCGACACACCTGCAGGGCGGTTGGCGTTGGCGATGCGCCCCGCAGTGTCGCCGGAGCGCACGCGCACGGCTTCATTCTGAGCGCCGGCAGGAGCAGGAGCTGGTGCCGTAGCTGCCGCGACTGGCTGGGCGGGAGGTGTGGTCGCGCGGATGCGTGGGCTGGAGGAGTAAGTCTTGCCTGTGACCGATACAGGTGCTGGAGCAGTGACCTGCGGTGCGGTGATCTGTGGTGCCGCAGCAGTTGCAGGTGCTGCGCTGCGCGGGGTGGAAGGAGGGTCCAGCAGCAGGGTGTAGCTGCGCTGCATGCTGCCGGTGTTCCATTGCGTGTCCACGATCAGATCGACAAAGGGATCGTTCAGTGGCGCATTGCTGCGCAGTTGCAACAGGGCGGTGCCATCAGGCTTTTGGACCAGTTGCACATTGATGGAGCTGGCTGCAGCGCTGTAGTCCAGACCACGGGCTCGGAAGGCTTCGGGGGGCGCGATCTGCACAATCAGGTTGCTCAACTCTGCAGGCGTGGCCTGTGGAATGGCAATTTCAGCGCGCAGGCTCTCGCCCAGCGCAGAATCAACGCGCAATGCACCCAGGGTCAAGGCAGAGGCACTCAGGCTGGTGAATGCGGTGGTGGCAAAGGCGGCCGCGGCCAGAGCTGAAAGTTTCCAACGATGCATGTTTGTGGTCACGTTCAAAATGTATGGCCGCTAGGTTTCGGCCAGTGTTCTTATCGGAGGTGCGCCCAGATTCCCCCCAGCGCAATGGATGCGCTGACATTAGCAGTATTGCCAGAGGGTGACAAGCAAGACCAAGGAGCAAAAAACAGGCTGTTTTGGCGCTGGAATGCTGTGAGCGTGCTCCATTATGTCAAGCGAAGCAGGAGCCAAGGCTTCAGTGACGTGCAAGGCGATGGGGTAGGGCATGTCAGATCAAAAGATGCACAGCGCATTGGTGTCCTACTGTTGTCTGGCGGAGACATTCTGCCGGAAGACGGGCACGAAAAAAGGAAGCCGAAGCTTCCTTTGCAGTGCAGGCAGGGGCTTGATTACTTGGCCAGCAGAATGCGCAGCATGCGGCGCAGGGGCTCGGCAGCACCCCACAGCAGCTGGTCGCCGATCACGAAGGCCGACAGGTATTCTCCGCCCATGTTCAGCTTGCGCACGCGGCCCACAGCCACTTCCAGGCCGCCGGTGGTGGCCGCTGGGGTCAATTCCTTGACGGTCTCAGCACGGTCGTTGGCCACGAACTTGACCCAGGGGTTGCCGCCCTTGATCAGTGCTTCGATTTCTTCCAGTGGCAAGTCCTTCTTCAGCTTCAAAGTCAAAGCCAAAGAGTGGCAGCGCATGGCGCCGATGCGCACGCACAGGCCGTCGACAGGGATGGTGGCTTCGGTGCCGAGGATCTTGTTGACTTCGGCCTGGCCCTTCCACTCTTCCTTGGACTGGCCGTTGGGCAGCTGCACGTCGATCCATGGGATCAGGCCGCCAGCCAGCGGTGCGCCGAAGAATTCGGTGGGCACATCTTCGCGGATGGTCTGGGCGACCTTGCGGTCGATGTCCAGAATGGCGGAAGCGGGGGTGGCCAGCTGGTCCGCCACGGCAGCGTGGATCACGCCCATGCCCTTGAGCAGTTCGCGCATGTGGTTGGCACCGCCACCCGATGCGGCTTGGTAAGTCATGGAAGACACCCACTCCACCAGACCCGCCTTGAACAGGCCGCCCAGGCCCATCAGCAGGATGGAGTTGGTGCAGTTGCCGCCAATCCAGTTCTTGCCGCCTGCGGCCAGCTTTTTCTGGATCAGGTCTTCGTTGACGGGGTCCAGCACGATGACGGCGTCTTCTTCCATGCGCAGGGAAGAAGCAGCGTCAATCCAATGGCCTTGCCAGCCCGCCGCGCGGATCTTGGGGAAGACTTCCTTGGTGTAGTCGCCACCCTGGCAGGTGATGATGATGTCGCACTTGGACAGCTCGGCGATGTCGTTGGCGTCCTTCAGTTCAGTGTGTGCCTTGGCCATGGCTGGGGCCTTGCCGCCAGCGTTGGAGGTGGAGAAGAACACGGGCTCGATCAGGTCAAAGTCGCCCTCGGCCTGCATGCGGTCCATCAGAACGGAGCCGACCATGCCGCGCCAGCCCACCAAACCTACCAATTGCTTGCTCATTGTTGAAACGCCCTTAAGAGAGATGTTGCAAAAACAGATGTGAAGAAGTGCTCAATCTGGCTTTCTGCACCCGGCTCGTCTGGCCGGTACAAGGGCGCACGACGAACCGGGCTGGGTCAGCCTTTAATCGTCGTAATGGTTGTCGCGCGCACGGCCACATCTGCCAGCAAGGCTTGGATGTGAGAGGCAGTGGGGGAGTGTGCGGCAAACATTGTGCGAGGATTGTAGCTTAACTAATGCGGCTTTAGAGAATCTAATTTCCTCCCGCCGTGGGAGTGATTGCTGGCATTGTGACCGTAAACCGTACGCACAAGGCCTGAAATTTGCTGAGCAGGCTTTAGCTGCATCCAAAAAGCCGCGTGACTGCATGGGCCACGCGGCTGTTCGTTTTAGACCGCTGCCAGCGCGGCGACGACGGCATCACCCATTTCGCTGGTGGAGACCTTGGTCGTGCCTTCGCTGTAGATGTCGGCAGTGCGCAGGCCATCGGCCAGCACCTTCTGCACCGCAGCTTCGATCTTCTGGGCTGCAGCTTCCTGGTTCAGAGAGAAGCGCAGCATCATCGCGGCCGACAGGATGGTGGCCAGCGGGTTGGCAATGCCCTTGCCAGCGATGTCGGGGGCCGAGCCGTGGCTGGGTTCGTACAGGCCCTGGCCCTTGGAGTTCAGCGAAGCCGAAGGCAGCATGCCGATGGAGCCTGTGAGCATGGAAGCTTCGTCGCTCAGGATGTCGCCAAACATATTGCCGGTGACGACCACGTCAAAGCGCTTGGGTTCCTTGACCAGCTGCATGGCGGCGTTGTCCACGTACATGTGGTCCAGTGCGACGTCTGGGTACTGCTTGCCGACTTCGGTGACGATGTCTTTCCAGAACTGGAAGGTTTCCAGCACGTTGGCCTTGTCCACGCTGGTCACGCGCTTGCTGCGCTTTTGCGCGGCCTGGAAGGCCACGTGGGCGATGCGCTCGATCTCGGGGCGCGAGTAGCGCATGGTGTCAAACGCTTCCTCGGTGCCGGGGAAGTGGCCGTCTTCGGCCGTGCGGCGGCCGCGGGGCTGGCCGAAGTAGATGTCGCCCGTCAGCTCACGGATGATGAGGATGTCCAGGCCAGCGACCAGCTCGGGCTTGAGGCTGGAAGCGTGGGTCAGTTCCTTGTAGCAGATGGCAGGGCGGAAGTTGGCGAACAGGCCCATGGCCTTGCGCAGGCCCAGAATGGCTTGCTCGGGGCGCAGGCGGCGCTCCAGCGTGTCGTACTTCCAGTCGCCCACGGCGCCGAACAGCACGGCGTCCGATTCCATGGCCAGCTTCAGCGTGGCTTCAGGCAGGGGGTGGCCCGCAGCTTCGTAGGCGGCACCGCCCACAGGTGCGGTTTCCATCTCCAGGTTCAGATCCAGTGCGTTGAGCACTTTCACGGCTTCAGCGACGATTTCCGGGCCAATGCCATCACCGGGCAGGACTGCAATCTTTGTCATGGTGTTTCCTCAACTTTGATAGCTGCAAGCGCTTGGTATTGCTTGTTTTCAGATAGTTTTCTATTGGAAAACCTTGCAGATCAAGCGCAAGCAGCTCTTTTATTTATAGATTTATAGATGTGGCGAGGCTTAGCCCTGCACCAGGGTGTGGGCCAGCCAGGGCTTCTGGGCCAGACGTTCGGCTTCGAAGGCCTTGATCTTGTCGGCGTGGCGCAGGGTCAGGCCGATATCGTCAAAGCCGTTGAGCAGGCAGTACTTGCGGAAAGGAATGACGTCGAAGGGGATCTCTTCACCCTGGGGGCGCACGATGACCTGGCGCTCTAAGTCAATGGTCAGCTCGTAGCCGGGAAAGGCCGCTACTTCGTGGAACAGCAGGTCAATCGTGGCCTCGGGCAGCACGATGGGCAGCAGGCCGTTCTTGAAGCAGTTGTTGAAGAAGATGTCGGCAAAGCTGGGGGCCAGAATGGCGCGGAAGCCGTACTGGTCCAGCGCCCAGGGGGCGTGCTCGCGGCTGGAGCCGCAGCCAAAGTTCTTGCGCGCAATCAGGATACTCGCACCTTTGTAGCGGGGCTGGTTCAGCACAAAGTCGGGGTTGGGCTTGCGCTGAGATTCAGGCACGCCGGGCTGGCCGGGCTGGTCCAGGTAGCGCCATTCATCAAAAGCATTCACGCCAAAGCCGGTCTTTTTGATCGACTTGAGGAACTGCTTGGGAATGATGGCATCGGTGTCGACGTTCTCGCGGTCCATGGGGGCTACCAGGCCCTTGTGCACGGTGAATTTCTGCATAACGTGTCTCTCGGTATTCAGTGGCGCTTTAACGGGCTGCACGCTCAATGGCGTTGCCGGCTTTCTGGATGTCCTGGCCCAGGCCCTGCACGGTGCTGCAGGCAGCCAGGGTGAAGGCCAGTCCAAGGAGCAAAATGGTGAAAGAGGGCTTCATGGCAAAGTTCTCTCGCAGTCCGTGTGGCACAAGGGTTAGGCGAATTTGCGGATGTCCACGAAGTGGCCGTGGATGGCGGCAGCGGCTGCCATCGCAGGGCTGACCAGGTGGGTGCGGCCACCCGCGCCCTGACGGCCTTCGAAGTTGCGGTTGGACGTGGAGGCGCAGCGCTCGCCGGGCTCCAGACGGTCGGCATTCATGGCCAGGCACATGGAGCAGCCTGGTTCACGCCATTCAAAACCAGCGGCCTTGAAGATCTGGTCCAGACCTTCACGCTCGGCTTGCTCCTTGACCAGGCCAGAGCCGGGAACCACCATGGCGAGCTTGACGTTCTTGGCCACTTTCTGGCCCAGTTTTTTCACCACAGCTGCGGCTTCGCGCATGTCTTCGATGCGGCTGTTGGTGCACGAGCCGATGAACACCTTGTCCACGCAGATGTCGCTCAGCGGCTTGCCGGGCTCCAGCGCCATATAGGTCAGCGCGCGCTCGATGGCGTTGCGCTTGTTGGGGTCCTGTTCCTTGTCAGGATCGGGCACGGTAGCGTCTACGCCCAGCACCATTTCGGGCGATGTACCCCAGGTCACCTGCGGCACGATCTCGGCGGCGTTCAGCTCCACCACGCGGTCGAACTGGGCGTCTGCGTCGGAGTGCAGCGTCTTCCAGTAGGCCACGGCAGCATCCCACTCCGCGCCTGTAGGTGCCAGGGGGCGGCCCTTGATGTATTCAATGGTCTTGTCGTCCACAGCCACCAGACCGGCGCGGGCACCGGCTTCGATCGCCATGTTGCACACGGTCATGCGGCCTTCCATGGACAGATCGCGAATGGCTTCACCGGCGAACTCGATGGTGTAGCCCGTGCCACCTGCGGTGCCGATCTTGCCGATGATGGCCAGCACGATGTCCTTGGCGGTAATGCCGGGCGCCACCTTGCCGTTGACCTTGACCAGCATGTTCTTGGCCTTCTTGGCCAGCAGGGTCTGCGTGGCCATGACGTGCTCGACTTCCGAGGTGCCGATGCCGTGCGCCAGTGCGCCAAAGGCGCCATGGGTGGAAGTGTGGCTGTCGCCGCAGACCACGGTCATGCCGGGCAGGGTGGCGCCCTGCTCAGGGCCCATCACGTGCACAATGCCCTGGCCCTTGCTCATGAAGGGGAAGAAAGCGGCAGCGCCAAACTCGGCAATATTGGTATTCAGCGTGGTGATCTGTTCCTTGCTGATGGGGTCAGCAATGCCGTCATAGCCCAGTTCCCAGCCATTGGTGGGCGTGTTGTGGTCGGCCGTTGCCACCACAGAGCTGATGCGCCACAGCTTGCGACCTGCCAGACGCAGCCCTTCAAAAGCCTGGGGGCTGGTGACTTCGTGCACCAGATGGCGGTCGATGTAGAGGATGGAGGTGCCATCTTCTTCGGTGTGGATGACGTGCTCGTCAAAAATCTTGTCGTAAAGCGTGCGGCCCATATGTTGTTCTCTGCTTCGTGGGGTGGGAAGTTGTCTCGGTAAATTTTAGGCAGCCGACTTGACGGGTGGCACCCAGCCTTTGCCGAGGTGCTCCACCAGCAAACGCGATGTCACTGGCAGGGCGTCAAAGTCGCGCGCGACCAGGCTCAGCGTACGCTGGGCCCAGCTGTCGGTCAGTGGCACGCTCTTTAAGCGGCCCACGCCATGCATGAGTTCGAACGCGCGGTCGGGGATGATGCCCACGCCCAGGCCGTTGTCGATCATGCGGCACATGGCATCCAGGCTTGTGACCTGAATGCGTTGTTGCAAGGGGCGGCCAGAGCGGGCTGCCGCGCCGCGCATGGCCAGGCTGATGGAGCTGCCGCCCTGCAGGCCCACCACGTCCCATTCCAGCACTTCTTCAAACGAGATGTTTTCGCGCTTGGCCAGGGGGTGGTCCTGTGGCACGACCAGCAGCAGGCGGTCAGTGCGGTAAGGCTTGGTCTGCAGGCCATTGGTATTGGCCTGGCCCATGTTGCAGATGCCGATGTCGGCTGTGCCTTCGTGCACAGCCTGCAGCACGTCGGCCGAGAGGTGCTCCTGCAGGTCAATCTTGATCTGGGGGTGGTCCTTGCTGAAGGCACCCAGGTCTTCAGGCAGGAACTGCACGATGGCCGAGATGTTGGCGTGCATGCGCACATGGCCACGGATGCCGTCGGCGTACTCGGACAGCTCGCCCTGCATGCGCTCCAGTCCGTACAGCACGTTGCGAGCGTGATGCAGCAGGCTTTCACCAGCGGGGGTCAGGGTCACGCCACGGCTGTGGCGGTAGAGCAGCGCGGTATCGACGGCCGCTTCCAAATCAGACAGGCGCTTGCTGACAGCAGAGGCGGCAATGTATTCGCGCTCAGCAGCGCGGCCAATGCTGCCCAGTTCGCACACGGCGACGAACAGTTGCAAGGAGGTCAGGTCGATACGACGAGCAAAACTGCGTTCGGAATTCTTCATGGCGGGGGGAATGTTTTCAGTCTTCTCGTTTTGAGAAGTTGATGTCATTTTGCGTCATGAAAATGCGTTTGTCATCGCGCGGTGCGAAGACGATGCCAGATAAAACGCAGGTCAGGCATCGCGTTTCACGATGTCTATGCTTTTTTCTTATTAAAAAGAGAGCGGTTAGTGCATATCAAATCTGGCTTTGATAAGCATTTGTGCTTAAAAATGGCAAAAATAAAGCGCAGGCAGCTCCTGATTTGGGAGTGGTCTGCGCTCAAAGGCGACCAGTCAGTCTGCTGCAAATTTAGAAGTTGTAGCGCAGGTTTACGCCGGTAGCCCAGTTGCGGCCTTGTGCGCTTTCGTAATAGCGGCCGTTGCCATCGTTGACGATGACGGAGCCCACATAGTTGCGGTCAAACAGGTTGTCCACACGCGCAAACGCATGCAGGCGCCAGTCGCCCATATCCTTGGTGTAGCCCACGCTGGCCGAGGCAATGGTGAAGGCGGGTGCGGCTTCGCTGTTGCTGTCATTCACAAACACCTTGCTGGCGTGCTGTGCAGACAGGCCCAGCTTCCATGCAGGGGTCAGCTGGTAGCTGGTGGCCACAAACATGTTCTGCCTGGACAGGCCGGGCAGCTGATTGCCCATGGCAGCGTCCCCCGAAGCCTGGCGGAATGTGGCGTCCAGATAGGTGTAGGCCGCCTGCACTTGCCACTTTGGGGTCAGGTGCATATCGGCCTGCAGCTCTACGCCCTGGCGGCGGGTCTTGCCAGCGTTGCGGTAGGTGGTGCGGCCCCCGGTACCACCGGCGCTGACGATTTCATCGCTGGTCTGCGAGTGGAATACAGCAGCGCTCCACTGGCCCTTGACGCTGCCACGCAGGCGCTGGCGATAGCCCAGCTCATATTGGGTGCTCACGCTGGGCTGCAGGTTCAGGTTCAGACCATTGATGTTGTTAGGGCTGTAGGACAGCTCGGCAAAGGTCGGGGTTTCAAAGCCGCGGCCTACGCTGGCGTAGACGGTGTCATCCGGTGTGAGTGCATGGGCCAGCGACACCACGGGCAGCGCCTTGCGGTGCGTGACCTTGCCGGAGTCGTCGGGGTTACCTGATTGGATGAAGTTGTCCTGGGTATCAAACTTCACGCGGCTGTAGCGCAGGCCGGTGTCCAGCGTCCAGGTGGGGGCCAGCTTCCAGGTGGCCTGCACATAGGGGTCAATATTGGTGATGGTGTTTTTCTCATCACGGCGCAGTTCGCCTTTGATGCCAAGCGCTGTTGGGGCAGAAGCATTGCCGGTGTAGTTTCTATAGCCCTTGCGATCTTCAACGACCCGGTCGATTGCAATACCAGCCGTCAAGGTGACGGGTACAGGTGCTTCGCTGAAGTTTGCAGTCCAGCGTGCATCTACCCCAGCGTAGTTGCGAGACATGTCAATCACGCCGCCTGGATGCTTGGGGTTTTCTTGAATGGGATAGCCAGTGTCGGGGTTGGTCAAGGGAATGGACTGGTACTGTTCCATGGAACGGTGACCGGCATAGGCCATCAGCGCGATGCTGTGCGTGCCGCTGAGGCGGCGCTCGTACGTCATGCCGACCTGGGTTTGTTCCAGCGACTTGCGGGTGTTAAAACGCTCTGCCACCACGGAAGGCTGCTTGCGGTTGGCCAGGTATTGGTCCCATGTCAGCCCCTGCGGATCCTGCGCACTGGACTTCATGGTATTGGCCACCAGGGTCCAGCGGGCATCGTCGCCAATGGCGGCAGACAGCTTCACATTGCCCACATTGCGGTCAGCAGCGCTGTGCGCACGGTAGCCATCGGTCAGAAAGCGGCTGGCGCTGACCAGATAGCTCAGGCCCTGGGCGGTTTCGCCGCCGGCCTTGGCGGAAAAGCGCTTCTGGCCATTGCTGCCAAAGGCCACGCCAGCTTCCACAAAAGGCTTGCCTTCCGGTGTTTCGGTAAAGATGCTGACTACGCCGCCGGACGAGTTACCGTACAGGGCCGAGTAGGGGCCGCGCAGCACTTCGACGCGCTCAATGCTGCCAATATCGATGTGCGAGAGCGAGCCCTGGCCATCAGGCATGGTGGCAGGGATGTTGTCGACATACAGACGTACACCACGCACGCCAAAAGTGGAACGTGCACCATAGCCGCGGATCGAAAGCTGCAAGTCCTGTGCGTAGTTCTGGCGGTTCTTGATCTGCAGGCCGGGTACGCTGGCCAGACCTTCGGATAGGTTGACCTGCAGCTGGTGTTCACGCATGTGCTCACCGTCCAGCACGGTGGCCGAGGTGGGCAGGGACTGCAGGCTGGCTCCATTGGTGGCTGAGCGGATTTCCACGGTATCCAGTGTGGGGGGCGTCTCTTGCGCCCAAGCGCTCAGGCTCAAGCCACTGAGCAAAATGGCAATGGCCTGGCTTTGGGTGGAGCGGGGAAAGGAATGCATGTTTCTGAAAAAGATAAAGCTGCTTGCAAGGTGCGCAAGCATTCGTCGGCAAATCGTAGGTTCTGGCGACGCATGTCCTGTGGGCTGGCTCCAGAGCCCATGCATGCAGCATAGGCTTGCAGTGGCCTGCCACACATAAAAAAGGGTGGCTGATACGCCACCCTTTTTTTGCATGGTCGCAGTGCTTATTGCTTGGGCAGCGCGAAGGCGATCACGTAGTCACCCTTTTCCGGGGTCATGCGTGCACCGCCCGCAGAGACCACCACAAACTGGCGGCCCGACTCTGGCGAGAGGTAGGACATGGGGGTCGCCTGCGCGCCCACGGGCATGCGGTACTTCCACACTTCCTTGCCAGTCTTGTTGTCAAAGGCACGGATGTAACGGTCCATGGAGCCTGCAAAGAAGGTCAGGCCACCGGCTGTGGTGATGGGGCCGGACAGCGAAGGCATGCCCACGGGGATGGTGGCATCCACGGTCACACCAGCCATTTGCGAGCCAGCCACGGTGCCCAGAGGCACTTGCCAGGCGATGCTCTTGGTGTTCATGTCGATGGCGGTCAGATTGCCCCACGAAGGCTGGTGGCAAGGCAGGCCCAGGAAGGAATTGAACGCACCACGGATCGACTGGAAGGGGGTGCCTTCCTGGACGTGGGTGGCCCATGCCGACTTGTGCATGCCGTCTTCTGCCTTGAGCTTGGCCAGCATGTCCGCAGCCTGGTCCTGAGGTGCCAGGAAGCCGATCTGTGGCATGCGCATGTCGTTGACGAAGTACATGTTGGTACGTGGGTCAAACGCATGGCCGCCCCAGTTGAAGCCACCGTAGTAACCGGGGTAGATGAGGGTCATCTTGTCGGTCAGCTTGGTGTAGGGGCCTTCATAGTTCAGCTGCTTGAACTTGATGCGGCAGTACAGCTGGTCAAACATGGTGGCGCCCCACATGTCGGCCTCGCTCAGCTCCATGGGCGCTACCTGGGGCATGCCTGTGGAGAAGGGCTGGGTGGCCGAAGCCGGTGCATCACCTGCCATGGTGGCTTGCGACACGGGCAGCTCTTGCACCTCAGCCAGAGGCTGGCCATTGGTACGGTCCAGCAGGAACAGCTGGTGGGTCTTGGTGGCGGCCACCAGCGCCTTGTTCATGCCGCCCTTGCCGTCTGGCAGGTCCATCAAAGTGGGAGGGGTGCCGTTGTCATAGTCCCAGGTGTCCATGTGCAGGGTCTGGTACTTCCAGGCCAGCTTGCCGGTCTTGGCATCGAGCGCGACCATGGAGGTCGAGAACTCATTCATCTCTGGCGTGCGGTGGGCACCCCAGAAGTCAGGCGTGGCATTGCCCAGTGGCAGGTACACCTGATCCAGTTCGGCGTCATAGGAGCCGTTGGACCAGAAGTTGGGTGTGCCCTTGGTATAGGTTTCACCATCGGCAGGCAGCTTGGTGTTGGCTGCATTGCCCAGGTCCCAAGCCCAGTCCAATGTGCCGTCTACGAGGTTGTAGGCACGCACTACGCCCGAAGGCTGTTCGGTCTTCTTGCCGTCCCAGACCCAGCCGCCAATGACCACGCGGTCATCCGCCACCAGAGGCTGGGAGGTAGGCATGTAATAGAAGTCCTGGTACTCACCCATGCCAACGCTCAGGTCGGTATAACCCTTGTCGGTGTCGCCAAAGCTCTGGCAGATCTCGCCAGTTTGCGCATCCAGTGCCCACATGCGAGCCTGCTTGTCGGTGGTGATGATGCGTGCTTCGCACTTGCCAGCAGGTGCTTGCGGGTTGGCAGCCTTGGCTTGTTGCAGTGCGGGCATTTCGTAGTAGGCTACGCCACGGCAGCGGCTCCACCACTTGTTTTCCTTGGCCTGTGGGTCAAAGCTCCACTTTTCTTCGCCGGTTTCGGCGTTCAGTGCAATCACCTTGTTCTGTGGTGTGCACAGGTAGACTGAGTCACCGACCTGGATCGGGGTGTTCTGGTCTTCATTGCCGCCGCCAGTTTGTGCGCCGGTGCGGTATGTCCATGCCACTTCCAGCTGGTCGACGTTGTCGGCATTGATCTGGTCAAAAGCCGCAAAGCGCTGGCTGGCAGCATTGCCACCGTAGTATTTCCAGCTGTTGGCTTCACTCTGAGCATCGGTCACCAGAGGTATATCGTTGACGATGTCCACACCCTTGCTGGCTGTGTTCTCAATGGTGTTGTGTGGAGTGGTCAGCGATGCCGCGCCAGCTACCAGTACGACAGCTTGAACGGCTGCAGCGGGCATTGCCAGCTTTTTGGCTTCAGGACGCAGGCTGCGTACTGCCAGCGCAGCTACAAAACCCAGCACCAGCACGGGAGCGAGGCGAGGCACAAGACCCCAGAACGCGGTGCCGACTTCGGCCAGCGCCCATACAGCGGTTCCAATGACGACGACGAGGTACAGCAGGCCGCCCTGGGCTTTGCCGCGCACCAGCAGTGCGCCGGATACCAGCGTGGCCAGACCTGCGATCAGGTAGTACCAGGAGCCGCCCAGCGTGGCCAGGCGTAATCCGCCCAGCAGCAGTGCCAGGCCAACCAGGGCCAGTACTACGCCAAAAATGCGCACCCACATGGGGGTAGGCGCAGGAGTAGAGGGGGTAGACATAGCAATTCCACAAATTTCTAAAGTGTGGCGATTCTAGGAATGCTGGGCTTTTCTTGCTGGGCGTCTTATATAAGAGTTGGTGATGTGTGGAGCCTTACTGCGGAAACCTTTGGTTTTGCTTTCCAAGGGTTAACCCTTTGTATATAAGTCATTGTTTTATAAAGATTGATTGATTTTCTGAAATTTCTGAAATCGCATTAATTTGATTAAAACCTTGATTTATGCAGGCTTATTGCGTCAATCCATAGAAAGCAGGCAAGAAAAAACCCCGCCAGGGCGGGGTTTGCAGTGAGGTTGTGGCTTTAGCTAAAGAAACGCTTGAGCTTGTCTGTCCAGCTGTCTGCGCTGGGCGAGTGCTTGCTGCCACCCTTTTTCAGAGATTCTTCCAGCTCGCGCAGCAGCTTGCGCTGGTACTCCGTCAGCTTCACGGGTGTTTCCACCACGATGTGGCAGTACAGGTCACCGGGGTAGCTGGAGCGCACACCCTTGATGCCCTTGCCACGCAGGCGGAACTGCTTGCCAGCCTGGGTGCCTTCGGGGATGTCAATCGCCACCTTGCCTTGCAGGGTCGGCACTTCAATCTCACCGCCCAGCGCTGCCGTGATAAAGCTCACGGGCACCTGGCAGTGCAGGTCATCGCCGTCGCGCTCAAAGATGTCGTGTTCCTTGACGCGAATTTCGATGTACAGGTCGCCGGGAGGGCCGCCGTTGACGCCGGGCTCGCCATTGCCGCTGGAGCGGATGCGCATGCCATCGTCGATACCCGCGGGAATCTTGACCTCCAGCGTCTTCTGGCGCTTGATCTTGCCTTGGCCGCTGCAGCTTGGGCATGGCTCGGGAATGATCTTGCCCGTGCCACGGCAGTGGGGGCAGGTCTGCTGGACGCTGAAGAAGCCCTGGCGCATCTGCACCGAGCCCTGACCACCGCAAGTGGTACAGGTCTTGGGGCTGGTGCCGGGCTTGGCACCGCTGCCATGGCAGGTATCGCAGCTGTCCCAGCTGGGGATGCGAATCTGGGCATCCTTGCCCTTGGCCGCTTCCTCCAGGGTGATGTCCATGGAGTAGCTCAGATCATTGCCGCGATAGACCTGGCGACCGCCGCGTGTGCGTGCGCCGCCGAACATATCGCCAAAGATGTCGCCAAAAGCTTCGGCGAAACCGCCGGCACCAAAGCCGCCGCCCATGCCACTGTTGGGGTCTACGCCGGCATGGCCGTACTGGTCATAGGCTGCGCGCTTCTGACCGTCCGAGAGCATCTCGTAGGCCTCTTTGACCTCCTTGAACTTCTCTTCGGCTTCCTTGCCTTTTTCACCCTGATTGCGGTCAGGGTGGTACTTCATGGCCAGCTTGCGGTAGGCCTTCTTGATTTCATCGTCCGAGGCCGTCTTGGAGACGCCCAGAACTTCGTAATAGTCGCGTTTGGACATGTGATGTGCAGCCGGTTAAAACAGGAACGCCGCGCAAGTCGCCCCAGTTGAGGCGGCAGCGCGGCGGCAAGCGGTCAGGAATGCCGCTCTGCGTCCAATTACTTCTTCACTTCCTTGACTTCAGCGTCTACGATGTCGTCGTCGCCGGAGCCTGCGGGCTTGGCCTGTGCAGCTTCTGCACCAGCTTCGGCAGCGCCGCCTGCAGCTGCCGCAGCCTGGGCTTCGGCGTAGACCTTCTCGCCCAGCTTCTGGCTGGCAGTCATCAGGGCAGTGGTCTTGGCCTCGATGGCGTCCTTGTCGGAACCATTCAGGGCTTCTTCCAGATCCTTGACGGCAGCTTCAATCGCTTCCTTCTCGGCAGCTTCCAGCTTGTCGCCGTGCTCGCCCAGGCTCTTCTTGACGCTGTGGACAGCGGCTTCGCCCTGGTTCTTGGCCTGCACCAGCTCCAGCTTCTTCTTGTCTTCTGCGGCGTTCAGTTCCGCGTCCTTGACCATCTGCTGGATTTCTTCTTCCGACAGACCGGAGTTGGCCTTGATGGTGATCTTGTTTTCCTTGCCAGTGCCCTTGTCCTTGGCGGACACGTTCAGGATACCGTTGGCGTCGATGTCAAAAGTCACCTCAATCTGGGGCGTGCCGCGAGGAGCGGAAGGAATGCCTTCCAGGTTGAATTCACCCAGCAGCTTGTTGCCCGAAGCCATCTCACGCTCGCCCTGGTAGACCTTGATGGTCACTGCAGGCTGGTTGTCCTCAGCGGTTGAGAAAGTCTGCGAGAACTTGGTGGGAATGGTCGTGTTCTTGGTGATCATCTTGGTCATGACGCCGCCCAGGGTTTCGATACCCAGAGACAGAGGGGTCACGTCCAGCAGCAGCACGTCGGAACGCTCACCACCCAGCACCTGGCCTTGCACGGCAGCACCCACGGCCACGGCTTCGTCAGGGTTCACGTCCTTGCGGGGATCCTTGCCGAAGAATTCCTTGACCTTTTCCTGCACTTTGGGCATGCGGCTCATACCACCGACCAGGATCACGTCCTGAATGTCAGACACAGAGATACCTGCGTCCTTGATGGCAGTGCGGCAGGGAGCGATGGTGCGCTCGATCAGGTCTTCCACCAGCGATTCCAGCTTGGCGCGGGTCAGCTTCAGGTTCAGGTGCTTGGGACCGGAGGCGTCAGCCGTGATGTAGGGCAGGTTGATGTCGGTCTGTGTGGAGTTCGACAGCTCGATCTTGGCCTTTTCAGCAGCTTCCTTCAGGCGTTGCAGCGCCAGCACGTCCTTGGTCAGGTCTACGCCTTGCTCTTTCTTGAACTCGGCAATGATGTAGTCAATGATGCGCTGGTCAAAGTCTTCGCCGCCCAGGAAGGTGTCGCCGTTGGTCGACAGCACTTCGAACTGCTTTTCGCCGTCCACGTCAGCGATTTCGATGATGGACACGTCGAACGTACCGCCACCCAGGTCATACACGGCAATCTTGCGGTCGCCCTTGCCAGCCTTGTCCAGGCCGAAGGCCAGTGCAGCAGCAGTAGGCTCGTTGATGATGCGCTTGACTTCCAGACCTGCGATGCGGCCGGCGTCCTTGGTCGCCTGACGCTGTGCGTCGTTGAAGTAGGCAGGCACGGTGATCACGGCTTCGGTCACGGGCTCGCCCAGGAAGTCCTCAGCGGTCTTCTTCATCTTGCGCAGCACTTCTGCGGAGATCTGGGGAGGTGCCAGCTTCTGGCCGCGCACTTCCACCCAGGCGTCGCCGTTGTCAGCCTTGGTGATGGTGAAGGGCATCAGGTCGATGTCCTTTTGCACTTCCTTTTCGTCGAACTTGCGGCCAATCAGACGCTTGGCGGCAAAGATGGTGTTCTTGGGGTTGGTGACAGCTTGACGCTTGGCAGATGCACCCACCAGAATCTCACCGTCTTCCAGGTAAGCAACGATCGAAGGCGTGGTGCGCGCACCTTCGCTGTTTTCGATCACGCGGGTGTTGTTGCCTTCCATCACAGCCACGCAGCTGTTGGTGGTGCCCAGGTCAATACCGATAATTTTTCCCATTTGAATGCTCCGAATTCTGAAATTTGTTGGTCGATTGGCTTGTAACTAAGGGTTGTGCCGGAGGTTTCAAGTCAATCGATGAAATTTTTTTGTGGCTGCTATGCGCTTACTTAGGGGCTGCCACGGTCACCAGGGCAGGGCGCAGCACACGGTCTGCAATCAGGTAGCCCTTTTGCAGCACGGTCACGATGGTGTTGGCTTCCTGCTCGGCAGGCACCACGGAGATGGCCTGGTGCTGGTGGGGGTCAAACTTGCTGGCAGGGGCGGGGTTGATCACCACCACCTTGTTGCGCTCCAGGGCCTGCTGCAGTTGGCGCAGTGTGGCTTCAGAGCCTTCGCGCAGTTGTTCGGCGGTAGCGTTCTGGATGGCCAGTGCAGCGTCCAGGCTGTCGCACACGGGCAGCAGGCTTTCTGCAAAGCTTTCGATGCCAAACTTGCGGGCCTTGGCCACTTCTTCGTCTGCGCGGCGGCGCATGTTTTCTGTTTCGGCCTTGGCGCGCAGGTACTGGTCGGCCATTTCACCGTTCTTGGCCTTGAGCTCACTCAGCTCGGCCTGCAGGCGGGAGATTTCGTCTGCCACATTGGCGGCCATTGCGGCTTCCATCTCTTCAGCGGAAGCATCGGAAGGCGCGGCATTTTGTGTAGTGTGTTGTTGTTCGGTCATGTGGATAGCGTCTCTAAAGAGTGAAACCTGAAAAGTCAGGTGGGGATGCCTGAAAGCTTTTCAAGGTCTTGGACACACTGAGGATATTCAAAGCCCCTGAGTGTACAAGCCTGCTAGGAATGCCTATAATTGCCCGTTTTACCTTGCCCCACCGCTACAGACGCAGTGGGGGGCTTAACCCAAAAGGGAGTTTTCATGCGTCATTACGAAATCATTTTGTTGATCCATCCGGATCAAAGCGAGCAAGTTCCAGCCATGCTGGAGCGTTACAAGGGCATGATTGTCGCTGGTGGCGGCAAGGTGCACCGCGAAGAAGACTGGGGCCGTCGTCAGCTGGCTTACATGATCAACAAGCTCGCCAAGGCTCACTACATCTGCTTGAACATCGAAGCCGACCAGGCTGTGATGGCTGAGCTGGAGCACGCATTCAAGTTCAACGATGCTGTGCTGCGTCACCTGACAGTTCAGAAGAAGAAGGCTGAAACAGCTGCTTCTTCCATGATGAAGACTGTCGAGCGCGAAGAAGCTCGCAAGGCTAACCAAGCCGCTGAAGCCTAATTCCTAGACTTCGCTTGGAGAGTGGAAAACCACGTTGTCCTGACGGCCTGTATTGATGAGCTGCAAAGCCTGCGATACACGCCCGCTGGATTGCCTGCTCTGGATTTGCGCCTGGTGCACGAATCCTCTCAAGTAGAAGCAGGCAGCCCGCGCAAGGTCTCGGCAGCTGTGAAGGCGGTGGCATTTGGCGCACTGGCTGAGCGACTTGCTCGTCAGGCGCCGGGAAGTATCTGGACTTTTCAGGGCTTTCTTGCCACGCCGCGCAACAGCAAAACCGTGGTGCTGCATATCCAGGATGTTCAACAAAATTAATTTTCAAGAGGTCCAGTAATGGCCACGTTCAAGAAATTCAACAAAGACAAGCGCCCAAAGCGCAACACCCAGTCGCTGCTGTTCAAGCGCAAGCGCTTCTGCCGCTTCACCGTGGCAGGTGTTGAAGAGATCGATTACAAGGATGTAGACACCCTGCGTGACTTCATCGCCGAAAACGGCAAGATCATCCCCGCACGCCTGACAGGCACTCGCGCCATCTACCAGCGTCAGCTGAACACAGCCATCAAGCGCGCTCGCTTCCTGGCTCTGCTGCCCTACACCGACCAGCACAAGATCTAAGGAGTCGCAACCATGCAAATCATTCTGCTCGAAAAGGTTGTGAACCTGGGTAACCTGGGCGATATCGTCAAGGTGAAGGACGGCTACGCTCGCAACTTCCTGATCCCCTCTGGCAAGGCTCGCCGTGCTACCGAAGCAGCTAAGGCTGAATTCGAAGCCAAGCGTGCTGAACTGGAAAAGGCTGCTGCTGAGAAGCTGGCTGCTGCACAAGCTGAAGGCGAAAAGCTGAACGGTTTCACCGTGAAGCTGTCGCAAAAGGCTGGCGTGGACGGCCGCCTGTTCGGTTCCGTGACCAACTACGACATCGCCGACGCTCTGACAGCCCAAGGCTTCAACGTGCACAAGGCGCAAGTGCGTATGCCTAACGGTCCTATCAAGACTGTTTCTGCTTCCACCGTGGAAGTGGCGCTGCACACTGACGTGGTAGTGGAAGTGAACGTGGAAGTGACAGGCGAAGCCTAATCACTGCTGCGGAAATCTTTCCCTGCACTGCAAAAGCCGCCTTCGGGCGGCTTTTGTGTTTTATGCGTTCTTATGCATAAAAATGCCTGCCAGCGCTTGCTGTGTCTGTGCTGGCAGCTTCTGTTTTGAAAGCATGTTTGGCACTAAGCCGTGCGTGCATGTCTGTGTTTGGCAAGGTTGGAGTGACGTCTGCATGCGCTGGCGTTACGATCTCAGGCTTGTCTTTTTGTGGGTGGATCGATGTCCTCTGTAATGCCTCCGTTGGAAGATGATGTGTTTGGCACACCTGCGCCTGAAGCTGATGACCAGCAGGTGGCCAAGCTGCGCCTGCCGCAGTACTCCATGGAATCCGAATCCAGTGTGCTGGGTGGCTTGCTGCTGGATAACTCGGCCTGGGACCGCGTGGGGGACTTGCTCACCGAGCGCGATTTCTACCGCCACGAGCACCAGCTGATCTACGCAGCCATTGGCAAGCTGATCAATGAAAGCAAGCCAGCTGACGTGATTACGGTGTTCGAGCACCTGCAGGGCATGGGCAAGGCCGAGGAGGTGGGGGGGATTCTCTACCTCAACCAGCTGGCCCAGTATGTGCCCAGTGCCACGAACATCCGCCGCTATGCGGAAATCGTGCGCGAGAAGGGCATCTTGCGCAAGCTGCTCACGGTGAGTGACGAGATTGCCACCAATGCACTCAACCCCCAGGGCAAGCCGGTAGAGCGCATTCTGGATGAAGCCGAGCAGAAGATCTTTGCCATTGGCGAAGAAGGCTCACGCATGAAGCAGGGCTTCCAGAGCATGGAAACCCTGGTGGGTGATCTGCTGGACCGCGTGCAGGAAATGGCAGACAACCCGGTCGATGTGACCGGTATTCCCACCGGTTTTGCGGATCTGGACCGCATGACCAGCGGCCTGCAGGCTGGTGACCTGGTGATTCTGGCGGCCCGCCCTTCCATGGGTAAGACCTCGTTTGCGGTGAATATTGCCGAGCACGTGGCGCTCAACGAAGGTCTGCCGGTGGCCATCTTCTCCATGGAAATGGGTGCCGCCCAACTGGCGGTGCGTATCGTGGGTTCAATTGGCCGTGTGAACCAGGGCCACCTGCGTACCGGCAAGCTCGAGCCCGATGAATGGGCGCGCCTGACCGAAGCGGTGGAAAAGCTCAGCCAGATCTCGCTGCACATTGACGAAACGCCGGGTCTGACGCCTTCGGAGCTGCGTGCCAACGCACGCCGTCTGGCGCGTACCTGCGGCAAGCTGGGTCTGATCGTGGTCGACTATTTGCAGCTGATGAGTGGCTCCAGCGGCGGTGGTGGTGACAATCGTGCGACCGAGCTGGGTGAAATCTCGCGAGGCCTGAAGATGCTGGCCAAGGAGCTGCAGTGTCCGGTGATTGCGCTGTCGCAGCTCAACCGCTCGGTGGAGCAACGCACCGACAAGCGTCCCATGATGTCTGACCTGCGTGAATCCGGCGCTATCGAGCAGGACGCGGACATCATCATGTTCATCTACCGCGACGACTACTACAACAAGGACTCCAAGGAGCCCAATATTGCGGAAGTCATTATCGGCAAGCAGCGTAACGGCCCGACAGGCACCGTGAAGCTGTACTTCCAGAAGAACCAGACGCGCTTTGAAAATCTGGCCATGGGGGCGGGTGACGACTACTGAGAGCCTGTAGCCGATGCCGTCCAAAGAAAAGGCCTTGTCAGATGACAAGGCCTTTTTGCTTGTGAAAGTAGAGCGCCTAGTGCTTGATATACATAGAGTTTAGATACTTATCTATCTGAAATCTATGAATAATGAGTGCTGGCAGCTATGTTTTTAGAAGCTGTAGACCAGCAGGCCGATCACCGCCACGCTCAGAATGCCGCAAGCCCACGCCAAGCGTGTAGCGCCCGTGCGCAGCAAGCCTACGGTCTTGACGATCTGTGCCTGCTGCTCGGCCATCTTCTCCAGCACCTGGTTGGAGGCGCGCTGCGCCGCTTCCAGCTGCTGGATGCGAGCCTCCAGCTGTGCCACCTTCTGCAGTGCCAGTTCGCCCGCATTGGCGGCAGGCGTCTGGCTTTCGGCGCTGGCAGGGAAGGCCGCCTGTGCGGCGTCTTCCAGCTCCTGCTCGGGGCTTTTCTTCATCAGGCCCTTGGCGGCCTTGAGTACCGTGGGGGCGGCCTGAATGACATCGCCCCAGGGCACCAGTTTGAGAGCACTTACCCAGCTGATCGCCATCACAGCACCTCACTCGCAAAGTCCGCCAGACGCGAGCGTTCGCCGCGTGCCAGCTGGATATGACCGCCGTGGGCCCAGCCCTTGAAGCGGTCGACGGCAAAGGTCAGGCCTGACGAACCTTCGGTCAGGTAGGGTGTATCGATCTGCGCCAGATTGCCCATGCAGATGATCTTGGTGCCGGGGCCGGCGCGCGTGATCAAGGTTTTCATCTGCTTGGGGGTCAGGTTCTGCGCTTCGTCGATGATGACCCACTTGTTCAGAAAGGTGCGACCGCGCATGAAGTTCATGCTCTTGATCTTGATGCGGCTGCGGATCAGCTCATTGGTGGCTGCACGGCCCCATTCGCCGGGATTGCCGCCGTCGCCCTTGGCCAGAAATTCGAGGTTGTCGTCCAGCGCGCCCATCCAGGGGCCCATCTTCTCTTCCTCGGTGCCGGGCAGAAAGCCAATGTCTTCGCCCACGCTCACCGTGGCACGGGTCATGATGATTTCTGTGTAACGGCGGTCGTCGAGCACCTGCGACAGGCCTGCTGCCAGCGCCATCAGTGTCTTGCCGGTGCCGGCGGTGCCGGTCAGGCTGACGAAGTCGATGTTGGGGTCCATGAGCAGGTTCAGTGCAAAGTTCTGCTCGCGGTTGCGTGCGTTCACGCCCCAGACATTGTGCTTGCTGCTGCTGTAGTCGCGCAGGGTTTCCAGCACCGCGGTCTTGTCGCGGATCTCGACCACGCGCGCGTGCAGGCTGGGCTCGTTGGGTGCTTCAAAGTACACGTACTGGTTGATCAGCATCTGGCTGGTGAGCGGGCTGGTGAAGCTGTAGTAGGTCTTGCCGCGGTCCTGCCAGCTCTCCACGTTCTTGGCTTTTTTCCAGAAGTCTGCGGGCAGGGCCAGGCTGCCGGTGTACAGCAGGTCGCCGTCGTCCAGCGTCTTGTCGTTGCGGTAGTCCTCGGCGGGCAGGCCCAGTGCGCGCGCCTTGACGCGCATATTGATGTCCTTGGACACCAGCACCACTTCCTGCTGACCTTGCTTGAGCAGACGCAATGCTTGCACTACACCCAGAATCTGGTTGTCGGCCTTGCCCTGCGGCAGGCTGGAGGGCAGTTTGTAGTCCAGCGGCACGGTCTGGAAGAACAGATGGCCGGTGGCTGTTTTGTGGCCCGTGGCATCCAGGCGCAGGCCTGCGGCCAGGTCGGCATCCTTCTGGGCATCGACCAGTGCATCCAGCGTGCGGCTGACTTGGCGGCCATTGCGTGCCACTTCAGTCATGCCCTTTTTGTGGGCGTCCAGCTCTTCGAGCACCACCATGGGCAGGAAGATGTCGTGCTCTTCAAAGCGGAAGATGCTGGTGGGGTCGTGCAGCAGCACATTGGTGTCCAGCACAAACAGGCAGGACTGGCCGCTGCGCTTTTTGCCCACAGGGCTGGCTGTCTTTGGTTTGGCGGTGCTAGCAGCCTTGCTTACGGCCTGGACTGGCTTGGCCGCGGTTGTGGCCGCTGCTTTGTTATCTGCAGGCGCTTGCGCCTTGGTGGCTGTGGGTGCTGCCTGTGTTGCGGCTGTGTGCTGTGTGCTTTGCGCGGCCTGTGCAGCCTGCACGGCGGCGCGCTGTTGAGCCAGCAGCATGGCGGCGGTATTGGTGGCTGCGCTGGCAGCGGGATTGGCAGGCGCAGCTTTTTTGCGGCTGCGCACTGCTGCAGTGGTGGTCGTTGCGGTCACGGCAGGTGCTGCAGGGATTGCTGCCGCAGCTGGCAGCTCATCATCCAGTGAGACGACTGCAGACTTGCTGCCCGTGGCACGCTTGGGCGCACGAGCGGTGACTTCAAAAGCTTCCTTGGCAACGCGCGCGGCGCGTTTGGTAGGGGCTGGAGGCAATGGCATAGGTGTTTCAGTCCTTGTTTTCAGGGCTGCAGAAAGCACAAAGCCGCCGGGCACGAGCCCAGGCGGCTTTGTTAGCAAAGGGTTGGCAATGCAGGGGCATGGTGCGCAAAGGCATGCCCCATTATGCATATCCTGCTGTCTGCATGGCTGCAGACTCCGCAGAATGTATGTGGCTTAGGCAGCCTTCTTGGCAGCGGTCTTCAGGGCCTTGACGGCCTTGAGCACTTCGTCCACATGGCCGGGGACCTTCAGGCCACGCCACTCTTGCACCAAAATACCATTGGCGTCGATCAGGAATGTGGAGCGCTCAATGCCCTTGACCTTCTTGCCGTACATGATCTTGTTCTTGACCACGCCGAACATGTGGCACATTTTCTCTTCGGTGTCAGCGATGAGTTCGAAGGGCAGTTCCAGCTTGGTCTTGAAGTCGTCGTGCGACTTCATGTTGTCGCGCGACACGCCAAAGACGATGGCACCGGCCTTTTCAAATTCTTTGTGCTTGTCCCGGAACTGCATGGCTTCGGTGGTGCAACCAGGCGTATTGTCCTTGGGATAGAAGTACAGGATCAGAATCTGGCCTGTGTGCGAGGTATTGGATACCTTCACGCCACCTGTAGCGTTGGCTTCAAATTCGGGAAGGGGTTTGTTGACAACGATCGCCATGCGCTTTGATCTCTCGGGAGTAGTCGTTGGAATGCCGAGGGGTGTAGGTTGGTGTTGCTTTTATTTAAAAGTAGTGCCCCTCGACCGCAACCTGCGATTTTACCCCGGATCATAGGTCTTGACGAGCCCCTCCCGGATATTACTCCAATAGCAGTGCGGCTATCACATTGCGGCCTTCTCCAGCCAAAACGTTGTAGGTGCGGCATGCGGCATGGGTGTCCATGGTCTCCAGGCCGATGCGCTTTTGCATCAGTGGCTGCAGCCAGGAAGGGTGCACAAAGCGGATGCTTTTGCCGCTGCCAAAGATGATGACTTCGGCGTTGAGCTCGGCCAGCTCGGCAAAGTGTGCGGCGGTCAGGTCTTCAAAACGCGAGCAATTCCAAGGACGTAGAAAGCCGCTGGAGCCCAGCAGCAGGTTGTTGCGGTGCTCCTGTTTGTTGATGGCGATCCAGCTTGGGCCGTAGCCTGTCACCATTTGCACGTCAGAACGGTCGGCGTGTAGCTGCATGGGAATTCCTTCTCGGGGGCGTGTGCAAAGAGGTCGGTGGGCGGTTGCCTTGCAGCTAAATAGCATGGGCACCGCCGTTTGCGCGGGGGCATTCGGCCTGAACTGTGGTCAAATTATAGGTTTCACCGAGGCGCGGGCGCGCCTTGGCGCTGTTCAAGCTAGAGGTTGCATATTTCCATGAAAACCGTCCAAAAATCCGCAAAGCTGGCCCACGTTTGTTATGACATCCGGGGGCCGATCATGGACGCGGCCAAACAGATGGAAGAAGACGGCCACAAGATCATCAAGCTCAACATCGGCAATCTGGCCGTGTTCGGCTTTGATGCGCCGGAAGAAATCCAGCAGGACATGATCCGCAACCTGCCCAACTCGGCAGGCTACTCGGACAGCAAGGGCATTTTCGCGGCGCGCAAGGCGGTGATGCATGAAACCCAGCGTCAGGGTGTCAAAGGCGTGACGCTGGACGATATCTATCTGGGCAATGGTGCATCCGAGCTGATCAGCCTGGCCACCAACGCACTGCTGGACAACGGCGATGAGCTGCTGCTGCCTGCCCCTGACTATCCCCTGTGGACAGCGGCGACCAGCCTCTCGGGTGGCACACCCGTGCACTACATCTGTGACGAAAACAATGGCTGGATGCCCAGCCTGGACGACATTCGCAGCAAAGTGACACCCCGCACCAAGGGCATTGTGGTGATCAACCCCAACAACCCCACGGGCGCGCTGTATTCCAAGGAACTGCTGCTGGGCATTATCGAGATTGCCCGTGAGCATGGCCTGGTGATCTTTGCTGACGAGGTCTATGACAAGGTGCTGTATGACGATGTCAAGCACATTCCTCTGGCCACGCTGTCGGAAGATGTGCTGACGCTGACGTTCAACTCGCTGTCCAAGGCCTATCGCTCCTGCGGCTACCGTGCGGGCTGGATGGTGATTTCGGGCGACAAAAAGCCTGCCAAGGATTACATCGAGGGCCTGAACATGCTCTCGAACATGCGCCTGTGCGCTAACGTGCCCGGTCAGTGGGCGGTGCAGACTGCGCTGGGTGGCTATCAATCCATCAATGATCTGGTCTGCGAGGGCGGCCGTCTGCGCAAGCAGCGTGACTTGGCCTGGGAAATGATCAATGCCATCCCCGGTGTGAGCTGTGTGAAGCCGCAAGGCGCGCTGTACATGTTCCCCCGCCTGGATCCTGAGATTTACCCCATCCAGGACGACCAGCAGTTCTTCCTGGAAGTGCTGCAGGAAACCAAGGTCATGCTGGTGCAGGGCACGGGCTTTAACTGGCCCCATCCTGACCACTTCCGCATCGTCTTCCTGCCCCATGAGGCCGACCTGCGCGAAGCCATCAACCGCCTGGCGACTTTCCTCGCCAAGTACCGCCAGCGCCATGGCACGGACAAGCTGCTGAACAAGCCATCCGCCAAGGCCAAGCACAAGGCAGAGGCGGCAGCCTGAGATTTTTTGATAGCTGCAAGCGCAGACCCCGTAAGCGCTGTAGCCACTTTTGACGTAGAAACCAAAGAGACTTATGAAACCGATCCAAGTAGGCCTGTTGGGCATTGGCACCGTGGGTAGCGGCACATTCCATGTGCTCCAGCGTAACCAAGAAGAGATTCGCCGCCGTGCGGGTCGTGGCATTGAGATTGCCATGGTGGCCGACTTGGACACGACACGCGCCAAGCAGATCGTGGGTGATGCTGCCAAGGTGGTGGGCGATGCACGTGAAGTCATTGCCAACCCCGATATCGACGTCGTGGTCGAGCTGATCGGTGGCTACGGCATTGCCAAGGCGCTGGTGCTCGAAGCCATTGCCGCAGGCAAGCATGTGGTGACTGCCAACAAGGCGCTGCTGGCCGTGCATGGCACAGAAATCTTCAAGGCTGCGGCTGAGAAGGGCGTGATGGTGGCCTACGAAGCAGCCGTGGCTGGTGGCATTCCCATCATCAAGGCGCTGCGCGAAGGCCTGACGGCCAACTCCATCCAGTGGGTGGCAGGCATTATCAACGGCACGACCAACTTCATCCTGTCCGAAATGCGTGACAAGGGCCTGGACTTTGACGTTGTTCTGAAGGAAGCCCAGCGTCTGGGCTATGCCGAGGCCGACCCCACCTTTGACATCGAAGGCGTGGACGCCGCGCACAAGGCGACCTTGATGAGCGCGATTGCCTTTGGCATTCCTGTGCAGTTTGACAAGGCCTATGTGGAAGGCATTACCAAGCTGACCTCCACCGACATCAAGTACGCCGAGCAGCTGGGCTACCGCATCAAGCTGCTGGGCATTACCAAGCGCACCGACAAGGGCGTGGAGCTGCGCGTGCACCCCTCGCTGGTGCCCACCAAGCGCCTGATTGCCAATGTGGAAGGTGCGATGAATGCTGTGGTCGTGCATGGCGACGCCGTGGGCACCACGCTGTACTACGGCAAGGGTGCAGGCTCTGAGCCCACCGCTTCGGCCGTAATTGCAGACCTGGTAGACATTGCCCGCATGGATGGCTCTGACCCCGCACACCGCGTGCCTGCGCTGGCATTCCAGGCCAACACCCTGGCGGCAGCGGGCAACGAACTGCCCGTGCTGCCCATGGCCGATGTGGTCACCAGCTACTACCTGCGCATCCGCGTGGCGGACGAAGCAGGCGTGCTGGCCAAGATCACCACGCTGCTGGCCAATGCCGGCATCAGCATTGACGCCGTGATCCAGCGCGAAGCCGATGAAGTGGGCGGCGAAGGCTCGAACCAGACCGACCTCATCATCCTGACGCACGACACCCGCGAGGGTGATATGGACAAGGCACTGGCCGAAATCCAGGGCCTGCCCACCGTGCTGGCACCTATCACCCGCATCCGCAAGGAAGAGCTGAACTGATGCTGTATCTGTCCACCCGTGGTCATGCAGACCGCAAACGCTTTTGCGACATCCTGCTCGAAGGCCTGGCACCCGATGGTGGCCTGTACCTGCCTGAGCACTACCCACAGATTGACGATGCCAAGCTGACCCAGCTGCGCACCGTGCTGGCGCAGCAGGGCTACGCTGGGCTGGCGTTTGAAATCCTGTCGCTGTACATCGATGACATTCCTGCCGACGACCTGCGCGCCCTGTGCGCCAAGACGTACACCCCCGAAGTGTTCGGCACGGACGCCATCGTGCCCGTGCGCAAGCTGGAAAACAATCTGTACATCGAAGCCCTGTCCAACGGCCCCACACTGGCCTTCAAGGACATGGCCATGCAGCTGCTGGGCAACCTGTTCGAGTACGAACTGGCACGCCGTGGCGAAGAGCTGAACATTCTGGGCGCCACCTCGGGCGACACCGGCAGCGCGGCGGAATACGCCATGCGCGGCAAAAAGGGTGTGCGCGTGTTCATGACCAGCCCGCACGGCCGCATGAGTCCCTTCCAGCAGGCGCAGATGTTCAGCCTGCAGGACGCCAACATCCACAACATCGCCATCGAAGGCGTGTTTGACGACTGCCAGGACATCGTCAAGGCGGTGTCCAACGACCACGCCTTCAAGGCCAAGTACAAGATCGGCACCGTCAACTCCATCAACTGGGCACGTCTGCTGGCACAGGTGGTGTACTACTTTGCGGGCTATCTGCAGATCACCACGCACAATGCCGAGAAGGTGAGTTTCACCGTGCCTTCGGGCAACTTCGGCAATATCTGCGCAGGCCATGTGGCACGCCAGATGGGTCTGCCGATTGCGCAGCTGGTGGTGGCGACCAATGAAAACGATGTGCTGGACGAGTTCTTCCGCACGGGTGTCTATCAGGTGCGTGGCTCGGCCAATACCTATGAGACATCGAGCCCCTCGATGGACATCTCCAAGGCCAGCAACTTTGAGCGCTTTATCTTTGACTTGGTCGGCCGCGATGGCGAGCGCACGCGCCAGCTGTTTGCCGAAGGCGTGGCCAAGCAGGGCAAGTTTGACCTGAGCCAGGACGCCGTCTTCCAAGACGCTGCCATGAAGTATGGCTTTGTCAGCGGCAAGAGCACGCACGCCGACCGTTTGGCTACCATCAAGGACTGCTACGAGCGTCTGGGTCAGATGATCGACACCCACACCGCCGATGGCGTGAAGGTGGCGCGTGAGCGCCTGCGTGCTGAGCCCATGATCGTGCTGGAGACGGCATTGCCCATCAAGTTTGCAGCCACGATTGAGGAAGCGCTGGGCCGCCAGCCCGATCGTCCCGCCAAGTTTGAAGGCATCGAAGCCTTACCGAAGCGTGTGGTGGTGATGCCTGCGGATGTGGAAAAGGTTAAGGCCTATATTCAGCAGCATTGTGATTAAGCCATTGCAGAGCTTGTAAAAAGATAGCTGCCAGCGCTTGATAGAAAAGGTTTTGCGATAGAAATGATTTGCAAGCCAAGGAAATTCAAGCGCTGCAAGCTCTGATTTTTGAAGCTCTGCAGGCGAAAGCACATGGACGGCGCTTGGTTTTCAAGCGCCGTTTGTTATTGGAAAAGAAAGCGCACACCATGAAAGCTCTGGGCTTTGCCGCTTACTCCGGCATGGGCAAGACGACCTTGCTGGAACAATTGATCGCCGCGCTGCGCGCGCGCGGCCAGCGTGTGTCCACCGTCAAGCACGCCCACCATGATGTGGACATCGACATCCCCGGCAAGGACAGCTGGCGCCACCGCCAGGCGGGTGCCTCTGAAGTGCTGCTGGTCTGCGACAAGCGCCTGGCGCTGGTGCGCGAGTTTGAGGCTGAGCAAGACCTGGATGTGCATGCCATGCTGGCCGAGCTGCGCTCAGATGTGGACTGGGTGCTGATCGAAGGCTTCAAGCACGGCAATCTGCCCAAGGTGGAAATCTGGCGCGCACCAGATCCCGCCAGCGGCAAGCTGCCCAAGCCGCTGCGCTTTCCTGAAGACCCGCACGTTGTGGCGCTGGCTACCGATGATGTGGCGGCACTGCCCGTGCAGCCGCCTGCCCATATGGCACTGTTAGATTTGAACCAGCCGGAACAGATCGCCGACTGGATGCTGGCCAATGCCAGCCGTTTTGAATACCAAGGAGTGAATGCCTGATGGCTGCTATGACCACTTTGGATGATGCGCTGGCCCATGTGCTGGCGCAGGCCCAGCTGCTGGGCGTGGAACATGTTGACCTGTTCAACGCCGATGGCCGCGTGCTGGCGCAGGACTGCATCTCAGCCCTGCAGGTGCCGCCGCAGGACAACTCCGCCATGGACGGCTATGCCGTGCGCGTGGCAGACATTACGGCTGCGGGCGTGCAGCTGCCCGTGAGCCAGCGCATTCCCGCAGGCCATGTCGGCACGGAATTGCAGCCCGGCACAGTCGCCCGCATTTTCACCGGCGCGCCTGTGCCCCCCGGTGCAGATGCGGTGCTGATGCAGGAAGACACCCAGGTGCTCGATGATGGCCGCGTACAGTTCAACGCTGTACCCAAGCTGGGCCAGAACATCCGCCGCGCGGGCGAAGACATTGCCCTGCACAGCGCTGTGCTGAGCCGTGGCATGCGCCTGACGCCTGCTGCCGTGGGCCTGGCCGCCAGCATTGGCATGGCCACGCTGCCCGTGGGCCGCAAGCCCCGCGTGGCGCTGTTTTCCACGGGCGATGAGCTGGTCATCCCCGGTACTGTGGCGCCGCAAGACATGCAGCCCGGCCATATCTACAACAGCAACCGTTACTTTCTGCGCGCGTTGCTGCAGCGCCTGGGCTGTGAGGTGGTGGATGGCGGCATCCTCCCCGACAACCGTGAACAGACGGTGGAGGCCATTCATCAAGTGGCGCAGGACTGCGATCTGGTGCTCTCCAGTGCCGGTGTCTCCGTGGGCGAAGAGGACCACGTCAAGCCTGCCGTGGAGCAGCAGGGTGAGTTGAACCTGTGGATGATCTCCATGAAGCCCGGCAAGCCCTTTGCCTATGGCCGCGTGTTCCGCAATGGCAAGGATGATGCACAAGGCGTGGCCCACTTCATGGGCCTGCCCGGCAATCCGGTCTCCAGCTTCATCACTTTCTTGCTGCTGGTGCGCCCCTTTGTGCTGCGCCTGCAGGGCATGGAAGATGTCGCGCCCAAGGCCATTGAAGTCACGGCCCAGTTTGACTGGCTCAAGAACGAAAAACGCCGCGAATTCCTGCGTGCACGCCACACGGGCAATGGTGGGCTGGCACTGTTTGGCAACCAGGGCTCTGGCGTGCTGACTTCGACTGTCTGGGGCGATGGCTTGATCGACAACCCGCCGCTCACGCAAATCCGCCAGGGCGACATCGTGCGCTTTATTCCCTTCTCGGAATTGATGTAAGCAGCCAAGGAATACATCTATGAATATCACCGTTCGATACTTTGCATCGATTCGCGAAGCCATGGGCACCAGCAGCGAAAGCCTGACGACCATGGCCACTACCGTTGGTGCGTTGCGTGAAGAGTTGATGGCACGCAGCGAGGCAGCAGCCAATGCCCTGGCCCACGGCAAGGCCGTGCGCATGGCGCTGAACCAGGAGATGTGCCAGGGCGATGCCGCTTTGAAGGCAGGCGATGAAGTGGCATTCTTTCCGCCTGTCACCGGTGGCTAAGCCATGACAGCGGCCAACAAAGACGTGGATGAGGCCATCAGCCGCCGCACGCGCCAGGCGCTCAGCGAAGCCAAGGCACGCGGTGTGCAGCTGGGCAAGGCGGGCGCAGACAACATCCGCGCCACCGTGGAAAAGCGCAAGTCGGCGGCCGATGCTTTTGCCAGGCAGCATGAGGCCTTGTTTGCCGAATTCGTGGCGCAGGGCCTCACGCACCGCAAGATGGCCGACGTGCTCAATGAACGCGGCATTCCTGCCGCCAAGGGTGGGCCCTGGACGCATGGGCAGGTACAGCGCATTCTGAACCGCTACGCCGACTGGGCGCAGGCCCAAACTTAAGCACCAGCGGCTGAATAGGCCGCAACGCTGACCCATTGGTCTAGGGCGTGTTCACATAAAGCTTGAGATTCGCGTTGAAGGCGTGGGGATGGGATGCTAGGCGCGGTGGCGCAGCAATGCCGAGCGCCTTGCAAGCTGCCGCAACAACGCAGACCGCCCCAAGCCTTCAACCCCATTTGTGATCTCCATAATCAGGGGCAGCGAACCCAATGTTGATGTGAACACGGCCTAGCCCCCATAACAAAGCCCATCTGCTTGCCGATGGGCTTTGTTATGGGGTGCGGACATGCGCCGCTTCGGCGCTTAGCGGGCAGGAACCGCCTTGCTGTGCAAGGCCAGTGAGTCGCTCAATATTCCCCACATGGCCGTGTAGCGCCGCTGCATCTGGGCACGGCCGGCGTATTGCAGCTCCACGCACAGGCTCTCCACAATGCCTTGGTAGGCATCGGCATAGCGGTCGGTTTCAGCCGCGCTGAAGTGCTGGCCATAGGTGGCATGCATTTGGTGCAAGTAATGCTGGCGCACCAAGTCCCCCAAGCTTTCAAACAGCACGGCAATGCTGGCGCGGTGCTGCTGTGGAGGCAAGAACGCTGCGCGCAGCATGAAGCGCATGTGGGCAGAGTTTTCATAGCGCTCCCCCAGCGCCCGGGCGTAGGCTGCGCCTGGGCCGTCGGCGTCCACAGGCGCAGAGAGCATCTGCGTGGCAAAGTCTTTTTCAGCGGCAATTGCTTCTTCCAAGCACAGCACAAACAAAGCGTCTTTACCTGCCACGTGGGAGTACAGCGACGCTTTGCGGATGCCTACCAGGTCGGCAATCGCGCTGAGCGATGCACCGTCATAGCCATGCTCTGCAAAGTGGCTCATGGCAGCGGTGCAAATGCGCTGCAGGGCGGGGGAGTGTTTGCTCATAGCCAATGGCCTCCGTGGTAGATGTAGGGATGGTGTCGTGCGTTAGTGTGCGTGGCTCACCGTCACGCCGGACTGAACGATCATGCGGGCGGTGCGTACGCTCAAAGCCACGGCGATGACCCCCACGGCAAAGATCAAACCCAGCCATGTGGCGGCGTTGTGTTTTGCAGCAATGGCTGCCACCGGGGTGATGGCTGCACCCAGCAGCAAAGGTACGGCCCCCAAGAGGGCGGCGCTGGCACCCAGTGCGGTGCTGCGCAGCGACAAGGCCATGGACATCAGCATGGCCTCTGCCATGCCCACACCCGCCAAGGCAATGAAAAAGCCAGCGATGATGCCGGGCAAGCCAATGGCCGTGAGGGCAGACACCAGCCCTACCAGCGCGCCGACGGCCAAGCAGGTCAAGCCAGCGATGGCCAATTGTTCGGTACGAAAGCGCGCGACCAGTTTGGCTGTGGCGGCTGCGCCTATGAATACGGCGATGCCCGTACCCCCAAAGACAAAACCAAAGTCACGCGGCGACAGACCGTAATGCGTCTGATAGACGTAGGCTGCGCCGCCCACATAGACAAAGATAAAGACAAAAGCGGCAGACAAGGTCAGCCCCGCCAGCACAAAGCGCTGGTCTTGCATGATGGCGGCATAGGTGCGCAGCACCTCTCCCGGGCGCAAAGAGCTGCGTGCGGCAGGCGGCAGGGTTTCCTTCAGGTGGATGGCCGAGTTAATGGTCGCCATACAGCCCAGCATCGCCAGCGCAATGAACACCCCGCGCCAGCCAAAAGCACTGCCAATCAAACCGCCTGCAGCAGGTGCCAGCACAGGGCCTACGCCTTGGATGGTCATCAGCATGGCAAACAGTTTGGCGGCGTCGGCGCCTTCGGTCACATCGCGCACCGTGCTCATGGCGGTCACCAGCACCAAGGAGGCGGCCAGGCCTTGCACTGCACGCGCCAGCAGCAGCACGGGCAGGTTGTAGGCGTAGGCTGCCCCCAAGGAGGCCAGTGCAAACACGAACAAGGCGGTCAGCAAAGGGCGGCGACGGCCATAGGCATCAATCAGCGGGCCGCAGATTAGCTGCCCAGCGCCAAGCGCCACCAAAAACACGGCCAGCGTCAGCTGCATGGCGGCGTAGTCAGTGCCCAGCTCCTGCGCCATGGCAGGGATAAAAGGCAGGTACATATCGATCGACGCAGGGCCGATGAGGGTGATCAGGCCTAGCGAAACCGCGATGAGGCCCAGAGAAATGGAAGGGGAAGGCATGAGAGAGTGGGTGCGCCCCAGCGCCATTGACAAACGCTTGGGTGAGATGGAATAAAAAAGCTACCGATCGATAGGTAGCTTAATCGAGTACATCGACAGGCGTTGGGGTGCCGCGCAGCAAGCATGCTGTGGTGAGGGTTTTCTAGACATTGGGTTGGGGGCAGCAGTCAATACCCATAAAAAAGGAGCGCAGCAAGCGCTCCTGTACGGGATGAGGGCTCCGAGGGATGCGTCAGATGCGCTTCTTCACGGCATCAGCGGCATCTTTCGCCGCTTCTTTGACGTCGCCCACTTTCTGCTGGGCCAGCCCTTCCGCCTGTTTGGCCAAGCCCTTGGCCTGTTGCTCGGGGCTGTCGATCAGCTCGCCGGTCTTTTGCTGCACTTTGCCTACGGTTTCCTTGATCGTGCCGGTGATTTGGTCTTTGTTCATACCGCCTCCTTACATCGTAAAAACAAGGGCGGTCAGCGCTTGCTGACCGTTCGAAGGGATAGCGTAACCCGATGAGCGGCTGGGGATGGACGGTCAGAGGCGCCCATGTCTGTGCGCGATGACTGACAGGCAGAGCCTGCTTTTTAGAGAGCATGCAGCGTAGAAGGGGCAAGCGCTGGAGGCTGTTTTATGCTTGGTCCTGCAATGCGGGCAACTGTGGTGTAGGCCACTCCAGCAGCTCTGCCAAGCGCTGGATGACCCAGCCCGCTTCGGCTGGGGTGACGGGGCCACCTTCGGCAGACAGCGCCGCATGAAAACCCAGCAAAATGCCCTCTTCGCTGGAATTGCCGCTGTGGTACAGCGTCTGCGCCTGTTCCACCAGGTGGCAGGCCAGGTCTTCGCACAGCTCGTAGCGCGCGACGACCTCGGCAATCGGCGTCTTCAGCACCCCGGCGCGGCTGCGGAACAGGCTGGCAAAGCTCTCGGGGGGCTGAATCTGGCTGGTGTCATCCATGGTGCAGCTGCTTATTCGTGGTCGTACAGGCGCTCAAAGCGCAGGATGTCAATTTCCAGCTCACAGGTCACCAGCTGCCCGTTTTTGCCATCGGCCTTGCGGTGGGCCGCAAACAGCGTGGCCTTGCCGTCAAAGTCATAGTCCGGCAGGTGGATGAGGGCGTAGGCATCGGAGACAAAGCATTGGTGCTCGAACACTACGCGGTGTTCGTTGCGCGGAGAGGGGTACAGGATGTACTCAGGGGTATCAATGGTTTGAGTGGCCATACAAGCGAAAAAAATTTCGTCTCCGTAATTTCTAGTGGGCGACAATCCTAGCGCGTTAGTGCAGGCTTTCATGCGCATGTGGGCATGTACTCCATCACCTGCTGCGACAATCGTGTCCATGACTGCCCCTCGCGTTTTGATCCAGACCCAAGATTTCGATGTTTCTGCCGAACTGGCCGCCCTGCGTGCAGGCGATGCGCGCGTGGGCGCAGTGTGCTGCTTTGTGGGCACGGTGCGTGACCGCAATGAGGGAGCCAGTGTCTCGGCCATGGAGCTGGAGCACTACCCCGGCATGACCGAAAAAAGCATTGAGGCCATTATTGAACGCGCCACCGAGCGCTTTGGCATCCATGCCGCCAAGGTGATTCACCGCATTGGCCCGCTGCAGCCCATGGACCAGATTGTGTTTGTGGGTGTGACATCGGCCCACCGTGGCATGAGCTTTCAGGCCTGCGAATTCATCATGGACTACCTCAAGTCCGAAGCCCCTTTCTGGAAGAAAGAGCAGACGCCCGAAGGCGCGCGTTGGGTGGATGCGCGCGTCAGCGACGAAGAAGCACTGGCGCGCTGGCAGCCGTAAATACGGTTGCACGCAGCCTATGAAAAACGGGCCTGCATGCAGGCCCGTTTTGTTTGTGGCAGGTGTCGCTTAAGGTTGCTTCACGGCTTCCATCTGCAGCACCAGTCGCACGTTCTTGGGGAAGCCCCAGTCGACGCCGTAGTTCACGCCCCACTGGGTGCGGTCGATGGTGGTTTCAAAGTCACCGCCGCAGACTTCTGTCTTGAGCATGGGGCTGTCATAGCAGGTGAACTTGTTGGCCTGGATGGTCACGGGGTGGGTCTGGCCGTTCATGGTCAGCTGGCCGGTCACTTCCTTGAGCTTGTCGCCGTCAAACACAAACTTGTCAGAGACAAACTTGGCTTCAGGGAACTGCTCCACGTTAAAGATGTCGGCGCTCTTGAGGTGCTTGTCGAACGCGGCAGTGCCGGAGTTCACGGATGCGGTTTTCAGCACCACTTCTACCTTGCCGTTCTTGCCAGCCTTGTCGAAAGCCACAGTGCCGCCAATGTCGTCAAAGCGTGCACGGTTGGTGGATGCGCCAAAGTGGTCGATCTCGAACGTGGCGAAGGTGTGTGTGGGGTCGATGGTGTAGTTCGCAGGGGCAGCGTGTGCGGCGGTGGCAAACAGACCAGCGGCGGTCAGGGTCAACAGAGTAGTGCGCATGAAGATCTCCTTGAAGTTCAGTGAACGTGCTTTGAAATAAGGAGCTGCCAGCGCTTGTGATTGCTTATTTTCAAAGTGATATGGCTTTGAAATGGTGCAAATACAGCGCAAGCAGCTATGAAAACAGAATCAGAGCTTGCCAATGCCCGTCAGTGCCAGCTTGAACTGGACGTTGACCTCATTGGCGACCATGGAGGTGTCCGCCCAGTCGCCATCGCCAATCTTGAAGGACAGGCGCTGCAGCGGCAAGCTGCCGGTGGCGGTGGTGATGTCGCCAGATTGCGTCAGCGTCACCGGTACGGAGACTGGCTGGCTCTGGCCCTTGATAGTGAGCGTGCCGTCAATCTGGTACTTGCCATCGCCCAGCGCCTTGACGGCAGTGGAGTCAAACGTGGCCTTGGGGAACTGGCCCACATTGAACCAGTCGGCACTCAGCAGATTGCTGTCGGTCTCCTTGCTGCCCATAGTGGCGCTGCCCGTGTCCACGGTGAACACAATCTTGCTGGTTTCGGGCTTGGCCACATCAAACTGCAGCTGCGCTTCAAATTGCTTGAAATGGCCTTTGAGCGGCACGCCCAGCTGTTTGGCAGTGAACTCAATGCTGCTTTGTGCAGGCAGTACGGCCTGCTGGGCCATGGCAGCCGTGCCCAGCAGGGCCAGGCTGGCAAAGCTCAGGGTGCGGAAGGTGGTGGTGAAGGTCATGGAAGTCTCCTTGTGACGCTTGGCAAACAAATATTCCATCATCGTGATCCGTCGCGGCCAGGCAGCATGCGCTGCAGCAGGCCATCGCGGTCGACCAGCTGGTGCTTCAGGGCGGCCGCTACGTGCAGCACGATGAGCACGGCCAGGGTGTAGGCCGCGATCATGTGCCATGGCTTGATGGTTTCGGCCAGCTCAGGGCTGGCGGCCACCAGATCAGGCAGCTGCCATACGCCAAACCACACGACCGGAAAACCTGCGGCCGAGCTGTAGGCCCAGCCCAGCAGCGGCACGGCAAAAAACAGCACATACATCAGGTGGTGTACACCGTGGTGTGCCACCTGTTGCCAGCGCGGCATGAGGCTGGTGATGCGGGCAGGCAGGGCAGGCGGGCGGTGCGTGATGCGCCACAGCAGGCGCAGCGCACTCAGGGCCAAAATGGTCATGCCCGCCCATTTGTGCCAGTTGTAGTACTTGAGCTTGGTGGGCGAAAACGGCAGCCCCACCATGTACCAGCCAAAAACCAGCAAACCAATCAAGCCAAGGGCCAGCAGCCAGTGCAGAGCCATGGCAGTGAGGGTGTAGCGCGTGGTGGTGTGGGATGGCATAGGTACGGTTGCAGTTCGGAAGAGGCACTCAGTCTAGAAGCAGCGGGTGGCCTTGGCATTCAATGCGCTTGAAGACACACTTCAAATCATTGCAAGGAACTTTGTGCAAGCGGCGCAATCGGCATGCTGGCTGCCAAGGTGATGAAAAAAGTGCAGATGCATGGCTTGTTATATCTTGAAAACTGTGCCAAAGCCCTGAACTGCTTATCAGCAAACGAATAACAGATAAGGACACAATTAATATGCGCATCGACAAACTCACCACCAAATTCCAAGAGGCATTGAGCGACGCCCAGAGCCTGGCCCTGGGCAACGATCACGCCTATATCGACCCCCTGCACCTGCTGGCTGCCATGCTGCGCCAGAACGATGGCCCCAAGGCCTTGCTCGAGCGTGCAGGCGCGAATGTGGCCGCCATGAGCACGGCGGTGGAAAACGCCGTCAAGCAGCTGCCCCAGGTGACAGGGCAAGACCAAGTGCAGGTCGGCCCCGATCTGGCCAAGCTGCTGCAGGCCACGGAAAAAGAAGCCATCAAGCGTGGCGACCAGTTCATTGCCAGCGAGCTGTTCCTGCTGGCGCTGGCAGACAGCGACACCAAGGCGGCCAAGATTGCCAAGGACAACGGCCTGAACCGCAAGGCCATGGAAGCTGCCATCAGCCTGGTGCGCGGCGGCAAAACCATGGACAGCGCCGAAGGCGAAAGCCAGCGCGATGCCCTGAAGAAATACACGCTGGACCTGACCGAGCGCGCCCGCATGGGCAAGCTCGACCCCGTGATTGGCCGTGACGACGAAATTCGCCGCGCCATTCAGGTGCTGCAGCGCCGCAGCAAGAACAACCCCGTGCTCATCGGTGAACCCGGTGTGGGCAAGACCGCCATCGTGGAAGGTCTGGCACAGCGCATTGTGGAAGGCGAAGTGCCTGAAACCCTCAAGGACAAGCGCGTGCTGGTGCTGGACATGGCAGGCCTGCTGGCCGGTGCCAAGTACCGCGGTGAGTTTGAAGAGCGCCTCAAAGCCGTGCTCAATGACGTGGCCAAGGAAGAGGGCCGCATCATCTTGTTCATCGACGAAATCCACACCATGGTCGGCGCAGGCAAGGCCGAAGGTGCCATGGACGCGGGCAATATGCTCAAGCCTGCGCTGGCACGTGGCGAGCTGCACTGCATTGGCGCCACCACCCTGGACGAATACCGCAAGTACATCGAAAAAGACGCCGCACTGGAGCGCCGTTTCCAGAAGGTGCTGGTGGAAGAGCCTTCGGTGGAAGACACCATTGCCATTTTGCGCGGCCTGCAGGTGCGCTACGAAGCTCACCACGGCGTGGACATTACCGACCCTGCCATCGTGGCTGCGGCCGAACTCTCGCACCGCTACATCACCGACCGCTTCCTGCCTGACAAGGCCATTGACCTGATCGACGAGGCGGCGGCCAAGATCAAGATCGAGATCGACTCCAAGCCCGAGGAGATGGACAAGCTTGAGCGCCGCATGATTCAGCTCAAGATCGAGCGTGAGGCCATGAAGAAGGAAAAGGACGAGGCTTCGCAAAAGCGCCTGCAGCTCATCGAGGAAGAGCTCGAAAGCCTGGAGCGTGAGTACGCCGATCTGGAAGAAATCTGGAAGGCCGAAAAGGCCAGCGCCCTGGGCTCTGAGCAGATCCGCAAGGAAGTGGACGCCATACGCACGCAGATCGAAGATCTGAAGCGCAAGGGCGACTTCAACAAGGTGGCCGAGCTGCAGTACGGCAAGTTGCCTGCGCTGGAAAAACAGCTCAAGGAAGCGCAGGCCAATGAGGCCGATGGCGAGGCCCCCAAGCACCGCCTGCTGCGCACCCAGGTGGGCGCGGAAGAAATTGCCGAAGTGGTCAGCCGCGCGACCGGTATTCCGGTGGCCAAGATGATGCAGGGCGAAAAAGACAAGCTGCTGCACATGGAAGACAAGCTGCACGAGCGTGTGGTGGGGCAGGATGAAGCCATTTCCGCGGTCTCCAACGCCATCCGCCGTTCGCGCTCGGGTCTGGCAGATCCCAACAAGCCGTTGGGCAGCTTCCTGTTCCTGGGCCCCACTGGCGTCGGCAAGACCGAGCTGTGCAAGGCGCTGGCAGGTTTCCTGTTCGACAGCGAAGAGCATCTGGTGCGCATCGACATGTCGGAATTCATGGAAAAGCATAGCGTGGCACGCCTGATTGGTGCGCCTCCCGGCTATGTGGGCTATGAAGAAGGCGGCTATCTGACCGAAGCCGTGCGCCGCAAGCCCTACAGCGTGCTGCTGCTCGACGAGGTGGAAAAAGCCCACCCTGACGTCTTCAACGTGCTGCTGCAGGTGCTGGACGATGGCCGCCTGACCGATGGCCAGGGCCGCACCGTGGACTTCAAGAACACGGTGATCGTGATGACCAGCAACATTGGCTCGCAGCTCATCCAGGCGATGGTGGGTCAGGACAATGAGGAGATCAAGGAAGCAGTCTGGGGGGAACTAAAACTGAATTTCCGCCCCGAATTCCTGAACCGTATCGACGAAACCGTGGTCTTCCATGGGCTGGATGCCGCCAACATTGCGTCCATCGCCAAGATCCAGTTGCGCTTGTTGCAACAGCGTCTGGAAAAAATGGATCTGGAAATGGTTGTCACCGACGCTGCCTTGGCGGAATTGGCTAAAGTAGGGTTTGATCCGGTCTTTGGCGCACGTCCGCTCAAGCGGGCGATTCAGCAGCGCATCGAGAACCCGCTCTCGCGCCTGCTGCTGGAAGGCAAGTTCCCGCCCAAGAGCCGCATCGAGGTGTCCGTGGATCCTGTGCTGGAGCCCGGCGTCTTCAAATTTGGCTTGGCCAGCGCTGACAGCGCCAGCTAAGCTCACGGCATCCGGTGCTCCGGCACCGGGTGTGCATAGAAAGGCATAGCTTTGAACGACTTTTTGAATGCTGTAACCCGCTGGACCGTACGCCTTGTGCTGCTCGCGGTTGGTGTGGTGTTCTTCCTGAGTCTCTTGACCGTGGCTTGCATCTTGGCCGCCGTCTGGGCATTGCGTGCGCTGTGGGCCAAGCTCACAGGGCAGCCGGTGACTCCGTGGGTCATGCCCATGCGTGGCGCAGCCAGTTGGGCCAGCATGGCGCAGCGCGCTGGCGGATTTGGTGGCATGCGTGGTGCAGCTGCGGACAGCAGCGAAGAAGCCAGTGACGCAGCCCCCTTCACCCCCGCAGCAGGCAGCAAGCGCGGTGGCATCCTGCCCAAGATGGCCAACGATGTCAGCGATGTACAGCCACGCGAAGTTCGCTAAGCCTTGAGTTCCAGAGCAGGCCCTGTGCCTGCTTTTTTGTCGCTGTGTGCGCCTGAGCAGCTCGTGTGTGAACACATGGTGCGCCTGTCACGTGTTGTGCAACCATGGGTGGGAACCTATCGTGCTTCCCGCAGTCCCCCTCTACCATGCAAGTTATGAATCACACCGATCTCCGCGCCTTGTTTGATCAGCAGCACCAAGCCAGCCGCCGTCAAGTGGAAGTGCCTCTGGTGGTGCGTCGCGAGCGTTTGCTGCGCATCCAGAAGCTGCTTGAGGAGCATGGTGTGACGCTGGCCGCTGCCGTGCAGGCTGACTTTGGCGTGCGCTCACCCCAGCTCACGGAAATGGCCGATCTGATGGTGCTACGCACCATGCTGACCCATACCTTGCGACACTTGGCACGCTGGATGAAGCCGCGCCGGGTCTGGACACCACTGCACCTGCTGCCTGCCTCGGCGCGCATCGAGCGCCAGCCGCTGGGGGTGGTAGGCATCATCTCGCCCTGGAACTATCCGCTGCAGCTGGCTCTGGGCCCCGCCATTGCCGCCATGGCCGCTGGCAACCGCGTGATGCTCAAGCCCAGTGAGCTCACGCCGCACACTTCGGCCCAGCTGGCACATGTGATTGGCCAGTTTTTTGCGCCCGATGAGTTTGCCGTGGTGCAGGGCGATGCACAGGTGGCCAGCCAGTTTTCTGGTCTGCCGTTTGACCATCTGGTGTTCACAGGCTCCACGGCGGTGGGGCGTAAAGTTGCCATCGCTGCGGCGCAGCAGCTCACCCCCACCACGCTGGAGCTGGGGGGTAAATCGCCCTGCATCGTTGCCAGTGATGCGGATCTGGAGCAGGCAGCGCTGCGCATTGCGCACGGCAAGCTGCTCAATGCGGGGCAGACCTGTATTGCTCCGGACTATCTGCTGCTGCCCAAGGGGCAGGAGCAGGCCTTTGGCGATGCCTATGCCAAGGCCGTGGCGCAGCTGTTCCCGTCTTTCATGGGCAACCCGGATTACGCCGCCATCATCAACCACAAGCACTACGCACGGCTGCGGGTGCTGGTGCAGCAGGCGGAAGCGCAGGGTGCCTATGTGCAGTGGCTCGATGATGGGCAGGGTGCACAGTTGGCCAGTGCTGCCACAGCGCCCAGCTGGGGTAAGGAAGCCGCACAGCGCCAGATGCCGCCTGCACTGGTGTGGAATGTGCACTCGGGCATGGACATCATGCGTGAAGAGATCTTTGGGCCGCTGCTGCCTGTGATCAGTTACGAGCATCTCGATGACGTGATTCATGCCATCAACGCCGGAGAGCGGCCGCTGGCGCTGTACTGGTTTGGCAATGACGAGAAGCTGCGAGACAGCGTGCTGCGCCGCACAGTCTCAGGCGGTGTGACGGTGAATGACACCCTCATGCATGTAGCACATGACAACCTGCCTTTTGGTGGTGTTGGTGCCAGCGGATGGGGGGCATATCACGGTGAGCATGGCTTTTTACGCTTTTCTCACCAAAAGTCGGTCTTTTTACAAGCAAAATGGAGCCCTGCATCCTGGCTCTATCCCCCTTACGGGGCGAAGTTTGAGCGCATCATGGCGCTCCTGCGACGCTTTTCCTAGACATGGAAACCGTCGATGGCTTCACTGCTGGCAATCAGCGGTGTGCGCCCCCTTTTGCTGAAAAAAGGGCTCTAGCACATCCTTTTTCTACGGGCAAGAGCCCGTAGACAGCCGTACTTTCCTAAATGGCTACAGCGACTAGGCATAAGCGAAATTCACGTTTTCACTGACAATTGCCGACTTTCGTTTCCAACACCTAGTTTTCGTTTCGGTTTTTCCATGTCTAACTACCAGGTTCGTCCTGCAACGCTTCGCGATGCGAAGGCGATTGCGCAAATCCACACTGCTTCTGCCTTGGAAGCCTACCGTGGCATCGTGCCTGACGACCAATTGAAAGCCATGTCTTCTGTCGAGAAGCGCCAAGCTTACTGGCGTGAGGCGATTGAATATTGTGAACCTCAAGTACAGGTCGCCATGGACGGTGACAAGATCGTCGGCTTCGTTGGCTTTGACCGTTCCCGCGACGAAAAATCCCGCCAGACCACCGGTGAGATCTGGGCTATCTACGCTGCCCCTTCGCACTGGAACAAGGGCGTGGGTGTGACGCTGTGGGATGCTGCCCGTGAGGGGCTGCTGGAAGAAGGCTGCACCAACGTGACCGTCTGGGTGCCTCTGCGCAATGAGCGCGCTCTGCGCTTCCATGAGCTGGCAGGCTTCAAACGTGAAATGTCAACGGCGAAGACCACGCCTGTGGGTAGTATCAAGATCGAGGAAATTCGCTTAAAGCGTTCCTTGAGCTAAACCGCTGCCTGCAACGGCCCACGCAAGTGGGCCGCTTTTTTTTGTGCGCAGCACAGGCATGAAGCACATGCAGAAAACCTGCTGCGCAGATGCCGCGATACTCGGCATTTACACCCACCGACTCTGAGAGGAATTTCTGCATGCTGCAATGGCAACACCAGGGCATCGATTACCAGGCTGCATGGCGCAGTGAAAACGGCCAGCAGGCCCCCAGGCGTGTGGAGGTGGTGGACGATACGGTGCCTGCCGACGCGGCCTATCGCATGGCATGTGAAGGCACAGGGCTGCTGTGGGTGGGAGACTTCCACAACGCGCGCCATCTGATGGAAGCGCTCAAGCGCCGTCTGGACAAGCCCGCGCGCAGCCACTCTGCCAAGGCACGCAAAGCCAAGGCGGCGGCCGCTGCACCAGTGACACCGGCACAGGCGTTTCACCTGCACCGCCAGGTCCAGGGCCAGCGTGCCCGTGTGCTCAGCAGTATTTTGATTGTCCTGCAGCCTGATTACGCCATCGCCCTGCGCCGTGCGCCGGACTGGCGCCAGGCCTGCGTGGAGGCCTGGGGTGAGCCTGCGGCGGATGCTGGTCTGCAGGTGGTGTCGCTGCGCGAGCTGCTGGGCGTGGTGGGTGCACATGAGTGGCGCAAGAAGGGCGTAGCCATGCCTGTGCTGGGCAAGGAAGCGCGCATTTATCCGCACTATGGGGTGTTTTCGCCCGTGCGTGGTGAGTATGTGCAGATGGTCAAAGATGCGCCTTTGCCTCAAGCAGGCAAGACGCTGGCCTTTGACATTGGCGTGGGCACTGGCGTGCTGTCTGCCGTGCTGGTCAAGCGCGGTGTGCAGCAAGTGATTGCCACCGACATGTCGCCACGTGCACTGGCCTGTGCGAAAGACAATCTGCAGCGCCTGGGCCTGCAGGAGCAGGTGCAGCTGCAGCAGACCGATCTGTTTCCAGAGGGGCAGGCCGGGCTGATTGTCTGCAACCCACCCTGGGTGCCTGCGCGTGCCGTGACCACGCTGGAGCAGGCGGTTTATGACGACAACAGTGCCATGCTGCGCGGTTTTCTGAATGGCTTGCGCGCGCATCTGCTGCCCGGAGGTGAAGGCTGGCTGATTCTGTCGGACCTGGCCGAGCACCTGGGACTGCGCAGCCGTGCAGAACTGGAAGCCTGGATTGCGGATGCAGGCCTGTATGTGGTCTATCGCATGGACACCAAACCTGTGCATGGCAAGGCGCAGGATGCGAGCGACCCCTTGCACGCTGCGCGTGCGGCGGAAGTGACTTCGCTGTGGCGACTGGCGGCAGCGCAATAGCACGGTAGCGCCGTCATTCAGGCATTGTCCAGGCTGCGCTCGGGCAGCATGTCTGCCAGTTGCCTGCGCAGCGCTTCGGCGCGCTCTACACCGGCATACAGCTGCACCGCACGCAGCAAATGTTCACGAGCCTGCAGCATGCTGTCGACATCGCGCGCCTCACGCAGCATGTGCCGCAGCTGCTCTGCCGTGTCATGCAGCCGATTGGCAAACATGCGCTCGCACAGATCAAACAGGTGCATGCGCACGCCTGCCAGGCTCATGGGGGCGGGGCTGGTTCTGGAAGGGGCAGAGGATGCGCCATCCATCGTCTGCAGATACCCATTGGCGAGCAGCTGCTCCACAAGAAGCCTGGCCTGGCCGTGATACATCTGCTCCAGCACCTGGCGTGGTGTTCCTTCGGCAAGCAGCAGCAGGGAGCGCTCGCGCAGGCTGAGCTGGCGCTGACCGGGCGTCAGTTCCAGCAGGGCTTTGGAAGTGCGTTGCAAGAACATGCACTGATTGCACCCCATTGCTGTGACAGGAAGATGAACACACCCGGCAGGAAAGCTGCGTGCTTGCGACAATACGCGGCTGCCTGCGAGGTAGATGGGCACTTTTTTGATAGCTGCCAGCGCTTGCTGCATCTGCCCTGGAACCATTTTTTCTTATAAATGTGCACTGCTGATAGCGGTGCAGACACCATCCCATGCGACTGTTTCTGGCCCCGATGGAGGGCTTGCTTGATTTTGTGCTGCGTGACGTGCTCACCCGTGTGGGGGGCGCGGACCGCTGCGTTTCGGAGTTCATTCGTGTCAGCGGCTCCATCCTGCCAGACCGCGTGTTTCTGAGCTTCATGCCCGAGCTGCTCAATGGCAGCAAGACTTTGGCCGGTGTGCCCGTGCGAGCACAGCTGCTGGGGTCTGATCCTGACTACATGGCCGTCAATGCCGCCAATCTGGCACGCCTGAATCCTGAAGGCATTGATCTGAATTTTGGTTGTCCGGCCAAGACGGTGAACCGCCACGGCGGTGGCGCCTCCATGCTGCAAGACCCTGAGTCGATCGCCAGGCTGGTGGCGGCGGTGCGCAAGGCTGTGCCTGCGCACATGCCCGTGTCGGCCAAGATGCGCATGGGTTTTAATGACAAAAGTCTGATGCGTGAATGTGCGCTGGCCATGGTGGAAAACGGGGCCTGTGAACTGGTGGTGCATGCACGCACCAAGGTCGAGGGCTACCGCCCACCCGCGTACTGGGAGCTGATTCCGGAAATCAGGGCCGTGGTGAACGTGCCCGTGATTGCCAATGGCGAAATATGGACGGTGCAGGATGCGCTGCGCTGTCGGGAGCAGTCGGGCTGCAGTGATCTGATGCTGGGTCGTGGCAGTGTGGCAGACCCCGGGCTGGCGCTGGCCGTGCGTGCGGCTGTGGCGGACGGAGTTCCCCACTCAGAGGCCGTGCCTGCCGAATTGCCCCCCGCAGTGAGCTGGGCCCAGCTGCTGCCGCACCTGCAGCGCTTCTGGTTGATGGTGTGCCGTGACCTGACACCCAACCAGCGTGGAGGGCGCCTGAAGCAATGGCTGAACCTGATGCGCCGTCGTTACCCCGAAGCGGAAAACGCCTTTCAGAGCGTGCGTGTGCTGACCAAGCAGCATCTGGTGGCAGAGTGGCTGGAACAGGAGTGCGAGCGCTATGGTGTGGAGTTCGTGCTTCAGAAACAGGAGCTTGCAGCGTACGAAAATCGGGCACCTGAAGCTGCTTTGATTCTGGATTCGGCGCTGGCTGGGCGCTACTAGCTCTCTCAATTGGAGCGCTAGAGCAGGTGGTCAGGGGCCAGCGGCCCGATGATGCGAATCATCATGCGCAGCGGCAGGCTGGCATCAGGCTCACGGGTCTGATCGCCCCAGTCGCTGTCTTCTGGCGCACGCCAGACCAGGCCTTCGGGTGTGTCTTCCAGCAGCCAGGCTGCTTCGCGCAGGCTGGCTTCGATGTTTTCCGTTGCCTCACCAGCCAGCTGGCGCGAGGCAACGAGCAGTGCAATTTCCGTGTTCTGCAGCTGTGAGCGCTGGTCCAGATTCATGGAGCCAATGACGGTGAGCTTGTGGTCCAGCACCAGCATCTTGGAGTGCAGCATGGCTCGCGAATGGCCTTGCGAGCCGGTGATTTTGCGTGTGGCCGTGCGCAGGTTGTCGACGCCGATCTTGCCGCCTTGCACGCTGCGCAGTTCATACAGTTGCACGCCCATCTGCAGCAGATCGCGCCGGTGGCGCGCGTAGCCTGCATGGGCCAGCGGCGCGTCGTTGGAAGCCAGTGAATTGGTCAGAATGCGCAGTCGCACGCCCCGCTCCAGCGCGCGCGCAAAGGCAGCTTTCATGTCTTTGCCCGGCACAAAGTAGGGCGAGACGATCAGCACATCGTGCTGCGCCTGGTCAATCAGAGCCAGCAGGCCGTTGATGACATTGTCCTGCTGCACCACAGGCTGCAGCACATTGCGCAGCGCCTGGCGGTTGGGGGAGCTGCTGTGCGTGCTCAGACTGTCTGGCAGGTGGGGAATCAACGCCTGCGTTGCTGTATCTGTGGTCTGTGCTTCGGCAGTGTCTTCAGGCGGTGCGGGAATCTTGCTGGGTGCATCGGCCAGCACCAGCGCAGGCGCCCAGATCCAGTCTACGGCTTGCAGATTCAGTGGCGGCAGGCTGGCAATACGGCGCTCGGCGGCGCTGGTGGCGCTGGTGCCAGGCGTGCTAGCTTCCTGCAGGCTCTGGAGGTGCAGCAGCTCTTTTTCTGTAATCAGGGCACTGACCGGGTAGGCGCGCGCATCATTCCAGTAGCGGTCAAAGCTGGCAGACAGCTGGCGCACGACCAAGCCTGCAGCCATGATGTCCAGATCAATGAAGTTGTCGCTGTCCAGCGCATCAAAGTAGGCATCACCCAGATTGCGTCCGCCCGCAATGCCAATGCTGTTGTCTGCAATAAACAGCTTGTTGTGCATGCGCTGCTGGGCACGCTGAAAGTCAGTAAGCGTGGTCAGCGTGCGGATGACGGTGGAGCCACGCGGCCCCGTCAGCGGGTTGAACATGCGCATCTCAATGCCGGGCACAAAGGCCATGCGCATGATCTGTGCGTTCTTGCCTGCGCTGTGAAAGTCATCCAGCAGTATGCGCACCCGTACCCCGCGCTGGGCCGCCTGCACAATGGCGTGCAGCAGGCGTGCCGTGCTGGGGTCGGCATGGATGGCGTAGTACTGCAGGTCCAGCGTCTGCGTGGCCGCTTCCACCAGGGCCAGGCGGCTGGCAAATGCAGCATCGGCCCCGCCCAGCAGCACAAAGCCGGAGCCGTAGGGCGTGTCTGCTGCTGTGCGCTGTGCCTGCACCATCTGGCCTAAAGGTGTGCTCTGCGGCTGGGGTAGCGCATGGCTGGCTGTGCGCGCAGGCATGGAGGGCAGACTGCCACAGGCGGACAGCAGCAACGCCAGCATGCACAGCAGGGCGCGCACGGCAGTACGCAGTCCAGCAGGGTAGGGGGTGGGTGCTGTGGATGGCATGGCAGAGGCAGGCAACAGATGGGCTGGGCGAAGTCGTCCTAAAACTGATCGCGCCCGGCAACCCGGGCCACGATGCGGACATCATCGCCAATGCGCTGCACATCATGCCATTGCAGCGGCAAGGCCTGCGTCAGCGCATCCAGCGGCCCGAAGTTGGCCATGCCCATGCCGCCTGTGCCGAGCAGTTTAGGGGCCATATACAGCAGCAGTTCATCGACCAGGCCTTCGCGGATCAGGGAGCCGTTGAGCTTAAAGCCTGCTTCTACATGCAGCTCATTCGTGCCGCGCGCTGCCAGATCGCGCAGCATGGCGGCCAGATCCACTTTGTCTGCAGCATTGGGCATTACAACAACTGTAGCGCCTAGCGCTTGCAAAGCCTGGGTTTTCGGTGCATTTTTGCTTGAAGTGTAGATAGTACAAGCGCCAGGTGCTTTTAAAACATGAGCATCCAGCGGCATGTCCAGCTTGCTGTCCACCACCACAATCCTGGGCTGGCGTGGTGTCTGCACCTCACGCACATTCAGGCGGGGGTTGTCTTCCAGCACGGTGCCAATCCCCGTCAGAATCGCGCAGGCCCGGGCACGCCAGGCATGACCATCCGCACGGGCTGCGGGCCCGGTGATCCACTGGCTCTGGCCATTGTGCAAAGCAGTCACCCCGTCCAGCGAGGTAGCGGCCTTCATGCGCACCCAGGGCGTGCCGCGCACCATGCGGCTGAAGAAGCCAATGTTCAGCTCGCGACAGGCTTGTCCCGCTGCATCATCCATTTCCACCTGTACACCTGCCGCGCGCAGCTTGGCAAAGCCCTGGCCTGCCACCTGCGGGTTGGGGTCTGTAATGGCGCACACCACTTTGGCAATACCCGCTTCGATCAGCGCATGGCAGCAAGGGCCGGTGCGCCCGGTGTGGGAGCAGGGCTCCAGCGTCACATAGGCCGTTGCCCCCCGGGTGTCATTGCCTTGTGCTGCAGCGTCGCGCAGCGCCATGACCTCGGCATGCGGACCGCCGGCCTGCTGGGTAAAGCCCTGGCCGATGACCTGCCCTTGCGCAGACACCAGTACGCAGCCCACGCGCGGATTGGGGTTGGATAGAAAAAGCGCTTGACGGGCCAGGTCAAGCGCTTGTTGCATATAGATGGAGCTTTGCGTTACTTCAGTCATGGCGGCTGGATGGTAACGCAGGCGGCTCTATTTGGGACAGCTTAGCGGTTCCAGCAGTCAGCGGCGGTCATGGTGCTGCCTGAGGGCTGGTCTTTTATGTCTCGTTGTCCCGTGTGAGTAAGAGTTAGCGTGCCACATTTGTCCTTGGTTTGAGGGCTGTTTGGCTTGGGCGTTGCCGTCAGCGTAAATGCGGCATTGGTGTTGTCGTTGGCAAAACTAATGACGTAGCGCTTGCTGCTGTCGTCCGCCCAGGTGAGCGAAGCTGGCAGGGTGGTGGGATAAAGCCCGGTTGCTGTTGCTGCACGCTCCAGCCATTGCTGTGCTTGCAGCAGCCCCATACGGGCATCTGTACGATGGCCGCGCATGACATATTCGGTATAGCTGGGATAAGCAATAGCGCCAAGGATGCCGATGACTGCGACAACAATCATGAGTTCTATCAGCGTAAAGCCTCTGGATGAGTGGTGTAGTTTGCTTTTCATCGTAGAACCATCTTATTGCAGCTGACGCCAGCTGGGACGCATGGATTGTTCAGGCATGCGTGCCAATTCAAGCGTCCCACCATTGGTAGTCTCACCATTGCCAATATCGGTAACTTTATTTTTTCCGGTGACTTGAATATGTCCTCCCTTTGCTACTTGTGCGCGAGATACATAGTTGTCTAAAGCTAAATCGTAAGATCCATCGCCATTTTGATCGAGAAGCTGAACGCTTGGGCGCTCTCCATCCATGATATTAATAAGGGTCAAATATTGACGCTCTTCATCAACAGCAGTCTGCTCGCAGCTCTCGGCATCACTTTTCGTGCGTGATCCTTTGGCAGGAACTTGTGAATAAATTGCCAAAATATTGCTGCCATCGTAGGGGGTGATGTTTTTGAGCAAACGTTCACCTGTTTGAGGAAGGTCCATATACCATCCTTTTTGAGTCGACCAATCAACTTTTGTTGTGTCAGCCATTTTCCAGAAAACAAAGTCTTTGCTTGAGCTTTCGCCTTTATATTCGGTTGAATTGATTTGTTTTTTTGCAAGTTTGCTGACGCCAATTCCTGCTGGTTCTGGAGCTGGAATGGATAAGGCGCTATTACCATTATGGCTGACTACATAATTTGTTTTGGTGCTTGCATCATGTTTGATGACATATCTTGTGTTGTCGAGCACTGAGTATATAGTCTGTACATCCGTATTCTCTGGGTCTACGGTGGTGATATTTTCCCCTGTTCCAAATGCGATCATCATGCCTCCCACCATCTTTGTGGTAGCTGAGGATCCACTCCCTACGATATAACTGCGATCGTTGGCCTTTACGCTGGGTGCTGCAGTAATCGGTTGACGGATTGTGCGAGTATCAGGAGATCCAGGAGTACCTCCTAAAGCGGTATAAAGAGGTTTTCCGTCAAAGGCAACCCCCCATTTGCTTGCATCTTTTTCACCTATTTCGAATTTCCAGATATTTCCTTTGAGGTCACCTGCATATACGAAATCAGGTTTGCCATCGCCATTAATGTCTACCAGTCGTGGTGCTGAAAGTCCATTTTCTGTGACGTTATGGCATGGATTTTCATGATTTTTCGCCTTTTCCTCTGCGGTACATGCGGTGAGAGTGGTATCAGTGGCAGGGATACGCAGAAGTTCCTTATTGCCGTCAAGATATTGAATTAATAAGACTGGGCGTTCATTTTTGCTATTGTATCCATTGCCCATAATTGCGGCCCATCTGCCATTATTCAAAAGGCTGATTTGTGTGGCTCGCAACGGGTTGGTGTCATCTAGAGTGGGTGTGGAAAAAATATGACCAATATCCGCTTTGTCAATATCCAGGCATGCTTTCCCTTGGCAGTTTATAGACTCGTTTGCATGCATGGATTTATCCATGACAACAATATCTTTAGAATTATTTTCCTTAAAGGAACTGGGATCTGTAACATCTAAAACGAAATACCCTTTCCCGCCTGCACCAAGTGTACCAAGCAGCATGGTACGCCAGTTGGGTGTCTCAGATGTTCCGATATTGATATCCCCCGTCATGGGGGAGCCATCAACGAAATATCGATGGTTATCGTCAAAGCTTGGCCATGTTAATCTGGCTAGATTGGGGTAAACAGCCCTTGGGACGTACGCAATTTTTTCCGTGCCATCATTTGCTGCGAAGCCGTGAAGCATGCCATCATTGCCTCCTACATAAATCATTGGAGGTCTTTGATCTACCGTATTTTCTCGCACAAATTTGGTGTATCCAGGCAGCGAGTAGTTGCTGACCGGTGTTCCCACATACCAGACATTGGAGTTAATGATGTCGCCCTGTCGGCTGGTTCGATTGCGGAAGCCGATAGTGCTGTTCTTGGATGCTTCCTTTGAACGATCACCTCGGATATAAAGTAGCCTATCGCTTCCTTGGCTATCTGTAGATCCGTTAGATTTTTTATTAAGGTCTGCTTGTTGTAAGGTTCCTATATCGCCCCATTGGAATGCACTGCCTTTTTGTGTGTCATCATTCCAAGTCAATATATTTCGGCTTTCATGCGATACAAGCTCATCTAGAAAATCTGCTGTAGTTTTTCCACCCCAAGCATCTTCATATGTATTGTCCTTTGTTAATTTTGAGCTCTTGATATAGCCTTTCCACATTTCTTTGGGATCGTAGAAAGTGCTGTAGGTGTTGACATCTTTGTCATAATTGGAGAAACCATTGGCTGCTAATGAACCTACGCTGGATTCATTTTCTGCATTGATGGCACCAATAATATCAACAAAAGCTTTTTCAAGATCTTCTGCCTTTTCCACCGCATAAAAGCGACCTCGGCCATTTAGGGCTGAGTGCCATAAATCTAGTGGATTTAAAATTGATTCTGTATATTTGTTTAACCACGGCCATGAAATATTTCCATTAATGAAGTCTGGCAAACTACCATTGTAGCCTGCATCATAACTAAATGGAACAATATGTGTATCTGGTGGTCTTTTAATGTTGGGTTCACCGGACCATGTGGTTGCAGCCTTGCTGAAACCAATCGTGTAAGTTGATAAATGCGGCCAATTTGCTGGGTCGTAACGAGGATTCCAGTATTTTTCTAAAATGGCATCTTTGCCAAAGTTTTCTTTTGGAGGTGCTTTTCGATATTCGCTGGTCAGAGAAATTTGTTTTGTTTTGTCATTTTTGTCATATAAGTCTGGCTGAAGATTGGTTGCCCAGCTCTTAAATGCCCAGTCAGCAACCATGTCGCTATGGTTGTCTGCATATGGTTTGACCTTGTTGTAGATTGTGCCATCTGGTAACTCAAAAGAGGCACCGCCATCTGCATTTCCTGGCTTTTGATTCTGTGCTGGATTGGTTTGCCAGCCACCATCAGACATTAAAATATGATAACTTCTGCGACATCCTAAAAATGGCTCCGCTTGTTCTCCTGGTCTATATGCCCAAGGACTGTATTTTTTATCGTTAAAATGTGCCGCACTTTTGCTCATGTAATGGTGAGCTTGTGCCATAACTTTATGCGTTGGTGTTCCACCATTAGCAGATAATTTATCAATAAAGTCTAAAAAATTTTCTCTATGTGCTTCATCTAAGTATCGCATCGAATTTTTTTTAAAATCGGTACGATCTACAGTATTGGCCCCATCAGATTTCCCATTATTATGCATTGCTTGCCATGCAAAACGAATTGATCTGCCCTCACCATGGTTGGGTAGTAAAGTTTTATTGTTAAATACCTTTTTTACAGTATATTTCAGCACACTAATACGTCTTGCGTTTGATTTCCATGTTCCATCGGGGTTTGGTTCTGTATATCCTGGGCCGGTTTTAAAGCTGCCGGGCCGAGGATTCCCATTTGTTGCCAATGCTATGGCATAATCCATGCTTCCGGAGTCATCAATAGTGATAATGACGTTGGGTGCAACATAGGGGTTTAATTTACCTGGTGGAGATTGGGCAAGATCAAGTGCTAATGCGCCGGTAGAGGTGAGCGCAGCGACGGCGGCTAAAGCGATGGAATGCTTGTGGAAAAGAGAGTGGGTGCTGTGCATAACAAGCTCCTTATACTAAATTATTGAATTCAGTAATAAAATAATGCAAGTAAATAGATCTAATCTTTAAGTCGATTTCGTGCGTAGGTCTGTTGCAGAACTACCTGTGTATTGGGTTTTATGCCATGTGCGACAGCTGTAATACGATAAACGATATTGATATCAAGCTGCAATGGAAGGTATTGGGTCGAAGACATTCCAGTTTCTGTGGCAATTAAATTGGATGAGCTTGCAGTCTGTGAGTCGTAACGCATGATCTCGATCCAGTACCAGCCTCCTCGTAAAGGGTCATCTCCACGATATGCCAATATGGGGTTGCTGGTGGCGCCGATAGTAGCTCCTGTGTATTGGCCATAACGTGCTCCAATCGGCGGCTTTGAAGCATCACTAGGAACACCGGCGTTTTCCATTTGCGCTAACGTAATGCCCTTGCTTTCATCTGTATTGTTCCAAAAATCCTGTTTTCCAACACGTTTTGCACAGACGGCATGACGGCATTGAGGGCCACTGCTAATGCTTTCCAAATTTGCGAGTAGGAGCGTAACATCTTGTTCCTCGCTGGGCATACCATATGGTGCAATTCCTTTTCTACATAAGTAAGGATTGCTGCCGTCGGAGGTGCAAATCGATCCATTGGAATTTTCACGACGAATATCTAGTTCTGCATCCTGCAATAATGCTTGTGCTGCTTCAAAGGCGCGTTGATAGTCAGCATCATTGCCTACTATCATTTCTCCAAATATAGATGTACGCGAAGCCCAAAGTGCCAGAAGCATCGATAACATCACCAATACAATCACCACATACAATGTGGCCCCATGTTGCTTGGGGAGGGTGGGTTGACTTGAGTGGTGTTTAAGCATATTTATGAAAAATGGCTTTATAGGGTACCAATTAATCCTTGGCTACGCAGTTGAAATACATTTCGAAAAACTTTATGCATCCTGCGTGCGCGATTGCCTGTCAATGTACTCATATCTACGTTTTGTCCCTGGCAGTTCGTGTAATTGCTGTCTTTGGGAAGGTTGATTATTTCATTGCCATATAAGACTATGCAAACTTCGACGGCATACACATTGTGCCAATTGCTTACACCGACATTATTTGCATTGGCATATTGAAGCTGTGGCGAACCGGCTGCTGCAGATGATTGAATCAGATAGAGTACTTCAAATTCAGCAACATTGTTTGCAATGGGTTGAGGGACGTTGTTGTTAACGCCAGCGCATACAAGATTGCTGTCTCTCAAGGTGAAACGATTTCTGATGACTGTATCTGTGCCATTTTCACCGAGGCAATCACGTTGTAAAGACTCTTTGTTATTGGAGCTGTAAATCAGCTCTCTGTAGTTGCTATAGGCGGTGGTTAATTTGAATTGATTGTCTTTAGGCTTTTCTATTCCACTGATAGTATCTGTTTTGGGGTTGAAGTCGGCGGTGGCTATTTCAAAAGCCACGGGATCATTGATGTCAGCATCGTCCTCATTTCCTTGTGTAGAAAGGCTGAGTTTGAGGGAGCCGGCTTGCCTTAATTGCTTTCCCATTACGCGAAAAATGTGCGAGGCTTGCTGTTGTAGTTGGCCGCTGTCATCAACGCTGCCAGTAATGCTGCGTGAGGCAACAATGGCGCCCAAAGCGACGGCAATGATTAATAAACTAATCGCTATGCCAACGAGAAGTTCAATAAGGGATAAGCCTCTTTGATTCTGTGGCGCAGGGTAGTTTTTTGATGTCTGATAAGTCATGAGCCTGGGCAAAAAACTTTAGTGGTATTGGATGCGTAATATGGAGCACATCTTGCAAGAAGAGGTATGTACTGCAAATGGCAGGTGTGATTATCTGGGCAGCTGACTGTGTTGCCACTACCAGTGGCGGCATTCAGTGGTTCAAGGTATTCTTGGCTATTATTGTTTTCATTCATTCGCCATGCGATCATTACGCCAAGTTGTCTTTTATTGTCTGCTACGCTGGCCTCGTCATCAGAGATAAAAGTTCTGGCATCTCCAAGTGGTAGGGAGTTTTTAACACTATTTCTCCATTGGAGTAAATCATATTTTGCGAGATTTTCATTGCTACATTTTTCGGTTTTGCAGTTTTGTGAGAATTCTTGGTTATTACCCCAGTTTGTAGTTATATATTTTTCTATATTTAATAATGCATTGGGGTTTGCTGCAATTCTTTCGCTTAAGTCGTCAATGAGTCTGATGGCTTGGGTTCGATACAAGCTATTTTGGGTGTTGTTCAGTGTACGCATTTGTATTCCTAAAATCCCAAGAACTCCTAATGCGATGACAATTATGGCAATAAGTGACTCTAGCAGAGTGATGCCTTGCTGATATAAGTTGCGAATTTTCATTTTTTGCAATCACTATAGTCTTTAATGATTCGAATTCTTCCCCCAGAACTCATGCAGAGAGTTTGTGCGTAGGAAGACTGAGTTCCTGTGCGCTCTGGGAGAAATTTAAATCCTTTGGCATTCAAACCGCTGGCCTTGCCATAGCGGTCAAATTTGATATTGACTCCGCCTGAGTTGTGGATTACGTTGACTGAGCCTGTCAGTCGCAACTCATGCAATATGCGGTCTTGGGTTTTATTCCATGACCCATTGCCATTCACGTCCTCATAGATAAACCACCCACACCCCCACTCTTGATTGGTGCCGGCGTTTTGACAGTCACCAGGTTCGTTACCGAACTTGCGCATGCCAATGCCGCCGCCACGTCTGATGGCTTCGGAGCGTGCGAGCATCAGTGAAGACTCCATCGCACGTACGGCTTGCGTGACCTGCCAGCGCTCATGGAGTTCGCGGAACTGGGGGAGGGCGATGGCCGCCAAGATGGAGAGAATGGCCAGGGCAGTGAGTGCTTCAACCAAAGTCAAGCCGCCCTGCTGGTGTGTGTAAGCAGTTGTCATGACTAAGAAAAGTTGCATGTCCAAGCCTCTTCTATAGCAAATGTGGTTACCGTTTTGTTCCGGAAATGGACTGGCGGTGGCGATCAGCAGCTTGAGGAGCCTTTGGTCTGTTGCAAACGGCCACCGGGGTAGATGCACAGCGTGCTGCCCTGGCTGATGTTCTTGCCTTTGGGCATGACCTGCAGGCTAAAGTTGGTGGATGTGTTGTTCAGTCTCAGAGCACCCCAGCGGTCCACTGCAATAAATCCTGCATTTTCGGAAGCTGTAGCTGTGGTGCTTCGCAGTGCTTCTACGATTTGCAGTGGCGCGGTGTTGGCGTCAGCGGTTCCGTCGGCATTGCTGTCCAGACTGACAGTCCAGCCACATTGCCATGCGTTGCTGGCCTGGCCGCCACAATCTTGCGTAGTGCTTCGAATGATGGAGATGCCTCCTCCGCGGCGAATGGCTTCCGAGCGTGCAAAAGCCAGGGTCGACTCAAAGGCTGAGATGGCCTGGCTGGTACGCCAGCGCTCAAACAGTGATGTAAAGCTGGGTGCTGCAATAGCGGCGAGCACAGCCAGTACGGCGAGGGTGGTCATGAGCTCAACCAAAGTCAGGCCTGTCTGGCGCAGGCGGTTCGTTTTCTTGATGGTTGGTAGGCAATGAGGCATGTAGGAGAAGTTAGCAAAGAGCAGTAGGTCTTTGTTGGTATGTCTGACCAGCGTGACCGTTGTAGGGGATGAGTGGCAAGCATGGCATGGTCATCTGGTGCGGGTATTGACCTTGCTCTAGGGCGTGTTCACATCAACATTGGGTTCGCTGCCCCTGATGATGGAGATCACAAATGGGGTTGAAGGCTTGGGGCGGTCTGCGTTGTTGCGGCGGCTTGCAAGGCGCTCGGCATTGCTGCGCCACCGCGCCTAGCATCCCATCCCCAAGCCTTCAACGCGAATTCCCAAGCTTTACGTGAACACGCCCTAGCCATCTGCAGACAGGGATGCGCCACAGTTTTCTGGTCAATAGGCGCATCAGGTACAATAGTCAGGTTTTGCATGGTGCAAGACGCACGCTGCGAGCCCTTCCAGCCCGTGGCGCAAGTAACCAAGGCTGGCTTGAAGAAGCCGGCTGCTAATGAAGGAAATCAAAATGATCGCTGCCGATAAGAAGGCTGAAGTTGTCAAGGCCAATGCTCGTTCCGAAAACGACACTGGTAGCCCAGAAGTGCAAGTGGCTCTGCTGACTGCTCGCATCAACGAACTGACTCCCCACTTCAAGCAACACGCCAAGGACCACCACGGTCGTCGTGGCCTGCTGCGTATGGTGAGCCGTCGTCGCAAGCTGCTGGACTACCTGAAGGCTAAGGACGCAGAGCGTTACACAGCGCTGATCGCCAAGCTGGGCCTGCGTAAGTAAGCACAGTGCAAGATCGGAACGCCTGAGTTAGATTGCCTAGCTCAGGCGTTTTTTACTTTGGAACAGGCAAACAGAGCGAAGCTGTGTCATTCCAATAACGTGTTGGCTCTTGTTTTGATAGCTGCTAGCGCGCTTCTGGAATGGCATCGTGTTCTGTTTTGCCTCCAAATCAAGGCTGGATGAGCGTATCCAGCTATATAAACAGGAGTAAACACATGACGATGTTCAACAAGGTCACCAAGACTTTCAAGTGGGGTCAGCACACGGTCACCATGGAAACGGGCGAAATTGCACGCCAGGCTTCCGGTGCTGTGCTGGTGAATATGGACGACACCGTGGTACTGGCTACCGTGGTGGGCTCCAAGCAGGCCAAGGCTGGTCAGGATTTCTTCCCTCTGACCGTGGACTATATCGAGAAGACCTACGCAGCCGGCAAGATCCCCGGCAGCTTCTTCAAGCGTGAAGCCAAGCCCTCGGAGCTGGAAACGCTGACTTCGCGTCTGATCGACCGTCCTATCCGTCCTCTGTTCCCCGAAGGTTTCTACAACGATGTGCACGTGGTGATCCACACCATCTCGTTGAACCCTGAAGTGGATGCCGACATCGCCGCCATGATTGCCACTTCCGCAGCGCTGGCTGTGTCTGGCATTCCTTTCAATGGTCCTATTGGTGCTGCCCGCGTGGGTTACATCAATGGCGAATACGTGCTGAACCCCGGTCAGACGCAGCGCAAGGATTCGCTGATGGATCTGGTGGTGGCAGGTACTGAAACCGCTGTGCTGATGGTGGAATCCGAAGCGCAGCAACTGCCTGAAGAAGTGATGCTGGGTGCTGTGGTCTATGGCCACGAGCAAGGCAAGATTGCAATTGACGCCATCCATGATCTGGTGCGTGAAGGCGGCAAGCCCGCTTGGGATTGGACGCCTCCAGCCAAGGATGAGGCGCTGATCGCCAAGGTGACCGAGCTGGGTGAAGAGCTGCTGCGCGCAGCCTATCAGCAGCGTAACAAGCAAGTGCGTACGCAAGCCTGCCGCGAGGCCTATGCCAAGGTCAAGGATGCGCTGACCGCGCAAGGCGTGGAGTTCGACGCTGTCAAGGTCGAAGGCATGCTGTTTGACATCGAAGCACGCATCGTGCGCTCGCAGATTCTGGCAGGTGAGCCCCGTATCGACGGCCGTGACACACGTACTGTGCGCCCCATCGAAATCCGTACTTCCGTGCTGCCTCGCACCCACGGTTCGGCCCTGTTTACACGCGGCGAAACCCAGGCGCTGGTTGTGACCACGCTGGGTACAGAGCGTGATGCACAGAAGATCGACGCGTTGGCGGGTGAGTTTGATGATTCCTTCATCTTCCACTACAACATGCCTCCTTTTGCAACCGGTGAAGTCGGTCGCATGGGTTCGACCAAGCGCCGCGAAATCGGTCACGGTCGTCTGGCCAAGCGCGCACTGGTGGCTTGTCTGCCTTCCAAGGACGAATTCCCTTACACCGTTCGCGTGGTGTCGGAAATCACGGAATCCAACGGTTCTTCGTCCATGGCTTCGGTGTGCGGCGGCTGCCTGTCGCTGATGGATGCTGGTGTACCCATGAAGGCGCACGTGGCGGGTATCGCCATGGGCCTGATCAAGGAAGACAACCGCTTTGCCGTGCTGACCGACATTCTGGGTGACGAGGATCACCTGGGCGACATGGACTTCAAGGTGGCCGGTACGACCAACGGTATTACCGCCCTGCAGATGGACATCAAGATCCAGGGTATCACCAAGGAAATCATGCAAGTGGCACTGGCTCAGGCCAAGGAAGCGCGCATGCACATCCTGGGCAAGATGCAGGAAGCCATGGGTGAAGCCAAGGCGGAAATCTCTTCCTTCGCGCCCAAGCTGTTCACCATGAAGATCAACCCCGAGAAGATCCGTGATGTGATCGGCAAGGGTGGTGCCACTATCCGTGCGCTGACCGAAGAAACCGGTACCCAGATCAACATCGAGGAAGACGGCACCATCACCATCGCTGCAACCGACGGCGACAAGGCGGAGGCTGCCAAGAAGCGCATCGAAGAGATCACGGCTGAAGTGGAAATCGGCAAGATCTATGAAGGCCCTATCGTCAAGATTCTGGACTTCGGCGCACTGGTGAACCTGCTGCCCGGCAAGGATGGTCTGCTGCACATCAGCCAGATCGCCCACGAGCGCGTAGAGAAGGTGACCGACTACCTGAAGGAGGGTCAGGTTGTGAAGGTCAAGGTGCTGGAAACTGACGACAAGGGTCGCGTGAAGCTGTCCATGAAGGCGCTGCTGGAGCGTCCTGCACCTGCAGAGCGTGCCGAGCGTCAGCCTCGTGGTGAACACCGCGCAGCACCTGAGGCTGGCGAGCAGCCTCAGCAGTAATAAAGCGTAAGCTTTGTGGCGGCACCACTGAATAGTGGTGCTGCTATCGAGATGTGAGCTTTTATCGCTTGCGACACAAGGGTTTAAGCCATATTTGGCTTAAATCCTTTTTGCGTAACTAGATAAGCCTGCTGCATCACGGTATGAGATCCATCTGTCTTGATGATGTTGTGACCCCATGAAGAAAAAACTGATTGTTGGCAACTGGAAGATGAATGGCAGCCTGCAAGCCAATGCAGAGTTGCTGTCTGCGCTGGTGCAGGGTATGCCTGCTGCGCTGACCTGCGGTGTCGGAGTAGCTGTTCCTTCACTGTATCTGTCGCAGGTGCAGGCGCTGGTGCAGGGTTCGTCCATTGCGCTGGCTGCACAGGATGTGTCGCAGCATGAAAAGGGTGCATACACCGGTGAAGTGTCTGCAGACATGCTCAAAGAGTTTGGTGTGCGTTACACCTTGGTCGGGCACTCCGAGCGACGTCAGTACCATGGTGAAACAGACGCTGTGGTGGCGGCCAAGGCGCAGGCTGCATTGGCCAAGGGCATCACTCCCATTGTTTGTGTGGGTGAGACTCTGGAAGAGCGCGAAGCTGGCAAGACTGAAGAAGTCGTCAAGCGCCAGCTGGCAGCTGTGATTCAGCAGCTGGGCCATTGCATCAGCGAAGTCGTTGTGGCCTATGAGCCTGTGTGGGCCATTGGTACCGGCAAGACGGCAACGCCTGAGCAGGCACAGGCTGTGCATGCAGTACTGCGTGCTCAGCTGGCGGCTGCAACAGAGCATGCGGCGCGCGTGCCGTTGCTCTATGGCGGCAGCATGAATGCGGCGAATGCTGCACAGCTGCTGGCGCAGCCTGATATCGATGGCGGTCTGGTGGGTGGCGCTTCGCTGAAGGCGGCAGACTTTTTGCAGATCATTGCGGCGGCCAACTGATGGCTGTTGCCTGAGTTTTAACGAAGGAGTAGGAATGAGCGCGTTTGCGACATTGATTTTGGCGGTGCAGATCCTGTCGGCACTGGCCATGATTGGTCTGATCTTGATGCAGCACGGTAAAGGTGCGGACATGGGCGCTGCGTTTGGCAGTGGCGCTTCGGGCAGCCTGTTTGGCGCCAGTGGCAGTGCCAACTTTTTGTCCCGCAGTACAGCGGTTTTGGCAACGGTATTTCTGGTGTCGACACTGGCGCTGGCATATCTGGGTAATCAGCGTCCAGCCAGCACGGGTAGTGTGCTCGAAAGCGTGCCAGTGACTGTGCCTGCAGCACCTGCTGCTGAGCCAGCGGTGGTGGATGACTCTGTGCCTGCAGCGCCTGTCAAGGGTGCGGATGCGATTCCCTCGAAATAATTGAATCAAACGCCTGAAAATTACTTTTGTACGGTGATTTTCAGGCTAGAATTCAGGGATTGCTCGGAGAGCTATAGCCCAGTTAGAGGGGGCGCCTCATGCGATCTGAGCATTTTGAGACTTCAAGCCGTCGTGGTGGAATTGGTAGACACGCTATCTTGAGGGGGTAGTGGCGAAAGCTGTGCGAGTTCGAGTCTCGCCGACGGCACCATCATAAATACAGCCTGCCCATGATCAGGCAGTGGTCGGGGCAAGGTCAACAAGCGGAAGACGCGACCTCACATGAACCTCGAGCAATATCTCCCGGTCCTGCTTTTCATCTTGGTGGGCATCGCTGTGGGAGTAGTTCCCCTCGTACTTGGCTATATCTTGGGTCCCAATCGCCCAGACGCTGCCAAGAATTCCCCTTACGAATGTGGCTTTGAAGCTTTCGAAGACGCTCGAATGAAGTTCGACGTTCGCTTCTATCTGATCGCCATTCTCTTCATCCTGTTTGACTTGGAAATCGCTTTCCTGCTGCCTTGGGCCGTTGCGCTGCAAGACGTAGGCATGACCGGTTTCGTCGCTGTTCTCATCTTTCTGACCGTCCTTGTCGTTGGCTTTGTCTACGAATGGAAAAAGGGCGCTCTGAACTGGGAATAAGTACACGCACTCCTCAAAAAAGGACACACGATGATTGAAGGCGTGATGAAGGAAGGCTTCGTCACTACGAGCTATGACGCCGTAGTGAACTGGGCCAAGACCGGCTCTATCTGGCCAATGACATTCGGTTTGGCGTGCTGCGCTGTGGAGATGATGCACGCTGCTGCTGCTCGCTATGACTTGGCGCGTTTCGGAGCGGAAGTGTTTCGTCCCTCGCCCCGTCAGTCAGACCTGATGATTGTGGCGGGTACGCTGTGCAACAAGATGGCGCCCGCTTTGCGCAAGGTGTATGACCAGATGTCAGAGCCTCGCTGGGTGCTCTCGATGGGCTCGTGCGCCAATGGTGGTGGCTACTACCACTACAGCTACTCGGTCGTGCGCGGCTGCGACCGTATTGTTCCAGTGGATGTTTATGTGCCGGGCTGCCCGCCCACAGCCGAAGCGCTGATCTACGGCATCATCCAGCTGCAGCAAAAAATTCGCCGCACGAACACCATCGCCCGCGTTTAAGGAGCCGAGAGGATGTCCGCTTTTGCTATTCAGCCCGAAGCACTTCGGGATCTGGTGGCTGCTGCATTGGGCGACCAAGTCCGCAGCGTTACCATTAAGCTCGGGGAAGTAACTGTCGAAGTTGCTTCCTCAAATTACCTTGAAGTCATGCGCAAGCTGCGCGACACACCAGGCTGTCAGTTTGAACAACTGATTGATCTGTGTGGTGTGGACTATTCGACTTACAAAGACATGGGAACCGAGGGTTCTCGCTTTGCAGTTGTGGTACACCTGCTGTCCGTCAGCTTGAATCAGCGTATCCGCGTGCGCACTTACTGCGCTGATGATGACTTCCCCATGGTTCCATCCGTGATGAACTTGTGGAGCAGCGCCAACTGGTTTGAGCGAGAAGCGTTTGACCTGTTTGGCATCGTGTTCGAAGGGCATACGGACCTGCGCCGCATCCTGACCGATTACGGCTTTATCGGTCATCCTTTCCGCAAGGACTTCCCGCTGTCTGGTCACGTCGAAATGGCGTACGACACCGAACAGCGTCGCGTGGTCTATCAACCTGTCACGATTGAGCCGCGCGAAAACACGCCACGCATCATCCGTGAAGAGAACTACGGAGGCCTGCACTGACAGGCACTTGAGCCTGCTGGTTGACGATCATGGCTGAAATCAAAAATTACTCTATCAACTTTGGTCCTCAGCACCCGGCAGCGCACGGTGTGCTGCGTCTGGTGCTGGAACTGGACGGTGAAGTGGTGCAGCGCGCTGACCCCCACGTGGGACTGCTGCACCGTGCTACAGAAAAGCTTGCTGAGCACAAGACCTATATCCAATCGCTGCCCTATATGGACCGCCTGGACTATGTGTCCATGATGTGCAATGAGCACGCTTACTGTCTGGCGATCGAAAAGCTGCTGGGCATTGAGGTGCCCAAGCGTGCGCAGTACATCCGTGTGATGTACAGCGAAATCACACGCCTGCTCAATCACCTGATGTGGCTGGGCTCCAACGGCATGGACTGTGGCGCATCGACCGTGCTGATGTACACCTTCCGTGAGCGTGAAGACCTGTTTGACATGTACGAAGCCGTTTCTGGCGCGCGCATGCACGCAGCTTACTTCCGTCCCGGTGGCGTCTATCGTGATCTGCCTGACACCATGCCCCAGTTCAAGGCCAGCAAGGTGCGCAATGCCAAGGGTATTGAAAAGCTCAATGCCAACCGTCAGGGCTCGCTGCTGGACTTCATCGAAGACTTCACCAACCGCTTCCCCAAGTGTGTGGACGAGTATGAACATCTGCTGACGGACAACCGTATCTGGAAGCAGCGTATGGTGGGTATTGGCGTGGTGACGCCTGAGCGTGCACTGAACATGGGTTTTACCGGCCCCATGCTGCGTGGCTCTGGCATCGCGTGGGACTTGCGCAAGAAGCAGCCCTATGAAGTCTACGACGAGCTGGATTTCGACATCCCCGTAGGCAAGACGGGCGACTGCTATGACCGCTACCTGGTGCGTGTGGCTGAAATGCGCCAGTCCAATGAACTCATCAAGCAGTGCGTGAAATGGTTGCGTGCCAACCCCGGCCCCGTCATCACGGAAAACCACAAGGTGGCGCCACCTTCCCGCGAGGACATGAAGTCCAACATGGAGTCGCTGATCCACCACTTCAAGCTGTTTACCGAAGGCTTCCGTGTACCGGAAGGCGAGGCTTATGCAGCGGTGGAGCACCCCAAGGGCGAGTTTGGTATCTACATGGTGAGTGATGGCGCCAACAAGCCATATCGCCTGAAGATTCGTGCACCAGGTTTTGCGCACTTGGCAATGATGGACGAAGTGGTCAGCGGCCACATGTTGTCCGACGTGGTGGCAGTGATCGGCACCATGGATATCGTGTTCGGAGAGATTGACCGATGATTACTGAAGCGACCAAAGCGCGTTTTGCGCGCGAAGTGGCCAAGTACCCGGAAGACCAGAAGCAATCTGCAGTGATGGCATGTCTGTCCATCGTGCAGCAGGAGCTGGGCTGGGTAAGTCCTGAGAGCGAGGCAGTCATCGCTGAAGTGCTGGGCATGCCTGAGATTGCTGTCCACGAAGTCACGACGTTCTACAACATGTACAACCAGAAGCCCGTGGGCAAGTACAAGTTGAACGTCTGCACCAACCTGCCTTGCAAGCTGCGCAATGGCTACGACGCACTGCACCATCTGGAAGCAAAGCTGGGCATCAAGATGGGGGAAACCACGCCTGATGGACTGTTTACACTGCAGCAGTCTGAGTGCCTGGGTGCTTGTGCGGATGCCCCAGTGATGCTGGTGAACGATCGCTGCATGTGCAGCTTCATGAGCAACGAAAAGCTGGACGCGCTCGTCGATGGCCTCAAGGCTGCGGAGGGTAAGGCATGAGCACGATTTTGAACAATCCTGCTGCCAATGCTGTGTTGGCTAAGTTCGTTGCTTCGGGCAACGAGACCTGCTTTCACGGTCGCCACATCAACCCTCAGATCTACGAAGGTCTGGATGGCAGCAACTGGTCCATTAAGGACTACGAAGCGCGTGGTGGTTATCAGGCGCTGAAGAAGCTGCTGGGCAAGGACGGCGGCAATGGCATGACGCAGGATGAAGTCATTGCCACCGTGAAGGAATCTGGCCTGCGTGGCCGTGGTGGTGCGGGCTTCCCCACTGGCCTGAAGTGGAGCTTCATGCCACGTCAGTTCCCCGGTCAGAAGTATCTGGTTTGCAACTCTGACGAGGGTGAACCAGGCACTTGCAAGGACCGTGAGATCCTGATGCACAACCCCCACATCGTGATCGAAGGCATGATCATTGCCGCGTACGCGATGGGTATCTCCGTGGGCTATAACTACATCCACGGCGAAATCTTCCAGGCCTACGAACGCTTTGAAGCTGCGCTGGAAGAGGCGCGTGCCGCAGGTTATCTGGGCAACAACATTCTGGGCTCTGACTTCAGCTTCCAGCTGCATGCCCACCATGGTTTTGGCGCCTACATCTGCGGTGAAGAAACCGCATTGCTGGAATCGCTGGAAGGCAAGAAGGGACAGCCCCGCTTCAAGCCGCCATTCCCCGCCAGCTTTGGTCTGTATGGCAAGCCCACGACCATCAACAACACCGAGACTTTCGCGGCAGTGCCATGGATCATCCGCAACGGTGGTCAGGCCTATCTGGAGTGCGGCAAGCCCAACAACGGCGGCACCAAGATTTTCTCTGTCAGCGGTGATGTGAACCTGCCCGGTAACTATGAAGTGCCACTGGGTACGCCTTTCAGCAAGCTGCTGGAGCTGGCTGGTGGTGTACGCACGGGTCGCAAGCTCAAGGCTGTGATTCCTGGTGGTTCGTCTTCCCCAGTGCTGCCTGCCGACATCATCATGGAATGCACGATGGACTATGACTCCATCTCCAAGGCAGGTTCCATGCTGGGTTCTGGCGCTGTGATTGTGATGGACGACTCGCGTGACATGGTGGAAAGCCTGCTGCGCCTGTCCTACTTCTATTCGCACGAGTCCTGTGGCCAGTGCACGCCATGCCGTGAAGGTACAGGCTGGTTGTGGCGTGTGGTCAAGCGCATCCACGAAGGTGAGGGCCGTCCGGAAGATATCGAGTTGCTGGACTCCGTGTCCGTCAACATCATGGGGCGCACCATTTGTGCGCTGGGCGATGCAGCGGCCATGCCGGTGCGCGCCATGATCAAGCATTTCCGCCACGAATTTGAAGCCAAGATTGCCGCGGCTGCCAAGTCTGGCTCCACTGCTGCCTGATCGCGAGAGGCGAGAGACATATGGTTGAAATTGAACTAGACGGCAAGAAGGTGGAGGTCGCTCCCGGCAGCATGGTCATGCATGCTGCTGAGAAGGCTGGCACCTACATTCCGCACTTTTGCTACCACAAGAAGCTGTCCATTGCTGCCAACTGCCGCATGTGCCTGGTTGATGTGGAAAAGGCGCCCAAGCCTTTGCCTGCATGCGCCACGCCTGTGACGCAAGGCATGATCGTTCGTACCAAGAGCGAGAAAGCCATCAAGGCGCAGCAATCGGTGATGGAGTTCCTGCTGATTAACCACCCCCTGGATTGCCCCATCTGCGATCAGGGCGGTGAGTGCCAGCTGCAAGACCTGGCCGTCGGTTACGGCGGTACAGGTTCGCGCTACGAAGAAGAAAAGCGTGTGGTGCCCCACAAGGACGTCGGTCCGCTGATCTCCATGGAAGAGATGAGCCGCTGCATCCATTGCACCCGCTGCGTGCGCTTCGGCCAGGAAATCGCTGGCGTCATGGAGCTGGGCATGGTAAACCGTGGTGAGCACTCTGAGATCACTACTGTGGCTGGCGATACCGTGGATTCGGAACTGTCCGGCAACATGATTGACCTGTGCCCCGTGGGTGCACTGACCAGCAAGCCTTTCCGTTACAGCGCCCGTACCTGGGAGCTGTCGCGTCGCAAGTCGGTATCACCCCATGACTCCACAGGTGCCAACCTGATCGTGCAGGTGAAGAACCACAAGGTGATGCGTGTCGTTCCTTTCGAGAACGAAGCTGTCAATGAATGCTGGATTGCCGACCGTGACCGTTTCTCTTATGAAGCGCTCAACGGCGAAGACCGTCTGACACAGCCCATGATCAAGCAGGGTGGCGCGTGGAAGGCTGTGGATTGGCAGACAGCGCTCGAATATGTAGCCAATGGTCTGAAACAGATCAAGGACCAGCACGGTGCTCAAAGCATTGGTGCGCTGGTCAGCCCGCACAGCACGCTGGAGGAGTTGTTCCTGACCGGCCAGCTGCTGCGTGGTATTGGCAGTGACAACATCGACTGGCGTCTGCGCCATGCTCAGTTCAATGCAGCCGAAGGCGTGCGCTGGCTAGGCACTTCGATCGCTGCACTGTCGGATCTGCAAGCGGCGCTGGTGGTAGGCTCTAACCTGCGCAAGGACCATCCGCTGTTCGCACAGCGCATTCGCCAGGCCACCAAGAAGGGTTGCCAGGTGTTTGCACTAAATGCCAAGGTCTATGACTGGGCCATGCCTGTGACAGCCTCGGTGGTTGCTGCACAGGACTGGGCGCAGGCACTGGCCGATGTGGCTGCTGCTGTGGCACAGGCCAAGGGCGTGCAGGCACCCGTGGCGGGTCAGGCCAATGTTGAAGCTGATGCGATTGCACAGGCGCTGATCGCTGGTGAGCGCAAGGCGATCTTGCTGGGCAATGCAGCAGCTCACCACGCCCATGCCGCTGAGCTGCTGGCACTGGCTAACTGGATTGGCGAGCAGACAGGCGCTACCGTGGGTTATCTGACGGAAGCTGCCAACACGGTGGGTGCACAGTGGGTCAAGGCGCAGCCTCAGGCCAATGGCTTGCATGCGGCGCAGATGATCGCAGGGGGTCTGAAGGCCACCATCTTGCTGAACAATGAACCAGCGCTGGATAGCGCTGCGGGTCAGCAGGCACTGCAGGGGCTGAACAAGTCCGAAATGGTGGTGACGCTCAGCCCATTCAAGACCAATCTGGACATCAGCGACGTGCTGCTGCCCATTGCTCCTTTCACGGAAACCTCTGGCAGCTTTGTGAATGCCGAAGGTCGCGTGCAGAGCTTTCACGCTGTGGTTAAGCCTCTGGGCGAAACCCGTCCTGCATGGAAGGTGCTACGTGTGCTGGCCAACCTGCTGGGTGTCCAGGGTGTGGACTATGAATCGTCGCAGGACGTGCTGCGTACCGCCATCGGTGCAGACACTACACAAGTGCCCGCACAGGTTCTGAGCAATGCCACAAAAACCGCCGTTCAGGTGCCAGCAGGCCCAGTGGCTGAGCCCGTGGTTGCAAGCATCTATCAACTGGACAGCATTGTCCGTCGTGCGCCATCGCTGCAACTGACAGCGGATGCACGCCAGGCACAAGTGGGAGGTGCCGCATGATTGACGAACTCAAGATTGCAGGCGCCGGCCTGGTGGATGCCACCTGGTGGACTGACGCAGCCTGGCCAGTTATCTGGATTTTGCTCGGCATTGTGGCGGTCGTTGTTCCGCTGATGCTGGCCATTGCCTATCTGACACTGTGGGAGCGCAAGTTCCTGGGCTGGATGCAGGTGCGTCCCGGCCCTAACCGTGTGGGTCCCTGGGGTCTGCTGCAGCCTATCGCTGACGGCTTGAAGCTGCTGACCAAAGAACTGATCATGCCCACCGTGGCCTCCAAGGGCCTGTTCTATGTAGGCCCTGTGATGTCCATCATGCCTGCGCTGGCTGCCTGGGCAGTGATTCCCTTTGGCCCAGACGTCGCGCTGGCCAATGTGAATGCAGGCCTGCTGCTGGTGATGGCCATTACCTCCATCGAGGTGTATGGTGTGATCATTGCGGGCTGGGCATCGAACTCCAAGTACGCCTTTCTGGGTGCGCTGCGTGCTTCGGCACAGATGGTGAGCTATGAAATCGCCATGGGCTTCTGTTTCCTGATCGTGATCATGGTGACAGGCAGCATGAACCTGTCGCAGATCGTGATGAGCCAAGGGCAGGGTACTTTTGCCGACATGGGCCTGAGCTTCCTGTCCTGGAACTGGCTGCCCCTGCTGCCAATCTTCTTCGTCTACATGATTTCCGGTGTGGCTGAAACCAACCGTCACCCCTTTGACGTGGTGGAAGGCGAGTCTGAAATTGTGGCTGGTCACATGGTCGAGTACTCGGGCATGGGCTTTGCGATCTTCTTCCTGGCGGAATATGCCTGCATGTGGCTGGTCTCCATCCTGACGGTGATCATGTTCCTGGGCGGCTGGCTGCCTCCTGTAGAAGCGTTGTCCTTCATCCCCGGCTGGATCTGGCTGGCGCTGAAGACGGCAATTGTGGTGAGTCTGTTTATCTGGATCCGCGCCACATTCCCTCGCTTCCGTTATGACCAGATCATGCGTCTGGGCTGGAAGATCTTTATCCCTGTCACGCTGGTGTGGCTGGTCATCGTGGGTGCATGGCTGCACTCGCCTTGGAATATTTGGAATTAAGCGGGGACACCAATGGCTGCTGTTGCTGCTACACCTTTCTCCATCAAGGATTTCTTCAAGAGCTTCATGCTCTGGGAACTGTTCAAGGGCATGGCTCTGACGGGCCGCAAGGCTTTGTCACCCCGTGTGACCATCCAGTTCCCTGAAGAGAAGACACCTCTGTCGCCACGCTTCCGTGGCCTGCACGCACTGCGTCGTTATGAAAACGGTGAAGAGCGCTGCATTGCCTGCAAGCTGTGCGAAGCCGTGTGCCCTGCCATGGCGATCACGATTGAGTCTGCGGTGCGTGACGACGGTTCGCGTCGCACCACGCGTTACGACATCGACCTGACCAAGTGCATCTTTTGCGGTTTCTGCGAAGAGAGCTGCCCGGTCGACTCGATCGTGGAAACGCAGATCTTTGAATACCACGGCGAAAAACGTGGCGACCTGTACTTCACCAAGGACATGTTGCTGGCTGTGGGTGACCGTTATGAAGCCGACATCGCTGCTGCCAAGGCAGCCGATGCCAAGTACCGCTAAAGCGGCTCCTGATCCAGAAAGATTCGAATCATGGACGCCAAAACTGGTTTCTTCTATCTCTTCTCGGCGGTGATGCTGTTTGCTGCCTTCCGAGTCATCACGGCGCGCAATCCTGTGCATGCCGTGCTGAATCTGATTCTTGCGTTCTCGCAGGCGGCAGGCATCTGGTTGTTGCTCAAGGCTGAATTCCTGGGCATTGCCCTGGTAGTGGTCTATCTGGGCGCGGTGATGGTGCTGTTTATGTTCGTGGTGATGATGCTGGACATCCGCATCGACCGCGTGCGTCAGGGCTTCTGGAAGCATTTCCCTGTGGCCGCCTTCATCGGCGCACTGGTTGCGCTGGAAATGGCACTGGTGCTGATGGCTGGCTTTGGCACCGTGGACGAGGCCAAGCCTGTTGCAGCACTGCTCAACAGCCAGGGTGATGTTCTGCCTTACTCCAACACACAGGCTCTGGGTCGTCTGCTGTACACCGAGTACCTGTACCCCGTCGAAATCGCAGCAGTCCTGCTGCTGGTTGCGATGATCACAGCCATTGCGCTGACGCTGCGCAAGCGCAACGACATCAATAAAGCCATCAACGCAGCCGTTCAGGTACGTGTGCGTGCAGAGGATCGTCTGACCATCGTGAAGATGGAAGCGACCAAGCCCGCGCCAGTTGCTGAGTCTGCGCCAGAGGCCGTGGAGGAGAAAAAATGACGCTCACACTCGGGCATTTTCTGACGCTGGGAGCGATGTTGTTCGCCATCTCGGTGATCGGGATCTTTCTGAACCGGAAGAACCTGATCGTCCTGCTGATGTGTATCGAACTCATGCTGCTGGCAGTCAACACCAACTTTGTGGCCTTCTCGCACTATCTGGGCGATATGCATGGCCAAGTGTTTGTGTTCTTCATCCTGACGGTTGCGGCTGCGGAATCGGCGATTGGCCTGGCCATCCTGGTGCTGCTGTTCCGTAACAAGTCCAGTATCAATGCGGAAGATCTCGACACCCTCAAGGGTTGAGTGGCCGGTATTAGCAAGGTTTTGAAGAATGAGTCAAACACTTTCTGCATCCATGCTCTTGGCAGTACCGCTGGCCCCGCTGGCGGGCTCTGTACTGGCAGGCATATTCGGTACCGCCTTTGGCGGTAACAAGTTCGGTCGTGGCGTCAGCCACTCGCTCACCATTTTGGGTGTGCTGCTTTCCTTCATCCTCTCGGCTCTGGTGTTCAAGGCTGTGGTGTTTGAAGGTGCCAGCTTCAACGCCACCATCTATGAGTGGATGACCGTGGGCGATCTGAAGATGGAAGTCGGTTTCATGATCGACTCCCTCACAGCCATGATGATGTGCGTGGTGACCTTTGTGTCGCTGATGGTGCACATCTACACCATGGGCTACATGGCTGAGGACGACGGCTACAACCGTTTCTTCTCCTACATCTCGCTCTTCACCTTCTCCATGCTGATGCTGGTGATGAGCAACAACCTGCTGCAGCTGTTCTTCGGCTGGGAAGCAGTGGGTCTGGTGTCCTACCTGCTGATCGGCTTCTACTACAAGAAGCCTACGGCGATTTTTGCCAACATGAAGGCCTTCCTGGTCAACCGTGTGGGTGACTTTGGCTTCATTCTGGGTATTGGCCTGATCGCGGCATACACCGGCAGCCTGAACTACAACGAGATCTTCGCCAAGCTGCCTGAGTTCTCGCTGCTGGCCATGCCTGGTACCGAGTGGTCGCTGGTGACCGTGACGGCGATCTGCCTGTTCATCGGTGCCATGGGCAAGTCGGCGCAGTTCCCGCTGCATGCCTGGCTGCCAGACTCCATGGAAGGTCCTACCCCCATCTCGGCGCTGATTCACGCTGCGACCATGGTGACGGCTGGTATCTTCATGGTCTCGCGCATGTCGCCGCTGTATGAGCTGTCGGATGTGGCACTGAACTTCATCCTGGTGATCGGTGCCATCACAGCCCTGTTCATGGGTATCCTGGGCATCATCCAGAACGACATCAAGCGCGTGATTGCGTACTCCACGCTGTCTCAGCTGGGCTACATGACTGTGGCGCTGGGCGCTTCTGCTTACTCCGTGGCTGTGTTCCACCTGATGACCCACGCCTTCTTCAAGGCACTGCTGTTCCTCGGGGCTGGTTCCGTGATCATGGGCATGCACCATAACCAGGACATCCGCTGGATGGGTGGCGTGCGCAAGTACATGCCTATCACCTGGATCACCTTCCTGCTGGGTAATCTGGCACTGATCGGTACACCGTTCTTCTCTGGCTTCTACTCCAAGGACGCCATCATTGAAGCGGTGCATGCCTCCAACCTGCCTGCCTCCGGCTTTGCAACTTTTGCCGTGCTGACTGGCGTGTTCATCACCGCGTTCTACTCCTTCCGTCTGTACTGGCTGGTATTCCACGGCAAGGAGCGCTATGACCAGAACCCCGATGCGCACCCCGACGACCATCACGCGCACGATGACCACGGCCATGGCCACGATGCCAAGCCCCATGAGTCTCCATGGGTGGTGACAGGTCCTCTGCTGCTGCTGGCGATCCCTTCGGTGGTGATCGGTGCAATGGCGCTGATGCCCATGCTGTTCGGTGACTTCTTCAAGGGCGTGATCTACGTCGATGCGGCCAAGCACCCTGCAATGGCCTACCTGGCAGAAAACATCCACGGCTGGCTGGCCATGGCTCTGCACGGCTTCCAGACAGCTCCTTTCTGGCTGGCTCTGGCTGGTGTGGCTGTGTCCTATGTGTGCTACATGGTCAAGCCTGAGATTCCTGCCGCCGTCATGGCCGTGAGCAAGAAGATTGGTCTGTACCAGGTGCTGGAAGGCAAGTACGGTGTGGACTGGGTCTACGAAAACGTGTTTGCACGCGGTGCGCGCTGCTTCGGTACGGTGTTCTGGAAGGTTGGCGACCAGGCACTGATTGACGGCGCTGTCGTGAATGGTTCGTGGAAGCTGGTGGGCAAGATCGCTTCGGTGATCCGCTGGCTCCAGTCTGGTTACATCTACCACTACGCGTTGGTCATGATTCTGGGCATCTTTGCGCTCATGACCTACTTCGTGTGGCTCAACAAGTAAGGAAGAACAAAAATGGGTTTGTTGAGTCTTGCCATTTGGACGCCAATTGTCTTTGGTGTTCTGTTGCTGGCCTTCGGCAAAGATTCCTGCGCACGTGCTGTGCGCTGGGTCGCGCTGATCGGCTCCATCCTGGGCTTGCTGGTCACGATCCCGCTGTACACGGGCTTTGATACCTCTTCGGCGAACATGCAGTTCGTCGAAAAGATGCTGTGGATTGAACGCTTCAATATCCACTACCACCTGGGTCTCGATGGTCTGTCGTTCTGGTTCGTGCCTCTGACTGCCTTTATCACCGTCATCGTGGTGCTGACCTCCTGGGAAAGCATCACAGAGCGTGTGAACCAGTACATGGGCGCCTTCCTGATCCTGTCGGGTCTGATGATTGGCGTGTTCGCAGCACTGGACGGCCTGCTGTTCTACGTGTTCTTCGAAGCCACGCTGATCCCCATGTACCTCATCATTGGTATCTGGGGGGGCCCCAACCGTATCTACGCCGCGTTCAAGTTCTTCCTGTACACCTTGATGGGCTCGCTGCTCACACTGGTGGCCGTGATCTACCTGTACAACGTGTCGGGCGGCAGCTTTGACATCCAGACCTGGCACAAGCTGCCTCTGGGTATGCTGCCTCAGACGCTGGTGTTCTTTGCCTTCTTCGCTGCCTTTGCGGTGAAGGTGCCCATGTTCCCCGTACACACCTGGCTGCCAGACGTGCACGTGGAAGCGCCTACAGGTGGTTCTGCCGTGCTGGCAGCCATCATGCTGAAGCTCGGTGCCTACGGTTTCCTGCGTTTCTCGCTGCCCATCGCTCCTGACGCATCGCGTGAATGGGCGGGCCTGATCATTGCGCTGTCCCTGATTGCCGTGATCTACGTGGGTATGGTGGCGCTGGTGCAAAAGGACATGAAGAAGCTGGTGGCTTATTCGTCCGTGGCACACATGGGCTTTGTGACACTGGGCTTTTTCATCTTCAACGAGATTGGCGTGGCCGGTGGCATCGTGCAGATGATTGCCCACGGCTTTGTGTCGGCTGCCATGTTCCTGTGTATCGGCGTGCTGTACGACCGTGTGCACTCGCGTGAAATCGCTTCCTACGGCGGTGTGGTCAACACCATGCCCAAGTTCGCTGCCTTTGCGCTGCTGTTTGCCATGGCCAACTGCGGTCTGCCAGCTACGGCCGGCTTCGTTGGTGAGTGGATGGTGATTCTGGGTGCTGTGCAGTATGACTTCTGGGTTGGTCTGATGGCAGCGACTGCGCTGATCTTCGGCGCTGCCTACACCCTGTGGATGTACAAGCGTGTGTACCTGGGTCCTGTGACCAACGACAACGTCAAGAATCTGCAGGACATCGGCTGCCGCGAGTTCCTGATCCTCGCGATCCTGGCTGTGGCCGTGCTGTACATGGGCTTGTATCCAAAGCCTTTCACTGATGTCATGGACCCCTCGGTGGCTGAGCTGCTCAAGCATGTCGCCCAATCCAAGCTTCCTTGACCAGACTGAACTGAGAGATTGAGATGATTGACAACATCAGCTGGCTTTCGATCTACCCCGAGATCGTGCTCTTCATCATGGGGTGCGTGATCACCTTGGTGGATCTGGGCGTAAAAAGCGCTCGCCGCACTGGCACCTACGCGCTGACCATGTTGACGCTGCTCGTAGTCGCCATCATGCAGGCCAACTACGCTTTGAGCGGCAACACCTTCTACGGCTGGGGCAACATGGTGGTCTCTGACGCCATGGGCAACTGGCTCAAGTGCTTTGCTACCGTCGCCATGATGGTGACCCTGGTCTACGCCCGTCCTTATTCCGCAGACCGCGGCATGCTGCGTGGCGGTGAACTGTTCAGCCTGTCGATTTTTGCGCTGCTGGGCATGTTCATCATGATCAGCGCCAACAACCTGCTGCTGATCTACCTGGGTCTGGAACTACTGACCCTGTCCAGCTACGCACTGGTGGCGCTGCGCCGTGATCACACTCTGGCTACCGAAGCGGCCATGAAGTACTTCGTGCTGGGTTCTCTGGCATCGGGCTTCCTGCTGTATGGCCTGTCCATGGTCTACGGTGCGACGGGTTCGCTGGACATCGGCGAAGTGTTCAAGGCCATCAGCTCCGGTGAACTCAAGCACCAGGTGCTGGTATTCGGTCTGGTCTTTGTGGTGGCAGGTCTGGCCTTCAAGCTGGGCGTGGCCCCCTTCCACATGTGGGTGCCTGATGTGTACCAGGGTGCGCCTACAGCCATCACTGCGCTGATTGGTGGCGCTCCCAAGCTGGCTGCATTTGCCATCGTGATCCGCCTGCTGGTGGATGGCATGCTGCCGCTGGCTGTGGACTGGCAGCAGATGCTGACCGTGCTGGCCATTGCTTCGCTGGTGGTGGGTAACGTGGCAGCGATTGCCCAGACCAACCTCAAGCGTATGCTGGCTTACTCCACGATCGCACAGATGGGCTTTGTGCTGCTGGGTCTGCTGTCGGGTGTGATCGGTACGGAAATCGATCCTACCCGTGCAGCCAATGCCTACAGCTCCTCCATGTTCTACGTGGTGACCTATGTGCTGACCACGCTGGCGACCTTCGGCGTGATCATGCTGCTGTCGCGCGAAGGCTTTGAGAGCGAAGAGATTGCCGACCTGGCTGGTCTGAACCAGCGCAGCCCCCTGTACGCAGGCATCATGGCGGTGTGCCTGTTCTCCATGGCCGGTATTCCTCCGCTGGTGGGCTTCTATGCCAAGCTGTCCGTGCTGCAGGCACTGGTGGCTTCGGGTGAGAGCTTCTACATCGGTCTGGCCGTGTTCGCCGTGATCATGTCGCTGATTGGTGCCTTCTACTACCTGCGCGTGATCAAGGTCATGTACTTTGACAAGCCGCTGACTGCTGTGGCCGTGTCCGCTCCTCTGGATGTGCGTGCCGTGCTGACGGTGAACGGTGCACTGGTTTTGATCCTGGGCATTGTTCCTGGTGGTTTGATGTCGCTGTGCGCGGATGCGATTGTCCGAGCGCTGGCATCCTGACCCATAATGTGAAGCGTGACTCAAACTGCTTCCATCTGGCTCGTAATTCTGGCGGCCCTCGTGGCCGCCAATTTGCCTTTTCTGAATGAGCGCTGGCTGATTGCCGGGCCTGTGGCCAAGCCTGTCAAGCCCCTGTGGGGGCGCCTGCTGGAGCTGGTGCTGCTGTATTTCCTGGTAGGTGCACTGGCTTTGCTGCTGGAGCGCCGTGCCGGGCAGATCTACCCGCAGGGCTGGGAGTTCTATGCCATCACAGCCACGCTGTTCCTGACACTGGCCTTTCCTGGCTTTGTCTGGCGCTACCTCACCAAGCGTCGCAGCCGCTAAACTTGCGGCTTCTGTACGCCAAGGCAGAGCACTGACTCTGCCTTTTTCTTTGTTGGTTTCAAGCTTACGGATCTGCTGCTGCCATGAAGGTGTTTGACCTCCATTGCCCCCTGGACCATGTATTTGAAGGCTGGTTTGCTTCGGAAGAGGATTTCCGCAGTCAGCTCGATCGCGGCCTGGTGGAATGCCCCATGTGTGGCAGCAAGGAATTGCGCAAGGGCCTGAGTGCCCCGCGCCTGAACCTTGGGGCGCAGCCTGCCGCAGCTGCGCCAGCTCCTGTGCCCGATGAGGCAGACCGTCGCAAGCTGCATGCCCTGCAGGCAGCATGGCTGGAAGTCTCGCGCAAAATTGCAACCAAGACCGAGGACGTGGGCGAGCGCTTTGCGGAAGAAGCTTTGCGCATGCACAAGGGCGAGGAGCCCGAGCGTCCCATCCGTGGCCAGGCCACGCCTCAGCAGGCCATGGAACTGCTGGAGGAGGGCGTGCCTGTCATGCCGCTGGCTCTGCCCAAGAGCAGCAAGGAAACGCTGCAGTAGCCCTGGAAACCTCTGCGTTGCATGCCGTTGATGCTGCCGTTGATCGGCTGTTGCAGGACATCCCAAAGCTGCAAATTCTAAAAAAGTGAGCTGCTTGCGCAGATGCTGTAAGGGATTGCGGGCAAATGTTTTCGCAAATCCTTATGAATCAAGCGCTGGCAGCTATTTTTTTAGCAAAAACCTGTAGAGCCAAGCGATTGCGGCTTCACATCCAGCCCGAGATACACCGTAAAAAAAGCCGTCCAAATTGGCTTTGGTTGACTCTTTGAATCTTGTGAATGTGTGCAATCACTCTTTGTTTTTGCATTGATATTTAAGGGAGTTGAAGGCTTTTTTTGTCGCTAGGGTAACTGCCTAAGTTGAAAAGCTTAGGCACAACTCCTAGTGCGTAGTCGGAAAGCTCGCCCATACGATGCGCTGCAACATTTGACACGGTGCATGCCAGCCACAGGGCCAGAAGCCCCGGCCTGCAGCACTGCCAACACGGAGCAGCCTGGCCGCCATGAGCGACGTCATTCTTCAAACCACCCATCTCACCAAAGCGTTCAAAGGCTTTACCGCCGTGAGCGATGTGAATCTTTCGGTGCAGCGCGGCAGCATCCATGCGCTGATTGGCCCCAACGGTGCGGGCAAGACCACGTGCTTCAACCTGCTGACCAAGTTTCTGGAGCCGACTTCGGGCGAGATCCGCTTCAACGGCATCGACATCACCCGCGAAGCACCTGCACAGATTGCGCGTCGCGGTGTGATTCGCTCGTTCCAGATCTCGGCCGTGTTTCCGCACCTGACCTTGCTGGAGAACGTGCGCATTGGTCTGCAGCGCCAGCTGGGTACGGCTTTTCACTTCTGGAAGAGCGAAAAAACGCTGAGCCAGCTCAATGACCGCGCCATGCAGCTGCTGGACGAAGTAGGCCTGGCAGACATGGCGGATGAAGTCACCGTCAACCTGCCTTACGGCCGCAAGCGTGCGCTGGAGATTGCCACCACGCTGGCCATGGAGCCTGAGCTCATGCTGCTGGACGAACCCACGCAGGGCATGGGCCACGAAGACGTAGACCGCGTCACCCAGCTCATCAAGAAAGTCTCGGCGGGTCGCACCATCCTCATGGTGGAGCACAACATGAAGGTGATCTCCACGATCGCCGACCGCATCACCGTGCTGCAGCGCGGCGCCGTGCTGGCTGAGGGCAACTACAGCGAAGTCTCCCGCAACCCCCAGGTGATGGAAGCCTATATGGGCAGCACCGAAGGACAACTGCAAGGAGCGCACTGAACCATGGCCGCGACAGCACACAACAACACCACACCTGCCCTCGAAATCCGCAACCTCGAAGCCTGGTATGGCGAATCCCATGTTCTGCATGGCGTGGACATGGTGGTCTACCCCGGCGAAGTCGTCACCCTGCTGGGGCGCAATGGGGCAGGGCGCACGTCCACCATGCGCGCCGTCATGGGGTTGACCGGCGCGCGCAAGGGCTCGGTCAAGATTAATGGGCATGAAACCATTGGCCTGCCCACGCACAAGATTGCGCACTACGGCGTGGGTTACTGCCCTGAAGAGCGGGGCATTTTTGCCAGCCTCTCGTGCGAAGAAAACCTGCTGCTGCCCCCACAGCTCAAGACCGGCCATGAAGGCATGAGCGTGGAGGAAATCTACGACATGTTCCCCAACCTCGCCGAGCGCCGCCACAGCCAGGGCACGCGCCTGTCCGGTGGTGAGCAGCAGATGCTGGCCGTGGCGCGCATTCTGCGCACGGGGGCACGGCTGCTGCTGCTCGATGAAATTTCCGAAGGCCTGGCTCCCGTGATCGTGCAGGCACTGGCACGCATGATCACCACGCTGCGGGCCAAGGGCTACACCATCGTCATGGTGGAGCAGAACTTCCGCTTTGCCGCACCGCTGGCCGATCGCTTCTACGTCATGGAGCATGGCCGCATCGTCGAGACCTTTGATGCGCCGCAGCTGCAAGCCAAGATGCCCGTGCTCAATGAATTGCTGGGTGTCTGACCCCATCTGCATTGCACCAACACAGAAACATACCTATATCAACAAGGAGACAAACATGCACGCACTGCGTACCCCTTTGACTGCGCTCGCCCTCTCTCTGGCCATGGCTGGCATGGCCCACGCGCAAGCACCAGACAAGGTCAAGATCGGCTTTATCACCGACATGTCCAGCAACTATGCAGACGTAGACGGCAAGAACGGTGCAGTTGCCATTCAGATGGCGATTGACGACTTCGGCGGCAAGGTGCTGGGCAAGCCCATCGAGCTGCTGACGCTGGATCACCAGCACAAGCCCGACATTGCCGCCACCAAGGCGCGCGAGTGGATTGACACACAAGACCTGAGCATGCTGCTGGGCGGCACCAACTCTGGCGTGGCCCTGGCGCTGGCCAAGGTGGCGCAGGAGAAAAAGCGCGTCTACATCAACAATGGCGCAGGCACTTCGGCCCTGACCAATGAGCAGTGCTCGCCCTACACCATTCACTACGCCTATGACACGGTGGCGCTGGCCAAGGGCACAGGCGGTGCCGTGGTCGATAACGGCGGCAAGGAATGGTTCTTCCTGACAGCGGACTACGCCTTTGGCCATTCGCTGGAGAACGACACGGCTAACGTGGTCAAGGCCAAGGGCGGTAACGTCAAGGGCAGCGTGCGCCATCCGCTGAACGCTTCGGACTTCTCCAGCTTCCTGCTGCAGGCACAGAACTCCAAGGCCCAGATTCTGGGACTGGCCAACGCCGGTGGTGACACCATCAACACCATCAAGGCAGCCAAGGAGTTCGGCATCAACAAGAACATGAAGCTTGCTGGCCTGCTGGTGTTCCTGACCGATGTGCACTCGCTGGGCCTGCGCAATACCGAAGGCCTGCTGCTGACCACCAGCTGGGACTGGAACCTGAACGACGAAACCCGCGCCTTTGGCAAGAAGTTCCAGGACAAGACCAAGCGCATGCCTACTGACGTGCAGGCCGCCAACTACTCGGCCACCATGAACTATCTGAAGGCTGTAGAAAAGGCCGGCACACTGGATGCGGACAAGGTGATGGAAGTGCTCAAGAGCGAGCCGCTCAAGGACTTCTATGCCGAAGGCATGATCCGCCCTGATGGCCGCTACGCACACGACATGTACCTGATGCAGGTGAAGTCGCCGGCCGAATCCAAAGGCCCATGGGACTACTACAAGGTCGTGACCAAGCTCACTCCTGATCAGGTCTGGACCACCAAGGAAGAAAGCAAGTGCGCTCTGTGGAAGTAAGCGCTGTGCGCGCCACTGCAGATCACCGATTTGCCGCGTGGTGCCAGCTACTTTGATGTGAGCCCCCGCTGCACGCCGTACCTGGCGTGCAGCGTTCCCGCCCATGCACAGACTTGTACGGCAGCAGGCCACCAGCGTGCTGCCGCGCTGTGCGGAAGGCCTTTTGTTTACCCAACCGCGTCTTTCTCATGGAAATCTTCGGTGTCTCATTGCCGGGCCTGCTGAGCCAGCTGCTGCTGGGGCTGGTCAATGGCTCGTTTTATGCGATCTTGAGCCTTGGGCTGGCCGTGATCTTTGGTCTGCTGAACGTCATCAACTTTGCGCACGGCGCACTGTTCATGATGGGGGCCATGGTCACCTGGATGGCCATGAACTACTTCGGCATCAACTACTGGGTGATGCTGATTCTGGCTCCCATCATCGTGGGGCTGTTTGGTGTGCTGATCGAGCGCTTTCTGCTGCGCTGGATCTACAAGCTCGACCACCTGTACGGCCTGCTGCTGACGCTGGGCCTGTCGCTGCTGATCGAAGGCGTGTTCCGCTCGGTCTACGGTGTCTCGGGCCTGGGCTATGACACGCCCGAGCTGCTCGAAGGGGCCTCCGACCTTGGCTTCATGATGCTGCCCAACTACCGCGTCTGGGTGGTGGTGGCATCCGTGGTCGTCTGTATGGCCACCTGGTATGTGATTGAGAAAACCCGCCTTGGTGCCTACCTGCGCGCTGGTACGGAAAACCCGCGTCTGGTGGAAGCCTTTGGCATCAACGTGCCCCTCATGGTCACGCTGACCTATGCCTTTGGCGTGGGACTGGCGGCCTTTGCCGGTGTGCTGGCTGCACCCGTCTACCAGGTCACGCCGCTGATGGGGCAGAACCTCATCATCGTGGTGTTCGCCGTGGTGGTGATCGGGGGCATGGGCTCCATCATGGGCTCCATCCTCACCGGGCTGGGCCTGGGTGTGGTGGAAGGCCTGACCAAGGTGTTCTACCCCGAAGCATCGTCCACCGTGGTGTTCGTCATCATGGTCATTGTTTTGCTGATTCGCCCCGCAGGCCTGTTTGGCAAAGAGAAATAAAGAGGGGCACACACCATGACTACCAAGAAACTTGCATTCCTTGGCTACGGCGTGCTGCTGCTGGCCCTGATTCTGGCTCCCTTCTTCGGCGCGTATCCCGTGTTTGTGATGAAGCTCATGTGCTTCGCGCTGTTTGCCTCGGCCTTTAACCTGCTGCTGGGCTACACGGGACTGCTGTCCTTCGGTCACGCTGCCTTTCTGGGTGGCGCAGCCTATATGGCAGGTCACACCATCAAGGTCTGGGGTGTGACGCCTGAGATTGGCATCATCCTCGGTACGCTGGGTGGTGCTGCCATTGGTCTGGTGGCTGGCTGGCTGGCCATTCGCCGTCAGGGCATCTACTTTTCCATGATCACGCTGGCGCTGGCGCAGATGCTGTTCTTCGTCTGCCTGCAGATGCCGTTTACCGGCGGTGAAGACGGCCTGCAGGGCGTGCCACGCGGCAAGCTGTTTGGCCTGATTGACCTGAGCAATGACCTGACCATGTACTACGTGGCGCTGGTCATCGTGGTGCTGGGCTTCTTGCTCATTGTGCGCACCGTGCATTCGCCCTTCGGGCAGGTGCTCAAGGCCATCAAGGAAAACGAGCCCCGTGCTATTTCACTGGGCTATGACGTGAACCGCTTCAAGCTGCTGGTGTTTGTACTCTCGGCTGGATTGACCGGTCTGGCTGGTGCGCTCAAGACCGTGGTGCTGGGCTTTGCCACGCTGTCGGATGTGCACTGGACCACCTCGGGCCATGTGATTCTGATGACGCTGATCGGCGGCCTGGGCACGCTGTCTGGCCCCATCGTGGGTTCGGCTATTGTGGTGGCGCTGGAAAACAAGATTGGCGACTTTGGCACCTGGCTGTCCAAGGCCACCGGGGTGGAATGGTTCAGCACTCTGGGCGAGTCCGTGACCATTGTCACTGGCTTGATCTTTGTGATCTGCGTGCTGGCCTTCCGCCGTGGCGTCATGGGCGAAATCATCGCCTGGCTGGCACGCCGCAGGGGCAGCGGCAAGCTGCTCTGAGTGGGCGCTGCACCAGCAAAAAACCGCCGGGGACTCCGGCGGTTTTTTTATGCTGCGCAGGCTTTAGCGCACGGTGTCGAACTGCTCGACAGGCACATCGTTAGGGTTGGCAATCATCTTCTTCAGCGTGTCACCCATGGGCAGGTTCAGATTCATGTGCTTGGGTGGAATCGGCTGGGTGTAGTACTTGTTGTAGAGCTTTTCCAGCTCGCCATTGGCCATCATCTGGCGGATCACATCGTCCACCGCCTGCTTGATGGCGGGGTCGTCCTTGCTGAACTGAATGGCAATGGGCTCAGCACCGATCACTTCACCCACGATCTTGAAACCCTCGGGGTGCTTGCTCTGTGCAATCACGCCAGCGAGCATGTTGTCGTCCAGCACAAAGGCATCCACACGGCCTGACTCCAGCAGCAGGAAGGCTTCGTACTGGTCCTTGGCCATGACGGTCTGGATCTTGATGTCATGCTCCGCAGCAAAGCGGCGCAGAATTTGCACAGCCGTGGTGCCGGTCAGTGCCACGGCTTTCTTGCCATCGAGCTGCTTGAAGCTGGTGATAGGCTGGTCCTTGGCCACAGCCATGCGCACTTCGCTCACATAGGTGGTCAGGCCAAAAGCGACCTGGTCCTGGCGCTTGAGGCTGTTGGTCATGCTGGCGCAGTTGAAGTCGGCCGTGCCGTTCTGGATCAGGGGCATGGTGTTCTGGGGTGTCAGCACCATGTATTTGAGCTGCGCCTTGGGCGCAATGGTCTGCACCACTTTTTCGCACAGTTCGGTGTGGTAGCCCACAAACTTTTCGTTGGCACCCAGCGCGTAGGACATGGGGGTGGCGCTCTCACGCACACCAATCACCACCGTGCCACCCTCCTGCCAGCGCTTGAGGGTGGGGGAATCCACCGCAGGCGCAGCTGCGCAGGCAATGTTCGAGAAAAAAGCTGCAGTCAATGCAGCAGAGGCCAGGGACAACTTCACAACAGACTTCATGGGGCACTTTGCAATTCAGGGTGCAGCAACCACGGTGGTGCTGCGATTGCAGGCATTGTCCCACTGGCTTAAGACAAGTTAGTGTTATGCAAATTATTGTCTAAGGCTTGGCCGCCAACGCCTTTGGCGATGGCGGAGTCAGCCGCACTGGCCAGTTGCAAGGCAGCCTGCAATTGCTGGTGCTCGCTGCTGTCCCACTGCACGGGCATCTGGTTCTTGGCCTGCAGATAGTGGTGGGTATAGACGGCCAGATACTGCTCCAGCACCTGTCCTGCACGCTGGTCCTGGGGCTGGGCACACAGCTCCAGGCACAGTGCGGCCACCTCGCTGGTGCAGAAGTGGTCGTCACGCTTGGAGCGGCGCAGCTGGTAGCGCGAGATCTGCTCGGGCTGCAGACCCAGTACCGGAAAGCTGTCCAGATACGGGCTCTTGCGGAACATCTTGCGCGCCTCGGCCCAGGTGGCATCCAGCAGGATGAACAACGGCCGCTTACCGCTGTGTGCCTGCCCGGCTGGCAGCGTGTGAATGGCGCGCTCGGGAGGCTCTACGTATTCGCTGGGAAAGACCACATAGGGCTGCCACTGCGGGTCCTGCAGCAGTGCGGTCAGGGCTGGGTCTACCTCGGTACGGCTCCAGCCAAAGGCAAAAGTGTCCTGCACCACATCGGCAATCAGCCAGCCCGTGTTGCTGGGCTTGAGTGGCTCGGCATCGTGCATCAGCAGGCAGATGCCTGCCTGCGTTGGCAGGTGTGGGCGCAGTGCACACATGCAGTGGGTGGGGCGCAGGCGGCAGCCCTCGCAGCGTTCCCCTTTGGGGCCACCACGGGCCAGAAACGGGCGCGTGCTGCGCAGCAGACGCTGGGCGCGCAGACGCGCGACGGCATGGGGGAAGGCGGGGGGCGTAGAGGCAGCAGACATGATGTAAGGCGACGATTGTCGTTGCCACGCAGCGTCAATACCCGCCGCCGGGGCATTCCAGCTCGAACACCGGCACCGGGCACTGGCGGCTCAGCCACAGGCCGCCGCCCAGCGCGCTGAAGTGCTGGCTCAGGCCCTGGCGGTACAGTGCCGCACGGTGGCGGAACAGGCGCGGGTCGGTCAGATCTTCGTCAATGATGTCGCGCTCATAGTCCTCGCGCGTCACGGCTTCCAGATACAGCGCACCGCGCGAGAGCTGGCCCAGATTACGCAGGGCTTTTTTCAGGTCGGCAGGGCTTAGATAGGGCAGTACACCCTGGCAGATCACCAGGTCAAACGGCGCACTGCTCTGGTAGTCCACCACCGAGCCTTGCGTCCAGCCAAAGCGCTCGCACAGATATTCGCTGAACTCCACGCCCTGGTAGCTGCAGCCGGGAAACTGCTGCTGCACCACATCCTTCCACAGACCGATGCCGCAGCCCACATCCAGCACCCTCGTTACGGGAACGCGCAGGTATTTCAGATAACTGCAGACAAATGTGCCCAGCCGCTCAATGTGTTCCTGGTCCACCACGCTGGTTTTCTTGTCGAAATAAAAGCGCTGGTAGTACGCCTCGTCAAACCATTGGTCGCTTGCTGATTGCACAGACTCTCCTTGATGCTGGGCATGGTTCATGCCGGGGAAAAGGCCAAGTATCGGCCACAGTGCTTTTCGGCGTCAGCCAGTGCGTTATCTAAAACCATAGCTTCCAGCGCTTGCTGGATGGGCGTTAGAGCCTGTTTTGCTTATTAATTAATCATGATAAGGCGCAATAATCGACCACACGTGAGGCCTATTGCCGCTATTTGCGCAATATTTTTGCGTGAAATGGGGCGCGACTGTTTCGCAGATCACAAGCACTAGGCTGCGCTTTTGCGAAGTTTTATTGAGTGTGTTTGTTTTCTGCGCATGAAACTGCAGTGCTATACGAATTGACAGCCCTGTGCAAACAAAAAAATTGCGTCTGCTTGGGTGTGTGTTTGGCTGTGAATGCTGCTGTGTGCTTCCTAGAATCTCCCACCATTGCTACCAGCGGCGCACCACAGAAGGGCAGGGAGGAGAGCGTGTACATCTCGGCCAGACGCTGACTGGAAAGCCCCTTTTGTCTGTTTTGTCGAGAAAGCCTTGATCCCCATGATCTCCCGCCGTCACTTTCTGGCTGCTTCGGCAGCCTCGCTTGCTGTATCTCCCATGGCTGCCTGGAGCAACCAGCCCATACGTCTGGTGGTGGGTTTTACCGCCGGCGGCTCCGCAGACTTTGTGGCACGCCAGCTGGCCCTGTATCTGGCTGAAGAACTGAACACCCCTGTGGTCGTGGACAACCGCCCCGGTGCAGGCGGCCGCATTGCCGTGGATGTGGTCAAAAACGCCAAACCCGATGGCAATACCCTGCTGGTGTCACCCGGCGCCATTCTGACCATCTACCCCCATGTCTATCGCCAGCTCAGCTACAACCCGCAGACTGATCTGATGCCCATTTCCTCGCTGTGCGCGCTGCAGTACAGCGCCAACATCGGCCCCATGGTGCCTGACAGCGTCACCAGCCTGGAGCAGCTGGTGCAGTGGTTCAAGGCCAATCCAGACAAAGCCTCGTTTGGCTCTGCCGGTGCAGGCACGGCCATGCACTTTCTGGGCGAAATGTTTGCCGCGCAAATGGGCCTCAACTATGTGCATGTGCCCTACAAGGGTGGTGCCATGGCGCTGCAGGACGTCATGGCCGGGCAGATTGCCTCCAGCTTCAACGTCATCAGCGAACCCATTGCACAGCTGAGCAGTGGCAAGGTGCGCATGCTGGGCGTGAGCAGCGCCGAGCGCCTGAGCCAGCTGCCCCAGGTTCCTACCTTTGCCGAGCAAGGCCTGCCTGCGTTGACTTCGCAGGAATGGATGGGCCTGCTGGCCCCCAAGGGCACCAGTCCTGAACTGGTGGCACGCCTGCACGCCGCAGCAGCCAAGAGCCTGTCTGGGGCCAAGGTGCAGGCCGCGCTGGCTGAGATGGCCTTCAGCATGACGCCCATGAGCCAGGCCGACTTTGCCCGCATGATGGAGCAGGACATTGCCAAGTGGGCACCTGTGGTGGAGCGCACCGGCTTCAAGGCTGATGCCTGAGCGTATGGAGGCTCTGCAGGCGTTTTATATAAGCGCTTGCATATTTGATAGCAATCTTTTATAATCAGCAGGTTGTTTGCGCAAACAATGCTGATCTCACGCCAGTACGTCGAGCACTTCGACGAGAAAAATACAAGTGACAGCTGCAGAGACGTTCTGCCGTAACACGGTGATCGCGTAAGAGTCGCCGTCCAATTCAAAAAAAGCCCACTGACAAGAACTGTCAGTGGGCTTTTTGCTTGGTGGCAGCTGCTTCAGGTCTTGAAGCGGCGCGCGTACATGTGCACCAGCGCGATCAGGAAACTGATCACCACAATCAGCATCACCAGCAGCACGGGCAGCGCCGTCAGCATACCCAGACTGTCGGATTCAGGCAGCGCTGTCACTGGCGTGGTGCAGACCACATCGGCCGCCGCCATGCCGGTGTAGTGCATGGCGCAGATCGCGCCGCCCATCAGCGCCGCAGCCAGCCAGCGTGCGGCGTTGGAAGACGTGGCAAACGCCAGCCACAGGCCTGCCGTGGCCGCCACAAAGGCAATCAGGCAGGACAGGGCTACCAGCGGCCAGTCCCACAGGAAAAAGCCATCAAACTCCATGCTGTACATGCCCAGGTAGTGCATGGCGCTCACACCCACACCCAGAATGGCTCCGGCACACACCAGCCGTGGCAGGCTGTACGGGTTGGCCGCCACAATGCCCAGACCGCAGATGGAAGCCAGCACCGCCGCCACCAGCGACAGCAGCGTGGTATCGAGCGAGTAATGCACGGCCACCGGCAGCTGCAGCGCCAGCGTGCCAATAAAGTGCATGCACCACACCCCCAGCCCACCAAAAGCCAGCCCCGCTACACACAGCGTGCCGTAATACATCTGCGAGCTGGGCAGCATGGATGTGCGTGGGCGCTTGCCCGTGAGCTTGTCCAGACTGTGGTTGATATGCGCCTTGCGATAGGCCAGCAGCTTGTAGACGCAGGTCAGGGCGCTGTAGGCCCCCATAAATGCACAGACAAAAGACAAGGCAACGTACAGGGGGTTATAGCTTGTCGTGATGACTTCATTCATGCATGTGTCTCCGTGTCATGGGGCGGGCTGATGACACCATCGTTGTTGTGAGTGTGGTTAAAACTCAAAACATTTTGCAATAAAAGCCACGTTCTGTAATTCGTAAATACTTACAAAAATAACGAAGGGATAGATGGAAGCATTTATTTATCCCTGTTTTACTTAATCCGCTGAATCATTATCTATTTCAAATAAATAATCAAAAATCTGGTGCCTTTGTAGGCGAAAAGCTTGTGATGTATCTGGTCGCCTGCAGCTGCTGCCGTTCATCCATATTCTGTATAGGTGATTAATATTTTTTCATAGCTGCAAGCGCTTTCTGTATAAGGCCTGGATGCGGTTTTTATGGTTATTTTTGGAAGCGGTGTGAGGTTATGACAAAGCGTCAGGGGGAAATTGGGGATTTTCTGCTTCTTGTGGTGGCGGTTTGCTTTGCTTGAAGGAGGGAGTCGGGTCTCGGCCCGACAGCCGCCTTACTTTCTTTTGCTTCGCCAAAAGAAAGTAAGCCAAGAAAAGGCGACCCTGCTACCTGCGTCCCTGCCTTTCGCTCCGGGCAGCCTGCGGTGCTCGCCTGTGGGGTGCGCCGCAGAACTCGCTACGCGCTTGGTAAGCGCTTCGCTCAGACAGCTGCGGCGAGTCAGATGGACGAAGCATGTGCGGCATGGGCCGCACATGCCACCCCACAGGCTGCGCGCCTCGGCGCAGGTAGAAGGGAGTTGGGGGTGCATCAGTCGCAGGATTTCTGAATGGAATATGCCTCCAGCGCCCATACAGCAAGCGCTGGAAGCTATGAATTTGCTACTCACTCCCTCTCCCGCTTGCGGGAGAGGGCTGGGGTGAGGGGGTAGTGAACTCCTTCCCCCGTTGGGGGAAGGCAGGGATGGGGGCCTTTGTTGTTGCCTGTTGGGGCGGTGTGCTTGTGGTGAGGAAGGAAGTCGGGTCTCGGCCCGACAGCCGACTTACTTTCTTTTGCTTCGCCAAAAGAAAGTAAGCCAAGAAAAGGCGACCCTGCTACCTGCGTCCCTGCCTTTCGCTCCGGGCAGCCTGCGGTGCTCGCCTGTGGGGTGCGCCGCAGAACTCGCTACGCGCTTGGTAAGCGCTTCGCTCAGACAGCTGCGGCGAGTCAGATGGACGAAGCATGTGCGGCATGGGCCGCACATGCCACCCCACAGGCTGCGCGCCTCGGCGCAGGTAGAAGGGAGTTGGGGGTGCATCAGTCGCAGGATTTCTGAATGGAATATGGCTCCAGTGCCCATACAGCAAGCGCTGGCAGCTATGAATTTGCTACTTACTCCCTCTCCCGCTTGCGGGAGAGGGCAGGGGTGAGGGGGTATTGAACTCCTTTCCCCGCTGGGGGAAGGCAGGGATGGGGG
>NZ_VZOT01000005.1 GCF_008801935.1 Comamonas kerstersii
ACGGAATTGAAGTGAACTTCACTTCTATTCTCATGAGCGTTTGATTTGGCAATTCGCCTTCAAACGCCCACGCTTATCGGCTGTATCTTGTTAAAGATGCCTTGAAGATCAATTTCTTCAAGTTTCGTTCGCTGCGATCAGCGAAGCCTTGTATTGTAGCACCGTTTTTCGATGCTTGCAAAAAGAATTTGAAATTTTCTCTTTGCGTCGCTGACTGCGTTTTGCAATCAGCGAAGAACTGCATTGTATACCTATTTTTGTAGCGCCTCAGGAAGCCCTGCATTTTTTGCAACCGCCCTGCGGGCGGTTGCAGGCCTGGGTGACTCAGGCTTGCTGAACCGCCTGCTCCAGCGCATCGATAAACAGGGCAGGCACATCACAGCCCGTCTGCTGCTGGATCTCCTGAAAACAGGTGGGGCTGGTGACATTGATCTCGGTGATCTTGTCGCCAATCACATCCAGACCTACCAGCAGCAGGCCACGCTGCAGCAAGACTGGACCCAGCTTTTCGGCCATGGCACGGTCGGCATCGTTCAACGGCTGCGCCACACCTTTACCGCCGGCGGCGAGGTTGCCACGAACTTCATTGCCCTGCGGGATACGTGCCAGGCAGAAAGGCACGGGCTTGCCGCCGATGATGAGCACCCGCTTGTCACCCTGTGCGATGGCGGGCAGGAATTTCTGCACCATGACGCTGGTGGCGCCATTCTGGTTCAACGTCTCGATGATGGAGCCCAGGTTCATACCATCAGCGCCCACGCGGAAGATGCCCATGCCCCCCATGCCGTCCAGCGGCTTGAGGATGATGTCCTGGTGCTGGGCGTGGAAGGCGCGGATGTCTTGCGGGTTGCGTGTAATCAGTGTGGGGCCGAGCAGTTCGGGGAACTCCATGACCGCCATTTTTTCAGGATGGTCACGCAGAGCTGCAGGCTTGTTGAATACCTTGGCACCTTCACGCTCAGCCTGGCTGAGCATATGGGTAGCGTAGAAGAACTCGCTGTCAAACGGCGGATCCTTGCGCATGAGCACGGCGTCAAAGCCGGCCAATGCTTCCTGCTCTACGGAAATTTCTTCGTACCAGTCTTTCAGGTCACCCGTCAGGCGCAGCTTGCGCACGCTGGCCATGACACGGCCACCCACTTCCCAGCTGATGTCCTTGGGCTCAGTGGCGAACACCGTGTGCCCACGGCGCTGCGCTTCACGCATCATGACAAAGGTCGTGTCTTTCTTGGTATTGAAGGTGTGCAGAGGATCGGCAACAAAAAGAAATTGCATGGCTTGCTGGGGCCTGGCCCCGTTCAATGAATGACAAAAGGTTTAGCGCTGTGTTGTACGCCAAGGTCGGTACTGTTGCACAAACAGGGCCAAACTGCCGGCAACCACACCCCAGAAAGCAGACCCCACCCCCGCAATGACGACGCCGCTGAGCGTGACCAGAAAGGTGATGAGTGCAGCCTCGCGGCTGCTTTCCTGCTGCAAAGCAGCGACCAGGCCACTACCTATCGCACTGAGCAGTGCCAGACCTGCAATGGCCATTACCAGCTCTTTGGGGAAAGCAGCCAGCAGGCTAGCAACCACAGCGCCGAAGATGCCCATCAAGATATAGAGCAGACCACACCACACGGCAGCGGTGTAGCGCTTGTTCATGTCGTGGTGTGCTTCAGGGCCCATGCACATGGCGGCAGTGATGGCCGCAAGATTCAGCGAGAAAGCACCAAAGGGGGCTAGCAGCAGCGTGGCGACGCCTGTCATGCCGACCAGCCTAGAGACTGGCAGCTGATAGCCTGTTGCGCGAATGACGGCCACCCCGGGCAGGTTCTGCGAAGCCATGGTCACCACAAACAGCGGCAGAGCCAGGCTCACGCAAGCCTGCCAGGAAAAGCTGGGCGTCGTCCATGCAGGCATGGCCATGGACCACTGCACTTGCTCCCAGCGCATCTGCCCTTGCAACGCAGCATAGGCAACACCGGCCAGCAGCGTCACCATGACGGCGTAGCGGGGCGAGAGGCGGCGCGTGAGCAGATATGCCAGCAGCATGACCAACACCAGCGGCTGCGCGGTCTGGGCCGATTCAAACACCTGCAGGCCAAAGCGGGCCAGCACACCGGCCAGCAAGGCCGCAGCAATGGAGGCGGGAATGCGGTCCATGAGCTTTTCAAACCAGCCACTGAAACCCAGCAGCGCAATCAGCGCAGCGCTGATGATGAAAGCCCCCACGGCCTCCGCCATGGAAAAGCCGCCTGCCAGCCCAGCTGCAGCCAGAACTGCAGCCCCGGGCGTGGACCAGGCCACCATCACCGGCTTGCGCAGCAGCAGCGAAGGCAGCGCACAGCACAAGCCAATACCCCAGCCCAGTGCCCACATCCAGGAGCTGATCTGCGCGGCGCTGGCACCAAAGGCCTGTGCTGCCTGAAAGACCAGCGCCACCGAGCTGGTCACGCCGACCAGCATCGCCACAAAACCAGCGCTGAGTGCGGACAGGCTGAAGTCTTTGAAAAACTGCATAGCTGCACATTGTGCGGACCACAGCCAGTCAGCGCCACTGCAGAATTGGTCTGCATCTTCAGCACCACAAAAAAAGCGCGGGGCTTGCACCACGCGCTTCATTAAAAATAAGAGCTGCTTGCGCTGGTATTTATTGGATTTCAGATAGTTTTCTATTTGAAACCCAATACTGATAAGCGCTGTCAGCTCTATTTTTAAGAGCAAATGATTTACTCGTAGACCTCTGCCTCTGGGTTGGTGGCTTCCAGCTCATAGCTGGCGGCCAGCATGGCTAGGCGTGCAATCACGCCGTACATATAGAAGCGGTTGGGCGCACTGGCACCGGGGTTCATGCCGGGCTGAGGCATGTGGGTGCTGTGCGCAAACGCCAGAGGCACATAGCTGGAGCCCGGCGCATTCAGGTTTTCGTCTGTGCCACGCTCGGGGTGCATGCGGTAGAAGCCGTCGACCACGTAGCGGTCCAGCGTATAGACCACGGGCTCGGCCACGGCGTCGTGCATGCGCTCAGAAGTCAGCACGCCTTCCTGGATAATGACGTCGTGCACCATCTGGCCATCCTTGATGACGCTCATCTTGTTGCGCGCTTTCTTGGTCAGGTCTTCCAGCTCCTTGGCATCGCGCACCGTCATCACGCCCATGCCATAGGTGCCGTTGTCGGCCTTGACGATGGCAAAGGGCTTGTCCTTGATGCCGTATTCCTTGTACTTGCGGCGCACCTTGGTCAGCAGGGCATCGACCTGCGCGGCCAGAGCGCCCATGCCAGTGGTGGAGCCTTCGGAGAAGTCCAGACCTTCCGCCTTGGCGAACAGGGGGTGAATCAGCCAGTGGTCAATGCCCAGCAGCTTGCCAAAACGCTTGGCCACTTCTTCATAGCACTGGAAGTGGCGGCTCTTGCGGCGCGTGCACCAGCCTGCATGCACAGGAGGCAGCAGGTATTGCTCGTACAGCTCTTCGAGAATGCCGGGCACGCCTGCAGACAGGTCGTTGTTGAGCAAGATGGTGCAGGGGTCAAAGTGCTTCAGGCCAATGCGGCGCTTGGTGCGCAGCACGGGCTCCAGCAGCACAGCCTCCCCATTGGGCAGCTTCAGCTCTGTAGGCTTTTTGATGTCAGGGCTGATAGAGCCCAGACGCGCATTCAGGCCCGCCATCTTGAAGATGCGCTGCAGCTGGGCCAGATTGCTCAGGTACGAGGGGTTGCGGTTGTGGTTCTCCGGAATGATCAGGAGATTGCGCGCCTCAGGGCAGATTTTTTCAATGGCCGCCATGGTGGCCTGCACGGCCAGGGGCAACATCTGGTCGGTCAGGTTGTTCCAGTTACCGGGAAACAGGTTGGTATCCACTGGCGCCAGCTTGAAACCCGAGTTGCGAATGTCTACCGAGCTATAAAAAGGCGGCGTGTGCTCCATCCACTCCAGACGGAACCAGCGCTCAATGGCTGGCATGGAGTCGATGATGCGCTGCTCTAGCTCATTGATCGGGCCAGTCAAAGCAGTGATGAGATGTGGAACCATTTATGTCCTCAAACGACGGTGGTTGTGTAATTGTAGGGAGTTGCAGCCGAATTAAGTACTTACCCTTATCCCTCGAATCATACGCATACGCTTATTTAGCGCCTCCAGAATGCCGGTGTAAGCAGAGCAAGAAAGCTCAAAATCTCCAGTCGCCCTAGCAGCATGCCTAGCGTGCATACCCAGATTTGAAAGTCCGTGAGCACCGCATACGTGGAGGCCGGCCCGACAGCGCCAAGCCCCGGCCCCACGCAGTGCACACTCGCAATCACCGCAGAAACTGCGGTAATGGGGTCCAAGTCCGTGAGCATCAGCACCATGCTGAGCAGCACGATCGTGCCGCCATACACGAGCATATAGGCCAAAACCGCAAAAATCATGCGGTTATCCACGACGCGCGCTCCCAATACAACGGGTTGTACCGCGCGTGGGTGCACAAGCCGTGTCAGTTCACGCCGCGCCTGACTGAACAAAATCAGCATACGCATCATCTTGATGCCGCCACCGGTCGAGCCTGCACTGGTAGCCATGCCCGAGAGAATCAGCATGAACACCGGGGCAAACACCGGCCAGGTCAGATAGTCCGTCGTAGCGAACCCCGTCGTGGTCGCGACGGAGACAGCATTGAACATGCCGTAGCGCAGTGCATCCAGCAGGTCATAGACCCCCTTGAACCACAGCAGCGCCGACACCAGCAGCCCGCCGCAGAGCAGAACGCCCACGGTGGCACGCATTTCCGGGTCACGCCAGAAGCCTCGCCAGTGCCCTTTTCGCATGGCCACAAAGTACAGCGCGAAGTTGCAGCTGGCCGCCACCATGAAGATAAAAGCAATACCTTCCAGTAAAGGCGACCGAAAGTAGCCAAAACTGGCGTCATGGGGTGACAGACCGCCCAGGCTCACCGTGGTGAACATGTGCATCATGGCTTCCAGCGGTGGCATGCCCGCCAGCCAGAAAGCCGCAAAGCAGCTCACGGAGAACACGGCATACACACCCCACAGGCCCTTGGCCGTACTGGTAATGCGCGGCGTGAGCTTGGTGTCCTTGACAGGGCCTGCCGCCTCGGCACGGAACAGCTGGCTGCCGCCCACCCCCAGCAGCGGCATGATGGCCACCGCCAGAATCAGGATGCCCATGCCGCCCAGCCACTGCAAAAAGGTGCGCCAGATGTGCAGCGAAATGGGCAAACCATCGAGATTACGCAGCACGGAAGCACCCGAAGTCGTCAGCCCGGAGACAGCTTCAAAGTATGCATGGGTGAAGGACAGATGCTCGCCCTGCTGGTGGTAGATCAGCATCATGGGCAGTGCAGCACTCAGCGGCAGGCAGACCCAGACCAGCGTGACCAGAATCACACCGTGACGGGGGTGCAGCTCCTGCTTGTGCTGACGCATCAGCAGCCAAAGCAGCAGCCCTACCACCATGGTGGTCAGCATGGCTGCAGGCCATGCCTGCCAGACACCGTCCTGCACAAACCAGGACACGGCCAGCGGCACCGCCATGCTGCAGGCAAAAAACACCAGCAGCACACCCAGCACTCGCAGAACCGGAAACAGATCACGCATGGATGACAGCCTCCGCAACTCAGAAGAAAGTTGCACTCACGCGGAAGAGGCGCTCCACTTCCTGCACCAGACGTTTGTTGGGCAGGAAGAACACCACGTGGTCATTGCTCTCAATCACGGTGTGTGAGCGCGGGATGATGACCTCCGGCTCCACACCTTCGCTTTGCGCGCGAATGTCCTCGGTATCGGGCAGACCACGCACGATCAAACCGATGTGTACTTCAGGTGGCAGCTTGAGCTCACTGACCTTGCGCCCCACCACTTTGGAGCTGCGCCGGTCGCCACGCGCCACAATCTCCAGCGCCTCGGCCACGCCACGGCGCAGGCTGTGCACGGCCTGCACATCGCCCTTGCGCACATAGGCCAGAAACTCCCCCAGCATGGCCTGCGCAGGCGAGAGCGCAATATCGATCTGCGTGCCGTGCATCAGGTCCGCATAGCTGCGGCGGTTGATCAGCGCCAGCACGCGGCTGGCCCCCATGCGCTTGGCCAGCAGGCTGGCCATGATGTTGTTCTCGTCGTCGTCCGTGAGTGCGAGGAAGAGGTCCGTCTCGTCCACGTTTTCGTCGGCAAACAGGTCTTCGTCCGTAGGGCTGCCGTGCAGCACCAGCACCTCGGACGGCAAGGCGGCAGCCAGCTCTTCGCAGCGGCGGGCATCGCTTTCAATGATCTTGACGTGAAAGCGCCCGGGCTCTGCCACCAGCGACTGCGCCAGCTGCAGGCTGACACGGCTGCCCCCAGAGATCAGAATGCGCCGCACCTGGCGCGCCACCTGGCCCATGCGCAGGTGGAACGCCTCCAGCACCTGGCGCAGATGCTCGCGTGCGGCCAGTACAAAGACTTCGTCACCCGGCTCGATGCGCGTGGCGCCATCACAGCGCACAAAGCGGTCGGGCTCATCGGCAAAGCGGCGGTAAATGGCGACGATGCGCAGCCCCAGCTCAGGGTTATGCACACGCAGATCACCAATGCGCATGCCCACAGCGGCTGCTCCAGGACGCGCCCGCACGGAAGACAGGCAGGCGCGGCCACCGGCAAATTCACGCACCTGCAGCGAGTCGGGGTACTCGATGAGCTTGCGGATATAGCGTGTCATGGAAATTTCCGGACACACCACGGCATCCACCGCAAAGCCTTCGGCACTGAGCAGGCGCGGGTCATGCTCGAAGGCCGTGGAGCGCACGCGGGCCACACGGGTCGGAATGCCAAATGCCATGTGTGCCAGCTTGCAGCACACCAGATTGGTTTCGTCCAGCGCCGCACAGGCGATCAGCAAGTCAGTATCCGCCGCGCCTGCTTCGGCCAGCACGCGCACATCCGTGCCATTGCCCACTACGCCGCGCAGATCGAAGCGATTTTGCAAATCCTCCAGACGCTCAGCGTCCGTATCGATGACCGTGATGTCGTTGCGCTCCGAAACCAGGCTCTCGGCCACGCTGTAGCCCACACGGCCTGCACCCAAAATAATGATCTTCATGCACTGTCCTTGCTATTGCCGCGCACGCCAAAAAGAAAAGGCAGCCCAAGCTGCCCGTTCTTTGCTAACGCCTAGCTGCGTACATCGCCTTCGCCCAGCACCACGTATTTGAGCGAGGTCAGGCCTTCAATGCCCACAGGACCACGCGCATGGAACTTGTCGGTGCTGATGCCGATTTCTGCACCCAGCCCGTATTCAAAACCATCGGCAAAACGCGTGCTGGCATTGACCATGACGCTGGAAGAGTCTACTTCGCGCAGGAAACGCTGTGCGTGGACATGGTCGCGCGTGAGAATGGCCTCGGTGTGGCCGCTCGAGTACTGGTTGATGTGGGCAATGGCTTCGTCCACACCAGCCACCACCTTCACGCTGAGGATGGGGGCCAGGTACTCTTCACTCCAGTCAGCTTCCGTGGCCTGGGCCAGCTTCAGGCCTTCCACGGCTTGCAGAATCCGCAGCGATTCAGGGCAGCCGCGCATTTCCACGCCCTTGGCGGCAAACACCTTGCCGATCTCGGGCAGGAAGGCCTGCGCCACACCGCGCGCCACCAGCAGGCTTTCGGTGGCATTGCAGGGGCTGTACTTGTTGGTCTTGGCGTTGTCCGTCACCTTCACGGCCAGCGCGATATCACAGGGATCATCCACATAGGTGTGGCAGTTGCCGTCCAGGTGCTTGATCACGGGCACCTTGGCTTCGCGGCTGATGCGCTCGATCAGGCTCTTGCCGCCACGGGGGATGATCACATCCACATAGGCAGGCATGGCAATCAGCTGGCCCACAGCCTCACGGTCGATGGTCTGCACCAGCTGCACGCCATGGGCAGGCAGTCCGGCTTCTTCCATTGCCTGCTCCACCAGTCTGGCCAGAGCCTTGTTGGATTCAATCGCTTCCGAACCGCCGCGCAAGATGCAGGCATTGCCACTCTTGATGGACAGGCTGGCCGCTTCAATCGTCACATTGGGGCGGCTTTCAAAAATCATGCCGAACACGCCGATGGGCACGCGCATCTGGCCTACGCGGATGCCGCTGGGCTGCTGCTTCATGCCCATGATTTCGCCAATCACATCCGGCATATGCGCCAGCTGCTCGCAGCCCTGGGCACAGGTTTCCAGCACCTTGGGCGTCAGACGCAGGCGGTCAACCATGGGCGCAGCCAGGCCATTGGCCACGGCACGCTCCAGGTCCTTGGCGTTGTCGACTTGCAAAGCTTCGGTGCTTTCACGCAGCAGGCGTGCCAGCGCCAGCAGGGCTTTGCTTTTGGTAGCAGCATTGGCACGCGCCATCTGGGCTGCGGCCACTTTTGCTTGCAAACCCAAGGTTTGCATGTATTCGGCAATGTTCAGCGCATTCATGCTGCGATTTTGACCGAGAAGCAGGGCGCGTGCTATGGCTCTTCGCAGCGCCACCTTCTACACTGCGCCTACATGCATTGGAATTTGGAGGTTGGATATGACTGCTCACGCCCAGGCACTGCTGCAATGGCAAGCGCTGCAGGACGCTGTACTGCGGCTGGAGGACGGCACCCTCTCCGCCTCAGCCCTGAACGAACAGGCACGTGCCTCGCAGGCGCTGTTGACGGCCCTGCCCGAACGCTATGGCCCGGCCTTGCTGCAATTGCTCGACCGCCTCGAGTCCAGCGCGCTGTTTACGGAAGAAAGCTGCTCCTTCAGCCAGACCGACCTGAAGCAGCATCTACAGACCTGGCTGGACAAGGCACGCGAAGTGCAGGAACAAAAACAATAGCTGCCAACGCACATTTGACGGGCGCTGGCAGCTATTTTTGGTTCAAACCTCAGACATCACACCTTGCAGACACCAAGACGGTCTGCACGGCGTGAGGGTGGTCAACAGTTTTAGCCGTTGGCGCGCTTTTGCAGGATTTCAAAGGCGGGCAGGGTCTTTCCTTCCAGCACTTCCAGGAAAGCACCACCGCCGGTGGAGATATAGCCCACCTTGTCTTCAATGCCGTACTTGGCAATCGCGGCCAGGGTATCGCCACCACCCGCAATACTGAAGGCGGGGGACTCGGCAATCGCGGCAGCAATGGTCTTGGTCCCGTTGGCGAACTGGTCAAACTCAAACACGCCCACAGGGCCATTCCAGACGATGGTGCCCGCCTTCTTGAGCTGCTCAGCCAGCTTGGTGGCAGTCTCGGGGCCGATGTCCAGAATCATGTCGTCGTCTTCGACTTCCGTCGCCTTCTTCACAGTAGCCACTGCATCGGGCGCGAAAGCCTTGGCGCAGACCACATCGGTGGGCACGGGCACATCCGCGCCGCGTGCGGCCATGGCGTCGATCACGGCCTTGGCTTCGCCCACCAGATCAGGTTCAGCCAGCGACTTGCCGATCTTCAGACCCGCAGCCAGCATGAAGGTGTTGGCAATGCCGCCACCCACGATCAGCTGGTCCACGTTCTTGGACAGGGCTTGCAGGATGGTCAGCTTGGTCGAGACCTTGGAGCCGGCCACGATGGCTGCCAAGGGGCGCGCAGGCGCAGCCAGGGCCTTGGTGATGGCATCGATCTCGGCCGACAGCAGCGGACCCGCGCAGGCGATGGGCGCGAACTGGGCGATGCCATAGGTCGTGCCTTCGGCGCGGTGGGCGGTGCCAAAGGCGTCGTGCACAAAGATGTCGCACAGGGCCGCCAGCTTTTTGGCCAGCTCTTCCTTGTTCTTCTTCTCGCCCACGTTCACGCGGCAGTTTTCCAGCAGCACGACCTGGCCGGGGGCCACATCGACACCGTCCACCCAGTTGGCGACCAGCGGCACTTCGCGGCCCAGCAGTTCACCCAGGCGCTTGGCCACAGGAGCCAGCGAGTCGGCAGGCTTGAACTCGCCTTCCGTGGGGCGGCCCAGGTGGCTGGTCACCATGACGGCGGCTCCGGCCTTGAGCGCCATCTCAATGGCAGGCACGGAGGCGCGCACGCGGGTGTCTTCGGTGATTTCACCGGCGTCATTCAGCGGCACGTTCAGGTCGGCACGAATAAAAACGCGCTGGCCCTGGACTTTGCCCTGGGCACACAGGTCGGAGAAGCGGATGATGTTCATGGCGTCAGCCTTCAAGTCTTATAGAAGTGTGAAAAACTGGGACGCATTGTAGGCGGCGTGCTGTTTGGGACGGCTTATTTCCAGCGCTCGGGCTCGACATACACCGTGCCCAGATTGCTCGACAGTGTGAGCTGCCCTTCCTGAATCGTGGCCTGCAGCTGCATGCTGCGCTCGGCCAGGCTGCCCAGCTGCTGCGCCACTTCAGAATCGATGTACTGCACTTCCAGCTTGCTCTGGCGGTTGACCTTGCCTTCCAGGCCCTTCCACCAGACGTTGGCGGCGTGGTTGAAGGGGTAGACGATGACGTGGTCCGACTTGTTACAGGCCTTGGTAATGGGCTTTTCGTCAGGCTGGCCCACTTCAATCCACAGGCGCTTCTGGCCGGTGTAGTCGGTGATGTGCACATCGGGGTCGTCGGGGTCGCACAGGCCCACGCCAAAGCTGAGCGTGCCATCGCCATTGCACAGTTCCTGCAGCTGCCAGGCATTGAGCGCCAGCGCGACGAGGCGAATCATCATGCGGTCGTCGGTCTCGCTGGGGTGGCGGGCCAGTGTCAGGTTATGGTCAGCGTAGTAGTTGTGGTCAATATCGGCAATCGAGAGGTTGGCCTTGTAGACCGTGGATTTGAGGGCCATTGCGGCAATCCTTTAAATAAAAGAAGAGCTGCCAGCGCTTGAAAACAAACGCTTTGACAGCTCTTTGTATCTGAAACGCTTGAATATCAAGCGCTAGCAGCTATGGTTTTTAATTAGACGCGGCGGGCCAATTCTGCAGCCTTACCAATGTAAGACGCAGGCGTCATGGCCAGCAGACGGTCCTTGTCGGCCTGGGGAATTTCCAAGCCATTGATCAGGTTGTGCAAGTCAGCCGCCTGCACGGTCTTGCCGCGTGTGACCTCCTTGAGCTTTTCGTAAGCACCGGCCACACCGTAGCGGCGCATCACAGTCTGGATGGGCTCTGCCAGCACTTCCCAGGCGTTGTCCAGGTCTTGCTGCAGGCGCTCTTCGTTCAGCTCCAGCTTGTTCAGGCCGGTCATGAGCGAGGTGTAGGCCAATGTGGCGTAACCCAGCGCCACACCGATGTTGCGCAGCACGGTGGAGTCTGTCAGGTCACGCTGCCAGCGGGAGACGGGCAGCTTCTCGGACAGGTGCTTGAGCAGCGCATTGGCCAAGCCCAGATTGCCTTCGGCGTTTTCGAAGTCAATGGGGTTGACCTTGTGGGGCATGGTCGAAGAACCAATCTCACCGGCCTTGAGCTTTTGCTTGAAGTAGCCCAGAGACACATAGCCCCAGACGTCACGCGAGAAGTCGACCAGAATGGTGTTGGCACGGGCCACGGCGTCAAAGAACTCGGCCATGTAGTCGTGCGGCTCGATCTGGATCGAGTAGGGCTGGAAGGTCAGGCCCAGGCCCTTGGGCTCGGGCGACTCGATCACGTTCTTGGAGAACGCTTCCCAGTCGAATTCAGGCCAGGCCGACAGGTGGGCGTTGTAGTTGCCCACAGCGCCGTTCATCTTGCCCAGAATCTTGACGTTGGCGATGTTGTCCACCGCCTTTTGCAGGCGCACCAGCACGTTGGCAATTTCCTTGCCCACGGTGGTAGGGGATGCTGTCTGGCCGTGGGTGCGGCTGAGCATGGGCACGTCGGCAAACTGGTGTGCCATTTCGCGCAGCTTCAGCACGATGCGGTCCAGCGCTGGCATCAGCACCATGTCGCGGCCCACACGGATTTGCAAGGCATGGCTGGTGTTGTTGATGTCTTCGCTGGTGCAGGCAAAGTGCACGAACTCAGCAGCTTTTTGCAGCTCGGGACGGCCGTCAAACTTGGCCTTGATCCAGTACTCCACGGCTTTCACGTCGTGGTTGGTGGTCTTCTCGATCTCCTTGATCGCCGCAGCATCGGCCTCGGAGAAGTTGGCAACCAGGCCATGCAAGTAAGTACGCGCACCTTCGGACAGTGGCGGAAATTCGGCAAAACCGGCATCCGACAGCGCGATGAACCAGGTAATTTCAACCTGGACACGACGGTGCATATAGCCTTGTTCGCTCATGATGGGGCGCAAGGCGGAAAGCTTGGAGGCGTAACGGCCGTCCAGCGGGGAGAGTGCGGAGATGGAAGACAGGCTCATGGACCGTGATTGTAGGTGCCTGCGTTCCTGTCCACAGTGCGCAGAACCCACACATGCCAATCAGCCAAAAAAGAAAGGCACCCAAGGGTGCCAAGAGAGGGGAAGAAAAAGGCTGCGAAGCGTCTTGGTGTGAATTAAGAGAGGGAGGGAGGAGATGCACCCCAAGACTGACAATCTTTCGAAAAAGACAGGCTTCGCAACACGAAACTGGCGGGATCAGAGCCCGGACATAACGATATGAGCGCGGCTTTTTAGATTAGTTCCAAAAAAACTTCACACATTTCGTGATGTCATGAATCGATCATAGGGCCAGCAGTTTTTCCAGGGGTAGGCGAACCATCACATCTTTGTGTGCGACAGGACTGACAATCTTCCAGGCCGGCTGCGCGGTATCGCGCGGCAGCGGCTCACCAGTTGCCATGCCTGAGCGGTTGAGCAGCACTGCCACACGCGGCGTGGCAGCCGATGCACCGCGGCGCACCACTACGCCGATTTCGCCACTGGCCAGCTTCACCCATGCACCAGGCGGGTAAATGCCCAGCGCCTTGACCAGCGCGGCACCTGCCTCGTCCATGGACTTGGTTTCATCGTAATAGCTGGCCTGCATGGCAGATGTTACGGACATGGGCTCACGTGTGACACGTGGTGCAATGCGTGCACCAAAGATATCGGCCCGCTGAATCAGCCGCGCCATCTGCTGACCCAGTGTTTTTTCCGCCAGTTTCCCGGGAGCACGGTGGTGGTGGGTCCTGACCGCATCCAGCCACAGAGGATCGGTCACCCCCATGGCGCGCAGGATGCAGACCGATACATCTGAATGCATGTCCACCTCCTGTGCCTGCTGCGCTGTCAGCGGTGTGGTCTGCTGGGCCAGCTCGTCCTGCAGCCTCGCCATGCCGATGTTCATGCTCAGCGCTGCACGCCCCAGGGGCAGGACGCGGTTTTCCGGCCAGCGCAGGGTCTCACCCGCCACCGTCATGCAGATGGCAGACACCAGCATGGCATGGGTCGCGCAGTAGTACTTCGTCTCTTCTGCAGACATCTGCATCAGCGCAAGCAAGGTGGCATCGGGCTGCTTGAGCAGATAGCGGCGCAGACCAGCGAAGAGATCCTCAAAGCGCGACAGAAAATCCGATGCCTCGGGGTTGCGCAGCAGCTGCGTCAGACCGAGCTGCCACTCACGCCAGGGTGGAGGGCTGTTGTCCTGAGTCTCACTGGCTTTGGCCGCACGCTGCTCCAGCGTCAAGTTGGCAATTTTTTTCAGCGGCGTATCTGACAGCAGCAGGGACTGCAGCTGCGCCAGAAAGGCGCGGTAGCTATCTCCGGACTCATCCGTGTCCACATACAGCGTCTGCCCGCGCGCGATCAGCACGCGCAGATCGTCGGCAGAGCGAATGACATAGCCCTTATTGGCCAGCAGCGCGCCACCCACCCCGCGCAAGGCAAAAGGCAGGGGCTTGCCAAAAGGGATGGTGGAGACATTGAGTTCAACGAGATTCATACAAATCCAACACAGTTGAACGTATTTTTACATTCTGAAGCACAAGTGCCTGTGCCGGGCGTGGGACGACCCTTCATTGGTCTGCAAAAACCGCCTGCCACAAGGCCAGCACCGCATCCCGGTGGGTCGTGACCAGGGCTTCAGGGACCAGGCCGCTGCCCTCATCCAGACGCGATGTGTGCTGCATGCGGCGCAGTTCCCGATACGCCGATGCTGCCGCCTGGCCCACGCCCACTGGCAGCAGACCCGCTTTTTCAGCACGCTGCAGCAGCGCAATATTGCCCAGATTGGCCACCAGCTCCGGATGCTGCGCAGACTGCGAGAGCACCAGGTACTGCACGACAAACTCGGCATCGAGCATGCCACCGCGGCTGTGCTTGACGTCAAACCAGTCTCCTCGCACGGGGTGTGCACTGCGCACGCGCTCACGCATGCTGACAATTTCCTGCTTGAGCGCCTGCGCATCACGTGGCGCGGTAATCACCGCCTCGCGCACGGTATCAAAGCGCTGGCGCAGGCTGTCGCTGCCCAGCACGAAGCGGGCGCGCGTCATGGCCTGGTGCTCCCAGGTCCATGCGGTATTACTGCCCCGCTGCTGCTGGTAGTTCGCATAGGACTTGAAGCTGGTCACCAGCAGGCCAGAGTTGCCGTTCGGTCGCAGGGCTGTATCGATTTCATAGAGATCACCCTCGCCCGTCTTCACCGTGAGCCAGTTGATGAGCTTGCGCACCCAGGCGGTGTAGATCTCAGGGGCGTTGTCATCCTCATCGTCAAAGATGAACACTATGTCCAGGTCGCTGCCGTAGCCCAGCTCCTTGCCGCCCAGCTTGCCGTAGCCAATGATGCCGAACTGCGGATCTTCGCGGTGGCGCTGTTTCAGGCGCTGCCAGCACCACTGCGCTGTGACACGCAGCACGCTGTCAGCCAGCGCACTGAGATCATCCGCCACTTGCTCGACCGTGATCGCGCCTTCAATGTCACGCGCCAGGGTACGGAAGATTTCCGCGTGCTGTGCACGGCGCAGCAGATTCAGCAGGTTTTCGTCGTCGTCCTCACCCGTGCTTTCCAGTGCAGCCAAGCGCAGCGCCATTTCCTGCTCAAACGCGGCCGCGTCAAACCGCTCGCTAAACAGCTGGTCGCTGGCCAGCTCATCAATCACACCAGGGTGCTGCTGCAGATAGCGTGCAGGCCACTTGGCGGCGCCAAGCAGATCCAGCAGGCGCTCATGCACGGCAGGGCGTTCCAGCAGCAGTGCCAGATAGCTTTCGCGGCGCAGCAGTGGCTCCAGCCAGTCAATAAAGCGCAGGGCAGCCGTGGCTTGCAGGCCATCTTGCTCCTGGCCCACGCGCTGCGCGGTGCGCTGCACCAGCCGGAACAGTCGGGCACGCGCTTCGTCGCGCAGACCTCGTACCTTGATGTTGTCACGCCAGCCCATGAGGCGTTCGGCCATCAGCGGTGGCAAATCCTCAATCAGTGTCTCCAGATCCGGTGCGCTGGCAGTCTGGGTGGCACGTGGCCCATTGCAGTTACCGCTAGGGCACTGGCCGGACTGGCTGCCACCCAGCAGGGTGTCAAACTCCTGCGCCACCAATTCGCGGTGTGCGTCCAGCTGCAGCAAAAAGCCACTGGCATCACTAAAGCCCATGGTGCTGGCGATCCACTCCAGGTCATCGTCACGCGTGGGCAGCACATGGGTCTGCTGATCGTCCAGGTACTGGATGCGGTGCTCCACATTGCGCAAGAAGACATAGGCCTGCGCCAGCTGCTCGGCGGTTTCCGCAGGCATCAGGCTGGAGCGTGTCAGGCGCTGCAGCGCTTCCAGTGTGGGGCGGCAGCGCAGTTCTGGGAACTGGCCGCCACGCACTACCTGCAGCAGCTGCACGGTGAATTCGATTTCGCGAATACCACCGCGCGAGAGCTTCACATCATTGGCGCGCTCGGGGTGGCCCGCACTGCGACGCATGGCATGTTCGCGGATCTGCCGGTGCAGGCTGCGCAGTGACTCAAATACGCTGTAGTCCAGGTATTTGCGAAACACAAAGGGCAAAACCACATTGCGCAGCGCCTGCACATTGGGTGCACGTACGGCATCCAGCGGCGCCACCACTCGGCTCTTCAGCCAGGCAAAACGCTCCCATTCGCGGCCGTGGATCTGCAGATAGTCTTCCAGCGAAGACAGGCTGATGGCCGCTGGCCCAGAGTTGCCGTGTGGGCGCAACGCCAGATCCACACGGAAGACAAAGCCATGCTCCGTGGTGTCGCCAATCAGGTTGTAGATGGCCTTGACCGCCTTGGAAAAGTATTCATGGTTGCTGATCTTGCCGCGACCATCGGGCAGCCCCAGCGTCTCGCCTTCGTGCTCATAGACATAGATGAGGTCAATATCGCTGGAAACATTGAGCTCCCGCGCTCCCAGCTTGCCCATGCCAATGATCCACAGCGGCACTTCCTGGCCTTCAGGGCCGGCAGGTCTGCCGTGACGGGCGTCCAGCTCCTGGCGCACCTGGGCACAGGCGCGATCCAGCGCAAGCTCTGCCAGTTCCGTCACGCCACGCGTGACCGTGTGCAAATCGGCCTGGCGGGCACAATCGAGCGTCATCAGGCGCTCCATGACCAGCTGACGCACCACCCGCAACGCGGCAGACAGATCCCAGCCCTGCTCCTGCTGCAATCGCTGCAGCGCCTGCTCCATGGTGGCACGCACAGGAGCGCCGGGAGGCAAAACGTCCATGACATCGGCATAACGACGATGGAGGCGCTGCCAGAAACGCGAATGCGATGCGGCAAGAGAAGCCGTGGGCGCTGGAAGATGGTCTGCGATCTGCATGCTTGGCACTTTGGGGTACAAGTTCACAGGTTCTCCGCGCCGTTACACCTTGTGTCCTGCACCGCAAAAAGCCGACAGGGGATAATCCCATCGCCTGTGAACCTTTGAATGATCGATCCGAGTCCCCTGCCATCCCGCCTGTTGCACGTTTTTTCCCATGTGGCCCGCTGGTCACTGGGGCTGGTGCTGGCTTTCTGGATCTTGCTTGCCACAGCCTGGGGGACTCTCCATGGATTCATTGTGCCGCGAATTACAGAGTGGCGCGCAGAAATCGAAGGCTTGGCGACGCAGGCGCTGGGGACTCCCGTTCGCATTGACGCCATCTCGGCACAGTCTGACGGCATTTTCCCCACCATACACCTCTCTGGTGTCAGCATTCTGGATGCGCAGGGCAGGCCAGCACTGCAGCTGCAAAGCGTGATTGCTACAGTTTCTGCACGTTCCTTGCTGCGCCGCGGTCTGGAGCAACTCTACATTGATGCCCCCACCCTTGACATCCGACGCTTGCGCAATGGCCACTGGCAAGTTGCTGGCATAGACCTCATGCAAGGCAGTTCCTCAGACAGCTCTGCACTGGCATGGCTGCTGGAGTTGCCAGAGCTGGTGATACGTCAAGGCCATGTGCATTTCACGGATGAGCTGCGCGCCCCTGATGCCGTGCAGTTGCGCGATGTCGATATCGTGCTGCGCAACCGCCACTGGAGCCATGTGCTGCGCATCGATGCTACGCCGGCCGCAGGAGACAGCGAGCGCATACAGCTGATCGGCGCCTTCCGCCAGCCCTTGCTACCCTCTTCACTAGCCCCCTGGGAACGATGGAGTGGCCAGTGGTATGCCAGCCTGCAGCTGCAGCAAGTCCCCACCCTGCCCTGGCCCCAGGCCTGGGGCATACAGACACTGGATGGCATGGGCCACGTGCGTGCCTGGCTGGATGTGGAAGATGGGCAGCCCATAGGCATCACCACCGACCTGGCGCTGGGCCATGCACGCGTGGACTGGCTGGATCCAGACATTCCTCCCTTGGAACTGCAGCAGCTGCAAGGGCGCCTGGAAGGCCGCTGGCAGCCACACAGCTGGAGTGTGCAAGCCCAGGACTTGGGCTTTCGCGCTGCCAACGGTCGGCCCTGGCCACGCAGCAGCTGGTCGGTCAGCGCGGTGGGCAGCGTCTCTGCGCCCGACAGCACCCAGCTTGAACTGCAGCAGGCCGATCTTTCTGTGGCCAGTGATGTGGTGCAGTCCCTGCCTGTCCCGACCTTTATCCGCGAGGCTGCCGCGCGCTGGCAACCACACGGCACCCTGCACAAGCTGCAGCTCAAATGGCTGGCATCCGGCACATATCAGGTCAACGGACAGGTGGCAGCACTGGCGCTGCAGCCACAAACTGCCGCAGAAGGCCCAGGGATTCCTGGCTTCGAAGGCCTGGATACGGCCTTCGAGTTCAGCAACACTGGGGGAAAAGCGGCCCTGGGTATGCGCGATGGTGTGCTGCACTTTCCCGGTGTTTTTGAAGAACCCGCCATCCCCTTCCAGCAGCTGCAGGCACAGCTGCAGTGGCAGATCCAGGGCGACCACGTCAAGGTAGAAGTTCCCAAGGCCAGCTTTGCCAATGCGGATGCACAGGGCGTGATGCAGGGCTTCTGGCACACCGGCGATACGGCATCTGAGCGCTTTCCCGGCTATCTCCAGCTCAATGGTCAGCTTGCTCGCGCCAATGGCGCACGGGTCTACCGTTACCTGCCTCTCGAAATTCCGGAAATGGCGCGTCACTATGTGCGTGACAGCATCAGGCAGGGTGAAGGACGCCAGGTGGAGTTTGAAGTCAAGGGGCTGCTGCGCGACATGCCTTTTGATCAGCCGGGCACCGGGCGCTTCTACATCAAGGCGCCTGTGAGCCATGTGGTCTATGACTTCGCACCTGCGACACTGGTGGACACGGGCACAGCACCTGCCTGGCCCATGCTGACCGACCTCAGCGGCACCCTGGTCTTTGAAGGTGCCTCCATGCAGGTCCAGCAGGCCAGCACAGGCTTTGCCGGGCACCAGGGCCTGCGCATGGAGACGGTGTCAGCCCATATTCCCGATCTGCAGCATCCACGCCTCACGGTCAAGGCAGCTGGCCGCCCGGATCTGGGGGCTGCCTTGCAGTTCGTGCGTCACTCTCCGCTGACTGCACTGACCGAACATGCGCTGGATGCTGCACAGGCCAAGGGGAGTGTGCAACTGGCGTTTGACCTGGAGCTCCCTATCGAACAGCTGGAGCACAGCAAGGTGCGCGGCCATGTGGGCTTTGCGCACAATGCACTGCAATTTCGCCCGGAAGCACCTCTGGTCCAGCAGCTCCAAGGCAGCGTGCAATTTCACGAACAGGGCTTCAGCCTGCATGAGGTGAAAGGCCAGACCCTAGGCGGAAGCTTTCGCATGCATGGCGGCATGCCTGACCTGCAGGCCGGGGTGCAGCTGAAGGCCGAAGGCGTAGCCACCGCAGAAGGACTGCAAAACGACCGTGCCGTGCCGCTGGTTGCACAGATTGCCCGCCATGCCAGCGGCCAAAGCAGGTACCAGCTGGACATCACCGCCGATGCACAGGGTCAGCGCATTGCCGTGCACTCCGATCTGCAGGGCATGGCACTGAAGCTGCCCGCCCCCTTGCAGAAAGACAGCGACGAAACACTGGATCTGCGCGTCACCCAGACACTGAGCCCGGCACACATGCACAGCCTGCAGGTGGATGTAGCAGGACGTGGTGAAGTGCGCTACACGCTGGACACTTCCAGCGCCACCAGCCAAGTCGTAAATGGCTATATCGCGGTGGGTCAGGTGCCACCAGCTCCTCCGGAACAAAACTCCGTGCTGGCAGATATACGCCTGCCTGAGCTGGACCTCGATGCCTGGCAGCAGGTGCTGCAAACCGAACCAGCGACGGGCCATGCAGACAGCCACACACCTGCAGATGTGCAGATGTGGCTGCCCCGGCAACTGCACATCGATGTGGGCCGTCTGATCCTGCGCGGCAGAGAGCTGCAGGACGTGCATGCAGAACTCACCCATGCGGAGCAGCGCTGGCGCGGCAAGCTCAGCGGCAAGCACTTTGCGGGCACGGTCGAATATCGCGAGCCTGATGCAGAGGACACCGCGGGCCATCTGTTTGCACGGTTTTCGCGCCTGGCTATCCCGCAGTCTGAAGCCAGTCAGCTTGACACGCTGGCGCAAACCACCGCGGAAGCAGAGCCTGAGTCTTTGCCCGCACTGGATATCAAAGTCGAGCAACTGGAAATTGCAGGCAAACAGCTGGGCACACTCCAGCTCAAGGCGCGCAATCACGCCGGCCCTTTTGGCCGGGACTGGACACTCGAGCAATTTGATCTGAACACACCCGAAGCACTGTGGCGCGCCCATGGCATGTGGGGCATAGCCTCACAACAGGCCGCGCCAACGACACAGCTGGGCTTTATGCTGGAGCTGCACAACGCCGGACAGCTGCTGGAGCGCTTTGACATGCCAGGGGTGGTGCGCAATGGCCAAGGTCGTCTCAATGGTCAGATCAGCTGGCAGGGTTCACCGCTGACTCCGCAATGGGACAGCATGGATGGCAATGTGCACATGCAAGTCGACAAGGGGCAGTTTCTCAAGGTAGAACCTGGCATGGGCAAGCTGCTGAGCGTGCTGAGCCTGCAGTCGCTGAGCCGCCGCATCACTCTGGATTTCCGCGATGTGTTCAGCCAGGGCTTTGCTTTTGATTACGTGCGCGGCGATGTACACATTGCGGACGGCGTGGCACGCACCAGCAACCTGGAAATGACAGGTCTGAATGCCGCCGTGTTCATGGCAGGCACTGCCAGCCTGGTGGATGAGACGCAGAATCTGCAGGTCGTCGTTGTTCCAGAGATCAATGCCATGACCGCCTCGCTGGCCGCCACGGCCATCAACCCTGTGGTGGGCGTAGGCAGTTTTCTGGCCCAGATGTTCCTGCGTGGCCCGCTGATGGAAGCCGCCACCCGCACATTCCAAGTCACCGGTACATGGGCTGAGCCCGTGGTGGAACCTGTACGCAACCAGGCAGCGGCACCCACCCTGCCCGCCAAGGAGTGAGTCATGAAAGTTGCTGTCTTGCAAATGGTCTCAACCCCTGATGTTCAGGACAACCTGGCCAGTGCCGAAGCACTGGTCACAGAGGCTGCGGCACAGGGCGCAGAACTGCTGGTACTGCCCGAATATTTCTGCGGCATGGGCATGCAGGATAAGGACAAGCTGGCCTGGGCAGAAGCGCGTGGCGATGGGCCCATTCAGGCCGCGCTGTCGTGCTGGGCCAAGACCCATGGTGTCTGGCTGGCAGGGGGCACCGTCCCGATTCAAACGGACACTCCGCATCGCGTACACAACACCTGCATGCTGTTCAGCCCCGAAGGTGCATGCACGGCGCAGTACGACAAGATCCACCTGTTTCGCTTCAGCACGCCGAAAGAACATTACGATGAATCCGTGGTCATTGCGCCAGGCGCGCAGCCTGTGGTGGCACAGGTGCAGGACCGCAGCGGACACACCTGGACTGTGGGACTGAGCATATGCTATGACCTGAGATTTCCCGAGCTATACCGCATGTACACTGCGCTAGGAGCTCATATTCTGATAGCTCCAGCAGCCTTTACCTACACCACAGGACAGGCCCACTGGGAGCTGCTGCTGCGTGCACGCGCCGTAGAAAACCAGTGCTGGATGCTGGCAGCTGCACAAGGCGGCCAGCACGTCAATGGCCGCCAGACCTGGGGACACAGCATGGTGGTTGATCCCTGGGGACAAGTGGTCGCAGAGCAGACAGCTGCTGGGATGGGCATTCGTTATGCAGTGCTGGACACTGCACTCTTGCAGCAGGTGCGCCAGCGCCTGCCTGCGCTGGAACACCGTTGTTTGTAAATCCGCTTCAACCTTGGCCCTGGCAGCGCTGGCACAGCGCCTGGCGCAGGTGGTCTTTGTGGACGCTGCTGGTCGTCCTGGTCGTTGCCATGCTCATCATCATGGTATGGCTGGCTGGGCGCTATGAAGCGTCGCAGGTGCAGGACAAGCTCGACCGCGACACCGCACAGGCCGTGGTCGAAATCCGCGCGGGGCTGAATCGCAACCTGCAGGACATGCAGGCCGTCAACGCGCTGCACGCCACCCCGGAAGAATGGAGCGTACGCGTGGCCGAGATGCTGCAGGTACGCCGTGAGCTGCTGCGCATTGAATGGCGTGACGCACACATGCGCATCCTGCGCGCCGCCCAGAGCCCTTACCGCTCGGTGGACTGGGAAGACGCCACGCGCGAAGAGTCCTTCAGCAATGCGATCGCCGCCTGCTCCAACGCCAAGCGCACCAGCAGCCCTGCCTATTCCCCCAGCTACTTCCAGCTGCTCAATGACTCCACCGGCGCCGAGCTCATGGAGGTCTGTCTGCCCCAGCTCGAAGCTGGGCAGCTCAAAGGCTTCATGGTGGGCACATATTCGCTGCACAACATCCTGCAGACCCAGCTGAGCAAGAGCCTTACGCAAAGCCAGGAAGTCTCCTTCACCGAGCCTGATGGCACACGCCTGGCTCTGGTGGGTGCCGCATGGCGTGGCTCCCGCGTATTCACCTCCCAACAGCTGCTGGACCTGCCCGGCAACACCATGGTGCTGCGCATGGACAGCTGGCACCGCGCCCCCAGCGTCTTTCCGAATGTGCTGACGGCCTTGGTGACCGGCATGGCGATTGCACTGGTGTCCGTGCTCATCGTGCTGGTGCGTGACAACCGCCGCCGTCTGCGTGCAGAGCGTGACCTGGGCGATGCCCTGGCCTTTCGCAAGGCCATGGAAGACTCCCTCATCACCGGCCTGCGCGCACGCGACCTGCAAGGCCGCATCAGCTATGTGAACCCCGCCTTCTGTGCCATGGTGGGCTTCAGCGCCGAAGAGCTGCTGGGCCAGAGCTTTGCCCCCTACTGGCCCCCTGAGCTGGCGGAAGAATATGTGAAGCGCCAGGCCAAGCGCCTGGCAGGTGCGATTCCTGCCGCCCGCGAAGGCCATGAGTCGGTCTTCATGCGCAAGGACGGTACGCGCTTTCCTGTGCTGATCTTTGAAGCACCGCTGATCAATGCCCAGGGCCAGCAGACAGGCTGGATGAGTGCCTTTGTGGACATCACCGAGCAGCGCCGCATGGAAGAGCTGTCCCGCGCCTCACAGGAACGCCTGCAGGCCACGGCACGTCTGGCCACCGTCGGCGAAATGGCCTCCCTGCTCAGCCACGAGCTGACGCAGCCACTGATGGCCATGTCGAGCTATGCCAATGGCTCACTCAACATGCTCCAGAACGATGGTGACCTCCGCCTGCTGGATGCCGACACCCTGCGCCAGCGCCTGCAGGACCTGCAATCGGCCATGCAGCGCATAGCGTTTCAGGCAGACCGCGCGGGCAAGGTCATCAAGAGCGTGCGTGATTTTGTGCGCCGTCGCAGCCGTGCCCACGAAAGCATTACGGCACAGGAGCTGCTGGATGCCGTGCTGCCGCTGGTGCGCCTGCAGGCCAGTAAATCCGGGGTGCTGCTGGATATTTCCATCGAGCCACGCCTGCCTCCGGTGCTGTGCGATGTCACCATGATCGAGCAAGTGCTACTCAATCTGGCGCGTAATGCCATGCAGGCCATGGAAAATATGGCCCCTGGCCTGCGCAAGCTGTCCATCTCCGCACAGTGGGATGAGAGCGCTTCACGCGTGGCCTTTTCTGTCATGGACCAGGGCAGCGGTATTCCTCCGGAAGTGGCAGAGCAGTTGTTCACGCCATTTTTCACCACCAAACACGAAGGCATGGGTCTGGGTTTGAGCATGTGCCGCACGGTGCTGGAGCAGCATGGTGGAGAATTGCGCTATCGCAGCAATATTCCGCACGGGACGGTATTTACCTTCAGCCTTCCCGTGCAAAACGACTGAGAGATTTGAGCTGAGCTTATGGAACCAGTGACCAATGCCACGGTATATGTCGTGGATGACGATGCAGATGTACGCGACGCCCTGGCGTGGCTACTGCGCTCACGCCGTCTGTACAGTGAAAGCTTTGCTTCGGCCGAAGACTTTCTGAAGATGGTGGAAGAGCGCGCCCTGCCCAGACAGCCGCAATGTCTGCTGCTGGACGTGCGCATGACCGGCATGACAGGTCTGGCGCTGTTTGACCTGCTCAAACAGCGTGACGGCTTCATCCAGACGGTGCCTGTGATTTTCCTGACCGGCCATGCCGATGTGCCCACGGCCGTGCAGACCGTTAAACAGGGCGCTTTCGACTTCTGTGAAAAACCGTTTTCCGACAATGTGCTGGTAGACCGCATCGAGCAGGCTCTGCAGCAATCTGCGGTCTACCTGGAAGAAACCGCCCACCGCCATGCCTTGCTCAGCCGCCTGGCCGATCTGACCGAGCGCGAAAAAGGCGTGATGAAGCTGGTAGTGGAAGGCGTGCCCAACAAGCTGATTGCCGACCAGCTGGACATCAGCGTGCGCACTGTGGAAGTGCACCGTGCACGGGTGTTTGACAAGATGCAGGTCAAATCCGCCGTCGAACTGGCCAACGTGCTTCGAGCTCACGGCCAGCTCCCCCAGTAAAAAAGGCAGCTTCGCTGCCTTTTTTGTTGTCTGCCTCAGTCCTTGGGATCCACAGCGGCAATGATGCCGCCGCCCAGACACACTTCTCCGTCATACAGCACAGCAGACTGCCCTGGCGTCACCGCCCATTGGGCTTCCGGAAAGTCCAGACGGAAGTGGGTGTTGCTGGCCTCGCTGCCGATGATGGCGGGTGAATCGGGCTGGCGATAGCGTGTCTTGGAACCATAGGTACCAGGCGCTGGTGGATGACCCGCCACCCAGCTGGCGCTATCAGCATCCAGGCGGTGCGACAGCAACATGGGGTGGTCATGGCCCTGCACCACGCGCAGCACGTTCTTGTCCATTTCCTTGGCTGCCACAAACCAGGGCTGGTGATCGCCCGCGCCACGTGCAGCGCCCTTTTCCTTGACCCCGCCAATACCCAGACCAGAACGCTGGCCCAGGGTGTAGAAGCTCAGGCCCACGTGCTTGCCCAGACGGCGACCACGGTCGTCCAGAATCCAGCCGGGTTCCTTGCTGATATAGCGGTTCAGAAACTCGCGGAAAGGGCGCTCACCGATGAAGCAGATGCCTGTTGAGTCTTTTTTCTTGGCGTTGGGCAGGCCGATTTCTTCGGCAATGCGGCGCACCTCGGTCTTGCACAACTCGCCCACGGGGAACATGGCCTTGGACAGCTGTGCCTGATTCAGGCGGTGCAGAAAGTAGCTCTGGTCCTTGGTGTTGTCCACGCCCTTAAGCAGCTCGAACAGACCGGTGCTTTCGTTCTGGCGCACGCGCGCGTAATGGCCCGTGGCAATCTTCTCTGCCCCCAGGCGCATGGCGTGGTCCAGAAAGGCCTTGAACTTGATCTCGGCATTGCACAGCACGTCCGGGTTGGGCGTGCGGCCTGCCTGGTATTCGCGCAGAAACTCGGCAAACACGCGGTCTTTGTAGTCCGCAGCAAAGTTCACATGCTCGATTTCAATACCGATCACATCGGCCACGCTGACGGCATCCAGAAAGTCCTGGCGGCTGGAGCAGAACTCGCTGTCGTCATCATCTTCCCAGTTCTTCATGAAGATGCCGACCACATCATGGCCCTGCTTTTTGAGCAAATACGCAGTAACTGCGGAATCTACGCCGCCGGACAGGCCAACGACTACACGGTGCTTGGTCATAGCGAAATTATGGCTGTGCGCCCGCAGCGGCGTGCGGGCGCGGTTTTGGCGGCAGTATCAGGCGTGAGCTTCGTCGTCGTCGCTCAGTGCCTGCACGATCTGGCGATTGCTGTAGTCTGAGGAGCGCTGGTACAGCGACAGACCAAACAGCGGCATCACGCCAATCAGGTGGTCAAAAATCTCGCCCTGAATACCTTCGTATTCCACCCAGACCGTCGTGGCGGTATAGCAGTGCAGCTGCAGCGGAATACCCGTGGGGGAGGGCTCCAGCGTCCGCGCCAGCAGGAACATGCCTGGCGCCTTGGAGATACGGGGGTGTGCCATCAGATAGGCATAGGCGTAGGCCTTGAAGGCAGCCAGATTGGTCACCATGTCAGGCGCAATCGCCTGTGTGGGCATGGCGTTAGCGGCAGCATCAGGCTGCGCCAGCAGCCCATCGCGCTCGGTCCAGTAGTCCTTGAGCAAGGCAATGCCGGAGAGCGTCTGACGCTCCTGCGCTGTCAGCAGGTGTACGGTCGCAGCGTCAATATGAATTGCACGCAGAATGCGGCGGCCGCCAGAATTGAACATGCCACGCCAGTTCTTGAAGCTGTCGCTCATCAGCTTCCAGGTCGGGATGGTGGTGATGGTCTTGTCCCAGTTCTGCACCTTCACGGTGTTGAGCGCAATATCCACCACAAAACCATCAGCACCGACCTGTGGCATTTCAATCCAGTCGCCCACACGCAGCATGTCGTTAGATGCAATCTGCACCCCTGCCACAAAAGACAGAATGGTGTCCTTGAACACCAGCATCAGCACGGCCGACATGGCACCCAAGCCCGAGAGCAGCAGTAAGGGCGAGCGGTTGAGCAGCGATGCCGTAATCAGCAGCGCACCCACGATATAGGCAATCAGTTTGCCCAGCTGCACATAGCTTTTGATGGAGTTGGTCTGCGTAATTTTGGGGCCATCATGGCGGTCATGGGCCTCATTGATTTCCTCAAGCAGCGTGGCCAGCACACGGACCACGTGGAATACGGTCAGTGCAGTCGCCACATTCACAATGCCTACAGACACATCCTGCGGCAGCTCCTGCACCCAGCGCGTCCCGAGCTGAAAGACCAGCGACGGCACAATCTTTGCCATGCGCGAGAGCACATGGTCGTGCATCAGAATCGGTGCCCAGCCAGAAGCAGGCATGGCGCTGCGCCATACGCGCACAAAATGCATCAGCGTCAGGTGCACAGCAAAACGCAGCACCAAGGCCAGCAAAGCCAGCAGCAGCAGGCCTGTCGTAGCCTTGGCCCAGGGGGCCATATCGGCGTAAAAAGCAATCGCAGTTAAATCCACAGCAATCCACCTCCGTGGGTTTGCGGCCCCACGAATGACAAGTATCAGGAGAGAGAAGCGCACAGACAGGCCGCAAACACCGGGGCGTCCGTGTACGCACATGGGAAAGCGCGCAAGCGCCTAAAATCCAGTCGAAGCAGTATTTTGACTGCACAACCGATCTACCAGCTCCATGCAAGACAAATACAACCACATTGAGGTCGAGCGCGCCGCGCAAGACCACTGGTCTGCCGCCGATGCCTATCGCGTGGTCGAAGACGCCAGCAAGCCCAAGTTCTACGCCTGCTCCATGCTGCCCTACCCTTCCGGCAAGCTGCACATGGGCCACGTGCGCAACTACACCATCAATGACATGCTCACGCGCCAGCTGCGCATGAAGGGCTACAACGTCTTGATGCCCATGGGCTGGGATGCCTTCGGCCTGCCTGCTGAAAACGCCGCGCTCAAGAACAAGGTGCCGCCAGCCAAGTGGACGTATGAAAACATCGCCTACATGAAAAAGCAGATGCAGGCGATGGGTCTGGCCATTGACTGGAGCCGTGAAGTGGCCACCTGTGACCCTGACTACTACAAGTGGAACCAGTGGCTGTTCCTGAAGATGCTGGAAAAGGGCATTGCCTACCGCAAGACCCAGGTCGTGAACTGGGACCCTGTGGACCAGACCGTGCTGGCCAATGAGCAGGTGATTGACGGCCGCGGCTGGCGCACCGGCGCACTGGTGGAAAAGCGCGAAATCCCCGGCTACTACCTGAAGATCACCGACTACGCCCAGGAGCTGCTGGACCACGTACAGGTGGGTAACGACAAGGCCACGCTGAACGGCTGGCCTGAAAAAGTGCGCCTGATGCAGGAAAACTGGATCGGCAAGTCCGCCGGCGTGCGCTTTGCGTTCACCCACGCCATCAAGAATGCCCAAGGCGACCTGATCGGCGACGGCAAGATGTACGTGTTCACCACCCGTGCCGACACCATCATGGGCGTGACCTTCTGCGCCGTGGCTGCCGAGCACCCCCTGGCCCAGCACGCTGCGGCCTCCAACCCCAAGCTGGCAGCCTTCATTGAAGAGTGCAAGAAGGGCGGCACGACCGAAGCCGAACTGGCCCTCAAGGAAAAAGAGGGCATGCCTACGGGCCTGTTCGTCACCCACCCCCTGACCGGCAAGCAGGTCGAAGTCTGGGTGGGCAACTACGTGCTGATGAGCTATGGCGACGGCGCTGTGATGGGCGTGCCAGCCCACGACGAACGCGACTTTGCCTTTGCCAAGAAGTACAACCTGCCCATCGAGCAAGTCGTGGCCGTGGAAGGAGCTTCCTTCTCCACCGATGCATGGCAGGAGTGGTATGGCGACAAGCAAAAGTGCATGTGCGTCAACTCGGGCGAGCTCGACGGTCTGACCCACAGCCAGGCGGTGGACAAGGTGGCCGAGCTGCTGTCTGCCAAGGGCCTGGGCGAGAAAAAGACCACCTGGCGCCTGCGCGACTGGGGCATCAGCCGCCAGCGCTACTGGGGCACCCCCATCCCTATCATCCACTGCGCAGACTGCGGCCCTCAGCCCGTGCCTGAAAAGGACCTTCCCGTGGTGCTGCCGCAGGACCTGGTACCTGATGGATCGGGCAACCCACTGGTAAAAAGTGAAGCATTCCACGCCGGCGTGGTGTGCCCTTGCTGCGGAAAACCTGCGCGCCGCGAAACCGACACCATGGACACTTTTGTGGACTCGTCCTGGTACTTCATGCGCTATTGCGACGCCAAGAACAGCGAGCAGATGGTGGCCGACGGTGCCAAGTACTGGATGCCCATGGACCAGTACATCGGCGGCGTGGAGCACGCCATCCTGCACCTGCTGTACGCACGCTTCTGGACCAAGGTCATGCGCGACCTGGGCCTGCTGCAGGTGGACGAGCCTTTCACCAAGCTGCTCACACAAGGCATGGTGCTCAACCACATCTACAGCCGCCGCACTGCCAAGGGTGGCAAGGAATACTTCTGGCCGAAGGATGTAGAGCACGTCCATGACGAGGCCGGCAAGATCATCGGCGCCAAGCTGAAGGTGGAAGTGGAAAGCGCTGATGGCCTGCTGCCCGTAGGTACAGCCATTGACTACGAGGGCGTGGGCACCATGTCCAAGTCCAAGAACAATGGCGTAGACCCTCAGGACCTGATCGAAAAGTACGGCGCCGACACCGCACGCCTGTACACCATGTTCACCGCGCCGCCCGAGTTGACGCTGGAGTGGAACGAAGCCGCCGTGGAAGGCAGCTACCGCTTCCTGCGCCGCGTCTACAACTTCGGTCACAAGCTGCTGGGCATCAACTACACGCCCGCCATCATGCTGGCACTGGGCCTGGACAGCCTCGATGATGTGGAGTTCGGCAAGGACGCCAAGGCCCTGCGCCTGGAAATCCACACCGTGCTCAAGCAGATCGACTACGACTACCAGCGCATGCAGTACAACACCGTGGTCTCTGGCGCGATGAAGATCATCAACGCGCTGGAAGGCTTCAAGGGTGGTGAGACTGCCGATGGCCAGATCGCCATGATCGAAGGCTTTGGCATTTTGCTGCGCGTGCTCTACCCGGCCACCCCCCACATCACCCATGTGCTGTGGAAGGAGCTGGGCTACGCCAACAAGCAGGGCGACATTCTGGATGCCGCATGGCCCCAGGTGGATCCCAAGGCCCTGGTGCAGGACGAGCTGGAGCTGGTGCTGCAGGTCAACGGCAAGCTGCGTGGTTCCATCCGCGTGCCTGCCGGTGCCGACAAGGCCCAGATTGAAGCAGCCGCCCTGGCCAACGAAGATGCCCAGAAGTTCATCAACGGCGCGACACCCAAGAAGGTCGTGGTCGTTCCTGGCCGTCTGGTCAACATCGTCGTCTAAGCCACGCCAAGGAGGCCGCCACCATGCGCAAACGCACGCTTTTATCCCTGATGGCGCTGGCCCCTGTGGTCAGTGCCTGCGGCTTTCGCCTGCGTGGCGTGCCGACCTTTCCATTCAGCTCGCTGTACCTGCAGGCACCCGAAGGCTCACCACTGACGCGTGAAGTGCTGCGCCATCTGGCCACGGCAGGCAGCGCGCTGCAGATCGTGCTGCCTCCGGCAGCTTCCAGCTCGGCCCAGGTCACCCTGCGCCTGCTGGGTGAACGCCGCGAGCGCATCGTGCTGGCCAAGACCGTGTCCGGCCAGGTCCGCGAAGTGGAGCTGCGCCTGACCACGCGCTTTAGCCTGGTCGACAACGAAGGCCGCATCTGGATTGAAGATGCCGAACTGTCCCAGAAGCGTGACATGAGCTACAGCGAAACCCTGGCCCTGGCCAAGGACGAGGAAGAAGCCACGCTCTACCGCAACATGTATGCCGACCTGGCGCAGCAAATCCTGCGGCGCCTGCAGGCAGCCCATCCGCCAGCTGGCGAATAAGCCCTCATGCAACTGGCATTGAACCAACTGGCCGCACACCTGCAAAAAGGTCTGCGGCCTTTGTATACCCTGCATGGCGACGAGCCACTGCAGCTGCAGGAAGCAGCTGACGCCATCCGCGCGGCAGCACGCGCCGCCGGGCACAGCGAACGCAGCGTCCACACCGTGCAGGGCGCTCACTTTGACTGGAGCAGCGTGCTGGCCGCAGGCGGCTCTTTCAGCCTGTTTGCCGACAAGAAGCTGGTCGAAATCCGCATTCCTTCGGGCAAACCCGGCAAGGATGGCAGTGCTGCCATCCAGCAGCTGGCCGAAAACGCGGCACAGGACGACAGCACGCTGACCATCATCACCCTGCCGCGCCTGGATGCAGCCACCAAAAAAGGCGCATGGTTTGGCGCGCTGGACGCCAACGGCGTCACCATCCAGATTGACCCCATCGAGCGCGCAGCGCTGCCGCAGTGGATTGCGCAGCGCCTGGCACGGCAGAACCAGCGCGTGGCCTCGGGCGAAGCGGGACAGCGCACGCTACAGTTCTTTGCCGACCGCGTAGAAGGCAATCTGCTGGCCGCCCACCAGGAAATCCAGAAGCTGGGGCTGCTACAGCCCGAGGGCGAACTGAGCTTTGAAGTAGTCGAACAAGCCGTGCTCAATGTGGCGCGCTATGACGTGTTCAAGCTCTCGGAAGCTGTTCTCTCCGGCAATCTGCCACGCGCCATGCGCATGATGGATGGCCTGCAGGCTGAAGGCACGGCCGAGGTGCTGGTGCACTGGACGCTGTCGGAAGACATCCGCAACCTCAAACGCGCCAAGGATGCACTGGCCAGCGGCCAGCCCCTGCCCATGGTGCTGCGCAGTCTGCGCATCTGGGGCAACAAGGAAAAACTGTTTGAGCGCGTGGTGCCACGCCTCACGGCCAATGCGGCCGTGCGCCTGCTGCACTCGGCCCACGTGGTGGACGGCATCGTCAAAGGTCTGCCCGCAGACAACTGGCCCAGCGACAGCTGGCAAGCCCTGCGCAAGCTGGCGGTAGACATGGTCACCGCCCTGCAGGGCCCCGCCAGACGTCTATAAAAACAGGAGCTGCCAGCGCTTGATTTGTAATGATTTCAGAAACATTTGAGCCTGAAACATAGGTATATCAAGCGCAAAACGCTCTTATTTTTCAAAACAGCAACAAAAAAGCAGCCAATGGCTGCTTTTGTTTTTTGGGGTATCGAGCGCGTTTAAGCGGTCAGACGCTCCAGCGCTTCACGGTACTTGGCCGCGGTCTTTTCAATCACTTCCTGAGGCAGACGGGGTGCAGGTGCTGCCTTGTTCCAGGGCTTGCCATTAACCTTGGCCTGCTCCAGCCAGTCACGCACAAACTGCTTGTCGTAGCTGGGAGGGTTGACGCCCGCCTTGAGCGCTTCTTCATAGCCTTCCACAGGCCAGTAGCGCGAGCTGTCGGGGGTCAGCACTTCGTCCATCAGCACCAGCTCGCCGTCTTCGGTCAGGCCGAATTCGAACTTGGTGTCGGCAATGATCATGCCCTTGGTCAGTGCAATTTCTGCCGCTTCCTTGTAGATGCGGATGGCGGTGTCGCGGATCTTGGAGGCCAGCTCCTCTCCCACCATCTCCACAGTGCGCTCGTAGGTGATGTTTTCGTCGTGGTCGCCCATTTCTGCCTTGGCGGCCGGCGTGTAGATGGGCTCGGGCAGCTTGGCGGAATTGACCAGCCCAGCAGGCAGCTTCACACCGCACACGGCCTGGCTTTCCTGGTATTCCTTCCAGCCACTGCCTGCCAGATAGCCACGCACCACGGCCTCGATCAGCACGGGCTTGAGGCGCTTGACCAGCATGGAGCGGCCCTTGACCTGAGGCACTTCCTCGGGCGTCACCACGGATTCAGGGGCTTCGCCCGTCAGGTGGTTGGGGCAGATGTGGCCCAGCTTGTCAAACCAGAACAGCGCCATCTGCGTCAGCAGCTCACCCTTGCCGGGGATGGGTTCACCCATGATCACGTCGAAGGCCGAGAGGCGGTCAGAGGCCACCATCAGGATGCGGTCATCGCCCACCGCATAGTTGTCGCGCACTTTGCCGCGCGCCAGCAGCGGCAGCGAAGTGATATTGGAAGTGTGCAAAGCGGAAATCGTGGGCTGTGTCATGAGAGAAGCAGACAAAATGGGGTTCGGAACACGTCAACGCCTGCAGCTTCTGGCTGGCAGGCGCAACTCCGATCCGGGATTTTAGAGCCGGACAGGCGCGCCAGACATGGACAATTGCGACTGCTTCAATCTCTATCCCGACCATCACGGACAGCCCCGCCAAGCAGGCGCTATCCACAAACGATTCATTGTGCGCTGTTTTACCGCCTGCGTCTGCCTGCCCGTCATATCCCAGCAGAACATGGCGAAATGCCATTGCGCACATCAGGCAACAGACGCATAGTGACTCACAAGCGACGAATGCGCATTCAACCGCCACCACTGCTTCGACACAGAAGCAGCAAGCTTTTTCGTGAACCTGAAAGCACAGGAGGTTGATTTATGAACTTGACCATCAGCGGCCACCATCTGGATGTCAGCCCTGCACTGCGTGCCTACGTGGTTTCCAAGCTTGAACGCGTGCTGCGCCACTTTGACCAGGTCATCCACATCAAGGTACTGCTGTCCACGCAGAACGAATCACAGAAAGAACGCCGCCAGCGTGCCGAATGCAGCATCCAGGTCAAGGGCAATGCGCTGCACGCTGCCAGCAAGCACTTTGACCTGTATGCCGCCATTGATGAGCTGGCAGACAAGCTCGATCGCCGTGTACTCAGCTATAAAACGCGTAAACTGGCTGTACGCAATGTCGCAAGCAGGCATGAATTGGCCTTGTCAATACAGAGTTGACGCCAGATGTCTTTTGCTTGTGCGAAGATTTAGGTAAAGTCTGGAGTAACAGGCCGCCCGATGGCGGCCTTTTCGCTCCACCGCACCAGCCAGATACGTCCGGTTCGGGCGATACACCATAGTTTCCACATGAACCGTCTTGCCTCCATCCTGTCGCCTGCTCAAGTGCTTGTCAGCGTTGATGCCACCAGCAAAAAACGCGCTTTTGAAGAAGCGGGCCTCTTGTTCGAAGGGCTGCATGGCCTGCCCCGCGCATTGATCACCGACAGTCTGTTCGCACGCGAACGTCTGGGCTCCACAGGCCTGGGGCACGGTGTAGCCATCCCTCACGGGCGCATCAAGGGCCTCAAGACACCCATGGCAGCGGTTTTCCAGCTGGCACGGCCCATCGGCTTTGACGCACCTGATGAACAGGCTGTGCAGTTGCTCATCTTCCTGCTGGTTCCCGAAGCTGCCACACAGCAGCACCTGGAAATCCTGTCTGAGATTGCCGAACTGCTCAGCGACAACCATCTGCGCGAATCTCTGAAAACGGCGAACAATGCCGAAGCGCTGTACCAGCTGATCGTCGACTGGAAGTCGGCCACCGCCGCATCCTGAGCACCTTTGCTGGTCAGCATCCCACCGCCACGCCTTTTCTGCCTGCTGTTCCATGCGCCACAAAGCCATCAATGCCAACCGTCTGTTTGAAGCATTTCGCGAATCCCTAAACTGGGAATGGCTGGCTGGCATGGGGGCTTCCGAGCGCCGCTTTGACGAAATGGCGGTGCGCTCGGCGCGTTCGGGCGCAGACCTGGTGGGCTACCTCAACTACATCCACCCTTACCGCCTGCAGGTACTGGGCGAGCGCGAAATCGCCTACCTGACCAACGCGACCGACGAGGACTGCGCGCGTCGCATCGGTCGCATCGTCAAGCTCGAGCCACCCGTGCTGGTGCTCGCTGACGGGCAGACTGCACCTGCTGCACTGCTTTCCATGTGCGAAAACGCAGGCATTCCGATGTTTGCGACCAGGGAAGCCTCGGCCTTTGTCATTGACGTGCTGCGCGCCTACCTGTCCAAGCACTTTGCCGACCGCACCACCATGCACGGCGTGTTCATGGACATTCTGGGCATGGGCGTGATGATTACCGGCGAATCTGGCCTGGGCAAAAGTGAGCTGGGGCTGGAGCTGATCACACGCGGCAATGGCCTGGTCGCAGACGATGCCGTAGACCTGTACCGCATCAACCAGACCACCATCGAAGGCAAATGCCCTGAGCTGCTGCAGAACCTGCTGGAAGTGCGCGGCATTGGTCTGCTGGACATTCGCGCCATCTTTGGCGAGACAGCCGTGCGCCGCAAGATGCGCCTCAAACTCATCGTGCACCTGGTCAAGAAAGAGACCATGGAGCGTGAATACGAGCGCCTGCCGCAGGAGCCACTCACGCAGGATGTGCTGGGCATTCCCGTGCGCAAAGTGGTGATTCCCGTCACCGCAGGCCGTAATATCGCGGTGCTGGTGGAAGCTGCCGTGCGCAACAGCATTTTGCAGCTGCGCGGCATCGACACCTATGCCGAGTTCGTCGAGCGCCACCGCCAGGCCATGGAACGCGACATGGGCAGCAGAAGTTCTTACTGAGCACGCAGCTTCACGAGCTCACAACAAAAAAAGGCATCCGCATGGATGCCTTTTTTTACATGGGCACAGGACCTTGACTCTGGTCTTAGCGCTTGGCTGTACGTGCCACGCAATCAGCGCACTGGCCATACAGCGACATGGAGTGATCCTGAATCTGCCAACCCATCTGCTCAGCAATCATCATCTGACGCTTTTCAATCTCAGGGTCATAGAACTCTTCGACCTTGCCGCATGCCGTGCAGACAAAGTGGTCATGGTGCTGGCCTTCATTGAGCTCATACACCGCCTTGCCACTTTCAAAATTGCTGCGCAGCAAGATGCCTGCCTGCTCAAACTGGGTCAGTACGCGATAGACCGTTGCCAGACCGATGTCCGAGCGCTCATCGAGCAGCACACGAAAAACATCTTCTGCGGTCATGTGACGCTGCCTGCCAGTCTGAAAAATTTCCAGAATCTTCAAGCGCGGCAATGTCGCTTTCAGACCTGTGCTTTTGAGCTCTTCAATGTTTTTCATGTCGTACGTGAAAAGTGGCAGTTGGCACAAGCTTACGACAGCTCATACCGAATACAAAACTATGGTTTTCGCATGCTGTAAAACATGCGCGAGCCGGAGCAAAACCTACCGCTACAATGGGGCAAATCATATCCCTTGCTTATTACCCATGCATGTACAAGCTCGTTACCGCCTGCAGTTGGGGCTGACTCTGTCTCTCGCCGCTTTTTTGGCTGCTTGTAGCAGCATCAGCGAAACCACTCGCAACGCCATGAGTGCGGTCACCCCCTATAAAGTGGAAGTGGTGCAAGGCAACTTTGTGTCGCGCGAACAGGTGCAAGCTTTGCAGCCCGGCATGAGCCGTCAGCAGGTGCGCGAAATTCTGGGCACACCGCTGATGACCAGCGTGTTCCATGGAGATCGCTGGGAATATGTGTTCACCATCAAGCGCCAGGGCGTAGAAGCACAGAACCGCAAGCTGACCGTGTTCTTCGATAACGACCGCTTTGTGCGTGCCGAAGGTGATGAAATGCCTTCCGAAGACGAGTTCGTCGCATCGCTGGGCAGCAGCAACAAGAAAATCAAAGTACCGCAGCTGCAGGCCACCGAAGAACAGCTGGCCAAGCACAAGCCCGCAGCCAAGGCCGATGCACCTGCCACCCAGGAAACTGCACAGCCTCGCAGCAGCTACCCGCCTCTGGAACGCAATTACTGACGCACCGGCTTCTTGTGTACCAGCCGCTCAGCGCATGACAGCTTGAGCGGCTGTGTCTGTTTGACCTCTTGATGGATTTGTTATGACCGCACCCTCTTCTTCTCCTTTGCGCGTGGCAGTGGCCGGAGCTTCTGGCCGCATGGGCCGCATGCTGGTGGAAGCCATCCAGAACAGCGCGGACTGCACCCTGACTGCAGCACTGGACCTGCCCCACAGCCCAGCCATCGGCACCGATGCAGCGGCCTTTCTGGGCCAGACCAGTGGCGTGCTGATTGAAAGTGATCTGAAGTCTGCCCTGTCCAAGGCCGATTTTCTGATCGACTTCACCCGCCCCGAAGGCACCATGGCCCACCTGGCTGTGTGCGCAGCGCTGGGCGTGAAGGTGGTGATTGGCACGACCGGTTTTACCGAGGCGCAGAAGGAACAGATTGCGGCTTACGCCCAGCGAACCGCCATCATGCTGGCGCCCAACATGAGCGTGGGTGTGAACGTGACGCTGAAGCTGCTCGAAATGGCCGCCAAGGCACTGAGCACGGGCTACGACATTGAAATCGTCGAAGCCCACCACAAGCACAAGGTGGACGCCCCATCAGGCACCGCCATCAAGATGGGCGAAGTCATTGCCCAAGCCCAGGGCACCAAGCTGGAAGACCGCGCCGTATACGAGCGCTTTGGCCACACTGGCGAGCGCAAGGAAAACACCATTGGTTTTGCCACCGTGCGTGGCGGTGACATCATTGGCGACCACACCGTGCTGTTTGCCGGCACAGGCGAACGCGTGGAAATCTCGCACAAGTCCAGCAGCCGCGCTGGCTATGCCGATGGCAGCCTGCGCGCTGTGCGTTTTCTGGCAGGCAAGGGCACCGGCCAGTTCGACATGTTTGATGTGCTGAATCTGCGCTAAGCCGACTGCACACTTCGCGCACTGCACAACAAAAAAGGCGCTGTTCAGCGCCTTTTTTGTTGACTGGAAAAAACTGAACCAAAGCTCACTCTGCACACACTTCTGCAGCACTGACCACGCAATTGCGGCCTTTTTCCTTGGCTGCATACAAAGCCTCATCACTGCGTCGCAGCAGCTGCTGGTAATCAGGGTGTCCGTCAAATGTGGACACACCAATGCTGACCGTCAGAAAGAGCGGGGGCTTCTGGGGCATGCTGAACGGCGTCTTTTCCACGCAGGCACGCAATTTTTCCGCCACATGCAAAGCGGCCGCCGGGCTGGTGTCTACCAGCAGCAGCAAGAACTCTTCCCCACCCAGGCGGAACACATAGTCGCCACCGCGGCTGTTGTCGCTGAGCAGAACCGCCATCTGCTGGAGCACGGCGTCACCACATTCATGACCCCAGGTGTCATTGATGCGCTTGAAGTAATCGATGTCCACGGTCAGCACGCTGAACACTGTGCCGCTATCGCGCGCCATGACGATTTCCTGGCTCAGTACCACAGGCAAGAACTTGCGGTTGAGCAGCTGCGTCAGCGCATCACGCCCAGCATCCATCTGGCTGTTGTACTCAAACAAGGCTTCCAGATTCAGGCTGATGTTGCGCGCCTGCTCTCGCAGCGCATTCAGAAACTGCAGGCTGTCCTGCTGCGATGCCTGCGCAAACGCGGGCAGCAAATGGCTGTCGATATGCTCGATTGCCGACTGGATATGCCCGACCTCTGCCAGACCCTGAAAGATATGCGCACCTTTGTGACGGAACCACAGGCCAAAGTCAGAACTGCCCAGCCTGGGCATGGCCATCACGGAATGTCCCAGTGCGTGGCTGTACAGGCACTGGTTCTGCCAGTCCAGCAGCTCTGCACGACGACGCTCACGCAGCGTAGCCACGTTGTGCGTCAAGGAAAACAGGCGGTATGCCTCCTTGGAGCGGGAGCTGCGTTCGCGCGATGTGGCATAGGCCTGTGCCATGATTTCCATGGACAGATCCATCACCCGTGCAATGAGCTGCATGGCAGCCAGTCGCTCTGCCTCGGTCAGCAGTGTATGCACCATGAGCAGGCTGCAGATGCCGTCCTTGATACAGGAAGCACCGCGCAACACCAGGTACACCGGCAGATCGAGGCGTGCATGCACCTCGCCAATCTTGACCTGCCGCTGCGCCTGCGCCTCCAGATCTGCCTCGGGGTCCAGCGCATAGACCTCCTGCAGCCACATTTGCATGGAGGGTTTCAGTCGCGTCTGCACCTGCTCGTGCGAGAGGAAGATGCGCGCCGCCTCATCTTCCAGCATGGCCTGATAAAAGTGCGAAGCCAGCAAGGCACTATGTTCATGCACCAGCTGCTGCACCACAGCCCGCACCCGAGAAGTAAAGCACAGCAAGATGCTGCGCCACTCCACTGCATACGCAGGAGACATTCCAACTCCAGAAAACCCGGCGCATGACACGCCACACACTACACAAGCTGCAGCGACTCGCATCGTAGCGAAAAGTGCACCGCAGTTCAGCACTCACGTGCGAAATCGCTTTTATTTTTTCATCATTTTTTCAGGCATTAAACGAGAGCAAGAACTCACTTCAACAAGTTCGTTAGGTAGCCCTGCAGGCCTGTGAAAAGGAGCCTGCATGGCTCCTGCTGCATCAATTGAGCGCCATGCTCAGCTTGCGGCGATAGCTGTTGACCAGCACCGTGGCTTCGTCCTGCTCTGCGCTGCTCTTGCCCAGAATCTGGATACCACCAGCGCTCTGGCCGGGCGCTGTGTCCTGATGCTTGGGCTTGGCAGGCGTGAGCAGTTCCAGAATGGCCACATACAGCTTGCGGGCGGCCTGCTCATTCCAGGTCTTGTCGCGCATGATGATTTCCAGCAGTTCCTCCATGGAAGCGGTCCACTGGCCTTCCGCTGCCAGCACCTGTGCCTTGGCAAAGCGCGTGTCAAAGTCACGCTTGTTCTGAGCGATAGCAGCATCAAACTGCTCAATGGGCCAGTTGCCGCGGTCGTCGTTTTGCACAAACAGCATGCACTGCAGCCACTGGTGCAGGGCTTCAAAGCGCAGCGGCTGGGGAATGCGCTTGAGCGGCTCGTGCAGCAGCTCGGCCGCTGCCTCGTAGTTGCCGGTGGCTATCAGCAGGCGCACATAGTCAAAGCGTGCATCATCGTTGGCCGGGTCTGCCGCCAGCGCATCGGCCAGCTTCTGCAGCGCCGCCTGGGTGTCGCCCGATTCCAGCAAGGCTTCGGCCTCCTCCACCTCGGCTTCTGCAGCCAGCGCATCTTCAGAAGGCAGGTGCTTGTCCAGGAATTCACGCACCTGACCTTCGGTCTGTGCTCCCATGAAGCCATCCACAGGGCGGCCGCCAATCATCAGCACGCAGGTGGGCACACTGCGAATACCGAACATGCCGGCAATCTGCTGGTTGGCATCCACATCCACCTTGGCCAGCTTGAAGCGGCCGGCGTACTCCACCTCCAGCTTTTCCAGCGTGGGCACCAGCGTCTTGCAGGGGCCGCACCATGTGGCCCAGAAATCCACCAGCACAGGGGTGGTCATAGAGGCGGCGACCACCTCGGTCTCAAAATTCTGAATGGTGATATCGATCATCGGGCTGTCCCTGGGCCGCAGCAGTGCTGCGCAAAAAATAATGAAAAGCGCCTACAAAAGCGTATGGTGCTGATTCTCTAGCAATTTGGCAGTGTGCCAAGCACGCAATGCCTTGCAGATGCGCACGCCGCCCACAATTTCAAGCCAGCGGATATGGCGAGCCCCCTGTCCACTCGCCAACCCAAGGCTTGCCCGTAAAATCCCGGGTTCCACTTGGCTGGGCCGCAAGCGCCCTTTGAGAGAGAACATGAACCCCATCCAGATCGGTGTGGTCATGGGTTCCAGCAGCGACTGGGACACCATGCAGCACGCAGTTGCCATCCTCCAGCAATTCGGTATCGCTTTTGAGGCGCAAGTGGTTTCGGCCCACCGCATGCCTGATGACATGTTCCGCTACGCAGAAGCTGCGGCTGAACGTGGCCTCAAGGCCATCATCGCTGGCGCGGGCGGCGCGGCCCACCTGCCCGGCATGATTGCTGCCAAGACCCCCGTGCCCGTGCTGGGCGTGCCCGTGGCCAGCCGCCACCTGCAGGGTGTGGATTCGCTGCATTCCATCGTACAAATGCCCAAGGGCGTACCTGTGGCCACTTTTGCCATTGGCAATGCAGGTGCTGCCAACGCGGCCCTGTTTGCCGTGGCTCTGCTGGCCAACGAAGACCCTGCGCTGCGCGAAAAGCTCAACGCCTTCCGCGCCGAGCAGACCGAGGCCGCCCGCAACATGACCCTGCCGGTGAACGCATGAGCGAAGCACGCAATGTGATCTTGCCCGGCGCCACGCTGGGCGTGCTCGGCGGCGGCCAACTGGGTCGCATGTTTGCCCATGCCGCGCAGGCCATGGGCTACTTCACCGCCGTGCTGGACCAGGACCCCACCAGCCCCGCCGGTCGGGTCAGCCACCACCACATCCGCACTGGCTACGAAGACCCACAGGGTCTGACCGAGCTGGCCAAGCTGTGCGCCGCGGTCACCACCGAATTTGAAAACGTGCCCGCAGGCAGCCTGAACCAGCTGGCCCAAAGCCTGCCCGTCTCGCCTGCTGGCAGCGCGGTGGCGATTGCCCAGGACCGCGCCCGCGAAAAGGCCCACTTTGTGCAGTGTGGCGTACCTGTCGCACCACATGCCGTGATTGAAACGCCTGAGCAGCTGGCCGCCGTGTCTGCCGACCTGCTGCCTGGCATTCTGAAGACCGCCCGTCTGGGCTATGACGGCAAGGGCCAGGTGCGCGTCAAGACGCTGGAAGAGCTCGCCAAGGCCTGGGACGAGCTGGGCCGCGTGGCCTGCGTGCTGGAAAAAATGCTGCCACTGGCCCACGAGTGCTCCGTCATCGTGGCGCGTGGCCGTGATGGCGCCATCGTCAACCTGCCCGTGCAGTGCAATCTGCACCGCGACGGCATTCTGGCCGTGACCGAGGTGTATGAAGGAAATCTGCCTGCAGCCCAGGTAGAACAAGCGCTGGCAGCTGCAAAGTCCGTAGCAGAAGGTCTGAACTACGTCGGCGTGCTGTGCGTAGAGTTCTTTGTGCTGCAGGACGGCTCGCTGGTGGTCAACGAAATCGCCCCCCGCCCCCACAACAGCGGCCACTACAGCCAGAACGGCTGTGATGTCTCGCAGTTTGAGCTGCAGGTGCGTTGCATGACAGGCCTGCCATTGGTGCAGCCCCGCCTGCACAGCCCCAGCATCATGCTCAACCTGCTGGGTGACCTGTGGTTCAAGGACAGCGACACCGCCCAGACGCCCGCCTGGGACCAGGTACTGGCACTACCCGGCTGCCACCTGCACCTGTACGGCAAAGTCGATGCCAAGCGCGCCCGCAAGATGGGCCACCTGAACATCACCGGCAGCACGCCTGAGCAGGTACGCGCCACAGCCCTCAAGGCGGCAGAGATTCTGGGCATTGCGCCCTTCTGAGCGGCCAGGCTGCTTTCAAAAAAAGAAGCTGCTAGCGCTGACAGAACAAGGGATTCAGATAGTTTTCTATCTTAATCCTTTGATATTTCATCGCTTGCAGCTATCAATTTTTCTTCTGCGCATGCCGCTGCTTCCCAGCGTAAACGCGCATGGAGCGGGGGCATCGCGCAGCGCGTTTGGCGGCCAAGGCTGCTGCGCAGAAAATATGGTTTTCCACCGGCTACGCCCTTGCTTAAACACTTAAGCAAGGGCGTCTGCATTGGCGAGCCATTGACACACAAAGGACATCAAGATGATTTTGGATGGACAGCTTCAAGCATCGGTACAAGCCGCAGCAGCCGCCCTGCAGCGCGGCGAGTTGCTGGGCTTGCCCACCGAAACCGTCTATGGCCTGGCCGCGGACAGCGACAACGATGCCGCCGTAGCCCAGATCTTCATGGCCAAGGGCCGCCCCGCCAACCATCCGCTGATCGTGCATGTGGCAGACAGCGACGCCATCACGCGCTACGCCAAGGAAGTGCCCGTATTTGCCCAGCAGCTGATCGACGCCTTCTGGCCCGGCCCGCTGACCCTCATCCTGCCGCGCCTGCCGGATGCCGCCAAGGCATCGACCGGCGGTCAGGACAGCGTGGGCCTGCGCTGCCCCGCACACCCCGTGGCCCATGCCCTGCTCAAGGCCTGCCAGCAGCTGAACCCGCCCGTGTGGGGGGTATCCGCCCCCAGCGCCAACAAGTTTGGGCGCGTGAGCCCCACCACGGCCCAGCACGTGGCCGCCGAGTTTGGCGACGAGCTGCTGGTGCTCGACGGCGGCGCCTGTGAGGTAGGCATTGAATCCACCATCGTCGACTGCACACGCGGCGTGCCTGTGCTGCTGCGCCCCGGTGCGATCACGCGCGACGACATCGAACGCGCCTGCGGCCAGCGCCCACTCTCCAAAGAAGAGCTGCAAGCCAATACTCCACGGGCCTCTGGCACACTTTTGGCCCACTATGCACCGAACGCCAAAGTGCGCCTCATGGATGCCAAGCAGCTGCAGGCCGCGCTCGACATGCTGGGTACTGATGGCAAAAACATTGCCGTCTACCACCGCAGTCCGCTGAGCAATGCCTCCCAGGGCGTGCACCTGCGCCCCATGCCCCAGCAGGCCCTGGGCGCAGCCCACGAACTGTTTGGTGCGCTGCGCGACTTTGATGCCATTGGCGCCCAGCTGATCTGGATTGAAACCCCGCCCGACACCGCCGACTGGGAAGGCGTGCGCGACCGCCTGCAGCGCGCGGCCGCTGCGGGCTAAGCCCTGCCTAAAAAGCAACCAGCCCTCAGGCTGGTTTCTTTTTTTCAATCCTGCGCCACCCAGTCCACCAGGGCATCCATCACCGGCCGCGCGCCACCGGCATTGGGGTGGTTGATCATGGCCACCAGCACATAGCGCTGGCCCGAATTACCGTGCACATAGCCCGCCAGGGTGTTGGCATCGCGCAGCGAGCCTGTCTTCAGATGGGCATTGGCGCTGGCCTTGCTGCGGCGCAGCGTGCCGTCCATGCCAGAAATCGGCATGGACGCCACAAACTCCGGCATCACGGACGATCCCCAGGCTGCCTGCAGCATATGACCCAGCGCCTGCGCGCTGATGCGTGCCTGGCGGCTCAGGCCTGCGCCGTTTTCCACGACAGGCATGTCCTGCGCAGGCCAGCGCAGCTGCCACCACTGCGCCAGTGCCGTGCGCCCAGCATCAAAGCTGCCTATGCCCAGGCGCTCCTTGCCCAGCGTCAGTAAGACCTGCTGGGTCATGACGTTGTTGCTGTATTTGTTGATGTCACGTACCACCTCAGCCAGCGCGGGCGACTGGTTGACCCACACGGGCTTGAGCCCCTCAGGCACCACCCCCTCGCGCACGCTGCCCGTGATCTGGCCACCCATGCTGCGCCACATGCCTTCCACGGCCTTGAGGGCAAAACGCTCTGGCTCAGGCAGGGCTACGGGCCAGTTCTTGTCACCACAGCTGGCGGGGTAGCTGCCGCGCAACTGCAGGCGCTGGGGATCGCTCCAGTCTGCCTGTAACTGCGTGCGCCAGTCACCACAGGCCGTACCTCTGGGGGCCAGCGGCACCGTGGCAGGTGCCTGGATGCCCGCCAGCGGCAGTTCGTAGTGAATGCGCGCCACACCAGCGGCAGGATCGGGAATAAAGCCCAGCACCTGGGTCTTGTAGTTCACCAGCAGGGCATCAGACCCGGCGTTGTAGGGCCTGAAAGGCTCACCATCAAAGGCGGCAGGGTCGTGCCCCTGCACATCAAAGGCGCTGCGGTCCAGCACGATGTCACCCACAATGACTTTCACGCCCATTCCCTGCAGACGGCCCAGCATCAGCCACAGGCGCTCAGACACCAGCTTGGGGTCGCCCGAGCCCTGGATATAGACCATGCCCCGGAAAGCACCGTTGTCGATCACCCCATCCAGATACAGCGGTGTGCGCCACACATAGGTGGGGCCCAGCTGCTCCAGCGCGGCATAGGTGGTCACCAGCTTCATGACCGAAGCCGGGTTCATGGACGCTTGCGGCTGCCAGGTCAGGCGCGGTGGCTGCGCTGCCTCGACCGGCGCCACATAGATCGACATCGCACTGGCAGGAATCTGCGCTCGCCCCAGTGCCGCCGCGACGGACGCAGGCAGGGACTGCGCAGCCGCACTGGCAGCTGCACACAGGGCCACAACGGCCATACTCTGGCGCACACTGCGCCACAACAAGGATTTGCACATGGGCACAAAGTGTAGAGGTGGCCTGCGCGGTTTTGCCAGAGCCCACGCGCATGACAATGCCATGCCGCCGATAATTGCAGGCTTGGACGCCACCTGGGCGTCCGTTTTTTCTGTGGCGCGCTCCCTATGAATCTGCTTGCTTTTGACACCAGCACCGACACCTTGTTTATCGCCATCCAGCGTGGCGATCAGCTGTGGCAACACCAGGCAGCCGGAGGGGCGAACTCCTCGGCCACCTTGATTCCCGCCATCCAGCAAGGCCTGAAGGCGCTGGAGCTGCAGCTGTCCGACCTCAAAGCCATTGTCTTTGGCCGCGGCCCCGGCTCTTTCACCGGCCTGCGCACTTCGTGCTCAATTGCCCAGGGTCTGGCCTTGGGCGCCCATCTGCCACTGCTGCCCATCGACACTTTACTGGCCGTGGCAGAAGATGCCCGCGCCCAGCATGGCATGACCGAGCTCATGGCCGTGCTCGACGCACGCATGTCCGAGGTCTACCACGCAGGCTACCGCTGGAATGCACGCAACAGCCTGTGGGAAGCCACCAGCGCCCTGGGCCTGTGCGCCCCCGAAGCGCTGCAAGTGCCCGAAGGTCTGGCGGTGGTAGGCAATGGCCATGCCGCCTACCCCGACCGCCTGGCACCGGATGCCCGGCATCTGCCGGCCCTGCCCACGGCCACCGCCCTGCTGCGCCTGGCCCCCGCACTGATTGCCAGCGGGCATTTGATGGATGCCTCCCACGCGCTGCCGCTGTACATCCGTGACAAGGTGGCACAGACCACGGCAGAACGCGAAGCAGCCCGCAAGGCATGATGGCGGCAGACTACCCCCTGGCCGCAGGCCACCAGCTGCTGCCCATGACCGAGGACATGCTGGACACCATCCTGCCCATTGAGCAGGCAGCGTTTCCTCACCCCTGGACGCGCGGCAACTTTGCTGACGCCCTGCGCAGCGGCTATGCAGCGCGCGTACTGGTGCGCGGTGACGAGGTGCTGGGCTACTTCATCGCCATGCAGGTGCTGGACGAAGTGCATCTGCTCAACATCACCGTGGCACCGGCACACCAGCGCCAGGGCTTTGCGCGTGAGCTGCTGCAGTGCCTGGCCCACTGGAGCCGCCACGAGGCCCAGGCCCTGACGCTCTGGCTGGAAGTGCGTGAGAGCAATCTGCGTGCACGCCAGGTGTACGAACGCCACGGTTTTACCCAGGTCGGGGCGCGCAAGAAGTACTATCCGGTAGATCACGGCGAACGCGAAACCGCCATCTTGATGAACATGTCTTTATGTCCTTGAACCTCGACGCCCGCCAACGTGCCATGCTGCAGGAAATGGGCATCACCATCTGGTGGCCCAAGCCTGCGGCAGCTGCAGTCGCTGCACCAGTTCCTGTTGCACAGGCTGCTGCCATGGCCGTAGCGCAAGCGCCGGTTCAAGCCACAGCCACTGCGGTGGTGGATGCGCCTGCCACCGCAGCTCCAGCCGCCACAGCCGCCGCAGCCGCTATCACGGCCCCTGCTGCCGCACCACAGCCAGTGCCTGCGACAGCACCTGCACGCCCAGCCCCCACACCGGCGCCTGCAGTGGCACAAGCCCCAGAAAATGCCGTACAGGACACCGCCTGGCGCATCACCCCTGCGGTGCAGGCCTACCCGGCGGCCACAGGCGGCAGTGCGGACGACGCCTGGCTGGTCATCTGCGAAAGCCCCAACCCCGGCGCGCCACTGGAAGGCGACACCGGCAAGCTGCTCAACAACATGCTGCGTGCGCTGCGCCTGCACCACAGCCCCCATGTCTGGATTGCCTGCATGCAGCGCCCCGGCCATGAGGCCCTGCCTGCACTGAGCCTGCCCCAGACCCCTGTGGACTGGCAAGACCTGCCCGCGGGCCTGGCTGCGAATGTGCGCCTGGCGCGCCCCGCACGCATGCTGCTGCTGGGCATGCAGCCCGCACGCGCTGTGCTGCACAGCCAGGAGGCACTGGGCCGCCTACGCGCCCAGGTACACCAGGTGCACGATGTGCCCACCGTGGTCAGCTACGACCCTGCCTATCTGCTGCGTGCGCCGCATGCCAAGCCCGCCGCTTGGGCCGATCTGTGCCGCGCCCATGCGCTGCGCCCGCCGCCGGTGCTTTGACCCCCTGCACCTGCAGGGCCAAACCTGCAGGCTTTGAACAGGCTCGGCATAATCGTGGGCTTGTCATATTTTTGAGATACCACCGTGGAAACCTACCCCAGTCGGTAGCTTCCATCCTCTCCCAAGGCCGTGCGAGGCATGAGGAAGGACTGGAAGCGCACCCATCTTCGCCCCGCTAAAGCCACAAAAACATTTGGGAGAGCTGCATGCTCAATATCTTTTCGCTGTCCAACGGCCGTCTGGTCCAGGAAGAAATCGAATCCCTGGAAGACCTCAAGCGCTTCCAGCCCATCTGGGTGGACCTGGAGTCCCCCACCCTCGAAGAAAAACGCTGGGTCAAGCAGCACTATGGCCTGTCGATTCCTGACGACGCCATGGACCTGGACATCGAAGAGTCCGCGCGCTTTTACGAAGAAGACAACGGCGATCTGCACATCCGCAGTGACTTTCTGCTCGACGACGAGGAAGACCCCCGCAGCGTGCGCGTGGCCTACATCCTGAACCAGCACAACACCGAGCTCAAATCCTGCGGCGTGCTGTTTTCCATCCACGAAGAAGACATTCCGGTGTTTCGCCTGCTGCGCCTGCGCGCACGCCGTGCGCCCGGCCTGATCGAAGACGCCAAGGACGTGCTGCTCAAGCTGTTTGACGCAGACGCTGAATACTCCGCCGACACGCTGGAAGGCATTTACGACGACCTCAAGCACGTCAGCTCCCGCGTGCTGGACGGCAACGTGACCGACGACTACGCCCAGGAAGTGCTGGCCGATATTGCCCGCCAGGAAGACCTGAACGGCCGCATCCGCCGCAATATGCTGGACACACGCCGCGCCGTGAGCTTCATGATGCGCAGCAAGATGCTCAACGCCGAGCAGTTCGAGGAAGCACGCCAGATCCTGCGTGACATTGAGTCGCTGGACAGCCACACGCAGTTCCTGTTCGACAAGATCAACTTCCTGATGGACGCGACCGTCGGTTTTCTGAACATCAACCAGAACAAGATCATCAAGATCTTCTCAGTGGCCAGCGTGGCCCTGCTGCCGCCTACCTTGATTGCCAGCGTCTACGGCATGAACTTCGCGATGATGCCGGAGCTGGAGTGGAAGTACGGCTACGTCTACGCCATCTTGCTGATGATTGCCAGTGCACTCGTGCCCATGCTGTACTTCCGCAAGCGCGGCTGGCTGCGCTAAGCCCTGCGCCCGGCACGGGCGCGTCGCTTTCGCACACCCATCAAAAAAGAAATAGCGCCTTGTGCGCTATTTCTCTATGTTTCAGACACTTTTCTATCTGAAAACCAATATTTTCAAGCGCAAGCAGCTATTTTTTAGATAGCTCCTGCGGCAAGCGCCGCAGCCAGCCCAGCCCCTGACTGGTTCCGGCACGGGGGCGGTACTCGCAGCCTACCCAGCCCGCATAGCCCAGCGCATCCAGCACGCCAAACAGGTAGTCGTAGTTCAGCTCGCCCACATCGGGCTCGTGGCGTTCGGGCACACCGGCAATCTGGATATGGCCCACACGCCCCGTAGGCAGGTACTGGCGCAGCTTCATGGCCACATCACCTTCCACAATCTGGCAGTGGTACAGGTCCATCTGCACCTTGAGATTGGGCGCTGCCACCAGCTGCACCAGGTGGTGCGCCTGGGCCTGCGTCTGCAAGAAGTAGCCCGGCATGTCCCGGCCGTTGATGGGCTCGATCAGCACCTCCACCCCGGCATCGGCCGCAGCCTGTGCCGCCCAGCGCAGATTGCGCAGCGCCGTATCTTCCAGCAGCTTGCGCGGCGCGCCCTCGGGCATCCTGCCGCTCATCAGGTGAATGCGCGGGCAGCGCAGCACTTGTGCATAGCGCAGGGCCTGGAGCACACCGGCCTGGAACACCTGCTCCTGCCCCGGCAGACACAGCGTGCCACGCATGCCCTCCTCCCAGGCTGCCACCATGGCCTCGGGCGTATCACCGCCCGGTGGCGCATTGAACAGCACCTGCTGCAGGCCAGCCTGCGCCAGCGTATCGGCCAGCACTTCAGGCGCATAGGCATAGGGAAACAGGTATTCCACCGCGGTAAAACCATCGGCTGCAGCGGCAGCAAAGCGCTCCAGAAATGGCTGCTCGGTGTACATCAGTGACAGATTGGCAGCAAAACGTGGCATGGCGCCCTCCTCACACCCATCAGCGCAGACCCATGCGCTGCATGGTCTGCATGCCCACAGCGGGGTCGTCGGTAAACACGCCATCAATGCCTGCGCTCAGAAAGTCTTCCATATCGGCCTGCGCATTGCCACGCAAGGCAGCATTGCTGGCGGGCTGAGCCTTGAGGCTGGCTGGCAGAAACTGGTTTTCCGGGCGCAGGGTCCAAGCATGCACTTTCAGACCAGCCTTCTGGGCCTGCGCGACCAGCGGAGAGGCCGGTGTGTTCTTTCCGTCCACCACGCGGATCACCATGCTCTTGCTCAGGCCCAGCCCATAGGCATAGCTGGCAATGTCGGCCAGGCCCTGCGGTGTGAGCATGTCTGCGTACGTGGTGGCCTTGCCTGCAGCCACGGCGTCATAGGGACTGCCTTTGGGCATGACCAGCTGCACCAGGCGCACCGCGCTCTGGCTGCGAAGCTGGCGCAGATTGCTGACCTCAAAAGACTGCACCAGCACGGGTGCATCGGCATGGTTCCAGCCATTGTCCTCCAGCACCTTCAGCAGGGCAGGCTCCAGCGGCAGGCCGATGGACTGAAAGTAGCTAGGGTGCTTGGTTTCTGGATAAATGCCAATCGTGCGGCCCAGCCTGGCGCTTTCTGCCTTGGCCAGGTCAATGATTTCCTGCAGCGTTGGCACTTCAAACTGGTCGTTAAAGCGCACATTAGCAGGACGCACGGCAGGAATGCGCTCGCGTGCTCGCAGGGTCTTGAGTTCTGCCAGTGTGAAATCTTCGGCAAACCAGCCCGTGATGTCCTTGCCATCTATGCGCTTGGTGGTCTTGCGGTCAGCGAACTCCGGGCGCTCAGCCACATTGGTGGTGGCCTCTTTGACGCTGCCGTCGGCATTCAAAATGGCCATCGCGTTTTCGTGGCGCGCCACCAGCACACCATCCTTGGTGATGACCAGGTCAGGCTCGATAAAGTCCGCCCCTGCGCGCATGGCTTCACGGTAGGCTTCCAGCGTGTGCTCCGGACGCACAGCCGATGCGCCGCGGTGCGCAATCAGCAAAGGTCTGGCCACCTCTGCTTGTACTGCGCTGTGTTGCTGCAACGGCTGGCTGGTGACGCAGCCGCTGAGCCAGATGGTGGCGGCCAGAACAGCCCCCATGCAGGCCGATGTGCGCGAATGACTGGCTTTCATATTCCTGCCCTTGATCTTCAAAATAACAGGAGCAGCTAGCGCTTATGAATGCTTGTTTTCAAATACAAAAGACATTGAAAACCTTGAATATCAAGCGCAAGCAGCTATTGTTTTGAATGCCATGCGTGGTACGCACAGCACTTGCAAGACGCATTATGGGCAGGCAGGCCTTGCCTGGCCTGTCACCTCACTGTCAGCCGCGCTCCAGACAGAACACTGCCGTGCTGGCGCGCAGATTGGGTAAGGTGCGGATGATCTGGCCTTCCTTCAGGCCAAAGGCATCGACCACGTTCAGGCGGTTCTTGTTGGCCAGCACCTCAAAGTCTTTGAACGTACCCACGCGAATGTTCGGCGTGTCATACCACTGGTAAGGCAGGTGGCGCGTCACAGGCATGCGCCCGCGCAGCACCGAAAAGCGGTTGGGCCAGTGCGCAAAGTTGGGAAAGCTCACCACACTCATGCGGCCTACGCGGGCCGTTTCACGCAGCATGGTCTCGGCATTGCGCAGGTGCTGCAACGTGTTGATCTGCAGCACCATGTCAAAGCTGTTGTCGTCAAAAATGGTCAGGCCATCGTCCAGGTTGAGCTGCAGCACATTGATGCCGCGCTTGACGCAGGCCAGCACATTGGCGTCGTCAATCTCCACGCCATAGCCGGTGCAGCCGCGCTCGCGCTGCAGATAGTCCAGAAAGCTGCCGTCGCCGCAGCCCAGATCCAGCACGCGTGCGCCTTCGGGCACAAGCTGGGCCAATGCTTGCATGGTGGGTGTCGCGCTCATGCGGTGAACTCCTTGGCAATACCTTCAAAGTAGGCGCGCATGGCGGCCATGTAACGGGGGTCGTCCAGCAGGAAGGCGTCATGGCCGTGCGGGGCGTCAATCTCGGCGTAGCTCACATCGCGGCCGTTTTGCAGCAGGGCCTGCACGATCTCGCGGCTGCGGCCGGGGGCAAAGCGCCAGTCGGTGGTAAAGCTCACGAGGAAGAACTTGGCCAGGCTCTGCGCCAGTGCGGCCTTGAGGCTGCCGCCGTATTGTTTGGCGGGGTCAAAGTAGTCCAGTGCACGTGTGATCAGCAAATAAGTGTTCGCATCAAAGTAGCCGCTGAACTTGTCGCCCTGGTAGCGCAGATAGCTCTCAATCTGGAACTCGATGTCCTGCGTGGTGAACTTGATGTTCGGCCCTTCGCGCAGCTCACGGCCAAATTTCTGGTTCATCACATCATCACTCAGGTAGGTGATGTGACCAATCATGCGCGCAATGCGCAGGCCGCGCTGCGGAATCACGCCGTGCTCGTAGAAGTCACCGCCGTGAAAGTCAGGGTCCGTCACGATGGCGCGGCGCGCCACTTCGTTAAAGGCAATGTTCTCTGCATTCAGGTTGGGCGCGCTGGCCACCACCACGGCGTGGCGCATGCGCTCGGGGTACTGCAGCGTCCAGCTCAGCGCCTGCATGCCGCCCAGACTGCCGCCCAGCACCGCCGCCAGCTGCTGGATGCCGAGCCGATCCAGCAGGCGCGCCTGCGCGTGGACCCAGTCTTCCACCGTCAGCACGGGAAAGCTGGAGCCATACACCTTGCCTGTGTCAGGGTTGGTGTGCATGGGGCCTGTAGAGCCAAAACACGAGCCCAGGTTGTTCACCCCAATGACAAAGAACTTGTTGGTATCTACCGACTTGCCGGGACCAATCATGTTGTCCCACCAGCCCGCGCTCTTGGGCTGGCCTTCGTAGACGCCTGCGACATGGTGCGAGGCGTTCAGGGCATGGCAGACGAGGATGGCGTTGGACTTGTCGGCATTGAGTGTGCCGTAAGTCTCGTACGCCAGGGTGTAGTCGCGGATGCTCTTGCCGCTTTGCAGCGGCAGCGCATCGGCGAAATGCATGGATTGTGGTGTGGCGATGAAGGACATAAAAAAACCCGGCATCGCTAAAAACGAGGCCGGGTTCAATACATTCGGTTTCGTCTTTAGCAGGATTTATAAAGCGCCCGCAAGCAGAAGCAAATCGGCGCGTAAGTCCGCATTATGCCAAAGCTGGCACATCCTTGGACAAGAGCGCCAGCACGCCCAGCACCAGGAAGATGCCGGCTGACATGATGTGCACCATGCGGATAGGCACTTTCTTGACCAGCTTGTCCCCCAGCCACACCACAGGCGCATTGGCCAGCATCATGCCCAGCGTCGAGCCCAGCACCACCCACAGATAGGCGTTGTACTGCGCAGCCAGCATCACGGTAGCGATCTGCGTCTTGTCGCCCATCTCGGCCAGAAAGAACGCCATCACGGTGGTGCCAAACACGCCCCAGCGTGAGTGGTTATCCACGCCTTCGTCATCGAGCTTGTCAGGGATGAGCATCCAGATGGCCATCGCGATAAAGGACACACCCAGAATCCAGCGCATGGCATCCGGCCCCACCCAGGCATTGATCCAAGCGCCCACCGCGCCTGCCAGGCCGTGGTTAATCATCGTGGCCACGAAAATGCCCAGAACGATAGGCCAGGGTTTGCGAAAACGTGCGGCCAGCACCAGAGACAGCAACTGCGTTTTGTCGCCCATTTCTGCGAGGGCCACAATGCCGGTTGAGACGAGGAAGGCTTCCATATATGCGGGGTAAATAGTTACAGGCTGGCTTAAACACGCATTGACTACCACCGCGCCAGCCTTTGGAACGGTTGCAGTCAATGGTCTTGCCCAGCTCTTCCAAGCCGCATGCACCATAGCGCGAAGGCGCCAAGTCTGTTGATGCATGCCTTTGGCGCATTGCACGCCAAACGGACTACTCCCCAAGGACTTGGCTATTGTAGCGATTGAAAAATTCTTTGCGCTGTCTGCCGCCACTTTCCATGCAGTGCAAAGCAACACTGGGGGAAAGCCCGAAGGTCTGTTGTATCCGCGTATAAATTGCGCAGAAATTCCATTGCCAGCCGAACACCTTGCCTCATAATGACCTCGCTCCCAGGTGCGCGGGCACAGGAGCTAGTGCGTTTGCGTCTCTAAGGTGGGTCACGGTTAGCTGGCTTTCGATTAGGGCTCCATCGCGTTTCAAGTTTTTTTCCAGGAGTCCCAAACATGGGCAACAAACTGTACGTAGGCAACCTGCCCTACGCTTTCCGCGACAACGATCTCGAACAAGCCTTCTCTCAGTTCGGCTCCGTGCAGAGCGCAAAGGTCATGATGGAGCGTGACACAGGCCGCTCCAAGGGCTTTGGCTTCGTAGAAATGGGCAGCGACGCTGAAGCCCAATCCGCTATCCAGGGCATGCACGGCCAAAACTACGGCGGCCGTGACCTGGTGGTCAACGAAGCTCGCCCCATGGAGCCTCGTCCTCCCCGCTCCGGTGGCTTCGGCGGTGGCCGTGGCAACGGTGGCGGCTACGGCGGTGGCTTTGGTGGCCGCAACAGCTACTAATTCAAGCGCTCAAGTGCACTAGTTGCACTGGCGTTGCAAAAAGGAACCTTCGGGTTCCTTTTTTGTTTTATTGACATCTTTTACTTCTGAACGGTTGCCATATTTTTGCAACTACCCCAATAATGTTTTCCGCGGTTGATGCATTAACCGCTCCTCATGATATGTAGTGGAAGCAAAAGCTCCATTGGTTAAATGGCACAGGAGTCTTTAATGGGCAGCAAGTTATATGTAGGGAATTTACCCTATGCCGTTCGCGATCATGATTTACATCAGGCCTTCACCCAGTTTGGAACGGTTGTGAGTGCCCGAGTGATGATGGAAAGAGATACCGGTCGCTCCAAAGGTTTTGGCTTTGTCGAGATGAGTGCTGAAGCAGAAGCCAGCGCTGCCATTGAAGGCATGAATGGTCAGCCACTGGGCAGTCGCAGTCTCATTGTCAATATTGCCCGCCCCATGGAGCCAAGGCCGCCACGCAGCAATAACAACGGCGGCGGCTTTCAGGCGCCAGGCCATGCAGGGCGCAACGATGGCGGCTTCCGCAGCCCTTATGGCACCAATATGCGCAACCGCAACAATGCCGGCAATAAATCCAGTCATCAGGACGGTAACGGTTTCTGAAACTACAGAAAATCAAAAAGGCCCTACAGGGCCTTTTGAAAGTTATGTCCTACAACACATTCAGAATAAATCTGAGATTATTGATTCTTCGGATAAATAATCCCTTTCACACGGCCATTCAGCTCGGTCGTCTGTGAAATATTGTCGTAGTTCATGGAGTCACCCGTGAACTGGTCTTTGCCGCGGTTCAATACCACGGGTAAATGCGACTGCACGCGTTCCTCATTGGTCCAGGCATGCAGAAATTCACCCCTCACACGCATGGGCTGCGAGGGATTCTGCGGCGATGTACGCAGCACTTCGGCATCGCCCACCAGCTGTACTTCCGAGGAATCCGAGTTGCTGATACCGCGCTTAGCAGATGCCACGGTCACCACGCCATCCTGCGCAATGCTGCGTGTACGGACGTCGTCCACCTCCAGAACGTCCGACTTGGGCAGATGTCGCGCCTGCGTGCCCGTCATCACATTGGTCAGGCGACCACTACCGTCGAACTGGTGCACAGAAAAGCGCTCCATCACATAGTCCGGGTCATCCGTGAGCGCGCTTTCCGTCTGAACCTGCAGCGGCTTGGGCGCATGGCGCACCAGCCACCAGGTCCCCATGGCCAGCATGGCCATGAGCACGACGGGCAGGTAGATGGAGGCATGCTCCCACGCACGCTGCAAAGGTTTTTTCATGCCAGGTACGTCTCCAGCAAAGTTCGGTAATGGCCGCTGGCGACCAGCAGCAGATCGCACAGTTCGCGCACCGCACCCTGACCACCTTGCGCACGTGTCACAAAGTCTGCCACCGCCAGATTCTCAGGGTGTGCGTTGCAGGGTGCGCAGGCCAGGGCACAGCGCTGCATGACGGGCAGGTCAGGCCAGTCATCGCCCATCATGGCAGCCTGGCTCCAGGCCAGCCCCAGGCTGTCCAAAATAGCCTGTGCTGCAGGCAGCTTATCTTCCGTGCCATAGACCGCATGCTGCACACCCAGCTGCTTCAGGCGCAGGCGCAGCGGAGCAGAATCACGCCCCGTAATCACGGCAGGCGCGATGCCCGCTTTTTGCAGCAGCTTGATGCCGTGGCCATCGAGGGTGTTGAAGCGCTTGGTGGTTTCGCCCTGCTCCGAGAAATGCAGACCACCATCGGTCAGCACACCATCGACATCAAAAAAGGCAATGCGCACGGGCTGGGCCTGCAGCAAAAGCTCGGGCGCAAACTGCAAGGCAGGTGTGGCGAGGCGCTTGGGCATCAGATCACCTTGGCCAGCATCAGGTCACGGATATGTACCATGCCCAGCAGACGGCGGTCTGCATCGACCACCAGCACCGAGGTAATGCCGTGCTGCTCCATCATGTGCGCGGCATCTACGGCCAGAGCCTCCGGTGCAATGGTGCGAGGCTGCTTGTGCATGAGGTCTCCTGCCTTGGCATTGCGCAGATCCGCACCGTCTTCAATGCGGCGACGCAGATCGCCATCGGTAAAAATGCCCAGCACACGGCTATCGGCATCGACCACCGCGCTGGCCCCCAGGCTCTTGGCACTGATTTCACGCATCAGACGGTCAAAGCCATCGTCTGCCAGCACACTGGGCACATCATCGCCGCTGCGCATCACATCACGCACATGGGTCAGCAGCTTGCGGCCCAGCGCACCACCGGGATGAGACAGCGCAAAGTCTTCGGCCTTGAAACCACGTGCATCCAGCAGCGCCATGGCCAGGGCATCGCCCAGCGCCAGCTGCACCGTGGTGCTGGCTGTAGGTGCCAGATTCAATGGACAGGCCTCACGCACCACGCTGGTATCCAGCACCCAGTTCGAATGCTTGGCGAGGCTGGAGTGCGCACCACCCGTCATGCCCACAATGCGCACACCCTGGCGCTTGAGCGCTGGCAGCAAGGCGGTCAGCTCATTGCTCTCACCGCTGTTGGAGATCGCCAGCACCAGATCCTGACGCGTCACCATACCCAGATCACCGTGGCTGGCTTCTGCAGGGTGCATGAAAAAGGCAGGCGTGCCGGTGGAAGCCAGCGTTGCGGCGATCTTGCGGCCAACGTGACCGCTCTTGCCCATGCCTGTGACCACCACACGGCCGGGGGTGCTCAGAATGGCCTGCGCCACCTGTACAAAGCTGTCGTCCAGTCGCTGTGCCAGCGCTTGCAGGGCCTGAATCTCAATAGACAGTGTTTCGCGCGCGATGGCCAGCGCCTGCGAAGCGCCCAGAACGGGTGCAGTATGCGTAAGGGTGTTCATCCGGCAATTTTATCGACCACTGGGCTTTGTCTGCCCTGCGTACCTGACTCCTGCAGCACCACTCAAGGGTAAGCGGTGCACTTTTCCTAGCGCAAGCGCTGCTGCAGTGCAGCATGTGTGGAGATAACAGCAGATTACATCGCAGTGAAGCGCCCCCCCGTATGCGCAAGGTGCAGGCACTTAGTACACTTTTGCCCGTTCACCGCCTTTGATCCTGCCCCCTGTGCGGCAGGGCCTGGGCCTGTTTTAATCTGTCGGTCATTGCACACACGTGCGATGACTTTCTGCCCCTTTCCGGAGCGACTGCGCTCTGAGCCCACCATGTACACCACCAGCGTCAACGACTACCTTCGCCAGCACATCCGCACCGTGCCCGACTGGCCAGCCCCTGGCGTGCAGTTCCGCGACATCACCCCCCTGCTGCAGAATCCGCAGGTATTCCGCATCCTGATCGATGCCTTTGTGCACCGCTACATGTCACCCGAGATGCGCCCAGACGTGGTGGCCGGCCTCGATGCGCGCGGCTTTATCCTGGGCTCCGTCATCGCCTATGAGCTGAATGTGGGTTTTGTGCCCATCCGCAAAAAAGGCAAGCTGCCCTTTACCACCGTAGAAGAGACCTACGAACTCGAATACGGCAGTGCCACCGTCGAGCTGCACACGGATGCCGTCAAGCCCGGCGACAAGGTGCTGCTGATTGACGACCTGATCGCTACCGGCGGCACCATGATGGCTGGCAAGAAGCTGATCGAAAAGCTGGGCGCCACCGTCATGGAGGGTGCTGCCATTGTGGACCTGCCAGAGCTGGGCGGCTCCAAGCTGCTGCGTGACACCGGCAAGCTGCCGCTGTTCACACTGGTGGACTTTGCAGGCCACTGAGCGACAAGCACCAGCCACAGCCATCTGTGCATATGTGTTTCCACAAGCCGACATTTGTCGGCTTTTTTGCATTCTGGCGTCAGAATATGCGCGCAGCCATGGCTGCAACTCGGTGTTTCTTCACGCTTCTGTACGTTCGCACCCACCCTTTATGCCCTCTCACCATCTACTGCTGACACCGTCTCCCTGGCGGCGAGGTCTTCGCATTGTGTTGTGGTTCCTGCTGACTGCCGTGTGCATGCTGTGCTGCGCCTGGGGCGTCATGGCACTGCTGGCACAGGCACCTGCTCAGCACAATATCGCGCAGGCGCTGGCTCTGGTGTGGGGCTTTGCCTGGCTGCTGGCGTGGGGCGCAGGGCTGCTGCAGCGCCGCATGCTGCCCGTGCTGATGGGCGGCACGGTACTCATGCTGGCCATGCTGGTGTGGTGGAGCACCATACTGCCGCGCTCAGACCTGGACTGGGCGCCCGATGTGGAGCATCTGGTCGTGGTGGAAACCGATGCTGCACAGCCTGCTGTGGTGCAGCTGCGCAATGTGCGCAACTTTGACTGGCGCAGCGAGACCGACTTCACCCCGCGCTGGGAAACGCGCAGCTATGACCTGAACCAGCTTGACAGTGTGGACGTAGCCCTGTCGTACTGGATGGGCCCGGCCATTGCCCATACGCTGGTGTCCTTTGGCTTCAAGGACGGGCAGCACGTGGTGTTTTCCATCGAGATTCGCAAGGAATCGCACGAATCCTTTGATGCGCTGGCAGGCTTTTTCAAGCAATATGAAATGGCCCTGGTTGCCGCCGATGAGCGCGACATTCTGGGCGTGCGTACCAATGTGCGCGGCGAAGAAATCCAGATGTTCCGCATTCACATGCCGCAGGCCGCCATGCGCGAACTCTTCATGGCCTATGCACGCCAGGCCAGCCTGCTGGAATATGCGCCGCGCTTTTACAACACACTCACGGCCAACTGCACCACCATTGTCTGGCAGCTGGCACGGCACATTGGCCAGGAGCTGCCGCTGGACTGGCGGCTGCTGGTGTCCGGCTACCTGCCCGAGTACCTGCGTGACGTAGGTGCACTCGACTCCATGCAGCCGCTGGAGCTGCAGCGCAAGAGTGGTGACATCACCACCCGCGCCCAGCAGTGGCAGCCCCCGGCAGATGCCAGCGACACACAGGCCAGCATCGACTTCTCCCGCTACATTCGCCAAGGCATGTAAAGCGCTGTGCTGTGCACACATCACGCCAGGCAGCACATGCACGCAGGCTAAGCCTGCCTGGGCCAGCGCCTTCTTGGGCGGCGGCGCGCAACCATGCGCCGCCCTTTTTACACTCGCAACCTATGTTGTCTTCCTTTCTGTCGCGCACCCTTGTGGTGGGTCTGCTTGCTGCCGTGCTGGCCGGCTGCGCGGGCGTGACCGTACGCTCTGCCGACCCTGCAAACTATCTGGCCGAGCGCCGCAGCGATGTGCTGACGGCCGGCACCCTCAGCCCTGCCACCCAGGAATCACTGCGCGTGCTGGATCTGGACCTCAAGCGCTGTCTGGCCGATGTGCCCATGTGTCACTACACCCTGGCCAATGCCACCGGCCTGTATGACGAGCAGCGCATGGCCGCGCTGGCCGAGCTGTGGATTTACCAGGCCCGTCAGGCACAGCAGGCCCCCTCGCTGCCCGGCACCCGCACCAGCGCCGAAGTGCAGGCCTGGCTGGAAGCCGCACGCCACGCCTGGGCCTATCTGTTTTTCACACACCGGGAGCCCAGCGAGCGCGCCTTTGAAGACCGCCAGAGCCAGGTGCGTGACTATTACAACCACGCCGTGCAGCAGGCTGTGACCGGCATCTTTGCGCTCAGCCGCCAGCAGGAAAACCACATCCCGCAGGAAATTGGTCGCTGGAAGCTAAGCACCGACTTCTCCCACGTCTGGCTGCCCGCCAACAAGCGCATGCCGCAGGAGTTGATTCCCGCCACCTCGCTGCGCTTTTCGGGCCTGCGCAACCAGTACCAGCGCAACGGACTGGGTGCCGAGCTGGTCGCCGTCTTTCAGACCGAGGAAGAAGCACAGGCCGCCCATGTGCAGCAACGCAACGTAGAAGGCCCGCCCCGGCCACCGTTTCAGGAGTCGCTCTTTCCGGCACTGACCACGGTCCTGAGCTTTGGCGGCAACACGCTGCAGGAAGTGCTGTCCACCCGCGAGGTGGAGCTGCGCGCCTACGACCCCTACCGCTTTCGCGAAATTCCGCTGGGCAACACCACCGTGCCGCTGGCGGGAAACTTTTCCTCGGGCTACGGCCTGTGGCTGGCGCGCTCGGGCTTTTCCACCCAGGCGCTGCGCACGCTGGTGGGGCTGAACAACGGCATCGTCCAGCCCACAGTCTACCTGATGCAGCCCTATGACCCCAACCGCCGCATCATCGTCATGCTGCATGGTCTGGCCAGCAGCCCGGAAGCCTGGATCAATGTGGCCAATGAAGTGCTGGGCGATGAAACCCTGCGCAGCAACTACCAGGTCTGGCAGGTCTACTACCCCACGAACGCACCGCTGGCACTGAACAACTACGCCATACGCCAGGCACTGCAGCAGACGCTGCGCCACTTCGACCCCATGGGTACGGCACGCGCCTCGAAGGACATCACGCTGATTGGCCACAGCATGGGCGGCGTGCTGGCACGCCTGATGGTCAGTGAATCGGACGGCAAGGTGCTGGATGCGTTTGCCGCGCACAGCGGCCTGCCGGATGCGCCGCAGGAGCAGGTCCAGCTGCGGGACTTTCTGGAGCTGACCCCGGTACCCCAGGTCAGCAGTGCCATCTTTATTGCTGCGCCCCACCGCGGCACGGACTTTGCCAACAACCGGGTGGCCCGCTGGGTGTCCAACCTCATCACGCTGCCGTTTTCCATGCTGGAGCAGTTTGGCGATGTGGCGCGGCGCCTGGCCCAGAGCGGCCCCAGCATTGGCAAATCCTCGCTGCTGCGCATCCCGAACAGCATCGACAACCTGCGCGACACCGACCCCTATGTGCGTCTGACGGCCGACATGCCCATCTCGCCGAAGGTGCGCTACCACTCCATCATCGGCAACCACACGCCCAGCAGCCCGCTGACAGAGAGCAGTGACGGCATCGTGCCCTACCACAGCGCCCACCTGGAAGGTGCGGCCTCCGAGCTGGTCGTACCCTTTGGCCACAGCGTGCAGGAGCACCCGCGGGCCATCGTGGAAATCCGCCGCATTCTGCACAACCAGCTGCTGGGCAGCACAGCCAAAAATAAGTGAGCGCCTTGCGCTGTCAAATTAAGGGTTTCAGACAGTTTTCTATCTGAAACCCTTTTTGCATGCACGCTAGACGCTACAGGTATTTGCAAAACGGCAAGCCTGCCTTGTTTTGCTGCAGCAGCAACTTCCGTTAAGCTCCGTGGATTCAAAATTGCTTATGCATATTAAGAGAGGCTAATCCATGTTTTCCACCCGCACCCTCTGGCGCGCCGTGCTGTCCGCCACCGCCTGTGTCGCAGCCTTTGCCACCACGGCCCATGCCGCCGAAGCAGACGCCTACCCCAGCAAGCCCATCACCCTGGTGATTCCCTACTCTGCGGGTGGCTCGACCGACATTCTGGGCCGCCTGCTGGCCCAGAAGCTGGGTGAGCGCATGAACGTCTCGGTGGTCGTGGAAAACAAGCCCGGTGCCAACGGCACCATTGGCGTGGATCGCGTTGCCAAGTCGGAGCCCGATGGCTACACCATCGTGCTCGGTGACGTAGGCGGCCTGGCCATCTCGCCCAGCCTCTACCCCAAGCTGCCCTACAACCCGCTCAAGGATCTGGCGCCTGTGAGCCTGGTGGGCCGCAGCCCCCTGGTGCTGACCGTGGGCAGCAAGAGTCCACTGAACTCGCTGGCAGACCTGACCGCCGCAGCCAAGGCCAACCCCGGCAAGCTGAACTATCCCTCCTCCGGCACGGGCGGCCCCAACCACATGGGCGGTGCGCTCTACGCCCTGCAGGCGGGAGTGGATGTGACCCACATCCCCTACAAGGGCAGTGCGCCTTCCGTGGTATCGCTGGTCTCGGGTGAAACGGATTTTGGCTTTCTGACGGCGGTGACCATCAACTCCCAGCTCAACGCAGGCAATGTCCGTGCGCTGGCTGTGGCCCACAGCGAACGCCTGCCTGCCATGCCCAATGTGCCCACCATGCACGAAGCGGGTCTGAAGAATTTTGTGGCTGACGCCTGGTTCATGGCGGCCGTGCCTGCAGGCACACCCCAGCCCATCATCGATCGCCTGCAAAAGGAAATTGCTGCCGTGCTGCCAGAGCCTGATGTGACCAGCAAGCTCGACAGCGTGGGCGTGCTGCCTGCGGGGCTGTCCGTGAAGGCTTCGCAGGACTTCCTGGCCAGCGAAATCGTCAAGTGGCGCGACGTGGTGCACAACGCCAAGATCACACTGGAATAAGCCGGCCGCCGCTGGCAGGCCAGGTGCAGCCATGCAGCGCCTAGGGCGCAGCGGCTGCACCCTGCGCCTGCTGCAGGCTGGCCTTTTCGGCTTCCAGTGCCTGTAGTGCGCTGCGCAACTGGTTGGCCGTCACCTGGCATTGCGCCACCAGCACTTCCATGTCCTGCCAGCTGGAGGCCGACTCCGGCCCTTCCATCATGGCCATGGCGCGGCGGGTATGCAGCACCGCCATCAGCGTGTCGCAATGCTTCAAATGGCTTTGCAGCGCCTCACGCGCCCGGGGCAGTTCGCTGCGCTCCAGCACCTGCAGGCGCTGTGCACCTGCGGTCTGTACCTCTGCAGGCACTGTCTCCAGCTGCTGTGCAGGCACCTGCGCAGCCGCACCGAATCCCACCATTGCCAGCACCACGGCGCCGCAGCGCCCGATAGGCCTTATTCGTCTCCACCACATATATAGCCCTGTTCCGGGTGTTATTGCCATGGGCACATGGTAGCGGCGAAGCGGGCGGCGCTGGGAAAAGGAGGGCGTGCCTTACTTGCCGATGCAGAAGCTGGAGAAGATCACGCCCAGCAAATCGTCCGAGGTGAATTCGCCCGTAATGCTGTTGAGCGCGGTCTGCGCCAGGCGCAGCTCTTCGGCCAGGATGTCCAGCGCCGGGCCGGGCACGTTCAGCTGGGCATGGGCTTCTTCCAGATGCACACCCACCGCCTGCAGCGCTTCGACATGGCGTGCGCGAGCAATGTACAGACCTTCAGCGGCCGACTGCCAGCCCGCCACCTGCAGCAGGCGCTGGCGCACGGCATCCAGCCCTTCGCCCGTGCGGGCGGACAGGCTAAGGGGCGCTTCCGTGCCCTTGCGGCCTGCCAGCGGAGCCAGTGGCTGCATCTGCGCCGCGATCACGCCCGGAGCTGCCAGGTCGGCCTTGTTCCACAGATCAATCACGGGGATGCTCGGCGCAATCCGATCGGCCAGGGTCTGGGCAATGTCCAGATCCGCCGCCACATAGTCTGCATCGTGCATGCGCGAGAGGTCGTGAAGGAAGAGCACGGCGTCTGCCGCGGCAATCTCCTCCCAGGCACGCGCAATGCCGATGCGCTCCACCTCATCGTCGCTGTCGCGCAGGCCTGCAGTGTCAATCACATGCAGGGGCACACCGGCGATCTGGATGGTCTGCTGCACCTTGTCGCGCGTAGTGCCTGCAATCGGCGTGACGATGGCCAGCTCTGCGCCTGCCAGCGCATTGAGCAGCGAGCTTTTGCCCGCATTGGGCTGGCCCGCAATCACCACCTTGATGCCTTCGCGCAACAGCGCGCCCTGCTGGGTGCGTGCCAGCACCAGGCCGAGCTGGTCGCGCAGGCTGTCGAGCTGGCCGTAGGCATCGGCCTTTTGCAGAAAGTCGATTTCTTCTTCGGGGAAGTCCAGCGTGGCCTCCACCAGCATGCGCAGGTGCACCAGTGCGTCACGCAGTTCGCCAATCTCGCGCGAGAACTCGCCCGACAGCGATCGGCTGGCACTGCGCGCAGCGGCTTCGGTGCTGGCGTCGATCAGGTCGGCAATCGCCTCGGCCTGGGCCAGATCGATCTTGTCGTTCATGAAGGCGCGCTGGGTGAACTCTCCGGGCTCAGCCAGACGCAGACCGGGCAGCACGGGAGCATCCGCTTGCGTGCGTGCCTGCGCCGCTTCCAGGCAGCGGGCCAGCAGCAGCTGCAGCACCACGGGGCCGCCGTGGGCCTGCAGTTCCAGCACGTCTTCGCCGGTGTAGCTGTTGGGGCCGGGAAAGTAAATCGCCAGACCGTGGTCAATGGGCGCGCCCTTGCTGTCTCGAAAGGGCAGATAGGTGGCCTCGCGGGGCTTGAGATCCTTGCCCAGCAGGTGGCGCACAAAGCCTGCCAGCTGCTTTCCGGAGACACGCACAATGCCCACGGCCCCGCGTCCGGGGGCTGTGGCAATGGCGACGATGGGGTCGTTATGGCGCGCAAGCATGGCTGGTCATCCTATGTTGGGCTGCCACTGCGGCAGCCTTCCTTCAAAACAGGAGCACTTTGCGCTCGTCTTTATTGGTTTTCAGCATGATTTCTATCTGAAACCTAGAGCACACAAGCGCTAAACGCTCTTGTTTTTAAAGAACAAGGGCCGCTTGCGCGGCCCCTGATGCTTTCTCTCAGCGCAAGGGCTGAATTATTTCTTCTTGTTGTTGCTGTCAGGCGTTTTCTTCAAGAAGCTGGGCAGGTTGAACTGCGGTGGCACACCCATGCGTGTGTTGATGACCCACTGCTGGGCAATCGACAGGATGTTGTTGGTCAGCCAGTACAGCACCAGACCTGCGGGGAACATGAAGAACATCACGCTGAAGATCAGCGGCATGATCCACATCATCTTGGCCTGCATAGGATCTGGCGGCACAGGGTTCAGGGCCGTCTGCAGCATGGTGGACAGCAGCATCAGCACAGGCAGGATGAACAGCGGATCCTTGGCCGACAGGTCAGAAATCCACAGCCAGCTGGCGTGACGGATTTCCACCGACGACAGCAGCACCCAGTACAGCGCAATAAACACTGGAATCTGGATCATGATGGGGAAGCAGCCACCCATGGGGTTGACCTTTTCCTCACGGTAGATGCGCATCATCTCCTGCTGCATCTGCTGGGGATTGTTCTTCAGGCGCTCACGCATCTCCATGATGCGGGGGTTGATGGCCTTCATCTTGGCCATCGAGGCATAGGCCTTGGCGTTGAGCCAGTAGAACAGAATCTTCAGGAACAGCACCAGACCCACGATGGACCAGCCCCAGTTGCCCAGCACGCTGTGGATCTTGTCCAGCAGCCAGTACAGCGGCTTGGCCAGAATGGTCAGCCAGCCGTAGTCCTTGACCAGTTCCAGGCCAGGAGCCAGCGCTTCCAGCACCTTCTCCAGCTGAGGACCGGCGAACAGGCGTGCGTCCAGCGTCTTGGTCTCACCGGGCTGGATGGTGCCCAGCGGCGTGATCAGGCCGGCAGCAAACAGGTCGTTGCCCACCTTGCGGGCAAAGTTGTCGCGGTAGATGCCTTCACCCAGCAGCCAGGCGCTGGCAAAGTAGTGCTGCACCATGGCCACATAGCCGCTGTTCGCAGTTTCCTGGAAGCTGGCCTTGCCCTTGGTGATGTCCTCAAACGACACCTTCTGGAACTTCTGCTCTTCCGAGTAGAACGCAGGGCCGGTGTAGGTGGAGTAGAAAGCACTGTCTGCACCTTCGTGCGTGCCATCACGCATCAGCTGCAGGTACAGCTGGGGCGTCACGGCAGCGCTGCCGGTGTTGACCACTTCATGCTTGACACCAATGGCGTAGGAGCCACGCTTGAGCGTAAACGTCTTGATCAGCTTCACGCCACCCTGCTCGGGCGATTCAAAGCGCACCTGCAGCTCGTCCTGACCGTCCTTGAGTTCACGGTCGCCAGGCAGCAGGTTCATCACGGTCTTGTGGGTGGGGAAGTCGCCCCCCACCAGACCCGTCTGGGCCACATAGACGCGCTTTGCACTGTCTTCAAACAGCACGAAAGGCTGCTTCAGGCTTTCGTTCTGGGCGTAGTCCAGCAGCTCGGCATTCACCACCGCACCGCCCTGGCCGTCAAAGGTCAGACGCAGCACATCGGTAGACACCGTGACTTTTTCGCGCACAACGGGCGCGGTCTCAGGCATGTCAGGCAGCGCAGCCGCACCAGAAGCAGACTGTGCACTGGCCTCAGGCACATCCGCAGGCTTGTCCTGTGCAGGCGCCGTAGCCGTCGCTGGCGCAGGAGTTGGGAAAAACGTGGCAGGTCTGCCATTGTGGATTTGCCATTGGTCCCATAGCAGCACTATGGAGAAACCAAATATCACCCACAGGATGGTGCGGCGAATGTCGTTCATGAAGACTTCTTTGGTGAGGAAGAGGAGGTCAAAGCAGTAAACAGCTTGGGCGCTTTTTCAGGCACGGGATCATGCCCTCCATCACACCACGGGTGACAGCGTACCAGCCGACGCAGCGTCAGATACGAACCGGCTGCTGCGCCATGTCGTTCCAGCGCCTGCAGGGAGTAGACAGAGCAGGTCGGCTCAAAGCGGCAGGCAGAGCCCAGCCAGGGGCTCAGCAGCAGACGGTAGCCACGCACTATCGCCATGAGCAGGGCCTTCATCATGCGCCTACCCCGGACTTGGTTCCGTCGCTGCGGCGACGGGCGGTGTCTGCTTGGGCGCAGCACTTTGCTTGCGCCGCGTGGCATGTGCCAGCAGCTGCTGCAGCTCGGCGCGCACGGCCCGCTTGAGCGGCTCGGAGCTGGCACTGATGAATTGCTTACGGTCAAAGCCCGCGCGCAGGCGCACCACATAGGCCGCTGCAGGCAAGGCTTGCAGCTGCGAGGCGCTGTCGCTGACGACGGCATACACCTGACGCTTGATCAGGTGCCGAGTCACCGAGTGCTTGGCCCAGCGCTTGGGTGCCATGCAGCCTATCCACACCTGCGGCATCTTGCACCCGGGCACGACAAACAGGGCCTGCGGCGCCTGCTCTGCGAGCTTTGCACCGGGCCCTGTTGGCTCAGCGTCCTTGACGACATCGGCTTCACTGAGCACCAGACGGTGCAAAGCAAAGTGCGGCGTCCGGGAAACAACTCCCCCGGACATGGTCGCCTGAAATTGGGAGCGCGTCTTCAGCCGTTGCATCACAGCACGCCCTGCCAGCAAGCAGGTAATGGTGTCAGGCAGTCGGCCAAGCTGGCAGTCCTTAGACAGCCAGACGCTTGCGACCCTTGGCGCGGCGTGCGTTGATCACGGCACGGCCGCCCTTGGTCTTCATGCGCACCAGGAAACCGTGGGTGCGAGCGCGCTTGGTCTTGGAGGGTTGGTATGTACGCTTCATGTTCGTTCCTTGAGAAGGTTCAGTTGTTTTGACCGGCCTGTGCATTCCGCATGAATGCACGCGGCCCAATTTTCCCCGACTCGGCACGTCTGCAGGCGCTGCGGCTCAACAAAAGGCAACTGCTGCAAAAAGCCTTGCACGGGGCCATATCACCCTGAACACATTCAGGGAAACCCAAAATTATCTCAGTGTTAGCACTCTCTTGCAATGTCCCTCTGAAGATGGCCCAAAATACGTAATTTCCGCAGTCAGAATAAAAAAGTGCCACTGGTTTGTGGATAACTTTTTGAAAAGCTACAATCCTCACCCCGCATCCGTTCCTCCTATCCACAAAAAAGTACCACCCATTGCAATGACAGAGGAACTCACCAATGACGCAGGCTTAGGCCTTTGGCTCGCCTGCGTTGAGCAGCTCAGTCAAGACCTGCCTGAACAACAATTCAACACCTGGATCAAGCCTTTGACCGCCGTTGTGGCTGAAGACTTCTCCAAGGTGACGGTGTACGTGGCCAACCGCTTCAAGCTGGACTGGATTCGTGCCCAGTACGCAGCCCGCATTGCTGGTTTGCTGGAAGATCTGTACGGCCAACCGGTGACACTGGAGTTAGCACTCGCTCAGCGTGAAGGCGTGACACGCACTTATGTGCGCCCCTATCAGGCCGAGCGCAGCACGCCTGCAGAAGTGCCTACGCTGCTGCCTGCCAATGCCGCACCGGAAGAGTCTGCGGCACCGGCTTTCCGCACCCGCCTGAACTCTGCCCTGACCTTTGAAACGCTGGTGGAAGGTACTGCCAACCGCATGGCACGCTCGGCGGCCATGCACGTGGCGGCTTCGCCCGGACACCTGTACAACCCACTGTTTATCTACGGGGGTGTGGGTCTGGGTAAAACCCACCTGGTACATGCTGTGGGCAACAAGCTGCTGGAAGACCGTCCGGATGCCAAGGTTCTCTACATCCACGCTGAACAATTTGTCTCGGATGTGGTCAAGGCTTACCAGCGCCGCACCTTTGATGAGTTCAAGGAGCGCTATCACTCGCTCGATCTTTTGTTGATCGACGACGTACAGTTTTTCGCCAACAAAGACCGTACGCAGGAAGAGTTCTTTAACGCGTTCGAAGCTCTGCTGGCCAAGAAGAGCCACATCGTGATGACATCAGACACCTACCCCAAGGGTCTGACCAATATCCACGAACGCCTGGTTTCGCGTTTTGACTCGGGACTGACCGTGGCCATTGAGCCACCCGAGCTGGAAATGCGCGTGGCGATTCTGATCAACAAGGCCCGCGCCGAAAACGCTGAGATGCCGGAAGAGGTCGCCTTCTTCGTGGCCAAGAACGTACGCTCCAACGTGCGTGAGCTGGAAGGCGCACTGCGCAAGATTCTTGCTTACTCGCGTTTCAACCAGAAAGAGATCTCCATCCAGCTGGCGCGTGAAGCGCTGCGCGATCTGCTGAGCATTCAGAACCGCCAGATCAGCGTGGAGAACATCCAGAAAACCGTGGCCGACTACTACAAGATCAAGGTGGCGGATATGTACAGCAAGAAGCGCCCCGCGTCGATTGCCCGTCCGCGCCAGATCGCCATGTACCTGGCCAAGGAACTGACCCAGAAGAGCCTGCCCGAAATTGGCGAGCTGTTCGGTGGTCGCGACCACACCACAGTGCTGCACGCGGTGCGCAAGATTGCCGCCGAGCGACAGCAACAGACCGAGCTGAACCAGCAATTGCATGTGCTGGAGCAAACGCTCAAAGGCTGATGGAATTACCCCTCGTCCAGCCCGGGCCTACCGGGCAAAATGAGGGGGTTTTGAGTGGCAAGAGGGGGCGCTAAAGTGACGCCGCTGCTCAATCCCAAGACACCCGCATCCTGAAAACTCAGAGGTTGACATGATCGTCCTGAAAGCCACACAAGACAAAGTTCTCGCGGTCCTGCAATCGGTGTCCGGCATTGTTGAACGCCGCCACACCCTGCCCATCCTGGCGAACGTGCTGATCAAAAAGACCGGCAACGCCATGCAATTTACCACCAGCGATCTGGAAATCCAGATTCGCACCACCGCAGAACTCGGTGGCGACACGGGTGACTTCGCGACCACCATCGGCGCGCGCAAGCTCATCGACATTCTCAAGACCATGCCCGGCGACCAGACCGTGGCCCTGGAGTCGCAGCAGTCCAAGATGATTTTGAAGGGCGGCAAGAGCCGCTTTACGCTGCAGACCCTGCCCGCGGAAGACTTCCCGCTGGTGCAGGAAGCGGCCAACTTTGGCCCGGCCTTCAGCGTGCCCCAGAAGGTACTCAAGGACCTGATGGGCCAGGTCTCGTTTGCCATGGCGGTGCAGGACATTCGCTACTACCTCAACGGCATTCTGTTCGTGGCCGAAGGCAATACGCTGAGCCTGGTGGCCACCGATGGTCACCGCCTGGCCTGGGCCAGCGCCGAGCTGGACGTGGACGTGGGCGAGAAGCAGGAAGTCATCCTGCCCCGCAAGACCGTGCTAGAGCTGCAGCGCCTGCTGAGTGACGTGGGTGGCGAGAACTCGCCCCGCATCGAAATGCAGTTTGCGAACAACCAGGCCAAGTTCACCTTTGGCGGCATGGAGTTCGTGACCAAGCTGGTCGAGGGCAAGTTCCCTGACTACAACCGCGTGATTCCACGCAACCACCAGAACAGCGTCACCCTGGGCCGCGCACCGCTGCTGGCTTCGCTGCAGCGCACGGCCATCATGACCAGCGACAAGTTCAAGGGCGTGCGCCTGACGATTGAGCCTGGCACGCTGCGTGTGGCATCCAACAACGCCGACCAGGAAGAGGCGGTGGACGAACTCGATATCGACTACGGCAGCGACGCCATCGACATCGGCTTCAACGTCACCTACCTGCTGGACGTGCTGTCCAATATGTCGCAGGACATGGTCAAGATCGACCTGCAGGACAGCAACAGCTCCGCGCTAATCACCATCCCCGGCAACGACAACTTCAAGTACGTTGTCATGCCCATGCGCATTTGATGCGTCACCGGATCAGGCGTGATAGTCTGATCACTTCTCAAAAAAAGTAGCGGCTGGCGCTTGCCACCGCTTCTTTTTGAAACGATTTATTGGTATTTCCCAGGCAAACCAAGCGCAAGCAGCTCTTGAGTTTGTAGCAGCAAGGCAACTTCATGACCGACGAGAACAAGCCAGAAAACCAGACCACAGCACCCGCAGCGCCCGCTGACACCGGCTACGGCGAAGGTGCCATCCAGATCCTGGAAGGCCTGGAGGCCGTGCGCAAGCGCCCCGGCATGTACATCGGCGACACCTCCGATGGCACGGGCCTGCACCACCTGGTGTTCGAAGTGGTGGACAACTCCATCGACGAAGCACTGGCAGGCCACTGCGATGACATCCTGGTGACCATCCATGCCGATGGTTCGCTGTCCGTCATCGACAACGGCCGCGGCATTCCCACCGGCGTGAAGATGGACGACAAGCACGAGCCCAAGCGCTCGGCCGCAGAAATCGCCCTGACCGAACTGCACGCGGGCGGCAAGTTCAACCAGAACAGCTACAAGGTCTCCGGCGGTCTGCACGGCGTGGGCGTGTCCTGCGTGAACGCGCTGTCCGTGTGGCTCAAGCTGACCGTGCGCCGCGACGGCAAGGTGCATGAGATCGACTTCTCGCGCGGCTTTGTACAAAACCGCCTGATCGAAGTGGTGGACGGTTTTGAAACCTCGCCCATGCGCATCGTGGGCGAGACCGACAAGCGCGGCACCAAGGTGCACTTCCTGCCTGACCAGGAAATCTTCAAGGAGAACTTTGAGTTCCGCTACGAAGTGCTGGCCAAGCGTCTGCGTGAACTGTCCTTCCTGAACAACGGCGTGCGCATTCGCCTCAAGGACGAGCGCGACGGCAAGGAAGACGACTTCTCCGGCGCCGGTGGCGTCAAGGGCTTTGTGGACTTCATCAACACCAACAAGAAGGTGTTGCACCCCACAGCCTTCTACGCCACAGGTTCGCGCCCAGCCGACACCTACGGCGGCATTCCCGGCACCGAAATCGGTGTGGAAGTGGCCATGCAGTGGAACGATGGCTACAACGAGCAAGTCCTGTGCTTTACCAACAACATCCCGCAGCGTGACGGTGGTACCCACCTGACCGGCCTGCGCGCGGCCATGACCCGCGTGATCGGCAAGTACATTGCCGACAATGAACTGGCCAAGAAGGCCAAGGTCGAAGTCTCTGGCGACGACATGCGTGAAGGCCTGTGCGCGGTGCTGAGCGTGAAGGTGCCTGAACCCAAGTTCTCCAGCCAGACCAAGGACAAGCTGGTCAGCTCGGAAGTGCGCGCGCCGGTGGAAGACATCGTCGCCAAGACACTGACCGAGTACCTGGAAGAAAACCCCAACGACGCCAAGATTCTGTGCGGCAAGATCATTGAAGCTGCCCGCGCCCGTGAAGCTGCGCGCAAGGCCCGTGAAATGACCCGCCGCAAGGGCGTGCTGGACGGCATGGGCCTGCCCGGCAAGCTGGCCGACTGCCAGGAAAAAGACCCCGCGCTGTGCGAAATCTACATCGTGGAGGGTGACTCCGCCGGTGGCTCCGCCAAGCAGGGCCGTGACCGCAAGTTCCAGGCCATCCTGCCCCTGCGCGGCAAGATCCTGAACGTGGAAAAAGCCCGCTACGAAAAGCTGCTGTCCAGCCAGGAAATCATCACCCTGATTACCGCTCTGGGCACCGGCATTGGCAAGGCCACGGCAGAGTCTGGCAAGAGCAACTCGGACGACTACAACCCCGACAAGCTGCGCTACCACCGCATCATCATCATGACCGACGCGGACGTGGACGGTGCCCACATCCGTACCCTGCTGCTGACCTTCTTCTACCGCCAGATGCCTGAGCTGGTCGAGCGTGGCCACATCTACATCGCCCAGCCACCGCTGTACAAAGTCAAGAACGGCAAGGAAGAGCTGTACCTGAAAGACGGCCCCGCGCTGAACAAGTACCTGCTCAAGATCGCGCTGAATAACGCATCCGTCACCACCGGCGGCGCTGCGCCTCGCACCATCGAAGGCGAAGAGCTGGCCAAGCTGGCCGACATGCACCTGGCCGCAGAAATGGTCATTGAGCGCCTGTCGCACTTCCTGGACACCGAAGCCCTGCGCGCCATTGCCGATGGCGTGAAGATCAAGCTCGACACGCTGGAAGACGCCCAGGCCTGCGCCCCCGTGCTGGAAGCCAAGCTGCGCGAGCTGACCACCACCGGCGTGCCTGCGGCAGTGACTGCAGAGATCGACCCACACACCGAAAACCCCATCCTGCGCATCAGCCGCCACCACCACGGCAACATCAAGAGCTCCATCCTCACGCAGGACTTTGTGCGCAGCCAGGACTACGCCGCCCTGTCTGCCGAGGCGGACAGCTTTGCCGGTCTGCTGGCCGAAGGCGCCAAGGTCACACGCGGTGAAGGCGAAAAGGCCAAGACCGAAAAGGTCAGCGACTTCCGCCAGGCCATGCGCTGGCTGATCGCCGAAGCCGAGCGCACCACCGCACGCCAGCGCTACAAGGGTCTGGGTGAAATGAACCCCGAGCAGCTGTGGGAAACCACCATGGACCCCAATGTGCGCAGCCTGCTGCAGGTCAAGATCAACGACGCCATCGAAGCCGACCGCGTGTTCACCATGCTGATGGGCGACGAAGTGGAGCCACGCCGCAACTTCATTGAAGACAACGCGCTGCGTGCTGGCAATATTGACGTCTAATTTTTAAAAAATTAGAGCTATCAGCGCAAGCTGCATAAGGCTTGAAGCCCTAAAAGGCTTCAAGCCTTTTTTGTTTTTTAACCCGCCCCCGCGACACCATGAATTTCAGTCAGTCTGTGACTGAAACAAGGCTGTATGTAACAACCAGATATAATTGTTAATATTTGCAACAATAACAGACTTTCGACGCCATCTTCCTGCACGGCTAGATGTGGCGGATGCTTAGGACGACGCTTTTATGTTTACTTGGAAAGGCGCTTTGAATGCAGCGCTCTTGAGTGGTTGCGCAATCTTGGCGGGCTGCAAAACTGCTCCCATGCCAGTTGGCCAGCAATTTTGCGACGTCTGAGCAATACAAGCTTCGGTCAGCCAGCCACTGGAATACGGTGGCACAGGATGCGGTGACACAAACGCTGCAGAGCAAAGAGCTCCCCGCAGACGCCCCCGTCTATGTGCAAACCACAGACAACCCATCTACGTTTGAAGTCAACTTCCACGAGTTTTTGCTGACCCATTTGGTACGCCAAGGCTTCAACGTTCAAGCACAGCCCAATCCGTCTGATGTGGTGCTGGACTACCAGGTACAAAAAGTGGTGCACATGGGTGCACTGCCTACAGCAGAACCCGGCCGCCATACGATGCTGGGAGCTGGTATTTGGGCGCTGTATGGCCTGCGTGATCAGCATCTGGATGTGATCATGGCAATCCCCACACTTTTGGGCTTTGGCCGTGACTGGCAAGAAAGCCGTATTGCCAACGGCCCCACACACAGCGAAGTGGTCGTTACGACCTCCGCATTGCAGCACGGTGCATACATCGCACGCTACACCGACACGTATTACATCCAGGATGCAGACCTTGCCTTGTTTGGACCTGGGAGCAGCAACAACTTTGAAGCCCGAACCATGAAGGTGGTGAACCAATGAAGCGCTGGTTGAAGCTTTGCAGCGCAGTTGGCGTGGCTTTGTCCATGCAAGCATGTGCCTGGGTTCCGCCGATGCTGGGCGGTACTGCAGGGTATGGCGACCCGCAGCACAACCCTCTCATTGTCAGCAGTCAAAACGCAATTCACGCGCTCGCAGATGGCATGGCCAGGCATGAGCTGGGTGATGCTCCCGTACTGGTGGCGACGGTGGTGAACGTCAATCAGCTTTCCCGCTCTGCCCCTCTGGGCAGAACGCTGAGTGAGTTGTACGCCTCACAGCTGTCCAGGCTTGGCTTTAACGTGAAAGAATTGAAACTGCGTGGTGACGTGTTCATTCAGGAAGGTACCGGCGAGTTGCTGCTGTCGCGCGAAATACGCAACATTGCCGACACGCACAAGGCCAGTGCCGTCCTGGTTGGTACATATGCACAGGCCCGACAAAACGTCTACATCAGCATCAAGCTGGTCCGCACAGGAGACAGCCGCATTGTCCGCAGCTACGACTATGCGCTTCCGTATGAGGCAGATATTCAAAAGCTGCTGGTGGGCAACTGAACGGGCTTGAGCGCTGCCCGCTCAGTCCATACAGGACGGCAGATGCAGAGGCCATAGCACCACCAAAAACAAAGCCTCTCAGGCGCAACACCTGAGAGGCTTTTGTATGTATGAATCCGTACGGAATCAGGCCTTAGAAGGGGATGTCGTCATCCATGTCGTCAAAGCCAGATGCTGCACGCTGGGGAGGAGGTGCCATGGGCGCTGGTGCGGCGGCAGGGGCCTGCTGCTGGGGTGCTGCAGGGCGGGGAGCAGGCGCTGCGGGGCGGCGGGGTGCAGGTGCTGCATAACCGCCGTTGTCGCCATAGCCTGCGTCATCGCCATAGCCCTGGTTTTGGCCGCCCATGCCGCCACCCTGGCGGCCGCCGAGCATCTGCATGCTGTCGGCGCGGATTTCGGTGCTGTAGCGCTCGATGCCTTGCTGGTCCGTCCACTTGCGGGTACGCAGGCTGCCTTCTACGTAGACCTGGCTGCCCTTGCGCAGGTACTGGCCCACGATTTCAGCCAGACGGCCGTTGAACACCACGCGGTGCCACTCGGTGGCTTCCTTGTTTTCGCCGGTGTTCTTGTCGCGCCAGCGGTCGGTCGTGGCAATGGTGACGTTGGCAACCTGATCTCCGCTGGGGAAGGTGCGCATTTCGGGGTCGCGCCCCAGGTTGCCGACGAGAATGACTTTGTTGACAGATGCCATGGTGAATACCTTTGGTTCAGTGGTAGCACGGGCGTTGATGGGGGAGTTCCCGTGCCAGATAGTGATTGCAGCACCCCCCGGAATGACTGCAGGAGCGCAGCTTAGCGCATGTTGTGAGTGCCTGCACGCCCGTAGCTTCCCTTGGGGAAAAGAAGTTGCCCAACGGCTACGGATATTCAAAAAACATAGCTTCTTGCGCTCGTAAAACAAGGGGTTCAGAGCCATTCAAGCCTGAACCCCTTGTCAATATTGCGTCGCAAGCTATTTATTTTTTAGCGTCATAGCGCCCTATGGGTTGGAGCGGCCAGGTGATGATGAGCCACAGCAGCATCAGCGCCGTGGTAGCGGCAAACAGCACAGGCGCACCGCCCAGCTTGGCCAGCACACCGCCCAGAAAACCACCGGCAAACAGGCCCAGCGACTGCAGCGTGTTGTAGGCCCCCAGTGCTGCACCGCGCAGATGGGCGGGCGCCATGCGCGAGACCAGACTGGGCTGCGTGGCCTCCAGCGCGTTAAAGCCAACAAAGAACACAAACATCAGCACACCCATGACAGCCAGCGAGGGGGCTGCGGCTGCCTCGGCCATCACGCCCAGCAGGGCCTGCACGACCAGCACCAGGGCGATGGAGCCCAGCAGCGCGGCACGCAGGCGGCCACGGCGCTCCATGGCAAACAAGGCCCCCATGGCGACGAAGGACAGCACCACGGCAGGCAGATAGAGCTTCCAGTGCACATCCTTGGCCAGACCAGCCGCCACCAGCATGGCGGGCACGGCCACCCACATGGACATCTGCACGGTGTGGAGGATGAAGACACCGGCGTTCAGGCGCAGCAGATCGCCATGGCCCAGCAGCTCGCGAGCGCTGCCACGCGGGGCCTCTGCGTGGTGTTCAGGCTCCGCAGGCACGACCCACAGCACCACGGCAATGCCAGCCAGTGCCAGCGCAAAGGTCAGGCCAAAAATGCCAGACAAACCACCCCAGGCCGCCAGCACGGGGCTGAGCACCAGGGCCAGCGCAAACATCAGGCCGATGGAGCCGCCCACCATGGCCATGGCCTTGGTGCGTACGCTGTCGCGGGTCATATCGGCCATCAGCGCCGTCACCGCCGCCGACACGGCACCTGCACCCTGCAGGGCGCGGCCCAGCATCAGTCCGGTGAGCGAGTCCGCCAGTGCAGCCACCAGACTGCCCAGTGCAAACACGGCCAGCCCGGCCACGATGATGCGTTTGCGCCCCCAGCGGTCAGAGGCCAGGCCCAGCGGCAGCTGGAACACGGCCTGCGTCAGCCCATACAGGCCCATGGCAAAGCCCACCATGGCGGGGTTGTCACCACCGGGGTATTTGGCGGCTTCCAGCGCAAACACGGGCAGCACCAGAAACAGGCCCAGCATGCGCAGCGCAAAAATCAGGGCCAGGCTGGCGCTGGAGCGGCGCTCCTGCGCGGTCATCTTGCCCGCAACGGCGGCTGGGGCATCAGGGGAGGAAGAAGCAAACTGAGACTGGGACACGCGACAAAACCAGGGTTGGGCGGCATAAAAAACCGCTGTGCTCAGCGGCGCAGGCCTTGGCTAGCAAGACTCAGGCAGTGCGAAAAATACGCGCTGCGCAAATCCTTATTGTCTGCGATTCGTACCAAGCCTGCTACACGCGCGCAGGTGCAAATCTCTATGATGGCTGGTTTACCTTTGCCACGACTGCACCGCTGTGACTGACGCTTTGACACCAAAATTGCCTGAGGACGCCGGCCGCTATCTGGGCCATGCCATGGGCCACACCCACATCAGCATCCGCGGTGCGCGTACGCACAACCTCAAGAACATTGATCTGGACATCCCGCGCAACCAGCTGGTGGTGGTGACGGGGCTGTCCGGCTCGGGCAAGTCCAGCCTGGCGTTTGACACCCTGTACGCCGAGGGTCAGCGCCGCTATGTGGAAAGCCTCTCGGCCTATGCGCGGCAGTTTCTGGGGCAGCTCGACAAACCCGATGTGGATTTGATCGAAGGCCTGTCGCCCGCCATTGCGATTGAGCAAAAGGCCGCCAGCCACAACCCGCGCTCCACGGTGGGTACGGTCACAGAAATCAACGATTACCTGCGCCTGCTGTTTGCGCGCGCAGGCACGCCCTACTGCCCGGAGCACGGTCTGCCCCTGCAGGCCCAGACCATCAGCCAGATGGTGGATGCCATGCTTGCCTTGCCCGAGGGCACCAAGCTCATGCTGCTGGCCCCCATGGCGCGCAGCCGCAAGGGCGACTTTGCCGAGCTGTTTGTGCAGATGCAGGCCCAGGGCTATATCCGCTTTCGCATTGATGGCAAGGTGGTGGAGGCGGCCGATCTGCAGCCGCTGGACAAAAACAGCAAGCACGATGTGGACGTGGTGATTGACCGCATCAAGGTGCGTGCCGATCTGCAGCAGCGCCTGGCCGAGAGCATTGAGGCCGCACTGCGCATTGGTGGTGATGCCTCCAGCGGCCGCGTGCTGGCAGTGGACATGGATTCTGGCCAGGAGCACATCTTCAGCAGCCGCTTTGCCTGCCCACTGTGCACCTACTCGCTGGAAGAGCTGGAGCCACGCCTGTTCTCCTTCAACTCGCCCATGGGGGCCTGCCCCACCTGTGATGGTCTGGGCCTGAGCGAAGACTTTGACCCGGACAAGGTCGTGCCCTTCCCGTCTGTGAGCGTGGCCAATGGCGCCATCCACGGCTGGGACAGCCGCAACCCCACCTACTTCAGCCTGCTGCAAAGCATTGCCCACCATTACGGGCAGGATGTGAACGCTGCTTTTGAAGCCTGGCCCGCCGATGTGCAGAAAGTAGTGCTTTGGGGCTCCGGCGAGGAAAAAATTCCGTTTGCCTACGACAGCGATGGCAAGACCACCGTGGTCGAGCATGTGTTTGAAGGCGTCATCCCCAACATGATGCGCCGCCTGCGCGAGACCGATTCGCAGATCGTGCGCGACGACCTGTCACGCCTGCGCAGCATACGCACCTGCCCCGACTGCCAGGGCACGCGCCTGCGCCGCGAAGCGCGCTTTGTGCGTGTGGGTGATGGCGACCAGGCCCGCGCCATCTATGAGGTCAACCGCGCCACGCTGACCGAAGCCCACCAGTGGTTCAGCAGCCTGCAGCTGCAGGGCAGCAAGGCCGACATTGCCGAGAAAGTGGTGCGCGAGATTGCTGCACGCCTGCGCTTCTTGCTAGACGTGGGCCTGAGCTATCTGAGCCTGGACCGCAGTGCTGACACGCTCTCAGGCGGCGAGGCCCAGCGCATTCGCCTGGCCAGCCAGATTGGCAGCGGCCTGACGGGCGTGATGTATGTACTGGACGAACCCAGCATTGGCCTGCACCAGCGCGACAACGACCGCCTGATTGCCACGCTGGAGCACCTGCGGGACATTGGCAACAGCGTCATCGTGGTCGAGCACGACGAAGACATGATGCGTGCGGCCGACCACATCATCGATATGGGGCCGGGCGCTGGCGTGCATGGCGGCCAGGTCATGGCCCAGGGCACGTTCGAGCAGGTCAAGGCCAACCCGCACTCGCCCACCGGCCAGTATCTGAGCGGCACCAAGGCCATTGCCGTGCCGCGCCAGCGCACGCCGTGGATACCAGTCAAGCAGGACGATGCCGCCGCACAGCCTGCCAACGGCTTTCCCAGCATTCGCGGCAGCGAGGCCGCCAGCCAGCACCACGCCCTGCAGGCCCTGCGCGTAGTGGGGGCCAGCGGCCACAACCTGCGTGATGTGACCGTGGACTTTCCCGTGGGACTGTTCACCTGCGTGACGGGGGTGTCTGGCTCGGGCAAATCCACCCTGGTCAATGACACCCTGTATGCCGAGGTCGCGCGCCAGCTGCACCGTGCAGGCATGGAGCCTGCCCCCCACCAGGCACTGGAAGGGCTGGAGTATTTCGACAAGGTCATCAATGTGGACCAGTCGCCCATTGGCCGCACACCGCGCAGCAACCCGGCCACCTACACCGGCCTGTTTACGCCGATTCGCGATCTGTTTGCCGAGACCAATACGGCGCGGGAGCGCGGCTACGGCCCCGGGCGCTTCAGCTTCAACGTCTCCGGTGGGCGCTGCGAGGCCTGTCAGGGCGACGGCCTGATCAAGGTGGAAATGCACTTTCTGCCTGACGTGTATGTGCCCTGCGACATCTGTCACGGCAAGCGCTACAACCGCGAGACGCTGCAGGTGCAGTGGAAGGGCAGGAATATTGCCGATGTGCTGGAGATGACGGTGGAAGACGCCCACGCCTTCTTCAAGGACGTGCCCAGCATCCACCGCAAGCTGCAGACGCTGATGGACGTGGGCCTGGGCTATATCCGCCTGGGCCAGAGCGCGACCACGCTCTCAGGCGGCGAGGCGCAGCGCGTCAAGCTCGCACAGGAGCTGTCCAAGCGCGACACGGGCCGCACGCTCTACATCCTCGATGAGCCCACCACCGGCCTGCACTTTGCCGATGTGCAGCTGCTGCTCAAAGTGCTGCACCAGCTGCGCGATGCGGGCAACACCATCGTGGTGATTGAGCACAACCTGGACGTGATCAAGACTGCCGACTGGGTCATCGACATGGGCCCCGAAGGCGGTGCAGGCGGCGGCCAGGTGGTTGCCGTGGGCACACCCGAGCAGGTGGCTGCCCACCCTGAAAGCCATACGGGACGCTATCTGAAGGCGTATCTGCAGCCACGGTAAAACGCCCTGCCACTTCTTTTTAGTAGCTTTTTGCGCTTGAATAAAAAGGGTTTCAGATAGTTTCCTATCTGAAACCCTTTGTTTTTCTGCGCTGACCGCTTCTGTTTTTATCTTCTACGCAGCAAAGCCCGGCGCAGCATGCGTGCCGCGCGGTCGCGAATCTGGAAGGGGCTGTGGCTGTCTGCAGGGCGGTACTTGGCATGGGTGCAGGCCGTGAGAAAGTCGCCCAGCAGCACACTGCTGTCGATGATGGGGCTGTCCGGGTTGTGGAATTCCGGGTGCCACTGCGTGGCCGCGATATAGCTCTTGCCTGGTTCATGGCGGCAGATGGCTTCGGGAATATGGTCGGGAATGCTCCAAGCCTCTACCACAAAGCCTGGTGCTACCTGCTTGATGCCCTGGTGGTGAATGCTGTTCACCCGCGCCACGTAGGTGTTGGGGTAGAGCTGCGCCAGGCGCGAGCCGGGCACGATGTGGATGTCATGCTGGTGGCGGTCATAGGCATCGGCATTGCGGTGCACCTGCGCACCGGGCACCTGGGTCAGGATGTCCTGGTAGAGCGTGCCGCCAAAGGCCACGTTGATGAGTTGCAGCCCGCGGCACACGCCAAAGATGGGCTTTCCCGCCTGGCTGAAGGCCTCGACCACGGCCAGGTCGTACAGATCGCGCACGCGGTCGCCCAGCCATTCAGGGCGCAGCGGCTCCTCGCCATAGCTGCCGGGCCACACGTCTGCACCACCGTGCATGACCACACCGTCCAGCCAGTCTGCATAGTGGGCCAGCGTGACGTCGCCCTTGGCAGTTTCGCCCATGGGGCAGGGAATCATGACCACCATGGCGCCACTGGACATGATCCAGTGCGCGATGGACTGCTCCACGTATTGCAGGGTCTTGCCCGTAAACAGCGGGCGGCTGGGGTCTGCATGCGAAAAACAGGCGGACAGACCGATCTTGAGGCGACGTGCGGCGGGCAGGGACATGGGCAGGCGAGGTGGTGGTCAGCGTGACCCTAGTTGTAACCTCAGCCTGCCGCCCTGTCATGTAGGAACTGCAGCCATACGGTTTTAGTGGTGCGCATCTGCCAACAAAGCCCTCCATGTGCTGGTACTTGCGCTGCATGTCTGTCTGCAGCCCACACGCAGGAAGCGTTTTGGCTGATTGGAGGTTTGACCAATATCAAGTAACTTTCAAGCTCGAACTTGAAATGGCCCAAAGAAGTCCCACACTGTAGAAAACCACACACCGAGACTGCGCTTGCAGCCATCGCGTGAACGATTTCGCTGGTCATCCAGCGCAACCGCTGCACCACAGGTGCGGCTTTGGCGATAAGGAGATATGCATGCAAGTACAAGTCCATACCGACGCAACCATCCAGGGCGGCGAATCGCTGGAACAATGGACTCGCGAAGAGGTCAACAGCAAGCTGGCCCGCCTCAAGGAATACGTGGTGCGGGTAGAGGTCTTTTTCACGGGCGTGGATGCCATGAAGGCCAATGGCGCCCCCGGCAAGAAATGCGTGCTGGAAACCCGTGCCAACGGTCGCCCGCCTGTAGCCGTCAATGCAGAAGCCGAAAAGCTGCACGACGCCTTCCATGCCGCCATCGAAAAGTTGCGCCGCGCCGTAGAGTCTGACCTCGACAAGGTGCGTGACAAGAACATTCGCGAAAGCGTGCGCGGGGTCGATGACGCGGCCACCGGCACAGAAGGCTAAGCCTCGCACTGCTCCTCTGGTCTTGCCGACCAGTTCACAACAAAAAAGCCATGACCTTGCGGTCATGGCTTTTGTTTTAGGCGCTACGAAGCGTTATCGCTTAGACGGCTTCAGCAGTCAGTGCACCGGGCGTGGTCAGCTTGTCAGCCACCAGCAGAGCCTTCATCTGAGCCTGGCTCATGATGCCCAGCTCTTCAGCCACCACAGCGATAGGCTTGCCGGTCGCAATCGCCGTCTTGGCAATCTTGGCCGCTTTTTCGTAGCCGATCAGGGGGTTCAGTGCGGTCACCAGGGTCACGGACTCATGGATGCGGGCATCCAGCAATTCGGTGTTGGCCACAATGCCTTCCACGCAGTTCACCTGCAGGGTCTTGCAGGCGGCTGCCAGGTGGGTCAGGCTCTGGTGCAGCGCCCAGCCCATCAGGGGCTCAAACGCGTTCAGCTGCAGCTGACCGGCTTCCACAGCCATGGTGATGGCTGCGTCGTTGCCGATCACTTCAAAGCACACCTGGTTCATCACCTCGGGGATCACGGGGTTGACCTTGCCGGGCATGATGGAAGAGCCTGCCTGGCGGGCGGGCAGCTTGATGTCGCCCACGCCAGCCTGAGGGCCGGAAGACAGCAGACGCAGGTCGTTGCTGATCTTGGACAGCTTCACGGCGATGCGCTTGAGGATGCCGGAGATGTCTGCAAACACGCCTGTGTCGGCCGTGCCAGCAATCATGTCCTTGGACTTGAACACAGGCACGCCAGAGAACTCAGCCAGCTTGGTGGTCACCACGTCGGCATAGCCCACAGGAGCGTTGATGCCGGTACCGATGGCGGTGCCGCCCATGTTGATTTCGCACAGCAAGGCAGCCGACTCACGCAGGCGCTGCTCGTCAGCGGCAATCATGGACACAAAGGAGTTGAACTCCTGGCCCAGTGTCATAGGCACGGCGTCCTGCAGCTGGGTACGGCCAATCTTCAGGATCTCCTTGAACTCTTCAGCCTTGGCCTGGAAGGCACCGCGCAGCGAAGCCAGTGCGGCCAGCAGGTTCTGCACTTCAAAGTAGGTCGCCAGCTTCACCGAAGTGGGGTAGGAGTCGTTGGTCGACTGCGAGGCATTGACGTGGTCATTGGGGTGAATCACGTCGTAGCGGCCCTTTTCCAGACCCAGCGTTTCCAGCGCCAGGTTGGCAATGACCTCGTTGGCGTTCATATTGGTCGAGGTGCCAGCGCCGCCCTGAATCACGTCCACCACAAACTGGTCATGGTGCTTGCCAGCGATCAGCAGATCGCAGGCCTTGGCAATGGCCTGGGCCTGCTGCTCATTGATGGCGCCCATGGCCAGGTTGGCGGCAGCAGCCGCCTTCTTCACATAGGCAAAGCCGCGAATCAGCGCAGGCATTTGCGCCACGGTCTGGCCAGTGATGGGGAAATTTTCCACAGCACGTGCCGAATGCACGCCCCAGTAGGCGTTGTCGGGAATGTCCTTGGGACCCAGAAAGTCGCTTTCTTGACGCATGACGACCACTCTCCAATGCAATAAAAAATCGGGCTCCATGCACGTGCAAACGCCGCCCGCAGGCGGCGTCAAACTGCTCCATGCATATGTAATGACATCCCACATCCACGAGCGACCATGCCAAACTATGCGCAGTGGTGCAGGACCTTATGCATGGATTATGAAATCTTTCCTGCATGGGTCGCACTCATTTTGTGCATACCTATGCCATCTGCACTTTTATTGGGCAGAAAACCATGGTTTCTGCCTACTTTATGAGCATACGTATAAATAAAACTCATAACCTGGTTGTTTTTTCTCTATATTCGCACCGATTTAGTGCGAATACGCTGTGCGGCATCGATTCATTTTGGTGCAGTGCAGTTTTCCTGCCGGTGCCATCCGTGGCGCCACTTATCGTTTGGCCATACGTTTTGGAGACAAGCACATGACAAGCTGCCTGACTGCTGCCCCCGCCACCACCGCTGCCTTGCCCCTGCAATTTCATGCCCGCATCAGCGGCAAAGTGCAGCACCGCGTAGGCGATGGCATGCTGCATGACATCCCGCAGGGTCAGAAAGTGCATGTAGACACGGCCCTGGCCAGCATGGTCGTGTCCTGGCACAGCGATGGCCAGCCGGTCACTGTCACACTGGCGCGTGAGGAATTTCTGTTCTACGTGGACGAAGGCCGCATTGAAGTGCTGGGCTGAAGCCCCCCAGAAACACAAAAAGCCAAGTCCTGAGGACTTGGCTTTTTTTGATAGCTGCCAGCGCTTACAGAATAAGCGCTAGCGGCATATTTGGCTAGTAATTTGGAATTACTTGCCAGCGACCACGCGCACCATTTCCAGGCACTTGTTGGAGTAGCCCCACTCGTTGTCGTACCAGGCCACGACCTTCACAAAGGTCTTGTCCAGTGCGATACCTGCTTCGGCGTCAAACACGGAAGTGCAGGTTTCGCCACGGAAGTCGGTAGCCACCACCTTGTCTTCGGTGTAACCCAGCACGCCCTTCAGAGCGCCTTGGGACTGTGCCTTCATTTCAGCGCAGATGTCTTCATAAGAAGCTTCGGTGTTCAGCTCCACAGTCAGGTCGACCACGGACACGTCAGACGTAGGCACGCGGAAGGACATGCCGGTCAGCTTCTTGTTCAGCTCAGGAATCACCACGCCCACAGCCTTGGCAGCGCCAGTGCTGGAAGGAATGATGTTTTCCAGAATGCCGCGGCCGCCGCGCCAGTCTTTGTTCGATGGGCCGTCCACGGTCTTCTGTGTCGCCGTAGCAGCGTGCACAGTCGTCATCAGACCGCGCTTGATGCCCCACTTGTCGTTCAGCACCTTGGCCACGGGAGCCAGGCAGTTGGTGGTGCACGAAGCGTTGGAGACCACGTCCTGACCCGCATAGGTCTGGTGGTTCACGCCGAACACAAACATGGGGGTAGCGTCCTTGGAGGGCGCAGACATGATGACCTTCTTGGCGCCAGCAGCGATGTGCTTGCGGGCGGTTTCGTCGGTCAGGAACAGGCCGGTGGATTCGATCACCACTTCCGCGCCCACTTCGTTCCACTTCAGGTTGGCAGGGTCGCGCTCCTGGGTCAGACGGATCTTCTTGCCGTTCACGATCAGGGTGTTGCCCTCGACCGAAACTTCACCGTCAAAACGGCCGTGCACGCTGTCGTACTTCAGCATGTAGGCCAGATAGTCAGGCTCAAGCAGGTCGTTGATGCCCACGATTTCGATGTCCGAAAAGTTCTGCACGGCGGAGCGCAGCACGTTGCGGCCAATACGGCCAAAGCCGTTGATACCAACCTTGATAGTCATAGTTGCCTCGTCTATGGATAGTGAAAACAGAAAAACGCTGTGACTGTACGGAAAACACCCGCCGGGGCCAAGGCCAGGGCGGGTGTTGCAAGCATCGTTATTGGTTGCGCTGGATGGCTTCAATCACGGTGGCTGTCACGTTCTCTGCCGTGAAGCCAAAGTGCTTGAACAGCACAGCAGCGGGAGCCGATTCGCCGTAGGTGTCGATACCGACCACGGCAGCGCAGCCGTACTTCCACCAGAAGTCGGTCACGCCCATTTCCACCGCGATGCGGGGGATGCCGGCGGGCAGCACGCTGGTCTTGTATGCCACGTCCTGCTTGTCAAAGGTGGTGGTGCTGGGCATGGAGACCACGCGCACGCCAATCTTCTGCGCGGCCAGCATCTTCTGCGCGGCCAGAGCCAGCTGCACTTCAGAGCCGGTGGCAATGATCACCGCCTGTGGCTTGCCCTTGATGCCCACATCCGCAGGCTCAGACAGCACGTAGGCACCGTTGGCGATGTGGTCCAGTGCCTCTTCCGACTTGGGCGAGTAGGCCAGGTTCTGGCGGCTCAGCAGCAGGGCGGTAGGCTTGTTCTTGTGGCTCAGGGCCACCGTCCATGCCACGGCAGTTTCCGTGGTGTCAGCGGGACGCCAGACGTCCAGACCAGGGATCAGACGCAGGGAAGCGGCATGCTCGATGGACTGGTGGGTAGGACCGTCTTCACCCAGACCGATGGAGTCGTGCGTGAACACATGGATCACGCGCTGCTTCATCAGCGCAGCCATGCGGATGGCATTGCGGCTGTAGTCCGAGAAGGTCATGAAGGTGCCGCCGTAGGGGATGTAGCCGCCATGCAGCGCCACGCCGTTCATGATGGCGGCCATGCCGAATTCGCGCACACCGTAGTTGATGTGGCGGCCGATCTTGCCGTCTTCGGTCTTGACCACATTGCCCTTGTCATCCACGCGGAAAGCGGGGGTGGACTTGGTATTGGTCAGGTTGGAGCCTGTCAGGTCCGCCGAGCCGCCCAGCAGTTCAGGCAGGGCAGCGGTCAGGCCTTCCAGCGCCAGCTGGCTGGCCTTGCGGCTGGCCACGGTGGCGGCGGTGTCGTGTGCGTCAGATGCGATCTTGGCAGCCACTTCCAGGAAGTTGGCAGGCAGGTCACCAGCCATGCGGCGCTTGAATTCAGCGGCCAGCTCGGGGAAAGCCTTTTCGTAGGCAGCGAACTTCTTGTTCCAGGCAGCTTCTGCCTTCTTGCCAGCAGCCTTGGCATCCCAGCCTGCATAGACTTCCGCAGGGATTTCAAAGGGAGCGTGTTCCCAGCCCAGTGCCGCGCGGGTCAGTGCGATTTCTTCCGCACCCAGAGGCTCGCCGTGGGCCTTGGAAGTGTTGGCGCGGTTGGGCGAGCCCTTGCCAATGTGTGTCTTGCAGCAGATCAGTGTGGGCTTGTCCTTGCTCTTCTTGGCCTGGGCAATTGCCGCATCCACCGCGTCCACATTGTGACCATCTACACCACGGATCACGTTCCAGCCATAGGCCTCAAAGCGTGCGGGCGTGTTGTCAGCAAACCAGGGTGTGACCTTGCCGTCGATGGAGATCTCGTTGTCGTCCCACAGGGCGATCAGCTTGTTGAGCTTCCAGGCACCTGCCAGCGAAGCGGCTTCGTGCGAGATGCCTTCCATCAGGCAGCCGTCACCCATGAACACATAGGTGTAGTGGTCCACGATGGCGTGCTTGGGCTGGTTGAATTCAGCCGCCAGCAGCTTTTCAGCCAGTGCAAAGCCCACGGCATTGGTGATGCCCTGACCCAGAGGGCCCGTTGTGGTTTCCACGCCGGGGGTAACACCCACTTCGGGGTGGCCAGCGGTCTTGCTGTGCAGCTGACGGAAGTTCTTGATCTCATCCATGGGCAGGTCGTAGCCGGTCAGATGCAGCAGCGCATAGATCAGCATGGAGCCGTGGCCGTTGGACAGAATGAAACGGTCGCGGTTGGCCCAGTGGGGGTTGGCAGGGTTGTGCTGCAGGTGGCGGTTCCACAGAGCCACTGCCATGTCGGCCATGCCCATGGGGGCGCCAGGGTGGCCGGAGTTTGCTTGTTGCACTGCGTCCATGGCCAAGGCACGGATTGCGTTGGCCATCATTGGGGTGTTTGCCATGGGGGGGATGGTTCCGAATGGAATGTGTCAAATGATGCAAGAGATTTTACCGGTGTGGCATGGCGCAGGTTTCCATGTGATTACATAGCCCCCGCATGGCCTAAAGTGTGGCTTGCAGCGCGTGCGTGAACGCGTTAAGAAATTTTCTGCCATGACCTCTTTGAACCTTCCCGCCATGTTGCTGGCTGCCGGGCGCGGCGAACGCATGCGCCCGCTGACCGACACCACCCCCAAACCCCTGCTGCAGGTGCAGGGCCGTGCGCTGCTGGACTGGCACATGGCCGCCCTGCTGCGTGATGGCGTGCGTGATGTGGTGGTGAATACCGCCTGGCTGGGCGCGCAGATTCCCGCACACCTAGATGACATCTGGCCCGCACAGGGCATGCAGCTGCAGTATTCGCATGAGCAGCATGACTTTGGCCATGCGCTGGAAACCGCTGGCGGCATTGCCCGCGCACTGCCGCTGCTGGGCGAGGCATTCTGGCTGGCAGCGGGCGATGTGTTTGCACCTGACTTTGTGTTTGATGCACAGCTGGCGCAGCGCTTTGCGCAGTCGGACGACCTGGCCCACATCTGGCTCGTGCCCAACCCGGTGCACAACCTCAAGGGGGACTTTGGCTTTGCCCCCGATGCGCCAGACAGCCACACAGGCCGCGCCATCCACCTGCCACCGGGCGATGTGGCACGCGACGCACGTCCGCGCTTGACCTACAGCACGATCGCCCTGCTGAAGGCAGACTTGTTCCGCCCACCGTTTTGCGGCATGGCCGCAGGCAACCCAGACGGCGTGGCCGAGCCGCTGGCCCCGCTGCTGCGCCGGGCCATGGATACCGGGCGCTGCGCAGCCCGCCTCTACACCGGCCGCTGGACCGATGTGGGCACGCCCGAGCGCCTGGCTGCATTGAACCAAAGCGCGACACAGAACTCTTAAAAAACAAGAGCATCTAGCGCTCGTATTTCAAGGACTTTCAAGTAAAAACACTTGCAATCCTTTGAAAATCAAGCGCTAGCTGCTCATCTTTTGTAGAACCACGCAGTGCATGGCACTGCTCAATACGATGCCTGTATGACCTCTGTTTACGCACAACGCCGCGCACGCCTGGCCGCCCAGCTGGGCGAAGGCGGCATTGCCATCATCCCGACCGCCCCTGAGCGTGGCCGCAACCGCGACAACAGCTATCTGTACCGCCACGACAGCTACTTCTACTACCTGACGGGCTTCAGCGAGCCCAATGCCTGCCTGGTACTCAAGGCTGATGGCAGCAGCACGCTGTTTTGCCAGCCCAAGGATCTGGAACGCGAAATCTGGGACGGCTACCGCCTTGGCCCCGAGGCAGCCGTGTCCACGCTGGGCATGGACGCAGCCTTCTCGGTCGATGACATCGACACCCGCCTGCCACGCCTGCTGGAGAACCAGGACAAAGTCTGGTGGCCGTTTGCCACGCACGAAGGCCTGGCCGCCCGTGTCGAAGGCTGGCTGCAGAAAGTCCGTGCCCGCACCCGCGCCGGGGCGCTGTGCCCGGCTGCACAGGGCGATGTGTGCACCCTGCTCGATGAAATGCGCCTGATCAAGGATGCGCACGAACTCGCCATCATGCGCCGCGCAGGCCAGATCAGCGCCCGCGCCCACATCCGCGCCATGCAGCGCGCAGCACGCATGCTGCGTGCGGGAGAAGACTGCCGCGAATACCACCTGGACGCCGAACTGCTGCACGAATTCCGCCAGGGCGGTGCCGAAGGCGTGGCCTATGACTCCATCGTCGCCGCAGGGCCGAACGCCTGCGTGCTGCACTACCGCGCCGACAAGGCCCCGGTGCGCAGCGGCGACCTGGTGCTGATTGATGCAGGCTGTGAGCTGGAAGGCTATGCCAGCGATATCACCCGTACCTTCCCGGCCAACGGCACATTCACCGGCCCGCAGCGCGCTCTTTACGAACTGGTGCTGGACAGCCAGAAAGCCGCCATTGCCGCCACCAGGGCAGGCAATCGCTTTAACGACCCGCACGATGCCACCGTCGCTGTGCTGGCGCAGGGCATGCTGGACCTGGGGCTGCTGGACAAATCCACGTACGGCAATGCACAGGACGTGATTGCCCAGCGCGCCTACTTCCAGTTCTACATGCACCGCACCGGCCACTGGCTGGGCATGGATGTGCATGACTGCGGCAGCTATGTGGAGATGTCAGAAGTCGATGCCGCCAGCACACGCACCGATGCACTGTCGGGCGAAGTCATCACCCGCCCCAGCCGCATCCTGCGCCCCGGCATGGTGACCACCATCGAGCCCGGCATCTACGTGCGCCCAGCACCCGGCGTGCCCGAGCAGTTCCACCACATTGGCATTCGCATTGAAGACGATGCCGTAGTGACAGAGACCGGCTGCGAGCTGATCACCCGCGACGTGCCCGTGGAAGCCGACGCCATTGAAGCGCTGATGCGCGACTGACCCGCCAAGAAGAAAAGATGCACACCATGGATTTGCAACGCATGTATATCCGCCGCGCCACCAAGATTGTGGCGACGCTCGGCCCTGCCTCCAGCGACGTACACCTGCTGGCCCAGATGATTGCCACGGGCGTCAACGTCGTGCGCCTGAACTTCAGCCACGGCAAGGCACAGGACCACATCGACCGCGCCAATGCCGTGCGCGAAGCTGCGGCCATGGCTGGCCGCGAGGTGGCCATCATGGCCGACCTGCAGGGCCCCAAGATCCGCGTCGGCAAGTTTGCCGAAGGCAAGGTCTGGCTCGAAGCTGGCGCGCCCTTTGTGCTCGACGCCTCGCGCACCAAACCCGGTGATCTGCAGGGCGTGGGCCTGGACTACAAGGAGCTGCCCCGCGACGTGAAAAGCGGCGATGTGCTGCTGCTCAATGACGGCCTGATCGTGCTGACCGTGGACCGCGTCCTCGGTGATGCCGTGCACACCACCGTCACCATTGGCGGCGAGCTGTCCAACAACAAGGGCATCAACAAGCAAGGCGGCGGCCTGACCGCCCCCGCACTGACAGCCAAGGACATGGAGGACATCAAGACCGCCATGCAACTGGGCGCCGACTACGTGGCCGTGAGCTTTCCCAAGAACGCCACCGACATGGAAATGGCGCGCCAGCTGTGCAATGTGGCCTGTGCCGATACCGGCCACCGCCCCGGGCTGATCGCCAAGATCGAGCGTGCCGAAGCCGTGCCGAAGCTGGAAGAAATCCTCAAGGCCTCGGACGGCATCATGGTCGCACGCGGCGACCTGGCGGTGGAAGTGGGCCATGCTGCCGTGCCTGCCCTGCAAAAGAAGATGATTCGTCTGGCGCGAGACATGGACAAGGTGGTCATCACCGCCACCCAGATGATGGAGAGCATGATCACCAACCCCGTGCCCACACGCGCCGAGGTCAGCGATGTGGCCAATGCCGTGCTCGACGGCACGGATGCCGTGATGCTCAGCGCCGAAACCGCCGTCGGCAAATACCCGCTGGAGACCGTGCGCGAAATGGCCAAGATCTGTGCAGCTGCTGAAGCCGCCGAAGACCGCGGCCAGGACGGCCACTTTAACGAGCGCGAATTCACGCGGATTGACCAGGCCATTGCCCAGGGTGCACTGTTCACGGCCCACAAGCTCGGTGCCAAGGCGATTGTGGCCATGACGGAAAGCGGCTCCACCGCGCTGTGGATGAGCCGCCACCGCGTGCACACCCCTATCTATGCCCTCACGCCCAAGGTTGGCACCCAGCGCAAGATGGCGCTGTACCGCAATGTGCGCCCCCTGCTCATGGCCACCAGCACCGAGCGCGACAAGGCGCTGGTGCAGGCCGAGAGCCATCTGCGCATGCGCGGCATCGTCAAACCTGGCGATGTCTACGCCATCACCTGCGGCGAGCCCATGGGCCAGCCCGGCGGCACCAATATGCTGCAGATCTGCCAGGTGCAGTAAGCCCCAGGACGGCTGCTTTGGCCGTCTTGCCCCCAGCGTGGCAACAGGCGAATCACCACTGCCAATGCCACGGCCTCGGGGGGCGGTTAAAATCAAAAGTTACCACGCGGTTACAGCCGCGCAGCATTATTCTTCGTTCAACCTTACTGGACCACGACCATGCCTCTGATCTCGATGCGCGAAATGCTCGACCATGCCGCTGAAAACGGCTATGGCATCCCCGCCTTTAACGTCAACAACCTGGAACAAGTGCAGGCCGTGATGTCGGCGGCGGACGAAGTGGGCGCTCCCGTGATCCTGCAGGCATCGGCCGGTGCACGTAAGTACGCTGGTGAGCCCTTCATCAAGCACCTGATCCAGGCAGCAGCCGAGATGTACCCCCACATCCCTCTGGTGATGCACCAGGACCACGGCACCACCCCCGAAGTGTGCCGTGGTGCACTGAATCTGGGCTTTGGCTCGGTGATGATGGACGGTTCGCTGATGAGCGACGGCAAGACCCCTTCGTCCTTTGAATACAACGTGGACGTGACCAAGCAGGTCGTCGCCATGGCCCACGCCATTGGTGCCACCGTGGAAGGTGAACTGGGCTGCCTGGGCAACCTGGAAACCGGCGACGCTGGTGAAGAAGACGGTATTGGCGCCGCAGGCAAGCTGGAACACAGCCAGATGCTGACCGATCCTGAAGAAGCCGCCGTGTTCGTGAAGGAAACCCAGCTGGACGCACTGGCCATTGCCATCGGTACCAGCCACGGCGCCTACAAGTTCAGCCGCAAGCCCACAGGCGACATTCTGTCCATCCAGCGTGTCAAGGAAATCCACGCCCGCCTGCCCAACACCCACCTGGTGATGCACGGCTCTTCTTCCGTACCTCAGGAATTGCTGGCCATCATCAACCAGTACGGCGGCCAGATGAAGGAAACCTACGGCGTGCCCGTCGAGGAAATCCAGGAAGCCATCAAGTACGGCGTGCGCAAGGTGAACATCGACACCGACATCCGCCTGGCCATGACTGGTGCTGTGCGCAAGTTCCTGGCTGAGAACCCCGAGAAGTTCGACGCCCGCGAATGGCTCAAGCCTGCCCGCGAAGCCGCCAAGCAAGTGTGCAAGGCACGTTACCTGGAGTTCGGCTGTGAAGGCCAGGGCGCCAAGATCAAGGGCTACACCCTGGAGCAGATGGCCAAGCGCTACGCCGCTGGTGAGCTGGCGCAAATCGTGAACTGATCCATCGCAAAAACCGGCGTCATTGCACGCCGCTTCGCAAAAACCCGCATGGCTAGGCCCTGCGGGTTTTTTTATGGTCTGCGTTGGCACGCTGTTTGCTCCAACTGCGCATGTTTATATTGCATAAATTCATGCATTACGCGTGCAAAGTTGATCACAATTGCAGCAACAAGGAATTTTTATGAGCACACCCATCCTCCGACGCACTCTGATTGCTTGCGGCGCCGCACTGCTGGCCGCAGGTCCCGCCATGGCGGACGACGCCGCCTCATACCCGAACAAGCCCGTGACCATCGTGGTCGGCTACCCCGCTGGTGGCTCCACCGACCTGGTGGGTCGCCTGGTGGCCAACGAGATCGAGAAGCACCTCGGTCAGACTGTGATCGTGGAAAACCTCGGCGGTGCCGGTGGTGCCATTGGCGCGCAAAAGGTGGCCAATGCCAAGCCCGATGGCTACACCCTGCTGGTGGGCGCGAACAATGAAATCGCGATTGCCAACATGATCAACAAGTCGATCAAGTACAAGATCAGCGACTTCACACCGATTGGTGTGGTGGCCTCTCAGCCCATGGTGCTGGTGGCATCCCAGAAGGCGGGCGTAAAGAACACCGAAGCGTTCTATCAGGCAGTGAAGGCCAACCCTGCCAAGTTCAGCTACGGCTCGTCGGGCGTGGGCACTGCGCTGCACCTGGCCGGTGAAATGATGAAGGACCAGGCCCAGATCGACATGCAGCACGTGCCTTACCGTGGCGTGCCTGCGCTGACCAATGATGTGCTGGGCAACAACATCGAATACGGCGTGTTCGTGCTGTCCTCCGGACTGCCGCTGATCAAGGCGGGCAAGGTACAGGCCATTGCTACCACCGAAGCCAAGCGCTACGCAGCGACCCCCGACATTCCTGCCCTGGCAGAGTACCCAGCATTCAAGAACGTGGACATCAACTCCTGGTTCGCCATGATGGGCCCCGCCAACATGCCAGCGCCTGTGGTGGCCAAGATCAAGGAAGCCCTGAACAAGACCATGGCCGCGCCTGAGTTCCGCAAGAAGATGGAAGACGCTGGCGCCCAGGTGATGGACAGCCAGATCGATGCCAGCCAGTACATCAACGGCGAAATCGCCAAGTACAAGAAGATCATCGACGTGGCGAAGATCGAGCTGTAATCCAGCGGCGACTGAGCACATGCCATGTAAAAAGAAAAGCCCTGCAGGCTGCGGCCTGCAGGGCTTTTTACTTTACTGAGAGGATGTGCTATTTCATGCTGGCCAGCAGATCCTGCGTGTGCGGCGTGGGCTCGGGCACGCTGTAGATGCTGGGGTCCGCCTGAATCAGGCTGACATCAAAACGCCGCCCTGCCAGATAGTCTCGAACAGATTGCAGCACCACTGGGCTGCGGTGCAGATGGGCGCTGGCCTGCAACTCTTCCAGACTGAGCCACACGGTGCGCACAATGCCTTCGTCCAGTACGCGGTGGGCATGGTGCTGGCCCAGCTTGCCCGTAAAGGCAAAGCGCATATAGGTGATGTCAGACCCGGTACGCGTGCGAATGAAGCGGTTCATATAGATGCCCACCAGGTGCGTGGGCTCAAAGCTATAGGCAGTTTCCTCCAGCACTTCGCGTGCACAGGCTTGCAATGGAGTCTCGGCAGGATCCAGGTGACCGGCTGGCAAATTCAGGCGTAGCCCGTCAGCCGTGTTTTCTTCCACCAGCAAAAAGCGTTGATCGCGTTCGATCACGGCAGAGACCGTGACATTGGGTTTCCATCGGGTAGGCATGCGCGCATTATCGCGATCGCGCCACATAGATTTGTCAGCCAATGTCTTGTCTATCAACAATCAGAGCGCTGCAACCATATACAGCGCGCCTTCACCATAGGTTTGAAGGTGTGCCTGCTGTTGTGAATCACTGACGGGGCAAATCGAAAAACCTTGACGTTCCCAATAAGTTTGTGAGCCCTGCACCGACACCAGTGCCGCCTGCCGCATGCCACGCGCACGCGCCTGCTGCTTCAAGGTCTGCACCAGATGGCGGGCCACGCCCTGGCCGGCCAGCTCCGGCAGCACCGACATGTCATGCAGATAAAGCACCTGTTCGCCCGGCGCAGGCGGCGTAAAAACACCGTTGAGTGGCGTGATCTTGCCGGGATTGGACCAGTAGGCTGCCAGATAGGCCTTGAGCGCCTGCTCGCCTTCACGCACCACGCCAATGGAGCACTGGTGTGCACAGCACAGGCGCTGCGCAAACACTTCGCGGCTTTCCTGAAAGCCGTCGCCATAGCAAATGGTCTGCACATGCAGCAGGCTATCAACATCGTGCGCATGCAAGGGGCGCACCACCCAGGGAGATGGCAATACAGAAGCAGTCATGGCCTGCATTATCAAAGCGCAGCAGCAAGCTCCGCGCAGGCAGGCGATTCATCCTTCCAGCGCTGGCGAATGGCTTCAAGCTGCGAGCGCAGCGAGATGAATGCCGACACCAGCTCGGGATCAAAATGGCTGCCTGCCTGTGCCGCAATATGGGCCAGCGCCTCATCCATGCTCCACGCACGCTTGTAGGGTCGCACAGAGGTCAGGGCATCAAACACATCGGCAATCGCCACGATGCGCGCTGCCAGCGGAATGTCTGTGCCGCGCAGGCCCGCAGGGTAGCCCGATCCGTCCCATTGCTCGTGGTGGGCCAGAGCGATGGAACGCGCCATCTGCAGCATGCCTCCTTCATGCTCCCCCAGAATTTCCGCGCCAATCACAGGATGCTGGCGCATGATCTGCCACTCCTCATCATCCAGCGGACCGGGCTTGAGCAGCACGGCATCAGGTATGCCGATCTTGCCCACGTCATGCATGGGAGCCGCGTGCAGCAAATCATCTGCCCACTCAGGGGCGCAACCCATCGCCAGTGCCAGCGCATGGCTGTAATGGCTCATGCGCAGCACATGCATGCCGGTTTCGTTGTCCTTGTACTCAGCGGCTCGCCCCAGGCGCTGCACGATCTGCAGACGAGACTGGCGCAATGCCTCAATATCTACCAGCGACAGGTGCGTGCGCACACGGGCACGCACCACAGGTGCACGCACGGGCTTGATGATGTAGTCCACCGCTCCGGCTGCAAAGCCATCGGCCTCATCGCCCACCTCCGCCAGCGCAGACACAAAAATCACCGGAATACTTTCTGTCCTGGGGTCAGCCTTGAGCTGTCGGCACACGTCATAGCCGTTGAGCTCGGGCATCATGATGTCCAGCAAGATCAGATCCGGCTTTTGCTGCTGTGCCAGCTGCAGGGCCTTGCGGCCATCGGTCGCAAATTGCAGGCGGTAGTCCTCGCCCAGTATCTGGCGCAGCACATGCAGGTTGGTGGGCTCGTCGTCCACCAGCAGCAGGCGTGGCCTGCGATCTTCATGCTTGGGCAGCATGGGGTGGTTTCCTTTCTGAATCAGAACTGGTGCTGACGCTGCTCGCCAGTGCCTGTGCACATTGCAGCGCCTGGTCAAAGCCAAACATGTCGATGGCCGCCTGCAGCGCAGCCACCATGGCTTCAGGCAGCAGTTGCTGCAATTGCTGCAAGGCCTCGCTGTCAATCTCACCGCCCTGCAGCGCCTCGGTCAAAGCCTGCAGTGCTTCCTGCACCTGGGTCCGTGCAGCGGCGCTCAGCCCTGCCTCTGCAGCCATGGCAGCCGGCGCCAGTGCCGGCGCTGCACTGGTGACCTCGGCGCTGCGCAGCAAAGCCAGATTGCCTGCGGCGCCACGCATACGGTGCACCTCAGCCAGGGCTGTATCCCAGTCGCCATGCTGGGACAAGCTCTGCAGCTCGGGCACTCGGCTGTGCTGCTCGTTCAGAAAACGCGACCACGCCGTGCGCAGCGCTGCCTCGCTGCCCCACAGCTGCAAGCCGGTATGCCAGTCCACCACCTCACTTTCCGCCGCAGCGTGCGCCAGCACGGCGGGCACGGCCGAAGCACCTGCAGCAGGCTGGTGCTTGCCGCTCTCGCTGGCAGTACGGCCCTGCAGCACACGCGCCATTTCCTGCAGCAGCTTGTGCTGCTCCAGTGGCTTGGCCGCAAAGCCATCCATGCCAGCCGCATCGGATGCGCGGCGGTCCTGCTCCAGCACGCTGGCCGAGAGCGCAATGACGGGAATACGGGGCTGCTGATGCTCGGCCTCCCAGGCGCGAATGGCCATGGAGGCCTGCAGACCATCCATGTGCGGCATCTGCAAGTCCATCAGGATGATGTCGAACGCCTGTGTCTGCCGCAGCTGCAGGGCCTGCAGACCATCGCTGGCAGATACCACCTGGTGGCCATGGCGCTGCATCACTACCTGCAGCAGTTCCAGGTTTTGTGGCACATCGTCGGCAGCCAGAATGCGCAGCGGCGGCATCGGCGGCAGCTGCACCGCGCTGGCAACCGTTTCATCAATGGGCGCCTGACCAATCGGCAAGGGCAGCTGCACATGAAACTGCGTGCCCTCACCTTCACGGCTGCTGACGCTGATTGCGCCGCCCATCAGCTGCACCAGCTGGCGCGAGATGGTGGTGCCCAGGCCCGTACCACCAAAGCGGCGCGTGGTGGACGCATCAGCCTGTGCAAACGGGTCAAAAATACGTTCGAGCTTGTCCTGCGCAATGCCAATGCCCGTGTCCTGGATGGTCAGGTGCAGGCGGCACTGCTCATCGTTCACGCGCAGCTGCACATGGCCGCGCTCGGTGAACTTGACGGCATTGCCCATCAAATTGATGAGAATTTGCTGAATACGCAGCGCATCCCCGCGCAGATAGCACGCCCCACGGCCAGGCGCACATCAATCAGCGCTCCGTTTTTGTGCAGTGCCTGCACCTCACGGCCTGCGCCAATGATGTTGGTATGCCCTGTGCTGATGTGGCGCTGCAGATAGCCGTCATGCGCCTGCTGGTGCGGCATGGGCATGAGCATGCTGACGTTGCGGCCCAGCACTTCCTGCTCCGTCCAGCCCAGCAGGCGTTCCGCTGCGGGGTTGAAAGCACTGATGCGGCCATCGCTTTCGATCATGATGATGCCGTCCACGGCAGTATCGACCAGTGCGCGCAGGCGGGCCTCATTACGGCGAATTTCCAGAAACAGCTGGCGCGAACGCATCAGCATGTGCAGCACCAGCAGCACCGTGCCCACCAGCAAGGCCCAGGCTGCAGCGCTGGTCAAGGCGGTCCAGTGCACCTGCGCGCACCTGCTTCACTGTCGCCCTGCCCAACCAGGATGTAGATGGCATCCATGGCGATGTAGTGCATGCTGGCCGTGGTGGCACCCATGACGCCGCCGCTGACCAGCGTAATCAGCATGGGCCGCGCACCCACACTCTGCATGCGGCGGTACAGCACCACGGAAAAAAGCGCCATGGCCAGCCCCAGGCCCAGCGCCAGCAGCAGGCCCTTGGGGGCGTAATGCATCAAATACGCAGCATCCGAGGCAAACATGCCCCCAGAAGTGCATGGATGCCACGCCCAGGCCCAGCGCCACACCACTGAGCAGGACACGCTACCACTGGGCTTGCTGCAGCAGCAGGGTGTGGACCACGACACCCGCCGCCAGCAGGCTCGGCAGCGCCAACAGCGCGCTGTGGAGGATGGAGAACGTCCCCGCCGCGCAGGGAGTGAAGGCCTGCATGCCAATAAAGTGCATGCTCCAGATCCCGCCTCCCAGCAAGAGCACGCCAGCCGCAGCCATGCCTGTGCGCCGCGGGCCGGGAGCAGTCCGTTGCGCACGGGTGCAGACATGCACGGCCAGCATGGCGGTGACCAGCGCAACCAGAATGGAGATGACAACCAGCTGGGGATCCATCCACTCCCACTGCATGTGGACATAGGTCAGGTCATCAGACAAAAAAACGTATCCACATAGGGTCTGCGCTTGCGGGAATAAGGAGAGAGAGGGGGATCCGGGCAATCTTGCCCGAGTTACATCAACCTGTAGGAATGAACCTACATTTTTGCCAAATTTGACAAACCCGCCACAGCAGAAGCCCGCCAGCGTTGACGCTATAGCGACAGGCCATAGGCAAGATAGAAACTATCAAATTTACCATCTAATTGCGATTAACTATCATTCATGCATCTTCTCTGGATGAATGCTATGTCCCATCTGCAATCGCTGATTCGTCGCAACGAGACGACGCTGATCAAAACGTCCTGCTACTACGTGATCCACGTCCTGGTAGCGGCGGGCGTGGCCTATGCCGTCACGGGTGACCTGATGGCTGCACTCACGCTGAGTTTGCTGGAGCCCACTGTGCAGGCCGTGGCCTATTTCATGCACGAGAAGGTCTGGATGCTGGCCCCGCGCATGCGCCACCGCGCCCTGATCAAGACTGGCACCTACTACGTGATTCACATCTTCGTCGCCTCCTGCGTGGCCTACGCGGTGACCGGTGACCTGGTTGCAGCCTTCACCCTGAGCTTGCTGGAGCCTACCGTGCAGATGGTCTTCTTCTTTTTGTACGAAAAGCTGTGGGAGAAAAAGGCCCAGGCCAAGCACAAGGTGCACAGCATCCAGCCCCTGTGCGTGGCCGCAGGCCCCTGCCAGCGCGCCCAGACCTGCAGCCAGCACTGCACACTGCGTACGCTCTGAACCCACTTTCCCAAGGTCGCGTCATGAACAAGCCAAGAAACAGTTTTTCCGCCTGGTTGCTGCAATGCCTGGCCCACATGGCCTGCCACTCTTAAAAAAGAAGCTGCCAGCGCTTTACAGCAGCCAATTTCAGAATCAGATCATTCTGAAATCCTTATGCTTCAAGCGCTAGAAGCTATCAATTTGCAAGCACCTGGCATGCGCTCTGCTTGCCCTGACAGCCTGCCCCTGCATCCCCCGCCCCATTGTGTGGATGACAGTGAAAGGTGTTTGACCCGCACCGGCCTGTGCCAGCGCCCCACTTTTGATAGCAAACACCTACAATGGGCTGCAAGAATCTAACTGTGTACAACCTCTGCGACAGGCTGCCTGCGCGGCCTTGCGTCCTGGGAGACGATATGCCTGAGAACACCTCACCCACCCTGCAAGACAAACGTGCTTTGCTGCGCCAGTCGGCGCTCGAATACCACCAGTTTCCCAAGCCCGGCAAGGTCGCCATCGCTGCCACCAAGCCCATGGCCAACCAGCACGACCTGGCGCTGGCCTACTCGCCCGGCGTAGCTGCGCCCTGCGAGGAAATCGTCAAGGACCCTGCCGCCGCCTTCAAGTACACCAGCCGCGGCAATCTGGTGGCCGTGATCTCCAACGGCACCGCCGTGCTGGGCCTGGGCGATATTGGCGCACTGGCCTCCAAGCCCGTGATGGAAGGCAAGGGCGTACTGTTCAAGAAGTTCGCCGGCGTCGATGTGTTTGACATCGAAATCAACGAAAAAGACCCACAAAAGCTGGTCGATGTGATCGCAGCGCTGGAGCCTACCTTCGGCGCCATCAACCTCGAAGACATCAAGGCTCCTGAGTGCTTCTTCGTGGAACGCGAGCTGCGCAAGCGCATGAATATCCCCGTCTTCCACGATGACCAGCACGGCACGGCCATCACCGTGGCAGCCGCCATGGTCAATGCACTGAAGGTGGCAGGCAAGAAGATCGAAGAGATCAAGCTGGTGGCATCGGGCGCGGGCGCCGCAGCCCTGGCCTGTCTGAACCTGCTGCTGGAAATTGGTCTGAAGCGCGAGAACGTGTTCGTAACCGACATCGTCGGCGTGGTCTACGAAGGCCGTACCGAGCTGATGGACGAGGACAAGGCCAAGTTCGCGCAGAAGACCGAGCTGCGCACGCTGGGCGAAGTCATCGCAGGCGCCGACGCCTTCCTGGGCCTGTCGGCGGGCAATGTGCTCAAAAAAGACATGGTCGCCAAGATGGCCGACAAGCCCATCATCTTCGCGCTGGCCAATCCCTCCCCCGAAATCCTGCCAGAAGACGTCAAGGCCGTGCGTGATGACGCCATCATCGCCACCGGCCGCACGGACTACCCCAACCAGGTCAACAACGTTCTGTGCTTCCCCTACATCTTCCGTGGCGCACTGGACTGCGGCGCCACCACCATCACCACCGAGATGGAGGTGGCTGCTGTCAACGCCATTGCCGCACTGGCCGAGGCCGAGCAGTCCGAAGAAGTGGCGGCAGCCTATGTGGGCCAGAGCCTGAGCTTTGGCCCTGAGTACCTGATTCCCAAGCCCTTCGACCCACGCCTGATGCTCATCGTGGCACCGGCCGTGGCACAGGCCGCCGCAGACTGCGGCGTGGCCCAACGCCCCATTCAGGACATGGATGCCTACCGCGAGCACCTCAAGACCTTTGTGTACTCGTCCGGCACCATCATGAAGCCCATCTTCGCGGCCGCCAAAAAAGCTGCCAAGAAGCGCGTGGCCTACTCCGAAGGTGAGGAAGAACGCGTGCTGCGCGCTGCGCAGATCGTGGTGGATGAGCGCATTGCCCGCCCCACGCTGATCGGTCGCCCCGCCATCATCGCCCAGCGCATCCAGAAGTTTGGCCTGCGCCTGGAGCAGGGTCGCGACTATGACGTGGTGAACGTGGAAGACGACCCCCGCTACCGCGACTTCTGGCAGACCTACCACCGCATGACCGAGCGCAAGGGCATCACCGCCCCCATCGCCAAGATCGAAATGCGCCGCCGCCTGACCCTGATCGGCTCCATGCTGCTGCACAAGGGCGAGGTCGACGGTCTGATCTGCGGTACCTGGCACAACACCCATCTGCACCTGAACTACATCGATCAGGTGATCGGCAAGAAACCCGACGCGACCACCTACGCCTGCATGAATGGCCTGCTGCTGCCTGACCGCCAGGTCTTCCTGGTCGACACCCACGTGAACTACGACCCCAGCGCCGAGCAGCTGGCCGAGATCACCGTCATGGCGGCCGAAGAAATGATGCGCTTTGGCATCAAGCCCAAGGTGGCCCTGCTGAGCCACTCCAACTTTGGCTCCAGCAACCAGCCCAGCGCCGTCAAGATGCGCCAGACCCTGGAGCTGCTGCGCGTGCAGGCCCCCTGGCTGGAAGTCGATGGCGAAATGCATGGCGACGTGGCACTGGACGCCGAAGCCCGTGGCAAGCTCATGCCCCACAGCACACTGACGGGTGAAGCCAATCTGTTGGTGCTGCCCAACATTGATGCGGCCAACATCTCCTACAACCTGCTCAAACAGGCGGCGGGCGGTGGCATTGCCGTGGGCCCCGTGCTGCTGGGCGCCAGCGCTCCCGTGCATGTGCTGACCCCCAGCACCACGGTGCGCCGCATCGTGAACATGACAGCACTGACCGTGGCAGACGCCAACGCAGCGCGCTGATCACGACGCAGGCACTCGCCAAAAAAAGGGCTGGTCCTCTGATGGGGGACAGCCCTTTTTTCTTGCAATTTACAGGGGGCTGCGTCACACTTGCGGGTCAAATTTCTGGGGATGTCCCGAGGTTTGGAAAGGTGTTGTGTGATGCGGAATGCGGTCTGGTTTCGAGCCCTTGGCGCCATCTTGGTCGGCACCGCTATGGCGATGCCCGCTGGCCCGTTGCAGGCACGGACACAGCAACAGGCCCAGTACATCGAAACGGTATCACTGGCTGAGCTACCCTCTCAGGCACGCACCACCTACCGACGCATACATCAGGGGGGACCTTTCCCCTACGAAAAAGATGGCAGTGTGTTTGGGAACCGTGAGCGTCTGTTGCCCGCGCAAAAGCGTGGCTACTACCGCGAATACACCGTCAAGACACCATGGGCCAGAGACCGCGGTGCCAGACGTATCGTGTGTGGCGGTGAACCGCCCACACAGCCCGAAGCCTGTTACTACACCAGCGATCACTACAACAGTTTTCGGAAGATTACGCCATGAGCGCTCCTGATCTGGATGGGCTGCACCACCACCATGCTCCTGCCGGGAACTTGTGGCCTGGCGGGCTGTCCATGTATCCCACACCCCCTGCTTTCAGTGGGCAACTACGAGCTATAGAAAGAATCCCAGAGATGGTGAAACCGTCTTGTCCTGCCCCCAAAAACCTGTTGCTTGGGGTGCGCAGCAACATCGTGCAGTCCATTCGTGCCTTCCACATTCCGGACTTGCAGCAGGCGGCACAGGCCATGGGGCACCACTTCCTCTACGCCAATCTGGCCCATGCCCAGACCAAGCAGGATGCGCTGGACCTGATTGCCCTGCAGTTTCACTTTCCTGCCCACTTTGGCAAGAACTTTGATGCCCTGTACGACTGCCTGACCGATCCGCTCCACCGGGCAGGCCCACAGCCTGGCTTTGTGGTGGTGCTGGACCAGTTGCCCATCGCCCACAAGTTCGACAAGGAAATGCGTGAGCAGTTTCTGGACTGCTTCCGCGACGCGGCCGACTACTGGGCCGAGCGCAAGATTGCCTTCCGCTGCTTCTATTCCTTCCTCTGAGCCTTGATTGCTCCAAAAAAACAAAGCGCCCACCGTAGTGGGCGCTTTGTTTTGCGAATGAAAAGCGTCTGAATGCTTTACAGATTCAGCGCTGGCAGCTCTTATTTTTAAGAAAGCTGGGCCGCCAGTGCCTCGTATTCCGCCACAGGCACTTCTTCGGCACGACGCTGCAGGTCGAACTCGCCAGCAAAGCCTTTGGCTTCCAGCCACTTGCCCAGCGTATTGCGCAAAATCTTGCGGCGCTGGCTGAAGGCCACCTGCACCATCTCTTCGAGCAGCTTGGGGTCCAGCGCCGCGGGATGCGCACGCGGCACCATGCGCACCACCGCGCTATTGACCTTGGGGGGTGGGTCAAAGCTCTCAGGCGGCACAAACAGTACGTTTTCCATGGCATAGCGCCACTGCAGCATGACGGACAGACGCCCGTAGTCGGAGGTACCCGCATCGGCCACCATGCGGTCAATCACCTCTTTTTGCAGCATGAAGTGCTGGTCTTCAATCACGTCCACATGCTCGAGCAGGTGAAACAGGATGGGCGAAGAGATGTTGTAGGGCAGGTTGCCCGCCACGCGCAGCTTGGGCACACCCAGTTCCTGCGCCAGGGCGGTGAAGTCCACCTTGAGCACGTCAGACTCAATCACCTTGAGCTGGGGCTTGGTGCGCAGGCGCGCGGCCAGGTCGCGGTCCAGCTCAATCACGGTGATCTGGCCGGTGCGCTCCACCAGAGGCTGGGTCAGCGCCATCAGGCCGGGGCCGATTTCCACCAGAGGCTGGCCGGGGCGGGGATCGATGGCCTTGACGATGCCGTCGATGATGCCGTGGTCGATCAGAAAGTTCTGACCGAAACGTTTACGAGGAATATGTTTCACGCGGAAAAATTATTGGGGTGGCTCGCGATATTCCACATAGGCCTGTCCGCGCAATTCCTGCAGCCAGTTGGCATGCGCCTTCTCGAGCTTTTCTTCACGAACTACGTTGCGCAGCATTTCACGCTGCTCACGGGGTGTCAATGTGGCTTGGCGACGATCCACCAGTTGAATCAGGTGTACGCCAAAGCGAGAAACCACAGGCTGGCTGACCTGGCCAGGCTCCAGCGCGTTCAGCGCCTGTTCAAACTCTGGCACGAACTGGCCTGGGCCTGCCCAGCCCAGATCACCACCCATGGCGGCGCTGCCATCTTCCGAATACTGGCGCGCCAGATCGGCAAAGCTGGCCCCGCCTTCCACACGCTGGCGCAGCTCGGACAGCACCTGTGCGGCTTCTCGTTCGCTCAATTGTGGCGAAGTTCGCAGCAGGATGTGTCGTGCAAGGTTTTGCGTCACCACCGCATCTACACCGCCTGCGCTCTTGTCCACCACCTTGAGAATGTGAAAACCTGCCGGTGAACGCACAGGGCCCACAATGCCGCCCACGGGGGTGCTGGCTACGGATTCGATAAACAGGCTGGGGTAGCGATTGGCAGGGCGCATGCCCAGAATGGCTGCGCCACCGTCGGAGTAACGCTGCGCCACCGCAGCGAAATCGGCTTCGGTACGAGCCGCCTGCAGAGCTTCCTGTGCACGCGCCTGCAGTCGGGCGACTTCCGCCTCGCTGGCGTTTTCAGGCACGGCAATCAGAATGTGTCCCAGATTCAACTGGGAACGCATCACATTGTCCTGGCCGCCTTTCTGGCGCTGCTGCGCCATGAACTGGTCAATATCGTGTTCCGACACTTGCACGCGGCCATCGACCTCGCGGTTTTGCAAACGCTGCAGCAGCATCTGGTTGCGGATTTCCTCACGGAATGAGGCCTGCGACTGACCACGTCGCGCCACTTCCTGGGCCAGCGCCTGCTGGGTCAGACCGCTTTGGCGCGCAATGTTTTCGATGGCCTGATCGACGGCGTAGTCATCGACCTTGATGCCGGTTTCCTTGGCCGTCTGCACCTGGATTTTTTCCACAATCAGGCGCTCCAGCACTTCCTGCGCCAGTTCATCCTCAGGGGGCAGCTGCTGGATACCCTGGCTTTGCAGGTTTTCCTTGACACGCTGAATCCGGGCGCGGACCTCGTTGTTGGTCACAGGCTCCGAATTGACAATGGCCACGATGTAGTCGGCCGAGCGCAGCTGCGCTGCGGACTTGCCCAGCTGTGTGGTCTGTGCCGAATCCGACAGCGCGCGCGCCACTTCAGGACTCGGGTTTTGGGCATACGCCGACCCGGCGCTCATAACGGCAGCACAGACAAGCCCCAGGGCGAAGTGACGTGGCATGGAAATCAGGTGGTGCATGGAAGACGATGCGTCCTATTAGTCGTAATTGCTGAAACGGCTAGGCACCGTGCCATCGCTGCTGCGCAGTGGGCGGTAGCCTGGAACAAACTCTTTCAGACTGCGCATGGGGTCTGCCCCCAGGCTCAGGCGAGAAAATCCGACGAACTCGATCTGAAACAGCAGTCGCGTGTTGGAATCCGTGCGGCTATTTTGCACGCGCTCCACCACCACCCGGCCAATCCAGCAGCAGCTGTCGTACTCAAAACCCACAATGGCGTCGACCAGCTTCTTGTCATACATGCTGTAGTTCAGGCGGCCTACGCTGTACCAGCGGCCACCGCCCGTGGCCTGGCCGAACTGGTCCTTGCGCCCCTGGTTCAGCGGCCACTGCCAGCCCAGATCAATTTGTTCACTGCCTTCATTGACCATAGGCATACTGTTTTCGCGCTGGTAACGATATGCCGCACTGAGGACTTTATAAGGCCCCGGGCTATAGCGACCACTGACGGAAGAGCGTGTCGTGTTACGGGTGTCCTGGTTGTACTGCACCATGGCGTCCGTGCTCCAGCGGTTGGACCAGTTCACGCCACCGCCAATCAGAATGTCTGACCAGCCCTTGGTACCGGGTTTGTCATAACCCAGGCTGACGCGCTGATTTTCCAGGCGGTAACGCTGCGCAAAACCCAGGCGGGCCACTTCAGCGCCATCGTCAGGGTCCAGATAGCGTGTGGTCAGCCCCACTGTGACCATATTGTTGTCAGCGATGCGGTCGTAGCCCGTATAGCTGTTGGAGCTGTAGATAGAGCCAAAGTTGAAGTCCGTGAGCGCTGTGTCATACAGCGGCACCATGCTCTGGTCGCGGTAGGGTGTATAGGTATAGAAGGCGCGAGGCTCCAGTGTCTGCACATAGGAACGGCCAAACGCAGAGGTATCACGCTCAAACACCAGGCCGCTGTCCAGACTGAGCGTAGGGATAGCGAACGACCTGCTACGCGCATAGCCACTGTTCACTGCGTCCAGCTGCGTCTGGCTGGCCGACAGTTGGTAATGGTTTGCCTGCAGCTTCACCGAGGGCGTTACAAAGCCGCCCGGCAGCAGGAAGGGGCGACTGGCCGCGAAATGGGCAAAGCTGCGCTGGCCATTGGCAAGGTTCTTCGCCCCGTACCAAGTGTCTGCCTCAAAACGCGTCGTATCTGCGCGCAGGGCCACATCCCAGCCCTGGGTAGCCCACTGGGTGGTGTCATAACTCCACTGCAGCTGCGGCATGCGGTTAAAAGGTGGCGCAATCGGTGCTTCCGGGTCCTGCAGCACCTGCCACTGCTGGGCATACAGAGACACCCGGTGATTGCCACCCGCCCAGGACAGACGTCCGTCACTGCTGAGCAGACGCTGGTCGCTATAGCGGGAATCACTGCTGTCGCCTGGCAGACGGCGGAAGTCACGCCAGTAGTCGTTGTCGCTGACGCGCAGCAGATTCCACTTCAAGCCCAGCGCACCAAACGGGCTGTTCAGCGCTGTATCGTGGCGCCAGTGATAACCCCAACGATCCCGGTCACGCAGCTTGTCATTGGGCATGTACTGCAGATCGAGGTTGCCGTCGTAATTTGGCTCCAGATAGCGGAACTCGGTATTCAGGCTCACCCCGCGCTTGCTCATGATGGTGGGGGTGATGGTGGCATCGCGATTGGGCGCAATATTCCAGTAATACGGCTGGCTGTATTCAACGCCGCTGACGCTGTCCACACCAATGGTGGGCGGCAGCAGGCCCGATTTGCGCTTGTCAGACAGCGGAAAGCTGATGGCCGGAATCGGCAGAATCGGCACGCCCTTGAATTCCAGTGCGCCGCTGTAGGCCACACCTACATCTTCGTTGCGATCCAGGGTGATGCGCTTGGCGCGGATCATCCAGTCAGGCGCCCAGCTGGCGCTGTCGTCGCGCAGACAGGTGGTGTAGGTGGCCTGATGGACCACGCTGTTTTCACGATCCAGAAACTCGATGCGCTCGGCATCACCATGACCCTGGGTGGCCAGAAACTGGTAGGTGGCTTCGTTGAAGTCCCCCTGAAAGGCATCGACCTGCAGTTTCAGCGATGTGCCCTGATAGATATTGCCGCCGCTGTTGATGTGTACATTGCCCTGTGCCTGCACGGTGTCATCCGGCAGGCTGTATTCCACACGGTCCGCACGGATGATGGTGTCGCCCCGGCGCAGTTCGGCGCCCCCTTCCAGCACCACATTGATGTCGGCCTGCCCGGAAATCTGCTCCGCACGGATGTGTGACGGCAGCTGATCGCGCAACTCTGCGGGCAACTGCTCGGCCAGCTGGCTGCTGGACTTCAATTGCGGAGCAGGCAGCGCCGTGTCCCAGGAACTGAGCGCCGGTGTCTGAGCCTGTGCATGCGCGGCGGCAGCCCACACCATGGCAACAGAAGCAGCCAGTGGGCGCAGGCGAAACAGGGTCGATGGCGAAGGCAAAGAAAAAGCGTGTGGGCTCACAGGCGCATTCAGTCAAAGCGGAGATGGAGGGCAAGCACGGAGGGAATCCAGGCCGTTTGTAGAATCGGATTATCCATGAGCGATCCTATCCTCCCCACATCTACCGTTGTTTGGGCCGACCCTGGCCGTCAAACATTGTTTACACAATGGCTGTCCGGCCTGACACCACAGCATGCGCTGTGTCCCGACAGTCTACGCCCGGCATCCGCTGATGCAAGCTTTCGCCGCTATCTGCGCATTGATACCCGCTCTGGCGACAGCCTCATCATCATGGATGCGCCGCCTGACAAGGAAAACTGCCAGCCTTTTGTGCATGTGCAGCAGCTGATGGCAGAGGCCGCCCTGCCTGTGCCTGAGATCCTGGCCTGGGATGCAGCCAATGGCTTCATGCTGCTGACCGACATGGGCAGCCGCACGCTGATTGAAATCCTCCACCCCGAGCAGCCACGCAACGCTGAGCCCTGGTATCGCGAGGCGATGGAGCTGCTGCTGCGCTGGCAGCTGGCCTCCAAGCCCGGTGTGCTGCCAGCCTATGACGAAGCCATGCTGCGCCGCGAGCTGCAGCTGTTCCCGGACTGGTATGTGGCCCAACACCGCCAGTTCACGCTGGACGACAAGCAGCAGGCCATGCTGTCCAAAACCTTCGACACCATCGTGGCCGAGAACCTGCGCGCGCCCAGCGTCTATGTGCACCGCGACTTCATGCCGCGCAATCTGATGCTGCCTGCCAGGGATGGCGCTGGCCTGTCGATTCTGGACTTCCAGGACGCCGTCTATGGCCCCGTCACCTACGACATTGCCAGCCTGATGCGCGATGCCTTCCTGAGCTGGGAGGAAGACTTTGTCATCGACATCACCGTGCGCTACTGGGAAAAGGCGCGCAAGGCCGGTCTGGTGGGTGCCACCAGCGCCAGCGGCTGGGGTGATGACTTTGGCGAGTTCTACCGCGCCGTCGAATGGATGGGCCTGCAGCGCCACCTGAAAGTGGCAGGCATTTTTGCGCGCCTGACGCTGCGTGACGGCAAGCCCAAGTACCTGGCCGACACGCCGCGCTTTATCCACTACCTGCGCTCGACCTGCAGCCGCTACCGCGAACTCAAGCCGCTGCTGCACCTGATCGACCAGATCGAAAACATCCAGCCCCAGGTGGGCTACGCCTACGGGCGCATCTAAAACCATAGCTGCTACGGCTTGATAAATCTTGATTTCAAAGAAAAATCATTTGAAAAGCAAGATTTTTCAAGCGCTGGCAGCTTCTTTTTTTATATCAACATGCCACGTTTTTACTGCCCTCTCCCACTGACGGCCGGCGCTGAACTGGAGCTGCCCGCGGGTGCTGCACGCCATGTGCAGGTGCTGCGCATGCAGCCCGGGGACACCATCACCTTGTTCGATGGCGCGCAGGACGGCCCGGGCGGTGAGTGGCAGGCCACCATCACCCGCATGGGCCGCAGCGACGTGGCCGTGCGCATTGACCAGCACGTGGCGGCAGACCGCGAAAACACCCGCCCCGTGCACCTGCTGGCCGGCATCACCGCCAATGAGCGCATGGACTGGCTGGTCGAAAAAGCCACGGAACTGGGTGTGACCAGCATCACCCCCTTGCTGGCTGAGCGCAGCGTGCTCAAGCTCAAGGGTGAACGTGGCGACAAGAAACGCGCGCACTGGCAGGCCGTGGCCGTGGCCGCCTGCGAGCAGTGCGGCCGCAACCGTGCGCCCGTCATCCATGAAGCAGTGACGCTGGCGCAGTGGCTGCAACAGGCGCCCGCCCAAGGGCTGCGCGCCGTGCTGTCGCTGGCAGATGGCACTCAGCCGCTGCAGCAGGTGCTCGGCGCCGATGCTGCCCAGCCCGTATTTTTTCTGTCCGGCCCCGAAGGCGGCCTGACCGAGCAGGAAGAGCTGCTGGCCCGCAACAGCGGCTTTATGCCCGTCACCCTGGGCCCCCGCGTCCTGCGCGCAGAAACGGCGCCGCTGGCTGCGCTGGTGCTGTCCACTTTGTAGGACAAGGTCTACATTTTTACTGCTTAGCCTGCTGGCAGGCTGCAGGCAACCATTGTTCAAATTTCTCTCGGTAGTAACCCGGTGAGGATGGGATATCCTTTTTCCCAAAATACTTTGTAACCATTTATTGCAATTCACAGAACCGAACCCGAGGGTGGCAGCCTGCATCCACGTTCTGCAACCGGTGTACACGTTCATTGAGAATGGATTCCCCCTTGTCTGGGCTTTGCAAACGCCTGAGCGACTGGCTGTTTTCTACCCATCCCACCTTGCGCGTGCGCTCCAGCATGGCCATGCTGGCTGTGCTGCTCATGGCAAGCAGCGCTGGCGTCATGCTGTGGCTGGGTCATGCTGGCTATGGCAGCCTGTCACACATCCGCTGGTGGTGTGCAGCTGCGGTGGGCGGGCAGGCCATCATGGCGGCGCTGGTGCGCAGCGACATCACCGCCAACTGGCACGACCCTGCACTGACTTTTCCCCAGGTGCTGTGGGCCGTCACCTGCAGCGCCGTGGCCTACGTGCTGCTGCAGGAGCAGGCGCGTGGCGTTGTGCCCGGGCTGCTGGCCATTTCCCTGTTTTTCGCCGCACTGAACCTCAAGGCGCGACACATCGTCAGCGTGACCTTCTACGCCTTGTGTGCCTTCACGCTGGCCACCCTGATCACCATCCATGAGCAAGGCAAGGGCTGGGGCCGCCCGCTGGACTGGGCCTATGCCGCCGTGCTGGCCATCATGCTCCTGGGCTGCATGCTGCTGAGCCTGCGCCTGTACCAGCTGCGTGGGCGGCTGCGCAAGCAGCGCCAAGCCCTGGCACTGGCGCTGGAAGAAAACCGCGAGCTGGCCTCGCGCGATGCGCTCACCGGGCTGCTCAACCGCCGCTACATGCTCGAAGTCCTGCGCCTGGAGCAGGACCGCCGCCTGCGTGCAGGCCACCGCATGCTGCTGGCGCAGATGGACCTGGATAACTTCAAGACCATCAACGACAACCACGGCCACAGCGTGGGCGATCTGGCACTCAAGACCTTTGCGGACCTGGTGCGCAGCTGCATCCGCAATTCGGATGCTTTATCGCGCTGGGGCGGGGAAGAGTTCGTGCTGCTGCTCAGCGACACCAGCATCGACAACGCGCTGCGCACACTCAACCGCATCCGTATGACGGTGGAGCAGGCAGAAGTGCATGCCGACTGCGTGACACTGCGCATGACGGTCTCTGTCGGGCTGGCCGAGCATCTGCCCGGAGAGAGCATTGAAATGACGCTGGAGCGCGCAGACCGCGCCCTGTACCGCGCCAAGCATGCAGGCCGCAATTGCGTCGTGCTGGGCGACCACCCACTGCCAGCAGGGCCTGCCTCCATGGGCATGTAACTCTCAAAAAAAGAGCGGCTAGCGCTTTTCCTTGCTGGATTTCAAATAGAAATCACCTCAAAACAAAGAAAGCACCTGCGCAAGGTGCTTTCTTTTTGGGAGCATTCGAGGCTTATGCCGCAGGCATGGCCGCAATCACCTGTGCCACCGCTGCCGTCAGCTTCTTGGCATAGGGCACATGCAGGAACTCGTTGGGGCCGTGGGCATTGCTCTTGGGGCCAAGCACGCCGCAGACCATCATCTGCGCCTTGGGGAAGCCCTGGCTGAGCAGATTCATCAGCGGAATCGTGCCGCCCTGGCCGATGTAGCCGCAGTCCGCACCAAAGTGCGCACGGCTGGCCTGGTTCAGCGCATCTTCAAACCAGTTCGTCATGCTGGGCGCATTCCAGCCATTGGCGCTGCCGTCACCTTCCCATGTCACCTTGGCCTGGTAGGGGGCGTTGTCTTCCAGCAGCTGCTTCATTTCCTGCACGCAGGCGGCTGCATCCACCAGCGGAGGCAGGCGCAAGCTGAGCTTGAAGGCCGTGTAGGGGCGCAGCACATTGCCCGCATTCTGCAGATTGGGCATGCCTTCCACGCCGGTCACAGACAGCGTGGGCTCCCAGGTGCGCTTGATCAGTGCCTGCACGGGGTCGGTCGTGGTGGGCAGCGCCACCAGTGTGGAGCCACCGCAGTCATGGTGCGCCCAGGGAAAGCGGCTGTAGGCCGCATCGCCCAGAATGCCTGCCGTGGTCTGGATCTGTGCCAGACGGTCCTCCGGCACTTCGCAGTGAAAGCTCTGTGGTAGCAGGCGGCCGGTCTTGCTGTCTTCCAGACGGTCCAGCACTTGGCGCAAGATGCGGAAGGACGAAGGCACCACGCCCGAAGCATCGCCCGAGTGCACGCCTTCGCTCAGAATTTCAACCTTCAAGGTGCCGCTGGCCATGCCGCGCAGGCTGGTGGTGAGCCACAGCTGGTCGTAGTTGCCAGCGCCGCTGTCCAGGCAGATCACCAGCTCCACCGCACCCAGACGGGGGCGCAACAGGTCGATATAGGGCAGCAGGTCGGCCGAGCCGCTTTCTTCACAGGTTTCGATGATGCCGACGATGCGAGGGTGCATCACGTGCTGGCTCTTGAGCGCCTGAATCGCGGCCACGCTGGCATAGACCGCGTAGCCGTCATCCGCGCCCCCGCGGCCGTAGAGCTTGCCGTCTTCGTACTTGGGCGTCCAGGGGCCCAGGTCACTGCGCCAGCCTTCAAATTCAGGCTGCTTGTCCAGGTGGCCGTACATCAGCACCGTGGGGCTGTCTGCGTTGTTGGAATTGGGCTGTGTGCCCGCCACTTCAAAAAACAGAATGGGCGTGCGGCCTTCCTGGCGAATGATTTCGAGCTTGAGCCCTTCCACCTTCTGTGCCTCGACCCAGCTGGCCGCATTGCGCAGCACGGTGTCGATGAGCCCCTGCTGCTCCCAGTCGGGTGCAAACATGGGAGACTTGGCGGGAATGGCGATGTAGTCCTTGAGCTGGCCAACGATGTCGTCGTCCCACTTCTGACTGACTTGCTCCAGCGCCTGAGCGGTATTCAAAGCGTTGGAAGGAATGCGTGCGTTCATGGCGAACCTCCAAAGGCATGGCGGCGCATAGGCCGCAGATAAGGCACATTGTGCGCCATCAAAAAAGCCCACGGCAGCCTAAGCTGCAGTGGGCATGGGTAGAGCAGGGACGCACTCAGTAAGGCAGTGCAGCCTGCGTGCTGCTGCCCTCAGCTTCCGGCAGCTTGAACACGCTGACCGAGTCTTCCAGGCGCACGGCCTGGTCGCGCATGCTTTGCGAAGCAGCGGCGGACTCCTCCACCAGCGAAGCGTTTTGCTGCGTCATCTGGTCCAGCTGCGTGACGTCCTGGTTGACCTGGCTGATGCGCTCGGCCTGTTCGCTGGCCGCCGCCGAAATCTCGCCAATGATGTCGCCCATGCGCTGCACGGAGCTGACGATCTCCTGCATGGTGTGCCCGGCGTTCTGCACCAGCTGGGCGCCAGACTCCACTTTGCCCACCGAGGTACTGATCAGCGCCTTGATTTCCTTGGCCGCTTCTGCGCTGCGCTGCGCCAGCGAGCGCACTTCTCCGGCCACCACGGCAAAGCCGCGGCCCTGCTCGCCCGCCCGCGCAGCTTCCACGGCGGCGTTCAGTGCGAGGATGTTGGTCTGGAAGGCAATGCCGTCAATCACACCAATGATGTCGCCAATCTTGCGGCTGCTGGTGTTGATGTCATCCATGGTGGCGACCACATCGCCCACCACCTGACCGCCGCGCGATGCCACTTCCACCGCCGAAGCCGAGAGCTGGTGCGCCTGCTGCGCGGCATCGGCAGACTGGCGCACCACGTGCGTGATCTCTTCAATGCTCTGCGCAGAACGAGCCAGGCTGTTGGCCGTGTTTTCCGTGCGCTCTGCCAGATCGCCATTGCCCTGGGCAATCTGGCTGCTGGCGCTGGCAATGCTGTGTGCGGCCACGTGGACCTGACGCAGCATGCCCACAAAGCGCTGGCGCATGCCTTCCACCTCGCGCACCAAATCACCCACTTCATCACGGCGTGCGCTGCGAAATGGCTGGGTCAGATCACCCTGCGCCACCAGCGTGATGGCCTGTGTCAGCTCCTGCAGCGGCGCACTCACGCCACGGCGCAGCGTAAACAGCAGGCCTGCAGCCAGCAGCGCTAGCGCCAGCGCCATCGCGCCCCAGAGCATCCACAGTGCGCGGCGCTGCGAGGCCATGGCCTCGTCATCCGACACCTCGGTAATCACCCACCAGCCATTGTCGGCCTTGCGCAGCACCGACCATGGGTTTCCACCCTGCCCAGGCAGCAGCGCCGTCACGTCCCGGGCAAAGCCGTCTGCATTCTGCGCCAGTGCTTCCAGCGAAACGCGTGCCTGCGGAAAAGCGTCCAGCACTTTCTTGCCCGTGTGTGTGCTGTGCGCGACGAAGGTGGCCTGCTCCCAGCTGCTGCCCGGCGCAATCACCATGGCTCCGCCGTGCTCGAACAGGCGTGTCGCCACCACCTGCTGCTGCATGGCGTCCTGAAAGGCTGACAGGTCTGTACCCACAAACAGAATGCCCACCACCTGGCCCGAAGCATCACGCACAGGCTCATAGGCCGTCATATAGGGTTTGCCAAAGAGGTCTGCGCGGCCTACATAAGGCTTGCCCTGCAGCATCAGCTGGTAGGCAGGGTGCTGGCGGTCCAGCACGGTGTGCATCACGCGCTCACCCTTCAGATCCCGCAGCGAGGTGGTAATGCGCACAAAGTCATCACCCTTGCGGGCAAACACCGTGGCAACACCGCCCGTGTCTTCGCTGAATTTGTCGACCACGGCAAAGTCGTCATTGATGGCAATGCCATCCAGATACAGCATGCCCAGAGAGGTATCCAGGCTCATCGCGCCATCGAAATAACGGCCAAAAGCCTTGGAGGCGCGCTCCACCATGCGACGGTTGGCGTTTTCCACGGTATCGATGGAAGCGGCCAGCCCTTCAGTGGCGTGGATCACACTGGCCAGCAGCTGCTCGCGGGCTGCCTGGGTGCTGATATAGGACACAGCCAGGCTCAGCACCAGCAGTACCGCTGCCATCATGGCAATGCCAATGGCCGTCACACGACGGGCGACAGAACGACTTCGTGAAGGGTGGCCAGGCACGCTGCTGGTGGCCGTTGTTGGGGATATAGAACTCATGATGCTTGTAGGAAGAGTGTCAGCGTGCCGCCCTCTGGCTGTTTGGTCTCATCAGGGCATGCTCGCAGCAGAGGTCAGCGCCAATGCCCTTGACAGGTGCTCGGCGCTTGTGAAGTCAAAAGTCAGCGATTGTCAGGTTTTCCTGCGTTTTTGTTCAACCAGTGCAAGACGATGTGCTGCGCATAGCGGCTGGCCACCGCGCTCACAAAGGCCGGGAAATCCACGTGCGCATTGCCATCCGCTCGGTCAGAAATCGTACGCACTGCAGCAAAAGGAATGTCATAGTCGGCGCAGGCCTGGGTAATCGCAGCGCCTTCCATTTCCACCGCCAGCACGGCATGTCCGGCAGCAGCCAAGTCCTGAGTGATGCCCTGTGCAACGGCTGCAGACACAATGAACTGGTCACCACTGGCAATCAGGCCGCTGTGCGCACCGGGAGCGTGCCCCTGCAGCAATGGGAGCTGCCATGCACCAGCCTGGCGTACACAGTCCTGCGCGGCCTGCAGCAGACCGTCATGCAATGCGGCATCGCAATCAAACAGTGCAGAGCCATAGCCTGGCACCTGCCAGCGCGGAAACAGTGGGCGCACATCCATGTCGTGCTGCACGAAGTGGCGCGCCACCACCACATCGCCCACCTGCACGCCTGCGCCCACACCACCGGCTACGTCTGTGAACACCAGCTGCTGCACACCAAAGCGCTCGATCAGCGCGGCAGTTGTGGTGGCTGCTGCCACCTTGCCGATGCCGCTCAGTGCCAGCACCACCTTCTGCCCGGCATACCGGCCGCACACAAACTGTCTGCCCGCATGCTGCACGGTGTCTACATCGCTCAAGGCATGGGCAAGCCCTTGCTGCTCTTCTGGCAGGGCACTGAGAATGGCAATCGTCATGTCTGGGAGGAAAAAATAAGGCAATGAAAAACGGCCCCCAAAGGGGCCGTTGATCGGCTGTTCAATAACCAGTGACCAAGTGTAAGTGCACTGGCTCAGCGCAGTTCGCGGCGCAAAATTTTGCCCACAGGCGTTTTAGGTAGCTCCGTGCGGAACTCGATCACACGCGGCTGCTTGTAGCCTGTCATGTTCTCGCGGCAGTACTTGCGCAGCACTTCTTCGGTCAGGCTATCGTCCTTCTTGACCACCACCAGTTTTACGGCTTCGCCGCTCTTTTCGTCAGGCACGCCAACGACTGCGCACTCGAGCACACCGGGGCACATGGCCACCACGTCCTCCACCTCATTGGGGTAGACGTTAAAGCCGCTGACCAAAATCATGTCCTTCTTGCGGTCCACGATCTTGATGAAGCTGCGCTCATCGATGGTGCCAATATCGCCTGTCAGGAAGTAGCCATCGGCCGTGGTGGACTTGGCGGTTTCATCGGGACGCTGCCAGTAGCCCTCCATGACCTGCGGGCCCTTGACCGCAATTTCCCCCGTCTTGCCGGGCTCGGTGACGGCCTGCCCGTCATCCCCCACCAGCTTGACATAGGTGCTGGGCAGCGGCACACCGATGGAGCCCGTGAACTCCTTGGCCGTGACCGGGTTGCAGCTGACCACGGGGCTGGTCTCTGACAGGCCATAGCCTTCGACGATGGGGCAGCCAGTTTTCTCCAGCCACAGTTTGGCTACTGCGCCCTGCACGGCCATGCCGCCGCCCACCGACACCTTCAGGTGGCTCCAGTCCACCGAGCCAAAGTCCGGGTGATGTGCCAGCCCGTTGAACAAGGTGTTGACGGCCGGGAAGTTGTGGAACTTGTGCTTGGCCAGTTCCTTGAGCGTGCCCGCCAGATCGCGCGGGTTGGGGATGAGAATGTTTTTGCCGCCGGTGTGCATGGACAGCATCATGTTCACCGTAAAGGCGAAGATGTGGTACAGCGGCAGCGCGCACACGCTGGTCACCTGCTCACCGCTTTGGCGGATGGCTTGCAGCACGGGGTTGAACCATGCCTCACACTGCAAGGTGTTGGCGATGATGTTGCGATGCAGCAGCACTGCCCCCTTGCTCACGCCGGTAGTGCCACCGGTGTACTGCAGCACGGCAATGTCATTGGGGCCAACCGTAGCCTTTCGGAACGTCGCCTGGCTGCCACGCTGAATCGCTGCCTTGTAGCGCACGGCCTTGGGCAAATGAAAGGCTGGCACCAGCTTCTTGACCTTGCGCACCACATAGTTCACCAGGCCGCCCTTGAGCGTGCCCAGCATGTCGCCCATGGAGCACAGCACCACGTGTTCGACGGGGGTGTTCTGCAGGCACTGCTCCAGCGTGTGGGCAAAGTTCTCGATGATGACGATGGCCTTGGCACCTGCGTCCTTGAGCTGGTGCTCCAGCTCACGCGCGGTGTGTAGAGCGGATTGACATTCACCACCACAAAACCGGCACGCAGGATGGCTGCCACGGCAATCGGGTACTGGGGCACGTTGGGCATCATGATGGCCACACGCTCCCCGGGCTGCATGCCCAGCGACTGGAAGTACGCAGCAAACGCCTGGCTCTGACGGTCTACCTCACCAAAGCTGATGTCCTTGCCCATATAGGAATAGGCAGAACGGGTGGCATAGGCCTGAAAGGCCTGTTCCATCAGGTCGACCAAGGATGAATAGCTGCCGGGGTCAATGTCCGTAGGTACGCCAGCAGGATAGGCTGCCAGCCATGGGCGTTCGCTCATGTGTTGTCTCCGCTGATTGTCGTTGTAGTGTCAAAAAAATGACCGACATGGCCGCAGATTGGCTCTGTCCCCATGCCGTGGGTCTATGCCCTTTGTCAGCATTGTGGGGAGAGGGTCAGGAGCTTGCCTCTGTGCAAACCCTAGGTAAAGCAACACAAACTACGCTTTTTTGGCAAAAATAACGCACAATCGTTCTTTTTTAGCCTTTGGCGCACGGTGGATGCGATGGATTCACGCAACAAAAAACCCACAGGGCCTGGGCCGTGTGGGTTTGGCTGGAACGCGGAGCCGTGTCAGTCACACAGCGCAGCGGCGCGGTTCAGCGTATCGCGCGTCTCCATGGCGGCCTGGCGGGCTGCGGCAGCAAAGTCTTCACCCTGCGAGGCATAGAGCACGGCACGCGAAGAATTGATGATGATGGGGCCGCCGCCAATGCGCGCTGCCTTGACCGTGGCCACAGCATCACCGCCCTGCGCACCCACGCCGGGAATCAGCAGCGGCAAGGTGGGCGCTACAGCGCGTACACGCTCGATTTCATGGGGGCGGGTTGCGCCCACCACCAGGCCCAGCTGTCCATTGGTATTCCAGGGGCCTTGCGCCAGCTTGGCCACATGTTCAAACATCCTGGGCTGGCCGGGGATGTCTGCCAGGGTCTGCGCCTGCAGATCGTCACCACCGGGGTTGGAGGTGCGGCACAGCAGGAAGGCGCCCTTGCCTTCGTACTTCAGGTAAGGCGTGATGGAGTCAAAGCCCATGAACGGCGACAGGGTCACAGCATCGGCGCCATAGCGCTCAAATGCTTCCTTGGCGTACTGCTCGGCAGTAGAGCCAATGTCCCCACGCTTGGCGTCCAGAATCACGGGCACATGGGGCGCGACCTTGCGCATATGGGCCATGAGCTTTTCCAGCTGGTCTTCCGCACCATGGGCTGCAAAGTAGGCAATCTGAGGCTTGAAGCTGTTCACCAGATCGGCGGTGGCATCGACGATGGCCGCACAGAAGTCGTAGATCTTGGTGGCATCCCCGCGCAGGGCCGCAGGGAACTTGGTGGGTTCGGGGTCCAGCCCCACGCACAGCATGGAGTTGTTGCGCGTGGACGCGTCGCGCAGCATGTCTAGAAAAGTCATGAGCAGCGATTGTAGGTGGCGGGCACAATCAGCGCCTTATGCCTGTCTTTACTCGACGACAACTTGGACTGCTGGTGGCCCTGACCCTGATCTGGGGCGTGAACTGGCCCGTGATGAAACTGGGCGTGCAGCACTTCCCGCCGCTGAGCTTTCGTGCCGTCTCCATGTGGATGGCCCTGGCCGTGGTCTTTGCCGCCGTGCGCTACCAGGGGCTGCCACTGTCCGTTCCGCGCAGCTTCTGGCCTGCACTGGCCAGGCTGACGCTGTTCAACATGGTGCTCTGGCACTGCCTGATCATTGTGGCCATTCCCATGGTCTCCAGCGGCCGCGCCGCCATTCTGGGCTACACCATGCCGATTTTTTCGGCGGTGGTAGGCCGCGTGTTCTGGCATGACCGGCTGACCGCCAGAGGCTGGGGCGGCGTGATTGCTGCGCTGCTCGGTGTCTCGCTGCTGCTGTGGCACGAATTCGGGGCCTTTGGCAGCCGGCCCGAAGGGGCAGTGCTGATGCTGGTGGCCGCACTGAGCTGGGCCATTGGCACACAGATGATGCGCCGCACGCCCTTGCCCGTGCCGCTGCTGAGCCTGGCCTTCTGGATGATGCTGATCACCGCCATCGTGCTGACCACCGGCGGCTGGCTGTTTGAGCGTGCGCAATGGCGCATGCCCGACGCTGTCGCCTGGAACACCATCCTTTTCAACGGCCTGCTGGTCATTGGCTTTGCGCAGATCGTCTGGTTCGAGCTAGCCCGCAGCCTGCCCCCGATTGCCTCTACGCTGAGCGTGATGTTCATCCCCGTGCTGGGGGTGTTCTGCGGTGCATGGTGGCTGGGCGAGGTACTGCACTGGCAGGACTGGACCGCCGTAGGCCTGATGATGCTGGCCATTGCTTCCGTGCTCTGGCCGAGCAAACCCCGTTCACCGCACCACAAGGACTGTTCATGCTGAGTCATATGCTCACCGGTTTGATTGATGAGATTCACGGCGACACCATCACGCTGCGCGAGCTGCTGGAGCGCAGCGGCCGCCAGGGCATGCTGCTGATCTGCGCCCTGTCCACACTGCCGTTTCTCATTCCGGTGTCGATTCCCGGTGTGTCCACCGTCTTTGGCGCAGCCATTGTGCTGCTGGCCTCTGCCCTGTTTCTGAACCGGCTGCCCTGGCTGCCGCAGCGTATTCTGAACAAGCCGCTGGACGCCCACAAACTCGTGCCCGTGCTGCGCAAGGGCGCAGGCCTGGTCAGCAAGATCGACCGCTGGGTCAAGGAGCGCTGGCTGCACCTGACCTCTGCCACCATGGTGCGCCTCAACAGCGCGGCCGTGGTGTTTGGTGGCCTGCTGCTCATGGCACCGCTGGGGCCGATCCCGTTTTCCAACACCGCCCCGGCCGTAGGCATTCTGCTGCTGACCATTGGCCTGCTGCAGCGCGACGGCCTGTTCGTGCTGCTGGGCTATCTGGGTCTGGTACTGAGCGTGCTGTACTTCAGCGTAATCGGCTATCTGCTCTGGACTGGGGGCAACTACATCCTCAGCTGAGACGCTGCCCCAGAAAAAACAAAGCCCAGCATTGCTGGGCTTTGTTTTTGATAGCTGCCAGCGCTTGTCAATCAAGCGCCAGAGGCTGATTTTTATTGTGCGCGCTCGCCCACAAAAATTTCTACGCGGCGGTTACGCGCACGGCCTTCTGCAGTGCCATTGGTGGCGATAGGCTGGTAGGAGCCACGGCCTTCGGTGTAGATGCGGCTGCCGCTGACGCCACGCATCATCAGGTAGTCACGCGTGCTGTTGGCACGGTTGAGCGACAGGGGGTTGTTGACGGCATCCGAGCCCGTGCTGTCGGTATGACCGACGATGCGCACCTCGGCATTGGGGCTGCTGCGCAGGCCTTCGGCAAAGCGGTCCAGAATGGGCGCAAAGTTGCTCTTGATGTCGTAGCGACCTGTATCAAACGAGATGTCGCTGGGGATTTCCAGCTTGAGCTGGTTGTCTGCAGTCTGCACCACGTTCACGCCTGTGCCCTGGGTGGCCGCTTCCATTTCACGCTTGCGCTTTTCCTGGTTCTGCGACCAGATATAGGTACCAATACCGCCTACGGCAGCACCGGCTACGGCACCCACACCAGCCTTGCCGCCGGTCATGGCACCCAGTGCTGCACCGGCCAGCGCGCCGGCACCGGCACCGATGGCAGTTTGTCTGGTGCTGTCGGACATGCCACCGCCCGTGGTGGCGCAGCCAGAAATCAGCAGCGTGGCCGCCGCAGCGGCAGAAATCCAGAGTTGTTTACGCATAGTGCTTCCTTTGCGTGAGTGAGTGTGGACAAATCCACGAAAAATAGACAGCTCCGATTGTTCCAGTCTTTGCCGTGCTCCGTATCGGAAAGTGGGCATGTTGCTTGTCAGCCAATCAAGCCATCAGAGTCCATAGGGTCTGTTGCAACTGGTGTGCGTTTTTGTCGCATGTTCCACAGACCCGAACCACGTGCCGGAGTTCCAGCCTCCATGTCTGACGTGTCAACAATCGTTCCCCGGATACAGAAAGCAGCCAAGGCTTCGCGCACAATCAGCGGCTATGACTGCATCTCTCCTGCTCCGTGCTTCGATGGCGCTGCTTGTCGCAACCCTCGTGGCTTGCTCTTCTGGTCCCAAGGCGCCACCGGCATCCAACGATGGCCCCGAAACCGGGTTCCCCGTCGGGGAGGTCCATGACACCGCACCGCTGGGGCCTGCCAGCTATCGCCCCAAGAGCCGCTGGCTGCCCGTGCGCTGGGCTGAGCTGCCGGGCCTGGAAAAGGACAGCCTGCACGAGGCCTGGAATGCCTGGCTGCGCAGCTGTGAGCGCCCCCATGCTGCCTTTGCGGCCCTGTGTGACGATGTGCGCCGTCTGAGCATTGCCAGCCAGGAAGAGCAGCTGCACTGGCTGCAGTCGCACCTGCAGCCCTACCGCATCGAGTCGCTCGATGGGAAGTCACAGGGCATGCTCACGTCCTACTACGAGCCAGAGATGACCGGCTCGCGCGTGCGCACCGAAGAATTCAATATTCCGCTCTACGCACCACCTGCCACCCTGGGCCAGCGCAAGCCCTGGTACACACGCCAGCAGATTGACACCCTGCCCGAAGCCCAGGCCGCACTGGCAGGCCGTGCCATTGCCTGGCTCAATGACCCCATCGAAGCGCTGGTGCTGCACATTCAGGGCTCAGGCCGCATGCGTGTGACCGAGCCAGATGGCAGTGTGCGCCTGATCCGCCTGGCCTATGCAGGCACCAACGACCAGCCCTACAAAAGCGTGGGCCGCTGGCTGCTGGATCGCCAGCTGATCACCGATGCCAGCTGGCCTGGCATCAGCGCCTGGATCGCCGTGAACCCCGACCGCACGCAGGAGATGCTGTGGAGCAATCCGCGCTATGTGTTCTTCCGCGAAGAGCCGCTGGACGGGCTGGACGCCCAGTTCGGCCCCAAGGGCGCGCAGGGCGTGCCGCTGACGCCCGGCCGATCGATTGCCGTGGACCGCGGCAGCATCCCCTATGGCACGCCCGTGTGGATGTACTCCAAGGGGCCTGAAGTCGAATACCAGCGTCTGGTACTGGCGCAGGACACGGGCAGTGCCATTGTGGGTGCCGTGCGTGCCGACTATTTCATGGGCTGGGGCAAGCAAGCAGGCGATCTGGCAGGCCGCATCAAGCAGCCGCTGCGCCTGTGGGCACTGTGGCCCAAAGGCATGGCAGTGCCCAAATAAAGATAGCTGCCCGCGCTTGATTTCAGACACTTTCAGATAGAAAACTATCTGAATTGCTGATAAATCAAGCGCAAGCAGCTATTTATTTTTTACCAGCCAAGCCCAATGTGCAGGGGCAGATAGACCGCCATGCCCACCACAATCGTGCCCAGAATGCCGCGCTTCCAGAAGAAGTACAGGGTGGCGCACAGGGCCGCAGGCAGGCGGGCATCGGCCAGAGTGCCGATCAGCGCACCCTGGCTCATCAGCAGCTCCGGCGCAATCACCGCCGCCAGCGCGGCCAGCGGCGCATATTTGAGGCCGCGCTTGAACCACTCGGGCATGGGCACTTCACGCTCGGGAATCATGAAAAAGGCGCGCGTGACCACCGTCACCACGGCCAGACCAATGGTGGCAATCCAGGGCCAGATGCCAGAGAAATCACTGCTCATGGCTGCTCCTTGCGCGGCGCGTCTTCTGGCAGGGGCAGCACCGGGAATTTCTCGCCCTTGGCCGGATCTGGCGGGCGAATCGCAGGCTGGGGCAGATGGCGCGCGGCACGGCGCTCAGCGGTTTCCATCAGCAGGCCAGCAGTAACCGCTGCAGCAATCGCCACCAGAATATTGAGCTTGAGCGGCAAGGCAAACGTGGCCACGGCAGCGCCACAGGCCACCACACAGGCCAGCCAGGCGGCCTTGTCCTTGAGCATGGAATACAGCACCCCCATCAGTGCCAGCACACCCGCAAAGCCCAGGCCCCAACTCAGCGGAATCACATTCGCCAGCAGAATGCCGGCGATGGAAAACACCTGCCAGAACACCCAGTTGGCCACGGCAGCGCCCCAGAAAAAGGGCAGCTGCTCCGGCTTTTTCTCCGGCGTGGGGTAGCGGTGCGTGAAGGTGACAAAAATCACGTCGCCGCTGAAGTAGCCCAGCGTCAGCCGGTGCAGCAGGCGCAGATGGCCAAAGTAGTGCCGCCACATGCTGCTCAGAATCACAAAGCGCAGGTTCACGCAGGTGGCCGTAAACCAGACCACCCACAGCGGCGCGCCCACCATGAGCAGCGGCAGCACGGCCAGCTGTGCACTGCCGGCATAGACGATGAGAGACATGAAGATGGCCAGCGGCACGGACATGCCCGCCTTGACCATGGCAACACCCGTCACCAGCCCCCAGGCACCAATGCCCAGCATGGTGGCCAGCATGGAGCGAAAACCGGCCGCAAAGGCCGGGTCACGCGCAATGCCGGCGGCACGCTGCTGCAAAGCGTGGGCGTTCATGGCTCAGGCGTTCTCGGCCGTGCTCAGCACACTGCCCACAGGCAGGGCAAAGCCACGCAGAAAGTCTGCGGCAGGCAGGCGCTTGCCCCCTGCGCGCTGCAGCAGTGTCAGGCGCAGCGCGCCTTCGCCACAGGCCACCAGCACACCATCTGCATCGGCTGCCAGCACCGTGCCGGGCTGGGCCGTACCTGCATAGGCCTCAGGTGTTGCAGTCCAGAGCTTGATAACTTCTTCTCCCAGCTGCGTCGCACCACCCGGAAAGGGGTTGAAGGCACGCAGACGGCGGTCCAGCTCCACGGCGGAAAGCTGCCAGTCCATCCAGCTCTCGGCCTTTTCAATCTTGTGCGCGTAGGTCACACCCGCTTCAGGCTGGGGCGTGCGCGGCAGGCCACCGCAGGCGCTCATCTCCAGCGCTTCCACAATCAGGCGACCGCCCAGGTCTGCCAGCTTGTCGTGCAGCGAGGCCGTGGTGTCGGTATCAGCAATCGGCAGGCGCTCCATCAGGCACATATCGCCGGTATCCAGACCGATGTCCATCTGCATGATGGTGACGCCGGTTTCCGCATCTCCGGCTTCAATCGCACGGTGGATGGGCGCAGCACCGCGCCAGCGCGGCAGGATGGAGGCGTGGATGTTCAGACAGCCCTTGGCAGGCAGGTCCAGCACCCACTGAGGCAGGATCAGGCCATAGGCGGCCACCACCATGACATCGGCCTTGGCATCGAGCAGGGCCTGGCGTGCCGCTGCGGCGTCTTCAGGATATTTGCCATCCAGGCGCAGGCTGCGTGGCTGCTCCACGCGAATGCCATGCTCCAGCGCGCACTGCTTGACGGGTGATGCCTGCAGCTTCATACCGCGCCCGGCGGGGCGGTCAGGCTGGGTCAGCACCAGCGGAACTTCAAAGCCTGCCTGCAGCAACTGCTGCAGGGCCACACGCGCAAATTCAGGCGTGCCAGCAAAAATAACTCTCATGCGATCTATCCGGAGATAAAAAAGCTGCCCTCGCGGCAGCCTATGCCGTCAGTGACGGTCCTCAGGGTCGTTGCGTGGTTCGTCCAGAAACATCACGCGCTGCACAATGCCCTGCGGATCGATAAAGACATGCGCCTGACGGTCGATGCTATTTTCGCGAATCCGGTAGGTCCAGATGTCGCCTTTGAAGTTGGCGACATGCTCGACCAGCGCGGGCTTGCCAAAGTAGTGGTACACGTCCTCACGGCGGTCCTGGCCGATGCGCAGGCGCTGGAAGTACGCTTCCTGCAGCACCTGCTCCACGCGCAGCAGCTGCTGCTGTGCGTCAAACACCATGTGGTAGACCTGCTGGCCTGCGGGCTGGTAGCTGTAGATCCAGCGTTCTCCGCCTTCTGGCAGGCCCACACGCACCTGGGGCTGGCCCATGTCCCTGGCAATCTGCGGGGCAGGGGTGCCGGGCTTTTGCCATTCAGGCACAGCACAGGCCGCCATCAAGGTGGCTGCGCAGGCAAGCACGGCGGCCCAGCGCCACGTCTTGCAGTGAACCGGGCCTTTCATCATCAGCGTGCTGCCTGTTTCTGCATCTTGACCAGCTTGGTCTTGATGCGATTGCGCTTCAGGGGCGAGAGGTATTCCACAAACACCTTGCCCATGAGGTGGTCCATCTCGTGCTGGATGCAGATGGCCAGCAGGCCTTCGGCCTCAATCTCACGCGAGTTACCGTTTTCGTCCAGGGCACGCACCTTCACGGAAGTGGAGCGCTCTACGCCATCGTAGATACCGGGCACGGACAGGCAGCCTTCTTCGCCAACCTGCTTTTCTTCGCTGGCCCAGAGGATTTCAGGGTTGATCAGCACCAGCTTCTGGTCACGGTCTTGCGATACATCAATGACGATCAGACGCTCATGAAAGTCCACTTGCGTTGCCGCCAGACCAATGCCATTGGCCTCGTACATGGTCTCAAACATGTCTTCGATCTGCTTGCGGATGCGCTCATCCACCTTTTCTACAGGTTTGGCCACCTTGTGCAGGCGAGGATCGGGATAGCAAAGAATGGGAAGTAATGCCATGGCAAGTTCAGTGTAGTTGTAGCTATTTTCGCTACTTTTGGGCATTGCTGCTGCCCTGTTTGAGCATACGCATTGCCCAATCAAGGGCTTGGATTGAGAATCTTGCGTCATTGAAGTTCACAAAGCAGGGCACACCTGCATACAGAGAGGGAGAAAGCATGAAAGGAACTGCCACCACCTGTGTCCTGGCCCTGGGCGCCATGTTCCACAGCCCGGCCACGCTTGCACAGGGGCCATCCTTTCCGGTGACGGAAGCGCAGCGCGCCACGGCACAGCAGGTCGCTCAGCAAGGCGTTCCCCTGTCTGCCCTCAGCCCCAACGCCCCGGACAGCTACACCGTCCGCCGTGGCGACACGCTGTGGCGCATCTCCGGCCTGTTCCTGCGCCAGCCCTGGCGCTGGCCTGAGTTGTGGGGCATGAATCTGCAGGCGATTGCCAACCCGCACCTGATCTACCCCGGTCAGGTGCTGTATCTGGAAAAAAATGGTGGCTATGCACGCCTGACCACCGCCCGCGGTGGCGCAACCCCCACGGTCAAGCTCAGCCCGCAGGTGCGTGGTGAAAATCTCTCCGACATGGCTCTGCCCACGCTGCAGATGCACATCATCGAAGCCTTTCTGGCCGAACCACTGGTCGTAGACAGCGACACCGTCGCCAAGGCGCCGCACATCCTGGCTGACAGCAATGAACGCGCCCTGGTCGCCCAGGGTGACCGCATCTACGCCCGTGGCTCAGACACCCAGCGCCTGCTGCAGGGCACAGACCAGCCACGCAGCTTCCGCATCTTCCGTGACGCCGTGGCCCTGCGCGACCCCATCACCCGCGAGGTCCTGGGCTATGAAAGCCAGTACATCGGCCAGGCCGCGCTGGTCCATGGTGAAACCGAAGCACAGCTCCAGGCTGACTACCGCCCCGCTACGCTGAACGTGGTCAAGGCCAAGGAAGAAATCCGTGCAGGCGACCGTCTGCTGCCCGAGCCGCCGCGCCAGTACCTGAACTTTGTGCCCCATGCACCAGCCTCTGACATCACCGCCCACGTGGTCTCGCTGTACGGTGATACCTCGGTGCGCTATGGCACGCAGTACCAGGTGGTGGCCATCAACAAGGGCCTGCAGGATGGCGTGCAGCCCGGCATGGTGCTGGCACTGATGAGCAAGGGGGCCAAGGTGGTGGACAAGACCGACCCCAAGCGCCCAAAGATCCAGCTGCCCGATGAAGAAAACGGCCTGGCCATGGTGTTCCGCAGCTTTGACCGCGTCTCGTATGCCCTGATCATGGACATCCAGCGCGGCGTGCAGGTGGGCGACACGCTCACCAATCCCCGCTAACCATGGCACAGCAGCCCCTGCCTGCATGGGAGCACAACGAACTGCAGGCCTGGCTGCGCCTGGCCCTGACGCCCGGCATTGGCAATGGCACTGCCCGGCGTCTGCTGGCCCGGTTTGGCAGCGCGCCAGCCATTTTTGAAGCCTCTGCCAGCGAACTGCACGACTGCGTCAGTGCCGCACAGGCATCGCAGCTGCAGACACTGCCCGAAGGCTTTGCCGCAACGCTGGCGCAGACCTGGCAATGGCTGCAGCATGAGGGCGACGATATCGCCCATGCCCTGATCACACTGGGTGATCCGCGCTACCCGGACAGCCTGCTGCACACGGCCGACCCACCCCTCATGCTCTATGCCCTGGGCAGTGCGCAGCACCTGCTGCGCGCAGCTCCACTGCTGGACTGGCAGCGCAGCCTGGCCATGGTGGGATCGCGCAATCCCACCCCACAAGGCAGTGACAACGCATTTCAGTTTGCCAAGTACCTGGCCCAGCAGGGCTGGAGCGTCGTCTCCGGCATGGCGCTGGGCATTGATGCCGCCGCACACCAGGGGGCGCTGACCGCCACGGACGCGCCGCTGCCCACTGTGGCGGTGATGGGTACGGGCATTGACCGCATCTACCCACGCCAGCACCAGCAGCTGGCGCACCAGATTGCCCGCCAGGGCCTCATCCTCAGCGAATTTCCGCTGGGCACACCCCCCATTGCCAGCAACTTTCCCAAGCGCAACCGCATCATCTCCGGGCTGAGCTGCGGCACGCTGGTGGTGGAGGCCGCACTGGCTTCTGGCTCACTGATTACGGCACGCATGGCATCCGAGCAAGGGCGGGAAGTCTTTGCCATACCCGGCTCCATCCATGCCCCTCAGTACAAGGGCTGCCATGCACTGATACGGCAAGGCGCCAAACTGGTCGAGCAGGCCCAGGACATTCTGGAAGAGCTGATGCATCTGGCGCCTTCCACCACGCAGGATGCTGTGCGAGACACCGCCCCTGCCCCCCAGTCCGACGAGCCTGTACACCCGCTGCTGCAGGCCATGGGCTATGACCCCGTGCATCTGGACCAGCTGTGCGCCCGCACAGGCCACAGCGCAGCTGAGCTGCAGGCCCAGCTGCTGGAGCTGGAACTCAGCGGCGAGGTCTGCCGCCTGCCCGGCGGGCTGTACCAGCGCATGGGGCAGGCATAAAAAAGGGCTCCGAAAGGAGCCCTTGGTACCTATTCAGAACACCGCCTTAAACGACAGCGCCTGCATTCGGATCGTTGGGGTCATGCTCGGTCTTGCTGGGCTTGACCAGGTCTTCGCGCTTGACGCCCAGCCACATGACAATGGCTGCGCCCACAAAGATGGACGAGTAAATACCAAACAAGATACCAATGGTCAGCGCCAGCGAGAAGTAGTGCAGGCTGGGGCCACCAAAGAAGAACATGGACAGCACCATGGCTTCGGTGGAAGCGTGGGTAATCACCGTGCGGCTCATGGTCGTGGTGATGGCGTGGTTGATCACCTGCTTGGTATCCATCTTGCGCTGTCGGCGGAAGGTTTCGCGGATACGGTCAAACACCACCACGGATTCATTCACCGAATAGCCCAGCACCGCCAGCACACCGGCCAGCACGGGCAGCGAGAACTCCCACTGGAAGAAGGCGAAAAATCCCAGAATGATCACCACGTCGTGGAAGTTGGCAAAAGCCGCCGCCACACCGAACTTCCACTCAAAGCGGAAGGCCAGATAGATGATGATGCCAGCCATCACCACGGCCAGCGCCATCAGGCCTCCAGTGACCAGTTCTTCACCCACAGAAGGGCCCACAAACTCCGTACGGCGCAGTTCCACGGAAGGATCTACCTCACGCAGCGCGGCCATGACCTGCTCGCTTTGCTGGGCCGAGGTCACGCCCTGCTGCACGGGCATGCGGATCATCACGTCACGGGCCGTGCCAAAGTTCTGCACAGTCACATCGCTGTAGCCCTTAGCCTGAATGGTGCTGCGCACCTTCTCCAGGTCTGCAGGCTGGCTGTAGGACACCTCAATCACCGTACCGCCGGTGAATTCCACCGACAGATGCAGCCCCTTGGTGACCAGGAAGAACACGGCCAGCACGAACGTGACGATAGAGATCACGTTCAGCACCAGCGCGTGCTTCATAAAAGGAATGTCTTTGCGGATGCGGAAGAGTTCCATGTCTTCCTCCTTTACTTTGCGTTTTCAACGGCCGAGCCGTCGGGACGCCAGATCGTGCCAATCGACACGCTCTTGAGCTTCTTCTGGCGGCCATACCAGAGGTTCACCAGACCGCGCGAGAAGAACACGGCCGAGAACATGCTGGTCGCAATACCAATGCAGTGCACCACAGCAAAGCCGCGCACAGGGCCGGAGCCAAATGCCAGCAGCGCCAGGCCCACGATCAGCGTGGTCAGGTTGGAGTCCAGGATGGTGGCCCAGGCACGGTCGTAGCCCGCGTAGATGGCCTGCTGGGGCGACATGCCAGCGCGCAGTTCCTCACGGATACGCTCGTTGATCAGCACGTTGGAGTCAATCGCCACACCAATGGCCAGAGCCATGGCCGCAATGCCGGGCAGGGTCAGCGTGGCCTGCAGCATGGACAGAATCGCCATGAGCAACAGCACGTTCACGCCCAGTGCAATCGTGGAGAACACACCGAACAGGTGGTAGTAGATGCACATGAAGATGGCGATGACGACAAAGCCCCACACCACCGAGTCAATACCACGCTCAATGTTGTCGGCACCCAGGCTGGGGCCAATGGTGTATTCCTCAATGATTTCCATGGGCGCAGCCAGCGAGCCTGCACGCAGCAGCAGCGAGGTGTCATTGGCTTCCATGGTGGTCATGCGACCGGAAATCTGCACGCGACCGCCACCGATTTCGGAGCGGATCACAGGCGCAGTCACCACCTCACCCTTGCCCTTTTCGAACAGGATGATGGCCATGCGCTTGTTGATGTTCTCGCGGGTGATGTCCTTGAAGATGCGCGCCCCCTTGGCATCCAGCACCAGGTTCACGGTCGGTTCCTGGGTCTGGCTGTCAAAGCCGGGCTGGGCATCGGTCAGGTTCTCGCCAGTCAGAATGACCTGCTTCTTGACGATCACAGGGTTGCCGTTGCGGTCCAGATAGCGCTCAGAGCCAAAGGGCACATTGCCCACGCCCATTTCTGCAGCGCGGCCTTCGGTGGACTCATCCACCATGCGCAGCTCCAGCGTCGCGGTACGGCCCAGAATGTCCTTGGCCTTGGCGGTGTCCTGCACGCCTGGCAGCTGCACCACAATGCGGTCCAGGCCCTGCTGCTGAATCACAGGCTCAGCCACGCCCAGTTCGTTGATACGGTTGTGCAGCGTGGTGATGTTCTGCTTGAGCGCCTGTTCCTGAATCTTGCGAACGGCCTCAGGCTTGATGGTGGCACGCAGACCGGAAGCGATTTCCGCTACCTGCAGTTCCGGAATATTGTCAGCAATCAGATTGCGCGCGGCCTCGATGGAGGCTTCGTCACGCAGACGGATCTCAATGGTCTGGCCGTCACGGGTCACGCCGCCGTAGCGAATGCCCTTGTCGCGCATCATGGTGCGCAGGTCACCGGCCAGCGCATCGGCGCGCTTGGTCAGCGCAGCCTGCATGTCGACCTGCAGCATGAAGTGCACGCCACCGCGCAGGTCCAGGCCCAGATACATGGGGTGCGCACCCAGTGCCGTCAGCCATGCGGGCGAGCGGGACACCAGATTCAGCGCCACGATATAGGCGGGGTCGCTGGGGTCCGTCACCAGGCTGCGTTCAATCACATCCTTGGCTTTGAGCTGTTCATCGGGCGTATTGAAACGTGCACGAACAGAGCCGTTTTCCAGACTCAGGGTGTCAGGTGACAGCGAAGCCGCCTTCAATGCGGCTTCCACGCGCGTCAGCACGTTTTCGTCGATCTTGACGGAGGATTTGGCCGAAGACACTTGCACCGCAGGTGCTTCGCCAAAGAAATTGGGCAGGGTGTAGATCACCCCAATGAGTAGCGCGACCACAAGGATCGCGTACTTCCAGACCGGGTATCGGTTCATGATCGCGCTCTATCTCTCACGCTGAAAACAGGGCGCGGCATGCCTTCTTGAAAAGCCACCGGCCCACTTCATCAGACAAGCAGGTGGACTTTTACTTGACCGTGCCCTTGGGCAGCACTTGCACCACAGCAGAACGCTGGATTTGCACCTTCACGCCGGAAGCGATTTCCACGAACAGGAATTGCTCGTCCAGATCCACCACGCGACCCAGGAAACCACCAGCAGTAGCCACTTCATCCCCCTTGGCCAGGGCTTCCACCATGGCACGGTGTTCCTTCTGACGCTTCATCTGAGGACGAATCATCACGAAGTACAGCACCACGAACATCAGCACCAGAGGCAGCATGCCTGTGAGCGAACCCATCAGGCCACCTTCAGCAGCGGCGGGGGCAGTTTGGGCAAAAGCAGAAGAAATAAACACGGACGAACTCCAGTAGTGGAATGGGTCAAAAAAAGCAGCAGGCTCAAAGCCTGCACGGCGCTACAGCATAGCCGAGCGCAAGTCAATGGAACATTGTATGCGTGCCCTTGCGAGATTGCAGTGCACAAAACCTGAGACTTCTCAGTGTTTGGTCTGCCACAGTTTTATAAGGGAAATTAGCCTCTAACGCAGATGCAACAAGCGCCAGAAGCTCTATTTTTTACAGCACTGCTGGCGCTCTCATACACCCGGGGCGCGATCAAGCCTGCCGCACCTGTGGTGCTTCCTCAGCCGGAGGCGCATGCCACTGTGCCAGCAACTGCTGCCACTTGCTGCGTGCCGCCTGCAGATGGCGCTCCTTGACGTGGCCATAGCCGCGAATGTCCTCGGGAATGCGTGCAATCTGCACGGCCAGCGCCAGATTGCTTGCCATCAGCCGGGGCAGCAGCCCCTCGATGCAGTCGCGGTATTCGGCAATCAGGGCACGTTCGGTCTTGCGCTCCTCGGTGCGACCGAAGGGGTCGAATGCCGTGCCTCGCAACACCTTGCCGCGCGCCAGCCACTGAAACAGCGTACGTACGCTGGCACCATAGGCTTTCTTGACCAGATGGCCGTGCGCATCGCGCGCCGCGGTGGAAGGTGGTGCCAGGTGATGCACCAGCTTGTAGTCACCTTCGAACATCTGTGCGATCTTGGCCTGAAAGCCTGCGTCCAGATGCAGGCGAGCCACTTCGTATTCGTCCTTGTACGCCATCAGCTTGAACAGATAACGCGCCACCGCCTCACTCAGCTGCGTGCTGCTGGGCACCACGCGGGCTTCTGCCGCCTGCACCTGCTCCACAAAGCTGCGATAGCGTGCGGCGTAAGCGGCATTCTGGTAGTCCGTCAGAAAGGCCACACGGCGCTCGACCAACTCCTGCAGGCTGGGCTTTTTCACCAGCTGAATGACCTGCGCCGTGCGGTACAGCGCCTGCACCTCCTGCAGGTTGTGGGCACAGCGGCGGCCCCATTCAAAGGCCGCGTGGTTGTTCGCCACCTGCACGCCATTGAGCTCCATGGCGCGCAGCAGGGCCGCGCGGCTGAGCGGAATGCGCCCCTTTTGCCAGGCGTAGCCCAGCATCATGGGGTTGGTGTAGATGCTGTCACCCAGCAGCTGGGTGGCCACCTGCTCGGCATCAAAACAGCCGACGGCATCCTGCCCCACCAGTGCCTGCAGCAGCTGCTGGCACTGCCCGGCGGGCGACTGCCAGTCGGGGTTGTGCACAAAGGCAGCGGTGGGTGTGCTGCTGGCGTTCAGCGCCACATAGGTACGCCCGGCCTGCATGGCTGCCAGGGTGACCTTGTTCGCGCCAACAATGGGGTCGCAGGCAATCACCAGATCGGCTTTGCCAATATCCACCTTGGTGGTGTAGATCGCCTCCGGCGTGCTGGCAATCTGGATGTGGCTCCAGGTCGAGCCGCCCTTTTGCGCCAGGCCTGCCGCATCCTGCGTAACCACGCCCTTGCCTTCCAGGTGGGCCGCCATGCCCAGTAGCGAACCAATGGTGATTACGCCCGTGCCGCCCACACCCGCCACCACAATGCCCCACGCCTGCCGTGCCTCCGGCAGCGTGGGCTCCGGGATGGGAGGCAGCTGCGACAGATCGCCTTTTTGCTCGCGCCTGGGCTTTTTGAGCTGGCCGCCTTCCACGGTGACAAAGCTCGGGCAAAAGCCTTTGACGCAGGAAAAATCCTTGTTGCAGGTGCTCTGGTTGATACGGCGCTTGCGGCCAAACTCGGTTTCCACAGGCTCCACCGACAGGCAGTTGGACTGCACCGAGCAATCGCCACAGCCCTCACACACCAGCTCGTTGATGACCACGGTCTTGGCGGGCGTTGCCATGGTGCCGCGCTTGCGGCGGCGGCGTTTTTCGGTGGCGCAGGTCTGGTCGTAAATGATGGCCGTGCAGCCTGCCATCTCGCGAAACTCTCGCTGGATCTGGTCCAGCTCGTCGCGGTGGTGCACCGTCACGCCGGGCGACAGGGCCACGCCCTGGTATTTCTCGGGCTCGTCCGTCACGATGACCAGCTTGCGCACGCCTTCTGCCAGCAGGCTCTGCATGATCTGCAGCACGCTGTGGCCTTCCGGGCGCTCACCCACGCGCTGGCCGCCCGTCATGGCCACGGCATCGTTGTAGAGGATTTTGTAGGTGATGTTCACCCCGGCCGCAATGCTCTGGCGAATCGCCAGCAGGCCGCTGTGAAAGTAGGTGCCATCGCCCAGGTTGGCAAACACATGCTTGTCTTTGGTAAACGGCGACTGCCCCACCCAGCTCACGCCCTCGCCGCCCATCTGCGTAAAGGTGCTGGTGGAGCGGTCCATCCACACCGTCATGTAATGGCAGCCAATGCCCGCCACCGCGCGGCTGCCTTCAGGCACACGGGTGCTGGTGTTGTGCGGGCAGCCGCTGCAAAACCACGGCGTGCGGTCACCCGTCTGCACGGTCTGCGCGCTGCTCTGGCGTTCACAGGCATCCAGCAGAGCCAGATGCTGGTCCATGCGCGCCTGCACATCGTCGGGCACACCCAGCTTTTGCAGACGCCTGGCAATGGCGCGGGCGATCAGCGCCGGCGTCAGGTCGGCATTGGCGCGCAGCAGCCAGTCGCTGCCGCTGTGGAAGGGCTTGCCCCATTCATCGCTTTCGCTGTCTTCAAACTTGCCCACCACGGTGGGGCGCACGTCATTGCGCCAGTTGTACAGCTCTTCCTTGACCTGGTATTCGATGATCTGGCGCTTTTCTTCAACCACCAGAATTTCCTGCAGGCCACGTGCAAATGCACGCGTGATGCTGGCCTCCAGCGGCCAGACCACGTTCACCTTGTGCACGCGAATGCCAATGCGGCGGCAGGTGGCATCGTCCAGCCCCAGATCGGCCAGGGCTTGCCGCATGTCGTTATAGGCCTTGCCACTGGCCATGATGCCAAAGCGGTCCTGCGGGCCTTCGATCACGTTGTGGTTGAGCTTGTTGGCACGCACATAGGCCAGCGCCGCATACCACTTGTAGTGCATGAGGCGGGCTTCCTGCTCCAGCGGCGCATCGGGCCAGCGAATGTGCAGACCGCCCTCGGGCATCACCAAGTCTTCGGGCAACACCATCTTCACGCGGTCAGGGTCTACATAGACGCTGCTGGACGACTCCACCACCTCCTGAATCGTCTTCATGCCCGACCACAGGCCGCTGAAGCGGCTCATGGCAAAGGCATGCAGGCCCATGTCCAGTATCTCCTGCACGCTGGACGGAAAGAACACCGGTGTGCCGCAGGCCTTGAAGATGTGGTCACTCTGGTGCGCTGCGGTGGAAGACTTGCTGATGTGGTCATCCCCCGCCAGCGCAATCACCCCGCCATGCTGGGCCGTGCCCGCCATATTGGCGTGCTTGAACACGTCAGAGCAGCGGTCCACCCCCGGGCCTTTGCCGTACCAGATGCCAAACACACCATCGAATTGCTTGGACTGTGGATACAGATCGAGCTGCTGCGTACCCCAGATCGCCGTGGCGGCCAGCTCTTCGTTCACGCCGGGCTGAAAGACAATGTGCTGGCTGTCCAGGTGCTGCTTCGCGGCCCAGAGTGCCTGGTCGTAGCCACCCAGCGGTGAACCACGGTAGCCGCTGATAAAGCCTGCAGTGTTCAGGCCTTGCTGCGCATCGCGCAGGCGCTGCAGCATGGGCAGTCGTACCAGCGCCTGCACACCGCTCATAAAGGCGCGGCCGCGCTCCAGGGTGTATTTGTCATCGAGAGATACCGACTCCAGTGCCTTGCGCACGGCGTCATTCATGGGGGCGTTCATCGTTGTCTCCTTTGTGCGGACCATGCGCATGGCTGGTCTCTGTGGTTATTGGGCGATGACCCGAATCAAGTGTAGGAGCGCCCTTCAGATAGAGGATTGCTTTTTTTGCTCGCAGAACGCAGTATTTAGCAAGATCCTTTCTCTTTTAGGGGTTAACGTGAATACTTTGGACAAGTTTGACCTCGCCATCCTGGCCCATCTGCAGGCCGATGGCCGCCTGACCAATGCCGAACTCGCGCAGCGCGTGGGCCTGTCTGCCGCGCCCTGCTGGCGGCGGGTGCGCGCGCTGGAGCAGGCAGGCTTTATCAAGGGCTACCACGCGCACATTGACCGCCACAAGATCGGCCTGGGCGTGCTGGCCTTTGTGCGTATTGATGCAGAAATCAGCTCCGGCACACGCACCCGAGAAATGGAAGAAGCCATCCGCGCCATTCCCGAAGTCGTGTCCTGCCACTACATCAGCGGCAAGGGCATGTTTGAGCTGCAGGTCGTCGCCAGGGACCTGGAAAGCTTCTCGCACTTCACGCGCACGGTGCTGCTGAATTTGCCGAATGTGAAAGACATGCACACCAGCTTTTCGCTGGGCGAGGTCAAGTCCAGCCTGCCACCCATACCCCGTCCGCTGTAAGACAGGTTCACGATGCGGCCCTTGCTGACCAATGTGCGCCTGCAAGCGAACGCATAAGGCCCGACAATTTGCCGTAATGACAGCCCCACACGCCACCCCATCCTCGCCCGCCACCGGCCGCATTCTGGAAGAGCCCGACGTGCGCTCCACTGCGCCTGCGCCACCGCCGCCCTCCACCTGGTCCCCCCTGCGCACCCCCACCTTCCGTCTGCTGTGGAGCGTGACCCTGGTCGCCAATATCTGCATGTGGATGAACGATGTGGCCGCGGCGTGGATGATGACTTCGCTGACCACCTCGCCCGTGCTGGTGGCTCTGGTGCAGACCGCATCCACCCTGCCCGTGTTTCTGCTGGGTCTGCCCAGCGGGGCGCTGGCAGACATTCTGGATCGCCGCCGCTACTTCATCTTCACGCAGTTCTGGGTGGCTGTGGTCGCCGTGCTGCTGTGCGCGGCGCTGGCCTTGGATGTCATGAATGCGCCGCTGCTGCTGGCCCTCACTTTTGCCAACGGCATTGGCATGGCCATGCGCTGGCCCGTGTTCTCGGCACTGATTCCGGAAGTCATCAGCAAACCCATGCTGCCCTCGGCCATGGCACTCAATGCCGTGGCCATGAATGCCTCGCGCATCGTCGGCCCGCTGGTGGCTGGCGCGCTGATAGCCAGCGCTGGCACGCTGTGGGTGTTTGTGCTCAATGCCGTGCTGTCCATTGCGGCAGGCCTGCTGCTGCTGACCTGGCAGCGCACCCATGTCACCCACCCACTGGGGCGTGAGCGCCTGCCCAGCGCCATGCGCGTGGGGCTGCAGTTCATCAAGGAGTCGCCCCGCATGCGCGCCGTGATTGCGCGCACCGTGGCCTTCTTTTTCATGTCCACCGCCATCATGGCCCTGCTGCCACTGACGGCCAAGCGCTTTGATGGCATTGGCTTTATCAGCGGCGCGGGCGTGTTCACGCTGCTGCTGGCCTCCATGGGTGCAGGCGCCATCATCGGTGCCATGTTTTTGCCGCGCATCCGGCAGATGTTCACGGGTGAGCCCCTGGTGCTCACCGGCACGCTGCTGCAGGCAGCCTCCACCGTGGGGGTGGCGCTGGCGCCCAATCTGCCGCTGGCCGTGGTCTGCATGATGACGGCGGGCCTGTCGCTCATCTCTACCGCCAACACCCTGGGCGTAAAGGCACAGATGGCCCTGCCCAACTGGGTGCGTGCACGCGGCATGTCGGCCTATCAGATGTCCATCATGGGCGGCACAGCCATTGGCGCGGCGCTGTGGGGCAAGGTGGCCGCACTCAGCTCCGTGCCCGTGAGCCTGATCGCCGCTGCCGTCACCGGCGTGGTGTGCATGCTGATCGTGCAGCGCGTGTTTACCGACCGCCAGGCGCTGGAAGATCTCAGCCCCTCCAAGGCCTTTCAGCCACCGCGCCACAGCCAGCCGGAAGAAGGCCGCGTGGTGGTGCACATCGAATACCTCATCAACCCCGCCAAGGCCCGGCGCTTTCGCACCCTGATGCAGGAAAGCCGCCGCAGCCGCATGCGCCAGGGGGCACTGTCGTGGCGACTGCTGCACAGCATGGAGCGGCCTGAGCGCTACATCGAGGAAATCGTCGATGAATCCTGGGTCGAGCACCTGCGCCGCTTTGACCGCATCACCGCATCCGACGTGGCCCTGCGCGAGCGCAAGCTGGCCTTCCATGTGGCCGATACACCGCCGCGCGTAACGCGCTTCTTTGAAACAGACTAAAAAACATAGCTGCCAGCGCTTGTAAATACTGGGTTTCAGAATCTTTTATATCTGAAATCCTTATCTTTCAAGCGCAAGCAGCTATTTTTATGGGAGTAACAGGCAAACAGCCTGCTTCGCAGCAACGCTGACATACCCGTGCTATCCGTAACTTCCACATGCACAAGTTCATGCACAAAGCTTTGACTTGTGTTCAAATCGCCCACTTCAAAGGGGAGTAGCTCCCCGCCGGGTGTGCAAATGCAGCCACATTCCGGCGGATTGGCAAGTCGTCAGTACGAAACCGTGGTTTCCGGCTTGCCAGGCATGATCAGCGATCGTGCGGGCAAGACCTTTGGGAGACTGTTTACACGTGCTCCCTCAGGAAGCTCCCACGGCATCCAGGCTTTGTCCTTCATCGCCCAAGACTTCTCCCAGGTGAACACGCGTAAAGTATCTGCTGCAGGCGCCTGAGCGCATCCGCAGTTTTTAACCGAGGTTTCACATGGATTTCGACTTTCTCACCCATGCCCCATTCTGGATTGCTCTGGGGCAAATCATCATCATCGACATCTTGCTGGGCGGCGACAACGCTGTGGTGATTGCGCTGGCCTGCCGCAAACTGCCTCCTGAGCAGCGTCGCAAGGGCATCATCTACGGCACCGCCGGTGCCATCATCCTGCGCGTCATCCTGATTGCCTTTGCCATGACACTACTGGCGCTGCCTGCGCTCAAGCTGGTGGGTGCACTGCTGCTGGTGTGGATTGGTATCAAGCTGATTGCCCCTGATGAAGAAGGCCACGACAACATCCAGGGCAGCGACAAGCTGTTTGCCGCCATCAAGACCATCATCGTGGCTGACCTGGTCATGTCCGTGGACAACGTGATCGCCATTGCTGGCGCCGCGCAAAGCTCGGGCGACCACCAGCTGCTGCTGGTAACACTGGGCCTGCTGATCTCTATCCCCATCATCGTCTGGGGCTCGCAGCTGGTCATCACGCTGATGGAACGCTTCCCCATCATCATCGTGGGCGGCGGCATGCTGCTGGGCTGGATTGCGGGCGGCATGCTGGTCTCCGATCCGCTGTTCGTGAACCCCGACAAGTGGACCTGGGCGCCCAAGCTGCTGGCTGCGGATGAAAATGGCCACGCCATCTTCAACGCCTCCATGCCTATCTACTGGGCTGCCCACATCGGTGGCGCACTGCTGGTGCTGGTGCTGGGCAAGATGGTTGCTGCCAAAAAAGCCAAGGCTGGCGCTGCCCACTAAGCCCTGAACAGGCCCCGGACCACAGCCCGGCTGCGATATGCTGAGCGCTGTGCCCCCGGGGCTTTTTTATTCACACTCAGCCGCCCACACCCCCGAGTAACGAGCGGCGCTGATGAGACTGATTGCTGGAAAAGGAACCGTGCAAACTTACATCGCCTACGTAGACGACGCGGAGTACGCGCAGCAGCTGCTGCGCAGCATGCTGCTTTGCGCACATGGACAGGACGCACACTGGGTGCTGGTCGCCTGTGCCCCACGTATTACGCATCGCGTTAGCAAGTTTGTGAGCAATCGCTCTCGCGAAAACTGGCGCAATAAATGGGCAGACCGCCTGTTCCAGTCCTGCCTGCCCGTCTTTCAGGCACAGGGCGTGCAGGTCACGCCCATGCTGGCCAAGGCCCCCTTGCCAGAGCTGCTCGAAAGCCTGCTGGCTGAGCACGGCAGCAGCGCGCAAGTCATCGACATGCGCCGCCCCAAGGATGCGGTGTCGGCCCAGACCTCCACCCCTGTTCTGCGCAAGCTGGCTGGCACGCTGACCAGCCTCGGCGCATGCTGGACGGTGCTGGTCAGCGACGTGCTTGCAGCCTGATGGGCCTGTGCCAGGTCTTTCAGACTCCCTACCAGATCAAGGGCCTTCTCGGCCCTTTTTCTTTGTCTGCGCGTTATGCTGGCAGCCATGAAACTCATGCTGAAATGGTTGCTCAGCGCTGGTGCGCTGCTCTTGGTTGCCGCAGTATTCAGCGGTGTACAGGTACAAAGCTATGGCTCGGCCCTGCTGGCGGCGCTGGTCATCGGCCTGCTCAATGCCCTGGTGCGGCCCGTGCTGGTGATTCTGACCTTGCCGGTCACGCTCATCACCGTGGGCCTGTTCCTGTTTGTGATCAACGGCCTCATGCTCTGGGCGGCGTCCAGCATGCTCTCCGGTTTTCACGTCACAGGCTTCTGGGCCGCCGTCTGGGGCTCCATGCTGTATTCGCTGCTGGGCCTGGCCATTGAATCACTTCTGGCGCGTCTGTTCCCGCAGTAATTCCTGCACGGCACGCAGCCGCGTGTCGATGATGGAGGCCTCGATATAGTCGCCCTGGCCGCGCTGTGCCAGGTCTTGCGCGGCCTTGAAGCGGTCTACGGCCCCCGCGTAGTCGTAATGCGCCACGCGTGCCTCGGCCTCGGCGCGGATGGCGCGCAAATCCTCGCGCTGTGCATACCAGGCCTGTGCCAGCAGACGCCACGCCGCCGCATCGTGCGGATGCACGGCCACCCAGGTCTGCAGCCGGTCACTGACGACGGCAGGCTGGCCCAGCGCCAGCAGGGCGCGGCTGCCCAGCAGCATGGCCGGGCGTGGCAAGTCACCGCGCAAGTCTGCATGGCCCAGCAATTGCAGCGCAGCCTGCGGCTGCTTGTCCTCCAGCTCCAGCTCCGCCCCCAGCCATTGCACCTGCTGGATGCCGGCCTTGTCGCCAGAGGGCTGCACCAGCGCATCCAGCCTGCTCCAGAGCGCACGTGCAGCGCGCCAGTCCTTGAGCTGCATCTGGCTGAGCACGGCCACATACAGCGCGGCCGCCTGCTCCCGCGCATTGCGCTGGGCAAATTCCGGCATGTCCGGCAGCTTGACCCACTGGCGCAGGGTATCAACGCCGGGGCGGCTGAGCACGCGTGCACGCCCCGCCATCAGCGCATGCTCCAGCGTGGGCTGGGGCGGCTGGTTCTTGCCCTGGGGCACGCGGCTGTGCATGTCGGCAATACGCTCGGTGGTCAGCGGGTGGGTGCGCAGATAGGGCCAGCTGCCGTTGTCATTCAGGCGGCTGGCGTGCTGCAGCTTTTCAAACATGCTCACGGCGCCCTGCGGTGCAAAACCTGCGGGCTCCAGCAAGGTGTAGCCAATGCGGTCGGCCTCGCGCTCCATGTCACGCGAAAAGCCCAGCTGGTTCTGAATCGTGGCCGCCTGCCCGCCCACAATCAGGGCATTGGCCGCATCCGGGCTCTTGCTGGCCGCCAGCGCGCCCAGCACCATGCTGGCAATCATGATGGGCATGTTCTTCTTCTCCTGCCCGAACATGCGCGCAATGTGGCGCTGCGTCACGTGCGTGAGCTCGTGGGCCATCACCGTGGCCAGCTCATCGCTGCTGCTCACCGCACCAATCAGCCCCAGATGCACCCCCAGATAGCCACCGGGCAGGGCAAAGGCGTTAATGCTCTTGTCACGGCCCAGCAAAATCTCCCAGGCAAAGCGCTCGCTGATTTCCTCCGACAGATTGCCGCGCTCACGCGCCGCTTTCACCAGCGGCTCCCAGACGCTGAGCACATAGGCATGCAGCTGCGGGTCGTCGATATAGTCCGGGTCGCGGTAGAGCGAGGCAATGATGCTGTCGCCCAGCCTGCGCTCTTCGCTGGCCGTCAGGTCTGCGCCATCGCCCATGCTGGGCAGGGCCAGCTGGGCCTGTGCACCAGCCATATAGCCCACACCGGGCAGACACAGCACCGCAGCCAGCAAGGCACTGCGCAGCGGCGAAAGGGCGAAGGAAAATGGCTTCATGGCAATAGCGGGCAAAGGCACAAGGCCCTCTGTGACAAGAACAGACTCTTATGATGCCTGCATTGCGCCCATGTTCCCAGCTTTACATGCCATACGCAAAGCTGTCTGACATCTGCGCCCCCCTGTAGCGAACGACACAGAATCAAAGATGAGCGAACACCACCTCCCCAACGACGGACTGACCCACTTTGACGCCCACGGCCAGGCGCATATGGTGGACGTAGGCGCCAAGCAGCCCACCCACCGCGTGGCCGTGGCCGAAGGCCGCATCGTCATGCAGCCCGCAACCCTGGACATCATCCAGAAAGGCACGGCCAAGAAGGGCGATGTGCTGGGCATTGCACGCATTGCCGGCATCATGGCCGCCAAGCAGACCAGCAACCTGATTCCGCTGTGCCACCCCCTGGCACTGACCCGCGTGGCCGTGGATTTTGAATTGCTGCCTGAAGCGCATGCCGTGCGCTGTGAAGCCACCGTGGAAACCTATGGCAAAACCGGCGTGGAAATGGAAGCGCTGACCGCCGTGCAAATTGCCTTGTTGACGATTTATGACATGTGCAAGGCGGTGGATAAGACCATGGTCATGCAAGGCGTGCAGGTACTGGAAAAGCGTGGAGGAAAATCCGGTGACTGAATGATGTACAGATATTATTTGAGAAAATAATTTAAAATGATTTTTATCAAATTTAATTAAATTTTATATTTTTAAAAAACCTCTCCATAAGCTTCGAAAAACTAGATTTTCACACTCATTATTTATAATAAATCACGCAATTTTTCTCAATTTTTTGTACACTTGTAATGGGGTTTCATACATCCAATTCCGACGAATTGTGGCTGTTTGCAATAAAACAGCCAATCCAAGCCTTTCGAGCACTTAAAAGCAAGATGCCCGCGAAATGCGGGCATCTTGAGCGGCCAAGGCACGTAATAACCTCATGCTCGTTCAAGCACTATCACGCTTGAAATTGATTTATGCTGAAGTTCCTTAGCGACAGCTAGCTGGAAGATATTTGGATTCAATTCCATTTGTCGCGTCGTAAGTTTGGCACTTCCATCCACGAACAGGTTTGAGCGTAGCGCGATTAAAATCAGCTGCTACAGAGACTGTCTTCAGATCCGCATCACTATAAGGAGTGAATTTAAGCTTGGTTTTTGTGGTGCCCAGCTGGGAAATGTTTTGGGCTTCGACCACGATTTCCCCATTTGCTGTTGTGTTAATTGCTTTGACGTACTGTGAAGGTGCAGGATCACCTTGCTTGGTTTCGCCGCAACCAAACCCATCTACTGCTGCATCAGCAGAAAATCCTGTTTGAGAGGCTTCAGTCACAGCGGATCTGCAAGTAGAGGCGGCCAAAACAACTTCTGAAACCTTGGCTCGCGCTGTGTAATCCTGATAAGCAGGCAAAGCCACTGCCGCCAAAATACCAATAATCGCCACCACGATCATCAGTTCAATCAAGGTAAAGCCCTGTTGCATTGTGCGCTTCATAGAAAGCTCCTCTCTCTGTGGATGAAATTGACGTCATCCATAGAGCAAATCACGTGCCAGCGAATTCCTACGTACCAACCCCGGGGAATTGCAAACTTTGGTTGCAAACGGGCGTGGAATGTAATTTTCTACATGACTTGTATCAAGCGGCATAACACTTTTGTCATTCACTGGATTTCCGCCACCTCATATGCATAAGCTCTATTTTCAGGAGCTAATTGCGCTTGATATACGGTGCTTTGCAATATAAATAATTTGGAAACCAAGAAATAACCGGCGCAAGCAGCTATAGCTTTGAAAGCAGCAACCAAAAAGCCAGCCTCTTGAGGCTGGCTTTTGGCTTGATGCCCGCAGCAGCTAACTACGGGCTGGCTGAGAGGGCTTAGGCCTTCTTCAGCAGGCCTTGCAGCAGGCGGCCCATTTCGGAGGGGTTGCGGGTGATGGTGAAACCGCACTCTTCCATGATGGCCAGCTTGGCGTCGGCCGTGTCAGCGCCGCCGGAGATCAGCGCGCCAGCGTGGCCCATGCGCTTGCCGGGAGGGGCGGTCACACCGGCGATAAAGCCCACCACGGGCTTTGTCATGTGTTCCTTGCACCAGCGGGCGGCTTCGGCTTCGTCGGGGCCGCCGATTTCGCCGATCATGATCACGGCATCGGTGTCGGGGTCGTCGTTGAAGGCCTTCATCACGTCGATGTGCTTCAGACCGTTGATGGGGTCACCACCAATACCGACGGCGGTGGACTGGCCAATGCCCAGTTCGGTCAGCTGCGCCACGGCTTCGTAGGTCAGCGTGCCGGAGCGGGACACCACGCCCACGCGGCCCTTCTTGTGGATGTGGCCGGGCATGATGCCGATCTTGATTTCGTCTGGCGTGATCAGGCCGGGGCAGTTGGGGCCCAGCAGCAGGGTCTTCTTGCCGCCCGCGGCTTCCTTGGCCTTCATCTTGTTGCGCACTTCCAGCATGTCGCGCACGGGGATGCCTTCGGTGATGCAGATGGCCAGGTCCAGATCGGCTTCCACGGCTTCCCAGATGGCGGCAGCGGCGCCTGCGGGGGGCACGTAGATCACGGAGACGGTGGCGCCGGTTTCCTTGGCTGCGTCCTTGACGGAGCCGTAGATGGGGATGTCAAAAATGCGCTCGCCCGCCTTCTTGGGGTTCACACCGGCGACGAAGCAGTTCTTGCCGTTGGCGTATTCCTGGCACTTTTCGGTGTGGAATTGACCGGTCTTGCCGGTAATGCCCTGGGTGATGACTTTGGTGTCTTTGTTGATAAAGATCGACATGTTTTTATCTCCGGGGGCGTTTTACTTGACGGCAGCAACAATCTTGGTAGCAGCTTCAGCCATGGTGTCGGCTGCGATGATGGGCAGACCGGATTCGGCCAGGATTTGCTTGCCCAGCTCTTCGTTGGTGCCCTTCATGCGCACGACCAGTGGCACGCTCAGGTTCACGGCCTTGCAGGCGGTGACCACGCCGGTGGCGATGGTGTCGCACTTCATGATGCCGCCGAAGATGTTGACCAGAATGCCCTTGACCTTGGGGTTCTTGAGCATGATCTTGAAGGCTTCGGTCACCTTCTCGGCCGTTGCGCCGCCGCCCACGTCCAGGAAGTTGGCGGGCTCGCCGCCGAACAGCTTGATGGTGTCCATGGTGGCCATGGCCAGGCCCGCGCCGTTCACCAGGCAGCCGATGTTGCCGTCCAGAGAGATGTAGGCCAGGTCGAACTTGGAGGCTTCGATTTCTGCGGGGTCTTCTTCGTCCAGGTCGCGCAGGGCCACGATTTCGGGGTGGCGGAACAGGGCGTTGGAGTCGAAGTTGAACTTGGCGTCCAGGGCCATCAGGTTGCCGTTGGAGTCGCAGTTCAGGGGGTTGATTTCCACCAGCGAAGCGTCGGTGTCCATGTAGCACTTGTAGATGTTGGCGAACAACTCTACGGCCTGGTCGATGGACTTGCCTTCCAGACCGATGGCCGCAGCCACCTTGCGCGACTGGGCTTCGGTGATGCCGGTCAGGGGGTCGATCATCTCGGTGATGATCTTCTCGGGCGTGGAGTGGGCCACTTCCTCGATGTCCATGCCGCCTTCGCTGGAAGCGATCAGTGCCACCTTCTGTGTGGCGCGGTCGGTCACCAGCGACACATACAGTTCGTTCTTGATGTCTGCACCTTCTTCGATGTACAGACGGCGCACCTTCTGGCCTTCAGGGCCAGTCTGGTGGGTCACCAGCTGCATGCCGAGGATTTGCTCGGACAGGGCCTTCACGTCCTCAATGGTCTTTGCCACCTTGACGCCGCCGCCCTTGCCGCGGCCGCCGGCATGGATCTGCGCCTTCACCACCCACACGGGGCCGCCCAGCTTCTGCGCTGCCTCTACAGCTTCCTGGACGGTGAAAGCCGGAATGCCACGGGGAACTGGCACGCCGAATTGACGCAAGATTTCCTTGCCTTGGTATTCATGAATCTTCATGAGTCTTGTCTCTCTGAAACGGAGGAAAAATGCCCGTTTTCCTGCTGCCTGGGCATGCGGAGCCGGGCTCGTATGACATGGCAATCGGCGAATGTACCATGCTGACAAGTCGGCAAAAAGTGCTTTGTTTCACGGGATATACGTATTGGCATACGTAGATCAAGCCGCACCAAGGCTGGCCCGGAAGGCCACAAACGCCCCCTGAAAAACGGCAGGAGCCGCAGTTTTTGCGCTGCACCCCGCCCGCAGCAGCGACAATCCGTTTATTTGATGGCGTCGCAATTGCGGCATGAACCTACGATGCGCCAAGAAGCGCGGGAGCATTGAACAATGTCCAAAGTCTTTATTGATGGCGAAGCTGGCACCACGGGTCTGCAGATTCGTGACCGCTTGCAGGGTATGGCTGGTGTGGAACTGGTCAGCATTGCGCCCGAGTTGCGCAAGGACCCCGCGGCCAAGCGGGCGCTGATTGCCGAGGTGGATCTGGTCATCCTGTGTCTGCACGACGATGCCGCACGCGAGACGGTGGCGCTGGTCGACAGCATCACTGCAGAAACCGGCCGCGCCATCAAGATCATTGATGCATCTACCGCCCACCGCGTGGCGCCGGACTGGGTCTATGGTTTCCCTGAGCTGTGCGCCGGCCAGCTTGAAGCGGTGAAGACCGCCACCCGCGTGTCCAACCCCGGCTGCTACGCCACAGGCGCGATTGCGCTGCTGCGCCCGCTGGTGGATGCAGGGCTGATGCCTGCGGACTACCCCGTGGCCCTGCCATCGGTGTCTGGCTACACCGGCGGCGGCCGCAGCATGATTGAGGCGTACGAGGCTGGCAGTGCCGCGCCTTATGAGGCCTATGGTCTGGGGCTGGCGCACAAGCACATTCCTGAAATTCTGCAATACACCGGCATGACACGCCGCCCCGTGTTCATTCCCGCCGTGGGTAACTATGCACAGGGCATGCTGGTGCAGCTGCCCCTGCACCTGGACCTGCTGCCCGGCGCGCCCAATGCGCAGGACTTGCACGATGCGCTGGCCAGCCACTACGCCAAGACGAATACGCCGGCGCAGTGGGTCAAGGTGCTGCCTCCCACCGAAGACAACAAGCTGGCCGCCGATACGCTGGCCAATACCAACCACCTGGAGCTGCGTGTGTTTGCCAATGAACAGCACCGCCAGGCTGTGCTGATTGCGCGGCTGGACAATCTGGGCAAGGGTGCCAGCGGCGCTGCCGTGCAGAATCTGCAATTGATGCTGGGTGTGTAAAGCGCGGTTTTACACTGGCATCTGCCTTGCATGATCAAGCGGCCTGCGGGCCGCTTTTTTGCAGGCAGGGCGCTTCTTTATAAATAGCTTCCTGCGCTTGATTGCATGAGGTTTCAAATAGTTTTGTATCTGAAACCCTTGTTTATCAAGCGCTGGCAGCTCTTGTTTTTATAGGTTTTGCATGACTGCCGCCACTGCCTCTTCGCCGGAAATTCGCCGTGCCACCCTGATCGGTCTGGTGGCCGTGCTTTGCTGGAGCAGCACCGTGGGCCTGATGCGCTCCGTGGCCGAGGCGCTGGGTGCGCTGGGCGGCGCGGCGGTGTTCTACAGCGTCAGCGCCGCGTTTGTGCTGCTGGTCAAGGGTGTGCCCTCGCGCGCGCAGCTGCGGGGTATCTCGCGCATCTACCTCATCGTCTGCGGTCTGCTGTTTGCTTTCTATGAGATCTGCCTGTCGGTGGCGATTGGGCTGGCGCATGACCGGCCCCAGTCCATGGAGCTGGGCATGATCAACTACCTCTGGCCCTGTCTGACGATTGTGCTGGCCGTGCTCTGCCACCAGCAGCGCGCCCGCTGGTGGCTGTGGCTGGGCGTGGCCTTGTGCCTGTGGGGGCTGGTGCTGGTCATGGGAGAAGGCGCCAGCAGCGTCGATACACCCTGGTGGCAGAACCTGGGCGCGCACATGGCGGCCAACCCCGTGGCCTATGCGCTGGCCTTTGGCGCAGCCACCATGTGGCCTGCCTACTCGGTGCTTGCACGCATCCACGGCGGAGGCTTCAATGGCGTGGGGCTGTTTCTGACCCTCACGGCCTTCCTGCTGTGGCTGCAATGGCTGGCCGCAGACACGGTTACCATGCAATGGAGCTGGAGTGTGGTGCTGCAGGTGCTGGCGATTGGCGCGCTCACCGCACTGGGCTATGGCTGCTGGGAGCACGGCATTCAGCGCGGCAATCTGGCCGTGATGGCTGCGGGCTCGTACTTCACCCCTGTGCTCTCGGCACTGATGGCCAGCGTGTGGCTGGCCGTGCAGCCGGGCCTGCCGTTCTGGCAGGGCGTGGTGCTGATTACGGTGGGTTCGCTGGTGTGCTGGTGGGCCACACGCGAGTAAATCGCGAAGACAGGCTGCCCATGCACCCTCACTCCAACCCTCTCCCGCCTCTATTCCCTCCCCCGCTGGGGGAGGGTGAGGGTGGGGGCCGCCAGAAAAGAAAGACGCTCCCCTCACCCCAACCCTCTCCCGCAAGCGGGAGAGGGAGTTCATACCAAATTCATAGCTACTAGCGCTTGCTGCATGGGCGTTAGAGGCATATTTCATGATGGAAACTGGTGGCTATCATGCAGCGCCACGGCGGCATGCCTCAAGCCTGGCAGGCCCCCATCCCTGCCTTCCCCCAGAGGGGGAAGGAGAGAAAGCCAGAGGGGAAGAGGTTCACCTCTCCCGCCTCTATTCCCTCCCCCGCTGGGGGAGGGTGAGGGTGGGGGCCGCCAGAAAAGAAAGACGCTCCCCTCACCCCAACCCTCTCCCGCAAGCGGGAGAGGGAGCCAGCGAAAGTTAGACCCTCACCCCCGCCCTCTCCCGCAAGCGGGAGAGGGCGCCAGCGCTGCGCTTAATCGGATTCCGGTGCCTGCCCGCGCAGCACCTTGCCCACTACATCACCGCCAAAGCCACGGCTGGCCAGAAAGCGCATCTGCTTCATGCGCTCCTGCGGGGTGGTGGCGACTGCGCCAAACTTGCGCTGCCACACGTCCCAGGCGCGGGCGTGTTCCGTGTCTCTGAGCTGCTCCGCAGCGGCGCGCACCACGTCATCATCCAGCCCCTTGCTGCGCAGCTCGTGCAGCACGCGCGCGGTGCCCAGCTTGCTGCTGCGGCGGTAGATCACGGACTGGGCCACGCGCTCGGGGCTGATGAAGCCTTTGGCCTCCAGCGCATCAAGCACGGCGGCCAGATCTTCGCCTTCTTCCACATGCGGGGCCAGCTTGCGCTCCAGCTCCAGGCGCGAGTGCTCGCGCTGCGAGAGGTATTTGAGTGCGCGCCCGGTGAGCGAGATTGTCTGAAAACCCATGGTGTAAAAAAACCCGCTGCCAGCGTTCGTGCAAAAACGCTGGCAGCGGGTTGGCTTGCTATGGATTAGCCGATGACGCCATCAGCGTCGGGCGTGTTTTTATCGGCCTTCTTGCCTTTGCCGGGCTTGGCGGGAGCGGCTTCGCCTTCGGCCACAGGAATCAGGCTGATGCCCAGGCTTTCGCGCACCTTGTTTTCAATTTCCACGGCCAACGCGGGGTTCTCGCGCAGGAATTCACGGGCGTTGTCGCGGCCCTGGCCGATCTTTTCACCGTTGTAGGCGTACCAGGCACCGGACTTTTCAATGAGCTTGGCGTCCACGCCCATGTCCAGAATTTCGCCTTCGCGCGAAATGCCCTCGCCAAACAGAATGTCGAACTCGGCAGTCTTGAAGGGAGGCGAGACCTTGTTCTTCACGACCTTGACCTTGGTTTCGTTACCAATGGCTTCGTCGCCCTTCTTGATGGTGCCGGTGCGGCGGATATCCAGACGCACCGAGGCGTAGAACTTCAGCGCATTACCGCCGGTGGTGGTTTCGGGCGAGCCGAACATCACGCCAATCTTCATGCGGATCTGGTTGATGAAGATCACCGTGCAGTTGGTCTTCTTGATGGTGGCAGTCAGCTTGCGCAGCGCCTGGCTCATCAGGCGGGCCTGCAGGCCGGGCAGGTTGTCACCCATTTCGCCTTCGATTTCGGCCTTGGGCACCAGTGCGGCCACCGAGTCCACCACGATCAGGTCCACGGCGCCGGAGCGCACCAGAGAGTCCACGATTTCCAGCGCCTGCTCGCCGGTGTCAGGCTGGCTGATCAGCACTTCATTGAGGTTCACACCCAGCTTCTGGGCATAGGACGTGTCCAGTGCATGTTCTGCGTCGATGAAGGCGCAGGTGCCGCCGAGCTTTTGCATCTGAGCGACGACCTGCAGCGTCAGCGTGGTCTTGCCGGACGACTCAGGGCCGTAGATTTCAATCACGCGGCCACGGGGCAGGCCGCCTACACCCAGGGCAATGTCCAGACCCAGCGAGCCGGTGGACACCACCTGGATGTCTTCCACCACTTCACCTTCGCCCAGCTTCATGATGGTGCCCTTGCCAAACTGCTTTTCAATCTGGGCGAGGGCGGCAGCCAGGGCTTTGGCTTTTTCGCTGTTGGCGTCGTTGTTGCGTGCGATGGCGTTCATGGCGATGTCCTTTGAAAGAAGGGGATGACAACTGGTGCTGCATCCCCTGTTGATGTGAACAGGCTGGATGCTTGAACAGTAGTGTATGGGCAATGCAAAAGAGTTTATATTCAACTTGCCTGACTATCCATCAAACTGACTATGTCTAAATTACCGGCTGCCGAACACCTGGAAGACGCATGGCGCCACACCCATCTGGGGCGGCTGCTGGGCCATGCCATGCGCAAGTTTGACGAACGCGTGCGCCAGCTCATGGCGCAGGACGATGAGACGCCGCTGGCGCTGTCCAACCTGGCGCTGCGCGACAAGGTCAGCGCCGCGCACATTCACATCACGCGGCACCTGTCCCTGCAGGGCGACCGCATCACCGATCTGGCCGAGCGTGCCGGCATGAGCAAGCAGGCCATGACCGATCTGGTGGACCAGTGCGAAGCCTGGGGGCTGGTGCTGCGCGAGGCTGACGCTTACGACCGCCGTGCCAAGCGCGTGGTCTATACCGACACCGGCCGCGCCTGGCACCTGGCATTTCAGCGTGCGGTACAGCAGGCCGAGCGTGAGTTTGAAGAGGCCGTAGGGCATGACGTGGCCGTGGTGGTGCGCATTGGTCTGGAGGTCTACGGCAGCGATGTGGGCGATCAGGCCTGATGTGAAAAGCGCAGGGCGAAAGGCTTGGTCTGCCTCGGGTTTGCTGCACTGCCGCACCCGCGTAAACACCGCTTGTCTGATGCAGCGGGGTTCCTAGAATGGTTCTGGCAGGCGGCATGTGCAGCGCCTGCACCAATGCAAAGCCGGGGCAGCAGACCCCGGCATGCCAGGAGACATACACCATGCGCATTCTCATAGCCGAAGATGATCAGGTGCTGGCCGACGGCCTGCTGCGCAGCCTGCGCGGGGCAGGGGCCGTGGTCGACCATGTGGCCAGCGGCACCGAAGCAGACACCGCCCTTGTCACCAGCAACCAGTTTGATCTTTTGATTCTGGATCTGGGCCTGCCGCGCATGCACGGGCTGGAGGTGCTCAAGCGCCTGCGCAGCCGCGGCGATGGCCTGTCCGTGCTCATTCTCACCGCGGCGGACAGCGTGGAAGAACGCGTGCAGGGGCTGGATCTGGGCGCAGACGACTACATGGCCAAGCCCTTCAGCCTGCAGGAGCTGGAAGCACGCGTGCGTGCCCTGACGCGCCGGGGCATGGGCGGCACCAGCAGCGTCATCAAGCACGGCCCGCTGGTCTACGACCAGGCCGGGCGTGTAGCCACCATCGACGGCAAGATGGTGGAGCTGTCCGCCCGCGAACTGGGCCTGCTGGAAGTGCTGCTGCAGCGCGCGGGCCGTCTGGTCAGCAAGGACCAGCTGGTCGAGCGCCTGTGCGAGTGGGGCGAAGAGGTGAGCAACAACGCGATTGAGGTCTACATCCACCGCCTGCGCAAGAAGATCGAGCGCGACCCGATACGCATTGCCACCGTACGCGGCCTGGGCTACTGCCTGGAAAAGATTCAGGCTTGATTTTTCATAGCTGCCAGCGCTTGTGCAGCAAGCGCTGAAGGCCAAAAACACTGATAGCAAGGCCAGCGTGAAAATTTTCCAGCGTGAGCAGCGATCCCTGTTCGGAGAAATTCTGGACTGGATGCTCACGCCCCTGCTGCTGCTGTGGCCCGTGAGCCTGGCGCTGACCTGGCTGGTGGCCCAGTCGCTGGCCAACAAGCCGTTTGACCGTGCACTGGAATACAACGTGCACGCACTGGCCCAGCTGATTCTGGTGGACGCAGGCGGGCAGCTGCACTTCAACCTGCCGCAGCCTGCTTCGGAAATGCTGCGCGCCGACGAGTCCGACATGGTGCTGTTTCAGGTCACCACCTCCGACGGCAGTTTTCTGGCGGGTGACAGCGACATCCCCCTCACCTCCGCACCACAGTCTATGGAACTGGGGCAGGTGGAACTGCGTGACGATGCAATCCGCGGCATGGACATGCGCGTGGCTGCACTGCGCGTGCGGCTGCCCGTGCTGACGGACGATGCCTGGGCGCTGGTGCAGGTGGCTGAAACGCGTGAAAAGCGCAGCGTGCTGGCCACGGAAATCATCAAGGGCGTGATGCTGCCGCAGTTCGTCATCCTGCCACTGTCGGTACTGCTGGTGTGGCTGGCACTGGCGCGCGGCATACGGCCGCTGCACCTGCTGGAGACGCGCATCCGCGCACGCAAGCCCGATGATCTTTCGCCCATTGACCACCGCGCGGTGCCGCTGGAAGTGGTGCCGCTGGTCGATGCGGTCAATGACCTGCTGCGCCGCCTGAACGAATCGCTGGCCACCCAGAAGCGCTTTCTGGCTGATGCTGCCCACCAGCTCAAGACCCCGCTGGCTGGCCTGCGCATGCAGGCCGATCTGGCACTGCGCGAAGGCGTGAGCACGGAGGATCTCAAGCGCTCGCTGCAGCAGATCGGGCGCTCCAGCATGCGCGCCACACACACGGTCAACCAGCTGCTGTCACTGGCTCGTGCCGAAGGTGCCAGCACCGGCCTGCAGCGCACGCCCTGCGATCTGGCCGCGCTGGCGATTGAGGTCATGCAGGACCTGCTGCCGCTGGCCATGGATCGCCATGTAGACATGGGCTATGAGGGGGCAGAGCCCGGCAGCGCAGGCGTGTGGCTGCAGGGCAATGCCACGCTGCTCAAGGAGCTGATTCGCAACCTGCTGAGCAATGCCATCAACTACAGCCCCTCCAGCCCGGAGGTACCCGCCATGGTGACACTGCGTGTGCTGCCAGACCAACTGGCCCGCGTGGTGCTGCTGCAGGTGGAAGATACAGGGCCGGGCGTGCCGCCCGAGGAGCGTGAGCTGATCTTTCAGCCGTTTTACCGGGTGCTGGGGTCAGAGGCCGATGGCTCGGGTCTGGGCCTGCCCATCGTGCAGGAAATTGCGCGCCTGCATGCTGCAACCGTGGCGCTGGACGATGCACACCCTCATCGCACGCCCCCGGGTGCACGCTTTAGCGTGCGCTTTCGTGCGCTGGCAGATGCTCCTGATTCAGAAGCTGCCAGCGCCGATAAAACAAACGTTTGTTAATCTTTGAGCACGCTATTCGTTAGTCAGCGCGCGCTGCTTGCTACGGTTTTTGCTTTGCACCGCCAGGCTGCTGGCCGTGGGCTCCCTGTAGGGGCGGGCCTGCTGCTGCAGCCAGTTGCGAAAAGCCACCAGCGGCGTGATGTTGGAGCGTGACTCCGGATAGCACAGCCAGTAGCCCAGACTGCTGACCAGCCCGTGCTGGGGCAGGGGCTCGCTCACCAGCCCCTTGGCAATCTGCCCTTCCACCAGGCAGCGCGGCACCAGGGCCACGCCCATGCCTGCCATGACGGCCTGGATGATGGTCTGGAACTGGTCAAACTGCAGGCCTGCCAGCGGGTCCAGGTTCTTGACATCCCAGGCCTGCGCCCAGGTCATCCATGCATGGGGAATGGTCAGGTGGCGCAGCCGCGTGTACTTGGCCACATCACTGGGGCTGTGAATGGCGGGGCCACCAAAGCTGGCGGGCGGGGCGATCAGCGTCACATCCTGCCCGTCCAGATAGTGGGCGCGTGCGCCGGGCCAGTGGCCTTCACCAAACAGGATGGAGCAGTCCAGGTGCGGGCTTTCAAAGTCGTAGCCCTGGGCATAGGGTACGAAATGCAGTGTCACATGCGGGTGCTGCTGCTGGAACTGTGGCAGGCGCGGAATCAGCCAGCTCGCGCCAAAGGTCGGCAGGCTGGACAGGTGCAGCGCACCACCGCCATCGGTGCTGGTGATGAGCTCCAGCGTCGCAGCCTCCAGCTGCGACAGCAGCGTGCGCACAGCCTTTTCATAGCGCTCACCTGCCGGGGTGAGCGTGAGGCGCTTGCGGCTGCGCTCGAACAGGTCGACACCAACCCACTTCTCCAGCTCCTGAATCTGCTTGCTCACGGCACTTTGCGTCAGGTGCAGCGCTTCTGCGGCACGTGAGACGCCACCAAAACGCGCGACCGTAGAGAAAGCTCGCAGCAAATGCACGGGAGGCGTCAGCCGACGCAGGGGAGGCAAGTTAGTAGACACTGTTCAATATTCCTCGAAGGAATCATAACAAGAAGAGTATTTGTTTGTTGTCAACTGTCAATTACCCTAACCTCTATGCACAGGTCTTATAGATAACCACACTTTCTCACATAGGGAGTCCTCATGATGCAACGTCGTCACTTTCTCTCCGCTGTTGCCGCTGCGACCTTGGCATCCGTCTCGGGCATGGCCAGTGCCCAAGATTCGCGCCCTCTGCGCATCATCGTGCCCTTTCCTGCCGGTGGTTCCACCGACATGGTGCCTCGCAACATGCAGGACGTCCTGACCCGGCTGCTCGGCCAGCCCGTCGTGATCGAGAACAAGGCCGGTGCCGGTGGCTCCATCGGCATGGCTGAAGTGGCACGCGCCAACGATGGCCTGACCTTCGGTATTGCCACACTGTCCACCCACGGCGTGAACCCTGCGGTCTACTCCAAGCTGCCTTACGACGCCATCAAGGACTTCGTGGGCGTGACCGAAATCGTCAAGGCGCCCGGCGTCATGGTGATCAACCCCCAACTGATTCCTGCCCAGAATTTTGCGGAACTGGTGGCTTATCTGAAGGCCAACCCCGGCAAGGTGAGCTATGCCACCCCCGGCAACGGCACCATCGGCCACATGTGGGGCGAGCAGTTCATCAAGGCCACAGGCGTAGACATGCTGCACATCCCCTACCGTGGTGCAGGCCCCGCCATCAACGACGTGCTGGGCGGCCAGGTGCCCGTGTACTTTGACCAGGTGGCCTCCTCGCTGCCCCATATCCAGTCCGGCAAGCTGCGCGCCATTGCCGTGTCCTGGCCCGAGCGTCTGGCCGTGCTGCCTGAAGTACCGACCTATGCCGAAGCCGGTCACCCTGAGCTGAACGATCCTTCCTGGTTCGGTCTGGTCGCGCCCAAGAACACGCCTGCCGAGCAGATCGCACGCGTGCAGCAGGCCGTGGCTGAAGCGCTGCAGGACCCAGCCGTCAAGAAGCGCATGGACGCACAGGGCATGTACGTGTCTGGCACTTCCAGCGAAGCCTTTACCCAGCAGATCGCCAGCGAAGTGGAAAAGATGAAGGCGGTGGCCAAGGCGGCCAACATCAGCGTGAACTGATCCACGCCCTTACCGCGCTCGCATATCGCTCATCCCCGCAGAGGCCCATGCCCTGCGGGTTTTTTATGCCTGCATTCAAGGGCAGGGCTGCATGCGCTTGCCTTCCAGCGCAGGCTCCAGCCCCTGCAGCAGGGTGCGCTGTGCTGCGGTGGATTCACTCATGCGCAGGGCATACAGCGTCTGCGGTGCGCGCTCCTGCACCACGCGTGCCCCACGTATGCCCTGATTGAGCATATGGCCCAGTTCACGCGTGGCCGCTTCTTCGCTGGAAAAGCGCCCCAGCGACAGTCCGGGCTCCAGGTTGCCGCCCGCACGGTCATAGGCAATCTTGCGGGCGCGCAGCTCGGCACGGCGCTTTTCCATGGCCATTTCATTGGCGAACTTGCCCAGATAGACCATCCAGCGCCCCGTCACCTGCGTGGGCACAAACTCCCAGCTGCTCGAGGGCAGGTCGCTGCTGCGCAGTGCCTCCTGCAGCTTGCGGTACTGGGCTTCATTCATGTTTTCGCTTTGCAGGCAGACCGTGGCCTCGGGAATGATTTCCTCCAAAGGCTCCGGTGGCATGGGCTGTGCAGGCGCAGCGGCAACGCTGGCAGCAGGAGCCGAGGCAGGAGTGGGCGCTGCAGTCGTCGCTGCCGTGCCGGGCTGCACGATGCTCAGCACTTCAGGGCGCACCTGCTGCTTGAGGCGGTAGGGCTCGGCCTGTTCTTCAGGCGCCCAGCCCAATGTCGCCATCCAGCCCTGGCTCCAGGCCAGATAGCCAGCATTGGCAAGCAGCAGCACCAGCAAGGCAAAACGCAACATGTACAGCTCCTTGAAATCAGGCCGCAGCAGGCGGCAGGTCCATATGCACAGGGCGCACGCTGACATCACCGCTGATGACGCTGCGCAAACCATCGGCCGTGCGCAGCTGCAGTGTGCCATCGGCCAGCACGCCTGCGGCCAGCCCGCTGCTGCCATCGCTCAAATGCACCTGCTGACCATGCAGCACGTCACGCGCGGCAAAGCGCTGCTGAAACGGCGCAAAGCCCTGCTCGGCAAACAGCAGCACGTCCTCCACCAGCTGTGGCAGCAGTTGCTGCAGCGCGGCTGGTGCGGTCCAGCGGGCATCTACATCCTGCAGGCAAGCCGCAGGTGTGAGCAGCCCTTGCATCTGCGGCAGGCGCACATTCATGCCCGTGCCGATGATGACAAAACGCGGCACACCAGCCCCTGCGCCAAAACAGGGTGCAGCCACACCAGCGGGCAGGTTGGCGGTTTCAATCAGCGTGCCACCCAGCTTGCGGCCATCCTGCAGCCACAGGTCATTCGGCCACTTCACCCCAATGCGCGGCTGACCGGGGAGGGCCGCCGCCTGCAGGGATTCCGCAATGCTCAGGCCCACCACCAGCGACAGGCCTGACCAGTCCAGCGGATTGAGCACCAGCCCCAGCGAGTACATCAGGCAGTCACCGGGCTGGTTCAGCCAGCTGCGGCCCTGACGGCCACGCCCTGCGGTCTGTGACTCGGCCACGAGCACGATGGGCTCGGCACGGCCTGCGCGTGCACGGCGCATGAGTTCGGTGTTGGTGGAGTCAATCTCCGGCAGCACTTCCACCGTAAAACCGGGCAGACGGGGGGCAATGGCCAGCCACAGGTCTTCGGCGGGCCAATGGGTGGGAGAGGTGTTCACAGCAGATTCCCGTCCTGGTCAAAGTCTTCGGGCATGGGCGGGCGCCAGCCACGCTTGGGGGCCAGCATGGTGCCACGGCAGGTGGGCGCACCACAGTAGCAGGCGTATTCGGCCTTCAGCGCCTTGGTGTAGCGCTCTGCCACCATCAGACCGTAGTCATAGGTCAGCTCTTCACCGGCACGGATAGGGCGCAGCGCCACAATGAAGATGCGGCCATCGCGCTCGACCGTGTAGCAGTTGGGGGCGCAGCTGTGGTTGATCCAGCGTGAGGAATTGCCGCCGTAGGTGGCATCAATCACCACCTCGTCGCTGACCTGAAAGTAGAACGTGTGGTTGGGCTGGCTGGGGTCATGCGGGTGACGGCGTTCGGCTTCTTCCGCATGGATGACTTCGCCAATGTATTCAATGATGGTCTCGCGTGCGGCGATGTCCTGCACGGCGAACACCCCTTTGCCATGTACACCTGAGCGACGTGTCTGTATGCGCTTGCCGGGTCTGGAAGATGAGGGGCGTGATGTGCTGGGCATTGAAATCTCTGATAACTTAAATATGTATGCACACATGCACGTGCGCGCACACACGCGTGCGTGAAGGACGAAATTGTAGGAGCGGTGGCTCACCAGCCGGTGGGCGGTCGTTGCAAATCACGAGAGCAATGAATGACAAAAACCTTGGTAATAGCGGAAAAACCGTCAGTGGCGCAAGACATTGTGCGCGCCCTCACGCCCGTCTATGGCAAGTTCGACAAGCACGAAGACCATTTTGAAAACGCGCAGTTTGTGGTCACCAGCGCCGTAGGCCACCTGGTGGAAATTCAGGCGCCGGAAGAATTTGACGTCAAGCGTGGCAAGTGGAGCTTTGCGAATCTGCCGGTGATTCCCCCGCGCTTTGACCTCAAGCCTGTCGACAAGACCAAGAGCCGCCTGAACGCCGTGGTCAAGCAGGCCAAGCGCAAGGACGTGACCCAGCTGATCAACGCCTGTGACGCGGGCCGCGAAGGTGAGCTGATCTTCCGCCTGATCGAGCAGTACGCCGGTGGTGCCAAGGGCACGCTGGGTAAGCCGATTGCGCGTCTGTGGCTGCAGTCCATGACGCCCCAGGCCATCCGCGAAGGTTTTGAGAAGCTGCGCAGCGAACAGCAGATGCAGGGCCTGGCCGATGCGGCACGCAGCCGCTCCGAGGCCGACTGGCTGGTCGGCATCAACGGCACCCGCGCCATGACGGCCTTCAACTCGCGCGACGGCGGGTTCTTTTTGACCACGGTGGGTCGCGTGCAGACGCCTACGCTGTCGCTGGTCGTAGATCGCGAAGAAAAAATCCGCAAGTTCGTCAGCCGCGACTACTGGGAAGTGCATGGCACCTTCGATGCACAGGCCGGTCAGTACCTGGGCAAGTGGTTCAACCCGCAGTGGAAAAAGAGCGAGGACGCCGAAGCCAAGGCCGACCGCGTCTGGAGCAAGCAGGAAGCCGAGGCCATTGCCGCCGCCGTCAAGGGCAAGCCTGCCACCGTCACCGAAGAGAGCAAGCCCACCACCCAGGCTTCGCCCCTGCTGTTTGACCTGACCAGCCTGCAGCGCGAGGCCAACGGCAAGTTTGGTTTCTCCGCCAAGACCACGCTGGCACTGGCGCAAAGCCTGTACGAGCGCCACAAGGCACTGACCTACCCCCGTACCGATTCTCGCGCCCTGCCCGAGGACTATCTGCCCGTGGCACGCCAGACCTTTGAGATGCTGGCAGGCAGCGGCATGCGCCATCTGGCCCCTTATGCCCAGCAGGCCGTAGAAGCTGGCTATGTGCGTCCCACCAAGCGCGTTTTTGACAACAGCAAGGTGTCGGACCACTTTGCCATCATCCCCACCACGCAGGCACCTTCAGGCCTGTCTGAGGCCGAACAAAAGCTGTACGACCTGGTGGTGCGCCGCTTCATGGCCGTGTTCTTCCCCAGCGCCGAGTACCAGGTGACCACCCGCATCAGCCAGGTGGAGCAGCACCACTTCAAGACCGAAGGCAAGGTGCTGGTCAAACCCGGCTGGCTGGCGATTTACGGCAAGGAAGCTGCCAACGAAGTGGAAGACGCCAAGGAAGGCGACAAGGGCCAGCCTCTGGTGGCCGTGCAGCCCGGCGAAAAGCCCCAGACCAGCGATGCCCAGCCCAAGGGCCTGAAGACCAAGCCCCCAGCCCGCTACTCGGAAGCGACGCTGCTGGGCGCCATGGAAAGCGCAGGCAAGCAGGTGGAAGACGACGAGCTGCGCGAAGCCATGCAGGAAAAGGGCCTGGGCACACCAGCCACACGTGCGGCCATCATTGAAGGTCTGCTGACCGAAAAGTACATGCTGCGCGAAGGCCGCGAACTGATCCCCACTGCCAAGGCTTTCCAGCTGATGACACTGCTGCGCGGTCTGCAGGTGGATGAGTTGTGCCGCGCCGATCTGACTGGTGAGTGGGAGTACAAGCTCGCCCAGATGGAGAAGGGCGCGCTCTCGCGTGCCGCCTTCATGCAGGAAATTGCGGCGATGACAGAAAAAATCGTGCGCAAGGCCAAGGAGTACGACCGCGACACCATCCCCGGTGACTACGCCACCCTGGCTACGCCCTGCCCCAACTGTGGCGGCGTTGTGAAGGAAAACTACCGCCGCTATGGCTGCACGGGTGCCGATGGCCACAGCGATGGCTGCGGCTTCTCGTTCACCAAGTCGCCTGCGGGCCGCACCTTTGAAACGCACGAGGCCGAGCAGCTGCTGCGTGACCGCCGCCTGGGCCCCCTGGAAGGCTTCCGCTCCAAGGCAGGCTGGCCTTTTGTGGCAGAAGTGACCATCGTGCGCGATGAAGAGCACAGCAACTTCAAGCTGGAATTCGACTTTGGCGAAGACGAAAAAGAAGCCGAAGCCAGCGGCCCCGTAGATTTCAGCGGCCAGCAGTCACTGGGCAACTGCCCCAAGTGCGGTGCGCCCGTGTTCGAGCATGGCAGCAACTATGTCTGCAGCCATTCCGTGCCTACGCCTGCACAGCCCACGCCCAGCTGCGACTTCAAGAGTGGCCAGATCATCCTGCAGCAGCCCATTGAACGCGCGCAGATGAGCAAGCTGCTGACGACCGGCAAGACCGACCTGCTGGAGAAGTTTGTCTCCAACCGCACGCGCCGCAACTTCAAGGCCTTCCTGGTCTGGGATGCGGCCGCAGGCAAGGTGAACTTTGAGTTCGAAGCCAGCAAGTACCCCTCCCGCAAGAGCGCAGCACCTGCAAAAACTGCAGCTGCTGGCACAGGCAGGACAAGCGCTGCCGCCAAAAAAGCACCTGCTGCCAAGAAGACGGCAACGCGCAAGCCTGCGGCGGCCAACTTCCGCCCCGATGCGGCACTGGCGGCCGTGATTGGCGATGCACCCGTCGCACGTACCGAGGTGGTCAAGAAGGTCTGGGACTATGTGAAGGCCAACAACCTGCAGGACCCCAAGGACAAGCGCGTCATCGTGGCCGATGCCAAGCTACTGCCGGTGTTCGGCAAGGAGCGCGTAGGCATGTTTGAGATCACCGGACTGGTGGGCAAGCATTTGCTGAGCAATGCGTAATTGACGCACACCCCTGTGCGATGCATGGGTGGCTGACAAAAACGCTGCACTACGCTTCAATCGAGGCTGTACTGCAGCGTTTTTTGATGCGCTGCGCTGTCATGAACTGTTTTTTCGAAAGTCTGCCCATGCGTAATCCCCTGCCACGCCATATCGCCCTGCCTGGAACCAGCAACTTCCGCGACCTGGGTGGCTACACCGGCGCACAGGGCCGCAGCGTACGCTGGCGCACGGTGTTTCGCTCAGACCACCTGGCCGGTCTGACGCCAGAAGGCGTGCAGCAGCTGCAGCAGCTGGGTGTACACCGCGCCGCCGACTTTCGCGGTGTGCAGGAACGCGCTGCCGACAGCTACGCCTGGCCCCACCTGCAGGTGCATGCGCTGAGCGTAGAGCCCACCGTGGTGCAAAAAGCCATGGGCATGCTCAATGCTGGCGGGCAGCTGAGCGTGGAAGACACTGTGGCCATCATGGAGCAGACCTACCGCAGCTTTGTGCGCGACAACGCCACACACTTTGCGAACTTCTTCGATCTGCTGCTGCAGTCTGACCAGCCCCTGGTGTTCCACTGCACCGCAGGCAAGGACCGCACCGGCTGGGCCGCAGCTCTGTTTCTGGAAGTGCTGGGGGTGAGCCGCAGCGACATTCAGCAGGACTATCTGCTGACCAACCAGTTCTACCAGCGCCCTGCGGCCCTGCGGCCCTGCGGGCACGTGCGGCGCAGTCCATCCCGCAGGAAGTGCTGGACGTGGTGTGGCGTGTACAGCCCGCGTTTCTGGACAGTGCCTACAGCATGGTGAACCAGGAATACGGTGGCATGCAGACCTATCTGCGCGAAGTGCTGCAGCTGGACGATGCCGCCCAGCACGAGCTGCAGCAGCGCTATCTGCAAGCGGAATAAGCGTGCTCCGGGGTGGACGCCAAGGCTGTGACAGCTGCTCACAACACGTGTTTGGACCTTGCGCTAAACTGAAAAAATAAAGAGCACGCAGCGCTTGCTGCATCTACGCAAAAAGCGTTTTCGCCATCAATTCCACTGCCTGTGAGCGCTCCGCAGGCAAACCCTATCCCTGTCATGTTTCGCCGTCGTTTTCTGCTGGCCGCCGCCGCTGCCAGCACCCTGTGGATCAGTGCCTGCTCGCAGGCTGTGCCAACCCAAATCAGCGTGACGCAGGTACAGCTAGATCAGGGCCTGAGCCACCATTTCCCCAGACAGTACCCAGTAGCCGGTCTGCTGCAGCTGCAGGTCGCGCAGCCCCAGCTGCAGATGCTGCCCGCCAGCAACCAGATCCAGACCATGCTGACCATACAGCTCACCGGCCCGGTGCTGCGCCAGCCGCTGCAGGGGCAGCTGCAGGTGCGCTTTGGCCTGTACTACGAACCGCGTGACCGCAGCGTGCGTGCCGAGCGGGTCGAGGTGCAGGAGCTGGCGCTGACGGGGGCGGATCCTGCGCTGGCAGACATGGTCAAGACCTATGACCTGCGCGTGGCGCAGCAGGCACTGCAGGGCTTTGCGCTGTACACCGTCCCTGCAGAAGATCTGGAGCTGGCCGACAGCCTGGGCCTGCAGCCCGGTGCCATCACGGTGACCGAGCAGGGACTGAACGTGGCCATCGTGAACAAAGACGGCACGCCCCCCGCACCCTGAGGCGCTGCGCGGGTGACAGCTGCGGCTCAGCCTTCCCCTGTAAGATGAAAACGTCTTCCTGCATGGCCCGGCAAGGGCTGCGCAGGCTTGTTTTCTTCAGGTCTGAGGCGCACGTATGCAGCATGAGCACGCACATCCCATCACCCGCAAATGGCCCGCCCAGTTTCCGGACTGGCTGCAGCTGTACTCCCTGCCCACACCGAACGGCATCAAGGTGTCCGTCATGCTGGAGGAAGCTGGCATTCCCTACGAAGCACATCGCGTAGACATCCACGCCAACGAGCAGTTCTCGCCCGAGTTCCTCGCGCTCAACCCGAACAACAAAATCCCCGCCATCCTCGATCCACACGGCCCCGGCGGTCAGCCGCTGGCGCTGTTTGAATCGGGTGCCATCCTCATCTATCTGGCAGAAAAATCCGGCCAGCTGCTGCCCATGGATGCCGTGCAGCACTACGAAACCCTGCAATGGCTGATGTGGCAGATGGGAGGTGCAGGCCCCATGTTCGGCCAGGTCGGCTTTTTCCACCGCTATGGCGGCAAGGACTTTGAAGACAAGCGCCCGCTGCAGCGCTATGTGAATGAAGCCAAGCGCCTGCTCGGTGTGCTGGACCAGCGACTGGCAGGCCGCCAATGGATCATGGGCGATGACTACACCATTGCCGACATTGCCGTGCTGCCCTGGGTGCGCTGCCTGCATGTGAACTACGAGGCCGACGCACTGCTGGATCTGGCGAGCTTTCGCAACGTGCAGCGCGTACTGGCCAGCTGGCTGGAGCGCCCTGCGGTGCAGCGCGGATTAGACATGCCGCCAGCACCAAAGCCACGCCGACAGACTGCACTGTCTTGCCACTGGAACGCTCTGTTGCAGCTTCAGGGGCTTGGTAAGGCATCCATCCGGCCTTATCTTTGAAGCATTGCAACGCTGCAAGTTGTTCGCCATGGGGGTGAACATGGCAGCACCAACTGGAGAGCGACGCCATGTCTGCATCCCCCATCATCCAATCGCTGCCACTGGGCGCTCGCTGGCCCTGTATTGACCCCTTCCTGTTCTGCGCCCACCACAACGACGCCTACCCCGCAGGGGATGGCCAGCTGGGCGTGCAGGCCGTGGAGCTGGAGGACCGCCCCATGGGCAGCGACTTCAGCAACAAGGACGGTTTCTCGATGTACCACGGCGAGCACGTGCCCGGCTTCCCGGGTCACCCCCACCGTGGCTTTGAGACCGTGACCCTGGTGCGCAAGGGACTGATCGACCATGCAGACTCCCTGGGCGCTGCCACACGCTTTGGCGGTGGTGATGTGCAGTGGGTCACGGCCGGTGCCGGCATCATGCACAGCGAGATGTTTCCGCTGCTCAACACCGACCAGCCCAATCCGCTGGAGCTGTTCCAGATCTGGCTGAACCTGCCTGCCAGCCACAAGATGGTCAAGCCCCACTTCACCATGCTGTGGAACGAGCGCATTCCGCGCCTGCACCACACCGATGAAGGCGGCAAGCACACCACGGTGACCGTGATCGCCGGTGCGCTGGAAGGCGCCGATGCGCCCCTGCCTGCACCACCCGAGTCCTGGGCTTCGCAGGAGGGCGCAGACCTGGCCATCTGGACCATCAGCCTGGAACCCGGCGCACGCTGGACCCTGCCTGCAGCCAAGGGTGCAGAAACCCGCCGCATGCTCTACTGGTTTGTGGGCAACCGCCTGCAGCTGGCCGGGCAGGCGCTGGATGCCCACGCCGCGCTGCAGGTGGAAGCGGGACGTGCGCTGGAGCTGGTCAACACCGGCAGCGAGACGGCGGAACTGGTGCTGCTGCAGGGCAAGCCCATCCGTGAGCCTGTGGTGCAGTACGGCCCCTTTGTGATGAACACGCAGCAGGAAATCATGCAGGCCATGCAGGACTTCCGCCGCACGCAGTTTGGCGGCTGGCCCTGGGACAGCCATACCCCGGTGCACGGTGCGCAGCCCCGCCGCTTTGCCCGCCACCCCGGTGCGAGCGAAGACGAAGTGCCACAGGCCTGAGACTGAGGCAACGCACCCATGTGCTGCAAGGTTGGCAGCGCATGGGTGACAATGCAGCGCATCCCAACCATGGCGGCCTGGCCGCCATTTTTCCTGGCAACGCACATGAACATCACCAAAGACACAGCAGTTACGCTGAACTACAAGATCCACGAAATCCTCAAGGGCGGCATTGCCGGCCCATTGCTGGACAAGGGCGATGTGGCCTATCTGCACGGTGGCTACCAGAACATCTTTGAAAAGGTAGAAGCTGCGCTGGAAGGCAAGGCCGTGGGCGATACGCTGACCATCGACCTGAGCGTGGAAGAAGGCTTTGGCGAGCGCGACGAAAGCCTGATGCGCAACATCCCCAAGGGTGAATTTCCTCCCGGGGTCAAGGTGGGCGGTCAGCTGCGCGGCACCAACGACCAGGGCCTGCCCCAGATCTACAACGTGGTGAAGATCAAGGGCCCCGTGGTGATTCTGGACGGCAACCATCCGCTGGCTGGCAAGCCCCTGCGCTTTAGCTGCAAGGTCACGGAAGTGCGTGCCGCTGAGCCTGTGGAAATTGAACACCGCCACGTGCATGGCGGCCACGGCCACCACCATTGATGGCAGGCCTGTCGCAGCAAGGCTGATGCAGTCTTGCTGCACACAAAGAAAAACCGCCTTTTGGCGGTTTTTCTCTTTAAAAGATAGCTGTTTGCGCTGAATTTATAAGCTTTTGCAATCTATTTCATGCTGAAAACTTGAACTATCCAGCGCTGGCAGCTTTTGTTTTTAGAGCATCAAGCCTGTAGCAGTGGCTGATGCTCCATGCGCTGGCCATCTTGCTCCATGCGGAAGAAAGACACGGCCTGCACCAGCTCCTGCCCCTGCTGCTTGAGGCTGTGGGCAGCGGCAGACATTTCCTCCACCAGCGCAGCGTTTTGCTGGGTGGCCTGGTCCATCTGCTGTACGGCTTCACCCACCTGTGCCACACCGTTGGCCTGCTCTTCACTGGCACCGCTGATGGCGGCGACGATGCTGTTGACCTTCTCGATGGCCTGCACCACTTCCACCATGGTCTCGCCGGCCTGGTGGGCCAGCGTATTGCCTTCGCCTACGCGAGCGACGCTGGTTGCAATCAGCTGTTTGATCTCCTTGGCCGCCTCCGCGCTGCGGCCTGCCAGCGCACGCACCTCACCGGCCACCACGGCAAAGCCACGGCCCTGCTCACCGGCACGTGCGGCCTCGACCGCAGCGTTCAGCGCCAGGATATTGGTCTGGAAGGCAATGCCATCAATCACGCCAATGATGTCGGCAATCTTGCGGCTGCTTTCGTGAATGCCGTGCATGGTCTGTACCACGCGCTCGACCACCTCACCGCCCTGCACAGCCACTTCGCGGGCGGAATACGCCTGCTGGCTGGCTTCGCGTGCGTTGTCGGCGTTGTTGCGCACGGTGGCGCTGAGCTCTTCCATGGAGGCCGCCGTTTCCTCCAGCGCGCTGGCCTGGTTTTCCGTGCGGCTGGACAGGTTCAGATTGGCCTGTGCAATCTCGGAGCTGGCCGCGGCCACGCTGTCTGCACCGCTGCGCACCTGCGCCACCATGGGGCGCAGACGGGCACGCATTTGCTGCTGGGCATCGAGCAGCTGGTTCACTTCATTCGTGCCCACTGGTACGTCAGCGCCGCTCAGATCGCCCTGAGCCACTGCCTGCGCCAGCTGCACCGCATGCTGCAACGGCACGAGCATGGAGCGCACAAACAGGGCTGCCAGGGCAATCGAGGCCGCAAGGGCCAGGCCCATCACCACCAGCAGCATGATCAGCTGGTTGCGGTACTGGCGCGCCTCTGCTTGCAGTTGATCGCTCAGCAGCTGCGTGCCCTGCACCGTGATGTCGTTGACGGCGTCAATGGCACGGGTCAGGCTGTCAAAAAACTGGGGGGCGGGCAGTGTCAGGCTGCTGGCTTCGATGAGTTCCTCATTGGCCAGCTTCAGGCCGCTGGCGGTCAGGCTGACCACGTTCTGGGCAGGCGCAGACAGCGCATCGCGATAGCTTGCATTGGCCTGCATGCCGCGCTGCAGCGAGCGGCCAGAGGCGTCCAGCAGTTCCGCCACACGGCGCTGCAGCGCACGCAGCGTGCCCCGGCTTTCTGGGGGCAATTCTTGCTGGGCCAGAAAGCCTGCGCCCTGGCCACGCAGCAGGCCCAGGTTTTCACTCAGCAGCGGTGCCTGAGACAGCAGGGCCTGCATCAGCGCCTGGCTGTCTGCACGGGGCGTCACATTCAGGCGGTAGTGGTGCATCAGGGTTTCATTGAGCTGCAGCAGCTGGTTCACCAGCTGGGTGTGCTGGGCCATGCTCTGGGTCGCGGTGATCGTGCGGCCAGACACGGCGGACTCCAGCTGCTGCCAGGTACGCACCAGCTGTTGCAGCTGCTGGGTGATGTCCTGAGGCGCATCGGCCTGCTGCAGTTCTTGCTGGGCCTTGGCCAGCAGACTGCTGACGGCATCACGCAGGGCAGGGCGGCGCTGGGCCATGGTGGCATCCCCGCCGAGCATGCCAGCCGTAGTGCCACGGTGGGCCTGCAGGCGCTGCACGGCCGCATTGACAGCCATGATGGGCGGCATGCCCTGTGCTTCACGTTCGGCCTGCTGCATGGCCTGCACCAGGGTGTTCACATAGAGGCTCAACGGCAGCAGCACCATCAGAAGTGCAATACAGCCAAGGATCAGAAAGTTGTGGGAGAGACGAATGCGTTGCAGCCAGGAAGACATAAAAAAGAGGCAGCCATTTGTGACCAAAAGTTATCTGTTGAGAAGTATCGGCACTTCCCTACAGAACATGTAACTATCTGTTCAAGTGCAAGCGATTACCCGCATAGGTATTGATATGCATCAACCGTGCCCGGATGGCTGATAAAAACACCACGCCTGTCAGGGCGGTGTATGGTCAGAGGCTGTCACGAGGAGTGAAACGAATATGAGCGAAGCAATCTGGGATGTGATCGTGGTCGGTGCAGGCATGGCTGGTGCATCCGTTGGCTGGCAGCTGGCACAGGCCGGCAGACAGGTACTGGTGCTGGAGCGCGAAAGCCAGCCCGGCTACCACACCACAGGCCGCTCGGCAGCGCTGTTTGAAGAGCATTACGGCCCCTTGCAGGTGCAGGCGCTCACGCGTGCCAGCCGGGCGTTTTACGAGCAGCCCCCCGCTGGCTTTACGGACTACCCCATCCTGCATCCACGCGGTGTGATGTATGTAGGCACGGCTGCGCAGAAAGCGCTGATCGATGCCGCCTATGCCGAAGCCGTCAAACACTCGCCCGATGCCCAGCGCCTGGACGGCGATGCACTGCGTGCGCTGGTGCCCGTGCTCAATGACAGCATCGTGGATGGCTTTGTGGACGATGGCGCACGCGATATTGACGTGCACGCCCTGCACCAGGGCTTTTTGCGCGGCATGCGCCAAGCCGGTGGTCAGCTGTGGTGCAACGCCGAAGTCAGTGCACTGGCGCTGGACGGAGCCCGCCGCACCTGGACGGTGACGCTGGCCGATGGCCGCACGGCACAGGCCCGCACCCTGGTCAACGCAGCCGGGGCCTGGGCGGACCACATCGGTGAACTGGCCGGGGCACGCGCCATGGGCCTGGTGCCTGCTCGCCGCAGTGCATTCACCTTCCCCGTGCCTGAGGGGCTGGATGCCACGCACTGGCCTGCCGTCATCAGCGCCGACGAGCGCTTTTACTTCAAACCCGATGCAGGGCAGCTGCTGGGCTCTCCCGCCAATGCCGATGCCACCTATCCGCACGATGTGCAGCCTGAGGAAGAAGACATCGCCACCGGCATCTGGAACATTGAGCAGGCCACCACGCTGAGCATCCGCCGCCCCTCACACACCTGGGCCGGGCTGCGCTCCTTTGTGGCCGATGGCGAAATGGTGATTGGCTGGGACAGCCATGTGCCAGAGTTCTTCTGGGTGGCAGCGCAGGGCGGCTACGGCATACAGAGCGCTGCTGGCTACAGCCTGCTGGCGCGCAATCTGCTGCTGGCAGAGCCTGTCGATGAACAGCTGCTGCGCCAGGGGGTGCAGACCGAGCTGCTGGCCCCGGCACGCCTGCAAAAGTAAGCGCCTGCAGGCGGTGCATGCCCACAACCTTTTGCAACATTCCGAGCCACATTCCGACACACAGGCGCTGCCTGCTGGAGTAGCCTGTGGGAGTCCATGACTCTTCGAAGGATTCCTCCATGCGCATACACCGCCACCTTATCGCCGCCCTCGCACTTTCCAGCATCAGCTGGGCCGCGCAGGCCGACAGCCCCGCTCAGTGGCAGACCCTGACCCGCGATGTCCAGATCAGTCTGGAGCAGGCCATTCAGAACGCCACCAAGACTGTGCCCGGCAAGGCGCTGGAAGTGGAACTCGACGACGGCAAGGGAACAGGCGTGCGCTATGAAGTGCAGGTGCTGACCCCTGCGGGTGACAGCGTGGAAGTCTGGGTCAATGCCGCCGATGGCCAGGCCCGCCTGCATGCCAATGATGGTCCTGCCAAGCGCAAGGATGCGCAGCGTGCCGAGCAGGCTAAGATCGACATGTCCAAGGCCATTCAGGCCGCTACAGCCCACACACCGGGCAAGGCCGTAAAGGCGGAGCTCGACAACCACTGGGGCACGGTCACCTACCAGGTCGATGTGCTGCAGCCTGATTTCACTGTCATGGAAATCAAGGTCGATGCAGCCAATGGTCAGGTGCTGCGTGCCAAGAAAGACTAGGAATTCATCATGCGTAAAGGGCAGGTTTTTGTGATCGCCATCCTCACAGCCATTCTTGGCTTTGGCGGTGGCTATTTTTTCTACGCCAACACCGTGGCACGCTATGACGCCATCAGCAGCGTCTGCGTCGCCATGCAGCAGGCCGTAGACAACCAGATGCTCACCACCACACAGGTCCATACACTGGGCATGCTCACGGGCAGCACGCTCAAGCGCCAGTACAGCGCGGTGGCTGACAAGCTGAGCATCCCTCCGGAAGGCGCACGCAATGCGTCGGCGCAGTCCATCTGCAGCCAGTTTCTGGTGGGTGTACACCAATCACCCTGACCCCATACGCCTCACTTTCCTCACAAGCCTGCGCAGCATGCGCAGGCTTTTTTTATGCGCTGCACCAGCGACTGCATCGCTCGCTATAGTGCGCTGCCGCGTGGCCCTGCCACACCCACCTCACACTTTCAAAACCATAGCTTTCAGCGCTTGATATTCCTTGAATTTCAAGGCATTTATATTGAAAACCCTTGTCAAACAAGCGCAAGAAGCTATCTTTTTTTATGAGCACCCACACCCTGGCTGCTTTGCATTTCTGATGAAACCCGCCATCCGCATCGTAGACGTGGACCGTCTCGAAACCTGGAGCAAATACAAACCCGGCATGTGTGACACCTGCGGGGCCAACTGCTGCACCATGCCGCTGGAAGTGCAGCTGTCCGATCTGGTGCGCCTGGGTCTGGTGGACCCGTTTGAAGTCGACCATGTGGACCACAAGCTGATCGCCAAGCGCCTGCTCAAGGCCAAGCTGATCGACCACTACAACCCCAAGCACAATATCTTCACCATGGCCCGCCGCGCCAGCGGCGACTGCAATTTTCTGGATGCACAGACACGCCGCTGCACGGTCTACGAAAAGCGCCCGGAAACCTGCCGTCTGCACCCCAAGAAAGGCCCCAAGCCCGGCTGGTGTGCCTATGGTGACAGGCGTATGCGCTAAACCTTCGGCCTTCCCATGAACACCTTGTTCCTCGCTACAGGCTGTCTGCTCAATCCACAGCACCAGCTGCTGGTCGTGCGCAAGCGCGGCAGCCGAATCTGGATGCTGCCCGGCGGCAAGATCGACGGTGCAGAAACAGCCCCACAGGCACTGCAGCGCGAGCTGCTCGAAGAACTGCAGTGGGATGCCTCCTGCACCCCATGGCAGGCGCTGGGCCAGTTCAGCCACCGCGCCGCCAATGAAGCCAACACCCAGGTACAGGCCCAGGTGTTTTACGCATCGCTGGCACACACGCCTGATGTGCAGATTGCTGCGGAAATTGAAGCCATGCAGTGGTGGCCCATCGATGCTCCCATGGACGAGTACTTTGCGCCCCTGCTGCGCGAGATGGTGCTGCCAGCACTCAGGGCTGCACTGCAGCCACAGGCCTGAAGCAGGCACAAAAAAAGCAGCCTTGCGGCTGCTTTCTTTTTACGCTGTGCCTAAAGACTGCGTCAGTCTTCCGTCTGCACATTGACCACGGTGGGGTCTGGCAGTCGGGTGGCCTGGATCTTGTCAATGATCTTGCCGTCCATATCGACCACTTCAAACTGCCAGGAGTCCCAGACCACCTTGTCAGTCACCGAGGGCAGCTTGCCGGTCAGCAGCATCATCATGCCGCTGAGTGTCTGGTAGCGGCCCTTTTCTTCCTCAGGGACGTGCTTCAGGCCCAGGCGGTCCTTCAGTTCGACGATTGGAATATGACCGTCCAGCAGCCAGCTGCCGTCTTCACGCTGGATGGCCCAGGCATCGCTCGGGTCTTCGCTCACGAATTCACCGGTAATGGCTTCCATCAAGTCATGCAGCGTCACCAGACCCTGCACCGCGCCGTATTCATCAATCACAAAGGCCATGCGTGCGCCGGTGTTCTTGAAGTTTTCCAGCAGCTCCATGCCGGTAATGGTTTCCGGAATGTACAGCGGCTTTTCCAGCGCATCGCCTGCATGGCGCAGATCACGCTGACCGTTGAGCGCCAGCATCATCCACTGGCGGGCCGTGATCACACCAATCATGTCTTCCAGGCTGCCGTCCACCACGGGGAAGCGCTGGTGGTCATATTCCTCAATGGTGGCCAGCTGCTCTTCGTAGCTGGCGCTGACGTCCAGACACACCACATCGGAGCGCGGCACCATCAGCGACGAAATCTGACGGTCATCCAGACGGAACACGTTGCACACCATGGTGTGCTCGCTCTGCTCGATGGCGCCGGAGCTGGTGCCTTCTGCCAGAACGGCGTGGATTTCATCTTCGGTGACGGTGGCTTCCTTGCTCTCCTTCACGCCCAGCAGCTTCAGCAGGCCTTGCGTGGAGACTGTGAGCAGCAGCACAAAGGGCTTGGTGACCTTGGCCAGGAAGTTGATGGGGCGAGCCACCAGGCGGGCAATCATTTCCGGATTGGCCTGGCCCAGACGCTTGGGTACCAGTTCACCCACCACGATCGACAGATAGGTAACCACCACCACCACGATGATCATGGACAGCGTATCTGCGGCAGCCATGCTCAGGCCAAAGGTTTCCAGCCAGTCGGAGAAGGGACCAGCCAGAGCGGCCTCACCAAAAATACCGCTGAGCACACCAATGGAGGTGATGCCAATCTGAATGGTGGAGAGAAAGCGCGTAGGGTCTTCGCCGAGCTTGAGCGCTGCAGCTGCGGCGGTATCGCCCTCATCAATCAGCTTCTGTAGCCTTGCCTTGCGTGCTGTGACCAGCGCGATTTCAGACATGGCGAAAACGCCGTTCAACATGATGAGGGCGATAAGTATAGGAATTTCCATGGTGTGTTGAGCGTCCTTTCAAACTCGCTCTATGTATGACAAACAGTTCCAGGTTAATGGATAAGCCCGAAGTACAGGCCAGCCAGGATGGCAAAACCTAACAGCACTCGGTAAATCACGAATACGCCAAAGCCCTTGCTGGAGATGAGGCGCATGAACCATACGATGACAGCATAGCCTACGACAAAAGCCACAGCTGTTGCAGCCAGTGTCATCCCCCACTGCTCGCCTGTCATGGGCTCACGCTTGAAAAACAGCATATAGAAACCAGACAGCAGCACCGCAGGAATGGCCAGCAGGAAGGAAAAGCGTGCAGCCGCCTCACGCGTCATGCCCAGCAGCAGGCCTGCAGTAATCGTGCCACCCGAGCGCGACACCCCGGGAATCAGCGCCATGGCCTGGGCAAAGCCCAGCAAGATGCCGTCCTTCCAGCCCAGATGACCAATCTGACGCGTCTGTGCACCACGCTTTTCCGCCCAGCCCAGAATCAGGCCAAAGACGATCAGCATGACAGCAGTCAGCGCCAGTGTGCGGAAGGTGGTTTCAATCCAGTCGCGTAAGAGCAGACCCAATACGCAGATGGGGATGGTGCCCAGGATCACCAGCCAGGCCAGCTTGGCATCCGGGTGCAAAGCCTCACCAGGCTTACGGCTGCCAATGACCGGCAGGCTGGCAAACCAGGCAGTGAGCATGCGCATCACATCCTTGCGGAAATAAATCAGCACCGCCAGCTCTGTGCCCAGCTGCGTGATGGCCGTGAACGCGGCGCCGGGGTCAGAGCCACCGGGCAGCAGGGGGCCAAGAATGCGCAGGTGTGCGCTGGAGGAGATGGGCAAAAACTCTGTCAGTCCCTGGATCAGTCCCAGAACCAGGGCATCCAGCCAGCCAAAAGTGGAGTGCATAAACGTCTGTGCTACGTAGCGTCAAAAAGCAGCCCCGCAGTGTAGCGCCAGCCCCTGAGCACCATGTATCACACGCAGACAGCCCATGTTTGCGGCAGATTTGGACCAAAAACTCATCACGCCGGAAGCAACGCCTTGCCAGATCCATATTTTTTTATACAAACATGAATCTCACAGGATGCATCGAGTAATAAAAATTACAATAAAAGCTCCTCTTGGTGACGCGTACACAAAAGCCACTGAGCGGCTTCATATTCCTTTACAGAATGCTTTCCTGGTGCATTGTTATTTTTTTCTCACAGCTACGGCTTGCTCAGCAAGCCTGGCTTCAGGATCTTGAAGCCATGTGTACACCATCCAGATGCAGGCATGGGCTTTACATCTTACACACTGACTGTGGATAACTTTCTTTGAAAAATTCTGGATAACTTCACATGCATGAAAACGCAAAAGCTCCAGCTTATCCACAGCATGTCTGTATCCAGACTTGTGGATGGTTGATAGATGATTGAAAAAGATTTTTCAATCATCTCATCCAACAATCACATCCTATTTCCACAACATTTCTCACAGTATTGACCACAAGATAGCGGCACGAAACCGCAGCTACACAGCAAAAAAATCCACAACCTATAATGAATTTTCCACAGCATTGTGTCTCCATGAAAAATCGTTTTCAGACCAATGAATCACCGTCTGTTTGTGCTGTATTTTTCAGCAACTCATGGTGACTACGGTCTGCGGAAGATAAATAAAACAATGGATGACATGCTGCTTCTGTGTATTGAAAACAATTTTTCAGCCGTCTGAGACGCAGACTGCTGCCTGATTTCCCCGTTATGAGCCAAGAAAAATGGGCCGAGCTGGCCCTGGAATCCTTTGATGCTGTGGTTGCCTCCATCCCGGGGTTTCGCGTTCGCGAAGGTCAGCGAAAAATGGCTGCCCAGGTGGCACAGACGCTGGCTGCCGCACAGCTGGGCAAGCAGGAAGACGGGGCTCCAGAGCCTCAAAAATCGATTGCCGTAGTGCAGGCAGGCACGGGCGTGGGCAAGTCACTGGCGTATTCCGCACCCGCAATTGCCATGGCCTTGATGCGCGGCACACGGGTGCTGATTTCCACGGCCACGGTGGCTTTGCAGGAGCAACTGGTCAACAAGGATCTGCCAGCCCTGGCCCAGCAGATGCCCATGCCTTTCAAATTTGCGCTGGCCAAGGGGCGTGGCCGCTTTGTCTGCAAGCTCAAGCTCGAGCGCCTGGCCAGCTCAGGTGAAAACAGCGAGGAAGTGGACGACTTGTTTGCCGAAGAAGCCGCCGAGCAGCGCCGTGCACGCCCACAGGCAGAAAAAGAAGCGCGCATGCAGTTCTATGCCTCCATGGCCGATGCGCTGGCAGCCGGAGAGTGGAATGGCGACCGCGACAGCCTGCCCAACCCACCGGAAGCGGAAGCCTGGAGCCCCGTGGCTGCAGAAGGCAGCTCCTGCACCGGCAAGCACTGCCCGGTGTTCAATGACTGCACGTATTACGAGCGCCGCAAGGAGATGGTGGCCGCGCAAGTCATTGTTGCCAATCATGATTTGCTGCTTTCCAGCCTGGGCGCACGCCTGCTGCCAGACCTGAATGACAGCCTGCTCATCCTCGACGAAGCCCACCACCTGCCGCAGACAGCCCTGTCGCAATTTGCCTGCGAGATGGACATGAGCCGCCTGCAGTGGATTGATAAGCTGGCCAGCCGTGCACTGCGCGTGGGCCAGCTGCTCGATCTGGACGAAATTGCCGATCTGGCGGGCTACAGCAGCGGTCTGCGCGAGCATCTGACTGAGCTGGCCCGCCTCGTCATGGAGGTCTATGGCGAGCAACTCAAGGGTCAGAAAGACAGCTGGGGGCCAGCGCGGGTGCGCGTGCCGCGTGGTGATCTGCCAGCGCCCCTGCTGGAGCCGCTGGCCCAGGTCATGCACCACGCCAGCGGCTTTCTGGACGTGCTGCGCGCCATTGCCAAGGGGCTCAAGGCCGAGATCAAGGACAAGCCCGATGAAGCCCAGCGCCTGTCACAGCTGTACGCCCAGGTCGGCACACTGGCGCCACGCCTGGAAGCCGTGCATGACTGCGCCCAGCTGCTGAGCCAGCAGCCCGAGGTACGTGAAGACGGCACGGAAACCGTGCCCAATGCCAAGTGGTTCACGCTGGAAGTCGAGGGCGACTACATCGTCGTCAAGGGCCATGCCAGCCCCATCCTGCCCGGAGCCACGCTGCGCCACCATCTGTGGAGCCAGGTGCGCGGCGCCGTGCTGACCAGCGCCACCCTCACCAGCTGCGGCAGCTTTGACTTCTTTCTGCGTGAAGCGGGATTGCACAACGATGCCGCTGTACAGACCCTGGAAGTGGCCAGCCCCTTTGACTATGCCGCCCAGGGCACGCTGATTGCCCACCAGACCCGCACAGACCCACGCGAGGCTGCGGCATTCACGCGTGAAATGGTCGAGCGGCTGATGCACGACATCAGCCATGTTGAAGCCGGTGCACTGGTGCTGTTTACCTCCCGCGAACAGATGCGCCTGGCCGTGGATGCACTGCCATCGTCCATGCGCAACCAGGTACTGGTGCAGACCGCCATGCCACGCGCCGTGCTGCTGGCCGAGCACCGCCAGCGTGTGGAGCAGGGACTGCCGTCCATCATCTTTGGCATGCAGTCCTTTGGTGAAGGTCTGGATCTGCCGGGCGCACTGTGCGAATCGCTGTTCATCACCAAGCTGCCGTTTGCACCGCCAGATGACCCCGTGGGCGAGGCACGTGCGGAATGGCTGCGCAGCAGTGGCCGCAATCCGTTCAATGAACTGGTCGTGCCCGCCACCGCCATCCGCCTGGCGCAGTGGGTAGGGCGCGCCATCCGAACCGAAGAGGATCAGGCCCATGTGTACTGCTATGACCGACGTCTGGTCGCCACCAGCTATGGCACGCAATTGCTCAAAGGACTGCCCCCATTCAGCCTTGAAAAGCGCAATGCATAAGCGTTGCATGCACTCCGGGCGCAGATTTCACGCGTGATGACACCCCTTTTTGCAAAATGGATTTATAACAAGGAAAAACGAATCGTCGACAAAAAAAATCAGGGTTAACCCCATATCAACACAAATCATTTTTTTGTTTCGGTAAGAACAGAAATTGATGAAACTGTTAGTGCTTACTCAAAGCTCCAGCGCGAGCCGACAAGGAGTGATGCCGGCAAATATGATGACGTTTGTCCATGCAAGGCCGCTGTTTCTGCAGATCGGAAAAAGAACTTCCATCTGCGCCAGAAACAGCGGCTTTTGCGTGGGCTCTTATCCATAAAAAACCATATATCAACCATGGCAAGCGTCATTCATTTCTCTGACAAGGGGTACACACCATGCGTGTTCTGAGCCTTGTTCTTCTGGCCATTCTCGGCCTGCCACTGACCTTTGGTGGCGCCTACCTGCTCGCTCTGGGCGGCAGTCCCTTCTACTTCCTCAGCGGTCTGGCGGTGCTGGCAACCGCATTCGGTTTCATCAAGCGCACACGCTGGGCACTGCCTCTGTACGCCGCCTGGTTGGTGGTGCTGCTGATCTGGTCCCTGTGGGAATCCGGCCTGCACTGGTGGCCTCTGGCAACCCGTCTGGGTCTGCCTGCCATCATCGGCTTTGTGCTGGCTATCCCCGCTTCGCGTCGCGACGTCAGCGGCTCTCAGCCTTTTGCGTCTGGCAAGCCTGTGCTGGCTACATCGCTGCTGTCGGCAGTGGTGGCCATCATCGGTATTCCATTCAATCTGCAGCATGAGACCGATGGCAAGCTGTCCATGGAAGTGGTCAACCCTGATGCCAAGACGGGTGACACAGCACAGGCTGAAGGCGACTGGGAAGCCTACGCAGGTAGCCACCACGGTCAACGCTATTCCAAGCTGTCGCAGATCACGCCTGAAAACGTCAACAAGCTGGACGTGGCCTGGCAGATCCGCACTGGCGACATGAAGGGCCCTGGCGACGTGGGTGAGACCACTTACCAGGCCACCCCCATCAAGATCGGTGACACCCTGTATCTGTGCACACCGCACAGCCTGGCCATCGCTCTGGATGCAGACACTGGCGCTGAAAAATGGCGTTTTGACCCCCAGGCTGGCCTGGAATCGAACCGTCAGCACCAGACCTGCCGTGGCGTGTCCTTCTACCGCGGTGCTGATGTCACTCCCGTGGCAGCTGCCGTGGTTGAGGTGGCTGGCGAACAACCTGCTGCTGCACTGGAAGCGCCTGTGGCACAGGCCACTGCTGCCAAGAACGCTGCACACTGCAAGAACCGCATCTTCCTGCCTTCTTCGAACTCCAAGCTGTACGCGCTGGACGCCGAAACAGGTGCTGTGTGTGAAGACTTCGGTGACAAGGGTGCCATCGATCTGCTGCACAACATGCCTGCCAAGCAGCCTGGCTACCTGAACCCCACATCGCCTCCTGTGATCGTGGGTGACATCCTGATCATCGGCCACTCGGTGAACGACAACTATGCGGTGGAATCTCCTTCGGGCGTGATCCGTGCATACGACGTGCACACCGGCAAGCTGCTGTGGAACTGGGACTCGGGCAATGCAGATGCAACCGAACCCTTCGACCCCGCAAATCCTGATCAGGTATACAAGGCTTCTTCGCCTAACAGCTGGACCGTGTTCTCGGCCGACGCTGAACTGGGTCTGGTCTACGTACCCCTGGGTAACCGTGTGCCTGACCAGCTGGGTCAGTACCGTAACGAAGACGAAGAAAAGTACACCGCTGCAGTCGTAGCGCTGGACATCAAGACCGGCAAGCTCAAGTGGCACCAGCAGACCGTGCACCACGACCTGTGGGACATGGACCTGGCTTCGCAACCTGTGCTGCTCGACCTGGACCTGGAAAAGGGCCGCACACCTGCGCTGGTGCTGCCTACCAAGCAAGGTGACGTCTACGTGCTGGACCGCCGCGATGGCACGCCTATCCACGCTGTGGGTGAACGTCCTGCCCCTCAGGGTACCGACGTTCCTGGCGAACACACTGTGCCTACACAGCCCTTCTCGGCCCTGAGCTTTGAGCCACCTGCACTGACCGAAAAGGACATGTGGGGCGCCAGCTTGATCGACCAGATGATGTGCCGTATCCAGTTCAAGCAACTGCGCTACGAAGGCCGCTACACCGCACCTTCGCTGCAAGGCACCCTCGTGTATCCCGGCAACTTTGGCGTGTTTAACTGGGGCTCCGTCGCTGTGGACCCAGAGCGTCAGGTGATGTTCGGCATGCCTACATATCTGGCATTCGTCTCGACACTGATTCCTCGCGAAGCGTTGTCTGGCGACACCGTGATGAACCTGGGCGAGCAAGGTATCAACGCCAACGAAGGCGCTGGTTATGCCGTCAAGATGCACCCCTTCCTCTCGCCGATGGGCGTACCTTGCCAGACTCCACCATGGGGTACCGTGGCCGCAGCTGACCTGCGCACCGGCAAGATTGCCTACCAGCACCGCAACGGCACGATCCGCGACCTGTCGCCCATCCCACTGCCAATCAACATGGGCGTGCCCGGTATCGGTGGTCCTCTGATGACCAAGACTGGCGTAGCCTTCCTGGGCGCTGCTGTGGACAACAACTTCCGCGCTTACGACGTTGCTACTGGCAAGGTCCTGTGGGATGCACGTCTGCCCGCTGGCGGTCAGGCCACTCCTATGACTTATCTGAACAGCAAGGGTGAGCAGATGGTGGTACTGGTCGCAGGTGGCCACGGCTCCATCGGCACCAAGGCAGGTGACTACGTCATCGCCTACAAGCTGAAGCAGTAATGCCGCATACAGGCGCAGTTGCTCAAACCGGCTGCGTCTGATTTGGCACCCCGGGCCTTTTCAAGCTCTGCACAGAGTGCTTGAAAAGGCCTCTTTTTTTGAACTGAATTTCCACCCTCAAGCACACATGCAGGCCTGTACAGGTCTGGCGCCGCTGTGGCCAAAAACAGCGGTGGCTTGATTGAATCTCATGCAAAACTTTGCTCGTAACACCCTGGTCTGCGCTTTGACGGCTACAGCCGCGCTGTCTGCAGCCTCCGCATTCGCCCAATCCGACGTGACCATGTATGGCCGTGTGGATCTGGGTCTGCAATTTCAGAGCAGCGAAAAAGCCCTGGGCAAGTCCACCACCAAGATGGACTCCGGCACCTACAGCGCCCTGGGCTTCAAGGGCCAGGAAGATCTGGGTGGCGGCCTGAAGGCCTTCTTCAAGATGGAACACCGCTTCGATGCCTCCACCGGCGAAGCCAAGGACAAACAGCACTTCTTCAACGACATCTCCGTGCTGGGCCTGAGCGGTGACTTTGGTGTCGTGCGCATGGGGCGCTCGGACAACACACTGGACATCGCCGCCGATCCTGACGCCTTTGGTGGTGACTACGTGGGTGGCCGCGGCAACCGCCGTGCCGGTGCCGATGAAAAGTGGAACAACGGCGTGATGTACTTCACGCCCGAGATGTATGGCTTCCAGGCCATCGTCGGTGCAGCGTTTGCCGAAGGCGCCACACTGAAGAACCATGGCGACACCGCCACAGCACGCGCCAAGAACCCCTTTGGCGTGACTGTGCTGTACAAGAACGGCAACCTGGCTTCGTCGCTGGGCTACATGCAGCGTGCCAACAAGGACAAGGCCTACGGCGGTTCTGCCACTTATGACTTTGGCGTGGCCAAGACCTTCCTGACCGTGGCGCACAACGACGGCAAGGGCAACGGCATGGTCGTGGACGGTGGCGAAAACGGTGAGCCCGATGGCAAGCGCACCACCTATGACCTGGGTGTGGCTGTGCCAGTAGGTGCAGCAGGTTCCGTGCGTGCCAAATACAACCTGGACCGCCGCCAGATCACTCCTGCCGCAGACAGCATCAAGACCCAGCACATCGGTCTGGGCTATCTGCATCACCTGAGCAAGCGCACCCACCTGTATGTCACCGGCGGCGTGAAGAAAACCGATGGTGAAAAGCACGTGCGCGCCATGGATATGGGCGTGTCACACAGCTTCTAAATCATCTGCACCTGCCCATGGCTGTCTGGACGGCAGCCGTGGCTCTAAAGAGCACCAAGGGAGCTCCCTGTCTGTTTCGCAAGGAATGGGCAGGGAGTTTTTTTATGCTGAAAAATTCATAGCTGCCAGCGCTTGCTGCATCTGGCTTGAAGGCCAAAAACACTCAAAATACCAAAGCAGCAGCCCAAACAGGCTCAAAAGCTGTTTTCCTCGCCCAAAGTAATGGCTTGCCCAGTGCTGTATATTCATACAGTGGAACTGCAAAACAAACTCGCGATCCTTGCGGATGCGGCCAAATACGACGCATCGTGCGCCTCCAGCGGCAGCGCCAAGCGCAATGCCACGGCAGGCGGCATAGGCTCGACCACCAGCATGGGCATCTGCCACAGCTACACGCCTGATGGGCGCTGCGTGTCCCTACTCAAAATCCTGCTGACCAACTTCTGCATCTACGACTGCAAGTACTGCGTCAACCGCGTCACATCCAACATCCCGCGGGCACGTTTTACGGTCAAGGAAGTGGTGGATCTGACACTGGACTTTTACCGGCGCAACTGCATCGAAGGACTGTTTCTGTCCAGCGGCATCATCCGCAGCCCTGACTACACCATGGAGCAACTGGTTGGCGTAGCGCGCAGCCTGCGCCTGGAGCATGGCTTCAAGGGCTATATCCACCTCAAAACCATTCCCGATGCAGACCCAGTCTTGCTGGCAGAGGCGGGCTTGTATGCCGACCGCCTGAGCATCAATATCGAGCTGCCCACGGTGCAGGGCCTGAACCAGCTTGCGCCCGAAAAAGACAGCGCCACCATCCACCAGGCCATGGGGCAGCTGCACGAACACATTGCTAGCTCCAAGGCCGAGCGCAAGGAAACCGCCAGAACCTCGGTGACTTCCATGCCGCGTTCGCTGCGCACACAAGCCGCCAAACCCAAGGCCTTTGCGCCCGGTGGCCAGAGCACGCAGATGATTGTGGGCGCTGATGGCGCTGACGACGGCGACATCATCCTGACCAGCGCCAGGCTCTACACCGGCTATGGGCTGCGCCGGGTGTATTACTCGGCCTTCAGCCCGATTCCGGATGCCAGCGCCGATTTGCCCTTGATCGCACCGCCACTGGTGCGTGAACACCGCCTCTACCAAGCCGACTGGCTGATGCGCTTTTACGGCTTTGAAGCACAGGAAATCGTGCCTGTGGGCGAGCACGGCAAGCGCATGCTGTCACTGGAGCACGACCCCAAGCTGGCCTGGGCGCTGGCGCACCGCGAGCGTTTTCCGGTCAACCTGAATACGGCACCACGTGAGATGCTGCTGCGCGTGCCCGGACTCGGTGTGAAGTCGGTGGACAAGCTGCTGGCTGCTCGCCGCTGGCGCATGCTGCACCGCCATGACCTGAACCAGCTCAAAGTGCCGCTGGGCAAAATCCTGCCCTTTGTGGAATGTGTGGGATGGCAGCCCGGGCGCAGCCTGGATGACCCCATGCTGGCGGCCAAGCTGGTGCAGCCCATGGCCCCGCAGCCCGTGCAGGCCAGCCTGTTCTGAGCCATGCAGCGCCACAGCATCGTCTTGCCCGGTGATGGCAGTGATCTGGCCTCCTGGCGCAGCATGGCCCGCTGGCTCTGGGCACAGCAGGTGCCGCCAGAGCATGTCACCTGGCTGACTGAGTCGGGTCAGCAATACCACCCTGATCTCTTTGCCGCTCCCCAACACGCGACCCAGCTGCAGGATCTGCCTGCAGCACCGGATATGGTCGTAACCGTTCCCAGGGCCTGGATGACGCTGGCCGAGCACGCCTTGCTCAACAGCGCCCCTGAGCGCTTTGGCGTGCTCTACCGCATGTTCTGGCGCATGCAGCACCATGCTGCCTTGCGCCATGACCCGCTGGATCCAGACCGTGTGCAGTTGCAGCTATGGGCCAAGGCTGTGCGCAGAGAAGTGCACAAGATGCATGCCTTTGTGCGTTTCCGCCCGGTGGATATCCCGGACAGCCCGGAAGACGGCACGGGGCCGCTGCATGTGGCCTGGTTTGAACCTGAGCACCACATCGTGCAGGCAGCCGCACCTTTCTTTGTGAAGCGCTTCACCCATATGCGCTGGAGCATCCTGACCCCACAGTGCTGCCTGCGCTGGTGGCCCCAGGCTGCAGATGTCACGCAACTGGCAGGGCAGGGCGTCAACCAAGACCATGCGCTACAGCCTCTCAGAGGCCGCCCAGGCGTTTTAAGCTGGGGGCCTGGTGCACAGGCATGTGATGCCCCCCCTGCAGACGCAGGAGAAGCCTTATGGCTCACTTACTACGCGCACATTTTCAATCCAGCCCGTCTCAAAGTGGCAGCCATGCGCAAGGAAATGCCTCGCAGGTACTGGCACAACCTGCCAGAGGCCCAGCTGATTGCTCCACTGATTCAGGCAGCGCAGCGCCGATCCGCAGCCATGCTGAGCAATGCGCCCAGCACACCACAGCGCAGGCTGCCGCGTAAAAACGCTTGGAATTGATAGCGATCTGCCCTGGAGGCGTAAGCCTGCGCGCCTGATAAGGCTGAAAAATTGTTTTCGAAACATTGAAAACAGCGCTTTCACCTGTGCTTAGAAGCACTTAGCGAAGCATTGAATTTTTTTGAACGATGGGGCATTTCAGGCTTGCACGCCAGCACCCGAGCTATGCACTGCTGTGAATAACTTCCTGTGTATAACATTTGGAGAAAGAATAACTTCTGACCGACAGAGGTTTTTCAATGTATGTCTGCACTTTCCGCCTGCTGACTGCTCTGCCTGAGGCATTCATCCTGCTGAAGAAATCTTTTCAATGCCTGACAAGCATTTGCATGCTGTAGACATGTGCGATCTTTTCTTCCTGTCTTCTTCCTTTGGTTGTTCTTTTTCATTTTTTATAAGGATAGTAGGTAGTAGTAAGCAAGTGCTCCATCTGTGGATAACTTCACTTTGGATACTGATATCAAGCACTTGTCAGCCAGTGAAAGATGTGGGCCATGCCCTGTTGCTGATGTCCTGCCTACATGGATAACTTCCAAATTTTTTGAATTTTTGTGGATATCTCTGGTTTTACATGCGCTCTATCCACAAGTGCATATGCACTCTGATGTAACTCAGTTTTCAGTTTTAAAAGCAAGTGAAATAAAGACTTGTTGCTATAAATTTTGATGTTAATAACTTATCAAACAGCTTTTTCTTCTAAAGTGCACTGTATATGTGAACAGGCAAGGCCGGAGCAGCGCCAGCGGAAGATTCTGAAAAACACGTCATGGGTGGGGATGGTTCGCTCTTTTGCGCGAATTTTTTCGCGCTGTTGTTATTCCTTAGAAGTTCTATTTTTAATTAGTAGTAATAGTAAGCATCGCGGCTTGCTGTGGATAACTCGAAAATCTTTTTTCAGATCAATTGCTTAGAAAAACACAAAGTATGTGTCTGAAGACAGGTACGGTCAGTCTCTGATTTGGGTACAAGTTTTCCAAGTCTCGATCTGATGTGGATAAGGATGAACTTGCTCTTTTTTTTTGCCCAAAGTTATCCACAGGCAGTTTTTGGCGGTGAGTCAGAGCGGGTGACGGATGTAACTTCGTTACGAATTCAGTGGTAACGCTGGTCTGTAACGCAATTACAGGGAAAACCCTGAGTTACCAAAATCGATGGAATTTGAAGTTAAGTGCTTGTTTTTATTTTTGATTTTTGATGTAACTGCTATTGTTTTTAGAGCTTTGAAGGCAGTACAGGCAAGCATCTGAGCCGGTTTTCGCTTTGCCGTGTTGGAGGCGGCGGCGGGGGGATATCCAGCAAGTGCTTGGCAGAAAAGATCTTCTGTTCACACCAGGGCGTATTTCCATCTGCTGCTGTGCACAGTGAAAAAAGCTTTTCGTGAAGACGAAAAAAAGCAGGCGTTACGCCTGCTTGTGAAGAACCCGAGGAGAGGAAATACGGGTGTGAGGGGCTTATTGCACTGCCGTTGTCGGGGCAGCGATTGCGCCATGGTGGCGTGGGCCACGGTGATCGTCCAGGCGCTTGCCATGCCCTTCCTTGTGTTTGGCAGACTTGCTGTGGCGCTGGGCGCTGATGGCATCAAATGCCTTTTGCTGGCTGGGGTTCAGGCTGGCGTAGAAGCTGCGTGTGGCCTGCTCGCGCTGTTCTGCTTTGGCATTGCGCTCCTTGCGCAGCTGTTGTGCCAGGTCCAGACGTTCTGGTGTGCTCAGCTTGCGCAGGTCTGGGCGTTGCTGACGGTCGGCCTTGGCGCGTGGCTCAGGTGTGATGGCTTTGACGTATTTGTCCCAGGCAGCCTGCTGGCTGGGCTGAATCTGCAAAACCGTTTTCAGGTGATCCATGCGCTGCGCATGACGTTGGGCCAGATCTACTTTCTGGGCTTTGTGCGCATGGGCGGGCGCTGTCTGTGCAGCAGGTGCAGCGGCGGTCTGGGGCTGTGCGTGTGCGCTGAAAGCAGCGGTGCCCAGCAGGGCGGCAGCGGCGATGGCGGTAGCAAATGTTCGTTGGAAGCGTTGCATCACAAGTTCCTTTCTTGTCAGTGGAGGAAAAGACCAGCGATTGCTGTGTCCATGGATGCCAGTGTGAGGACTCTGTGTAAGCCCTTCGTGAGGCTTTGCTGCTGCTGTGTAAAGTAATACAAAGCTGTGTCTGTCTGTGGCTGAAAAATTTGAATGTTTTTGGCCTCTAGCGCTTATGTAGCAAGCGCTGGCAGCTACAGAATTTTGAGAATCTTGTACCGCTGGTGCACCGCACGGTCACGACGTGGTGTGGGCGGGTCTAAATCATGAAAGAGAAGGTGGCTGCGTGTTCAAGAACATGATCGTGTACCGCATTGCGGCGCAATGGGAGGGCTCGCTGGAGCAACTGGAAGAGGCGCTGCAGAAGACGCCTTTTGTGCCTTGTGGTGCAACACAGGAAAAGTCCATGGGCTGGGTGCCACCGCGTGGTGAAGCCCATGGCGCTCTGGCTGAAAGTGTGGGAGGGCAGTGGATGCTGCGCTTCATGAGCGAGAGCAAGATGCTGCCCGCCAGCGTGCTCAACCGCAAGGTACAGGAAAAGGCCGATGCGATTGAAAAGGAGTTTGGCCGCAAGCCCGGCAAAAAGGAAAAGCGTGACCTCAAGGATGAGGCCAAGCTGGATCTGCTGCCCATGGCGTTTACCAAACAGTCCAGCATGTGGGTCTGGATAGACCCTCAGGCCAAGTTCCTGGTGCTGGATACAGGTGCACAGGGCAAGGCCGATGAGGTGGTGACACTGCTGGTAGAAAGCCTGCAGGGCTTTGGTGTGGCCTTGCTTGATACCCAGACCAGCGCCCAGGCTGCCATGGCGCACTGGTTACTGTCACAGGAGGCTCCTGCGGGCTTTTCGATTGACCGTGAATGCGAGCTCAAGGCTGCTGATGAATCCAAGGCGGTGGTGCGCTATGCCCGCCACCCGCTCGATATCGAAGAAGTGCGCCTGCATGTGCAGCAGGGCAAGCTGCCCACCAAGCTGGCCATGACCTGGGATGACCGCGTGAGCTTCATCCTGGCTGACAGCCTGCAGATCAAAAAGATTGCTTTCACTGACACGGTGCTCGATCAGGCTGGCGATGAAGGCGGCTTTGACACCGATGTGGCCATTGCCACGGGTGAGCTGTCCAAGCTGATTCCGGATCTCATCGAAGCCCTGGGTGGCGAGGGCCGCAGCGAGGTGGGCAATGCCATCAACGCAGCCATGACCGGCCCAGCGACAGCACCTGTAGATACGGAACCTGACGCAGCGCCGTTTTAAGGTCTGCCCCTGGCAGCATCGTTGCAAAGCCTTGGCGTACGGTGAGTGCGGCCAAGGCTTTGCGCTTTGTCTCTATCGCAGGTGGCGCGTGAAACGCTCAGAAGCTGTGCGCTGACGGCGCATGCATGGCCTGCACAGGCGCAGACATGTAGACGCGGTCGCGCCCGTTGCGCTTGGCGGTGTACATGGCCTCATCGGCCGCTCCCATCCAGCGTTCCCACTGGCTGCCGGGGGAGGGAGTATCTACATAGACGCCAATGCTGATGCTGATGTGCAGCTCCTGGCCGTCTGCCAGCGTCAGCGGTACTTTGCGTATGGCCTGACACAGGCGTTCGGCCAGGTGAAATGCGTCGCGTGCATGGGTGCCGGGCAGCACCATCACAAACTCTTCGCCACCGTAGCGCGCGGCAAAGTCGCTGGAACGTGCCTGCAGGGACAGGGTGCGCGCCACGCTCTGAATGACCTTGTCGCCCACCAGATGGCCGTAGCTGTCATTCACGCTCTTGAAATGGTCGATATCCAGCACCATCAGGGCCAGAGGCTGGCGGTGCTGTGCAGCCCATGTCATCTTCTGGTGCAGATAGGTAATCAGGGCTGCGCGGTTAGGCAGCTGGGTCAGTGCATCGAGCTGGGTTCTGGACAGCGTGGTGGCGGATTCACGATCGACCTGCATGAGCACAAAGCCTGTGGCCAGCATGCTGCGGGCTATCAGTGGGATGCTGCACAGCACCGCCAGCAGCAGGCCCATGCTGTTCGTGTACTGGCTCCATGGGAGCATGGTTTCGTGGTGGATATCCAGCAGGACCAGCACGGCGAGCAGCAGCAAGCTGGTGGCCGCACTCATCCATTTCCAGCCACGGCCTGGTGTGTGTCGGTAGACGCCAGTCGTGGCCCCCAGCAGATACATGGTCTGTACCAGTGCCAGACCCAGATAGAGCTGCTCAAAGCGCACCATGTTCTGTGCCTGCCACAGGCCGGCCACCAGTACCAGGCAGACCGGAATCAGGGCAATGGCCAGGCGGTGCCAGCGATGCCGCCAGCTGGGGTAGGTGTCCAGCGCCAGCGTAAAGGCAGAAAGGCCAGCACTCAGCAGGGCAGCGGCTGCGATCTTCAGTGCCGGCATGCCCAGCAGCATGTGCAGGGTCCAGCAGGTGTAGGCGGCACCATCGAGCAGGGCGGCCAGCACGGCCAGGCCTGTGCCCTGTCTCCAGTGCTGTCGCCCCAGTGCCCAGAGCATCCACGCCGTGACAAAAGCGGAAACGGCGGTCAGGCCAAGGGCGGTGAACAGATCGGGGCGCGCAGCAAACATAAAAGTGTGAAATTCTGAAACAAGAGTAAGCCGTGTATCTCAATGGAAAACCAGACTGCTGGCTGTAGTCTAGAGGCGCATTCTGTGCACTTCCTGCGCTAAGACAAAAGGGCTGGCCCCTTGCGGAGGCCAGCCCTGTTTCATGCCCAAAAACGCTGTGCTCAGACGCGCTCAAAAATGGCGGCAATGCCCTGACCACCGCCAATGCACATGGTCACCAGCGCATAGCGGCCGCCGGTGCGGTGCAGCTCGTAAATGGCCTTGGTGGTGATGATGGCGCCAGTGGCACCCACTGGGTGGCCCAGTGAGATGCCCGAGCCATTGGGGTTGACCTTGGCGGGGTCCAGCCCCAGCTCCTGAATGACAGCGCAGGCCTGGGCGGCAAAGGCCTCGTTGGCCTCGATCACGTCAATCTGCTCCAGTTTGATCCCTGTGCGTGCCAGCACCTTCTGTGTGGCGGGCACGGGGCCAATGCCCATGTAGGCAGGATCTACCCCGGCATGGGCATAACCCACCAGCCGGGCCAGGGGCTTGACGCCCAGCGATGCGATACGCTCACCCGCAACCAATGTGACGGCTGCTGCACCATCGTTCAGGCCCGAAGCATTGCCTGCGGTGACGGTGCCGCCTTCCTTCTTGAAGGCAGGCTTCATGCCACTGAGCACTTCCAGCGTGGTGCTGCCGCGCACATGCTCATCGGTGTCAAACACTACCGTGCCTTTGCGGGTCTGGATTTCCACGGGCACGATCTGTTCCTGGAAGTAGCCTGCCGCAATGGCTGCGGCGGCGCGCTGCTGGCTCAGCACGGCCAGCTCGTCCTGCTGCTGGCGGCTGATGCGGTAGCGCTCTGCCACGTTTTCGGCGGTGATGCCCATGTGAATCTTCTGCCAGGGGTCGTGCAGGATGCCGAGCATGTAGTCAATGCTTCTGGCGTCGCCCATGCGCGCGCCCCAGCGGGCAGCCGTGTCGAAGTAGGGGCCGCGGCTCATGGATTCGGAGCCGCCGCCGATGGAGACATCACAGTCGCCCAGTGCAATCGCCTGCGCGGCCGAAACAATGGCCTGCAGGCCCGAGCCGCAGAGGCGGTTGACGTTGAAAGCCGGGGTCTCGATGGGGCAGCCTGCGTCAATCGCGGCAACGCGCGAGAGGTAGGCGTCCTTGGTGTCGGTGGGAATCACATTGCCCATGACCACATGGCCCACCATGTCTGGCGCAATGCCTGCGCGTGCGATGGCGGCCTTGACGGCGGTGGTGGCCAGCTGGGTGTTGGGTACGTCCTTGAGGCTGCCGCCAAAGGTGCCGATGGCGGTACGTGCAGCGCTGACGACAAAAATCTCACGGGTGCTCATGCCTTGTCTCCCATTGTTGTGGATGAAGTGTCCACACCATTGTGCGCAGCACGCTTTCCGCTGCCTAGCCTGTGGGAGACAGGCCTGTTGCTTTCATCGCAGCAGGCGCAGCCAGCACCGGGGCTGACGCCTGCTGGCCACCTCAGGCGACGGTATAGCCTTCTTCCTGTATGGCCTGGCTCAGTGCTTCGCGGGAAGCTTCACTTTGCACCACCACCTTGCCGCTGGCGCGATCGATGCTGGTCTGGGCCTGTGCATCCACTTCAGCAATGGCGTTTTGCACTGCGCGTTCGCAGTGGCCGCAGGTCATACCACTGACTTGAAAAACGTGTTCCATAGCAACTCCTTGATTTCGGGAAATGGTGTAACTGTACTGCGCCGGGCAGTATGTGTTTCATGTGAAACAGTGTGGGCAGCACAATTCTTGCAATAAAGCCCTCAAAGGGATTTCCTTAAGCATGGGTTGTGCACCATGTCTGGCACACTCTACAAATTGTTACCGTGCTGTGCCATCGGGCATGGGCAGAGACACAGCTTGAATCTGACGCTGGAGCCATGGGCTCTGGCAAGCCATGGGAGGATTTCAGATCATGGATCTGTTTGGATTGTTGCGCCTGTTCACCATCAGGACCCGCATGATTGGCGCCATTGTGGTGGTGCTGGTATTGCTGGGCATTCTGGGTGGTGCTGGCATGTTTGGCATGTTCCGCATTCATGCGCTGAACCAGAGCTTTTTGAATGGGCCTTTCCAGCAGACCGGGCAGCTGTCCAAAGTCCAGGAAGGCATGGCACGGGTGCAGGCGCTGGAAAAGGACATGATCATCCAGTACGAGCAGCCCGCACAGCTGGCGCAGACGCATGAGCGCTGGAAAGCTGGGCTGCAGACCGTGCTGACAGACAGCCAGGTGCTGGCCGAGCAGGCATCGCCGCAGGAGCGTGAAGCCCTGCAGCAGCTGCAGCTGTCTTTGCAGCAGTACGAAGAATTTTTTGCACCCGTGGCACGCCAGCTGCTGGCCAGTGGTTATGACAGTGCCACTGTGGCGCAGCGTGTGGGCCAGAAGGCCAAGCAGGCCTATGAGGTGGCCGAGCAGCAGCTGCATACCTTTGCACAGCTGCTGCAGCAGCAGGCGCAGGCCGCACAGGACAGCGGCAGCGCCGTGGCATCGCAGACACAGTGGCTGTTTGCGCTGGCCCTGGTCGTGACGGTGGTGGTGGTGGCGCCGCTGACGCTGCTCAACATGATTTCCATCTGCCGCCCTTTGCGTGATGCCAAGCAGCTGGCTGATGCGATTGCTCAGGGCGATCTGACGCAGCAGCTGCATGTGGTGGGCAAGGATGAGGTCTCAGCGCTGCAGCGCGCTCTGCAGACCATGCAGGCCAATCTGAACAGCATGGTCGGCGGGCTGCGCGATGCCAGCCACAGCATTGAAACGGCGACCAGCGAAATTGCCATGGGCAATAGCGACCTGTCGATGCGTACCGAGCAGACGGCGGGCAATCTGGAGCAGACCGTGGCCTCGCTCACGCAGCTCACGGCCTCGGTGCAGCAGACGGCATCGTCGGCGCAGGTCGCGAATCAGCTGGCGGCATCGGCTTCGCAGACGGCTTCGCAGGGCGGTGCCGTGGTAGAGCAGGTGGTGCACAGCATGGAAGAAATTGCCACGACCAGCCGCAAGATTGGCGACATCATCGGCCTGATCGACACCATTGCCTTCCAGACCAATATCCTGGCCCTGAATGCCGCCGTGGAAGCCGCTCGCGCCGGTGAGCAGGGTAGAGGCTTTGCCGTGGTGGCGGGCGAAGTGCGTGCGCTGGCAGGGCGCAGTGCCCAGGCGGCCAGCGAAATCAAGCAGCTGATTCAAAGCAGCACGGGCGCGGTCAATGGTGGCGTGAAGAACGTAGAAGCGGCAGGCCGCACCATGCAGGATGTGGTGCAGAGCATTCAGCGCGTGAGTGATGTGATTGCCGAGATCACGGCCGCATCGGGCGAGCAGTCACGCGGCATTGCGCAGCTGAACCAGGCTGTCAACGACATTGACCGCATGACCCAGCAAAATGCCGCGCTGGTGGAAGAATCGGCTGCAGCGGCAGATTCGCTCAAGGGCCAGGCTGCGCGCCTGGGCGAAATGGTGCAGCAGTTCCGCCTGCTGCAGCAGGCAGTGCAGCTGCACGCCTACCAGCGCTCCGTCCCTGCGCCACACAGCGTGCAGCCTGCTGTGGCCATGGCACAGCTGCGTGACAGACAGGAGCAGGCATTGCTGCAATAAAAACAGTAGCTGCCAGCGCTTGAAAATCAAAGCTTTCAGATATTTATCTATTTAAAATCAAGGAACTACAAGCGCAAGCAGCTATATTTTTAGATACATCACATAAAAAAACGGGCTTCCAGAAGGAAGCCCGTTTTTTCTGATGTTTGTGTTGTTGAGGCTTGCCGGGTCTGCTTACTTGAGCAGACCTTCAGCACGCAGCGCGGCCTGCACGGCAGGGCGGCTGCCTACGCGTGCCAGATAGGCTTGCAGGTGGGGCAGATCGCTCAGATCCAGGCCTACAAACTTGCCCCAGCCGCTGACGGTGAACAGGTAGGCATCGGCCACGGTGAACTGCTCGCCCATCAGGTAGTCCTTGCCTGCGAGCTGCTGCTCCACCCACTCAAAGCGGCCGCGCAGCGCTTCGCGCACGGAAGGCTTGTAGTCCTCGGGTGTGCCGGGCTTGAACAGGGGGCCAAAGCTCTTGTGCAGCTCGGTGCCGATGAAGTTCAGCCACTCCAGCACGCGGTAGCGCTCCATGCTGCCGACGGCGGGCAGCAGCTTTTTCTCGGGTACCTGGTCTGCCAGGTACTGCACGATCACGGGGCCTTCGCGCAGTGTCTGGCCATCGTCCAGCACCAGGAAAGGCACATAGCCCAGCGGATTGATGCTGTAGAAGTCGGTGCCGTCCTGCAGCTTGTGGCTCTTGGTACTGACCAAGATGAACTCACAGGGCAGGCCAGCTTCTTCGGCCACGATATGGGGCGACAGCGAACAGGCTCCGGGGCTGTAATAAAGCTTCATAGTTCTTTCATCCTTTCATGAGGGCTGGAGAGTGCATGGACAGGCATGCCACAGACATTGCACATGCTGCCTCAGCTGCTTGAACATGTGGATGAAAGGGCCAAAGACAAGATGGGGAAAGGGTGGGAAAATTCAGGGTTTTGCCTGCGCCTGAAAAATTGCGAGCTGCGCGGGCGCACACATCGCGCACCCGAACGGCTGCGCAGGGCGCAGAAGCCGCCTGCGACGGAGTTGAGAGAACCCATGTTGTACCCCCAAGAATTTGATGTGATCGTCGTTGGCGGCGGTCATGCTGGCACCGAAGCGGCGCTGGCTGCAGCCCGTATGGGCTGCCAAACCCTGCTGTTGACCCACAACATTGAAACCCTGGGCCAGATGTCCTGCAACCCATCGATTGGTGGTATCGGCAAGGGCCATCTGGTCAAGGAAGTGGATGCCATGGGCGGTGCCATGGCGCTGGCCACGGACAAGGGCGGTATCCAGTTCCGCATCCTGAACAGCTCCAAGGGCCCAGCCGTGCGTGCCACACGTGCGCAGGCAGACCGTATTCTGTACAAGGCAGCCATCCGCGAGATGCTGGAGAACCAGCCCAATCTGTGGCTGTTCCAGCAGGCGGTCGATGACCTGATGGTCGAGGGCGACCGCGTCGTCGGTGCCGTCACGCAGATTGGCCTGAAGTTCCGCTCCAAGACCGTGGTGCTGACCGCAGGTACTTTCCTGGACGGCAAGATTCACGTGGGCCTGGACAACTACGCAGCAGGCCGTGCGGGAGATCCTCCAGCGGTGACTTTGTCTGCACGTCTGAAAGAACTCAAGCTGCCACAGGGCCGTCTGAAAACGGGGACACCCCCACGTATTGACGGACGCACCATCGACTTTGCGCAGTGCGAAGTGCAGCCCGGTGACGGTATGCCAGGTGGCCCCAACGAGGGCCAGATTCCGGTGTTCAGCTTCCGTGGCAATGCCGCCATGCACCCCCAGCAAATGCCTTGCTGGATTACACATACCAACGAGCGTACGCACGAAATCATCCGCAGCGGTTTTGACCGCAGCCCCATGTTCACCGGCAAGATCGAAGGCGTTGGCCCTCGCTACTGCCCCAGCGTGGAAGACAAGATCAACCGCTTTGCGGACAAGGACAGCCACCAGATCTTCCTGGAGCCCGAAGGCCTGACCACGCACGAGTTCTACCCCAACGGTATCTCGACCAGCCTGCCTTTTGATATTCAGCTGGCGCTGGTGCGTTCCATGAAGGGTCTGGAGAACGCGCACATCCTGCGTCCCGGTTATGCGATTGAGTATGACTACTTTGACCCCCGTGGCCTGAAGTCCAGCTTTGAAACACGCCAGATCAACGGACTGTTCTTTGCGGGCCAGATCAACGGTACGACCGGCTATGAAGAAGCTGCGGCCCAGGGACTGTTCGCCGGCATCAACGCTGGTCTGCAGGCACGTGACATGGAAGCATGGACGCCCCGCCGCGACGAAGCCTATCTGGGCGTGCTGGTAGACGACCTGATTACCAAAGGTGTGACCGAGCCTTACCGCATGTTCACCAGCCGTGCAGAGTTCCGCCTGCAGCTGCGTGAAGACAATGCAGACATGCGCCTGACCGAAATTGGCCGCAAACTGGGTGTGGTGGGTGATGAACAGTGGGATATGTTCAACCGCAAGCGCGATGCTGTTTCACGTGAAACAGAGCGCCTGAAGTCCACCTGGGTGCATCCACGCAATCTGCCTGCGGCAGAAGCAGAACGTGTGCTGGGTAAGAACATTGAGCACGAATACAACCTGTTTGATCTGCTGCGCCGTCCCGGTGTGGAATACAACGCGCTGGTATCCATGAACGAAGGCAAGTACCAGTCCGAAATTGTTTCACGTGAAACGCTGGGTGATCTGCATGCCGATGTGGTGGAGCAGGTAGAGATTGCCGCCAAGTACTCTGGCTACATCGACCGCCAGAAGGAAGAAGTGGAGCGTGCTGCACACTATGAAACCCTGCACCTGCCTGCCGACATGGATTACATGCAGGTCTCGGCCCTGTCGATTGAAGTGCGCCAGAAGCTGCAGAAGCACCGCCCTGAGACACTGGGTCAGGCATCGCGCATTTCCGGTGTGACACCCGCGGCCATCTCGCTGCTGATGATTCACCTGAAGAAGGGCGGCTTCCGCGGCTTTACCGCTGCCGCCAAGGAGGCTTCCGAATGAGCGATCTGCGCCAGCAACTGGAGCAGGGTGCGGCCCAGCTCGGCCTGCACCTGAGCGTGGAGCAGTTCGACAAGCTCATGGATTTTCTGGACCTGCTGCAAAAGTGGAACAAAGTCTACAACCTCACTTCCGTGCGTGATCCGCAGGAAATGGTGTCGCTGCACATGCTGGACAGCCTGGCGGCCGTGCCTGCGCTGCAGCGCCATGTGGCTTCGCTGGGCAAGGCTGCCGGCGAACACACGCGCCAGCTGGATGTCGGTTCTGGTGGTGGTCTGCCCGGTGTGGTGTTTGCCATCTGCTGCCCCGAAGTCGATATTGACTGCGTGGATACCGTGGCCAAGAAAGCGGCCTTCCTGCAGCAGGCGGCCGTGAGCCTGAAGCTGCCCAACCTCAAGGGCATCCACGCGCGCGTGGAAACACTCAAGGGGCCTTACGAGGTGGTGAGCTGCCGCGCCTTTGCGTCGCTGATTGACTTCACCACCTGGTCGCGCCGTGCGATTGCAGACAACGGCATCTGGTTTGCCATGAAGGGCAAGCACCCTCAGGACGAGATCGACGCCCTGGGCAAAGGCGTGCAAGTGTTTCACGTGGAACCATTGCAGGTGCCTGGCCTGGATGCCGAGCGCTGCATTGTGTGGGCGAAACCCGTCGCTGACACACATTGAATATGCGAGCGGCTGCGCCCTCGCATAAACTCGGGTCTTGCACTCAGAGTTTTCAGTGTGGGCAGACCGTACACCTCCACAGGGCACGCACCAGTGCCCACATTGAAAGGCCTCAGCGGTTTCGCTGGGCCTTTTTGCTTTGTGTGCCAGCAGCACATGCCGTGCTCACAGCGTGTTTTCTTTTCAGGCGCTACGCGCCGTTCACCAGCGATTTCTCATGGCCAAAATTTTCTGTATTGCCAACCAAAAAGGCGGCGTCGGTAAAACAACAACAGCAGTGAATCTGGCAGCAGGTCTGGCCAAAGTCGGTCAGCGGGTCTTGCTGGTGGACCTGGACCCCCAGGGCAATGCCACCATGGGGTCGGGCGTGGACAAGCGCGCGCTGGAACTGAGTGTGTATGACGTGTTGCTGGAGTCGGCTTCGATCAAGGAAGCCGCCGTGCTGGCTGAAAAATGCGGCTACCACGTGCTGGGCTCCAACCGTGAGCTCAGCGGTGCCGAGGTCGAGCTGGTGTCGCTGGAGCGCCGCAATGATCGCCTGAAGGCTGCCATTCAGGCCGCAGACCAGGACTTTGACTTCGTGCTGGTGGACTGTCCACCCAGCCTGTCCATGCTGACACTGAACGGCCTGTGTGCGGCACATGGCGTGATCGTGCCCATGCAGTGCGAGTACTTTGCGCTGGAAGGTCTGACCGATCTGGTCAACACCATCAAGCAGGTACACGCCAATATGAACAAGGATTTGCAGATCATTGGCCTGCTGCGCGTGATGTTTGACCCCCGTACCACGCTGCAGCAGCAGGTCAGCGACCAGCTCAAGGCCCATTTCGGTGACAAGGTGTTTGACACCGTCATCCCCCGCAATGTACGTCTGGCAGAAGCGCCCAGCTATGGTCTGCCCGGCGTAGTGTTTGACCCTTCGGCCAAGGGCAGCAAGGCCTTTGTGGACTTTGCCAAGGAAATGGTCAAACGCATCCAGAAGATGTAATGCAAGCCAAATTGACCTCTAACGCAGATCCAGCAAGCGCGAGCAGCTATACAAAGTGACAGTTTTCCCCTCCACCCCCCATGTTCTGTTGCTGCCCGGATGGCAGAACTCTGATGCCAGCCACTGGCAAAGCCTGTGGGAACAGCGCTATGGTTACACCCGCGTGCAGCAGCATGACTGGCAGCGCCCGCTGCGCGGTGACTGGTCCATCCAGCTGCAGGAGGCGGTGCTGGACAGCGAGCGTGACGTGGTACTGGTGGCGCACAGCCTGGGCTGCATGCTGGCGGCCTGGTGGGCCGCACATTCACCCTTGGCCAAAACCAGGGTGAAGGCTGCGTTGCTGGTCGCACCGGGTGATGTGGAGCAGGCAGATCTGCGCCAGATCTTGCCCGGCTGGTCGCCCGTCATGCTGCAGCGCTTGCCGTTTCGCAGCGTGCTGGTGGGCAGCCGCAATGACCCGTACTGCAGCTTCGCCCGCGCCCAGCAGATGGCGCAGGCCTGGGGCTCGGAACTGGTGGATCTGGGTCATGCCGGCCATATCAATTCCGACAGCGGGCTGGGTGACTGGGATGCCGGTCATGCCCTGCTGCAACAACTGATGAAAGACTAAGCCATGGTGACAAAGAAACCCAAAGGACTGGGACGTGGCCTGGAAGCCCTGTTAGGCCCCAAGGTGGAAGAGAGCGCAGCCGCAGTCAGCACCGATGTGCCCAGTACCCTGCCTGTGACGGAAATGGTGGCGGGCCAGTACCAGCCCCGCACGCGCATGGACGAAGGCGCGCTGTATGAGCTGGCCGAGAGCATCAAGGCGCAGGGCATCATGCAGCCGATTCTGGTGCGCAGGCTGGCCAAGGGCGAGCATGCAGGCAAGTACGAAATCATTGCCGGTGAGCGCCGTTTCCGTGCCTCCAAGCTGGCGGGGCTGGAGGTGGTGCCCGTGCTGGTGCGCGATGTGCCCGATGAAGCCGCTGCCGCCATGGCGCTGATTGAAAACATTCAGCGCGAAGACCTGAACCCGCTGGAAGAAGCCCAGGGCCTGGCGCGTCTGGTCAAGGAATTCAACTACACGCACGAGCAGGCCGCGCAGGCGGTGGGCCGCTCGCGCTCTGCCGCATCCAATCTGCTGCGCCTGCTGAATCTGGCAGAACCTGTGCAGACCATGTTGATGGCAGGTGACCTTGACATGGGCCATGCCCGTGCCCTGCTGGCACTGGACCGGGCCGAGCAGATCAACGCAGCCAACCAGATCGCCGCCAAGAAACTGTCCGTGCGTGAGGCAGAAAACCTGGTCAAGAAAATGGCCGAAAGCGCGGATGGCACAGCGTCCGCCAAGGCACAGAAAGCTGCCAAGTCCCGCGATGTGTTGCGCGTGGAAGAAGAGCTGTCTGACCTGCTCATGGCACAAGTCGAAGTGCGCGTGAAAAAACGCGTCAAGCGCGACGGCAAGTTCCACGACATGGGCGAGCTGGCCATCCAGTTTGGTTCGCTCGAAGAGCTCAATGGGCTGATTGAAAAACTGCGCGCTTAAGGCACGAACCTGAAATGACTCGACTGCTGCCCTGGCCGCTGCCCGCTTTGTTGACCTGGGCTGCGTCCTGGGCAGTTTTTTTGGGAGCCAGCCATACGCTGCCCTGGTGGGGTGCCGTACTGCTGGCCTGTGCCTTGGGGTCTGCGGCCAGCCTGCTGGGCCATGGCTGGTGGCGGCGCTGCATGATTGCAGCAGGCTTTCCACTGTCCTGGCTGGTGCTGGCGGCAGGCCAGATTCCGGCATGGGGCTGGCTGATTCCACTGGCCTTGCTGCTGCTGGTCTACCCCCTCAATGCCTGGCGCGATGCGCCAGTCTTCCCCACGCCTGCGGGGGCGCTCGATGGCCTGGCGCAGCACATTGCTTTGCCCGCAGATGCCAAGCTGCTCGATGCCGGCTGTGGCATGGGTGATGGCCTGCAGGCGCTGCACCGCGCATGGCCGCAGGCCAGGGTCTATGGCGTGGAATGGAGCTGGCCGCTGCGCTGGGTGAGCCAGCTGCGCTGCCCCAGGGCGCGTGTGCGGCGTGGTGATATGTGGGGTGTGGACTGGTCGGCCTACGATATGGTCTATCTGTTCCAGCGGCCTGAGACCATGAGCCGCGCAGCCGTCAAATCCCTCGGTGAAATGCGTGAAGGCGCATGGCTGGTGAGCCTGAATTTTCCGATTCCTGATGTCACACCAACCTATATCGATCAGCTCGATGATGGGCGTGAGGTTTACGCCTATCGCGCGCCACTGGCCGAGGTAGACCGCGAAAGTGTGGAAGCCGATGAAGTGGCTGGCATGCTCGCTCCCAGCCCGCAGGGCATTGTGGTCAATGGCCAGCGCCTGTATCCCGGCAGGGGCCGCCCCGGCGGCACACCCAAGCGTCGCTGAATACGCGCTGATCCGCTTCAGAGCGTTGTTGCTGCGCCTTTTTGCTGCCCCAGAAAGCTGGTCGCGCTCATACCCACGGTACGGCGCACCAGTGCATTAAAAGCACTGGGGGTGTAGCCCAGCTCTGCAGCGATCTGGGCAATCGGCAAGCGCCGCGCCGCCAGAGCGACGGCCTTGGCCAGCACCACTTGCTGGCGCCACTGCGTAAACGTGCAGCCCAGTTCGCTGCGAAACAGCCGGGCCACGGTGCGCAGGCTGGCCCCTGTGTCCAGCGCCCATTGCTCCAGGGTCTCATGGCGTGTGGGGTCATCAATCACGGCTTCGCACAGGTGCTTCAGGCGCTTGTCCTGCGGCAGGCGTACCCCCAGCTCAATCACTGGTGCACGGCGGATTTCGCCGCACAGCAGGGCGCTCAGATGGGTTTCGCGCTCCAGCAAATCGGGTGTCAATGGCTCCGCCTGATCGCTGCGGGTGTCCATTTCTACGACCAGTGCCCGCAGCAGGGCAGAGGCTTCCAGCACGCGGCATTGCTGCCAGATGGCATCGTTCATCCAGCGTGCCTGCACGCCGCCACCACAGGCTTCGGGCAGAAAGTACAGCGTGTACAGGCGTGCCGTTTCCACCAGCGTCACTGCGTGTTCCACTCCGGGTGGCACCCACACGGCACGGTGCGGTGGCACAAGATAGGTGGCATCGGGCAAGGACACGCGTATGACCCCGCCCGTAGAAATTGCCAGCTGCGCCCAGGCGTGGCGGTGCGGCATGATCAGGGTGTCTTTGTCCAGCTCGCGCATCTTGGAGCGCACAGGCCGCTGCGCATGCGGTTGATAGAGCATGGGGTCGAGCAGCGGAATTGCCGCTCTGGTGCGTGCATGGCGGTGTGGATTGCTGCTGGAGGGGGCGGCTTGAGACATGGTCTGGAATTGGCAGATATGCGCGATCTTTTGGCAGACTATCGCATACCTGCCGCAGTCGCGCTGACTAAGATGCGCGGCATGACGACTGCTTCCATGACCTCTGCGACACCGCCTGTGCGCAGCGATATCCGCACCATCAGCCTGGTAGGCCTGGCTCACGGCTCTTCCCACTTTTTTCACCTGCTGCTGCCGCCGCTGTTTCCGTGGCTGATTGCGGAGTTTGACTACAGCTATGCACAGCTCGGGGTCATGGTGTCGCTGTTCTACGTGGTCTCTGGTGTGGGGCAGATGCTCTCAGGCTTTCTGGTGGACAAGGTGGGTGCACAGCGTGTGCTGTTTGCGGCGCTCACCAGTTTTGTGGTGGCGGGGCTGATTGCTTCCGTGGCCCAGAACTACGCCATGCTGCTGGCGGCATCCTTGTTTGCGGGGCTGGGCAATGCGCCGTTTCACCCCGTGGACTTCACCATTCTCAACAAGCGTGTCACAGCCAAGCACATCGGCCACGCGTATTCCGTGCACGGCATCTCCGGCAATCTGGGTTGGGCCGCGGCTCCCGTGTTCATGATGGGCATTACCACGGCCACAGGCTCCTGGCGGATGGCCTGCTTCTGTGGCGCCATGTTTGCGGCTGTGGTGCTGACGGTCATGCTGATCAACCGCCGCTGGCTGGATGACAAGGCCTTTGACGTACCTGCTGCGCCCAAGGCTGCTTCGTCCCAGGGCGGTGCGGAGGCTGTGGAAGAGAGCCCCTTTGCCTATCTGAAGCTGCCAGCGGTGTGGCTGTGTTTTGCTTTCTTTTTCTTCAGCACCGTGGGGCTCAGTGCCGTGCAGAACTACGCCAGCACAGCCCTGAACCTGATGTATGAACTGCCGCTGACACAGACCGCGCTGGTGGTCACAGGCTTCATGCTCTGCGGGGCTGTGGGCATGGTGGGTGGTGGCTTTCTGGCCCAGTATGTGCGCCGTCTGGAGCTGACGATTGCCATCTTCCTGCTGCTGGCTGCAGGCTGTCTGGCACTGGTGGGCACGGGCTGGCTGCCGGGTTCGGTGGCACTGGTCGTGGCATCGGTGGCCGGTTTTGGTCACGGGCTGGCAGGCCCTTCGCGCGACATGCTGATCAAGCGCGCCACACCGGCAGGTAGCACGGGCCGGGTGTACGGCACCGTGTATTCAGGCCTGGATTCAGGCTTTGCGCTGGCTGCCCCCATCTTTGGCTGGATGATGGACCACCATCTGCACAGCCAGGTGTTCTATGGCGCTGGCATTGCGCTGGCACTGAGCGTGTGGGCGGCAACGGCGGTGGGGGGGAGTCTGCACCAGAAAAACACCCCGCGCGCGGCCTGAAAAGCTGTGCTGCAGACAACCAAGGCCGCGAAAGCGGCCTTGGTTGTTGATGCGTCATCTGTACGGCTTAGAACTGCCAGCGTACCTGTCCCAGCCCTTCAAAGGACACGGTGACCAGGTCACCCGCCTGCACTTCAGGGCAGCCTGTCCAGGTGCCGGTCGTCACCACAGTGCCGGCCTTGACCGTGCCGTAATGGGCCGTCACATGCTTGAGCCAGTCCGCCAGCAGCCAGGTGGGGTCCTGCAGGCTGTGGCTGCCGGTAAAGCGCTGGGCTTCGCCATCATTGACCTGCAGCGTGCAGACCTGCTGTGTCCAGTCGTGCTCGCGCAGCGGGGCAAAGTCTTGCCAGGCGCTCAGTGCCAGGCCGCCATGGCACTGGCCGTCAGCCAGCAGCGTCAGTGCAGGGGCCTGGAGGCCTTCGCGCCAGCGGCTGTCTACAAATTCGATGGCCACTGCATAGGCATCGACCAGCTCGCGCGCAGATGCTGGCGTGAGTGTTGCAGCCTGCTCCTGTGTCACGTTCTGTGCAATGCGCAGTGCAATTTCGCCTTCCACGCCACGCAGGCTGAAGACGGTGGCGGGCGCGCTGGCGGTGTCCACTTCGGCCTGGATGCCAGGCTCAGGCAGGGGGGCATGGATCAGCTGCGCGGCATCACGTGCGGGGCCGCCAGACTTCCAGTAGCGGGGCACGCTACCCTGAGGCCACCACTGACGTACCAGTGCCAGCGCGCTTTGCACTGCGCGTGCATCGGCCGCATCACGCAGCATATAGGCCACGTCAGCGCCGCTGGCCGTGCGTTCGCCCAGCTTGTGGCTCCACCACAGCGCATCGGCAATGGAGTAGCAGTCCTGTGGCAGTTCAGGAGTGAGCCTGACCCAGTCAGGCAGGATGTCTTCAGGGTCGTCCTTGGCCAGCAGGTTCAAGCCCAGCGGGGGCTGGTTGGCAAAGGGAGAGGGGCCTGTGGAGCAGTAGCCCGTGGAGCAATCTTTGTTGGATTCGGTCGACATAGATCGAATCATGGCAAAACCTGGCGGCATTGCGAAGCTGGGGTGCATGTGCCCGCACAGCGCAGACAGGAATGCAAGTGCTGCCCGCCCAGAAGACAGATCTGGGGTGGGAACTTGGAAAGGTTTGTTACGTAATGGCGCTGCATGAAATTTGCAGAAATTGCTGTATGTCTCGTACGAAATATCGTGGTGATGTCCGTCATTGCATGAATATGCAAGAAATTTATAAGTGAAGAAACAGGCGGCGTTGGACAGCACCAGGGCTTGCGCGTAGCCTGTCAGCATGACTTCCGGCAGCAGCGTGTCTGCGGAGACGGATGTGGGTGTTGCTGCCGCACACCAGTCTCCACAGATACCAGCGGAAGGGGTTTCTTCACGAGAGGTGCATATGTCTGTGTATGAGCAATCCGCCCTGGCGACCAAGCATGCCTTGCCGTCGTATCTGAATGCAGATGAGATCGGCCCATGGGGGACTTACCTGCAGCAGGTCGATCGCGTCACACCCTATCTGGGCTCTCTGGCCCGCTGGGTCGAGACGCTCAAGCGTCCCAAGCGCATTCTGGTGGTGGATGTCCCCATCGAAATGGATGATGGCACGATCGCTCACTTCGAGGGCTATCGCGTACAGCACAACCTGAGCCGCGGCCCAGGCAAGGGCGGCGTGCGTTTTCACCAGGATGTGACGCTGTCGGAAGTGATGGCGCTGTCGGCCTGGATGTCGATCAAGAACGCGGCTGTGAACGTGCCTTATGGCGGAGCCAAGGGCGGCATCCGTGTCGATCCGCGCAAGCTCTCCAAGGGTGAGCTGGAACGCCTGACACGTCGCTACACCAGCGAGATTGGTCTGCTTATCGGCCCCACCAAGGACATTTCTGCGCCGGACGTGAACACCAATGCCCAGATCATGTCGTGGATGATGGACACCTACTCCATGAACACCGGCGCAACGGCCACAGGTGTGGTCACGGGCAAGCCCATTGATCTGGGTGGCTCACTGGGGCGTGTGGAAGCCACAGGTCGCGGCGTGTTTACTGTGGGTGTGGAAGCGGCCAAGCTGATCGGCCTGCCTGTACAGGGTGCACGGGTGGCCGTGCAAGGCTTTGGCAATGTGGGTGGCACTGCTGGTCGCCTGTTTGTAGAAGCAGGTGCGCAGCTGGTGGCGGTGCAGGACCACACAGGCAGCATCTACAACCCGCTGGGCATGGATGCCGCTGCTTTGCAGGAGCATGTGCGTGAACACGGTGGTGTCAAAGGCTTTCCTGGTGCAGAAGCCATCGATACGGATGCTTTCTGGTCCGTGGACTGCGACATTCTGATTCCCGCTGCGCTGGAAGGTCAGATCAACAAGGACAACGCCGAGCGCATCAAGGCACGCATGGTGATCGAAGGAGCCAACGGCCCCACGACCCCTGAGGCCGACGACATCCTCCACGACAAGGGCGTGCTGGTGCTGCCTGACGTGATCGCCAACGCCGGTGGCGTGACCGTGAGTTACTTTGAGTGGGTGCAGGATTTCTCCAGCTTCTTCTGGAGCGAGGACGAGATCAACGCCCGTCTGGTGCGCATCATGCAGGAGGCGTTCGCCGCCGTGTGGCAAGTGGCGCAGGACAACAAGGTCAGTCTGCGTACTGCCACCTTTATCGTGGCCTGCAAGCGCATTCTGCACGCCCGCGAGGCGCGTGGCCTGTACCCCTGATTCAGGGGCGGTACACAGCAACAAAGCGGCCAGTTGGCCGCTTTGTTGTAAGGCTGCGTGCACTGTAGTTCAGCTGCGCTGCATGGCCCAAGCATGGCGTTGCAGCGTGCGCTGTGCCAAGTGCAGCACAGGGGCATCGACCATCTTGCTGTTGACCACACACACACCACCGTTGGCTGCCTCCATGGCTTGCACCACGGCTTGGGCGTGTTCTACGGTTAGGGCATCGGGGGCAAATACGGCGTGTACGCCTTCCAGCTGTGCGGGGTGGATGCATAGCTTGCCGCCAAAACCCATGCGCAGCGCGCGTGCGGTGTCGCTGTGCAGGCGTGCGGGGTCCTGGGTGTCCACCGTGACTCCGTCAATGGGCGGGGGCAGGCCTGCACGGCGCGATGCCATGACCAGGGCCATGCGGGTAGGCAGCAGCTCGCCTTCGTCGGGCGCGCATTGCATGCCCGCATCCACCTGAAAATCCAGATGCCCAAAAGCCAGGCGCTGCACCTGGGCTGCGCGGGCCAAGGCTGGCAAGGCATCCATGCCGGCCACGGTTTCGATCAGGGCCACCAGCGCGCAGCCGGTACCGGTTTGCTGGGCCAGTTGGTTCAGGTATTCGGGCGATTCGGCTTTGGGCACCACGGCGCCAGCCAGACCGCGTGAGACCAGCGTAGCCACGGTGTGCACATCGTCATCGACCCATGCGGTGCCCGCTGCGTTGATGCGCACCAGCAGGCGTGTGCGCTGGGCCGCATCCAGTGTGGGCACCAGGGCTGCCAGCGCTGTGCGTGCGCTGGCTTTGTCGTCGGGGGCTACAGCATCTTCCAGGTCGGCAATCACCATGTCGGCGCTGCTGGCGAGGGCTTTGTGCAGGCGCTCGGGGCGGGAGGCAGGAACAAACAGAAACGAGCAGGCGTGGCGCAGCAAATCAGACATGGCAGCAGTTCGGTGGCAGGCAGAAAAATCGGCGTAAACCGCGCAGAGGCACAGCCCTGCGCGGTGCGGTGGGGGCAGCGCTTATTCCGCGCTCCCCCCGGTTTCCTTGATCACCTTGGCCCAGCGCTGCACTTCGGCGGCCAGGTGGCTGCGCAGGCCTGCGGGCGAGGCTTTCTCGGGCGAGACCAGGTCGGCACTCAGATCACTGATGCGGGCTTTGACGACGTCGTCCTGCAAGGCCACGTTCAGGGCTTCGTTGATCTTGGCAATCACGGCCTGAGGCGTGCCCTTAGGTGCGTACATGCCGTGCCAGACTTTGACGTCAAAGCCTGGCAGACCCTGTTCGTCCAAGGTGGGAATATCGGGCAGCGAGGCCAGGCGTTCGGGCGTGGTCACGCCAAAAACCTTGGCGCGTTTGCCGACCTTGATCACCGGCACGGTCTGGGTGGTTTGGTCGCAGAGCAAATCCACCTGGCCGCCCATCAAATCGTTCATGGCAGGGCCGGCACCCTTGTAGGGAATGGTGGTCAGATTCACTCCCAGTTGGTGCATGAGCAGCATGCCGCACAGCTGCGAGACTGCCCCTATCCCGGCATTGGCCAGGGACACTTTGTCGGGGTTCTTTTTGACGTAGTCCTGCAGTTCCTGGAAGTTGTTGGCCGGGAAATCCTTGCGCGACAGCAGCGTCATGGGTACATCCAGCACCTGGCCAATGGGTTCAAAGTCTGCGATGGGGTCGTAGGGCAGTTTTTTGTACAGTGCCGGAGCGGTGGCCATGCCCATGTGGTGGATCAAGATGGTGTAGCCATCGTTCTTGGATTTGGCGACACGGGTGGGCGCAATCGTGCCGCCCGCACCGACAGTGTTTTCCACGATCACGGGCTGGCCCAGCACCTGGCCCATTGGCACGGCCAGCAGGCGCGACACCACATCGGTGGGGCCTCCGGCGGAATACGGGACGACCAGGGTCACGGGCTTGCTGGGCCAGTTGTCGGCCATGGCCGAACCCATGCCCAAACTCATCAAAACGCAAGCGCTGATCAGGTGTCGGCGTGCCAGTGGGTAGCTCTTTGTCATGGTTGTCTCCTTGTCAGGGTGAAAGTGAGGGGTGCTGAAGCACCCTCTATGGGATGTAAGCCGCGCGGGTGCAGGCCCCCGCCTGCCCTCGCTGCGTGCGTTCAGGGCAGCAAACGCCCAATCTGAGGCCATTGCGCCACCTGCCACAGTCGCGCCACAGCCGCTTCGGCCTGTGGCGCGGCCACGGCCCCGCCATAGCGCGCCAGGCGCAGGGCTTTGTCGGTGATTTCTGCACGGCTCAGGGTGTTGCCGGGATCGCCCTTGGGCTCATCCACGCGGCCATGCAGGGTGCGGCCATCGGTGGTGGTGACAGTCACTTTGCCAATCCAGCGCTGGGGGTAGGCCTGATCGACTTCGCGGTCCAGCTGCATCACCACTTTGTCGCGCAAGGCTACGGTTTCCGGGGCCTGAAAGTGGGCGTCAAATTCGCTCAATCCGGCAAAGCCAAAGCGCGCGGCCAAGCCCAGCACGGTACCCATGGAGAATTTGCTCTGGTGTACGGTGCTGGGGTTCACTACGGGGCCGAGCACATCGATGGCGCCTTGGTGTACATGGCAGGTCACTTGCGCCAAATCGGCAGGCTGCAAGCCGTTGTGCTGCATGACTTGCAGTAGGGCATCTGCAGCTGGATGGGTGTGGCGGCAGGAGGCATGCCATTTGAAGCTGGTCTCTGCCGTGGCCCAGCGCGTACCCAGCCCTTCGGTGAGTTTTGCGGGATTGGCATCCGTGCTCATGCCGGCGGCCAGACCTTGCGGGCCGGTGAAGATGTCTTGTGCGCCCGTGAATCCATCTTTGCCCAGGTACGCTGCAGTCAAGCCTGCAGAGGCAGCATGTGCGGTGTGCAGCTGTTTGCTGTCTGCCGCCGTGCGCAAAAACTCCCACAAACCCGCAGCCTGTGTACCCGCAGAGCCCAGGGCATGCTGCATTTGGGCGGGTGTTAGCCCCAGCAAATTGCCCACGGCAGCGGCCGCTGCCAGCGTGCCTGCGGTGCCGGTGGTGTGAAAAATTTTGTAGTGGCTGCGGCCCAGAAACTCACCCACGCGGATGCCGACTTCATAGCCCGCCACGCAAGCAGCCATGAGCTGTGCACCGCTGGCACCAATGCTCTGCGCCACAGCCACTGTGGGTGGAAACACCACGGCCGCAGGGTGGAACACCGAGCCGTTGTGCACATCGTCCTGCTCAGCCACGTGCGATGCGGCGGCATTCGCCAGCGCAGCCATCATGGGTGAGGTGGTGCTGCGCTGACCGATCACTTCGCAAGGACCTTGGGCCGGGCCTTGCGACAGCGCAAAGCGCGCAATGCTTTGCACCGGGCGGGCACTTTGCCCGGCCAGCACCGAGCCAAACCAGTCCACCCACAAATCTTCCGCTTTGCACTGCACCGCTTCCGGCACATCGTCCCACTTCAGTGTGGCGGCAAACTGTGCCAGGGGATGCACAGCAACTTGTTTGTCTTGTTTCATGGTTGTCTCCAGAGCAGGCAGCGCTTGCATTACCTGCTTTTTATTTATGCATTCACCGAGGCGATTTGCTCTGCGCTCCAGCCCAGCTCCGCCAGGATGCTGGCGTTGTGCTGGCCCACGGCAGGCACGGCTTCCATGCGGTAGTCAAAAGCACTGTTCACTCCGGGCGGCAGCAGTGCGGGGACATCACCTTGGGGTGTGCCTACGGTGCGCCAGCGCTGGCGTGCTTGCAGCTGCGGGTGCTCCCACAAGTCGGCCATTTCGTTGACGCGTGCATTGGCAATACCAGCTTGCTCCAGACGCTCCACCACTTGGGCCGCAGTCAGTGCGGCAAAGGTTTGCACGATCAAGGCTTGTAGTGCTTCGCGGTTGGCATTGCGCTGAGCATTGCTGTCAAAACGGGTGTCGGTAGCCACATCGGGTTGCAGAAGCACGGTGTCGCAGAAGGCCGTCCACTCGCGCTCGTTTTGCAGGCCCAGCATCACCGTCTTGCCATCGCCTGCCTGGAAAGGCCCATAAGGGTAGATGCTGGCGTGGGAAGCTCCGGTGCGTGGTGGTGGCGGTGCGCCGTCGTAGGCGTAGTACAAGGGGTAGCCCATCCACTCGCCCATGGCTTCCAGCATGGACACATCAATGTGGCTGCCCGCCCCCGTCTTGCCGCGCAGTAGCAGGGCCGAGAGGATGTTGGTGTAGGCATACATTCCCGCTGCAATATCGGCCACCGAGATGCCCGATTTGCTGGGGGTCTCCGGCGTGCCGGTCACCGATAAAAAGCCAGCCTCGCTTTGGATCAGCAAGTCATAGGCTTTCTTGTCGCGGTAGGGCCCATCGGCCCCATAGCCGCTGATGTCGCAGACGATCAATTTGGGATTGAGCTCCTTGAGCGTCTCGTACGACAAGCCCATGCGTGCCGTCGCGCCAGGAGCCAGGTTTTGCACTAGCACATCGGCGGTTTTCAACAGCTCCAGCAGGGCCGCTTTGGCCGCAGGTTGTTTGACGTCAAGCGCCAGGCTCTCTTTGCTACGGTTGATCCAGATGAAATGTGAGGACTGCCCGTTTACACGCTGGTCATAGCCGCGTGCAAAGTCGCCGTTGCCAGGGCGTTCGACCTTGATTACGCGGGCACCCAGATCGGCAAGCTGGCGTGTGCAAAACGGTGCAGCAACTGCGTGTTCCAGCGAAACGACGGTAATGCCGTCCAGCGGACGAGGGCGTTGAGAGGCTGCCATGTCAGATTCCCCCGATTTTTAGAACGAACGTGGTAGACCCAACAGGTGCTCGGCCACGTAGGAATAGATCAGGTTGGTCGAAATCGGCGCCACCTGGTACAGACGTGTTTCGCGAAATTTGCGCTCCACGTCGTACTCGCAGGCAAAGCCAAAACCACCGTGGAATTGCAGACAGGCATTGGCAGCTTCCCAGCTGGCCTTGGCCGCCAGGTACTTGGCCATATTGGCCTGGGCTCCCATGTGCTCGTGCTTGTCGTACAGCTCACACGCTTTCCAGCGCATCAGGTTGGCGGCCTCGAGTTCGATAAAGGTTTCAGCAATCGGGAACTGCACTCCCTGGTTCTGGCCAATCGGGCGGCCAAACACCACGCGGTCTTTGACGTACTGGGTCACACGGTCCATGAACCAGTAACCATCACCAATGCACTCGGCGGCAATCAGCGTGCGTTCGGCGTTCAGGCCGTCGAGGATGTATTTAAAGCCCTTGCCTTCTTCGCCAATCAGGTTCTCTTCGGGAATCTCCAGGTTTTCAAAGAACAGTTCGTTGGTCTCGTGGTTGACCATGTTCGGGATGGGGCGCACGGTCATGCCCTTTTTCTCTGCCTCGCGCAGGTCCACCATGAAGATGGACATGCCTTCGCTTTTCTTGGTCACCTCGGCCAGCGGCGTGGTGCGCGCCAGCAAGATCATGAAGTCGCTGTGCTGGATGCGGCTGATCCACACCTTCTGGCCGTTGATGACGTATTTGTCGCCCTTCTTCACGGCGGTGGTCTTGATCTTGGTGGTGTCCGTGCCCGTGGTGGGCTCGGTCACCCCCATGGACTGCAAACGCCATTCGCCGGTCGCAATCTTGGGCAAGTACTTTTGCTTTTGCTCCGCAGAACCGTGGCGCAGCAGCGTGCCCATGTTGTACATCTGGCCATGGCAGGCGCCGGAGTTGCCGCCGCAGCGGTTGATCTCTTCCATGATGACCGAGGCTTCGGTCAGCCCCAGGCCGGAGCCGCCGTATTCCTGCGGGATCAGCGCCGCCATCCAGCCGGCTTCCGTCAGCGCATTGACGAACTGCTCGGGGTAGGCGCGTTCCTCGTCCACCTTGCGGAAATACTCATCCGGAAAGGCTGCGCACAGGTCGCGGATGGCATCGCGGATTTCGTGGTGGTTGTTCGATTGGGTCAACTCGATCATGGTGTGTCTCTTTGCATTGTTTGGGCATCTAGCGCTTATTGAGAAAGCGCTGGTAGCTCTTGTTTTTGAAATCTCTCAGGCCAGCGTGGCAGTGGCTTGCATGGTCAGCCAGCCTTCATGGTCTTGCGCCCACAGTTCCATGGTTTTGCCGTCAGCCGATGGCTTGCCGTGCACGCTGAAGCTGTGCAGGTCAAACGTGGGCCGTACGGCCTTGAAGGCAAAGCTGTGCAACTGCGCATGAGGCAGGTTGCGGCGCAACAGGTCCACCAGCAGCGTGGCAATCAGGGGGCCGTGCACGATCAGACCCGGGTAGCCTTCCACCTCGGTCACGTACTTGCGGTCGTAGTGGATGCGGTGGCCGTTGAAGGTGAGCGCGGAGTAGCGAAACAGCAGCACATCATCCGGCGTAATGACCCGCGACCATTGCTGCTGACCGGCCAGCGGCGGCGTTTGGGGGGCCGGTGCTGCCTCCCCAGGCTGGGCCGCGGCGCGGTAGACGATGTCATGCTCTTCGGTCAGGCACAGGCCATCGGCATTGCCAAAGCGGTGTTCCACCTGCACAAACAGCAGCTCGCCGCTGCGGCCTGTCTTGTGCTTGACGGACTGGATAGTCGAGACCCGCTCAGCTTCTTGGCCTACGCGCAAGGGATTGGCGCTTTCCCAGCGCAAACGACCGCCGGCCCACATGCGGCGCGGCAGGGGCACGGGCGGCAGAAAGCCGCCGCGCTGCGGGTGGCCGTCCGGGCCCAGCTCGCTGTGGCGGGCGTGCGGTAGAAAGTACATCCAGTGCCACAGCGGCGGTACGGTGCTGCCCGCTGCCACGGGGGCGTCATCGCGGTCTAAGGTGGCAGACAGTGCACGCAGGGGCGCAGCCGTGATGGTGTCGGGCGTGGTCTCGCTGCGGCCTTGCCATGTTTGCAGGTGTGCCAGTTGGGTGGCATCAATTTGGGGAATCGTGCTCTCGGTCATAACCAATCCATGCTTTGCTTTAGGTGTCGCCCGTGGCTTCTGGCGATCAGTTGCAATGCATCTTGGCGCTCGAAAAAGCTTTCTACAATCACAGCTTTTGCAAGCAAGCCTTCGGTTTTTCAAAAGTCTTTCCCACCTCAGTGGAAACCAGAACACCCCATGAAGCTCGAATTGAAAGACTTTTTGCTCTTTGTCCAGGTGGCCAAAACCGGCAGTTTGACGCGGGCTGCAGAGCAATGCTTTCTGTCGCTGGCAGCCACCAGCGCCCGCATCAAGGCCATGGAAGAGGAAGCGGGCATGCCTTTGCTAATTCGAGAGGCTCGCGGTGTGCGCCTGACGCCGCCGGGCGAGGCTTTTCTGTTCCATGCCCGTGCCATGCTGCAGCAGGCGCAGCAGCTTGAAGCCGATTTGCAGGAGTACGGCGCAGGCCTGCGCGGCCATGTGCGCGTGTTTGCCAACACCACGGCGGTGACGGAGTTTTTGCCCGACATCTTGGCCTCTTACCTCACGGCACACCCCCACATTAGCGTGGACTTGCAAGAGCGCTCCAATGCCGTGATTGCCTCAGACATCCGTGAAGGCCGGGCGGATCTGGGCATCATCGCGGGCGAGGTGGATACACATGGTTTAACCAGTGTGCACTTCAGCACCGACCGGCTGGTGCTGGTGGCACCGGACGAACCACGCTGGAGTTCGCTCCAGGCCGTGAACTTCTCTCAGGTGCTGCATGAACGCTTTGTAGGCATGCACCGCGACAGTACCTTGCAAACCTTTTTGAGCCAAATTGCACTGCAGCTGGGGCACACACTCAAACTGCGTATTCAAGTCTCGAACTATGACGCCATGTGCCGCATGGTGGCTGCCGGTGTTGGCGTAGCCGTGGTGCCTGAAAGTGCAGCCCAGCGTAGCAGCAGCTTGGCGCGCTTGCTACAAATTGAGCTGATGGATAGCTGGGCCGTGCGACCGCGCTACATGCTGGTGCGCGAAGGCGTCACTTTGGGCAGCCATGTGCAAGAGCTGATGCAGGCGGTTGAGCAATATCACCACACAAGCCTCTAAAGATCCGCCGCACAACCCATCATAGCCGCGATGAACGGTGCGCCCGGTCGATAGACCACAGGTAATTCATTTCTGCACAGAACGGCTGTGCACATACGGCACGACCCTGGTACTGGCAGCCTGCGCGGTTGCAGAAGTTCTGGTTGTGCTCATTGCCGTTTCTGGGCTGCTTTTTGCCGTTTTCATCGGCCTGGTTTTGCAGCATCAGCAGCCATGGGTCTGTCCCCTTGTTCTGGAGCATGGCCTGCATGTCCTGCGGCAGCATGGCAGCGGGCATATAGACCGAGGCAGCCTGTGCACTTTGCATGGCCTGTGCCAGGGGCTGAAACTCCAGCTGCAGGATGGCACTGGTGCGCATGGCCTGTGCAGCGGCTGCTGCAGCATTGCCCGGTATGGCCTGAGGCTGCATGACCAGGCCAAAGCTGCCGCTGGCCAGCTGCTGCACGCTGCCAGCAAACGCCAGGGGAGGCAGGCCCGTTCCTGGTGTTGGTGTACCTGTTAAGGCACCAGGCAGTGCGGCCGCCAGCGTGGGCTGGGCCTGCGCCCATGCGGCAGGCACGCGCAGGGTCAGCGTAAAGGCGCGTTCTCCATCTGCGGCCTGAATGCTGCCTTGCTGCACCAGCCAGTTCTGCAGCGGCGGCAAAGGGGCGGAACCCGCAGGGCGCTGGGCCGTATGTGCGGTAGCGCTGCCGGCGGCTGTGGAGGTCTGCGCGGTGGCCGCAGACTGCAGCACGGCCTGCGTCAACTGCGCAGACCAGGACTGCACGCTCACCAGCTGCTGTGGCAGGGGCTGCTGGGCCGTGAACTGCTGCAGCAAGGCAGAGAGCAATTGCTGCATCTGGGGAGTGACACCGCCTGCAGGCCAGCTGGCGGGCATGTCCACCCTGGTGGGTTGCACCTGACTGACCAGCTGCTGCACCAGTCTGGCAAATGTTTCGAGCTTGATGGCCTGCTGGGCCTGTGGCGAAAGGTCTACCGTGTTGGCCAGCGCAGACTGCATGGCCTGCACGATGGGGGCCAGCGCTGCGCTTGGACTGGTGCTGCCGGCTGGTGCAGCCGGTGCACTGGGGGCTGTGCCAGTGGTGGCAGAAGCTGATCCGCCATGGCTGCCGCCATCACCACCGGAGCTGGGTGGGATGGGCTGAATAGGTATGACGGAAGAGGGTGGAATGCTGGGAGTCACACCGCCACTCTAGAGGAAAACCACGGCCCGGGCACACATTGCACCAGCGGCGATGCAAGCAGACATGCATCTAGGCAGCTTTGATACATCGCACAATGGCGGCAGTGAAAGGTCTGGATATGTCTCAGCAAGAATTCTTGATTGCCCTGCAAAACCGCCTCGGAGCGGATGTCGTTTTGACTGGTGATGCGATTGAAGCGCGCTACCACACGGACTGGAGCGGCACGCCGCCGGTGCAGCCCCTGGCGCTGGTGCGCCCCCGCACCACCGAAGAAGTCAGCGCAGCGCTGCGCCTGTGTCATGAGCATCGCGTTGCCGTCGTACCTCAGGGCGGCCTGACGGGGCTGGCCGGCGCGGCCGTGCCCGTGGAAGGCTGCGTTGCCATTTCCATGGAGCGCATGAACGCCATCGAAGACATCAACTCCCGCTCCATGCTGATGACGGTGCAGGCTGGTGCCACACTGCAGGCGGTGCAGGAAGCGGCTGTGAAAGCCGGCATGGTGTTTGGCGTGGACCTGGGCGCACGCGGCAGCTGCCAGATTGGCGGCAATGTCTCCACCAATGCGGGCGGCAACGGTGTGCTGCAGCACGGCATGATGCGTGAGCAGGTGCTGGGCCTGGAGGTGGTGCTGGCCGACGGCACGGTGCTGCCCATGCTGCGCCCCATGATCAAGAACAACACGGGCTATGACCTCAAGCACTTCTTCATCGGTGCGGAAGGCACGCTGGGGGTGATTACGCGCGTGCTGCTGCGCCTGCGTCCGCAGCCTCGTGCCAAAGTGACGGCACTGGTTGCCATGCCTGGCTTTGACGAATCGCTGGCTGTGCTGCAGCGCATGCAGCAGCATTTCGGTAACAGCGTGGCCGCGTTTGAGTTGATGTGGGACAGCTTTGTGCAGACCTCCATCCGCTGGCAGAGGCTGCAGGCCCCGTTTGCTGAAAGCCACCCCTTCCTTGCGCTGATCGATATCGACGGCAAGGACGAAACCAGCCTGTGCGAAGCCGTGGAAGAAGCGCTGGGCGAAGCCATGGAAGCTGGTGATGTGCTCGATGCCGTGATTGCCCAGTCGCAGACCCAGGCCAAGACCCTGTGGAAGCTGCGTGAAGCACCGGCCGAGATGAATGCCAATATGCACCCACCGATCAACTTTGACGTGGGCCTGCCCCAGTCTGAAATTGGCAAGTTTGCGCAGGCTTGCCAAGCAGCATTTGATGCACGCTGGCCCGGCAACCACTCCATCTTCTTTGGCCACGTGGGCGACGGCAATCTGCACGTCTCTACCGACGGCAAGACCGTCAATGGCGAGTGCGATGCGGTAGAAGCCGAGCTGTACCGCATCGTGGGTGAGTTCCACGGCTCCGTCTCGGCCGAGCACGGTATTGGCCTGCATAAAAAGCCTTATCTTGCGCTGAGCCGCACGCCGCAGGAGCTGGCCGCCATGCGCGCCATCAAGGCTGCGCTGGACCCACTCGGATTGATGAATCCTGGCAAGGTGTTCTGACACGACTGGCATTGATTTCCGTATTCGTGCGAAGCCCGATGGCGTTGGTGCCATCGGGCTTTTTTTGTGGTGCGAAGGAATCCAGGTGTCGGTCGCAAGCGTGCAAAGGTGGTGCGCACCTTGCCTGTTCGAGGTGCGCCAGAGCGTGTCAGGGCTGTGGCAAAGGGCTTTTCGTGACCATGCAGGCTGGCACAGGGTTTGCAGTACTCGCAGGGATAGGACATGTCGCACTGGCGGACCGCACATTCAACGAGGTAGTGGAGGCGGGCTAAGCTGTCTAGACATGACTGATCAACCCCTTGCGCACTGGTTGCATGGCCTGGCGGACGCTGGTGGCTTTGTGCTGGTGTGGATCTGTTGTTTCCACCTTGACCTAGGAGGGTTCATGGCCTCGACATCACAGCGCAGATATGCGCGCATTTGGAAGATGGGATTGGTAGCTGCGTGCGTAGTGGGAGCCATACACACGGCTTCAGCACAAGAAACCAAGATTGTGCTGGGCATGTCGGGGTGGACAGGTTTTGCGCCGCTGACGCTGGCGGAAAAGGCAGGTATTTTCAAAAAGAATGGCCTGCAGGTGGATCTCAAGATGATTCCGCAGAAAGACCGTCATCTGGCGCTGGCCTCCGGCGCCATCCAGTGTGCAGCGACCACCATTGAGACGCATGTGGCCTGGAATGCCAATGGCGTGCCCATTGTGCAGATCTTCCAGATGGACAAGTCGTATGGCGCTGACGGCATGGCGGCGCGCAATGACATCAAGAGTTTTGCCGATCTCAAGGGCAAGACAGTGGCCGTCAGTGCACCTGGAACTTCGCCCTACTTTGGTCTGGCGTGGATGTTGAGCAAGAACGGCATGTCGATCAAGGACGTGAAGACGGTTTCGCTCGAACCCCAGCCGGCAGCGCAGGCCTTTGTCGCGGGCCAGAACGATGCGGCCATGACCTATGAGCCCTATCTGTCCACGATTCGTGACAACCCGGCGGCTGGCCAGATCCTAGCGACAACGCTGAATTACCCCTGGGTGATGGACAGCGTGGGATGTGATCCCAAGTGGCTCAAGGCCCATCCGGAGGCCGCGCAGGCGCTGACCAAGTCGTACTTTGAAGCGCTGGACATGATTGCGGCCGAGCAAGACAAGAGCTTTGAAATCATGGGCGCTGCGGTCAAGCAGACCGGCGAACAGTTTGGCAAATCGGCGTCGTTCCTGAAATGGGCCAACAAGGAAGACAACCAGAAATTCTTTGCCAACGATCTGCTGCCTTTCATGCAGGAGTCTGCCGTCATCCTCAAGGACGCGGGCGTGATCCGCAAGCTGCCGGACGACTACAGCGTGATGTACGACACCAGCTTCATCAAGTAAGCCAAGACGAGGATTGAGTATGGAAGCGGTATCTCCTTCTGTTCAGACCACCTCTGAGGCTGCGGCAAAAGCGGTATTGCCTCCTGCGCGCAAACCCTCTAGGTCTCGCCGCTGGGCACCATTAGAGCCAGTGTCTGGCACGGCCAAATGGGTGCTGGGCGTTGCTTTCTTCGTGCTGTTTTTGCTGGTGTGGAGCGCGGCCACGCTGGGGGGTATGGTGTCTCCCACGTTTTTGGCCAGCCCCGTCACCATGGCGCAGGAAGCCGTGCTGCTGTTTACCGAATACGGCTTTCACCGTGACATCGGCATGACCGTCTGGCGTGTCATGGGCGGCTTTGTATTGGCCGCTGCGCTGGCCGTACCACTGGGCATTGCCATGGGGGCATGGAAGCCCATTGAGGCCTTCTTTGAACCCTTTGTGTCGTTTTGCCGTTACCTGCCTGCTTCGGCCTTTATTCCGCTGCTGATTCTGTGGGCCGGGGTGGGCGAGCTGCAAAAGCTGCTGGTGATCTTCATTGGCACGTTCTTCCAGGTCACGCTCATGGTGGCCGTCACCGTGGGCAGTGCCCGCAAGGACCTGGTGGAGGCCGCCTACACGCTGGGCGCAAGCCATGCCGGCATCGTGCGCCGCGTGCTGATTCCGGGCGCTGCTCCCGGCATTGCAGAAACGCTGCGTCTGGTCCTGGGCTGGGCCTGGACCTATGTGATCGTGGCAGAGCTCATCGGCTCGTCCTCGGGCATCGGTCACATGATCACGGACAGCCAGGCGTTGCTCAATACCGGCCAGATCATCTTCGGCATCATCGTGATTGGCCTCATCGGGCTGGTGTCGGACTTCATTTTCAAGACCATCAACCGTCGCATGTTTGAGTGGAGCACCCTGTGATGAACCAGCTCTCGATCCAAGGTGTTTCGCGCACGTTCACCAACTCCAAGGGCACGAGTACCCAGGCCCTGCTGCCTGTGGATTTCGAGGTGCGCGAAAACGATTTCGTCACCATTTTGGGCCCTTCGGGCTGCGGCAAATCGACCATGCTGCGCATCGTGGCGGGGCTGGACTTTCCGACGACGGGCCGGGTGCTGCTCGATGGCCAGGTGGTGGAAGGTCCGGGTGCCGACCGCGGCATGGTGTTCCAGAGCTACACGCTGTTTCCGTGGCTGACGATTGAGCAGAACATCCGCTTTGGCCTGCGCGAAAAAGGGCTGAGCGAAGCCGTACAAAAGGAACGCAGCGACTACTTCATTGCCAAGGTCGGGCTGCGCGGCTTTGAGCAGCACTTTCCCAAACAGCTGTCTGGTGGCATGCAGCAGCGCACGGCCATTGCGCGGGCGCTGGCCAACGACCCCAAGATTTTGCTCATGGATGAACCCTTTGGTGCGCTGGACAACCAGACCCGCGTGCTGATGCAGGAACTGCTGTTGGGCATCTGGGAGTCCGAGCGCAAGACCGTGCTGTTCGTCACGCACGACATTGACGAGGCCATCTTCATGGCCAACCGCGTGGCGGTGTTCAGCGCGCGCCCGGGACGCATCAAGTCGGACATTCCAGTGCCGCTGCCGCATCCGCGGTATTACACGATCAAGACCTCGCCCGAGTTCATGGAACTCAAGGCACGGCTGACCGAAGAAATTCGCGCCGAGACGCTGGCTGCGGCCGCCCACTGACACAGCGCAGCCAGGAACTCCACATGCGTACCGGGCACACCGAACCACTGCACAGCACTGCGGCGCACGAACACCCTGTGGCGCTGTACCAGCAGATCAAAAGCCATGTGACCCAGCACATTGCGGACGGCTCATGGCCGGCGGGGGCACGCGTGCCTTCGGAGCAGACGCTGGTGCAGCAGTTTGGCGTGGCTCGCATGACGGTCAACCGTGCATTGCGCGAACTGGCGGAGCAGGGCCTGATCGTGCGAGTGCCCGGCGTGGGCTCGTTTGTGGCCGAGAACAAGCCGCAATCGAATTTGCTGCGCATCGCCAATATCGCGCAGGAAATTGCCCAGCGCGGGCATGACCACCGTTTTGAGCTGATCGTGATGCAGCGTGTGGCGGCCTCGCCAGAAGTCGCTGCAGCGCTGGAGCTGGAGGTGGCCAGTTCCGTCTTCCATCTGCAGGGCGTGCACTTTGAAAACGAAGTGCCGGTGCAGCTGGAAAACCGCTACGTCAATCCGCGCATGGCGCCGGATTTCATGGCCCAGGACTTCACGCGTGAACAGCCCTCGGCCTATCTGGTGCGCAATGTGCAGTTTGACCAGATGGAGCACGTGGTCGATGCCGTGCTGCCCACCGCCGAGCAGGCGCGCTGGCTGCAGATGCCGCCCGAGCAGCCCTGCCTGGTGCTGACGCGTCGCACCTGGCTGCGTGGCACGCCGGTGACCTGGGTTCAGTGCGTGCACCCCGGCATGCGCTACCGGCTGGGGAGCCGCTTTCGCACGGAGTCCGTGCACGAGATGTAAAGCTTTTTGCACCGCTGCATGACGCAGGCCATGCACGGTTTTTTTAAATGTATAGACAGGTATAGCCATGCAACTTCACACAGCTTCTTGTACGACAGCGGGCCTGGTGCTCGACCCCGGTCATGTCAGCCTTGCGCAGCTGCGCGCGATCGCGCAGGGTGGGGCGCCACTCCAGTTGGAAGACGCGGCCTATGCAGCCATCCAGGCCGCGCTGGCGCATGTGCAGCACATCGTGGAAGAAGACCAGGTGGTCTATGGCATCAACACCGGATTTGGCAAGCTGGCCTCCACCAAGATTGCGCAGGATCGCCTGGCCGAGCTGCAGCGCAATCTGGTCTTGTCGCACAGCGTGGGCACGGGCGATCCGCTGCCGGACGAGGTGGTACGCCTGGTGCTGGCCACCAAGGCCATCAGCCTGGCACGCGGCCACTCCGGCGTGCGCAGCAGCCTGGTCGATGCCTTGCTGGCGCTGTACAACGCCGATGTGCTGCCGGTGATTCCCGCCAAGGGCTCGGTCGGTGCTTCCGGTGACCTGGCGCCCCTGTCGCACCTGGCCTGTGTGCTCATTGGTGAAGGCCAGGCCAAGGTCAACGGCACGGTGGTCTCCGGCAAACAAGCACTGGAACATGTGGGTTTGCAGCCCTTTGAGCTGGGTCCTAAAGAAGGCCTGGCGTTGCTCAATGGCACGCAGGTTTCCACTGCACTGGCTTTGTCGGGTTTGTTTGCGGCAGAAAGCGTGTTTGCTGCGGGTCTGGTGGCTGGCTGTCTGACGCTGGAAGCCATCAAGGGCTCGGTCAAGCCCTTTGATGCGCGCATCCATGCCGCACGCGGGCAGCTGGGCCAGATCGATGTGGCCACGGCCGTGCGCGATCTGCTCGAAGGCAGCGCCATTGACCCCTCGCACCCAAACTGTGGCCGTGTGCAAGACCCGTATTCGATCCGCTGCGTGCCCCAGGTCATGGGTGCTTGCCTGGACAACCTGCGCCATGCGGCCCGCGTGCTGGTGACCGAGGCCAATGCCGCATCGGACAACCCCCTGGTGTTCGACAACGGCGACGTGATTTCAGGCGGTAACTTCCACGCCGAACCCGTGGCGTTCGCGGCCGACATCATCGCGCTGGCGGTGGCCGAGATCGGCGCCATTTCCGAGCGCCGCATGGCCTTGCTGCTGGACACCGGCCTGTCGCGCCTGCCGGCCTTCTTGGTGGAAGACAGCGGCGTGAATTCCGGCTTCATGATCGCCCAAGTCACGGCCGCCGCACTGGCTGCTGAGAACCAGTGCCTGGCACATCCCAGCAGTGTCACCAGCCTGCCCACATCCGCCAACCAGGAAGACCATGTGTCCATGGCCACCTACGGCGCACGGCGCCTGGGCGACATGACGCGCAACACCGCCGTCATCGTCGGCATCGAGGCCATGGCCGCCGTCCAGGGCATGGACTTTGACCGCAGCCTGCCTAGTTCCTCGCTGATGGAGGCGCAGTACGCACAGATTCGCAGCCAGGTGCCGTATCTCGACAAAGACCGCTGTCTGGCCCCCGACATCGAGCGCATGCGTCTGTGGGCCTTGCAGAGCGTGTGGCCCAGTGCCATCACCCGCCATTTGCCCAGCCACGTCTGAGTATCGTTTCCACGTCATTTTTCCTGCAGGAGCTTTGCCATGAATACACCCCAAACGCCCGTTGCCGCAAATCCACGTTACGACGCCAGCCGCGAAATCCGTGCCCCGCGCGGCACGCAGTTGCACTGTAAAAACTGGCTGACCGAAGCGGCCTACCGCATGATCCAGAACAACCTGGACCCCGACGTGGCCGAGAACCCCAAGTCGCTGGTGGTGTACGGTGGCATTGGGCGCGCCGCACGCAACTGGGAGTGTTTTGATCAGATTCTGGCGTCGCTGAAAAAGCTGGAAGCCGATGAGTCGCTGTTGATCCAGTCGGGCAAGCCCGTGGGCGTGTTCAAGACCCACCCCGATGCCCCGCGCGTGCTGCTGGCCAACTCCAACCTGGTGCCCAAATGGGCGAACTGGGAACACTTCAATGAACTGGACCAGAAGGGCTTGTTCATGTACGGCCAGATGACCGCTGGCAGCTGGATCTACATTGGCGCGCAAGGCATTGTGCAAGGCACTTTCGAGACCTTTGTGGAAGCCGGTCGCCAGCACTACAACAATGATTTGACCGGCAAGTGGATTCTCACCGCGGGTTTGGGTGGCATGGGCGGTGCACAGCCTCTGGCGGGTGTGCTGGCCGGTGCCTGCGTGCTGGCCATTGAGTGCAAGCAAAGCAGCATCGACTTTCGCCTGCGCACGCGCTATGTGGACAAGCAGGCCAAGGACCTGGACGATGCGCTGGCGCTGATTGCGCACCACACGGCACGCGGAGAAGCCGTGTCCATTGCGCTGCTGGGCAATGCCGCAGAAATCCTGCCGGAGCTGGTCAGGCGCGCCAAGGCCGGCGGCCCCAGGCCCGATATCGTGACCGACCAGACCTCGGCCCACGACCTGGTCAACGGCTACCTGCCCGCAGGCTGGACGGTGGAGCAATGGCAAGCGGCGGCTGCCGATCCTGCGCAGCACGCCACGCTCAAAAAAGCCGCAGCCCAGGGCTGCGCCGTGCATGTGCAGGCCATGCTGGACTTCCAGGCCATGGGTATTCCAACGGTGGACTATGGCAACAACATCCGCCAGGTGGCTTTCGATGAAGGCGTGAAAAATGCGTTCGACTTCCCCGGCTTTGTGCCTGCCTACATCCGCCCTCTGTTCTGCGAAGGCAAGGGGCCGTTCCGCTGGGTGGCGCTGTCGGGTGACCCCGAGGACATCTACAAGACGGATGCCAAGATCAAGGAGCTGTTCCCAGAGAACAAGCACACCCACCGCTGGCTGGACATGGCACGCGAGCGCATCGCCTTCCAGGGCTTGCCTGCACGCATTTGCTGGCTGGGTCTGGGCGAGCGTCACAAGGCCGCACTGGCCTTCAACGAGATGGTGCAAAACGGCGAACTCAAGGCCCCTATCGTGATTGGCCGTGACCACCTGGACACCGGCTCGGTCGCCAGCCCCAACCGCGAAACCGAAGCCATGAAGGACGGCACGGATGCAGTGTCCGACTGGCCGCTGCTCAACGCCTTGCTCAACACCGCAGGTGGCGCGACCTGGGTCAGCCTGCACCACGGCGGAGGCGTGGGCATGGGCTACTCGCAGCATGCGGGCGTGGTCATCGTGGCCGATGGCACGGATGAGGCGGCGGCCCGTCTGAACCGCGTGCTGTGGAACGACCCTGCCACGGGCGTGATGCGCCATGCCGATGCGGGCTATGACGCCGCGATTGCGGCTGCCAAGCGTCACGGCCTGCAGCTGCCCATGGTCAAGTAAGGCATGGCCGTATGCAGCGTTTTGACCTGACGGCCATTGGCCCCAGCCCCTGGAAAAACGGGGGCGGCAGCACCCAGGAAATCGCCTGCTGGCCTGCAGGGTCAGACATGGATGACTTTGCCTGGCGCATCAGCGTGGCCACCATTGGCCGGGATGGTGCTTTCTCGCGCTTTCCCGGTATTGACCGGCAGATCATGCTGCTGGACGGTGGTGGTGTGCAGCTGCGCAGCCAGGATGCGCAGACCGACATAGACCACACCTTGCAGCAGTGCTGGCAACCGTTTCCCTTCCTGGGCGATGTGCCGCTGGACTGCACGCTGCTGGGCCGTGTGTCGCGGGACTTCAATGTCATGACGCGGCGTGGACAGTGGACCGCACAGGTGGTGGTGCACAAGGATGAGATCACTGCCACCGCAAGCGACGCCGGGCTGTACATGGTGTTGGCAGGCAGCTGGGAAGATGCCAGGGGGCAGCGGTTCGAGGCGGAGCAGGGCCTGTGGTGGTCCGCTCCGGCAGCGCTGGGGGCATGGCATCCGTGCACGGCACAGGCACGCATGGTGCAGGTGCTGCTGCGGCATCTGGAATCTGTATGAAATTGGCTGCTAACGCAGATGTAGCAAGCACAAGCAGCAATGAAATAAAGAGGTAATGCATGACGCCGTATGACTGCAAGAAGATGCCCAGTGCCGATGGCTGCTGGCGGCCGGTACGGCTGGTCGAGGGGCTGGTGCAGCCCGATGTGCCTGTGCCGCAGGGGAGCGAGGCCTGTGTGGTGGTGCAGGCCGGCAAGATCGCCTGGATCGGGCCGGAAAACGCCGTGCCCGCAGCCTATGCCACGCTGCCGGTGCACGATGGCCGGCACATGCTGGTCACGCCGGGTCTGGTGGACTGCCACACGCACCTGGTCTATGGCGGAGAGCGGGCCAACGAGTTCGCCATGCGGCTGGCGGGCGCCAGCTACGAAGCCATTGCACAGGCCGGGGGCGGCATTGTCTCCAGCGTCAAAGCCACGCGTGAAGCCTCGGAAGACGAACTTTTTGCCCTAGCCCTGCCACGCCTGCAGCAGCTGCTGGATGAGGGTGTGTGTGCCATCGAGATCAAGTCCGGCTATGGCCTGTCGCTGGAGCATGAGCGCAAGCAGCTGCGCGTGGCGCGTCGCCTGGGCGCACACTGCGGGGTGACGGTGCGCACCACCTTCCTTGGTGCGCACGCGCTGCCGCCCGAATACGCGGGGTGCAGCCAGGCCTATGTTGATCTGGTGTGCGAGGAGATGCTGCCCGCACTGGTGGCGGAAGGGCTGGTTGATGCCGTCGATGTGTTCTGCGAGCGCATCGCGTTCTCGCTGGCCGAGACAGAGCAGATCTTTCAGGCCGCACAGCGCCTGCAGGTGCCAGTCAAGCTGCATGCCGAGCAACTGTCGAACATGGAAGGCGCCACACTGGCCGCGCGCTATGGCGCGCTGTCCTGCGACCATATCGAGCACCTGTCCGCCACCGGCATTGCCGCCATGCAGGCCGCCGGCACCGTGGCTGTGCTGCTGCCCGGCGCGTTCTACACGCTGCGCGATACGCAGCTGCCACCGATAGAAGCCCTGCGCCAGGCCGGTGTGCCCATGGCGGTTTCCACCGACCACAACCCCGGAACCTCCCCCGCGCTGAGCGTGCTGCTCATGGCCAACATGGCCAGCACGCTGTTTCGCCTGACCGTGCCCGAGGCGCTGGCCGGCATCACCCGTCACGCCGCGCAGGCGCTGGGACTGGCCGATGCGCACGGCTTGCTGGCCGCAGGCCGCCCCGCCCACATGGTGCTGTGGCCCGTGCAGCATGCGGCGGAGCTGGTCTATTGGCTTGGCCACAAACCCGATTGCACCGTCGTGCGCCAGGGGCGCATTGCGCGCAGCACTGTTTTCCCGCCTCAGGATATGTCCCATGCCCTTTGATTACGCCGCCTTTGCGCGCCCTGCGGCGCGTGCTCTGCCCACCTACAACGCCGGTCTGTCTTCGGTGCTGGTGCACGAACGCTATGGCGTGCAGCATGTTGCACGTCTGGCGAGCAACGAAAACCCCTGGGGTGCCAGCCCGGCTGTTACCCGGGCACTGGCTGCTGCCAGCACCCGGGTGGGCGACTACCCGGACGCCCAGGCCAGCGCGCTGCGCCAGCAGCTGGCACAGGATCTGGGCATCGATGCGCAGCAGCTGTGCTTTGGCAACGGCTCGGAAGACTTGATCAAGTGCCTGTGCGAAGTGTTTCTGTCGCCCGGCGATACGGTGCTGACCCAGAAACCCACGTTTGGGCTGCACCAGATCTACCCCGAGATGATGGGCGCGCAGGTGCAGCTGCTGGACCTGATACCGGATCTGCAGATGGATGTACATGCCTGGTGCGACGCGCTGGCGCGCGTGCCCAAGCTGGCCTTCCTGCCCAATCCCTCGAACCCCGTGGGCTGCATGTTCGATGACGCGGCGATGCAGCGCATTGTGGCTGCCACCAGCGAGCAGACGCTGCTGGTGGTGGATGAGGCCTATGTGGAATACGCCCGCTGCACACCGGGCTATCCGGACACGCTGGCCTTGCTGCAGCAGCGTCGCGGCCCCTGGATGGTGCTGCGCACTTTCTCCAAGGCCTGGGGGCTGGCAGGCCTGCGCGTGGGCTATGGCATTGCGGGCGATGCGGTGCTGACGGGCTGGCTGGACAAAGTGCGTACGCCTTTCAATGTGAACAGCCTGGCCCAGGCCGCTGCGCTGGCGGCATGGCAGGACACGGCACACATGCAGCAATGCGTGGAAAAAACCGTGGCCCTGCGCGAGGCGCTGCGCGCGCAGCTGCTGGCACTGGCTGCACCGGGCCAGCCACTGGCGGGGCTGCGCATTGCACCATCGGCCACCAACTTTCTGTTTCTGGACCTGGGCCGGCCCAGTGCCACCGTGGCCGAAGCCCTGCTGCGCCAGGGCGTGATCGTCAAGCCATGGAAGGAAGCGGGCTACACCCACTGCCTGCGCGTGTCCATTGGTACCGAGGCCGACAACACCCGCCTGGTGCAGGCCTTGGTCCAGGCGATGCAGACCGTGGAGGACGCAACATGAGCGAGCACCTGCAGCAGTGCTTTGCGGCGCATGCCTTGCTGCCGCAAGGGTGGCAGTGCAATGTGCTGCTGCGCTGGAATGCGCAGGGGCAGTTCACGCAGGTGCTGGTGGACCAGGTGCCGCCGCAGGGTGTGGTGCAGGCCGTCTATGTGATTCCCGGCATGCCGAACCTGCACTCGCATGCGTTTCAGCGCGCCTTCAGCGGGCTGACTGAGTACCGAGGCCAAGTCCAGGACAGTTTCTGGAGCTGGCGCCAGCTCATGTATGGCTTTGCCCAGCGCATCAGCCCGGACATGCTGCGCCAGATCGCGACCTGGCTGTATGCCGAGATGCTGGAAGCAGGCTACACCTCGGTGTGCGAGTTCCATTACGTGCACCACCAGCCGGGCGGGCAGCCCTATGCCTCGCCCACGGCCATGTGCGAGGCATTGCTCGATGCGGCGCAGACCGTGGGCATGGGCCTCACGCTGCTGCCAGTGCTGTACCAGAGCAGCGGTTTTGGCAGCCAGCCGGCCCGCGAGGACCAGCGCCGCTTTCTGCAGCAGACCGATGCGCTGCTTGGCTGGATTGAAGCACTGGCCCCGCGCTGCGCGGCCCAGGGTGCTGCCATCGGTCTGGCCCCGCACTCGCTGCGTGCAGTGCCGCCGCAGAGTCTGCAGCAAGCCGTGCAAGGCTTGCATGCGCTGCTGCCGCAGGCACCGGTGCACATCCATATTGCCGAGCAGGTACAGGAAGTGCAGGACTGTCTGGCATGGAGCGGCCAGCGCCCAGTGCAGTGGTTGCTGGAGCATGCGCCTGTCGATGCACGCTGGTGCCTGGTACACGCCACACACATGACGACCGATGAATACGCGCGCGCTGCACGCAGCGGTGCGGTGGCAGGCCTGTGTCCCACCACGGAGGCGAATCTCGGCGATGGCATCTTCGACCTGCCACAGTGGCTGGCACATGGTGGACGCTGGGGCGTGGGCTCGGACAGCCATGTCTGTGTGAATGTCGCCGAAGAGCTGATGCTGCTCGAATACGGCCAGCGCCTGCAACTGCGCCAGCGCAATGTGGGCGCATCGGCCTCACATCCAGCCGTGGCCACGGCGCTGCTGCAACAGGCCGTCGCCGGTGGCGCGCAGGCCAGTGCACGCCCCATCGCTGGGCTGGCTGTGGGTCAGCAGGCGGACTTTGTGCTGCTGTCTGCCGACCATGTGGCGCTGGCTGGGCTGGATGCCGATCAGGCGCTGGCCGGGCATGTGTTTGCCAGCCAGCGCAGCTCTGCCGTGGAGTCTGTCTGGGTGGCCGGCCAACAGCGTGTGGCCCAGGGGCGGCACGCGCTGCACACTGAGGCTGCCCATGATTTCATTCGCGTCCGCCAGCAGATGCTGGCGGCTTCCTAGCCCCTGACGAGAAAGATGTCTGTCATGCACAGTTGCTCGCTTCCCATGTCCACCTTCCACCAGGGTTCGGTGCCCCTGCTGGTTTCCATGCCCCATGCCGGCACCCATGTGCCGCCGGACATTGCACAGACGTTCACCGACGAAGCCCGCCAGGTTCCCGATACCGACTGGCATCTGCCGCAGCTCTACGCCTTTGCCAAGGCCATGGGCGCATCGCTGCTGGCGGCCACGCATTCACGCTATGTGGTGGACCTGAACCGCCCTCCCAACGGCGAGAGCCTGTACCCTGGCCAGAGTGTCACCGCGCTGTGCCCGGTCGATACCTTTGACGACACACCGATCTACCTGGACCAGCGCCAAACGGTGGCGGCCGAGGAAGTGGAACGCCGCAAGGCCCTGTACTGGCAGCCCTACCATGACCAGCTGCAGGCAGAACTGGAACGCCTGCTGGCCGTGCATGGCAAGGTCGTGCTGTGGGATGCGCACTCCATCCGCTCCGTGCTGCCGCGCTTTTTCACGGGCAAGCTGCCCGACCTGAACCTGGGCACGGCCGACGGCAAAAGCTGTGACCCCGCGCTGGCTCACGCGCTGCTGGAAATTACGCAGCAGGCACCGGGCTACACTGCCGTGCTCAACGGTCGCTTCAAGGGCGGCTACATCACACGCCACTATGGCGATCCGGCGCGCAACATCCATGCGGTGCAGCTGGAGATGACACAGTGCAGCTATATGCAGGAAACTTTGCCTTTTGATTACCTGCCGGAACGCGCTGCCGCCATCCAGCCCACGCTGGAGCAACTGCTTGGCAAGGCGCTGGCCTTTGCCACTGCATGACCCTGCCCCTGTTTGACGCAGAGCCACTGCCCCCGCAGGTCATTGCGGACGGGGCGGTGTTGCTGCGCGGCTGGGCAGCCGTCCATGCACATGCATGGATCGCCGCCGTACAACAGGTGCTCGCCCAGCAACCGTTTCAGGCGGCATTCACCGCCAGTGGCTTACCCATGTCGGTGCGCACCAGCAACTGCGGGGAATGGGGCTGGGCCGCCAGCCGCAGCGGCTATGGCTATACGCGCAGCGATCCAGCCACAGGCATGCCCTGGCCTGCCATGCCCACATTTTTGAAGCAGCAGGCGCAGGCACTGGCTGCGCAGGCGGGCTATCCGGGCTTTGATCCGGATGTCTGTCTGATCAACAGCTACGACGTCGGCGCCAAGATGGGCCTGCACCACGATGCCGATGAAAAAGACCAAACCGCGCCCATCGTGTCCGTGTCGCTGGGGCTGCCATGCACCTTTGTCTGGGGTGGCCTGCAGCGTTCAGACCCCGTGCGCAGCTTCCGGCTGGAGCATGGCGATGTGCTGGTCTGGGGCGGCGCTTCGCGCATGGTGTTTCATGGTGTACGGCCGCTGCAGGCCGGGCAGCATCACTTGCTGGGTGCGCAGCGCTGGAATCTGACCTTTCGCATGGCGCAGCGCAGCTATCGCGGCTGAAGCAGCCTCTCCCATCGACCTGTCAGCGGCTGGGGCATCGGCAAGCTTCCTACAATCGAGCCCTATGAGCCTGCCTAACTACACCCGCGCCCAAGAACTGCCCGCATTGCTGCAACAACGCATCGCCATCCTCGATGGCGCCATGGGCACCATGATCCAACGCTTCAAGCTGGGTGAGGCCCAGTACCGTGGCGACGGTTATACCGGCGCGGATGGGGTAGGTGATCGCTTCAAGGACTTCCCCCGTGACGTCAAGGGCAACAATGAGCTGCTGTCCATCACTCGCCCTGACGTGATTCGTGACATTCACGAGCGCTATCTGGCCGCAGGTGCCGACCTGATCGAGACCAACACCTTTGGTGCGACCACCGTGGCCCAGGAAGACTACGGCATGGCTGATCTGGCGCGCGAGATGAACTTCAAGAGCGCGCAGATCGCCCGCGCAGCCTGCGACAAGTACAGCGTCAATGGCCGCAAGTGCTATGTGGCAGGCGCTTTGGGCCCCACACCCAAGACGGCCTCCATCAGCCCCGATGTGAACGACCCCGGCGCACGCAATGTGGACTTTGAAACCCTGCGCAAAGCCTACTTTGAGCAAACCGTGGCGCTGATCGAAGGCGGCGCGGACGTGATCCTGGTCGAAACCATTTTTGACACACTCAACGCCAAGGCAGCGCTGTTTGCGGTGGAAGAAGCGTTTGATGCTACGGGCGAAGTGCTGCCCATCATGATCAGCGGCACGGTGACTGATGCCTCTGGCCGCATCCTGTCGGGCCAGACCGTCACCGCCTTCTGGCACAGCGTGCGTCACAGCAACCCGCTGTCTGTGGGCCTGAACTGCGCCCTGGGTGCCACCCTGATGCGCCCCTACATCCAGGAGCTGGCCAAGGCCGCGTCCGACACTTTCATCAGCTGCTACCCCAATGCGGGTCTGCCCAATCCCATGAGCGACACCGGCTTTGACGAAACCCCTGATGTGACCAGCCGTCTGGTCCATGAGTTTGCAGCCGAAGGTCTGGTCAACATCGTCGGCGGCTGCTGCGGCACCACGCCGGATCACATCGGCGCGATTGCCAAGGCTGTCTCGGCAGACAAGGGCCGCAAGCTGTTCTATCCGGCAGAGGCCTGAGTCCACTGCGAGAGCAGATTTCCATAAAAAATAGCTGCCAGCGCCCATGAATCAAGCGCTGGCAGCTATTTTTTTGTGTGTGAATTTAGGCCTGTGGCTGCAGCACCTGGGCCGAGGCGGGTAGACCAAAGATGCGGTCAAAGGCCCAGTTAAACACATAGGTGTAGATCAGGAAGAAGGTCAGAATGCCGGCTTCCAGCACGGTGGCCTGCCACAGCGAGATATCAAACCACCAGGCCATGAGCGGAATCAGCATGGCAGCAATACCGCCTTCAAAGCCGATAGCGTGGGCCACGCGGCGCAGCACGGAGCGGCCCTTCTTGGTCTGGCGGGCTTCCCACTTTTCAAACAGCCAGTTGAAGATGACGTTCCAGGCAATGGCGATGGCCGAGGAGACCACGGCCATGGCGCCGGAAGAGGCGGCTTCCTGACCAATGGCCATGAACAGCGCGCTGCAGGCGATGATGGCAATGGTTTCATACAGGCCGACAAAAACGACGCGGCGCCAGGGGCCCTGCAGGCCCACGGCTTGTTGTGTAGTAATGGATGACATATGGGGGCCGAGTTTATGTGTAGAAAATTGACATTGAAAGTCAGGTCTTTTCAGATTTCTTGATAGGTTGCACCCATGCCTTTTCCTCCTGAACAAGTGCCGCTGTTTCTGACCGTGCTCGACAGCGGCTCGTTTTCTGCGGCAGCCCGCAGGCTGGGGCGCGTGCCTTCGGCCGTCAGCATGGCCATGGGGCAGCTGGAGGCGGAGCTGGGCCTGCAGCTGTTTGACCGTACTGGGCGTGAACCACGGCCCACCGCAGCTGCGCTGGCGCTGGAGCCGCAGGCGCGCCTGCTGGCGCAGCAGCTGCAATTGCTCAACCAGCAGGCCCAGGCCTTGCACGAAGGGCTGGAGCAGCGGCTGACGCTGGCCATTGCCCCCGAGCTGCTGACCACAGACTGGACGCAGGCACTGCGCCCGGTGGTGGAGCAGTACCCCTCGCTGGTGGTGGAAGTGCTGGCAGCGCCGCAGGACGATGCGCTGAACATGCTGCACACCGGCCGCGCCCAGCTGGCGCTGGTGTTCGAGCGCCCGGCCATGGATGCGCGTGAGGATTTTTGCGAGCAGGGGCATGAGACGCTGGTGGCCGTCATGTCACCGCAGCACCCCTGGTGCGCATTGCAGTCTGAAGGGGCACTGCCTGCGCTGGACATGTCGCAACTGGCCACGATGCGGCAGGTGCTGGTGGCCAGCCGCGATCTGAGCTTGCGCGACACCCGTTTTGTGTTTTCTCACAAGCTCTGGCGGGCTGACAACCACGCAGCGGCGCTGGCGCTGATTGCCAGCGGTCTGTGCTGGGGCTGGTTACCGCAAAGCCTGGTGGAAGCGCAGATTGCGCGGGGCGAGCTGCTGCGCATTCCCTTTGTCAACATCAGCAATGGCAACACCTTGTTTGTGGACTGGGTGTGGTCCAAGGAACGCACGCTGGGGCTGGCTGCGTCTTTGTTTGTGCAGACGCTCAAGGACAGGCGTGTGCAGGCTGGCAGCACACGTTCAGCAGCAGATGCTCTTTAAAAAATAGCGTGTTGCGCTGGTGTTTATTGGTTTCCCAGGTGCTTTCATGCGCAATTCGGCATAAATCCAGCGCTGGCAGCTATGCTTTGAATAACAAAAAAGCCGCTGCATGGGCAGCGGCCTGTCTGACACCCTCAGCAACAGCGCTTAGTGCTTGGCGGCGCGTGCATCCATGGCGCGCGAGAGGTCTGCCATCATGCGTGCGTCCTGCAGTGCCAGTTTCCAGGTCAACTCATCTGCGCGGGCCAGGCGACGGGCCTGTTGCCAGGCCTTCCACTGCTGCAGGCATGCCTGAAGCAGGCGGGGCAGCAAGGCGTTGGGATTGATGCGGGCAGAGTAAGTGGAGGTAGAGGTAGTCATGGTGTGGCTTTCCAGAGCACCCTGGCAATGGCTTGTGGCCTCAGTGGGTGCGGGACCCGAATACTAGGGTTATCCCTAAAACATTTCAAATTTATATTTTGAATTCCATTCATTCACAGCGGTGATGTTTAAATGGCGGCCGTATGCACCCTGAAGATTTCCGTTTTCTGGACCTCAATCTGCTGCGTGTGTTTGACACTGTCATGTCAGAGGGCAGTCTGACGCGTGCTGCAGATAAGTTGTCACTTACTCAGCCTGCGGTGAGCAATGCTATGCGCCGCCTGCGTGATGCCCTGGGCGACGAACTGCTGGTGCGCCACGGCCATGGCGTGCAGCCCACGCCGCGCGCCATGGTGCTGTGGCCGGTGGTGCGTGAAGCACTGGGTGCGCTGCAGCAGAGCCTGGCCCCTGAAGCCTTTGACCCGGCCACCGCCAGCCTGACGCTGGTGCTGGCCATGGCCGACGCCACCGCCAGCACACTGATGCCCAATCTCGTGCCCATCCTCGAGCAGGAAGCGCCTGCGCTCACCGTGCGCGTCCTGCCGCTGACCACGCGGGACCCGCGCAGCATGCTGGACAGCAAGACGGCGGACATGGCCGTGGGCCACTTCCCAGCCGTGCTGACCGATCTGACCGCCCGCGCCCAGGCGGGCACGCTGGTGGTGCATGAGCACCGGCGGCTGTATGACGGCGAATACGTGGCCGTGATGCGCAAGGGCCACCCGCTGGCCCTGATGCCGCTGACGCCGCTGACGCTGGAGCATTACTGCGCCGCTCGCCACCTGCTGGTGAGCTTTTCTGGCCGCGCCTATGGCTTTATCGACGAAGCCCTGGCTGCGCTGGGGCGTGAACGGCATATTGCGCTGACCGTGAACCAGTACACCACGGCTGCGCGTGTGGTCAGCCAGTCCGACCTGATTACCGTGCTGCCGCGCCACTTTGTGCCGATCACGGGCATCCAGCACCTGCTGCAGGTGCACCCGCTGCCGCTGGAAGTGCCTGCCGTGCGCGTGGATGCGTTGTGGCACAAGCGCGGCCCCAACCGTGCAGCCTATGACTGGCTGCTTCAGGCGCTGAACCGGGCGACGCTGAAAGCTTTTTCTCACTAGGCGCCACGTGCTGTGGTGATGCCCTTGGGGTGTGGACTATGAAACTTCAATTGCTCTCTGATCTTCATCTGGAAGTGCATCCCAACTTTGTGCCGCAGGCCGCCCCCGATGCCGATGTACTGGTGCTGGCCGGAGACATTGGCTCCTATCAGCCGGGCAGTCTGCTGCAGGGCGAGTACTTTGGGCTGGAGCGGTTTGCCAACTGGCCCTGCCCGGTGATTTTTGTGCCGGGCAACCATGAGTACGACATGCAGGACTGGGACGCGGCCCATGCGCGGCTGCGCCGGGTCTGCGAGGAGCTGGGCATCATCTGGCTGGAGCGCGAAACCGTGGTGCTGCACGGCGTGCGCTTTGTGGGCACCACCCTGTGGACGGACTATGACGCCATTGCTCTGCTGGACGAGCAGGTGCAGGCTGGCGACATGAGCCGCTTGCTGCGCCTGCGGGAAAAGTCTTTTCGCGCGGCCAACTTCTACCTGCAAAAGACGGGAGGCACACGCCATGGCGAGCCGTTTCTGGCTGCCCCCATGCGTGAGCAGGCACTGGGCTGTCAGAACTGGCTGCGCCAGGCGCTGGCCCAGCCTTTTGACGGAAAAACGGTGGTGGTCACGCACTTTGCACCCAGCCTGCGCAGCAGCGATCCACGCTATGGCATGGTGCCGGGCACGGCAGGCTTTTGCAGCGCGCTGGACGAGCTGTTGCCCCGCGCCGACCTGTGGCTGCACGGCCACCTGCATGCACCCAGCGACTATGTGGTGCAGGGGGAGGATGCCGAGCGCGGCGCATGGCGCTGCAGGGTCGTCGCCAATCCATTGGGCTATGAACGCAAAGGAGAACAGCGGTATTTCCAGCCCGCGACAAGCCTCACCGTATGATGTGGCGCGGGCCGCTTAAAAACATGACATAAGTCAAGACACAACAGACGCCAGCGACTACGCTTGTCCTTAGACCAGCGCACACCCTCCTGATCCTTGCTGCTCTGCCCCTGCATGTGTTGTACTGCCTGGGCTTTGCGCTTTGTCTCGGGCGCCACAAGGTGGTTTGCTGTGTGGTGTGTGCAGCGCTTATTCACTTGGAGATATCTCATGAAAATCTTGCTTGCTGTTGACGGCAGTCTTTTCACCAAAAAAATGCTGGCCTATCTGGCTGCGCATGAAGAGCTGATTACGGCCGGACGTCATGAATACACCGCGCTGACGGTGCAGCCTGCCCTGCCTCCCCGCGCCCGTGCTGCGCTGAGCAAGGAAATGGTGGAGGAGTACTACGCTGAGGAATCTGCCAAGGTGCTCGAGCCTGTGCAGAAGTTTCTGGCGCAGCACAGCATCACGCCTGTGTGCCGCAGCGAAGTGGGCCCTGCTGGCGAGACCATCGCCAAGATTGCCGAAAACGAAAAGTACGACCTGATCATCATGGGCACCCACGGCCACGGCGCGCTGGGCAAGCTGGTGATGGGCTCGGTCTCTACCCAGGTGCTGGCCAACTGCTCCGTGCCTGTGATGCTGATTCGCTGATCGCGCACGGCATTCGCCACACCAACACAAAGGGCTGCCATTCGGCAGCCCTTTGTGTTGGTGGAAGCAGTCTGACTCAGCGGTGCATCAGCGGCAGACGCAGCACAAAGCTGGCGCCTGGCTGGCCGTCCAGACGGCCCTCGCAGACCGCGCTGCCGCCGTGGCGCTGCGCAATGCTGCGCACCAGGGACAGGCCCAGTCCCACACCGCCGGAGCGCTCGCTGGCACCGGGCAGACGGTAGAACTTTTCAAAGATGCGCTCACGCTGGTTTTCGGGCACGCCGGGGCCAAAGTCCTCGACGCGGACCACGGCCATATCACCTTCGCGCGAGAGGATGAGCTGGATGTCGCCCGTGCTGTAGCGGCGTGCGTTTTCCAGCAGATTGCGCACAGCACGGCGCACCAGCTTGGCAATGGCCTTGACTTCCACACCCTCGGTGGCGCGCACTTCCAGGTCGGCATCCACGCGGGCACATTCTTCGGCGGCCAGACCTATCAGGTCGACCGCTTCGGTGCTGCCCACGTCCACATCGGGCTGCTCCAGCCGGCTGGCCAGCAGGATCTCATCGACCAGCTGGTCCAGCTCGTTGATGTTGCGCTGGATCTCGGCCTTGGCCTTGGTCACGGAAGGATCGTCCCCCATCAGCTCCAGCCCCATGCGAATGCGTGCCAGTGGCGAGCGCAGCTCGTGCGAGGCATTGGCCAGCAGCGACTTGTGCGACTGCACCAGCTCCTCAATGCGGCTGGCGGCGGCATTGAACTGGCGGGCCAGATCGGCCACTTCATCCTTGCCTTCGGTGGGCACACGCACGGTCAGATCGCCATCGCCAAAGCGCTTGACGCCCCGCTGCAGGTTTTCCAGGCGCTTGAGCAGGCGGCGAATGATGGGGAACACGCCGATGGCTACCGCCACGCCCACCAGCCCCAGCAGCCACAGAAAGCCGAACGGCGGCTGCATCCAGAAGGCCCAGACGTCATTGCGGGGCGGGCGGTGTCCACCGGGGCGGCCGTTGTTGCCCTGGCGGGGCGACATTTCCAGGTAAAAAATCTTGCCGTCTGCTGTGGCAATGGCAAAGCGCGGCACTTCGTTGTCGTGGTTGCGAATGCGCTCAAAAGGCCCCTGGAACAGCAGCTGACCGTAGCCATCGGTAATGCGCATCTCACGCGCCATGGCCGTGGGCGATGCCTGATCGCGGATGCGGTATTCCTCGGCTTCACGCCAGGCCCAGGCCACGATCAGCGTCAGCACGGCGACGCCGCCTACGACGGCCAGCCAGATGCGCAGATACAGGCGCTGTGAGAATGCGTTGAACATGGCGTGCTTCAGTCCTGCTGCTTGGCAAACACATAGCCCACACCGCGCACGGTGAGGATGCGCTTGGGCGATTTGGGGTCGGCCTCAATCGCAGCGCGGATGCGGCCCATGTGCACGTCGATGGAGCGGTCAAAGGCCTCCAGCTCACGGCCGCGCACGGCTTCCATGATCTGGTCACGTGTGAGCACACGGCCCGCGCGCTCGGCCAGTGCGACCAGCAGGTCAAACTGGTAGCTGGTCAGCTCGGCAGGCTGGCCGCCCACGCTCACGGTGCGTGCATCGCGGTCAATTTCCAGGCTGCCAAAGCGCAGCACATTGGCCGCTTCCGGCACGGCGGCGGCAGTTGCATCACCTCTGCGGCGCAAGATGGCGCGGATGCGTGCCAGCAGTTCACGCGGTTCAAAGGGCTTGGGCAGGTAGTCGTCCGCGCCAATTTCCAGGCCAATCACGCGGTCCATGGGGTCGCCCTTGGCGGTGAGCATCAGCACCGGCACCTGGGCCGCAGGACCGGGCATGGCACGCAGGCGGCGGCATACGTCCAGACCGTCCATGTCGGGCAGCATGAGGTCCAGGATCAGCAGATCCGGCAATGCACTGCTGCCCTGCAGATGGGCCAGGCCCGAGCTGGCGTCTGCGCAGTGTGTGACGCTCAGGCCGTTCTTGCCCAGATAGTCGCTGACCATGTCGGCCAGACGCACATCGTCTTCAATCATTAACAGGCTGTGTGTGCTCATAGGGGCAGTGTAGAGAAGCTGTTTGTCTGTTGCGTAAAGTCGGCGTAAAGCGCGAGAAACCACAAAAAAGAGAGCTGCTAGCGCTTGATGCTGCTTGGTTTGAAAGCAATTTGTTTTTCAATCCATTGCTGGATAAGCGCTGGCCGCTCTTTTTTCAGGAGTTTTTCTGTTTGACCCGTGAGGCCAGTGCCACCAGCACCAGCACCGGCAGCCCCAGGCAGGCTGTGCCTACAAAAAAGTGCACATAGCCGTAGGCATCCACAAACTGGCCGGAAAAGCCTGCCAGCCACTTGGGGGCCAGCATCATCATGGAGCTGAACAGCGCGTACTGCGTGGCCGAGTACTGCACATTGGTGAGGCTGGACAGATAGGCAATAAAGGCGGCCGAGGCAATGCCGCCGGCCAGGTTGTCGGCACTGACCACCAGCGTCAGCCCCGTCAGATCATGGCCACGTGTGGACAGCCAGGCAAACAGCAGATTGCTGGCGGCAGACAGCACCGCGCCCAGCATGAGCACGCGCATCACGCCCCAGCGCATGGCCATGGCACCGCCCACAAAGGCTCCGAGCAAGGTCATGACCACGCCGAACACTTTGGTGACGGCGGCCACCTCGTCCTTGCTGAAGCCCATGTCCACATAGAAGGGGTTGGCCATGATGCCCATGACCACATCGCTGATGCGATACACGGCAATCAACGACAGCACCAGCGCGGCCTGCCAGCGGTAGCGGCGGATAAAGTCGGCAAACGGTGCCACCAGCGCACCGCGCAGCCAGTCCATCAGACCTTTGGAAGGGGGCAGGGGGGCGGGGTTGGGCTCCCGCGAGCACAGCACCGTCACCATGCCGACCAGCATGCTGGCGGCCATGACCAGATAGGCGACCTGCCAGGCCTGCTGCATATAGCCCTCGACCTGGCCCTGTACGCGCGCAGCCAGCCACAGGGCTCCGGCTCCGGCCCAGATCATGGCGAGCCGGTAGCCAGTCTGGTAAGTAGCCGCCAGCGCTGCCTGGTGGTCGGTGTCGGCCGACTCAATGCGAAAGGCATCCAGCGCAATGTCCTGCGTGGCCGAGCCAAAGGCCACAGCCAGTGCGCACCAGATGATGGGGTTCAGGGTCGTGAGCGGGTCGCTCAGCGCCATGCCAACCAGCCCGCCCATGATCATCAACTGCGACAGCAGCAGCCAGCTGCGCCTGCGCCCCAGTGCGCGCGTGAGCAGCGGCAGCGGCATGCGGTCCACCAGCGGCGACCACATCCACTTGAAGGCATAGGCCAGGGCCACCCAGCTCAGATAGCCAATGGTGGTGCGGTTGATGCCTGCTTCGCGCAGCCAGAACGAGAGCGTGCCCAGCACCAGCAACAGCGGAAGCCCGGCCGAAAAACCCAGGACCAGCATGCGCAGGCTGGCCGGTTCGGCATAGACCTTGAGGGTCGCGGCCCAGGAGCGGCGTGAGGGGGAGGAAGCAGCGGTGGCTGCGGAAGATTCTTCAGACATGGTGCACAACAAAAAGCCTTAGCCATTATGACCAGCAGCACTGCGATTGCAGGTCTGCTGCGGTGTTTGATTGCGCACTGTTACCTGCAGGCCGCTGTGCATGCTGCGCGACAGAAAGCGGCACGGTTTTGGCATAGCATGCCGCCATGTCGCAATCGTCTTCTTCCGCGCACGGCGTGGTGCTGGTGCTGATCGCTGCCATGCTGTGGGGCACCACAGGCACGGCCCAGAGTTTTGCGCCCGCAGGCATGTCGCCGCTGTGGGTGGGAGCGCTGCGCCTGGTCATGGCCGGGCTGTTTTTTGTGCTGCTGGGCCGCCTGCTGCGCACGGACAGCAGCCATCGCCCTGCGCCCATGGACTGGCCGCGCATGCTGCTGTGTGCGCTGTGCATGCTGACCTACAACATGGCATTTTTTGCCGGGCTCAAGCTCACCGGCATTGGGCTTGGCACTGCCGTGGCGCTGGGCTCCAGCCCCGTCTGGGCAGGGCTGCTGCAGGCCGTGATTCAGCGCCGCCTGCCGGGCGCGGTGTGGTGGCTCGGCACGGCCATTGGTGTGGTGGGCGGCTTTGTGATGACCCAGGGCAAGGGCGGTGACATGAGCGGCTCACTGCCCGGGCTGCTGCTGTGCCTGCTGGCCGGTCTGGCCTACGGGGCCTATGCCGTTATCAGCCAGCCGCTGGTGCTCAAGAGCGGTGTGACGCGTGTGAACGCCTGGGTGTTTCTGACGGCGGCCCTGCTGTCGCTGCCAATTGCGGCCTGGCTGGGCGGCGTGCCGGATGCCAGCGCCCGCAGCTGGGCCGTGGTGGTCTATCTGGGCGTGGTGGCGACAGGGCTGTCCTATCTGTGCTTTTCCACCGGGCTGCGCACCGTGTCTGCGGCCACCAGCGTGGCGCTGAGCAAGTTTGAGCCCATTACGGCCTTTGTGCTGTCCATTGTGGTGGTGGGAGAGCAACCGGGCTGGCTGGCCTTTGTGGGGCTGGGAATGGTGTTGCTGGGCCTGTGGCTGGTGGTGCGTGGCGAAATGCGGGACAGCCGCAAAGCTGCTGCCGCCTGAGCTGAAAAACGCTTTGCAGCTGTGCACTGCAACAGCGCGTGCAGGCAGTCTGACGCACGGGTGGCGTGACGCAGACTGCAAAGGCCTTTTCAGGCCTCAGGTGTTGCCCACATAAGGATTGGTCTTGCGTTCACGGCCAAAGCTGCTTTCCGGGCCATGGCCGGGAATGAAGACGGTGGCATCGCCCATGGGCCACAGGCGCTGGACGATGGAGTCAATCAGCTGCTGGTGGTTGCCCTGGGGAAAGTCGGTGCGGCCAATGCTGCCTGCAAACAGCACATCGCCGACAAAGCAGCGCTCAATCTGGGGCGCATGGAACACCACATGGCCGGGCGTATGGCCGGGGCAGTGGCGTACCTGCAGGGTTTCCTTGCCGATCTGCACCGTGTCGCCATCGTGCAGCCAGCGTGTGGGCACAAAGCTGCGCGAAGGCGGAAAGCCGAACATGGCACCCTGCTGGGCCAGGCCGTCAATCCAGAACTGGTCGCCCTCGTGCGGGCCGATGATGTCGAGCTGGTACTTGTCTGCCAGATCGGCCACGCCGCCCGCATGGTCGATGTGGGCATGCGTGACCCAGATGGCCTTGAGCTGCAGGCCCAGGCGGTCAATTTCCCACTCGATGGCTTCCAGATCTCCACCGGGGTCGATCACGGCAGCTTCCTGCGTCTGGTCACACCAGACCAGCGAGCAGTTTTGCTGAAACGCTGTAACGGGAATGGTCTTGTACTGGAGCATGGGGCGATGTGTAGGGCTGGGGTGTCAGAAATCAGGCGGACATTGTCACCCAAGTCCCGCTCCGGCAAAAAGCCTGGTGCAGCCGGGGCATGCACCAGGCTTGCAACTGAAGACGCCGTGCGTCTGCCGCCACGGCATTGGCATCGGCCGTGGTGCTGAGCACGAGGTTGTGGCCCATGGTGGCCTTGCTCATCTTGCCCACGTGCGTGAGCGTCATGGTGTACTGGCGGCAGGTTTTGGGCACCACCACGTTCTTGATGTCGAACTGCATCTTGTCATCGCTGGCGATGGTGATGGCGCAGTCAGACGCCAGCGCAGGCATTGCCATGCCGCAGGCAGCCAGCCAGCAGGCTCAGGATTCGCAGTGTTGGTTTCATGGATGCATGCTTCCTTATGTTGTCCTTGTGGCAGGGGGCTGCAGGCCCTCTTGTTTCTGCGATGAGCACCTGTCCAGAGACGGTGTGCGATTGCGCCCGCCATTGAAGCAGGGCCTGCGCATCCGGCGTTTGACACCTCTCAACATCTACGAGGGGTGTGGGCTGGAAATGCTTTCACTTTAATAGCTTGTAGCGCTTGATATATATTGTTTTCCCATAGTTTTTATTGTGAAAACACCATCAGTCAAGCACTAAATGCTATGAAATTGTTTTGCCTTGCCATGTCGTCGCTGGGCAGTGCGCGCACTGCATGTCTGCGCCCAAGTACACACAGGTCACGGGGAATGCCGCATTGCAGTTAGGATTCGCAACATTTGCAGCATTCGCGTCCGTGTGGCACCGCCTGCCATGACCGGCGTATTTGCATGATTGCTCCTCTTTTCTAATTGCGCTGTTGTGTCTATTTCTACTTCTGCTGCAGCTGCTGAGTGCCAGCCTGCTTTCACTGAACGCGATTTCCGCAATGCGCTGGGTCAGTTCGCCACGGGCGTGACCGTGGTGACGACGGTAGATGCACAGGGTCAGCCCGTGGGCATGACGGTCAGCTCCTTCAACTCGGTGTCGCTGGACCCTGCGCTGGTGCTGTGGAGTCTGGGCAAGCACGCAGGTTGCTTCCCGGCCTTTGCACAGGCCAGCCACTATGCCATCCATGTGCTGGCCAGCCACCACCAGGAACTGGCCTTGCAGTTCGCGCGCCGGGGTGTGGACCGCTTTGCCGGTGTGGCCTGGCATGCGAATGCGCAGGGCGTGCCGCTGCTCGACGATGCACTGGCCACCTTCGAGTGCCGTGCACGCAGCCAGTACGCCGAGGGCGATCATCTGATTCTGGTGGGTGAGGTACTGGCCTGCCACCATGCGGCACACCCTGAGCCCTTGCTCTACCACCGTGGTGTCATGCGCTGAGGCGCCAGAAGGTGGCACAAAAAACAAAACCGCAGCCCGGCAACGGGACTGCGGTTTTTTTGTGCGAAATGGTGTGAAGACCGGGATTTAGCGCGTGGTTTCGGGCAGCTCGATCTTGACTTCCAGCACTTCCAGATTGTCCTGACGCTCAAGTTGCACCTTGATGTCATCGGGATTGATGGACACGTACTTGGACACCACCGCCATCAGCTCGCGCTGCAGGGCAGGCAGATAGTCTGGCTGTGCGCTGGAGCCACCGATGCGCTCGCGCGCCAGAATGATTTGCAGGCGTTCTTTGGCTACGGAAGCGGATTTTTTCTTTTCGCCCAGGAGCATGGAAATCAGGGACATCGTGGCTTACCTCCCGCCAAAGATGCGTTTGAAGAAACCGGGCTTGTTGGCCTCGGTAAAGCGCATGGGCTTGTCTTCGCCCAGGAAGCGGGACACCACATCCTTGTATGCCTCAGAGACGTCCGAGCCTTCTATGTGGATCGCAGGAATGCCCTGGTTGGAGGCCTGCAGCACGGTTTCAGATTCGGGAATCACGCCGATCAGCGGGATGCGCAGAATGTCTTCAATGTCCTGGATGGACAGCATCTGGCCGTCCTCCACGCGGTTGGGGTTGTAGCGCGTGATCAGCAGGTGTTCCTTGACGCTTTCGCCCTTGGTGGCCTTGTCGGTCTTGGAGCTGAGCATGCCCAGAATGCGGTCCGAGTCGCGCACGGACGAGACTTCGGGGTTGGTCGTCACCAGTGCTTCGTCAGCATAGTGCATGGCCAGCAGCGCACCGCTTTCAATACCCGCGGGCGAGTCGCAGATGATGAACTCAAAACCCATGTCGGCCAGATCGTCCAGCACCTTCTTCACGCCTTCCTGCGTGAGGGCTTCCTTGTCGCGTGTCTGCGACGCGGCCAGCACAAACAGGTTGTCGCACTGCTTGTCCTTGATCAGCGCCTGGTTCAGATTGGCTTCTCCGTGGATCACGTTGATCAGGTCATAGACCACGCGGCGCTCGCAGCCCATGATCAGGTCCAGATTACGCAGGCCGACGTCGAAATCGATCACTGCTGTCTTGTGGCCGCGCAGGGCGAGGCCGGATGCAAAGCTTGCACTGGTGGTGGTCTTACCTACGCCACCTTTTCCGGAAGTCACTACGACGATTTTGGCCATGTTTGCTGGGTTCCTTAGAGAAGAATCTTGTGAGGGTGGGTTCAATGGTGAATGCTGCTCATGCTAAACGCAAAGGCTCAATGATCAATTTCTCGCCGTCCAGCCGGGCCTGTGCAGGCTTGCCTGCAATGTCCTTGGGCAGATCGGTTTCCAGTGCACGGTAGTTGCCAGCGATGGACAGCAACTGGGGTTCCATGCAGGTGCTGAAGATGCGGGCATTGGCATTGCCACGCGCACCCGCTACAGCGCGGCCGCGCAGCGGGGCATACACATGGACATTGCCGTCGGCAATGACTTCTGCACCATAACTCACCACGGCCATGACCACCAGATCACAGCCCTTGGCGTAGATCTGCTGGCCCGAGCGCAGGGGCTTGTCAATGATCATGGCGTTGGCAGCAGGCGCAGGCACCTCTCGAATCACTTCCACAGGCACTTCCCGGATGACTTCCACCTCACGCACGACTTCCTTGGTGCGCACGGGGTGGGCGTCGGGCGCTGGCATCAGGCCCGCTGCATGGGCAGCGGCCATCTGCTCGGCCGAGCCATTGCACACGGCCACGGGCACGGTGCGGTGCTTTTTCAGCAGTTTGATGAGCTTGGGGAAGTCGATGGCGTCCGTGCTGTCCTGCACATGCTGCAGGTCAATCAGTACGGGATCATTGTCGAAAAAATCCGGATCATTGGCCAGGCGCTGGGCCAGGTCCTGGGCAATCACGTTTACTTGGGTGTCTCGCACCGCGACGGCCATTACGGGCAGCTGGGCGCTTTTGAGGTCAAAGCTGGAGCGGGCGGTGCCCAACGAGTCAACGGCCATGGTAAGGATTGCGGTTAGATGGAGAGGGCGCAACGCAAAACGCGCTAAGTGTACCCCGCGCGCCTGCAGGCACCAGCCAGACAGTGCCGCACATTGCAAAAGCTTGTAGCGTGTACGCTGCGTCTGGCTTATACCGCGACAGTGTGACGGGCCGCATGGCGCTGTGCATAGGCCACAAACCACTGCAGGCTGGCCGGGTTGGCCATGGTGTCCTTGTTGACCACTTTTTCCAGTGGCTGCCCCAGCAGCAGCTTCTTGATGGGCAGCTCCTGCTTCTTGCCCGTGAGGGTGCGTGGGATCTCCGGCACCTGCACGATCTCATCCGGCACAAAGCGTGGCGAGAGCGCAGTGCGAATGGCGTCTGCCAGCTGCTCGCGCAGGGCATCGTCCAGCTGCAGGCCGTCGCGCAGCACCACAAACATGGGCATGAAGCTCTCGCGGCCCAGGTACTCCAGGTCCACCACCATGCTGTCCAGCACCTCAGGTAGGGCTTCGACAGCGCGGTAGATCTCGCTGGTGCCCATGCGCAGGCCGTGGCGGTTGATGGTGGCATCACTGCGGCCATAGATGGTGCAGCCGCCATGTGCAGAGATACGCAGCCAGTCGCCATGGCGCCAGACGCCGCCCATGTCTGCCGGGCCATCGCTGCCGCCGGGCTGTCTGCCGTGGCCGGGCGGGTACATGTCGAAATAGCTGGACAGGTAGCGTTTGCCTTCCGCATCGCCCCAGAAGTACAGCGGCATGGAGGGTATGGGCTGCGTGCAGACCAGCTCGCCCACGGCGTCGATCACCGGACGGCCTTGCTCGTCCCAGGCCTCGACCGCTGCGCCCAGCATGCGGCACTGCATCTCGCCGGGGTACTGGGGCAGCTCGCGGTTGCCGCCGATGAAGGCTCCGCAGAAATCTGTGCCGCCCGAGATGTTGTTCCACCAGATGTCAGGTGTGCCCAGGGCTGCGAACTGCTGCATGCCCCAGTGCTGCACATCGGGCGACAGGGGGGAGCCCGTGCTGCCCAGGCTGGTGATGCGCGAAAGATCGCCGCACTGCGACAGCTCTATCCCGGCCTTCATGCAGTTGGCATAGAAGGCTGCGCCAGCGCCGAAGCTGGTGACTGCGTGGCGCGCTGCAAAGCGCCAGAGCACACCCCAGTCGGGCTGCTCCTTGCTGCCGCCTGGGCTGCCGTCATAGATCACACAGGTCGTGCCGCCCAAAAGACCTGCGAGCTGCGAGTTCCACATCACCCAGCCGGTAGAGCTGTACCAGTGAAAGCGTTCCCCCCAGCTCTCGGGCGCATAGCTGCAGCCCACATCGCTGTGCAGGGCCTTCATGGTCAGGGCCACCAGCATGATGCCGCCGTGGCCATGCACGATGGGCTTGGGCAGGCCGGTGGTGCCGCTGGAATACACAATCCACAGCGGGTGGTCGAAGGGCAGCCACAGGGGGGTGAAGCTGTGCAGCTGCGCATCGTCACGCTGCATGAGGGTGCTCCAGTCCGCAGCGCCCTGCACCGGAGCCTGCGCCCAGCGTGTAGACAGGACGATGCAGTGCTGCAGGCTGGGCAGCCTGGCGCGCAGCTCCTGCACGATGCTGCTGCGGTCCATGGGCTTGCCGGCGTAGTAGACGCCATCCACGGCAATCAATGCCTTGGGTGCAATCTGCTCAAAGCGGTCCAGCACTGCTGCCGTACCCATGTCGGGCGAGCACACGCTCCACACCGCGCCAATGCTGACCACGGCCAGCATGGCCACCATGGCCTGGGGAATATTGGGCAGATAGGCTGCGACCCGGTCGCCCGGGCGAATGCCCTGTGCCTGCAGGTGCAGGGCCAGGGCGGCAACCTGGCGGCGCAGCTCGGGCCAGCTCAGTGTGGTGATTTCGCCCAGCTCGTTGTCTGCAATCACTGCAGGCATGCCTGCGGCATCGGCCGCTTCCACATGGCGCAGCACCTGCTGCGCGTAATTGACCTGTGCACCCGGAAACCACTGCGCCCCGGGCATGCAGTTGCGGCCCAGCGCCGCGCTGTGCGGGGTGGGCGACTGGATATCGAAATAGCGCCAGATGCTTTGCCAGAAGGCTTCCAGATCGGTGGTGGACCAGCGCCAGAGCGCGTCATAGCTGTCAAAGTGCAGGTCGTAGTGCTGGGCCAGCCATTGCTGGTAGTGGCGCATCAGCGGCGTGCGGCGGGTATGGGGCAGGGTGGGGGCAGACATGCATCCCAGCCTAGCGAGCCGCGCCGTGGTGCACCATGCCAGCGCCCCGGATTGACAAGCGGCAAGTTCTGGCGCGTGCCCGCTGACGGGCACAAAGGGTGTGTCAAGGACATGCCATTGATGCAATGCAAGCCACGGCCAAGCCAAACCGGCCGACAATGCACGGACCGCACAGGCAGCGAGGCCCGTAGATCAGGCCACAATAGGCCCTACTTTCACAGTGATTGCACACATGTCCATGAACACCGATGTCCTTATTGTGGGCGCAGGTCCTGCCGGCCTGTCGCTTGCCATTTCGTTGGCCCAGGCGGGCTTGCAAGCCACGGTGCTGGAACTGCAAGGCGAATCCCAGCTGGCCCAGCCCGCACCCGATGGGCGCGAGATCGCGCTGACCCATCCCAGCGTGCAGATCCTGCAGCGTCTGGGCACCTGGGGCAGGCTGCAAGACCATGAGATTGGCACCATCCGTGATGCCATCGTGCATGACGGCCCCGTAGGCCTGCGTTCCACGCTGGACATCGTCTCTGACGGCAGTGGCGCAGACTATCTGGGCCGCATCGTGCCCAACCATGCCCTGCGCCGCACGGCCTGGGAAGTGGCCAGCACCACCGAAGGCGTGCACATCATCACCGGTGCACGCGTGACCCAGGTGACGGTCACGCCTTCCCATGCTGAAGTTCACTACACCCAGGACGACAACGGCGTGCGCGTGGATGGTGCACCGCTCAAAGCGCCGCTGGTGATTGCGGCAGATAGCCGTTTTTCCAGCGTGCGCCGCATGCTGGGCGTGGGGGCGCAGATGACGGACTTTGGCCGCAGCGTCATCGTCTGCCGCCTCAGCCACACCGTGCCGCATGAAGGCAAGGCCCATGAATGCTTTGGCTATGACCGCACCCTGGCCATCCTGCCGCTGCAGCCTGATCCTGAAACTGGCGCGCTGCTGTGCTCTGCGGTGGTGACCACGGATTCGGCCGATGCGCAGCAGCTCATGCAGCTCTCGCCCGAAGACTTTGCGGCCCATGTGCACAACCATTTTCAGGGCCGCCTGGGGGACATGAAGCTGGTGGGTGAGCGCCACATCTACCCCCTGGTGGCCACCTATGCCCACCGCTTCAGCGGCACGCGCTTTGCGCTGCTGGGTGATGCCGCCATCGGTATGCACCCAGTCACGGCACATGGCTTCAACCTGGGGCTTTCGGGTGTGGAGCGCCTGACGGCCTGCATCGTGTCGGCCTATGGTGCTGGTCAGGACTGGGGCCGCGCCGAAGTGCTGGAGCCCTATGCCCAGGGCCACCATCGTCATGCCTGGCCCATCTTCCAGGGCACGAACACCGTGGTGAAGCTGTTCACCGATGCGCGCCCCGTGCCACGGCTGGTGCGTCAGGCGGTGATCGGCCTGTCGCGCAACATGCCGCCCGTCAAGGCGGCCATCGTGGCGCAGCTCACGGGCCGTAGCCCCTGGTCCGTCATCCGCGGCCAGCTGCCTGCGCTGCCGTTTTTTTCGCGCAACATGCGCTGACTTCAAAAAACAGAGTGCCCAGCGCTGAACTTTGCTTGCTTTTCAAGGCTTAGGGCTTTGAATGCAAGCAAAGTCAAGCGCAAGCTGCTCCTAAAAATATAGTTAAGCAAAAATCTCGCTGGCACGCTGTCTGCTTGTGTTTAGCTGACATGCAAGCACGTATGCCTGGCGAGGACATGCCGTGCCCGGTCGAAAGCTTCTAACATCGCGCCAGCAATTTTTACGGAGCAAAAAAATGGGAATGTTTTCCTGGACTGCAAAGTCCCCCGCAGCGCTGAAAAACGGCGGTGTGATCGGGCCTGACGAGCGTCTGCCCTGGGGCCAGACGGGGCTGATGGGCATTCAGCACGTGGTCGCCATGTTCGGCTCGACGGTGCTGGCTCCCATCCTCATGGGCTTTGACCCCAATCTGGCCGTGCTGATGAGCGGCATCGGCACGCTGATTTTCTTCCTCATCACCGGCGGCAAGGTGCCCAGCTATCTGGGCTCTTCTTTTGCCTTCATCGGCGTGGTGAACGTGGCCACCGGCTATGTGGCCACCCATGGTGCCAATGCCAACATCGGCCTGGCGCTGGGCGGCATCATTGCCTGCGGTCTGGTCTACACCCTGATTGGCTTCCTGGTGCAGGCCATTGGTACGGGCTGGATTGAGCGCTTCATGCCTCCCGTCGTGACGGGTGCGGTGGTGGCCGTGATTGGTCTGAACCTGGCAGCCATTCCCGTCAAGAACATGGCGGCCAACAACTTTGATGCCTGGATGCAGGCCGTGACCTTCGTGTCCGTGGCGCTGGTGGCCGTATTTACCAGCGGCATGCTGCAGCGCCTGCTGATTCTGATGGGCCTGATCGTCGCTTCCATCATCTATGCCGTGCTGACCAATGGCATGGGTCTGGGCAAGCCCATGGACCTGAGCGGCGTTGCCAATGCCGCATGGTTTGGCCTGCCTACGCTGCACGCCCCTGTGTTCAACGCCAATGCCATGCTGCTGATCGTGCCCGTGGTCATCATTCTGGTGGCCGAGAACCTGGGCCACATCAAGGCCGTGACCGCCATGACTGGCAAGAACCTGGACAAGTACATGGGCCGTGCCTTCATCGGTGACGGTGTAGCCACCATGGTCTCCGGTGCGGCCGGCGGCACCGGCGTGACTACCTATGCCGAAAACATCGGCGTGATGGCCGCCACGCGCATCTACTCCACCGCCGTGTTCCTGTTTGCGGCGCTGCTGGCCGTGCTGCTGGGCTTCAGCCCCAAGTTTGGTGCGCTGATTCAGGCGATTCCGCTGCCCGTGATGGGCGGCGTGTCCATCGTGGTGTTCGGTCTGATCGCCATTGCGGGAGCCAAGATCTGGGTGGATAACAAGGTGGACTTCTCCGACACCAAGAACCTGATCGTGGCCGCCATCACCTTGATTCTGGGCACGGGCGAATTCACGCTGAAGTTCGGCGATTTCGCACTGGGCGGCATTGGTACCTCGACCTTTGGTGCCATCATTCTTTATGCCCTGCTCAGCCGCGCCAAGCGCAGCTAAGCAGTTGCTGCTCGATACCACTGTGTAAAACCGGCCTGCTTAGCAGGTCGGTTTTTTTATGGGATTGCTGCGGTGCAGCAAATCTAGGTGTTTACCCTGGTTTTTGCGACGTTAGTAGCTACTCTGCCGCGAATCCAGTAATGACAATGGGTTAGAGACCTACGCAGAACTACGCACTATGCTTAGGTCAAGGGTTAACGCTGATACCATCTCCCCCGGAGATAGGGAGCCGACCAAGATGTCGCCAGTACAACAACAGCCTGCACGAACAGGCAAGCGAGGAGCGTGAAAGCCCCCTGTGCATGTTGGCCGTCCCGATAAAGCCGGCCCGATGGGGCGGCTTGTTTATGCAAAGTTGGAGAACACCTCGATGAGCCTGGCAGACCGCGTCCGCTACCCCCAATTTCACCACCTCATCATGTCGGCCGAACAGGCTGCAGCCATGATTCCGCACGGCGTCAACGTCGGCATGAGCGGCTTCACGGGTGCAGGCTATCCCAAGGCATTGCCACAGGCGATTGCTGAACGGGCCAAGGCCGAGCATGCACAGGGCAAGCCCTACAAGATCAATGTGTGGACCGGCGCGTCCACTGCTGCCGAGTGTGATGGCGTGATGGCCGAAGCCCATGCGCTGGGCCAGCGTCTGCCTTTCAACACCGACCCGACCGCACGCAAGGCCATCAACGCCGGTGAGATCGACTTCATCGACATGCACCTGTCGCACGTTGCCCAGCACGCCTGGTTTGGCTTTCTGGGCCACATGGATGTGGCTGTGGTGGAAGTGCTGGGCATTACGCCCGATGGCCTCTTGATTCCCTCTACCGCCGTAGGCAACAACAAGACCTGGCTGGAGATTGCGGACAAGGTCATTCTGGAGGTGAACACCAAGTTCCCCGCCAAGATGGAAGGTATGCACGACATCTACTACGGCACGGCCATCCCGCCCCGCCGTACGCCCATCCACATGACCACGGCCGACCAGCGCATTGGCGAGCAGTACCTGAAGGTCGACCCCTCCAAGGTGATCGCCATTGTGGAAACGCACAAGGGCGACCGCGACAACGTATTTGCCGCGCCGGATGCGAACTCCAACACGATTGCTGCGTCCATCATCGACTTCCTCGCGCATGAGATGAAGACGGGCCGTCTGCCCAAGGACATGCTGCCTATCCAGTCGGGTGTGGGCAATGTGGCCAACGCCGTGCTGGCAGGCCTGTTGCATGGCCCGTTCGAGAACCTGCTGGGCTTTACCGAAGTGCTGCAGGACGGCATGCTGGAACTGATCCGCGCAGGCAAGATGACCCGTGCTTCGGCCACCTCGATCTCGCTGTCCAGCGGTGCTTTCAAGGAGTTTGAAGACAACATCGACTTCTACCGCGAGCGCATCATCCTGCGTCCACAGGAAATCTCCAACCACCCTGAACTGGTGCGCCGTCTGGGCATCATTGCCATGAACTCGATGATCGAGGCCGACATCTACGGCAACATCAACTCCACCCACGTCATGGGCACGGGCATGATGAACGGTATTGGTGGCTCGGGCGACTTTGCGCGCAATGGCTATCTGTCCTTCTTTGTGACCCCTTCCGTGGCCAAGGACGGCAAGATCAGCTGCATCGTGCCCATGTGCTCGCACGTGGACCACACCGAGCACGACACACAGATCATCGTCACCGAGCAGGGTCTGGCTGACCTGCGTGGTCTGAGCCCCAAGCAGCGTGCACGCGTCATCATCGACAAGTGTGCGCACCCCGACTACCGTGACCAGTTGAACGACTACTTTGACCGTGCACGCGCCAAGGGTGCACAGCACACGCCGCACATCCTGACGGAAGCGCTGAGCTGGCACCAGCGATTCGTCGAAACCGGCGATATGCGTATCTAAAAAACGCAAAAAAACGGGGCGCTGCAAGCGCCCCGTTTTTTTATCGCCCGGCACCAGCACGGTGTGCTGGTGCCGGGCTGTCTGTCACTAAATCCGCAACTACACCCGCTCGGCATGCATGCCAGCGTCGCGCAGCACCTGCAGTACCTGCTCCACGTGCTGCAGGTTGCGGGTCTGCAGCACAAAGTCGATCTCTACGTTCTGCGCGGCCAGCATGGTGAAGGCGCGCTGGTGGTGCACCTCTTCGATGTTCGCCCCAGCCTCTGCCACCAGGGCCGTGATCCGTGCCAGCACGCCGGGCACATCGCGCGCACTGACGCGGATGCGAGCCAGGCGGCCCGAGCGCGCCATGCCACGCTCGATGATGGCGGCCAGCAGCAGCGGGTCGATATTGCCGCCAGACAGCACAATGCCCACCTTCTTGCCCTGGAACTTGTTTTTGTGGCGAATCAGCGCCGCCAGCCCGGCAGCACCTGCACCTTCGACCAGCGTCTTTTCAATTTCCAGCAGCATGAGCACGGCCTGCTCGATATCGCCTTCGTCCACCAGCAGCAACTCGTCCACATGCTCGCGCACGATCTCGCGCGTGATCTGGCCCGCCGTGGCCACGGCAATGCCTTCGGCAATGGTGGAAGTGCCTATCGGCAGGTCTTTGCCTTCGATGGCATTGACCATGGAGGGAAAGCGCTCGGTCTGCACGCCCACGACGTGAATCTCGGGCTTGAGCGCCTTGGCCGCAGTGGCTACACCAGCAATCAGGCCACCTCCGCCAATGCCCATGATGAGCACATCCAGATCGTGCTGGTCCGCCAGCATTTCCATGGCCAGCGTGCCCTGTCCAGCGGCCACGCCTTCGTCATCAAAGGGGTGCACAAAGGTCAGGTTCTGCGCTTCAGCCAGCGCGTAGGCGTGCTGGCGTGCTGCTTCCAGCGTGTCGCCATGCAGCACCACTTCGGCACCAAAGCCGCGTGTGCGCTCCACCTTCACACCGGGGGTGAAGCGCGGCATCACGATCACGGCGCGTATGCCCATGCGCTGTGCGTGGTAGGCCACGCCCTGGGCATGGTTGCCCGCGCTCATGGCGATCACGCCGCGTGCCTTTTCTTCGGTGGTCAGCAGCTGCAGGCGGTTGCAGGCACCGCGCTCCTTGAACGAGGCGGTGAACTGCAGGTTCTCAAACTTCAGAAACACCTGTGCCCCCACGATGTGCGACAGGGTCTGGGACTCCACGCAGGGCGTGCGCAACACATGATCACGCAGGCGCTGGGAGGCGGCTTGGATATCGGAATAGCTCAGCATGGTCTGCACATTCTGAAGCAATGCGTGCGGCCGTGCAGTGCGGGTGCTGAAAATTTCTTTCAATTTTGTGAGCAGCTAGCGCTCGTATTTGCTGCTTATTAAGCAGAAAACACATTGAAAGTCGCTTGTAGCAAGCGCTAGCTGCTACATTTTTTCAGTTCTGGCGCAGCTGCTCAGGCGCTCAGACGCACCACGCGCAGCACTTCTTCGCCATAGGCTTCGAGCTTTTTCGCACCAATGCCGCTGATGCCCTGCAGATCGGCCAGGGTCTGCGGATTGCGCTCGGCAATGCCGACCAGGGTGGCGTCGTTGAAGATGACGTAGGCTGGCAGATCATGTGCCTTGGCGACTTCGGCACGCCAGGCCTTGAGGTTGATAAAGCGTGCCTGTGCATCCGGCCCCAGGTGGATGGCAGCCGCACTGGTGGGCGTGCTGCGCTTGGCAGAGCGCGTGCGGCTGGCAGCGGCCGATTCGCGCAGCAGCACCTGCACATCGCCGCGCAGCACGGCGCGTGACTGGGGGGTGAGCGTGAGCGTGTCAAACACATGGCCGCTGTTTTCGCTGGTCACCTTGTGCAGGCCCAGCGCACCTGTGGCCAGGAGCTGGCGCATCACGGCGCGCAGCTGCTGCTCGGAGTAATCCTTGCCAATGCCGAAGGTGGACACCTTGTCATGCAGGTATTGCGTGACTTTGTCCGTCACCTTGCCGCGCATTACGTCCATGATGTGGCCTGCACCAAAGGTCAGCTGGCTCATCTCATGCACGCGGTAGATGGTGGACAACAGCTTGCGCGCAGCGTCTGTGCCGTCCCAGATGGCGGGCGGGTGCAGGCAGTTGTCGCAATTACCACAGGGCTCGGAATGCTCACCAAAGTACTGCAGCAGGCGCACGCGGCGGCAGTCTGTGGCCTCGGCCAGTGTGAGTAGTGCGTCGAGCTTGCCGCGCAGCACGGCCTTGAACTGCTCGTCCGCATTGCCTTCGTCAATCATGCGGCGCTGGTTGACCACGTCCGAGATGCCATAGGCCATCCAGGCATGTGCAGGCAGGCCGTCACGGCCCGCACGGCCGGTTTCCTGGTAGTAGCCTTCGATGTTGCGCGGCATGTCCACATGGGCCACAAAGCGCACATCGGGCTTGTCAATGCCCATGCCAAAGGCAATGGTGGCCACCATCACCACCCCTTCTTCGCGCAGAAAACGGTTCTGGTGCAGCTGGCGCACATCGGAGGGCAGGCCCGCGTGGTAGGGCAGGGCGTGAATGCCGTTGTCCTGCAGTGTCTTGGCCAGCTCCTCCACGCGGCGGCGCGAGAGGCAATAGACCACGCCTGCATCGCCCTCGTGCTCGTGCTTGATGAAGCGCAGCAGCTGGTTGGTGACGTCTTTTTTCTCGACGATGGTGTAGCGGATGTTGGGCCGGTCAAAGCTGCTGATGAACTGCTCGGCCTGCTCCAGATGCAGCCGTTCCACGATGTCAGCGCGGGTGAGGCTGTCTGCCGTTGCCGTCAGGGCAATGCGCGGCACGCCCACATAGCGCTCGTGCAGCACGGAAAGCGCGTGGTATTCAGGGCGGAAGTCATGGCCCCACTGGCTGACGCAGTGCGCCTCGTCAATCGCAAACAGGCTCAGCTGGCCGTTGGCATGCAGGTCGTCCAGCAGCCCCAGAAAACGCGGCGTGACCAGGCGTTCAGGCGCCACATACAGCAGCGTGAGCTGGCCGCTTTGCATCTGCCACTCCACATCCTGCGCCTGTGCCCAGTCGAGGGAGGAGTTCAGAAAGGCGGCCTTGACCCCGGCTTCATGCAGCGCACCGACCTGGTCGTGCATGAGGGCAATCAGGGGCGAGACCACAATGGTCACGCCATAGCCCTGCTGCTGGCGCACGATGGCGGGAATCTGGTAGCACAGGCTTTTGCCGCCGCCTGTGGGCATGAGCACCAGGGCGTCGCCACCGGCTGCGACATGCTCAATGATGGCCTGCTGCGGCCCACGGAAGGCCTCGTAGCCAAAAACATCTTGCAAAACGGTGTGGGCGGGGGACAAAGGCAGCTTCCTGATCAGGTGCGGGAAAACCGCATATTGTGCGCTGCAAGCCTGCGTTCTGGCACGCAAGTCCCCAAGTCCCAGGTGCGGCGCAGGATGTATGGGGTGCGGCCTGCCGCTGTCACCGAGCCAACAGCGTGGGTCCGCCACTGGCTGCATCATGCTGCCCTGTTGCTTTGGAGGTATGACATGTCAATCTGGCGTAAACCTGTGACGCTGGCGCAGCTGAATGCAAGCGCCGCCGATACGGCCGTACAGCATCTGGGGATTGAGATTACGGAGCTGGGGCCGGACTATCTGACGGGCCGCGTACCCGTAGACCACCGCACCAGGCAGCCCTTTGGGCTGCTGCACGGTGGCGTCAGCGTGGTGCTGGCGGAAACCCTGGGCTCCATGGCGGCCTACTACGCCGCACCTGAAGGGCACAAGGCGGTGGGGCTGGACATCAACGCCAATCACCTGCGCGCGGTGCGCAGCGGCTGGGTGACGGGCACGGCCAGGCCCGTGCACATTGGCAAAACCACCCAGGTCTGGCAGATCGACATGGTGGACGAAGCAGGGCGGCCCAGCTGCGTCTCGCGCATCACCATGGCGATTCTGGCTCCGCAAGCAGTGGATCAGACGGTCTCTGTGTAAGCCTGGGCTGCCAGCGCCTGGGCAAGGATCCAGGCAGGGTCTATGAGCCGGGCGCCTTGCGCCTGCGGCGCCTGTGGCAGGGCCAGTGGAATTTCCGTGCATGCCATGAGCACAGGGATATCAGTGCCGTGGCGGCTTTGCATGTCCTGTAGCACCTGCCCAAAGCATTGCATGGCCAGAGCGGTATCACCGCGCTTGACGCCGTCATAGATACCTTGCATGAGCAGGGTAATGCCCGCTGCATCAGGCTGCAGCGCTTTGATGCCGTGGCAGAGCAGTGCGGCGTCGTACAGCCCCGTCTGGTAGGTGCCTGCGGTGGCCAGCACGATGGCACATTGCATACCCTGCTGCTGCAGGTGCCGGGCCGTTTCTTCGGCAATGTGCAGGATGCGCAGCTGCGGAAACAGCGCCTGCAGCTGTGCATGCCAGACATGGGCGGTATTGCAGGCCACGGCCACGCTGCATACGCCCAGTGCCGCCAGTCGCCCAACCCCTTGCAGCATGTAGGGGGCTGGTCCATGCGGCGCCTGTGGACTGGTACGCAGTGCCTCGGTGCGATCGGGCACCGGCATCTGCACCAGCCAGTGTTCGGGAAAAGCCTGATCATTGACCGGGTGATTATGAGCGCGCAGATGGTTGCTACAGGCCTCGACAAACAGGCGCACAAAATCGGCGCCTGCGGCCGGGCCCATGCCTCCCAGAATGCCCACTGCACGCGGTGGGCGGCGAAACACATTGGTCATGCTCAGAACGCGGGCTTGTCGCTCAGCTCCACCAGGTTCTGCTTGAGCTGCTCCGACATGGGCAGGTTCAGTGCCATGTTGGACGGAGGAATGGGCTGCACGAACCACTTGTCGTACAGCTGGGTGAACTGGCCGGTCTTCATCATGTCGCTGATCACGCCATCGACCAGTGCCTTGAACTTCGGATCGTTTTTGCGCAGCATGCAGGCATAGGGCTCGACCTGTAGGGCATCGCCCACGACTTCGTAGTCGCCGGGATTCTTGGCATTGGCAATCAGGCCATAGAGCAGGATGTCATCCATCGCAAATGCACTGGCACGGTCGCTTTCCAGCAGCAGAAAAGCGTCCGAGTGGTCCTTGGGGTGGACCATGTCAATGCCCCAGTTGTTTTCGGCGTTGGCCTTGCGCATGACCTGCAAGTTGGTGGTGCCCGAGGTCACGGCCACGGTTTTGCCCTTAAGGTCGCTGTAGTTCTTGATGCCGGAGCTCTTCTTCACCAACAGGCGGGTGCCGGTGTAGAAGTGGTTGATGGCGAAATCCACATCCTTGCCGCGCGTGGTGTTGTTGGTGGTCGAGCCGCATTCGAGGTCGATCGTGCCATTGGTCAGCAGCGGAATGCGGTTCTGCGACGTGACAGCCTGCCAGTTGACCTTGATGTCGTTTTTGCCCGTGGCTTTCTTGACCGCTTCCACCACGGCATTGCTGATGTCCACGGAAATTCCAGCTGGCTTGCTCTGGTTCAGATAGCTGAAGGGCACCGAAGACTCGCGATAAGCCAAGGTGATCTGGCCGCTTTGGGCCACCTTGTCCAAGGTGTCAGCATGGGCGCTGGCCAGACAGGCTAGGGACAGGGCTGCGTAGAGAACCGTGGTGCGGACTTGCATGTGCATCTCCTTCGAAAGAACTGATGGGGTGAGGCCAGTGTAGGAAGCAGATTTCGGCTGTGGCGATGCCAATCACAGGTCCGTCCATGCCATTTTTTTATGCCTTGTCTAGGTTTTCACCAGTAGGGTGCGTGGCTTGCTGAAAAGCGGTGCGGTGTGCGCCGTTTATGGACATGGGGTTTACCCATAAACCACGGGCATACCCCTGCAAACAAATGCCATGCGTCAGGGGCGTTGGCAGTTCTACAGTGACGGCAGATGGAGAACACCAATGCATGTATGTGTGATAGGAGCCGGCATCGTCGGTCTGGCCAGCGGGTATGCGCTGCAGCAGGCCGGGTATGAAGTTAGCCTGGTGGAGCGGGCCGAGGCACCTGCTATGGGTGCCAGTGGTGGCAATGGCGCGCAGCTGAGCTATGCCTATGTGCAGCCTCTCGCTGATCCCGGCATCTGGGCCAGTTTGCCCAAGCTGCTGCTCGACAAAACCTCACCGCTGCACATGCGCTGGCAGCTGGACCCGCACCAGTGGTCCTGGCTGCTGCAGTTTCTGGGGGCCTGCAATGCTGCCTCCTCGCGCGCCACCACGCAAAGCCTGTTGACGCTGGCTGCGCAAAGCCGCGCTGCGCTCGAAGCGACCCTGCAGCGCGAGCAGCTGAACTGCGACTTTCACACGCCCGGCAAGCTGGTGCTGCAGAGCACACAGGTGGGGCTCGATGGTGCGGCGCGCCAGCTGCAGCTGCAGGCTCAGCTGGGCGGGCCTCAGCAGCACATGGTCGATGCGGCAGAAGTGGCACGCCTGGAGCCGGCGCTGCAGCACTATGTGTCCCAGATTGCCGGTGCGGTCTATACGCCCAGCGAATGCGCGATTGACTGCCGCAAGCTGTGTGAGGCGCTGCTGGCTCTGCTGCGACAACGTGGTGCACAAGTGCTGCTGGGGTGTGAGGTGCAGCAGTTCCAGACGCAGGGCAGTCGCATCACGGGCGTGCAGACCACGCGGGGTGTGCACCAGGCCGATCACTTTGTGCTCGCCGGGGGATGGGAAAGTGTGCCACTCGCGCGCCAGCTGGGCGTGAAGCGGTTGCCGGTCTATCCGCTCAAGGGCTACAGCCTCACCCTCGATGCCGGTACTGCGGCAGAGCAGCTGCCGCGCGTGAGCGTGACCGACAGCAGCCGCAAGGTGGTGTTTGCGCGCATTGGCGAGCGTCTGCGCGTGGCGGGCATGGTGGAAATCGTCGGGGCCGACCGCGCCCTGCATCTGGACCGGATTGAGCGTCTGCGTGAGGCCACGCACCAGGTGTTTCCGCAGCTGGATATTCCGGACGATCTGCAGCCCTGGACCGGCATGCGTCCGGCCACGCCCACGGGGTTGCCCATCACAGGCCGCATGCCTGGGGGGCCGCAGAACCTGTGGTTGCAGACGGGCCATGGGGCGTTGGGGCTGACGCTGGCCTTTGGCTCGGCACAGCGACTGCTGGAGGCCTTGGACGCAGCGTGCTAGCCGATCAGCTCGCGTAGCGCCTTGCGCATCTCCTGTGTCATCGCGCGTGCGAGCACGGAGCGCGGGTGCTGTGCGAGGTGCAGTGCGCTGACGGTCACCGTGATCTGTGGCAGCAGCGGCAGCACATGGACCTTGCGCCTGTCGGCGGCGGAGGCTGTGCAGCCATCCACAATGGCGACGCCCAGGCCGTATTCGGCCATGGACAGCGCCGCATGGTAGGTCTGCACCGTCACTACAGGCGACAGGCCCACCCCATGTTCGCTGCAGGCCTGGTTGATGCGCATGCCCAGCGGGTCTTTCACGTCGAGCGCGACGACGGGCAGTTCGGCCAGTGCTTCGATGGGCATGCCATGTCTGGGCACCTTGGAGGGTGCGATCAAGCCCTTGGGGACGAGGCAGTGCATGTCCACATCGGCCAGCGGTTCGCGCTCCAGCGCAGGCAGCAGGCCCGCACTGATCACAAAACCCACATCGGCTTCCTGCAGCAGCAGACCTGAGACGACCTGTGGCGTGTGCAGCGCCTGCACGGTGACATGCACGTTCGGGTACTGCTTGCGAAACCCTGCGACGGCGTGGGGCACTACCTCGCGGCTGAGTGCAAACACGGTCAGCACCTGCAGTCGGTCTGTCACTTCGCCGTGTCGCAGGCCGGCGGCCAGACGCTGCACTTCACCGAGCTGCTCGTAGAGCTTTTCGACATGGGGGAACAGGGCTGCGGCTTCGTTGGTGGGCGTGAGGCGTCCGCGCACACGCTCGAACAGCGGAAAGCCCAGCTGCAGTTCTGCATGCTGCAGCGTGCGGCTGACGGCAGGCTGTGTGACGTGCAGCAGCCGTGCGGCGGCACTGACGCTGCCGGTCTGCATCACAGCATGAAAGACTTCAATGTGTTTGAGGCGCATGGCATGGGGGTCCGGCAGGGAGGTGCGGGCAGCCTCCCTGCATGCAAGAAATGCACCTAAAAAAGGAGCTGCTTGCGCTTGTTATATCTTGATTTCACTGTGAAATCATCTCAAAACCAAGAAAAATCAGGCGCAAGAAGCTCTGCTTTTTACTTGGCCTCTTCGTCCTGCATCTTGGCCAGGCGTTCGCTCTTCCAGTAGACATCATCGCCGCCATCGACGCGGTTGAGCACGCGTGCCAGCACGAACATCAGGTCGGACAGGCGGTTCAGATACTGACGGGGCGCTGCGCGCATGGGCTCAGACTCCTGCAGGGCGACCACGCTGCGCTCGGCGCGGCGTGCCACGGTGCGGCAGATATGGGCCTGCGAGGCAGCGCGGGTGCCGGCGGGCAGGATGAATTCCAGCAGACGTGGCAGCTGTGCGTTGTAGTGGGCCAGGGCTTCGTCCAGGCGCAGCAGGGCGTCGTCCTTGAGCATTTCGTAGCCGGGCACGGAAATTTCGCCGCCCAGATTGAACAGCTGGTGCTGCACATCCACGAGGACGGCGCGCACATCATCTGGCAGTGCTTCGCACAGCAGCAGGCCGATGTGCGAGTTCAGCTCGTCCACATCACCCATGGCGTGGGGACGGGCGCTGTTCTTGGAAACGCGGGTGTTGTCACCCAGGCCGGTGGTGCCGTCATCACCGGTGCGGGTGGCGATTTGTGTCAGACGGTTGCCCATAGAAACTCCTTGTGGTCTGCGGCAACGGGGCCGTGTAAAACGGGCATTTTGCGTTACATCGCGCAGGCAGATGTTGTGCAGGGAAACAACTGGCAAAAAGCATGGACGTGCCGACGCGCAGCAGGTGCAATGCAAGCCTGTTTCACGCATTTGAAGGAGAGTCACCATGGCACATCCACACCGCACATTGCACGCCTTTGATGTTCGCAGCATGCTGCTGTTTGCCAGCCTGACGCTGGGCGGCACCACAGCCCTGATGGCACAGCCCGCACCCGGTGCGGTTCTGGGCCCTGCAGAAACGGGCCGCAGCGTACCCCGCCAGAATGATGCGCAGCAAAATGCGCAAAATACTTTTCAGCGCGTTGATGTCGATGGCGACGGCTTTCTGAGCCGCGAAGAAGCGAAATCCCTGCCCGCCGTGCTGGAGCAGTTTGAGCTGTGGGACCAGGACGGGGATGGAAAAATCTCGCTGCAGGAGTTCCTCAGCGCAGCGCGGGCGCGCAGCAATCAGTAAGCGCTGCGCTTGCAGCATTTGCAGCCAGTCGCCGTGAACGCAGCCCGTCATGCTGCGTGCTTGGCGAATGCAGCAACAGCTTTTTACGGGTGCAGCGCCTGGGGATGCGAGGGATGGGGTGCTAATCTTTGACGTTCCTTGTGAGAGCCAGAAGATGAACGCATTGCACCACCCCACGCAGCTGTCCCGCCCCATTCCTCCAGCCTTTGTCGATGCCCTGCAGGCGCGCTTTGGCGCACAGTGCTCCACCGCGCAGGCCGTGCGCGAGCAGCATGGCCGCGATGAAGGCTCGATTGAGGCACCACCGCCTGTGGCCGTGGTGTATGCGCACAGCACACAGGATGTGGCGGACTGCGTCAAGCTGGCCGCCCAGCACCAGGTGCCAGTCATCCCTTATGGCGCGGGCACATCGCTGGAAGGCCATCTGCTGGCCGTGCAGGGCGGTGTGAGCCTGGATGTCTCGCGCATGAACCAGATCATTCGCGTGAATGCCGAAGACATGACCGTGACGGTGCAGCCTGGCATTTTGCGCAAAGCCCTGAACGATGCCATCAAGGATCAGGGCCTGTTTTTCCCCATTGACCCCGGTGCTGATGCCTCCATAGGCGGCATGACTGCCACACGCGCCAGCGGCACGAACGCCGTGCGCTACGGCACCATGCGCGAGAACGTGCTGGCGCTGGAAGTGGTGACGGCCAGCGGTGAGATCATCCGCACCGGCAACCGCGCCAAAAAGAGCGCGGCGGGCTATGACCTGACCCGTCTGCTGGTGGGCAGCGAAGGCACGCTGGGCATCTTCACCGAAATCACGCTGCGCCTGTACCCCTTGCCCGAGGCAGTGAGTGCTGCGGTCTGCTCCTTCAACACCGTAGCGGACGCCGTGCACACGGTGATTCAGACCATCCAGATGGGTGTGCCGATGGCACGTGTGGAGCTGGTGGATGCGGGCACGATTGCCATGGTCAACAAGCACAGCAACCTCACGCTGCGCGAAGCACCTACGCTGATGATGGAGTTCCACGGCAGCCCCAATGGCGTGAAAGAACAGGCCGAGCTGGTGCAGGACATTGCGGCAGAATTTGACGCCCAGGGTTTTGAGTGGGCCGACACCCCCGAAGAGCGCACACGCCTGTTTACCGCACGCCACAACGCCTACTTTGCCGCCATCCAGAGCCGCCCCGGCTGCCGCAGCATCACCACCGACACCTGCGTGCCCATCAGCCGTCTGGCGGACTGTTTGCTGGAATCCATGGAAGAAGCGCGGGCCAGCGCCATTCCGTTCTTTCTCGTCGGCCACGTGGGCGATGGCAACTTCCACTTCGGCTACCTGATCGACCCTGACAACGACGACGAGCGCCAGCGTGCCGAAGCGCTCAACCACGCGCTGGTGCGCCGTGCGATTGCCATGGAAGGCACCTGCACGGGCGAGCACGGCATTGGCATCCACAAGCAGGACTTTTTGCGCGAGGAATGCGGAGAGGGGGCCATTGCCATGATGCGCGCCATCAAGCAGGCGCTGGACCCAGAAAACATCCTCAACCCCGGCAAGATCTTTGCGCTCTGAGCGCAAGCGAGGCGGTCTGTCTGCGTGCTTGCTGTGTACAGGCATAGTGTGAGCAGGGCGCAGCTGCAGGCAACGCACCGTAAAATTGACGCTTTTCGCCCCAAGGAGCGCTGCAGCAGCGAAGGCTTTCGCTGTCAGGCTTGGGGTGAACGGCTGGCACCGCCGGGTGCAGCCGTCCCCCATTGCAACGGCGCTCACCTGTCCCTGGCCCCTTTGTTTTTTAGATACAGGTGAGTGCAATGTCTGCTGCCGCCCCTCAAGCTATTCCCCCCATGCGCCTTTCGGGCCTGGAGCCCCTGACCATTGGAGAGGATTCGCTGTTCGTCAACGTGGGCGAACGCACCAACGTCACAGGCTCCAAGGCCTTTGCGCGTCTGATTCTGAATGAGCAGTACGAAGAAGCCCTGGCCGTAGCGCGCCAGCAGGTGGAAAACGGCGCGCAGGTCATTGACGTGAACATGGACGAAGCCATGCTGGACAGCAAGGCTGCCATGGTGCGCTTTCTGAACCTGATTGCCTCTGAGCCCGATATCGCCAAGGTGCCGGTGATGGTGGACTCCTCCAAGTGGGAAGTGATCGAAGCCGGTCTGCGCTGCCTGCAGGGCAAGGGCATCGTGAACTCGATCTCCATGAAGGAAGGCGTCGAAGAGTTCAAGAAGCACGCCAAACTCGTCAAGCGCTATGGCGCTGCGGCCGTGGTCATGGCTTTTGACGAAAAAGGCCAGGCCGACACCTTCGCGCGCAAGATTGAAATCTGCGAGCGCGCCTACCGTATCCTGGTGGACGAAGTGGGCTTTGCGCCCGAAGACATCATCTTCGACCCCAACATCTTTGCCGTGGCCACCGGCATTGAAGAGCACAACAACTACGGCGTGGACTTCATCGAGGCCGTGCGCTGGATCAAGCAGAACCTGCCCGGCGCCAAGGTGTCCGGTGGAGTGTCCAACGTGTCCTTCTCCTTCCGTGGCAATGACCCCGTGCGCGAGGCCATCCACACCGTGTTCCTGTACCACGCTATCAAGGCAGGCATGGATATGGGCATTGTGAACGCCGGCATGATCGGCGTGTACGACGAGCTGGACCCTGTGCTGCGTGAGCGTGTGGAAGACGTGGTGCTCAACCGCCGCCCTGACGCGGCCGAGCGCCTGCTGGAAATTGCCGATCAGGCCAAGGGCAATGCCAAGGACGACAGCAAGAAGCTGGAATGGCGCGGCACGCCCGAGCACCCCAAGACCGTGGAAGAGCGCCTGACCCACGCACTGGTGCATGGCATTACCGACTTCATCGCCGAAGACACGGAAGAGGCCTACCAGGCGATTGTGGCCAAGGGTGGCCGTCCCTTGCACGTGATTGAAGGCCCGCTCATGGCAGGCATGAACGTGGTGGGCGATCTGTTTGGCGCGGGCAAGATGTTCCTGCCCCAGGTGGTGAAGTCCGCCCGCGTGATGAAGCAGGCGGTGGCGCATCTGGTGCCCTACATCGAAGAAGAGAAGCGCCAGCAGGAAGCGGCTGGTATGGATGTGACCAGCAAGGGCAAGATCGTGATGGCCACCGTCAAGGGCGACGTGCACGACATTGGCAAGAACATCGTCACCGTGGTCCTGCAGTGCAACAACTTTGAAGTCATCAACATGGGCGTGATGGTGCCCTGCCATGAAATCCTGGCCAAGGCCAAGGAAGTGGGGGCAGACATCATCGGCTTGTCGGGCCTGATTACCCCCAGCCTCGAAGAAATGCAGTATGTGGCGGGCGAGATGCAGAAGGACGAATGCTTCCGCAGCCGCAATACCCCGCTGCTGATCGGTGGCGCGACCTGCTCGCGCGTGCACACGGCCGTGAAGATTGCGCCCAAGTACGAAGGCCCCGTGGTCTACGTGCCTGATGCCTCGCGTTCGGTCAGCGTGGCGCAAAGCCTGCTGGGCGACGGCAAGGAAGCCTATCTGGCAGAGCTCAAGGCCGACTACGACAAGGTGCGCACCCAGCACGCCAACAAGAAGAAGACGCCGCTGTGGGCGCTGGAAAAAGCGCGTGCCAATGCGGCAGTGGTCGAACACGCACCCGTGGTGCCACGTGCCATTGGCCGCAAGGTGTTCAAGAACTTTGATCTGGCAGAAATTGCCAAGTACATCGACTGGGGCCCCTTCTTCCAGACCTGGGATCTGGCTGGCCCCTTCCCCGCCATACTTGAGGACGAAGTCGTGGGCGAGCAGGCGCGCAAGGTCTATGAAGACGCGCAGGCCATGCTCAAGAAAATCATCGAAGGCCGCTGGCTGCAGGCCAATGGTGTGATGGGCCTCTTCCCTGCCAACCGTGTGGGTGATGACATCGTGTTCTACACCGACGAGTCGCGCACCCAGGTGCTGAGCACCTGGTATGGCATGCGCCAGCAGACCGAAAAGCAGGCGGTAGACGGTGTGATGCGCCCCAGCCGTTGCCTCTCCGACTTTGTCGCGCCTGTGGGCGTGGCCGACTACGCAGGCATGTTTGCCGTGACTGCGGGCATTGGCGCTGAGAAGAAGGACAAGGAGTTTGAAGCCGCGCTGGACGACTACTCCGGCATCATGTTCAAAGCCCTGGCCGACCGCCTGGCCGAAGCTTTTGCAGAATGCCTGCATGAGCGCGTGCGCAAGGACTTGTGGGGTTACGCAGCCGATGAGAACCTCAGCAATGAGGAACTCATCAAGGAGCAGTACAAGGGCATTCGCCCTGCGCCCGGCTACCCTGCCTGTCCCGACCACACGGCCAAGATCGACCTGTTCAAGGTGCTGCAGGCCGAAGAAATCGGCATGAGCCTGACCGAGAGCCTGGCCATGAACCCAGCCTCCAGCGTGAGCGGTTTCTATATCGGCAACCCCGAAGCGACCTACTTCAACGTGGGCCAGATTGGCGAAGACCAGCTGGCCGATATGGCCCAGCGCCGCGGCATGGATGTGGAAGAGTTGCGTCGTTATCTGGCACCGAATCTGGGCTGATCGCACCGCTTGCTGTATCGCACGAGGCCACGCAATGCGTGGCCTTTTTACATTGCATCATTTGTATTTTGTAAATACAAGATATAGTTTGTATTATCAAAATACAGCTTTTGGTCTGTATCGGCAGGAGCAGTTATGGATGAATTTGTCGTTCGCACATCCGATCAGCTTTCACCACTTTTAAGGGCCTTTCGCAAGCAGGCCAAGCTGACGCAAATGGATGTGGCACAGCGCCTTGGGGTGACGCAGCAAACCGTTTCTGTCTTGGAGCGCAATGCAGAAGCAGTCAGTGCCCAGCGTTTGACACAACTCATGAATATTCTGGGGGTGGAAGTCGTACTGCGCCGGAAATCTGAAGTGAGTACCGAAGTCGATAAGTCCTCGGGCAACGATACGGAGTGGTAGCCACTATGCGCAAGTCCAGCAAAGCCTTGGATCTTTGGATGAATGGCTACAAAGTCGGCACCTGGAGTATTGAGGCAGGGGTTGATGTACTGCAGTACGACAGGCAATGGCTGCAGAACAAACTTCGGCGGCCGCTTTCCTTGTCGCTACCGTTTACGCCGGGCAATCTTCCCCATAAGGGAGAGTCCGTACGGTTCTATTTTGAGAATTTGCTGCCTGATCACCAAGAGGTCAGAGAGCGCGTGGCACGCCGCTACAAACTGAAAACTGCAGATACCTATGCACTGCTGCGCGAAGTAGGGCGTGACTGCGTGGGTGCTTTGCAAATTTTGCCAGCAGGGGAAGCCCCTCCGGGTGAACAACAGCTGGTGTTTGAGCCACTCAATGCATCGCAGGTAGCAGCACATATCCGCTCCATTGCACAAGCGGGTCCGGTGGGAAGACAGGCCGATGACCATGCTCCTTTTCGTCTCTCCATTGCCGGGGCGCAGGACAAGACCGCGCTGCTGTACTGGAGAGGGCAATGGGGTTTGCCGCAAGGAGCAACACCCAGCACCCACATCTTGAAGCCGGCGCTGGGTGTGACAGGGGGCAATCAGGTCGATATGAGCGATTCTGTGGAGAATGAGTGGCTCTGTGCACAGATCCTTGCTGCCTATGGTCTGCCTGTCGCTCAATGTGAAATCCTCAGCTTTGAAGACCAAAAAGTGCTGAGTGTGAAACGCTTCGACCGGAGGGAGTGGAAAGGTGAGCGACTGATGCGCTTGCCACAGGAGGATATGTGCCAAGCGACAGGCACATCGCCAGCGCAAAAGTATGAAGCAGACGGTGGCCCCGGTATGGAGGCCATCATGAAGTTGCTCGATGGTTCAGTGGAGCGCGATCGCGATCGTTTTCACTTCTTCATGGCACAGTTGCTGTTCTGGATGCTGGCGGCCATTGATGGGCATGCCAAGAATTTCAGCCTGTTCATCAAGCCGGAGGGACGTTATGAGATGACGCCGTTGTACGACGTCATTTCTGTGTATCCCTATATGGGGAAGGCAGCACATCAGCTGCAGCCCAAGCGTGTGAAGTTGGCGATGGCAGTGCGCACCAAGAATCCACATTGGCTGGTGCATACCATCACCCGGCGCCACTGGGTTGAGTTGGGACTGCGTTATGGCATCCAGTCGCCCAAGGGCTATGGCATCGATGAATTGCTGAACAAGGTGGTTGAACACACGCCGATTGCCATTGCTGCTGTGCAGAAAAAACTGCCAACCGATTTCCCGGAACAAGTATCTGTGCCGATATTTGCAGGCCTGCAGCAGGCAGCGCAACGTCTCGCTGGTGTGCCGCTTGAAGCTGGATGAAGAGGCTTTTCAGCGAGATTCGTTGATCACCGGATAACAAGCCTCCCCCCATACCGCCATGGGGTGGGACATCATGATGTCCACGATGACGGGCACCAGCTTGCCCATCAGATGGGCGCAGTCTTGCACCTGTGCGCGGTTGACCTTGCTGTTCCAGGTGGCGCCGCCGTGGATCAGCTGGTTGCGCAGGGTGTAGATGCGCTGCAGCACCAGGCTCAGCAGTTCGGGCGTATTGCCCTTGGCCAGCAGAATGAGTGCGCGCTGCTTGCCGTTGGCAAAGCGCTCCTGCCACTGTGCTTCGGTCAGCAGACCGCGGTGGTAGTCCCAGAACGATTCAAACACATAGGGGTTGTCCAGCAGGACGCGGATAGGGCCGCTGAACTTTTCCCACACCAGATGGTCGAGCTGCTTGCTGGTGTCGAGCTGGTGGAGCTTGTGCAGAAACTGCTGGAAGCTGAACTGCTCGGACAGGCGCTGGGCACTGGGAATTTCCTGCGCGTAGGCAGCGTTAAAAGCAATCCACAGAAAGATAAAGCGAGCGTCTGGATCGGGCTCACAGACGGCGGCGCGCTTGATCCAGCTCAGGGCGCGGTGGATGCGCAGATTCAGCCCTTCCGGCATGTCGTCACGCGTGGCGCGATGGCGTTTCTTGAGTGTGGCGTGTACAGCCAGCATGGTGCTCTCCCTCCGGGGCTGTTTTTGTGAGGGGCTGCATAGGGCGGTTGTAACAAGTCGTGCAATGACTTAGCGCATATGCAACGCGCGCTTTTCTTGTTTTGCTGGCTACCAGCGCCCGTTACATCAGCGCTGGCGGCCAAAAATATAGAAAACACTCAGTCGTGTTTCTGGCCGTAGCCTGTACACGGCTTATTGGCGCGGTAGGGCGTACTCCGCAGGGCGCACGTCGAGGATGCCATGCTCGCTGTGCCTGCCGGTGGTGCTCAGGATGTGTGTGCCATGCTCATCTTCTACGCGGTACAGCGAAGGATCATGTGGGTCACGGAAGGCCTTGAGCTTGACCTGGTAGATGTGTGGACCGCTGATGATGGAGCCATTGGCGTAGGGCGTGTGGGGTGCAAAGATCAGGCAGGTGTGCCCGGAAAGCTGCCCTTGTGCACATTGCGCATCACCATACAGTTTGGCGGGCTGGCCCTGGTACTGAATGTCGATGCCGGGCGGGAACATCAGGGCATCGGTCAGCGACGACTTTTCGCTGCAGGCGGACAGTGCAAAGGCACAAGCAAAGGCTGCCAGATATGGCAATCGCATGGTGTAGTTTCTCTCGGCAAACACGATGGCAGGACGGTCTGGGCTGCGCCTGCCTGGCTCGTAACAATGGGTGAATGCAGAGCTGTAAGTGTAGCGATCAAGCACTGCCTCAGCGGCTTGTGCCGCTGTGTTTTTCAGAGCGTGCCAGCCTGTTTTTACTGTGGTGGCAGGCTGGTTTTCTTCAGGCGGTAGTGCTGTGCCTGGGGCAGAGGTGCGCCGCTGGCGCGGTCACGCAGCTCGATCCAGTTTTCCCCCACAAAAAAGCGGTAGACGGGCTGTGCTTCCGGGGATTCGCTCAGCGTGATCAGGCTGCCGCCTGCCGGGTCAAAGCGAAAAGGCCCCTGGTAGGTGAAGTTCACAGGCTCGCCCGTGGTGTCCAGGCTGCGCTCACGCACGACGGCGGTGCGGTCATCACGCAGCTGCACGCTGATGGCGCGCTGGGGCAGAACAGCCTGGTAGGTACCGGACCAGTCCAGCATGTTTTCCGGGGAATCTCCCACCGGTACTTGCTGGAATGTCTGCTCCATCTTGGGGGGCGGTGCATCCACTGTGGGCAGAGGGGCCTGGCAGCCAGCAAGGCTGAGCACGGCAGTCAGGGAGAGCAGGCCCAGGCTGGAAGCAGGGGAGCAGCGGAGCAATGAAGACATAAGCGAGCGTGAATGGTGCGTGGCAATGAGGATCATGCTAGCGATAGAGCCTGCCATGCCAATTGCTGGACGCTGTCAGATTTTGTAGGTCATGGCGTACAGAGGGCTGGCGGCAGAGTCGCTGTGCAGCAGATGCACAATGCCTGAGGGCACTGTGATGTGCCTGCTGAAACGTGTGTGGCAACCCCACAAGCGTAAAGCAGCACAACTTTCCCTGTGGCTCGTGGGGAAAGTCATGGCTGCTATCAAAACTGAGAAGCTTTGACGGTGCTGAGGGCGGCTGCAGCACCGTACACTGTTTCGCATTACCTGGCCCTGCGTGCCGGGCCTTTGGCAAGACAAGCGTATGAGTACACCTACCACCCGTGAATGGCTGCAAACTTTGGTGGCGTTTGATACCACCAGCCGCAATTCCAACCTGCATCTGATTGAGCATGTGCGTGACGCGCTGGCAGCGCTGGGCGTGCAGGCACAGCTGTTCAAGTCGCCCGACGGGGCCAAGTCCAATCTGTTCGCCACCCTGCCTGCCCGGGATGGCAGCACACAGGGCGGCATCGTGCTGTCTGGCCACACCGATGTGGTGCCCGTCGATGGCCAGACCTGGAACACCGATCCCTTCGCGCTGACCGAGATCGACGGCAAGCTCTATGGCCGTGGCACCTGTGACATGAAAGGCTTTATTGCCGCAGGCCTGGCGATGGTGCCGGAGTTCCTGGCCATGGAGCGCAACAAGCCGCTGCACTTTGCGCTGTCGTATGACGAAGAGGTGGGCTGCGTGGGCGCACCCATCATGCTGGAGCAGCTCAGGCTGCAGGGCCAGCGTTTTGACGGCTGCATTGTGGGCGAGCCCACCAGCATGCAGCCCGTGGTGGCGCACAAGGGCATCAATGTGTGGCGCTGCAGGGTGCATGGCAAAGCTGCGCATTCCTCGCTCACACCCCGTGGCAGCAATGCCATTGAATACGCGGCGCGCCTGATTTGCCGCATCCGCGATCTGGCAGACAGCTTCAAGGCCCATGGCCCGTATGACGAGTTTTTTGACGTGCCCTACACCACCATGACTACCAACCAGATCAGCGGTGGCATTGCGGTGAACACCATCCCTGAGTACTGCGAATTTGCCTACGAGTTCCGCAACCTGCCGGGGATTGCGCCAGGCAGCATCCAGGCCCAGGTGGAGGCCTATGTGCAGCAGGAGCTGCTGCCGCGCATGCGCCAGGAGTTTGCCGAGGCACGCATTGAGTTTGAGTCCTGCGCCGGCGCACCATCGTTTGATACCGCAGAGACGGAGGCCATCAGCCAGCTGGTGCAGGCACTCACCGGCGACCGTGAAAAGCGCAAGGTGGCCTATGCTACGGAAGCAGGCCTGTTCCAGCTTGCTGGCATTCCCACCGTGGTCTGCGGGCCCGGTGCGATTGCGGAGGCGCACAAGGCCAATGAGTTTGTGGGGATTGCGCAGCTGCAGCGTTGCGAAAGCTTTTTGCGCAAGCTGGCGCAGTCGCTATAGGGTGGTCTGAAAATATCAGCCAAATTGGCTGCCAGCGCTTATCTGGTAAGCGCTGGAAGCTATATTTTTATAAAAAAGGCTGCTTCGCAGCCTGAACAGCCAGGGCTTCAGACCATGGGCCGCTGCAGATAGGCATAGAGAAATGCAGCGCAGCCCAGCGCAAACAGGGCGCAGCCAGCGCCATAGCGAAAGATCAGCTGAGGCAGCGCAATGGTCTGGTTGGACAGAGCGCCCCAGGCCAGCCCCAGAATGCCCAGCATCCACAACACAGCAGCAACGGTGTACATAAGCTCTCCTTGTCATGTCGTCTGAAAACGAATGACACAAGTCTAGGGCGTGTTCACATCAACATTGGGTTCGCGCAGCCACGACAAGGCTGGCAATGCGCGACGCACGGCGCAGCGCGGGTGCGCACCCGCGCAAGGCGGGCAACAATGCAGTGGTGGCCTTGTCGTGGCTGCCCCTGATTATGGAGCTCACAAATGGGGTTGAAGGCTTGGGGCGGTCTGCGTTGTTGCGGCAGCTTGCAAGGCGCTCGGCATTGCTGCGCCACCGCGCCTAGCATCCCATCCCCAAGCCTTCAACGCGAATCTCAAGCTTTATGTGAACACGCCCTAATGTCCCAGTATGCCAATGCGTGTCAGTACAGACCTTAAGCGGCGTACGCAGCCACCAATCTTTCTTTAAGCCTGATGCATCAAGCTTGAGCCGCCATTTTTTATGCAAGGCACAGGGCTGCCGCTGGGCAGTGGGAAGGGGTAGACCTGCTGCACGCAGTCCAGCCAGGCTTGTGCGGCGCGGGATCGGTAGCCGCTGCGCCACATCAGCACGGCGTCCCAGGTCATGGACGGCCCCACCAGTGGGCGGCTGGCTACGCGTGCCGTGTCGTACTTGGCAATCACGTGCTCAAACATCACGGCAATGCCAATGTCGGCAGCGACCAGATCACCAATGAAATCCCAGTAGCGGCTTTGCAGCCTGACCTGTGGCGTAAATCCTGCTGCCGCGCACTGCTGCAGCACGGCTTCGTGCAGGGTGAAGTCACTGGTGTAGAGCAGAAAAGGCATGCCCTCCAGCTCTTTCCAGCGCACGGGTCGCGTTTCGTTTTTGATGCGGTGGCGCGCCATGGCTACGCGTGTTTTCTGGTGGGCAATGGTGTAGGTCTGCAGCTGCGGGTCGGGTGCATCAATCAGGCCCAGTGCCATGTCCAGCTTGCCTTCCAGCACCAGCTGGCGCTGCATGCGTGCGCCGGACTCCTGCACGTTCAGCGTCACGCCCGGGTAGCGCTGCTGGAACAGGGCAATTACCGGCGCCATGTAGTGGCCTGCGGTGGGCATGATGCCCACGGAGAGCTCACCGCGCGCAATGCCGTCCACCTCGGCCACTTCCTGCTTGAGCAGCTGCGCCTGCGCCAGCACCTGCAGGCCGCGTTCATAGACCACCTGGCCCGCATCCGTGAGCTGCACGCCACGGCCTTCGCGCAGCAGCAGCGGGCCGCCCAGCTCGTCTTCAAGCTGCCTGACCATCTTGCTGATGGTGGGCTGGGTGACGTGGGCGTTTTCTGCCGCACGCGTAAAGCTGTTGGTGCGCACGACTTCAACAAAGTAGCGCAGGGCGCGTAAATCCATGGGGATGCCTTTTAGGAATGCCTATGATGGAAATTATTCATTTTACGAATCTAAGTAGAAACCCTAGACTGCGCAGCATGTCATCCCTGATCGCGTCCGTCTCCAGCCTGTCCCTGCAGCGCAGCCTGCTCAGCCTCCAGCACCTGTTCAAAGTGGTGCTGCAGGTGGTGGTGCTCAGCTGCATCTGGCTCAGCATGGACGTGCTGCGCCAGCACTTTGGCTGGAGTATGCCTGCGGGCCTGATCGGCTTTGGTCTGCTGGCTGCAGGCCTGTTCAGCGGCGTGATCAAGGTGCAGTGGCTCAAGGGCGGCACCAACTGGCTGCTGGCAGAAATGCTGCTGTTTTTTGTGCCTGCCGTGCTGGTGGTCACCGAATACCCTGAGCTGATACAGAACCAGGGCCTGCGCATTCTGGCGGTCATCATCTCCAGCACCTTGTGTGTGATGGTGGCCACAGCCTGGGCCGTAGACCGTGTCTACCGTCTGGAGCTGTTGCTGGCACGCCGCCGTTCTTCGCGTGGAGCCTGAAGCCATGCTCAGCAATGAAGCGATTGGCGTGCTGTCGCTGCTGGCGACGGTGGTCTGCTATGCCATTAACAAGCAGCTGTACCGCAAGTACCCCTCACCGTTTTTGATGCCGATTCTGGTCACGCCGCTGGTACTGATCGCTCTGCTGCTGCTCACGCATGTGAGCTATCCACAGTACATGGCCCAGACACGCTGGCTGGCCTGGCTGCTGGGCCCCACCACTGTGGCCTTTGCGCTGCCGCTGTATGAACACCGCGCCATGCTGCGCAAGCACTGGCTATCCATCACCACCGGCGTGCTGGTGGCCAGCTGCGTCTCCATCAGCACCACGGTCTGGTTCGCCCATGCCTTTGGCCTGGACGAAACGCTGCAAAAAGGCCTGGCCGTGCGTTCCATCACCACACCGTTTGCCATTGAGGCAGAACGTGTGCTGGGTGGCCCCACAGATCTGGCCGCGCTGTTTGTGGTCATGACCGGTATTGCCGGCATGCTGCTGGGTGAAGTGCTGCTGCGCGTGCTGCCCCATGTGCGCAGCAAGCTGGCCACAGGCGCTATTTTGGGTGGCGCCGCCCACGGCACAGGCGTGGCCAAGGCGCGCCAGTTTGGTGATGTGCAGGCCGTGGTGGCGTCGCTGGTGATGATGATTGCGGGCGCGCTGAATGTGATCGCCGCACCGTTTGTGCGGCAGGTGTTCTTTTAGGGCGTGTGCACACAAAGCTTGAGATTCGCGTTGAAGGCTTGGGGATGGGGTGCTAGGCGTGGTGGCGCAGCAATGCCGAGTGCCTTGCAAGCCACCACAACACCGCAGACCGCCCCAAGCCTTCAACCCCATTTGTGATTTCCATAATCAGGGGCAGCGAACCCAATGTTGATGTGAACACGCCCTAGACTGCCAGATATCCACCATCGACATTGAGCACCGTGGCCGTGATGTAGCTCGCCATGGGGGATGCCAGAAAGGCCACAGGGCCGGCAATTTCTGCGGGCTCGCCATAGCGCTTCATGGGAATGCGGCGCAGGATGTACTCCACATGCTTGGGGTCTTTGCGGGTCTGCTCGGTCATGCTGGTGAGCATCACGCCCGGAGCAATGGCGTTGACGCGAATGCCCTTGGGGGCCAGCTCCAGAGCCATGGTTTTGGTGAGCATCTCCAGCGCCGCTTTGGAGGTGGAGTACGCAATCGAATGCGCCGCTGCGCGGGAGGCCGCCAGCGAGGTGATGTTGACCACACAGCCTTGCGTCTGTGCCAGCAGGGCTTCAAAGGCCAGGATGGTGTTGCGCGCACCATCCAGGTTGACGGACAGGGTGCGCTGCCACTGGGCATCACGGTCTTCACTGTCAAACGCATGCTTGGGGCGCAGGCCTGCGTTATTGACCAGCAGCAGCTGGTGCCCTGCGGGCAGCTGCACAGACGCTGCAGCAGCGCGGCAGGCCGCTGCATCAGCTACATCGAGTGCCATGGTCTGTGCCTGGCCGCCAGCGTCCCGGATGCGCTGGGCGGTGTGCTCGGCCTTGTCGGCGTGGATGTCGGCGGCAATCACATGCGCGCCCATGGCGGCCAGCCCTTCGGCCACGGCTTGACCGATGCCCTGGCCTGCGCCGGTGATGAAAGCGGTTTGCTGTGCGAGAAATTGGTGCATATCCATTTAGAAATACCGGGTGATGCGTGTGCGTGCCAAGCGGGCCACACGCACAAAAAAGCCTGTGTGCATGGCACACAGGCCAGTGGTCTCTGCTGCTGTGCGCGAGCGTGGCTTTAGTCCACCGAGGCACCGCTGATTTTGACAATCTGCTCATAGCGTGCGCGCTCTTTGGCCATGAATTCGCCAAACTCCTGCGGTGTGCTGGTGACAGTGTCCATCATCATGTCGCCATAGGTCTTCATGACTTCCGGCGAGTGCAGGGCCTGCACAAAGTGCTTATTGAGCGCTTCAACCACATCAGCCGGAGTGCCTGCGGGTGCCACCAGGCCCCACCATGTGTCAATGGCAAAGCCCGGAATCACATCGGCCACAGGTGGCAGCTCAGGCAGCAGCTGGCTGCGTTCCAGTGTGGTGACTGCCAGTGGCTTGAGCTTGCCCGCGCGGATATTGGCAGCGGCACTGGAGAGGTTGTCAAACGTGAAGTCCACCTGCTGTGACAGCAGTGCCAGCTGGGAGGGCGCGCCGCCGTTGTAGGGCACGTGCACGATGTCCAGCCCTGTCTCACGCTTGAAGATTTCGCCAGCCAGATGGCCTGCGCTGCCATTGCCGCCACTGCCGTAGCTGAGCTTGCCGGAGTTGCGCTTGGCGTAGGCCATGAAGTCGTCAAAGGTCTCAATGCCTTCGCGCTTGGCCACCTCTGCATTCATCACCAGCAGGTTGGGGATGCGTGTCATCTGCGTGATAGGCGCAAAGTCTTTTTCGGCGTCGTAGGGCAGGTTTTTGAACAGCCAGGGATTGATGGCGTTGGTGGCGACTGCTGCAATGCCCACAGTCAGACCGTCAGCGGGGGCGCGTGCAATGGCATTCATGCCGATACCGCCACCTGCGCCGGGACGGTTTTCTACCAGGATGGTGCCAAGCACCGGCTCCAGGCGCTCCGCAATGCGCCGCACGCTCACATCGATGGAGCCACCTGCGGTGTAGGGCACGATGATGCGCAGCGGCCCCTTGGCGGTCTGTGCGCTGGCCCATTGTGGAGCTGCAAGAACGCCGCATACGGCTGCGGCTGTGGTCATGAACTGTCTGCGCTGCATATGTCTCCTTGTCCGAAACTGGTGGGTACGGGTACTTGTCCGTACCTCTGCGCTCTACTCTGTGTGCCAGAGTGCGGCGCTATTAGAACCCAGGCCATGCGTTGCGCCTATCAGGGCTTGTCTCGGCAGGAACAGCCTGTTGCGCAGCAGCAAGGCGGGCGCTACACATGCATTGCGCAGGCCTTTGTGCTGGCGGAAAAGCATGGCGCAAACCAGGAATACCGCGCAAGAAAATGCCAGGCATCACTAACAGCGATGCACCCCATCATGGGGGTGCTGAAACTGTCCGGCAAGGCACTCATCCGCGGCCGCGCACACTCATCCAGATGCTGCACAGGCCGCAGGCCATGATGACGCCCATACCGGCCAGCGAAATACCATCGGGCACCTGGCCAAAGAACAGCCAGCCCATCAGCATGGCAAAGCCAATCTGGCTGTAGAGGAAGGGAGATACCACCGAAGGCAGTGCGTAGCGGTAGGCCTGCAGCAGAAGCAGGTGGCCTACGCCGCTGCAGATACCCATCATGGCAATGACGGCCCACAGCTGCCAGTCGGTGATGGATTGCCAGATCCATGGAATCACCGGCGCTGTTGCCATCACGGGCAGCCAGGTGGTGTACAGCTGCGTGGTGGTGAGAGGGTCCAGGCGCGAGAGGCGGCTGCCCAGCAGCTGGTAGGTGGTGCCGCACAGCAGCACACCCACTGGGGCGAGGGCAGCCCAGCCCAGCGACATGCCATCGCTCTCCGGGCGCACGATGGTGATGACGGCGACCAGTCCGATGACCAGCAGCACCCAGCGTGCGGGGCTGACTTTCTCACCAAACAGCAGGGCCGAGGCAACGACGATGAGCAGCGGGCCTGCCGACCAGATGGCCGTGAAGTTGGCCAGCGGCATGGTCTGAATGCAGAAGAAGGCAAACACCGTGGTCATGACGCCGCTGAGCGCACGGCTGACCTGGAACTTGGGGTGCTCGGTGCGCAGCGCTGCCAGTCCATGTTTCGGGAGCACAAGGGCTGTGGTCACCAGCGCCTGCGCCATGAAGCGTAGCCAGACCACCAGCAGCATGGGCAGTGCCTGCCCAGCGAACTTGGTGCCGCTGTCGAGCAGGGCAAACATGGCGCAGGCTACGACCGTCAGGCCAATGCCTGCGAGCGCAGCACGCGCGGGAGACATGGAAGCGGGCGCTGTGCCCAGGGGAGAGGACGGCATAAGGGCCAGCCCACTTTCTGCAAAAAATCCGCCAGGATGGCGTTCATGCGTGTGCACCGCGCACCGCACGGCGGCGGATTGTAGAAGCGATTGCGCGTGGTGGATGTGATGTCCGGGAGGGTAGCTGCGGCGCTGGTGCTTTTCTGGCAGCCGCTGGTGGGCGAGGGCTGACAGTCGGCGGTGCGCGGGACGCGCCACAATGGCGGACATGCAAGCTCCTTCTTCTGTCGCTCCCCATCCTCTGTTGCGGCCCGTATGGCCTCTGATTCAAGCCGTGCAGCTGTGGCTGCAGGCCGATGGCCTGCGCATGAGTGCTGCCATGACCTTCTATGGCTTGCTGAGCCTGTCGCCGCTGCTGCTGCTGATTGTGGGTCTGCTGGGCTGGTGGATGGACCGCAGTGTGGTGGAAGACAACCTGCTTGCGCAGGTGCGCAGCGTGATGGGTGAGCGTGGTGCCAGCGTGGTGGAGGCAGCGCTGGCCAGTGCGCAGGCACCCTCACAGGGGAAACTGGCTTCGATTGCAGCCTTTGTGTTGCTGGTCTCAGGTGCCACAGGGGTGTTTGCAGAGCTGCAGCAGGCCTTCAACAAGCTCTGGCAGATTGGCCAGCCTGCCACCGTGCAGGAACAGAAAAAATGGTGGGCGCTTGCCACGCTGCGTATGCGCGGTCTGCTCTATGTGCTGGTGCTGGGCTTTTTGCTGCTGGTGACCATGGTGCTGTCCACAGCGCTGCGGATTTTCACGCAGCTGGCCGGGGACTGGCTGCAAATGGAGCCGCCTGGCGAGCTGATCTGGCTGCTCAATGAAGGCGTATCCATGTGCGTGATTGCGCTGCTGTTCATGGGTCTGATGCGCATTGGCTCCGGCCAGAAACCCTCTTTGCGCTATCTGGCCGTGGGCGCTGTGGTGGGGGCGCTGCTGTTCACGCTGAGCAAGCAGGCGCTGGCCTGGTATCTGGCCACGGCGGCGGTGGTCTCCGCCTATGGGGCCGCAGGCTCGCTGGTGGTGGTGCTGATGTGGATGTATGTCACCTCGGCCATCCTGCTGCTGTCTGCCAGCTGCGCCAAGGCGCTGGAAATGCAGGCGCGCCCGCCAGCAGCGGAGCCTGACGACTCGCCGAAGGCGGAGAGCGAGGCTGCAGACAGCGTGGCGGCTGGGCGGCCCCAGGTGCCGCAGAGCGTGGGTTCTCGGCCCATACGGCAGTGGCCAGAGGTTTAAGCGCTCTGGGTCAGCGTGGCATCAATCTGTGCCAGCAGCTCCAGCACTGTGGCATGCTGGCCCTGGGGCATGCGATGCGTCCATTCATGCTCGGCCAGTGGCTGCACGCTGCAGCTGCTGGGCAAGGCAGCGTCGGCATCCAGCAGTGCATGCAGGCGTGGCACAAACACCCACTGCAGCCATTCTTCAATGTGCAGGGTGTCGTACATGAAAGGCATGGTCGATGCCATGGCCTGCTCGGAGGGCGGCACGGCGCTCCATAGCGAGGCGGTACGCATTTCGGCTTCAAGCTGCAGCAGCAGCTGGCGCAAGGTGTGGGCGGTATCACTCATGGCTTGGGATTGTGCGCGCAGGCGCAAAACTTGTCCGGGCAACGCCCATCGCTGGGCATGAAAAAGCCTGCCGATGCAGTACATGGGCAGGCTGATGTGCAGGCGCTGTGAACGGCTTACTTTTCGACGAAAGCGCGCTCGATCACAAAGTCGCCGGGGGTGGTGGTGTTGCCTTCCTTGAAGCCACGCTTTTCCATCATTTCCTTCAGCTCAGCCAGCATGGCAGGGCTACCGCACAGCATGACGCGGTCGGTTTCCGGGTTGAGCGCGGGCAGGCCCAGGCACTGGGGGAAGGTGCCGTTGTTGATCAGGTCGGTGATACGGCCCTGGTTGCGGAAGGGCTCGCGTGTCACCGTGGGGTAGTAGTGCAGCTTGTCCTTGACGATTTCGCCGAGGAATTCGTGCTCGAACAAGTCCTTCTCGAACATGTCCTTGTACGCCAGTTCCTTGACTTCACGCACGCCGTGTACGACCACTACGTTGTCAAACTTTTCGTAGGTTTCGGGGTCGCGCGCTACGGCCAGCCAGGGGGCCAGGCCTGTGCCGGTGCCGATCATGTACAGGTTCTTGCCGGGCAGCAGGTAGTCGATCAGCAGCGTGCCTGTGGGCTTCTTGCCGACGATGATGGTGTCGCCCACCTGGATGTGCTGCAGGCGCGAAGTCAGCGGCCCGTCTTCGACCTTGATGGACAGAAATTCCAGGTGCTCTTCGTAGTTGGGGCTGGCAATCGAATAGGCGCGCAGCAGATTTTTGCCATCTACCTTCAGGCCAATCATCGTGAAGTGGCCGTTGGAAAAACGCAGCGATGTGTCACGGGTGGTGGTGAAGGAAAACAGGCGGTCGGTCCAGTGGTGTACGGACAGGACGCGTTCTTCGAGGAAAGCACTCATGATGAAACAGATGACAGAGGATGCAAAAACGGGCACGACATGCCCGGGCTTTGAAGCCAGGTGGCGAACCCGCCGAAGCAGCGCATGCAGCGCAGGAGGGGGTATAGCGGGCTGGCGTTTATGCGAATCAACCGCTTATTGTCGGAGAAATGCGGCGCCACGGGTGAGGATGCGGTCTTTGATTTGATATGGATTAGTAATAAGCACCTAACGAAGCGGCAGGGTTGTGTGTCTTGACAACAAATAATGCTCGGAATTAGCATAAATGAATGCGTGCCGTGCAGGGAGTCAAGCCCTGCGCATTTTTTTGGCTTAAATATACTCAAAATGAGTATTAATAATCAGCGCCATCCCAGCGCTGTGGAGGAAGACATATGCAATGGCGTTGGACTTGGCCTGCCCTGGCGCTGATGGCTGCCGCTCCTGCCTGGTCGGCACAGGATGTGCTCAAGATTGGTGAAATCAACAGCTACAAGGCCATGCCGGCTTTTCTGGAGCCCTACAAAAAAGGCATGGAGCTGGCGGTCGAGCAGATCAATGCCCAGGGCGGCCTGCTGGGCAAGCCCGTGGTGCTGGTCACGCGCGATGACAACGGCAATCCCGGTGATGCCGTGCGTGCGGCGGAAGAGCTGTACACGCGCGAAAAAATCGATGTGCTCACGGGCAGTTTTCTGTCGCACGTGGGCATGGCGCTGACCGATTACGCAGGGCAGAAAAAGCGTTTCTTCCTGGCCTCGGAAACGCTGACCGACAAGGTGGTCTGGGAGAACGGCAACCGCTACACCTACCGCCTGCGTGGCTCTACCTACATGCAGACGGCCATGCTGGTCGAAGAGGCCAAGAAGCTGAACAAAAAGCGCTGGGCCATCGTCTACCCCAACTACGAGTACGGCCAGTCGGCAGTCGCCACCTTCAAAAAGCTGATGAAGGAGGCGCAGCCCGACATCGAATTTGTGGCTGAGCAGGCACCGCCGCTGGGCAAGATTGATGCCGGTTCCGTGGTGCAAGCGCTGGCCGATGCCAAACCGGATGCCATTTTTAACGTGCTGTTCTCGGTCGATCTGGGCAAGTTTGTGCGCGAAGGAAATACACGCGGCCTGTTCAAGGACCGCGCCGTGGTCGGGCTGTTGTCTGGCGAGCCGGAATATCTGGACGCGCTGCGCCGGGAAGCGCCCGAGGGCTGGATCGTCACCGGCTACCCCTGGTACGCCATTGATACGCCCGAGCACAATGCCTTTCTGAAGGCTTATCAGGCCAAGTTCAAGGACTACCCACGCCTGGGCACCATCGTGGGTTACAACGCCATCCAGTCGCTGGCCGCAGGCATCACCAAGGCCGGCAGTACCGACACCGAGGCATTGATCAAAGCCTTCAAGGGCCTGAACGTGGATACGCCCTGGGGCACCATCACCTACCGCCCGCAGGACAACCAGTCCACCATGGGGGCCTATGTGGGTAAGACCACCTACAGCCCGGAGATGAAGCGCGGCGTGATGGTGGACTTCTACTATGCCGACGGCAAGGACTACCAGCCTTCCGATGAGGCCGTGAAAAAACTGCGCCCCGCGAGCGCGCAGTAAGCGGCTTCAGGATCTACAGAAAAAATAGCTGCTTGCGCTGATAAATACTTGTTTTCAGAGCACTTTTGTTTTGAAAACAAGCAATATCAAGCGCTGGCAGCTACGTTTTTGAAAGCTACCGTGCAATGAGTGCCTCTGGCCTGCTGGCCCAATTGCTCAACGGACTGGCCAGTGCTTCGTCACTGTTTCTGGTGTCCGTGGGCCTGTCTCTGATTTTTGGCGTCACGCGCATCATCAACTTTGCGCATGGCTCCTTCTTCATGCTGGGTGCGTATCTGGCCTTTTCCAGCGTGGAAATGCTGGAGCCCGTCATCGGCTTCTGGCCTGCGCTGCTGCTCGCGCCACTGGTGTGCGGCGTACTCGGTGCGCTGACGGAAATCGGCCTGCTGCGCCGCATCTACAAAGCGCCGGAGCTGTTTCAGCTGCTGGCCACGTTTGCGCTGGTGCTGGTGATCAAGGATGCCGCCCTGTGGCTGTGGGGCCCGGAAGAATTGTTTGGCCCGCGTGCAGCGGGTTTGGAGGGTTCGGTGGAGTTGCTGGGCCGCCAGTTCCCTACCTATGACTTGCTGCTCATCGCCGTGGGGCCACTCGTGTTGCTGGGCCTGCACCTGCTGCTGACGCGCACCCGCTTTGGCACGCTGGTGCGCGCCGCCACGCAGGACCGCGAAATGGTGGGCGCACTGGGTGTGAACCAGGCCTGGCTGTTCACGGCCGTGTTTGCGCTGGGCGCGCTGCTCGCAGGCCTGGCAGGCGCCTTGCAGCTGCCGCGCGAACCCGCCAGTCTGGAGATGGACATGACCACCATTGGCGCAGCCTTTGTCGTGGTGGTGGTAGGTGGTATGGGCAGCATTCCGGGTGCCTTTATTGCGGCGCTCTTGATTGCGGAAATCAAGGCCGTGTGCATCTGGCTGGGCGTGCAGGAGATCGCAGGCGTGGAAGTCTCTTTTTCCAAGCTCACGCTGGTGGTGGAGTTTCTGGTGATGGCCGCCGTGCTGGTCTGGCGGCCCTGGGGTCTGATGGGCAAACCGCAAGCTGCTGCACGCCATGCGGGCGCGCCAGAGCAGCCGCTGCGCAGCAGCTCCCGGCAGGGCCGGGTGGCGTGGCTCGTATTGATCCTCGCCATGGCGGTGCTGCCACTGCTGCTGGATGCCGACAACTACGCCACGGTGCTGCTGACCGACATGCTGATTGCCGCGCTGTTTGCGGCCAGCCTGCACTTCATCCTCGGCCCCGGCGGCATGCATTCCTTTGGCCACGCCGCCTACTTTGGCCTCGGTGCCTATGGCGCTGCGCTGGCGGTGCGGGCGCTGGATTTGCCGATGGAAGCCGCGCTGTTGTTTGGCCCCCTGGCGGCCGCCGCAGGGGCCTTGCTCTACGGCTGGTTCTGCGTGCGCCTGAGTGGGGTGTATCTGACCATGCTCACGCTGGCCTTTGCGCAAATCACATGGGCCATTGTGTTCCAGTGGGATGGTTTTACGGGTGGCAGCAATGGCTTGACCGGCGTATGGCCCAGTGAGTGGGCAGCGGATGGCTCTACGTTCTACTGGCTGGCTTTGGCGCTGTGTGCAGGTGGCATTTACCTGCTGCGCCGCATGCTGTTTTCACCGCTCGGTTATGCACTGCGTGCAGCGCGTGATTCGGCCCTGCGTGCCGATGCCATGGGGCTGGATGTGCGCCGCATTCAATGGACGGCCTTTGTGATCGCCGCGGCCTTTGCCGGTGTGGCGGGTGCGCTGTTTGCGTTTTCCAAAGGCAGTGTGGCGCCGGATGCGTTGAGCGTGACCAAGAGTGTGGATGGCCTGGTCATGGTGCTGCTGGGCGGCATTCAGACGCTGGCAGGCCCCGTGGTGGGCTCGGCGGCTTTTACCTGGCTGCATGACACCGTGGCCCGCAATACCGATTACTGGCGCGCCATGATGGGCGGGATTATGTTGGTGCTGGTGCTGCTGTTCCCGCAAGGCATTGCGGGCTTTGCGCAGCAGTTGCAGGCGCTGCTGGCTTCCAACAAGAAAGCGCAGGTGGCGCCATGACGGCCTTGCTGCAAGTGCAGAACATCTGCAAATCCTTTGGCGGCGTGCAGGCCGTGCGTGAGGTGTCGTTCACGCTGCAAGCCGGTGAAATGCTGGCCCTGATTGGGCCGAACGGCGCAGGCAAATCCACCACCTTCAATATGGTCGGCGGCCAGCTCACACCCGATTGCGGACAGGTGCTGCTGCACGGCGAAAACATCGCCGGTCTGCCACCGCGCGCCATCTGGCGCAAGGGCGTGGGCCGCACCTTTCAGATTGCGCAGACCTTTGCCTCGCTCACCGTGGTGGAAAACGTGCAGATGGCGCTGCTCTCACACGACCGCCGCATCTTTGCGTGGTGGCCGCGTGCCAGTGCCCATCGCCGTGCGGATGCGCTGGCGTTGCTCGATCAAGTGGGCATGGCGGCGCAGGCTGACCGCGCGTGTAGCGAATTGGCCTATGGCGATGTGAAACGGGTGGAGCTGGCCATGGCACTGGCACACAACCCGCAGCTGCTGTTGATGGATGAGCCCACGGCCGGCATGGCCCCGGGCGAGCGCGTGGCGCTGATGCAGCTCACGCGCGATCTGGCGCAGCAGCGCCGCATGGGCGTGCTGTTTACCGAGCACAGCATGGACGTGGTGTTTGGCCAGGCCGACCGCGTGGCCGTGCTGGTGCGCGGGCAGTTGCTGGCACAAGGCACGCCGCAAGCGGTGCGTGATGACGAACGCGTGCAGCAAGCGTATTTGGGCACTGGACTGGTGCTGGAGAACAACCTATGAGCAACGCGCCAACACTGCTGCAGGTCGAAGGCCTGAACGCCTGGTATGGGGCGGCGCACATCCTGCATGGCGTGTCGCTCAGTGTGGGCCGTGGTGAGGTTGTGGCGCTGATGGGCCGCAATGGCGCAGGCAAATCCACCACGCTCAAGGCCATTGCCGGGCTGGTCGAGCGCCGCGATGGAAAAGCGCTTTTCATGGGCGCCGACATCAGCCGCAAAGCACCGTACCAGATTGCGCGTCTGGGGCTGGGCTATGTGCCTGAAGACCGGCGCATCTTCACCGAGTTGACGGTGCTGGAGAACCTGAAAGTCGGCCGCCAGAAAGCACGCTGCTGGCCCAGCGGCGAAGCGCTGCCGCACTGGACACCTGAAAAGCTTTTTTCGTTGTTTCCCAACTTGGGTGAAATGCCGCAACGCCCCGGCGGGCAGATGAGTGGCGGCGAGCAACAGATGCTGACCGTGGCACGCACGCTGATGGGCCAGCCCTATGTGGTGCTGCTCGATGAACCCTCGGAAGGCGTGGCACCGCTGATCGTGGAGCAGATGGCGAAAACGATTTTGCAGCTCAAGGCACAGGGCATAGGCATTTTGCTGAGTGAGCAAAACCTGCCGTTTGCGCAGGTGGTGGCTGACCGCGCCTATGTGCTGGAAAAGGGGCAGATTGTGCACAGCGGCAGCATGCAGGAGCTGGCAGGCAATGCGGCCGTGCGCCAGCAGTACCTCGGCGTGTGAAAACGCTTTTTCAAAAATCAAAGCAGCCAGCGCTTGTCAGTACGGCATTTCCGATGGTTTTCTATGTGAAAACCAATGTAGACAAGCGCTGAGCGCTCTTTTTATTGAAAACGCTTTTGCAGTTTTCCGCCATCAGGCAAACCGGGTCTGCGCCAGCGCCTCGCGCTGCTCGGCGCTTTGCAGCCAGGCGTGCAGCTGTGGGTAGTCGGCCTGTGGCAGCAGGGCAGGCAGGCGAAACTGCACATAGGCCAGCGCAACGGCGGTGGCAATCTGGTCGAGCGTCAGCTGCGCCTCCGCAGGTGCTGAAAGCTGCTTTTCAAGCTGTGCGAGGGCGCGGGTGATGGCCGCCAGTCGGCGCTGGCCCATGACGCTGGCGTCGGCCGCTGCGCCTTCGTACTTGCGCGCAATCACGATGTTGAACGCAGCTTCCATCAGGCCATAGGCCACGCTGGTCTGCGCCAGCACGCGGCTGATGTGCTGCGCCGGAATCAGGCGCGGGCCGCGGCCCATGTGGTCCAGATACTGCGCAATCAGCAGCGACTCGGCAATGGCCTGCCCATCGTCCGTGACCAGCACCGGAATGCGGGCCTGCGGGTGCTGGGCGAGCAGGGCGGGGTCGTTGTTCCACGGGTCGCACCAGACCAGCTCCAGCTGATCGGCCAGACCTTTTTCCAGGGCGACCACACGCGCAACGCGTGCAAACGGAGATGTGGTGTTCAGAAAGAGTTGCATGGTGAAAGTCGTAGAAAAAATAAAAGCAGTCAGCGCAGATTTCACGGGCGCTGCAGGCGTTTTTGCCTGGAAAAAACCACCAGCACCGCGCCCAGCAGCAGGGCCGCACTGCCCATGACAAACAGGCTGCGGTAGCTGCCCGTGCTGGCATAGACATAGGCCATCAGATAGCCCGCCGTGGCCTGCAGCAGTGCAAACGCTGCCGTGGCATAGCCCCACATGCGCTTGTGCTGTGCAGGGCCAATCAGCTGCATCAGATAGCCCGAGGTAATGGCCGCCATACCAGGCGAGAGCGCTCCCACGACAAAGCCAGAAAGCGCATGGCCTGCAAAGCTGACCCACAGCAGCGGCAGGCCAATAGCCAGCATCTTGAGCACATAAGCGCAGGTGGTGGTGCGCCACCAGCCCCAGCGTGCGGCGCAAAAGCCCACACACAGCGGCCCGACCACGGCACCGAGGCCAAAAAAGGCCCATTGCGTGGCGCCATAGGCCGTGCCCAGCTGCAGCTCACGCGCCAGATAGTCCACCCAGAACACGGTGTGGGGCACAAAGCCAAATGCGTCGGTGGTGTAGGCCAGAAACACCAGCACCACCGGCAGCGTCCAGAGCGTGGCGACGGGTGCAGGGCTGGGCGTAGCACCGGGGACTACCGTGATCGGCGCAGGGGCAGGCAGTGCGCGGGCGCTGCGCCAGCCCAGCCACAGTGCCAGCACGCAGATGGCACCCAAGCCCAGCCATACAGCGCTCAGGCTGTGCTGCGCCAGGCTGGGCACCAGCGTGGCCGAGAGCAGGGCACCCACGCCAATGCCGGAAAACATCATGGGGCCCAGTGCTGCGCGGCGTGGCTGCGGTGTGGCGGCCATGGCCATCGATGGCCCCAGCACCATGAGTGCAGCCCCGGCAATGCCGGACACCAGCCGCCACACAAAAAACACGGCCATGGGCTGGGCGATGCAGCAGGCCGCAAAGCTCAGTGCCACGGCGATCCAGCACAGCACCAAGGCGCGCACGCCGCCCAGCCGATCGGCCAGCGGCGCAGCCGCCAGCGCCCCGATCAGATAGCCCAGCAGATTGGCAGCGCCCAGATAGGCCACCTGCTCACCGCTGAACCAGCCCGCCAGCACCATCTGCGGCATGAGGGCGGTATAGGCAAAACGGGCCAGGCCCACGCCGCTGAGGGTGGCGAGAAAGCCGGTCAGAAAAAGAGGGAGTTCAGAGCGCTGGATCACGATGGTGGTCTATGGTGAATGCTGGCAGATTAGGCCCTTGTGTGCATCATGTCTAATGATTCAAAATGAAGTTCATCATCTTGTTTTGTGATCAACATGCAGCTCAAATCTCTGCGCATCTTTGAAGCCGTCAGCAGCACCGGCAGTTTTGGTGCGGCGGCCCAGCGCCTGCACACGGTGCAGTCCAATGTCACGGCCCACATCAAAAAGCTTGAGGACGAGCTGCAGGTGCAGCTGATAGCGCGCAGCAGCACGCCGGTGCGGCTCACGCCTGCAGGCCACACCCTGCTGCCGCATGCCCAACGCCTGCTGCAAGCCCATGATGTGGCCTGTGCCCTGTTTGCCGGGGAGGCGCCTCCGTCGGGCCGTCTGCGCATTGGGGCCATGGAAAGCACGGCCGCCCTGCGCCTGCCCAGCGTATTGGCGCAGCTGTATCAGGACTGCCCGGACATTGACTTGCAGCTGCGCACCGGGCCCTCAGGCGCCTTGCTGGAGGAGCTGCAGCAGGGGCAGCTGGATTGCGCTTTTGTAGCGGGCCAGCCGCCGCACCCGCGCTGGTGGTCGCATGCGGTGTTTCAGGAGGAGCTGGTCTTGGTCAGCCGCACGCCGCTGCAGCAGCTGCCTGCGCCGGAAGTGCTGCTGCGCACCCCGTTTCTGGCCTTTCGCCAGAGCTGCAGCTACCGCCAGCGTATTGAGCTGCTGCTGGCCAGCCAGGGCATTACGGGCGCACGCATCATGGAGATGGGCTCGCTGGACGCCATTCTGGGCTGCGTGGCCGCAGGCATGGGCTTTGCGCTCATGCCGCATGCGCTGATGCAGACCCAGCTGCCCCGCTTTGCCGTGCATTGCCTGCAGCTTCCGCAGCCGCTGCGCAGCGAGATTGCCGTGATTGATACCTGGCTGGTAGCGCCGGAGCAAGTGGCCTGGTCGCCGCAGCTGCATGCGCTGGTGGGCAAGCTGGTACAGACGGAACTTCAGCCCGTCTGACGCAGCAGTGCCCGGCGGTACTGCATGGCTTCGGCCACATGGGCGCTGGCAATGCGTTCACTGCCTGCCAGATCCGCAATCGTGCGCGCCACACGCAGCGCGCGGTGGGTGGCGCGGGCACTCCACCCCAGTTTGTCCGCCGCCTTGCGCAGCAGCTCGGTGGCGGCGGCATCGAGCTGCACATGCTGGTCCAGCGCTTCGCCCTGCAGCACCCGGGCGCGGATGGCGGCGCTGGGTTCACCCGCAGTCTGGGCCAGCAGCTCCTGCGACGGCAGGGCAGGCACTTCCACATGCAGATCAATGCGGTCGAGCAATGGGCCGCTGAGCTTGGCCTGATAACGTGCCACCTGCTCGGGCGTGCAGCGGCAGCTGCGCTGCGTGCTGCCCCAGAAGCCACAGGGGCAGGGGTTCATGGCCGCAATCAATTGAAAGCGGGCGGGGAAGGTGGTGCTGTGGGCCGCACGGGCAATGGTGATGCGCCCGGTCTCCAGCGGCTCGCGCAGGGCTTCGAGTGCGCTGCGGCTGAACTCGGGAAACTCATCCAGAAACAGCACGCCGTGGTGGGCATAGGAAATCTCGCCAGGCTTGGGCGGTGAGCCACCCCCGACCAGTGCCACGGCACTGGCCGTATGGTGCGGGCTGCCCGTGGGGCGCTGGCCCCAGCGCTCAGGGGCAAAGCGTCCGCCCAGACTGGCAATGGCTGCGCTCTCCAGTGCTTCGGTAGACGTCATGGGCGGCAGCAGTCCGGCAAAGCGCTGCGCCAGCATGGATTTGCCACTGCCCGGCGGGCCCACCAGCAGCAGGCCGTGCGCGCCAGCGGCGGCAATTTCCAGCGCGCGTCGGGCCTGCAGCTGGCCTTTGACATCGGCCATGTCCAGCATGTCCGGCACATGCTGGGCAGCCTGCGGCTGCATACGTTGCCAGCCGGTGGACGGTGGTGCGTCCCTTGCGCTGTCTGGCAGCAATTGCTGCACCACATCGAGCAAATGCTGTGCACCATAGACCTCGATCTGCGTGGCCCAGGCGGCTTCGCGCGCACTCTCCGTGGGCAGCACAAAGCGCAGCGGTGGTTCCTGCGTGCCCATGGCCAGTGCCGTAGCCAGCGCGCCGCGCACCGGGCGCAGCTCGCCGGACAGCGACAGCTCTCCGGCAAATTCCCAGCCCTGGAGCTTGCGTGCATCAATCTGGCCGCTGGCGGCAAGGATGCCCAGCGCAATCGGCAGGTCAAAGCGGCCGGAATCCTTGGGTAGGTCGGCGGGGGCCAGGTTCACCGTGATGCGCTTGTTGCCGGGGTATTCCAGGCCGCTGTTGGCAATCGCACAGCGCACGCGCTCTCGGGCTTCGCGCACTTCCAGATCGGCCAGGCCGACCAGGTTGAGGGCTGGCAATCCATTGGCCAGATGCACTTCCACAGTGACCTGCGGGGCCTGCAGACCCATCAAGGCGCGGCTTTGTACACACGCCAGAGACATAGCGACTTTTCCTCCCTAAATCGGTGCGGTGGTGGTGCCGTGCTGGCACATCCGTGGTGCACTGCTTTGGTGCGTTACTGGGGATAAACGGCAGCCCTCATGGTGTTGGGCGCAGCCTGCACAGGCAAGTCCGCTGGTTGGCACGCTCCCTGCTTAAAGGGCTTGTCACAACACTTTTTACAACTGCCCGCTTCCCGGAGGAACGTCTCATGAAAATGGTGTCAGCCATCATCAAGCCCTTCAAGCTCGACGAGGTGCGCGAAGCACTCTCGCAGCTTGGCGTACAGGGCATCACAGTGACCGAAGTGAAAGGCTTTGGTCGTCAGAAAGGCCATACCGAGCTGTATCGCGGCGCGGAGTACGTGGTGGATTTCCTGCCCAAGGTGAAGCTGGAAGCCGCCGTGGATGACGCCATTCTGGAGCAGGTGATCGAAGCCATCGAAGGTGCGGCCCGCACCGGAAAGATCGGCGACGGCAAGATTTTTGTTTTCGACCTCGAACAGGTCGTGCGTATTCGCACCGGTGAAACCGGCAAGGACGCCCTGTAAAGCAACCATTTATGCGAGAGACTGACATGAAGAAAATGCTTCCTGCACTGTCTGTTGGCCTGGGCCTGCTGGGCGCCGCCACAGGTGCTCTGGCCCAAGAAGCTGCACCGGTTGTTGAGGCCGCTGCACAGGTGACTTCGGCGGTAGAAACTGCTGCTGCCACGATCGATTCCGGCGACACCGCCTGGATGCTGACCTCCACCATGCTGGTGATTCTGATGATCATCCCCGGCCTGGCACTGTTCTACGGCGGCCTGGTGCGCTCCAAGAACATGCTGTCCGTGCTGGCACAGGTGTTCACCATCTTCTCGCTGATCACCGTACTGTGGGCCGTCTACGGCTTCTCGCTGACCTTCGGTGGCGAAGGCAAGTTCTACGGTGACTTCAGCAAGCTGTTCCTGTCTGGCATCACGCCTGACACCGTATCGTCTGCGCTGAGCACGATTCCTGAGTTCGTCTTCGTGGCCTTCCAGTCCACTTTTGCTGCCATTACCGTGGCGCTGATCGTGGGTGCCTTTGCAGAGCGTACCAAGTTCTCGGCCGTGATGATCTTCTCCGTGCTGTGGTTCACCTTCAGCTACATCCCCATGGCCCACATGGTGTGGGGCGGTGGCCTGATGGCAGAAGACGGTGCGCTGGACTTTGCCGGTGGTACCGTGGTGCACATCAACGCCGCTGTGGCCGGTCTGGTGGGTGCCTACATGGTGGGCAAGCGCCTGGGCTTTGGCAAGGAGGCCCTGCCTCCACACAGCCTGACCCTGACCATGGTCGGTGGTGCCCTGCTGTGGGTGGGCTGGTTCGGCTTTAACGCCGGTTCCGCAGGAGCTGCCAACGGCGGCGCTGGTCTGGCCTTCATCAACACCATCCTGGCAACGGGCGCTGCTGCTGTGGCGTGGATGGTGGCTGAGACCCTGCACAAGGGCAAGGCTTCCATGCTGGGCGTGGTCTCCGGTGCCGTGGGCGGCCTGGTGACCATCACTCCCGCAGCTGGCTTTGTGGGCCCCATGGGTTCCATCGTCATGGGTTTGATCGCTGGCCCTCTGTGCCTGTGGGGTGTGTCTGGCCTGAAGCGCATGCTGAAGGTGGACGACGTGTGCGACGTGTTCGGCGTGCACGGTGTGGGCGGCATCCTGGGCGCCATCCTGACCGGTGTGTTCTGCGCTGCCAGCTTGGGTGGTGTCGAGCCCGAGGGCTACAACATGGCCTCTCAAGTCTGGGTGCAGTTCAAGAGCGTGATCATCACCATCGTCTGGTGCGGTGTGGTCTCCTTCATCTGCTACAAGGTGGCCGACATTCTGGTGGGTCTGCGTGTCTCCGAAGATGCAGAGCGCGAAGGTCTGGACATCACCACCCACGGCGAATCTGCCTACAACCGTTAAAAGACGGTCTGGAATCTCTGTTCCCATCTACGTGTAGTGTGGCCGCCCTTCGGGGCGGCTTTTTTTATGCCTGCACACTGCTGTCAGGTAGTGCGACATGGAAGGGCGTGCTTGGTTTTCACAAGTACCATTCAAAAAAATCACAACGACACACACCCTCCAATTGCCAGAGACAAGGCTAGGATTGAGCGCCATGGATTCCTCCCTTCACCAGATGCTCGAGCGCGTACGCGCTGCTGTTGGCGATGCTGCCCCCCTGCGGATTCGCGGTGGCGGCAGCAAAGACTTTCATGGCATGCGCCTGCAAGGCGATGTGCTGGATATGCGTGCGCTGCAAGGCATCGTCAGCTATGAACCGAGTGAGCTGGTGGTCACCGTGCGTGCAGGCACACCCTTGCATGCGCTGGAAGCAGCGCTGGCTGAGCGTGGTCAGTGCCTGGCGTTTGAGCCACCACACTTTGCGACGGCGCAAGGCGATGTGGCAACCGTGGGCGGCATGGTGGCCGCTGGCTGGAGTGGCCCGGCACGTGCCAGCGTGGGCGCGGTGCGTGACTTTGTGCTGGGTGTGGAGATCATCAACGGCAAGGCAGAGCTGCTGCGCTTTGGCGGCACCGTGATGAAGAATGTGGCGGGCTATGACGTCTCGCGTCTGATGGCAGGCAGCTGGGGCACGCTGGGGGTGATCACCGAAGTCAGCCTCAAGGTGCTGCCCGTAGCGCCTGCCGAAGCCACACTGCGCTTTGCGGGTATCAGCCAGGCCGATGCCCTGCAGCGCCTGAACCAGTGGGGTGGCCAGCCCTTGCCACTGAACGCCAGCCGCTGGCTGGAAGAGGGCGCTGCAGGCATGCTGTATGTGCGCTTGCGTGGTGCTGCTGCAGCCGTGGAAGCTGCATGCCAGAAAATGGGTGGAGAGCGCATGGAATCTGCGCAGGCAGCTATCGACTGGATAGCGTGCCGCGAACAGCAGCTGCCCTGGTTTCAGCAGCCACGGCTGGGCGACTGCCTGTGGCGCCTGTCTGTGCCGCCAACGGCGCCCGTGCAGCCCCTGCCAGCAGGGATTGCACCGCCGCTGGTGGAGTGGCATGGGGCGCTGCGCTGGGTGCATGCTCCGCGCAGCATGGGGCCGCAGCTCAAGGCTTGGGCGCAGTCAGTGGGTGGGAGCGCAACGCTTTTCAGAGCAGAAATTGCAGACCAGATGAGCGCTGAGCCCCTATTTGACGTGCAAAACGCAGCTCTGCAGCGCATCCATGCGCAGCTCAAACAGGCATTTGACCCTGCCGGTATCTTCAACCCCGGCCGAACGGTGGAGTGACATAGACCGCTATGCGAAGGTTGCGTCACCTGGCAGATTTTCACCGTACCAGCTCCACCAACCGGGCGCTGGGCTATCTGATGGCGTTCAACGCCGGAGCCATCAATGCGGGGGGCTTTACGGTGCTGGAGCTGTACACCTCGCACATGACGGGTTTCATGTCCATGCTGGCGGACCATCTGGTGCTGGGCAATACCGCGCTGGTGCTGGCCGCGCTGGGGGCGCTGCTGGCGTTCACCGCTGGGGCCGCGGTCTCGGCCATGCTGGTCAACTGGGCGCGGCTGCTGGGCCTGCGCAGCACCTATGCCCTGCCGCTGCTGCTGGTGGCTTTGCTCATGCTGCTCTTCGGTCTGGTGGGCTCTGTCACCATGAACTGGAAGACGCTGTTCGCCGTGCCCATGACGGTGCTGCTGCTGTCCTTCATGATGGGCGTGCAGAACGCCACGCTGACCAAGATGTCCAACGCCACCATCCGCACCACGCACATGACGGGCGTGGTGACGGATCTGGGCATTGAGCTGGGCAAGATGCTGTTCTGGAACCGGCTGGCAGGCGTGCAGCAGCAGAAGGTGCGGGCCAACTGGTCCAAAGTACGCCTTTTTTCCGGACTGCTGGGCATGTTTTTTGTGGGCGGTATTGCCGGGGCGCTGGGCTTCAAGCAATGGGGCTTTGTCTGTGTGGTGCCGCTGGCCTTGCTGCTGATGCTGGTTTCCCTGCCGCCACTGTGGGCGGATGGCCGCAAGCTGCGGCATTACTTTGCTTCCCGTGCAACCTAAAACGATAACGAGACAAGCCCATGCAAACTAAGCTCGCGCCGGTTTACCGTGATACGCCTGAAGGGCAGGAGGCCGAAGCCATTCTGCGCAAATGTGTGCACTGTGGCTTCTGCACCGCTACCTGCCCGACCTACCAGACGCTGGGCGATGAGCTGGACGGACCGCGTGGCCGTATCTACCTGATCAAGCAGGTGCTGGAAGGCGCAGCACCAACGCGTGCCACGCAGCAGCACCTGGACCGCTGCCTGACTTGCCGCAACTGCGAATCCACTTGCCCCAGCGGTGTGCAGTACGGGCATCTGGTGGACATTGGTCGCAAAGTGGTGGAGGCACAGGTGCCGCGCCCCATGGGCGAACGCCTTCAGCGCTGGGCCCTGAAAGAAGGCCTGACATCGCCCCTGTTTGCTCCAGCCATGAAGCTGGGCCAGCAGGTGCGCAGCCTGCTGCCCGCGCACATTCGCGCCAAGGTGCCGCCAAAGACGGAGCATGGTGTGTGGCCCACGCGCGAGCACGCCCGCAAGGTGCTGCTGCATCTGGGTTGCGTGCAGCCCGCCATGCTGCCCAATATCAACTACGCCACAGCACGTGTGCTTGATGCCGTGGGCATCCAGAGCGTGGTGGTGCAAGGCAGCCAGTGCTGTGGGGCGGTGAAGTTCCACCTCAATGACCAGGACGGGGCCAAGGTGCAGATCCGCGCCCATATCGATGCCTGGTGGCCAGCGGTGGAGGCGGGCGAGGTGGAAGCCATTGTGAGCAATGCCTCAGGCTGTGGCGTGATGATCAAGGACTGGGCGCACATCCTGCGCCATGAGCCTGCGTACGCAGACAAGGCAGCACGCATCAGCGTGCTGACCAGAGACTTGAGCGAACTGCTGCCAGCCCTGCTGCCTGAACTGGTCGAGCAGCTGGAGGGCAAATTGCAGGTAGACAGCCAGCCCATGGCCTACCACCCGCCCTGCACGCTGCAGCATGGGCAAAAGCTCAAGGGCACGGTGGAGGCTGGTCTGCGCCAGCTGGGCTTTCAGCTCGTCACTGCACGCACCGAGTCGCACCTGTGCTGTGGCTCGGCAGGCACATACTCGGTCCTGCAGCCAGAGATAGCCCATACGCTGCGCGAGCGCAAGCTACGGGCGCTGCAGGAGGTGGCGGTACAGCCTGCAGCGATTCTTTCGGCCAATATTGGCTGCATCGTCCACCTGCAAAGTGGCACGGATATCCCGGTACGCCACTGGGTGGAAGTGCTGGATGACGCGCTGCGCAAAGCCGCATGAACAGGCGCTTTGCCTGCATTTGCCTGGGTGCGGAGCCAATGCCGCGCATGGTGTGAACGAGCCCGGGCTTCACACTTGGCCCGCAATGCTGGCATCATCGCGGGTTTGATTTTTGCAATGGCGTCCTGCCCATGACCGAAACTGTGTCCTCTTCCGTTGAACATGCTGCGCCTGCAGCTGCCGAGCCAACGCGTCGTCAGCCGCGCCGTGGCAGCCATCCTCGCAAGCCTGCAACGCCTGCGGCTTCGCGTCCCGTACGTGAAGTGCACCCTGTGCTGGCACAGCTGGCGCAGCTCTATCCAGCGCTGTTTGGCGCCAATGCACTGCCCCTGAAGCGCGGCATCTACCAGGACCTGCTGGCCGCACATGGCGAAGTGCTGGACAAGGCCGGGCTCAAGGAAGCGCTGGCCATCCACACACGCTCTACGCGCTACCTGCTGGCCGTGGCCAATGGCACGGCGCGTTATGACCTGCAGGGCAATGAGGTCGAGCCCATTGCGCCCGAGCACGTGTTTCACGCCGTGGTGGGGGTGTTCAAGCGCAAGAAGCCGCGCGATGGCGAAGATCTGCAGGCCAAGCTGCGTCACCGCATTGGTCAGGCCTTTGTGCGATCTGGCCTGAGCCGCGAAGCCTATATGGCTGTGGTGCAGGTGCGTGATGCGGCCACCCAGACGGCGCTGGAAGAAGCGCTGAACGAAGTGGCTGAGCAAGATGCCAAGGCCGAAGCTGTGGAGCGTGCCTATGTGGCCAGCGGCTCGGGCGATGTGCGTGCCTTTGCCGACATGTATGGCATGGATGCACGCCTGGTGATTCGCCAGCTGCAGCGTGCCAAGCAGCTGCGTGCGGCATAAGCCAGAAGCATGCTGAAGAGGAGCCTGCAAGGCTCCTTTTTTATGCCTGCTGCTGCAGTGCAGCTTCAATGTCTGCAGCCATGCTTTGCGGTTTGTCGGTAGGAGCGTAGCGGTGCAGCACCTGGCCGCTGCGGCCGACCAGAAACTTGGTGAAGTTCCACTTGATCATCTGCGTGCCCAGCACACCCGGCGCTTGCGCCTTGAGCCAGGTGAACAGCGGATGGGCGCTGCTGCCGTTGACATCGACCTTGGCCATCATTGCAAACTCCACACCATAGTTGCGCTGGCAGAAGCTGGCAATTTCGCTGTTGCTGCCCTTGTCCTGCTGGCCAAACTGGTTGCAGGGAAAGCCCAGAATCACCAGCCCCTGACGGGCATAGCGGGTGTGCAGTTCCTGCAGGCCTTGCAGCTGCGGGGTGAAGCCACAGGCACTGGCGGTGTTGACCACCAGCACGACCTGCCCACGGTATTGCGACAGGGGCACGGTCTGTCCGTCGATGGAGGTGCCCTGGAAATCGTAGAAGCTGGGCATGGCGGCGTCTTTTCTGGGAAAGCGACAAAAGCGCAGTGTCGCACAGGCGGAATGGGGCTGTTCTTTCTTGATGTGTATCAAGAAATTGCGGTGTCAATGCCTGCTTGTTGGTGCTCACTCTTGCTGTTGCAAAGGCCTGGCATTTACTCGTATTTGGCGAAGTCTTCATGCCGCAAACACAGGCGACAGCTGGCCGCCGGGTCTCCCTAGAATGCCTTGTAGATACAGATTGATACGTTCTACGAGGGGTGGTTATGGGGTGGACAAGCAGTATGCAGACGGCAGGTCCTGTGCCTGGCCGGGGGGGGGGTATGGCAGTCGTGGTCTTTGCGCAGCCGCTTCTTTCTGGCGGCGGCTCTTGCGCTGTGCGTGACCGTGCTGATGGTGGTGCTGCTGCTGCAGTCGGCCCTGACCAGTGCCGACCAGCAGGAGCGCGTGCAGCGCTATGAGCTGCCTGCACAGTTGCAGTCCGTGGCAGCGCGTGTGCAGGCACAGCTGAACCTGGCCACGCGCCTGCAGACGACGGACAAGGCAGAAATTGGCCGCATGTGTGAGCAGCTCAACCGCTTTCTGGAGCGTTTGCGCACAGCGTTCCGTGATGTACGCACCTCTGTGAATGCCATTCATGCCAATGCTGGATCGATTGCACGGGGCAACCAGGATCTGGCGCAGCGCACCGAGACCGAGGTGGCAGCGCTGGAGCACTCGGCCTCCAGCATGGAAGAGCTGGCCACCTCGGTGCAGCAGAACGCAGAAACCGCACACATGGCCAGCAGCCTGTCGAGCAATGCCACCGATGTGGCGCGCCAGGGTGGAGAGCTGATGACGCAGGTGGTGGAGCATATGCAGTCGATCGCGCAGCGCTCCGGTGCTGCGGCCCGTGAGATTCGCGATCTGATTCAGGAGTCCAACGCCCGTGTGTCCAACGGCGCACAGCATGTGGAGCAGGCCGGTGCCACCATGCAGGACATCGTGCAGGCCGTGCAGCGCGTGTCTGACCTGATGCAGTCCATCGCCTCCGTCTCGCAGGAGCAGGCGCGTGGCCTGTCCAGCGTGACACAGTCCACCACGCAAATGGAGCAGGTGACCCAGCAGAACATGGCGCTGGTGGATGAGGCGGCAGCAGCTCAGCTGGAGGCCGAGGCTACGCGCCTGCATGACCTCATGGGGGCTTTCCATCTGGAGCAGAACAGCACACTGACACTGGCCTTGCGGTAAAGGCAAGCCAGCATTGAGCAGGCAAGGCTTCTGCGCTAGATTTGCTGTCTGTACGGCGTACAACCCATACAGGAGCTCTTTATGCACAGAGGATTGTTATCGGTTCTGGAAAGCGGCAGTCTGGCGCTGGTGCTGTCGGCAGTGATGCTGGTGGCTGCAGTGGCTTATGGCCTGTATACCAACCATCAGACCAAGGCAGCAGATGCTGCGCCTGTGGTGCAGGAAGCCGCACCAGCCAAGTAAAAACGGAGTCAGCCATCGCAAAGCCCGTGCAGTACCACTGCACGGGCTTTGTGGTATCTGTAGATGGCCTAACGCTGCTTTTGCAGCACCGCCAGCAGCGCGCCGCCAATGATGAAGACGCCGCCCAGCAGCATGCGCGGCGTCAGCTGTGTAGCGCCCAGCAGCCATGCCGAGCAGCTGGCAAACAGCACTTCCGAGAGCATGATCAGCGAGGTGGTGCTGGTGGGCACGCGCGCCGCCCCAAACTGCAGCGCCCAAGAGCCCACGGCCACCAGCACCGCCATGCCCAGCAGGCAGCTGATCCACACCGCATTCGGTGCCGGAATGGCTGGAAACTGGCCCAGGCCATAGCCTGTACCCGCAGTGATCAGGCCGACCACCATGCAGCCTACAAACATGGCCAGCACGCGCGACATGCTGGGCGTGTGAAAGCTGCGGCGCAGGATCACATTGGTGCAGGCAAAGCAAAAGCCGCCAAAGATGGCCAGATACTCGGGCAGACCGATGCCTGCGGACAGGCTTTGCCAGGTAGCGCCTTGCGGCACGATGACCAGTGCCATGCCGCTGAATGCCAGCACCAGGCGCAGCAGACCGGCTGCCGTGGGGCGCTCGCCCAGAAAACGCCAGGCCAGCAGGACCGTCCAGGCGGGCATGAGATAGAACAGCAGAATGACGCGCACCACATCGCCGGTGGAGGCCGCCATGTTGAAGGACACATTGGTCAGCCCCGAAGACAGCGCCAGCAGCCACAGCACGCGATGGGCGGTAAAGCCCTGCCAGCTGCTGCGAATGCACAGCACGGTGACCAGGGAGAGCAGGCCGTAAATCATGCTCGTGGCCCAGGGTGCAACCAGACCTTGCCCATGCATGGTCTGAAACGGCCACCAGGCCAGGCCCCAGACCATGGCGTTGAAAAGCAGACAGAGATACGGCAGAGCTGATGGCATGTCAAAAACAGCTCCGGCGCAGAGATTGACTGCGCCGGATGCTATGAAAAGATGGTGGATGTTCTGGCTGGTATGGGCAAGTCTTAGTGGTGGTCGCGGCGCGCAATCTGCAGCAGCTGTCGTACCTCATGGCCGTGGTGGCGGCAGTTGTAGCGGTACCAGCGGCCAATCAGCCACATGGTAGCTGCAACCATCAGGCCAAAGCAGGTGATGGCACCATAGGCCGACATGCCCCACATGGTGGCCAGGCTGTACAGCAGACCCAGACCCAGAATGCAGGCCTGTTCATTGAAGTTCTGTACGGCAATCGAGCGGCCGGCACCCATGAGGCTGTGGCCGCGGTGCTGCAGCAGTGCGTTCATGGGTACGACCAGATAGCCGCCCAGACCGCCGAGCACGATCAGAAATGGCACGGCAATCCACAGGTGGCCGATGAAGTTCATGCAGATCACCAGCAGGCCCATGGCAATACCCATGGGAATCACACGGGTGGCGTGCTGCAGGCGCATGCGCATGGAGGCCAGCACGGCGCCCACGGCCGTGCCAATGGCGACCACGCCCACCAGCGCAGAAGCCTGCGTGGTGCCGTAGCCCAGGGCCACCGCAGCCCAGGCCAGCACGATGTAGCGCAAATTGCCGGATACGCCCCAGAACAGGGTGGTGGTGGACAGTGAGATCTGGCCCAGCTTGTCCTTCCACAGGCGGCGGTTGCAGTCCCAGAAGTCGGGCAGCAAAGCCATGGTGCTGCGCACCAGCCCCTTGCTGTGGTTCTGGCGCAGCGGCATCAGGGCAGCCTCGGTGCGGGGGATGTGCAGGTTGAAGGCGGCCGCCAGTGCATAGACAAAAATCAGCACGCCAATGGCTGCTTCGGCGGCGTTGTCTACGCCGGGAATGCCCAGAGCCAGCAGTGGCCCGGCAATGGCGGGTGCCACCAGCTGACCGCCGAGCAGCACGCCCAGGATGATGGAGGTGATGGTCAGGCCCTCAATCCAGCCATTGGCCTTGACCAGCTGGGAAGGGGGCAGCAGCTCCGTCAGAATGCCGTACTTGGCGGGGGAGTAGGCCGCCGCGCCCAGGCCCACCACGGCGTAGGCCAGCAGCGGGTGGTGGCCAAAGAGCATGAGCAGACAGCCCACGACCTTGATGGCATTGCTGATGAACATGACGCGCCCCTTGGGCAGCGCGTCCGCAAACGCACCCACAAAAGGCGCAAGCAGCACGTAAAACAGCGCGAACATGGGAACCAGAGCGGCACTTTGCCAATCTGGGGCACCGCCGGTGCGCAGCAGTTCAACCGCTGTCACAAACAGTGCGTTATCGGCCAGCGAGCTGAAAAACTGCGCCGACATGATGGTGTAGAAACCGCGCTTCATGAAAATTCGAGGCATGTCCACGGCAGCAAGGGCCAGTGCGTGGACAAGATGGGACTGTTGGCAAAATGACGGTCGGTTATATCACGGGGTGTACGGACCGAACTTTCATAAACCGAATGCATCTTCCGGATTTGCGGCTGTATGCCAATGCTGCACGCAGTATTGCCTGCGGAGTTCGCTTACATCCTGCGCTGGCAGTGCCAGAATGTGCCATTTGCCCCGTTTTGATTGCTTTGACATGCCCCGTCCGATTCTTGCCACCATCCACCCTCAAGCGTTACGTCACAACCTCGAGCAAGTGCGCAAGGCGGCCCCGGACGCCAAGCTGATGTGCATGGTCAAGGCCAATGCCTACGGCCACGGGCTGGAACATGCCTTTGCCGGGCTGCGCGCCGCCGATGGTTTTGCGGTGCTGGAAATTGCGGAAGCACAGCGCCTGCGCGCCATGGACTGGCGTGGCCCCATCCTGCTGATTGAAGGCGTGTTTGAGCCGCGCGATTTGGAGATGTGCTCCCGCCTGGGCCTGTGGCACACCGTGCACTGCGACCGCCAGATCGACTGGCTGGCTGCGCACAAGACCCAGGTGCCACACCGCGTGTTCCTCAAGATGAACAGTGGCATGAACCGCCTGGGCTTCACGCCCGAGCGCTTTCGCAGTGCCTATGCGCGCCTCAATGCGCTGACGCAGGTGGAGGAAATCTCCTTCATCACCCACTTCAGCGATGCCGATGGTCCCCGTGGCACGGCCCACCAGCGTGCGGTGTTTGAGCGTGCTACGCACGATCTGCCCGGCGAGCGCACGCTGTGCAACAGCGCGGCATCGCTGCTGGAAGCCTCGGACGAACACCTGCGTGGCGACTGGGTGCGCCCCGGCATCGTGCTGTTTGGCAGCTCGCCCGACTATCCTGCACACACCGCGCAGCAATGGAACCTGCAGCCCGCCATGACGCTCAGCGCCCAGGTGATTGGCACGCAGCAGCTGCAGGCGGGTGACACCGTGGGCTATGGCTCCACCTTTACTGCCACCGAACCCATGCATATCGGCGTGGTCTCCTGCGGCTATGCCGACGGCTATCCACGCCTGTGCGGCACGGGCACGCCGGTGCTGGTCAACGGTGTGCGCACGCGTCTGCTGGGCCGTGTGAGCATGGACATGCTGTGCGTGGACCTCACACCCGTGCCCGGCGCGGGTCTGGGCAGCGAGGTCGTGCTGTGGGGCAAGTCGCCCAGGACCGGCGCCATGCTGTCGATCGACGAAGTGGCTGCCGCCGCAGGCACTGTGGGCTATGAGCTGATGTGTGCAGTGGCAGCACGCGTGCCCATGGTGAATGACGAAGAAGCAACGCCACGCAAATAAAAAAGAGAGCTGCTTGCACTGAATTGATAAGGTTTTCAGATACTTTTGTATCTGAAAACCAGTCAATACAAACGCTAGGCGCTCTGCTTTTGATAGATGCCTCCACGGCCATTGCAGGTGCTCGCAGCAGCCAGCCAGGCTGCGCCGATATAGTCATGCCATGGCCAAAGAGAAAACCATCTACACCTGCAATGAATGTGGCGGCACCTCGCCGCGCTGGCTGGGCAAGTGCCCCAGCTGCGGCGCCTGGAACAGCCTGATCGAAAGCGTGCCGGAGGCGGCGTCTGGCGGCAAGAACCGCCTCAGCGCACCACAGGGCTATGCGGGCATGGCTAACGCCCAGCCCGTCACACCGTTGCACGCCATTGATGCGCAGGATGTGGCACGTACGCCCAGCGGTATTGAGGAGCTGGACCGCGTGCTTGGCGGCGGCGTGGTCGAAGGCGGTGTGGTGCTCATTGGCGGCGACCCCGGCATCGGCAAATCCACGCTGCTGCTGCAGGCCATGGATGCGCTGCAGCGCGCAGGCTTGCCCACGCTGTATGTGACCGGTGAAGAAAGCGGCTCTCAGGTCGCGCTGCGCTCGCGTCGGCTGGGCATTGATGGCAGCCTGGTCAACCTGCTGGCAGAAATTCAGCTGGAAAAAATCCTCGCCACGGTGGACGCCGTGCAGCCTGCGGTGGTGGTGATTGACTCCATCCAGACCATGTACTCCGACCAGCTCAGCAGCGCGCCCGGCTCGGTGGCCCAGGTGCGCGAATGCGCCGCGCATCTGACGCGCATGGCCAAGAGCACGGGTATTACGGTGATTCTGGTCGGCCACGTCACCAAGGAAGGCGCACTGGCCGGCCCCCGTGTGCTGGAGCATATGGTGGACACCGTGCTGTACTTCGAGGGCGACACGCACAGCCCGCACCGGCTGATCCGCGCCATCAAGAACCGCTTTGGCGCGGTGAACGAAATCGGCGTGTTCGCCATGACCGAAAAGGGCCTCAAAGGCGTGAGCAACCCCAGCGCCATCTTTCTGAGTCAGCACACCGAGCCCGTGCCTGGCAGCTGCGTAATGGTCACGCTGGAAGGCACGCGCCCGCTGCTGGTGGAAATCCAGGCACTGGTGGACAGCGCTGGCCCCGCGCCGCGCCGCCTGTCTGTGGGTCTGGACCGCGATCGCCTGGCCATGCTGCTGGCCGTGCTCAACCGCCATGCAGGCGTGGCCTGTGCGGATCAGGATGTGTTCGTCAACGCCGTAGGCGGCGTGCGCATTGGCGAGCCTGCGGCCGACTTGGCGGTGATGCTGTCCATCACCTCCAGCCTGCGCGGCAAGGCATTGCCCAGGGGCTTTGTGGCCTTTGGTGAAGTGGGTCTGGCAGGCGAAGTACGCCCTGCGCCGCGCGGGCAGGACCGCCTCAAGGAAGCTGCCAAGCTCGGCTTTACCGTGGCCATCGTGCCCAAGGCCAATGCACCCAAGAAGCCGATTGCGGGGCTGACCATCCATGCGGTCGAGCGTGTGGATGAGGCCATGCAGGTGGCGCGTGGGCTGGATTAGACTCGCTCCGCAACCCTGGGTACGTCGTTGCTCAGCCTTGTCGTACGTGTTGTACTGCCTGCGGCTTCGCGCCTCGTCTCCAACGTCAACCTGCGGTTGACTGGGCAGCGTGAGCGGCTTTTAGTCCGGCTGGCTGTGGGATACGCACTGCCCACAAAACAGGCAGCCTCCTCCCATAAGAGAATGACAGCATGAATGCGCGCAACGTAATGATCCCCCTGGGCCTGCTGGCCCTGCTGTACCTGGCCTATGACTCGCTGGGCTGGAAGGGCGTCGCCGCCGTGGGCGGCGGTATTCTCATGTGGCTGCTGCTGCACTTCACGCGGCTGATGACCGTCATGCGCCGCGCGGCGGAGCGCCCCATCGGCTATGTCGGCAGCGCCGTGATGCTCAACGCCAAGCTCAAGCCCAAGGTCAACCTGATGCATGTGGTGGCCCTGACCCGCTCGCTGGGTGAGCGCCTGTCCGAAGAGGGGCAGGACCCGGAGATCTACCGCTGGACCGATGGCACGGATTCGCACGTGACCTGCGAGTTCGTGAACGGTCGGCTGGTCAAGTGGACGCTGGTGCGTCCGCAGAAATCTGAAACCCAGGCTCCTCAGTCACCGACGGTGGCAAGCTAAGCTTTAGAATCCCTCACAGACGGAAGGCTGGCTCCGGGCCAGCTTTTTATTCAGATTTGAACTGCAAGCAGCCTGCACGCACAGGCTGCCTTCCACCTGTGAGAGAGACACCCACCATGAGTACCACTGCCATCGTCGAACTGACTGCCAAAGACCTGAACCAGCAAGGCGGCGTCTACTGCCCCAGCCCCAAGGCAGACATGCAGCTGTGGAATGGCCACCCCAAGGTCTATATCGATGTGGCCCACCACGGCGAAGGCAAGTGCCCCTACTGCGGCACGGTCTATAAGCTCAAGGCCGGGGAAGTGTTTGCCGGTGGGCATTGAGTAATTTGCATGACCAGCTCTATTGCGACGACGAACGAACTGCAGGACAGCGCTCTTTTGGAGCGCTGTCCTGCTTTGGCACAGATCACGGCAGTGATCGTCACCTACAACAGTGCGCACTGTGTGCCGGATCTGTCACGTCAGCTCAGGGGCTGGCCCCATGTCATCGTGGTCGACAACGGCAGCGCCGATGACACCGTGGTGCAGGTGCACAGTCAGCTGCCGCAGGCACAGGTCATTGCCTTGCCGGAGAACCAAGGCTTTGGTTTTGCCAACAATCGTGGTTTTGCGGCTGCATCCACGCCGTTCTGCCTGATGATCAATCCCGACTGTGGTCTGCGTGCGGAGCATGCACAGGCACTGTGGGAGACGGCGCAGCAATGGCCAGATGCGGCGATTGTGGTGCCTCAGCTGACCGGCAATGATGGTCGCCCACAGCTGAACTACGGCTGGATTCGCCACTGGTGGTCATCCCGAGGACCAGCGGCCGAGGGTGTGAGCTGTGTGGGCAATGCCTGTGGCGCAGCCATGCTGCTGCGGCTGGCGAATCAGCCACGTGACGGCTGGTTTGATGAGCGATTTTTTCTCTACTACGAGGACGAAGACATGTGCCTGCGCCTGCTGCAGGAGCACAAGCCTGTGCTGCTTCAGCCTGCCGTGCATGTGGCGCACTCCAACCGTGGTTCGGTGCGTGGGCCCCGCCCTTGGCGAGTGGAATACGGGCGCGGTTACCACCATGCACGCTCCAAAGTGCTGTTTACAGCCAAGCATGCTGGGGCGCAGGCGGCGCGCAAGCACCGCATGAAGTCTTTGAGTGGAGCCGTGGCCCTGCTGGCCCTGCGTTTGCTTGCACCATCACCCAAGCACCTGGCGCGGCTGTGGGGGCGCATTCGCGGGCTGTGCAGCGCCTCCACCACGTACTAATTCAACGGAATCAAGATGGCCAGACTGACCATTGGCATCCTCACCATGAATGAGGAACGGCGTATTGCTGCATGCATTGATAGTGCAGCATTCGCAGATCAAATCATTGTGGTGGACAGTGGCAGCAGTGACGCCACCGTGGATATCGCCAGAGCCAAGGGGGCAGAGGTTTACATTCATGCGGACTGGCAAGGCTTTGCTGTGCAGCGCAACCGTGTACTGCAGCACGCGAATGGAGACTGGATTTTCTTTCTGGATGCGGACGAACAACTTACGCCGGAACTGGCAGCAGAAATTCGAGGCGTGGTGGACGCAGACCAGGATGCTGTATGGGAAGTCGTCTGGGAAGAGATCGCCTATGGCCAGTCACTGGCGCGCATGAGTGGCGGTGGCGGTGTGATGCGCCTGTTTCCTCGAAGATTGCTGCTGGGCTTCGAAGGGGTGGTTCACGAGGGAGCACGCCTGATTCGGGAGGGCGTGCTACAGCGTCAACTGAGCCATCGGTTGCCCCATTATTCGCGTGAAACGATTTACGGCAGTCTGGTCAAGCTGGCTCAGTATGTGCAGCTCGGAGCCATGAAGCGCCATGCCCAAGGGAAACGCGGTGGTGTGCTGCGAGGTTTAGCTTCCGGTATTGCCAATTTCTCTCGTGTTTATTTTTTCCGGCGTGCATTTCTATGTGGAAGAGCCGGATTTTTGATCAGCTTGTTTGTTGGTCTGGAATGTTTCTTTCGCTATGTCGCTCTGGAAACAGATCAAGCACAGCTGCAGGAAACTAAGAAACGTTAACCATGCATATTTCAAATAACGATTTTTCGCCGCAAAGCAACAGCAAATGCTTGATTGCTGCACTGAGTGTGCTGGTGCTGGCTTATTTCGCCTTCCCAGTGGCAATGGCCTTGGGTTATGTTTCCATGGCCTTGGCATTTGTGCTGGGGCTGTTCGCGTGGAAGTCTTTGCGTGAATATGCCTATGTGCTGCGCAGTCCTTTGGTGATTGCGGCGTTGGGGCTCTATGTATTGATGCTATTGGGGTGGGCCTATACACCAGCCCCCTTGGACGATGTCAGATTGCACTTCAGCAAATACGCCAAATTGCTGCTGGTGCCTGTATTTATCCTGTTGCTTCAGAACGAAAAATGGCGTCAGCGCTGTGTGTATGCTTTTATGGCAGCCATGGGCTTTATTCTTGTTTCAGCATACGCCAATATTTTTTTCCAGCTTCCATGGTCCAGCACCCAGAATCTGGGCTGGGGGCAGGACCATACGGTCATTGGTGACTACATCACACAGAACATCATGATGGTGTTTTTTGCCATCTTGCTGCTCGAAAAAGCGGTGACCAGTAGCCATCGCATGGAGCAGGCATTTTTTGCCGCCAGTTTTGTGCTGGCGGTGCTGGTGGTGACCCATTTGTCCAATGGGCGGACGGGATATTTGCTGCTGATCGTTGCATTGGGCATGTATGCCTTGAAATGGGCCAGAGGCTGGAAGCAGTGGCTGACGATCGGTGTAGTGGCCTGTGTGATTGCTCTGAGTCTGGCCTCGTCTGAGCGCGTGCAGCATCGAGTGGAGCAGGCTGTGACTGAGCTGGAAAACAGCGACTCCATGGAAATTACCAGCATTGGCGGACGGTATAACTTCTGGAAATACACGCTGCAGATGACACTGGAAAAGCCCTTGCAGGGTTGGGGAACCGGCAGCTATCACTCACAGTGGTGCGAGCACGTGACTGCGGATGGGTGGTGTGGCTTTGGTCGCTGGCACCCCCATAACCAGTACCTGTTTTTCTGGATGGAGCACGGCCTCCTCGGTCTTGCTTTGTTCGTGCTCTTTGTGGTGTCTCCGATCTGGATGACACGCAAAATGCCAGATTCACCGCGTCGGATAGCATGGTGCTTCTCGGCGCTGTTTGCTGTCAACAGTCTGATCAATGCATCGCTGTTCAGCGCTCGGGAAAGTCACTTTTTTGTGATGATGACGTGCTTGGCGTGTGCTGGGATTGTCCTGCAGTCAGTCCGCAGCAGCCAGCAGCCCACATAAATAAAAAAGCCAAGTGCATGCACTTGGCTTTTTTACTTTTACAGCTTCATCTCATACCCCACCGTCATCGGCGCATGGTCTGAGAATTTCTCGCCCTTGTAGATGGACTCCTCCCGTGCCAGGGCAGCGATGGCTGGGGTGGCGAGGTGGTAGTCCAGGCGCCAGCCCACGTTGTTTGCATAGGCCTGGCCGCGGTTGCTCCACCATGTGTAGCACTCGTCCGTGGTGTCGGGCTTGAGGCAGCGGTAGACATCCTTGATGCCTCCGTTTTCGTTATCGGCCAGCAGCATGTCCATCCAGGCGCGTTCTTCGGGGGTGAAGCCGCTGTTCTTCTGGTTGCTGCGCCAGTTTTTCAGGTCTTCCTTGCGGTGGGCAATGTTGATGTCACCGCACAGCACAAACTCGCGTTCGCCTTTCAGGCGCATCAAGTGGGCGTGCATCTTGGCCAGAAAGCGGAACTTGGCGGCCTGGCGGTCTTCGCCGGAGGAGCCGCTGGGAAAGTAGCTGCTGATGATGGAGAACTTGCGGGTGGGCGTATCAAAGCGCGCCTCCACGTATCGTCCTTCGGCATCGAACTCTTCAGGGTCAAAGCCTGCAATCACATCGCTGGGCTCGTGGCGGCTGTAGATGCCCACGCCCGAGTAGCCGCGCTTTTGCGCAAAATGGAAGACGCCTGGCATGCCTGCCAGGGAGTCAAACTTGTCGGCGATATCCGCAGCTTGGGCCTTGACCTCTTGCACGCAAATACAATCCGGGCCGGTCGCAGCGATCCAGTCCTCCACACCCTTGGAAGCGGCAGAACGAATGCCGTTGAGGTTGAGGCTGGTCAATTTGAAAAGGGAAGCATCCATGTCTATCAGTGGCGCGCAGCAGGAACAGAACACTCAACTGGCGCAGGAATTTGTGCAGTTCGCCGTGCAATCCGGCGTATTGCGTTTTGGGGAGTTCAAGACCAAGGCCGGGCGTATGAGCCCTTATTTTTTCAATGCCGGCTTGTTCGATGACGGCGCCAAGATGGCACGTTTGGCTGAATTCTATGCAAAAGCCATTGTGGCCAGTGGCATGGAGTTTGATATGGTCTTTGGCCCAGCCTACAAGGGCATCCCTCTGGCCGCTACCGTGGCGGTGGAGCTGGCGCGCATGGGCAAGAACGTGCCCTTTGCCTACAACCGCAAGGAAGCCAAGGACCATGGCGAGGGCGGCACGCTGGTCGGCGCGCCCATCCAGGGCCGTGTACTCATCATTGACGATGTGATGAGCGCGGGCACGGCAGCGCGTGAATCCATTGCCTTGATCCAGGCTGCGGGGGCTACGCCACACGCCGTGGCGATTGCGCTGGACCGCCAGGAGAAAGCCACCGAGAATGGCAAGGATGTGGACCACAGCGCCGTGCAGTACGTGCGCAACCAGCTGGGTCTGCAAGTCTGCGCGATTGCCAATCTGTCGGACTTGCTGGCCTACCTGGAGGCCCGAGGGGGCGAAGGAGAGATGGCGCAGCACCATGAGCGCGTGCTGGCCTATCGCCAGCGCTATGGAGTCAATGATTAAGAGTCTCTGACGGGAGAGGGCGGCAGGGGCGCAGCAGCGCTTTTGCCATATGGCCGTCAGTGGCTCTGCACACCACAACTATGACAAGCCATGAAATTGGCCACACATCTGAGGCTCGCAATGGTGTTGAGTGCTGCGTGCTGTACTCCGCTGTGGGCACAGCCTCCGTCAGACAGCAATATCTACACCTGCATTGATGCATCCGGCGTGCGGATTACGTCCGACCGCCTCATTCCCCAGTGCCAGGACCGCGAACAGCGCGTGCTGGGCCCCTCGGGCGTGGTGCGCCAGCGCATCGGTCCAGCCATGACGGAAGCCGAAATGGCGCAGCATCTTGAAGTACGCCGCCAGCAGCAGTTGGCGCAGCAGCGTGAAAAAGAAAAGCGCAAGGAGCAGCAGCGGCGCGATCAGGTGCTGCTGGCGCGCTACCCAGACCGTGCAGCCCACGACGCACAGCGCCGCCAGGGCATGCAGCAGCTGGAGGCATTGCTGGCCATGTCACGCCAGCGGCTGGAGGAGCTGCAGCAGCAGGAGCGCGAACTGCAGCAGGAACTGGAGTTCTACGCCAAAGACGCGTCCAAGACGCCTGCACGCCTGACAGCTCGCCTGCAGGATGTGCAGCGTGATATTGCTGCACAGCAGGCGCAGATCGCTGCCTATGAAACAGACCAGCGCCGTATACACGCACGTTTTGACGAAGAGCTGCAGCGGCTGGAAATGCTCTGGCGCCAGCGTGCTGCAGCCAGTGCGGGGTCTGAGTAAAAAAGTGAGCAGCTAGCGCTTGTATTTGCTTGATTTCAAATATAAATATCTTTGAAGTGTTTCATTTTCAAGCGCTGGCAGCTATTTTTATGAGAGTGCCTGCCACACCGTAGCACCGCCCGTGCCCGATACCTGCGGTGCAATGCCCAGCAGGGCTGCATGGCGGCGCAGCAGTGCTTCAAAGTGCTGGGTGTCAGCGGCGCTGAGTTGTTGCTCGTCACCCTGATAGTCGCGTGCCACTTGCACGGTGGTGAAAGAGTGGCTGCCAAACTTTTGCACGGCATTGCGCAACTTGTCGAGATTGATGGGGGCAGAAGTAGCAGTCATGGCAAGGCTCCTGAAAATCATCAGATGGCGGTCACAGCGCTGAATGTGGCATGGATGGCCGCATCAGCACAAGAGGTGCTGGCTGCACGTGTGGCTGCCATGTCGGGCCACACGCGGATGCGGTCTGGGCTGACATGGCCTGCTGATCATGCACCTTGCATTGTGTGACAACACTGACAGGCCTCGCGCACCACTGGCTGCGTGGTCGGTGCCGTGGTGATTCCTCCTGTGCTGGAGCTGCTCTACAACGCCTACGGCTTTGCTGGTGCACTGCCCCGTGAAGGCATGGACGCATCGCAGGCGTTGGCTGCACCGCAGGCCACCCAGATGACACAGATTGCCAACGGCATCTTCAAGAGCAATCTGGACTGGAACATGCTGGGTCTGGGCGTCGCCGTCGGCGTGGCCGCCATCGTGGCCGATGTGCTGCTGCGCAAGCGCGGCACGGGTGCTCTGCCTCCACTGGCCGTGGGTCTGGGCATCTACCTGCCCCCACCATTGGCATGACGCTGGTGCTGGTGCTGGGTGCTCTGCTGGGCTGGCTGATTCAGCGTGCCATCCGCCGCTATGGCGAGCGCAATGGCAAGGACTGGGTGGCTGCGGCACAAGAGCGTGGCCTGCTGCTGGCTTCGGGCATGATCGTGGGTGAAAGCCTGATGGGTCTGGCACTGGCGGCCGTGATTGGCTTTAGCGGCAGCGGTGCGCCACTGGCGCTGGTAGGCCATGGCTTTGCGCCTGCCATGTGGCTGGGCCTGGTGGCATTTGCAGCCCTCTTTGCCTTCTTCTACAAGCGCGTATTGCGTTCCTGAACCTTGCATACACACGGCGTTGGATAACGCCGTGCAGATGCGAGGGCTGCACCATGGTGCAGCCCTTTTTTATGCGTGCGCCTGCTGCACAGCGCGCTGCACTGGCAGCGTGGCTTCGTAGTGCAGCACGTCCAGCCACTGGCGGTGCAGCTGCGGCTGGGTGGTGGCATGGCCGTGGGGGTGAAAACCGTTTTTCAGCAGCACCTGCACCGCCGCCTTGTTCTGTGGCCGCACGGGCGCTGTCAGCCTTTGCAGGTGGTGCACATGAAAAGCTTTTTGCATGACTGCTGCCACGGCATCGGTTGCCAGGCCCTGACCGCCGTACTCAGGGGCAATGCGGTAGCTCAGCGTGGCCTGTGCAACATGGCTGCGCTGCACCTGCGTCAGGCTGATGCGGCCTGCCAGCACGCCGTTGCACCAGATCAGGTAGTGCCATGCCAGCCCGGCGGATTGCTGCTGCAAGGCTGCCTGCAGGGTGCGGGCAAAACCTTCGGGGGTGTAGAAGGGCTCCGGGCGCGGATCCATCCAGCGTTCAAACGCATCGCGGTGCTGTGTTTCAAAGGCCAGCAAAGTGGCGGCATCCGCAGCTTGCAGCAATGTCAGCTCCATGGCGGCCCTTTCTTCCAGACAACGGACAAAGCGCCATTGTGGCAGCCTGCGCGCCTGCCCGGCGTAGGGAAGATGGCCGATGTGCAGCGGGAGGCCTCTGGCACATGACTGGCCTGGCAACTGGGTGCAGCGGCAGCGTGCAGCACCTGTCTGAAGAGGATGGCTATCTGGCGTTGATTCTTGCCATACTGTGATTTCTAGCTATGATTTTTGAATTAATCCAGCAGCCCAGACTGCATCATCCATAAGGTGTTTCATGGCAGAAATCCAGCTGTCTCCGGCATCCATGCCTTCTCTGTCTTCTTCACTGCCGGAGGTCGCGGCGCGCTGCATTGCCGTGGGGCCGGCGGCCTGCCGTGCCATGGGCACATGGCACTCCGAGATGCAGGTGGCGCAGTGCTTTGTCAGCACAGAACCCGGTCAGCCCACCGAGCAGGGCCAGAGCTGGGTGACGCTGGATGCCGTGGAAGACAGCGCAGCTGCGCTGCAGGACAGTGCGGATGCCGTGGCTGACAAGGTGCTGGCCTGGCTGCGCACCAGCCTCAGCGAATGCACAGGGCTGGTGGTGGATACCTCCACGCGTGCTGCGCGCATTACCAGTCTGACGCTGGCCCGCCGCCTGCAGGCCGCAGGCATAGACGTGCTGGCCGTGGTGCTTTCTGCACGGCTGCACCAGGGGGCAGAAGTCATTCAGCAGTCCCGGCATGCCCATGCCCAGCTGCATGAACTGTGCAATGCCAGCATGCTCATTGATGGCGCACGCTTTGCCCCGCTGGATGACCCCGCGCCCTATGTGCAGCATGTGTGTGACACCTTGCTGCAGGCCGTCAACGAATACGGCCACATCAATGTGGATGTGCAGGACATTTTTAGCGCGCTCTGTGGCCGCAACTCCCACATGGCCCACGCCGTCGTGCAGCGCGGCCCACGGCTGGCGCAGGACCTGCTGGAGCAGCTCACCCAGGGCCGCCTGATGACCGTGGCCGAACTGCGCTGCGCACGTGCCGCACTGGTGCTGGTGGATGCTGCACATGGCCAGCTCAAGCTCAGCGACGCGCGGGAAATCATGCAGACCATCAGCAGCATGATGCTGCCCGATGTGCACTTTATCTATGGCAGCGGTTACTCCCAGCGCCTGGAAGCGGAGCTGGGCATCACCTTGCTGATTTCGTATTGAGACGCTGCCATAAAAAATAGCTTCCAGCACTTTGTGTACAAGCGCTGGAAGCTATTGTTTTTATATGCGCAGAAGCTGAATCAGCGCACCTGCTGTGCAGCAAATTGCACCTTGGGGTTCACATAGCTCTCCTGGGCCTGCACCAGCTGCAGCTCGCGCTGGCCGCTTTCGTGGGTGCGGGTCAGCAGCTCAAACATGCTGGCCTTGGTGCGCTCCAGCGCCAGCTTGGCAGAGCCCATTGCGCCAAAGTGCTGGCTGTAGTGTGCGGTAAACAGCGCGGCGGTCACATCGCCGGAACCATTGGCCTTGAAGGGCAGGTGCGGGGTTGTGACCAGCCATGCGCCATTGGCGTCTGCTGCCAGCATCTCAATGGTGCCGGGCGCTGCATCGGAGCGGAACACACTGGTCACCAGTACGGCGCGGGGGCCCATGGCCATGACGGCGTCCACGGCCTTGAGTGTTTCTTCCAGCGTCTGCACTTGCATGCCTGCCAGATAGCCCAGCTCGAACTGGTTGGGTGTCACCAGATCGGCCTTGGGCACCACGCGCTCGCGCAGCAGTTCGGGGATTGCAGGGTTCACAAAGCAGCCCGACTTGGCATTGCCCATCACCGGGTCGCAGGTGTAGGTGGCGTTGGGGTTGGCGGCCTTCACGCGTGCGACGGCATCCAGAATGGCGTCGGCAATGTCGGTGCCGCCCTGGTAGCCGCTGAGCACCACATCCACCTGCGCCAGTGCGCCGCGCTGCTCCATGGCGCTGATGATGGCTGTCACCTCGCTGGCAGGAATGGGTGAGCCCCCCCACTGACCATAGCCCGTGTGGTTGGAGAAGTTCACGGTGTACACCGGCCACACCTCATGCCCGAGGCGCTGCAGCGGGAACACGGCTGCCGAATTGCCAACGTGGCCGTAGGAAACATGGGACTGGATGGAAAGAATGTTCATGGCTCAGGGAAGAAGGTCGCCCGGCACATGGCCGGGCTGTTCAATGCAATGGGAGAGCATGGTAGCGCTGCGATTCGTGCAACGCATGGCCGGACTGAAAAGCGACGGGCGGTAGTGAGACAAAACAAGGCATCCGGCCTTCCCCCAAAGCAAAAGCGTAAAGCAAAAGGCCGTGCAAGAGCTCGGCCTGTGAGCAGCAGTCGCAGAGGTGCTCAGCTTGCCTGCATCTGCTTTCTGTCCTGATACACCATGTACAGCAGCCACAGCCAGGCGCAGACATATCTGATTTATGAATAGGACGTGTCTGGCCGCTCTCGGCCAGCAGCCGCGTCTGAAAAGTCCTTTTCATGCCATGGTGCGCTCACCAGCGTGCCTGCAGATGCAGCGCAGCACTTTGCCTGTGCAGTCGCTGTGTGCAGGCGCAAGGGCTGGGATCGCGTTGAAAAGATGTTTACAGCGGCACAGGCGGCTTGAGCTGCGCAAAGTAATGCGCATACCCGGCCAGAAACTTCTGCCGGTGCACGGCACGCAGGTCCAGCTCCTCGAGCAGTTCGTACTTTTCAATCAGCTGCCGGAAGGCGTAGTACGGGCTTTGCGTCTGGTGCGTGGCCGCGTACATGGCCACCACCTCAAACGCATCCTGGTTCATGATGGCCTTGAGGATGTTGGCGTAGAACATGCGGTCGCTGTGGCCATCCTGCGCAGCGTCCTCCTTGTGCAGGCCCGCCTTGGGAAACTTCTGGTCGATGAACTTCAGCATCTCAAACAGCACGGAGATGAAGTGGTCAATCTCGCTGTGGTCGGCCATCAGCAGCTTGCGCGCATCTTCCAGACTGGGTTGGGCGTGGGCCTGCTCCATCAGTGCCTGCAAAGGGGTGGAAGCTGCCGTCCCGTGCTGGGCAAGCAGCGGCGCGTTGATTTTTTCAAACGTGGAGTTGAACAGCTTGAGCAGCGAAAAGAACGTGTTCTCAAACGCGTCGAGCCGCTGCGCCGCAATCTGCTCGGTGAACAGGCGCACATTGGCCTCGGCCGCCAGGGTGGACTTTTTCAGCTCCTCCATGGTGGCCGCCAGCTCACGGCGCTGCAGCCGCAAGGTGAACAGCAGGGCAATGAAGGAGAAAAAACTCAGAATCGGGTTGAGCACACCGCCGAGAAAGTCGCCCGACAGACCCAGCGCCTCGGCACGGCTCATGCCCTCGCCGTTGTTGGCGGTCTCCAGCCAGGTCTGGTAGTTGGACTCAAAATCCCAGTAGGTCTTGAGGTAGAACCAGACCGTACACGCCAGCAGAAAAACGGCCATCAGTTCCAGCAGGTGAATTTCTTTCCAAGCGTTCAAGCGCATGTGGTATCTCCCGAAGCTCCAGTTTGTAAGGCTTGCAGCATGGAATGGCTATAGGAGAACAGCGATGCTGCAGGTCTGGTGGGCCTGCTTTTTATCTATGCCCGCGAGCGCTGGCAGCTATGAGTTTTGTATTCTCTCTCTTTCCTGCTTTTTGTTTGAGCGGTGTGCTTGGTTTGAGGGAGGGAGTCGGGTCTCGGCCCGACAGCCGAGTTCCTTTTTGTGCGCGACAAAAAGGAACCTTCACGCTTGCGTGGGGCGAAACTCATATTGCGAAGCAATGTGGGTGGAGACCAAAAAGCGCGTCTGCGACGCTGTCCGGCGAAACTCACTGCGCTCCTTCGTCGCTCCGTTCAAACAGCCGCCGGAAATTTGAATTTTTATATGGGGGCACGCCAGTCTTGCCGCTGGCGTGCGGGGTAGCACAAGCGCTGCGCCTTGAACTCCCTCTCCCGCTTGCGGGAGAGGGTGGGGGTGAGGGGACATGTATCTCCTTCCCCCGCTGGGGGAAGGCGGGGATGGGGGCCAACCTGGTTGGAAAATGGCCGCAAAGGCGCTGTGCTACAGCCGCTGGTTTTCTGAATGAAATATGCCTCTAGCGCTTATGCAGCAAGCGCTGGTAGCTATGGATTTTGTTGTTTCTCCCTCTCCCTCTGGCGGGAGAGGGCAGGGTGAGGGTGGCAGGTGCTGCTTGGCGCTGAGGCGCAGGCACTGGCCGCCTCACTCACCGCCCGCAGGTGCAGGTTTGCCTTTCAGGCGCTGCCACAGGCTTTGCCCTTCAAAGTCTGCGCGCAGCGTAGCTTTGAGGCGGCGCACCTGCGCCACCTTGCCTGCATCCAGCTCCTCGGGCGTGCCCAGGTCAAACACAAAGCTGTAATGCGGCTCCTGCCCCATGCGCAGATCGGTGAGCAGCACGCGGCCGTCCACCACCTCCATGCGCACCGGGCCTTGCGTAAAGCGCAGCATGCGCTGTACATGGGGCACATCGGCCCAGCGCTCCAGGTATGCCTGCCCGCGCTCGGTGGCCGTTAAGGGGATGTGCGGGTCTTGATCGAGCAGGCTGTAGAAACCTTCATGGCTGTGCGTGGGCGTAACCGCCAGCACCCGCCACAGCACGGTGTTAAAGGGCGATGCATACACCCACAGCTGCGCGTTGTGGATGTCCTGTGCCTCCAGCGACTTGTGCGCCACCGTGCGCACATGCTGCTGCGCAGCCACGCTCCACAGCAGATACACACAGCTCAAGACCAGTGCCCAGGCATTGGGCGCTCCCCAAGCCTTGCCCTTGCGTGCCCGCAGGCCAGACCACACCAGCCCCACGATCAGCGGCACGGTGTAGAGCGGGTCAATGATGAACATGCTGCCCACGGCATAGGCATGGTCGGTAAACGGCTGGAAGAACTGCGTGCCGTAGCTGGTCATGGCGTCAATGCCCACGTGGGTGATCAGCACCAGCAGCCACGCCAGCGTCCACCGCCCCGCATGCCCGGGTGTGCCCGGCGGAGCCTTGCGTTGCAGCCACCAGTTGGTGAGCCAGCCCAACAGCGGGGAGAGCAGGGCTAGAAAGAACAGCGAATGCGACTCCGCCCGGTGGCGCACCATGTTGAGCAAGTCGTCGCCATGGTCGATCACCACGTCCAGATCAGGCAGCGTGCCTGCAATGGCGCCGATCAGGGCTGCTTTGCCAAAGGAGGTACGGCGGCCCATGACGGCCACGGTCACGCTGGCGCCGAGCACGGCTTGGGTGAGGGAGTCCATGTGTTGTGAGATGGTGGAGTGAAAAGGGTTTTGCGGGAGGCGGTGTGTTTGAGGCGAATTTGGCCGGTTGCGCCCGTCAATTCTGCGTTAGTTGCTCTGCTGTTTGAAAAGTTCTTTTCTTTGCTGTGGCTTGGTGTGCTGGTTTGGCGGTGTGCTTGGTTTGAGGGAGGGAGTCGGGTCTCGGCCCGACAGCCGACCCCATTTCTTTTGCGTCGCTAAAAGAAATGGGGGAAAGAAAAGGCGAGCCTGCAGGCGGCTTGTCCGGCGAAACTCACTGCGCTCCTGCGTCGCTCCGTTCAGACAGCCGCCGGAAATTTGAATTTTTATATGGAGGCACGCCAGTCCTGCGGCTGGCGTGCGGGGTAGCACAAGCGCTGCGCCTTGAACTCCCTCTCCCGCTTGCGGGAGAGGGTGAGGGTGAGGGGGCATGCGTCTCCTTCCCCTGCTGGGGGAAGGAGGGGATGGGGGCCTTTGCTTCTTGTTGGTGCGGTGTGCTTGGTTTGAGGGAGGGAGTCGGGTCTCGACCCGACAGCCGACTCCATTTCTTTTGCCTCGCCAAAAGAAATGGGGGAAAGAAAAGGCGAGCCTGCAGGCGGCCTGTCCTGCGAAACTCACTGCGCTCCTTCGTCGCTCCGTTCAAACAGCCGCCGGAAATTTGAATTTTTATATGGAAGCACGCCAGTCCTGCGGCTGGCGTGCGGGGTAGCACAAGCGCTGCGCCTTGAACTCCCTCTCCCGCTTGCGGGAGAGGGTGGGGGTGAGGGGGCATATATCTCCTTCCCCCACTGGGGGAAGGCGGGGATGGGGGCCAGCCTGCTCCTTGTTGAAGCGGTGTGCTTGCTTTCAGGGAGGGGGTCGGGTCTCGGCCCGACAGCCGACCCCATTTCTTTTGCGTCGCCAAAAGAAATGGGGGAAAGAAAAGGCGAGCCTGCAGGCGGCCTGTCCGGCGAAACTCACTGCGCTCCTTCGTCGCTCCGTTCAAACAGCCGCCGGAAATTTGAATTTTATATGGAAGCACGCCAGTCCTGCGGCTGGCGTGCGGGGTAGCACAAGCGCTGCGCCTTGAACTCCCTCTCCCGCTTGCGGGAGAGGGTGGGGGTGAGGGGGCATATATCTCCTTCCCCCACTGGGGGAAGGCGGGGATGGGGGCCAGCCTGCTCCTTGTTGAAGCGGTGTGCTTGCTTTCAGGGAGGGAGTCGGGTCTCGGCCCGACAGCCGACCCCATTTCTTTTGCGTCGCCAAAAGAAATGGGGGAAAGAAAAGGCGAGCCTTGCAGGCGGCCTGTCCGGCGAAACTCACTTCGCTCCTTCGTCGCTCCGTTCAAACAGCCGCCGGAAATTTGAATTTTTATATGGAAGCACGCCAGTCTTGCAGCTGGCGTGCGGGGTAGCACAAGCGCTGCGCCTTGAACTCCCTCTCCCGCAAGCAGGGGAGGGAACCGGCTCGCGCATCGAAAAGGACTTTTCACCCTCAGCAGCAGATATCAACGGCCATCAGCGATACATACAAAAACAAGAACCAAATCAGCCACTAGCGCCCATCCAGCAAGCGCTACCAGCTATAAAAATAGAAAAGAACTCTTCACGAGCAGGCCGCCCGTGCGCAGACAGCCCACTTATCCACTGCCCCCTCAGGCCGTGGGCAGGAAGTACGAAGACTTGTGCGGATTGCGGCTGCTGCTGATGCACAGCTTCAGCCGCGCTTCCATGTACTGGCGCACTTCGGAGCGGTCGCACATCTGCGCCAGGTCTTCCCAGTACAGCAGGCTGGTGAACGCAGGCTTGGCAGGTGCGGCGCTGGCTTCGCCTTCGGGGGCTTCGGTGGCTTCCACGGCTTCCGGTGCGGCGGTGGTCGCAGGGGTTGCCGGAGCCACGGGCGCATAGGCAAACAGCGGAGAGTTCACGGGCGTGTAGTGCTGCACGGGGCGGCCAGCGGCTTCTTCCTTGCGGCGTGAGGTGAGGATGAAGTAGTGGTGGTGTGCATCTGCCAGGTGGGGCTTTTTCTCGGCATCAAACACCTTCTGCAGGCGCTCCAGGCCCTTGGCCACATCGGCGGCGTAGGTCCAGTTCGTCAGGTACTTGGTTTCGATGAACAGGAACACCTGGCGTGCGGCGTCAGACACCAGCACGTCCGAGAGCTTGCTGCGCAGGCGCTCGTGCATCAGGTAGGCGTGCGTGTCGAAGGAGACGTTGGGCGCTTCAATGCGCAGATCGTCGCGGCCCGAGGCTTCCTGGATGTAGCGGTTAAACAGGGCGATGCGCTTGGAGTAGCCGGCCGTGAATTCGTTGAAAAAGTAGCCTGCAAAGAACTTGGAGCAGAGGTTGCGTTCTTTTTCGGATTCGATGAGGGAAGCGTTCGCAAAAATCACAGAAAAACTTTGCTGCGCGCGGCGCAGGCCAGGAAACAGAAAGCAGGCAGCCGGCGGGTAGCCCGCTGCAATCAACAAGGCCGCAGGTAGGGTGTACCTGCGGCCTGGCGCATTATCTGGTGCTGCACACGCGTTCCGGGGAACGCGCGTGTAACAAGACTTTGAAGGCGGGTGTCAGGCCAGCTTGGCCTTGAGCAGCTCGTTCACCTGGGCAGGGTTGGCCTTGCCCTTGGAGGCCTTCATCACCTGGCCGACCAGGGCGTTGAAGGCTTTGTCCTTGCCAGCCTTGTACTGCTCGACGTTGCCGGGGTTGGCGGCGATCACTTCGTCAATGATCTTCTCCAGCGCGCCGGTGTCGTTCATCTGCTTGAGGCCCTTGGCTTCAATCACGGCGTCCACCGCTGCGGCTGCATCCGCAGCTTCAGCGTTCTTGCCTTCACCCGTCCACAGCGCCTCAAACACCTGCTTGGCAGCGTTGTTGGAGATGGTGCCGTCCGAGATGCGGCGGATCAAAGCAGCCAGCTGGTCGCTGGAGACCTTCACGGCGTCCATACCGATTTCTTCGGTGTTCAGGCGGCGTGAGATTTCACCCATCACCCAGTTGGAGGCCAGCTTGGCCTGACCGCAGGCCTTGGCCGTGCGCTCAAAGTAGGCGGCCATTTCCTGCGACTGGGTCAGGGTGGTGGCATCGTACTCAGGCAGGCTGTACTGCTCCACAAAGCGGGCCGCCATGTGGCGGGGCAGCTCGGGCATTTCGGCCTTGACCTGCTCCACCCAGCTGTCGGCCACGACCAGCGGTGGCAGGTCGGGGTCGGGGAAGTAGCGGTAGTCGGCCGCGTCTTCCTTGGTGCGCATGGCGCGGGTTTCGCCCGTGTCGGGGTTGAACAGCACGGTGGCCTGCTGAATCTCGTAGCCGTCTTCGATCTGCTCGA
>NZ_VZOT01000006.1 GCF_008801935.1 Comamonas kerstersii
ACACAGTCGCTCAATCAGGCGTCAGGCTGGCCCCCACCCTAGCCCTCCCCCAGCGGGGGAGGGAATTCTTTTACCCTCTCCCGTTTACGGGAGAGGGTCAGGGTGAGGGGGTGTTCTCCTTCCCCCTCTGGGGGAAGGTGGGGATGGGGGCCAACACTGCCTGGAACAAACACAGTCGCTCAATCAGGCATCAAGCTGGCCCCCACCCTAACCCTCCCCCAGTGGGGGAGGGAATTCTTTTCCCCTCTCCCGTTTACGGGAGAGGGTTAGGGTGAGGGGGTGTTCTCCTTCCCCCGCTGGGGGAAGGTGGGGATGGGGGCCAACACTGCCTGGAACAAACACAGTCGCTCAATCAGGCGTCAGGCTGGCCCCCACCCTAGCCCTCCCCCAGCGGGGGAGGGAATTCTTTTACCCTCTCCCGTTTACGGGAGAGGGTCAGGGTGAGGGGGTGTTCTCCTTCCCCCGCTGGGGGAAGGAGGGGATGGGGGCCAACACTGCCAGGAACAAACACAGTCGCTCAATCAGGCATCAGGCTGGCCCCCTCCCTAACCCTCCCCCAGTGGGGGAGGGACAAGACGCGGGTGAGGGGTATGTCTGATCAAAACACCTCTGCATCCTTGAACGCGGACTGCTTCTGGTCTTTGTCCGACAGCACAAACTCCATGCCCAGATCCGGCCACTGGATACCCAAGTCTGGGTCATTCCATGCAATTCCACGATCAGACTGAGGCGCGTAGTAGTTCGTGGTCTTGTACAGAAAATCGGCCGTGTCGCTCAGCACCACAAAGCCATGGGCAAAGCCCGGTGGAATCCAGAACTGCTTGTGGTTGTCTTCTGTCAGTGTCTCTGCCACCCACTGACCAAACGTGGGTGAGTCTTTGCGGATATCGACTGCCACATCCCACACCGCACCGCGCACCACGCGCACCAGCTTGCCCTGAGCATGCGGTGGCAGCTGGTAGTGCAGCCCACGCAGCACGCCCTTGCTGGAGCGGCTGTGGTTGTCCTGCACAAACTCCAAGTTGGTGCCCGTGGCTGCATTGAATGCTTGCTGGTTAAAGCTTTCATAAAAAAAGCCACGCGAATCCCCAAACACCTTGGGCTCAATCACCATCACATCAGGAATGGCTGTTGGTGTGGCTTTCATCGCGCACCACCTTTGAGGCATTGCATCAGGTATTTGCCATAGCCGTTCTTGAGCAGCGGCTGCGCCAGCTTTTCCAGCTGCGCGGCATCAATCCAGCCTGCACGGAAGGCAATCTCTTCTGGGCATGCCACTTTCAGGCCTTGGCGCTGCTCCAGCGTCGCGATGAACTGGCCAGCTTCCAGCAGGCTGTCATGCGTGCCCGTATCCAGCCAGGCATAGCCACGACCCATAAGCTGCACATTCAGCTGGCCTTGCTGCAGGTACAGCTTGTTCAGGTCGGTAATTTCCAGCTCACCACGTGGCGAAGGCTTGAGGGACTTGGCCAGTTCCACCACCTGGCTGTCATAGAAATACAGGCCTGTCACAGCGTAGTTGGATTTGGGCTGCGCAGGCTTTTCTTCCAGCGACAGTACCTTGCCCTGGGCATCGAACTCGGCCACGCCGTAGCGCTCAGGGTCTTGCACGTGGTAGGCAAACACTGTGGAGCCTGTCGTTTGTGCATTCGCCCCTGCCAGCAGCTTCTGGAAGTCATGGCCATAGAAGATGTTGTCGCCCAGCACCAGCGCACTGGGCGCACCGTTGAGGAATTGCTCACCAATCAAGAAAGCCTGTGCCAGCCCATCAGGGCTGGGCTGCACGGCGTATTGCAGGTTCAAACCCCACTGGCTGCCATCGCCCAGCAGCTGCTCAAAACGGGGCGTGTCCTGCGGGGTGCTGATGATGAGAATGTCACGAATGCCCGCCAGCATCAGCGTGCTCAGCGGGTAGTAAATCATGGGCTTGTCATACACCGGCAGCAGCTGCTTGCTGATGGCCAGGGTAGCAGGGTGCAGACGTGTGCCAGAGCCGCCTGCGAGGATGATGCCTTTGCGTGCTTGGGTCATGGTTTTTCTTTTTTGATAGCTGCTTGCGCTTGACACACAAGCCTTAACAGCCAATTTGGTTCATAGAATTTCTTGCAGCATGCGCTCTACGCCTTGCTGCCAGTGCGGCAAGCGCAGCCCCATATGGGTTTGCAGCTTGGTCGTATCCAGCCGCGAGTTGTGCGGGCGCTGGGCCGCCGTGGGGAAGGCACTGGTCGGCACTGCTGCAATGCTTTGCACCTTCAGCGGCAATGCAGGCTGCAGCTGGCGTGCTGCTTCCAGCACATACTGCGCATAAGCATGCCAAGTAGTCTCTCCCCCAGCTACGCAGTGGTACAAGCCCAGATGCTCAGGGTGCTGCTGCACATGGCGGATGGCATGGGCTGTCACATCGGCCAGCAGGTCGGCACCCGTGGGCGCGCCAAACTGGTCGTTGATCACGCTTAGCTGCTCGCGCTCCTGCGCCAGGCGCAGCATGGTTTTGGCAAAGTTGCCACCGCGTGCGGCATAGACCCAGCTGGTACGGAAAATCAGATGGCGGCAACCACTGGCTTGAATCAGTTGCTCCCCTTCCAGCTTGGTCTGGCCATAGACCGACAGCGGCGCTGTGGCAGCGTTTTCGTCACGCGGTGCATCACCGCTGCCGTCAAAGACGTAGTCGGTGCTGTAGTGCACCAGCAGCGCATCCAAAGCGGAAGCTTCACGCGCCAACACATCGGGGGATGTGGCATTGAGCAGGCGCGCCAGTTCTGGCTCGCTTTCTGCTTTATCCACTGCAGTGTGCGCAGCCGCGTTCACGATGACATCCGGCCGCACGCTGCGCACCGTCTGCGCCAGCGCGTCTGGCTGGCTCAAGTCACCGCACAGAGGGGCACTGCCGCGATGCAAAGCCACGACATCACCCAGCACAGACAGGCTGCGCTGCAGCTCCCAGCCGACCTGGCCATGACAGCCTAAGAGCAGGATTTTCATACGCTGTATTGCTTTTGCACCCAATCGCGGTAACTGCCGGACTGCACATTCGCCACCCATTCGGGGTGGTCCAGATACCACTGCACGGTTTTGCGAATACCCGTTTCAAAGGTCTCAGCAGGCTTCCAGCCCAGTTCGCGTTCCAGCTTGCGCGCATCAATAGCGTAGCGGCGGTCATGGCCGGGGCGGTCGGTCACAAAGGTGATCTGCTCGGCATAGGACTTGCCATCCGCACGCGGGCGCAGTTCATCGAGCAACGCACACACGGTCTTGACGATGTCGATATTGGCTTTTTCGTTCCAGCCGCCAACGTTATAAGTCTCACCCACCTTGCCAGCTTCCAGTACGCGGCGAATGGCGCTGCAATGGTCGCGCACATACAGCCAGTCACGGATTTGCTGGCCATCGCCATAGATGGGCAAGGGTTTGCCTGCCAAGGCGTTGACGATCATCAGTGGGATGAGTTTTTCCGGGAAATGGAAGGGGCCGTAGTTGTTGCTGCAGTTGGTGGTGAGCACTGGCAGGCCATAGGTGTGGTGCCAGGCACGTACCAGATGGTCTGAAGCAGCCTTGGAAGCCGAGTACGGGCTGTTGGGCTCGTAGTTGTTCTCTTCGGTGAAGGCTGGGTCTGTGAGCGACAGCGTGCCATAGACCTCATCGGTCGACACATGCAGAAAGCGGAAGCTGGTCTTTGCCTCGCCCTCGAGCCCATTCCAGTAGGCACGCACTGCTTCGAGCAAACGGAAGGTACCCACCACATTGGTCTGAATAAAGTCTTCCGGGCCGTGGATGGAGCGGTCCACATGCGACTCGGCCGCAAAGTTCACCACGGCGCGAGGCTGGTGCTGCGCCAGCAGCTGGCCTATGACAGCACTGTCGCCAATGTCTGCCTGCACAAAGATGTGGCGCACATCTCCTTGCAGGGAAGCAAGGTTTTCCAGGTTGCCTGCATAGGTGAGCTTATCCACATTGATCACAGGCTCGTCATGGTGTGCCAGCCAGTCCAGGACAAAATTGGCGCCAATAAAACCCGCACCGCCAGTTACAAGAATCATGGGAAGAAGCTCTCAGTACGTTACAGACAAGGGTGCATTATCGTGCGCACCCCATGAGCCAAGCCGGTGATGCGCTATTTCCAGCGCTGCTGCGCTATCACCAGCAGGCCTTCAAAAATCAGGTTGTCGACCAGCTCAAACGGCCGGGTCATGCTGGGCACCATCTTCCAGCCTGCACCACCGGCCATGATGCAGGCGGGCTCCATGCTGCAATGCAGATACAGGTGCTGGTACATGCGCTCGACCGCGCCGGCAATGGCGTAGGTACCGCCACTGGTCAATGCGTCGCTGGTGTTCTTGGGGAAAGGCGTGACGGAGCCAGTCGGCACATGCAGGCCTGCCGTGCCACTTTCCAGTGCGCGCAGCATGATGCCGTGGCCGGGCAGAATCAGGCCGCCCAGGAAGTTGCCCTGGGTATCCAGCGCATCCACGGTCACGGCCGTGCCCACCATGACCACCACCAGAGGGCGCTCAGGGCCACGCTGCAGAACATGGTGACGCGCACCAATCATCGCCACCCAGCGGTCTGCCCCCAAACGCATGGGGTGGTCGTAGCCATTGGTGACCCCTGCTTCCTGCGCAGATGGCACGACCCAGTGCGGCTCAAAATCCCAGCCCAGCATGAGCTCGATCTGGTCATGCACACGGCGGCGTGCTGTTTCTCCAGCCACCACGCAGCCCAGCATATGGGTGGGCGTGGGCAGCTTGCTCCACGGTCCTTCGGCCAGGCGCTCAATGTGCTCCAGAAACTCCGCACCATGTGCCAGCAAGGCTGCGCCTGGGTGTGGAGCCTCGTACATTGCCCACTTCAGGCGGGTGTTTCCGATGTCAATGGCCAAAAAAGTCATGGGCGGCATTATCAAGATTTTTTCTGTGTACTCCATGCGCTTTGCACGACTTCCCCCTGATGCGCGCCCTATTTTTGGACCAAGGAGTCGCGCTATGCAGCTCGAAAATGCGGCGCAGCTGCTTTGTCAGAAATCGTGGACTGATACCGCCCTGTGCTTGGACCGCCCCTGTCCAGATGCTACATTGCAAGCCTCATCACCTTTTCGGGAGTCCACGTATGAGCCTGTTTAGTTTCATCAAAGAAGCTGGTGAAAAACTGTTTGGCGGCAAGGAAGCGCAAGCGGCAACCGTCGCCAACGACCAGGAAGCGCTCAACGCCAAGGCCGCCAGTGCCATTGAGAACTACATCAACGTCCAAAACCTGGGCGTGAGCAACCTCAAGGTCAGCTATGACGCTACTCTGGGCAAAGTGACCGTGACGGGTGAAGCGCCCACACAGGCCATCAAGGAAAAAGTCACCCTGTGCTGCGGTAATGTCTCGAGCGTCACCTCGGTAGACAACCAGATGACCGTGCTCAACCCCGAGCCAGAAGCCCAGTACCACGACGTGGTGCGTGGCGATACCCTGTCTGCCATTGCCAAGAAGTACTATGGCGATGCCAACAAGTACCCCGTGATCTTTGAGGCCAACAAGCCCATGCTGACCCACCCCGACAAGATCTACCCCGGTCAGAAGCTGCGCATTCCTGCGCTGTAAAGCCAGCCCGCACCAAGCGGCAAGTACGAAGCGCTCTGCAGGAGCGCTTTGTCTTTTGAGAGACCTGCACTATGAAAACCTTGCTCACCGGCGGTGCCGGCTATATCGGTACACACACAGCCATCGAACTGATCCAGAGCGGTCACGATGTGGTGATTTTTGACAACTTCAGCAACAGCCATCCTGAGGCTGTGCGCCGTGTGCAGCAGATCACCGGCCGCAGCATTGCCTTGATCGAAGGCGATGTGCGCGACCAGACTGCGCTGGAGCGCGCCCTGAAAGAGCACCAGATTGACAGCGTGGTGCACTTTGCAGGCAAAAAAGCCGTGGGGGAATCGGTTGCCCAGCCGGTGGACTACTTTGACAACAACGTCAATGGCACCCTGGTGCTGCTGCGTGCCATGCAGGCCTGCGGTGTGTTCAAGCTGGTGTTCAGCTCCTCCGCCACCGTCTATGGTGCCCCTGAATATCTGCCACTGGATGAGCAGCACCGCACCAGCGTGACCAACCCCTACGGCCGCAGCAAGCTGTTTGTGGAAGAAATTCTGGCTGACCTGTACCACTCCAACCCGCAGTGGTCGCTGGCCGTGCTGCGCTACTTCAACCCCATCGGCGCCCACCCCAGCGGGCTGATTGGCGAAGACCCTGCCGACATTCCCAACAACCTGCTGCCCTATGTGGCTCAGGTGGCGGTGGGCCGCCGTGAACGCATTCAGGTGTTTGGCGGCGACTACCCCACACCCGATGGCACCGGCGTGCGCGACTACATCCACGTCGTAGACCTGGCACGCGGCCATGTGAAAGCGCTGGAAAAGCTGCAGTCGCTGGCGCAGCCTGAGCTGTTGACTATCAACCTGGGCACGGGCCAAGGCTATAGCGTGCTGGAAGTCATCCACGCCTTTGAGCAGGCCTGCGGCAAAGCCCTGCCCTACACCATCACCGACCGCCGCCCTGGCGATATTGCCAGCTGCTACGCCAACCCCCAGCATGCCCTGGAAACACTGGGCTGGAAGGCCGAACACGACCTGGCCACCATGTGCGCCGACACCTGGCGCTGGCAAAGCCGGAATCCGAACGGCTATCGCAGCTAAGCTGTGGTTTGCTTCCCTCCCTTCTTTGGGAGGAAGCAAATCCCCCTCACCCTAACCCTCTCCCGTAAACGGGAGAGGGAAAAGAATGCCTCCCCCGCTGGGGGAGCGTGAGGGTGGGGGCCAGCCTGGCGCATGCCGCGCCGCCTGCTTTTATTTGAGGCAGCACCCCCTTCCAAGGAGAAAGACTCCCTCTCCCACTTGTGGGAGAGGGCTGGGGTGAGGGAAGTGCGTCAAATACACCGCTTACTGAAACCAGGGCAGGCCCTGCTTGCGCCAGCCGCCCAGCTTGCCGCGCTGGCGGTTGGCATCGGCATCGCCCTCAAAGCCTTCGAGGATGTTGTAAGCCTCAATACCCAACTGCGCCGCTCGCGTGGCAGCGGCGACAGAGCGCACACCACTGCGGCACAGCAGCACGACCTTGCCACCCGCAGGCACAGCAGCGCGCAACTGCGCATCAAAACTGGGGTTGTCTGTCATGCCGGGCCACTGCTTCCACTCCACGGGAATGGCTCCCGGCACCTGACCCACCCAGGCACGCTCCGCATCGGTGCGCACATCGACGAGCACCGCCTCACCCGACTGCACCCATTGCCATGCCAGAGGTGCAGGAATATCGCCCGCATAGGCGCTCTGAGGAATAACTTCCAAGTGATGTGAAGAAGTGGTCATGCTTGCAAACTCCAGTCAATGAAGTGCAAGTGTGGCATGAATAAGCTATTAAAAACAGTAGCTTGTAGCGCTTGTATGCGTTAGTTTTCACATATGTTTATATGCAAAAACAAGGTGGATCAAGCGCAAGCTGCTCTTTTTTATATAGCCCAGTCAGGGCATGGCTGCTTGAGTGCCTGGCGCAACTGCAGATAGTCTGGACACACACTTTCCACCACGGCCCAGAAACGCGGGCTGTGGTCCATATGGCGCAAATGTGCCAGCTCGTGGATGACCACATAGTCCAGCACAGGCAGGCGATAGTGCAGCAGCCGCCAGTTGAGCATGATGGAGCCATCTGCCTTGGCACTGCCCCAGCGCGTTCTGGCATTGGACAGGCGCAGACTGCGCCATTGCACCCCCATGGCGGGTGCGTAATGCTGCAGACGCTCAGTCAACAGCTGGCGTGCATGGCGCAGCCACCAGGCAGCCACCACGGCACGCACCTGCTCGGCACTGGCCTCGGCATCAGCGCGCAGATGCAATACCCAGCGCTGCGGCCCAATGTTCAGCAGCTCCCCCGTGCGCGGGGCCTGCGGGTGCAAACGCAGCTGCAACTCGCCACCCAGAAAAGGCATGCTGCTGCCGTCCTGCCAGTGCACACGTGGCGTGCTGTCGACACGCACCGCTCGATCGCTGAGTTTTTGCAGAATCCAGCGCGTTTTTTCTCGCAGTACGGACTCAATCACCGTATGCGATGCGCGCAGCGGGGCGCGCACCGTCAACCCCTGCGCACTCACTTCCATGCCGATGCTGCGCCGGCTGCTGCGCACCAGCAAATAAGCCACGCTGACACGGTTCAGTTCCACCGTGTGCGTGGCTTGGGGATGCCGCAAAAGCGCCGGGCTCACGCTGCAGTGCTATGGCCGGTGCTGGAATAGGCTTCAGGATCCAGGCGGCGCATTTCCGCCTCAATCCAGTTCTGCACTTCGGCCATCAGCTCTTCGTGCTTGCGGCCGGTGCTGTCAATCATGGGGCCGATGGAGACATCCACCACGCCGGGCTTTTTCACAAAAGACTTGCGGGGCCAGCACTTGGCAGATGTCACGGCAATGGGCACCACAGGCACGCCGGTCATGATGGCCAGGCGGGTGGCACCCGTCTTGTATTCACCGACCTCACCACGCGCCACGCGTGTGCCTTCAGGGAACATGATGACCCAGATGCCTTGCGCCAGCAGGCGCTTGCCCTGCTCCACCACTTTGTGGAAGGCGCGCGAGCCGTGCTTGCGGTCAATGTGGATCATGTCCAGGCTGCCAATAGACCAGCCAAAGAAAGGAATGCTCAGCAGCTCCTTCTTGAACACATAGGCCAGTGCGCGGGGCATGATGGCTGGCATCAAGAAGGTTTCGTAGGTGGACTGGTGCTTGCACAGCAGCACCACGCCCTGCTGTGCATCGGTGGGCAGGTTCTCCATGCCCTGCACGCGGTACTTCACGCCGCAGAACCAGCCTGCGCTGTCAACGCTGAGCTTGAGCCAGGCACGCGCAATCGTCCAGCGCGCCGCCGACGAGCCGCCGAACAGGCGTACCAGCAAGATCAGCAGGGTGTAGGGAATGACAGTGATGCTCATCCACAGCAGGTGGATCAAAGAGCGAATAAACGACATGAAACAGTCCTAAAAAAGGGGCAGCGCCTGCGCCAGGCCTCAGTCTGCGGCGGGCGATGCAGCTTGCTGTGCATCGGGCGCCAGCGCATCGGCCAGCGCCTGCCAGCAGTCATACTGCGGAACATTCTGCCCAAGGCCTGGGGCCTCCGCAGTCGGAGTGACCCGCAATGCCACGACATGGGCACCCATGGCCTGGCCCGCTTGCAGATGCCTGGGGTCCTGACCAATCACCCAGACCTCGTGGGGCTCTGCCCCATAGCGATGGGCAATCTGCTGCAGCATGCCAGGCGCAGGCAGGCGGCAGGAACAGGCGTCGTCAGGGGTGTGGGGACAAAAGAAAACAGCCTCAATGCGTGCGCCCACGGCAGCCATTTCTCGCTGCATGCGCAGATGAATGGCGTTGAGCTCATTCACATCAAAACTGCCGCGCCCAATGCCGGGTTGATTGGTTGCCAAGGTAACCTGCCAGCCAGCACGATTGAGTTGCGCCACCGCATCGAGCACGCCTGGCTGCGGCATCCAGTCCTTGAGCGCCACTATGGAGTTTTCACCCTCGGCATTGAGAGTGCCTATGCGGTCAAGGATGGCGAGCTTCATAAGTTAGGCGCAGAAAATGCAGCAAATGTGCACATGATAAGAGCGGCGTTAGCTGGCGATCAATGCCACCGTTAACAGCCGCTCTCAAATTGCAGGGACTTCAGGCCCCAGTCCAGCGACGCAGTGCCAGACTTGCGTTGGTGCCGCCAAAGCCAAAGCTGTTGGACAGCACGGTGGTCAGCTGCGCATCACGGGTCTGTGCGACCAGAGGCATATCGCCCAGTGCTGGATCAGGTGTTTCCACATTGGCCGAGCCTGCGATAAAGCCCTTGTTGAGCATGATCAGGCAGTAAATGGCTTCCTGCACGCCGGTCGCGCCCAGCGAGTGGCCGGTCAGCGACTTGGTGGACGAGAAAGGAGGCACCTTGTCGCCAAACAGCTTTTGCATGGCGCGCACTTCCTGCATGTCACCCACAGGGGTCGATGTGCCGTGCGTGTTGATGTAGTCGATGGGGCCATCCACGGTTTCCATGGCTTGCTGCATGCAGGCCACCGCACCGTCACCCGATGGAGCCACCATGTCTTCACCGTCCGACGTTGCGCCAAAGCCGACCACTTCCGCCAGGATGTTGGCACCACGGGCCAAGGCATGCTCCAGGCTTTCCAGCACCACAGCACCGCCACCGCCAGCGATCACAAAGCCGTCACGGTTGGCATCGTAGGCACGCGAAGCTTTCTCAGGGGTCTCGTTGTACTTGCTGGACATGGCACCCATGCCGTCGAACAGCAGCGACATGCCCCAGGACAGCTCTTCACCGCCGCCCGCAAACATCACATCCTGCATGCCCCAGGCAATCTGCTGGGCCGCAGCGCCGATGCAGTGCGCCGAGGTCGAGCAGGCCGAGGTGATGGAGTAGTTGATGCCCTTGACCTTGAAGTTGGTCGCCAGGCAGGCCGACACCGTCGAGCTCATGCAGCGTGTGACCTGATAGGGGCCTACACGGCGAATGCCTTTTTCACGCAGGGTGTCAGCGGCTTCGATCTGGTTGGCAGGAGAGCCTCCGCCCGAGCCCATGATCAGGCCGGTGCGAGGATGGCTCACCATCTCAGGCGTCAGACCAGCCTGGGCAATGGCGTCTTCCAGAGCGATCTGTGCATACGCTGCAGCATCGCCCATGAAGCGCAGTTGCTTGCGGTCAATGCGCGCTTCCACGTCGATCTCGGGGATGCCGGCAACCTGGCTGCGCATGCCCAGTTCGGTGAACTGGGGCATGGCCTTGATGCCGGAGCGTCCTTCGCGCAGCGAAGTCTCTACCGTCGCCAAATCATTACCAATGCACGAGACAATGCCCGCACCCGTGATCACTACGCGTTTTTTCATGCCGCAGTCCCTTGACCGTCACCTTCACGCAGGAACAGACCTACGCGCAGGTCGTTCGCTACATAAATTTCCTTGCCATCTGCAAACAAGCGAGCATCGCCAATGGCCATGTTCAGCTTGCGCTTGATGACGCGCTTGATATCGATTTCATAGCGCACCAGCTTCACGTCAGGACCGACTTCGCCGGTGAACTTCACTTCGCCAGCGCCCAGCGCGCGACCACGGCCAGGCAGCTGCAACCAAGTCAGATAAAAGCCGATCAATTGCCACATGGCATCCAGCCCCAGGCAGCCGGGCATGACGGGGTCGCCCTGGAAGTGGCACTTGAAGAACCACAGGTCAGGGTTGACATCCAGCTCAGCCACGATCTTGCCCAGACCATGCGCGCCACCATCAGCGTCGATGTGGGTGATGCGGTCAAACATCAGCATGGGAGGCAGGGGCAGACGCCCGCTGTCGGGCTTGAACAACTTACCCTCACCAGAAGCGATCAGTTGTTCGTAGGAAAAAGATTCAGCCATTTTTCTAACTTGCTTTACAGTGGGTGAGCCCACTGCTTTGGTTTCTCGTGTGTGTAATCGCGACAGTGTAAATGTGCTGCGCACAGCCGCACATTATGGAATGTCCACAGGGTATCTGGAGAAGAAAGATCTGGCGATCTTCCCACAAGGTCGCAATCACACTCCAATGCTCAATTTTTCTTGTGTTGCCAAACACACAAAGCGATGACTGCAACACAGCACAGCCACAGCGGCCACAGGCCCCATCGCGACACCCAGCGAGCAAAAGGTGTCACCCCATCACGACCCTGCACCTGCGCCAGCAGCACGCCCTGGGTCACAGCAGGTAAAGCAGCAGTCACAACGCCCCGGTGATCAATCACTGCGGTCGCCCCGGTGTTGGTAGCCCGCAGCATGGGGCGCTCAAACTCCAGCGCACGCATGCGGCTGATCTGCAGATGCTGGTCGATGGCCACACTGTCGCCAAACCACGCAATATTGCTGACATTGACAAAGACCGTGGGAGCATGGGCCTCATCGCCAAAACGCACGCCCAGTTCTTCGCCGAACAAGTCTTCGTAACAGATATTGGGAGCCCAGCGCTCGCCATGCCAGTCCATGGAAGCCTGCCCCAGACTGCCTCGCCGGAAGTCGCCCAACGGAATTTCCATCATGCGCACAAACCAGTGAAACAGGGGAGGAATGAACTCCCCAAAAGGTACAAGGTGCTGCTTGTCGTAGCGATATTCTGTCATTTCCCCGGGCACCCAGCCGATGACGGAATTACTATAGCCCTGCACGCTGTCACCCAAAGGAATGCCAATCAGCGCAGCCGAGCGACTTTCTGGCGCGCGATAGGTCTGCTCCAGCGCCTCCAGATAGCCATAAGGCAGCTGCTGTGGCAGCATGGGCAAGGCCGTTTCAGGCGCGACAACCAAAGAGGCTGGCGCCTGCAACAGCTGCTCGCCATACCACTGCAAAGCCTGCACCACGCCAGAGCCCGGCATGAACTTTTCATCCTGTGGAATATTACCTTGCAATAAGGCCACATCCACCGCTGCACGCCCCGGCTGCTGCTGCGCCTGCTGCTGGCTGAACCATGCACCACCAAGCAATAGGCCAAAGACACCAGCTGCCACCAGCGCCAGCCTGGGGCGCTGTACCAGCACGCGCAACTGCACCAGCGCCATGGCCAGCACAGCTGCCACCGCACCGGTGCCATACACGCCCACCCAGCGGGGCAGCGCAGACAGCGGCCCATCCACATGGGCGTAGCCAATCGCCCCCCAGGGAAAACCTGTCCACAGCGTGCCGCGCGCCAGCTCGCCCAGCGTCCAGCAGGCGGCGAACAGGCCCACAGCCTGCCAGCCAGGCCGCGCCCAGCGGCGCCACAGCGCCATCAGCAGCGCGTAGTAGCTGCCCAGAAAAGCCGCCAGTGCGAGCACGGCCAGCACGGCCAGCACCGCGGGCAGGCCGCCATAGGTATGCATGGAAATAAACAGCCACCAGAAGGTGGCCGACAGCCAGGCTGTGGCAAAGAGGCCGCCCCACCATGCTGCCTGCCTGCTGCTGCGCGACTGCTGCAAGGCAGCGCACAGTACGGACAGTGCCAGCACCTGCAGCCACCACTGCGGCTGCCCGGTCTGGGGTACGGCCAGCGCCACGGCCTGCAGCGTTCCAGCCAGCACCAGGGCCAGTGGCCACAGCCAGCGTGCCTTGTGCGGCGTCATGCCCTTGCGGTCAAGGGCAGCTGTCATGCAGCCTCGCTGTGTCCATTGCGTTCCAGGCGTGTGACCTGGAACCAGCGCACAGCGCCACCCTTGGCATGCAGCACCACAAAGCGCAGGTTTTCCGCCTCGAAGACTTCGCCGCGCTTGGGCAGACGCCCCATGGCGTGGCTGATCCAGCCGCCAATGGTGTCAAAGTCGTCGGCATCGTCGTGCGCAAATTGCACCCCGAAGGCTTCTTCCACTTGCTCCAGCGAGGTCTGCCCGGCCACGCGGTAGGTATCGTCTGCCAGCGCAAAGATGTCGCTGTTTTCTTCCGGGATGTCGAACTCGTCTTCAATCTCGCCAACGATTTCTTCCAGCACGTCTTCCATGGTGACCAGCCCGGCCACTTCGCCGAACTCATCAATCAGGATGCTCATGTGGTGGCGATTGCTGCGAAATTCGCGCAGCAGGTCGTACAGTCCCTTGGTTTCCGGCACAAATGATGCCGGGCGCAGCAGGGCGCGCACATGCAGGGTGGGAGAGCGCTGCAGCTTGAGCAAGTCCTTGGCCATCAGAATGCCAATGATGTTGCCTCTGTCGCCTTCATAGACGGGAAAGCGCGAGTGCGCGTCGCGAATGACCTGTACCAGCAGCTCGTCGTACGGCGCATTGATATCCAGCACATCCATCTTGGGTGCGGGCACCATGATGTCGGCGGCCGTGCGGTCTGCCATGCGCAGCACACCTTCGAGCATGACGCGGGCGTCGGTGCCGATGACCTGGTTGTCTTCAGCCTCGGCCAGGGTTTCGATCAGTTCATCCTTGGAATCCAGCCCTGGATGGATGAACTCGATGATTTTTTGGAGAAAAGTACGCTTATCTTCGCGCTCAGCGTGGCGCGCAGGATGCGGGTCTGACACAGTCTTTCAGTGCAGGACATGCCGTTATGAACAGGGCCTCAAGGATAGCGGATTCTGCCCTGAGGGCAATGGCAGGCCCCACATCACCCCGGCACAGGCATATTTAAGACCTCTGCTTCAAGGGGAAGACTGATTGCGCCCATCGCGCACGCCCTGGCGGATTTCCTGCACATCGGCCAGGATGGTCCAGAACTGCTTGGCCTGCTTCTTGTACTGGTAGTCCACCTCGGCCACGTGGTTGCCCCAGATCTCGGAAATACGGCTGTCCAGGCTGGGCTCTGGCAGCTGCAGGTAGGCCTCGGACTCCGTGCCATCGCGGCGCACACGAGCACCTGCGTTGCGGGCAATCTTGAGCATGGCCGTGTTTTCGCTCAGGGCATGGATGAACATCATGTTCACCCCCTTGTTGCGGGCGTGCAGCATGGCCCGTGCAAACAGCCGTGTGCCCAGCCCCAGACCGCGCGCTGTCTTGAGCACTGACACCCCAAACTCCGCGCAGTTGCGGTGCTCAGCCAGATCGGTATAGGCCAGGTGGGCCATGGCGATCAGCTCCAGGCGGCGGTTGAAGATGCCAAAGATGTTGTCGCGCTCAAAGTCCAGGCTGTCGGCATAGCGCACGACCTGCTCGTCATTGGCGGCATAGCCAAAGCGCAGGTAGCGGTCACCTTCATCGAGCTTGAGCAGGTGGGCGCGAATGCGTGCGCGGTGGCGCTCGGACAGTTCACGAATCGGCACCAGCACAGGCACATTGCGCTTGGCCGATGACCGGCGCAGCAACTCCCTGCCTGCTTTCCAGGGCGTGGTAATCCAGCGGATCAGCTCAGTCATGGATGAATTCCTCTGCAAACGGCGGAGTCAGGGGTGCGAGTCGGTACAGCTGCATGCCCCGGAGAGGATGGCAGGCAGAACTAGGGTTTTCCATAATTTACTGCATTGCAGCATCAAAACCCTGTCGTGCAGGTTTACATGCCGCCCTGAAGGGCATATTACGCACAGAACATGGCTTTTGCACCACAGAAAAACCAACAGCACCCGCAGGTGCTGCTATGACAGAGTCTCAAATCATCAAAATCAATAGCTGCTAGCGCTTGATTAGCAATGTTTTCAGATACTTTTCTACCTGAATTCTTTTATTTACAAGCGCTACAAGCTATTGTTTTTAAACAGGCACTGCTGTGGTAGCTTTTACACGGTCCAGCACAAAGCTGGTCTTGCAGTCCGACACGCTGGGGTGCTTGAGCAGGGTTTCCATGATGAAGCGGCTGTAGTGCTGCATGTCAGCCACTACCACGCGCAGCAGGTAGTCCATCTCACCGGTCAGCGATGCACACTCCACCACCTCAGGCCAGCCCTGCACGCTTTGCTTGAAGGCATCCATGGGGCTGCGCTTGTGGGTTTCCGTGCTTTTTTCCAGGCGCACATTCAGGTAGGCCGTCAGGCCCAGCCCCACTTTTTCGGGCGGCACCAGTGCGACATAACGCTCAATCACGCCGGCCTCTTCCAGGCGCTTGACGCGACGCAGCACCGCGCTGGGCGATAGCCCCACCTGCTCGCCAATCACGTCGTATGTCTCTCGTCCATTTTCTTGCAAGCGGCGCAAAATGGAACGATCCAGCTTATCGAGGTTATGTTCTGTGCTCATGAGCCGAGATTTTATGCATGCGGCAACTCATATATAAGACTTAAGACTGCGTTTTTCAAACAAAACGCTATCTGGCGCAAAATACTGCCTCAGCGCAAACCCTTGACACCGGGAAAAGCCCCATTCATGCGCTACCGCAGCCAACTCAACAATGGTCCATCTCACCACGCACAAGAGAGGCTGATATGGACCATCTGTGGCTCAAGCACTATCCCGCCGGTGTTCCCCATGAGATTGACACCAGCATCTATCGCTCCGTTGTAGACCTTCTGGAAGAGTCCATGCAGAAATATGCGGACCAGCCTTTCAGCGTCTGCATGGACGTGTGGATGAGCTACCGGGAGCTGGAGCAGCGCTCGCGCCAGCTGGGTGCATGGCTGCAGAGCCTGCAGCTGGAGCCTGGTGCACGCGTGGCCATCATGCTGCCCAATATTCCACAGTTTGCCGTGACCATGGCTGCCGTGCTGCGCGCCGGCTACACCTGTGTCAATGTCAATCCGCTCTACACAGCGCGCGAGCTGGAGCACCAGCTCAAGGACTCTGGCGCGACCGCCATCGTGATTCTGGAAAACTTTGCCCACACCCTGGCCGAAGTGCTGCCACGCAGCGGCATCCGGCACATCTGCCTGACGGCCATGGGCGACCTGCTGGGGCCGGTGTATGGCCGCTGGATCACCTTTGCCGTGCGTCACCTGGCCAAGATGGTGCCTGCGTTTGAGCTGCCGCTGAACGGCTGCACACTTACCCCGTTCAGAACAGCGCTGTCTCGCGGCGCACAGCGGTCGCTGGAGCGCCCCCAGCTGGACCACGACAGCATTGCCTTTCTGCAGTACACGGGGGGCACCACCGGTCTGGCCAAGGGCGCTGTGCTGACGCACCGCAACATCATTGCCGCCACGCTGCAGGCCGAAGCCTGGTTTGCTCCCGCCTACGAAGGCCGCGCCGACATGCGCAAGCTGCACGGCATTGCTGCGCTGCCGCTGTACCACATCTTCGCGCTGACACTGCTGCTGCTCACCCTGCGCCAGGGATCCAGCCTGAGCCTGATTCCCAACCCGCGCGACATCCCCAAGTTTGTGGCCGTGCTGCGCAAGCGCCCCTTCCACACCCTGCCCGCTGTCAATACCTTGTTCAATGCCCTGCTGCAGAACGAGCAGTTCCGCCAGATCGACTTTTCCTCACTCGCCGTCACGCAGGCGGGGGGCATGGCTGCTTCCGAAGGTACAGCCCTGCAATGGCAGAAGGTCACGGGCAGGGTCATGGTGGAGGGCTGGGGCATGAGTGAAACCTGCGCCATTGGCACCAACAACCCGGTCAACGCCACCACCTTCAGCGGCACCATCGGCCTGCCGCTGCCCAGCGTGGAAATCGCCATCAAGGATGACGACGGCAACGACCTGCCCATTGGCGCTGCAGGCGAAATCTGCATTCGCGGCCCGAACGTGATGCAGGGCTACTACAACCAGCCCCAGGAAACCGCCAAGGCATTTACCGCAGATGGCTACCTGCGCACCGGCGACATCGGCGTGATGGATGAAAACGGCTACACCAAGCTGATTGACCGCAAGAAGGACATGATTCTGGTCAGCGGCTTCAACGTCTACCCGAACGAGCTGGAAAACGTGATTTCGCTGTGCCCTGGCGTGCTCGAGTGCGCTGCCGTGAGCGTGCCAGATGAGCATTCGGGCGAAGCCATCAAGGTGTTTGTGGTGCGCAGCGACCCCAGCCTGACCGAAGACCGCCTGCTGCGCTACTGCCACGACCACCTGACAGGCTACAAGCGCCCCAAGTACATCGAGTTCCGCGACGAACTGCCCAAAACCAATGTGGGCAAGATCCTGCGCCGCGCATTGCGCGACAACCCGGCAGCAACGCCTGCACAGCCGCATTGAAGATGCCGCACACCATGACCACTCCGGGCCTGTGGCCCAGTATGTTTTTTCTGGAGCGTGGCTGGCTCTCGGCCAACAACATCGTGTTTCTGGATGCCGATGCCGCCACCATCGTGGACACCGGTTACTGCATCCATGCCGAGCAGACACTGTCCCTGGTGCGCAGCTGTATCGGCACACGGCCTTTGGGGCGCATTCTGAACACCCATCTGCACAGCGACCACTGTGGCGGCAATGCGGCGCTGCAGGCCGCGTGGCCCGAGGTACAGACCTGGATTGCGCCAGGTCAGGCGCAACATGTGGCCAACTGGAACCCTGAAGCGCTGAGCTACACCCCGACCGGCCAGGCCTGCCCGCCATTTCACGCCGAGCATGTGCTGCAGCCGGGCACGGAGATTGCACTGGGTGGCCGCCCCTGGCACATCCATGCCGCGCCAGGCCATGACCCGCATTCCATCATCTTGTTCGAGCCTGAGCGGCGTCTGCTGATCTCAGCCGATGCACTCTGGGAAAACGGCTTTGGCGTGGTCTTTCCGGAAATCGAAGGCACGCAGGCCTTTGAAGAAGTCGCTGCAACGCTTGACGTGATTGAAGCCCTGCAACCCGCGCTCGTACTGCCCGGGCATGGCCCCGTGTTCAGCGATGCAAGCACCGCACTGGCCACAGCACGCAGGCGGCTACAGCACTTCATGCAGCAGCCTGAACGCCATGCACGCTACGCGGCCAAGGTGCTGCTCAAATACAAATTGCTGGAGTGGCAGCAGCTGCCACTGACGCAGGTGTGGGCCTGGTGCGCACAGACACCCTATATGGGCATGCTGCACGAACGCTATTTCGCGACCCAGCCCTTGCAGGCATGGCTGGATGCGCTGGTGCAGGAACTGGTGGACAGCAGGGCCGCCACGCTGGAGTTGCTCGACGGCACGCCTGTATTGATGAACCGTTAACTGGAAGGGGCGTGCTGGCCCCCATCCCTGCCTTCCCCCAGAGGGGGAAGGAGAAAATGCCATTCCCCGCATCTGGGGAGGGTTAGGGTGGGGGCCAATCTGGCGCACACCACCCTGCCTGCATCTAGAAATTCACCCTCACCCTAACCCTCTCCCGTAAACGGGAGAGGGGAAAAGAATACCTTCCCTCACTGGGCAAAGGAAAAAGACTCCCTCTCCCGTTTACGGGAGAGGGCTGGGGTGAGGGTATGAAGGATGCTGAAGTGGGGAAAAAAGAATCCCCTCCCCCACTGGGGGAGGGTTAGGGTGGGGGCCAGCCTGACGCATGCCACACCGCCTGCTTTGGTTGGAGGCAGTGATGGCCCCATCGCTACCGCCCCCCAGAGAGGAAAACCCCTAAGGCAAATCGCGGTTGTACGCCGTGACGGTGTCCTTGGGGCCAACCTTGCCCAGACGGGCCCTGAGCGACTGGGGCTGGCCGGTAATCAAAGCAGCGTAGTTGGTGGTGTTAGACAGCACCTTCTTCACATAGTCCCGCGTTTCCGTAAACGGCACGTTCTCTGCCCAGATGGCACCGTCGAGCACCGGACCGTTGCGCCAGTTACGGGGGCGGCCGGGGCCTGCGTTGTAGCCCGCTGCGGCCAGCAGCATGGAGCCATCAAAGTCATCCAGCGCCAGCTTCAGGTAGGAGGTGCCGATGGTGATGTTCACATCGCGGTCATTGATCATGTGCGGCTTGAAATCCGTCATGCCGATTTTCCTGGCTGTCCATTTGGCCGTGGCTGGCATGACCTGCATCAGCCCCGAAGCGCCCACATGCGAGCGTGCATCCATGATGAAACGGCTTTCCTGACGAATCAGGCCATACACATAGGCCGGGTCCAGACCAATGCTCTGGGACTGGGCAATCACCGCATCGTGGAAAGGCATGGGAAAGCGCTGGTTCCAGTCCACCACTTCGCGGGTGCGCTCGCTGGTGTTGATGCAGCGGTCCCACACCTGCTTCTGGCAGGCCAGGTCAGCAGCGGCCAGCAGCTCACGGTCCTTCATACCACCGGGGGTATGCAGGCCAATGGTGTAGTTCCACTCCCGCACGCCTTCGCTGCGCAGGCCCATGTTGATGGCATACAGCGCACGCTGCAGACCCGGGTTCTGGGCGGCCGCAGCTTTTTCAGCCGGTGTCAGCAGCGCGGGGGCTGGCGGCATCTGCACCACCTGGCCCAAATCTTCCAGCGCCAGCTTTTCGTAGAAGCCCTTCACGCCTGCAATGCTTTGCAGCAGTTGGCGGGCCTGTGCCTGGTCTGCCTCGCTGGCGCGGCGATCGCGCAGCAGGGCCTGTGCTTTCCAGTACACCCAGGTGCTGTCCGCCTGCAAAGCTGCAGGCATGGCATCAATCGCCTTGCGCACGGCATGCCAGTTGCCTGCACGCAGCTGGGCACGCACCATCCACTCCTGGGCATCGTCAGGCATGCGGCCGGGCTTGCTGACCTTGGCGAAGTAGCCCACGGCATCGTCCGAAAGGCGGCGTGCACTGACCTTGCCAATCACACCCCAGACCCAGTCGCGCTCTTCGGCGCTCAGCTGGCTGGCCCATGTATCTTCCATCAGCGTTGCGGCTTGTGCAGGGTTTTGATTGGCCACGCGCAGCAGGGCCAGCACCGCCAGTTCACGGCGGGTATTGCCACGCACTTTGCTGGTGCCCGCCAGGTATTTGATGGGGGAGGCAAAGACCTCGGCCACGTGCTGTACGGAGTCCGGTGCCACGATGGCCACGGCACGGCGCACGGCCGTCTGGCGGTTGGCTTCTGCCGCAATGCGGGCACGCTTCCAGACCGCATGGTCTTTGAGCTGCTGGGCGGCATACAGCTCGCTGGCAGCATAGGTGCAGCCATCGTCGCCATCGCGCTGGCCGTACCACAGGCGCAGCACTTCCTCTGCCGTCTCTGGCGCTGCGCGGCCTTCAATGGTCTGCACGGCCAGCTCATAGCAGCGCACTTCCTTGTCGTCACGCATGCGGAATTCCGCCAGCTGCTGGTCAAAGTCTGCCCATGCACGGCGCTGGCCCAGCAGCAGCAGCCAGTCATTGCGCAGGCGGTCTTCCTGGTAGGTGCCGCGCCAGCGCTGCAGGAAGGCATCCACCTCCGCCTGTGTGGCCTCGGGCAGGCGTGCCTTCAGCTCCCAGTAGGCAGCCCAGGGTTCCAGCGGATGGCCTGCCGCCTGCGGCAGCAGTGCGGTCAGCCGGGATTTGTCGCCCTTGCGTGCAGCTTCCTGCATCTGCAAAAGCACCTTATCTCCGGGTGCCGTCTGGGCACTCGCCGAGGAAACCACGCCGCCAAAAATCGCGGCGGCGCAAAGCGATGTCAGAATCTTGTGCAATTGCATACTGGGAATTATGTGATGGACAAAGCAGCCTTACGACGCACCTTGGTGCAACAACGCCTGAATATGGCTGACCGCCTACAGCGTGCCGATGATTTGCAGCGCGTGATGCGCATCTGGCTGGTGGACCGGCCCGACACCATCATCGGTGCCTACTGGCCCATCAAGGGCGAATTCGACCCCCTGCCCGTGCTGCACCGCTGGAAGGAAGACGGCGAACTGCTGGACAAACCGCTGCGCCGCCGCATTGGCCTGCCCGTGATCGACAAAGTCACCAAAACCATGCGTTTTCATGCATGGTACCCCGGATGCCCGATGGAAGAAGACGCCTACGGTATTCCTAAACCCAAGGATACGGAAGTACTCACTCCCACCCTGCTTTTTGTGCCCTGCGTAGGCTATGGCCCCGGGGGCTACCGGCTGGGCTATGGTGGTGGTTTCTACGACCGCACACTGGCCGCGCTGACACCCCGCCCCTACACCGTGGGACTGGGCTTTGCGCCGGGCTTTATCGAAGACTTCACGCCGCAGCCCCACGACCTGCCGCTGGACACCATCCTCAACGACAATGGTGTGGTCTGGCCTGTGTAAGGCCGTTTGTTAGATTGAGATTGGCATGCCTGCTCGCAAAAAGAAATCTGTTCCCCAGCGCCTGATTCGCCGTCGCCCTCCGCTGACCATCATGCGCGAGCCCCTGACCCGCGAAGAGGTCAACCGCCTGCATGCCCATATGCGCAAGCACGGCCCCGCCAGTCTGACCATGCGCCAGCACAATGCCATCTGGGATTTTCTGTTTGACACCCCCGAGAGCCAGGCCTGGCTCAGCGACATGGCCGAGCAGATCCGCTCCGGCCAGCGTGGCATGCAACCCAGCAAATCTGCAAAAAAGTGAGCTTGTAGCGCTCAAAAATAAAGGGTTTCAGATAGTTTTCTATCTGAAACCCTTGTAGTTCAAGCGCGAGCAGCTATTTTTTATGACGCCTGCGTGGCCTTCCAGCGCTGCCAGCCTTTGGCACGCAGATCGCAGGCCGGGCAGCTGCCGCAGCCGTAGCCCCAGTCATGCAGCACATCGCGCGTGCCCTGGTAGCAGGTGTGCGTATCCTTGACGATCAGCTCCACGAGCTTGTCGCCCCCCAGATCCTGGGCCATCTGCCAGGTCTGCGCCTTGTCGATCCACATCAGCGGCGTCTCAATGCGCAGGCGGCGCTCCAGCCCCAGATTGAGTGCCAGCTGCATGGCCTTCATGGTGTCGTCCCGACAGTCGGGATAGCCTGAAAAGTCTGTTTCACACACGCCGGTGACGATGACCTGAATGCCACGGCGGTAGGCCAGCGCCCCCGCCACCGTCAGGAACAGCAGATTGCGCCCGGGCACAAAGGTGTTGGGCAGGCCATCAGCCTGCAGGGCAAAGGCCACATCATCGGTGAGCGAAGAGCCGCCAATTTCCTGCAGCACGTCCAGCGACAGCACATGGTCTTCGCCCAGGCGGCGGGCCCACTGCGGAAAACCTGCACGCAGCTTTTCACGCACGTCCAGGCGCACATCCATTTCTACGCTGTGGCGCTGACCGTAGTGAAAACCCAGCGTTTCCACGCGCTCGTATTTGGACAGCGCATGGGCCAGACAAGTGGTGGAGTCCTGTCCACCCGAAAACATCACAAGAGCCGAGGTATGCATGGCGCGCAATTACAGCACATGCCCCGGCCCGGCTGCTGCGGAGACTACGCAGCGCGTAGCTGCTGCTACTTGAACTGCTTGCGCAAAAAGGCCTTGTGGCGGCCAATGTGCTCCAGCTGCGCGGGCTTGAGCGTGCCGTCCAGGTCTTCATCTTCAACATTGAGCACGCTGTTGGCATAGTCCAGCGCACGCTGGACCACCTCTTCCTCGCTCACGTCCTGCTTGGCTGCCAGATCCATGGCCACGCGGCGCATGGCGCGCTGACCCAGCATCCACATGGCGGCATAGGCATCCCAGGCCGCCGCGTTCTGCTTGAGCTTTTCATGCTCGGCCAAAATGTCCTTGAGCGGCCTGGCCAGAATCTCCTGCAGCTCTTGCATCTGGGCCTGCATGGCTTCGAACTGCGCTTCACGCTCCAGCGCGGCAGCGGCTTTTTCGGCCTGTGCAGCGGGGTCTTCAGGCAGCGGCACGCTGCCATCGGGATTGAGTTGGGCAATGGTGAGATCTGACAATATGGACATAACGCTCTCCAACAATAGCAAGAAGAAGGCAGCGACTCTACCAACAAAGCCCATGTCTTCTCAGCACCCGGGAAACGCAACGCGCTGCGCCCGCCTACACTTCACAGCATGAAGATTTACCAGGTCGGCGGTGCTGTGCGCGACCGCCTGTTGCAACGTCCTTTTCATGACACCGACTGGGTGGTCGTTGGCGCGACACCCGAAGCCATGACCGCGCGCGGCTTTACGCCCGTGGGCAAAGACTTCCCCGTCTTTCTGCACCCCCAGACCCACGAGGAATACGCGCTGGCCCGCACCGAGCGCAAGAGCGGTGTGGGCTACCGTGGCTTTGTGGTGCACACCTCGCCCGATGTCACGCTGGAAGAAGACCTGGCCCGGCGCGACCTCACTATCAATGCCATAGCTGCTCCCGCAGACTGGACGGGCACTGGTGACGTTTTTGACCCTTACAACGGCCAGGCCGATTTGCAGGCCAAAGTGCTGCGTCATGTGACCGAAGCGTTTCGCGAAGACCCGGTGCGCATCCTGCGCGTGGCACGCTTTGCGGCGCGCTTTGCCGACTTCAGCGTCCACCCGGACACCATGCAGCTCATGCGTGAAATGGTGGAGGCTGGTGAAGCCGACCACCTGGTGCCCGAGCGCGTGTGGCAGGAAATCAGCCGTGGGCTGATGGAAGCGGCCCCTTCTCGCATGTTCGAAGTGTTGCGCACCTGCGGTGCCCTGCAAGTGCTGCTGCCGGAGCTCAACCGCCTATGGGGCGTGCCGCAGCGCACCGAATACCACCCTGAGGTGGACAGCGGCATCCACGCCATGCTGGTGCTGAACATGGCCGCGCAGCTCGAAGCCCCCTTGCCCGTGCGCTTTGCCTGCCTGTGCCATGACTTTGGCAAGGGCACCACACCTGCCGATATGCTGCCGCGCCACATCGGCCACGAGCAGCGCAGCGCCCAGCTGCTCAAGCCCGTGTGCGAACGCTGGCGCGTGCCCAATGACTGCAAGGAACTGGCCGATCTGGTGGCACGCGAGCACGGCAACATCCACCGCAGCCAGGAGTTTGGCGCGGCCGCGCTGATGCGCCTGCTGGAGCGCTGCGACGCCATCCGCAAACCCGAGCGCTTTGCCCAGGCCCTGCTGGCCTGTGAATGCGATGCACGTGGGCGCACCGGCTTTGAAAACCGCCCCTACCCCCAGCGCGAACGGCTATGGAACGCCCTGCAGGCAGCGCTGCAGGTGGATACAGCCACGATTGCCAGAACCGCTGCGGAGCAAGGCCTTAAAGGCAAGGCGATTGGGGAGGCCGTCAGCGCTGCACGCACCACAGCATTGCAGCAATTCCTGAACTCCAGCACCTGAGTACGAACCTCTCATGGCATTTCGCAGCCAGTCTCCCGCCATGCCCGAGCTACCCGCAGCGTGGCGCAAACTCACCAGTGCTGCCATTCGCGAACGCGGCATTAACTATTTTCTGGACGATACCGTCACCGCTCTGGAGCCCGAAAACGGCCATGAAGGCCTGTGCTTCACGGTGGAAGGCAGCACACCCTACAGGGTAGAGTTGGATGTGGAGCATCCAGAGGAGTCCACCTGCACCTGTCCGCATGCAGAGACCGTGTACGTCTGCAAACACATGGTAGCCGCCTATCTGACCTGGAAATCCACACAGACACCGGCCGACACCAATGCCTCCACCGGCACACCGGCACGCAAGCTGTCGCCACGCCTGCAAGCAATGCAGGCGGACATGGACTTTCTGCAAGCGCAGTCACTGCAGGCCCTGCACACCTGGATTGCCGAACAGTGCGACCGCAGTCCGGAATTTGCCCTGCAACTACGTCTGTGGCGACAGACCGAGCAGGCCAAGCACACGCCCATGACACCCGCGCAATGGCGCAGCTTTCTCACCAAGGCCATGCCCCAGAGACAAGGTCTGTATGGCCGAGAACTGAGCCGCTGGGCCGAACATGCCATGCAGGCACTGCAAACTTGGGAAGACCTGCTACCCACGCAGGCCGACAGCATCCGCACCGCCTGCACCATGGCACTGCGCCGTCTGTACAAACTGTGGGAGACAGCCGATGACTCCTATGGCCAGCTCTACGATCTGCATGTCTGGCTACAGGACATGCTGATGCGCAGCGTACAGGCCGCGCCGCCACCAGCCAACTGGCTCAAGGACTGGCTGAAGCTGCTGGAAGAAGACCCGCTCGGCAACTGGGACGAGGAAGCCTTTCTGCGCCACGCGGGCACGCCACTGCAGCAGGCTTACTGCCGACATGCCGTGGCGCAGTGGGAGGCATGGTGCAAAGCCTCTCCCCGGCACCTGCCCACTCACGACACAAGGTCTTCAACCCAGATGCATGGGAGCGTTCCCGCAAACGCTATCTGCTGCGCAAGCGCTATCTGTGGGCCATGGAGCAGAGCATGGACGTCAGCGCCCTCATCGCACTGATGCAGCAGACAGCCCAGACCGATGATGAATGGCTGGATGCCTATCGCTTTTGTGAACGCCACCAGCGCCACCGCGAAGCCATGACCATGGCCCAGCTCGGCGTGCAGCACCACCCCTCCAGCTTTGCATTGCGCCAGGCACTCCTAGCCTGCTACATGCGTGATGGCTGGGACCAGGAGGCGCTGGCCCTGTCCGAACAGCTGGCGCTGGAGCGTTCGCACGAGGGCCCTCAACTGGCGCTGTATCTGCAGTGCGCCGTGGCCTGCGGTCATACCCGCCTTTCCGCCCGTAATGCGCTGATCGAAAAAATGTGGGAGCAGGCATCACCAAGTCCGTACAAGAATATGGGCGATGCCATCCGCTGGCTGCTGCGGGACAACGACTGGAAATATGCGCTGACCATCATGCAGCGCCCCAGCGCCAGCTGCGAGACAGAAACTCTGTGCCAGCTCGCCGTGCGCCTGCCAGCCACCCATGCTGCACAGGCCGTCGGCATCTTGCAGCCACTTTTTGATCGCGAAATGCAAAAAGCGTCCAGCCCGTATGCCCAGGCCCTTCGGCTGGTGCAACTGGTGGTGCAACGCATGCCGCAGGCCGATGCACAGACATGGCTGCAGTCACTGCGCCTGACTTACAAGGCCAAGCGCAAGTTCATGGAAGGCCTGCAAGCCATCGCCCTGCCTGCTGACTGAGGGCTGCCAGCGCCAACATCGCGCTGGTTAACGACCTGAACCCTGATAGCTGCGCTGCAACGTCTGTAGGACAAGGGAATTCCCGCTCCCACGGAACCGACAGACGACGGAATATGGGCTTTCCAAGCCTTATTCCGTCATCTGAAAGGAGTGCTGTCATGGTTTATCAACTCCCCGGACAACCTGGTGCACTGCACCAGTATCAAGCCCACTACGACCACTACATTGGCGGCCAGTGGGTTCCACCGGCAGGAGGCCAGTACTTTGACGTGGTCACGCCCATCACCGGCAAGATCTACACCAAGGCGGCGCGCGGCACGGCTGCGGATATTGAAAAAGCACTGGATGCTGCCCACGCCGCGGCCGATGCTTGGGGCAAAACCAGCGCCACCGAACGCGCCAACATTCTGCTGCAAATTGCCGACCGCATCGACGCCAACCGCGAACTGCTGGCCTATGTGGAAACCATCGACAATGGGAAGGCGATCCGCGAAACCCTGAACGCTGATATTCCACTGTCTGCCGACCACTTCCGCTACTTTGCCAGTGCTATCCGCACGCAGGAAGGCGGCATCAGCCAGATCGACAACGACACCGTGGCCTACCACTTCCATGAACCACTCGGTGTGGTCGGCCAAATCATTCCGTGGAACTTCCCCATCCTGATGGCTGCGTGGAAGCTTGCGCCTGCGCTGGCCGCTGGCAACTGTGTGGTGCTCAAGCCTGCGGAGCAGACGCCCATCAGCATCCTGGTGCTGGCAAACCTGATTGGCGACCTGCTGCCGCCGGGCGTGCTCAACATCGTCAACGGCTTTGGCCGTGAGGCCGGCATGCCGCTGGCGCAAAGCAAGCGCATTGCCAAGATTGCCTTCACCGGCTCCACCAGCACAGGCCGCGTGATTGCCCAGGCGGCCTCGAACAGCCTGATTCCCGCCACGCTGGAACTGGGCGGCAAGTCGCCCAACATCTTCTTTGCCGATGTGATGGACAAGGACGACAGCTTCCTCGACAAGGCCATCGAAGGTCTGGTGCTGTTTGCCTTTAATCAGGGTGAGGTCTGCACCTGCCCCAGCCGCGCACTGATCCATGCGTCGATTTACGACAAGTTCATGGAACGCGCGCTGGCGCGTGTGCAAGCCATCAAGCATGGCAACCCACTGGACCCCAACTCCATGATGGGTGCGCAAGCCAGCAAGGAGCAGCTCACCAAAATCCTGTCCTACCTTGATCTGGGCAAACAGGAAGGTGCCGAGGTGCTGATCGGCGGTGCGCAGGCCCAGCTAGGTGCAGACTTGGACGGTGGCTACTATGTGCAGCCCACCATCTTCAAGGGCCACAACAAGATGCGAATCTTCCAGGAGGAAATCTTCGGCCCCGTGTTGGCCGTGACCACCTTCAAGACCGAGGAGGAAGCGTTGGAAATTGCCAATGACACGCTCTACGGCTTGGGGGCGGGCGTCTGGAGCCGCAACGGTAATGTGGCCTATCGCATGGGCCGCGGCATCAAGGCCGGGCGTGTGTGGACCAACTGCTACCACCACTACCCGGCCCACGCGGCCTTTGGTGGCTACAAGGAGTCCGGCATTGGCCGTGAAAACCACAAGATGATGCTCAACCACTACCAGCAGACCAAGAATCTGTTGGTGAGTTACGCCGAAACCAAGCTGGGCTTCTTCTGAGACGGCTGTCGTAGCACCCCGGATGCGTCGTTGCGCCCGCTCGCCGTAGCGCTGCTACTGCCTTCGCGAGCGCGCCTCGCCTGCGGGGCGCTACGCCACCCTTCTTATGGATGAAATTGGCATCTAGCGCCCATGCAGCAAGCCTGAGCAGCTATCTTTTGAGAAGGAGCACACCATGGTTGATCGCGTGATAGCCACGCCTGCCGCGCTGGAGCTGATCGAAGTGCTCAAGGCCAAGCACGGCCCGCGCCTGTTCTTTCACCAGTCGGGTGGCTGCTGCGACAACAGCGCCGCCAACTGCTATATCGAGGGCGAGCTCACCATTGGCCCCGGGGATGTGAAGCTTGGCGAGATTGGCCGGTTGCCGTTTTATATGAGCACCTCGCAGTTCGAATACTGGAAGCACACCCAGCTCATCATCGACGTGATCGAGGGCCATGGCGGCGGCACACTCTCGCTGGAAGGGCCGGAAGGCAAGGCCTTTCTGACCCGCTCGCGCGTGTTTACGGATGAAGAACTGGCGCAGCTGCCGCCAGTCAATGCCTGCGACTCATCACCCCACCTGCGCCCGCACCCAGCGCACGATGTCACCCGCAGGTAATGCGCCAGAGATGCGGGCGACTTCATTGCCGTCTTCAAAAATGATCATGGTGGGAATGCTGCGGATACCGTAGGGTGCGGCCACGTGGGGATAGGCCTCGGTATCGAGCTTGGCAAAGCGCACGTTTGGCTCCAGCTGCTGGGCTGCCTGCGCAAAGGCGGGAGCCATCATGCGACATGGTCCGCACCAGGGGGCCCAGAAGTCCACGACGACCGGAAGATGGCTGCGGCCCACGTGCTTGGCAAAGCTCTCCGCATCCAGCTGCACGGGCTGGCCGGTGAACAGGGGCTGGTGGCAGCTGCCGCAGTTGGGAGCGGCGGACAAATCTGCCTCGGCCACGCGGTTGGTTTTGTGGCAGTGGGGGCAGACAACGTGCAGGGGTGCGAGAACAGTCATGGTGCAGTCCTTGAAAAAACTGGAAGACAAGCTGCTTCACAGGTGGTGCTGCCTGCCGTGTTTGCAAGTGCCGCAGCATCCATGCCTGAAAACTCCTGAAAATGAAGCTGCCAGCGCTTGTGTTTGCTTGATCTCAGCATCAAAACCATCTGAAACCTAGTCAATACAAGCGCTGACAGCTTTTATTTCTAGAGCAACCAGGCCACCAGCTTGATCAGGCTGAACAGCAGCACCGTCACCAGCACCGCGCTGGCAAAGGGTACAAAGAACTGCCGCCCCAGCAAGCGGAAGTTGAAGTCGCCCGGCAGACGGCCCAGCCCGATCTTCTGGATGATGCCTGTGGCACTGTTGACGAGCACCAGCAGAATAAAGATCAGGAGCATCCAGCGAATCATGGGCGCGTCCTACAGGCGGTGGGTGCGGTCACCGCGCACAAAGCCCAGCGCGTCCCAGGGCTCCACGCCCTTGGCCAGACCGATGACCTTGAACAGCTCGCCCATTTCATGCTCCATCATCAGCTTCATGGCGGGCACGCGCTCAGTCTGGCTCAGGGCGTCCAGCTTGGCCTGCAGGCCACAGTTGATGAGGAAATGCGCCTGCGTGGTGTAGCCCAGCACCTCAAAGCCGGCATCCTGCGCCGCCACGGCGGTGCCGGTGAAGTTGACGTGGGCCGTGATGTCCTTGAGGCCCACCTTGTCCAGCGGGTCGCTGTCCACCTGGTGCTGGTAGTGGCAGACCATGGTGCCCATGTGGCGCTGCGGGTGGTAGTACTCCGACTCGCCAAAGCCGTAGTCGATGAAGAAGGCCGCGCCACGCGTGAGGCGCTCACCCAGCGTACGGATAAAGGCTTCGCCCTGGGCGTGAATCTCGGTTTCGTAATCGTGCTCGCCATCCACCTCCAGCGGCGGGCGCAAGTCCGTGGGGCGGTTGGCCCAGACCAGCTGGCCGTTTTCCACGGCAATACCGCGCTCGAACCACTGGCCGTTGACGCGCGCAATGATCTGCACGGGCATGGCATCCAGCACCTCGTTGCCAACGATCACGCCCTGCATGTGCTCGGGCAGCGCACTGGCCCAGACCACCTTGGGGGCATGGGGTGCCAGGCGCTCCTGCTGGCGCGCGCGCAGCGTGCCGGACAGATCGACGATGGTGTAGCGCTCCACCTCCACGCCCAGGCGCTGCAGCTCGTCCAGTATCTGCAGCGCCAGCGCGCCCGTGCCTGCACCAAACTCCCAGATCTCACGCGTGCCGGTGCGCTCCATGGCTTCGGCCATCTGCGTGGCCACCAGCTGGCCGAATACGGGAGAGATCTCCGGCGCCGTCACAAAGTCGCTGCCGGAATCGGGCAGCGCACCGAATTTGGCAGTGTCGTTCGCGTAGTAGCCCAGCCCCGGCGTATACAGCGCCAGCGCCATGAAACGGTCAAAGCCAATCCATCCGCCAGCCTGGGCAATGGCCTTGTCAATGTGCGAGTGCAAGGCACTCGTTAAAATTGCGGGTTCTGTCATCACCCCCCATTGTCTCTTGTTCCATGGCTGTTTCTGAACGAAGCACTCGTTGTGCGCTGGTTACTGGTGCAGGCCGTCGCCTGGGCCGCGAGACTGCGCTCGCCCTGGCCAAGGCGGGGTGGGATGTGGCCGTGCACTTCAACCGCTCGGTAGAAGGTGCCCACGCCACCGTGGCAGAGTGCCAGGCGCTGGGCGTGCGCAGCGCTGCCTTTGCGGCCGATCTGGCCGACGAAGCTGCCGCCAATGCCCTGCTGCCCACCATCACGCAAGCGCTAGGCCCGGTCGATGCCGTGGTCAACAGCGCTTCCCTGTTTGAACATGACAGTGCCGAAAGCTTCAGCTACGCGCTGATGGAAAAGCACTGGCGCAGCAACACCGCCGCCCCGATTGCGCTGGCGCGTGCGCTGCACCAGCACATCCGCCAGCGCCGCGACAGCGGTGAGGCCGTTGCCGAAGGCGTTGTGGTCAACCTGCTGGACCAGAAGCTCTGGAACCAGAACCCGGACTTCATGAGCTACACCCTCTCCAAGGCTGCGCTGGAAGCCGCTGGCACCATGCTGGCGCTGGCCCTGGCGCCGCTGGTGCGTGTGGTCGGTGTGGCTCCGGGCCTGACCCTGACCAGCCACATGCTCAGCGACGAACGCTTTGCACAGCTGCACCAGCTCAGCCCACTGGGGCGCAGCTCCTCCCCTGGCGATGTGGCGGCTACCGTGCGTTTTGCGCTGGAAAACCGCTCCATCACAGGAACCACCTTGCTGGTCGACGGCGGCCAGCACCTACAGCGTTTTGAACGCGACTTTTCCTTGATGTAAGCCCCACAAGGGCTGATCCCCTGCGCCATGCACACTGCAAGCAGCAAGCAAATTCTGACCCTGACTGGACTGCGCTTTAACGCCAGTCTGGGCATCCTCGATCACGAAAAAACCACGCCCCAGCCCATCCAGGTGGACGCCGAGCTCAACCAGGGGGAACAGCCCCTGCGCCACGCGGATGAGGACATCTCCAACGTGCTGGACTACCGCAAGGTGCGCCAGATCATCATTGAAGAATGCACGTCCGAGCATGTGAACCTGCTCGAGAGCCTGATCGGCAAAGTCGCGCAACGCCTGATGCAGCTGCCCGGCGTGGTGGGCGTGCGCGTGAAGATCGCCAAACTTGAAATTTTTGATGACTGCGAAGTAGCAATTCGCGTCGAAACCGGACAATGGTGACCCCCATGAATGCTGTGACTGAAAACCCCTGGATTAGCGAAGACGAATCGGCTGAAGCAGCCGCAGCAGGCAACGACGCCGCTGAAGCCAAGCCTGGCAAGATCAAGATCGAGCGTGAGCAGATCAAGCTCGAAAAGCGCCTGTGCCGCGAAGTGGGCCGCGCCATCATGGACTTCAACATGATTGAAGACGGTGACAAGGTCATGGTCTGCATGTCCGGCGGCAAGGACAGCTACACCCTGCTGGACATCCTGCGCAAGCTGCAAAAGCGCGCGCCCGTGAAGTTCGACATCGTGGCCGTGAACCTGGACCAGAAGCAGCCCGGTTTTCCTGAGCATGTGCTGCCTGAGTACTTCCAGTCCATCGGCGTGGACTACCACATCGAAAACCAGGACACCTACTCCGTGGTCAAACGCGTCGTGCCCGAAGGCAAGACCACCTGCGGTCTGTGCTCGCGCCTGCGCCGCGCCATCCTGTACAAGGTGGCCGATGAGCTGGGCTGCACCAAGGTAGCCCTGGGCCACCACCGTGATGACATCGTGCAAACGCTGATGCTCAACATGTTCTACGGCGGCCGCATGAAGGGCATGCCACCGAAGCTAGTGTCGGATGACGGCAAGCACGTGGTGATTCGCCCCCTGTGCTATGTGCCCGAGAAAGACACTGCACGCTGGGCCAAGTACCAGAACTTCCCCATCATCCCCTGCAACCTGTGCGGCAGCCAGGACGGCCTGCAGCGCGTGGCCGTAGGCGACATGCTGCGAGAGTGGGACAAGAAGTTCCCTGGCCGTATCGAGAGCATGTTCCGCGCCATGGGCAACATCGTGACCACCCACATGATGGACCCCCAGCTGCACGACTTCAAGAACGCCAAGGCCACCGGCATTGCCGACCCCAATGGCGACACCGCGTTCGACCACGAAGAGCTGCCCAAGCCTTCTGCACTGCCTGGCGGCGTGCAGGTGGTACAGATCAACTAAAGCGTTTGACCGGCCCCGCAATGCGGGGCTTTTTTACACCTTGCTACGCCTCTGCATGCCACACTTGGCATGCTTGCTGATCTCAAGGAGCACACCTATGACCGCCACAAGATTCCTCCGTCGCTGCTGCATGGGCGCTGCCCTGGTGGTGGCTGCCGCACTGGCAGGCTGCGCCACCGGGCCACGTGAAATCACCTCCAGCGTTCAGTCCTACGCCAACATGGGTGGCATCCACCTGCCCGCCACCTATCGCATGGAGCTGCTGCCCTCACAGACGCACCAGCAAAGCTTTGCCCGCATTGAAGCCGCTGCACAGGATGCCCTGCAGCGTGTGGGTCTGACACGCGATCCTCGCCCCGATCTGGCACGCCTGGTGGTGCAGATTGGTGCCAGCGCCGACCAGGGCTATGCCTACCACCCTGGATATGACAACTGGTTCTACGGGCCACGCTTTGGCTGGGGGCTGGGCATGGGCTTTGGCGGCCCTCGCTGGGGCATGGGCATGAGCTGGATGGATGCGCCCCCCATGGTGTACTACCGTGGTGTACAGCTCGTGATTCGTGACACCAAGACGCAGCAGATCGTCTATGAAACCTCTGCCAAGTACGACGAAATCCGCGTCGATGACCAGCAGATCTGGCGTGTGCTGTTTGACGCGGCGCTGAGTGACTTTCCCCATCCGCCCCAAGGTGCTCGCCAGGTGCGCACCACCATCACCCCGCTGCCTGCTGCAAAGCCCGCAACGGATGCGGCCCCTGCCAGTGGCAGCACACCGGCTGCAGGCAGTGACACCAAGACGCCCTGAACCCCACGGGTGACAGCAAACTGCGGCATCGGCGGACACGCTGCTGCGATGCCGCAGTGCTATACCTTGTACCTGTCTATTTCAGATCAGAGTCTCGCTTATGCGCACCACTTCCTCCTTGCTGCTGAGCCTTGCTGCCGCAGCCCTTCTTGCTGGCTGTGCCAGCGGCCCCACCACTTACACCACCAGCGTGCAGAGCTACTCCGGCATGGCTGGCGTGCAGCTGCCCACCACCTATCGCATTGAACTGCTGCCCTCACAGGTGCAGAACCAGCAAAGCTTTGGCGTGATTGAAGCCTCCGCCCAGCAGGCGCTGGACCAGGTGGGCCTACGCCCCGCTGCAGACCCCACACAGGCCCATCTGGTGGTGCAGATTGATGCCATCAGCGTGGCCAACACCACCACGCCGTATAACGACTCCGCGTTTTACGCACCGCCCGGCGTCTATGGCTGGGGCTACGGCCGCCCATGGACACCCGGCCCCTGGGGCCCTGGTCCCTTCGGCCCCGGCCCTGCCATGGCATGGGCCACGGACTTTCCCTCCACCGTCTACCACCGCTCTGTGAATCTGGTGATGCGCGATGCCAAGACCCAGCGCATCGTCTACGAGACCTCGGCCCAGTACAACGACATGCAGGGCAATGATCCGCAGATCTGGGGCATCTTGTTCAGCTCTGCCCTGAACGACTTCCCCAACCCACCACAGGGCGTACGCCAGGTGCAGACCACGATTGCACCAGCCACACCCACTGCTCCTGCATCCAGCAAGTAACACGGCACATGGCCTGCACCGGGCTGCTACGGCGGCCTGGTGCAGTTGCAAAACACTACATGGCTGACACTGACCACACACCGAGGCGTGCTACGTTTAAGCCATTTCCCCAGCAGGAACTTCACCATGCATTCTTGGATTTCCACCGCCGCCCTGGCTGCAGCCCTGTGCAGCGCCAGCCTTGGCGCACATGCCTCCGGCCTGGACAGCCTGCGCCAGCAGGCCAGCCAGTTTGGTCTGGGTGGCAGCAGCAGCGAGCCATCCACCAACAGTTCAGCCCTTGGCGGCCTGCTGGGCAATAGCGGTGCGTCTGCAGGCTTGCTGTCTTCGCTGGGCATGCCCGCAGCTGATTCGGCCAGCAACGCCGCAGGCCTGATCACCTACTGCATCAAGAACAACTACCTGAACGCCAACAAGGCTAAACAGGTCAAGGCCGAGTTGCTGGGCAAGTTGGGCCTGAGCCCCCAGAAAAAGGAAGAGCCCAAAGACCAGGGCTATCTGAGCGGACTGGCAGGCATGATTACCGGCAGCAACGGCCAGAGCTTCAGCATGGACAAGCTCCAGGGCGACCTCAAGGAAAAGGCCTGCGACCTGGTGCTGGACAACGCCAAGTCCTTGCTCTAACCACCAAAACCATAGCTTCCTGCGCTTACGCTACAAGCGCTGGAAGGTCAAAAGGCTTGCACAGTGTGCAAGCCTTTTTGCTTTCCGGAGACGACACCATACCCCTGCGCTTGACCTTCCCATGATGTCAAGGATTACGCTGCACCCTATTCCCTTTAGCACCACAGGTTCTGCGTATGTCCACCCCACCATCCACGCCCCACGCCCACCCCGCCACCGCCGCTGTCCTCAGCCTGCCCGTGCACGGCATGAGCTGTGCCAGCTGCGTGGGCCGGGTCGAAAAGGCCGTGCGCCAGGTGCCTGGCGTGGCCGAGGTCAGTGTCAACCTGGCCACCGAGCGCATCCACATCCAGCCTGCTGGCCCGCTGGACACGGCCGCCGTGGTGCAAGCGATTGAAAAGGCCGGCTACGAGGTGCCCAGCCAGACCGTCGAGCTGGCCGTGGAAGGCATGACCTGCGCCAGCTGCGTGGGCCGGGTGGAACGTGCCCTGCAAAAAGTGCCCGGCGTGACCGCGGCCCAGGTGAACCTGGCCACCGAGCGCGCCACGGTCCAAGGCAGCGCCACGCTGGAGGCCCTGCTGGCCGCGCTGGACAAGGCCGGCTACCCCGGCCAACCCATCGACACCCAGGCCGCGCGGGCGCAAGCCGAGGCCCAGGCCGCACACAAGGAAGCCGAATACGCCGCGCTGCAGCGCGACTTCACCCTTGCTACGGTGCTGGCACTGCCGGTGTTTGTGCTGGAGATGGGTTCGCACCTGCTCCCCGGCATGCACCACTGGGTGGCGGGCACCATCGGCCTGCAAAACAGCTGGTACCTGCAGTGTGTGCTGACCGCGCTGGTGCTATTGATTCCCGGACGGCGCTTTTACACCAAGGGCCTGCCCGCCCTGCTGCGCGGTGGGCCAGACATGAATTCCCTGGTCGCCGTGGGCACGCTGGCGGCGTTCAGCTATTCCGTGGTCGCCACCTTCCTGCCCGGCCTGCTGCCGGCCGGCACGGTGAATGTGTACTTCGAGGCCGCCGCCGTCATCGTCGCGCTGATCCTGCTGGGCCGCATGCTGGAGGCCCGCGCCAAGGGCCGCACCTCGCAGGCCATCCAGCGGCTCATCGGCCTGCAGCCGCAGACGGCGCGCGTGCAGCGCGACGGGCAGTGGGTGGAGCTGCCGGCGGCCGACGTGCAGACCGGAGACCTCATCCAGGTGCGCCCCGGCGAGCGCGTGCCCGTGGACGGCACGGTGCTGGATGGCCAGAGCTATGTGGACGAATCCATGATCACCGGCGAGCCCGTGCCCGTGGCAAAGACCATTGATGACCGCGTGGTGGGCGGCACGGTCAACCAGACCGGGGCCTTCACTCTGCGCGCTACGGCCGTGGGCAGCGCCAGCGTGCTGGCGCAGATCATCCGGCTGGTGGAGCAGGCCCAGAGCGGCAAGCTGCCCATCCAGGCCGTGGTGGACAAGGTCACACTGTGGTTCGTGCCCGCCGTGATGGCCGCCGCCGTGCTCACCTTCCTGGTGTGGCTGGTGTTCGGCCCCACGCCGGCGCTGAGCTTTGCGCTGGTCAATGCCGTGGCCGTGCTCATCATCGCCTGCCCCTGCGCCATGGGCCTGGCCACCCCCACCTCCATCATGGTGGGTACCGGGCGGGGCGCCGAGCTGGGCGTGCTGTTCCGCCAGGGCGAAGCGCTGCAGCTGCTGAAAAACACCCAGGCCGTGGCCGTGGACAAGACCGGCACCCTGACCGAAGGCCACCCCGCGCTGACCGACCTGGAAGTGGCCGAGGGCTTTGACCGCGCCCAGGTGCTGGCGCTGACCGCGGCCGCCGAATCGCGCTCCGAGCACCCGATTGCCCGCGCCATCGTGCAAGCCGCCGAGCACGAGCAACTGACCGTGCCCGCCCTCAGCGACTTTGCCTCCATCACCGGCATGGGCGTGCGCGCCACGGCCCTGGGCCAGCGCGTGGAGGTCGGTGCCGACCGCTTCATGCACGCCCTGGGGCTGGACGTGGCGCGCTTCGCCGCCACGGCGGCCCGCCTGGGCAGCGAAGGCAAGTCGCCACTGTACGTGGCGGTGGACGGGCAGCTGGCCGCCATCATCGCCGTGGCCGACCCCATCAAGCCCAGCACGCCCGGCGCCATTGCCGCCCTGCATGCCCTGGGGTTGAAAGTCATCATGATCACCGGCGACAACGCCCGCACCGCGCAGGCGATTGCCGCGCGCCTGGGCATTGACGAAGTGGTGGCCGAGGTGCTGCCCGAAGGCAAGGTGACCACGCTGCAGCAGCTGCAGGCCACACACGGCCATGTCGCCTTTGTCGGCGACGGCATCAACGACGCGCCAGCGCTGGCCGCGGCCGATGTCGGCATCGCGATCGGCACCGGCACCGACGTGGCCGTGGAAGCCGCCGACGTGGTGCTGATGTCCGGCAGCCTGCAGGGCGTGCCGAACGCGATTGCGCTGTCCAAGGCCACCATGGGCAACATCCGGCAGAACCTGTTCTGGGCCTTTGCCTACAACACGGCGCTGATCCCCGTGGCTGCCGGCGCGCTCTACCCCGCGTATGGTGTCCTGCTGTCGCCGATTTTTGCGGCCGGTGCCATGGCACTGTCGAGTGTGTTTGTGCTGGGCAATGCCTTGCGCTTGCGCAGCTTTAAGGCGCCGATGGCAGAGGCTGCGGCCTGATCGATGGCGACCATCCCGTGTTTGACGGCAGAGGCCGGGAGTTCGTCCCGGCGGCCAAGTGATTTTCTGGGTGCGCCCAGAAGGTCACCAAAGATGCGCTTGGGCCTGCCCGCCGCGAAACTTGCTGTCCGCTGTACCAGCGCGCCGCTCAAACATCCGCGGCGCGTCAGGAGATGGATGCAGACCTGTCGCGCAGCAGCGCTGCGGCAGGTCTGCCGTAGTGCCTGCGCTGTGCCACATGTTCCCAACCATCGGTGCACTGTGAAAATTTTCGGAGAGAGCCTATGAACATCGGAGAAGCAGCCAAGGCCTCGGGCGTGTCGGCCAAGATGATTCGCTATTACGAGTCGGTGGGGCTGATTCCGCCTATCCACCGCACCGAGTCCGGCTACCGCGCGTACAGCGGGTCGGATGTGCACATGCTGCGCTTCATCCGCCGCGCACGCGATCTGGGGTTTGCGGTGGCGGAGATTCACGACCTGCTGGACCTGTGGCTGGACCGCAGCCGCAAAAGCGCAGACGTGAAGCGCGTGGCGATGCAGCACATCCAGGACCTGCAGCGGCGCATCCAGGAGCTGCAGCAGATGTCCGACACCCTGCAGGCGCTGACCGCCTGCTGCGCGGGCGATGAACGGCCCGACTGCCCCATCCTGCAAGGGCTGGAGACGGCCGACCTCCCCGCACCCGCCGCGGAGGACGGTGCGGCCCCGACCCAGGCCACCTGCTGCCCGCCCGCCCGCTAGCCGCCCATCACCGCAACGCCCCACAAAAAAGGCCATGGCATGTGCCATGGCCTTTGGGGCGCGCGTGGCGTGGGTCAGCCGCAGCCGCCCCCCACGGGGTGGTGCGTTGCGCTTACTGCACCTGCGCGGGGTAGCCCGCCTCTTCCAGCGCCGCCACCACCGCGGCCTGCGGGGCAGTGGTCTGCACCTGCACTGTGTGGGTGGGGATGTCCACCGTCACCTGCGCGGCGGCATCTACGGATTGGATCGCCTTGGTCACGCTGCGGGCGCAGCCGCCGCAGGTCATGCTGTCGATGTGAAATTGCATGGCAAAACTCCTGGTCAAAATGCAATGGCGCCAGACTAAGGCTTGCCATGATGGGAAGGTCAAGCCCTTGCGCCACGCAGGGTGAGCCGGCGTGCACGCCCTAAAAATCAGAGCAGGCTGCGCCGATCCTGTGTGTGCTATACAGTGAAAACACCCGATAAATCGCGCCACCCAGATCTTGGGATTGCCCTGGTGACCCCGCCGCACTTGCGCCCAGGCCCACATGCCGGCTCCACGACAGGCCACAGAGACCGAGCTTGCTGCTGCCGCTGGGGCATGACATCAACACCCTTGACCCCACAGGCATGGCATGGGCCGCACTGGGTGGAACGGGCTGGGCCTGCTACATCATCTTTGGCAAGCGTGTGGGACACCTTCCGGTGAGCATTACCGCACCGCTGGGCGCTGCCATGGCTGCCTTGGTGGTTGTCCCTGTGGGGGTGGTGCATGCAGGCACTGCATTGCTGGCGCCAGACGTACTGCTCACCAGTCTGGGCGTAGCCCTGATCTCCAGTGCCATTCCCATTTCGCTGGAGCTGTTTGCACTGAAGCATCTGCCCAAAAACGTTTTTGGCACCATGACCAGCATGGAGCCTGCCGTGGCGGCCTTGCTGGCGCTGCTGCTACTTGGTGAGGTGCTCAGCTGGAGCCAGTGCCTGGCCATTGGTCTGATCTTGCTAGCATCCATGGGTTGCGCACTCACTGCACAGTCACAGACTGTCAAAACCAAGCAGCCCGACACCCCGCTGCAGCAGGCTTAAAAAACATAGCTGCCAGCGCTTATGCCATAAGCGCTGGATCCATAAAAACCTCCAAACCCTGCTGCCAGGGTGGACGGTATCAGACTGGCAGCAGTTCCTTTGCAGAAGCCAGCGCCTGCAGCACGGGCACAGTGGTCTGCACTGCCAGCGCAATGCGCGCATCCACCGCTGCACTGTGCAGTCTGCCGTCCTGAAAGTCTTCTGCCGAGGCATACACCCCCACCGGCAATGTCAGGGTCTGGAAAAAAGACAGCAAGGGGCGCAGCTGGTGCTCAATCACCAGGGCATGCCGCTGGCTGCCACCCGTCGCTGCCAGCAGCACAGGTTTATCAGCCATCGCAGGCGTATCCAGCAAGTCAAACAGGTGCTTGAACAGGCCCGGCACACTGCCTCGAAAGACAGGTGCTCCTACGATCAGAAAGTCAGCCGTTTCTATGGCCTGCAATGCGCGCATGGCACGCTCTGGCAGTTGCTCACGCCACAGGCAGGTGCCGATGTCTTCAAACAGATCTACCAGGTCGATGTGCAAGGTCTCCAGCGGCAACTGGGTATGCAGCTGGGCATGCAGCGCATCCAGCAGCGATCGTGTTTTGGAAGGGCGAGCCAGACTGCCATTCAAGATGACCGTACGGATAGAGCGTTGCGTAGACATGGGTGTGAGCAATCCAAAAAAATGCGGCGTGGCGGTGACCGCCAGTGAATGAATACCGTCGATTACAAGTGCTGCACACGCATGCACCAACGAAATTGATTGCATGAGCATATTGCGCAAACAGAGATACCTGCGCACAGGCTGCACGCCGCGCTTCCGGCCATTCGCTCTTTAAGTCACTGTTGCCACAGAACTTTCTGTCGTTGATCGACTGCCAGCACCACGCACCCCGTGCGCAGATGGATGTTTTGGTTGTTTTCAAATAAAGAATCCTTCGTTCCCTGCGCTGCAGCGCTTGCCTAGCATCCGCCCCATTCCAAACACAAGGGAGCCGCCGTATGCACAAGCGTCAATTCTTAACAGGCAGTGCCGCCTTGCTGGCCTGGTACATGGCTGGCAGTGCGCAAGCAACGTCAGCCGCCGTAGACCACAAAACCAAGCTGGTCGTGGCCGACCAGAGTGAGCTGATTCGCCATCTGCTCGATGCCAGCGGAGAGCGCAAGACACTGCCCTTCCAGCTGGAGCTGCCCAACTTTGCAGGCGGTCCTGCCATTTTTGAAGCCATGCGTGCAGGTGCGCTGGACATTGCCTATGTGGGCGATACACCGCCCATCCAGGCCCGGGCTGCAGGCGTACACCTGCCCATCATTGCCACCTTTAGCCGTGAACTGGCGCAATACCGCCTGCTCCAGCAGGCCAATGCAGGTGTAGAGCGCCTGAGCGATCTGCGCGGCAAGCGCGTGAGCTATGTGGAAGGTTCTGGCCGCCAGGTGTTTCTGATCGAAGCACTCAACCGCGCAGGCCTCACCCTCAAAGACGTACAGCCTGTGCATCTGCGCGTCTCTGAGCTCAACGATGCACTGCGCGCCAAGGCCGTGGATGTTGCCGTCATTACCGAGCCCCACGTCTCGCGCCTGAGCAAGCAAATCGGTGCACGTCTGGTGCCTGACCCACAGGAGCGCCAGCTTCTGCCTTCCACCTCCTACCTCTATGCACGCCCTGAAGTGCTGGCAGACCCACAGAAAACACAGGCCATTGCACAGTTTCTGGCTGCCTTTGTGCGTGCAGGCAACTGGAGCAATGCCAACGAGGCCGCATGGGGTGAGCACTACTACCGCAAGTTCCAGCGACTGGATGCACAGACCACGGCTGCCATTCAGGCCTCGCTGTCTCCGTTGATCTTCGAGACTGCCGCCGAAGCCCAGCCCCTGCACCAGCGCCTGATTGACACCCTGTACGCAGCGGGCTCACTGCCACAGCGCCTGGATGCCAACGACTCTTTCGTCACCACGTTTGACTCCGTCGTGACCACCACACGCCGACAAGCTCCCGCCAAAAACTGACTGGACATTGCCATGCCCTCCATCCCTCTCTCTGCCTCTGCCCGCTGGTCTGAACGCTCCACCGATGCATCAGGTTTGCACACGGCACCAGCGGCTGTGCCTGCCGCCGCAGTACGCGCTACGCCCGCACTGGTGCCTGCCCGTGCGCCTGCATCCCTGCTCATGCTCGGCCCTGTGCTGCTGTTTCTGATCTGGGAAATCGCATCCCGCGCAGGCTGGCTCTCGCCCGAAACACTCACCGCCCCTTCGCAGGCATTGGCCGTTGGCTATGAAATGCTGAGCGACGGCTCGCTCATGCCCCATCTGCTGGCCTCTGCCACACGCGCCTACACGGGCTTGCTGCTGGGCGTGCTCACCGGCGTGGTGCTGGCATTGGCTGCCGGCCTGACCCGTACGGGCGAAGCCCTGATTGATGGCATTGTGCAAATCAAGCGTGCCGTGCCCACCCTGGCGCTGATTCCACTGGCCATCATCTGGCTGGGCATTGGTGAGGCCATGAAGGTGTTCCTCATCTTCACCGCCGTGCTCGTGCCCGTGTATATCAACACCCACGCCGCCTTGCGCAGCATTGATATTGGCCATGTCGAACTGGCACAGACACTGGGCCTGTCGCGTGCCACCTTCATCCGCAAAGTGGCCCTGCCCGGTGCCCTGCCCGGCTTCTTTGTGGGCCTGCGCATGGCTGTAGCCCTGTGCTGGACGGCACTGGTCGTGCTGGAGCTGATCAACACCCAGACTGGCATTGGCTACCTGATGAACCGTGCCCGTGACTGGGGCCAGACCGATGTGATCGTGGTCGGCATCCTCATCTACGCACTGCTGGGCCTGCTCTCTGATGCTGCTGTGCGCCGCCTGGAAGCCCGTGTGCTGTCCTACCGGAGGTCGCTGGGCTCATGACCACAGACACCCTTCCCCTCGGCCAGGTCGAACTGCGCCAGTTCAGCCGCAGCTTTCAGCACAAGCGCATTCTGGACGCCATCGACCTGCACATTCCTGCAGGCCAGTTTGTGGCCCTGCTTGGTGAATCCGGTTCCGGCAAGACCACGCTGCTGCGTGCCGTGGCGGGGCTGGACAGCGATGCACACAGCACAGGTCTGGCGCAAGCCAGCGGCAATGTCTCCGTGCTCTTTCAGGACTCGCGCCTGCTGCCCTGGCTATCCGTCATGGACAACCTCACGCTGGGAATCGAGCAACAGCCCCATGTCCACGCACGTGCCCAGCATCTGCTTCAGGAAGTCGGCCTGGGCGACAAGGCCAGCGTCTGGCCCAGCACGCTGTCTGGCGGTCAGAAACAGCGCGCCGCACTGGCGCGGTCACTGCTGCGCGAGCCCCATGTACTGCTGGCCGACGAGCCCTTTGGCGCGCTGGATGCGCTGACCCGCATGCGCATGCAAAGCCTGCTGCTGCAGCTGGTAGAGCGCACCCATCCCACGGTGATTCTGGTCACCCATGACGTGGACGAAGCCCTGCTGCTGGCCGACCGCATTCTGGTCATACAGCACGGAAAGATCGCCCAGGACCACGACGTAGGCCTGCCCCAGCCCCGTCGCCCCGACCACCCCCGCTTCATGCAGCTGCGTACCGAACTGCTGCGCAGCCTGGGCGTGGAAACCATAGCCCCCGCCCTTGCCTGAAGGAGTTTGCAACATGTCCCGACAACTGCACCTGAACCTTTTCCTCATGACCCGCGGCCATCACGAAGGTGCCTGGCGCCATCCTGCGGCCAATCCCAAGTCACTGACTGACCTGGCGCTGTACGTTGACGCTGCCCGGATTGCCGAAGCCGCCAAGTTTGATGCAGTGTTTCTGGCCGACAGTCTGGTCGGCCCTGAAAGCGGTCAGCTCACCTCCGGCACGCTGGAGCCGCTGACACTGCTGACTGCGCTTGCCACCAGAACGGAACGCATTGGCCTGATCGGCACTGCCTCCACCTCCTACAGCCACCCTTACACGCTGGCACGCCAGTTCGCCTCGCTGGACCACATCTCCAAGGGCCGTGCAGGCTGGAACATCGTCACGTCCTGGGCGCCACGCGCTGGTGAAAACTACGGCCTGAGCACCGACATTGAGCATGGTGACCGCTACCGCATTGCCAAAGAGTTTGTCGAAGCCGTGGATGCGCTGTGGCGCAGCTACCCTGCCAGCGCCATCGTGGATGATGCAGCCAGCGGCCAGTTTGTGGATATTGGGCAGATTCGCCCCGTCAACTACGCTGGCCAGCACATCCGCACCCGTGGCCCGCTGAACGTGCCCAGCAGCCCGCAGGGCCGCCCGGTGCTGGTGCAGGCGGGCCAGTCCGAAGACGGGCGCGCTTTTGCTGCCCAGTGGGCTGAGGCCATCTTTACCGCCCATGGCAGCAAGGCATCGGCGCAAGACTTCTACCAGGACATCAAAGGCCGCGCTCAGGCAACAGGCCGCCGCCCGGAAGACATCGTCATCCTGCCCGGCATCAGCGCTGCCATTGGCTCCACCGAATACGAGGCACGGCAGGTCTGGGAAGAGCTGGACAGCCTGACCAGCGTAGAAGTAGGCCTGACCCGCCTGTCCGCACGCTTCGGTGGACACGACTTCTCGCACCTGCCACTGGATCGCAAGCTCAGCCGTGATGACTTCCCCGATCCCCATCTGGTCGAAGCCTCCAAGAGCCGTGCCATTGGCTATGTGGAAACCACGCTGCGCGATGGACTCACACTGCGCCAGCTGCTCAAGCGTCTGGCGGGTGCACGCGGCCACCTGGCGATTGCGGGCACGCCCGAGCAAGTGGCTGACACCATTGAAGACTGGTTCACCACCGGCGCTGCCGATGGTTTTAACGTCATGCCGCCCATCATCAACCAGCAGCTGGAACTGTTTGCCAGCGAGGTCGTGCCCATTCTGCGCAAGCGTGGCCTGTTCCGCAGCGACTACAGCAGCCACACGCTGCGCGGCCACTTCGGTCTGCAGGAGCTGCCTGCCGTGCACCACACAGCCGCGGCCCAGGCAAGCATCAAGGCGGCATAAGCCTTTCTCACGGCACAGCCATTGTGCTTGGCCATGACTTTCAAAAAAATAGCTGCCAGCGCTTACTCGATAAGCGCTGGCAGGCAAAAAACTGCTACATCACAGCGGTACAAGAATGATGTTCATGCGCCCTGCGCTGCCACCCATGCAGCCACATCCGCCAGACAGGCATCTTTGACCGCTCCCTCGGCACTGCTGCCAGCCAGATACGCCGTCACGATCCATGGCGCACCCTGGGGTGGGATCAAGAAGCCAATGTCGTTCGCATCCGTGGCATTGGTGCCGGTTTTATCGCCCACCTGCCACGATGCAGGCACACCCGCTTTCAGACGTTTGCCACCTGTGGTGTTGGCCAGCAACCATTGCCGCAACTGCTGGCGCGATGCCGTTGAGAGCGCCTCGCCCACCAAGAGCTTGTGCATGGTCTGTGCCATGGCACGGGGGCTGGTCGTGTCCAGCAACCCATCGCTGGAGAGGCGGTTGAGCGTTGGCTCATTGCGGTCCAGCCGTGTAACCGCGTCCCCCAGCTGGCGCGCATAGGCGGTCAGCGCTGCAGGGCCACCGTAGCTTTCCAGAATCAGATTGCCTGCTGTGTTGTCGCTGGTGGTGATGGTGGCCGCGCACAGCTCGCCCAGCGTCAGCCCCGGGCCATCGGCATGTTTTTCGGTGATGGGTGACCAGGGAATCAGCGCACTGCGCGGGTAGGCCATACGCCGCTGCAACGACTCCTGCCCCTGGTCGACACGGTGCAGCACCAGGGCACTGGCCAGCAGCTTGAAAGAGCTGAGCATCATGAAGCGCTCATCTTCGCGCCAGCCCCATTGCTGCCCGGTGGCAGTGTCCACAATGCTCACGCCCAGTCGCCCCTGTGCCTTCGCCTCCAGGGCCTGACAGTGCGCCTGCAAAGAGGCTGAACGGTGATCGGTTTTTGCGCTGGCACAGCCAGCCAGCAGGGTCAAACAAGCAGAAGTCGTAAACAGGCGGCGAGAGAGCATGAAGTTTTTCCAACCAAAAAACGCAGCAAAAAGCAGCGCTATTGTTGGCGATTCGCGCTATGCCCTGCCCTGTGTTGGCCCTACACGCTGGCGCTTTAACGCTTCGCCCCCGCCTGCAGCAGCAAAGCCTCGATCTGCCCATAGCCACGCTGGCGGGCATGCTGCAAGGGGGTGATACCTTCGGCATCTGCAATATGCGGGTCTGCCCCGGCCGCCAGCAGATCCTGCACGATCTGCACATGCTGCGGGCCGCCCTGGCCCAGCACAATGGCTTCCATCAGCGCCGTCCAGTGCAAGCGGTTGATGTGGTTCACATCTACCCCTGCGGCAATCAGCAGGCGCACCGTTTCCACATGGCCACGCTCCGCGGCAGGAATCAGGGCCGTGCCGCCATAGCGGTTCAGGCTTTGCAGGTCTGCACCGTGCTGCAGCGTCATCTTGAGAATTTCGTTGTGCCCGCGTGCCCCCGCATAGAGGTAGGGGCTGTCCTGCATCTGGTCCTTGGCGTTCACATCAGCCCCGGCGGCCATGAGCAGCCGCGCAGCTTCCACCTGGTTGTGGTGGGTGGCAACCAGCAGCGGTGTTTCGCCACGGCGGTTGCGTGCATCCACCGGCGCACCTTGCTCCAGTGCTGTGCGCAGCTGCACCACATCGCCACGCTGCGCTGCCTCGTGCAGTGGCTGCTGCGGCGCACCGCCGCTGGCACTGGCGGTGGCAGACATCCACATGGCCAGCAGCACCCCCAAGGCCATTCCCCTGCGTTTCCAGAACATTGCCACGCTCCTCGTCAAACTTTGAACCGCATGCTGCTCAGCGGGCAGCCACCGCTTCTGGCAGCTGCCAGATCTCACCCTTGCGCACCACCTTGCGTGCATACGGCGCAGTCGCTACGGCAGCGGCTGCATTGGGCGCCTGCACCAGCACAAAATCTGCCGCATGGCCGGGCTGCAGGCCGTAGCCGGCCTTGCCCATCACCGCTGCGCTGGCATGCGTTGCCATGTCCAGCGCCACGCGCAGATCGGCATCGGTGTAAAAGCCTGAGCGATAGGCCACCAGCATGGCGCGCTGCAACATGTCGCCATTGCCAAAGGGCCACCAGGCATCCTGAATATTGTCATTGCCGCTGAACACCCGTACCCCGGCCTCGCGCAGCTTGAGCACTGGCGGAAAGCCATGGTTGCCCGGTGCATTCGTCATGATGGCAATGCCCGCCCGGGCCAGCACCTCCGCAATGCGCTGCAATGCGGCATCGTCCAGATCCCCCAGGCCATAGGCATGGCTGACGGCCACACGCCCCTGCATGCCCAGTGCCTCGGTGCGCGCAGCAATGCGCTGCAGATCGGCCATGCAAATCTCACCGGGCTCGTGCAGGTGGATGTCTACCTTGGCGGCATGCCGCTCGGCCAGATCAAACACCACGTCCAGCTGCCCATCGGGGTCACCATCGAAAGTAGTGGGGTCAATGCCGCCCACCACCTGCGCCCCGGCACGCATGGCCTGATCCAGCACCTGCGCCGTGCCCGGGCAGCTCACCACGCCAGCCTGCGGAAAGGCCACCAGCTCTATCTCCAGCCACTGTTCCCACTTGGCATGTGCCTGCAGCACGGCTTCCAGATGCGTGAGCTGTGTGGTCGCGTCCACATCCACATGGCAGCGCATGGCCATGGTGCCAAACCCTGCGGCCTGCGCCATCAAGGCCTCAGCACGCGCCACCATGGGCCGGGCGGAGGCCAGCGCCTGTTTTTCCACCGCCAGACGCTCACGCAGGCTGCTCACGGGCTGGTGGGAATGCCAGCGGTCGCCCACAAAGCTTTTGTCCAGATGGATATGGCCATCCACAAACCCCGGCAGCAGCACATGGCCTGCCACATCCACCACCTCTGCATGCGGCAGCACTGGGCACTCGCTGGCCATGCTGGTAATACGCCCCTGCTGCACCGCCACATGCACAGGTGCGCCATCCATATCTACGGCGTTGATAAAAATGCGATCGTTCATGCACTCACTCCCCAACAGTAGCGGCACACCGCGCAGCACGCGCTGCTTGCGCCTTATGCATTGACCATACGCGAAACCGCATTGTGCTGCCCATGCGGGGTTGACGCGTTCACAGGTAGGTGAGCGAGCCAGCAAGCACATACTGGCGCAAATACCAAGCAATCAAAAAACAGAGCTACCAGCGCTTACTACATAAGCGCTAGAACCCAATTTGATGCAAATTTCTTTCAGATGCTGTCCCACAGCTGGGGCACAGAACTGCCCAGCATGGCCAGACCCGAGAGCGTGAGCATCACCAGAATCAGCTGGCGAAAGGCGGCCTCACTCATGCCCTTGTAGGTATGCATGCCCAGCCAGGCTGGCACCAGCATGGCGGGAAGCAGCCATGCCAGCCAGTGCAGCACCGGGCCGGTAATCAGGCCGCGCTCCACATACAGCAGAGCCACCACGCACAGCATGGACAGGTTGAAGTTCTGAATCACCGCACGCTGTGTGTCTTTGGGAAAGCGGCGCAGGCTGCACCACAGCGTGGGAATCGTGCCCGTAAAGCCACCCAGACCACCCAGCACACCACCCGCCCAGCCCGCCACTGCATCGGCCACGCGCCCGCCATGCGTAATGGGGGGCAGGCGCTGCATCAGCAGCATGGTGGGGCACCAGATCAGCAGCAGCGCGCCCAGCCCGGCCTTGAACCAGAGCATGTTCAGCTGCGGCAGCAGCCACAAGCCCACGGGAATGCCTGCCAGCCCACCGAGCACAAACGGCAGCAGCTGCGGCCAGTGCGCACCCCGGCGCACGCTAAAGGCCGCGAGGATTTGCCCCGCCAGCGAACAGCACACGGCCAGCGCGGCAGCCACCTGCGGCTCCAGCACCCAGGCCCAGAACGACATGGCCACCATGCCAAACGCAAAGCCTGAAACGCCCTGCACAAAACCGGCGCACATGGCCCCGGCGACCACCACGATCAGCGTTGTCTCCACCACCACTCCTGCTCTGATTTTTATAAGCGTGTTGATTGTCAGTGAGCCATGGTGATTCAGACAATGACAAAGTGATGGAACTTATAAAAGTGATAGCTGCCAGCGCTCGATGGGACTTCGTTAGAGGCCAAAAATGCTTAAATTCCGCACCCCCACCAGCGCCCCACCTGCGCGCAGTAAGCCACATAGTCCGCCCCAAACTTCTGGCGCAGTACCGCTTCCTCCGGGCGAATCTGGTAGCGCTGCAGATAGCACACCAAGGCGGCGCACCACAGCACCCCGCTCCACGTACCCAGCGCCAGCGACCATCCCAGCAAACCCAGCACAAAACCCAGATACATGGGATTGCGCGTCCAGCGGTAAATGCCACGCACCACCAGCGCCGAAGCGTTTTCCGGCGCCACCGGGCTTACCGTCGTCCGCGCCTGCCGGAAGGCCCAGACCCCGGCCACGCACACCGTCAGCCCGGCAGCACCAAATACCGCAGCCACAGCCCAACGCAACGGCGTCACCCACTGCATGGGCAGCAACGCCGATGTGCTCCAGATACCCGCAGCCACCAATGCCACGAGCAACAGCGGCGGCAGCTTGAGTGCCAGCCAGCGCTGATCCCATGCCGCTTTCTGGTCCGAATGGTTCATGTTTCCCCTCCTTGTGATGTGATGGCTGGAGGGTAAAGATGGAAGTGGGTGGAAGGTCAAGGGGACTTTTGTGAGGCAGGGTGCTTTGGTTGGGGTGAGCAGTTTTTAAAGCAGGACTTCGGGATTTTTTTGGGGGGTGGCTGCTTTCGGCCAACAGCCGACCTTCAGAGGCGCCTCGAATTGGCGCTTCGATAGCTAAGCCTCCAGAGAGTCTGGATTTCGACTCCTACAATTGAGATTCCTTAAAAAGAATGCATGGACATGAGACTTACGCAAGATCAGCATCGCCTCTGGGTGTCCAGCTTCTTCAAATCCAAGGTCAAAGAATTTGATTTTTTCTTGCGCTCCGTCGTGGAGTGCTGCGATCAATCAATGGATAGGTTCCACAAAGGGCAGCAAGGCAACGAACAAACGGAAAGCAGAATCGTCTATACGTTCTCAGCCTTTAGCAATACGGTTCAATCTCTTAAAGACTCAGGATCGACATTCCTCAAACCAAAGATTGTTTGGAGCGATATCGAAGGATTGCGACATGGAACGTTTATATGGCTCAGCAGAAATGCAGCTACTCATGATGGCAATCCAGTGATAAGCGGGTGGGCTGACGGGCGATACTTTGTGCCCAAAGACATTCATAGGTTTGATTCTTCTGGCAAGCTGATTGAGATTCCTGCACCGACTGTTGACGTAGCCCAATTTTGTCTTGAGTTCGCAAAAGATTTCAGCAATTTTCTCTTGCTACGTCTTCGCTCACTCGGACCCATAGAAGTTCCTAGAACGGGCATTGAAGATATAGAGAAATCTTTGGATTCGGTGATGGTGCCTGCCTTCGCTCGCCAGATCTTTACTGCCCATAAATCACAGATTGAACGCGCACTCATGCTCGTGAAAAGCGATCCGATTGGTGATGCAATCAGTTTGTTGCGTGAAACCGTGACGTATTGCGAGACTCGTCTTTGTACATGAACTTTCATCGCGAATCAGACCGTCTGGAGGCTATGGATAGTTGACTCTGAACGGCTGCAATGGTTCATCTTTCCCTGTACCGCACCCTCTCCCGCAAGCAGGCGAGGGAGTGCTAGGCACAGCGCTTGTGCCACCCCGCACGCCAGCTGTAAGACAGGCGTGCTTGGACATAAAAAATCTGATTTCCGGCTGCCTGTTTGACCAGAGCGACGCAGGAGCGACGGGAGTTCAGCCGGACAAGCCGCCTGCAAGGCTCGCCTTTTCTTTCCCCCATTTCTTTTGGCGACGCAAAAGAAATGGGGTCGGCTGTCGGGCCGAGACCCGACTCCCCACCTCAAACCAAGCACACCGCCCAAACAAGAAGCAGCAACTGCCCCCATCCCCGCCTTCCCCCAGCGGGGAAGGAGTGAAATACAGCCCTCACCCCTGCCCTCTCCCGCAAGCAGGCGAGGGAGGGCTAGGCATAGCGCTTGTGCCACCCCGCACGCCAGCGGTAAGACTGGCGTGCTTGGACATAAAAAATCTGATTTCCGGCTGCCTGTTTGACCAGAGCGACGCAGGAGCGACGGGAGTTCAGCCGGACAAGCCGCCTGCAAGGCTCGCCTTTTCTTTCCCCCATTTCTTTTGGCGACGCAAAAGAAATGGGGTCGGCTGTCGGGCCGAGACCCGACCTCCTGCCTCAAACCAAGCACACCGCCCAAACAAGAAGCAGCAACGGCCCCCATCCCCGCCTTCCCCCAGCGGGGGAAGGAGTGAATGCGGCCCTCTCCCCAACCCTCTCCCGCAAGCGGGAGAGGGAGCTATGCAGCGCATTGTCAGCAGCTTGGGGCAAGCTGCTACCGTGCTTCAATGCACGTGCGCGATATCAGGGATCGCTGCCATCAAGTCCTTGGTGTACTGGTGCTGCGGATCATCCAGCACGGCCTGCGCATCACCCACTTCCACCAGCTGGCCGCGCTGCATGACGCCGATGTCGTCGCACATATGGCGAATCACGGCCAGGTTGTGGCTGATGAGCAGATAAGTCAGGCCAAACTCTTCCTGCAGATCACGCATCAGGTTAAGCACCTGGGCCTGCACGGATACGTCCAGCGCCGAGGTGGGCTCGTCACAGATGATGAACTCCGGCCTGCTGGCCAGTGCGCGCGCCACGGCGATGCGCTGGCGTTGGCCGCCGGAGAACTGGTGCGGGTACTTTTTGGCGTCGTCCGGCTTCATGCGCACGCGGTGCAGGGCTTGCTGCACACGTTCGGCGGTTTCTTCCTTGGACTGCGTAATGCCCAGCACTACCAAGGGCTCGGCAATCAGCTGCTCCACCGTCCAGCGCGGGTTGAGGCTGGCGTACGGGTCCTGAAAAATCATCTGAAAGCGGCGGCGCATGGCCACGGTCTGTGCGGCGGCGCTCCACTTGTCTACACCGTCAAACAGGATAGTGCCGCTGGTGGGGCGGGTCAGCCCCGCAATCATGCGTGCCACGGTGGATTTGCCGGAGCCAGATTCGCCCACCAGCCCAAAGGTCGTGCCTTTGCGGATGTTGAAGCTCACATGGTCTGCGGCCTTGAGGATTTTTTTGTCCTGGCGTGCGAGCACACGGGCCAGCCAGCCGCCAGAGAGGTCGTATTCCTTGCACAGGTCTTTGACCTCGACCAGCGGGCGTGCAGCGGCAGCCGCAGGGTCTGCGGGCTTGGGCGTCCACGGCACCGCTTTGACCACGGGCCCACCGCCCACTTCAGGCACAGGCAGGCGTTCCACGCGCTGGTGCACGCTGGGAATGGCGGCCATGAGCACCTGGGTGTACGGGTCACGCGGGGCGTCCAGCACCTGGCGTACATGGCCGGTCTCCAGCACGCGGCCGTGGTACATGACCATGACGCGGTCGGCTGTCTCGGCAATCACGCCCATGTCGTGGGTGATCAGCATGGCGGCAGCGCCGCGCTCCTTGCAGACCTTGCGCAGCAGCTGGATGATCTGCGCCTGCACGGAGACATCCAGCGCCGTGGTGGGCTCGTCCGCAATGATGAGTTCCGGCTCTGCGCACAGGGCCAGCGCAATTGCCACGCGCTGGCGCATGCCGCCGGAGAACTGGTGCGGGTACTGCCCCATGCGTTCCTTGGCATGCGGAATTTCCACTTCTTCCAGCAGCGCCAGCGCACGTGCCTCGGCTTCTTTTTCGCTCACGGGCAGGTGGGTGCGAATGGTTTCCACCAAGTGCCCGCCCACGGTATAGACCGGGTTCAGGCTGGTGAGCGGGTCCTGGAAGATGGTGCCGATGCGCTTGCCACGAATGCGGCGCAGATCTTCACCACGCAGCTGGTCAATGCGCTGGCCTTGCAGTTCGACCGTACCGCCGGAAATGCGGCCCGGGTGCTCGATCAGGCCGGTGATGGCAGAGCCCGTCATGGACTTGCCCGCGCCGGACTCGCCCACCACGCCCAGGATTTCTCCTGGCCAGATGTCAAACGACACATCGTGCAGCACATGCACCGGGCCTTTGTGGGTGTCAAACGTCACGCTCAGATTGCGCACCCGTAGCACGGGCGTGCCGCCTGCTGCACCATCAGCAGGCACGGGGGATGGAGTGTCTGTGTGCATCTTCATTGCAGCTTGGGGTTGAGAGCGTCACGCAGCCAATCACCCACCAGGTTGACCGACAGGGCCAGCGCCAGCAGCACCAGCCCGGGGAACATCAGAATCCACCACTCGCCCGAGAACAGAAAGCCCTGACCAATGCGGATTAGCGTACCCAGCGAGGGGGCCGTGGGGGGCAGGCCCACGCCCAGATAGGACAGCGTGGACTCCGCCACGATGGCCTGCGCAAAGCTGATAGTGGCAATGACCAGAATGGGGGCCAGCAGATTGGGCAGGATGTGCCTGGCCAGAATGGCCGTGCGGCTGCGCCCGATGAGCTGGGCAGCCAGCACATAGTCTTTCTGCTTTTCCACCATGACCGCGCCACGCACGGTGCGCGCGTACTGCACCCAGTCAGACAGGCCGATGGCAATGATGATGACGTACACGGCCATGTCGTCGCGGTAGCCCTCGGGCAGCATGCCGCGTGCAATACCGAAGATCAGCAGCGCCACCAGAATCACGGGGAAGGTGAGCTGCACATCGGCAATGCGCATGAGCATGGTGTCAAACCAGCCACCGGCATAGCCCGCAATCAGGCCCAGTGGCACGCCAATGATGAGCGACAGCGCCACAGCGGCCACACCCACAATCACCGACATGCGCAGGCCGTAGAGGATGGCGGAGTACACGTCACGCCCCTGGTCATCGGCACCCAGCGGGTAGAACATCTCACCCATGCCCTGGCTCCAGGGGGGCGTGAAGGCATCCATCAAGTCCAGATTGGCAGGTTCAAACGGGTTGTGCAGCGCCAGCAGCGGTGCAAATACAGTGGCCAGCACCAGCAGAGCCATCACGCCAGCGGCTACCTGCACCAGACGCGATCGTGCAAAGGCGCGCTTGACGGGCGAGTCACTGGCTTTCCAGCCCGTAGGTTTTACGGTATCAGTCATTTGCGGGCCCCTTATTTCTTACGCAGGCGGGGGTCCACCAGCACATACAGAAAATCCACGAACAGGTTGATCACCACGTACAGCAGGGCGATGAACATCAGATAGGCCGCAATCAAAGGCACATCCACGCCCTGTACGGACGAGATGAACAGCAAGCCCACGCCCGGCCACTGGAACACGGTTTCCGTAACGATGGCAAAGGCAATCAGCGAGCCAATCTGCAAGCCTGCAATGGTGATGACGGGAATCAGCGTATTGCGCAGCGCATGGCCAAAGTACAGGCTTTTGTCATGCAGGCCGCGCGCACGGCCAAAGCGGATGTAGTCCGAGCGCAGCACTTCCAGCATCTCGGCACGCACCAGCCGCATGATCAGCGTCATGTTGTAAAAGCCCAGCGTGATGGCAGGCAGGATCAACGCCGCCCAGCCCGACGCCGTGAGAAAGCCGGTTTCCCAGCCGCCAATATTGACGGTCTGCCCCCGCCCGAAGGACGGCAGCCAGCGCAACTCTACGGCAAACACATAGATCAGGCCAATGCCAATCAGAAACGTGGGCAGCGACACACCCACGAGCGAGACGGTCATGATGGTGCGCGAGAGCCAGCCATCCTTGCGGATGGCGGTGTACACGCCCAGCACAATGCCCACCAGCAGTGCCAGCACCGAAGCCGTCAGCGCCAGCTCCAGCGTGGCGGGCAGGCGCTCGGCAATCACCTCGGCCACAGGGCGCTTGAGGCGGTAGGAAATGCCCAGATCCCCATGCAACACCTTGCCCACATAGGACAGGTATTGCAGCGGAACGGGCTTGTTAAACCCCAGCTCTTCGACCAGGGCTTCACGCTCTTGCAGCGTGGCATCTTCGCCCAGCAAACTGATGGTGGGATCGCCAATGTGGCGAAACACCATGAAGGAAATGAACGAGACGGCCAGCAGTACCAATACTGACTGGCCCAGTCTGCGCAGCAGATGGACCAGCATGGGCTTACTTGGCGTTCTTGTTGATCTTTACGTCCTTGAAGTGCAGCGTGTTGTCAGGGTGCACGGGAACGTCGATGGACTTGACCGAAGCGAAGTGGATGACCTGGTCATGCAGCGGAATGTAGAAGCGCTCTTTCTGCACCACATCCCAGATCTGCTTGATGGTGTCATTGCGCTTGGCCACATCGCTCTCGGAAGACAGCGAGATGATCTTGGCATCCACCTCAGGATTGCTGTAGCCAGTAGCGTTCAGCGCCCCACGGCCTTCCTTGCCACGGGTGGCCACCAGGAAGTCAAAGATATAGGCCGAGTCATAGGTGGGCACGCCCCAGCCGTAGAGGTAGAAGTCGCTGTCGGCATTCACGATGGAGACGCTGTGCTGCGCAATGGGGCGCGAGGACACTTCCGTCTTGATACCAATGCGCCCCAGAAAGCCCGCAATGGCAGTGCTGATGGCCTCGTCATTCACATAGCGGTCATTGGGCGAGTGCAGTGTGATGGTGAAGCCATCGGGATAGCCAGCCTCCTTGAGCAGCTGCTTGGCCTTGTTGATGTCAGCCTTGTTGTAGGCTGCCATGCTCTTGTCATAGCCGTTGACAAAGGGAGGCGCCATCACGCCCGAGGGGTTGGACAGGCCTCGCATCACCGAACGCTTGATGGCATCGCGGTCAATCGCCAGTTCAATGGCTTCGCGCACCTTGGGGTCGGCCAGCGGGTTCTTGCCCTTGACGTTGCTGGACTTGAGCTCTGCCGCGCCCACGTTCAGGCCCAGGAAGATGGAGCGGTTCTCAGGCCCTTCGTTGATGCGCAGCTTGCTGTCCTGCTTCAGGCGCGCCACGTCCTGCGCGGGAATGTCCTGGGCAAAGTCCACTTCACCCGACAGCAGTGCAGCCACGCGTGTGGCGGGTGACTTGATGGGCAGATAGACCAGCTCGGTCACATCACCCACCTGGTCCTTGCCCCAGTAGTTGGGGTTTTGCTTCATCACCGTCTTGCTGTCGATTTCACGCGAAGCCAGCATGAAAGCGCCTGTGCCGTTGACCGCGCGGGTCGCACCGTTTTCCTGCTTGCTGTTGGGGTCCTGGGTTTCCGTGGCGTTGTTCTTCTTGGCCCAGTCCTCGCTCATGATGAAGAGGTTGGTCAGGTTGTTCGGGAAGATCAGGTTCGGGCCCTTGGTCTTGACGTGCACGGTCAGGTCATCCACGGCCTTGATGCTGTCCACCGAAGCCAGCAGCGACTTGACCTGTGCATTGGGGCCACGTGCGCGGTTGAGCGAGAAGACCACATCCTTGGCCGTCAGCGGCGTGCCGTCATGGAACTTGACGTTAGGGCGCAGCTTGAACTCCCAGACCGTGGGGTCACTCTCCAGCATCTTCCACTCGGTCGCCAGCAGGGGCTTGAGCTTGCCATCGGCCGTGCGGTTGACCAGCGTCTCATACATCTGGTGCATGAGCACAAAGTTGGTGCCGGTATTGAACACATGGGGGTCCAGCGTGGTCACATCGGCCGAGCGCGACCAGCGCACCGTTTCAGCCTGTACCAGTGCTGCAGAAGTGAGCAGGCCTGCGGCCAGCAATGCGGTACCCAGAGTCTTCAGAATCATGTGTATCTCCTCAGTCAGGTGAAAGTGTCGGTATGCCACGGACGGTGCGTACATAGCCCTAGGGCTTTGCCTAGCGATGCAAAAACTGCGCCGCTTGTCGCTTCTTGCTTTTTCTGCTCATGTTTATAGCGAGAAGCACCTGAATTCACGCAAAAAGCGCACAACTTGCTTGCCTTCACGCAAAAAATCTTGTTTCGCCTGCACAGGCGTTGTATGCGCGCATGCGAGACAATGGCGGATTCGCTGCTTGCCGATGACAGCGCTGCTGCACAGTGCCGGGCAAGCATGTTGGCTTTGCCTTTTCTTCCGAGGGCCTGCTGGCCCACTTTGCTGCATGCAAGCTACCCGCATCATTGCCATACGCCACGGCGAAACCGCCTGGAACGTGGACGCCCGCATCCAGGGGCATCTGGACATTCCTCTCAACGACATCGGCCTGTGGCAGGCCGAGCGCGCAGGTGCTGCGCTGGCGGATGAGCGCCTGGATGCCATCTACAGCAGCGACCTGCAGCGCGCACTGAGTACGGCGCAGGCTGTAGGCCAGACCACGGGCTGCCCCGTACAGCCCGATGCAGGCCTGCGCGAGCGCTGCTTTGGCAGCTTTGAGGGGCGCACCTTCAAGGAAGCCGAGGCCGAGCAGCCCGAGCAGGCCCTGCGCTGGCGCAAGCGCGACCCGGACTTTGTGCCCGATGGCGGCGGCGAATCGCTGGCCATGCTGCGCAGCCGCATTCAGCACACGGTAGACCGTCTGGCCTCGCAGCACATGGGCGGCCAGATTGCACTGGTGGCACACGGCGGCGTCATGGACATGCTCTACCGCCTGGCCACCCACCAGGACTTGCAGGCCCCCCGCACCTGGGAGCTGCACAACGCAGCCATCAACCGCCTGCTGTGGACACCCGAAGGGCTGACGCTGGTGGGCTGGGGGGATGTGGCCCATCTGCAGGGCCAGAGCGCCCGTGATGAGCTGCTGAGCTAGCCCCGTGTAGACGCCTGTTTACAGCGGCAGATCGCCTGCTGGCTGCTTCAGCCACTTCTGTGACAGGCGATCCAGCTCTCCGCTGTTTTTGGCTTCCAGCACGATGGCGTTGATGCGCTCCAGCAGTGCGGACTCCCCTTTTTTCACCCCGATATAGTTCGGGCTGACCTTGAGGATGAGCTTGAGCTCATTGCCCAGCTTGGGGGCCTGTCGGTTGATGGCATCACCTTCACCGGCACTGGTAGCAATCGCCTGTACCTGCCCGGAGGTATAGGCAGCAACGGTGCCGATATGGTCTTCAAAGCGGCGTATCTGCGTGCCCGCGGGTGCAACTTTGCTCAGTTCGCTGTCAGCCATGGCTCCGCGCGTGACAGAAACCGTCTTGCCGCTTAAATCACTCCAGTCCTTGATCTCCAGCCCCTTGGGTGCAAACAGCGCCTGAAAGAACGGGGAGTAGCTGTGAGAAAAGTCCACCACCTTGGCGCGTTCTTCGGTCTTGCCCAGTGTGGAGATCACCAGATCCACCTTGCCCGTCTGCAGATAAGGCACACGGTTGGCGCTGACCACAGGCACCAGCTCGACTTTGGCGCCCAGCTTGTCTGCCACATAGCGCGCCATGTCGATGTCCAGGCCCTGGGGCTTCATGTCAATGCCCACCATGCCGTAAGGCGGGTAGTCGGTAGGAATCGCAATGCGCACTTTTTTCGTGCTTTCGATCTGCTCCAGCACACTGCTGGCATGGACAGCCCCCGTGCACAAAGTGGCCAGAGCCACCACATTCAGGGCGAAGGTACAGAGTTTTTGCTTCATGGTGTCAGCTCGCTTTTCAAGAGGAGGTCAAGGTGTGCTGCATCCACTGCGCAGCAGCAGTCAGCGGAGCAATCAAGGGAGTGCTGGTGTGTGCAGCCAGTGTCTGTGCAGCCTGGCCCAGCGGGCCTCCGCCGATCACCACAGCCTGTGCACCATCATCTGCCACGCAGTGCTGTACCGCCTGGTACAGCTGCTGGTTCAATGCATCGGCCTGTGCCACCAGGTGCAAGGGGCTGCCTGCTGTATAGCGGGCCCCGGTATAGAGGTCTTCCAGCCCCAGGCGCTGCACCATGGCGCGCATGGGCGCATCCAGCTGCGGGGTGGTCGTTGCAATGCCGAAGCGGCGCTGGCCTGCACTGGCAGCGCGCAGCGCGGCCTCACCAATGCCCACGCAGGGAATGCCTGTGGCCTTGCGCAGCCAGGCGATCGCCGGGTCGGCAAAGCACGCCAGGATGACGCCATCCCAGCGCACACCGGGGCTCTGCAGAGCCTGCGCCCAGCAGCTTTGTACCGGGGCAGCTGCTGCTTCCAGCTCTGCCTCATTCGTGATCAGGGGCACCCCATCGCTGGCGGTGACACCGCATACCTGCCAGCCAGCAGGCAACTGCTGCTGCACCAGCCGCACCATCATGGTGGTGGTCTGTGCATGGGTGTTGGGGTTGAGCAGCAGAATGTGCATGCACACATCAAGCAGGATGTGTGCCAATTCTGTATACAACTTCGCCGCGCTCGGGATGAACAGTGTTTCACCCGAGCGGCGTGACTCACAGGATGCTCACCCCTTCCACGGCGTGCCGTCAGCCGCCAGGGTTTCGCCCTTTTTCTGCACGATCAGGCCATAGCACTCGGGGTGACGGTGCAGGTCAAAGTTGAACGTGGTGCGCTTGTAGACGGCGCAGAAGTCCAGATCTGCACGGCCCAGCACCACTTCGTCATCCTTGGTGATGCAGCGCGCCACGACTTCGCCGCTGGGGGCCACCATCAGGCTGCCTGCAATGCTGTCCACGCCCTCTTCCACCCCGCCCTTGGCCACGCTGGCCACCCAGCAGCCGTTCTGGTAGGCCCCGGCCTGCACAGAGAGCTGGTTGTGGAACAGCGACAGATCATCGTGCTGCGGCGCGGGTGCGTTGTGTACGGGCGTGTTGTAGCCAATAAAGATCATCTCCGCGCCCTGCAGCGCCATGACGCGGTAACTCTCGGCCCAGCGGCGGTCGTTGCACAGCGCCATGCCCATGGTGCCGCCAAAGGCCTGGTACACACCAAAGTGTTTGCCGGGTGTGAAGTAACGTTTTTCCAGATGCTGGAATTTGCGCCAGGGCTCGTGCTCGAAGTGACCGGGCACGTGGATCTTGCGGTACTTGCCCACAATCTGGCCGCGCTTGTCCACGAGGATGGCGGTGTTGTACTGCATGAGCTGGCCCTCTTCCTCCGCCAGCTCGGCATAGCCCAGGGAAAAGCCAATGCCCAGATCGCGTGCCAGCTCGAACAGCGGCATGGTGTCGCGGCTGGGCATTTCACGCTCGTAGTAGCTGTGCAGCTCGGCCTGATCTTCGATGTACCAGCGCGGGAAAAAGGTGGTCAGCGCCAGCTCGGGATAGACAATAACATCCGCGCCCAGGCTCTTGGCCTCGCGCATCATTTCACACAGGCGCTTGACCACGCTGGCACGCGAATCCGCTTTCTGCACGGGCCCCAGCTGGCCCAGGGCAACATTGACAATACGGCTCATTTTTAACTCTTCCTTTGATAGCTGCCAGCGCTTGCTACATCTGCGATAGCAGCCAATTTCTTTCAAAACTTCTTAGCTATTCGCAGCTTCCAGCAACACCTGCAGCAGCACATTCGCACCCTGCTCCAGCTGGTGGGCATCGGTGTGCTCGCGCACGTTGTGCGACAGGCCTTGCGCACTGGGCACAAACACCATGGCAGTGGGGCAGATGCGGGCCAGCATCTGCGCGTCATGACCTGCGCCACTGGGCATACGCAGCGTGGACAGGCCCAGCGCCTGCGCGTGCTGCTCCACGCGGTGCACCAGCTGTGCATCAAAGGCCACCGGTTCAAAGTCCGCCAGCTGGCGGTGGCTGAACTGCACACCTTGCTGGGCAGCCAGCCCCCGTGCAAAAGCCAGCACCTCAGCCTGTGCATCGCGCAGACGCTGGCCGTCGGTATTGCGCATGTCCACGGTCATCAGCGCTTCGCTGGCAATCACATTGATCAGATTGGGCTTGAGCTGTACGGCCCCCACGGTGCCCAGCTGGCGGCCTCCGTAGCGCTGCACCAGATCGGCCACAAAGGCCGCCACGCGCATGGCGCACATGCCTGCGTCATGGCGCAGTGCCATGGGCGTGGTGCCTGCGTGGTTGCTGGTGCCCTGAAAGTGCAGCTCCATCCAGCAGATACCCTGCACACCCTCGACCACACCAATGTCTACGCCCTGCTGCTCCAGCACCGGGCCTTGTTCAATGTGCAGTTCCACAAAGCGGTGCACCTTGGGTGCGCCCACGGGGGCTGAGCCTGCGTAGCCAATGCGCTGCAGTTCATCACCCAGGCGTGCGCCGTTGTCCACGGCTTGGGTGGCCAGCGCTGCTTCGAGCGGCATGCCACCCACCATGACCAGGCTGCCCAGCATGTCCGGCTGAAAGCGTGCACCCTCCTCGTTGGTGAAAAACGCCACCTGCAAGGGACGGCGCGTGCGCAGCCCCGCATCGCGCAGCGTGGCCACCACTTCCAGCCCAGCCATCACGCCATAGTTGCCGTCATACAGGCCGCCGGTGCGCACGGTGTCGATATGGCTGCCCGTCATCACGGGCAGAGCGTCGGCCTCCGTGCCCGCATAGGTGGCGACCACGTTGCCAATCGCGTCAATCTGCACCTCCATGCCCAGATCACGCATCTGCTGCACGGTCCAGTCGCGGGCTGCTTGGTCGGCATCGCTGAGCGCCAGGCGGTTGGTGCCGCCCCCTTCGAGCGCACCAAACTGGCACAGATCACGCAGGCGCTGCAACAGGCGCGCACCGTCAATGCGCAAAGTGTTCAGATCGCTCATGCACGCTCCTTGGCACGGGCGGCCACGGCTTCGGCGCTTTCACCCACCAGCTGTTCGTACAGCGCAGGGTCGGTCGCAGCTTCAGAGCCAAAGAACAGAATGCGGCTGTCGGCATTCAGGCCCAGCATCTGCCTGGCAGCATCGCTCTGGCTGGCGGCAATGGCGGCCGCCACTCCGGCTACGGCAGATTCACCGGCGACGATCACTGGGTCATTGCCCAGCGGGTGGGCCAGCAGGCGCATGGCCGCCACGGCGGCATCGTCAGGAATCACGCAGAAGGCATCTGTGCCTTTTTCCAGAATCTCCCAGGCCAGGTGCGAGACCTCACCACAGGCCAGACCTGCCATCAGCGTGTCGATATCACCCGTCACCGCCGTCAGCTGCCCGGCCTTGGCGCTTTGCGTCAGGCAGTCGGCCTTGTCTGGCTCCACCACCACATAGATGGGGCGGTCACCCGCATCACGCTCCCAGAAGTAGCCGCAGACGGCGGCGGCCAGTCCACCCACCCCAGCCTGCACAAAGATGTGCGTGGGGCGCTCAGGCAGCTGCTGCGCGGCTTCTTCCACCATGAGCTGGTAGCCCTGCATCACATCGCGCGGCACATCCATGTAGCCGGGGTAGGAGGTGTCAGAAATCACAAAACGGCCGTACTGCTTGGCATCCAGATCGGCCTGGCGCACGGCATCGTCATAGTTGCCTGCCGTGCGCACCACCTGTGCACCGTATTGCGCAATGGCCTCCTTGCGACCTTCGCTGACGGTGGCGTGGATGTAGATCACGCACTGGCAGCCAAACAGCTGCGCGCCCCAGGCGACGGAGCGGCCGTGGTTGCCATCGGTAGCGCAGGTGACGGTGATGCCACCGCACAGGGCACGCAGCTCGGGCGTGAGCAGGTCTTGCGTGGTGAGCGTGCGGCCCAGCTGGGCACCCAGCTCACGGCACAGCAGACGAGCCACCGCATAGGCTCCACCCAGCGCCTTGAAGCTGCCCAGGCCAAAGCGGCTGCCTTCATCCTTGTAGTGCACGCTGGCTACGCCCATGGCCTGTGCCAGTGCGGGCAGGCTGTGCAGTGGCGTGACGGCATAGCCCTGCCATTGCGTGAGTTCGCGCTGCGCCAGCGCCAGCGCATCGGCGCCCAGAATTTCACTGCGGCGCGCGCCATAGGGGGTCATGCGGTTGGCTGCCGGATTGGCCAGGCATTCAACGGTCAGGGAGGGGAGTACGGAAGCAGTCATACAGGCTTTCGGTCAGGAAAAAAGAGGTTGCATACAGGCCGCAGCCTTCACAGCTGCGGCTCCAGATCGTTCAAGGCCACATGCAGGCGTTCAATGCGCGCCAGCCGCTCCTGCGTGGCGTTGCGCAGCTGCTGCGCCAGCGTGGCGGCCAGAAAGTTCACCAGGCTGACGCCACAGACATAGGAATCAAACAGGCCCTGCTGGCTGCTGGCACCGCAGCGCAGCACCACCTGCGCCTGCATGGCCAGTGCAGATACGGGCGCATCGGTCAGCACCACGGTCTGGGCACCCACGGTGCGTGCTGCTGCCAGCACCTGCGGCAGGCGTGTGCTGCGGCGGCGAAAGTCCACGGCCAGCACCACATCCTTGTCGCTGGCGCAGGCCAGCAGATCCGCCTCGCGCCCGGCCGCGTCGTTGAGCGTGAGCACCTCAGGCCGCACCTGGGCCAGCAGCGACTGCGCATAGAACGCCGTCAGGTGGCTGTGGCGATAGCCCACCACCCAGACCTTGCGTGCCTTGCGCAGCAGGGCCAGTGCGGCTTCCAGCTGTGCCTGGGGCACGGCTTCTGACCATTCCTGCAGGCGTGCGGCATCCAGCTGCAGATGCGCCTGAAACTGCTGACCCACGCTGTCGCTGCTGCGCTTGCCCTGCATGCGGGCTAGCGGTGACTGCTGCTCCTGTGCCTGGCGCAGCGCATGGCGAAACTCGTCATACCCGGCGTAACCCAGACTGCGGAAAAAACGGGCTGCGCTGGACTTGGATGTGCCAGCCAGATGGGCCAGCTCCGTGGCCGAGTAGCCCAGCAGCTCGCGCTGGCGTGCCAGCACGACGTCGGCAATCTTTCGCTCTGCATCAGACAGCGCGCCATAGACATGGCGGATGCGTGATTCCAGCGTGGTGGCAGTGGCGGTGTGCGTCATACAAAAGGCCTTGTGTCTCCAACGTGGTGCGCCGCACCAACATGGAGACGGTCTGCACCAACTTATGAAACTTTTGTGCCAGTTTCTTGAAATGCTGGCACTTTGGTTTCATGTTCAGCACCTGGAATGCAAAAGCAATGCCTGTTTGCACGCATTGCCCCCTTCCTTGTGAATCAAGGCTTTGTCACCGTTTTTGTATACAGCTGTGCAGCCAGCACCCACGCGCTGAAACAGCCCAGCACCACCGCTGAAACTCAGATTTCAAAAAGCTGGCACGGTCTGTGCTCAGAGCACTCCATCTGAAATTTTTTGTTCCACGGAGTGTTCAACATGTCCCTGACCCGCCGCCTTTTTGCCGTCAGCGCCGTTGCTGTGACTGCCCTGACCGTTGCTTCCGGTGCCTACGCCCAGGAAGACAAGTCCCTGCAAAACATTCTGGACAAGAAGTCCATCGCACTGGGCATTCCTACCGACTACCCACCGTATGGCTACATGGGCCCTGACTTCAAGCCCACCGGCATGGACGTGGCCGTGGCGCAGCTGATTGCCGACAAGCTGGGCGTGAAGGCCGAGCTGGTGCCCGTGAGTACCCCCAACCGCATTCCCTACCTGCAGTCCAAGAAGATTGATCTGATCGTCTCCTCCCTGGGCAAGAACGAAGAGCGCGCCAAGGTGATCGACTTCACCGTGGCCTATGCCCCCTTCTTCCAGGCCGTGTTCGGCCCCAAGGACGTGGAGATCAAGAGCTTTGAGGATCTGGGCGGCAAGACCCTGTCCGTGACACGCGGCACCATCCAGGACGATGCCCTGCAGGAGCTGGCCCCCAAGACACTGAAGATTCAGCGCTTTGAAGACGACAACTCCACCATGGCGGCCTTCATGAGCCAGCAGACCCAGTTTGTGGCCGTGGGTGCTGCCGTAGCCGCTGCTGCGCTCCAGAAGAACCCCAAGGTGCAGGCGGAGTACAAGCTGCTGATCAAGGATTCGCCCAACTACATCGGTGTGCGCAAGGGTGAAACCGAGCTGCTGAACAAGGTCAACGACATCCTGCGCACCGCCAAGACCGACGGGACCATTGAAGCCTATTCGCAGAAGTGGCTGGGTCGCGGTGCGGGCAACCTGCCTGACTGATCCATCGCTGCGCCGTCACCCCTGACTACGCTGCCGCACCGGGGATGACACAGCTGCGAACCTGAACGCGCAGGCACGGACTGCCTGCGCCCCAGTGGGTGCAAGGCCCACACCGTTTTCCGGATTCCGTTTTCACAAGAGTTGCCCATGACCATGGATTTCTTACCAGTGCTGGCCAATTGGCCAATGCTGCTCAAAGGGCTGCTGCTCACCCTTGTGCTCACCGCCTTTGCACTGCCCATGGGCGTGATGCTTGGCATTGCCTGCGCCTGGGCCCGCCTGCATGCCGGGCTGGCGGTGCGCACGCTGGTCGCCACCTATGTGGAGGTGTTTCGCAACACCCCGTTCATCATCCAGCTGTTTTTTCTGTTCTTCGGCCTGCCCTCCATGGGCGTGCGCCTGTCGCCAGAGACCGCCAGCATTCTGGCCATGACGCTGAACCTGGGCGCCTATGCCTGCGAGCAGATCCGCGCTGGCATTGAAGCCACGCCGCGCGGCCAGCTGGAAGCGGCCATGAGCCTGGCCCTGAACCGCTGGCAGACCTTTACCCGTGTGGTGCTCCCCCCTTCGCTGGGCCGCGTGTGGCCCGCGCTGACCGGCCAGATGATCATCGTGATGCTGGGCTCTGCCGTGTGCAGCCAGATCTCGACCGAAGAGCTGTCCTACGCCGCCAATCTGATCTCCAGCCGCACCTTCCGCAGCTTTGAAAGCTACATCGTCGTCACGCTGGTGTACCTGATGCTGGCCGTGCTGCTGCGCCAGTTCCTGGTGTGGATCGGCCCCCGCTTTATCTTTGGCCGCCGCCGCGCCTGACCCGGAGAGACACCATGGTTGAATTCACCTTCTGGGACATTGCCTACCAACTGCTGCTGGCCCTGCGCTGGACGGTAGCGCTGTCCGTCATCGCCTTTGTCTGCGGCGCACTGCTGGGTCTGGGTCTGCTGGTGCTGCGCCTGTCCAAGCTGCCCGGCGCCACCCGCTGTGTGAGCCTGTATGTGCAGATCTTTCAGGGCACGCCGCTGCTGATGCAGATCTTTCTGACCTACTTTGGTCTGGCGCTGATCGGTATCGACACCTCGCCCCTGCTGGCTGCCAGCGTCTGCCTGACGCTGTACTCCGCCGCCTATCTGAGTGACATCTGGCGCGGCTGCGTGGAATCCGTGCCCCGTGGCCAGTGGGAAGCCTCGGCCAGCCTGGCCATGAGCTTTACCGAGCAGCTGCGCCACGTCATCCTGCCGCAGGCCATGCGTCTGAGCATTGCGCCCACCGCCGGTTTTGTGGTGCAGATCATCAAGGGCACAGCACTGACCAGCGTGATTGGTTTTATCGAAATCACCAAGGCTGGCCAGCTGATTGCCAACGCCACGTTTGAGCCCTTCCTGGTCTACGGCTGCGTAGCCGCCCTGTACTTTGCCCTGTGCTTTCCGCTGTCGCTGTGGAGCCAGCGCCTGGAGCGCCGCCTGCCCCCCCAACGTTCCTGAATCTGAGACCTATGACTGCACCTGTTTCCTCCCCTCCCATCCTGCCACTGGTCGATATCCGTGGTCTGCGCAAACGCTACGGCAGCAATGAAGTGCTCAAGGGCGTAGACCTGCAGATCCAGCGCGGCGAAGTGGTCTCCATCATCGGCAAGAGCGGCTCCGGCAAGAGCACGCTGCTGCGCTGCATCAACGGCCTGGAAGTCTTTCAGGAAGGCCAGCTGACGGTGCACGGCCAGCCCCTGCAGGCCGACAACCCGCAGGCCATGCGCGAGCTGCGCAAGAACGTGGGCATGATCTTCCAGAGTTTCAACCTGTTTCCGCACCTGTCGGTCGGCCGCAATGTGATGCTGGCCCCCACGCTGGTCATGGACCAGCCCAAGGACGTGGCACGCAGCAATGCCGAGCGCCTGCTGGCGCGTGTGGGTCTGGCAGAAAAGTTTGATGCCATGCCCGACCAGCTCTCGGGCGGGCAGCAGCAGCGCGTGGCCATTGCCCGTGCACTGGCCATGGACCCGGAAATTCTGCTGTGTGACGAAGTGACCTCGGCACTCGACCCCGAGCTGGTCGGCGAAGTGCTCAGCGTGGTGGAAAGCCTGGCCGAGCAGGGCATGACCCTGGTCATGGTCACGCATGAAATGAACTTTGCACGCAAGGTGAGCGACCAGGTCGTCTTTATGCACCAGGGCAAGGTGCATGAAATGGGCCCTCCCGAGGAACTGTTTGGCAACCCCAGGACACCGGAGCTGCGGCAGTTTCTGGGCATGAACACGCATTAAAAGCGTGTCAACAAACGCTTAAAACTCCTAAAAACAAAGCGGCTAGCGCTTGTGTTTGCTTGATTTCAGATACAAAACCATCTGAAACCCGCAAATATTCAGCGCTAGCCGCTTCAGTTTTTGAAAAGTTCTTTACGCCGCGCGTGCGTAGGTCGAGGTAAACGATGCCTTGGCAATGGTGTTGGCGTTGATCATGAAGCCGCCCACTGCCGTGGTCGCGTCTTCGGGAATATCGAGCCTGTCCACCGACAGCGCATGCACCGTGAAGATGTAGCGGTGGGGTTTGTCACCCGGTGGCGGGCACATGCCACCCCAGGCGTAGATGCCATAGTCATTGCGCATCTGGCGTGCGCCGTCGGGCAGGTTGGCGCCGCTCTTGTCTCCGGCGTTGGCCTTAAGTTCTGTGACACTGGCGGGAATATTGATCACCATCCAGTGCCACCAGCCCGAGCCCGTCGGTGCATCGGGGTCATACACGGTCACGGCAAAGCTCTTGGTGCCTTCGGGTGCGCCGCTCCACTGCAGCACGGGCGACTGGTTGGCACCGCCGCAGCCGAACATGTCGGACTCAAACACGGGGGCGATGCTGCCGTCTGCGGGAATGTCGGGGCTGGTCAGTTGAAAGCTGCTCATGTCTCTGTGGCTCCTTATCACATCAGTCATCAGACCCGCAAAGTATGCCCTGCCGCTCGGCCCCTGCAAGCCATGGCATGCACAAAGCAGCTACTGCGGCGATACTTGCCCCCATGCCCGGGCACTGCTCCCGGCCCATTTTGACAACGCTTTTCTGTACTGCCATGCGCCTGCTGCTTGCCCTGCTTCTGCCGTTTTCCGTGTTCTTCACCATTGGCCGCCCCTTTGCCGGGCTGCTGTGCCTGATTTTGCAGATCACCCTGATTGGCTGGGTGCCTGCTGCCATCTGGGCCGTCTATGCGTTGAGCCAGTACAAGACCGACCAGAAGATCCAGCGTGCACTGGGCGATCGCCAGTAAGCACAGCCCATGAAAAAAAGGAGCGCCAAGGCGCTCCTTTTTGTTGCTCCGACTGCTGCGCAGCGCTTACAGCTCACCATAGCTGTGCAGGCCAGACAGGAACATATTCACGCCCAGGAAGGCAAAGGTGGTGATGGCCAGACCCACCAGCGCCCACCATGCCGATACCGTGCCGCGCAGGCCCTTCATCAGGCGCATGTGCAGCCAGGCAGCGTAGTTCAGCCAGACGATGAGTGCCCAGGTTTCCTTGGGGTCCCAGCTCCAGTAGCCGCCCCAGGCTTCTGCGGCCCACAGCGCCCCCAGCACGGTGGCAATGGTGAAGAAGGCAAAGCCCACGGCGATGGACTTGTACATCACATCGTCCAGAATTTCATAGCTGGGCAGACGTGATGCAATCTGTTTGCGTGCTGCCAGAATGGCTGCCACGATCAGGGCAGAAATGCCAAAGTACACAATCCAGTAGCTGCCACCCGTTTCCTGGCTCTGGCGGAAAGCCAGCGGCTCAAAGCACAGGGCCACGCCCAGCAGCCACAGCGGTGCCAGCTTGTACCACCGCGTCTCCTGCGCCTGTTGCTTGATCAGATAGGCAAAGGCCACCATGGCCGCCAGCGCAAAAGTGCCATAGCCAATAAAGTTGGCCGGCACGTGCAGCTTCATCCACCAGCTTTGCAGTGCAGGCACCAGGGGCTGGATTTCATGCGCCTCACGCACCACGGTGTACCAGAGCAGAAAGCCCACGGCAGCGCTGACCACCAGCATCACAAAACCACCCAGCGCGCGGGTCTTGTACTGCGCTTCGTAGTAGAGGTAGAACAGCGATGTCATCCAGATGAACATCACAAACACCTCGTACAGATTGCTCACTGGAATGTGGCCAATGTCTGGCCCCAGCAGATAGCTCTCATACCAGCGCACCATGGTGCCCACCAGGGCCAGCGTCACTGCCATCCAGACCATGCGCGAACCGATCTTGCTGAAGCTGTCACGCTCGCCCTTGGCAAACAGGCCAATCCAGTAAAACACCGTAGCCATGAAGCACAGCATGCTCATCCACAGGATGGCTGACTGGCTGGACAGAAAATATTTGAGGCCAAAGACCGTGTCTGAACGGTCAATCTGCGCCACACCATCTGGCCCCTGATACAGCCAGATCGCCAGCAGCGACAGCGCTGCCACGGCCAGCATCAGCTTTTGCAGCGGCCGCCAGAACCAGCCCAGCCAGATCATGCAGGGCACCGTGCCCACCAGAATGGCCTGTTCGTAGCCATCCATGGCATAGCTGTAGCGCTGGAAGGCAAAGCCCCCGCCCGCAATCACCAGCACGGCAAACAGCCAGTCCAGCCAGTTGCGGCGTGCAAAAAAGCCCTCATTCAAGGTGATGGTGGAAGTAGTCGTACTACTCATACAGAACGCTCCGTGGGGGGATGCTCGTTGCCGGGGGCGCGGAGCAGCTTTTCTTGCAATTGCTCAAATTCTCGGTCAGTGTCCATGATCTTGCGGTTGGAAGACAGCGCCATCGTGGCCTGTGCCTTGCCATCTTGCGCTGCCACCCAGACCCACAGACGGCGGTCACGCACATACAGCATGGCAAACACGCCAATGATCAGGAACAGACAGCCCAGATACACAATGTATTTCCCCGGAGCACGCGCTACCTGGAACACGCTGGCCTGCACCTGGGTAAAGTCTTGCAGCATGAAAGCCATGGGCGCTGGGTAGAACTGCGCATCGCTGAGCGCAAAGACGGACTGCGTCATGAAAGCCAGGGTCTGCGGGCCAGCTTCCATAGCGGGCAGTCCGGCTTTTTCACGGCTGAGCTGTGCCAGGTCATACAGCACGCCATTCAGAATGCGTAGCAGCACTTCGCTGGCGCGTTCACGCTCGGCCTCCGGCACACTGGACTCAATAAACTGCGCCACGGCCTGCAGGCCACCATCAGGCTTGCCACCGTCGATGGCCAACGTAGTCCCTGCAAACAGGTTCACTACGCGCAGTGCAGACTGCGCCAGTGCTTCGCGCAGGTCTGCGCGGTCTTCCTGCACCGCCTGCTTGGCATAGCGACGCACGGCTTCTTCACGCATGGCGGGGTCCATCAGCGCAGCGCGCAGACGCATAAAGCCTTGCATGCTGCCCTGCTCATCGGCTGGCAGACGCAGGTAGCGGAAAGGCTCGGCCTGTGTCTCACGCACGCCCAGCAGGAAGACAGCGCCACCGTCGCCCAGGTCCACAGGGCTCATGTAGTTCTGGTATTCACGCGCCTGGCCCGAAGCATCACGCAGCTTGTAGCCAATGCTGGGGCCGATATTGCGCAAGTCCTTGCCACCTGTAGTCTTGTGACCAGCACCCAGGCGCGACTCAATGGAACTGCGCAGATCTACCTTGCGCACATCCACGGCGGTATCACCCGGTGTTTTCTGCGAACCGAAGTTTTCGACGTTGATGGTGCGCAGTTCGGTAAATTCCAGCGTCAGCGCATCTTCGGGCTTGCTGGAGCCTGCACGCAGCAGCTGGGTGCTGGTGCCAATATGACCATCCACCTCAAACCCCTCTCCGCCCAGCGTGAACGGCACGGCCTGCAGCTTCACGCGTGAGCCACCATCGTCAAAGCTGGACTGGTAGATCTCCATGCCGCGGTAGCTGGCGGGATGGTTGACCTCAATACGCTTTTCGATCTGCTCGCCAGTTTCCTTGTCGTGGATGATGATGTCGCTGGCAAACAGCTTGGGCATACCCGTGTCGTAGTACTCGACAATGAACTTCTTCAGCTCTACCGAGAAAGGCAGCGGCTGCAGCAGCACGCCATCCGACTGGTTCAGAATGGCCGTGTCAGCCTGCGTGCCCTCAGCCACCATCAGATTGCCTCGGAAGGTGGGGTTGCGCATGGACAGGCGGTGCTGCTCAGGCACGTCCGAGATGCGGCCTACGCCGGTGTATGGCGTCTTGTCACCAAACCACATCTGCGCACGCACCACCATGTCACCATCGAGCAGGCCACCAATACAGATCAGCACAATCGCCGTGTGGGCAGCGATGTAACCCAGCTTGTTGGCTGCACCCGCCTTGGCCGCGAGCATATAGCCCTTGCCCTGAGGCAAGGCACGCTCCTGCAGCTTGACCTTCCAGCCACTGCGCGCCAGCACGCCGCCGATGCGCTGCGCTGCCGCCTCTGGCGCCTCATTCAGTTCAGCCTGCGCCTTGTGGTGAAAGGCCTGCAGGCTCTGGACGCGGATGTTTTCCTTGTAATTGCGCAGGTCTGCCAGGTACTTGGGTGTATGGCGCAGCAGACACAGACTGGTGCTGAGCACCAGAAATGCCAGGATCAGCAGGAACCACCAGGCGCTGTAGACCGCATTGAGCTTGAGCGCCAGAAACAGCTCCGCCCAGAAAGGTCCGAACTGGTTAACGTAATTGACCGCAGGTTCGTGCTGCTTGAGGACCGTGCCGACCACCGAAGCAATACAGATCACGGTGAGCAAGGCAATTGCAAAACGCATGGATGCCAGCAGTTCCATGACTGCACGTACATGCTGTGGGCGGTCGTGCGGGGCAGGCTGGTCAGAAGATGAATCAGACATGGAAGAAAACACCGGAACCCGGATAGCAAAAGGCGGGGCCATCGTACACGATGGCCCCGCCCTGAATGAGAGTCGTTGTGCGCGGCAAGTTCCCGCTCAAACCGTCATCTGTTTGATTTAGCGCAAGCCGGCAATATAGTCAGCCACCGCCTTGATCTCGCGATCCGTCATCTTGGCGGCGACATCACGCATCTGCACGCTGTTGTTACGGCTGCCATCGCGGAAAGTGTTGAGCTGCTTGATGGTGTAGTCCGCATGCTGACCCGCCAGACGTGGGTACTGCGAGGGAATACCGGCACCATTGGGGCTGTGGCAGCTGGCGCAGGCAGCAATATTGCGGTCTGCAATGCCACCACGGTAGATGCGCTCACCCAGCTGCACCAGTTCCTTGTCGGTGGCATAACCAGGCTGCGCCTTCTGCTGTGCCAGCCACGCAGAGATGTTGTTCATCTCTTCGTCGGACAGCATCATGGCAAAGCCCTTCATCACAGGATCTGCACGCTTGTCGTCCTTGAAATCGTGCAATTGCTTGATCAAATACTCAGGATGTTGTTGTGCCAATTTGGGATTGATGACAATCTGTGAATTGCCATCCACTCCATGACATGCTGCGCAGACAGCCTCATAGCTGGCCTGGCCCTGAACGAGGTCAGCCTTAGCAGGGGTTTCACCCGCAGCAATTGCCGGGAAAACGGGTGCTGCCAGCGCGGCAGCCGTCATCAAAGAGGCGAGCAACTTCATATTGTGGGTCTGGTTATGTCCGCAAAACCGCCAGATTCTACAATGAGGCCTTCACGCTTAATACTCCCCCATGACGACCAACTCTTCTACATTTGCTGCGGGTCAAACTTCCCTCATTGATCCCAAAATCGCAATGGGCTGGATGCATACTGCGCGGTTCCTCACCACAGCTGCCCAGCTGGACCAACTGCCCAAGGTGGACGTGCCCGAAATCGCTTTCGTGGGCCGCTCCAACGCTGGCAAGTCCACCTCCATCAACACCTTGACGCAGCAAAAGCAGTTGGCCTTTGCCTCCAAGAAACCCGGCCGCACCCAGCACATCAACCTGTTTGCGCTGGGCAAGCAGGGCGTGACGGATGCCGTGCTGGCAGACCTGCCAGGCTACGGCTATGCCGCAGTTTCACACTCGGACAAGGAGCGCTGGCAGCGCGTGATGCTCAACTACCTGCTGCAGCGCGAAAGCCTCACCGCTGTGGTGCTGCTGTGCGACCCACGCCTGGGCCTGACTGAACTGGACGAAGCCCTGCTGCACGCCCTGCGCCCCCGCGTAGAAAAGGGACTGAAGTTCCTCGTGCTGCTGACCAAGGCGGACAAGCTCACGCGCTCCGAGCAGGCCAAGATTCTGTCCATCACCAAGCTCAATGCAGCAGGTGGTGAAGTGCGCATGTTCTCTGCTCTGAAGAAGCAGGGCGTCAACGAAGTGGCGCAGCTGCTGTGGCACTGGAGCCATCCTGAAGGTCTGCCTCCTGTGTTGGAAGCAGTCCCCACACCCCGCACCCAAGGCTGACCGCAACTCCCAACCAATAAAGCCAGTCATTGACTGGCTTTATTTTTAATAGCTGCCAGCGCTTGCTACATCAGCGCTAGCGGTCATTTTTTATACAAAGACTCCTGCCCATCAGGCCGTGTCTTGAAACGCCGGTGCACCCAGTAGTACTGCGGAATCATGGTGCGAATCGCAGCTTCCAGTTCACGGTTCATGCGCGCTGTGTCGGCCACATGGTCTTCGGTAGGGAAGTTGTCCCAGGCAGGCGTCATCTCCGCCACATAGCCATCAGGCGTCATGCGGTTGTACAGCCCGACCACCTTGGCCTTGCCCAGGCGCGCAAAGCGCGACAGTGAAGGAATGGTGGCCGTCTCCGGCACGGCAAAGAACGGCACGAAGACGGAGTCGTTCTTGCCATAGTCCATGTCCGGCAGCAGATACAGCAGACCGCCTTTGCGCAGCGTGGAGATGATGGGCTTGACCCCATCGGCACGGTTGAGCATGCGCACCTTGCCAAAGCGCTGGCGGCCAGCCATGAACCAGGCATCCAGCACCGGATCAGGATTGGTCGCAAAGATGGAGGTGAACTCGCGCTCGGTGTGCAGGGGCAGGGCCAGACCTCCAGCATCCATGCTGTAGAAGTGTGGCGCAAACACAATCGTGGGTGTGTCGCCATCCAGCTCATGCACGGCTCCCGTGAGCTTGACGCGGCTGCGCACCAGCGCCTCCGAGCCAAACCACAGCCAGCTGCGGTCCAGAAAGGTCTGGCAGAACACGACAATGCTTTCCTTGGCGAGCGCCTTGCGCTCGGCATCGGTCTTTTCAGGGAAGCACAGTTCCAGATTGCGCAGCGCTACCTTGCGGCGCGGCGCTGCCACCACATACAGCACATTGCCCACGACGCGCCCCAGCCCGCGCAGCACAGGCAGCGGCAGCTTGGCCAGCACATGCATCAGGCCCACGCCCAGTTTGCTCCAGCTCATTGCGCACCGCCTTCTGCATCGGCGCTCACTGCGGCTTCACGGCGGGGCTGCTTGTAGCGGCCATAGCCCCAGAGGTATTGCTCGGGGCATTGACGAATCGTATGTTCCATAGCCTGGTTGATCTGCACCACGGCCGTATCCAGATCACTGGACAACTGTGCAGGCAAAGCTTCAAAAAAGAGTTCATAGCCACGACCTGCAGGCAGGCGCACACAGCGCACCAGAATAACCGTAGCCCCGGTCTGCAGCGCCAGCCGCGCCGCCAGGGTCATGGAGTAGGCGTCTTTGCCAAAAAATGGCGCCCACTGGCCCTGCCCGTGGGGCGGCACCTGGTCAGGCAGCAGGCCCACAGCCTGCCCCTTGCGCAAGGCCTTGATCATCTGTCGCACACCAGCCAGCGTGGTGGGTACGGCCTGAATGCCGCTGCGGTTGCGCGCGGTGAGCATCATCTCAGCCAGCCAAGCCTGCTTGGCCGGGCGGTACAAGATGGTGATAGGGCCATGCTCGGCCGACCACAGATTGGCCGCACCCTGCACCGACAGCTCAAAACAGCCCAGATGCGGCGTCAGAAACAGAATGCCCTTGCCTTTGGCCCAGCCCTGCTCCACACACTCCGTGCCATGCACGGCATTGACGGCTGTGTCCTTGAGCCACAGGCGTGGCAGCTCTGCCACCATGCGACCGGCATGCGCAATCGCGGGGCGCACCTGTGCAAAGCGGTAGCCCGCCTGCGTGCTGTTGGCTGCAAAGCGTTTCCTGTAGGTGGGCGAGCACAGCCACGCAATCCAGCCCATGGCAGCACCCAACAAGTGCGCCAGGGGTAAAGGCACTACTGAAAGAAATCGAAAAAGGCTTGGCATTACAATAGAGGACTGTCGCCGAGTTAACAGAGCAACTTGCAGGGCGACATAAAACAAGACTGCTAAAGCGTTCGCCCCGACTCATCCAGCCGCGGCAACGCGTTTGCTGATCACAGGAGTTTATTCAATGGCGAACGACTTTCTCTTCACCTCAGAGTCGGTCTCTGAAGGCCACCCCGACAAGGTAGCGGACCAGATTTCCGATGCAATTCTGGACGCTATTTTCGCCCAAGACCCACACAGCCGCGTGGCAGCCGAAACACTGACCAATACCGGTCTGGTGGTATTGGCGGGTGAAATCACCACCGGTGCCAACGTCGACTACATCCAGGTCGCACGCGACACCATCAAGCGCATTGGCTACGACAACACCGAATACGGCATCGACTACAAGGGCTGCGCCGTGCTCGTGGCCTATGACAAGCAAAGCCAGGACATTGCCCAGGGCGTGGATCGCGCCAGCGACGACGAACTGAACATCGGCGCTGGAGACCAGGGTCTGATGTTTGGCTATGCCTGCGACGAAACCCCCGAGCTGATGCCTGCGCCTATCTACTACGCACACCGCCTGGTGGAGCGTCAGGCCCAGCTGCGCAAGGATGGCCGCCTGCCTTTCCTGCGCCCTGATGCCAAGTCGCAAGTGACCATGCGCTATGTGAATGGCAAGCCCCACAGCATCGACACCGTGGTGCTGTCTACCCAGCACAGCCCCGACCAGTCCGAGTCGGCCACCAAGATGAAGGCATCGTTCACCGAAGCCATCATTGAGGAAATCATCAAGCCCGTGCTGCCCAAAGAGTGGCTGCAGGACACCAAGTATCTGATCAACCCCACAGGCCGTTTCGTGGTGGGTGGCCCCCAGGGCGACTGCGGTCTGACCGGCCGCAAGATCATTGTGGACACCTACGGCGGTGCCTGCCCCCACGGCGGCGGCGCGTTCTCGGGTAAAGATCCAACCAAGGTGGACCGCTCCGCGGCCTACGCTGCACGCTATGTGGCCAAGAACGTAGTGGCAGCCGGTTTGGCACGCCAGTGCCAGGTGCAGGTGGCCTACGCAATTGGCGTGGCACGCCCCATGAACATCACCGTCTACACCGAAGGTACGGGCGTGATTCCGGATGAGCAGATCGCCAAGCTGGTGGCAGAGCACTTTGACCTGCGTCCACGCGGCATCATCGAGATGCTGGACCTGCGCCGCCCCATCTACAGCAAGACCGCTGCCTACGGCCACTTCGGCCGCGAAGAGCCCGAGTTCACTTGGGAACGAACAGATAAGGCTGCGGCATTGCGTGCCGCAGCGGGTTTGAAGTAATTCAAACCACCGCGCAATCAGCGCGGTATCTGTTCGTGGGCGAAGCTCATATGGCTTAGCCATGTGAGCGCAGACCAAAAGACGGACAAGGCCGCTGTGCTGCGCACAGCTGCAGGCTTGAAGTAATTCAAGGCTCCACCCATCTGCCCTAGCCCACTTCGCGTGGGCTTTTTTACGTCTGCAGCGCAGGTGGCACTCCTACATGTTCGGCACACAGCAGCCGACGAACGGCTTGATGCATTGCTTTTATCGTGAAGCTACTGGCCTTAGGGCTCTACCAGACAGGAGCGCATCACATGCTGAAGTACGCCATCATTTTTGCCATCATTTCTCTGGTGGCGGGTCTGTTCGGTTTCACCGGAATTGCAGCAGGCGCTGCAGGCATTGCCAAGATTCTGTTCTTCATCTTCCTGGTCATCGCCGTCATCTTTATCGTGCTGGCAGCACTGGGTGTGGGTGCTGCACGCAAGATGATGAAATAGGACACATGCACACCGGAGTGCATGACAGGGCTGCGCTTGCAGCCCTTTTGTACTTTTAGGCCGTACCGCGTCTGCAAGCGCCTAAACTGCTTGCTATTGCTTTGTACCGTTTGACGCGCCATGAGCCTTCTTCGCCAACTGCTGCTGATCGACCCGCAAAACGATTTCTGCGATCTGCCTGCCAGTGCCTGCCCCGCCCAGCTGTGCCCCAGCCTGCCCGTGCCCGGAGCACATGCCGACATGCAGCGTCTGTCCGCATGGCTGCGCGCGCAGGGCAGCCAGATTGACCACATCACCGTCACGCTGGACTCGCACCAGGTGTTTGACATTGCCCACCCCGCGTTCTGGCAGCAGGCCGATGGCAGCGATGTCTCCCCTTTTACCGCCATCACCGCCGCCCAGGTGCGTGCTGGTCAGTTCCAGCCACGCCAGCCTGCGCATCTGGAACGAACGCTCGCCTACCTGGATGCACTGGAAGCCCGTGGCCGCTACACACTGATGGTCTGGCCCGTGCACTGCGAAATTGGCAGCTGGGGCCATGGTGTGCATGCCGATGTGCTGGCTGCCTGCGCGGACTGGCAAACCGCCCGGCAACGTGCCGTCTGCAATGCCTTCAAAGGCATGAATCCCTGGACGGAGCACTACAGCGCCCTCGAAGCCGAAGTGCCCGACCCCGCTGCCCCCGAGACCTGTCTGAACCAGGCCCTGCTGCACAGCTTGCTGCAGGCCGAGCAGCTGATCGTGGGGGGCGAAGCCAGCAGCCACTGCGTGCGCTCCACCGTCGAGCACCTGCTGGAGCACGCGCCCGCCGGGTTTGCCCAGCGCGTGGTGCTGCTGACCGATGCCATGAGCCCCGTCCACGGCTTTGCGGCTGAGCATGCTGCCTTCCTGCAGCGCATGCAGGCCGCTGGCGTGCAGCTGTCCACCACCGCAGACCTGCGCCTGTAAACCTTTGCTGGACGACTGCCCCATGCCCATCATTCGCAGCCTGCTCGATACCGATCTCTACAAATTCACCATGTGGCAGGCCATGCTGCACCGCCACCCCACCACGCTGGCGGAGTACCGCTTTGCCTGCCGCAATGCCACGGCCTACCCGCTGGCGGAGCTGGAGGCCGAAGTCAATGCCGAGCTGGACCACCTGTGCAGCCTGCGCTTTAGCAAGGACGAGCTCGACTACCTCAGCAGCCTGCGCTACATCAAGAGCGATTTCGTTGACTTTCTGCGCCTGTTCCAGTTCCAGCGCGACTTTGTTCGGGTTGCAGCCACGCCCGAAGGCGGCCTGAGCATTGAAGCCCACGGCCCCCAGGTGCATGTCATGGGCTTTGAAATCCATGTGCTGGCCATCGTCAACGAGCTGTACTTCCGCCGCCTGCAGACCGCGGACACCCTCCCTGAAGGCCGCCGACGCCTGCAGGCCAAGATGGAGCGCCTGCGTGCCGTCAAGGACGAGCCCGTACTGGCCCACCCGTTTGAGCTGTCCGACTTTGGCCTGCGCCGCCGCTTTTCTGAAGCCTGGCACCGCGAAGTCGTCGCCACCATGACGTGCGAAGTGCCACAGTGGTTCAAGGGAACGTCCAGCGTGCTGCTGGCCAAGGAGCTGGACATCGTGCCCATTGGCACCATGGCCCATGAGTACATGCAAAGCTTTCAGTCTCAGGGCGTGCGCCTGCGCGACTTTCAGAAAGCCGCGCTCGAAGACTGGGTGCAGGAATACCGGGGCGACCTAGGTATTGCACTCACCGACACCGTCGGCATGCGCGCCTTCCTCGAAGACTTTGACCTGTACTTTGCGAAACTGTTCGACGGCCTGCGCCACGACTCGGGCGACCCTTTTGCCTGGGGCGAGCAGGCCATTGCCCACTACCGCAAGCTGCGCATCAACCCGCACACCAAACGGCTGGTGTTCTCAGACGGCCTGAATCTGGAGCGTGCCCTGGCACTGTGGCGCCACTTTGCGCCCCATATCCAGCTGGGCTTTGGCATTGGCACCAATCTGACCAACGATGTGGGGCTGACGCCGCTGAACATCGTCATGAAACTGGTGCGCGCCAACGGCCAGCCCGTGGCCAAGATCTCGGACACACCCGGCAAAACCATGTGCGAAGATGAAACCTATCTGGCCTATCTGCGCCAGGTGTTTCAGATTGCCGAGCCGGACCAAGACCAATAAAACCATAGCTGCCAGCGCTTGATTTACCTGAATTTCAAATACAAAACTATTTGAAAACCTTTATTTACAAGCGCTAGCAGCTATTCTTTTTAAAAGATGCATAGTTCTTCTGTTCCTCACACTGCAGTGCTGATCGGGCGCTTTCAGCCCTTCCACCTGGGCCATCTGGCGCTGCTGCAGCAGGCTCTGCAGGCCGCAGCGCAAGTGGTCGTCGTGCTGGGCAGCGCCTACCAGGCGCGCAGCCCCAAGAACCCCTTCACCTGGCCGGAGCGCAAGACCCTGATCCTTGGCAGCCTGCCCGCTGCGGATGCTGCCCGCGTGCGCTGCGTGCCCGTGCGTGACTACTACGACGAGCCGCACTGGGTGCAGGCCGTGATTGCAGCCGTGCACACAGAAGTCCCCGCCGGAGCACGCATTGCGCTTGTGGGCCACTTCAAGGACGCCACCAGCAGCTATCTGGCACGCTTTCCGGACTGGGAGCTGCTGAGCCTGCCCCGCCAGGGCGCGTTTGACGGCACACCCACGCGAGAGATCTACTGGAACCTGCAGGACCTGCCGCACGACCAGATGTGGGAACAACTCGCCCCGCTGCTACCCGCTTCCACGGCACAGTGGCTGCGCCAGTGGCAAACCACGCCCGACTACGCTGCCATGCGCGCCGAATGGCGCATGATTGCTGGTTACAAGTCTGCCTGGGCCAGTGCGCCCTACCCGCCGGTGTTTGTCACCGTCGATGGCCTGCTGGTCTGCCACGGCCATGTGCTGCTGATCCAGCGCGGCCATGCACCCGGCAAAGGCCTGTGGGCGCTGCCCGGCGGCTTTGTGGAGCCCCGCGATACGCTGTGGCAGTCCTGCCTGCGCGAGCTTGACGAAGAAACCGGCCTGCCACTGGCTGCCGCTGACATGCAGGCCGCCTTGCAGGGCTGCGAAGTGTTTGACCACCCGGACCGCAGCCTGCGCGGGCGCACCATCACCCATGTGTTTGTCTTTCACCTGCCCGGGTATGCCCTGCCCGCCGTGCAAGGCGGTGACGATGCGGCTGCGGCCCGCTGGGTACCGGTGAGCGAACTGGCTGCCATGGAAAGCCAGATGTTTGAAGACCATTTCCACGTGCTGCGCCGCTGCTTTGCACGTTTTGGCGCAGGCCCTGAGCCTGCGTTGCCCTGATCCACCCCTTGCCTGAGATTGCCATGTCTGCCCTGACCATCCGCCCCGCCACGATTGAAGATACCGACCTGATCCTGCACTTTGTGCGCGAGCTGGCCATCTACGAAAAAGCCGAGCACGAAGTGCTGGCCACACCCGCCCATGTGCACCGCACGCTGTTTTGCGACAACCCCAAGGTCTTTGGCCTGATCTGCCTGGATGGCGACACGCCCGTGGGCTTTGCCGTGTACTTCTTCAACTACTCCACCTGGCAGGGCCGCCTGGGCCTGTATCTGGAAGATCTGTACGTCTCGCCCGAGCACCGCGGCAAGGGCGCAGGCAAGGCGCTGCTGAGCCACCTGGCCAAAATCGCGGTAGACAATGACTGCGGCCGCTTTGAGTGGAGCGTGCTGGACTGGAACACCCCGTCCATCGAGTTCTATGACAGCCTGGGCGCCAAGCCCCAGTCCGAGTGGATTCGCTACCGCATGACCGGCGACGCCCTGCAGAACCTGTCGGCGCAGTGCACAACAAAGTAACCACTCACATATTCAAAAACCAAGTCCACACCGCTGGATGCTGATCCTGCAAGACGGCTTGGCACAGGGCTCCTTCGGGAGCCTTTTTCACAGGTTCACCCCCGGTTTACAAAATTCCGAGAGCACCCACCTCTTGAAAGCAAAAATTTTTACCTTATTATTAGCACTCGACGGGCTTGAGTGCTAACAGCACCTGAGCTCGCAGCATTTACAGCCATTCTGCACATGCAGGGTGGCCTTGGTTTCACCTTGTTGATTGATATCTAGGAGATGTTATGAATCTGCGTCCTTTGCACGACCGCGTGATCGTCAAGCGCCTTGAGAACGAAACAAAGACAGCTTCGGGCATCTATATCCCTGACAACGCTGCTGAAAAGCCTGACCAGGGCGAAGTGTTGGCTGTTGGCCCCGGCAAGCGCAACGACAAGGGCGAGCACATTGCTCTGAACGTGAAGGTTGGCGACCGCGTGCTGTTCGGCAAGTACTCTGGCCAGACCGTGAAGGTCGATGGCGAAGAACTGCTGGTGATGAAGGAAGACGACCTGTTTGCCGTCGTCGAAAAGTAAATCAAGACTTTTCACCCATCCCACTTTTTGAACTGAATTCGGAGATTTGAAATGGCAGCTAAAGACGTAGTATTCGGCGGCGAAGCACGCGCCCGCATGGTTGAAGGCGTGAACATTCTGGCCAACGCCGTGAAGGTAACTCTGGGTCCCAAGGGCCGTAACGTGGTGCTGGAGCGCTCCTTCGGCGCCCCCACCGTGACCAAGGACGGTGTATCCGTGGCCAAGGAAGTGGAACTGAAGGACAAGCTGCAGAACATGGGTGCTCAGCTGGTCAAGGAAGTGGCTTCCAAGACCAACGACATCGCTGGTGACGGTACCACCACCGCTACCGTGCTGGCCCAGGCCATCGTGCGCGAAGGCTCCAAGTACGTGGCCGCTGGTCTGAACCCCATGGACCTGAAGCGTGGTATCGACAAGGCTGTGGCTGCCCTGGTGGAGCAACTGAAGGCCCAGTCCAAGGCTACAACCACTTCCAAGGAAATCGCCCAGGTGGGTACGATCTCCGCCAACTCCGACTCCGACGTGGGTGAAATCATCGCCCAGGCCATGGACAAAGTCGGCAAGGAAGGCGTGATCACCGTGGAAGAAGGCAAGAGCCTGGCCAACGAACTGGATGTCGTGGAAGGCATGCAGTTTGACCGCGGCTACCTGTCGCCCTACTTCATCAACAACCCTGAAAAGCAAGCTGCAATTCTGGACAACCCCTTCGTGCTGCTGTTCGACAAGAAGATCAGCAACATCCGTGACCTGCTGCCTACCCTGGAGCAAGTGGCCAAGGCTGGCCGTCCTCTGCTGATCATTGCAGAAGACGTGGAAGGCGAAGCACTGGCTACCCTGGTGGTGAACACCATCCGTGGCGTGCTGAAGGTTGTGGCTGTGAAGGCACCTGGCTTTGGCGATCGTCGCAAGGCCATGCTGGAAGACATCGCTATCCTGACTGGCGGTAAGGTCATCGCTGAAGAAGTGGGCCTGACACTGGACAAGGTAACGCTGGAAGACCTGGGCCAGGCTGCTCGCGTGGAAATCGGCAAGGAAAACACCACCATCATCGACGGTGCTGGCAAGGCTGAAGAAATCGAAGCCCGCGTCAAGCAAATCCGCATCCAGATCGAAGAAGCCACTTCCGACTACGACCGCGAAAAGCTGCAAGAGCGCGTGGCCAAGCTGGCCGGCGGTGTTGCCGTGATCAAGGTGGGTGCTGCTACCGAAGTCGAAATGAAGGAAAAGAAGGCACGCGTGGAAGACGCGCTGCATGCTACCCGCGCTGCCGTGGAAGAAGGTATCGTGGCTGGTGGCGGTGTGGCTCTGCTGCGCGCCAAGCAAGCTGTGGGCGATAAGCTCAAGGGTGACAACGTTGACCAGGACGCCGGTATCAAGCTGGTGCTGAAGGCCATCGAAGCACCTCTGCGCGAAATCGTAGCCAACGCTGGTGGCGAGCCATCCGTGGTGGTGAACGCTGTGCTGAACGGCTCTGGCAACTACGGTTTCAACGCTTCCAACGACACCTACGGCGACATGCTGGAAATGGGTATCCTGGACCCCACCAAGGTGACTCGTACAGCCCTGCAGAACGCTGCTTCCGTAGCTTCCCTGCTGCTGACCACCGAGTGCATGATTGCTGAAGCTCCTAAGGCTGAAGCTGCTGCACCTGACATGGGTGGCATGGGCGGTATGGGTGGCATGGGCGGCATGGGCATGTAATCGCCTGGCTGCTGACCGAAGCCTGCAAGGCTTCGGTGGCTGCACTACACAACAAAAGGTCGCGCAAGCGGCCTTTTGTTTTTTCTGCGTTTACTTCAGAGGAATCGGCGTGCTGCGCGGCACGGGAACCGCCGCCACACTGTTCTGGGGTGAACCTTCAATCACGCGGTCTGAATACGTCAGATACACCAGCGTATTGCGGCTGCTGTCCACCATGCGCACCACGCGCAGTCGCTTGAAAAGCAGTGAGGTACGCTCGGTAAACACTTCTTCCTGCTGCTTGATAGGCCCCGCAAAGCTGATGGCGCCCGTGGCCTGGCAGCTGATGGAAGCTTCCGACTTGTCCTCGGCCAGTCCCAGCGCTCCCTTGACGCCTCCCGTCTTGGCACGCGAGACATAGCAGGTCACGCCTGCAACCTTGGGGTCGTCATAGGCATCGACCACGATCTTGTGGTCCGGGCCAATCCACTTGAACACGGTATCGACCGAGCCAATGGTTTCAGATCCTGCGGTGGCATAGCCGCAGCCCAGCAGCAAAGCGGCGCTGGTCAGCCAGAGTGTGCGTACTTTCATGCGCACAAGCATACGTGTATCTGGCGTGCATGGCTGCAGGCAGATGTGCCACCAAGCCTGCCTGCTTTGTAAACAACTGCTGCAGGCTCCGGGCGACAGACTGACAATCACTCCCATGCTTTTTTCATGGCTGCATGCCCTGATGCTGCACCACCCAGCCCGCATGCCCAGTGGCTCCTGCCGCTTGCGCCACTTTGACGGTGGTTTCCATTCTCATGCCCTCACCTACTCCCAAGGCACAGCCCACCGTACTGGCTGCGCCTGCTCTGCTATTGATGGCGCTGGCCTGTGGTCTGTGCGCTGGCGGCAATTATTTCAACCAGGCCCTGCTGCACTCCATTGCCCTGCACTTTGATGTGGACGATGCCGCAGCAGGCCTGTCTGTCACCGTGGCCCAGGTGGCCTATGCCGTGGGCCTGCTGTTCATCACCCCGCTGGGCGACAAGTTCGAGCGCCGCCGCATGGCTGTGGTGCTGATGCTGCTGGCTGCAGCTGGACACGCACTGGTGGGATGGAGCCAGAGCTTTGCCATGTTCATGGCGGGCACACTCATAGCAGGCCTGTTCTCTGTGGCTGCTCAGGTGCTGGTGCCCATGGCAGCTGCGCTGGCAGCGCCGGGGCATGCCGGGCGCAATGTGGGGCTGGTGCTCAGCGGCTTGCTGGTGGGCATTTTGCTTTCGCGCAGCGTGGCAGGAGGTCTGTCTGCCATTGGCGGCTGGAGTCTGGTCTACCAGGTCACTGCCGTGGCCATGGTGCTGATGGCGCTGTGGCTGCGCCGCGCCCTGCCCACCTCACGCCATCCACAGCCCATGCCGTACACGCAGGTGCTCAGATCCATGGGGCAGCTGCTACGTACCCAGCCTGCGCTGCGCCTGCGCACGACCGCCAGCGCACTGGCGTTCGCCTCTGTGAGCGTGATGTTTGCCACCATGGCACTGGTGCTCTCCAGCGCCCCCTTGCATTTGAGCGATGCACAGATTGGTCTGGTGGGGCTGGCAGGAGTGACCGGCGCCTTGATTGCCAATATGGCAGGCAGTTGGGCTGACAAGGGCAAAGGCAATGCCTTGCTGCGCCTGGGGGCTGTGACTTTGCTGCTGTCGTGGTGGCTGCTGTGGCAGGGGCAGAGCAGCGTGTGGTGGTTTGTGGCCGGGGTATTGGTGATGGACCTGGGCCTGCAGGCCATCAATGTGACCAACCAGTCCAGTGTGGCCAGCCTGCTGCCAGAGGCCCGCAGCCGCATGAATGCCGTCTATATGACGGGCTACTTTGCAGGTGCATCCGCAGGTTCTGCGCTGGGTGTCTGGGCATGGAATCTGGCAGGCTGGCAAGGCGCCTGCAGCGTAGGTGCGGGTCTGGCCTTGTTGGCTGCCATCAGCGTGTGGTGCGGCGTGCGCTGGAACAAAAAGCAGCAAAGCGCTGCCGTTCAGACAGCTTGAAAAGCGTTTTTCAGGGGTTGCTGCGCGTACCCAAGATGATGATGGCCATGCCCAGCAAACTCACTGCTACGCCAATCCAGTCGGTCATGGAAGGGCGCACCTTGTCCACCACCAGCAGCCACACCATGGCCACGCTGATGTACACCCCGCCATAGGCGGCATACACCCGGCCGGAGGCTGTGGGGTGCAGGGTGAGCAACCACGCAAACAGCGCCAGACTGGCAGCGGCTGGCAGCAGCAGCCAGGCCGATTTGTCTTGCTTGAGCCACAGGTAGGGCAGATAACAGCCCACGATTTCAGCCAGTGCGGTGGCAACAAACAGGGCGATGGTTTTGAAAATTTCCATGCAGCGATTTTCGCGGCAAGCGAGTTTGGCGTAGAGAGACAAAAAAGGGCTACGTCACCGGAGCCCTCGCTAGCATGACCGCAAGGTCTGGACTTAAGCCTTGGAGGCCGCTTGCACATGCTTGCGCAGGTGCTCCAGCGATTCCTCCACCTGGTCCACCAGTACCAGGCACAGATCACCAGGTTGCAGGCGGCTCAATGCATGGTCAATGGCGATAAATTCGCCGTGGATTTCCGTGGTGTAGCTGGTGCGCGTTGCACCCTCCAGTCCCTTGCGCAGCAGGGCCAGTACTTCGCCATCTTCACGGCCACGCTGGCAGGCATCCTGGTAGAGGATCACATCATCAAACGCAGCGCCCAGAATGCGGGTTTGCTCAATGATGTCCTGGTCACGACGGTCACCAGCACCGCTGATCACCACGCTGCGGCGGTTCGCAGGCATGGTGGAGACGGCCTGCGTCAGAGCACGGATGGCATCAGGGTTGTGGCCATAGTCGGCCACGATGGTGGCACCACGGTAGTCCATCACATTGAAGCGGCCGGGCGCGTTGGCACTGTCGTTGTGGAAGGACGCCAAGCCTCGACGGATGGTGTCCCAGGGCAGATCGGCCGCCCAGGCAGCACCAATCGATGCCATGGCGTTATCGACCTGGAAGCCAATCGTGCCGTTGCGGGTCAGCGGAATGTCTGCCAGTGCAATGCTTTCCTTGAATGCACCTTCCGCGCAGACGATGTGGCCATCATCGACATACACCACACGGTTGCCCTGTGCACGGTGCGTAGCCATGACGGGGTGGAAGCGCTCTGCGCCAAAGTAGATCACCTTGCCCTGACAAACATTGGCCATGGGTGCCACATAGGGGTCCATGGCATTGAGCACGGCATAGCCGTTGGGGGCCACGTTCTGCACGATGACGCGCTTCAAGACCATCACGTCTTCCACGGTGGTGATGTAGTTCAGGCCCAGGTGGTCGCCTTCGCCCACATTGGTGACCACGGCCACCTGGCAGCGGTCAAAGCCCAGACCTTCACGCAAGATGCCGCCACGCGCGCACTCCAGAATGGCGGCATCCACCTCGGGGTGGGCCAGCACATTGCGTGCACTCTTGGGACCAGAGCAGTCGCCGCTGTCAATCTGACGGCCATTCACATAGACGCCATCGGTATTGGTCATGCCCACGCGCAGACCTTGCGAGGCAAAGATGTGCGCAATCAGGCGTGTGGTGGTGGTCTTGCCGTTGGTGCCGGTCACGGCGACTACGGGAATGCGACCATCTTCACCGGGGCCAAACAGCAGGTCCACCATGGGGGTGCCCACATTGCGGGGCTTGCCGAATGAGGGTGCCAGGTGCATGCGCAGACCGGGGGCAGCATTCACTTCCACAATGCCGCCATTCTGTTCTTCCAGCGGCTTGAGCATGGTCTCGCACACCACGTCTACGCCGCAGATGTGCAGGCCCACGCAGGCAGCTGCTTCCACGGCGCGGGCGGCAATATCAGGGTGCACGTCATCGGTCACATCGGTGGCGCTGCCGCCGGTAGACAGATTGGCGTTGTTGCGCAGCACCACGCGCTGGCCCTGTGCGGGAATGGAGTCAGGCGTCAGGCCTTCACCGGCAATGCGTGCAATGGCGATGTCATCCAGACGAATCTTGGTCAGCGCCGTACCGTGGCCAGAGCCGCGGCGTGGGTCCTGGTTGACGATGTCCACCAGCTCGCGGATGGTGTGCTCACCATCGCCCAGCACCTGGGGAGGATCGCGGCGGGCGGCAGCCACCAGCTTGTTGCCAACCACCAGCAGGCGGAAGTCATGGCCGGGCAAAAAGCGCTCCACCATGACCACCGTTCCAAACTCCATGGCAGTGGCATAGGCACGCTCCAGCTGCTCGCGTGTGGTGATGTTCACCGTCACACCCTTGCCCTGGTTGCCGTCCTGGGGCTTGACCACCACCGGAAAGCCCACTTCTTCCGCCACTTTCCAGGCATCTTCCACATCCTTGACGGGGCGACCCATGGGCACAGGCACGCCTGCTGCATGCAGCAGGCGCTTGGTCAGGTCCTTGTCCTGGGCAATGGTTTCCGCCACGGAGCTGGTCTGGTCCACCTCTGCGGCCTGGAATTTGCGGGCCTTGGAGCCCCAGCCCAGTTGCACCAGGCTGCCTGCCGTCAATCGACGGAAGGGAATACCACGCGCCTTGGCTGCATTGGCCAGCGAAGCCGTCGATGGGCCCATGCGCTCTTCTTCATCCAGCTCGCGCAGCTCGGCAATGGCAGCCTTGACATCAAACTCGGTGTCGTTCAGGGCCGCGTTGATCAGCGCTTCAGACAGCTCCATGGCACGCTTGCCCACGGCTTCTTCCGAATACTCCACCACCACCTGGAAAGTGCCTGCCTCAACGGTTGCGTGGGTACGGCTGAAGGTGACAGGGCAGCCAGCCTGTGCCTGCATGGCCAGTGCAGCAGCTTCCAGTACATGGGCCATGGACAAGGTGTTGTCCATACCCTGCCCCTGCAGGCTGCCGATGGCGGGGAAACGCGCACGCACCTTGTCTTCAAAACCGGCAATTTGCGTGAAGTCGTGCTCTTGCGGCGTGCAGTGCACGATGCATTCGATGGCAGTGTTGCGGCTCCAGAGGTTGGGGCCACGCAAGGCACGGGTGCGAGAAATTTCCATGGTCTGTCTTTCCGCCAAGTTATGAGTCAAATTGGCTTCTAACGTAGATGTATCAAGCGCTAGCAGCTATGTTTATACAAGCATCAAGCCGCTTGATAGTCAAAAGTTTTGATGCCAGCAGCAATCAGCTCCGGCGTAATGTCCAGCGCCCAGGCGGTAGCCACAGCCGCCAGCAGTGCGGCATGGTCAGGCTCAAAGCCATTGACGGGGCGCAGCGCAGTCAGTGTGCCCAGCACACGCTCGGTGCTGTCCTGTACCAGCACCACCTCCTCGCCCTTGAGCAGCACGGCACGACCACCGGCTTCGCGGTGTGCGGCCACGGTGGCGTTGCTGGCATCCAGGCTGTAGAACAGCACCTGACCATCACACAGGCGGGCCAGATCGGCGGTCTGTGCATCATCGGCATTGAGCACACCTGCGCCACGCGTCAGCACCACATCGATCTGGGTGCGCAGCACGCGGGTCATTTGTTCGGCTTCATGGATATCGTGGTTTGCCAGCGCTTCGTAGCCATCCATATCGGTCACCACGCCCACCTGGCAGCGGTCATAGGCCAGACCTTCTTCCAGAATCGAGCGGGCCGAGGTCTGGATCACCGCAGCTTCCGCCAGGCGGTTGACCAGCAGGCGGTGGGCTGCATGCCAGTTGGTGTTGTCACCCTTCTGGGTCAGGCGACCTTCCAGGAAGGTGCCTTCGCTGCTGGCGACACCCGTGCGCTTGCCACTCAGCTGCAGCAGCCAGCCCACCAGGCGTGCGATAAAGGCGTTGTGGCGTGTTCCAGCAATGCCCACCACAGGAATGCGGGCTGCCAGGCCTTCGCTGTCGCCGTCCTCAGCGGGGAAGAGGTGCTCCACAATGGCCTGCCCCACAGGGCGCGCCACGCCCACGCTGGGCTTGAGGTGCATCAGCAAACCAGGGCCGCCATTGACCTCCAGAATGGCGCCACCCTGGGCTTCCAGCGGCTTGGAGATGTCCTGGCACACCAGGTCCACACCAGCAATATCCAGCCCCACCACCTTGGCAGACAGGGCAGCCATATAAGCCACCTCAGGGTGGACATCGTCTGTGCAGTCCACCGTCACCACCTTGGCGCGCGGGTCGTGCTGACCATTGGGGTATTCACCGCGCGAAGCCGCCACCACCTTGCCACCCACGACCAGCAGGCGGTGCACATGGCCAGGCACAAAGCGCTCCACCATCACATAGCGGGTGAGCTTGCGCGCCTCGTCATAGGCGGCGCGCACTTCGGCCTCAGAGGTCAGATTGACGCTGACGCCCTCACCCTTGTTGGAGTTGTAGGGCTTCACAGTCACGGGCAGGCCCATGTAGTCGGCTTCTTCCCAGGCATCGTCTGCAGACTTGACCAGCTCCCACTCAGGCACAGGCACGCCACAGGCCTTGAGCAGCTGTTTGCTCAGGTCCTTGTCTTCGGCAATGCCAAAACCGATGGCGCTGGTCTTGTCGGTCTCTGTACTCCAGACGCGGCGCTGTGCTGCGCCATAGCCCAACTGCACCAGATTGCCATCATTCAGGCGAATAAAAGGAATGCGGCGCACAGCGGCGGCATTGACGATGCTGGCCGTGCTGGGCCCCAGGTAGCGGTTTTCGATTTCTGCCTTGATGGCTTCGACCGCCGCCTGCACATCAAAGGGCTGGTTGTTGATGGCTGCCATGATCAGGGCATGGCCCTGATTCAGCGCCACATGGGCTACCGACTCTTCAGGGCAGCGGAAGACCATGCGGTACACACCACGCTGCGAGACACTGCGGGTCTGACCAAACTCAGCAGGCATGCCCGCCATGTTCAGCAGCTCAATGATGGTGTGCTCCATCACATGGCCGCACCACGTGCCTTCCTGCAGGCGCTCAATAAAGCCGCCACGGTGGCCCACGCCACAGTGATGCTCCACCAGCCCAGGCAGCCAGGCTGTCAGGCGCTCCGTAAAGCCGTCGATCTTGTTGGAGGGGTAGTCCTCCAGTTCGCCCAGGTCCAACCACACCTCAAGCACTGGACGGTAAGTCCATACGCTGGGGCCACGCAGGTAAGTGGTACGAAGCAGTTGGATGTCTTTGAATGTCGCCATGAATAATCAGCGTGGTGTTGAGAAGGCTGGGTCAGAAACCACAGTCTGAATAAGAAAGGCCTATTGTGTGCGGGAGGTAAAGCCAAAGCTGTTTGTCAGCCAAACTCTGCCCTGATACGTTCAAGGGTTTAGTTCCTACTCGATGGCAATGCGTTCTTGCAGAGAATACGCCTTGCCCACCTCCGTGGCTGAACAGCCAGCGCGGGGTTCCAACGATTCAACATGCAACATTTCCATCACGTCGATGCCTCCACCCCTCTAGGGGCCGAACTGCGCGAACAACTCGCACCCCATGAAAACGTGCAAGCAGCCCTGGCGGTTGACTTGAGCGTCTCGCTGCGCTTCGCTCCAGGGCTGCTGGCACTGACGGACCAGCGCATCATTGGCAAAGACGCCGATGGCGCATGGCAGGCCTGGCCCCTGACAGCCGAGCTGCAGCTGCGCCTGATTGACCATGCCGGAGTGGGCACGCTGGAACTGCACAACCAGACCGAACGCCTGGCATTGTGGCGCTTCACGCTGGGCCAGCAGACCCAGGTGATGCATTTTCTGCAGCGTTTTGACCGCCTGCGTGATGCCGTAGCCGCTGGCAAGCTGCAGCAGGCACTGGTCGCTCCAGAGGAAAGCCGCTGCCCCACCTGCAGCGAGGTGCTGCCCCCAGACAGCGATGAGTGCCCCGCCTGTGCCCGCCAGGCCGCTCCCAAGACATCGACCTGGGTGCTGCTGCGCATTGGCCGCTTTGCCAAGCCCTACCGCAAGCTGCTGATTCTGGGTTTTATCCTGACGCTGCTGTCCACCGCTGCGACCTTGGTGCCGCCCTATATGACCATCCCGCTGATGGATGACATCCTGGTTCCCTTCCAGCGCGATGGCAAACCTGTGGACATGTGGCTCACCGGGCTGTACCTGGGCGGCCTGCTGGTGTCCGCCCTGCTGGCCTGGGGCCTGGGCTGGGCCCGGACCTGGGTGATGGCCAAGGTGTCCGAGCGCATTGGCGCGGACATGCGCACCACCACCTACGCACACATGATGAAGCAGTCGCTGGAATACTTTGGCGGCAAGCGCACGGGTGACCTGATGAGCCGCATCAGTGCAGACACCGACCGTATCAATATGTTCCTGTCGCTGTATGCGCTGGACTTTGTGACCGACGTGATCATGATTGTGATGACGGCGGTGATTCTGGCCTCCATCAACCCCTGGCTGGCACTGGTCACGCTGGTGCCTCTGCCCTTTATCGTCTGGCTGATTCAGAAGGTGCGCGGCCGCCTGAGCGTGGGCTTTGACCGCACCAGCCGCGTCTGGGCCGAAGTGACCAATGTGCTGTCCGACACCATCCCCGGCGTGCGCGTGGTCAAGGCCTTTGCCCAGGAAGAGCACGAAATCGAGCGCTTCCGTCAGGCCAACCAGCGCAATCTGGAAGCCAATGACAAGGTCAACAAGACCTGGTCGCTGTTCTCCCCCACCGTGGGTCTGATGACGGAAATCGGTATCCTCATCGTCTGGGGCTTTGGCATCTGGCTGGTGGCACATGACCAGATCACCGTGGGTGTGCTGGCGGCATTCATTGCCTACATCGGGCGCTTTTACACACGGCTGGACTCCATGAGCCGCATCGTGAACATCACGCAGAAAGCAGCCGCTGGGGCCAAGCGTATTTTTGATGTGCTCGATCAGGTCAGCACCGTGCCAGAGCCCACCAACCCCGTGCAGCTGCAAAAGCCTGTGCAGGGGCGCATCACGCTGCAGGACGTAGGCTTTCGCTATGGCAGCCGCCAGGTGATTCGCAACCTGAATCTGGACATCCAGCCCGGCGAGATGATTGGTCTGGTGGGCCACAGCGGCTCCGGCAAGTCCACACTGGTCAACCTGATCAACCGCTTCTACGACGTCACCGAAGGCAGCATCCAGCTGGATGGCATCGACGTGCGCCGCATGGCCGTGGCCGACTACCGCCGCAACATCGGCCTGGTGCTGCAGGAGCCCTTCCTGTTCTTTGGCACCGTGGCAGAGAACATTGCCTACGGCAAGCCCAATGCCACCCGTGCAGAGATTGTGGCGGCCGCCCGTGCGGCCCACGCACATGAATTCATTTTGCGCCTGCCCCATGGCTATGACTCCGTGGTCGGCGAGCGCGGCCAGGGCCTGTCGGGCGGTGAGCGCCAGCGCATCAGCATTGCGCGCGCCCTGCTGATTGACCCACGCCTGCTGATTCTGGACGAAGCCACCTCTGCCGTAGACACGGAAACCGAAAAGGAAATCCAGAAGGCCCTGGACAACCTGGTACAGGGCCGCACCACGATTGCCATTGCCCACCGCCTGTCCACCCTGCGCAAGGCAGACCGTCTGGTCGTCATGGACCGCGGCGAGATTGTGGAAGTCGGCCCCCATGATGAACTCATGGCCGCCAAGGGCGCCTACTGGCGCCTGTATGAAGCCCAGGCCCGCCGCGCCGAAGAAGATGCACAGGCGGCCGGTCTGACCGTGGCCCGTGAAGGAGAAAAAGCATGAGTGCCGCCACCATCACCCTGCACCGCAATACCCATGGCCGCCTGTGCCTGACGCTGGCAGACGGCACTTTGCACGAAGACATCACGCCCGTGCGTGCCTTTCCGATTGCTGCACCTGAGGAAGCCATCGCTCTGGTCGGCAGCAACGGCAAGGAGGTCTACTGGATTGACCAGCTGGCCGAACTGCCAGCCCCTATGCAGCAGCTGCTGGCCGAAGACTTTGCCGTGCGCGAGTTTGTGCCCGAAGTGCTGCAGATCGAAGCCATTGATGCGATTTCCGTGCCCAGCACCTGGACGGTGCGCACCGACAAAGGCGTGGCCAAGCTCACGCTCAAGGCCGAGGAAGACATCCGCAAGCTCGAAGGCCGCCACCACCTACTCATCACCAGCCGTGACGGCGTGCAATACCGCATCCGCGACGCACGCCAGCTGGACAAGGCATCGCAGAAATTCCTAGAGCGTTTCCTGTAACAGAATGGCCCTCTGCCGAATGGGCCAGGAGCGATTCCGACGAACGGTCGATTTTTTTCAAAAAATCTTCTAAATTTTCGCTTCACGCTGCCGATAAAGGTGACGGAACCAATTTTTGACGATCACCACCAGCTGAGGTCCTCACCATGTCCATACCACCTGTAGAGCGCAATCCCATCCAGTGGACCAACACCCAAGGTGCGAATTTGTATTCCACAGGTGCGTCTGGTCCCGCCGCCATCCGCCCGGTTCATCCCGTGAATGCCGTGGAGTCCACCGACAAGCTCGGCGAGGGTGTCACGGTCACCATCAAGAGCCCTGAGCGCCCCACCGACGTCAGCCGCGAAGACCGCGACTGGACCGAAGTGCAGGCCAAGCAGGTCAAGGAAGAAGAGCAGGAGCCGCCCAAGGAGCCGCTGTACAAGCAGCTGATTGAGCACATCCAGTCCATGTGGCGCGCCAGTGCCATGGCGGTGGAAGTGTTTGAACAGGCACAGAAGACCGACCAGCAGGAGCGCAACATGCAGCAGGTGCGCAATGAACCGCTGACCTACGAAGAGCCACGCGTCAAGCGCACCGGCGGCCTGTAAGCCTTCTTTCCACCCACAAAAAAGCCACTTGAAAGTGGCTTTTTTTGTGCTCTGGGGGCAGCGTCCGCCTAAATATTGGCAATCCCGCTGCGCACATGCCCGGCAGGCACATGGGCGCTGGCGGACTGCACATGGCCCGTCTGGTCGTCAAAGAAAAAGTCTGGCGCGAACTCGCGCAGAAACTCGCCCTTGGGCAGACCGCCCAGGAACATGGCTTCATCCACCTCGATCTGCCAGTCCATCAGCGTGCGAATGGCCCGCTCATGCGCCGGTGCGCTGCGGGCTGTCACCAGCGCGGTGCGCAGGCGCATGCCGCCCGTGTCACCGTCCTGCGCCGCCTGCTGCAAGCGGTGCAGCGCCACCAGCAGCGGCTTGAAAGGGCCATCCGGCAAGGGCTGGGTCACATGCTCCACCTCATGCTGCATGAAAGCTGCCAGCCCATCACGCTGGTAGACGCGCTCGGCCTCGTCGCTGAAGAGCACGGCATCACCGTCAAAAGCAATACACACTTCCTGTGGGTGGGCGTTGCTGGCACCGGCGGATTCCGTAATCACCCGCGCTGCGGGGTAGCCCAGGTTCAGCGCCTCGGTCACATCTGCCGCATTGGCAGACAGGAACAGGTGCGCCCCCAGCGGCCGCAGATAGGCATATGGGTTTCGCCCCTGGGTAAACACGCCGCGCTGAATGCTGTCCAGCCCATGGGCTTTGGCGCTGCGAAACACGCGCATGCCGCTGACCGGGTCATTGCGCGAGAGCAACACCACCTCCACCCGCCGCTGACCGCCCTGGTTAAAGGCCAGCAGCTTGCGCACCAGGGGCAGCGCCACACCGGGCGCAGCAGGCACATCCAGGCGCTCACGCTGTAGCCGCACGTAGGCCGCGGGATCTTCATCAAACACACGGTTTTCGGCTTCAAAGTCGAACAGCGCGCGCGAGGAAATGGCAACAACGAGTTGGTCTTGCAGCGAAACAGCCATGGCGGGAAGGCTCCGGAGCTTTCAGAGGATCAGGGCTTGGCCACCGCCTGGGCAGCAATCTCCAGACTGCGCAGGCGCAGTGCTGGATCGTACACATCGCTGACCAGAATCAACTCATCGGCCTCGCACTGCTGCTGGATGCGTGCAAAGCCCTGGCGCACGGTCTCTTCGCTGCCGACCACCGACATGGCCAGAAAGTCGTTGATGGCCGCCTGCTCGCGCGGGCCAATCATCTGCATGAAGCCTTCCAGCGGCGGCGGCATCTTGCCGCGCTGACCGGTCAGAATGCCGAGCACGCGCTGCTGGCTGCTGGTGGCCAGGTACTGCGCTTCTTCGTCCGTAGGCGCTGCCACCACGGGCACGCCGACCATGACATAGGGCTTGTCCAGCACCGCCGAGGGGCGGAAAAGCTGGCGGTACATCGCAATCGCCTGATGCAAAAAGCGCGGCGCAAAGTGGGAGGCAAAGGCGTAGGGCAAGCCCTTCATGGCAGCCAGCTGGGCGGAATACAGGCTGGAGCCCAGCAGCCAGATAGGAATATTCGTGTCCGTGCCCGGCGTGGCGCTGATGCGTGCCTGCGGGTCCGCAGGGCCCAGCAGGCGCTGCAGCTCAGCCACATCGCGCGGAAAGTCTTCTTCGGTTTCCAGCCGGTCGCGGCGCAGCGCACGCATGGTGGCACCGTCCGTGCCTGGTGCACGGCCCAGCCCCAGATCAATACGGCCCGGATACAGCTCGGCCAGTGTGCCAAAGGCTTCGGCCACCACCAGCGGCGCATGGTTGGGCAGCATAATGCCGCCCGAGCCCACACGGATGCGCTCGGTCTTGCCCGCAATATGCCCAATCAGCACCGCCGTGGCCGAGCTGGCAATGCCGGGCATGTTGTGGTGCTCTGCCAGCCAGTAGCGCACAAAGCCCAGTTCCTCAGCCTTCTGAGCGGTCTGCACCGCAATGTCCAGCGCCTCGCGCACCGTGCCGCCTTCGCGCACGGGCACCAGATCCAGCATGGAAAGACGTGGTTTTTTCACCCACATACCACATTAACTCCTATTTCAAGAGCTGCTAGCGCTTGCAATTTCTATGTTTCAAATACTTTTTTATTTGAAACCTTTGATAATCAAGCGCTACAAGCTCACTTTTTTGCCATCTGACGCTGATTGACTTCGTTCTTGCTGATGATGGCCACCAGCACCGCCCAGACAATGGCCACCACAGCCACGCCCCAGTTGTTGTCGCCCATTTCCATGGACACAAAACTCAGCGGCAGCGCAATCAACGCGCCCAGGCGGATAAAACGGTTCAGGGCAAAGGCGCTCAGCCGGGCCTTGAGCAGCAGCAAGGCCACCAGGCTCACAATCGCCAACAAGCTAATGTAGAGAAAGGGATCGCCACCGTAAGGAGTGGCCCAGGCACGCAGAGATTCCATCATGCAGACATTGTGAGGCAGAAGACTTGCGCCACCTGCCTGCAAGGCCTTTGCGCTGCGGGAATATCAGCCCAGTGCCTGCAGGGCCGCAGCGTGCATCTGCCACGGCAGCTGCTGCCAGCCGCCATAGGCGGGGGCTGGCAGCGTCCAGTCTGCCGATGTGGGTTGCGCCTGCCCATAGTGCAGCAGCCACTGCACGCAGCGCGCCACGCCAGCATGCGTGACCCAGACCACATCCCGCTGGCCCTGCTGGCTATCGTGCAGCCAGCTCTCACGCAGGGCCGCCGCTACGCGCTGCAACATGCCCCCCAGGCTTTCTCCGCCACCGGGCGCTACCCCATACAAATCCTGCGCCCAGGCATCGACCTGCGACTTGCCAATATCGCGCCAGGCCATGCCTTCCCACTGACCAAAATCCATTTCCTGCAGCCGCGGATCACACACCAAATCGGCTTCTGAGGCTTGCAATGCAAGCGCCAGCTGCTCACATCTTTGCAATGGGGAATAGCGCAGCAGCGCCCCTTGCGGCATCTGCGCCGCAAAGCGCATGGCGGCCTGCAAGGTCTGGCCGGGGTCAGCGGGCACATCCAGCCGCCCATAGCACACGCCCTGCGCAATCAGGGGCTGGGCATGGCGCAGCAGCCACAGGCAGGCGGGCCGCTTCATGCCACACACTGCGCCAGCACCATGCCAGCGGTCAGATACAGGGCCAGCTCACAGACCTGCTGCGTCGCGCCCAAGCAATCGCCCGTCATGCCGCCCAGACGGCGCTGAAAGCGCCAGCCCATATAGGCCGTCACCAGCACCGCTACCAGCAGCAGCGCCACCACCAGCGGCCAGCCCAGATACACCCACAGCGCCACCACGGCAGGCAGGCACCAGAGCCAGCCGGTGATTACCCCCGCCCAGCCCAACGGCTGACCGGCGATGTGCAGTGTCTTCGAGGTGGCAGGCAGACTCACATGACGCAGCGCGCGCATCAGCAGCAAAGGTGCACCGCGGGAGAGCACATGCACGCAACACAGCAGCAAGGCGCCAGCGGCGATGTCGATCGACAGCAGCAACGCTACCAGCACCACCTTGACCAGCAAGCCCATGCACAGCGCCATCACACCGTAAGCGCCCAGGCGTGAATCCTTCATCACCTCCAGCGCACGCTCGGCAGGCAAGTGACCGCCCAGGCCGTCCGCCACATCGGCCATGCCGTCTTCATGAAAGCCGCCCGTGACACACAACGTCGCCACCGTACTCAACACGGCAGCCACCCAGGGCAGCAGGGGCTGTGCAGGGAGCAGGTAGTTACAGCCCAGCACCACGGCCAGCGCCAGCAGGCCCACCAGCCAGCCCACGCCCGGCAAGTGCGCCGCGCTGGCACGCTGCAGCTCAGGGCTCCAGCCCACCCAGGCGGCCAGCCGCCCCGTCACGGGGATGCGACTGAAGAACTGCACAGCCAAAAGAAAGTGACGCAATGCCTGCATGAATCATTCAAAAAAAAGGAGCTGCTCTCGCTGACCCATTCATGCTTTGCAAGTACTTTGATTTGCAAACCATGGATAGACAAGCGCCAGCAGCTCCGTTTTTAGTAGTCGACTTACTTCAGGAACAGCTGGTAAGCCGGGTTGTGGGTTTCTTCCACCCAGGGGTAGCCCAGCTGCTTGAGGAAGCTTTCAAACTTCTTGCTGTCCTTGGCGGGCACCTGCATGCCCACCAGAATACGGCCATAGTCCGCGCCCTGGTTGCGATAGTGGAAAAGCGAAATATTCCAGGTCGGCGCCATCAGGCTCAGGAACTTGAACAGCGCTCCGGGCCGCTCGGGGAAGACAAAGCGCAGCAGACGCTCATCCTGCGCCAGCGGGGAATGGCCGCCCACCATGTGGCGCAGGTGCTCCTTGGCCATTTCGTCAAAAGTCAGGTCGAGCGCAGCAAAACCGTTTTTCTCAAAGTTCTTGGTGATTTTTTCGCTCTCACCCTTGGCATTCGTGGTCAGGCCCACAAACACATGGGCCTTGCTGTCGTGGCTGATGCGGTAGTTGAACTCCGTCACATTGCGTGCACCGCCAGGCAGCTTGCCCACCACTTCACAAAAGCGCTTGAAGCTGCCGCGCTCTTCGGGAATGGTCACGGCAAACAAGGCCTCACGCTCTTCACCGACCTCGGCACGCTCAGCCACAAAGCGCAGACGGTCAAAGTTCATGTTCGCGCCGCACAGAATGGCTGCGTAGGTCTCACCCTTGGTCTTGTGCTTGGCCACATACTGCTTGATCGCCGCCACCGCCAGCGCGCCAGAAGGCTCCACAATGGAGCGGGTGTCTACAAAAATATCCTTGATGGCGGCGCAGACCTGGTCGGTATCCACCTCGATGTAGTCATCCACCAGCCCCTTGGCAATGCGGAAGGTTTCTTCACCCACCAGCTTGACGGCCGTGCCATCCGAGAACAGCCCCACATCGGGCAGCTCCACCCGCTCACCCGCCTGCACAGACTGCAGCATGGCGTTGGAATCCCTGGTCTGCACGCCAATCACCTTGATCTCTGGGCGCACGGCCTTGATGTAGTTGGCCACGCCAGAAATCAGGCCGCCACCGCCAATGGCCACAAACACCGCATCCAGCCGTGGGCTGCCCAGCTTTTGCAGCTGGCTGAGCATTTCCATGGCAATCGTGCCCTGGCCGGCAATCACATCAGGGTCGTCAAAGGGGTGGATAAAGGTCATGCCCTGCTCTTTTTGCAGCTTGACCGAGTGCTTGTAGGCGTCCGAATAGCTGTCACCTGCCAGCACCACTTCACCGCCCAGCGCAGCCACGGCATCCACCTTCACCTGGGGCGTGGTCGTAGGCATCACGATCACAGCACGGCAGCCCAGCTTTTTCGCCCCCAGCGCCACACCTTGCGCATGGTTGCCTGCAGAGGCACAGATCACGCCCTTGGCCAACTGCTCCTGCGAGAGATTGGCCATCTTGTTGTAAGCACCCCGCAGCTTGAAGCTGAACACCGGCTGCTGGTCTTCACGCTTGAGCAGTACCTTGTTGTGCAGGCGGCGGCTCAGATTCCTGGCGGGTTCCAGATCTGACTCAATCGCCACGTCGTACACGCGTGCATTCAGGATTTTTGTCAGGTAATCAAAGGGCGTGAGTGTCTTTTTCTGTGTCATACAGCGACCAAGCAAGCGGTATCCAGTGAGCGCGTCCGGCGACACGCAAAAGAAACCATCATAGGCACTCACAGGCGCGCCAACCATCACCGTGTCGCAACGCCCCCATCGTCAGCGCAAAAAAAAGCCCCGAGCCGCTGGGGCTTGGGGCTGAATCCACCGTTAGAGGAGGTGGAGGAGACAACTGGTGCGCTACAGTCTGAACTGTGGTGCGTCGCTTGCCTGACAAGCGATGAGCGCGAAGCCTAAATTGTACGGCGTTTCATGCTGCGCCGCAATAAGGTTTCAATGTTTACTGAAATGCCAGACATCAAAGTAGGGACAATCAATTCCGTAACCATCGGCCCTCTCACAGAAATTGCACAGGAGTAATCACTATGGAATGCACCGTCAGCTGGACCGGCGCAACAGGTACCCGTTCGGGCATGGGCTTTATTGCTGAAACCGGCAGTGGCCACATCCTCGCCATGGATGGCGCGCCCGACGAACGCAACCCCGCCAATGGCGGCCAGAACCTGGCCCCCCGCCCCATGGAAGCCCTGCTGGCTGGCACGGGCGGCTGCACCGCGTATGACGTGGTGCTTATCCTCAAACGCGGCCGCCACGATGTGCGCGGCTGCAGCGTCAAGCTCCAGGCCGAACGCGCAGAAGTCGAACCCAAGGTTTTCACCAAGATCAATATGCACTTCACCGTGACCGGCAAGGGCATACCCGCTGCGGCCGTCGAACGCGCCATTGCCATGAGCCACGAGAAGTACTGCTCGGCCAGCATCATGCTGGGCAAGACGGCCGAGATCACCACCAGCTTTGAGCTGGTTGAGGTGTAACAAGGTAGCAACTGCTGGCTTTCAATGCCTATCTGCACACACAAGCGCCTATATGGCGCTTTTTTTGTTTGTCTATCTACGGCAAAGAATTACACGAAAGTATTTGCACACTTTTTTCTCAACAAAGAATGCAAGCAAATGTCACGAATCTCTCAGCCAATCGAGGCCGGGCACACCTCATCCCGGGTGTTGCACCAAGACAACAAAAACCGCCGTTTTTTGCGTCGCGACATGGTTTTTCTTTGCGCAAGACGGCCCTCTCTGGTGCAATAGCCAGCAACTTCCCCACCAGGAGGTTGGCGCGTCTTGCAGCAGCTGCACCGCTTTATGCACCAGACACTGCAATGCGCCTTCAACAAACCTTGGAGTATCAAATGAAGAAATCTCTGATCGCTTTGGCAGCTGTTGCTGCTTCCGGCGCCGCAATGGCTCAATCTTCCGTCACCCTGTACGGCGTGGTGGACACATCCGTTGCTTACGTGAAGGGCGACAAAAGCGTTTCCGGCCTGCTGAACAGCGGCGCTGCTACCAGCCGTCTGGGCTTCCGCGGCGTGGAAGATCTGGGCAATGGCCTGAAGGCTGAGTTCGTTCTGGAAGGCCAAGTGGATCCTGACAACGGCACTGCTGGCGGCTTCAACTTCAAGCGTCAATCGACCGTGGGTCTGGCTGGTGAGTTCGGCCAAGTGCGTCTGGGCCGTGCTCTGACCGCTTCCTACAACGCTGTAAGCCGTTACGACGTGTTCGGCACCGTGGGTCTGGGCTCTACGCTGGCTTGGTCTGGTGCTGAAACTGGCTACCAAAACCGCTCCAACAACATGATCAGCTACATCTCGCCCAAGTTTGCTGGCTTTGGCGTGGGTATTGACTACGGTTTTGGCGAACAGAAAAAGAACAAGACCAACCGCTACATGGGCATTGGCGCCACCTATGACAACGGCCCTCTGAGCTTGGGTCTGGGTTACGACAAGCAAAACAACGGCTTGGGCGAACTGCCCAACGAAGACCTGAAGACTTGGCAGCTGGGTGGCTCTTATGACTTCGCAGTGGTCAAGCTGGCAGCTTTCTACAAGGAAACAAAGTACACCCAAATTTCTACCAACGGCAGCGAAAAGCTGAAGACTTGGAACCTGGGTGTTTCCGCCCCCGTGGGCGCCGCTGGTGTTGTAAAGGCTTCTTACAACAACTACAAGTTGTCTGATAGCTCCGAAAAGGCTCAGCAGTTCTCTCTGGGTTATGTGCACAGCCTGTCCAAGCGTACTGCTCTGTACGGCACATACTCCTACCTGAAGAACAAGAATGGCGCCGACTTTGAACTGAACGGTGCATTCGCTGGCGTGAACGGCGCTAACGACTCCGGCAAGATGCAAGGTGTTCAAGTTGGCGTTCGCCACGCTTTCTAATTGGTTGCAGGCCCAGGCCTGCTGCTAATGAAGCAATCAAAAGCCAGCCTTCGGGCTGGCTTTTTTACGTCTGGCACTTTTGTAGCCAAGGGAAAACCAGCGTGGTTTTCATGCCAGCGCATCTATTCGAACGCATGTGCTTTTCTAGAATGTTTTTTGCACCCATACCTATTCATTGGTTTCAAATCAAGGAGACAAAAGATGCAAAAAACAATTCTGGGAGCAGCCATTGCCGCCATCTGCGGCCTTGGCACATCCGCCGCCATGGCACAGCAAGCCTCTACCAGCAAGGTAGAGCTATGGGGTATTGCTGATGCGGCAATCCGCCACACCAATAATGAAGGGGCAGACAAAGGCAGCCTGACCAAAATGATTGGCGGCGGCATGTCCCAGAGCCGCTGGGGCATCAATGTGGAGGAAGACTTGGGCGGTGGCACCAAGGCGCTGGTACATCTGGAACACCGTTTTAATCTGGATACCGGTGAAAAAGATGCAACAGCACCTTTTTTCCAACTTTCCTATATTGGTCTGCAAGGTCCATATGGACGTCTGACCATGGGCCGCCAGTGGAACGTGCTGTTTGATGTAGTTTCTTCCACCTATGCATCCTTCCCCTACTCGCCTTATATGGATGCCTATAAGCCAGAGCTGGGAATGGCAGCTGGTGCGCGCACCAGCAATTCCCTGAAATATTTGCTGGCTACTCCTGATCGACGCTGGGTGGGTGCACTTCAGTACTCCTTTCATGAAGGCAATCAAAACACTAGCGCTGTAGAAAATACGCTAGCTGCTGCAGCCCCTGGTCTGATTAACAGCCAGCTACCTCCAGGAGCTCCGTCAGTGACTGGAGCAACAACATTAGGCCAAATAGCAAGTGCTATCGGCCCCCAAAATCTTGCCGCTCTGATGAGTGGAGTGAAATCCACCATCAATAATGCAGATCCTAACAGCCCCTTGGGCCAAGCTGTTGCACCTTCCCTCAGCCCTATAGCTACAGGTTCACTCAAAACATTTGGTGGTTTTTTACGCTATTCTCAAGATGGCATCTCTGTTGGCGGTGGTTATTTAAGAACGCACCTGCCAGCAGGGACCAAACTGGATGCCTGGACCTTAGGTGGCTCTTATCGCAAAGATAAGTTGTATGTGAACTTGGGTTATGGCTCCAACAAAATCAAAAATCAAGAAACCTTTAACCAAACAACCAACTCCACCATCTCTGATATTGCAAAATTTGAAGCACGCCGCCTTGTTGACCAAACCATTATCAATGGTTTTTGGCAAGGTCAAACCAATGGCGGCTTCTTAGCAGGTGATTCCGATAAGCGCACCATGTATAAATTGGGCTTTGGCTACCAGATTACCCCACAAATTAATGCTGGCATTCATTACTACCATGCCAAGCAAAAAGGTTCAGCCTCTGGCAATTACAACGGCAAGGCTGACTTTGTAGTGGCACTGGCCAATTACGCCTTCAGCAAGCGCACCGATGCCTACTTTGGTGTAGACCACACCAAGGTACGTGGTGGTGAGGATATGTACCTGGACCGCACCAGCAAAGCCCGCAGCCGCACAGGTATTACCGCCGGCCTGCGCCACCGCTTCTAAAAAAAGAGCCTCTCCAACAAAAAGCCGGCAAAAGCCGGTTTTTTGTTTTACAGCTCAGAGCGCTTGTTTTGCATATTATTCTGCAAATGTTTGAGCTTTTCTGACAAGGATTCACCCATATTCAAAGCGGCTGCTGTTGCCAGAATATCAATAATCAGCAAGTGCAAGAGACGGGATGCCATGGGCGTATAAAAGTCTGAACCTTCCAGATTATCAGCTGCCAGATGAATATGGCTGATCTGTGACAGTGGTGTATGGCTGGAGGTAATCGCAATAATGGTGGCCCCGTTGTTTTTGGCAATCTGCGCCACTTCCAGCAGATCTTTGGTGCGGCCAGAGTTAGAGATCAGGATGGCGCAGTCACCTTGTGCCAGCATGGTGGCACCAATCACCTGCAGGTGGGTGTCGCTGGAGGCATGGCTGCTGATGCCCAGACGCAAAAACTTGTGCTGCGCGTCCTGCGCCACCACGCCGGAGTTGCCTACGCCATAGATTTCCAGGCGTTTTTTCTTGCGCCAGGTATCCACAATGGCCTGCACAGCCTGCTCCACGGCCTGGGGTGAGGCGGCGTTGCGGTACTGCAAAAAGGCAGCCACCGAGTTATCGATTACCTTGACCAGCACATCTGCCGTCTTGTCATCGGCATCCACACTGCGGTGCACATAGGGTACGCCTTCGGCCACATTGCCTGCGAGCTTGAGCTTGAAGTCTGCCAGGCCGTCATAGCCCATGCTGCGGCAAAAACGCACCACGGTGGGCTTGCTGACATTGGCTTTTTCTGCCAGCTCGCGCACTGGCAGGCGTGCAAAGCTGTGTGGATCTGCCAGCACGAGGCGCCCCACCCTTTGCTCAGCGGGTGCCAGAGAAGGAAGAGATGCTGCAATTCGGTCAAGCATGGAAGGTCCAATCAGTCACACACGTAAAGCCGAGATTTTGCGCCACGAACAACAAACACACAGGCTCTCAGGCGTTGCAGACCGTGTAATCCCTGAAGCACACTACACTTGCCACACCTATAAAAACGCATAACGCCAGCGAGACCGCATGAACCAGCTCGAACAACTCAAGCAATACACCACGGTGGTGGCTGACACCGGCGATTTCCAGCAAATCGCCCAGTACCAGCCCCAGGATGCCACGACCAACCCCTCCCTGATTTTGAAGGCTGTGCAGCAGGCGCAGTACCAGCCCTTGCTGCAGGCCACCGCCAGCCAATGGCGTGATGCACCGCTGGATGAAGTGGTGGACCGTCTGCTGGTGAAGTTTGGCTGCGAAATTCTCTCTGTAGTGCCAGGCCGTGTCTCGACAGAAGTCGACGCGCGCCTGTCTTTTGACACCGCAGCCACCGTGGCGCGTGCGGAACGCCTCATTGCCCTGTACGAAGCCGCTGGTGTGCATATTGACCGCGTGCTGATCAAGATTGCCGCTACATGGGAAGGCATTGCCGCCGCACGCCAGCTGGAGCAACGCGGCATTCACACCAATCTGACCCTGCTGTTTTCCAAGGTGCAGGCTGTGGCCTGCGGGGATGCCAAGGTGCAGCTGATTTCCCCCTTTGTGGGCCGCATTTACGACTGGTACAAAAAGCAGGCTGGCGCGCAATGGGACGAAGCAGCGATGGCAGGTGCCAACGACCCCGGCGTGCGCTCCGTGCGGGCCATCTACGACTATTACAAGCGCTTTGGCATCACCACCGAAGTGATGGGGGCGAGCTTTCGCAACACGGGCCAGATTCTGGCGCTGGCGGGCTGTGATTTGCTGACCATCTCCCCCGACCTGCTGGCTCAGCTACAGCAGCAGGATGCGCCCGTCATCCAGGCATTGAGCCATGAAGCAGCCAAGCAGCAAGACCTAGAGCGTGAACACTATGACGAAGCCAGCTTCCGCCTGGCGCTGAATCAGGACGCCATGGCGACCGAAAAACTGGCCGAGGGCATTCGTGCCTTTGTGGCGGATGCGCAGAAGCTGGAACAGCTCATCCGCTCCGTTTAATCCCATCACCCCTACCAACTTTCCCAAGCCAGAGGCAGGCATGCAGCATGACCTGCCCGTGGAGACACCTCCCATGCACTCTGCCGTCATCAGCGGTACAGGCCTGTACCAGCCACCCTACACCATTACCAATGCGGAACTGGTTACTGCCTTCAACCAGTATGCCGATCTGCACAATCAGCGTTTTGCAGCTGAAATTTCCGCAGGCACACACACGCCCATGCAGCACTCCAGCGTGGAGTTCATTGAAAAAGCCTCGGGCATTCGCCAGCGTTATGTGCTGGAGAAAACCGGGGTGCTGGACCCGCTGCGCATGTATCCACGCTTTGAGGAGCGAGGTGACGAGCAGCTGTCGCTGATGGCAGAAATTGCCGTGTCTGCAGCCCAGCAGGCCATGCAGCAGGCGGGCAAGACGGGTGCGGACATTGATATGGTGCTGTGCGCCGCATCGAACATGCAGCGCGCCTACCCCGCCATGGCCGTAGAGATTCAGCAGGCGCTGGGTGCTGGTGGCTATGGTTTTGACATGAATGTGGCCTGCTCTTCGGCCACCTTTGCGCTGGAGCAGGCGGTCAATGCCGTGCGCTGCGGCTCGGCACGCTGCGTGCTGATCGTGAACCCTGAAATCACCTCCGCCCACCTGGAGTGGCGCGACCGCGACTGCCACTTTATTTTTGGCGATGTGTGCACCGCCATCATCGTGGAACGTGCAGAAACAGCCACCAGCGCCGACCGCTGGGAGGTGCTGGGCACACGGCTGGCCACACAGTTTTCCAACAACATCCGCAACAATTTCGGCTTCCTCAACCGCAGCGAAGACAGCGACCCTGCAGCACGCGACAAGACTTTCCGCCAGGAAGGCCGCAAGGTCTTCAAGGAAGTGGTGCCGATTGCAGCCGAGCACATTGCCACCCACCTGCAGCAGTTGGCCCATGCCCCTGCAGACATTCGCCGCTACTGGTTGCACCAGGCCAATCTGAGCATGAACCAGCTGGTGCTGAAAAAACTGGTCGGCGAAGCCACGGAAGACCGCGCGCCACTGATTCTGGATGAGTTTGCGAACACGGCCTCTGCAGGCTCTATCATCGCCTTCCACAAGCACCGTAACGATCTGGTCCCCGGGGACCTCGGCGTCATCTGCTCTTTTGGTGCTGGGTATTCGGTGGGCAGTGTCGTCGTGCGCAAACAGTAAGCGGAGCACAAGGTTTGGTTTGCCATACAAAGCCTGAATGGGCGCAACTCAAGGCCCACTTTCACAGCATGGAGGGGGGGCTGGATTTACAGGCTGCATTCAGGCAGGACCCGCAGCGCCTGGCACATCTGAGCCAGCAGGCCCCGCACGTGTTTGCTGACCTGTCCAAGAACTGGATGCTGCCGCAGACCGAAGTGCTGCTTTCTGCGCTGGCACAGGCCTGCGAGGTGCATGCCCTGCGCGATGCCATGCTGGCAGGCCAGACCATTAACAACACCGAGTCCCGCGCAGTCATGCACTGGCTGCTGCGCACACCACGCGATGGTGGTTTGCTACGAACGCACCCTGTGGTGCAGCAATGGACGCCGCAAATGCAGCAGGCGCTGCAGTCCGTGCACGACACACTGGATGCCATGCTCACCCTGGCGGAGCAGGTGCGCGCCAACCCACAAATCACCGATGTGGTCAATATTGGCATTGGCGGCTCACACCTGGGGCCGGAAGTCGTCGTGCAGGCGCTGGAAGACTGGGTGGATGGCGACAAGCATTTCCACTTTGTCTCCAACGTGGACGGGCATGAACTGGGGCATGTGCTGCGCAAGGTGCGGCCGGAAAACACGCTGTTTCTGATTGCTTCCAAGTCCTTCACTACGGCAGAGACCATGCTCAACGCGCGCTCTGCACGGGAATGGTTTCTGGCACACGGCGGCAGCCCGCACCCGCAGGATGCCTGCAGCATCGACCAGCACTTTGTCGCACTCACCACCAACACCGAAGCGGCCGCGGAATTTGGCATTTCACGCACCCTTGGCTTCTGGGACTGGGTGGGTGGGCGTTTTTCACTGTGGTCGGCCATTGGCCTGCCGATTGCGATTGCCATTGGTGCCGAGCAGTTTCGCCAGATGCTGCAGGGCGCACACGCAATGGATGCGCATTTTTTCTCAGCCCCCGATGCGCAGAACCTGCCTATGCGGCTGGGGCTGCTGGATGTGTGGAACCGCAACTTCTGCGGTTTTGGCAGCCGCTGCATTGCGCCCTACAGCCACGGGCTGCGCAGGCTCACGGCTTATCTGCAGCAGCTGGAGATGGAAAGCAATGGCAAGGGCGTCACCCGCGATGGGCACAAGCTGCCAGTAGCTACAGCACCCATTGTCTGGGGCGAGCCCGGCACCAATGGCCAGCACGCATTTTTTCAGATGCTGCACCAGGGGCCAGATGTCATTCCCGTGGAATTCATTGCGCTGCGTGATGGCGGTAAATACCTGGGGGCACACCACCAAAGCCTGGTCATCAACGCCATTGCCCAGGCCCAGGCACTGATGGAAGGCCGCTCCGGGGATGGCGCAGAGCGTGACTGCCCCGGCAACCGCCCCAGCACTTTCCTGCTGCTGCAGGCGCTGGACCCAGCCTCGCTGGGCGCTTTGATCGCGCTGTATGAGCACCGCATTTTTGTCTCTGGCGCAGTCTGGGGCATCAACAGCTTTGATCAATGGGGTGTAGAGCTGGGCAAAAAGCTGGCGCAGCAGCTGCGTGCACGCCAGCAGAGCCAGGACTGGACAGGGGTTGACCCCTCCACCGTGGCGCTGATGCAGCGGCTGGCGGAGTCTCCCGTCAACGGCAACTAAGCCTGCAAAGGGCCTTACAGCTGGTTTAGATCCGGCTTTTCGTGCAGCGCAGCGTTGAGCTGGTCGATCACGATGGCCCAGTCATCATCGCAGTACAGCCTTTCGCGCAGCATCTGCGCCTGCTGCTGCGTCCAGCAGGGTGCCTCATGCAGCAACATGCCTTCTGGCAGGGGGCTGTGGTGCGCAATGAACTGCTGGATGCTGGCGGGGTCATTGGGCAGGCCCAGCTGCGCAAAGAGTTCCGTAAATCCGGGCTGAGATTCACCGGGGATCAAAGACATAAGCCAACTCCTTTGCAGTCATGTTGTGGGGTGGGAAGTGCATGGTAAAGCGCCCTGCATCCGTGTACGCGTCAGACCATGGCGATAGACACTGCCTTGGCCACCAGATAGGCCTCCAGTGCTTCTGTGCCACCTTCTGAACCATAGCCGGAATCCTTCACTCCACCAAATGGCATTTCGGCCGATGCCACAGCAGGCTGGTTGATCCACAGCATGCCGGTTTCCACCTGCTGGCTCAGCAGCTGCGCATGCTTGAGCGAGGAGGTAAAGGCATACGCCGCCAGCCCATAAGGCAGGCGATTGGCTTCGGCAATGGCTTCTTCCAGCTTGTCAAAGGTGCGCAGCGCCACCACGGGGCCAAAGGGCTCGTTGTTGAACACATCGGCCTCCAGCGGCACATTGGCCAGCACCGTGGGTGCATAGAAGTTGCCCACATCGCTCAAGGTCTTGCCGCCTAGCAGCAGCTGGGCCCCTTTGGCCTGCGCATTGGCAACCAGCGACTGCATGGCGGTGATGCGGCGTGGGTTGGCCAGCGGCCCCATCTTGGTGTCTGGGTCCAGGCCATTGCCCACCTTGATGGCTGCGAAGTAGTCCACCATTTTTTCTGTAAACGCTTTTTCCAGGCTGCGGTGCACCAGAAAGCGGGTCGGAGAAATACAGACCTGCCCGGCATTGCGCAGCTTGGAGGCACCCACGGCTTTGACGGCCAGATCCACGTCTGCATCTTCGGCAATGATGACCGGCGCGTGACCGCCCAGCTCCATGGTGCAGCGCTTCATGTGCGCACCTGCCATGGCCGCCAGCTGCTTGCCCACGGCCGTGGAACCCGTAAACGTCACCTTGCGGATGGTGGGGTGGGGGATCAGGTAGCTGGAAATCTCAGCTGGGTCGCCATAGACCAGTCCGATCACACCCGCAGGCACGCCTGCATCCACAAAGCACTGGAACAGCGCAGCAGGCGATGCCGGCGTTTCTTCCGGTGCCTTGCACAGAAAGGAGCAGCCCGTTGCCAGCGCTGCGCTGATCTTGCGCACGATCTGGTTGACCGGAAAGTTCCAGGGCGTAAAGGCGGCCACAGGGCCCACAGGCTCCTTGATCACCAGCTGCTGCACATCACTGCGGCGTGCGGGCACGATGCGGCCGTACAGACGCAGTGCCTCATCCGCAAACCATTCAATGATGCCCACGCCAGCCAGCACTTCGGCACGGGCTTCGGCCAGTGGCTTGCCTTGCTCCTGCGTGAGCAGCGCAGCAATCTGGTCGGCACGCTCCTTGAGCAGAGCTGCCGCCTTGCGCATGGTGGCCTGGCGCTCATGGGCGCTGGTGTTGCGCCAGATGGCAAAGCCTTTTTCAGCGGCGGCCAGGGCGCGGTCCAGGTCTTCCTTCCCTGCATGGGCCAGCTGGCCAATCACTTCACCCGTGGCGGGGTTGCGCACGGCAATGGTCTTGCCGCTGGCTGCGTTCTGCCATTGGCCGTCGATGAGCAATTGGGTGTCGGGGTAGGTCTGGCTCATGGTGCTTGCACTCGCTGAAGAGAAAGGTGAAAACTGGTTGGCAGAATTTCAAAATAGATAGCTGCTTGCGCTTGAACTACAAGCATTTCAATGCAAAAACATTTGCAAATCCTGTATTTATCAGCGCTAGCTGCTTCACTTTTAAAAATCCAGGTGACCACCCATTGTAGAAGGCGCTGCTCGCAGCGCCATAGTGGGATGTACGGTACACATGCCTGACACCTTAACGTACCTGCCTTGTAAAGGCTGTCATCCATGTGCGGATACGGTTCACCCAAAAAGAAGCCCACCGAAGTGGGCAAAGGACCATGTACCAACTGCCATGGCACACGGAAGAACGCTGTACAAAAGCCAAGCTGCGCCTTACTGACTGAGCTTGAGCGAGCCTTTCATCATCGATGCATGACCGGGGAAAGAGCAGAAAAAGCTGTAGCTCTCGCCTGCGGCAAGCTTTCCCACATCAAGTGTCAGTGTGTCGCTTTCTCCACCGCCGATGAGCTTGGAGTTCGCCAGCACACGGCCATCGCCAGGCTTGAGGTAGTCGTTGGAGACTCCTGCACTGATACCGTCTTTCGCCACTGCGGCCATGTCTGCTGTCTTGGTGATCACCACGTTATGCCCCATGGCTGCCTTGGGCAGCTTGCCCACATGCTTGAGCGTGATGTCAAAGCTTTTGCAGGAGCTGGGCACTTGCAGGCTCTTCACATTGAACTGCATGGCGTCATTGCTTTCCACGGTCACGGCGCAGTCTGAGGCCATGACAACCGGTGTCACCAGCAGGCCCGCCACAGCGATGGCCGATGCGCACATTACGCGCTTCATTGTCTTCATACACATTCCTTGGCTGCAGGCAGTGGCACAGCAGTACATGCTGCCCGCAGCAATACAACCTTACTTCACGACGTTCTTGCCGCCACGCGCAGCCACCACTTCAATTTCCACCAGCCATGCGGGGTTGGCCAGTGCGGCGATTTCAAATGCAGAGCGTGCGGGCAGGTTGGGCTGCTCGGCCGTGCCAAAGAACTGGGTGTAGCCCTTCATGAAACCCGCAAAGTCCATCTTGTTGCCCTTAGCTGGATCCTTGACCAGGAAGACCTGCATCTTGATCACGTCCGACATGCTCAGACCCATGCTCTTGAGCTGGGCCTCAATGCTCTTGAGCACATTGACTGTCTGGCCTTCGGTATCACCGCCATAGGCAGCTGGGTCTGTGGCTGGCTTGCTCTTATCCAGCATGGCTGGCACCTTGCCCGACAGATAGACCGTACTGACGCCGGGCGAAACCTCCACGGCATTGGAGATGGGAAAGCTCGAGCCGGGGATCTTGTAACGCGTGACTTCACCCGTTGGTACGCCGTTGGTGGCGCAGCCGCTCAGCACCGCAGCAGCCAGAAGACCCGCAACCATCACAGGAGTGCGCAAAGACATGGAATTACCTCTTTCTCTCAAAACATTGCTCATCGCCCCGCAGCCCAGCTGGAACACGGGGCCGGGGGATTACTTGCGGAAGAGCTTGACGTCTTCTGCCGTCACGGTGTCAGTGAACTGATTGCCAAAATTGCTGCGCACATAGTTCACCACTTCTGCTACCTGTGCATCGTCCAGTCGATGGGCAAAGCCAGGCATGCCATGCAGGCCATTCATGACCACACCCACCGGATACGCAGCTGCAGCCAGCTTTTCATTGCCCGCCAGTGCAGGGTAAAAACCCACCTCGGCAGCACCTTGCCCCTGGGGCATGTGGCAGCCCTGGCAAATGGCCTGGTAGATCTTTTCCCCATCACGCTGGGTGTTCAGGCGACGGTCGCTGGAAAAGCCCGCCTTGAGGGCTTCAACCTGTGTGTCAGCAATCGCCAGTACCTCGGCAGCAGTGCCTGTCACAGGCCCTGCGAAAGCGGACAGACTGGCCATGCTTGCCAGCACCACTACGGCCACAGACAGACCACGGTGCAACTTCTTTGTGCTCATAGCGTTCATTCCTTTCAAGTGGCCTGACTCAGACATTCACGGCCTTGGCGTGCAGGCGCTGCACAGCGTCGAGGGCAGACAGCACGGCACCTTCCTGCCATGCGGGAATGAAGGAGATATGCTCGCCAGCCAGCACCAGACGGTTGTCAATCTGCGCCATGTTGTCGTAGTGCTGCGCGCGCAGGTTGTCGTTCCATGCGCCATAGCAGCCCTGAGTCCAGGGTGTGCGGTGCCATGCCACAGACACGCCGTTCAGGAATTCCTGCTTGTACTGCGGATGAATCTGGCTACCCCACTCCAAGGCCAGACGGACCCGCTCCTTGGGCGTCAGCGAAGCCAAGCGATAGGCATTGGTGTTGTCAAAGGCATATGCCCCCAGCAGCACAGCAGGGCCGGGCTTCATATAGTCGTTGGATGGGTAGGAAATCTGCTGAATCGGCAGGTCCGTCGAGGTAATTCCACCGTAGATGCGCTCATCCTCTTCCCAGAAACGTCGCTTGAATTCCAGACCCACCTTGACCGAACTGCCGTATGGCAAGGCCTCAATGGCGGCGCGCATCTTGTCGCCCACCTGAATGTCCATCTGCGCCAGGATAGAAGCAGGAATCGTGCAGACACACCAGTCGGCAGTCACCTGCTGCTGTACGCCATTGCGGGTATAGCTCACGGTGACGGACTTTTCATCCTGTGCAATCTTGCTCACCTTGGCGTTGTACTGAATCGCCTTGCCCAGATCCTTGGCCATGGCCTGAGGCAGCATGTCCATGCCGCCCTTGGGCTGGAAAATGGTGCTGTGGAATTCCGTCAGATTGCCCGAGCCGATCTGCCCCCACAGGTTGGACTGCAGCACTTCACTCACACCAATGGGCTGCGATGCCTTGGCACGTGGCATCAGACCGCCACCATGGTCCACATCAAAGCCGCGGTATTCGCTGGTGTGCAGGCTGGCCACATAGCGATAGTCCTTATCCAGCGCTCCTGTGCTCTTCAGGCTGGCCAGCAGCTTTTCTGCATCTTCCTTGCTGATGACCGTATCCAGAGCGCCTTGGTTGACCGCCTTGGCCAACAGCTCGGCCGTGTGTCCACGGTAATCCGTTGCGATATGACGGAAGCGCTGTGGCTTGCCACCAAAAGCCTTGCTGTTGTGCACATAGGCGTTGTGATTGACCTGGTTGAACACATCCAGCTCAATGCCATAGCGACGGTACAGATCCATCATGGCATGGTGGTTGTGGGGCACACGCCAGGGCCCTGGGTTCAGATAATTCCCCTTGGCAAAGCCAACGGTCTGGGTCGTGCCATCCAGCTCGGTAAAAGTGTCACCGCCACGCAGTGTCCAAGCACGGCCACCAGCGCGATTCTGGTATTCCAGCACTGTGACCTTGTAGCCCGCATTGCGCAGCTCAATGGCGGCAAGCATGCCTGCCAGGCCTGCGCCCAGCACCACTACGGATGCGCCAGGCTTTGCCTTGCTGAGCTTGATGGGGCCGGAATACGAAGATTCAGCGGCATGGCCCAGAGTACCCATGGCGGAGTACATGGCTGCGCCACCTGCCATATGGCCAATCATGGTGAGGAGTTTTCGCCGTGTCAGTGGTGTTTTTTCTTCTGGCATAGAACAGAGTTTTCGGTTTTCGACACGCAAACTACCGCATGTCTTGACCATTTGTCGCAACAGTCGTGCCAGCTTGTGCACTGTCGGCATCTATCCTCTAGGCTCTAGGCTCTAGGCTCTAGGCTCTAGGCTCTAGGCTCTAGGCTCTAGGCTCTAGGCTCTAGGCTCTAGGCTCTAGGCTCTAGGCATCAGCATTCACAGAAACATCTGCACCAAAATGCACTGAACCGCATCAGGCAATGCCCTAATGTGCACGCACTAACGCCGAGAAATGGTGCACGACACATGTGTGTGAAAAAAGGCCTGCATCTGCAGGCCTTGTGGAGCGCATGTAAGGCAACGCAGCGTGCGTTAATCGATTTTTGCGCCCGACTCATCCACCACTTTTTTCCAGTGCGCCAGCTCTGCAGGCAAGCTGGCTGCAAAGCTTTGTGGGTTGGACTGCACGGGCTCCGCACCCAGCGTCTTCAGGCGCTCCTGCATGGCGGGGGTAGCCAGCACGCGAGAGATCTCGGTATAGACCTTGTCGATGATGGGCTGGGGTGTGCCTGCAGGGGCAAACAGGCCGTACCAGGACGTCACGGCCAGATCCTTCAGCACAGGAATTTCAGGTGCCAGCGGTGTCGGCTTGTCCGACGCCACACCCAGCACACGCAGCTTGCCGCTGCTCACGAACGGCATGACGCCGGGGAAGCTGCCAAAGGTCACGGGCAGCTGGCCCGCCACCACATCGGTCGCTGCCGCTGCAGCCCCCTTGTAGGGCACATGCAGCATTTCCACGCCCTTTTGCTTCTTGAGCATCTCGCCCAGCAAGTGATTCAGCGTGCCATTGCCGGCCGAGGCGTATTCCACCTTATAGGGATTAGCTTTGGCATAGGCCACCAGCTCGTCGAAGGTCGTGGCAGGAAACTGTGGATTGACCACCAGCAGATACGGCGCCACAGCCAGCTGCATCACGGGGGTGAAGTCTTTGATGGGGTCAAACCCCGTGCGCGAATACAGCGCAGGGTTGATGGTGTGTGCGCTTTGCGCCGTCACCAGAAAGGTATAACCATCGGGCGCGCTGCGTGCTACCTGGCCCGTTCCCACGTTACCGTTGGCACCCGCACGGTTTTCCACGATCACGGGCTGGCCCAGCGAGTTTTCCAGGCTTTGCGCTACGGCACGCGCAATCACGTCATTGGCACCGCCGGGGTTTTGTGGCACCACAAAGGTAATGGGCTTGGTGGGCCAGCTGTCCTGCGCCCAGGCGGCAGGTGCAGCCATAGAGACCACGCTGGCAACGGCCAGCGCCAAAGCATGGCGGCGAGAAAAAGCGGAATGCACAGGCATCACAACTCCAAGTACGTCAATGGGAAACACACCGCTGCGCACAGCGGTGATGGAAACGGACTTGCTGCTTGTGGCGTGCAAGAAAAATTGCGCAGGCGTGTGGCCCAGGCTGCGCAATGACAAGACCGCTGGCACGAGGGTGTTCGCAGGCAGCAGGCTTGGAAGAAGATGGGACGAATCATAGGCAAGCCACCCGCTGCCCCATAGCAAAACAGAGGTGTCTGCCAGTGTTCTGTCAGACTCCGGGCTGTTCAGCGCCCGTTCAGCACTGCGACGGCCTCATCACGCAGCAGGCCTTCTTCTACGCGCACCGCAGGTTGTGCAGGCTCCAGCACCTCAGCGCAGCGTGCAGGCAGAACCGGCCCTCCCAGAGCGTCACCAATATCTTGCGTGCTGGCTGCAAACACCACACGTTTGATCCCCGCCCAGAACATGGCACCGCTGCACATAGCGCAGGGTTCTCCGCTGGCAAATACGGCTGCTCCATGCAGACGCTCTGGGCCAAACCGCTGCGTAGCCTCTCGTACGAGGACCACTTCGGCATGGGCTGTGCAGTCACCCGTGCTGTTTTGCCGGTTGGGTGAGGTGTGCAGGATCTCACCCTCAGACGACACCAGTGCTGCTCCAAACGGTGTATCGCCAGCTGCACGGGCCTGGCGTGCGGCCTCCATCGCCAGTTGCATGGCCTGCACTTCTGTTGCAGTGAATGACATGGGCATCTCCTTGTTCATACCCACCAGCAACGCTGGTGGATGGGGCTACAACAACACCAACCCTGGCGGCAAGCTGTCGCCCAGGCTGCGTTGCTGGTCTTGGGCATCCATCTGTACCACGCGCTCCACCAACTCCAGCCAGCGCTGTGGCGCACCGGCTGCACGCATTTTGTCCAGCACCTGCTGGCGCACGCTGTCGGGAAAGTCACGCGCTACGTCGCCCGTCATGCGGGTGATCTGCACGGCAGCAAACATGGCGGTTTCGTTTTTGCGCCAATCTTGCGCCAATGTGGCGTCGAGAAACTCCTGCGCAGCCGAAGGTGGCATCACCAGGTGCGCATTCGCGGCCAGCGACTGGCGGGCTGCCAAGCGGCCCAGTGCCCACCAGGTCTGTACGGATTCATCCGGTCGCTGGAGGCGCTGCAGCATCCACTGCCCCATCTCCTGCCGGTACTGCCAGGGCACGGCTTCCATGGCAGCAAACAGGCGCAGCATGTCGTCATAGCTGCCATGACTGCTCTTGCCTCCGTTGCGCACCGTGGCCTGCTGCACGGTCTTTTGCATGGCGGCAGCCACGGCTTCCAGCACCTGCATCTGCTGTGCTTCGTTCAGGCCTGCCGCCACACGGCGCCAGAACACCCACCATTCCGTCCAGCTGGCAGTGTCCCGGGCGTGTCCCAGCCCCTGCGCATACAAAGCCCAGACCTGCTGCATGCGCCAGCTGTCCAGCTCCGCCCCCACGCCGGGGCGCAAGCACCAGCCTGCAAGGTTGAACCACACGCGCTCATGGTCGGCCGTGCGGCGGCGGCGCTTGGCACGGGCCAGCAAAGTATCAAACAGTGCGCGCAGCAGCGCCACATTCCAGCTGTCCCGCGCGCCCAACACCTTTTCGAGCGACTGGCGCAGCTGGCGCACGTCCTTGGACGTGACGTCCTTGGCCTGGGTGCCAAAGATGCGCTCTATCAGCGCCACCGCTTCAGGCAGTTTGCTGCTTGCAGGTTGCAAGCCTTTTTGGCCGCTAGCGCTTGCTGCATCTGCGCTGACAGCTATGTTTTCTGTTGCAGCATTGCCCACCGCGCCACGCACACTGAACGGCAGCAGCCATGATTGCGCCGCATCGGCCACGCCCTCCACCACACGCACGCAGCGCACCTCCAGCGTGCCGACTTCGGTCATGCAGGCCTGCAACTGCACCTCGACCTGCGCCAGCGCCTTGCCTTCGGGCGCAGGCAGCACGGTGGACAGCGCGGGCAGTTCCACCCAGCCTTCGCCCTGCAGCGGCTGCAATTGCCCCGCCTGCGCAGCCAGCTGGCTGTTATTGGCCAGCAGCACAAAGCGCACGGCCTGCCCCAGCCTGAGCGCAAAGCGCCGGCCCGTCAGCACCATGCGCACGCCCTCTTCCGTGCCCTTGGGCAACAGGCAGACCAGCTGCGGCGCGGCATTGGTCTTGCCCGGCAGCAGCAGCCAGTAACTGCGGGCCGAGCCACCACCAATCGAGGGAACTATGGAAGGTATAGCTGTCAGCGCTTGTCCTGCCTGCGCTAGCGCCTGATTTTGTTCTGAAACTTGCCGGGCCTGTTCACGCGCCAGGCCATAGGCCGCAGCGCCGCGTGCCACGGCCCAGTCCGGGTGCGGGTTATGCAGCACACGCACGGGGCTGCCCCGCCAGTCGCAGAGCTGCTGCGTCAGGCGCTGCACCAGCGCATGCGCATGGAACACGCCGCCATTGAGCAGCACGGTATCTGGCAGTGCCTCACCTGCATGCTGGCGCAGAAACTGCGCGAGATGGCGCGAAATGGCCGCATCCGCCGGATACGGCAGGCCAAAGCCGCGCAGCGCGCTCTGGCGCTTGATCGGCACATCCGTCAGCGCCACCTGCGGCAGAAACCCCTGCACCACCCACTGCTGCACCTGTTCCCGCGTGAGCGTGGCGGACTTGGTGCCGCCCAGCAGCTTGCTGCCGCTGCCCAGCAGCGTGACCGTGACTTGCTCGGGTGCATCCTGCGCCAGCAGCTGCTCCTTGGCCATACGGCAGCGCTGCACCAGCTGCGCAAAGCGCGCGGCGGTGAGCTTCTGGCCTTCTCCTGTCAGCTGTTGCTCCAGCTGGTGGGCCAGCGCCAGATCCATGTTGTCGCCGCCAAGCATCAAGTGTTCACCCACGGCTGTGCGCGTAAGGGTCGGCAGGCCGCCATCGGCAGCAGGTTCCACGCGGATCAGCGTCAAGTCCGTCGTGCCGCCGCCCACGTCCACCACCAGCACCAGGCGGCTGGCTGCCAGCTGCTGCGCAAGCTGCTCGCCCTGCAGCACCAGCCAGTCGTGAAAGGCGGCCTTGGGCTCTTCCAGCAGCTGGACGCGCTCCAGGCCTGCGAGCTTCGCAGCCTCCAGCGTCAGCGCACGTGCGCCTTCGTCAAATGAAGCGGGCACGGTGAGCACCACCACCTGTGCATGCAGCGGCGCGGCGGGGTGTGCTCTGTCCCATGTGGTCTTGATGTGTGCGAGGTAGGAGGCCGATGCCGCCAGCGGTGAGATCTTGGCCACATCGTCCCCTGCCCCCCAGGGCAGGATGGCGGCCGTGCGGTCAACGCCTGCATGTGAAAGCCAGCTTTTGGCACTGACCACCAGCCGGCTGGGCACTGCCGCGCCCAGTTCACGGGCCCAGCGGCCGATCACGGCTGGGGCTTGCTCACTCGCCCCCTGCGCCACCCACGGCTGCTGCCAGGCATCGCCCAGCTCCCCCGGCGCCGCCTGGTAGCGCACCGAGGGCAGCAGCGCCTCTTGACGCACTTCCGTAGCAGAGATGCGCTGCGGCACCTGCAGCAAGGCAATGTCCAGCACCTGCCCGCCAATCGGCACACTGGCCACCACCGTGTGGCTGGTACCAAGGTCAATGCCGATGATGAATTGCGGTGCAGACGGATGCATGAAGTCTCAAAAACAAACCAAAAAGTGGCGCGATCGTAGCAAGAGTGCCCCCTGCTTGAAGCAGCATCGGCAGAGACCCTGTATCACGTTTGTCACGCGGTCCCTGGCCCAGCGTTCCATCGCAGCTCACAGCCACGCAATCCACAACGCCGACAGCAGCAGGCAGATCAGCGCCACGGGCAGACCCGCCTTGGCAAAGTCCATGAACGAGATGTTCACACCACTGGCCTTGGCCTGCTCCACCACCACAATGCCGGCCAGGCTGCCAAAAATCACCATATTGCTGGAGAAGCCCGTGCCCAGTGCCAGTGCGGCGCACAGCGCATCCGAGTTCGCGCCTGCCTGAAGGTAAGGAACCAGCAGCATCACGGCGGGGTTGTTGCCCACGATATTGCTCAGCACCGCGCTGGTCCAGAACAAAGACTGCGGTGCATCCAGATTCACACCCATGTGCTTCAGATCACCCAGCACCTGCTGCGGCAGGCCCGTGACCGCCATGGCGGCATTCACCACAAACAGGCCCATGATGAGCAGCAGCAAATTGCCATCGACTTCCTGGAGCACATCGCTGGAGGCAATACTGCGGTTCACCAGCAAGATGCCGGCTGCACCCAGCGCCACAATTTCCTGGGGCCAGATATCAAGCACAAACAGCACCACCGTCACTGCCATCACCAGCGCAGCCTTGAGTGTTTCTGTCACATTCAGCACTACAGGGGTAGCCTGCGCGGCGGCTGATGCCGAGGCTGCCTGCTGCGGCAAAGTCCAGCGCCCGCGATACAGCCAGGCCACCACACCCCAGACGATCACCAGCGAGCCCAGTGCAGGCACACCCGCAAGCTTGAGCAATTCCACAAACGACACATCCAGCGCCTGCGCGGCGATCATGTTCTGCGGACTGCCAATCATGGTGCCCACCGAGCCTGCATTGGCCGCAAAGCAAAAGGCCAGCAGGAAAGGAATCGGATTCAGCCCCCGCGTCAGCGTGATAGACACCAGCAGCGGTGTCATGGCCACCACCACCACATCATTGGTCAACATGGACGACAGCACGCCACTGACCAGCACAAACACGGCCAGCAGCTTGGCCGGACTGATGGGCAGCAAGGCCACCTTCTGCGCCGTCCACGCATAAAAGCCCGAGACCGCAAATGCGCCAGAAATCACCATCAGTCCGAACAGCAGCCCCAGCGTCTTGTAATCCATGGCCTGCCACGCTGCCTGCGCCGAAATACTGCCCAGCGCCATCATGGCCAGCGCTCCCACCACCGCCGCGCCGGTGCGGTCTATCTTGAAGCCCGGCAGCTTGCCAAAGCCCATGGCGATATAGACCAGAATAAAAATCAGCAGCGTCACGTTCATAGCTTGTTTCTTATGTGATGTGTGTTCCAGAAGCATGCAGCCTAGCTGCGGCCCGCACCTGCCAGCCAGCTGAGGGCAGACATACCTGTGCCACTAGGTCACACCTCATCAAGGCAGTTTGGAGACAGCCTCTGCGCCAGCGCCTGCCACATAGGGCAGCTGCCCGATGCCATCAATACAGAACTGCACCCCCATGCAGATCAGCAAAAAGCCCATTACCCGTGACATGGCATCAATACCGTGCGGGCCCATCTTGACCACGATGCGAGGCGCTGCCCGCAGACAGGCCCAGAAAATCACACCCAGCATCACGGCCACCACCACAGGTGCCAGCCACCACACCCATGCGGCATATTCCGCACGTACCTGCTGCATTTGAGAAGACGCGCTAAGCACCATCGCCATGCTGCCCGGCCCGGCCGTTCCGGGCAGTGCCAGGGGCACAAAGGCAATATTGGCCAGCTGCGGCTGCTCCGCACCTGCACCAGAGTCTGCATCCGGCTTCGGAAACAGCATGCTGAATCCGATGAACGCAATGATCAGTCCGCCTGCAATACGAATTCCCGGCATGGAAATATCCAGCGCATGGATCAGCGTGTGGCCGATGTAATAGGTGACCAGCAAAATGCCGACCACATAACAGGCCGCCTGGAAGATTTGCCGGTTTTTCTCCTGTCGCGGCAAGTGCTTGCCCATGGTGACCAGCAAGGTCATCGAGGTCATGGGGTTGGCCATTGGCAGCATCACAGCCATGCCCGTCCCTACCAGCTTGAAAAATTCAACCACCTCCAGCATGCAAGCACCTTCACTCTGTCAACACATTTGAAAAAAACACCTTGAACTGCCCCTGCCCTGCTCAACGCACGGGCAAGTTCTCAGCTGATGGCGAGGGCGCCGCTGCATCGCGCTGGACGTACAAAGTCTGCGTCGGATACGCAAAATCCGCCCCGTGCTTTTGCACAATCTCGATGATCTGCAGATACACCTCCTGCTGAATGCCCAGCCACTCGGCCCACTTGGTGGTCTTGGTAAAGCAGTACACCATGACGTTCAGCGAAGAATCCGCAAACGCATCGAAGTACACGAGGATGGTCTGTGTCTGATCAATGTCCGGGTGATGGCGCAGCATCTGGTCAATGTCCTGCACGATAGCCCGCACCTTGCCCGCATCTTCATAGCGCAGACCAATTTCGGTGCTGATGCGGCGGTTGGTCATGCGGCCCGGGTTTTCCACGCTGATGGAAGAAAACAGCGAGTTCGGCACGTACAGCGGCCGGTTGTCAAACGTCATGATCTTGGTGAGCCGCCAGCCAATTTCCACCACCGTGCCTTCAATCTGGCGGTCGGGCGAGGAGATCCAGTCACCAATATTGAACTGGCGGTCAAAGTACAGCATGGTGCCGGAAAAGACATTGCTCAGAATGTCCTTGCTGGCCATGCCGATGGCAATACCGCCAATGCCACCAAAGGCCAGCAAACCAGACATGCTGAGCCCAAAGCGCTCCCCAAAAAAGAGCAGCATGATGATGAAGATGCCAAACTTCATCACCCGCCCGATCATGTGGGCAGAGGTCGGGTCGCGGCCCTTGCTGATCTGCTTGTTCTCCAGCCGGTTAATCAGCATGGACAGCTGGTACATGAACAGACCGACGATGAGGATGACCGTGACCACATCCACAGCGCCGGGGGAAATCCAGTTGAGCTGATAGTCCACGATGGCCATGCGCACATAGTGCCGCGCAACGCCCAGCGCGCAGAACATGAAAGACAGCTGCACCGCATGCACGATGATGCTGCGTGACCAGCTGCGGCGGCGACGCTCCAGCCAGCTGAGGCTGAGGGCCGCGAGCAGGCACACCAGCAACAATCCAGCCCCAAACAGGTATTGACCCAAGCTTGCGTGGTCTTCCACCTTGTCTCCTCAAAGGCCGAGCACAGGCAGGTTCGGCATCTGCAAGCGCAGGTACAGCACCTGCCGGAGCATTATAGAAATTGCAGCACCAGCGACTGCGTAGGAGAGGCGGCACGCCCAAGCAATGCGGTATGCATCAGGGCATTCCCTTGGTCATACGCAGACTGCATGACGTTCTTCCATTTCATCGTTATGCCCTGACAGCTAATTGCTTGATAGTTGACGTAATCGTTTGACGATGTGTGCATCTTCGTGCTCAAGCCGTCCCTGCTGGGAGACACAAGAGACGGCACGAAGATTGCATGACCATGCCATAACAAGGAGTCCTCTATGCGTCAGTTTTCCGCCCGTATAACTTTGGCATGCGCTGCAGTCATGGCAGCCTTTGGTGCACAGGCACAGTCTCCCGCCACGCTGGACAAGATCCAGCAGCAAGGCAAGGTGGTGATTGGTGTGCGCGAAAGCTCAGCCCCCATGGCCTATGCACTGGGCGGCAACCACAAGTTCGTCGGCTACCACGTGGAGCTGTGCGAGAAGGTGCTGGCCAAAGTCGTTCCTCAGGCCAAGATTGAATACATGGCCATGACAGCACAGAACACCCTGCCGCTGGTGCAGAACGGCACGGTGGATCTGGGCTGTGGCCCCACCACCAACAACATGGGCCGCCAGAAGCAGGTGGCGTTTTCCGTCACCACCTATGTGAGCGAAGTACGCATGGCCGTGCCTGCAGACTCACCTATCACCTCCTTCAAGCAGCTGGATGGCAAAACTCTGGCCGCCTCGGCTGGCACCACGGCGGTGCAGCTGCTGCGCAAATATGCCAAGGACAACAACGTCGAGCTGCCGCTGCAATTGGGCAAGGACCACTTTGAAAGCTTCATGCTGCTGGAAGCCGGCCGTGCCGAAGCCTTTGTGCTGGATGACAACCTGCTCGCAGGCGTGATTGCCAACTCCAAGAATCCCGATGGCTACAAGATCGTGGGTGAAGTGCTCGGTGCAGAACCGATTGCGCTGGTGATGCGCAAGGATGACCCGGCCTTCAAGCAAGCCGTGGATGCGGCGCTGATAGAGATGATGAAGTCCGGCGAAGTGGCCAGCATCTACGACAAATGGTTCATGCAGCCCATCCCACCCAAGGACAAGCCTCTGAACCTGCCCATGGGCGAAACCCTGAAGCAATTGCTGCAAGAGCCCAACGACAAGCCACTGGAGGCTTACACCTCCTGATGACCGTCGTGCAGACCGCGGATGCACGCGGCGGTCTGCAGACAGACTCTGTGTGATGGGAATGCCACGGAAAGGATGTTTGCATGATGGATCGTCGTGATTTTGTTCTCGCCAGCATGGCGGCGCTGGGGCTCAGCCAGACATGGGCGCAGGCGCAGTGGCCACAAAAGCCCGTGCGCGTCGTCATCCCCTACACCGCAGGAGGGGTGACTGACAGCGTGGGCCGCAAGCTGCTGGAGCAGATGAGCCAGGCTCTAGGCCAGAACTTCATGGCAGAAAACAAAGGTGGTGCTGGCGGCACGGTCGGCATGGCAGAAGTAGCCAAAGCCCCGGCCGATGGCTATACGCTGGCGCTGAGCGCCATCAGCCCGCTGACGCTGTCACCGCATCTGATGAAACTGCCTTATGACCCGTTCAAGGACATTGTGGCCGTCGCGCCCATGATGTATTCACCGGTCTATGTGCTGGGCACCACGGCCTTCAGCGGCAAGAGCTGGGATGACCTGATTGCCCAGGCGAAAGCAAAGCCCGGCAGCATCCGGATTGCGACCTCTGGTGTGGGCTCGGTAGGTCACATCATGGTGGAGCAGATTCAGGCGCAGACAGGTGTCGAACTGGTGCACGTGCCCTACAAGGGAGTAAGCCAGGTGGTCACAGATGCTGCTGGCGCGCACTTTGAAGTCATGCTGGGCAACCCTTTCCCCACTATCAATGCACTGATTGAGCAGGGCAAGCTGCAGGTACTTGCCACCACAGGCCCGCAGCGTGCACCCAACCAGCCACAGGTACCGACGCTGGCTGAACTGGGTGTGCCACAGGCCAATCTCACCTCCATGTTTGGCTTCATGGCTCCGGCAGGCACGCCTGAAGCCATTCTCGAGCAGATCAAGCAACTGGTGCAGACCCACATCCGCACGCCAGACATTCAGGCCATCCTGCAGTCCACTGACAATATCGCGCTCTTTCAAAGCAGAGAGGAGTTTGCCGACCTGCTGCGCAAGGAAAGTGCCAACAACGCCGCGATCATTGAAAAAGCAGGGATTCGCATGTAAGCCGCGCAGAGCTGGCCTCCCGCCTCAAAGAAGCTGCCAAGGCTACTTCTTTATGCCCGCCTATCCCTGCTGTCCTATCCCTGCTGTGCTTGCGCCATGAAGCTGGCTGCAGCTTCTTTGAGCCAGTCACGAAAGACCTGCAGCGGTGGATAGTCCGTGCGACTGCTAGGCCAGGCCAGGTAATAGCGCTCTGCACTTTCCATCTCAGGGCAGCCAGGCAGGGCATGGACCAGATCACCGTTTGCGAGTTCGCGCTCAATCAGAAACTTGGGCAGCAAGGCAATCCCGACCCCAGCCGTTGCAGCCTGCGCAGCCGTCGCAAACTGGTCCAGCAGCATGCCTGGGGTTTCTGCCACACGACAGCCCTGGTGCTCAAACCAGCGACGCCACGCATCCGGGCGCGATGCAAGATGTAGCAGCGGTGCCTTGATCAGGTCCCGTGGCTGGGAAAACTGGTGCTGCGCCCACATTGCTGCGCTGCAGGCTGGCACCACGGTTTCACTCATCAGAAACGCCAGCTCTGCACCAGGCCAGTGCGGCTGACCAAAGTGGATGGCCGCATCCACGGCTTCCAATTGAAAGTCAAACTGCGACAAGCGCGTGGTGAGATTAATGGTGATGCCCGGTTGCTCCGAAAAGAACTGCGGCAGGCGCGGCGCCAGCCACCGTGTACCAAAGGTCGGCAAGATGGCCAGGTTGAGCTGGCCACCTTGTGGGTTGGTCCGAAAGCTCAGCGTGGCATTCGCAATGCGCATGAGTGAGCCACGTATTTCCTGCGCATAGGCCTGACCGGCTGCCGTCAGCCGCACCGTCTGGCGTTCGCGCACAAAAAGCTCTGCCCCAAGACGATCTTCCAGTGCCCGTATCTGGCGACTGACCGCACTTTGCGTGAGATGCAGCTCTGCGGCAGCGGCCGTAAAGCTCTGGTGTCTGGCTGCAGCTTCGAACGCGCACAGCAAGGACATGGGGGGCAGAAAACGTCGAGACAAAGACATGCGTGTCAAACCAAGAGAGCCAGGCCACGGTCATTCCGAAATCGTATGACCTGAGCACACGATTATCGTTTGACCGAGCACTGACCAGCACGCAATATGCATAGCAAATATCTGGTGATAACCCTGCGCATATGCACTGTCAGCACCAGATTTTTTTCTTGCCCCCTGTTTTGCACTTACAGCCATGAGTCACACCCAGCCCCATTCCGGTTTCGTCTCCAGCAACGATATTCGCACCCGCTTCTCACGCGCCATGTCTGACATGTACCGCAAGGAAGTTCCCCAATACGGCACCCTGGTAGAACTGGTGGCTGACATCAACGCACAGGCGCTGCAGGCAGACCCTGCACTGCACGCACAGCTTTCACGCACTGGTGAGCTTGAGCGCCTGGATGTGGAGCGCCATGGCGCCATCCGAGTCGGTACAGTCCAGGAACTGTCCACACTGCGCCGCCTGTTTGCCGTCATGGGCATGGAGGCTGTGGGCTACTACGACCTTTCCGTCGCAGGTGTGCCGGTGCACTCCACAGCATTTCGTCCCGTCAAGGATGAAGACCTGCTAGCCAATCCGTTCCGTGTCTTTACCTCGCTGCTACGTCTGGAGCTGATTCAGGACCCCGCACTGCGTGCACAGGCACAGGAGATTCTGGCGCGCCGCAATATCTTCACGCCACGCTTGCTGGCGCTGATTGCACAGGCCGAGCGCGATGGCGGTCTGAACGATGCAGATGCAGACAGTTTTGTGCAGGAAGCGCTGGAAACCTTCCGTTGGCACAGCGAAGCCACGGTGGACGCAGCCACCTACACGGCCCTGCAGCAGGCGCACCGCCTGATTGCCGACGTGGTGTGTTTCAAAGGCCCGCACATCAACCACCTGACACCACGCACGCTGGACATTGACGCTGCACAGGCAGGCATGCCCGCACGCGGCATGGATGCCAAGGATGTGGTGGAAGGCCCTCCTCGCCGCAACTGTCCCATTCTGCTGCGCCAGACCAGTTTCAAGGCGCTCAAGGAAAGCATCCGCTTTACCGATACGCAAGGCGATGCACTGGGCGCCCACACAGCACGCTTTGGCGAAATTGAGCAGCGCGGCGTAGCGCTGACACGCAAGGGCCGCGCCCTGTACGACACGCTGCTGGCACAGGTGCGCAGCATGGACAACGCAGGCAGCGCTGCCAGTGACTACACGGAGCGCCTGCAGGCCGCGTTTGCCCAGTTCCCGGATGACCACACTACGTTGCGCCAGCTAGGCCTGGCTTTCTACCGCTACAGCATCAGCGGCCCTGCCTCCAACAACCATGCCGGCGCAGATCTGGAAACCTTGATTGCTCAGGGCGTAGTACAGGCAGAGCCCATTACCTATGAAGACTTTCTGCCCGTGAGTGCGGCTGGCATCTTCCAGTCCAACCTCGGTGGCGACGAGCAGAAGCACTACCAGGCGAATGCCGCACAGCAAGCCTTTGAAGCAGCACTGGGCGGCAGCGTACACGATGAAATTGCCCTGTATGAAGCCGCACAGCAGCGTTCGCTGCACAAGGTCTGCGAAGCACTGGGACTGGCGGTGAACGCATGAGCACCTGGACACCACAGGCCATTGAACAGGCTTTGCTGCCTATCGTGGGCCGCCATGGCTTGCTGATGGGGGATGACACCGTCAGCTACGAGCACGGCGCACGCTACGGTCAGGGTAAGGCCCTGTGTGTAGTGCGCCCCGCCACCACAGAGGAAGTACAGGAAGTCGTGCGCTGGTGCGCGGCTCACCATATTCCACTGGTTCCACAGGGGGCCAACACGGGGCTGGTCGGCGCCAGCACCCCGGATGGCAGCGCTACACAGGTGGTGCTCTCTACCAGCCGTCTGCGCCAGCGCTGCGACATTGATGCTGCCAACCGCAGTGTGACCGTCGATGCGGGCATGACGCTGCAGGAACTTAACGAAAAGCTGGAACCACTGGGTCTGTGGTTTCCCGTGGATCTGGGGGCCAATCCATCCATTGGTGGCATGGTGGCCGCCAACACCGGCGGCACGCGCCTGATCCGCTATGGCGATGTGCGCCACAACGTGCTGGGCCTGCAGGCCGTGCTGCTGCACCCACAGGCACAAGTCCTGCAACTGGGCCGCGCGCTGCGCAAGGACAACACGGGGCCAGACCTCAAGCAGCTGTTCATCGGCACCTCAGGCGCCGGTGCAGTGATCACCCAGGTTACGCTGGAAGTCCAGCGCAAGCCTCAGCAAAGTGCGACGGCGCTGGTGGTACCTACCTCGGACGAAGCCGTACTGCAGCTGCTGCAGGCGCTGGAGCAGGACCTGGGCGACTACCTCAGCGCCTTTGAAGGCCTGAGCGGCAATGCCATGCTGGCAGCGATTGAGCACGTTCCCCATCTGCGCAACCCGTTTGCGCCAGAGCCTGCACCAGACTTTGCCATCCTGATCGAGCTGGAAGCCCAGAGCAGCAAGACCTACACCGGGCTCGACCTGCAGGAGGCGCTGAACCAGTTTCTGCAGGACCAGTTTGAGCACACCATCTGCAACGCCGTCATTGGCAATGCGGCAGAACTCTGGCATCTGCGCCACAGCATCACCGAAGGTGCACGCGCACTGGGCAAGCCTATTGCCTTTGATGTGAGCGTGCCTCGCTCACGCATCATGGCGTTCTGCCGTGCAGCGCGTGCGGTGGTAGATCAGGACTTTCCGTTCCTGCACGTGGTGGACTTTGGCCATATTGCCGATGGTGGCGTGCACTTCAACGTCATCTGGCGCAACGATGCCGCCCTTGCCTATGACCCAGCACAGGTACAAGCCCTGCGCGATCGCATCTACGCCATGGTGGTGCAGGACTTTGCAGGCAGCTACAGCGCAGAGCATGGCATTGGTCCGCACAACCTTGCCTACTACCAGCAGTACACACCGGCACCCGTGCGCCAGCTGGCACAGGGGGTACGCCAGCTGATGGACCCTGAGCAGCTGTGCGGCACGGTGGACTTTGGCCTGAACGCCTCCGTGCACTGAGCAGCACCCAGCTTCACCACACGGCCTGCCATGGTGCATGGCCGCTGTTTTCTGCCCCAGTCTTTGTATGCCCATGACACCTATGCCACTGGCTGACTTCACCCCCATGTTTGCAGAGCCTCAGGGCTCGCCCATTCGTGAACTGTTTCCTTACCTGAGCCGTCCGGGCATGATTTCGCTGGCTGGCGGCTACCCTTCTGCCAGCCTGCTGGATGCACAGGGGCTGGCCATGGCTGCCCAGCAGACCATGCAGCAAGGCAGTACACATTTGCAGTACGGTGCCACCGAAGGGCTGCCCAGCCTGCGCTCAGCGCTGGCCCAGCAGGCCGAGGAACGTGGCATGCAGGCGCGTGCCGAAGACATTCTGGTGACCACCGGCTCACAGCAAGGCTTTGACCTGCTGGTGCGCGTACTGATCTCGCCTGGTGACAGCGTGCTGGTGGAAGTACCCGCCTATCCAGCCACCTTGCAGGCGCTGCGGCTGGCACAGGCTCAGATGCTGTCCATCCCCATGGATGCCCACGGTCTGGACACCGAAGCGCTGGCGCAATTGCTGTCCGCACTGCCTGCCAGCCAGCGCCCCAAGCTGCTGTACACCGTGCCCAACTTCTCCAACCCACGCGGCAGCCTGCTGTCGGCCAGCAGACGCACGCAGCTGGTACAGCTGGCGCTGCAATACGGCTTCTGGATTGTGGAAGATGATCCCTATGGCGAGCTGCGTTTTGATGCAGCCGATGGCCTGCCGCTGGCCATGCCACCATCACTGCATGCCGTGGCCCAGCAGATGCTGGAAGGCAGCAGCGCGCGCAATCCGGTGATCTACCTCAGCAGCCTCTCCAAAACTGTGGCTCCCGCCCTGCGTGTGGGCTGGATGCTGGCAGATGCCACCGTGCTGCGCCGCTGCAGCATTGCCAAGCAGACCAGCGATCTGTGCACCTCTGCGCTGGCCCAGGCGATTGCCGCCGCCTATCTGGCGGGTGGCCGCTATGCCGCCACCGTGGAACGTGCCCGCCGCGAATACCAGCGCCGCATGCAGGCACTGACAGAAGGGCTGCTGCAACTGCCCGGCCAGCCCATTCGCTGCACCGTCCCTGCAGGCGGCATGTTTGTCTGGGCGCAGCTGACCCCGCAGCTGAACCCGCAGCACCTGTTTGATGCGGCCGTAGACAACGGCGTGATCTACGTGCCGGGGCACGCCTTCTATCCTGACAAGCCAGACCTGCACACGCTGCGCATGTCGTTTGCGGCCCCCGAAGTGCCAGACATCGAGGAAGCCGTGCAGCGCCTGGCGCGCGCCTGCGAAAGCGCCATGCAATCCTGAAAGCCCGATTGCTGAAGGCAACAAAAAAGCCCACGGACCAAGGGCCTGTGGGCTTTGCTGCATGTGGGCAGTGTGCGGTTGCGGCTTATGCGGCTTATGCGGCGTCTGCGGTTTCTGCGCGCACGTCAAACTCCACCTTCCAGCGCTCTGTGCCGCCCACGGGCACGGCGTTCAGTTCCAGCGTGCCAATGTCGGTCACGCGTGCCTGCAGGGTCACAGGCACGACTTCACCGGGCTGGCGGCCTTCGGCGGGCAGATTGGCTTCAATCTCCTGCAGTTCCACGAGTTCTTCCGGCCCCCAGAAGTCCAGCATGGTGCCCACGGTGTCGCTGCGGCGCACGGACGAGCCAAAGAAGCGCAAACGCACAGGCTCGCCCACGACCAGACCCAGTTGCAGGTCAGGCACGGCCGCTTCGGTGCCTTCTTCCATGCCAAACGGTGCCAGACACAGCGCGGAAATCGGTGGCTCCATGCCGGGGATGGCTGGCATGTTCGATTCCACGCCAATGTAGTACGACTGCGCCGTACCGCCACGGATACGCATGCCACGGCCCGAGCCGTTGATGTAGCCAAAGTAGGCCGCACCACGGGCCACGGCCAGGTCCAGATTCGCACCGTCGAGCAAACGTGCAGGCTCGCAAGCCTCTTCATCGAGCCAGCCGTTGATGACGTCCAGAATGCGCTGCTCAATCTGCGTGGCCTTGAGCACACCGCCGTTGAACAGAATGGCCGTAGGGTGCAGGAAGGTGGAACCAGGCTCCTGATTGCCTTCCAGACCGGGAATGTTGTCCAGCGCGTTGACCTGGCGGCTCAGGAAGGCCGCCAGATGGCGTGTGACGGCGGCGTCCTGCGCATAGGGCAGGCCCAGCTGCGTCAGACCTGCGCGGGCGCGGGTCTGGGGCTTGTCGCTGACGGCCACCTTGGGGAAGAAGCCTTCGACCAGCATGGCCAGCACTTCGTCGCGCGTGACTTCGGTGCGGATGCTGCCACCAATCAGCTTGCTGCCACGGCTGGGCACGACCACGGGCACGGACTGCAGGCTGGCGTCAGCCAGCAACTGTTCCTTGGCCGCGCGGCAGCCATGTGCCAGCGCGCGGGTCTGCCAGGCGTCCAGCTGTTTGCCTTCTTGCGCCAGCTTGCGCGCCACGCCATAGGCCAGCGCCAGGTCCATGTTGTCGCCGCCGAGCAGAATGTGCTCGCCCACGGCAATGCGCTGCAGCTCGAGGTTGCCATCGCGCTCCAGCACGGCGATCAGCGAGAGGTCGGTCGTACCACCGCCCACGTCCACCACCAGGATGATGTCGCCATGCTTGACCTGCTTGCGCCATGCGCCGTTGCTGGCCTGAATCCAGCTGTACAGCGCTGCCTGGGGCTCTTCCAGCAGTGTCAACTGCTTGAAGCCCGCCGCGCGGCAGGCCTCGGCCGTCAGCTCGCGTGCAGCAGGGTCAAACGATGCGGGAATGGTGACGGTGATGTCCTGCTGGTCAAACGGCGCTTCCGGATGGGCCTGTTCCCAGGCCCAGCGCAGGTGCTCCAGATAGCGAATCGACGCGGTCAGCGGCGAGATGCGACTGACTTCCGCGGGCGCATCGGCTGGCAGCAAGGGGCTGCGGCGGTCCACGCCGGGGTGGCACAGCCAGCTCTTGGCGCTGCTGACCAGGCGAATGGGCGTGGCCGCACCACGGCTGCGCGCGAATTCACCCACGATAAAGTCCTGCTGCGCCTGGCCGGGCAGCGTGCGTTCAGCCTCGGTCAGCTCGCTCTCGTGCGGCAGGTACAGAAACGATGGCAGCAGCGGCAAAGCCTGTACGCTGGCAGGCGCGGTGAGCTGGGGAATCTCCAGCACCTGCTGCACGACCTTTTCACCGTCGCTGGCGGCCTTGTCCACAAAGGACAGGGCGCAGTGGGTGGTACCCAGGTCAATACCAATGCTGAATTTCGCGCCATTTTGGCCTTCAGCGCCCGTAGATACGGTGCTGGCAGCTACAGAATTTTCAGCAAACGCGGCTTTCTGGCCCGACTGGGCAATGGATGCAAACACGCTCATGGCTTACAGCTCCACTTCTGCCTGGGCAATGATCTTGGCGGCCTGTGTGTCCGTCAGCTGGGGCAGCTTCACATCGGTGACCTGCCAGCCGCGATGGCCCAGCGTGCCGGTAAAGGGCGCCTGCCCCACCACATTGCCTGTCAGGCGCACGGCAGCAGCGTCAAAGCCTGCCTGCAGCGTAATGCGCGTGCCTTCGGCTTCTGTGCGCACGGGCGCGATGGCGAAATGCTCGCGTAGCACCTTGCGGCAGCCTTCGTGCACCACACGTGCAGCAGCGCCGATTTCGGCATCGGTGTAGGGGGCTACGTCTTCCTGGATGAAGTCCACAAAGCGTGCTTCGCGCTGCATCAGGCCCAGCAGCTGCAGGGCTGCGGTTTGCGTGGGCACTTCCACGGTTTTTTCCACGATCTTTTCGACCGGAATCTCTACGCGCTTTTCCACGGTTTTCTCGACGATTTTTTCCACGGGTACTTCCACGCGGACTTCGACGATCTTCTCAACCGGCACTTCGACACGCACTTCCTTGGGCGCCACATCAGCCGCCAGGGCTTCGCCTGCGCGCAGGCGGGTGATGTCAGCCGCCAGACGGCCATTGCCCAGGATGGCAAAAAAACTACCGATCGCAATGGCGATGCGGCTAAAGAATGAGGGTGGTGTTTGGGATGTCATAGACATGTTTCATGAAGCGCTGCCAGCAGCAGGCAGCGGCAAGCGCACGTATTCCCGGGTAGCAGCAGGCCTGTGCCTGCCTGTTCCACACGAAGGCCTGAACAGCCCATGCACGCGCGCGCAAGAGGGGCGATGTTACCCAAAGCACCAAGTCCTGCGTGATTTGCAAGGTATCGCCGCTGCGCTATGTACGCCATCGCATTCGCTGCACGCTATGCTTGCGGCCTTGCTCTTGCTCTGATTACCCACGCCATGTCTGTCCACCCCGAAGCCCCGAATGCCCAGAAACAGCGCCGTGGCCTGTCACGCCTGTGGCATGCAGGGCGCTACTCCCTGGAAGGCCTGTGCGCAGGCTGGCGTGAGTCCGCCGCCTTTCGGCTGGAGGTGATGCTGGCGCTGCTCATGCTGCCTGCCAGCTGCTGGCTGGGCCGCACCTGGCTGGAAACAGCCGTGCTGGCCGCCGCCGTCGTCGCCGTCATGGTGGTGGAGCTGCTCAATACTGGGATTGAAGCCGCGATTGACCGCATCGGCCCCGAGTGGCATGCCCTATCCAAACTCGCCAAAGACCTGGGCAGTGCCGCCGTGCTGCTGAGCCTGCTGCTGTGTGGCGGCATCTGGGCAGCAGCCATCTACCAGAGCTGGATATCTGAAGTGCTTGGCTAAGCGCTGCGCCGTCTACACTTGGCGCCTGCTTGTCTGATTTTTGAGGTTTCACCCGTGTTCACCGGCATCATCCAAGCCGTGGCAACGATTGCCGCGCTGCGCGACCAGGACGGTCTGCGCACTTTCACCATGGAATTTCCCGAGGGCTTTTGCCAGGACCTGGCCATTGGCGCCAGTGTCTCGCACGACGGCGTGTGCCTGACGGTGACCGAAATCCTCTCCCCCACCCGTGCCACCTTTGATGTGATGCTGCAAAGCCTGAACATCACCACGCTGGGCCAGTACCAGGTGGGCGATATGCTGAACGTGGAGCGTGCCGCCAAGGATGGGGCGGAGATTGGCGGCCACCCGCTGTCCGGCCATGTGGACTTCACCGCGCCCGTGCTGGAAGTGTTGAAGACGGACACCAACCACAAGATCCGCTTTGGCATTCCCGAACCCTTCCGCCCCTATGTGTTTGCCAAGGGCTATATCGCCATCAATGGCGCCAGCCTGACGGTGGCGGAAGTGGACCGCAAGGCCGGCTGGTTCGAGGTCTGGCTGATTCCTGAGACCCTGCGCATGACGGTATTTGGCCGCAAGCAGGTGGGCGATCTGGTGAACATTGAGATCGAGCGCAGCACGCAGGTAGTGGTCGATACCGTGCGCGAAACTGTCGATGCCAGCCTGGGCCAGCTCAAGCCTGTGCTCGAAGCCCTGCTGCAAGAAAAGGGGCTGAGTCTGGAAAACTTTATCAACGTGCCCAAGCTCCCCAAATAAGAGCTTGCAGCGCTGATAAAACAAGGACTTCAGATAGAAAACTATCTGAAGTCCTTTTATTTTGTGCGCAAGCAGCTATCAAATTGAAGGCATGAAGCGCCGCAGGCGCAGTGCGTTGCTCAGCACAAACACGCTGGACATGGCCATGGCCCCCGCCGCAAACATGGGTGAGAGCAGCGTGCCGTTGAACGGATAGAGCACGCCAGCGGCCACCGGAATCAGCGCCACGTTGTAGGCAAAGGCCCAGAACAGGTTCTGGCGGATATTGGCCATGGTGGCCTGAGACAGCGCCATCGCTCTGGGCACGCCCTGCAGGTCACCGGACATGAGCACCACATCGGCAGATTCGATGGCAATGTCCGTGCCCGTGCCAATGGCCACGCCCACATCGGCCTGCGCCAGCGCGGGTGCGTCGTTGATGCCATCGCCCACATAGGCCAGCGTGCCGTACTGCGCTTGCAGGCGCTGCACTGCATCGACCTTGCCGCCGGGCAGCGCTACATCCACTCCATCCACCACCTGCACCGTGGCGCGCTCTGTTGCCAGATTGACGCTGGCATCCTGCACACCGGGCAGTTTTTTGAGCACACGCTCCACACGCCCCACGCAAGAGGCACAGCTCATACCCTGTACGGGCAGATCTACTTGAAGGGAGGAAGAAGGGGTTGCAGTAGCCATAGCGCCACTGTAAGCGCTTCCCCTGTGGCTTGACAGGCGACGGGGCTGCTCAGCCCTGTTGACCGCGTGCCTGCAGCTCGGCCCACTTCAGGGCTGCAATATGCTTGAGCGCCACTTCCGATGAAGCAGGAAATTGACCTCTAGCGCTTGCCAGTTCAGCGTGAGCAGCTATGAATTTATCGAACTTGGCCGCGTCATAGCTGTAGGGCTGACCATCGAGCGCATCCAGCAAGCGCAGCAACAGCAGATTGCCCTGACGGCCACGGTAGACCGAGCGTTCCATGCGCCACAGCGCAAAGGCCGCCATAGCGCCCGGCAGTACAACACCCAGCAGGCCCACATCGGCCGTGGTGAAGGCCTGGTACATCACATAGACCATGGCCAGCACAATCACGCCAAACAGGGTTGCAATGCCGTAGTGGCGCTTGGCAATCGCATCCTGGTGCGCTACGGCCTTGCGCGCGAATTCCGTGGGCTGCGCCAGCATGGCTTGCACACCCTGCGCCACATCATTGCCATACGACTGCCGCGCCAGCGACAGCACGATATAGACCTGCTCCACATCGGTAGGGCTCAGGAATGCATCAAAGCTATCAGCAACGGGGGCAGTATTTTTGGAGCGGGACATGGCGACAACGCAACTCAGAACAAGGGCGCCACTCTACCCGCTTCGTACAAACGCTGCAGAAGGCAGGACTAGGGTCTTGCACCTTGGCCCTGCAGGCCCAGCGCAGCAATCAACCGTGCGGCTCAATAGTCGCAGGCAGCCTTGCCAGTGCGGTGATTCACCGCACCGTGCTTGAGCAGCAGCTTGATCACGCCTGCATGACCACGCTGGCAGGCAAAGGTCAGCGCATCCTGGTCATAGGCGGCATCCTTGCTGTCTTTGATGGTGGTCACCAGATTAGGGTTGGCACCGTTTTCCAGCAGGTATTCCACGATATCGTCCCGGCCATTGCTGGAGGCCACGATCAGAATGGTCTCGCCCTGGCGATCGTTTTTCTGGTCGTTCAGATCGACCTTGTCCTTGAGGCGCTGGTGCAGCTTCTTGAAGATATCCACATTCGCCCCCAGGCCTGCCGACTTCAGCGCATTGCTGACATCACCACGGTCGGTGGCAAACAGGTCGGCGTTCTGTTCCAGCAGATAGTCCACCATGTCTTCATAGCCAATAAAAGCGGCCCAGCCCAGTGCAGTCTGGCCCAGTGAATCCTCGTCCTTGGCCTCAATGTTCTGGCCTTCCTTGACCATTTGTTTGACCAGTTCCAGATCACCACGCTTGACGGCATCAAACCACTTTGCATCCGGGCCTGTGGATGGTTTGACATAGAACATGCGCCATGCCAGCACATTCGGGTTGGCGACTTCCACCATGTCGGCGTAGTCCATCTTGAATTGCTGGTAACCGTCCGGGTTGTCTTTGTTCAGCACTTTGTCACCAGCGAAGGCCGACATTGAGAACATCAGCGCAGCCGCCAAGGCGGCACTTTTCCATGTTTTTTGCATAACAGCTCCTGGGGACGAGAAATCCCGCCCCGCTTGACGAGCAAGGCAATGGGCAGGTGATTGCTGCATTGTTGGCCGTCCCATGGAATTTGCTAGCGGTTTGAAACAAGAACTGCGCGATGAGCGCGTTTTCACGGCACTGTCCTACTCGACACGCTGAGGAGTTCTGGCGCTAAAAAACGCTGCATATGAAAGCAGGTACTCTGGGATGCGCTGAGTGCACCCAACGAGCGTGACGACACCCCACCGTCACGCTCTTGGCCTGAAGAAGGTGTTTGTAGCTCGGCTTTGCCTCGCTGCAAACCCAGACACCTTGCGCCTACAGCGTCAGCACTACGCGCTGCCCAAGCGCATGCCCGTCATTCGACGGTCACGCTCTTGGCCTGAAGAAGGTGTTTGTAGCTCGGCTTTGCCTCGCTGCAAACCCAGACACCTTGCGCCTACAGCGTCAGCACTACGCGCTGCCCAAGCGCATGCCCGTCATTCGACGGTCACGCTCTTGGCCTGAAGAAGGTGTTTGTAGCTCGGCTTTGCCTCGCTGCAAACCCAGACACCTTGCGCCTACAGCGTCAGCACTACGCGCTGCCCAAGCGCATGCCCGTCATTCGACGGTCACGCTCTTGGCCTGAAGAAGGTGTTTGTAGCTCGGCTTTGCCTCGCTGCAAACCCAGACACCTTGCGCCTACAGCGTCAGCACTACGCGCTGCCCAAGCGCATGCCCGTCATTCGACGGTCACGCTCTTGGCAAGGTTTCTGGGTTTGTCCACATCGGTACCTCTTGCAACTGCCGTGTGATAGGCCAGCAGCTGCAGCGGCACTACGTGCAGGATGGGGCTGAGCGCACCGTAGTTTTCGGGCATGCGGATCACGTGCAGGCCTTCGGCGTTTTCGATATTGGTCTTGGCATCGGCCAGCACATAGAGCACACCACCGCGCGCACGCACTTCCTGCATATTGCTCTTGAGCTTTTCCAGCAGTTCGTCATTAGGTGCCACCGTGACCACAGGCATGCTGCTGTCCACCAGCGCCAGCGGACCGTGCTTGAGCTCACCAGCAGGGTAGGCCTCGGCGTGGATGTAGGTGATCTCCTTGAGCTTGAGCGCACCTTCCATGGCAATGGGGTAGTGCATGCCACGCCCCAGGAACAAGGCGTTCTGGTGCTTGGCAAAGTTCTCGGCCCAGCTCACCACCTGAGGCTCCAGCGCCAGCACGGACTGCAGGGCCACCGGCAGGTGGCGCATGGCAGTCAGGTATTCCTGCTCCTGCGCTTCAGTCAGCTTGCCCTTGGACTGCGCCAAGGCCAGCGTCAGCAGGAACAGGCCCGCCAGCTGCGTGGTGAAGGCCTTGGTCGAGGCCACACCAATTTCCATGCCTGCGCGGGTGATGTAGCTCAGCTTGCACTCGCGCACCATGGCACTGGTGGCTACGTTGCAGATGGTCAGGGTGTTGTTCATGCCCAGGCTCTGGGCATGGCGCAGGGCTGCCAATGTGTCGGCTGTCTCGCCGGACTGGCTGATGGTGACCACCAGCGTCTTGGGATTGGGCACACTGGTGCGGTAGCGGTATTCGCTGGCCACTTCCACATTGCAGGGGATACCTGCAATCGCCTCCAGCCAGTACTTGGCAGTGCAGCCGCTGTAGTAGCTGGTGCCGCAAGCCAGGATCAGAACACTGTCGATGTCCTTGAACACGCGCCAGGCAGCGGTACCATCTGCGCCATCAAACAGCTCAGGAGCCACATTGACCACGCCTTCCAGCGTGTCCCCAATAGCTCGGGGCTGCTCAAAGATTTCCTTTTGCATGTAGTGGCGGTAGGGGCCAAGCTCCACGGCACCGCTGTGTGCGTGCACGGTCTTGACGGGGCGCTGCTCGGGCAGCACGGCATGGCCGTCGCTGCCTGCAATCCAGTAGCGGCCGGGCTGCAGATCCACCAGATCACCCTCTTCCAGATACACGATCTGGTCGGTGACGCCGGCCACGGCCATGGCGTCCGAGGCCAGGAAGAATTCGCTGTTGTCACTGCCGATGCCCAGCACCAGAGGAGAGCCTGCACGGCCACCGACCACGCGGTGCGGTTCATCCTTGTGCATCACAGCAATGGCGTAGGCACCATGCAGCTGGGCGCGAGCTGCCTTGACGGCTTCAAACAGATCGCCGTTATAGAGGCTGTCTACCAGGTGGCAAATCACCTCCGTGTCGGTCTGGCTGGCAAAGATATAGCCCTTGGCTTCGAGCTGCGTACGCAGGGCTTCGTAGTTTTCAATGATGCCGTTGTGCACCAGCGCCACACGGGCTGGCTTGCCGCTGTCAATGGTCTCGCCGGGGCCATAGCTGAAGTGGGGGTGGGCATTGCGCACGGCAGGCTCGCCATGGGTGGCCCAGCGGGTGTGGGCAATACCGGTCAGGCCCTGCAGGTCTTCGGTCGTGACCTGTTCCAGCAGCTCGGCCACACGAGCCGTGCTGCGTGCGCGCTGCAGGCCCTGGCTGATGGGGCTGCCTGCCACCATGCGATGCACGGCCACACCACAGGAGTCATAGCCGCGGTATTCCAGTCGCTGCAGACCCTGCACCAGCAGGGGAACGATGTTGCGCGTAGACACTGCGCCGACGATGCCACACATAGACAGAACTCCGAAAAGGTTGAAACTGTGCTGATGCTAAAAGCATCGCCATAAAACTTATGATCTATTTTTTCTTGTCAGAGAAATTTAATTTCACAAAAAACCATCGTTGAAATTTAATTCCAATATTTAATGAATAAAGAAACAAACATCAGCGAAAGCAGTCTGGACCTCACCGACCTGCAGCTGCTGGACCTGCTGCAGCGTGATGCCGGACAAAGCAATCTGCACCTGGCGCAGCAGCTGCATATCTCCCCACCCACCTGCCTGCGCCGCGTGCGCAGACTACACAGCCTGGGCTTGATTGAGCGCCAGGTCGCCATCGTGCGCCCCGAGGTACTGGCCCCGCTGGTAGGGCATGGCCTGCAGGCGCTGGTAGAAGTCTCGCTGGAACGCCAGAATGCTGAGGCGCTCGATGCCTTTGAAGCCCTGGCCGTGGCCGAAGACGGCGTGCAGCAATGCTGGCGCGTATCGCCGGGGCCGGACTTCATGCTCGTGATTGCCTGCCGCGACATGCCCGCCTATCTGGCTTTGTCACAACGCCTGTTTACTGCGCACCGCAATGTGCGCAATGTCAAAAGCTTTTTTGCCACCAGGCGTGCCAAGTTCAGCCCGCATCTGCCACCACTGGCAGCAGGTGATTCGCAGCGCTAAGGAACCTCTGCATAACTCGATTTCAAGCGTGATAGTGCTTGAACGAGTGTGATGTTCCCTTGCCCCTGGCACTCAAGATGCCCGCGTTTCGCGGGCATCTTGCTTTTTATGCACCCACACCAGGCTTGGATTGGCTGTTTTTCAGCAAACGGCCACGGGCCATCCACAAGTTCGCCAAGGCAAACAGGGTATGCAATTGCTGCGTGTTCTTTCTCAAGCCTCGGTAGCGAACTTTGACGTG
>NZ_VZOT01000007.1 GCF_008801935.1 Comamonas kerstersii
AGCGCAATGCGCTGGGTATTCCCGCGTTTGGTCATGTGCAGTGGACGCCAGAGATGCTGGTGGCACTCGGCACAGACAGCGATGCCGCACTGGCCAAACGCTGGGGCATGAGCAAAGCCAGTGTGGTGGCCAAGCGCAAGGAGCTGGGGATTGCCTGCACTTCAGAGCAGCAAGGCGGTGCATTTGACTGGACCCCTGAAGCCGTAGCACTGCTGGGCACGGCATCGGACGCCAAGGTGGCTGAGCAGCTGGGCCTGAGCCGCCTGACGGTCTATAACGCGCGCATGGCGCGAGGCATTCCTGCCGCCGGGCGCAGGAAGGCTGCCGCGCCCGACAGCGGGCAGCTTACTTCCCGAACTGATACGTAAGGGCCAGGCCGTATCGCAGCTTGCGCGCAGGGTTTTGCGGGCTGCGGTCCCCCTGTGGCTTGGAGACGGAGAGGTCCAGGCTGTAGTAGCGCTGGTCGCCAAAGCGCACGCCCAGGCTGGTGGATCGCAAAGTCTGGTCGCGATAGGCCGACTCATGGAACCAGGTGCGCGCCTCTTCAAACAGCAGGTAGGGCTCCAGCGTCTTGATCCAGCGATTGCTGGGGGAGCTGAACATGCGGTTCATTTCCCGCTCCAATTTATGATCTACAGACATCCACTTAAGTCTGTAAGTCGTTGAAAACAGGGCCGAAAGGCCCTTTTTTCATTCCAGCAACGTCCACTGAAATCCACCTGTATCCGCGACTTTTTAGTCCATAATTTAGTCCATAAATACGGGTGAGCGTGGTTCCGCATTGGTGTGTCGTTTCGTCTCGCGTCCGGCATGAGAAACCCTCTTCATCTCCGTTTACCCTTGGGATTCCCCGGTACCGCGCCTGGGCGCATCACCCAGGCCCCTTATCGAACCTCCGTCAGCAAATGCCGGTTGAGCACCAGCACGTCTTCTTCCGAGAACCTGCCGGCGTAGAACTGCAACTTGGCGTAGGCCTGGACCCATTCCACGTAGGTGCGCAGCAAGGCCTGCCGGGCCTGGTAGGACTGGCGTTCGGCCTGCAAGGCGTCGGTGTTGGTGCGTTCCCCGCCGGCCACGCTCTTGCGCATGGCGTCCACCAGCGCCGTGGCGTCGCTCACGTTCTGGCGCAAGGTGCGTATGCGCTCGGCGCTGGTGCTGAACACGCGGTAGTACTGCTCCAGCGTGGTGATGGTGGTGCTGGCGGTGTGTTCGAGTTCGTAGCGCGCCTGTTCCAGCCGGTTGTAGGCCTGGCGCGTGCTGTAGTAGCTGGAGCCGCCGCTGAACAGCGGGATGGTGACCTGCAGACCGATGGTGTTGGTCTTGTAGTCCCGGCCGCGGTTGTTGGCGGTGTCCGAAACGATGCGCTCATGCGCCGCGTACAGCGACACGCGCGGCATGAACTGGCCCTTCTCGCGCTCCACCGTGAGGTCGTTGTAGCGCACCGCCAGGCGCGCGGCCTGAACCTCCGGGTTCTGCTCGCGGGAATCGGCCAGCAGCCGCTCCAGCTCGCCGTCCGGCAGCGGCGCAAGCATGGCCTGCTGATCGATGGCCAGCAGTTCGCCGGCGTGAACCGGCTGCCCCAGCAGCGCGGACAATTCGCGCAGCCGATCCGCCAGGTCGTTCTCGTAGCCCACCAGCTCCGACTGCGTGGCGCTCACCTGGCTGCGGGTTTCCAGGATGTCGATGCGCGTGCCTTCGCCTTGGGCCATCATGCGTTCGTTGCCGCGCAGCATGTCCTGGTACGCCCGCAACTGGTGCCGGGCCAGATCCAGCGAATCGCGCGCCAGCAGCGCGTTCAGATAGGCATCGATCAGCGCCACGGCCTGTTGCTGCAGTTGCAGCCGGTACTGCACCTCGGCGTACTCGGCCTGGGTCTTGCCCATGCGATAGGTGCTGATGGCGGAATAGTCGAACAACGTCTGTTCGATGGTCAGGCCCGCACGGCGGCCGAAGTAGCGGTAGTCGACGCTCTGCTGTCCGGCCGTCGTGCTGTCGTAATACTCGGTCTGGTTGGTGCGGTTGCGCAGGTAGTTGATCGAGGCTTGTGGCAACAAGGCGGCACGGGCAATGTTGCCGCTATCCCGCCCAGCGTCACGGGCCGCGCGGGCACTCAACACCTGCGGGTCGTTGAGCAGCATGCGCTCGTAAGCCTGAACCAGATCGAGCGATGGCGATTGGCTGGCCAAGGCGGTTGAGGCCTGCCCAACCCCTTGCGGTGGTGATGCCATTTGCAATTGATGCAAAGGCGAAACCGTAGCGGGTGTGGCCTGGGCCAATACCGTGGGCATGCCATCGACGTACAGATAGAAAGCCAGAGGCGCGACAATGATCAGCTTGAATGTGTGGCTGCGGCTCATCATTCCTCCGTCAGTGCCAGGCGAGCACGGTCGCGCAGCGGCTTGAGCAGGTAGCTTATCAAGGTGCGTTCGCCGGTCTTGACGAAAGCCGTCACCGGCATGCCCGGCTGCAACTGCAAGCCCGGCTGCACCTCGCGGCCCTTCAGGTCATCCACCGCGATCTCGACGTGGTAGTAGGGCATGCCCTGTTCGTCTTCCAGGCGGTCGGCGGAAACGGTCTTGACCGTGCCCGGCAGCTTGGGCGTGGAGGCGCGGTTGAAGGCCATGAACTCCAGCTCCACCGGCTGGCCGGCCTGCACCTTGTCCACTTCCTGCACCGGCAGGCGGCCTTCCACCAGCAAGGGCTGGTCCAGCGGCACGATGTCCATCAGCTTGTCGCCTGCGCTGACCACGCCGCCCTGGGTAAAGACCGCCAGGCCCGCCACGATGCCCTCGGTGGGGGCGACGATCTGCATGTTGTTCACTTCGTACTGCGCGCTGTCCAGGCGCGACCCAAGGTCGGCGGTGCGTGTGCGGGTTTCGGCCAGGGCCGTGCGCAGTTCCTTCTGGTAATCCTCACGCTGCTGAATCAGGCGCAGCTGGTACTCCTGCACCTGGCCCTGCAACTGCGCCAGGCGGCCCTGGTCATCGGCCACGGAACCGGCCAGTTGCAGGTATTGGCGTTCGGACTCCAGCAGGCGGTTGCGTGCCAGCAGGCCGTCATCGGCCAAGGAACGCTGCCCGGCCAGTTGATGCTCAAAGGTCTCGCGCTGGCTGCGGCGCGACTGCAGGATGCGTTGCAGGCTGTCGCTTTGCTCGCGCAGGCCGCGCAACGTGGCTTCCAGGCCGCCCAGGGTAGCCTGCTGGGCACTGCGGCGGCTGTCGAACAACTGCCGCTGCGCCTGGATGATCTCCGCGGCCTGCAAGTTGCCCTCGCGCTCGGCTTGCAGCAGGCGTTCATCGAAGCGGATGTCGTTCAGGCCGTCCCGCTCCGCCATCAGGCGGTTTTCCGTCGCCAGGCTGCTGAGAAACTGGAACTGCAAGGAATCCAGTTGGTTGCTTGCCACGTTCGGCTCCAGCACTACCAGCACCTGGCCTTCCTGCACCCGCTGGCCCTCAGTGACCAGAATCCGTTGCACCTTGCCGCCGCTGATGGGCTGCACCGCCTTGCGGTTGCCGCTGACCACCACCTTGGCATCGACTGGCACACCGGCATCAAGTGGTGCCAGCATGGCCCAGCCCAGAAAACCCACTACACCGACCAGAACGATCAGCCAGCCCAGCCGCACATAGTGGCGGTCATCCACCGACAGCAGATCATCCTTGGGGTCGATCAGGTCGGCATCCAGTGAAGAGGCGTCCATATTCATCGTCGTGCTCATGCTCCCTCCTTGCGTTGCGCAAAGTTCATCGCGGCCCCATAGGTGGGAATGGGCATGACCCGTTGCTGTGGTTGGGGTTGCCCGGACGTTGGCCTTGGCTGGGCACCGCGTTGCATGCGCTGCATCACCTCGGCCATTGGGCCGAAGTCGGCCTGGGCACCGGCGTGCAGGATCAGCAGCTTGTCGGCCTGCTTGAGGATGTTGGGCTTGTGGGTGATCAGCACCAGCGTGATGCCGGCCTGCTTGATACGGCCGATGGCCTCGGCCAGCATGGCGTCGCCGGCTTCGTCCAGATTGGCGTTGGGTTCGTCCAGCACCACCAGGCACGGCTCGCCATACAGCGCACGGGCCAGGCCCACGCGCTGGCGTTGGCCGCCGGACAGGCCCATGCCGTTTTCGCCCAGGCGGGTCTGGTAGCCCTCGGGCAGTTGCAGGATCAGCTCATGCACGCCGGCCATCTGCGCGGCGGCGATCACCTTGGCCTCATTCACCTCACCGAAGCGGGCGATGTTCTCGGCCACGGTACCGGCGAACAACTGCACGTCCTGCGGCAGGTAGCCAATCAGCGCACCCAGCGCTTCTGGCCGCCATTGGTCGAGCGGGGCGCTGTCCAGCCGCACCTTGCCGCGCAGCGGCGGCCAGGCGTTGACCAGGCAGCGCGCCAGCGTGGTCTTGCCCGCGCCCGAGGGGCCAATCACCACCAGGGTCTCGCCAGCGGCCAGCTTGAAGTTGATGCCGTGCAGCACCGGCTGTGTCTGGCTGGGCGGGGCGGCCAGCAACTGCTCCACCGCCAGGTGGCCGGCGGGCCGGGGAAAGTCCATGCCCTTGGCCAGCGGCGGGAACTCCTCCAGCAACTGGCTCAGGCGCCGCTCGGCTTCCTTCACCTGCGTCCATTGACGGGATGCGCCAATGATCTGGTCGATGGGCGCCAGGGCGCGGCCCAGCAGGATGGAGCCGGCAATCATCATGCCCGCCGTCATCTGGTGTTCCAGCACCAGCCAGGCCCCCAGGCCCAGGGCCAGCGACTGCACCGCCATGCGCAGCGCCTTGTTCCAGCCCTGAATTTTTGCCATGCGGGCACTGGCCAGGTTCTGCTCGCGCACGTAGGCCAGGTGCTGCTCGGCCCAGCGGCGGCGCAGGTTGGCCAGCATGCCCATACCGGCAATCACCTCGGCATTGCGCAGGTTGGCCCCGGCATCGCGGCGGGAATTGATCGCCAGTTCCCCTGCTTTTTTCAGGTGCGGGCGGCTGACCCGTTCGTTGATCCAGCCCACCAGCATCAAGAGCGCCGTGCCGCCCAGGGCGAACCAGCCCAGCGCCGGGTGGAAATAGAACATCACCAGCACATACACCGGGAACCACGGCGCATCGAACAGCGCGAATAGTGACTGGCCGGTGGCAAATTGGCGCAATTGCTGGAGATCGTCCAGTGGCTGGGCGGCATTGAGCTTGCCGGTCTTGAGGTTGGCGCTGAAGGCGGCATCGTAGATGCGCGGCGACAGCTTGCGGTCAAAGCCCGTGCCCAGGCGCAGCACGACCAGTGAGCGCACCCATTCCAGCCCGCCCATGAAGGCATACATGCCCAGTAGCATGACCGTGAGCATCAGCAGCGTCATTTCGTTGCCGGAGGCCAGTACCCGGTCATACACTTGCAGCATGTACAGCGCCGGGGCCAGCATCAGGATATTGATGACGCCCGAGAACACGCCAATGTGTACGAAACTGCGCTTGTAGGTCAGCAGAGCACCGGCCAATTCGCCGCGCGCACCCCCTGCCGGCCGGGATTTGCCTGCCGTCATCACATCACCAGCCCTTTTTACGGAAAAAAGAATCCCCCTCCCCACAAAGGCGGGGAAGCCGAAAAGTTGCCTGCAAGTTGCTTTTGCAGGTTTTCCCGCAAACCGCTAGAATTGACGGCTTCCGGAAAACGGAGCCTGGCCAAAACGCACCAGGCCCCGGTACTGCCCCGGTCGGGCGGTGGCTCTTCCCGTCAGAAAATCACCACCGTCTTTCCGGTAGACCTCCATGCATTTCTGGAATGGCTGCTTACGCGGCCAGCAGGAGGTCGCTTTCGACTTCTGCGAACGCAGTCGACGCCTCGACCGAGGAGAGGCTGCTCGGTGCGGTAGCGTAGTAGTCGAACGACACGCTGCTGCCGTTGGCACTCAAGTAGCTGTTGATGACGCTGATGTCGCTTGCGCTGGTGATTGCGCCACCGGAGAAACCACTCAGGTATGCATCCAGTACATACTCGAAAGTCGAGGTGGCAGCCGCCGCTTCATCGAACGTCAAGTCGTAGATGATGGCGGAGTTCAGCGTGACCTTGTCGTAGTACTGCGGGTAGCTGAAGAGGTTTTGATTGCCAGCATTCACCGTGATCTGCGCATTACCGTCTGCGACGCCGAAGGTGTTGAGCGCCACGTAGTCAACAACCACGTTGAAGTTGTTTACCACCAACAGCGGTTCAGCGGTGTCGAATGCGGTCAGCGTAGCCTGTGCCGGAGAGTAACCGCCATCGGCGGCGTAACCCAGCTTCAGGGTATTCAGGCTACCGCTGGTCTCGAAACTGTACTTTCCGCCCCCTGCATTCACCGTATCCCACGAAAAGCCATTCGTGGATTCCAGCACGAACTTGGAACCGAAGGCACCAGCACCGACGGAATCCAGCCCTTGCCCCGCATATACCTTGAAATCGTAGATTTCATACGGGAGGCTGCTATTGGGAACGTAGATGCTGTTGGGCTCTCCCGCTCCGCCGGTGTGGTAGTCATTCGCCACCGTCAGAATGGAGCCAATGCTTTTCGTGGCATTGGGGCCGGTCTGGTTACTGTTGTCATAGTCACCCAACCACGCAGTGACATTGCTTTTCAAAGACATGATGTCTTCTCCTTTTCACAAGCCGGTCGCCACACCGGCGAAATATGCTCTGGTCACCATGACCAAAGCGGCAAACCGTCAGAAACGGTATTCCAGATTGGCCGTCAAAGTGCGACCAGGGTAGAAGTTGTACCCCCATGCTGTGGGTGTGGCTTCCATTTTGTTGGTCACATTGGCCAGATAAATTCCGGCTCTTAACTGGTCGTTGAATTGGTAATTGACAAACAAGTCGAACTTGATGACTTTGGGCCAGAGATAGGTCTCAATAAACTGGCTTTGGCTTGGTATGGGCTGGGTTTGTCCTGCCTGCGTCCCAAGGTGATAATTATTCTGGACATCTCTGTCATACCAGTAGGCAGCGCGTTGCCTACCGCGATAATGCATCGTGCCTCCTAGCTCCAGCCTTCCCTGCATTGGGGTCAGTGCAGCAGTCAGGCTACCCCGAATGGGTTCAATCGTGCCTGCTTCCATCCAGTTCCAGCTCGAATAGCAAAGGCGTTCTCCTTTGCCAATATCGGTGTAGGAGTTTCCTCCATCACTTGTGGTCCCTGTTTGGTAGGCTCTACCACTAGGCACTTGCCAAGAGCAAAGCTTGTTGTCGTGTCGAATAGGCAGAGTCAGATTAGTCCGCACATAAAACAAAGGCTGCCGATACGCCAGATTCAGCTCAACGCCTTGACGAACAAAGGGATTGAGATTATTGACGCTGGCCTGATCATTGCCTATGCCTGGCCAAGGGTAGCCTTCAGCAACCATGGGCCCCCATGTGATGTAGTTGCGGATGCGATTGCGGTAGAAGTTCACCCCTACATCCAGGCGATCACTTGTGGAAAGCCAACCTTCCTTCTTGTAGTTCATCCCCAGTTGCAGCGAGAGATTTTTTTCTGGCTCAAGATAGGGGTTTGCATAGAAATCTGCCCGGTTGAGTTCTCCATGCATATACATTTCATTGCTGGTAGGCGCACGTTCGCTATATCCCGCTTGTGTATAGAAAGTCAGGCCAGTTCCAGGGGGACTATATGAAACGCCCACATTGGCAGACTTGAGGTCCCACTGATGATCTCGCCGTCCTCTAACGGTCCGGAGATTACCGTACTGTGGGTCAGTCTTAATTTTGGCTCCGCTTTCTGCTGTGGCTGCTGCCGCAAGTTCTTTTAACTCATTTCCGGAGTAACCCAAGCCGCGGTAGTATTTTCGCCAATACGATACGCCATAAACAACACCCTCTTGACTAATGTTCCCTTCCGTAAACACCGGGTTCAACACATCAAGCCAAACCCGTTGAAAGCCGATCCCTGCACTCGCTTGCCACGGGCCAGGGCCTTCCGTGCTCAATGAAAGGGCCAATCCCAGAGTGTCTGTACGTGAGTCAGGGTCAAATCGCATTATGTCGACATCACGCCCCTGCGTCTCTAACAGATATCTTTCGTAATACTCTGACTCTGTTTCGCTATCGACCTTTTTTCTGGCTTGCCTAAACTCCAATCCAGCATCTAGACGAAAAGGGCCGATAACTTCTGATTCCAAGCGACTTGTATTACTTAGTTTTATCCCTGTTGAGCCGACATCGGTGAAATAGTGAAGCGGTTGGTTTGCGGAAAAACCATCACTAGCTCCAGTCCAGTTTTGTTTGCGATCCTGTCTTTCATGGAAGATTTGCACTTCAGGATTGAATATCTCTGAAAAGCTACCTTTCCATTTTAAGCTGGCCACTTGATTTCTCAGCTGCGTTCGGACAGACCAAGGATAGTCATGCCAAGAAGCCTCACCATCAACCCACCAGTTATCCTTGGTAGAGTTTTCATTGACGGGAACCCAGATGGACGGCTGTTGGTCTGTTTCGTATTTGGCTTTGCTTGAGAATACAAATAACTCCAGACTCTGGTCATGGTCATCATTGAAATAATGCCGCAGCCTTAACATCTGCGAGTCGGTTTCTTTTTGCGTTCCCTTTAATGGATTTTTGGCGGCTTGTTTAAGCCACTTTGCTTGATCTGTAGTTAGGCCACAATTGCTCATCCCTACATATCCATTCGCATGGTAACGGCAAGGACCGTGCTGATTAATATCGTGAATTGAAGAATCTGCACCGTGGTAAAACCACAGATTTCTACCGTGAATGCCATGCATTAGCTCGTCGTTGCTAATGTTGTCGCCAATTTTATAAAAGTCGTTTTTGCTGTGCGACGCACCGACCATTGCCTCCCAGCGCTCATTGCGCCCACCAAGGAAAAACGACCCAGATGGTTCTTGACCATTGCTATATTTACTGAAGCCGGTTGAACCCCGAACCATGCCACCAAAATCTTTGCCTGGGCGCAGAATATCTTCCAGATCGAGATACTTGAAATCTACCGAACTTCCCAGGCTACCCAATGCACCAGTTCCTGAACTTCCGCCTCTTGTGACCTCAATGCTCTTCAGAAACTGCGGATCAATAAAAATGGAGCCGGTCTGGCCGATGTCACGGGTGAATGCATGAAAATTCTGGTTAATACCTTCAAGCGACTGAGAAACACGCCCATGCCCCGCAATCCCCTGCACCCCTACAGACACTTCCGGCCTGGCATACAAACTGTTGACCGACGTCCCTGATATCTGGTCAATCAGGTCGCTCATGTGGCTGGCACCGCGCCGCTCTACATCTTCCTTGCTGGCCCCGGTGGTATTGCCGATCTTCTTTTCCTGTTCTTCAGCGGTGCCGGTGACGGTAACCGTATCCAGGGTGATGGCTGCACTACCTGGGTTTTCGTGAGAGCTGTTCTCTTCGCTGGTACTTGTGGTTGTCGCCAGGCCTGATGACGAGGGTAGAGCGGTCTGCGCAAGTGCGGCTTGGCTCCCCAATGCCAGGGCCATCGCCAAGCACAAGCGCTTGGGCCGGAAACGCATGGTGTCTCCGTTAGACACGCGCTCTGACCGAACCTTCTGAGGCTGATTGCGCCTCCCCATCTCCAACCGCAAAGCCATTGACTTTCTCCCTTTTAATGCTAATAAAAGTGCGAATGAGAAGCAATTACCTCGATAAAAAAAGAAACCTGCGAACCGGCCAAGACCGGCCCCCCCAAGTCACGCGCTCCTTCAGGAGTGGTGATGGGTCAAAACATGCAAGTTGAAGTTGCGTTTCGCGCAGGAGCTTACAGTCCGCTGTAATCCCACTTCTCTGGCTAAATCATCCCCAGATTCCGCAAACCTTGCTAACGGGTTCCGGAAAAAATTTGACATATCGAGGATTTTTGTTGCAGTGCGATCTTCGTGGCGAGAAGACGCTTCACAGCACGTCGTGCTGGCCATCGTCGTTGCCCGCCATGAGGGTGCCTGCGCAACGCACGGCGCCCTGCGGTATGGCTCGACGGATCAGAGCAAAAACGGGGGAGCGTCTTGCTGAACAATGCGCGGGCTGATGCCCAGGGCGCATTGCTTGGGCGAGATGCCGGTGTGGCCGCGGAACATGCGGCTGAAATGGCTGAGGTTGGCGAAACCGCAGCAAGCGGCGGTCTCGGTGACACTAGTGCCGCGTTTGAGCATGGCGACCGCAGCGTTGAGCCGGATGCGCGTCAGGCAGGCATGTACCGAGCAGCCGTAGAGCGCAATGCGCTGGGTATTCCCGCGTTTGGTCATGTGCAGTGGACGCCAGAGATGCTGGTGGCACTCGGCACAGACAGCGATGCCGCACTGGCCAAACGCTGGGGCATGAGCAAAGCCAGTGTGGTGGCCAAGCGCAAGGAGCTGGGGATTGCCTGCACTTCAGAGCAGCAAGGCGGTGCATTTGACTGGACCCCTGAAGCCGTAGCACTGCTGGGCACGGCATCGGACGCCAAGGTGGCTGAGCAGCTGGGCCTGAGCCGCCTGACGGTCTATAACGCGCGCATGGCGCGAGGCATTCCTGCCGCCGGGCGCAGCAAGGCTGCCGCGCCCGACAGCGGGCAGCTTACTTCCCGAACTGATACGTAAGGGCCAGGCCGTATCGCAGCTTGCGCGCAGGGTTTTGCGGGCTGCGGTCCCCCTGTGGCTTGGAGACGGAGAGGTCCAGGCTGTAGTAGCGCTGGTCGCCAAAGCGCACGCCCAGGCTGGTGGATCGCAAAGTCTGGTCGCGATAGGCCGACTCATGGAACCAGGTGCGCGCCTCTTCAAACAGCAGGTAGGGCTCCAGCGTCTTGATCCAGCGATTGCTGGGGGAGCTGAACATGCGGTTCATTTCCAGACTCACGCCTACGCCCTGATCGCCAGCCGCTTCACCCGCCAGATAGCCGCGGCCAAAGCGCCAGCTGCCATAGCTGACGCGTTCGGATGTGGGGACGGTGTCAGGCGACATCTGGCCGTTGATGGCAAAGCCTGCCCCCCACAGGCTTTGGGTGCGCCAGCGTGCTTCATAGTCCAGATTCAGGCGGCTGAAGTTGAACTTGGCCGTGCTCGGCAGCAGGCCTGCTGTCTCGGAGCTGCCTGCTCCCAGCGCGTTCAGGCCCTGGGTGAAGGCCAGTCTGGCATTGTGAGCCATGTATGTGCTGGAGCGTTGCCAGTGGATGTGGGCTTGCAGCGCGCGGACTTTTTCTTCATAGCCCAATTCCTCGTCAAACGCCTGAAAGTAGTAGGCCTTGCGGTAGTTCAGCCCGTACAGATTGGCCCCAATGATGGTGCTGCCCTGTGCAGACAGTTGCCATGGGTGGCTGATGCCCAGATCCAGCTTGCGCTGGTAGGTGGTGTCGTCATATGCATACTGAAAGTAAGAGGAGTTGTCGCTGCCCTTGAAGTCTGAAAAGCTCAGGCGCATGGTCGTGCCCTTGGCGTTGAGCCACTGGTTCCAGGCGGCAGAGATAAAGCGCTCCTTGTCTGGATTGTCGAGCAGGGCAGCAAACTGCAGCTGTGAACCAGTCCACAGCGGTTCGTTCAGGGTCAGATTGGCAATCGCTTTGGGGTCATCCTTGTCGACGTCTGCACTCAGGTTAAACACCACAGGCTCACGCTCGACTTCCAGCACCAGGGGTGTGCGCCATCGGTGTTCTGAGGCAGATTGGCCTGAGCCTTGACCTTCAGGTGTGACATGCGTGACATCAGCAATGTCTGGCGGGTAAAGACTTCGCCTTGCAGCGGCTTGTCGTCCAGAATGGGCTGTGCCATGGCCTGCAGCATGTCTGCAGACCTCCCTGGGTCGCCTTCGATGCGCACTTGCTGTACATAGCCCTCGACCGCAATCACGCGCACGATGCCGTTTTCAAAAGTCTGCGTGGGCAGATAGACAAAGGACAGGGGGTACCCCGCCTTCTGGTACAGCTGAGTGGCAGCCTGAGCTGCCAGCGCCAGATGGGCAATGCTGACCGGCTTGCCTGCCAGTGGCTGAAACAGGGCAGCAACTTCTGCAAAGGCAATGGCATTGACGCCGGAAATATCAATGCGCTGTGGAGTGATCAGTGTGGATAGCTGCAGCTGTCGTGCATTGAGCTGCTTTTCAGTTTGCAGCGCGGTATCAGGGGCGATGGTGGCAGGCTGTGGTGCTGGCTGCGGTGAATGAATGGGGGGTAAGGTGTTGAGAGGGTTGCCGCCAGTGCTTTGCGCAAAGCTGAGAACGGGAAGCGCCAAGGTGCTCAGTCCGACGATAAATCGCACCTGGTGGGTATGCATAGGCTGATCCTTCAAAAAAATATGGATAGCGGCTCCGATGAAGGGCATCGGTCGCTATCCATAAATGATTGCAATATTTAGTTACAACTCTTGTCAGTCAATGGATGATTTGCATCCTTTTTCTGATCGAGTAATGGGGCAGTGGCTGACAGCCGGATCAACGGCGGCTGAGCAGGCCTCCCAGCAGGCCGCCTAGCAAGCCACCATTTTGTGTGGTGGTTGTGTTGCCGCTAGGTGCGGAAGTCGCAGGGGCGCTACCTGTAGCAGTTTGGCCACCGCTGGTCAGGCCGGAGGTCAGGGGCGTGAGCACACCGGCGAGCAGGCCACCAGCAGGGGCTGTGGCGCCTGCCTGGCTGCCACCGAGTACACCGCCAAGCAGCCCACCATTGCCGCCGAGCAAACCACCGACCAAGCCTGCATTGGGATCGAGCAGTCCACCCACCAGACCGCTCACAGGTGCAGTTGCGCTACCAGCTTGGTCGCCACCGAGCACACCGCCGAGCAGGCCACCATTGCCGCCGAGCAAACCACCGACCAGACCGGCATTGGGATCCAGCAGCCCGCCCAGCAGACCACCTGCGGGTGCAGCGGTGCCGTCTTGGCCACCACCTAGGACTCCACCAAGCAAGCCACCGTTGGCGCCACCGAGCAAGCCGCTGGAGCTGCCTGCTGCGTCACCGCCTGCAATGCCGCCTAGCGCGCTGACCACATGGCCCAGCTGGCCTGTCAGAGAGCCAACAGGTGCAACAACTGGCAGACCTGTGCTCTGGACGGTGTCGCCCACGTTGGTGACCAGGCCGCCCACCGTGGTGAGCAGGTTGTTCACGGGCTGTGCCAGGCCTGTGGTGGTGCCTACGTTCTGCACTACGCCCAGCACTGTGCCGGCGACGGGTGTCACGGTATTGCTGAGGGTAGAGGTCAGGCCGGCTACAGGGGCGCTGGTGATGATGTCACCCGCGGTGTAGCCCACATTGGTGACCAGTTGACCCACGCCACCAACCAGGTTGCCAGTCAGGTCTGTCACTGCGCCGACAGGGCCCAGCTGAGAGCCAAGGGCCTGTACCAGGCCGCCAGCTTCAGTAACGGCATGGCCTGTATGCACGAGCAGGCCTTCTGCGCCAGTCAGCGTGGTGCCAATGGGGTCTTCAGCTGTTCCCAGCTGACCAAGGCCTGCGCCAATGCTCATTGCCAGCGAATCTACGCCATCACCCAGTTCGGATAGTACGGGCGTGACACCGTGCCCTTCGGGCAGGAGTGTGGATGTCAGCAGCCCATCGGCTACACCACCCAGATCGGTAAGTGCGGTGGGAAGCGCACGAACACCCGTGGCAGTTTCTTGTACGGCGTTTTCTACAGGCGTAAAAGCAGTAGGTGTCGGCTGTGCAGGAAGGTTGGGATTTGTTCCTGGATTTGTGCCTGTTCCGGGGCCAGTCCCTGTGCCAGGGTTTGTGGGGGTGGAACCGCTTGTATCGCCCATGGATGTTTTGACAGATCCATTGCTGCCGCATGCAGCAAGACTCAGAACCAGGCTGGAAACCGCTACCATCTGGATAGTTTTCCGCCAGGGAGATGGGTCAGAAAATTTGCTCATGATTAACTCCGTATGAAAGTTCGTACGGAATGGTCACATTTTGAAAATATTCTGCCTAATTAGCTTTTTTAAATGGATAGTCAATACGATTGAAGGTTAGAAAGAATAGAAAAATATTTTTATAAGAGATTAAATGTTTGATAGAAGAAATTTAAATATATAAGCGAATTGGTGCTTATTGAGTGATTTTTCGCGAATGCTATCACCGTAGAAAAAGCTTGCTTGTCAGACAGCGCCTATTTGCAAGAAGGTTAAATTAGGTTCGTATAATTCGAAACGAAAGGTAATTTTTATGGATTTCGCACAACGTTTGGACAATGTGGAAACCTCCGCCATCCGTGAGCTGTTCAAGCTGCTGGGCAAGCCCGGCATCATCAGCTTTGCGGGTGGCTTTCCGGACAGCGCCATGTTTGATGTGGATGGCATTACGCAATCCTCACAGAAAGCACTGCAGGAAAATGCCGGCATGGCGCTGCAATACGGCGCGACCGAAGGTTTTGGTCCACTGCGTGAGCAGCTGGCGGCTTTCATGGCCACCAAAGGTGCCAAGGATGTCGCGCCCGAGCAGCTCATCGTCACCACAGGTAGCCAGCAGGCGCTGGATCTGCTGGGCAAGTGCATGGTCAGCCCTGGCGACAAGGTGATTGTGGAAGGGCCTACCTTCCTGGCCACCATCCAGTGCTTCCGTCTGTATGGTGCAGAAGTCATCAGCGCCCCGGTAGATGGCAACGGCGTGATCGTCGAAGCGTTGGAGAAGCTGATCGCTGAGCACCAGCCCAAGCTGGTCTACCTGATTCCCACCTTCGGCAACCCCAGCGGTGCCACACTGAGCCTGGAGCGTCGCAAGCGCGTGCTGGAGCTGGCCGTGAAGTACCAGACACTGGTGGTCGAGGACGACCCCTATGGTGATCTGTACTTTGATGCGCCGCCTCCTGCCAGCCTGCTGGCGCTGTCGCCGGAGGTGCCCGGCAGCCGCGAATGGCTGGCGCACTGCGGTTCGCTCTCCAAGGTGCTCAGCCCCGGTCTGCGCATTGGCTGGCTGATTGCCAACCCTGAGCTGCTGGCCAAGGCCGTGATGTGCAAGCAGTTCAGCGATGCCCACACCAGCACCTTTGCCCAGGCTACGGCAGCGCAATACCTGCAGGCAGGCCATATGCCAGCGACCTTGGCCAAGGTGCGCAAGGTCTACGCATCGCGCGCCAAGGCCATGATGGATGCGCTGCGCAGCGAGCTGGGCGATGCCGTGGAATTCACCGAACCCCAGGGTGGTCTGTTCCTGTGGGTGCACCTGACAGGTAAGGGCGGCAAGCTGGCCGATGCCAACGAGCTGGCCAAGCGCGCTATCGAGCAGGGCGTGGCTTTCGTGCCCGGTGCTCCGTTTTTCAGCCAGAACCCTGATGTGTCCACGCTGCGCCTGTCGTTTGCGACGGCCGATGAGGACAAGATCCGCGAAGGCGTAGCCCGTCTGGCAAAGGCTTTGAACGCATGAGTGACACTGCCTTGGAAGCGCTGGAGGCGCGCGTGATGGAGCTGGAGGTCAAGGCCAGCTACACGGACGATCTGCTGGAGCAGCTGAACATGACGATTTATCGCCAGCAAAAGCAGATCGATGTGCTGGTCGATGAATTGCGTGAACTGCGCAAGCGCACGCCAGAGGCTGCGCCCGGCGCTGGCGTCAGCATGCGCGACGAAATTCCGCCGCATTATTGACGGCTGCTTCCATAGAAAGAGCGCCTTGCGCTGATATATAAAGGGTTTCAGATAGAAAACTATTTGAAACCCTTGCATATCAAGCGCTGGGCGCTCTTTTTTTATGCAGACTTATTCCTGCAGCATCTGAATCAGCTGCTTTTCAATCTGCAGCTGTTTGGCGCTGTTGCTCAGGTGCTCGCCCTGCACCAGAAAGCTGTCTTCCACCCGCTCACCCAGTGTGGAGACCTTGGCCAGCTGCACATCCAGCCCATGCTCGGCCAGGATGCGTGCCACGGAATACAGCAGCCCTGCGCGGTCGCTGGCAGAAATGCTGAGCACCCAGTTCTGCGCTTTTTCATCGGGCGTGAGCGAGACGCGCGGCACCATGGGGAAGCTGCGCACACGGCGCGACAGGCGGCGCTTGATGGGCGCTGGCAGTGGCTCCTGGCTCTGGATGGCCTGTGGCAGGCCGTTTTCAATCAGCGTGGTCAGCTCCCGGTAGTGGGTCTGCAGCTGTTCATAGGCAATCTGGAAGGTATCCAGCGCATAGCCATTGCGGGCCGTGTGGATGCGCGCGTCCAGAATCGTCATGCCAGCGCGGTCAAAGTAGCCGCAGATGCGGGCGAACAGATCGGGCTGGTCCGGGGTGTAGACCACGACCTGCACCCCTTCGCCCAGCAGCGACTGGCGTGCACGCACAATCGGCTCCTTGGTGCCCACATGGCGCGAGAGCTGGCGGGTGTGCCAGGCAATGTCTTCGGGCTCATGCCGCATGAAGTAGCTCACATTCAGCGTGTCCCACAGCGCCTGGTGCGAGGCATAGGGCTGCGCCGTCAGCGCCAGCAGTCGCAGCGCATCGCGCTTGCGAGCTTCTACGGTGGACTCCGCATCGGGCGCACGGCCGCCCAGCACGCGCAGGGCGTTGTGGAACAGGTCTTCGAGCAGCTTGCCCTTCCACGCATTCCACACCTTGGGGCTGGTGCCGCGAATATCGGCAACGGTGAGCAGGTACAGGGCCGTCAGACGCCGCTCATTGCCGACTTTCTCGGCAAAGGCGCGGATGACGTCGGGGTCAGAGGTGTCCTGCTTTTGCGCCACCGTACTCATCAGAAGGTGGGTGCGCACCAGAAACTCCACCAGCTCAGCGTCGTCCTTGCTCATCTTGTGCTGGCGTGCAAAGCGCTTGACCTCAATGGCGCCAATTTCAGAGTGGTCCCCCCCGCGGCCCTTGCCAATGTCGTGGAACAGGCAGGCCAGGTACAGCAGCCAGGGCTTGTCCCAGCCGCTGGCCAGCTGCGAGCACAGCGGGTATTCGTGCGCGTGCTCGGCCATGAAGAAACGCCGCATATTGCGCAGCACCATGAGTGTGTGCTGGTCCACGGTGTAGACGTGGAACAGGTCGTGCTGCATCTGCCCCACGATGCGGCGGAACGACCACAGATAGCGCCCCAGCACCGAGGTGGCATTCATCAGGCGGAAGGCATGCGTCTGCCCGCTGGGGGCCTGCAGAATCTGCATGAAGGTCTGGTGGTTAACCGGGTCCTGGCGGAAGCTGTTGTCCATCAGATCACGGGCACTGTAGAGCGCGCGCAGTGTGCGTGCAGACAGATCGCGCAAGCCGGGCGAGCGCTGGTAGGTCAAAAAGGTGGCCAGAATGGCGTGTGGGTCGCGCTGGTAGAGATCGTCGCTGGAGACTTCGACCAGTCCGTCCTTGTCATAAAAGCGCTCGTCGATATATTTGAGTCCGGCGTTGTTCGGGTAGAGGTATTCCTGAATATTGAGTAGCAGAATCTGCTGCAGCTGCATGACCGCCTTGGCGGCCCAGTAGTAGCGGCGCATCAGCACCTCACTGGCACGCACGGGAATGGTCTTGCCCGCAGGTGTGTGGTTCTGAATGCCAAAGGATTCGGCCAGCGTGGTCTGCAGGTCAAACACCAGGCGGTCTTCGTGGCGGCCTGCAATGGCGTGCAGCTTGGCGCGGATCAGGCTGATGGTTGCCTCATTGCGCTCCAGCTGCATGGCTTCATAGTCCGTGGCAATACCGCTGGCAGCCAGCTCGCGCCAGCTATTGCCCAGGCCTGCAGCCTGCGCCACCCACAAGATGGTGTGCAAGTCTCGCAGACCGCCGGGTGACTCCTTGCAGTTGGGCTCCAGCGAGTAGGGCGTGCCTTCATGCTTGATGTGGCGCTGGCGCAGCTCCAGGGTCTTGGCCGTGAAAAAGTCCCGTGGGTTCAGCGCTGCGCGAAACTGCTGCTGAAACTCGGCAAACAGGGCGGCATCGCCATCAATCAGGCGCGCTTCCAGCAGCGAAGTCTGCACCGTCACATCGTTTCTGGCTTCGGCCACGCATTCGCTGACCGTGCGCACGCTGGAGCCAATTTCCAGCCCCGCATCCCAGCAGTTGCCAATAAAACGCTCCAGATCTGCCTTGAGGTGCGGGTGGGCTTCGGTATGCTCACCGGGCAAAAGCAGCAGCACATCGACGTCTGAGGCGGGGAACAGCTGTTCACGCCCGTAGCCGCCCACGGCAATCAGGCTGACTTCCGCAGGCAGCTGCGCCGTCTCACGCAGGGCGCGCAGGTGCTGGTCCGTCAGGCGCGAGAGTTTTTGCAGCAGCGAACGAATGCCACGGGTGTTGGCAGCAGGGGTGCGCAGCACATCAGTGATGGCCGCTTTTTCCTGGCGATAGGCTGTGCGCAGAGCGCCGATTTCAGAGTTCATGGGTGATTACAGACAGTTTCAGCAGACGCACAGACAAGCAAGAAATATGCGCATTCCTGCACCTGGCAGGCTGCCCGAGGATGCTACCCCAAGCCCTGACAGCGCAAAGCCAGTGCTGTTTTGCCAGATGCCGTCTACCTGCGCTGCAGGAAGCCTGCGCGATGTCGCCATCTTTTTGGCTGAAGGCTGGAACTCGTTGCACAATCTGCGCTATGACCGATTCGATCAATGTGGATCCAGCCGAGCTGGAAAAATTTTCAAGCCTTGCGCATCACTGGTGGGATCTCAACAGTGAGTTCAAGCCCTTGCACATGATCAATCCACTGCGTCTGGCGTGGATTGATGAGTACGCTGCGCTGCAGGGCAAAGACGTGCTGGATGTGGGCTGTGGCGGCGGCATTCTGGCCGATTCCATGGCGCGCAAAGGTGCCAAGGTCATGGGTATTGATCTGGCCACCAAATCACTGCGCGTGGCGCAGCTGCACGCGCTGGAGACCGGCACGCCCAGTATTCAGTACCGCGAGGTGGCTGTGGAAGCACTGGCGCAGGAGTGCCCCGCCAGCTTTGACGTGGTGACCTGCATGGAAATGCTGGAGCACGTGCCCGATCCTGCCTCCGTGGTGCGTGCCTGTGCAACCCTGGTCAAGCCCGGCGGCTGGGTGTTCTTCTCCACCATCAACCGCAATCCCAAGTCCTACGCATTGGCGATTGTGGCGGCGGAATATGTACTCAAGATGCTGCCTCAGGGCACGCATGAGTTTGACAAGTTCATTCGCCCCAGCGAACTGGCCGCTTTCTGCCGTGAGGCCGGTTTGGTCGTCAAACACTCCAAGGGCCTGCAGCACAACCCGCTGACGGGCCGCTACTGGCTCAATGACGACTGCAGCGTGAACTACATGATTGCTACGCAGCGCCCCGCCTGATGTCGAGCCAGATTCTGAATGCAGATGCCGTGCTGTTCGACCTGGACGGCACGTTGCTCGACAGTGCGCCTGACCTGGGCTTTGCCGCCAACCAGCTGCGCATTGCGCGTGGCATGGAGCCACTGCCGCAGGCCAGCTACCGACCCTTTGTGGGCACAGGCGCGCGCGGCATGCTGCGCATTGCGCTGGGCGTGACGCCCGAGGCACCAGACTTTGAGCAGCTCAAGGAAGCCTTCTTCGTCGCCTACGAACAATGCATGGGCCAGCACTCCCAGCTGTTTGCGCAGGTACCGCAACTTGTCGCGGCCTTGCAGGCGCAGGGCATCGCCTGGGGCATTGTCACCAACAAGTCAGAACGCTTTACCTTACCCATTGTGCAAAGCCAGCCCGTGCTGGCTGCAGCGCATGCCGTGGTCTGTGGTGATACGACGGCGCATTCCAAGCCCCATCCAGAACCCTTGCTGGAAGCCGCACGGCGTGCAGGCATTGCACCCGCACGCTGCATCTACGTGGGTGATGATGAGCGAGACATGATTGCCGCCCGCGCCGCAGGCATGCAGGCCATTGCTGCAGCCTATGGTTATCTGGGGGGTGTGGACAGTGTGACGGCCTGGAAGCCAGATTTCAGCATCAATTCACCGCTTGAGCTCACACAGCTGCTGGGATTGGCATAGAATAGACAGCTACGGGGCTGTCCTGGTTTCGACGTGGGTTCGGGATCAGTGTGGTGCATGTCGAGCTTGAGTCACGCTCGTAAATCTCGGTTCACAAAACTAACTGCAAACGACGAACGTTTCGCACTCGCCGCTTAAATCCGGTGAGCCTTGCAACAGCACGCTGATGGGCTGGGCAAAGGGGTAGCAATACCTCTCGGCTGCAAGGGAATTCACATCAGCTGGCTTGGCACTGGGTACCTTAGTGTTGGGCAAGATCCAAGGGTACTGGCCTTGTCTGCAGCGTGTGTCTGCGCGGCGTACAGGGTGAGATTCAAATCAGAACACTAAACATGTAGATCTGCCTGACGAAGGCTTGCGGACGCGGGTTCAATTCCCGCCAGCTCCACCACCCACCACAAGGCCACACAATGAGAAATCACTGTGCGGCCTTATTTTTTGCTCTTTTTATTGTGTGTCGTTGTGCTGAAATTCACACCGATTTCACACCGAATTCACACCGATGCTATTTCACGGCTTTCAGCGTCGCCCTGGGCTTCTGGAAGTCTTCGCGGATGAACTTGCCGTAGGTCTTGAAGACCATGGTCACATCGGCGTGCCCCATCTGGTCTGCGATGTACCAGGGGTTCGCCCCAGCGGTCAGGCGCGTTGAGGCGTAGGTGTGCCGGATCTGATAGGGGTTGCGGTACTTGATGCCGGCACGCTTCATCAGCGGCAGCCAAGCTGTTTTGCGCACCTGGGCATCTGTCTCCCACGGCTCCAGCGTGCGCTGGTTGAGCCACACCCGTTTCCCGCGCATGAAGCTGATGGGCTTTTGTGCCTTGAGGGCTTCCAGGGCATCTGGGCTGAGATCTACGGTGCGCCTGCCGGATTCAGTCTTTGGACCCTTGATAACGCCAGCGACCTGGTTCTGCTCAATACGCACGATGGCATGCTCAAAATCAATATGCTGCCACTCCAGCGCCTGCAACTCTCCGGGGCGCAGGCCTGTTTCAAACCAAAATTGAAACATCGGCCATTCATCAGCACGGCAGGATTGCAATATGGCAGCACGTTCTTCGTGCGTGAATGGGTCAACCACATAATCGCTGGCTTTGCTGGTTTGTCGAATCAGTTTCGATAATGCAATACGCTCAAATGGATTTACTGTGATCAGCCCATCGTTGAGTGCATCCTCAAATATCGATCGCAGCGGGATCAGCATATTGCGGATGGCCTTGCTTGTGCAGTCCATGTCGCTAACCCAGTCACGCAGGGCGGAAGGTGTAACGTCTCCCAGTTTCCAGCCGTGCCAGTGGCGCATGCGCTCGCCGGTGATGCTCTTGTAGTAGCCACGGTAGGTAGAGGGCGACATCTGGCCGTTGGCAACCTGCTTCTCATAGAGGTGCAGCTGGTTGTTCAGCATGTCCTCCATGAGGCAGAGTTCTTTTTTCTGCACCTGAGCTTTGGGACTTTCAGGGAAGTAGGCAGCATACTCAAAACTACCATCTGCGATTTTTCTCCTGATTTCGTTTCTCAGGTTTTCTGCATAGGTAATCGCTGCTTTGTTGATGGTGCAAGGTGGCAATAATTCCCGGCACTGCTGCCCGTTCCATGAAAAGGCAATCTGAATTCGTGGACCTGAAACAAGCTCACGAATCAAAATGCCCGGCGGGGTTTTGATATTTGGCTTTTTATCCATTCGTCGGCCTTTTTGACATTTACATAAAGGCGGCGGCCTATGACAGCGCAGTGTGTGCCATCAAGCCATTTGCCTTCTTTCCTGCGTTGATGAATGGCCATGGGGGTGACGCCAGTCAGCTCCTGGTACTTGCTTGCCAACACCCATTCCGGTTCGATAGAGGTCTGCACAGTAGTGCTCAGTGGCGTTTCACTTGTTTCTGTGTGTTTCATGGTTTGGGCAATAAAAAAGCCCCTTTTGGGGCGGTTCAGTCTTCGTCGCTGGGCTCATTCCAGCGGTCGCGCTTATCTCCGCGCTCACGGGCGCGGCGGCTGGCTTGGGTCATGTGCTTAGCTCCTGGGTGGTGCGCAGTGGATTGCCTGCAAGCCCTTTGCGCTTAAGGTAGTCCAGTGCTTTCTCTGCAGACTCATTGCCTGGTGAGGCTTTGCGCAGCTGTTGGACTAGCTTGCGCGTGAGCATGGCCAGTTCGTCCAGTGTGAATTGCTGCGCAGCGAGTAGCGGGCGCACTTGGTGCTCTGTGTAGAGCGCAGTCCATCCCATGCCAATGCGGTCGCTAGGGTAGAAGCTAGTTGCCGTGGAGCCGTATTCTTCAGTTTCAAACCGGAATGCAACAGCGACAGGCTCCGGCATCTGCACAGGCGCTGCCTCTGTTGAATCAACAGCTTGCGCCATGTCGGCGACATCAATGTCATCGAGTTGCGCTGCCACTGGCGGCTGGGGTGCTGCGGCAAGCATGGCTGCGTAAATGTCCCGCGTTTGGTGCTGGCGTGTTACATGCTTCAGTGCTGCTTGCTGCATAGTCACCGTCGGCTCCACTGGCACCAGCTTCCATCCTTCTGGCGCACCCTGCTGCGCTGCTGCCAGCTGCTTGATGGCCTCCACGGCGCGCTGGGTCGTTGTGCCGATGGCGCGGTCTTGCCAGCCTTGCGCAACATCTTCCAGCGCGTTGCACACCTCGGCAAAGAACTGGCACAGGTTTGCTTGCCCCTGCTTCAGTCGTTCGTTTTCCGCCTGCACCGCGCGCAGCATGTCGTCCTTGCTGGCGTATTGGCTCATGCTGTGGCTGGGTTCACTGATCTGATACACCCCATCCTTGGGCACATCGCAGCCTTGGCACTGCAGGGCTTGACGGACGCTGACCAGGGCCTTGGCTTCGCTCGTGACTTCAACGTGGTGGCCTGGGTCGCGCTTCAGGATGCGCTTGATTGCCAGCTCGAGTGCTGCTTCTGCTTCGCGCAGGGCTTCAATTACGTTGGGTTGTGTGCACACATCTCTCTCCAGATAAAACAAAACCCGCGCTCAGGCGGGTTGCAGGTGTGGTGGGTTCAGGCCGTGCCAGGCGTCACCCCGTAGCAATGGACTCGGCGCTGGCCGTGGGTCGTGCTCCCATGGCTTTTCCAGCTCCTCAGCCTTGATGACTTCCAGAGCCTCGCGCCTGCCCATGGTCTTGAGTAGCTGCTCGATGCGCTCGCAGCGCCAGCGGATGTAGGCTGGGGTCATGGTCAGGCCTTGATGGCTGGAAGCTGCTTGTTGCCCATCTGCTTGAGCAGCACCTTGCGCACGACTTCAGCGGCCATCTGCATCTGCTTGGGGCTGCTCTTTTGCACAATCTCGTCATGTGCCTCGATGGCGTAATCCATGGCTTGGATGCCGATGCCATCGAAGCCGAAGCGCCCGCGCTTGAGGTAACGCTCGCGGCAGCGGTTCATGGCGTCCTGGGCTTTCTCGATTTCATTGGCAAGAAACTCGCTGATTTCCATGGCCCGAACCTTGGCCATATTGATGGCCAGGCCAACAAGCAGAAAGTCGTCTTCGTCTGCAGTGCCATCTTTCAGGCGGTCATAGGCAAAGCGGACCTTCACGATGTCCAGATCCACCTCACCCTCGCGGAATGGGCGGCAGTCATTGAGCAAAACAATGGGCTTGAGCAAGTGTGCATAAGCTTCTTTCTGGCTGGCAAAGCGTTTGGTCGCTGCCGGTGGCTTGCGCTTGGCTGCCTTTTCAGCAGCACGGCGCTGGGCACGGTTCATAGGGATCTGTTCTTGTGCAGGTGCAAGCATGTCGGTCTCCGTTGTCAGGGGGATCAGGACAGCACCCGGCTGGGCGCTGTGCTCATGCCTCTGGAATGCAAGCCATTCTTTGTGTAACCTTGTTAATTTCTAAATCAAAGATTTTGAAATGAAAAAACACAAGGTAAATATTTCTTCAATGACCTCGAATCAGTCTTTTCTTGCCGCGACATTGTTTGTTGCGGCACTTTTTTTAATAATATTAATTACAGCAATTGGAGATAAATTGCTTTGCTGGATTAATGAGAATTCAGGACTCGCTTCATGGGTCCAAGCAATAGGCTCTGTTGCTGCAATCGGTGGAATTTGGTGGCAAACCAAGGAGAATTATAAAAATAACCAAAAAGATAGAAAGGTGGATCTGTATGGCGTGCAGCTTGAAGTTATGGCGGGAATTACTATGCTAAATAAGAGATTTAACAAATTTCTTTATGATTTTGATGCTGGGTTGCTAAAGATATGCGACTCTAGTGGAAATATAGATTTAAATAATATTAATTTTTTTGTTTTAGAGAGAAATGTTGCAAGCTATTTTCGTGAATTCTCTAAGTTTGCCAATAGCTCATCCGGTGCTATAAATGCTGAGGCGTTTATTGGGGAAATATGTTTTGAATTAGATGTTATGGCTGTGAAGATCAACAAAAGATTTCCTGTTGATGAAGTTAGAAAGAGTATTAAGATGCTTAAGGAAAAATCAGAGGGGTTGAACTATTGGGTACCTCTTGAAATAAGGCAGCTGAAGGATCTATTAGGATATAAATAATCAGTTTTTACGCATCTGCCCGCACAAGGCGGGCCGCTGTTGAGTTGATGGAAATCAGTGCACAGCCTCAGCCGCACACGCATCGGCCAGCGCCTGCTCAGGCGTCAGCGCCGATGGGAATGGGTTCTCCTTGCCGGCTCGAGAGATTCATGGATTCATTGCCAAAAAAACGGGCTATCGCCAGATGCTTCTAAAAGGCAAGAAGGTGAGTGTGCATCGTCTGGTGGCTGCGGCATTTTGCGAAAAGCCAGAGGGCTGTGATGTTGTCAATCATCTGGATGGCAACCCGCAGAACAACATGGCTACCAATTTGGAGTGGACGACTTTTGCTGGCAACAACTTGCACGCATTCCGGGTCCTTGGCCGCAAAGGCACGTCGCTTGGCAAGTTTGGTAGCGAGCACCATACAAGCAAGCCTGTTGTGGCCAAGTGCTTGCTGACTGGTCGAGAGGTGTTCTATGCCGCAGCAATGGACGCTGTGCGCCAAGGCTTCTGTAGCGCAGGCATTACTCACTGTTGCAGAGGGCGGCAAAAGTCGCACAAGGGCTATGCGTGGCGTTATGCAACTGAGCACGAAGTCGCCTTCATGGCTTACAGGGAGGACGCATGACCACTTGCGTGCACTGCAAGCACTGGAACCCCAAGGCTACGGACACCAACATGCTGCGCTTTGGCTTTGCCCGCTGCGACAGGAAGGCACTGCCCGGGCACACATTGAGCGCCAAGGCCCAGGCCTGCGGTGAGTTCAAACCTCTGGAGGCAGAGAAGGTGCAGGCCCGTGTGGCCTGGCTGAAGCAGCGAAAGGCCATTGCATGAACAACCAGCTGACCAAAGCCGAACGCGAGCACCTTGCCCGCATCAAATCCTTACCCTGCGCAGTATGCGGGGCAGGAGGCGAATCAGAGGCGCACCACATCGAGCAGCACAAGCAGTACCTGTGCATTCCACTCTGCGAGAGCTGCCACCGGAGCAATTTCAACGGTATCCACGGGCAGGCACGCATCTGGAAGGTGCTCAAAAAGACAGAGCAATCCTGCCTAAACGACACCCTGGCAAAGCTTTTCAACTATTAAAACTGGAGCAGTAATTGATCGAAACCCAAAGCATCGACACCACAGTCAACGAAATCCTGAAGGAGTGGCACGTCTGGTCTGCTGCAGATGGGTGGGGCAAGGGCTACGGCAGCCGCTCCGCATCGTGCAATGACGGCACGGGCGGCACGACCGAGTGGGAGATTGCCGACATGCAGACGGTGGACGCGGTGATCGACGCCATCCCGCAGCCGCACCGCACGGCCATCGCGTTCATTGCACGCAACCTGGCCACGGGCGCGAAGGTCTGGTCAAGCCCACGCCTGCCCAGCAACCAGGCAGAGCTGCAGGTGCTGAACCTTGAAGCGCGCAACATGCTCACGCGGGGCTTGATTGAAAAGGGCGTTCTGTGATATTGACGCACTCGAGATTTTTGGCACAATAGCCACCGGGTCGGGATAGCCGCGCCCAAAATTTCCAAAGCCTCAGCCACACCGCTGGGGCTTTTTTGTTTCCAGTGCTGTGGAGCAGCAGGTAGCTCGCCAGCCTCATAAGCTGGAGGTCGCAGGTTCGAGTCCTGCCGGCGCATCCAGTTGTCTCCTGACTGATCTTGGTCAGCACCTGCCCACTCCGGTGGGCTTTTTTCATTCTTGGAGTCGATATGCCCAAACGCAAATCCCGCAATCAATCACTGAAGCAGCGAGTGAAGACGCTGGAGATGCGCTTAGGCGTGAGCAAGCTCAATTCCAAGCACAGCCTGAAAATGGGCCGGACTGGGGAAATCGAAGGCTTTGGTATGGCTTATGGTGCCCTTGCTGCTGGGGCAATTGAATGTGAGATAGCTGCGCGGGCGGCTGATGATGCCGAGTTATCCAAGAGCTGAGCGCGCATTGGGTGATACCAAGTCGCGGATGGTTTTGTTGTATTCATCAATGCTGGCATCGGACATTGTGGAGTTCGTATAGTTTGAGTCGCGTAGGTTGTGCAGCTTTTTGAGAGCTTCTATGAAAGCGGGGTTTGAGTCATTCGCATCGGCAAGCGCTCTAATGACGGCATGCTGAGCTTGAATGTTCGCAATGATCCATTGCTCACGACCTTCTGCTGTACTGATGTCCACCATTTCATCTCCTCAATAGGTTGGTTGTGTAGGAGCTTCCAATCCTACTGAGGCGATGTTGTGAATATCTGACGCCACCTTCGGGTGGTTTTTTGTTTCTGCCACCCCCAAGCCCACCCGGCAAAGCATACCCATCGGCATGGGGTGCAGTCCTTGGTGGTGGCTCCCGCATTCCTCCCCCGAGTCAGCCGGGGTCGCGCCTGAGTGGCCTGATGGCGCGAAAAATCGGCCGCGAGCTGTCGCGGAGCTGGCACACAGCGAACAGGCAGCACCCTGCGCTTCGGCGTAAGACCTCAAGGGCGCCCAGATTCTTTTACGCCAGCCACACCGAGCAACGCCCACACGCCTCAAAGCGCCCAAGGGTTCACGCTTGGCTGTGGCTGGCACCAATATTCGAGGACGTTCATGGCCCGCACAGACATCATCTGCATGGATACCGGCGAAAAGCTGCAGCACGTCACCAGCGTGGATGTCGAGGCTGGCATTGTGTGGCGCGCATATCAGCCCATACGCATAAGCCTCAGAGACCTGGGCGAGATTGATGTATACCCAACGCGCTTTCGCTCGGTGTACCCGATCTATGCGGGCGACTTCTGGCCGCACTTGGTGCATTGCTATGGAAGACAGGATTGATAAGATAAAAACCCATCCACATACAGGGGGCGTTCATGTCAGGATTTGGGGTAATTGAGAATGAGTGGCGCAAAGTCTCCAATTGCGCGGATTCTTTGGAAACAGTGCAGGCAAAGTACCGGCGTCTTATTGATCTGATGGTGAAAGTTGCGAAGGAGTACGCTACCTATGTACCAGGGTTATCGCTAGTTTTTGATGAGAAGGCTAACACTGCTGAACTTAGATCGTTTGCAGGGGTTTCCAGCATTCGGCTTGGATGGGATGCCACTGGCATAGACCTTGCGGGAGTGATGATTTTTTCCAGCATGAAGTCCGGTGCGAATGAGCCAACAGTAATTCTTAAGGTCTACATGCCTACATATTCCTCAAGTGCACGACTCCCGCTTGAGGATGGTTCTGAGGTGACAATGGATTCCTTCCATCCCAGCAACTTTGCTTTTACTGTTCTGATGAATGCGATAAGAAAGCAAGTCGACCTTAGCTCTCAATAATTGTTTTAAGCCACCTTCTGGTGGTTTTTTCATTTAAGGCCCAGCCATGGCAACCAAACCGGCAAAGAAGGCTGCGCCGGTTAAGAAAGCGACTGGCCGGCCGTCACGCTACAAGCCTGAATACGCAGAGCAGGCCAAGAAGCTGTGCAAGCTAGGGATGATCGACAAAGAGCTGGCCGAGTTCTTTGGCGTCTCCGAGCAGACCCTTAATGCTTGGAAGAAAGCGCATCCTGAGTTTCTTGAGTCCTTAAAGGGTGGCAAGGCCTTGGCTGATGCTGAGGTGGCCGCCAAGCTGTTTCACCGGGCAACAGGCTATGAACACCCGGACAGCGACATCAAGGTCATAAACAACAAGGTGGTGATCACCCCAATGGTGAAACACTACCCACCAGACACCACGGCGGCCATCTTCTGGCTGAAGAACCGTCAGCCCAAGAAGTGGCGCGATAAGCCTGAAGGCACGGATGGCGAAGACGACAAGCCCATTCCCGCCAAAGTGGTGGTCAACGTAGTAGACGCGAGGGCCGACGATGCCGACGCTTAACGTCCCTCAGTCCAAGTTTTTGGCGCTGGAAGCCAAGTACCGCGCCTTTGTGGCGGGCTTTGGCTCTGGCAAAACATGGGTGGGCTGCGCTGGCCTGTGTGCCCATGCGTGGGAGTGGCCGCGCATCAATGCAGGCTACTTTGCCCCCAGCTTTCCGCAGATTCGGGACATCTTCTACCCAACGATTGAAGAAGTGGCACATGACTGGGGGCTGCGCGTAGACATCAAGGAGTCCAACAAAGAGGTGGACTTCTACTCGGGCAGACAGTACCGCGCCACGGTGATCTGCCGCTCGATGGATCGGCCGCAGTCGATTGTGGGCTTCAAGATCGGGCATGCCTTGGTGGACGAGCTGGACGTGATGGCCACGCCCAAGGCTGAGCAGGCATGGCGCAAGATCATTGCCCGTATGCGCTACAAGGTGGATGGGCTGAAAAACGGCGTGGACGTGACAACAACCCCTGAAGGGTTCAAGTTCACCTACCAGCAGTTCAAGAAGGCGCCAGCTGAGAAGCCTTCGCTGGCCGGGTTGTATGGCTTGATTCAGGCCAGCACCTACGACAACGCCAAGAACCTGCCTGCGGACTACATTCCATCGCTGTTTGAGAGCTATCCCAAGCAGCTGATTGCGGCGTACCTGCGCGGACAGTTCGTTAACTTGGCCTCGGGCAGCATCTACCCAGACTTTGACCGGGTGCTGAACAACAGCCTCGAGTCCATCCAGGAGGGTGAGCCCTTGATGGTGGGCATGGACTTCAACCGATTGAAAATGTCTGCGGTGGTCTACGTGGAGCGTGATGGCTGGCCGGTGGCTGTGGAAGAGATCACGGACGGGCGCGACACGCCCTACATGGCAAGGCTGCTGCGTGACCGATTCCAAGCCAAAGGGCATGCCGTGACGGTGTACCCGGATGCCTCGGGCGGCAACAGCAGTTCCAAGAACGCCAGCGAGTCAGATCTCTCGATCCTGCGTGAGCACGGCCTGACGGTGCGTGCCAACCCGACCAACCCTGCGGTGGCTGACCGCATCAACGCTGTGAACGCCCTGATCTGTAATGGTGACGGCGTGCGGCGCCTGAAGGTCAACACACTGCGCTGCCCCAAGCTGACCGAGTCGCTAGAGCAGCAGGTTTATGACAAAAACGGCGAGCCTGACAAGTCCAATGGCCTTGACCACTTGAACGACGCGGCAGGCTACCCGATCGCTTACCTGTGGCCCATCGTCAAGAAGACAGCTCAGGTGCAGCAATTCCGAATGTGAGTCCCTATGGCACTGCAAGTACATGAACGCGACCCCAAGCTGGACGCGATGGCCGCGCATTGGCCCAAGATTGACGCTTTGCTGGGTGGCACTGCTGCCATGCGCGCAGCCAAGACAACCTATCTGCCGCAGCAACCCAGCGAGAGCGATGAGGATTATGAGTACCGCCTCAGCACTTCTACGCTGTTTCCTGCCTTTGAGCGTACCTGTGGGGTGATGGCAGGCAAGCCGTTTTCCAAGGAGTTGACGCTGAACGGCGTACCTGCTGCTGTGGAGGCTTTGCTGGATGACATCGATGGCGAAGGCCGCAGCCTGCATGCCTTTGCTTCGGATGCCTTTACCGTTGGCGCAATTCAGTATGGCTTTGGCGGCATTCTGGTGGACTTCACTCGCACTGATGGCGAAGTCAAGACCAAGGCTGACGAGGAGCGCTTAGGGGCGCGGCCCTATTGGGTCTATGTGCGGCACGATCAGATCCTGGGCTACAAGGCGGCCATGCAAGGCGGGCGCGTGGTATTCACCCAGCTGCGCATCAAGGAAGTGCAGGAAGAGAAAGATGGCGAGTACGGCACCAAGGCTGTGAACTGCGTGCGCGTGCTGTACCAAGGCCGCTGGGAGCTGTGGAGAGAGCGTGCAAACAGCGGCAAGGCTGCCTATGTGCTGGAAGAGGACGGCGTTACCACGCTGCCCTATATCCCGTTTGCGCCTCTGTATGGCACGCGCCTGGGGTTGATGCATGGCATGCCGCCATTGCTGGGGCTGGCTGACCTGAACATCAAGCACTGGCAGCACCAGTCTGACCAGGACGATAGCGCACGCTTTGCTCGTAAGCGCCTGCTGGTATTCACCGGCCTGACAACGGATGACAAGATCACCATTGCCTCTGACATGGCCCTGCGTTTGCCGCCAAATGCTGATGCGAAGGTGGTGCAAGGCTCTGCCGAGGCTGTAACCGTGGGCCGCACTGAGCTGGAGGCGCTGGAGCAGCAGATGATCCAGACCGGCGCGGAGCTGCTGGTGGCAACACCCGGCCAGCGCACAGCAACCGAGGCCAGCAACGACGCCGAAGCCAACAAGAGCCAGCTGCAGCGCATTGTGGAGAACTTCGAAGACGCACTGGATCTGGCTCTGCAGTTCACTGCAGACTGGATAAGCGCGGGTGGGGGTGGTTCGGTGGCGTTGTTCAAGGACTTTGCAGCCAATAGTCTGTCTGATGCATCGGCGCAGCTGGTCGTGACCATGGCGCAGGGTGGGCTGATCACCAAGGTGACGGCGCTCAAGGAGATGCAGCGAAGGTCTGTATTGAGCCCTGATCTGGATGCAGACACAGAGGCTTCACTGGCGAAAGAGGCCGAGCCATCGCTGGGAACCAGAGGAATTGAGTAATGCCAAGCATCAACGACCTGCTGCAAGACGAATCCATTCGACACCAGGTCGCCTTGCAGGGCTACACGACTGGCGTGCTGCATCGCCTGCTGGCCGTGCTCAACCGCTCAGATGCCCGGCTTATGGCAGAGCTGGCTGTGGCTTTGGATGGCATGGATGCCACGACCTTCACCATGGAGCGGCTGGAGAGCCTGCTGACCAGCGTGCGCATCATGAGCGCGGCAACGTACAAAGAGCTCGGCCAAGAGCTGAACAAGGAGCTGGAAGCCTTTGTAGCCTACGAGGTGAGCTACCAGGCGCAGATGCTGGCCGAGCATGTCCCTGTGGGCGTGCATGTGGCATCTGTCAATGTGGCGCAGGTCTATAGCGCGGCCTATGCCCAGCCATTCCAGGGCGTGCTGCTGCGCGATGTGTGGCAGGACTTGGACGCGACCAAGATGAAGCGCGTCAAGCAAGCCATCGCTCAGGGCTTTGTGGAAGGCAAGACGACCGACCAGATCATCCGAGAGCTGCGCGGCACCAGAGCAAAGGGCTACGAGGATGGGCTGATCCAGAAAGACCGGCGCGACGTGGAAGCTGTGGTGCGGACTGCCGTGGGCCACTATGCGGGCAAGGCACAAGACAAAGTGATGGAGGCCAACAGCGATCTGATCAAGGCGCTGCAATGGTCGGCAACGCTGGATCTGCGCACATCGCCTCAGTGCCGCATCCGTGACCGCAAGCTCTACACGCCCGACACGCACAAGCCCATCGGGCACAAGGTGCCATGGGGCGCTGGGCCGGGAAGGCTGCATTGGCGCTGCCGCTCCGGGCAGGTGCCGGTGCTCAAGAGCTTCAAGGAGCTGGGCATCGACATTCCAGAGATCGTGGTGGACGGCAAGACACGGGCAAGCATGGACGGCCAGCTTCCGGCTGACACCAGTTATGCGGACTGGATAAAAAAACAGTCTGCAGCACGCCAAGATGAAGTGCTGGGGCCAACCAGGGCGCGACTGCTGCGCGATGGCAAGCTGGGCATGGCTGATCTGTATAGCGCCCGCGGCGAACTGCTGACATTGGATGACCTGCGAAAGCGCGATGCGGAGGCTTTCAAGAGAGCGGGGTTGTAGGCACAATGGGCTGATGGCCCTTTACCTAGTCCCGCCAGCTCTGCCGCCTGATCGCAAGACCACGCTGGTCGAGCGCATCAAGGAGATGCCGCGCCCTGATGGCATGTTGCAGTGCAGTCGCTGCGGTGGGCGCGACACCATGACCATCCGTAGCGGTGACATGGTGGTGGATGGGCGAATCAAGCCCGGCAAGGTGATCGAGCAGGGCATCTGCCCGCATTGCTACAAGCGCGGCGTGATCGTTGACCTGATCCCGCCAAAGCCGAAGATCGTTAAAGAGCCAAAGCCAAGGCGACCAAAGCTGAAAGAGGCGAAGTGATGCAAGAGCAGCATGAGTGCAGCCACTGCCAAGCCGTCCTGTCTTGGTATAGGGGTGAGGTCTACGGATGGGAGGATGGCCAAGGCGGCTATCGCTGCATGGCCTGCGAGGCCCTTCAATTTCAAAAGGACGCTGCCGAGCTAATGGGGCAAGTCCAGTAACCAAATAACCCAAGCCAGCCGCGTGCTGGCTTTTTTATTACAGAGCTGCCAAGCAGCCGTTAAGCAACCGCCCACCGAGGCGGTTTTTTCGTTTCCATCGTTGAAAAGGTAATCCAATGAGCAAACTGACCTTCAATGGTTTTGAGTTCAATGTCATCCAGCACAGCGGCCAGCCGTACTTGACGCTGCAGGATGTGGCCCGGGTGCTCTACGCCAAAGGGGGTGATCAAAGTGATGCACCCTTTGACAACGGTGTACGGCAGATGAACACGCTGTACCGCCGCCACGCCGACGAATTCCGCTCAGATATGACTGCTCTGGTCAAGATGCAGACCGCTGGCGGCATGCAGGAAGTGCGCATTTTTAGCCTGCGTGGCTGCCATCTGCTGGGCATGTTTGCCCGCACTGCTGTTGCCAAAGAGTTCCGGGTGTGGGCGCTGGATGTACTCGACGAACACCTGAATACAGGCAAAGGCTGGCAGCAGGAGTTCAACAAGGCTTGGCTGGAGTACACCAGCGAAAAGGCCATGGCCAGCTTGTGCGGTCGCGGCCTGAATCAGTGGCGCTTGCGCAAGAGCCCACTGGAGCAGCGTGTTGAGCATCTGGCAAGCCAAGCGCAAGTAGCGCTGCCTCTCTGATTACTTCTCGCTGGAAACGAGTTGACCACCTTCGGGTGGTTTTTTTATTCCCACCCACTTGGAGCAATCCCGGTGGGTTTTTTCATGCCCGAACACGGTGGATGCCAAGTAGGGCGCATCGGGCTGGATAGCCCAAAGCACAGGCCGGATGGCCGGAAAGAGCAAGCAGATGAAACTCAAGCTGGACGCGCAAGGTCATGTCGTCGTGCAAGACGGCAAGCCTGTCTATGTCACCGACGACGGCCAAGAGGTGGCCTTTGACGCTGTGGAGACTACCGCGGCTATCAAGCGCTTGAACGGCGAGGCCAAGGGCCACCGCGAACGCGCTGAGGCGGCCGAAAAGGCGCTCAAGGCGTTTGAAGGCATTGACCCGGAGGCCGCAGCCAAGGCGCTGGACACTGTAACCAAGCTGGATCAGAAGAAGCTGATTGACGCTGGCGAGGTGGACAAGGTGCGCGCTGAGATCACCAAGAACTGGGAAAGCAAGCTGTCGGAAGCTGAAAAAGCCAAGCAGGCTTTGGAGCAGCAACTGCACAACGAGCTGATCGGCGGTAACTTCGCACGCTCTAAAGTGATTGCGGAGAAGCTGGCCATCCCCGCCGACTTGGTGCAAGCAGCCTTTGGCTCTGCGTTCAAGGTCGAAAACGGGCGTGTTGTGGCCTACGACAAGAACGGCCAAGCCATCTACAGCAAGGCGAACCCCAGCGAGCCTGCCGGGTTCGACGAGGCGCTGCTGTCACTGGTCGATGCCTATCCCAACAAGGAGCACATCTTGAAGGGTTCTGGCGCAAGCGGCTCCGGTGCGGGCAGTTCATCTGCGGGCAAGACAACCATGACGCTCACTGAGCAACACATGGCAGCCAAAAACCGTTAATGACAAAGGAACACTATGGCAACGACAAAACTTTCTGACTTGATCGTCCCTGAGCTGTGGACGCCCAACTTCCTGCTGGAAGACCCCGCGCTGATTGCCTTCTTCAATTCTGGCATCGTGGCGCAGGACAATGTGCTGGCAAGCCTGGCCTCTGGTGAAGGCTCGACCTTCCACATTCGTCACATGAACGACCTGGGCAACGACACTGAAAACTCGTCCAGCGACGACGATACTGAGAAGTCCACACCCAAGAAGGTCACTGGTGGCGAGCAAATCGCGGTCAAGCTGATGCGCAACCAGTCCTGGTCCAGCATGGACTTGGTGGCAGCGCTGCACAGTCCTGACCCTGTGGCAACCATCCGCTCGCGCATTGCCAGCTACTGGGCTCGTCGCTTCCAGGCTGCGGCCATTGCTGTGCTCAATGGCGTGCTGGCTGGCAACACGGCCAACGACAGCGGCGACATGCTGTACGACCACAGCGCATCTACGGCCACCGACAAGACCATTGCCGGTGATGCCATCATCAACGCGACTGCCACCATGGGTGATCGCCTGAATGACCTGGACAGCATCGCCATGCACTCGGTGCAGTACGCCAACCTGCAAAAGCGCCAGCTGATCCAGTACCTGCGCGATGGTGAAGCCAATATCAACTTCCCCACCTACCTGGGCCGCCGCGTGATTGTGGATGATGGCCTGCCTGTGACTGGATCTGGCACAGAGGCAGATCCATTCAAGTACCTGGCTGTGTTGTTCCAGTCCGGCACGCTGCGTATGGGCTTTGGCACTCCCAAGAACCCCATGGAAGTGGAGCGCGTGCCTGATGCTGGTAACGGCGAAGGCCAGGAGATCATCTACAGCCGCCAGCACTTCATCCTGCACCCCGCGGGTTTCAAGTACAAGGCCACCACCTTCAACCCCAGCAACACAGTGCTGGCTACCGGCACAACCTGGGATCGCGTGTTTGCACGCAAGCAAGTGCCGGTTGCATTCCTGCGCACCCTGTAAACCAAGGCCCTTCGGGGCCTTTTTTCATGGAGGGCGTATGCCTGAACTGATCGATATGATTCGCGCCTCTGTGTGGCAGCAGCCTATGAAGCCTGCGCAGCCTGAGCCAGAAGCGCCCAAGGCCAAAACCAAGGGTAAAGCCAAGCAGGAGCAGGTTGCATCTGAGCAGCAACCCGTGCAGCCTGAGCCAGAAGCCACCAAGGAGTAAGCCATGGCACTGATCGTCGCGCCCGATGTGGGCTTTGATTCACTGGTGAGCCTGGAGGATGCGGCGCAGTACATGGTGGACTTCGGGCACGCCTGGACAGAGGATGATGCCAAGGGCGAGGTCGCCTTGCGCAAGGCCACGCAGTTTCTGCTGACCAGCTATAGCATCAAGCCTGAGTGCCTGGACCCTGTGCACACCAGCGTAAAAGCGGCGTGCTGCGAGGCTGCTGCGCGTGCGCTGAAGGGTGATTTGGTCAAGGACACCGATGGCCGCGTCAAGACCTCTCAGACCGTGGGTCCCATCACCACAACCTGGGCAGAAGGGGTGCAAGGCGGCAAGACCGCCTACCCGGTGATTGATGCGCTGCTCAAGGGGCTGACCGAGGGTAATGCGCTGGGTGTGAAGCTGGTGCGGGGGTAAGCCATGGCTATCGACTACGACGAAATCGCAGCCGATGCGCTGGCAGCCATCGAGGAGGCAGGGCAGGCGGTGACGCTGAACATTCCCGGCACTGGTGGCGGCTACGTCCCTGGTGTGGGCGTCGTGCCAGCCAATCCATCAACGACTGCTGATGGCATTGGCGTGCTGCTGGACTACACCCAGCGGGAAATCGACGGCACCAACATCCTGCACGGCGACCAGAAGCTGCTGCTGGCTGCGCAGATCGCGGTCACGCCCAGCACGGCGCATACAGTCACGGCTATGCACCTAGGGCAGAGCAAGACCTTCACAGTCGTGAACGTGGGCGCTGTGGCTCCTGCAGGTGCTCCAGTGCTCTACATCCTGCAGTTGAGGGGGGTGTGATGGGGTTTGCTGCTGATCTTCGCAGGCTGTGCGAGGCCGCGGGCGACAAGGCTGAAGTGGTGGTGCGCAAGGCGGCGCTGGAGATTGGTGGGCAGCTGATTGACCGCTCGCCGGTAGACACTGGGCGCTTTAAGAACAACTGGGTGACGTCCATGGGCTCTATGTCTACGGCCACAGGCGGAAATGCGGACCCATCGGCAGGAACAGCTAGAACCCTGCTCAAGACGCAGGTGGATGGCTGGAAGCCAGGGCAGACCATCTTCATCACCAATAGCCTGCCGTATGCGATGCGCCTGGAGCATGGCTACTCCAAGCAGGCCCCTGCTGGCATGGTCAAGCTGACCGTGCAGAACTACGCCCAAGCGGTGGCTAAGGCCGCCAGAGAGCTGAAATGAACCCAAACTTCATCGACAAAGCGCTGGAGGATCACTTGTTGACCCTGCCGGGTGCGCCGTCCATTGCTTGGGAAGACGTGGAGTTCACGCCCACAGTCGGCCAAGCGTATTTGCAAGTCAACCAGCTGCGCAACACACCCATCGACCATGCTGAATCGCTGGACGTTCGGGAAGATCGCGGCATCTTGCAAGTGACGGTAGTTCACCCGGCAGGGGGTGGCAAGGTGGCGGCGCTGGAGCTGGCTCACAAGATTGCCCAGCACTTTGCCCTTGGCACGCGCCTGGAGTTCGCTGGCGGCGCTGTCACGGTGTACCACTCCCCAGACATTGGCACGGCTTACCCCGATGAGGGGTGGCTGCGCATTCCTGTGTCCATCCGCTGGACGACGGCCTAGCCGACTAGCTGCCCGCAAGGGCTTTACCCAATCCATGACCCGCCTTGTGCGGGTTTTGTTGTTTTAGAAGGAGGCAAATATGCCATCTTTGCCCACTGGCGCACGTCACTCGCTTTGCACAGTCTTTGCTGAAGAAGTCGCAGTGACCGCCATCTCGAACGCCACCGAGGCCGTGTGCACCGCTCCCGGTCACGACCTTGCCGCTGGTGACATTGTGCTGATCGAGTCGGGCTGGTCACGCCTGAACAATCGCTCGTTCCGCGTCAAGTCGGTGGATGCCGATACCTTCACACTTGAAGGCAAGAAGGCCAATACCAGCAACACGGAGTTCTACATTCCGGGCGGCGGCGCTGGCTCGGTCAAGAAAGCCATCACATGGGTGGACATTGACCAGGTGCTCAGCACCAGCACCAGCGGTGGCGAGGCCAAGAAGGTCACGTACCGCTATGAAAACGATGAGAACGAGTACGAAATCAATGATGGCTGGACCCCGGTGTCCCGCACCATGGAAATCGACTCGGACGCCATCGACACCCCCGGCTACAACGCGCTGCTGGACCTGACCGAAGTGCAGACCACAACCATCATGCGCACGATCAACCGCAATGGCTCGATCACGCTGCTGCCTTGCACTGTGGCCCTGAACGAAGAAGAGATTCGCCAAGAAGGCCAGATCAACCGCGTTCGCGTGGATGTGTCCGGCAAGGCGCGCTCCATTCGCTACAAGTCGTAAGGCTTACCCCTTTGCGCCTGACCGTGCCACTTCCCTTTGAGCGGGGAGGGTGCGGCAGGCCTTTTACTTTCCGCTCACAAGGACAAGACAATGACAGACAAGACTCGCCCCAAGTTCACGCTGGCCGCAGAAGCCTCGTTCACACTGCCTGTGCTCATTCCCCGCTTGGGCCTGCCTGATGCCGAGCTGCAGGTGAATTTCAAGGCCCGAAGCCCTGAAGAAATGGCCGCGCTGGACAAGAAATTCCGCGAAGAAAAGGTGGCTGATGTGGCAGCCGTGCAGGAGGTGGCCAGCGGCTGGGAGCTGCCGGACGCATTCACTGCCGAGAACATCGCTGCAGCCCAAGCCAAACACCCTGGCTTTGCAGGCGCAGTCATCAAGGCCTACTTCCGCGAATACGAGCGCGTGCGACTGGGAAACTGATGGATGTCGGGTGGGTGATGTGCTGGCAAGCGCCAGAGGTGGCCGAAGGCTTTGAGCTGGAGGATTACCTGCCCGACGATGTGGCGGTGTGGCCCTGCCACTGGCAGGCGGTTCTGTTCTTTAAGGACTTTTGCGAAACGCAGTGGCGCACGGGTGCAAACGGCATCACAGGCCTGGACTACACCGCTGTGCTGGCATGCATCAAGAGCCTGGGCCTCAAGAAAAAAGAGCAGCACAAGCTGTTTGCAGATGTGAGAGCTATTGAGCATGGCGCGCTGGTTGCCTCGCACAAGAAGGGTGAGCAGACGCCGCCCTGGAGACTTGGCGAATAGCGGCATGGCTTGTAGCATTGCGCCTATCTGATAGGAGGCGTGATGGAAATATTCCTGCTGTGGTTGTTGCTGTCTGTTGCGGTTGGAGTCTGGGCCAGCAAGCGCGGCAGGTCGTTTTGGGGCTGGATGCTGTTTTCGCTGCTTTTGTCCCCGCTTGTTGGCTTTGTATTCGTGGCAATCGCCGGAAAAGCAGGCGATGCAGCATGGCCGCGTGACGAGCTTGGTCAGCCGATAACCCCGGAAACCCATGTTCACTGCCCTGATTGCCGGGAGCTTGTGCGCAAAGATGCGCGCAAGTGCAAGCATTGCCAGACGGCACTCATACCTCAAACATAAACCGCGCCGCCTCCGGGTGGTTAAATTTTCCCAAACCCGCTTCGGCGGGTTTTTGCATTTCTGGAGCGCTTATGACGCAAGACGTAGCAGCCATTGGCATCAAAGTTGACACAGACGGCGTAGAGCGCGGTATTAAAAGCCTGGAGCAGTTGATTGGCGTTGGCCCCAAGGTTGAGCAGTCGATGGATCGGGTCAATGCCGGCGCGCGAAAGGCTGGGCAGGGTCTGCGGGGTATAGATGGCGACGATGCTGCGCGAGAGCTTGGGCGTGTTTCTGGTGCAGCACAGAAGTTGGGCGGTGCACTGACAGCCATTTCTGCAACTGCTGCGGCACTGGCGGTGCGTGAGATCAGTGGCGCGGCAAAGGAGATGTTTTCCGAGCTGTACGCCGCGAGCGCGCAGCTTGAGCGCTTCAAGATTGGTCTTGATTTCGCATCTGGAGGCAATGGCGCGGCAGAGCTACAGTATTTGCGCAACATCACCAAGGACCTTGGCTTGGAGTTTGCCAGCACCGCCCAGGCGTACCAAGGCTTTCAAGCAGCTGCTAAAGGCACTGCATTAGAAGGGCAAAAGGCAAAAGACGTATTTGAATCCATTGCCAAGGCATCAGCTGTAATGGGTTTGTCAGCCGACCAAAGCTCAGGCGTGTTGCTGGCATTGCAGCAAATGGTGTCAAAAGGCACTGTGCAGGCCGAGGAGCTGCGCGGGCAGCTGGGCGAACGCCTGCCTGGGGCATTCCAAATCGCCGCAAAAGCGATGGGTGTTACTACCGCCGAGCTTGGCAAGATGCTGGAGCAAGGGCAAGTCGTGGCAGATGACTTTTTGCCAAAGTTTGCCGATGCATTGAATAAGCATTTGGGTGATGCAGCAGAGAAAGCAGCCAATCGCCTGGATGCGGCAACCAATCGCTATGCCAGTGCCATGGATCGGATGAAGGCGAACCTTGGCGATTCGGGCGTGAGCCAGTTTTGGGAAGGACAGATCAACATCCTGACGGATGCCATGGATGATGTCTCCCTCTCCATGGAGCAGGCGCGCAAAGATGGCGATGGATTCACAGGGCAGATGCTCTCCGCAGCGGGTGCGGTAATGCGATTCCTGAATCCGGTCAATGCTGTGAGCTATGAGGTCCAAAATGTAAGCGTGAAGCTAAAGGAGGCGGAAGATCGCCTAGCTGCCCTTGCTGCGCGTGGCGCGCAAAAAAGCAGCAATTTAATGCTGCGTGAGGCATACAACGACGCTCAGCGCTATGTTAACAAGCTGCGCGAGGCCAAAGCTGCGCAGGATGCCCTGACTGGCACGGTGTCTACCTCTGAGGCACTCCGCGATGCCGAGGCAGGCAACACACGCGGCAATCGCGTTAACTACTATCGAGAGCTGAATGCCGCTCAGCAAAAGCTCCTGGACATCTCTGCCCGTGACAATGGCATCACCAAGCAGTTCACCGACGACCTGAACACCTACGCAAAGGCGCTAGAGGTCGGCGCTATGTCGCACGAGCAGTACACAGCAGCCGTGACCAAGCTCAACGCCGAGCGCGCAAAGAGCCTTCAAAGGCGCAATGGTGGCAACGACGGAGCCAGGGACGCCGACCGCCTCAATGCCGCCTTGCACCAGTCTGCTGTTGCACAGATTCAGTCCTCCCTGCGTGAGCTGACCAGCGCTTACAGCGTGTCTGAATCCGTCATGGAGGCCAGCCGCAGCGCTGGCTTGATGAGCGAGAAGGAATACTACGATGCCAAGCGCAGCTTTATTGAACTGAACAAGCAGGCGCAGCTTTCTGCTCTGGCCGAGGAAAACGCCGCACTGCAGGCGCAATCACTGGCTGGCGCAGAGGCTGTTGCACGTGACCAGCGCATTGCAGAGAACCGCTCCGAGATGGCGCGCATTGCGCTGGAGGCTACAGGCAAGCTGCAGGTGCTCAATATTGAGCAAACAGCGTCTGCCAAGCAGCAAGAGGCGGCGCTGCTGGCTGCAAAGCAGGCGGCAGATGAGTACATCGACTCGATCAGCCGCGCTAGCTCCATTGCTGTGAGAGGCGTTGGGCGCGGGGACCGCTGGCGCTCGGATGAGCAGGGGCGGCTTGGTGTGGCGGATCGCTTTGCAAATGATCGGCGAGACCTCGCAAACCAGCGCGCCCTTGCAGAAATGCAGGCCGGGGGCGCACTTACTGCCGAGGTGGCAAAGCAGTACGACGACCGCCTTGCCATCATTACAGCAGCAGAGCAGCAGGCTTTGGCGGTTTACGAGCAAGGCGTAGCTGCACGCATTGCCGCCGAGTCCGACTGGCGCAACGGCGCAACCAGAGCGTGGGAGAACTACGCGGACACTGCAGCCAACGTCGCAGAAAGCACGGCCAGCTTATTCACCAAAGCCTTTCAGGGTATGGAGGATGCGCTGGTGTCGTTTGCAATGACCGGCAAGATGGACTTTACAAGCCTTGCCAACTCGATCATTGCAGACATCATCCGCATCCAGATTCGTGCCGCCATGGTGGGCAGCGATGGGCAGGGCGGCCTGCTTGGCACTGTGATGAATGGCGTGATGAGTATGTTTGGCGGCGGCGCTGCGGCTACGGCGACATCGGGCGGCAATGCAGGCCAAGGGCTGAAGATGCCTAAAAACCTTTGGACTGGTGGCTATACCGGTGATGGCGGCAAGTACGAGCCTGCAGGCATCGTGCACAAAGGTGAGTACGTCATCAACGCTGCTGCCACCAAGCGCCTGGGCCTTGGCTACCTCAATAGCCTCAATGGCTATGCCAATGGCGGGTTGGTTGGGGGTGGTGGCAGTGCTGCAGCGCCTGGGCAAATCGCAAAGGTTGAAATCATCAACAACGGCGAGCCTATGCGTGTGCAAAGCGCTAGCTTGGAGGCTGGCGTGATGCGAGTGGTGGTAGAGCAGGCAGCAGCGCTGGCTGCCCCCATGGCTGTTCGCGCTGCAGCATCACAGGTAGCGGGGCGGCATGGCGATATGCACCAGGCACTGCTGCAGCGAGATCGTGGTTAATCGTTTTTTACAAGCGTCAGTCCATCTGGGCCGCGACCAAATTCTGCATTGACGATTGCGATGTCAATTGGGCCTGTGGAATGTTCGCTCGGCGTGATTCCAAACATTTGCCCCGGCAAGACGGTGATGTGAATCTTTGTGCCATCCCCCATCGTGAGCTCGTAGTCGGTCTTGACGTTTGTACGGATGTACGTCGTTTCGCCTATTTTGAATTCATGCGACCCAGTGAGATTGGCTTTATCAGTCATGGCTTGAATGGAGAAAAGGGATAAATATGGCAGCACTACCAAGCTATGTAAAGCTGCTCAGAGACGGTGCCGGGCGAGAGTTTGACCCCGGCGTTGTTGTTTCTGAGATGGAAAAAGGCCTGCCCAAGATGCGGGTCGGGCAAAGCAGGGTGGTCGTCCATGTGGCGGCCACTTTGTTTTTTACGACCCGGCAAGACGCGGTGGCGTTTGAGGACTGGTACTTCGACGCCATCAAGCGCATCGGCTGGTTTGACTGGTACGACAGCCTTTATGGCATCACCCGCAGCGTGCGGTTCAAGGGCGGGGACATTGGGCAGCTGCAGCCGCTGGCAGCCCGTTACGGTCACTCCAAGCGCTCGGTGACACTGGAGTACCTGCGATGACAGAAACCTTTCGCACTCGCAACCAGCGCCTGCATGACGACGTGGGCTATGTGGAGCTACTGGAGGTGACCAACCCCAGCTTCTCTGGCCCCATGCATATCTGCAATGACGTGCAGGACTTTGTGAGCCGTGGCACCAGCTACATCGCGCTGCCGTTTCGCTTCACGCTGCCAGATGACGTATCCGGTCAAGCGCCGCGCATGCAGCTACAGATGGACAACGTGGGCCGCGGCTTCAGCGATGAGCTGGAGCGCTTGCAGCCGGGCACAACCACCATGGCCAAGCTGATCATCGTGGCGCGCGACCGGCCAGATGAGCATGTGCACACATTCTGGCTGCCCATGACGCAGATCAGCATCACCGGCGCTGCCGCATCTGCCACCTGCAGCGTGGACCACCTGAGCCGCCAGGCCGCCTGCAAAGTGATTGCAGACCCGTTCACCTTGCCGGGGATTTTCTGATATGGACCTGGACCGCTTTATTGGCTTGCCGTACTGCCCGCGCCGCATGGACTGCGCCGACCTGGCAATCCTTGTGCAGCGCGAGCTGTTCGGCAAAACCGTGTTTCTGGCTGGCAAGCGTCCACGGCCTTTGCACCCTGCAGAGCAAGACGCGGCCATTGATGCCTACCGCGACCAGCTGGCCGACCCCGTAGAGCACCCGCAAGACGGCGACGCCGTGCTGATGCGCGAGCCGGGCGCAGCCACCGCAGGCCACATTGGCACCTTTTTCTTTATCAACTACGCGCCGCACGTGTTGCACACAGCCGCCTGGATGCAAGGGGGCAGCACGCTGCACCGCTTGCAGGACTTGTCCAGCCTTGGGCTGACTGTGGAAGGGTATTACCGATGGAAGTGACCAAAGCTGAGATTGACGCCGTGCTGGATGCACAGGGCCGCTTTGTCTGGACACCCAACGCGCTGACGCTGGACGGCCAAAAGAATATCCCCTGTGATCTGCAAGAGGGTGAGAGCCTGCTGGCATTCCTGCGCCGTCACGTCCCCGGCATTGAGTCTGGCGCGTGGGCTGTGAGCATTGGCGGCGCTGTGGTGCCGCGCCGTATGTGGGCCAAGACTTACCCCAAGAACGGCATGCACATCGCGTGTCGTGCAACCGTGGGCAAGCAAGTTGTGCAGCTGGTGGCGGTTGCTGCGCTCGCATGGTTTGCACCTTGGGCTGCGGGAAAATTGGCTTTGACAGGCTTTGCTGCATCGGCTTTTTCTGCTGGTGTTTTTATTGCAGGCTCTATCGTCATTAACAAAGTTCTGGGCCCCAAGGTTCCGAAGGCAGGCGATGGCATGGCCGCTGCACGCGAGGTGCACAGCCTGCGCAGCCAGCGCAACAGTGCCCGCGCCTATGAGCCCGTGCCAGTGCTGTGGGGCGAGATGCGCGTCACGCCGGACCTGGCCAGCCAGCCCTACACCTGGCACCAGTCTGAAGATCAGTACCTGAGCACCATCTTGCTTGGCGGCATCAACGTGCACAGCGCGGCTGATCTGGCCATTGGCGACACACCCATCAGCAGCTACCAAGATGTAGATGTGTACTACAACGGGTTTTCTGGCATGCCAAACCAGAAGATCCCCTTGTCCAGCAACATGGACAGCCTGGCTGGTGGCGCCATTGATGATGATGAAACCTGGGTCACGCGTACCAGCTCGCCTGGCGCAGTCCAGCTGGCGGTTGACCTTGAGTACGTCATGTACTTGCAGGGGAACAAGGGCTTGCTGTGGGCGCACTCTGACATCACAGTGCAATACCGCAAGGTAGGCACGTCTGAATGGCGCGTGCTGACAGGTTCTGTCAAGCGGATTGGCAACAACAAGGCAGAGCCCCGCCGCGTGACGTGGCAGCAGCCTGTTGATGAAGGCCAGTACGAAGTCCGCATGAAGCAAAAGAAGGTGGCGCGCACTGACCAGAATGGCACGAATGGCTTTCGCCAAGTGTCCTGGGTGTCGCTGCGCTCTACGCAGCCAGACAATACGGACTACAGCGCATTTGGCCGCATTGGCATAAAGATCAAGGCCACTGGCCAGCTGTCGGGTGCACTCGATACCGTGCGCGTCACCTACCGCGCCAAGCCAATGCCCGTCTGGAATGGCTCGGCATGGGTGACAGCAACCACGCGTGAAAACGGCCTTTCCAACCCTGGCGCCATCATCTTGCAAACCCTGCGCGGCATTTGGCACAAGGGCAAGCTGCAGTTTGGCTTTGGCCTGAGTGATGACCAGATTGACATGGATGGCCTGAAGGCATTCATGCTGCATTGCACGGCCAAGGGCTACACCTACGACAAGTGGATCACCGGCAGCATGAGCCTGCAGGAGTTCTGCCAAGAGGTGGCATTGGCGGGCATGGGGGAGTTTTCATGGACGGACGGCAGCCGCCCCACCGTGGTGTTTGTCTCTGCGGGCCAGCCTGTGTCTGCTGTGGTCAATATGGCCAACATGCTCAAAGCCAGCTTCAGCGTGTACTACGCGCTGAGCAATGCGGCTGACGGTATCGAGTACCAGTATGTGGATCGGGCGAAGAACTGGGAAACTCAGACACTGCGCGTAGCAGCGCCCGGCGTTACCACGGCGCTCAATCCCGCGCGCATCAAAGGCGAGGGCGTGACCACCGAGGCCCATGCCGCCATCATGGCGCGCTACCACCTGGCGCAGTCGCTGTACCAGTACAAGACCATTCACTTTGGCGCAGACATTGAGCACCTGGACTACCGCCGCTTGAGCGTTCTGTCTGTGAGCCACGACCTCACCCAGTGGGGCTACGGTGGCCGCGTGATGGGTGCTTGGCGCAGCGGTGGGCAGGTGCTCATCCAGCTGGATGAGCCTGTGCCGCCGCTGCCCTCGCCACACCTTGGACTGCGTTTGCCCGGCGACCGCGACTACCGCGTGTTTGCCGTGCAGGCGCTGGCACAGGCCAGCGACACACTGGTGCTGACTACCGCATGGCCTGCTGGCGTAGCTCTGCCCGGTGAGAGTGACGATGCGCACGACACGCTGTGGTGCTACGACTTTAAAGCCACCCCCGGCTACCGTGTGCGAGTGGTCGGCATGGAGCCTGAGCAAGACCTCAAGGGCGCCAAAGTCACCTGTGTGCCAGAGGGCCCAGAGTTCTGGGACTACGTGCTCACCGGCACTTATGTGCCTGCGCCCAGCCAGACCGTGCTGCCGCAGCATGCCCGTGCGTCTGTCAAAAACCTGCGCGTGACAGAGCATGTCAACGTGCAGGGTGACACCGAGTGGTACGAGCTTTCAGCCCTGTGGGATGCGGAAGGCGACTACGACCACGCCCAGGTGTGGGCAGGTGTGGACGGCTCAGAGCTGCAGCTGGTCGATGCCAACGCCGTGGGCAGCCGCACACGCTTTCGTATTGATGGGCCGGGTGAGTGGCTGGTAGAGGTGCGCCCCTTCAATGCTGGTGGCCAAGTGGGGCAGTCTGCTGCGGTGCTTTACATCACAACTATGGTGCAACGTGCTCCGCGCAATGTGGATCAGTTCACTGTGCAAGAGCTGGCCGGTGGTCTGCGCCGCTTTGCGTGGCAGTACACAGGCGACAAGCCGCCAGCACTTGCAGGCGTGCAGATTCGCTATGTGCCTGGTGACGTAGCACTGAGCACGGCCATGTGGGATGACATGACCCCGCTGGGCCAGCCTGACGATGTATACAAAGCGCAGTTTGAGACCACCCGCCCCGAGGCTGGTTTGTGGACCTTTGGCATCCGAGCCATTGACACTGCGGGCCAGCTTTCTTCTGGGGTGGTGCGCTTTGTAGCCAACCTGGGCGATAGCTTTGAGCAGGTGCAGCAGCCAGACGTGACACCGCCACCTGTGCCAACAGGCCTGGCTGCCACTGGTGCATTTGCCACGGTGCAGGTGAGCTGGGATGCGCCGGACTACACCCAAGGCCACGGGCACAGCCGTACTGAAGTGTGGGCTGGCGCGACAGCAGACCGCGCGGACGCCACTAAGGTTGCGGAAGCCTATGCTGGGCCTGCATCGTTTGAGTGGACGCTGGGCAGCACTGCTTATGTCTGGGCGCGCAATGTCACGCAAGACGGTGTAGCTGGCGACTGGGCAGGCCCGGTGGCTGCGCAGACCGCGCAAGACGCGGCTGCCCTGGGTGAGGTGCTCAAAGGCCAGATCACCCAGAGCCAGCTGCATGAAGACCTGTCTGGCCGCGTTGACATGATTGACGTGCTTGATGTAGGGCGGCCAGAGCTGGGTGTTGCCACAGGCTTGATTCAAGCCACGGCCGCCCTGGCTGCTGCCGATGTGCAAAAGCGCGACGAGATTGACGCTGCAGCCCGGCAAGCACTTGAGGCATTGCTGATAGCAGACAGGGCGCTGGAGCGCATCACGGACGCTGGGGTTTATGTAGACCCAGACACCGGCACGGTAAAGATCGCAGGGCTTGAAGCCACGCGTGATGAGGTCACGCAGCTGGAGGTGCTGCTGGATGCAGTGCAGGGCCAGTTGGCGCTCAAAGCCACCACCGCATACGTAGACGGCAAGATTTCTGAAGCAGTACTCAGCCCCGCAGACCTGCTGCTGTACGAAGGCCTGGATGCACGCGTGACCTCGGTGACGCAGGCGCTCAACAGCGTCAACGGCCAGCTGGCTCAAAAGGCCAGTGCGGCAGAGCTGACGCAAGCGCTGGTGCGGCTGACCACGGCTGAAAACAATCTGGATGCCCTGTCTGGCCAGATCGCTTTGCGCGTTACACGCTCGGAGTGGGAGTCTGCGCAGCAGGGGCTTGAAAACCGTATATCTAGTGCAGAGGTAACTCTCAATGCGCTAGATGTGCCAAGCATTACGCAAACTGTGATTGCCACACGTCGCCTGGACAAGGCGGCAGAGGCGCTGCTGCGTGACATTCTGACGGGTGAGCGCAATCGCTCTGAGGCAGCAGAGGCTCTGGCTTTTGCGCGGACTGAGCTGAGTGCGGCCATCACCGAAGGTTTGCAAGCTGAAGCGCAGCAGCGTCAGCAATTAGCCGCAAGGCTGGATCAGGAGGACGCCGCGTTGCTTGCCCTTGTCGAGCAGGAGCAGCAGGCCCGAGTAAGTGGCGACCAGGCAGAGGCTGCTGCACGTCAAACACTGGCTGCCACCGTCTCCAGCAATCACAGTGCTGCCTTGGCTGCTGCGCAAGCGGCAAGTGATGCAGCAGGCAGCAAGGGCAAGGTGATCTTCGGGTCGTCTGCACCGGCTGTGGCTGACCGATTGGCGCAAAACTTGTGGATTGACACCACGGGTGGTGCCAATACGCCCAAGCGCTGGAATGGGTCTGCATGGGTAGCAGTCACTGACAAGGCGGCCACCGATGCGGCTGCCGCGGCGGCACAGGCGCAAGCCACTGCCAACAACGCTGTGGCTGCCATTCAGACGGAGCAAAGTGTGCGCGCAAATGAGACGGGGCACTTGGGTGCTCAGTACACCGTGCGCATGCAGCTTGGCCAAGGTGGGCAGCAGGTAATCGGCGGCTTTGGCTTGTCGGGCACCTCCAGCCAGACCGCAGGCGCGCGTATCGATTTCGGCGTGCTGGCCAACAGCTTTTGGGTGGCAGCACCTAACGGCTCCGGCGTGGCCAACGTCAAGCCCTTCAGTGTGCAGACAACAGCGCAGACCGTGAATGGCGTGGTTGTGCCAGCTGGCGTCTATATGGATGCCGCGTACATCAACAACGTCACTGCACTGTGGGGCCGCTTCGGTACGCTGGTGGCTGACAAGATTCAAGCCACCGCCATCAGCGCTGGCCAGCTCACGGCAGGCAATGGCGTCATTGGTGGCAGCTTGAAGTCGTCCAACTATGTGTCTGGCTCTAGTGGCTGGACATTGCGCCCAGACGGCGTAGCAGAGTTCTCCGGCGTGATCGTGCGCGGGACTGTCTACGCAACCTCTGGCACGGTGGGTGGGTGGAGCATTGGCTCTAACTACTTGCGCTCCAGCAACTACCAGGCTGGCGTGCGCGGAGTGAATTTCGGCAGCGATGGCTCTGTGGAGATCCGCAGCACTGATGGCACTCGCGCGTTCAACCTGCAGGCCACGGGCAGTCAGCCTGTGCTGTCTGTGCCGGGGCTGTCAATCCTTGGCAATGGCTCGGCCAGCTTCTCAGGTGCGCTCAGCGGCGCAAGCGGCAGCTTCAGTGGCACCTTGACTGCTAGCAACATCATCAACACATCACATTTGGTGAATGGCGCTGTATCAAGCTCTGTGGCTTCATATGAAACGGCCGTCTTGAGCTTCCGGTACGACACGGAGACCACTGTCGCGACAGTGCATGTGGGCACGTCTGGGGGCAAGGTGCTGATCTTGGCGGGTCTAAGTCTTGAAGTGGCCAATGGTCGCATCACCAGCTCCTACAACCCGCGCTGCACGGTGCGCTTGAGGCGTAACGGCTCGGAGGTGCGCAGGCTGGAGATTCGTGGAGAGTACGGAGCAGCCAGTCAGCTGGAGGCCCCGTCTATGCGCTACGGGTACGCCACTTGGATCAAAGAAGGGCCTGTGGCATTGCTGCCCATGGTCGATACACCGCCCAGCGGCACCAACACCTACACCATCACTTTGACGGTCGCAGGTATGGACACAGACGTAAACATCACCGTGCGGCACCGCAGCATGTCCGCGATGGAGCTAAAGCGATGACACAAATTTGCATCACCGTACTTGATGCACATGGTGCGCCCGTGCGCGAGCTGTCTGGCTCCGTTGATCAAGTGGCGCTCAACCTTGAGCCAGGCAGCACCTTTATTGAGGGGCACGCTGCAGGCGACTGGTGGGCAGATGGCGTGTGGCACACCAAGCCGGAGCGCCCCAGCCCTTTGGCCACTTGGGACTGGCAGACACATCAGTGGGTGACAGACGCTGATGCAGAAGCCGCAGCCGCTTGGGAGCATGTGAGAGCACAACGCGACCAGCTGCTGGCTGCTACCGACTGGCGCGTCGTCAGAGCGCAAGAGCATGGCGTGCCGCTTGATCCTATCTGGATCGTCTACCGGCAGGCCTTGCGCGACATCACGCTGCAGACAGATCCGCACAACATCATTTGGCCGCAAACACCGGCAGAAGGGAGTGAGTAATGGGGTGGTATAGAACCGGCACCGCAACGGTGACCAACAACAGTACTGCAGTCACGGGCGTGGGCACAGACTGGCTAGAAGGCGCAGCCCTTGGCGAAACCTTCCTCGGCCCCGACGGCCAGTGCTACGAAATCACGCAGATTTTGAGTGCGACCAGCATGCGCATCAGCCCCAACTACAAGGGCTCGACAGCCGCTGCACAGTCTTACGCCATCATGCCCACGCGAGGAGACTTGGCAGAGCTCACAGCCGATGCTGCAGAGCTGATTGCCAGTTACGCAGCCATTCGGGATGGCGCAGGCAAGGGCAAGTTCGCCGCAGGCACAGTAGCCGCCCCCAGCTTGCGCGGAACTGCTGATGAAAACACCGGCATCCGCTTTGCCGGTAACGACATCCTGCAGCTCATCACCGGCGGCGTAGTGCGGCTACAGATTGCAGCGGATGGCACGCCCACCGGGGTGTTTGTGGAAAAGCTGCCTGTGAGCACCGCCACGCAGACCGCCATCGACAACCTGGCTGCAGCCTGCGTTGCGCTGGCGAATGTGGGCTCAGCTCCTGGTCAGCTGCCCAGCAATCAGCATCTGGGCACCTTGGCGTTTCTCGATGTGCTTGGTGCCACGCAAGTGACACAGCACACCCGCGATAGCCAGCCCGGTGATGTATGGCATGAGTGGGTCAGCAACACCCAGCTCAGAAAGAAGTTCCACGGCCTTGACGGAGTGATCCGCACCCTCACGGAGACTTACGCATGACAGCGATTGCAGATTTGCCAGATATTCGCCCCAGCCTGCTGCTGGATTTTGCAAACTCCGGGCGTGTTGACCCGCGTATTCAATGTACCCGCGCAAGTAGCGCTACGTGCTATGGGCCTGACGGTAAATTGCGGGTAGTGCCTGCGAATACGCCGCGCATTGATTATGACCCTGAGACGGGGAAATGCTTGGGGCTTTTGGTGGAAGAGTCGAGGACTAACCTCGTCTACCCTTCAGTTATCCCTTCAGGAAAGGGTGTGGTATTCAGGAAGGTACAGCTTAATGGTAATACAACGGCAGTAAGTGGCATTCCTTCACCTGACGGTTCAAATAATGCTGTTTCAATTACTGGCGCAAGTAATAGTACAAACAGTTCTGGTATGGATAATCTTCGATTACTGGCCGTTATTCCTCTGGAGAATGTTGGTTATTCAGTAAGTTTCTATCTTAAGTCTGCAGTCACAGTAACCGTAAGAGAGGCGTCAAGTGGGACGAATGTATCTTTCGCACCAAGTAGCAAGTGGACCAGAGTAAGTGCCGTTTTTACACCAACATCTCCTAATCAAAACATCATCATCACCTCAGCAGGTGGTGCTGAGTTTTCGTTATTTGGACTACAGGTAGAGGTCGGCTCCTTCCCCACAAGCTACATCCCCACAGAAGGTAGTGCAGTGACGAGAGCTGCTGACTCGGTCAGTGTGCTGTATGCGCAGTCGAAGGTAAAAGGTGCAATGCTGGTCAGTGGCCAGTTTCTTGGTGCCCCTAGCTCGGGCTTTTCATTCCCTCTACGTGCCAGAGGCCCAGTTGCTCAAGCGTATATTGGTGCCCCTTACGTAATTGCCTCAAACAACTCCATGGTGAGAAGTGGCTATACACGGGGCGTAGAAGGCGGCGCGGTTAGTGCTATTCCACCAGGAGCTGCAGTCACGCGAGGAGGAGACTTCCGTGCATGCATCTCTTGGGGCGACGATGTAATCAGGTCTGGGTTTCTTGGGGCAGTTTCTCCAGACGTAGCAGCTACTAAAGCTATCGAAGACACAACCCACCTAGACCTTATGACAAACTCGCCAGCGGCAGGGGTGGCTGGTGCTATTTATATTTCAAGAGTTGCTCTGTACAGCAGAACACTAACAACTCAGAACGTGCAAAGGCTCACAGCATGAAATTCCTACGCTTTATTTCCGAGTCCGCAGCCCGCGCCGCATTCTCTGAATATCTGACTGAAGATAATGATTGGCCTGCATATATTGGCAGTGCTGCAGTCGATGTAATTGGAGTTATTTGCCGCCCTACAGGTGTAATGCTTAAATCAGCAGAGGGTGAATATTCAGAACTGGCACCGCTGCCGGGCTTTCACATCAACTTGAGCGACAGCGTGCCTGGGCTTGAACAATATGAGATCGAGCAGCCCAGCACACCAGCGCGTGTTTTCTTTGGAGCTGCATGATGGACTTCACGCCTCTGATTCACGCCCTGATTGCAGTTGCTGCACAGCTTGCAGTCGGAAAAGTCACCGGCAACTGGTGGCTGGGCGGTGCTGCTGCCTGCATCTGGTGGATAGCCCGTGAGCACACGCAAGCCGAGTACCGCTGGATAGAGCAGTTCGGCCTCGGCCTGCGCGCCAATATGCCTCAGTGGGGTGGTTTCGACCCCCGCATCTGGAATGTGCCAAGCGTGCTGGATTGGCTGGTGCCAGTCATAGCCTGCCTTTTGATCTACGCACTCATGCGCAACAAGTAGCCCGCTCAAAGCGGGTTTTCTTTTATCCATGCCCCGCATTGCCGGGGCTTTTTCATTTCAGAAAGATGAACATGGAACCAACTTCAAGCGCGGCCGGTGGCGTCATCGGCTGGAAGCTGCTGGCCTGGGCCTTTGGGGTCGGAGGTGTTGCTGCAGGCTTGGCCACTATCGTCGTCATGTGCATGACAACGCCGCGCAGCATGCGCGAATGGGCAGTGGCGCTGATCAGCACGCTGGTGTCGAGTCTCTCGCTGGGCTCGCTGGTGGTGCTGTGGCTCGACGTGCACGAAGAACTGCTGGTGCCGGACCCGACAGCAAACATGCTGGCCATGGTGGCTATCGGCGGGATCATGTTCGCCTGCGGGCTACCGGGCTGGGCCATTGTGCGCATGGCATTCACTGCGATCGCAAAGCGGGAAGGGCGCGACTTGGTCGAAGTGATCCAAGAGCTGCGCAGTGTAAAGAAAGGTGGTGACGCATGAGCACTATGACACTCGGCCAGAAGCAGCGCCTGTTCACCAAGCTGGTGGCGCAGCTGATCCAGTATGCATACGCGCAGGGCTATGAGCTGACCCTGGGTGACGCATACCGCGATCCACGTGTGCACGGGGATGTGGGCGTGAAGAAGTCGTACAGCTCGGCCAACTCTGCGCATAAGCAGCGCTTGGCCATCGACTTGAACCTGTTCAAGGGTGGCGTGTACCAGACAAGCACTGAGGCACACAAGCCGCTGGGCGAATACTGGAAGTCGCTGCACCCGGAATGCCGCTGGGGCGGGGACTTCAGCACGCCGGACGGCAATCACTACAGCATGACGCACGAGGGGCGGGCATGACCAAGGCAAAACTGATCTGGGCCGTCGTTCTGGCGGCTTTTCTTTTTGGGGCAGGGTGGGTGAGCAATGGCTGGCGGCTGTCTGACCAGCATGCCCAAGAGCTTGCCAAGCGTGACCGGGAGGCCTTGGTCATGGCTGAGGCAGTTAAGCAAATCGGCATCGAGGCAGGCAAAGTCATTGCCGCTGCTGATGCAAAAGGGGTGAAGGAGATTGCAGATGCGAAAGCTGAAACTGAGCGTGTGCGCAGGTGCATCGCTGCTGGTACTTGCGGGGTGTGGATCAAATCCAGTGCAGCCGGTGGTGGCGTGCCCGGTGATTCAGGCTCCGGCAGCCTGGGCAATGCAGCCAGCGGAATCACCGGCGAAGCTGCAAGCCGTGTTCTCGATCTCTGGGATGCAGTCGACACAGATGCCGCAAAGCTCGGCTACCTCCAAGCCTACGCCGAACAGTGCTGGCGGTCTGGGGTTGAAGCCAGCAAATTGACCAAATAAGAAACCCCTCTGGCTTCGGCTGGAGGGGGCTTTTTTGTTTTGTGGGTTGTCACTAACAATTACAAATTACCCGCCATCTTGCAATGTGCGGACGCTGGTTCAATTGAGTAGAGGGGAATTGAAGCACACAAGCTTGTGTGTTGTTGTGCTGCTTTGTGGGTGCAGAATGGCGAAATCACACCGATTTCACACCGATGGAGTTAAGTGCTTGTTTTTATTTGAATGCACGCGGGTTCAATTCCCGCCAGCTCCACCACTATTTGAAAAACCAACCGTTCTCGGTTGGTTTTTTTTCGCCCGTTCCCCCCAGTGTTGGCGCGGTTTTCGGGCCTGGCCTCGCGAGCGCTCTCGAGGAACATCCCTTATAAATCAATGACTTGAGACGCTATGTTTTGGAATGGCTACTGGTCTGGAGAACCGAGAAAAAATATGAAGCCGCGTCCGCAAGCTAACAGGGCTGCCACCAAACCAATGGCCGCTCACACGGGCTTTTCTGGCCGGTAGTGCTCGCGCAGCAAGGTTTCCCAGCCTTGTTGGCTCCACCGGAGCTGCATCTGATCGGGATACAGAGTGACCTGCTGGACAAGGTTCAGCATCAGTTGCGCTTGGGTCTTGTCGATGAACATGCCCCAAACGTCATCCAACTGCTTCATGGCGGCCAGGGCGAGGTTTCTGTCGAAAACCGGCTCGCCCTGGTGCCCGTCCAACAACGTGTCCAACAACAGCGACGGGTCGCGAAGCCGCTGCCGAATCTGGTCGGTGACGATCTCGTGCAGCACAGCGCACGGCAGGTTTTTTGGATGAGGTTCTGAGTCATCGGGCTGATCGCCAGTTGGTGCCGTGTAGTAGCGATAGCGTTTGCCTTTGCGCGACGAAGATTCGAAGCAGCCGAACGCCCGTCCGTCATGCCAAAACAATCGCCCTGCCAGAGGGAAGTCCAGAAGATCGCGGTCTTGATTGGATGTCCCTTTGCGACGCGCCCGTTGTTCCATCACTTCGTGCACTCGATTCCAGAGCGCTAGATCCACAATTGGCCGGTGCTGGCCACGGTGCCACTCACCCTCGTAATAGACCTCGCCGATCAGCACCCGGTTGTTTAGCAGACGGTAGGCTGCGTTGCGATCAAATAGCCCGCCACCGCGTTTTTTCCGATCCCGGGTCACCCAGCTTTTGGTCTTGTAGCCACGCTGTTGCAGAAATTCGACCAGCGCACTCATCGAGCCCAAGTCAAGGAAGCGCTGGAAAATGTCGCGCACCATCGCCGCTTCGGCGTCGACCACGGCGAGGCGTTGCTCGTGGTCAATCCGGTATCCGAGTGGTGCCGCAGAGCCCTGCCAGCGTCCGCTGGCGCGGGTGGCCGTCAATTTCTCGCGCGTGCGCTCGCCGATTAGTTCCCGTTCAAACTGAGCGAAGCTGGTCAGCAAGTGCAGGCTCAGCCTTCCCTCGGGCGATTTGGTATCCAGCGGTTGAGTCACACTGACCAGCCGGATACCGGGGATGGTGAACAGGGGCAGTAAAGTCTCGAGGTCGAAAATGCTACGGCTCAGGCGGTCAAAACGATGTACCACGACCACATCGATCTGGTCGGACTGCATGTCATCGAGCAGGCGGCGCAGTGCTGGGCGTTGCAGGTTCCCCCCGGAGTAACCGTTATCGGCATATACCCCATCGAGGGCCAGCCAGTTTTTGTGACGGTGCGCTTCAATGAAGGCCCGGCAGGCTTGGGTTTGCACCTCGATGGACGGCATCTGCTTATCCTGCCCGTCCTCCACCGACACGCGCGCATACACCGCGCAACGCAGCGGGCACGGCGCGGTGGGTCGGGCAAGGGCGGCGAGTTCATCCTCCATGAACAGCATCATTCCAGATCATGGGAGTAGCAGCCAGCAATGGGTCAAGACATGGATTTGACTCCATATGGCATTCAAGCCATAATTCCCCGCATGACTTGGACCGTTCTCTTTCATGACGCCTTTGACACGGAGTTCAGCGACCTGAAAGAGGATCTGCAGGACGAACTGCTGGCGCACGCCCGGTTGTTGGCCGAATTCGGTCCGAACCTGGGACGCCCCACGGTCGATACGCTCAAAGGGTCGCGCCACACCAATATGAAGGAGTTGCGCTTCTCGTGGAACGGTCAGGTCTGGCGGGTGGCATTCGCGTTTGATCCCCAACGACAGGCCATCCTGCTGGTTGGGGGCGACAAGGGCGGCGCGGATCAGCGCCGGTTTTACAAACGCTTGATCCAAGTCGCCGATGAGCGCTACGACGAACACGTGGGCAGTTTGGCCCAGCAGAGCAAGGAGAACCATCATGGCAAGAAAACTCGATGAGGTCATGGCTGCGCTGCCCAAAGAGCGCCAGCAGCGGGTGGAAGCGCGCGCCATGGAACTGGCCACCCTCAAGGATCTGCGCCTGGCAGCTCAGCAAACGCAGGAGCAACTGGCCGCCACGCTGGGCGTGGGTCAGGACACCATCTCGCGGCTGGAAAAGCGTAGCGACATGCTGCTGTCTACCCTGCGTCACTACGTGGAAAGCATGGGTGGCAAGCTGGAGCTCGTGGCGCAGTTTCCCAACCGCCCGCCAGTGGTGATCGAGCATCTCGGCGTGGATGCAGGCCGAGATCACAAGCCGGCTGGCGCTGGTCGCCGGGCTCGAGCAACGGCCTGATCTCCGGGCTTGCGGACGGTTTCCGACAAGCTACGGACGGTGATTCATATTCGGAATTGCCACCATTTACCAAAATCCCAACCCTTATCCGGTTGGGATTTTTTTGCCCGTTCCCCCTGTGTTGGCGCGGTTTCCGGTCCTTGCCTCTTGAGCACGCACCTCCGGAAGTCGCAGTTACCGGTGGACTTTTCGCCCTTTTCCTTTCTCTGTTCTCTGTTGCCCTCTTGAGCATTCAAGACCCAAATTCGTGGATTGACGCGGGTTTGCGGGTCGTTGGTTTGTTTCTTAGCCTGTTCGGGAGTGCGCGACCGAACCAGCGAAATACGCCTGCATTCTTTAGACCACAGTCATGTGCGTCTGGAAGAAGGGGCGAAAACTGCTTTCGGAGGAGTCGAATACCACTAAGTTTTTTTGCGCGCGGGTGATCCCCGTATACACCATTTCAGCTTCATCCTCTGGCGCGAGGATGCAGAACACGGTTTGCGCTTCTAGTCCCTTGAAGCTGTGAATGGTCGAGAGCTTGATCAAACCCGAGCTCTGCATGAAAAAGCACTTCTTGCGACGCCTGATCGTGTCAATTTCTTCCTTAAATTGCTCCGATTCCGGGTCCATCCTGGCAGTAAGTGCTGTTCTCTCTGCATCTTCCTCAAACATGACCTTTGTTTTCTCAAATTTTTTAAATGCCTCGTTCAGGGGTATCAGCCATTCCACTTTTGAACTGACCAACGCGATGTCATTGGGGTGCAGTTGGTATTCGCGGATGTAATTCTGGATTTTTTCGAAGATGAAGGCTGGGTCATAAGCTTTCCCGTATGTCTCATAGTTCAGTAGGTCATAGCGCATGCTGGCCTGGGTTGCTTTGACATCAAAGATCTCGGAATCAGCATATTTTCGGATCAGGTGCTGCATTTGGAAATTTCTAAACAAGTCTAGCAGAGCAGCATCTGCTGCAGATCGGTACGACTTTGTTAGTCGGACCCAACTTCCGAAGCCCAAAGCGATGGGAGATTCGCGGCTATCACTTGGCCGGTCGTAGATGTTCTGCGACTGATCCCCAAACAAAATCATTTCCCCGTTCTTGGCCAAGAAACAGTCACGAACGAGTTTGATCCATTCGGGATCGTAGTCTTGGACTTCGTCGATAAGGATCGTCTGATACTTCTCTGTCTCTACGCCTTTGAACAGACTCTTCATACCGAAAATTGTGTCGAGGTTGGTGCGCTGGGCTGGAGGGAGTTCGTCTATCTTAGATTTCAGGTTAATGCCGTAATTGTTCAGCTGGGAGCTGATGAAAGCGTGATAGTGGATGACTTCGTAAAAATCCCCGCTGCCACCCTGTAGTCGGCTGATCGTGTCGCGGATGTAGTGCCGCAGGGTAATGTTGAAGGTCAGGATCAATACCTGACTGCGGTGACGCGCATGAGCATTGATCGCACGCTGCGCGAGGATCGTTGTCTTTCCACAACCCGCAACTCCCTTGACTTTCGCGAACCCAGGCTTGCTCACGGTTAAGGCCTGCTGTTTCGCATCGAAGGCGACCATGATCCCTTGTTGCTGAGTGTGTACTGGGGGGCGCAATCTACGCGTGAAATCCTCGTAGATTTCCGGAGTGAACAGTGGGTGCTTCCCCCGCTTGTCAAACAGACCGATCTTCTTAGCAACATTGTCGTATCCCCACGACATTCCTAGATCCCGCTCCAGCTTGAAACGCGCGCGATTACACCAATCCATCTGTTTGTCATACTTAATCTGGCCGATGCTCTGCCGATCTTTGTTAAGTGACAGAGTACGCTCACGCACCTCGTCAAGCGCATTCCTGTAAAAAGCGTTTAACTGCTCACGACTCGCGCAGTGAAAGTAGACGCCGACCGCGATGAGGTTGTAGAAATTAGGATTCGTGAGATGTTGTAGCCCGAGAACAGGAAGGTGTAGGTTGAAGAGATTTTTTTTGTAGCGGAAAGCCTGTTGCTGAGGTGAACGAATCACACTGGTTTCGTAGCGCCATCGATTGTTGATATCGACTTCGTAGTGAGCCAGGTTCCAATCTTTGACCTCAATGACCAGGGCACCGCAGCCTGGTTTGATCACGATCACGTCGGGTCGGTCACCATCAAGGTAAGGGTTGAAGTAAACCTCGCACGTTTCATCAAGTGTGCTACTCAGAAGCATGAGTAGATGTCGTTCACCATCGGTGGGAGGGACTGTGAGCCTGTCTATGTTTTCAAGATCGGGAAAAAGTTTTGCCATTGGAGCAAAGAATTTATTGAGGATGAAAAAGATGATGAAACGTCTACTGGTAAGCGCGCTTTTGGTTATGTCGTCTTCAACGTACGCGGATTTGTTGCTGTTCGGCGGGAAGGGGCACGACGTTTTCTTGGGCTGCGTGGATTGCTCCTCTTACGACTCAAACTCCATTTGCAACGAGTACGGACAGTACGGCAGTGAGTATCGCGATTCCATCTGGAATGCGTACAGAGACTACGGGAGCGAGTACCGAGACACAAGCCCTTGGAACGAGTACACCACGAGCAAGAACGTCCCCGTTTTGGTAAGTAAGAAAGGGGATTTTTACGGCTACTTTACAATTAACGAGCATCGAGGAGACGCGGTGAGTTTCGCCGAATCCATGAAGAAAATGTTCGAGTATGCCAAGGGCGATCTGACTGTCGTCCGCAATCTTCTATGTGACGCTTTGCATTGAGTGACGGTGATTGCCGGCGTCACGCCTTTTGCGAACCCCCAGAGCCTAACCAAAAGGGCCCCACATGCGGGGCCGAAACACTGCTGAACGTACAATGCGTCCTGCGCTTGCCCCGTCTGTCACGATAGATGCCCGCTCATTTAATCGTTATATTTGAGAGGGTGGACGGAGTAATCCCAGAGGGTAGCCACTGGGCGACGCAGGACTGCGTCTAATGAAACCTCAGCAGAGGAGAAAAGGCGCTCAATTGTACAGGGCGCCAATAACGTCAACCGCATGACCCGACGCACCTGCGTCACGTCCATACCTTCGATCTGGGCTATCTCGGCCACAGACGCCACCCTCCCATCCTCCAGCAACCGCCGCCAGTAGTGCGCCAACCCCAGCGCCCGCATCAACGCGGTGTCCTGCGCGGTCGACCGGGCTTCCCGCTCCCGGGTGGCCTCGGACAGAAATTCCTGCGGCGCGTCCAAGGGCGTGATGACCTGCTTCTTCAGCCCCCGCTTCACCAGCGTCCAGGGCACGAAGGTTTCCAGTTGCACGCCGCCTGCCGGGTTCGGCAGTTGATAGGTGACCGGATCACCCTTGAACCGGCCCCGGTGCTTCTTGCTCATGCGTCCTCCTCAAAGCGCTTCACGATCTGGCGTTGCACCTCCCAATCCACCGGCAGCGGGTTGCGCTGGAACCAGATCAGGTTCATCCGGCGAGGCTGCCGCCCGGCCATCAGCAGTTCGAGGATGTCAGGCGCGAGCAGGGTCAGGCGCATCAGCTCGTTGGGCACCGATGGGTGCAACCCTTCTGCCCTGGCGATGTCCGATCCGCTCTTCATCACGCAGGTGTCCACGAGGCGCTGCCAGTAGAAACCGCGTGCCACCCCCTCCAGCAGCGTCACATCGTGGACGTGGCGCTCGTCGGCGGCCACGCGCCGCGCGCCCCGGCGGCGAAACGTCAGGGGCACGAAGGTTTTCAGTGTGTCGTCCATCAGGCTTCGACCTCCACCAGTTCCGCGCCGATGCCCCTTGGGGCAAACTCACCGACCAGGGCGTCCCAGCCCAGTTCACGCCACTTCACCTTGATGCCCTGCACCTCGCCGACGTGGACGAGGTCGATGCGCTCGATCATCAGGGTGGCGATGCGGTGACGCTCGACCGGGAACAGCTGATCCCACACGTCGTTGAGCCGTCCCATCGCCATCACCGTGGTGGCCTCGTCAACCTGTCCGCCGTTGCGCTGGATGTGGCGCACGACTGATGCGATGGATTCCGGGCTGGTCAGCACCGTGCGGATCTGGGCCACCACCGCTGCCTCGATCTCCGGCGCAGGCAGGCGCTCGTAGCTCTTGCCTGGTGCCCCGAACCGGCTTTCCGACTTGGACACGTAGTAGTGGTACTTGCGCCCGTTCTTGCGCGAGTAGGTCGGGTACATCCGTTCGCCCGAGGGGGCGTACAGCAGGCCGCGCAGCAAAGCGTCGGTGCGCGACCGGATCTTGGTTTCCACCGACCGGGCGTGCCCATCCCTGGCCAGCACCGTGTGGACCTTGTCCCAAAGCTCCTGGTCGATGATCGGCGGGTGAGCGCCGGGGTACCAGTTCCCCTTGTGCGACAACTTACCCAGGTAGATGCGGTTGCGCAACAACTTGTGCAGGTACTTCTTATCGATGCGCGTGCCGCTGCGGGTCTGGCCCTCCTGCGTCGTCTAGGCCTTGGTCGTGATGCCGTCGGCAGTCAGATTGACGGCGATCTGGGTTGGAGAACCAATGGTCAGCATCTCCTCGAAGATGCGACGCACCACCGCCGCCTCGGCCTCGTTGATGACCAGGAGGCGGTTATCGACGTCGTAACCCAGAGGCGGGACGCCGCCCATCCACATCCCCTTGCGCTTGGCGGCGGCGATCTTGTCGCGGATGCGCTCGCCGGTGACCTCCCGCTCAAACTGGGCGAAGGACAGCAGTACGTTGAGCATCAGCCGACCCATCGAGGTGGTGGTATTGAACTGCTGGGTGAGCGCCTTGCGCTCGGTGTACTTGATGTACTCCAGCACGTCGCGGCGCAGTGTGCGCTTGGCGAAACTGCCGAGACGCTCGCGCAGTTCGTCAAGGCCTGCTCCACTGTTCATGAACTGCTTGCGAAAAGCAGTTTCGTCGCCGAACAGGTGCTCGTCAATCAGCGTGGACAGGCCGTACAGCTCCATCAGCGAGTTTTGCAACGGCGTGGCGGTGAGCAGCAGCTTCCTGCGGCCTTGCAGTGCGCGCTTGAGCGCCTGCCCAGTGCGGTTACTGGCGCGGTGCGCATTGCGCAGCTTGTGCGCTTCGTCGATGACCACCACATCCCAAGGCACGGCCCGCAGCTCGGCTTCCAGCTTGGCAGCAAACTGGTAGGACATGATGATGACTGCCTTGCCAACTTGCCGTTGCAGGGTGGCGAACATGTCGCCAGCGGACTGCTTGCGCAGAGAAACGGCATCCACCACGGTGGTGGGCACGGCGAACTTGTCATGCAGCTCCTGCGCCCATTGCTTGCGCAGACTGGCCGGGCATATGACCAGCAGCCGACGACGGCGCTCGGCCCAGTACTGGCAAACTACCAATGCGGCTTCGATGGTTTTGCCAAGACCCACCTCGTCAGCCAGCAGTACGCCTTCCTGCAACGGGTTCCGAAGTGCGAACAGCGCCGCCTCGATTTGATGCGGGTTCAAATCGACGCTGGCATCGAACAGCGATTGGGAGAGGCGATCTACGCCATCGGCGGCGTGTCGCCGTGTCAGCTCGTGGGCGTAGTACTTGGCGTGGTAGGCGGAGATCAATCCTGACCTCCATCTGGCTCCCGACCAGGAATTACATAGCCTGGCGCCAACACCGCATTCTTCGCTCCGTAGAGCGCAAGATGGTCTTTCAGCCAAAGCCGGTACTCATGCCCGCGCAGGCTGTGGTCAGGAGAGCAGTCGACACTCCATTTGCGCAGGATGTATCCAGCCGTGGCAGCGCGCAGCTTCATCCGCAGCACGCCGTCGCGCATGCCGTAATCCATTTCGGTGATCTCCGGCTGGGGCTGGTCTGGGTGCGGCGCCAATTCCAGCTCGACGATTCGTGTCCACTGAATGTCCTGATCGCTCATCTCGTGGGGCTCTACTGACTGCCCCTTGAGCACCATCGGGCGCTTTATCCTGGTGATGACGAAATCCCGGAACTCCTGAGACTTCCGGTCGAAGGCGCGGACGTGCCAACGAAGGCCGTTGTCGATCAGCGCGAACGGGACGATCTCCCGCTCGGTACGGCCACTGGAAATGGAGTGGTACTCAATACCGAGCGGACACTCCTGGTGAATCGCACGTGTCACGCTCGCCAGCACATCCAGATCTGGATGCGTGAGCCGTGACGGGCTCTCGCTGGCCACCCACGCCTTTAGCCGCATCGGCTCGCCGTCGCCAAAGCCCTGGGTCAGCCACGACAGCACCCGCTCCGGGGGGAAGTCGAACACGGGCCGGAAGTCCGGCCCCAGGATGTAGGACTTGCCCTTGGGGTCGTAGTCGATGTTGCCCGGGGCCAACTCCTTGTACAGCGCCAGATCCCTGGATGCGGCGGCGGACTGGATGCAAAACCGCATGACCAAGTCCTGACGGCGTATCTCCCCGATGAAGCGCACGCGCAACTCCACGAACGCGAGCCGGTCGCGTTGTGGCTGGGTCAGATCTGCAAGCTGTTCGTTCGACATCCTGGCTGGCTCGTTCGGGTTAGCGAATGCTTTTGCTGGTTATTGCGGAAAGTATATGGTCTGCCCTAGAATCTGTCTATGAATTGATTTTGATGCGTGTATACGTCGCTTTGTGATAACCACGAAGCAGGCGGGGCCCGCACTTTGGAGCGTGGGAGTGAAAGCAGACAAAGCCATCGCGACCTACCGGCGCATGCGGGCGCAGCCGCTGTGGCGCCTGCTTGCCTCGAACACTGGGCCTACCGTCATTGGCCTGCTTCAAGCCCATCTCTACGAGAGTGAGCGAAGCCTTCCTGCCTCCATTTTTCACGAACGAATCACAAGGGATCTGGAAGAGCTGCGCGCCCAAGGTGAAGACTTCCCCCAAACGGCACAAGCGTATGTCGCCAGCTGGCTCGCCGATGGGTATCTGGAGCGACGATTCCCGGCTGGGGCTTCAGAGGAGGAATATGAACTCTCCACGGCCGCCGTCGAAGCCATTCGATTTGTCTCTGGCCTGGCGCAGCCGCACTCAGCCGCAACCGAAAGCCGCCTGACGCTCGTTATCGAGGCACTGGCCAGGCTTGCAGAGGACACCGACACCGATAAATTCCGCCGCATCGACCGGCTCATGGCCGAGCAAGCCCGCATCGACAAGGAAATAGACGCCATCCAGAAGGGGCAGATGCGCGTATTGCCCCATACAACCGCACTTGAGCGCACGCGGGAGATCATCACGCTGGCCGACGATCTTGCAGGCGATTTCCGCCGCGTCCGCGATCAGTTCGACCAGCTCAATCGAGATCTCCGTGAACGCATCATGGACAACGATGGCAATCGCGGGGACGTGCTGGATTCGCTGTTCGCCGGAATCGACCTGATTTCAGAAAGCGACGCGGGAAGGACTTTCTCCGCTTTCTGGCGATTGCTTACGGACCCAGAGCAAGCCGCCACGCTTGATCAGGCGCTTGATAGCGTCATGTCGCGGGAGTTCGTGGGGCAACTCGAAGCCAAGGAGCGACGATTCCTTCTGCGGCTGACACGGACCCTTCTCGAGCAGGGCGGCATGGTTCACGAGGTGCTCCAGACCTTCGCGCGCAGCCTGAAGCACTTCGTCCAGAGCCGTGAATACCTCGAGCAACGCCGACTCAATCACCTGCTGAAAGATGCTCAGCGAGCAGCACTCGCCCTGAAGGACGAAGTCAGGGCCACAGAAACCCTCCAGTACACGCTTGAGCTCACGAGCAGCCGTTTGCGCTCCTTGTCTCAATGGGTGCTGTACGACCCCTCCCTACAAGCTTTGCCCGGCCAGATGGCGGAAGGGGACGCCCCGCCAATCGACCTGGAGTCTGTCAGTGAACTGGTCGCCCAGTCCGAGATCGACTTCCGAACATTGAAGGCTAACGTGCTGGCGGTCCTGGAGCAACGGTCCCAGGCATCGATTGCCGACGTGCTGGAGCAGTTCCCCGCCGCACAGGGTTTGGGCAGCGTCGTCGGCCTGCTTGCATTGGGCAGTCGGCATGGTTTCAAAGCCGACCATAGCGAAACCGTAGGCTGGGTTGGAGGCGACGACGAGCTTCGTAGCGCCCGAATTCCAAAGATCTTCTTTTTGAGGGAGCGGGCCAATGAACTGGTCTGAGAACGACGAAGCGGCAATGCCAGCCGAAGCACAAGCGCCAGATGCTGCGCAGGCACCTGCCAACACCCTTTTCATGGGTGACAGCGGCGAGTTGGCGCTGGATACCCGGCGCGCCCTGGTGCAGCTGCTGGCAGGGCCATCGCTCGACGGACGTCGACATCCAAAACTCTGGCCGATATTGGTGCGAGACGAAGCGGTGATACGTCGGCGTCTTGCCGAACTGTTTCTCGAACTGGTCATCGACCGGGACGTACAAGTTGCCTTCACCCGTCAGGCAGATACCGGCGACCTTGAAGTGCCACTCCTGCTGCGTCGCGCGCAGCTGACCTTCATTGACTCCATTCTGCTGCTCCACCTTCGCCAGCGATTGACCCAAGCGGACTCGCAGGGCGACCGTGCCGTGGCATCGACTGACGAGATCATGGAGTTTCTTACCCTCTATGAGCGTGCCTCCAACACCGACCGCGCAGGATTCGTGAAACGTGTTCATGCATCCATCGAGAAGATCAAGAAGCACAGCATCCTCCAGAAAATTCGCTCGAGTGAAGATCGTTTCGAGATTTCGCCAACGCTGAAGCTCCTCTTCTCTGCAGAAGAAATACAAGCCCTGACCCACTTGTATCAACGCATGGCCGCCGGTGAGACGCCAGCGCAACTGGCTCAGACTGAGTCCGATGAGGAGGCCGACCAATGATCTCGGAACCCCAAACCGCGTCCTTGTTCGCCCGGGAGCAATTCCGGATGACTCGCCTGCAGGTTTACAACTGGGGCACTTTTTCTGGCCTGCATGACGTACCGATCAGCGAACGAGGCTTTCTGTTTGTCGGTCGATCAGGGGCGGGAAAATCGACGCTTCTCGACGCTTTTTCGGCGTTGCTGGTGCCACCTCGCTGGATTGACTTCAACGCTGCCGCGCGCGAGGCTGACCGCAGTGGCCGTGACCGAAACCTCGTCACCTACATACGCGGCGCGTGGGCCGAACAGAAGGATGGAGAGTCGGGTGAGATCGCCACCCGCTACTTGCGCTCGGGGACAACGTGGTCTGCCCTGGCACTGACCTACCAGAACGCACTGGGCCAGTCTGTGGTGCTGGTTCAGGTGTTCTGGCTTCGCGGCAATGCGAATGGAAGCACCGACGTCAAACGCCACTACCTTGTCCTGGAGCGGGCCTTTGACCTGCGCGAGCTGGAGGACTTCGGCCAATCCAACTTCGACATCCGAAAGCTCAAGCAGTCTTTCCCCGAGGCGTTCGCTCGCGACGAGTTTCGTCCCTATTGCGAACGATTCTGCCGCCTGCTCGGTATCGAGAGCGAAATGGCGTTGCGTTTGCTGCACAAAACCCAGTCGGCCAAGAATCTCGGCGACCTCAATACCTTCCTGCGCGACTTCATGCTCGACAAGCCCGAGACCTTCGAGGTGGCGGATCGCTTGGTCAGCGAATTTGGTGAACTCAATGCTGCCCACCAGGCGGTAGTGACAGCTCGCGAGCAGGTTCAAACGCTCGCGCCAGCGCGGGAGCAATATCAGCGCAGAGATTCGTTGACGCTGCAACGCAATGGGCTGGATGAGCTTCGGCTGGGCGTTGATGGCTACCGGGAAACCCGCCGCATTGAACTCCTCAAGCAGCATGTCGAGTCCCTGGAGGTGCAAGCCAGCGGCTCGGAAGGTGAAGTAAGTCGACGTCACAGCATCCTGGATAACCACACCACAACCTTGCGCGATCTGGAGCGACAGCACCGTGAAGCAGGCGGTGATCAGATCGAGCAATGGGAAGCAGAGAAATCTGGGCTGGAGGGCCAGCGCACGGATCGCCTGCGCAAACGCGGCCAGGCTGAAGATGCGTGCAAGAAGCTTGGCTGGAGTCTCCCGGATTCGCCTCAGGCCTTCGCTGAACTGTTGGGCAACGCTCGGCAGGAAGTCGAAAACTGGGAGCAGCGCAGCAACGAGAACCGCGAAGAACAGTTCCGCTTGGCAGGTCAAAAGAGAGACGCTGCGACGGCATTTTCGCAAGCGGTGAAGGAGGTGCAGGCACTCCAGCGCCAGCCATCGAACATTCCTGCCGATATGCTCGAAATGCGCCGAGACATCGCCGCAGCTATTGGGGTAGCAGAATCGGCTCTGCCCTTCGTCGGCGAACTCATTGAGGTGAAGCCTGACGAGGCCGAGTGGCAAGGTGCCATCGAGCGCGTACTGCACGGATTCGCGCTCTCACTCTTGGTGGACGAACGGCAGTATTCGGCGCTGGCCAATCACATCAACAACACCCATCTTGGGCAACGTCTGGTGTACTACCGAACTGGTCGCCCGGAGACCTGGCAGGCGAAGCCCATCGGCGCTAACTCGCTCGTCCTCAAGTTGAACGTCAAAGAGGGTACGTGTGCCGACTGGCTGCAGGCCGAGCTACGGCAACGCTTCGATTACGCGTGCGTCGACTCCATTCAGTCGTTCAGGAGCGCTGATCGAGCCATCACCCGTGAGGGCCAGGTCAAGCACAGCAAAACCCGGCATGAGAAAGACGACCGGAGAAGTGTCGGTGACCGACGAAACTGGGCGCTCGGGTTCGATAACCGCGAGAAGCTTGCGCTCTTTCAAGCCCAGGCCCAGGAGCTGGCTGCCACGATTACGCGCCTCGGAGGAGAAATCGAAACCCTCGCCGACCAAGACAAGAATCGTGCGACCCGAGCGATGCAGTGCCAGACCTTGGTGAATCTCCAGTGGCAGGAAATTGATGTAATCCCGTTGCTAGACCGCATTTCCACCATCGAACGGCACATTCGCGAAGCGCAGGAAGGCAATACAGCCTTACAGCAAATCAGTGAGCGGATCGACAAGCAAAAGAACTTTGTTGATCAAGCAGACAAGGACCTCCGAGAAGCCAAGGTCGCGCACGACTCAGTTCTCAAGCAGATCAACGACAGCACGCAGAAGCTGGAATCCCTCCTTCAAGATGCTTCCAGAGTTCCATTGACTCCCCATCAGATGAAGGGGCTCGACGAACGCTTCACCAAGCAGTCAGACGCGGTCAGGCTCGAAAGCCTCGACAAGGTAGCAACCGCTGTTGAGAGGGGGCTCAACACAGAAATCGGTGAGATCAAAGATGAGATCGGCGATTGCGAGAAGGAAATAGAAACACGCTTTGCCGATTTCAAACGGCAGTGGCCAATGGATGCTGGCGACATGGACACGAGCCTCGCCAGCGCACCGGACTTTTTCGCCAAGTTGGTTCGACTGGAAACGGATGGCCTGCCCGCCTATGAGCAGCGATTCTTTGAACTGCTGCAGAACCAAAGCCACCAGAATCTGGCAGCACTCTCCACCTACCTGAACGATGCGCGTAAGGCCATCCTAGAACGGATGGATCTGGTCAACGACAGTCTTGGCCAGGTGCCGTTCAACCAAAGCGCCAATCAACGCACCTATCTCCACATCGACGCCAGTGACCGGCAACTTGCTGACGTCAAGGAGTTCAAGCAGGAGATCCAGCAGGCACTTAGCCATGCGTGGACGGAGGACCGCGAGTTTGCCGAGGCACGGTTCCTGGCCCTGCGCCGACTTGTTGATCGACTCGCCAGTCAGGACCCCGAGCAAAAACGTTGGCGTGAGACTGTGCTCGACGTTCGACAGCATGTTGAGTTCATCGGACGGGAGATCGATGAAGGCGGCGTTGAGGTGGAGATTTATCGCAGCGGCGCTGGTAAGTCTGGAGGCCAACGCCAGAAGCTGGCCACCACGTGTTTGGCCGCAGCCCTGCGGTATCAACTGGGAGGGAACGACCACGGCGTCCCGATGTATGCACCCGTCGTGCTTGATGAGGCATTCGACAAGGCTGACAACGAGTTCACCGCTTTGGCGATGAACATCTTTACCAATTTCGGTTTTCAAATGGTCGTCGCTACGCCGCTGAAGTCTGTCATGACCCTCGAACCATTCATCGGCGGCGCCTGCTTCGTAGATATCAGCGACCGGCGAGTGTCTGGCGTCCTGCTGATCGAGTACGACGGTGATCGTCAGCGGTTGAAACTGCCGGAGCACGCTCGAGAGGAGGCTAGCGTTGAAGCTTCCTGAAGATGTCAGACAGTTTCTTGTCCGTCGCTTTCAGAGCAAACACCGCGAGTGGTTGATCGGTGATGCTGGCGAGAGCCAATGGCCACTGGAAGTTCCGCTCGGCATACCGACGGAACAGGCTGCTCTGCGGCAAGTCGACGGCGTCCGCGCTTGGGTAAGCGCATGGCAACACTGGCAAGGAATCGGCACCCTTTCCTGGTGTGAGCGCCGGTGGAAAGCGCTTGGCGTCCAGCGACTGCCAGAAAAACTAGCGTTACGCGGTCCTGAAGATGTTGCCAGGTGGATTGGTGAATCCAGACGGTGGGAGCGAGCCCAGTCTCGTTACCAAACGCTCACTGCTCGCTGGCCGGTTCTGGCGCAGCAGTTGCCGAGGTACTTTGACATCCTCGCTGACTACAGCGATACCGATTTTCGCCGGCTGGCAGAGATGCTGGATTGGATCAATCTCAATCCGAAATCCAATCTCTACCCACGACAAATTCCGGTTGCCGGTGCCGACAGCAAATGGTTGGAATCGCGCAAGGGGCTTATCTCTGATCTGGTTGCAACGATTCAGAATGACCCAACAGGGGATCGCGACTTCTTTAGGCGCTGCGGTTTGAGGCCGCAGCCGCCGTTAATGCGCATGCGCGTTCTGGACCCAGAGCTGAGAGCCCGTTTGGGCGGCCTTGGCGATATCTCTGCACCTTGTGAGGATGTGGCAAGCATTGGCATACAGCCAACGAATGTCTTCATTGTTGAGAACCTTCAAACCGGACTTTCCTTTGATGAGCTGGCAGGGGCTGTTGTGATCATGCGACTGGGTTACGCGGTTGACGTTTTGGGGCAGCTTCCATGGCTACAACAGGCGCAATGTATCTATTGGGGTGACATTGATACGCATGGCTTTGCCATTCTTAATCGAGCCAGAACATACATCCCTAGCCTGAAGACTGTGCTTATGGATGAGTCAACGCTGATGAATCATCGAGATTTATGGGTGGAAGAGAAGGACCAGCATCTTTCCATCGAACTCCCATTACTCACCAGCACAGAACAAAAGCTCTATCAGTTGCTGAAGAGCAATACCTGTGGGCAACAAGTCCGCCTCGAACAGGAGCGGGTGCGCTGGGATGCGGCGTGGACAGCCATACAGGCAAGTATTCGATGACTCAGGATCAGGGAGGGCCTTGATGAGCGGAAATCGATGGGACCAGCCGGGTGTGCCCCACAAAGGGTGGCAATGCGTGGATGTGGTCGACCTGCGGGCTGACGGCGAGTCGGCGGACGACACCGATTACGCGACATGCCAGATGTGTGGCAACGAGAAGATCCGCTACGTCCACGTCATGGAGCACCCGGATCTGGACGAGAACTTCGACGTCGGGTGCGTCTGCGCTGAAAAGATGAGTGGCGACTACGAGGGGCCGAGGCGGCGCGAAGCTAAGTTGCGGAACCGGGCAGCCCGCCGGACCCGCTGGCTGCAGCGCAAGTGGCGGGTGTCCGCCAAGGGGAACAGCTTCTTGAACATTGATGGCCACAACCTCGGCGTTCACATGAACAAGTTCAAACGGTGGGGCTACCGGATCGGTAGCCGGTTCAGTGCCAAGACCTACGCAACCAAGGACGAAGCCAAGCTGGCGCTGTTCGATGACTTCTGGGCCGCGACCCAGGACGACGATCGGCTGTGGGCTTCGGACTGATTCCAGCAGGCTGGCGGACCAGTCGTAGACCAGGACACATCAAACAATGAAAACAGACTTGATCGAAAAGTACGCGCCGATTCTTTGTGGGCCGACGCCTCCGGTGGTGCGCGATCCGCGCCTATTGATGGATGCAAGCGGCGACGTGAAGATCTATTACGCGCCATTCGAGTACATCAACCCCAGTGCGCGGATCGTTCTGGTCGGGATCACACCGGGCCCGACCCAGATGGTCAATGCCAACAACGAGGCGCGGCGCGCGCTTCAGGCCGGCAAGTCCAGCACGGAAGCGATCCAGGCCGCCAAGAGCGGCGGCGCGTTCAGTGGCGAGCCGTTGCGGAGCAACCTCATCAACCAGCTCAACCATTGGGGCTTTCACAAGTGGCTCGGCCTGGGCAATTCGGCCGACCTGTTCTCCACGTCGCGCCACTTGGTGCAGACCACCTCCCTCCTGCGCTATCCGGTGTTCGTCAAGGACGACGATTACCGTGGCTCACCAGACATGACCAAGCACCCCTTGCTGAGGAAGTACCTACTGGAGAACTTCGCTGCGGAGGTCGAGGAGCTGAAGGATGCCGTGTTCGTCGGACTCGGGCCCCAGGTCCAGAAGGTGTTGGAGCGTCTGATCCAGGAACGGGTCCTGAAACCCGGCCGGGTGATTGGCGGCATGCTGCACCCATCCGGCAACTGCACCTACCGGATCAATTACCTCATCGGCGACAGAAGTGCGCCGGTCCCGCACGCCACCAACCCTGTGCCTTACGACCAAGGCCGGCGAGCGTTTCGGGAGCGGTTCGTCACCGCCTGATCGAAAGTCGGGTGAGTGGATGCGGACGCGGGTTCAATTCCGCAAACGGAATCGAACTGGCGGCTGGTTTCAGGCACATCGCTGATGCCAACCGCAGGTGGGAACTGGTAGGATTGCCAGCAACAAGGGCTGGATTCCGCACCTTTCCGCAGGAGCTCGCAGCGGTTCTAAGGCGCTGAGTTACATAGGTTTGGCGCAGGGTTCCACCCCACCCAGACCCCGCAGGAGTTCGAATCTTTCCGCACGAACCCGCAGAAACCCTCACCAGCCCGCACGGCCTGATGCTAGGACGTTGATTTTCAACAAATCGCTCGATCGATCCGCGCTTGCGGACTGCGGACTTCCAATGGGCCAGAAATCTGGCTCGTCCAGACGGCTCTCGGGACTGACACGTTGCAAACAGTCGGTACTTCTCGATAACTACCCGACGAATTGGAACATCTCAGCTCGCCCTAATGTTGCCCCTGCTTGCTGACGCAGCTTGGAAGTTCTGGCTGCAATATCGCCCCCCCAATCGCTGTGGAAGGTAGCTCCCTGGGTAAGTGCAATTGGAGGAGACGCTGCGTAGGGCCGTGTGACCCCATCCTGCAGCATGACCTGATTGGGTCAAGGTCGAGTTGTCATGCAGGCAGTTTGGCTGCAAGCAGTTCGACCTTCTCGATATTGGGCGGAGAACTGAGCAAGGTCGCTGCGTTGGCCATCAAGGCCGCGGCGATCTGGCCGTTCAGATGTGCCTGGCGACCTGCCTCATCGGCAAAGGCATCGAACACACCAAACGTCGAAGGGCCAAACTTCAATGCGAACCAGGCAGTGGTGCCGGACTCGGCGTTGGCGAGCGGCAGTGCGCTGGCCAGGAAGTCGGCAAGCGCAGCCTCCTGGCCGGGTTTAGCTTCGAGGCGAACAAACAGGGCGAGCTTGGTCATGCTGTATTCCTTTGGGTAAATGGAAAAGTGGGTGAAGGGATCGAAGAGACTGCAGTCTAAGTCTTCATGACAGACATCTCTATAGGCAATAATGACAACATTGATATCATTGTTGCCATGAAACTCCACCTCCTTGTTTGTGATGGCGTGTTTGATCTGGGGCTTGCGGCGCTCACTGACACAGTGGGCTTAGCCAATGCGATGGCGGGCTCGCTGCCACAGGCTCCCGCGCACATAGAGCTCACGCTGGTGGGCGTGCGGCGTCGCATCCGAACTGCGCAAGGCTTGACGGTCCCCGTGGTCCCTGCGCGTGGTGTGCCGGAACCAGACGTCGTGCTCGTGCCAGCGTTTGGCGACAAGATGCCTGACACGCTCTCGGCTCGTCTCACACGCCCCGATGTGTCCGATGCGGTCGCGGCGCTACAGCAGTGGTCCACCGCTGGCGCGCACCTAGGTGCCGCTTGCTCCGGTAGCTTCTTGCTTGCAGAGAGCGGCCTGCTTGATGGGCATCGTGCGACGACGTCATGGTGGCTGGGGCCGATGTTTCGGCAGCGCTATCCGAACGTCACGCTGGACGAGTCACGCATGATCGTGAACTCGACACGCTTCACCACCGCGGGTGCCGCTTTGGCCCACGTCGACCTGGCCTTGCGCATCATCCGGGAGCGCAGTCCGGCGCTGGCGGCCCTGGTGGCACGCTATCTGCTGGTCGAGACACGCAGTTCGCAAGCCGAGTTCGTGATTCCCGACCACCTTGCGCATGCAGACCCGATGGTAGAGCGCTTCGAGTGCTGGGCCAGAAGTCAGCTCGCGCAGGGGTTCTCGCTGGCCGAGGCGGCCAGCGCCGTGGGCACGAGCGAGCGCACCTTGGCGCGGCGGCTGCAAAGCGTTTTGGGAAAGACACCGCTGTCGTATTTCCAGGACCTGCGCGTGGAGCATGCCGTCCATCTCTTGCGCACCGGGAACGCCAGCGTCGACCAGGTCGCCGCACAGGTCGGGTACTCGGATGGGGTGACCCTGCGGGCCCTGTTGCGCCGCAAGCTGGGCCGAGGTGTTAGGGAGTTACGACGCGGTGGATGACCAAAGGCGTTTGGTGCATGTACGGCTGGAGACCGCCGGGAAACTGACGCAGGCCAAACGGCGCATTTGGACCTGACAAAACTACTGCCCGCCACGGCGCGCAAGCTCCAGTTTGACCCCGGACAAAGTTTTGCTGGCAATGTCGTGGTTGAGCAAATCAATACCTTGATTGAGCAACGCTGTGCACTGACGATTCGGTGGCTCACCGACCCCGCCGCCGACAATGATGCAGCTGCCGAGCCCACCGTTTGAACTACCGTGCGGACACGGGTTCGATTCAGGGTTTGGGAGTTGAACCGACATCCCATCGCAGACGAGTTTGATGCCCGTTTCCGGCGACTGAATCGCCCAGATGGCCGGCGGTGCCGCCGACGTTGCAAATCGTCGGTACTTGTCGATATCTACCGACGAATTGGAACATTTCTCAGCTGACACTGACCTGGGCCACCACGGTCTTGGTCGAGGTCGCCAGGCACGACTCTTCGTAGGCCTCAATGTCGGCCTGCCGGTAGAGCACGCGCCCGCAGAGCTTCAGAAACTTGGGGCCGATCCCCGCGCTGCGCCAGCGCTCCAGGGTGGCCTCACTGATACTCCAGCGGGCAGCGAGTTGTTTTTGATTGAGGTGAGCGACTTCCATCTTGGTCTCCGTCCGAACGAGTTGGCAGGAGTCCATGAAGGCGCTGTTCCGGCCGCGAGCCAAGGCAATTCCAGGAAGCGCCGCTACTCGGGCAGATCATTCAGCTCGTAGCTGGTGCTACGCCCGCCGGCATCCGATTTGCGCAGCACGCCCCGCGTCAGCAGATCGTTGATGTCGCGCAGTGCCGTGTCCGGCGAGCATTTGGCGATGGCCGCCCACTTGCTGCTGGTGAGCTTGCCCTCGAAACCATCGAGCAGCTTGTTCAGCAATTTCACCTGCCGCTCGTTCAACGGGGTCGTCGCCCAGCGCTGCCAGAACCGCGCTTTGGTCAGCACGGCATCAAGCGTGTGCTGCGCATGGTCGAGGGCGCGATGAAGCGTGTCGAGGAACCACGCAAGCCACTCGGTGACATCCATCGACTGCTTCTGCGTCCTCTCCAGGATGTCGTAGTAAGCCTTGCGTTCGCGCTGGATCTGCGCCGACAAACTGTAGAAGCGTTGCGGGCTGCCATCGGCACGCGCCAGCAGCAGATCGCCAATGGCCCGGGCGATACGGCCATTGCCATCATCGAATGGATGCAGAGTGACGAACCACAGATGACCAAGGCCTGCCTTGAGCAGTGGCGGTTCGTTTGATGTGCCATTCAGCCAGTCGAGGAAGCGGCTGGTTTCGGTCTCGAGGCGATCGGCCGGCGGTGCTTCGAAATGCACCCGCTGGCGGCCGATGGGTCCGGACACCACCTGCATCGGGCCGGTGGCATCGTCGCGCCAGCTGCCGACGTTGATCTTGGAGAGCCCAGAATAGCCGGTAGGAAACAGTGCGGCATGCCAGCCGAACAGACGCTCACGCGACACCAGTGCCTGGCAGTTGGCGGTGGCATCAAGCACCATCTCGACCACGCCTTCGACATGCCGATCGACCGGAGCGAGCGCGCCGATGTCAACGCCCAACCTGCGGGCGATGGACGAGCGCACGGATTCAACATTGAGCTGCTCGCCTTCGATCTCGCTGGTCTTGACCACGTCCTCGGTGAGCGCCGCGAGACTCGCTTGGTCACGCAAGGCCATGCCGACGTCAGCCAGACGCCCCATCAAGAGCCCTTGGGCACGACTGACCTCAGCCATGGGCTCGGCCAGCGCCGCCAGGTCGAAGCGCCAGTTTGGCCAGTCACTGGCCTGCCAGATGTATTTGTATTCGCCGCTATTCATGCGGAGATTATGGACTGCAATCTCCGCACGCGCAAGCCAATCGCCGCACATTGTGCGGTGAATGTGGTCACCATTCGCCGCATGACGGATCGCCTTGCCCCAGGAATGGGTGTAAATGGGTGTGTTATTGGCTGTGGCAACGGACGCGGGTTCAGTTCCCGTTTCGGGAATTGAACAGGCCACGGAAAGCAGACGAGGTTGAGGCCGTATTCCGACTACCAATCAGTCCGAAAAACCTGCTTGATCGTCCACTGCCGACGGGCGTACCGGCAGGCTTTTCGCTCCGGTTCGCACTGGTTCGCAGCAACCCGCAGCGCTTCGATTCCGTACTTTCAATAGTCGTTTGGTGCGGGGTACCATCCCACCCAGACCCCGCAGGAGTTCGAATCTTTCCGCATGAACCCGCAGGAACCCTCACTAGCCCGCACGGCCCGATGCCAGGCCGTTGATTTTCAACAAACTGCTCGATCGGTCCGTGCTTTCGGACTGCGGACGTTCAATGGGCTGGAAATCTGGCTCGCCCGGCCGACAGCTAGTGCCGCCACGTTGCAAAACGTCGGTACTCGCTAATATCTTCCGACAAATCGGAACATTGCTCAGCCGGCACTGACATGCGCCGTGACCGACTGGCTAGTTGAAATCTGCAAGCACGACTCCTCGTAGGCTTCGATGTCGACCTGGCGGTAAGCCACCCGACCGCAGAGCTTCAGGAATTTTGGCCCGATCCCGACGCTGCGCCAGCGCTCCAGGGTGGCCTCGCTGATATTCCAGCGGGCAGCCAGTTGTTTTTGGTTGAGGTGAACGACTTCCATTTTGGTCTCCTTCCGAATGAGTTGGCAGGAGTCCATGAAGGCGCTGTTCCGCGCGTGAGCCAAGCGATAGTTGGCGCTGATCCGTTCGCCGCAAAGAAGAGGTCGTGGCGCATTTCTGAAAACCGCGCCACATTCGGTGTAAATGGGTGTCAATTTGGAATCGAGATCGCTACCGTTTCCCGATCGGGAAATAGCAGGCCGAATCACGCCCCAACCACACCTAACATTCCCGATCGGGAAATATCGCTTGCACTTAGTCCGGTTGTGGCTGATAATTTCCCGAACGGGAAACTGAGCAAGCAATGACATCCATTCGATCACCTCAACAACTCGGCGATGCGCTGCGTGCCGCTCGCAAGCAGCTCGGGCTGACGCAGCCCCAGTTGGCGCTGGCGGCTGGGGTGGGGGTGCGCTTCATTGTCGACCTTGAGGCCGGCAAGCCCACATTGCGGCTGGAAAACGTGCTGCGGGTCATTGATGCCCTAGGCGGTGAGGTTCAGTTGAGTGGATTGCCGTCTGCTGCTTCCGACGATCAACGAGAGGATGACGGCCATGGCGCATGAGCTGGAAGTCTGGCTTTTCGCCGAGCGTGTCGGCACCTTGGCGCTGGTCGATGGGCGACTGAGTTTTTGCTACGCACCCGATTGGCTGTTACATAAAGACGCCGTTTCCTTGTCGGCCTCGCTGCCCCTGCAAGCGGAGCCGTTCGACGATCGTAAAACGCGTCCTTTCTTTGCTGGTCTTCTACCTGAAGGGCAGATGCGCCGCTTGATTGCGCAGCAGTTTCAGGTGTCTGGCCAGAACGACTTTGCGCTGCTGGACCACATCGGCGGCGAATGCGCCGGGGCCGTGACCTTCCTTGAACCCGGGCAGGCTTTGCCTATGCCGACCCGCAGCGATGACGTTCAATGGCTGAGCGATGAGGAAGTCGTGGCCATCCTGGATGAATTGCCGCGTCGACCTATGCTCGCAGGCAAAGACGGCTTGCGGCTTTCCTTGGCGGGTGCCCAAGACAAGTTGCCAGTGGTTTTCGATGGTGCGCGCATCGGGCTGCCCCTCAACGGTACGCCGAGCTCCCACATCCTGAAACCGGCTATCCACGCCGTCGACGACAGCGTGATCAACGAAGGATTCTGCATGGCACTGGCTGAGGCCATGCAGTTCAAGCCCGCAAAATCGAAAGTACACCAGGTATTGGATCGCTCGTTTCTGCTGGTTGAGCGCTACGACCGACTGATCGATGCCCATGGGCATCGACAACGCCTTCATCAAGAGGACTTCTGCCAGGCACTGGGCGTGGTGCCAGAAATGAAGTACCAGAATGAAGGTGGTCCGGATCTGGCGCAGTGTTTTGATCTGGTGCGCAGTGCAACCCGCCCCAGCGCGCCGCAAGTCCTGCGACTACTCGACTACGTGATCTTCAATGCGCTGATCGGCAATCATGATGCGCATGCCAAGAATTTCTCTCTGCTGTACTCGGGCAAGGCCCCCGTTCTGGCTCCGTTTTACGACACGCTCTCGACGGCCGTGTATCCAACACTGACGCAGAAGATGGCGATGAAAATCGGCAGCAAGTACAAATTCAGCGAAGTCCAGGCGCGACACTGGGAACAGTTCGCCGAAGGCGTCGGCTTTACCAAGGCGCAGGCCAAACGGCGCATTCTGGAGTTGGCAAAGTTACTGCCAGCGACGGCGCGCAAGCTCCAGTCAGACCCCGGCCACAGCTTTGCTGTCAATGCCGTGGTTGAGCAAATCAATACCTTGATTGAGCAACGCTGTGCCCTGACGATTCGGCGGCTTACCGATCCCGCAGCCGAAAATGACGCAGCCGCCGAACCCTCGATCTGAACCACCATGCGGACGCGAGTTCGATTCCTGGTTTGGGAACTGAACTGGCCTTGGAATGCAGACGAGGTTGAACGCCATTTCCGGTGACCAATCAGGCCGAAAAACCTGCTTGATTGTTCGCAAATTCGCCTGTCAACCCCCGCTTTTCGCACTGGTACGCAGGGCTTCGCAACTTGCCAGAACGCCGGTATCGCGTACTTTCAATAGTCGTTTGATGCGGGGTACCATCCCACCTTCAAGGGACAAATGGCCGAAATGGTGGACTTTGGGCCAAAAGAGGGGACATTTGTTCAGGTTACTGAACGGAATCGAACTGTTCTCTGTCCAGTTCCCGCGCGAGCTCATGCCATCGTGGCACGCGCGATAGTGGTGCAGGCTCTGGCTCCGTATCTGGTGGTCGGGGTGCTTTGGGCTCCGGCGGTCGACCGACTGTGCTATGGTTTTGCTCCCATTCCCAGATGGCCTGCAGCGAGAAGCGGATGCTGCCAACTAAGGCAAGGTGAGGAACCTGCTTCCTGGCGCGGTATTCAGGGGTCGTGAACCAGTATTTTGGCAGTCCGGTCGCCTCAATTACACCCTGGGCCGTGATGTAGAACGCCCCGGCATCTTCCTCCGTTTCAATCTGTTCCTGCGGCGGCCGAGTTACGACTTTGGGCACGCGTTCCCCGTCGCCGAGAATCGCTGTCCAGTGCTGCGCGCTCTGTCGTTCGAAATCGAGGACGTCAGCTTCGTGGTAACGGACATATTGGAAAAATTTGTGCCAGGTTGGCCCTTCGTCTTCGGCACGCCAGCGCCGCAGGGTTTTCAGGCTGATCTTCCAGCGGAAGGCAAGTTGCCTTTCGGTCATCACAGGGTAGTGCATCTTCTTCTCCAAAACGGATGCCCCCATGACAACGCTATTCAACGTGGAAGCCAAGTTCCGTGATCGATGATCATCGCGCGGCCGTCTCCGCAATCAGCACGTCGGCCGGGATGCCCAGGCTCTTGTGCAGCCTGCGGATCATGGCCAGCGTCAGCGGGCGCTTGCGGCTCAGGACTTCGTAGACGCGGTTGCTTTTGCCGATGATCGGCTCAAGATCTTTGACGGACAGACCGCTCTGATCCATCCGGAATTTGATGGCTTCCACCGGATCTGGCGCGGTGATGGGCACGTGCTTGGCCTCGTAGGCTTGCACCAGCGTGGCGAGGATATCCAGGCGATCCCCCTCTGGCGTGCCCAAATCAGGGTCGGACTCCATCAAGGCCGAAATCTCTTTGAGCGTGGCCTTGTAGTCTGCTTCGGTGTGGATGGGGCGGATGTCCATGTTTTTCCTCCGTGGCCGGTCAGGCCATTTCAACGGTTTCTGCGTCCACTGCGTCGTACTCCTTGTGGGTGCCGACGAACTTCACGTAGACGATCTGCAACTTGTACGCAACGGCCACGATCAGCCGGTAATCATTGCCTTTGATGTTGAAGACCACGCGACGGTTCTTCAGCACGCTGGCGCTGCGGTACAGCGCCTTGATGTCTGCGGGCTGAGTCCAGGTCGCATTCGTTGCTTCCTCATACCAAGCTTTCAGCGGCTGCTCGGCGTCGGGATGGCGCTCCCAGAAGGCTCGAAGGGTGGACACAGCAATCACTCGCATTGGTCGGAGTTTAGTCCCATTTTGGGACTATTGCAACGGCAGGCTGGCCCAACAGGGGGTTCCCACGATGCAAAACGGCCATTTGATAGAGGCGAGCACCCTCAAGATCAGTGCTTTTCTAAAGAACCTCATATGCGGGCGCGGGTTCGGTTCCGTATTCCGCCACCACCCACCACAAGGCCACACAATGAGAAATCACTGTGTGGCCTTATTTTTTGCTCTTTTTATTGTGTGTTGTTGTGCTGAAATTCACACCGAATCACACGGGTGTTCACACCGATTCACTTTACGAGCTTCAGAGAGGCTTTGGGCTTCTGGAAGTCCTCGCGAATGAAGCGACCGTAAGTGTTGAACACCATAGTGACGTCAGCGTGCCCCATCTGGTCAGCGACATACCAAGGGTTTGCGCCTGCGGTCAGCAGTGACGACGCATACGTGTGACGGATTTGATAAGGGTTGCGGTATTCAATGCCCGCAGCCATGAGTTCTTTCTGATCTGGGCGTCGGTCTGCCATGGCTCCAACGTGGCCGGGTTCAGAAACACCCTGCCATCACGCAGCATGCTGATTGGCTTTTGAGCGCGCAGGGCTGCCATGGCCTCTGCATTCAGATCCACGGCGCGGATGCCTGCAGCGGTCTTTGGCGTCTTGATAACGCCTGCAACCTGATTTTGCTCAATGCGTGCCGTGGCCTTGTCAAAATCAATATGCCGCCATTCCAGTGCCTGCAATTCACCCGGGCGCAATTCAGTGTTGAACCAGAATTGGTACATCGCCAATTCATCGGAGCGACAGGCATTCAAAATAGCTTGCCGCTCTTCGTGCGTGAAGGGCTGAATCGCATAATCGCTGGCCTTGCTAGTTTGGCGAATCAGTTTAATCAGCGCGATTTGGTCAAACGGGTTTGAAACAATAATCCCGTCATTGAGGGCATCTTCAAATACGGATCGAATCGGAATCAGCATATTGCGGATGGCTTTGGATGTGCAGTCCATCTCAGACACCCAGGCACGCAGAGAGGCTGGCGTGACTTCCTCCACATCTTTGCCATGCCAGTGCTGCATGCGCTCTCCAGTCAGGCTCTTGTAGTAGCCCTTGTATGTGGATGGTGAGAGCTTGCCGTTGTCCACCTGCTTCTTGTAGCGTGCCAGCTGCATGGCCAGCAAGTCTTCCATCTTCGTGGAGGTGGCTGCGGACTTCTTGGCCTTGGGGCTTTCTGGGAAATAGTCGGCATATTCAAATGTGCCATCAGCAATCTTGCGGCGAATTTTCATCCGTAGATTGGCTGCATAGGCAATTGACGATTTATTGACAGTGCAGGGCGGTAATAACTCCCTGCACTGCTGTCCATTCCACGAAAAAGCAATTTGAATCCGGGGGGCTGAAACAAGCTCTCGGATCAAAACGCCCGCTGGGGTTTTGAATCCGCCGGGCAACCTCAGTTCCCTAAGAGCCAGACCGATGCCTTTATATAAGCTGACTCAGCGCAGCCTTTAAATCTCAGGCTGCGCTGGGGTTGCACACACAAAAGCAGTTCACTGAATATGAGTGTGCTCAAAGATAAGCTCCTTATTTCATTTAGTTGTTGTATTGAACCCAAGTATTGGAGCCGGAAGGACGGACCCAAAAACGTTGGTCATTAGTTTGCATAATAGTGGCAGAAGCACTTTCAGAAACAAACTGAGTTCCTGCAAGCTTTTGTACGCGTGAGGAAAGAGGCGTTGTGGATGCTGTAAACGGGCTATTTGTCAACATGTCGTCAAGTAAGGTGTATAAGTCAAAGTAACTCATCATTTCGTTTACTACGACAGGGTATTTTGGAATTGAAGGTGCATTGAGTACATATACCAAGGCTGGGCCTAGTGTGATGTTGGGGGATGGAATCTCTCGTAATCCAGCAATTTGCATCGCATCGCCACGAAGATTGGCACCATGTTCTGGTACTAGCACCATAATCGTAGGTCGCCCGCTAGCTTCAACATTTTGTTTGAAATGCTCAAAATCATCGAGCATTTTATTAGCACGTGGTAAATAGGTGTTGAGGCTATCTCTATCGGTACTACTAATGCTGCGCACGCCATCGTGCATGGTAATGCTGTTGTAGTAAAGGGCCGATGGCTTGGAATTTGGTTTTATATTTTCAGCATGCCACTTGGAGAGTACATCGTAGTCTCCGTAAATTAAACTGTTGTCAAAACTGCGCAAGGTGGCTCCTGGGCCAGATGGCAACTCTAATTTCCCGCGTAAGCCACCGCGATCTTCTAGTTCTTTTCCAAAATTATCAAATTTCCCATCGTGGTTAAGCAAGGCATGGGTTTGGAAGCCAGCCGTTTCAAGAGATGGAAAAACGAAACAACTGGCATCAGAGCTGCTATAGAGGTCACTGTGTTTTTGTTGGCCGCAATTTCCGTGCAGAACGCGCAAAGAGGCTGGTCCGCTATAACTGGTTGCCGTATTAAACTGCTTAAAAATGATATTGGCTTTGCTAATGAAAGGGTGGTCACTTAATTGAATAAAAGCTAAATCATCCCAAGATAGTGAGCACACATGTAAAAGTATGACATCAAAGTTTTTGACGCTGCTATTATTAAAGCTCAAGTGTTTTAAACGCTCTTTATCAAAAAAATTCTCAAGCTGTGTATTGCTGGCTGAAATGCTGGTTGGCTCAATTAATAATGTTTCGTCGTGTTCTGTATGTTCTGTATTTGCACGTTGTGCAGCGAAGTTTTGTGGTTCAGGATCGTTATGCCATAATAAAATAGATAAAAAACCCAGCCAAACAAAAGATGCAAAACGGACGCGGCGGCCAAGTACAATATAGACAATCACGCAGATGAGTATGGCTAATAGTATGTAATAGTTCACCATACGTGCTGCCAATTCCAGTAAGTATTCCAGACTGAAGCCGCTAAGCAGCTTTAGTTGTTGGAATGCATAAAATGGATGGGGTAATGGAATTTCACGCCAAAGTAAAATTAAAGCAGCAAGGCTGCCAATTATCAAGCGTAGCCGTCGTAGATTTTTGCTTTTGATGGGCCAATATACGTATACGGCAAGTAAAACATTCCAACCGAGTTGCACTTTGAGATAGCCCAAATGGTGCAATACGATGGTGGCTAAGAAATAAAGACTCCAAAAACTCATGATCGTAATGGCTTGGTTACTTAGTGTCCAGTTGTTGAGGTTCTACTGGTTTTATCGGTAGAAATTTTCGTAGTTGATCACCCAGGACATTAAGGATTGATTGGTAATTCAACCAACTAATTTTTAAAATACGCACTATTGTGTCTTTGACGGTGTTCGGCGCTTGAACTTCATTCCAGTGGTCCCAAGCATCCATACGTGCAAAAGTACATTGCACATATGCAAGTTTTTGCTGGGTGTCCATTTCGAGTAATTCCAAACCTATCATTCCTTTAGCACTATGGTGCATGACACGTGCCGGGAAGGCGTGTTCGATCTGATTGCTGTAGAGGCTCACTGAAATTTCAGTTTCTCGGGGTAGGTGTTCCAAGCCTGTGAGTTGTAATCCTAGGCCAGTCATAGAGAAATCGTAACAACGCGCATGAAACACACGGCCATCAGATAGATACAAGCTGGCGGGTAGATCATCTGTAACCCGGTGGGTGTGGCGGACTTGACGTGTTTCGGATGCTACTGCAATTGCGGCACCTAAAATAATTATGCTATATAGGCACCAAATAAGATTGATGATTATGGCAAAGTCTTCATTGCTTTGTGTGAAGAATAATTTCCAGCATCCATAGGAAAATCCAATAACATTTAACCCTACCAATATTCCGTAAGGAACAGAAATTCGCCAGTCAAAATATGGTTTGTCTATCATGCCTCCTTTGACGGTGACATTGAATTTTCCGAGTTTAGGAGCAAAAAGAGCTATTGTGGTTGGAATTGTAATGTACCAAGCTAAAACAGTCTCATAGACTTCTGCCCATAGTGTATGACGATATTTTCCTTGGATTCGTCCATTTGCAATGTTTGATTGAAGTATATAGGGTATTACATACAAAAGAAGAACTGTCGATAAAGTAGAGATGACACTGAGGTCGAATAATAAGAATGCTAAAGGCGCGGTTAAAAAAATCAAGCGGGGAATGCCAAATAAAAAATGAAGCATTGCATTTCCGTAGCATATTCTTTGAAATATGGAGAGGCCTTTCCCAAGGAATGGATTGTCAAGTCTAAATATTTGAGTCATACCTCTAGCCCAACGAATACGCTGCCCAATGTGGGCAGACAGGCTTTCTGTCGCTAGACCCGCAGCTAAGGTTTTATTGATATAAGCAGTGCGCCAGCCTAAGCGATGTAGCTTGAGTGCAGTATGTGCGTCTTCGGTGACCGTTTCGACTGCAATGCCGCCGATTTCATCCAGTGCGGTACGACGAATGACTGCACAAGAGCCGCAAAAGAATGTCGCATTCCAAAGGTCATTTCCATCTTGAACCAACCCATAAAACAAAGCGCCTTCGTTGGGAACCTTCTTGAAGGAGCGAAGGTTCCGCTCAAATGGATCTGGTGAAAAAAAGTGGTGTGGTGTTTGGACTAAAGCGCATCGGGTATCACGATAAAGCCATCCACATGTTTCTTTGAGGAAGCTTTTGACAGGGATGTGGTCACAGTCAAAAATTGCAATTAATGAGCCATTGGTGACTGTCATTGCATGATTTAAGTTACCTGCTTTGGCATGATTATTATTGGTGCGTGTGATATAGCCAACGCCGAGTTCTTTTGCTAATGCTTGAAAGCTTTCTCTTTTACCATCATCTAAAATATAGACATTAATTTTATCTTTAGGCCAATCTAGTCCCATAGCAGCTAAAACAGTCGGCTGCACAACGCTCAATGGTTCGTTATAGGTTGGGATATAAACATCTACACTGGGCCACAGAGACTGGTCTTCAGGTAATGGTAGAGGCTTTCTTTTGAGAGGCCATGCGGATTGTATAAAACCCAGTACAACGACCAGCCATGTATACGCTTCGGCAGCAAGCAGACCGTATCCTAAAAATGCTTCTAAAAAAGTATCAAAGTCCAGGGTGTTATTAATTCGCCACCAAGCATAGCGGCACATGCTGATGAGACTCAGTGATGCTAAAGCGAGAGAGGCAAAACGGCCATTAATATGTAAAAGAATAATCGATATAGCCCATACAATCAGCATAAAAATGCCTTGATTGATAGCGCTTAAGGGAGTCGTCATGATCTCCCAAAGAATCAATAATCCAGCTGAAAAAATGAGCCAAGGCACACTGCGGTGCAATTGAATGGATTGTTGAGTGACTGCATCGACTTGAACGCCTATGCGTTGATGATCGATTTTTTTACCAAATAGGCTTAGCCAATACATGGCTTGGTTGATAGGCCATGAAAGTATCAACCACAGAATTTGTATCAAGTGAGTGAGTAAATATTTTATGACGTGAAACAAGTAGCTGAAAAACCGCTGAGCCTGGCGGGTATAGGCTGTATTTGGGCTGGGTATGAACCAAAGCCGCAAGAACCACATCCATACAGGTGCCGATGGTTGAATCTGCAGGCTCTTAGCTAGCCATAGCGCTAAATTTGGAACCTGTTCAGGCTGAAAATCTTTCCAAGGCGTGCGCGGGTTATGTATCCAAAAAAGACTAAGCAGCCAGCTGCTTGGATTTTCTGGATGTTTTACCCGCATCTGGTTGGCAAACCAGGTGGTCCATTGATGATGCCAATGCATCATAAGCAGGCCTCCTTGCTGTCTGGTGTATCCAGCAATTTCATGAGGTGGTGGCTCACGCCATGTAAGTCATGAGCGACCTGTGCTTGTGGGTAGCACTCATGGACAGGGATGCCTTGTGCCATGCTGAGTGCCAGGTGCTCGTCCTCATGAATCGTGTCGATTAAAAATAAATCAGGCCATGTACGCATCATCTGCGATAGCGCATCTTTTTGACTAGGGCGGCGAACATCGTATCTATTGGCTAAGATTCGCAGGGTACACGGCCTACTTTCACATTTGCTGAGTTCGCGGAGCATGTGTTGCAGTTGCTGCTGAGCATAGGCTTGCGCACGGGTGCAGACGATAAGTACATCCGTCAGAGGCAAAAGATCAGGGGCATAGGTGGCTAGGTTTTGCCCAACATCGACGACACAGACGTGGTCTGATGTGGATAGTAGCTGATAGAGGGATGTTGGCACCGTCGTTGTGTGCATTGCATGGGGTGCCCCATGAGGCAGTAGGTGCAGACCATTCGGCGCTTGCAAAACTGCTGATTGCCAACTATCACTGTCTTCGCGTTGTGGTGGTGAAGTGGTCCAGCCGGACTCAGGAATTTCCGCTAAGCCTAACGCGAGGGCTAAACCATTATTCATGCAGAAATCTATGGCCAAGCTTGGGCGGCCCATTTGCTGAAATAGGTGTGCACAGTGGGCTGCTGTTGCACTGCAGCCTACACCACCAGCAGATGAGGCAAAAACAATCAGAGGCATGCGTGGTCGCTTTATATTTTTTGGGTGAATGGTTTGAGATAAACTTTTCTTCGACTTAATTTTCGTGAAAGATATTTAAATCTATCATTCTTTAAAGAAAGTGCTCCAATGAGCAAACCGAAGCAAATAAAAAATAAGAAAGGCAAATATCCCATCATTTTACCTCTTTGTTGCTTTGCACCCACTCGGTACGCTTGTTATGGTATATGTTTTGGTTTTTTGAATTTATAGAAAGAGGAAATTCTTTTTTTATTTCTTCTGTTGAATTAGTATCCTCTTTAATTCTATTTTTTAGAGATAATGCATTTGATTTTTCAAAAATCATTGAATAATCTGGCAAAGAGAGTTTTTGTAAGGAAATTTTCATCTTTATCAGATCGTGATTGATGTCCTCTGTTAGGTGAAAACTTTCTTGACTTTGAAATATGGATTCAATGGGTGATTGAAAAATCCGAGAAAGCACATTGTCCATATCGGCTTCTCGACATGCATATAAAAATATAACAATTTCGCGGGAATAATTTGTGAATAATTCACCAGGTCGACTAATTTTTAGTTGTTGTAATGCCATGGTGTGGGAGACCGTTGGCAGTAAATGCAGGTGTACCAAACTATGACTTAAGTGGGCCCGCAGTGGGTTCTCCAGAAAATTTCGGAGCGTATGGCAGAATTTTTCTGGACTGTGGTAGCCGTATTCTGCAATTGGAGTGAGTGCATCCAGGATTTCATCGACACTCTCCGGAACTTTTCCATAAAACCATGTATGTTGCAGCTCTGTGAGTTTTCGTACAGTTCGGGAGAATTGACTGCCTTTATATATCACTGTATTAATGCCCAGCTGAGCGAGAGCTTCTTCCGTATGAACGCGCAAATGATCACTGGTTTCTTTGACTGCAATCTTGAAACTAGCTGGATGAGTAATACGGAGACGATGTACCAAGGTCGCTAAGGCCTTTAGGTTGTCTGAGGTGCCTGCATCAATCAGCACCGTAGCTGCAATAGCGGACTGGCATGCTTGCTCCAAGGATTCCCAGTTGGGCAAAACTATCCAGTTGGGAGGGAGTAATCGAATTCCCGGAACACAGGCTTGCGTCGTATATACCGTGGGAAGATCTGCAGCCACGATCGTTTGTTGGCTGTCGTGCATATAGACCATGCTGCCATTCGCGCGAAGCCTAGGAGATGCTTCGTGTTCCGGCTCTAAACCATAGCGGGTTTGAAAAACGGCACCCTGTGCGCTGTTCCAGCGGTTGATATGCAGACTGAGACCTTGATGCTCCATTTGCAAAGTTGCTGCATAAGGGAAGGCGTGAGATAAAAAGCTACGCCGCTCCATAGATGGCTGGAAAGCACCGCGGAATAGTAAAAACCAGACGCTGGGCTGCTGGCGTTTTCGAGCCCATTGCCGCAGAAGCCGGTCAAGGTGTGAAAGGTGCTCTAAGGCGGTGTAATGAAAAATAGGAAATAAATCTAAGCACAATAGGGCGTGGTTGGGCTTCAAACCGACGGCATTCAAATCGAGTAAAAAATCGAAAAATCCATTGGATTTCGCAATTTTCTGCTGATCGGAATCGCTCAATATCCAAATTTTTAAATGCCCTTTGCGCAGTGCTTGCGCAAAGTCAGGTTGATTGGCAATCGCTTGTGCTTGTTGTGCATCTGGTGCCAAGACTAAGACGGGTGCCTGTACCAGCATTTCACGCAAGACGCTGTATTGCCATATTCGCATGGCTGGAATGTCTTGACCCCACAAGGCGGTGTTGCATGTGGATGGCAATGCATCCAGCCTTTGGGGCAAATTTTCAATTGCCAGAGTGGCTCGTGGAGCACTGGTGGTTACTTTTCGATGCCACAAGTTTTGAAAAAAACGTTTGAGTGACATGACCTAAAACTCCGAATAGGGCGTAACTTGGCGTGGTTGGTTTTCTAGCAACCGACGCACAGGGTTCAGCGCATAACGCAAATAAATTTGAAACTGGTTCGGTGCGAAGTTTTCCGATCGATCAATACCAAGTTTTGCGCCAATAGCGACATTGTTGTTGAGTTGTCTTTCTATGGCTGCTTGGAGGGCCCAGCTCGTTCCACTACCGCCATTAGAGCTGTAGTAACCGGACTGGTTGGACAGCGCGAGTGGGTGGGCCGCCCCAGGATATAAATCGGAGCGACTGCTCGATGTGTGCGAGACGCTGGCACTCCCTTGCAAACGCCACGTCCACGCTTGAGCACGCCCGGTCCATTCAATGGGTAAAGATAGGGTGACACTGGATTTGGGGCTGTAATAGCCCCCATGGCCCCAGCTGTATTCCGCCAAATTTTTGTTATGTGCCAAATATTGCAAGGTGACGCCAGCATAAATTCGCTGCTTTGCTGCACGCCACATGTCTTTGCCTGTAGAGAGTCTTAGCCGTGTGCGCGTGTTGTGTGCAACATTTTTTCCCGTGATGACTCCGAGAGAAAGATCGGCTGTTTGATCCCAAGCGCCTTGCTGCTGGGTCGCACGCAGTGCTGCAAAGGTATGCACCACGCCACCCCAAACAGCTCCTGTGACGGGGTCCTTGGCTCCTGAATATGACAGCAAGCTGCCAGTGATGGGCCTGCGGCCGAGGGTTAAGCGCCAGTCAGTCGTTGGTGTTTTTGCAATCTCAAAGCGTGCGCCACCCACGACATTGGTCACGGGCATACCGAGCCCGGTTAAACCAATATCCCAGTCATAACGGTCACCCTGAAACCCGAGGCCCACATTAAAACCGTTGGTTTTGCTGTGCATTGGACCTTGATATGCATTGGGGAGCAGGCCTGAGGCCGTTGCAGCGCCAATTTGTCCATAGTCTTGGGATTGGATGTCGCTGGTGCTGAGTGTGCCTGCATCCAGTGCAAGACGGTCTACGTGTAAGAAGTGGTGACCGTCTAACTCAGGACTGGCTTTCCAAGCCACCATGGGTATTTCCCAGCCTTTTAAGGCAGAGATGCCGGCGGTGCCACTTTTGCTCAGGCGCTGGGCTGCAATTTCAACCCACGATTGCCTGCGCGCTTCCACCGCTTGGTATTCCTCCCAAATGCCGGCTTGTTGGTTTGCAGGGGCACGTTGCAGCGCCGGGCTATGTGCTACGGTTGAAAAAGCCTCTGATGCTTGCTGGTACTGGCGTTGATTGAGCGCTAAGCGTCCTTGGTGGAGCAGTACCTCATTGGGATCTGCTTCAGGGTTGCTTTGTAGTTGGGCCAGCAAGTTTTGTGCTTTTTGTGGCTGATCCAGCCGTTGCCACAAGCGTACCAAAGCAAGCTGTTGCCAAGGGGGCTGGCGCATGGCGGTTGCTTCCGCATGCTGCGCCAGCGCGGTAGCAGACGTCAGCTGGCCTGTACGGGCATAAGCGTTGGCCGTGTCCAGCGTCAACACAAAGTCATGAGGCTGCTTTTCTAATGCACTTTGCAGCAAAGGCAGCGCGGCAGACCAGTCTTGTGCGGCTGCCAGCAAGCGCCCCCGCACCGCCAAAGTGTGGCCTTGATCAACATGGGGTAAAAACGTATCTCTAGCCAGATTGGCTGCTTGTATTGGGTGCCCATCGGAGAGCAGGGTGGCAATACGTTGTTCTGCTTGGCGTGCGTACAAATCCAGCAGCTCCTGCTGTTGGGGTTGAGACAATGCGTCTTGCTGCTCCTTCAAGGAGTGCAGCAGAGGCATCAAGGCAGGATTCTCTTGGGGAGCGGCACTCAGCGCTTGGGCATACGCGAGTTGCATGGCAAGTGGTAGCGGGTGTTGACGACCTTCAATGTGCTTCCACATCGCTAATGCTTGGTCGTTATAGCCTGCTCGCTGCCAAATATTGGCCAACTGTGCTTGTGTCTGCACATCTTGCACTTGTATGGAAAGAGCCCACGCTCGTTCTAAAGCGGCTTCTTGTTTTTCTGTGTTTTCGGCTGTTATCGCTTGCTGTATCAGCGTATTTAGCTGCATTTCTGAGAGCAGCTGCTGCATGGATGAACTGCGCTGGGTCTCAGGTATGTGGGTGAGGTCTGATGCAGCCTCAGACCATTGGTCTTGTGCGGCTCGAATCAGGGCACGCGCATAGCGCATCTCGTTGGCATCTGGAGTCAGGGTAATGCCATCATCCATGGTGCTGTTGGCCAAGGCAGGTTCATTCATGGCCAGATAGAGCCGAGCAAGCTGGTGGCGCAGCCATGGGTTTTGTGGCGTTAATTGCAGTGCCTGCTCAAGCAGGCGCAACGCGGGGGCTTGCTTGTTTTGGGCCAGCAAGAGCTGCGCTTGCCCTTGGCGAATCTCTGCTTGCAGAGCGTTTGCATCGCTATCTGTTGGGGGCAGCTGCGCGGCATATTCCTTCAATACTTGGCTTGCTGCATCCCATTGCTGCTGTTTGATGAGCATCTGCACCAGTTGATTCAGTGCAGGCAGGTATATGGGTACCTGTTTCAAAGCAGCTTGATATGTATCTTGTGCCAGCTGGTACTTGCCTTCGAGGTTCAGCGCTTGCGCTTGCAAGGTCATGGCCTGCGCATGGTGGCTGTCGATGGCTAGAATTTGCTGCGCAATGGCACGCATGACCACCGTATCTTGGCGGGAGACGGCGGCATCTGCTTGTTGCAATAACGAGTTGATGTGCGCCGTATTCGCGAGGCGCTTCCAATGGGGTGCTTTGTCAAAGTGATAGGCTTTTTCAAAAGCTTCTTGGGCGGCTGCGTATTGTGTTTTGCGCGATGCGATATATCCCAGCAAACCCCAACCTTCTGCGTCATTGGGCTGGATGCTTAGAATTTTTTGGGCTTGGGCTTGGGCTTCATCGAGTCGAAGGTTGTCTAAGGCTTGATTGCCTTTGCGTTTTGCAACATTCAGCGGCGATTGCTCAATACGTTCAGCTTGGGCGCGCTGTCGCCGTGATTCTGCAAGGTACGCTTGCATCGATTCGTCTTGGGGAAAACGGTTCAAAAAAGCTTGTGCTGTTTCTGGCACGGCCTCCCACGGTAGCTTGTGCAGCGCCCAGCGCCAAAGGTCTTTGGCGGTGTGGTCGCCTGATGGCGCTGCGACGGCGAGGCGTTCTATCTCACGCAACAAGGTGCTAGACGGTGGTGCTGCCTCCAGCTGCCTTTGAATCCATAAATATTTGTATTGCACATTTTGTGTGCGTGCATATTCCTCTTGAAGGGCAGCATCTAGTTTGGGATTGGGGCCTGGTGCTGTCGCCAAAGCACGGTAGTAATCGAGCTGGAAGTTACCCAACGCCAAAGGCCCTTCAGGAAATAGTTTGCGTGCTAAGGCCGTGGCTTCTGCCGTGCGACCCGATTGCGTAAACAAGCGCATTTGCGTGAGCTCTTGTTGTGCTTGGGGGGTGTAGAGCTTGAGTAAAGCCTGCAGTTGCGCAATTGCCTGGGGATTGGCGTTTAGGGACTGCAGCTTTTGTAGGAGTTGCTGGGCTTCTGCCTTTTTGTCCTCTTGCAAGGCAATACTGGCCAGCGTAGCTATGCCCCACGCAGAATTGGGCTCAATGAGCAATAACTTATTGACTTGTTGGCGCGCTAAATCCGTGCGGTATTGGCTTTGCCAGAGCTGTGCATTGCGCATTATTTCGCGCTCTGCATCACTGTTGGTTTGGACCATCCCGAATGCGGTATGAACGCACAGGCTTGCCAGTAAGTTGCTGCTGATGAGAGAAAAGTGAAAAAATCGTCGGTACATGTGTACAAGCTACCCTTCGCCACCAAGACGCAATTGACCCTGAGGGCTAAAGCTATAACTGCCTCTGAGCCACGCGGCACTGAAGAAGTTCAAACATTGCTGGTAGTAGGACGTTGGGGGGACGGGGTATTTTTGTAAGCGCTGCATCTGTTGATGGAGCACTTGCGTATCGTTAGATGCCTGCAAAAAAGGCAACAAGGCAGCGCTAAAACCAGAGGGGCCTTCGCCCTGTGTTTGCAATGTCCAAGGGTCAATAAACTCTGGGGGAATGCCGGCTTCTTGGACTTGATGGACCATGGGCGCTAATTGCTTGATGAGTTGCGTGCGCAGGGGTGCCTGTACATTCAACAGTCCGGCCCACAAATAAACGCGTATGGCGTTATAGCCACCGCGCCCTTGTGCCTCGCCTTGGGGGTCTTGGCTGAAGCGCTGACCATCAAACCAGATCCAGTCTGCACAGATGCCGCGTGGACTAGACCCTGTAATCACTTTCATGGATGACTGTGCCACAGACAACCATGCAGGGTCTATGCTTCCTAAGGCTTGCAGCACTTGCAGAGGGGAGTAGCTGGCATTGAGTTTGTAGCGCCCATCACTGACGAATCCCACTGAGCCTGGCAGGAGGCTGAGTCCTAAACCCGGAATCACCACACATTCTTTGTCCAAAATACGTTGGGACAAGGCCTTGCCAATTGCCGTGTAAGCACGTTGGTTCCATAAGCGGCCCGCTTCCATGAGCGTGTATGCGATCCAGACATCGGCATCGGACGCGGAGTTCGGATCCAAAACCCCCCACTGCTGATCTTCGCGTTGCCCCCATAACCACGCGGGTAAGTGGCTCGCGATATCGCCTTGGCAGAGATTGTTTTCAGTCCATGCCAAGATGCGTTCAAAAGCGGAGCGGTCTTCGGAGATGAGCGCAAAGAACAGTGCGTATGCCTGCCCCTCTGAATAGGTTTGATTGCGTGCCCCGTCATCCGAGACCACACGCCCATCTTTTTGAATGAATTGTGCTTTAAACGCTTTCCATGCATGTGATTGCAGCTTATCTTTTTGATTTTTTGACGGCGCAGCCCATGTATAGAGTGGCCATAGCGTTGCTACAGACACCATGCTGAGTGTCTGTAGGCAGCTACGTCTGAGCGGTGAAGCTGGGCGCATCATTACATTTGCTCCAATCGGCGTCGCGCAAAGTATCGCAAGCCGGTGTAGATAAAGAAGCTAAGTAGCAAGCCCAAGAAGCTTCCCAGAATGGCCATGGTCACCGGATGCTCATGCAGCTTGAACCACAAGCGTTGTGCCAAAGAGAGCTCACCCACAAAGTAGGTTTGCTGGACCCGGAAGCTGGCAATATCTTTGTCGTTGAGCAGCGTGAGATCACCCATGAAGCGGGTGTTTGTCACGTTGTTGCTGATGTTTTTTGCAATCAAATCTAACGCTGGGGCACTGTTGCCCATCAATGCCACCACACTGCGTTTTTTGTGCAGGGGTGACTCAAATCCAGCGACTGCGGCCAAGGGGCCTGAGCCTTGAAAGGTTACATGGCCTGAGCTGGGGGGCGCCTTCTTTTGGCCTTGCCATAAATCGAGGAATTTACCCAAAGCACGCTGTGAAAGCGTGATGGACTGTGCGCTTGCTTCTACCAAAGCGGGCAGTTGTTTCTGCCATTTCTCAAGCAGGGAAGAGGCTTGCCCATCCGAAATCAATAAAACATCGGAGTCGCCAATTGCATCGCTGTCTTTGTCGTTGACCAGTTGGAAGCGGGTGCCCGGATAGCCTGTGATGCCAGAGATATGGGCAATGGCGTTCAGGTAGGCTTCTGTGGCTGCCGTGCTGTGAGCGGTTGGAAGTACCACCGTGGTTTCACGTAAATCAGCCAAACGGCTGAAGGGGAAACCGCCTTGCGCATAAGCCTGCAAATCGGGCATGGCAATGTAGTGAGGCAATCCAGACAAATCGATGGTCGATTTGGGGTCCAACTCTGCGCGCACTTCCACCGGAGCAGTGGAGAGGCAACTGCCCTGTTCTTGCGCAGGCATTTGCACTTCAAAATCTAGCCGATTGCTCGCGTGAATCCACTCCGCAGGGACATAAAACTTTTGCGATACCTGATCATTCTCATAACCGAACTTCGGAAAAAGACGGTTCTGACTTTTTTTGGAGTTCTCCAAAGGGAAAGAGTTGGCCAAATTTTGATTTAGCAACATGGACACCATACCGTCTGCAGAAACAGTCGTAGGGGTATAGCGGTACAGCAGATGTACCGGGATATTTTTACTATTCCATGTGAACAAATCTGGGGCCACACGCAAATAGGTGGTGATTGAAGAGTTCAGGGCATAGCCTTTGACTTGCAGCTGTTGCGGTGAACTGACCAAGTCTGCAAATTGAATAGGCTGCTCGGTATTGCGCCAGCGAGGGGCGTCGTACGCTTTGCGTGGGGCAGGAAGCTCCAAGCTCTGGATACGGGTGACATCACCAGTTAAAGCCACTCTGCCCAGTGCTAAAGCTTGCGCCGCAGTTTCTATTTGTGCGGCGTCCTTACCCATGACCAACAGCAATTGGTAGGCGCTGTTACTGGGGTGTTCAATGAGCTGCAGCGTAGGCTCTTGGATATTTTTAACCAGCGTTTTGAGAAACGCCGGTGCATCTTGTGCGCTGGCAAAAACAATCGCATTCCCATTGGGCAATTGATTGTTTAAGACCTGAATTTGACTACTGCGGAAATCTGCTTTGGCCCCTAGCCAACCCGCCATAACACCCGCTGCTTTGAGTCCACCGAGGGAGGGTGTCTCAGAAAACACAAAATGAGTCTGGACTTTACCGGTATCGCGGGGGTCAAAAAATGGCAGCGGTAACTGCGCCAAATTGTTAGGTAATTTGACTTGCCTGAGGGTGATTTGCAGCCGGCTTTCATTGCTCACTTGTGCCCACAAGCTGGAGTTTCCGGGGTTTTCGCACTCAAGGGTGTAGTGCCCCACAAAGCGAATTTCTAGCTTGTTGTAGTCAGAGAAAAAACGGGCATCAATGGGAATGTCAATGCTTTGTGGCTTGCCTAGTTGTGCCTGAGGTAATCCGATGGATTGCACCATTTGGCCATTTAGCAGCACTTGCAGGTGCGAAAGCTGTGGCAGTAGTGCTGGCGAGAGGGTGTACTCAAGGTGAAAAGAGGCAGATTCGACAACCTCATCTTGGCGAATACCAAAATTGACCTGCCCGCTGCTATCGGTGCCTCTTAGGGTGAGAGCATGCTCTAGTCCTAAGTTGAATAAGCTTTTATTCAGCGTATGGGTGGGTAATATGAGGGGGGCTGAGGCCGCAGCAGGGGCACTTGCCGTCGACCCCGCTGGGTTGTGGGGTTGCGCATGACCGGATAGGGCGATGAAACTTGCAACGATCGCCAGCGTTGCCTTAGCTACGGGAGAACGATTGATGAATGGGTTCGGACGCTTAAGGATGTGCTTCTGCGGTTGAACGAAGTTCATATAAAAGCTATGGAGAGAAGGGTGTGAGCATCGTTACGCGAATCTAGGGTCTTCTGCGATGACGGCGCTGCTGACAGTTCGTGTTTCAAAGATAGAGAGGTGGTCCCGCTCGTTTGAACAACAATCCTCTGTTGTTAAGCGAGATCCCTTCGGTCATGCAGCTTGCATTTTTGCAAACGGCAATGCTGCAAAGTAAGCCTCATCTGGGGTGGCTTGGCCGTGTGCCTGATGAGGTCGCTGTGCATTGCAGAACTGCAAGTATTGCGCGTAATCCCATTGCGTGCGGCACGCACGCTGTCATAGGCTTTGAGATAGATCTCCTCGTACTTGATGGAGCGCCACAGGCGCTGAGGGTGTCCGAATTTTTGTGTAAACGGTTCGGACGTCAGTTCGCGGAGAGTCCGTCTCCAAACTCAATCGTAAACCGATTCAGAGCTGCCTTCCCATCTCGGATGGGCATCGTCCACTTGCGGCTGATGTTGTGCAGTGCCAAGTAAAACAGCTTGAGCAGTGCCTCATCGCGTGGGGCGTGGCTGGCCTGCAGGCGCTGCAAGAGAGTATCGCAGCGCAAGGCCAACGCTCCGGTGTGCGCTGGGTCGATGCCTTGTCCTGCACCGTGCGGCCGGCGATCACGTACTGGTTCATGGGGCTGTACTGCGCCGCTAAAACTGCTGCGTTTGCCCTGGCGTGGCAGCAAGGCTTTAACCTTGCTGAATCAAGCTTACATATCTGGTCTGAGAGTGATCAAGCCATGTGGGCGGGGGTCTTGAACTTTTGGTTCCTCGGCCGTGTGCTGGAACGCAAAGGGCGCTGAGTATGCAAGCGGATACGCAATCAGCAATCCAAGTGCCCAAAGCTGCAGTGGATCTCGCCAAACGGTTTGAGGGCTTCCATCGGGTGCCCAAGCACGACCCTGCAAGGGCCTATCCGTACCTGTGTCCTGCGGGCTATTGGACGATCGGGTGGGGCCACTTGTGCAGCAAAGACCATCCGCCCATCGACCAAGCACAGGCCGAGATCTACCTCGAAGCCGACCTGCGCATTGCACTCAATGCCACTTTGAAATTCTGCCCAGTGCTGGCCACTGAGCCGGAGGCGCGGCTCGCGGCCATCGTTGACTTCACGTTCAACCTTGGCGTGGGGCGGTTGCAGACGTCGACGCTGCGCAGGCGCATTAACCAGCGGGACTGGTCTTCTGCTGGGCAGGAACTGCGGCGATGGGTCTATAGCGGTGGAAAAGTACTGCCGGGACTGGTCACACGGCGTGAGGCTGAAGCCGCTTGGCTGCTCAACGCCGCATGAACCAGAGATTCAACTGAATCAAATCCCGGGCTGCAACTCCACCTGCACCTCTCGCGATTTGCCGGCCCGATCCACGGACAAGACTACGACATCGCCGACCTTCCTGTCGTCTAGCCGCGCGAGCAGCTTGGCCACATCGTCCGTTGCCTTGCCATCAACACCGATGATGCGGTCGCCGGGCACGATGCCTTGTGGGGTAATCTCGACCCCAGCGAGCCCGGCTTTGTGCGCTGCCGAGCCGGGGGTGACACGCAGCACGAACACGCCCTTGCTTCCCGTCAGCGCAAGCAGGCGCTGATTGAGCTGTTCGTCCACCTCGATGCCAAGCGCCGGGCGGATGTATCTGCCGGTCTTGATGAGTTGCGGCACTACCCGCATGACGGTGTCCACCGGCACGGCAAAACCGATCCCAGCCGAGGCGCCGGAGGGGCTGTAGATCGCCGTGTTGATGCCGATGAGGCGCCCGGCCGAATCGAGCAGGGGGCCACCCGAGTTGCCGGGGTTGATGGCGGCGTCGGTCTGAACCAGGTGATCAATGGCCGGGCCGCCCGCTTCTCCCGGTAACGAGCGGTCGAGCGCGGAGACGATGCCGGTGGTGAGCGTCCAGTCCAAGCCAAAGGGGTTGCCGATAGCAAACACCTTCTGTCCCACCTTGAGGTCGGCGCTGGTGCCGACCGGCACGGCAGGCGGGCGTTTGAAGCCGATGCCGATCTTGAGTACGGCGATGTCGTGTGCTGGGCTCGCCCCCACCAGTGCGGCCTGGTAGTCGCGGCCATCGGCGAGTTTGACGGTGGCTTCGGACGCGCCCTGGATAACGTGGAAATTGGTGACGACGTGGCCGGCGTCGTCCCAGATGAAGCCCGATCCCGTGCCACGAGGCACGGAGAAGACATTGCGCGTCCAGACGTCGCGCACCAGCTGCGCGGTGGTGATGTAGACCACCGAGGCGCGTGATTTTTCGAACAGTTCGATGGTGGCCTGTTCGTCAGCGGCCAGATCGTCACGCGGCGTGACGGTGCGCTCAGCGGCTTGGCGCGGGCTGAACCAGGCTTCGATGGCGGGCAGGAACTGCCAGAACAGCATGAGTGCTGCAACGCACGCAGTGATGACGAGCCACCGCCGGACGAAATGATCAGGAGCTGGGCGTTGTGGGTAAGGACCGGGGGAAGACATGACGGAGGCTCCTTTCGAGTGATTTAGCGCCAAAGGCCGCTCAGGCCCCGGCGTGGTGGGCACATCGGGGCGAACGACCTTGGCACGAGATAATCCGTTTGTGTTGATTTCCACGCAGAACTGACCCGCAGCGCAGGCTAGTGGGTCACTTCTGGGAGGAAATCAACACCGTTTGGAACGGCAGGGTCTGCGATGGCTGAGACGTCAACTCCATCAGGCGCGCGATACGATCCTCTGCACGCCGTATGCGTGCGCAACCAAGACGGCTCGGGATTTCCCCAGCCGGGCAGACCATCCGTGAGAGCAATGGAGGCAAGGCGCCTGGAGCCGTTGGCAAAGGCATTGACATTGACGATGCCGCTGGGCACGTAGTGCGGCACCGGCGTTGCGGGCACACCGGCACGGACGGACAGCTCGCGCAACATGGCCCAAATCTCGGGGCTTCGTGCGGGTGCAGTGCCCGCGCGCGATACAGGCGCAGGGTCAGCGCCGACGCTGCTGCCGGCTCCAGCAGCAGCGCGCCTGCAACGGCAAACAGCGCGAGCCAAAAGCCGCCTTCGCCGAACAACAGGCTCCCCGCAGCGGTTGCAATCCCGACCAGGGTCAGGACCAGCAACCCCGTCTGCAGGCGGTTGAGCCGGCGATGTTGCAACAACGCCGCGCGCAGGTCACTGGGATGATGACGGGTCATGCTCAGATGTCTCGGCGGCGCGGCCGTCGCGCTCGCGCAGCAGCCAGTAGGTCGCACCCAGAGCCAGCGTGGCGCCTGCCAGCGCGGCTATCTTTGCGGGGCTCGCGTCGGAGTCGAGGATCACGAACTTGCGGGAGAGTGCGATCAGCGCGATCAGGACCACCGTCTTGACCTGGATGATGCTTTCCTTACGCAGCGCCACGCGCACGATGGAATGCTTGAACTCCATCGCGATCAAAAGCGTCATGATCATGCCGAACACGCTCTGGAATACCTTGTGGTCCAGGGGATTGAAAGCATCGAGAACCAGCAGCGTGAAGACGATGGCGATGAGCTGGAACAGCGACACCACGATGATGACGGCAATTACCGCCGACAGAACGAGGGCGACGACCTGCTCGAAGCGCTCGTAAAACGTCATCAACCGCCACTGGGAGCGTATCTCGTCAAGGGCCGTGTGGCCAGATTCTTTATGCATAAGCGTTGCTCTCTTTCAATGAAACGTTAATGGAACGGGGAGTCCGAGAAGACGACTCGATTACACCTGGATTGCCGAGGCAATTGCGAAGCCACCCAGCGCATAATATCCTGCGCGCCCGTGGCGCCGCCGATGGGTGGATCAGCCTCTTGCACGTCAACCCTTTGTCCCATGCATGGCATCAATCCGGCTTCTGGTCCGGCGGCAGCAATCCCAGCAGATCCGCCTGCAAATGTTGCAACTTGTCGATGCCAGCCCTCAATGCCTCGACACGGCCGGCATTTTTCATTTCACTCAGGGTGTGCGCTAACTGCTGGATGCTCTGATGCAGGACATCGACCTGATCATCAGGATCCTTGCCGAAGAACGCAGGGCGGCCACTTTGATCCCGCCAGTATTGGAGTGCTTCGGGTTGAGGCGGCACTTGGGTCTTACCTGACAGATAGTCGATCATCTGGGAAATCCAGACCCGGTGGTCGACGTATGTGAACGGCACGGGCAGCGCGGAGCGACTGTCAGGTTTGAATCCCTTCCAGGATAAGGGTACCTGCCAGGTGTGTAGCCATTGCTCGAATTCATGCGCCGGCATCGGATGCCCGATGGCATAACCCTGGCCCCACTCGCATCTCATACGCAGCAGCATTTCACCATGCTGAATGGATTCGACTCCCTCCGCGATGCAGTTCCTGCCAAACGACCTTGCCAGTGCCAGTAGCGCATCCAGGATGGCGATATCGTCCGGATCCTCGAGCATGTCGCGTATAAAACCTTGGTCGATCTTGAGCAGGTGCGCGGGCAGGCGCTTCAGATAGGTCAGCGAGGAATAGCCGCTGCCGAAATCGTCGAGGGCAAAACGCAATCCCATCCTCTCGCACAGCGCCATCAACTGAGACACTTGAACGAAGTCCTCCACGGCGCTGGTTTCGAGGATTTCCAGTTCAAGGTCTTGCGGCTGGGCGCCGGGATGTCGTGACAACATACCCCGTAGATGCGTGATGAACCAAAACTTTAGCCGCAAGGCGAAGCTCTTCCGCGGATCTTCTGCGTGAGGTGACATCATGGATATAGCCGTGCCAGAGGATGCTCCCATCAGGCATGGCTTCAGGCAACGCCTCGCCTTCGACCCAGATCACCCGACCGTCTGGAAACTGCACCCGGTACTCGTCATGCCAAAGCGCGAGTGACTGCCCCGACGCCCGTATGGTTTCATGCACACGGTCGCGGTCTTCAGGATGGAGCGCAGCGAACACAGGAGTGGCATCTTCAACAACATCCTCCGGTGTAACCCCGTATATTTCCTGTATCCTCGCGCTGGCATAAGGGAAGTGCGAGCTGCCGTCCGGACGAAGACGGTATTGGTAAAGCATACCGGGAACGTGGCTGGCCAACTCTTCTCGCTGTCGGCGCATAACGTTCAGCGCCTGCTCGACCCTCTTGAGGTCGGTGATGTCCTCTACCGTCGCTGTGGTCAGCTCGATGGGTTCTCCGGTGAACAGCGGGTGCTGGCACCGCCCGCAATTGGGCTTCTCTGCCAACTTGTTGGCTGGCTCGCGATTGAGGGATTGGTAGTGTGGGCAGACGATATGAATGCTGTCCTCATGAGGTGGATCCTTGGGACACGGAGGAAGTAATGGCTCCGGCAGTTGGGCCGCTGTGACATGGGGATTCGAGCTGTAGCCCTTGCGTCAGTTGCCGGAAGCTGTATGCATCCGGCGTTTCCCGTGCGAGCAGTTCGCGCGCGCAGCGCTCCAGCACTTCTCGGTTAATTTCGATAATTCGGTATGCACGATCAAACACACCCATCACGATGTCACGGATGGCTTGGTCGATGCGTGCCTGGTCGAGGATTTCGGGGCGGTTGGTGGCGGCGAGGATGATCAACCCGACCGAGCTGTCGAAGCCGTCCATCTCTGTGAGCAGCTGGTTGAGGGTCTGCTCGCGCTCGTCGTGGCTGCCGACGCCGCGCGCATGAGCCCGGCGCAGCGCATCGACGAACTGCGCCCCGATGCCTTGGCTATCGAAGACGTACGAAGCCAGCGCAACGCTGTGCCGCGCCGATTCGATGGCAGCGAGCATGGCCGGGTAGGCCTGCTCGCCATCGATGAGCGGCTCGATGCGGTTGCCGCTGGTCAGCGACTGGCCGGTGGCGCGTCCCACCAGGTGCGCCAGGCCGGCAAGCGGCGGCGATACGGGCTCGGGCACCGTGGGCGAGAGGGTGACTGCCCATGTCAGCCGTTGGGGTCGGACACGACAGCCCCCATCGCTCAAGATTCGCCGCCCGCTGACTTCTTCTTGCGCGCAGGCTTGCTCGCGTCGCTCGGCGGTGCCTTGGCCACGTTCGCGGCATCGGGCTTTTCAGGCTCGGCTGGCTTCGCAGGTGGCTCCTGGCGCTCGAAGACCACCCGTTCGGCCTTGTCGTCCCAGCGGGCGCTGGCGTGATCGCCCTTGCCGATACCGCCACCCAGCATCTCGCGCGCCAGTGCCGTCTCCAGCTCGCTGCGGATCAGCCGCTTGAGCTCACGCGCGCCGAACTCGGGCTTGTAGCCTTCCTCCGCGAAGTGATCGATCAAGGTCTGATCGAAGGTCAGCGTCACGCCCTGGCTGGCGGCGTTGCGGGTCACACGATCGAGCTGCAGGCCGACGATATGGCGGATCTCCTCCTTGCCCAGCGCATGGAAGACGATGATCTCGTCGATGCGGTTGAGGAACTCGGGGCGGAAGTGTCCGCGCAGCACATCCATCACCTCGGACTTGGTCTTCTCGTATTCCTCACCGGCGGCGCCACCGGCCTTCAGCCGACGCTGGATGATGTCCGAGCCCAAGTTCGAGGTGGCGATGATGATGGTATTGGTGAAATCCACCACCCGGCCCTTGCCGTCGGTGAGCCGCCCGTCGTCGAACACCTGCAGCAGGATGTTGTAGACGTCAGGGTGAGCCTTCTCGATCTCGTCCAGCAGCAACACGCTGTAGGGCTTGCGACGCACCTTCTCGGTGAGCTGGCCGCCCTCGTCATAGCCCACATAACCCGGAGGCGCACCCACCAGGCGTGCCACGGTATGGCGTTCCCCGTACTCGGACATGTCGATGCGCAGCAGCGCACCTTCATCGCCATAGATGGACTCGGCCAGCGCCTTGGCGAGCTCGGTCTTGCCCACCCCGGTCGGGCCCAGGAACAGGAAGGTAGCCACCGGTTTGCTGCCTTCGCGTAAGCCCGCGCGAGACAGCCGCACGGCATCGGCCACGGCACGGACCGCCTCGTCTTGTCCCACCAGGCGCTCGTGCAGCCGTTGTTCCAGGTGCAGCAGCTTTTCGCGCTCTTCCACCGTCAACTCGTTGACCGGAATGCCGGTCAGGCGCGAAACGATCTGGGCCACGTGTTCTGCCTTGACTTCGGCACTGCCGGAGGCCCGCTCCCGCTCCCAGCCCTCGATCAGCTTCTTGAGCTCGGCCTCCTTGGCCTCGATGCGCTTGCCGAGCTCGGCGGCCTTGTCGTACTGCTTGCGCGCGGCCACGTAATCCTGTTCACGCCGCAGCTGGTGCAGTTCGGACTCCAGCTCCTGCACGGCCACCGGCCGGGCCGTGGCCGACAGTTTCACGCGCGCGGCCGCTTGGTCGAGCAGGTCGATGGCCTTGTCAGGCAAAAAGCGGGCGGTGATGTAGCGGTCGGACAACTCAGCCGCCGCGATGATCGCATCCTCGGTGATGCTGACCTTGTGGTGCGCCTCGAAGGTGTCGCGCAGGCCGCGCAGGATCATCATGGTCTGCGCTACCGTCGGCTCGGGCACCATCACCGGCTGGAAGCGACGCTCCAGCGCGGCGTCCTTCTCGATGTACTTCTGATACTCGTTGAGCGTGGTGGCGCCGATCAGGTTCAGTTCGCCGCGCGCCATCATCGGCTTGAACACGTTGGCCACGTCCAGCCCGCCTTCGCCGCCACCCTGGCCTGCACCGACGATGGTGTGCACCTCGTCGATGAAGAGAATCAGCTCGCCCTGGTGCTCGGTCACTTCCTTGAGCACCTTCTGCACGCGCTCCTCGAACTCGCCGCGGTACTTGGCGCCTGCCACCATGGCGTTGATGTTGAGTTCGACCAGACGCTTGTCGCGCAGCGTCTCGGGCACTTCGCCGGCGACCATCCGCTGCGCCAGTCCTTCGACAATGGCGGTCTTGCCGACGCCGGGCTCGCCGATCAGCACCGGGTTGTTTTTCTTGCGGCGGGCCAGCACCTCGATGGTGGTCTCGATCTCCTGCGCACGGCCGATGACCGGATCGAGTTTGCCCTCGCGCGCCATCTTGGTGAGGTCGCGCGAGTATTTATCCAGCTCGGGCGTGTTGGTCGGCGTCTCGGCGCGGCCATCCTCGGCCCCTTTGCCGACCACCTTGCTTACCTGCTGGCGTAGCGCTTGCGGCGTGAGGCCGTAACGGCGCAGCAGGTTGGCCGCCAAACCTTCGCCTTCCTCGGCGAGCCCGATCAGGAAATGCTCCGGCCCGACATAAGAGTGGCCGAGTTCGTTGGAGGCCACGAAAGCGCGGCTGAGCGCATCCTTCACGCGCGGCGACACGCCGATCTCGCCCTCGAACGGCTTGTCCCCGCGCTTGGCCTCGGACTCGATCTGGCGCTTGAGGTCATCGACCTTGATCTTGAACTGCCCCAGGATGGTCTTGACCACGTCGCTGTCGGCCAGCGCCAGCAGCAGATGTTCGGTATCCACCTCGGAGCGGCCAAATTCGGCAGCGTGTTTGGCGGCCTCCTGCAGCAGGGCTTCCGACTGTTCGCTGATGCGGCTGGCCAAACCACTGCCGCGACGGCGCGGCGCACCCGAACCTGCGGCGGCGGGCTCGCCGAACGAGGCATCGACCACGTCATCGGTATCGGCGGCCATCGGCGTCGCGTCGTCGCCGATGCGGAAGAAGTCGCTGCCAAGGAAGTCTTCGAACAGGCCGCTGCGCGAGCCGAACAAGGCTTCCAGCGGCGAGACGGTGCGCTTTTGCTGGCGCACCAGTTGACGGTAATGGTCGTCACACAACAGCATGGTGCTGTGACGACCGTTGAGATTGGCTTCCACCCGCACGGTGGCGGGTTGGCCGCAGACCTGGCATTGTTTTCTGGCCATGCTGATGCTCCTGAGAAGGATGAGGCGACGAGGCATCGCGAGTCGCGACACCTCGTCTCGTGCTGGTTTTTTCTTGTGACGAACGAGCCGGCGACGTCAGCCGTTGATCGGAATCGAGCGTCCCTGCTTCGGCGCACTGACCTCGCGCTTGTCGATCGTGACCGTGAGCACCCCGTTCTTGAACGATGCCTTGATCGAATCCTGGTTGGCGTCGTCAGGCAGGTTCAAGGCACGCTGAAAGCTGCCGTAGGAGCGCTCCACACGGTGGAAGCCACCTTCCTTTTTCTCCTGTTCCTGGCGCTTTTCGCCACGCACCACCAGCACGTCGTTGTCGAGGGTGATCTGGATGTCCTTTTCCTCGACACCGGGCACTTCCAGGGCGATCTTGTACTGCTTGTCGGTTTCCTGGATGTCCAGGGCCGGCTTCAGCATGCCCGACCAATCGGATGGCAGCCGCGGCATGGCCAGCGCCGGAAAACCGAAGCCCCGGAACGCATCATCGAACAGCCGATCGATCTCGCGATGCAGTTGCAGGATGGGACTGACGGGACCGCCTGCCACCGGCAGGTCATTGCGCTGCACGGGCAGCGAGGCAGTGCTCTGTTGTTCTTCCTGCTCTTTCTTAAACCAATTCCAGGGAGCCAATTTCTTGAAATCAATATCCATGTCATACCTCCAGAAATCAATTGAAGACTCACTCAATCCGTTTGCCCGCGGCTATGTACAGCGCGCCCTGGCGACACGGGATGTTCCGCTGACTTTCGCTGCTTATCTGTGCGTATCACCTCCTTCTTTCTGCCTGCTTGGATCTGATCATTGATCCATCGATCGATTTCACTTTGACGAAACCGCCACGTCCCGCCCACCTTGAAGGCCGGAATTTCCCCGTTCGCGGCGAGCCGGTAAAGCGTCCGCTTGCCGACTTTCAAGTAGGCAGTCAACTCGTCGAGTGTGAAGATCGCCTGCTGGCGCGCTGTCATACCCCCCCCAAAAAAAAAGTTCCGTCGTCACGCGGCCTCGCTCGAGGAAATTCTTGCAAGACTTTGCAAGATATTGCGCCAAACATGCCGAAAGTCAAGAGTCAACATCCCGCGACCTGCTGGGCGATTGATGTGACTCCAATTTCCAGAGAGGGGGTGCTGGGGCAGTCCGATCCGGCGATAGGTAAAGGTTTGATCGGGAGCCTACAAGTGCTGTGGGCAGCCGCAGCCAAACGCCGATCCTCACGTTGTAACCGAGCGCCCGCAGCCCCTTGCTCGTCCGCATGTTCCTTGGCGGAAACTCGTCTGGACGCGCCCAGCCGACGATTTCCCCGAGGCTGCTCAGACCAATGTGCGGAATTGCCCAGTCGTCGCTGCGGATCGCGTTCCATAGCCGGGCCGAAACACTGCCGTTGCCCCAGACGACGTAATTCAACAGATCAAGCACAGTCCGCCCTTGGCGGGATCGCTGCCGCCAGAGCCACTCGCCGAACTTTTCCACCTTGTCGTCGCCGGTCTGCGGTCGATCCGGCAAGCCCAAGTGCTCGTTTTCCTGCTTAATGGCGTGGTCTCGGATCGCGTGCACCCGGGAAACGGCATCCACGAATTCCTGCTCCGTCAGTTTGAGAATGCGATCGCGTGCCAGTAACTCGCGCAGCCGGGGCGACCACTCGTAGATGGTGCGTTCTTCAAACGAGTGGTCGAAGTCGGCGTCATGCCACCACTCCAGCGCGTCGCGTAACGCCAGCTCAGGATTTTTTCGAGTTCCTGTCGAAAAACTCCTCGTAAGGATGGCGGTTTCCATCCTTGACCTGCTTGTAGTAGTAGGCGTGCAGGAATTGGTCGGCTTGAACACCTGGAGCCACCGACGCATCGATCCAGTCGGGTTTGGCGTCCGGCGCGGAGACCCTGGATGCGATGGAACGCATCACTTGCAGCGTGTCATTCCAGTCCTGCTCGAACTTCTGGAAATGCTTCTCAGACGACCGCTTGGTGTCGACGAAGACCAGCCCCTGATTCTTTGGCAGCAAGCGATCCTTGTCGAACTGTTGCTCAAACCCGTATTCGCGCTTCGACAGTTCGGACCGTCGGTCCGCCAGGCGAAGCTGCTCTTGGTAGATCAACGACCCGTGCCCGCTCGTCCTGCGCCAGCGCGAGCAAGGGCTTGTACAGCGACGCACGCAGCCGTCGCTGCTCGTCGGCATTGACCGAGGCATTCGGAAAACGCCCGAGCAACTCTTCGGCGTCCTTGGCCAGCGTCGTGAGGTCGATGCCCACCGTCTTGACGGCAGCATCGTCGCGCAGCACCCAAGCCACGGCGAAGGCGCGAGTGGACAGGCCGCTGTCGCGCGCCGCCTTCATCGCCGCTTCCTTCTCCGCAGCCAACGCCGCCAGCTGGTCCATCGCGGCAGACCGGTCGTTTTGCGCGCTTCCAGATCCTTCAGGATGCGTTCGGCACGATCCTTCAGCGGTTGCAGCACCGGTGCGGCGGCGGGGTCTTCGTCAATCTCGTGCTGTAGACCGCGCACAAGGTTGAACACTTTGCCCTCGTCGGACCCATCCTCACCGCGCAATGACTTCAGCGTTGCCACGTCAAAGGTCACGGTCTTGGTCAATCGGCCAAGACCATGTTGCTCTGCGCTTTCCTCGATCAGGCGCCGCGTCTTGTAGGCAAGATCGGCCACAAAACCGACTTTTGCGGCGTAGGCATTGCGCACGGCCGCATACAGCTGGCTGAGCTGCTTGTAGGTCGCGATGTGGTCACGCAGCGCAGGATCAGGCGAGAGGATTGGGGTCACCCCTGGCCCGGATGAGTCTGACCGTGGCACGCGACACGCTGGAACGCGCGCCGCTGCCGGGTGACGTGTTCCTGCTCAACTGGCCGCGCTTGGGCATCGACCAGATGGTGGTCCGCGTGACCGGCATCGATACCGGCACACTGGGGTCATCTGAGTGGCGCATCGAAGCGATGGAGGATGTGTTCGGGCTGGATAACGCAGTGCTCGCCCCGCCGCCACCCATCATCGATGAGCCGACACTGGAGCCGCTGCCGCCTGCACAGATCGTGGCGGTGGAGATTCCGTACTGGGAACTGGCGCGCACCTTGTCGCGTGCTGAACTGGATTACCTGACCGACACCGATGCCGCAGTCGGTGCACTGGCCGCTGCCGGTGGTGTGGGGCAACTGAACTGGCAGCTCGCCACCGGCGCGTCCGCAGGCGAGATCGCCAGTGTGGCCAGCGAGGACTACGCGCCATTGTTCACGCTCGATGCGGCCTTGCCTGCCAGTGAGGCCGATGCCATCGGCTTGCCGGTGACCGCCATCAGCCAGCCGGAAAGGCTGACCGTGGGCGACTACGCCTATCTGGTCGATGGCAGCGGTGAAATCCGCGAATCCGTCGCTGTCCTGCGCTCGTCGAGAACATGCTCCTCTTGCGCCGCGAGGACTTTGACGATCTGCTCGACCGGGCTGCCGAACGCGGAGCCGAGCGTTGCCTTGCCTTGCCTTGCCTTGCCTTGCCTTGCCCATCTCGGGCTGGAGAACGGCAGTGCCGCGAAGGACATCCGCGAACTGCGCGATCTGCTGGAAGCGTGGCGAGATGCCCGCCGCACGGCGTGGCAGACCACCATCAAGGTCGTAACCACCGGCATCCTGGCCGCGCTGCTGGTGGGGGCCGCCATCAAATTGAAACTGATGGGAGGCGTGCAATGACTGCCAAGCCGAAGATCTGCCTTCTGGACGACTGGCAGCGCGTGTTGCGACGGGCCTGGAGCATCCGCTTCTCGCTGCTGGCCGCTGCCTTCACGGCGGCGGAAGTCGTGGTGCCGCTGTTCGGGGACGTACTACCGCGCGGCGCGTTCGTGCTGCTGGCCTTTGCCGCCAGCATCGGCGCAACCGTAGCTCGCATCGTGGCTCAGCCGGAGATGCACCGATGACCCGGCCACCATCACAAGCGATGCGCAGGACGGTGGCCGGACTGACGCTGTCCGCTGCCGCCCTAGTTGGCATCGTGCTGCACGAGGGCTACACCGACCGTGCAGTGATCCCCGTCAAGGGCGATGTACCGACCATTGGTTTCGGCACCACCACTGGGGTGAAGCTGGGCGACACCACCACGCCGCCAAAGGCGCTGGCTCGGGCACTTACCGACGTGCAGCAATTCGAGGGGGCGCTCAAGCAATGCGTGACCGTGCCCCTGGCCCAGCACGCGTACGACGCGCTGGTGAGCTTTTCCTACAACGTCGGCAGCCGCGCGTTCTGCCAGTCCAAGCTGGTTAGAAAACTCAACGCCGAGGACTACGCGGGAGCCTGCGCCGAGCTGCTGCGCTGGCGCTTCTTCCAGGGCAAGGACTGCGCGCTGCCCACCAACGCGCGGCTGTGCGGTGGGCTCGCTACACGGCGAGAAGCCGAATACCGGCAGTGCATCGGGGAGGCATCGTGAGCGTGATTCCGTGGCCGTACCGGCTGCTGGCCCTGGCAGCGCTCGGCGTCGCCCTAGTCGGCTTTGGCTGGATCAAGGGTGCGAGCCACGTCCAAGCGCAATGGGATGCCGCCATCCAGCAACAAGCCCTACAGACCGTCGCCGTCCGCGAACGACAGGCGCAAGCCATCGTCAAGGTCGTCACCCAGTACGTCGACCGCATCCGCGTCGTCAGAGCGAAGGGCGACACCATCATCAAGGAGGTTCCCGTCTATGTGCCCGGCTTGGTTTCATCCACTGGCTGCGGGAACTGGCGGATGATGGCCATGGTCGCCGAGAGATCGCGCCGGTGCCAGAGATGATCGCGCAAGGTCGCCGTCTGCCAGAGCAATTGGGTGAGCGCCGTGCGCCGTACCGTGACGGGTTCAGTGGTGGAGCCGCCCGTCGCGATGTCGAAGGTCTTGCCGTGGGCGCGTGGATAGGTGGTGGCCCGTAGGCCATCGGCCTGCGTTTGCAGATCGGTGCGCGTCAGCAACGGAATCTCGTGCCAACGGGCCAGGTCGTTGGGTAGGCGCTCGCGATAGAAGGCGCAGTGGCGGCGCGCGTGGTCGAGCAGCGCACCCAGCTGCCGATCCTGTCGTTCCCGCAGCGCCTCGGATGACATCCACTGGGTGCTTTCCATCTGGAACAGCAAGGCCAGCACGGCGGCATCGCGTGCTCCCACCACGGCAGGCCAGCGGATGCCGTGTACCTGGCTGGACAGTGCCTCCGTCAGTGACGACGGCCGTCGGGCATTGCTCATCGCTCTCGACCGGCCTCGTGCCAGGCTTTTTTCACGGGTGAGAGCAGGTACTCCGCCACCGTACGGTCGCCCAGCAGGATTTCCGCCGTGGTCTGCATGCCCACCGACAAGGGATACTGCACCCCATCCATCTCCAGCGCGTTTGCGTCGAGCGCCACCAGGGCTTTGTAGCGCAGCGGCCGCTGGCCGCCCGCCAGCCCCTGGTCTCGGGCTTCTTCCTCGCTCTGGGCATCGGCACTCACGTGCTCGACGGTGCCCTGTCCCATGCCGTACTTCTGGAAGGGATAGGTGGCGAACTTGAGCTTGACCGTCAGTCCCGGCCGCACGAAGCCGATGTCCTCGTTGGAGACCCAGACCTCGGCCTTGAGCTTTTCTTCGCGAGGCACGAGGCTGGCCAGCACGGTACCCGGCTGCACCACGGTGCCGGCGGTGTGGGTGGCCAGGTCCTTGATCACCCCGTCCTGCGGGGCTTTGAGTTCCAGCAGCGCGCGCCGGTGCTGCTGCTTCTCCAGTTCCTTGGCCAGCTTGTCGATTTGTGCCCGCGCCTCATTGCGCTCGGCGTGCAGCTGCCGCAGATAGTCCGCCTCGATCTGCTTGAGTTTTTTGAGCGACTGGTCGATGCTGGCCTGGGCGGAGGCGATCAGGTGCTTTTGCGTCTTCAGCTCCTGTTCCTTTTCGATGCGCTCGCGGCGCTTGTCCGAGCCCGTCAAGGTTCCGGCAAAGCCGTCTTTGACCAGCTTCTCGTAGGCCTTGTCCTGCTCGCGGTAGTGGGGCAGCACCGATTCCAGTCTCTCCTTCTGCTGGCGGGCGGCGGCCAGCTCCTGCTGCGCCTTGGCCAGGCGGCTGCGTTCCTCGGCCAAGGCGGCGGCCAGGGCATCGCGGTTGGCCTGGTATTGGGCGGCGGTCTCGCGCAACAGCGCCGCCGGTGCCTGAACGTCCGGCTCAAAGGGCTTGCCGGTGAGCTCCGCATCAATGCGGGCCAGTTGAAGTTGCTTGCGGGCGTATTCGGCGGCGATGGCCTCGAGATCCGCCTCGGTGATCAGCGCATCCATGCGCATGAGCACCTGACCGGCACGCACCGTCTCGCCCTCGCGCACCAGGATGTCCTTGACGATGCCCGCTTCCGAGGGCTGCACGATCTTGAGATAGCTGGCGGGCACGAGTTTGCCGTCGGCCACTGCCACGATGTCCAGCCGTCCCAGCAACGCCCAGACGATGAGAAAGGCGACCAGCGCCAGGATGGCCCACAGCACCCGCCGCCCCTGCGGATTGGGCGCGCGGTGTTGCAAACGGACGAGCGGAGGATGGAAATCCAGCGGGTCGCTGTGGGCCTGCTGGAGGAGGGATTTCAATGCAAGCATGCCGGGGGACTCTCTTGTGGTTCTGGGGTCTTGCGGGTACGGTCAGTGTTCCAGCCTTCAAGCATCGCGCGCTCGATGGCGAACAGGCTTTGTTCGATGGCCTCGCTGGGCGAGTAATCGGCATGACGATCCCGGAACGCGCGGGCGGCCTGCCGATACGTCGGGTTGCCGAGCAGTTCCTGCAATGATGTGGTGACGCTGTCCACATCGATGCGGCCACTGAGCAACTTGCCCGCACCCAGTTCCTCCACCCGATGCGCAAAAAGTGTCTGCTCGACATGCCGAGGCCGCATCGCCAAGGGCACGCCTGCGAGCAGTGCCTGGGTCGAGAAGCCACTGTTGCCGTAGCCGAGCGCCAGATCGGCATGTGGAAGCAAAAGAGACAGATCGATCGGTGCGAGTGCAATGCGCAAACGCCGCGTCGCGCACCGTTTCGCTGCCTCGGGGCGTATCCCGGGCGCGATGCACAGCACCTCTGCATCCAACCGGGCGAGCGCCTGCAAGATCGATTCGAAGCCCGGTACAGCAGGACGCAGGTAGGCCAGTACCCTGCAACCCTCGCGGTTTTGCCAGCCAACACGCAAGGCTTGGGGCACCGAGACGATGGGCCCGACATAGCGCCCATCCGGCCGCGCGCCGTAGTGGTCGAGTTCGGCAAAAGTGTCCAGGATGTCGTGGGCACCAAACAAGTCGCGCATACGCACTGCGCTTGCATGGCCCAGTGCTTTCTGCGCGGCCTCCAGCACCCGGTCGAGCCTTTCCTCGGCAGCCATGAGCGCCTGATCGGACACCGCCTCCCAGGGCCGGATCGACGGCCAGGGAGAAACAGCCGGAGGGATCGCAAAGCCGTTGCCGATGGACAGATGGGGAATATTGGCAAGCCGTGCCGCCAGCAAGGCCGTCGGCGCATGGTCGGCGACCAGCACGTCAGGCTGGGCCAAGGTCAAAATCCCCCGCCAGGCGTTGAGCCGAGCGACCACGTCCTGCGCTTCGGCAAAACCGCTGACGCGCAGCACATCGGCGTAGTTCACTGGTGGGCTGCTGCCCGTGCCCGCCTGTGGGGTCAGGGGCGCGGGCAGCACGGTGATGCCGGGTGCCGGGCGCTGTCCGGCGGGTAGCCGCACGTCCTTGAGCGCCAGGGTCACCCCGTGCCCGCGGGCCATGAGCCCTTGCGCCAGCCGCAGGCACCGGGCGAGGTGACCGAAGGCCTCGCCCAGCTCCCACGCGATCAGAACGCGCGGCATGGGGGGCAGCAGCGCAAGGCCGTGACGCCTTCCTTCAGGCCGGCAAAGCCCTTGAGCTGGGTGCCGGCGGCCAGCCCCACGGCGTCGCCATGGGTGCGCAGCATCGCCGCGTTGCCAGAGAGCAGCCCCACCAGCCCCGAGAGGTCGGCACCCTGGCCCTTGCCCAGCCACTGCGCCGCCCCTTGCCGTTCGGCATCGAGCCTGTTCAATGCCTGCAGCAGGTGCTGCCAGTGGGCTTCGACCGCCTGGCTGTTGCTCGGGGACGGTGCCTGCCCTTGGGAGGGCACGGATGGCGACAGCCAGCGATCGAACCATCCGGCATCCAGGCTGGGCAAAGGATTTTGGTTCACCGCCTTGGCATCGGCCTTGAAGCCATCGAGGAAGCGCTCGAGCAGGTCATCCTGCTTGCCCTTGCTGCCGCCGGGATTGCCGGGCCCGGTGCCCGCGCCGTCATTGATGTTGGCGCTGTGTCCGGGCGGCGGTGCGTCCGCGCCGTTGCCCACGCCTTCGTTGCCCTTGCTGGCGGCGGGTAGCACCGTCTTGTTGCCGACGCTGATGCGGAACACGTCGGAGGCCGTCGAGCACACCCCATGGCCGTCGCTGGCCACCACCTTGACGTCGATGGCGGCGGTCGAACCTGTAGGCGCCGTGCCGCTGAACGTCTGCGTGGCGGCGTCGAACTTGAGCCAACTGGGCAGCGGCTTGCCGTTGGACAGGGTGGCCGCGTAGCTCAGCGTGTCGTTGCGGTCGGCGTCACGGAAGCTGCCTGCGGGCATCTGCCATGAGAAGGCCTTGCCCTTGGCGAGTTGCACATCACTCAGGCAGCGAACCAGATCGGGCATGTCGTTGGTGCCCTGTACGGTCACCGTCAATGCGCCGTTGCTACGCTGCGTGCCGTCACTGGCCAGGTAATTGAAGGTCTCCGTGACCGTCTCGCCCGCACCCAAGCCCTGCACCTTGGACGAGCAATCGTCGAGCACGTAGGCGTAGGTGCCATTGGACAGCAGGGTCAGCACGCCGTATTCGCCGCGCCGGATACCGGGGTCGGCCACGCGCAGGCGCTTGCCTTCCGGATCGCGGTCGTTGGCGAGCACATTGCCCCAGGCCAGCAGCTTGCGATCTTCGATGACGGTTGCCGTATCCGGCGCCGTGACCGGTGCCTGGTTGCCGCCGCCCGATTCGACCACCAGGGTGAAGCTCTGGCTGGCCGAAGCACCCGCCAGGTCGGTGGCGGTGACCCGCAGGACGTAGTTGCCCGCCGTGGCTGGGGTGCCGCTGAAGCTGCCGGTGGCGGCATCGAAGGTGAGCCACCCGGGCAGGGCACTGCCGTCGGCAAGCGTGGCCGAGTAGCTCAGCACATCGCCCGCATCGACATCGACAAAAGCGCCCTCGGGCAGTTGCCAGCGGGTGGGCTGACCGACGCGGCCGCTCTGGTTGCCAAGCAACACGCCCACCTCGGGCGCGTCGTTGACATTGGCCACCTCGATGGCGAAGGTCTGGCTGACTTGTGCTCCGGCCAAGTCCGTTGCAGTCAGGCGTACGGAGACGCTGCCCACATCGCCGTTGGCCGGGGTGCCCGAGAACGTACCGGTCTGGGCGTCGAAGCTCAGCCAATCGGGCAGTGGATCGCCGTTGGCCAGCGTGGCCGTGTAGGCGAGCTCATCGCCTATGTCGACATCACGGAAGCTGCCAGCAGGCAGCGTGAAGCTGAAGGCGCTGTCTTCCAGGGCGCGCAGGTCGGACAGGGGCGTGCCGACTTCGGGGGCGTCATTGGTGTTTTGCACCGTGACATGGAAACTGTGCAAACTTGATGCGCCCAGGGCGTCCATGCCTTGCACGATGACGTCAAATTCACCCACGTCGTCGTTGTCCGGCGTACCGAACAAGGTGCGCGTGGCCGCGTCGTACTGCAGCCAGTCCGGCAGCGTCGTGTAACCCGAAACCGTCACCCGCGTCAGGATATCGTCGCCATCGGCGTCGATGAACAGGTCGTCGGGCAGCACCAGACTGAAGGCAGCATCTTCGAGCGCCACCTGATCGTCGATGGGGTTAGCAACTTCCGGCGCGCGGTTCATGAACTCACGCAGCGTGACGGCGGTGCCGTCGGCGAACTCGAAGGTGTCGATCACCGTGCCGCCCGATGCGCCATCCGGGGCGTAGTTGCTCACCCGCACCACGTCGCCGCCCGAGCCGTAATGGATGAGCAAGTCATCGCCGTCTACTTCCAGCCGCACGTCTTCGCGGGCGATGCCTTCGCCGAAAGTGAGCACATTGCCGACACCCGCATCGAGGTCATCTTCGATGATGTCTTCGCCATCACCCAGATTGACCACGTAGGCGTCACGCTGGGCACCGCCACGCAAGACATCGTTACCCAAGCCGCCGGTGAGCACGTCCTCGCCATCACCAGATTCCATGACATCGTCGCCGTCGTAGCCGTAGAGGCGGTCGCCGACGTTGGTGCCTTCCAGCGCGTTACCCGCATTGTCGCCCTCGACCACGAAAGTCCAGGACACAAGGGTGGCGTAATCCACCGCCGTGCCGTCGGCGAACTCGAAGCGTTCCACTGCGTGGGTGCCGAGCACGTCCTGCGGGTTGAAACCGGTCAGGCGCACCAAGTCTCCGTCGTCCCCGTAGGGAATGAGCAGGACGTGGCCGCCGTTGCCGTCCGCCTCGAAACGCAGGTTGTTGCGTAGCGCATTCGGATCGATGCCGGGGCCGAAGCGCAGCACGTTGCCCGCATCTTGTTCCGCCACGTCGTCGATCGTGACGATGCCGTCGCCTAGCTGCACCACATAGGTGTCGTTGCCGCCTTCACCCGCCAACCAATCATCGCCTGGCGTGGCTTCGATCAGGTCATTGCCGTCGCCGCCCCGGACGCGGTCCGTGAGCGTGGTTCCCTTGAGAGCGTCGGCGTCGATCGTGCCAACGATGTCGAAACCGCGCGCGAGCAGTTCCTCGTAGCCGATCTCGTCGCCGTCGATACCGAAGCGGAAACGCTCCACGGCACGCGGCCCCAACGGGTCCTGCGGGTTGAAGCCCGACAGACGCACACGGTTGCCGGTGTTGTCGAGATCGAGGGTCAGGAAGCCTTCGGCATCAAAAGACAGGCGTACGTCATCGAGCGTCGTGCCCTCGGGCAGCACCAGCGTGTTGGGTGTATCGCCGTCTTCGCTGTCGATGATGGTGTCCGTGCCGCCATCGGCGTCGATGAGGTAGAGGTCCCCGCCCGCGCCGCCTCTCAGGGTGTCGTCCGCCCCGCGACCCTCGATCCAGTCGGCGAGTGCCGTGCCGGTTAGCTCGTCGTCGTTGGGTGTGCCGATGATGCGCACGCCACGTGCCAGCAGGTCGTCGAACGACAGGTTGACACCCAACCAGGGCAGACTGATTTCCGAAACCGGCGCCTGCATACCCTCTGCGCGCGGGTCGAATCCGGCAAAGCGGATGGCATCGCCTTCCTGGTTCAGGCGCAGCAGCAGGTCGCGTCCGTCGAATTCCAGGCGCAGGTCGTTGGCGTTGATTTCGCCGGTGATCTCGATGCGGTTCGTGTCCTGTTCGCGCCAGGTCTCGGCAATCAGCGTCTCGGTCGGGCGAGTGCCCCAGTCCTTGTGGATACGGTAGGTGTCCGAGCCCGCGCCGCCCACCAGGCGGTCCGCGCCGCCTTGGCCATTGAGCACGTCATCGCCGTCGCCGCCGATCAGCGTGTCGGCAAACGGCGTACCGTCGAGCCAACCGCCTTCATCACCGGCCATTTCGGTCTTGCCCGTGGGTTCGATGCTCTCGGCCACGATCTCGGTGCCATCGGCAAAGCGGATGATGTCCACCGAGCGGGTCTGCGTGGCCCGGTTCGGCTCGAAGCCCTTCAGGATTACCCGGTCGCCGGGCTGGTTGGCGAACTCGATCACCAGATCGCCATTCTGCTGCGAATAGCGCAGGTCTTCGGGGCGAATGCCGGGGCCGAAGGTGAGGATGTTGGGCGCATCGTCGACGATGGCGCCGCCGTACCACCAGCCGCCTTCGCCGCCTTCGCCGCCTTCGCCGCCGTCCCAGCCGCCGCCATAGCCCCCTTCACCGCCATCCCAGGCGGCCGCACGAGCGAGTTCGTCACCATAAGCCCATTCGCCACCGTAACCGCCTTCACCGCCGCCGTAGCCCCAGTTGAGCACACGGTGGTCGTCGTCGATGATCACTTCACCGTGGCCAGGCTGATACACGTAGGTGTCGCCACCCCATTCGCCGAAGAGTTCGTCGCGGCCCGTGCCGCCGGTGAGCGTGTCCGCGCCCCAGCCGCCGTAGATCACATCGTTCCCGTCGCCGCCGTCGAGCACGTCATCGCCGTCGCCGCCGTGAATCAGGTCGTTGCCCTCACCGCCGAGGATCGTGTCATTGCCAGCCAGACCCAGCGCGATGTCGTTGCCCGCGCCCGCGTCCAGCGTGTCGCCATCGGCGGTGCCGTAGAGCACGTCGTCGCCGTCGGTCGGGGTGTTGTTGGCGAGATTGGCCGAGACGAACAGGTCGCCGGACTGCGCATAGGCCACGGCCTCCAGTCCGCCCGCCGGGGCCACCGTGCCGGTCAACTCAAAGCCCGTGCCCTCAAAAGCCAGCGGCGCATCCATCGTTGCCGACAGCAAAGCGCCTGTGTTGGCCTGCAGCCAACCCGCAAGGTCGAACACGCGCGTCTTCCCGTCGGCATCGATGAACTGGATGCGTTCCAGATCGCCCGGCAGATTGTCGATGCGGGTGTTCTCCAGCGTGATCGAGCCGCCCGCACCGCCTTCGATCAGCAATACCACCCGTCCGTCGGGGTCCAAGGCGGCGGAAAGCATCGCAGGCAGAACCGTGGCACCGAAGGACAGCGTGTCCGTGCCTTCGCCGGTGGTCAGCCGGTCATGGCCGTCGCCGTGGTTGAAGACGACCACATCGTCGCCCGCGCCGGTGTCGATGCGGTCATCGCCCGCCTCACCAGCGACCAGATCGTCGCCGGCACCCGAGTACACGTTGTCGTTGCCGCTGCCAGCCGAGACGATGTCATTGCCGGCAGCCAGGTAGACGTTGTCGTCGTTGCCGCGTGCCTGGACGGTGACCGACTGGCCGGTGTAGTCGTTAATGTCGTCATCGGCCTGGCTGCCGAGGATCGTGGTCGGGTCGCCCCAATAGCGCTGCTGCCAGCCCATCTTGCCGCCATCGGCGCGGGCGATCACGTCGGAGAGCGTCCATTCGGTGCCATCGCCGAAGCGGAAACGCTGAATGGCGCCACGCCCCAGGTCATCCCCGTTCTCGGTGCGCACGACCAGCGCGTCGTTGCCACCGATGCCAATGACCAGGTTGGTGTAGCCGACATCACCCGCCTGGCCGCCCCAACTCGCATCCCCCAACTGCACCGACACGTCCTCGGGCCGGATGCCCGGCGCGAAGACCACGGTGTCGTTGGCCACCGCCAGGCTCGCGCCCATGGCGTTGTCCAGCCCTGTGCCCGGAGCCACGATGTAGGTGTTGTTACCCGCGCCGCCGTAGAGCGAGTCGCGGTCGGCGCCGCCATCCAGTGTGTCATCACCGGCTTCGCCGAAGAGCTGGTCGCGCCCCGCGCCGCCAGTGAGCACGTCGTTGCCCTCGCGACCATAGATCACGCTGTCCTTCTCGGTGCCCGCCAACGTATCCTCGTCCGGCGAGCCGTAGAGGATTTCCGCGCCTTCGCTGACATTGAGCTTGGCCAGCACATCGTTCACGTTCAGACTTGCGCCGTTGTCGAAGTCGAAGCGGTCGATGCGTTGCCAACTGTTGAGCCATTCCTTGATGCGCACCGCGTCGCCCGACGCGGTGACGGTGGCGATCAGGTCGTTGCCGTCGCGGCTGAATGTGATGTCGTTCTGGCCAATGCCGGGCTTGAACAGCACGCGGCCATAGTTGTCGGCAATGGTGTCTTGGCCATCGCCGGCACCGAAGCGGTAGGTGTCATAACCGCCCAGGTCTTGGAACTGGTCGTTTCCGGCGCCGCCATCCAGCGTGTCGTCCTGGTAACCGCCAACGATCGCGTCATCACCCGATGTGGCGGCCAGCGCCCGTGCCGCCAGTTCGGTGCGATCCCACACCGTGCCGTCGGCAAAGCGCAGTTGCTCGATCCCTCGCTCGGTAGACCACGTGTCGGCCTGCCCGCGCACGGTGAGTTGGCTGCCATCCGGCAGGGTGACGGCCATGTCGCCTTGCAACGTCCAGCGCACGGTGACATCGGCGGGGGTGATGCCTGCCTCCAGCTCCACCGTGTCCGTGCCAGCGGTGTAGCCTTCGTTGATTACATCCTGCCCGTCGCCCAGCGTGACGCGGTAGGTGTCGGAACCCGCGCCGCCTTCGAGCCAATCATTGCCCGCGCCGCCGATCAAGATGTCGTTGCCGTCGCCGCCAAAGAGTTCGTCATTGCCCGCGCCGCCCACGATCACGTCATCGCGCCCATTGAAGCCGCGCAATTCATCATCACCGGCCTCGCCCAGCAGACTGCGGGATTTGATCGCCTCCATATCCCACACCGTGCCATCGGAAAAAACGATTTCCTCCACCGCGAAGCGGTTGCTCTCGTTGAAATGGTTCTTGACGATGAGCGTCTCGCCGGTGTCGCGGATGGTGATCTTCAGGTCATCGCTGACCTGCCAGCCGTTGACCGTGCGCACCCGCTCCAGCCGCACATCGGAGGGCAGCACACCCGCCTTGAGCTCGATGCGGTCGGTCTCATTTTGCTGCCAGGAATCCTCGATGATCGTGTCGTGCCCATCGCCCCGACCGAAGCGGTAGGTGTCGCCTTCACCGTTCCCGTCGTAGACCTGATTACCCCAGCCAATGACACCGCCGCCGCGCAGCACATCGTTGCCCGCGCCGCCGTCCAGAATATCCCGGCCCGCGCCGCCGAGCAGCACGTCATCCCCGCCCTGGCCGGTCAGCACATCCGCCGCCCTTGAGCCGATGATGGTTTCTGCATCTTCGCTGCCGGCAAAGAGAATGGCCTGCACGTCGGCAAACGACAGCACCGTGCCGTCGGCAAAGGCAATCCGTTCGATCAACCACGGGCCGTTCTGCCCGCGCCAGTCTTCATCGAAATACTGCTTGAGCGTCACCCGGTCGCCGCTATCGCGAATGGCCAGCACCAGATCGTTGCCGCTGCGGATGAGCTTCACGTCCGATGGCAGAACGCCTTCCTTGAAACGCAAGGTATCGCTGTTGCCGGCGGTGGTGTCGCCATCGATCACCGTGTCTTGGCCGTCTCCACGACCAAAGAGATAGGTGTCGTCGCCGTTGGCGGCGATGGATGGCGTGGTATTGCGCTCGACCCGATAGCTGCCGTTCTCGTATATCCAGTTCCAGCCGGTGGAGCCGATCAAGAGATCATTGCCCGCACCGCCATCGATCACGTCGTTACCGCCGTTACCGATCAGCGTGTCATTGCCCGCCTGGCCGGCGATCGCGTCCCCGGCGCTGGAGCCGTGGATCACGTCGTCGCCCTCGGTCGTCGCGGCCACGGTGGCGCGCAGCGCGTCGTCGTGGCTCCACACCGTGCCGTCGTCGAAGACGTACTGGCCGACGCCGTTGCTGCCCCACCACCAGCCGCCGCGCGGCACGGACAGCGTCTCGCCCGTATCGACGATGGTGAAAACGAGGTTGTCTGAGTAATCCGCAGTGACGCGAATGTCCGCCGGGGTGAGGCCCAGCAAGCGCACGGTGTCGCGCTGCACGCCGTTCTCTGCGTAGTCGCTGATGGTGTCGTTGCCGTAGCCGCGCCCAAAGACGTAGGTGTCGGCCCCGGATTCGCCATAGAGCAGGTCGTCGCCCGCGCCGCCGGAGATCAGGTCGTCGCCGCTGCCGCCGTAGATGCGGTCGTCGCCGTCTTGACCGAACAGCCGGTCGTTGCCGTTGTAACCGAAGAGGGCGTCCTGGCCGTCGCCTGCGAGAACGATGTCGGCTTTGTCTGTGAGCCCGGTGGTGTCGTCACCCTCAGTCAGCCTCTTTACCTTGAACTCGTCGAGCAGCGCCGTGATGCCCGCCGTCTGCGGGAGCGTCTCAATCAGCGTGTCGAAGTCGGCAAGCCCCACCCAGTTCGTGCCGGAGAGGAAGCCGTTGGCGTAGCGGTCCAGATCCAGAAGATCGGCCAGATAGTTCTCCGGGTCGGCGGCTTTCTTGTCCGCCAGCATCCGGTTGAGCCGGGTGGCGTCGAGCCGGATGCCTGCTTCGTCGATGACGAGTTCGATGGCATCGAGGTAGGGTTTCAGGCGCGTTTGCATCACCAGGCTGGCGTAAACGCTTTCTTTCAGGCTGTCGTAGGCCTGTTGCAAGAGGTCGAGCTGGGCCTGCGAGAAGTTCACGCGCAGGGTGGGCAGGGCTTCGAGGACGGCCGCCGCGCCACCACTGCTGCCGCCACCGCCCGAGGCCGCCAAGATGGCCAGGCCCCAGTTGGCCCCGTCGGTCTGGTGCTTCTCGTCGGGCAGGTTGAAAAAGTACTGGCCGTTGAAGGCTTCGAGCACGTGCAGCTTCCTGCTCCACTCGCTGATCAGGTTGCGGTAGTGCTCGGAAAGATACATTCCGCCAAAGTCGCTCAGCAGCGCCGCGCCGCCACCGACGCTGGCGGAGGAGATCGCCGCGAAGGCCACGGTGTCGATATTGTTGGAACGACGCTCGTTGCCGAAGGCTTCATAGACGATGCGGTATTTGCCTGCGGCCCGCGCTTCCAGGCTCCCCGCCATGCCGGAGGTGTCGGCCCAGGCGGTGATGAGTTGATCGAGCAGGGCTTTTTGTTCGGCGCGCGTGCCCGCGTTCTGAAACTGGGCGAGAACACCGGCGAGGCTGCTGGATTGGGCGGCGGCCTGCTGCAATTCGCGCACGTTGCCGGCGCCGCCCATGGTGGGCAGGGTTTTGAGGGGCTCGGGGACTTCGACCGGTTCGGCGAAGCGGGTGTTGAACGTGTCGGTGGCGAGGCGGAATTCGCCCATGGCGGACGTTGAGCCGTCGGCACGGGTGAATGTCCCTTCGCGGGCGAGCGTGTTGCCGTTGGCCAGGCGCTGGTTCTTGAGGCTGTGGGCGAGGTTGAGGCTGACGATGCCGGCGTCCGCCAGCGAAACGAGTTCGCCGCCTTGCGAGACGCCGTCTTGCGAAATATCGCGCCAGAGCTTCAATTCTGCGAAGGCGGGGTCGGTGGCGTCGATCACGCCGTCGCCATTCGCATCCAATGCGGCGAGGGCTGCAAATCCATTCGGGGCGAGGGTGCCGTTGGGCAGTACGGTGAAGTCGCCGAACAACTCCGCGCCGGTGTCGATGGTGCCGTTACCGTTTCTGTCCCACACCAGCAGGGCGTCGTTCGCACCCGCCCAGCCGGTCTTGGTGAGGACGCCGTCGCCGTCGTGGTCGAAATAGACGTTGCTGGCGAGTCCCACCGTCTCCAGGCCATCGCCGTCGAGGTCGAGGAGGATGGGGTCGCGGGGCCAGACCCAGTTTTTGGCGCGGTCCCACCAGTCTTTGATGTCTTTGCCAAGATCATCGAGGCCATCGGTGACATCCTTCCAAGCGTCCTGAAGGTCTTTTTTGAGTTGATCCCAGAACGCATCCCAACCACTACCGATCAAATCTTTGAATGATTCCCACCAATCAAGGTCGTTGTAGACGTCGGATGGAACTTGACGCTCATCTTCCATGCCAAGGCCATCGGTCCAATCCAGACCTTCATGCTTTTCCCCTGGCCACATTCTGTCAAAAGCCTCACCGAAGGATTGGGTGATGGCACCATCAATGGCCGTGTTTGGCGGAAGCCCATGATCGGTGACTGCATCGCGGTAGCTTTTCTCGATTTGCTTTGAATCAGGGAGCTTGTTCCCAGGATTGTTTGCAATGTCACGTACATACTGCCGGAAGTGTTGTCGAGCAACACTGTCAAACTTTTCGGTGTATGCGTCAGGGCCAGCAACCGTATCCCAATAATTCTTGACCAAGCGGTGCATCAGATTATCGAAGTAGCCTTGTCCGTTCCCGGTGGTCACGACATAAGCATTATCGGCGTAGTTGTCGCCAATTGATGCAAGGTATTGCCATCCCCCTTGATAATCGCCGGAAGCCGCGTAAGTCTGTGCTATTGCGAGCTGCTGTTGAGTAATGCTGAGTGCCATGATTACTTCTCATCCTTGACAGATTCTGTCGCCGCAGCCTGCTCAAAACGATCAAAGAGAGTTTTGAGGCCTGCATCAATTTGTCGCCAGTCCGGCAAATATTTGCTGGCATAGGTGTACTCAAGCGCAATGCCAGTCTTGTAGTTTGATTTCACCCTGCAGCTGGGTGAGAAGAAATTTTTTTGATCTGGATTTTCTGGCTTTTGATCGCAGCTTATAGTCAATTCCAAATCATCTCCAATCGGGAAATAGGCATCCTCCATGCCTTTAACCGCAAAACGATATAGCCCAAAGGCATCAGGTATCCGTGTGGCGAATTGCTCCTCGCCTCTCAAATACCTATCTCTTAATTGATGAAGCCACCCTTGAGTGCCACCCGATTCGGTGATATCCACCTCCAGCCTGTCGCCGTGACCCTTAACCTTCCAACGTGCATCGTCTTCCGGAAAATAGGGTTTCAAGTCCGGCAAAAGCATACTTAGCGTCAGTGCCCCGACTTTCACACGCTCAGGTTTTGCTGTTGGCCATCGGCCATGTTTTTCAATCGCTTGTCCGTAGCTGTACCGCATTGGCACGTCGTATCGGCGGCCTCCTAATTCAATGCGAATAACTTCGGATTCCAGATTTCTTTTCTGCTGTTCCGGTGCGCTTTTTGCCATTCTTTCTCTCCAATTCACCATCCACCTCGCTGCGAACTCTGGGGATATTGTTGCAGTAGCCAAAAATAAATATCCAGGTCGCCACCACGCCAAACTTACTACACCGACCCCAATTAGAAGCACGGCCGACGCAATGCCGAGAATCCAGCGTTTCATGCCGAGTTCCTCATACATCCTCCTTCACCAAACTCAATCCTCTCAACTTAACAGGCCGTTGAAAAAGTCCCGAGGAACGATGCACTGCCAAAGGCCGACCTTTCAGAACGACCTACAAGCGATTTTTCAAGAGTGGGTAAGGGGTGAGGCACCCCCGAAATCACCATTTTTTGAACCCGCATCGACTTTTTCAACGGCCTGTTAAGCCTCAAGCGAACAACCGTAGCGAACAACCGGGGACCACGTTTTCCGCTCATGCCGCCACCCTCCACGTCGTGTTCGCTGCCTCGCCGTCCCGCCAGCGCCGACTTTTGCACGCCAGCACCAGATCCTCGCCGCTGCGGCTGAACTTCACGTCCGCAGGCGCCACGCCTTCCTTGAAGCGCAAGGTATCGCTGTTGCCGGCGGTGGTGTCGCCATCGATCACCGTGTCTTGGCCGTCTCCACGACCAAAGAGATAGGTGTCGTCGCCGTTGGCGGCGATGGATGGCGTGGTATTGCGCTCGACCCGATAGCTGCCGTTCTCGTATATCCAGTTCCAGCCGGTGGAGCCGATCAAGAGATCATTGCCCGCACCGCCATCGATCACGTCGTTACCGCCGTTACCGATCAGCGTGTCATTGCCCGCCTGGCCGGCGATCGCGTCCCCGGCGCTGGAGCCGTGGATCGCGTCGTCGCCCTCGGTGGCCTGGGCCACGGTGGCGCGCAGCGCGTCGTCGTGGCTCCACACCGTGCCGTCGTCGAAGACGTACTGGCCGACGCCGTTCTGGCCCCACCAGTAGCCGCCGCGCGGCACGGACAGCGTCTCGCCCGTATCGACGATGGTGAAAACGAGGTTGTCTGAGTAATCCGCAGTGACGCGAATGTCCGCCGGGGTGAGGCCCAGCAAGCGCACGGTGTCGCGCTGCACGCCGTTCTCTGCGTAGTCGCTGATGGTGTCGTTGCCGTAGCCGCGCCCAAAGACGTAGGTGTCGGC
>NZ_VZOT01000008.1 GCF_008801935.1 Comamonas kerstersii
GGCTGACGATGCCGGCGTCGGCGAGCGAGATCAGTTCGCCGGCGCCCGTCGCCCCGTTCTGGTCGGCATCGCGCCAAAGTTTGAGTTCGGCAAAGGCCGGGTCAGAAGCGTCGATGATGCCGTCGCCGTTGCTGTCCAAGGCGGCGAGTGCGGCAAAGCCGTTCGGAGCCAGCGTGCCGTTGGGAAGAGGTGTGAAGTCGCCAAAGAGCTCAGCGCCGGTGTCGATGCGGCCGTTGCCATTGCGGTCCCAGACCAGGAGGGCGTCGTCCTTGCCCGCCCAGCCGGTTCTAGTCAACACACCGTCGCCGTCGTGGTCGAAATAGACGTTGCTGGCGAGTCCCACCGTCTCCAAGCCGTCGCCGTCAAGGTCGAGAATGATGGGGTCGCGCGGCCAAACCCAGTTTTTAGCGCGGTCCCACCAGTCTTTGATGTTCTTTCCGAAGTCGCTGAGGTTCTTGCTCAGGTCAAGCAAGCCATCAAGGATATCCTTTTCGAGTTGGTTCTTGAAATCTTCCCAACCTGTCTTGTCATCGAACCATTTTTCAAAATCGTCCCAGAATTTCCCTTCATCACTATTGCCGGGGACATCGCCACCGGGGAGATCGAAATCCGAGCCTGGAGCCCAGTTATCTGTTGGCCCATCTTTCTGTGGTGCTGGCAATCCTGCTTCGCGAAGCGCTTCGTCTACGGTGGAGTTGGAGTTGCTTGACCTCGGGTCATAGGGGATGTTTTTGTCATCGATGCCCTTGACGGTTTCTTTGATTTTGTTCCATTCCCGCGACAAATCGTCACCTTCCTTGATGGTTTCGCGGGGGTGAGGCGTGGCGTTTGGGTCGGGGTGTTCTGGATCACGCGCACGATCCCAGTCAGGACTCTTGTCGTCGTACTTCCCAGATTCGGTCTTGATGTTTCCAAATGGTGAGGTTGAGGATTCACTTCGACCGCCACTCGCCGCACCAGGGCCAAAATACCCAGGGCCTCCACGAGCATAAAACTTGTCGCCATTGCTATCGGTGTAGATGATGTACTTGTGAAAAATGCCAAGACCACCAACAAATGCGGCAGGCGTGTATCCAACTTCGATTTTTTCCGTCATGATTACCCCCCCCCCCCGAATTAAATAGAACTGGCCCAGATATTGGCTTCAACACTTATTACGACTGCCTTCTTAGCATCAACGGTAAGCGTCATTGCCACTCCCTTGGAGATGATCAATCGCTCTCGTCCATACTGATCTTTTCTTACTGTGAATCTGCTTGTTCCCTGTGTGATTTCGCGCTCGAATTTTTTCTTTCTCGCTTCATCAGCATATGGCTTTAGCTCGCCATTGGGCCATATTCGGGTACCTTCGTGACGGTACTCGTAAATACTAAATTCTTGTGACTTGAGTTGATTCAATAACTCAAAAGCCTCTGCCATAGGCATCCCTGGGCGAAAGTACTTCGTAGCGACAAGACTTACGGCTTTGTCCCGCCCATCCTGCCCACCACCAGCTTTGTCGGCTTCAATCCAAGCCGTCTCCATTTCAGACAGCATTTTGTCGATCCACGTTTTGTCTTCCACTTTGCACCCCGCAATAAAAAAAACGGTCAATGCCATCAGCAAAGATGACCAGAACCGGCTGCTTACTTGTGCCGACCAGAAATTCATACATCCTCCTCCACCAAACTCATCTGCATGGCATGCTGCCCCATATTCACCACCTCATCCACTTGCAAGCTCTTGGGCACTTGGTGCGTGATAAAAATCATCGTCACCTTGCCCTTGAGTCGGTTGATGGTCTGCGCGAAGTGCTCGGCGGTCTGTTGATCCAGGTTCGAAATCGCCTCGTCGAAGATCAGCACCTTGGGACGCTTGAGTAGCGCGCGGGCAATGGCAATGCGCTGGCGCTGCCCGCCCGATAGCCCGGTGCCGCGCTCGCCGATCTCGGTCTGGTAGCCCTGCGGCAGCTTCTCGATCACCTCGTGGATTTCCGCCGCCTTGCAGGCTGCGATCACGTCCTCGAAGCTGGCGTGCGGGTGCGCCATGGCCAGGTTGTCGTAGACCGTGCCGGAGAACAGCACCGTTTCTTGCGGCACCACGCCGAAGGTGGCCCGCAGTTCGTTGGCGGCAAGCTGCCGGATGTCTCGCCCGTCGAGCAGGATTTGCCCTTCCTGCGGCCAGTAAAAGCCCTGCATCAGCTTGGCCAGCGTGCTCTTGCCGCAGCCGCTGGGGCCCATCAGCACCGTGAGCTTGCCGGTGGGGATGGCCAGACTCAGGTTGCGGTAGAGCCAAGGGTGCTGCTCGGAGTAGCGGAAGCCCACGTCCCGGATGTCGATGCGGCCTTCGCCACCCGCAGCGCGTTGCGGGGTGAGCGTAAAGGGCTCCTGCGGCATGTCCAGGATGTCGCCCAGGCGCTTGACGGAAATGCTGGCCTGCTGGAATTCCTGCCACAGCCCGACCAGGCGCAGCAGCGGCTGGCTCATGCGGCTGGCGAACATTTGGAAGGCCACCAGCATGCCCACGGTCATCCCCGCTTCGGGCTGCATCACGAGCCACGCCCCCACGATGAGGATGGACAGCGTCATCACCTGCTCCAGCCCGTTGGCCACCACGTTGTAGGTGTTGCCCACCTGCTTGGTGGCAAAGCCTGCCGAGAGGTACTGGGCCAGATAGGTGCCGTAGCGTTTGCCTACGTCCGGCTCCAGTTGCAGGGATTTCACCGTGGCCATGCCCGCCAGGTATTCGGTGAGAAAGGCTTGATTCCTTGCGCCGAGCAGGAACTGCTTGTCCAGCCGCTCGCGAAAGATCGGCACCATGATGAGGCTGGCGATGACGATCAGCGTCAAGATGCCCAGCGCGATCAGCGTGAGCTGCCAGCTGTAGGAGAACATCACCGCCAGGAAGATGAGTAGAAAGGGCAGATCGAGTACCAGGCTCACCGCCGCGCCGCAAATGAACTCGCGCAGCTGCTCCACGCCGTGCAGACGCGCCACCAACGTACCGGTGGGCCGCGCCTCGAAGTACGGCAGCGGTAGGTGCAACAGGTGCTTGAGCACCTTCTCGCCCAGCACGGCGTCGATGCGGCTGCCGGTGTGCAGCACCAGATACTGGCGCAGCCAAGTCATGCCGCTGGTGAAGAGCATGAACACCACCAGCGCCACGCCCAGCACGATGAGCGTGCTCTCGGAGTGATGGGCGATGACCTTGTCGATGATGACCTGGGTGAAGAGCGGTGTGGCCAGGCCGACCAACTGGATGGCGAGGCTGGCGAGCAGTACATCCCGCCAGATGCGCTTGTGGCGCAGCAGTTCGGGCACGAACCAGGAGAAGCCGAAGGGCTTTTTCTGGGTTTCGGGCGATGCGGTTTTGCTGACCGATTCGGAAACGGGTGGCTCGGCCTGGGCCACCAGCAGCAGTACCGGTGCCGCTTGGGCGCGGGCGGCGTCGAGCGCCACGGTCTCCGGGGCCGACTGGCCGGGTTTGACCCAAGCCAGGGTGTCGTCACCGTGCTGGACGATCAGCGCCGGGGTGAGCGGGATGCGGGAGGGTGGCGGGGGTGACGCGGCATTTGTATCTTCGCCAGAGCCTGCCTGCGTAGCTTCAGCCGCGGGCGTAGGCAACAGCGCCACGGCGGGCAGCGGCAAGGCCGACAGCCCTGATGACTGGCCATCAGGCCAATGCGCCAACCCGGCCTTGAGGCCGAGGGCGTCCAAGGCCTCGATCAGCGTGGGCAGATCGATAGGCGGCGGAAAACGCTTGATCACCAGCTCCGTATCGAAGGGCTGGCGATAGAAACCGGCCAGGCTCGCCAGGAGCCACAGCGCGGCTTGGGTGTCTACGTGTGTTTCCGCATCAGCAGTCGTATCCTGATGCACTCCCTGCATGCTTGTCCATCTTGTTTGTTATTCTGACGAAATACAGGTTGTGCGAGTGTAATGAGGGGGCTGTCAATAGCAAGATGGCATGTTGTCGCAGGATTTTTGCAAACGTGTTGCAGCCGGCCGACATCCCATCACCCGCTCATCCCCTCACAAACACGCAGAAACGCGCTTATGCTCGGAGAACGGGTTTGGTTTCGGTCGCGACTGCACCACCAAGCACCTGAAAAGGCCTAATGTTTTAAGGCATTAGGCCTTTTTTCTTTTTGGGTGCAAGAAAGTACATGTTTTTTGCAGCACCGCCAGACGCAATGGGCAGGCAACGCCGTAACATGCAGGATGATTGAGGGCGCCAGCAACTTCGATAGGGCATAACCAAGTGGGTGCAATGAACTACACACGCATGCTTGAGCAGCTGCAGACAGCCGTTCCCAGCCTGTCTGCGCTGTATGTGTTTGGCGCTCAGGCCACGGGCGATGCAGGCCCAGACAGCGACTTGGACCTGGCCGTTCTGGCGGATGAGGCGCTGGGCCCTGAAAAGCTGTGGGCTGCTGAGCAGCGAGCTGGCCGCCACGGCGCGCTGCCATGTGGATTTGCTGGACTTGCGTGCCTCGTCTACCGTGATGCAATACCGCATCATCACCACAGGGCAGCGCCTGTGGGCCAGAGACAGCCAGGCTGCCTTGTACGAGAGTTTTATCCTGAGCCAGAAAACTGCCCTGGATGAAGCCAGGGCAGGGCTGCTGCAAGACATTCAAAAAACACTACCAAGCGCTGCAGCTGCCCATTGTGGAGGCTGTGATTACCAAGCATCTGGGGGATTTCACGGCGTACAGCAAGACGCTGCTGCTTAAAAACGCTACTTTGCCGCAGCAGTAAATTTTGGATCTACAGAGGTAGGACACCAAAGAGTGTTGAGATGGCTTTAGAAGCTGCTAGCTTGGCAAATAGGGCCTACCTAGAATGCGCTTTGTTACAGGCATGGCGTGCATATGAAGCGGATAGTGATTGTCGGTTTAATGTTTTCATCGATGGCCTTCGCTCAGAGCGATGTCGTTCGAGGCGCAGGCAGATTGGCAGGTCAATTTGGCGTGGGCATCACTGACACTATTCGTGACAATCAGCCTCATTGGGAAACCATACCAGCCAAGTCAAAAGCTGAGTGCCTGAAGGAGTCCAATGGCGTATTGAACAATCAATTTGTTCGCTGCAGAAACGGTCGCCAAGAGTATGTGCAGTACAACAGCAAGAACGAGCGCATGGTGCTGAGAGAGCGGCCTATCCCGATGAATTGATGGTTCCGAACTGTTGACAGCAGATCTTCCAGATTTTTGGGTGTGCCCCCAGGTCGCTTTGGCAATCGGCTTGCCGAGCGCTTAGGACGATGCTTGCATGGGGCAGCTCAAGATTGGAGTCATTTTTATGTTTGGCTGGTTTTGCAAGCTATTTCGTGACGTCAATGCGCGCAGCGCCGCGCTGGAAATATTGGAGCAGCAGGCGCATGCTGCAAAGGAGCAGCTCAACGCATCTCTTCTGCTTGCCTATACCTCTTCAGGCCCTGAGACGAAAGTCGCATACCTGGAGCTTGCGAAATCCAGCTTTGCCACGCTGCAGGCCATTGCTGCAGAGCATCCAAGCATGCGTTTAACCAACGAGAACGAAGTGGATGACGCCATCAAACTGATGGAGGAAGAATTTACTCGCGCTGGTTATTACGCGATGTTCGATGCCAGCCGTAGGCAAGCAGCGTCGGCGCATGTGCATCTCAGCCAAAGAGCGAAAGAGTTGTTGCGCTAAAAGCCATGCTGCTTGCGCCAGCTCGGCAGCTGCAGGTCACAGGCTGCATGTGCTTTTGGTAGAGGCTGGTGCCAGTATTGGATAGCCCAATGTGCAGACCTGCTCAATAGGGTATGGTGTCCGTACTGAAACAAAGAAAGCACTTTCTGTATGGCTAAACCTAACTATCAATTCGAAAAGCGTCAGAGAGAGCTGGAAAAAAAGAGAAAAAAGGCCGAGAAGGCACAGCGTAAGGCCAGTGGCGCTGATGGCGTGCCTGCGGAAACACCGGTTGTGCCGACATTGGCGCAGTAAGCCCACTCTACGTCCCTTGGATCGCTTGTTCAAAGTCTTGATGTACTGGCTGAGGCTTGCGCGTCTGCACGGACCGGCCTGATCGCCAATGCAAACCTGCGGTTTGCTGTCTGGTGTGAGTAGCTTTAAGAAAAGCCCCTTCTGGCTATGGCCAAAAGGGGCTTTTACATTGGTGAGTCAGTGCCCGGGCTTGCTGCAAAAGGCATGGATTGATCTGCTGTGTCGACAGCGTAAGCCTGCAGCAGGACGGGCTGTTTGCTTTTACTGGGCAGATATTTCACGCACGATCAGCCATTGATTGCCTTCGCGCTGCAGCTCCATGGTTTTGAGGGTGCTGTCTTTGTAGTTGTCTGCAGAGTAGTCCTGGCGGAATCTGGCCGTGGCGCGTGCGCCGTTGTCTGCGCGGCTTTTTGCATCTGGCCCTGTGTGGCGTAGAGCACGGCCAGATTGTTGTAAGGCTCTGGCAGGTTGGGGACGTCACGTGTCAGCGCGCTAAAGATGTCTATGGCCAGATCGTACTTTTGCTGTTCTGTGGCGATCACACCCTGCAGAAAGCGCATATGTACGTCGTTGCCGTTGCGGCTCAGGTGTGCCTGCGCAAGCGCTGCCGCTTCGGTCAGCTTGCCCTGGGCCATGAGCTGATTGACTTCGGTGACGGCCGTGGAGGCAAGGCTTGCGCTGGCAAAAGTCAGGGCCGCCAATGCCAGACTGGCAGTGCGCCAGCGCGCCAGCGCGACCAGCGTTGCATCCAGGTACGTGAGAGACCGGAGAGGGAAGGCGCGGAAGCAGGGGGCATACAAGCGAATTTCACAGCAGCAGGGCAATTCGGAAGGAGTGAATGAAAGCCTGTTACAAGGCAGAAGTTACGAAACTTTTACTTTGTTTCTGAATTTTGTATGTAGGTGGATTGCCTGCGCTGTGGGGGTTTTGTCTGTTCTGTACATCCTTGCTGTGCGGGTGTGGCGCAGTCGCAAAGCAGCACCAGGTGCAGCGGCTCGCTGCAAGAGGGGCATCGCCAATGCATACCCGGTGGTGCGCGTTTCATGCCGCCATGCGGGGTGAAGCAGCCTAGAATCGGCAGCAAGTGGCCATGCAGACCACAAGCCCTACGTTGAAGTCCGGAGATAGCTTCCTCATGCAGTACACACACATCCGCATTCCTGAAAATGGCAGCCAAGTGACCGTTAACGCGGACATGACCTTGAATGTTCCCGATCAGCCCATCATTCCTTTTATTGAAGGTGATGGTGTGGGCGTGGACGTTACGCCAGTGATGCGCAAGGTGGTGGATGCTGCAGTGGCCAAGGCCTATGGCGGCCGCCGTCAGATTCAGTGGATGGAGGTGTATGCCGGCCAGAAAGCCACGCAGGTCTACGGCCCGGACGTCTGGCTGCCCGAAGAGACGGTGGATGCCGTGCGCGAATATGCCGTTTCCATCAAGGGGCCGCTGAATACGCCTGTGGGCGGTGGCATTCGTTCCCTGAACGTGGCACTGCGCCAGACGCTGGACCTGTATGTGTGCCTGCGCCCCATGCGCTACTTCAAGGGCGTGCCTTCGCCCGTGCGTGAGCCTGAGAAGACCGATGTGGTCATCTTCCGCGAGAACTCGGAAGACATTTATGCAGGCATCGAGTTCGCTGCAGGCACGGACAAGGCGCAAAAACTCATCGACTTTCTGCGCGATGAGATGGGCATTGACCATATCCGCTTCCCAGCGACCTCTGGCCTGGGCATCAAGCCTGTCTCGCGCGAAGGTACGGAGCGCCTGGTGCGCAAGGCCATCCAGTACGCGATTGACCATGACAAGCCTTCGGTGACGCTGGTGCACAAGGGCAACATCATGAAGTTCACGGAAGGTGCGTTCCGGGACTGGGGCTATGACGTGGCCCTCAAGGAGTTCGGTGGCGAGCTGATTGATGGCGGCCCATGGGTGGAAATCAAGAATCCCAGGACCGGCAAGCGCATCACCATCAAGGACAGCATCACTGACGCATTCCTGCAGCAGGTGCTGCTGCGCCCGGCCGAGTACAGCGTGATTGCTACCATGAACCTCAATGGTGACTACATCTCGGACGCTGTGGCGGCGCAGATTGGCGGCATTGGCATTGCGCCCGGTGCAAACATGTCAAGTTCCGTGGCGGTGTTTGAAGCCACCCATGGCACAGCGCCACGCTATGCAGGCAAGGACTATGTGAACCCCGGCTCCATGATTTTGTGTGGCGAGATGATGCTGCGCCACATGGGCTGGGTGGAGGCGGCGGACCTGATCATCAGCGGTATGGAGCAGGCCATCCAGAGCAAGAAGGTGACTTATGACTTCGCGCGCATGATGGAAGGGGCCACCCAGGTGTCATGCTCCGGATTCGGGCAGGTGGTGATTGACCACATGTAAGTGGCCCTGCGTATCCGCCAACCCCGCAGCCGCGGGGTTTTTTAGCTTTTGACCGTGTGTACGGCTGGCGCTTTGGCTGTGCAGCTGCGGTTTGCATGCATTCGCTTGACCTCGGTAATTACGAAAAAAAGAGCTGCCAGCGCTCTATTTGCAATGCTTTCAGATAGAAAAGTAGTTGAAACCATTGCTGTATCAGCGCTAGAAGCTATTGATTTGATATGACTCATACTTCCACTATGGCATCTGCTGCTGAGCCAGATGGCATGCATGGGCGTGCACGCAAGCTGGCCATGGCAGTCATTATTTGCGGCCTGGTGATCTGTGTGCTCGACAGCACTATGCTGAGTCTGGCCCTGCCGCAAATGGCCCGGCAGTGGCAGATTGACCCGGCCCAGACGCTGTGGGTGGTCAATGCCAACCAGGTGGCATCGCTGGTGCTGCTGCTGCCACTGGCTGCGCTGGGCGATCGTCTGGGCTACAAGCGTGTGTACCTGTGGGGCATGCTGGTGTTTGGCCTGTCCAGTGTGCTGGCGGCGCTGGCACCTTCGCTGCAGTGGCTGATTGTGGCGCGTGCTCTGCAGGGCATGGGCATGGCGGGGGCGCTGAGCGTCAATGGCGCGCTGGTGCGGCAGATTTATCCGCGTGCCCAGCTGGGGCAGGGCCTGGCGCTGAACTCCATGATGGTGGCCATCAGCTATGTGACCGGGCCGGTGCTGGCGGCGGCGGTGCTGTCGCAGCTGGACTGGCGCTGGCTGTTCAGCCTGCACATGCCGCTGGCGCTGTGGGTGTGCTGGCTGGGGCGCAAGGCCTTGCCCAAGCCATTCAAGCCTTCAGACCTGCGGGGGCTGTCCTGGTGGGATGTGCTGCTCAACATCACCATGTTTGCAGCGCTGTTCCTGGGGCTGGATCGTCTGAGTCACTACAGCCCAGAGCAGGGTCTGCTTCCTGCCGTTGCCTGGCTGCTGCTGGGTTTGCTGGCGGGCTATGTGTATGTACAGCGCCAGAAGCGCGGGGCGCAGCCCATGCTGCCGCTGGATTTGCTGCGCATTCCGGCGTTCAGGCTGTCCATGGGCGCTTCCATCTGCGCCTTCAGTGCGCAGACCATGGCCTTTCTGGCCATGCCTTTCCTGCTGATGGATGCCTATGGCGTATCGACCGGGCAGGTGGGCATGCTGATCAGCGCCTGGCCGGTGGCGCTGGCCATCGTTGCACCCATTGTGGGGCGGCAGATTGGCAAGATTCCAGCCAGCCGCCTGGGCGGCATGGGCATGCTGCTGTTTGCGGCGGGGCTGGCGGCACTGTCTCAGCTGTCGGCTGGCGCACCCGCCTGGGATATTGCCTGGCGCATGGCCATGTGCGGTGCGGGCTTTGCCATGTTCCAGTCGCCCAACAACCACACCATCGTCACCTCTGCACCCATGCACCGCAGCGGCGCGGCCAGTGGCATGCTGGGCTCGGCCCGTCATACCGGGCAGAGTCTGGGCGCGGTGCTGCTGGCGGCCGCCTTTGTGCTCTGGCCAGGCAGCGAAGGCATCGCCGAGCAGCGTGCCTTGCTGATGGGCGCAGGTCTTGCGGTGCTGGCAGCCGTGTTCAGCGTACTGCGCCATACGCCGGTCAAAGGCCGCTGAGGCGGCCTGCGCCAGCACAGCGCATGCTGGCGGAAACCGTGGCGGGTTTAGCCGATGTACTCCATCGCCTCACCAGATTTGCGGGGCGACTGCAGCGCATGCAGCAGCCCCTGTGGGTTCAGGCACTGGATCAGCAGTGCGCCCTGGTTGGCCTGAATCAGCTCATGCACCAGCAACTCTGCGCCGCCCGCCATGCTGGGCGCGGGGCGCACGCTCTCACGGGCGAAGTGGTGCACGCCATGCAGGGCGCTGACCAGCAGACCAAACTTGCGCTCGCCGTGCTCAACCACCACCACCTGGTGTTTTTCCGTCAGGCGTGAGCGCTGACCGGTCAGCAGCTCACCCAGATCAAACACCCAGACAAAGCCTGTGACCTGCCCCTGCGCATGCCGTGCCAGTGTGCCAATGCAGTAGGGCAGGCGGCTGGCCGAGACGGGGTTGACGGAGGTCGCGGGCAGGGCCTCCAGCACGGATTCGGCATGCAGTGCAAACAGCTGCTTGCCCACGAAGAAGGTGGCCATCTCGATGCCGTTGATGCTGGCACTGCTCTGGATGGCGTGGCTGGCCTCATGCACGCTGTCTGCTGTTTCCACCTTGCCAAAGGACTCGATGGAAATGGCCAGTACATCCTCACGGTAGCCGTCCGAGGTTTTGAACTCACGGTAGCCGCGCGAGACGCTGGCGCCCACAATGCCGTATTCGTTCTGGTAGGTGGTGATGGCGGCATCGCTGTGGCCCACCTGCAGCTGCAGCAGCTCGGGCTTGGGCAGTTGGACCGTGCTGCCGGGGGGCGAAGCAGGATCGGTGCTCGCCAGCACCAGTCCCTGGCGGTTGACGTACATGGCGCGGGTCTTGGGTTTGCCGACCAGAGAGCTTTCCAGCATGGCCTGCAGCTCCGGTATGGCATTGAACACGATGGCAATGCCGCCTACGGTGCGTTCATGGGCATCGTCCGTGCGAATGGGGGCGTGGTAGACATAGGTGGCCCCTTCGCTGCCAACGTGCGCAGCGCTCCACGGCGTGACGTGGTAGGACTGGCTGTCATTGAGTTGCATGACGGCCTGCACGGCTGCGCTGTCAATCGTCTGCTCCAGCACGCTGCTGCCATCGGGCAGATGCGGATGGCTGGCGCACAGGATGCGGCCCTTGTTGTCATAGACCATGAGGCGCAGGTAGACCGTGTAGAGGCTGTTGATGTGTTCCAGTACCTGGGTCGCTTCAGCCAGCAGAGCTGCAGGCGCCTCGCCTTGCGCATGGTGCAGCGTCAGCAGCTGGCGCAGCACGGGCGAGAGCGCCCACCAGCGGCAGTCATTGGCGCGTTCGTAGAGGTTGCGGTCCAGCAGATCGACCAGCAGCTGGGTCAGCGACTGGCTGTCGCGCAGGCCGACGCTGAGCACGGTGTCGTACAGATCACGAATCGACTGGGTAAAGACCAGATTCGTGCGTGCGCCGGTCTCGCCAATCTGCTCGAGCACCGACTTCAGGCGCACCGACCCTCCGCGCTGCCCGGCCGTCATGACCTGGCCATTCCAGACCACGCGGCGGATGGAGTCTGCCGCGTTGATGATGTCGTACAGCGGCGGGCAGAAACTCTTGGCGTGGGCCAGCAGACCCTGTGCCACATCGTGGGGCAGACTGTCCACGCAACGCATGATTTTGGTGCCAAAGGCCTGTTCCACCGGAATCATGACCTGACCTTTCCACCCTGCAGGCCCCGGATAGCCTTGGTAGGGCTTGGCAGAAACGGTTTGCACCAGATAGGTGCGACCGGAGTGTGTGAACAAATGTGGTGCGCCTTCGGGGTTGGAGGGGACCTTGGTGCCCGGCGCAATCCAGTGCGCGTCGCTGCTGGCGAGTACGTAGTCATGCTCGTTGAGCAGCAGGGCTACGCTGCGGCCTTCGGCGGCGCTGCTGCCGGCAAAAATGCCTGCCATCTCCCCCAGAAAGTCAAAGGACAGGCACAGCACGCCGCAGGGTTGGCCGGTCTGCGGGTGCAGCATGCGCTGTGTGTAGAGCAGGGCCTGGTCCTTGTGGGGGCGCAGATTGGTGTAGCGGAAGGTTTCTACAAAACTGTGGCTTCCCAGCGTCTGGGCCAGCAGCGAATCGTGTGAGCCATCGACGGGCGAGCTTTCATCGATCTGGGCCAGCACGGTGCCGGTCAAATCGAACAGCATGATTTCGTCGTACACCGTGTATTTGTGCTGGTACTCACGCAGGCGCTCGACGATGCCCTGGCCATCGGTGAACCCGGCGACGTAGTTGCACAGCGTGCGGTCCGTGGCCAGAAAACCGACGTCGGCCGTGCGTTCATAGAGATTGCGCACCACGATGTCGATGACGTGGTGCGCGCAGGTGGCGATTTCGGACATGACCTCGCCAATGGACTCCGACACCATGGAGTGCACCAGGTCCTGCTCCAGGCGCTGAAAGCCTTCGCGTGTGGCGGCCATCATGGGCAGCATGCTGTGCGCCTCTTCGGCGCAGTGCATCTTGGCCGATGATTCGATCAGGCGCCACATGAGGTTGAGCTCCTGCAATAAGCGCTCGCAGCGCGCGACATCCCGCATGTATGGGATGAAGGTGTCGATATGGATCTCGTTGTCGCTTGTCATGTCTGCCTCCCCTTTTTCAAGACAGAGCTGGCAGTTCAGGGGCCCAGCTCTTGTATGTCTTGGAAAAGCAAAAGCCAGGCCAGTGCGAACAAAGAGTTACAGCAAATCGATGTTGTGTACCTGTTCTACGCTACGGGCACGGTCGTCCAGGTAGCGCTGCAAGGTGGTGCTGACGGTGCGAAAGGCCAATTCATCCCACGGAATGTCCTTGGGCTCAAACAGGCGCGCTTCAATGGTTTCGTGCCCGGGGTTGAAGCTTTCGCTGAGCAGGCGTGCGCAGTAAAACAGGTGCACCTGACCAACGCGTGGCACGCTGATCACGGAAAACAGCCGGCCCATGGCAATCTGGGCACCGGCTTCTTCATCCGTTTCGCGGGCCGCGCCTTCGGAAGTGGTTTCATCCAGCTCCATGAAACCTGCTGGCAGCGTCCACTTGCCCCAGCGGGGTTCGATGTTGCGCTTGCACAGCAGGATGCGGCCATCGTCGGTAACAGGGATGCAGCCCACCACATTCAGCGGGTTTTGATAGTGCACAAAGCCGCAGGAGGGGCAGATGGCGCGCACGCGCGTGTCGCCATCGTCAGGAATGGCGTGCTTGACGGGGCTGCCACACTGGCAGCAGAACTTGATGGTGGGGCGAAAACTCATGGGCAATGCCTGCTTCAGGCAGTGATGGCTACGCGCAATGTGCCCAGGCCGGTAATACCGCCTTCCAGCACATCGCCGGCCTGCACGGCACCTACACCTTCGGGGGTGCCGGTCATGATGAGGTCACCGGGCTGCAGCTCCCAGGCCTGGGAAAGCACCTCAATAGTCTCAGCAATATTCCAGATGAGTTGGTTCACATGGCTGCGCTGGCGGTCTTTGCCGTTGACCTGCAGCCAGATTTCTGCCTGCTCTACATCACCCGCCTGTGCTGCAGGCGTGATGGCGCTGATGGGGGCGCTGTGCTCAAAGGCCTTGCCAATGCACCAGGGGCGGCCCTGCTTTTTCATGTCGTTCTGCAGATCGCGGCGCGTCATGTCCAGGCCTACGGCATAGCCCCAGATATGTTCCATGGCCTGCGCGGCCGCAATGTTTTTGCCGCCTTTGCCAATGGCTACCACCAGCTCGATTTCGTGGTGCAGATTGCTGGTCAGCGTGGGGTAGGGCATGCCGACAGTGCCACCGTTTTCTGCGGGCAGTACGGCATCTGCGGGCTTCATGAAGAAAAACGGTGCTTCGCGCCCCGTAAAGCCCATTTCTTTGGCGTGCTCCGTGTAGTTGCGGCCTACGCAGTAGATGCGGTGTACGGGAAAACGGTCAGCGCAGCCAATGACAGGCACCGAGGCTTGGGCTGGGGGCGTAAACACAAATGGCATGGTTCAGGGCTAAGCAGTCAACGAAAGAACAAGTGTGCCATGAGTCAGGTGTCAAGTTATGCTGTGCAGGTGACTGATACCAAGCATCTTCAGCAGCAGTGGCTGCAACCCGACTGGCCCGCCATTGCTGGCGTGCATGCCCTGTTTACCACCCGTGCAGGTGGGCAAAGTGCAGCTCCGTGGAACTCCATGAATCTGGGGGACCATGTGCATGATGACCCGCAGCATGTGGCCGCCAATCGCGCACTGCTGCAGGCGGTGCTCAGCGATATTTCCGGTCGCCCAGTGCAGACCCGCTTCCTGCAGCAGGTACATGGCTGCGATGTTCAATTTCTGGAGCACGCATCGCCCAATGGACAAGCCTTTGACGCCTGTTTGACCACTGAATCTGATGTGGCCTGCATTGTCATGGTGGCGGACTGTCTGCCCGTCTTGCTGGCACACCGCAGCGGGCGCGCCGTTGCTGCAGCCCATGCGGGCTGGCGCGGACTGGCAGGACATAACGGCCATGGCGTACTGGAAGCCGTCTGGCAGGCTTACGCCGCCCGACTGGGTGTGGCTGCCGATGCGCAGCTGGCAGCAGAAACGCAAGTCTGGCTGGGGCCATGCATTGGCCCCGAGGCTTTTGAGGTGGGCGATGAAGTGCGTGAGGCCTTTGTGCAGACGCTGCCTGCAGCCGTGCAGTGCTTTGTGCCCGTGGCGGGTAAGAGCGGCAAGTGGCTTGCTAATTTGTCGCTCCTGGCGCGCCAGCGACTGCAGGCTGTGGGCCTCACGCACATTTATGGCAATGACGGCAGCGCGCCCTGGTGCACGGTGAGCAATGCCTCACGGTTCTTTTCTCACCGGCGCGATGCTGCTGTCCTGGGCAGCACCGGCCGCATGGCTGCCTGCATCTGGAAGGGCTGAAGCCTTGGCGGCCTGCGCCTGATCGTAGGCACGTTGCTCGGCTTCGCGCTGGGCCTTGAGCTTGCGTTTGCGCTCTGGCGTGCCAAAGATGTAGATGATGATGCCGACAGGCAGCAGGCCATAGAGCACCAAAGTGACCATGGCCCCCAGCACGCTGCCCTGAGGGCCGAAGGCTTCGGCCAGTGCCATCATCACCGTGACATAAAGCCACGCAATCACGATTAAATACATGGTCTGTAATTTGCTTGATTTCTGTGCCAGGCGCTGGTTGCGATGTTGATTGGAGTCAAGGAATCAGGCTTTTGACATATGGCTGTCATGCACTGATTGTCACAATTGGTGTGCTGGACAACAATCATCAACCAGCATGATGCACTGTCGCATGGTGGTGCCGCCAAGAACGCAAGGATGACAAGCATGAATTCCACACCAGACTGGGGTGCTGCAGGGGAGCAGTACACAGACTTTTTCTCCAGACAATGGCAGAACGCCTTCCAGTCGTTTGCCGCACTCGGCCAGGCAGAACCCGCCAAAACAGCGGTCCAGTTGGATGTGAATCGGCTCCAGGCATTGCAGCAGGAGTATGTGCAGGAGGCGGCCCGTCTGTGGAGTCAGGGACTGCAGGCGCCAGCACAGCTGCAGGACAGGCGTTTCAAGTCTGCGCCATGGCTGAGCAATCCCGTCGCAGCCATGACGGCTAGCGCCTATTTGCTCAATGCCAAGGCACTGATGGGCATGGCGGACGCGGTGCAGACCGATGAAAAAACACGCCAGCGCATTCGCTTTGCCGTAGAGCAGTGGGTGGCAGCCATGTCGCCCAGCAACTATCTGGCGCTGAATCCAGAAGCCCAGCAAAAGGCGCTGGAGACCAAGGGCGAGAGTCTGGCCAAGGGCATTCAGAACATGCTGCACGACCTGCAGCAGGGCCATCTGTCCATGACGGACGAAAGTGCCTTCGAAGTTGGCAAAAACGTTGCCACCACCGAAGGGGCCGTGGTCTATGAGAACGAGCTGTTCCAGCTCATCGAGTACAAGCCGCTGACGGGCAAGGTCTACAAGCGCCCGTTGCTGCTGGTGCCACCATGCATCAACAAGTACTACATCCTGGACTTGCAGCCTGAGAACTCGCTGATTCGCTATGCCGTCAGCCAGGGGCACCGTACCTTTGTCGTGAGCTGGCGCAATCCGGATGAGTCGCTGGGCCACCTGGGCTGGGATGACTATATTGAAGATGCTGTCATCCGCGCCATCGATGTGACCCAGCAGATTGCCGGTGCGGACCAGATCAACACCCTGGGCTTTTGCGTAGGCGGCACCATGCTGGCTACGGCGCTGGCCGTGCTGGCTGCGCGTGGTGAGGATCCTGTAGCCAGTGCGACCTTGCTGACCACATTTGTGGACTTTTCCAGCACCGGGGTGCTGGATGTCTTTATTGATGAAGCCTTTGTGCAGATGCGTGAAATGCAGCTGGGCAAGGGCGGTCTGCTCAAGGGGCAGGAGCTGGCCGCGACATTCAGCTTCCTGCGACCCAACGATCTGGTCTGGAACTATGTGGTGGGCAATTACCTCAAGGGCGAGACGCCGCCACCCTTTGACCTGCTGTACTGGAACAGCGATGCCACCAATCTGCCAGGCCCCTGGTATGCCTGGTATCTGCGCAATACCTATCTGGAAAACAACCTGATTCGCCCCGGCAAGCTCACCGTCTGTGGCGAGCAGATCGATATGGGCCGCGTGACGCTGCCGCTGTACATCTATGGCTCGCGTGAAGACCATATCGTGCCGATTGAGGCCGCCTATGCCTCGACGCAGGTATTCCCTGGCGACAAACGCTTTGTCATGGGCGCATCGGGCCATATTGCGGGCGTGATCAACCCTCCGGCCAAGCACAAGCGCAGCCACTGGATTCGCAGCGACAACGCACTGCCAGCCAGCCATGGCGAGTGGCTGCAGGAGGCGACAGAACACCCTGGCAGCTGGTGGACCGACTGGTCGCAGTGGCTGCAGAGCCATGCTGGTACACAAATTGCAGCCCCCAAACGCTATGGAAAAGGGCGCAGCTACGAGGCACTGGAGCCAGCACCCGGGCGGTATGTACGGGAAAAAGCTTGAACCACGCTCACCCAAGTCATAGCAAAATGCTGCATTGCAACATCTGTCTGTAGCGCATTTGCCGCCGCAAGTACGTTGGGCACAAGTTGCAGCGCTTAGATCAACGAATAAAGGAATTAGAAAATGGAAGACATCGTCATTGTTTCGGCAGTGCGCACAGCGATCGGCAAGTTTGGTGGCAGCCTGGCCAAGGTGCCTGCTGTGGATCTGGGGGCTACGGTCATCAAGGAGGCGCTGCAGCGCGCCAATGTGCCTTTTGACCAGGTGGGCGAAGTCATCATGGGCCAGGTGCTGACCGCAGGCGTCGGTCAGAACCCTGCACGCCAGGCCATGATGAAGGCGGGTGTTGCCAAGGAAACACCTGCCCTGACCATCAATGCCGTCTGCGGCTCGGGCCTGAAGGCCGTCATGCTGGCGGCGCAGGCCGTGGCAACGGGGGACAGCGAAATTGTGGTTGCAGGCGGTCAGGAAAACATGAGCCTGTCGCCCCACGTGCTCAAGGGCTCGCGCGACGGCCAGCGCATGGGGGACTGGAAGATGCAGGACACCATGATCGTTGACGGCCTGTGGGATGTGTACAACCAGTACCACATGGGCATTACGGCCGAGAACGTGGCGCGTGAAAACGACATCACACGCGAGCAGCAGGACGAGCTGGCCATGGGCAGCCAGCAAAAGGCGGCGGCTGCGCAGGACGCAGGCAAGTTCAGGGATGAAATCGTTCCCGTGGTGATTCCGCAGCGCAAGGGCGACCCTGTTGTGTTTGATACCGACGAATACATCAACCGCAAGACCAGCCTGGATGCGCTGTCTGGCCTCAAGCCTGCTTTTGACAAGCAGGGCACGGTCACCGCTGGCAACGCTTCTGGCATCAACGACGGCGCAGCTGCCGTTGTGGTCATGAGTGCCAGCAAGGCGGCTGCACTGGGGCTCAAGCCGCTGGCCAAGATCAAGGCTTACGCCACCAGCGGTCTGGACCCCGCCACCATGGGCATGGGCCCTGTGTTTGCTACACGCAAGGCGCTGGAGCGCGCAGGCTGGCAGGTGGGTGATGTGGACCTGTTTGAACTCAATGAAGCTTTTGCCGCACAGGCCTGTGCCGTGAACAAGGTGCTGGGCATTGATGCGGCCAAGGTGAACGTCAATGGCGGTGCGGTTGCGCTGGGCCACCCCATCGGTGCCTCGGGCTGCCGCGTGCTGGTCACGCTGCTGCACGAAATGCAGCGCCGTGATGCCAAGAAGGGTCTGGCCGCACTGTGCATTGGCGGTGGCATGGGTGTGGCGCTGGCCGTAGAACGCGCATAACAGCCGCAGTTGGAGCCGCGAAACGATGTGCAGCCATCGCTTCGCTGGCGTTTTCCCTGTGCAGGGCATCCGCAATAGGCACGAGCAAGGGTGAATGCCATAGTCACGGAGTCTGAGGTGCAAGCTCAGCCGCTGTGATGCTGTATGGGCGGTGTGAGTTGTAAAGAATGACTAAATCAGCAGGAGTACAAAGATGAGCCAGAAAGTAGCGTATGTGACCGGAGGTATGGGAGGGATTGGTACTGCCATCTGCCAGCGTCTGCATCAGGATGGCTTCAAGGTGATTGCCGGTTGTGGGCCTACCCGTGATTACCAGAAGTGGCTGGATGAACAAAAAGCCCTGGGCTTTACCTTCTATGCCTCGGTAGGCAATGTGGGGGACTGGAATTCCACAGTGGAAGCCTTTACCCAGGCCAAGGAGGAGCACGGCAGCATTGATGTGCTGGTGAATAACGCCGGTATCACACGTGACCGCATGTTCCTGAAGATGACGCCTGAAGATTGGCGCGCCGTGATTGAAACCAATCTGAACTCCATGTTCAACGTCACCAAGCAGGTGGTGGGTGACATGGTGGAAAAGGGCTGGGGCCGCATCATCAATATCAGCTCGGTCAACGGCGCCAAGGGCCAGGCCGGTCAGACCAACTACTCCGCCGCCAAGGCTGGCATGCACGGCTTTACCATGGCGCTGGCCCAGGAGCTGGCTGGCAAGGGCGTGACGGTGAACACCGTCAGCCCCGGCTATATCGGCACCGACATGGTCAAGGCCATTCGCCCTGATGTGCTGGAAAAGATTGTGGGCGTGATTCCCGTCAAGCGCCTGGGTGAGCCCAAGGAAATTGCCTCCATGGTGTCCTGGCTGGCTTCGGAAGATGGCAGCTATGCAACCGGGGCGGACTTCTCGGTCAACGGCGGTCTGCACATGCACTGAGTCTTGCCTCGCCAAGCAAAATGCCCACCGGAAGGTGGGCATTTTTGTTGCAGAGCATGGAAGATGAAAGCGGCCGCTGCCACGAGGGCGGGCCTTGCACCCCTCTTACAGACGGATGGGGGCGCGCTTGCGGTCGCGTTCGTCTTCAGGCCAGATGGTGGTAATGGTTTGGGGTTGCATGGTTTTCACTCCTTTGCCTCTTTAACGTCCTGATCGCTGGTGGCGTTGACGTCGTTGGTGCAACTGTTTGTTTGCTGCGTTCGAGAATGTGTCGAAGCTGGTGTCGTGCTCAGGCGCGCAGAGGAGCGCGCTTGCGATCACGTTCATCTTCGGGCCAGACAGCTAAAGCTTGTGTGTGGTTCATGGGGTGTATTCCTTATGTACGAGGAACAACGCAGTTGCTAGGCAGCGCGTTGACACGCCCGAATAAAAAAAATTTGAAATTTTTTTGTAGCCCTCGGATTGGCCTCTTCTGAAGCTGCTGGTGCGGCCGTGCCGTACAGGCTGGCTATGCGCTGTATAGGGGAAAATATTGCGTCTCATGCATAACTGCTTGCGCGGGTGGAGAATGCAGCCCCTGCGGTTGGCGAAGGGGAGGAGGTCCCGGTAGCTGCAGCCCATGGAAGAAAAACGGTATGCAACAACTCACAGAATGGCTCCAGGCTCTTAACGGACTGGTCTGGGGCATCCCCATGATCGTGCTGATACTGGGCACAGGCTTTTATCTGCAGCTGCGTCTGGGCTTGATGCCACTGCGCAATATTGGCTACGGCTTTCGCATGATCTGGAAGAGCCGTTCCGTGCATGACGCTTCCAGCGGTGATATCTCGCCTTTTGCTGCCTTGATGACGGCGCTGTCTGCCACCGTGGGTACGGGCAATATTGCCGGGGTGGCTACGGCGATTGCCGTGGGCGGGCCCGGTGCCCTGTTCTGGATGTGGATGACGGCGCTGGTTGGCATGGCCACCAAGTACGCCGAAGTGGTGGTGGCCGTGAAGTACCGCGAGAAAAATCCCAGGGGCCATTGGGTGGGCGGCCCCATGTATGCCATCAAGAATGGTCTGGGCCCACGCTGGCGCTGGCTGGGTACGGCGTTTGCCATTTTTGGCGGCCTGGCAGGCTTTGGCATTGGTGCCATGGTGCAGGCCAACGGTATTTCTTCGGCCATTGAAGGTGCTTTTGGTGTGCAGACCTGGATCACTGGTCTGGTGGTCGCAGCCCTCACCGGTGCCGTGGTGCTGGGTGGCATTACCCGGATTGGCGCGGTGGCCGAAAAGCTGATTCCCACCATGTGCGTGGTCTACATCCTGTGCGTGCTGTGCGTGCTGGGCACCTTTGCTGACAAGATTCCTGCTGCGTTCGCACTGATTTTTGAGCAGGCTTTCAACCCCACGGCAGCCGTGGGTGGCTTTGCAGGCTCTACCGTGCTGATGGCCATTCGCATGGGTGTCGCGCGCGGCATTTTCTCCAATGAAGCGGGTCTGGGCACGGCAGGTATTGCGCAGGCCGCAGGCCAGAGCAAGGACCCCGTGTTTTCGGGCATTGTGGGCATGATGGGCACGTTTATTGACACCATCATCGTCTGCACCATGACGGGCCTGGCGATTGTGGTCAGCGGCGTGTGGAACAGCGGCGCCAGTGGCGCACTGCTGAGCACACAGAGCTTTGAAGCCGCCATGCCCGGCGTGGGCAAGTATCTGCTGGCGATTTCGCTGGCACTGTTTGCCTTCACCACCATCTTGGGCTGGGCCTATTACGGCGAAAAGTGCTGGAACTATCTGGTCGGCCCCGTGTGCGAAAAGCCGTTTCGCCTGCTGTGGGTGATCGGCGTCTATCTGGGGGCGGTCGTGACACTGGATGTGGCCTGGCTGGTGGCGGACACGCTCAACGCGCTGATGGCGATTCCCAACCTGATTTCCCTGCTGCTGCTCTCGCCCGTGATTGCGAGGCTGACACGCGAGTACTTTGCCGCGAAGCAGGCTTCAGAGCAGTAAGTCGTAGCCCACGGAACTGGGCAATTGCAGTGCCTGAAACTTCAAAAACAAGAGCTGCCAGCGCAGATATTTGCTTGTTTTCAGATACAAAACTATCTGAAACGCTGCAAATACGAGCGCTGGCAGCTATTTTTTTTATAAGTCCTTATCGTTGTTGAAGTAGGCACGCAGATGCTGCAAGGCATTGGGGTTCTTCATGCCAGAGCGTGCCAGCACCTCGCTGACGCTGCAGCCAGACTCCAGCCACTGCACCAGCACTGTGTTGCGCAGCACCTGGGGGCCCATGCGTGCAGGCTCGGGCAGCTTGGCGGCCAACGCCGCCTGGCGCAGGGTTTTGGTGACCAGATGCAGCAGGGTATGGCTGGTCAGCTGCGGGGCTTTGCGCGTGCAAAACAGCGCGCTCTGGCCCTGCATGGCGTGGTAGCCCGCGCGCGCCTGCAGCCAGGCCTGCAGGGCATGGTGCAACTGGGGGGAGACGGGCAGGGTACGGGTCTGCATGTCGCGCTCGCCTGCCACCAGCAGGGACTGAATCACACGCGGCTCGTCTTCGCTCCAGCGCAGGTTGCCCACTTCCAGGTGCTTGACTTCCTCGGGCGTGAGGCCCAGCTCCATCAGCAGCATCAGAATGGCGCGATCGCGGCTGCTGATCAGGTCGTCCGGCTGTGGAATGTGCTGCTGCAGGGCACGCCACATGCGTGGAGAGAGGATGGCGCCTTGCGGGTTCTCGCTGGGGGGGATGTCCTGGGCAGCCAGGCCCTGGGCCGGATTGCTGCGTGCCCATTGGTGCAGCACGGCATGGTCGTACACGCGGTCCAGCACACGCCAGTAGCGCCGGCGCGTGATGTCGCTGGGCTTGTGGTTCTTGGGGCTTTGCGGTGCGTGGTTGATGAACTGCAGCACTTGCACAGGCGTGGCACGGGCCCAGGCAAAAGGCTGTATGGCTTCGGCCTGCTCGCCAGACAGAAAGCGCAGCCAGGACAGCCAGATAAAGCGGTAAGGCCTGGCGGCCTCAGGGCTGAGCGGCTCCCAGGGGTTTTGCCCACAGGTCATCAGCCAGTGTTCAAACGCGTTGTCACCGCGCATGGGGATAAGAGGTGTCTCTTCTTCAGGGAGACAGTGGTTGCTGTGCAATGCGATGCGTCTTCCAAAAACAATGGGCCAACTGAAAAACTCAGGCCGTGTTTATAGCTGTTTCTGAAGATGCTATGCCGCAAAGTGCAGGCTAGTGCACATGCCTCTGATCACTGACGGCAGGAATTTCCCGGGCATGTGGGCTGTGGATGGCGGCTTTCATCAGGTCGCTGGCGGAAAAGCGGTCATCCAGCGTAGAGGCATGGCTGATGCGCAGCATCTGGACATGGAACCTGAGGTAGTGGTGCTGCACCTCCTGTATGGAGCGGGTCAGGCGGTCCACAAGAGCAGCAAATGACGCAGCGTCCTTGATGCCAGGCAGCAGCACGGCCAGCAGGTCCTTGCTGTAGCGCGACAGCGTATCGGTGCAGCGCAGCTGCTGCTCCAAGAGCTGCGCCAGCAGGCGCTGGGCGTTGTTCAAATCGTGAGGTGTAGCTTGGTCATCGAGCACAAACTGCACGCACACCACGCCCGCATGGGTGGACTTTCGATGGGAACTGATGAGCTGGCTGGTCAGTCGGTCCATGAACAGCTTTCGGGTCGGCAGCCCCGTGCTGCTGTCATGCAGCTCTGCATGTGGCAGCATGACCTCCAGGCTGGGGCGCTCGCTGATATCGCTGATCACCACGATGAAGTGGTGGGGGCGCTTGATCTCATTGAGCACGGGAGAGATGGAAATACGCTGCATCCAGACCTGGCCATTGCTGCGGGTGAGCAGCACCTCAGCCTGCCAGTGCTGCTCGGTGGCCAGGGTATGCCACAGCCCGCTCATGTCGGGGGGGATATCTGCAGTTTCGTAAAGCCATGGCAGTGATTTGCCAATGCAGTCCTGCCTGTGCATTTCCATCAGGCGCTCAAAGGACGGATTGACATCCGTGATGTTGTAGTGCGCATCCATGATGGCAACGCCCTCATGTACGTGGTGAAAGACGCTGGCAGCAATGCGCAGCTGTGCGTCTGCACGCTTGCGCTCCGAGATGTCCTGTAGATAGGCAACAAAAATCAGCCCTGAAGGGGTGATCGCCTTACCCAGTGACAGCTGCAGGGGAATGAGCTTGCCGTCTTTGTGTATGCCCAGCACTTCGCGGTGTTTGTTGGTAATCGGTTTGCCCACGTGCTGAAGGTGGCCTTCCAGAAAGGCATTGTGCTGCTCTGCCAGAGGTGAAGGCATGAGCATATTGACGCTGCGGCCCAGTACTTCTTCCTTGGTGTAGCCAAACAGTTGCTGCGCCATGGAGTTGTATTCAAGGATGATGCCGCGGGCATCGGTGCTGATGAAGCCCGCATCGGCTGCTTCCACCATGGCAAACAGACGGGCATCGCGGGCTGCAGCAGCGTGCCAGTGGTCGCGGTAGCGCATGGCTGCATGCGCCAGCCCCAGAATGACAAACACGGAACCTGCGATGGAGGCAATAAACAGTGACAGCATCTGGCTGCCATGCAGATCAGGCATGGCCGATGGCAGGGACTCACTCGTTCCAGGCAATGCAATGCGCATGGCATGCATGGAGAGGTAGTGCATATTGGCGATGGCGGCCGCCAGCAGGGAAGGGGGGAGCCAGCGCCAGTACAGCAGGTTTGTGCCACGGGCATGCTGTTCCACCCAGCGGTAGCTGGCAAAGCTCAGAATGCTCAGAGCGACGCCTGCGACGCTGGCCAGCAGGAACTGCGGCAGGTCCAGGCGCACCACTCCATCAATATAGGCAGCGCCAAGGCCGCTGTAATGCATGACCGTCACGCCAAGGCCAAACAGGCTGCCGCCCAGCAGCATGCGCGCTGTGCTCATGGGCTGGCTTTGCAAGGTCCAGATGGCAATGCCTGCGGCAGCCAGACTGGGCAGGATGGAGGCGGCAGTTTTCCAGACGCTGTAGCTCACATGCGTGGGCAGCTGCATGGCCAGCATGCCGGTGAAGTGCATGCACCAGATGCCAAAACCGAGCACGATGGCAGTGCACAGCCAGGCAATGCGCTGGTGACTGTGCGCGGCGGCACCCTGGTTGTTGCGCAGGATGTAAAAGCCAATATGGCAGCTGACAAAGGCAATCAGCAAAGACAGCAGCACAACCCCTAGGCTGTGAGGCACATGGGTAATGAGATGTGAACTGGGGACGTTGATGTGCTCAAACACGCTCAAACCAAGCATGTGAACTCCTGGGTATCTCTGGCGGCGCTGCGCATGCGATGAAGGCGACCAAGTACTGGCGTACGCGGCTAAATTTGATTGCTATAGAAATATTTTTGGTTACTTTCCAGGCCATGTCTGTAGGAAGAGTCTTGGAACTTCACTTTTCATGACATTTTTGCGGCCTGCAACCCATTGCTGAAGTGCGTAAGCATGGCTTGGCGGCTGCCCTGCGCATTTCGAGCCAGCAGCTGCTGCATCAGCGCTTCATGCTCCTGCAGGCTGTCCTGTGTGCGCCCCTGCTTGAACAGGGACTGGTGGCGGTTGAGCTTCATGACCTTGCGCAGGTCAGTCACCGTCTGCAGCAGAAAGCGGTTGTCGCACAGCGTCAGCAGTTGCAGATGAAAGGCTTCGTTGATCTGGAAAAACCGGTTGGCATCGTCCACCGCGGCGCACAGAGACTGGTGCAGGGCGTGCAGCTGCTGCAGCTGCGCATCCGAGGCCTGCTGGGCCACGGTGGCGGCAGCATCGCTTTCCAGCAAGGCCAGCAGGTGGTACACATCGCGCATGTCTTTTTCGGATGTCTCGGTCACATAGGCACCACGGCGCGGCTTCATGGTGACCAGGCCTTCTGCGGCCAGCACTTTCAGTGCTTCACGCAAAGGCGTGCGGCTGATGCCAAATTCCTCTGCCAGCTTCATTTCATCAATCCAGTCACCAGACTGGAGTTCGCGCTGGTAGATGCGCTGGCGTACCAGTTCAGCCACCTGGAGGTACAAGGGCTTGGGTGCAAGCAGGGGGGTAGTTTCTGTCATGGGTCTTAGGGGGCTTTCCCTAGGCCGGTGTTTCGTAGTTATGTATTCATAATTATGAATCACAAGCAGTGCGGAAAAACTGGCGTTTTCCAGCACAAGACTATTACGGAGACAGTTCTAGCCATGGGCATCGACAGCAAACAGGGCCAGACAGCGGCCACTGCCACATCTGAATTTCCATCAGCCAGCCTCGCAGACTGGGAAAAAGCCGCCGCCAAGGCTGCACCGCAGGGGGATATCAGCCAGCTCAACTGGACCACGCCGGACGGCATCACGGTCAAGCCGCTGTATACGGCGCAGGACACGCAAGACCTGCCCTATGCAGATACTTTGCCCGGGTTTGCGCCCTTTATTCGCGGCCCGCAGGCCACCATGTATGCAGGCCGCCCATGGACGATCCGCCAGTACGCGGGTTTTTCTACGGCCGAAGAGTCCAACGCTTTTTATCGCAAGGCACTGGCCGCCGGGGGGCAGGGGGTGTCTGTGGCGTTTGATCTGGCCACGCACCGCGGTTACGACTCGGACCACCCGCGCGTGACGGGGGACGTGGGCAAGGCCGGTGTGGCGATTGACTCGGTGGAGGACATGAAAGTCCTGTTCAACGGCATTCCGCTGGACAAGGTGTCTGTGTCCATGACCATGAACGGGGCTGTGCTGCCCGTGCTGGCGGGCTATGTGGTCGCAGCGGAAGAGCAGGGCGTGTCGCAGGACCAGCTCTCCGGAACCATTCAGAACGACATTCTGAAAGAGTTCATGGTGCGCAACACCTATATCTACCCGCCCCAGCCCTCGATGCGCATCATTGGCGACATCATCGAGTACACGAGCCAGCACATGCCCAAGTTCAACTCGATCTCGATCTCGGGCTACCACATGCAGGAAGCCGGGGCCAACCAGGCGCTGGAACTGGCCTTTACGCTGGCCGATGGCAAGGAATATGTGAAGACCGCCATTGCCAAGGGCATGGATGTGGACGACTTTGCCGGTCGCCTGTCCTTCTTCTGGGCCATTGGTATGAACTTCTATTTAGAGATTGCCAAGATGCGCGCTGCCCGCCTGCTGTGGTGCCGCATCATGAAAGACTTCGGTGCCAAAAAGCCCAAGAGCCTGATGCTGCGCACCCACTGCCAGACCTCCGGCTGGAGCCTGACGGAGCAAGACCCGTACAACAACGTGGTGCGCACCACCATCGAGGCCATGGCCGCCGTATTCGGTGGCACGCAGTCGCTGCACACCAACAGCTTTGATGAAGCCATTGCCCTGCCCACAGAGTTTTCGGCCCGGATTGCGCGCAACACCCAGCTCATCATTCAGGAAGAAACCCACATCACCAATGTGATTGACCCCTGGGCAGGTTCCTACATGATGGAAAAGCTGACCCAGGAAATGGCCGACAAGGCCTGGGCCATCATCGAAGAAGTCGAGGCCATGGGCGGCATGACGCAAGCCGTGGATTCTGGCTGGGCCAAGCTCAAGATCGAAGCTGCCGCAGCCGAAAAGCAGGCGCGCATTGACTCTGGCAAGGACGTCATCGTTGGCGTCAACAAATACAAGCTGGCCAAGGAAGACCCCGTCGATATCCTGGAGGTGGACAACGTCAAGGTGCGCGAAAGCCAGATTGCGCGCCTCCAGGATTTGAAGCAAAAACGCGATGCAGCCAAGGTGCAGCACGCGCTGGATGCTCTCACTAACGCAGCGCAGACCGGCGAGGGCAATCTGCTGGATCTGGCTATTGCGGCCATTCGCCTGCGCGCTACCGTGGGTGAAGTGTCGGATGCGCTCGAAAAAGTTTTTGGCCGCCACCGTGCGGATACCCAGAAGGTGACTGGTGTGTATGCAGCAGCCTATGACTCAGCCCAAGGCTGGGAGCAGCTCAAGCAAGAAATCAACACCGCTGCCGAGCTGCTGGGCCGCCGCCCGCGCGTGATGATCGCCAAGCTGGGGCAGGACGGACATGACCGGGGTGCCAAGGTGGTGGCCACTGCTTTTGCTGATCTGGGCTTTGATGTGGACATGGGGCCGCTGTTCCAGACGCCCGAGGAATGCGCGCGCCAGGCCATTGAGAACGATGTGCATGCCGTGGGCGTCTCGACCCTGGCCGCAGGCCACAAGACCTTGGTGCCCGCCATCATTGAAGCACTCAAGCAGCAGGGCGCAGACGACATCATTGTCTTTGTGGGGGGGGTCGTGCCTGCGCAGGACTATGACTTTCTGTTCCAGGCAGGGGTCAAGGGCGTCTATGGCCCCGGCACGCCCATTCCCGCCAGTGCCAAGGATGTGCTGGAACACATCAAGAAAGCGGCAGGCCTGTAACTGGGGAGCGCATCTTGACTCCTCAACAAATTCAGGAAGGCATTCTGCGCGGTAGCCCCGCCGTGCAGCGCCGTGCCATGGCCAAGGCCATTACCTTGCTGGAATCCACCCGCGCAGACCATCGCGCGCAGGCCGATGCACTGCTCACGGCCTTGCTGCCGCACACGGGCAAGGCGCTGCGGCTGGGTATCAGCGGAGTACCTGGCGTGGGCAAATCCACCTTCATCGAAGCGCTGGGCATGTATCTGACGGGGCAGGGCCACCGCGTGGCCGTGCTGGCGATTGACCCTTCAAGCACCGTATCCGGCGGCTCTATCCTGGGTGACAAGACCCGCATGGAGCAGCTCTCGGTCAACCCCAATGCCTATATCCGCCCCAGCCCATCGAGCGGCACGCTCGGCGGCGTGGCCGAGAAAACGCGCGAAGCCATGCTGGTCTGTGAGGCTGCGGGCTATGACGTGGTGATCGTAGAAACCGTTGGCGTAGGGCAGAGCGAAATCGCTGTGCACGGCATGACAGATATGTACTGCGTGCTGCAGCTGCCCAATGCGGGCGATGACCTGCAAGCCATCAAGAAAGGTGTGATGGAGCGGGCCGATTTGGTGGTCATTAACAAGGCTGACATTGACCCCAATGCCGCCACGCGCGCGCAGGCCCAGATTACGTCCAGCCTGCGGCTGCTGAGCATGCACGGCAACCCCGAGCATGCCCAGCACAACGCCGCACTGTGGCAGCCCAAGGTGCTGCAGATCTCGGCCCTGCAAGGACAGGGCGTGGGGGAGTTCTGGCAGACGGTGCAGCAATTTCAGCAGCTGCAGACTGCCAATGGCCGTCTGGCCCAGCGGCGTGAGCAGCAGGCACTGGCCTGGATGTGGGAGCGCATTGATGCCGGGCTGAAGCAGGCCTTCAGGCAACACCCGCAGGTGCAGGCCTTGCTGCCCGGCACGCTGGCCGATGTTGCCGCAGGCCGGCTGGCCGCCAGTACGGCCGCCAGAAATCTGCTGGCAGCGCAGGCGGCATCAGCGCCAACCGCAGCGAAAAGTGATGAAACATGACCGATTTCACCACTCAATCGACATTACATGAATAAGAAAACCGCCATCTTTATCTGAAGAGGATCTGAGGAAGACATATGGAATCGAACAACATCCTGGCCCAGCTCGAAGCGAAAAGAGAAATGGCCCGCCTGGGCGGCGGACAGAAAAGAATCGACGCCCAGCACCGCAAGGGCAAGCTCACAGCCCGTGAGCGCATCGAGCTGCTGCTGGACGACGGCACTTTTGAAGAATGGGACATGTTCGTCGAGCACCGCTGCACCGACTTTGGCATGGAGAACACCAAGATCCCCGGTGACGGCGTAGTGACGGGCTACGGCATGATCAACGGCCGCCTGGTGTTTGTCTTCAGCCAGGACTTCACCGTGTTCGGCGGGGCGCTGTCAGAAACCCATGCCGAGAAGATCTGCAAGATCATGGACCAGGCCATGAAGGTGGGCGCTCCGGTCATTGGGCTGAACGACTCCGGCGGTGCACGCATTCAGGAGGGCGTAGCGTCCTTGGGTGGTTATGCCGATGTCTTCCAGAAAAACGTGCTGGCTTCAGGCGTGATTCCGCAGATTTCCATGATCATGGGCCCTTGCGCTGGTGGGGCGGTGTACTCGCCCGCCATGACGGACTTTATCTTCATGGTCAAGGACAGCAGCTATATGTTTGTGACCGGCCCTGAAGTGGTGAAAACCGTCACGCACGAAGAAGTCACGGCCGAAGAGCTGGGCGGTGCCATCACCCACACCACCAAGAGCGGCGTAGCCGATCTGGCTTTCGACAACGATGTAGAGGCGCTGATGATGCTGCGCCGCCTGTACAACTACCTGCCGCTGAATAACAAAGAAAAAGCCCCGGTGCGTGCGACGACAGACCCGGCCGACCGTGCCGACATGTCGCTCAACACCCTGGTGCCCAGCAACCCCAACCAGCCCTATGACATGAAGGAGCTCATCCTCAAGACCGTGGATGACGGCGACTTCTTCGAGCTGCAGCCTGACTACGCCAAGAACATCTCGATTGGCTTTGCCCGCATGCGCGGCCAGACCGTAGGCATTGTGGCCAACCAGCCGCTGGTGCTGGCAGGCTGTCTGGACATCAAGTCCAGCATCAAGGCCGCGCGTTTTGTGCGCTTTTGTGATGCGTTCAACATCCCCGTCATCACCTTTGTGGACGTACCCGGCTTCATGCCTGGCACATCGCAGGAATACGGCGGCATCATCAAGCACGGTGCCAAGCTGCTCTATGCGTATGCGGAATGCACCGTGCCCAAGATCACCGTCATCACCCGCAAGGCCTACGGTGGCGCGTATGACGTGATGGCTTCCAAGCACCTGCGCGGCGATGTGAATCTGGCCTGGCCCCATGCCGAAATTGCCGTGATGGGCGCCAAGGGCGCCGTGGAAATCATCTTCCGCGAAGACAAGCACGACCCCGAAAAGCTCGCTGCCCGCGAGGCCGAATACAAGGCCCGCTTTGCCAACCCCTTTGTGGCTGGGGCTCGTGGCTTTATTGACGATGTGATTCAGCCGCACGAAACGCGCAAGCGCATCTGCCGTTCGTTGGAGATGTTGAAAAACAAGCAGTTAGAGAATCCATGGCGCAAGCACGGCAACATCCCTCTGTAAGGGGCGGCGGTGATACAGCCCCCCGATGCTTTGTTGCATGGGCTTGCCGTAGCGCTGCTACTGCCTGCGCCCATGCGCCGCGCCTCGGTCGCTTCGCTGGGCTGTCTCACCACCTCCATGGATAAACCTGCTGCTTAAAGCAAGTACAAGAAAGAGACAAAGATCATGTTTACAAAAATCCTGATCGCCAACCGTGGCGAGATCGCATGCAGAGTCATCGCCACCGCCAAGAAAATGGGCATCCAGACCGTTGCGGTCTACTCCGAAGCGGATAAGGAAGCCCGTCACGTCAAGCTGGCCGATGAAGCCGTGCACATTGGCCCAGCGCCCAGCCGTGAGTCCTATCTGCAGGCCGACCGCATCATTGCCGCCTGCAAGCAGACCGGCGCACAGGCCGTGCACCCCGGCTATGGTTTTTTGAGTGAGAACGAAGCCTTTGCCCGCCGTCTGGAGGAAGAGGGCATTGTCTTTATCGGCCCCAAGCATGCAGCCATTGCCGCCATGGGCGACAAGATTGCATCCAAGAAGCTGGCCAACGAAGCCGGTGTGAACACCATTCCCGGCTACAACGACCCCATCGCTGGTCCTGAGCAGGCCGTGGAAATTGCCAAAGGCATTGGCTACCCCGTGATGATCAAGGCCTCGGCTGGCGGCGGCGGCAAGGGTCTGCGCGTAGCCTTTGACGACAAGGAAGCCTTCGATGGCTTTGCCTCCTGCCAGAACGAGGCGCGCAACAGCTTTGGTGATGACCGCATCTTTATCGAAAAGTTTGTGGAGCAGCCGCGCCACATTGAAATTCAGGTGCTGGGCGATGCGCACGGCAACGTCATCTACCTGAACGAGCGCGAATGCTCCATCCAGCGCCGCCACCAGAAAGTGATTGAAGAAGCGCCTTCGCCTTTCATCAGCGATGCCACGCGCAAAGCCATGGGCGAGCAGGCGGTGGCACTGGCCAAGGCCGTGGGCTACCAGTCCGCAGGCACAGTGGAGTTTGTGGTGGGCAAAAACCAGGACTTCTACTTCCTGGAGATGAACACCCGCCTGCAGGTAGAGCACCCTGTCACCGAATGCATCACCGGGCTGGACCTGGTGGAGCAGATGATCCGCATCGCCGCCGGTGAAAAACTCGCCATCCGCCAGGAAGACGTCAAGCGCGATGGCTGGGCCATGGAGTGCCGCATCAATGCCGAAGACCCATTCCGCAACTTCCTGCCATCGACGGGCCGCCTGGTGCGCTTTAACCCTCCGGAGCAGACCATGTGGCAGGCCGACACCGAACACCTGCACGGCGTGCGCGTAGACACGGGCGTGTACGAAGGGGGCGAGATCCCCATGTACTACGACTCGATGATTGCCAAGCTCATCGTCCACGGCAAAGACCGCAACGATGCGATTGCCAAGATGCGTGAGGCGCTCAACGGCTTTGTGATTCGCGGCATCAGCTCCAACATCCCGTTCCAGGCCGCGCTGCTGGCCCACCCCAAATTCCAGACGGGTGACTTCAACACCGGTTTTATTGCCGAGCACTATGTCCACGGCTTTAACGCCAGTGATGTGCCGCACAGCGACCCGGATTTCCTCGTTGCGCTGGCCGCCCACATGAACCGCCGCTACCGCGCACGTGCGGCCACCATCAGCGGGCAGATGAACGGGCATGAGGTGGTCGTGTCTGCGGACTACACCGTCATCGTCCTGGGTGCAGAAGGCCAGAACCAGCACCACAGCGTCACAGTGTCTGACTTTGAGTTTGACAGCCGCAAGAGCACGGTCACGCTCAACGCCAGCGGCAAGCGCTATGAGTTCCAGAGCTTCAGCGCCATGCGTGAAGTGCGACTGCAGGGACTTTGCAATGGTCAACCCTTTACCGTGCAGGTAGAGCGCGGCACGCCCAAGAATCCGCTGGCATTGCGCATCACCCACAACGGCACGCAGATTGATGCGCTGGTGCTCTCACCCAAGGGGGCCAAGTTCCATGAACTGATGCCCTACAAGGCGCCGCCAGACATGTCCCGGTTCCTGCTCTCGCCCATGCCAGGCTTGCTGGTGGATGTGGCCGTGAAGGAAGGCCAGAAGGTGCAGGCGGGTGAGAAGCTCGCCGTCATCGAAGCCATGAAGATGGAAAACATCCTCTTCGCCAGCCAGGACGGCGTGGTGCGCAAGATCAGCGCAGGCAAGGGAGCTTCATTGGCAGTCGATGATGTGATTCTGGAATTTGAATGATCGGGGCGGTGTTGCTACAAGCCTTCAGACTTTGTTGCAAAGCTTTGCCGTAGCGCTGCTACTGTCTGCAGCTTTGCGTCGCGTCTGAACCGCCAAGCTTTGCTTGGCTGGCTTGTAGCACCACCTCGAAACGAAGAATGACTATAAAAATCATGCTCCAGCGCAATACCAGTAAGCGCTGACAGCTATGAAAACGATAAGGAGACAGCCATGAACATCACCGCACGCCCCTTCAAGGTCCTGGGCATCCAGCAAGTTGCCATTGGTGGCACCGACAAACAGCGCATGAAAAAGCTCTGGGTGGACATGCTGGGCCTGGAGCAAACCGGCACTTTCCAGTCTGAGCGTGAAAACGTGGATGAAGACATCCTCGCCATGGGCAAGGGTGCGATGAAGGTGGAAGTGGACATCATGCAGCCGCTGGACATCGACAAAAAACCCGCCGTTCACACCACACCGCTCAACCACATTGGCCTGTGGATTGACGATCTGCCCAAGGCCGTAGAGTGGCTTACCGCCCAGGGCGTGCGCTTTGCGCCCGGCGGCATCCGCAAGGGGGCGGCAGGTTACGACATCTGCTTTCTGCACCCCAAAAGCAATGACGAGTTTCCCATCGCAGGCGAGGGCGTGCTGATTGAGCTGGTGCAGGCCCCCCCCGAGGTGATTGCCGCGCTGGGCTGAGGTGGCGCAGCCTATTCAGCGTTTATTCAGCCTGCAGGCGATTTTGTTTCTTATGCTGCTGCGCAACCACCGGAGACCAACGCCATGCCAGGCAGCAATGCGCAAGCCTATTACGACCGCCAGTACAACGCCCGCGCCAGTGTGCAGGATGCGGCAGCCCTGATTGCCCGCTACACCCAGGAAAGCCAGGCTGCTTCGCAACTTCGAGCTATTAAAAACGTAGCTTATAGCGCACGCAGTACCGACGTTCTGGATATATATCTACCCCAAAGCACGCAACAGCAAGCGCAAGGCGCTCCTGTTTTTATATTTATCCACGGTGGCTACTGGCGGGCCCTGAGCAAGAACGATTCGGCCTTCATGGCCCCCGCGCTCACGCAGGCTGGGGCCATGGTGGTCGTGCCTGAGTACGATCTGGCCCCGGCGGTGACGCTGGACCACATCGTCGATCAGATGCGCCAGATGTTTGCCTGGGTGGTGCGCAACATCGCCATCTACGGTGGTGATGCTCGCAATATCTGCGTCTGCGGCAGCTCCGCAGGCGGTCATCTGGTCGGCATGCTGCTGGCCAAGGGCTGGCAGGAAGACTACGACTTGCCCGCCAGCGCAACGCCCGCCTCGGCCTTCCCCCTGAGTGGCCTGTTTGACCTGCAGCCGCTGCTGCACACCCACATCAACGGCTGGATGCAGATGGACGACGCTGCCGCCCTGCGCAACAGCCCACGCTTTCTGCTGCCAGACGCAAGCACCCATAGCCAGTGCCAGCTGCGCGTAGCCGTGGGGGAGTTTGAAAGCCGAGAATTTCACCGCCAGTCGCGCGAATATCTGGCGGCCTGGAATGCCCGCCTGCTGCCGGGGCAGTGGGTGGAAGCCCCCGCCACCAACCATTTTGATTTGCCGCTGCAGCTGGCCGACCCGAAGTCCATCGTGCACCAGACGACACTGCAACTCATGGGTTTGTCAACGCCTGCCCCTTGATGCAACTGTTGTGATTGCACCAATGGCCCCATGCCCGCGCTCCTCAAAAACGGCTGCGCTGTGTAGGCTTGCGGCGATTGATCGCCGTTGCTGCGCCGCAGCATTCATTCCACGATTCTGATATTTGAGACAAAGAGACATGAGCACCATCCACCGCCTGGCCCTGCGCGCCACCGCTGTCGCCGCCTTTGCCGCATCGCTGACCACTGCCGCCTGGGCGCAAGACCCCATCAAGGTGGGCGTGGCGCTCGATATCTCCGGCCCATTTGCGGGACCTGGTGCGGAAATCCGTGATGGCCTGAATCTGGCCGCCAAGCTGCTGGACAACAAGCTGGGCGGTATGCCTGTGGAATTGATTCAGGCTGACATGGCGGGCAACCCTGAAACCGCGCGCCAGCTGGTGGACCGCTTTGTCAAGCGCGACAAGGTGGACTTTTTCACCGGCCCCGTGGGCTCCAACGTGGTGCTGGCCGTGGGCCCCACCTTGTTTAACGCCAAGGTACCGTTCCTCTCGGCCAACCCCGGCCCCAGCCAGCTGGCGGGCAAGCAGTGCAACCCGTACTTCTTTGGCACCAGCTACCAGAACGACGCCATGCACGAAGCCGCGGGCAAACACGCTGCGGACAAGGGCTACAAGAAAGTCGTCGTGCTCGCGCCCAACTACCCCGCAGGCAAGGACGCGGTCAACGGCTTCAAGCGCGCCTATGCCCAGCCTGTGCAGGACGAGGTCTACACCAAGGTCGGCCAGTTGGACTTTGCCGCCGAACTGGCCCAGCTGCGCGCCGCCAAGCCCGATGCGGTCTACATCTTCCAGCCCGGTGGCATGGGCATCAACTTCATCAAGCAGTTCATGGGCGCGGGCCTGAACAAGGACATGGTGCTGATCTCCTCGCCCTTCACGGCCGATCAGGACATCATCGCCGCCGTGGGCGAGCCCATGGTCGGCATCTACAACGCCTCCAGCTATGCACACGATCTGGACAACGCCGCCAACAAGCAGTTTGTGGCCGAGTTCCAGAAAGCCTATGGCCGCCTGCCCACGCTGTACGCCGCTTTTGCCTATGACGTGGTCATGAACCTGGACGCCGCCGTGAAGGCTGTGGGCGGCAAGCTCGACGACAAGGCCGCCGTCGCGCAAGCCATCAAGACCGCCAAGTTTGACTCCGTGCGCGGCAACGTCAGCTACGGCAACAACCAGTTCCTCACCCAGGACTACTACCTGCGCCAGGTGGTCAAGACCGCAGACGGCCAGATCACCAACCAGCTGCAGCCCGGCAAGATCTACACCGCCCACCAAGATAGTTTTTCGGCCCAATGTGGCATGAAATAAGCGCTAGCCGCTATCAAAAATATGGAAACCATTACCTGGGATGACTTTGCCCGCTTGGAATTGCGCGTGGGCCGCATTGTGGCTGCCGAAGTCTTTGCGCAGGCGCGCAAACCGGCGTACCTGCTGCAGGTGGACTTTGGGCCGGAACTTGGCATCAAAAAATCCAGCGCGCAGATCACCCACCACTACACGCCCGAGGGCCTGATCGGCAAGCAGGTCGTGGCCGTGGTGAATTTCCCCAAAAAGCAGATTGGCCCCGTCATGTCGGAATGCCTGGTCACAGGTTTTCCGGACGAAAACGGCCACGTCGTGCTCTGTGTACCAGACCAGAACGTGCCGCTGGGCGCGAAGTTGTATTAAGGCGGTCGCAGGATGGATCTGGTTTTCTTGCTGGAGCAAACCCTCAACGGTTTGGGCTACGGCCTGATGCTGTTCTTGCTGGCCGCGGGCCTCACGCTGGTGTTCGGCATCATGGACACGCTCAATCTCGCCCACGGCGCGCTGTTTATGGCGGGGGGCTATGTCTCGGCCAGCGTGCATACGCACAGCGGCTCTTTCTTGCTGGCGATTGCGGTGGGCATTGCCGTCACGGTGGCCCTGGCTGCGGTGCTGGAAGCCGTGCTGATTCGCAGGCTCTACGCGCGTGACCACCTGAGCCAGGTGCTCGCCACCTTTGGCGTCATCTTGATTGCGGACGATGTGGTCAAAGCCATCTGGGGGCCTTCGCCCATCATGGCGTCCACCCCGGCGGCGCTCTCGGGGCCGGTTCAGCTGTTCGGCTTTCTGCCATATCCCAGCTACCGCCTGCTGATTCTGGCCGCAGGCCTGGCCGCCGCGCTGGCGCTGTACCTGCTGGTCAGCCACACCAAGCTCGGCATGTGGGTGCGCGCGGGCGCGTCCAACCGCCAGATGGCGCAGTGGATGGGCATTCGCGTGAACCGCGTGTTTGCCATCGTCTTTGCCATGGGGGCGGCGCTGGCGGCTTTGGCGGGGGCGCTCATGGCCCCCATCAGCGCCGTGCAGGTGGGCATGGGGGAACACATCTTGATTCCCGCGCTGGTGGTCATTGTGATTGGCGGCATTGGCTCGGTGCGCGGCGCACTCATTGCCAGTCTGCTCGTGGGCCTTGTTGATACCGCAGGCCGTGCCTTGCTGCCGCCGCTGCTGCGCGAGGTGCTCTCGCCCACGCTGGCGGCGGACATTGGCCCCGCCGTGGCCAGCATTGCCATGTATGTGCTCATGGCCGGTGTGCTGGTGTTCAAACCCTCGGGCCTGTTCCCGGCGCGTGGTTAAAAGGGCGGTTTTCTTGTGATGCATTCAAACCCTGTCAATACATACAGCGCTGCGCAGAACCCGCCGCCGATGGCATCCACCGCCCATGCGCGCTGGGTCAGCCACAGTGTGCTGGCTGCGCTGGTGATCGTGCTTGGCGCCTTTCCGTGGGTCGCACCCGCGCTGGGGCTGGATTACTACGTGGACTTTGTGCGCCGCATCCTCATCGTGAGTATTGCGGCGCTGAGTCTGAACTTTCTCATCGGCCGCGCAGGCCTGGTCGCCTTGGGCCATGCCGGTTTTGTGGGCGTGGGGGCCTATGCCGTGGTCGCCATGGTGGAGGGTGGCTACAGCAACGCCTGGCTCATCTGGCTGGTCGCGGCCGTGGCGGGCTTTGTGGTGTCGGGCCTGATCGGGCTGGTGGCCGTGCGCACCAGGGGCGTGTACTTCATCATGATTACGCTGGCCTTTGCGCAGATGCTGTACTACCTGGCCGTGTCGCTGCGCTTCTGGGGTGGGGATGATGGCTACACCATGTACAGCCCCCTGCAACTGTGGGATGGCGTGGATGCGCAAGGAAATGGGCTGTTCAGCCTTGTTCTGCTTGCCTTTGCATCACTCTTTTTGGTGCTTTCGCGCATCGAGCGCTCCTACTTTGGCCGCGCGCTGGAAGGCATTCGTGACAACGAAACGCGCATGCAGGCCATGGGCTACCCCACGGTGCGCCTGAAATTGCTGGCTTTTTCGCTGGCAGGCAGCATTGCCGCCTTGTCTGGCGCGCTGCTGGCGACGCAAAACGGGTTTGTCAGCCCCAGCCTGATGCAGTGGAACCAGTCGGCCCTGCTGATTGTGATGGTGCTCATCGGCGGCATCGGCCTGCGCTGGGGCGCGCCGCTGGGCGTGGCCGTGTGGCTGGTGCTGGAAGAACTGCTCAAGCAGCACACGGACTACTGGCACGCCCCCATGGGCCTGCTGCTGGTGGCCGTGGTGTTTCTGGCACCCAGGGGCTTGGCGGCATTCTTTGCCAAAAAAGACAGCGCAGCTAAAAAGCAGAGCGCCCAGCACAGTAAGGACGCCGCATGAGCCTGCTTTCCATTGAAAACCTCGTCAAACGCTTTGGCGCCCTCACGGCGACCGACCATGTCTCGCTGCAGGTGGAGCAGGGCGAAATCCACGCCCTGATTGGCCCCAACGGCGCGGGAAAATCCACGCTGGTGCATCTGATCTCGGGCTTGTTGCCTGCCGATGGTGGCTCTTTGAAGCTGGACGGCCAAGAACTCATCCACCTCGCCCCCCACCAGCGCGTGGCGGCGGGGCTGTCGCGCTGCTTTCAGATCACCAGCATCTTTGGTCAACTCACCGTGGCCGAAAACCTGCTGCTGGCCGTGCAGGCCCACCACAGCAACAGCTTTCGCTGGTTCAAAGTGCGGGACAAAGATGCGGAGCTAAAGGCCAAAGCATGGGAGCTGGCGCACCGTGTGCAACTGGAAAGCCAGTGGAACACCGTGGCCGGCACCTTGCCCCACGGCGCGCAGCGCAAGCTCGATGTCGCCTTGGCCATTGCAGCTACGCCGAAACTCCTGCTGCTGGACGAGCCCATGGCAGGCATGGGGCCAGCGGAATCCGAAGAAATGGTGGAGCTGATCCAGCAGCTGCGCAAAGACATGGCGATTTTGCTCATCGAGCACGATATGGACGCCGTGTTCCAACTGGCCGACCGCATCACCGTGCTGGTCTATGGCAAGGTGTTTGCGCAGGGCACGAGCGAACAAATCCAGCACGACCCGCGCGTGCAGGCCGTGTATCTGGGGCAGGAAGATGAACTGGAAGAACAAGCAGAAGAGGGTGCGGCATGAGCGGTTCCACGACACCATTGCTCGAAGTGCGCAACATCGAAGCAGGCTATGGCGCCAGCCAAGTGCTGTTTGGCGTCAGCCTGACGATTGAACCGCACCAGGTCGTCAGCCTCATGGGCCGCAATGGCATGGGCAAATCCACCACCATCAAATGCATTACCGGCGCCTTGCCTGTGCGCAAGGGGCAGATTTTCTTTGAAGGCAAAGAAATCACCAATCTGCCTGCCGATGAAATTGCCCGCCGTGGCATTGCACTGGTGCCCGAAGGGCGCATGTGTTTTCCCAATCTCACGGTGAAAGAACACCTGATCGCCTTTGCACGCAAGCCGGATCGGTCACAGGACACGGCCTGGGATTTGCAGCGTATCTATGAACTGTTTCCACGCCTGAAGGAACGTGAGCACCATATGGGCAACCAGCTTTCGGGCGGTGAACAGCAGATGCTGGCGATTGGGCGGGCTTTATCGACCAATCCAAAGTTATTGATTTTGGATGAAGCAACGGAGGGGTTGGCGCCGGTGGTGAGGGAGGAGATTTGGAAGTGTTTATATCGGTTACATCTCAAAAATCAATCAATTCTGATTGTTGATAAATATATCGATAAAATTCAAGAAATATCTCAAAATTATTTCATTTTGGAAAAAGGTTTAATTAAGACAAATAAAATATTAGGAGAATTTTATGAATAATTTGCAAGGCAGTATTGAGGTCGTAGGGAAAATTTTTTCTACGGACTTATTTTTTAACATACCAGATTATCAAAGACCATTTGCTTGGGAAGATTCAAATTTCCAAGATCTAATAGATGATTTAATTAGTGCACAATCAGAAAAAAACTATTTTTTAGGCACCATTGTTCTTCATAAGAAAAATGAGAGAAATAGTTATGATGTTGTCGATGGTCAACAGCGATTAACATCGCTATTAATTTTGTTTGCATGTTTAAGAGATCTTATAGCAGACCCTCTTTTTAAGAAAAATCTGCATGGTAAAATTCTTCAAGAAGAAAACCGTGTAGATGGTATTCCGGAGATGCCCAGAGTATCTGTAAAAGATCGGCAGATATTTAGAGAAATTGTTTTGGAAAACGGTGGAACACTTCAGAAGTTTAAGTCCAACGATTTTTCTGAGTCACAAAAAAGATACATACAAGCGATAAAAATATTTAAGTCATCAATAGATAAATATACACAAGAGCAACTTCAGAAATTCGTGCAATTTATAAACCAGCATTGCACCATTATTTATCTTTCTGCATCAACATTTAATGATGCATTTAAGTTGTTTACCATAGTTAATGATAGAGGTCGACAACTAAGAAGAATTGATATTCTTAAGGCTCAGAATATATCACCTGAAGCCGTCCCAATTGAAATGACTCGAGATAGACTTTCAAAGCAATGGGAGTCAATGGAGAATGACATTGGCGAAAAAGAATTTGAATCAATTCTTTACTCTATGAGGATGATTTTACTCAAGGAAAAGCCTCAAGAAGATCTGTTACAAGAATTTGAAAATAGGATTTTCAAAAAGGACATCCTTCAAAGAGGAGAAAAGTTTATTGATGAAGTAAAAATATATTCAGATATATATAGGCAGATATTTATCGATAAGGATTATTTGCCAAAAACTGACCCCAATCATTTGAAATATAAGGCAATGATCCATATTATGGACTCGGAGTTTGAGGCATCTGAATGGCGCTCTTGCCTTATGTTTTTTGCCAAAAAGTTCTCTGGTGAAAATTTTTATGATTTCATGTTGTTAATTGAAAAAGTATACTTACAACAATGGGTCGATGGTGTGCGAAAGGATGAGCGATTTGGAGTATATGCAAAAATACTAAAGTCCATAGAATCTGAAACCTCAGCATCAAATGTCATTAAAAATATAAAATTTGACAAAAACTCAATTATCAATGCAGGGAAGAGCAAAAATTTATATGGGAATAGATTTTGTAGGTATTTTTTATTAAGACTTGAAGTAATTTCTTGTGAAAATGATATTTACAAAGAAATAAATGCGAAGTCAATTGAACATATTTTTCCTCAGAAACCTGATCCCTCTTCGCAGTGGAGTCATGATCCAAATATCAGTGAACACAAAGAAGTTGTTAATACTTTAGGCAATTTGGTTTTGCTTAGTAAATCTAAAAATTCTTCAGCAAGCAATCATGATTTTTCTATCAAAAAAGAAAAATATCTAAAAGATAGAATGAGTGACTATCCTAGAAGTTTACAGGTTACGCTTGAAGAAAATTGGACAATTCAAAAGATAAAAGATTTGACCGAGAAATTATCTTTAAAATTAGTTGAAAATCCTTAATTTTTTTATGAAAAATTACAAAACCGCCATCATCATCGCCGCCGGCTCCGGCATGGGCGCAGCCACTGCCCGCAAACTCGCCGCTGACGGCTACCACGTGGGCTTGCTGTCTTCTTCCGGCAAAGCCGAAGCACTGGCCCAGGAGTTGGGCGGCATAGGAGTAACAGGAACCAACCAAAACCAAGCCGATATCCAAAAGCTGGTCGACTTGGTGATGGAACGTTGGGGCCGTGTCGATGTGCTGGTCAATTCCGCTGGCAAGGGGCCGCGTGCGCCGGTGCTGGAGTTGACGGATGCCGACTGGCACGCAGGCATCGACGCCTATTTCCTGAACATCGTGCGCGCGGCGCGCTGTGTGACGCCGATCATGGTGAAGCAAGGGGGAGGCGCGATTGTCAATATCTCCACGGCCTGGGCGTTTGAACCGGTGGATTTGTTCCCGACGTCTGCCGTGGCGCGTGCGGGCCTCGCCAGCTTTACCAAGCTGTTTGTCGATGAATACGCCAGGCACGGCGTGCGCATGAACAATGTGCTGCCCGGCTGGATCAACAGCCTGCCCGAAAAAGACGAGCGCCGCGCGGCCGTGCCCATGCAGCGCTATGGCACGGTGGAAGAGATTGCGGCAACGATTGCTTTCCTTGCCAGCGAAGGCGGGGCATACATCAACGGCCAGAACATTCGCGTGGATGGCGGGCTGATGCGCTCGGTGTAATCGCTTGCAGTTTTTAGCTTCATCTTTCTATAGCGGCAGACATCGCCATGCCTGAGTCCGAGCGTTCTGAACTGCCTGCAGCGTCGGACTCGCATGTCGTGGCGGTGTCCCGCGCTTTGCGTGTGCTCAATGCTTTCTATGGCGACGAAAGCTTTGTGTCCTTGGCAGAGCTGGCACGCCGAACGGGCATGCACAAGCCTACGGTGCTGCGTCTGGCGCGTACCCTGGAGCATGCCCGTTACTTGGTTCGGCGCGAGGATGGTGCCTGGCGCTTAGGCCCCAGTGCGGGTTTGCTGGGCGCACGCTACCAAGCGCAGTTTGATGTGAACACCATCGTTGAACCGTACTTGGTGGAGTTGTCGCAAATGAGTGGTGAGAGTGCCTCGCTCTACGTCTACGAAAACAACGCCCGCAGCTGCTTGCTGCGCTACGAAGGTCCCAGAGCACTTCCCCAGCACGTGCGCTCGGGCGAAGTGCTGCCGCTGGACCGTGGCTCAGCGGGGCGGGTGATTTTGGCAGCGCTGGGGGAGCCCGGTGCCATCTACGACGAGATTCGCCGCCAAGGCTACAGCGTGACGCGTGGTGAGCGCAGCGCTACCTCGGCCAGTGTCGCGGTGGTGGTGTATGGGACACGGCGATCGGTGCTGGGGTCGGTGTCGGTGGCGGGGCCGGCCGACCGCTTGAGCGATGCCCAGCTGCACAGCTACGCCCCGGCCGTGATGCAGGCAGCAGCACAGATTTCGTGGAAGCTGGGTGGCGTGAGTGCCTCTGCGCTGCGTTCGACCTGGCACCCCAACTGAGTGCTGCGGCCTCTTAGCGCTGGTTGCTTGCGCCGCGTTCGTTGTAAGCCTTGCTGGTATCCAACAGCGTTACGCCTAACGTAACGCTGTGTACCTAAGTTGGTGCGCTTACTACCATGCGTTTGCTCCCAACACAGGAGCGCACCATAAGGAGACAAATATGTTGAGCAAACGCACTCTTCTCAAAGCAACGGTGGTCGCATGCGCTGCATGGGGCGTGGCAGGCGGTGCCTGGGCGCAAAGTGATGGGTTCCCCAGCAAAAGCTTGCGTCTGGTGGTTCCTTTTGCCGCGGGCGGTCCGGCCGATGTGGTGGCACGAGAGTTTGCCCAAGACTTGGGTAAAGATCTGGGCCAAACCGTGGTGGTGGAAAACATGGGCGGCGGGGCTGGGGTGCCTGCGATCAATGCCGTATCGCGTGCACCGGCAGATGGCTATACCTTGCTGTTTGCTGCCTCGGGCAATGTCGTGATTCAGCCCTTGCTGACCAAGAACCGTGTGGACATTCTGACCCAACTCAGCCCTGTGGGCATGGTCACTACCAGCCCCCACGTACTGGTTACAACGGGCAAGTTGCCTGCCAAAAACGCCAAGGAGCTGATTGAATACGCCCGCGCCAATCCGGGCAGTTTGAACATGGCATCGGCCGGTGTGGGCGGTTTGGCCCATTTGGCTGCTGAGCTATTTATGAAAGAAGCTGGAATTCAGGGGCAGCACTTGGCGTACAAGGGATCGTCGCAGGCCATGACGGACTTGGCCTCGGGCCAGGTGCAAGCCATGTTCAGTAGCCTGCCTTCCATGAAGGGCATGGTCGACAAGGGCTTGATCAACGTGGTGGGTGTGACGGCTGAGTCCAAGTCGCCCACTTACCAGAACTACCCGTTGATCAAAGAAGCCTTGCAGGGGTTTGAGTACGTCACCTGGTACGGTATCTATGGCCCAGCAGGTTTGCCGCAGAACGTGGTGAGCAAACTCAGCCAAGCGTTGCAAAAACTGGGCAGCGATGCCCAGTTTGAAGAACGCCTGCGTGACCAAGGTGTGGATTTACATGTAACCACTGCAGAGGTTCTGGCCGATCGCACCCGCAAAGAAACAGCCCAGTGGGACAAAGTGATCAAAGAAGCGGGCATTCATTTGAACTGAGCAGGCACGTTCCATGATCATCGATTGCCACGGGCATTACACAACCTCACCCGCTGCATTGGCGGAATTTCGCAAACTCCAAAAAGCGCAGTTGCACACGGACCTGCGACCTGTCTTTGACGGTGCCCAGGCCATCAGTGACGAACAGATCCGGGAAAGTCTGGAGAAAAATCAGCTGGCCACACAACGCGCACGGGGCATTGATGTGACGCTGTTCTCGCCAACCGCAGGCGCGATGGAGCACCACGTAGGCGATGTGCAAACCAGCATCAATTGGACGCGGGCGTGCAACGATTTGATTCGCCGCGTTTGCAGCTTGTACCCCAAGGAGTTTGTGGGGGTGTGCCAGCTGCCACAGTCGCCGGGGGCAGATTTGTCCTATGCAGTCGATGAACTGGTGCGCTGTGTGCAGGAGCTGGGTTTTGTGGGCTGCAACCTCAACCCAGACCCTTCAGACGGGTATTGGACAGGCCCGCCGCTGACCGATCGCTACTGGTACCCGCTGTATGAAAAACTGGTGGAGCTGGATGTCCCCGCCATGGTGCACGTAAGCTGCTCATGCAATCCCAACTTTCACCACACAGGGGCGCACTATCTGAATGCGGACACCACGGCGTTCATGCAGTTCATTCAGGGGAATCTGTTCGTGGATTTTCCGACGCTGCGCTTTGTGATTCCGCACGGCGGCGGTGCGGTGCCTTACCACTGGGGACGTTACCGGGGCTTGGCCCAGCAATTGGGACGGCCACCGGTAGAGCAGTTGCTGAACAACGTGTTTTTTGACACCTGTGTCTACCACCAGCCGGGTATTGACCTGCTGCTCAGCGTCATACCGGAAGACAACATCTTGTTTGCCTCTGAAACACACGGTGCCGTCAAAGGTGTTGATCCCATGACGGGTTTTCACTACGACCACACCAAACGCTACGTGCAGTCGTCCACGGTGGTGCACGACGCGGTACGGGCCAAGCTCTTCGAGCACAACGCGCGCAAGGTCTATCCACGGCTGGATGCCTTGCTGTGTGCACAAAACCGTTAATTTCAGGAAATGGCTATGACATATTCCCAATTGCTAGAACTCTCAAGCACCTTGCTGGCCGATGTGGGCGCCTGCACCATGCACAGTCGCATACGCAGCCTCACCCCCGGCAAGCAACTGGTAGGCAAAGTGCTGACGGTGCGTGTGGCCCCAGGCGACAACTTGGCCATTCATGCCGCCTTGGCCCGTGCCCAGCGGGGAGATGTGCTGGTGGTAGACGGCGGCGGTTATACCGAGCGAGCCTTGATGGGCGGCATCATGATGACCCAAGCCAAAGCCACGGGGCTTGCAGGGGTAGTAATTGATGGTGCCATGCGCGATGTACAGGAGCTCCAAGCCTTGGGGTTGCCTGCCTTTGCCGTGGCTGTGCATCCGGCTGGGCCTTTTAAAGAGGGGCCTGGCAGTTTGTATGGTGCGATCCAATGCGGCGGTGTCGAGGTCCACCACGGCGATTGGGTGCTGGGCGATGACGATGGTGTGGTTGTTATGACCGAGGCAGCGTTGGCATCTTTGGTCGCAGCTGCAGCCGCGAAAAAGCAGCGCGAGCAAGACCGTATGGATGCTATTGACCGTGGCGATTTGAAGCCCAGCTGGTTGGATGCTGCTCTGGAAACGGCAGATATTGAGATAGTAAAAAAACCTAGGATGTATTGAGATTTGTGTGCGAGCACGAAGCCCTGTGCTGTCTTGACAATCTAGGCGTGCAGCGCGGTGAAGATGTTCATCCGCACAAAGAATGCACAACAGCCTGCCCGAAAAAGATGAGCGCCGCGCGGCCGTGCCCATGCAGCGCTATGGCACGGTGGAAGAGATTGCGGCAACGATTGCTTTCCTTGCCAGCGAAGGCGGGGCGTATATCAACGGCCAGAACATTCGCGTGGATGGCGGGCTGATGCGTTCGGTGTAAGCCATTTCAGGCCATTTCGGGCCGTCCAAGAGCAGGTGCTCTCATAGAAAGAGCTGCCAGTGCTGGTGTTTATTGGGTTTCAGGAAGTTTTTTGGCTGAAACCCAGTCATTCCAAGCGCTGACAGCTCTTTTTTTCGGAGTGCAACAATAACAAAGCCCCAGCAAGTGGGGCTTGGAAGGGCAAGGCCGCGCGGGGGTGGCCTGTGGCGCATGCAGCTTAGTGAGTGCCGCTGATGTCCATGTCCTTGAGCTTCACAAAGCGCGAGCCCTTGGCCAGCTTGTAGCCCCACCAGATGATCAGGAACAGCGGAATGCCGATATAGGTGGCAATGGCGCCAGTCCAGTCAATGGTGTCGGCCAGGAAGGCTTCGTAGTTCTGGCCCAGGGTAATGATCAGGCACAGCGCAAAGGCAAACACGGGGCCGATGGGGAACAGCGCAGCGCGGTAGGGGAGCTTGTTGGTGTCAAAGCCCTGCACGATGCAGGCGCGGCGGAAGCGGTAGTGGCTGATGGCAATGCCCAGCCAGGCGATAAAGCCGCACATGCCAGACAGGTTCAGCAGCCAGATGTACACGGCCTCAGGGCTGAATACATTGGTCAGAAAGCACAGGGCCGCAATCACCGTGGTGGCCAGCAGGGCCAGAATGGGCACGCCATTGCTGTTCACATAGGCAAAGATCTTGGGGGCCATGCCTTGCTTGGCCAGCGCATACAGCATGCGGGTAGAGGCGTACATGCCGGAGTTGCCGGCAGACAGCACCGAGGTCAGCACCACGGCATTCATGACAGCGGCCGCACCCAGCAGACCGGCGCGCTCAAACACCAGGGTAAAGGGGCTGACGCTGATGTCGCCCAGGTCGTTGCGCAACAGCTTGGGGTCGGTATAGGGAATGAGCAGGCCAATGATGAGGATGGCGAACACATAGAACAGCAGAATGCGCCAGAACACCTTGCGCACGGCGCGGGGCACGTTCTTGGCGGGGTTTTCTGACTCACCAGCGGCAATGCCGATCAGCTCTGTGCCCTGGAAGGAAAAGCCCACAATCATGGCCACGCCAATGAGGGCTGCAAAGCCACCAGCAAAGGGGGCGTCGCCCGTCGTGAAGTTGGCAATATTGCCCCAGATGCCATCAGGTGCGCCGCCGGTCATGATGCCGAACACCATGAGCAGGCCAATGCCGATGAAGACCAGCACGGTCACGACCTTGATGGCCGCAAACCAGAATTCCGACTCGCCAAAGCCCCGCGCGCTCAGCGCGTTCAGGCCAAACATCAGCGCCAGGAAGATGGCACTCCATAGCAGGCCGTTGACCTCAGGGAACCAGTAGGCCATGACCAGCTGGGCGGCCACCAGGTCCACGGCAATGGTGACGGCCCAGTTGTACCAGTAGTTCCAGCCCAGCGCGAAGCCAAAGCCTTCGTCCACATACTTGGCACCATAGGTGGCAAACGAACCTGAGACGGGCAGGTGCGAGGCCATCTCGCCCAGGCTGGTCATCAGGAAGTACACCATCAGACCGATGACGCAGTAAGCCAGCAGGGCGCCGCCGGGGCCAGCCTGCGAAATGGTGGCACCGGAGGCCACAAAAAGACCTGTACCGATGGAGCCGCCAATGGCGATCATGGACATGTGCCGAGCTTTGAGGCTGCGGCGCAAAGAAGACGCGGTGGAGTCTGCGGACATAAACGAGCGGTTGGGAATCCAGTTCAAAGGTCCGCACAGCCTGCAGGACTGTACGGACCATGCCAAATGCACCGCCAACAAAAAAGCCGCTGTCTCAGCGGCCCTCTAGTGTGGAAGTGCTTGCAGCGGATTCTGGGCGATGGCGGACGTCTTGTCTGGCGATGTCGTTAATGCCCCTACAGTGAGTTTAGAGATCCTAACGGGTGGGGTGGGGGCAGCTGCGCTGCTGAGCGTACAGACCCTGCGCTCTGCGGCACACAGGCCCGGCAGCGCTGACCAGTACATACGAGCGTTTGTCTGACGCATGGAAGCGGTGGCTGCAAGCAGCCAATGGCAGTCCATCCATTTATGGTGCTTGAATCACACCCCGATGGTAATAAACAAGCTTATGAAGAATAAAAAAAATATATGGTGGTATCGGCACTGATGGCCGTATCTTTTCATACTTGCGCCATGGCAGAAGGTGGCACGATTACTTATACAGGGATGATTACCAGTCAGACCTGTACCATTAATGATGGCAGTCCTGATTTTTCCGTGAAATTGCCCACCATCGCTGTGGAAACCCTGATGAAAAGCGGCGAAACCTCAGGGCGCACGCCATTTCGCATCCGTCTGAGCAACTGTGACGAAGATCTGGAAGGGGTGGGCGTCTTCTTTGAGCCTGGCGCCAATACCTCACATAAGAACAATCGCCTGATCAATCTGGGAACTGCACAGAATGTGGAACTGCAGATTCTCAATGATGATTTGGCGCCGGTAAAACTCAATGAAGGCGTAGATGCGCAGGACGTAAAGTTTGTCCCTGTGAAAAACCGCGGTGCGGTTTTGACATATTTCACACAATATTATGCGGAGGGTACGCCAGATGCGGGCAGTGTGGAAAGTAATACGCAATATACGGTGATCTACCCCTGATGATGGGCTGCGCATGAAACTGACATACAGATTTTTAGCATTATTTGCGTAATAGCCCAAAAAATCGGGGCTGCATGCAGTCCTCTGAGAAAAGTCAAAAAGCGCGCGCGTTGCCGACAATCTATGACAGTTCGCCGCATGCCACCGCAGATGCCTTTGCTATGCTGCAGCACATGGTTTTGTCTACATCCTGCAAGCCACGCTGGCCACTTCCGTTTTGTGCGGCAGTGGCCGCGCTATTTCTGGCAGGCTGTGCTTCGTCGGTGCAGGCCCCGCACGGGCAGGTCAAGGGCGAGCGCTTTTCCATGCAGGAAATGCTGCAGTCCGATAACAGCCGCCTTGCCACGCTGGCCATGCAGGAGAACCTGAACAGCCTGTGGCTGCTGGCAGAAAAGCTCTACCGCCGCAACCCGCGAGAATGGCGCAAGACGGCGGCCTCACAGGAAGCTGCGGTGGCCTATGTGCGGCTGGCGGTGCTGGAGCAGCAGGGCTGGCACGACCTGGAGGGCTTGCACGATGTGCAGGCGCTCAACGTTGCGCTAAGCCCGGACTTTGCCGGAGACCGCGTGGGCGCATTGATTTACGCGCTGGGCAATACGCTGGTGACGGCCCATGGGGGCAAGACCCGCTTTACGCTGGTGGACCGCATTCACCCCCAGCGTGTCTACAACGCGGCGCGCAATGTAGAAATTGCCAACTGGGTGCTCAATACGCGCAGGGGGCCGGGTGGGGAGTTTCTGCTGCTGTCCAACCACATGGGCGCGGCAGACCGCAACCTGAGCTTTGAGCGCGAGATGGGCAAGATCATCGCGCGGCTGGATCTGGTGGCCAGCATGGGCACGGAGCAGGTGCGGCGCTCGGCCATCAGCTTTACGCAAAGCTTGGTGGTAGGGCCTATCCTGCCGTTTCTGCCTGTGCGTTGACCTGTATGTGCGTGACCTTGCGTTCGAGGCCGCCTGCTTGTCAGGGGTGAGCGACACCCAGCCGCTCATGCAGCTTGGTGCTGGTGGTGGTGTATTGCAGCAGCACAGGCTCACCCGTCAGATATTCCACAATGGAAAACGCCGCCAGCGTGGCTTCATGGAAGGCGCACAGCAGCAGTTTGCGTTTGCCGGGGTAGGTGTTGATGTCGCCCACGGCATAGATGCCGGGTGCTTCGGTCACAAAAGTGCCGGTATGCACGGGTAGCTGTTTTTTCACCAGCTCCAGACCCCAGTCCGCCACGGGGCCGAGCTTGGGCGAAATGCCCTGGTAGGCCAGCCACTGCTGCACGGGCAGGGTCTGCGTGCTGCCATCGGGCAGGCTGACTTCCACGCTTTGCAGCTGCGTGCCTGTCGCCTGCAGCGCAACAGGCTGGGCAGCCAGCACCTGAATGCGGCCAGCGTCCTGCAGGGCCTGCAGCTGATCGAGCAGTGGCTGCGGGGCGGTGAACACGGCGCGGCGGTGCATCAGGGTCACGCTGGCGGGTTGGTAGGCCAGTGCATCGATGGCAGCCTGCACGGCCAGCTCATCACCACCGTGCACCAGTACCTGCTGGCCTTGCAGTGACAGGCGGCCAAGATCGGCCGGGTGGTAGTGCACGCTGTGGCCGACCAGGGCTTCAATGCCTTCGACCTTGATGGTCTTGGGCACAAAGGAGCCTACGCCTGCCGCAATCACCACGGCCTTGGCCAGCAACTGTGTGCCTGCGGTAGTGCCCAGCAGCCAGCGGCCATCGTCCTGCTGCTGCAGCGTCTGGACCTGTTGGCCCAGATGCAGCGTGGGGGCAAATGGGGCGATCTGCTCACGCAGGCGCTCTACCAGTTCGGCACCGGTGCAGGTCTTGATGCCGGGCAGGTCATAAATGGGCTTGTGCGGATACAGCTCGGCACACTGGCCGCCCAGATGGGGCAAGGCGTCAATCAGATGGACATGCAGGCCCTGCAGCCCGAGCTGGAACACCTGAAACATGCCCGCTGCCCCTGCGCCTATGACGGCGACGTCGGTTGCAATGGCGGCACAAGGGTTCAGGTGTTCGGTGGTCATAGGCGTATCCGGCAATTAAAAAGCCCCATTGCTGGGGCTGTTCAGATCGAAAGTGTCAGATCGAAACGGGGGCTTAACGCTCCAGCAGTTCGAGCTTACCTGCCTTTCCGTTCCATTCGTCGGCATCAGGCAGGGAAGCCTTACGCTTGGTAATGCTCTTCCAGCCCTTGGCCACAGCCAGTTCGGCGTTCAGCTTGATGAAGGCTAGCTGATCGGCAGGAACGTCTTCTTCTGCAAAGATGGCGTTGGCTGGGCACTCGGGAATGCAGACTGCGCAGTCAATGCACTCATCGGGGTCAATCACGAGGAAGTTTGGGCCTTCGCGGAAGCAGTCCACGGGGCAAACGTCCACGCAGTCGGTGTATTTGCACTTGATGCAGTTTTCGGTGACGACGTGTGTCATGAGGGATTCTTCTTATGCAGTGGAGTTCAGGTGTAACCCGCAATTCTAGGTTTTTTCTGCCGCCGTGCCATGACGGGCGGCAGATTTATACGTGCAGCGCTCTGGTTTGTCGCAGATCAGCGAACCAGTACGGCTGCGGCGGTGGCGTTGCTGGCAGTGTCCACCAGGATCAAAGACCCCAATGCACGTGCATGTGCAAAGCTGGCTGAGGGAATCGCCTCCTGCAGCAGCAGCTCCACCACGCCAATGGCGTTGGGCTCCAGCTGCGTGGCAGCTTCTTCTTGCAGGGTGTTGATATTCAGACGGTGCACCACACGCTGCGCCTTGGCCTTGACCCAGCGGTGGCCATGCAGCGCCCAGTACACGCGACCGGGCACGAGTGGCTCATTGTCCATCCAGGCAATGGTGGCAGTCAGATTGCGGCTGGCAGGCCAGGCGGGCTGGGCAGCGGGGGTGTCAAAGTCATCGTCTGCCACTTCGGCCTGCACGGGCGCAGCCACGATCCAGTCACCGCGCGAGACATCCACTTCGCGGTCCAGCGTGATGCCTGCGGACAGGCCCGCAACGACCTCCTTGGGTGCACGCGCATGGTCAATGACCTTGGCAATGGTGGCCAGCTGGCCGCTGGGCAGAATCTGCACCTGCGCGCCCACCTGGGCCTGGCCTGCGGCCACGCGGCCCCAGAACACACGGCGGCCTTCGGTGGTGATGGCGCTGTCGTGGAACTTTTCCACCCACTGCACAGGCAAAGCCAGCGGCAGATCGGTGTCTGCAGGGGTGTTTGGCAGCTGCTCCAGCAGTTGCAAAAGGCTCGGGCCTTCATAGCCTGCCCATCCGGCCTCGCGGTTGACCACGTTGTAGCCCTTGAGCGCCGAGACAGGGATGGTGGCGGTCACAGCGATGCCAGCCTCTTGCGCAAAGCGCTGCAGTGCGCCTTGGATGTTGGCAAAGGCCTGCGCAGGGTCAGCCACGGCATCGAGCTTGTTCACCGCAAACACCAGCGAATGCACGCGAAGCAGGTGCACCAGCAGGCTGTGGCGGCGGGTTTGCGGCAGCAGGGCGAGCTGCGGGTTTTGCCACTCCAGCTTGGTGGCATCCACCAGCACCACGGCAGCGTCGGCGCTGGAAGCAGCTGTCACCATATTGCGGGTGTACTGCTCATGGCCGGGCGCATCGCCAATGATGAACTTGCGCGCATCGGTGTTGAAGTAGCGGTAGGCCACGTCAATGGTGATGCCTTGCTCGCGCTCGGCAGACAGGCCATCGGTCAGCATGGCCAGATCGGTTTCGCCCGACTTGGTCACGCCCGCCAGCTGGTCTTGCAGCACGGCGCGGGTGTCTACCAGCAGGCGGCCAATCAGTGTGGATTTGCCATCGTCCACAGAACCGCAGGTGATAAAGCGCAGGGCAGAGGCATGGTCAGAATATGGCTCAAATTGGCCTGTAGCGCTTGCTGTTCCTGCGCTGGCAGCTATGGTTTGTGTAGTCATCAGAAATACCCGTCTTTCTTGCGCTTTTCCATGGAGGCCTCGCTGGTCTTGTCGTCCATGCGGGTGGCGCCTCGCTCGCTCACTTCAGCAGCCAGCGTTTCGATCACGATGTCTGCCGCAGTGGCGGCCTTGCTCTCGACCGGGCAGGTGCAGGTGATGTCACCCAGGGTGCGGAAGCGCACATCGCGCACGACCACTGCTTCGCCGTCTTTGGGTGGGGTGAGTTCGGTCACAGGCACCAGCAGGCCTTTGCGCTCCACCACGTTGCGCTTGTGGCTGTAGTAGAGGCTGGGCAGGGCGATGTTCTCGCGCTCGATGTACTGCCACACGTCCAGCTCCGTCCAGTTGCTGATGGGGAACACGCGGAAGTGCTCACCGGGTGCAATGCGGGTGTTGAACAGCGTCCACAGCTCGGGGCGCTGGGCCTTGGGCTGCCACTGGCCAAAGCTGTCGCGGTGGCTGAAGATGCGTTCCTTGGCGCGGGCCTTTTCCTCATCGCGGCGTGCGCCGCCAATCAGTGCGTCAAAGCGGAATTCCTCAATGGCTTCCAGCAGCGTGACCGACTGGTGCGCATTGCGGGGCTCATCGGGGTGGGCCAGGCGCACCGTGCCACGGGCCATGGAGTCTTCCACGCTGCGCACGATCAGCTCCGCGCCCAGCTCCTTGGCGCGAAAGTCGCGGAATGCGGTGACTTCTGGAAAGTTATGGCCCGTGTCGATCATCAGCAGCGGATAGGGCAGGCGGCCACGGCCAAAAGCTTTTTCCGCACAGCGCAGCATGACCAGCGAATCCTTGCCGCCCGAAAACAGCAGGGCGGGGCGTTCAAAGGCGGCTGCCACTTCGCGCAGGATGAAGATGGTTTCTTCTTCCAGCGCATCCAGGTGGCGGTTGCTGAGCTGGCTCAGCACTTGGTTTTCCACACGGGCGTTCATAAATACACTTTCCAACAAAATTGGCCGTTAGCGCTTGTCTGGCAAGCGCTCGTAGCTCACTTTTTTAATGCGCAAGGTGCAAACCGCATTCGCGCTGCTCTTCGCCCTTGGTCGGATCGACGTAGTCGAAGTTATTGGGCAGGCCGTGCTTTTCGCAGTATTCGTACAAGTCCTTGGACGACCAGTGCAGCAGCGGTGCGACCTTGATGAGGCCATCCGGGTTGATGCTCACGGGCTCCATCTGCGCACGCACGGCGCTGTCCGTGGCACGCAGGGCGGTGAACCAGACTTCAGGCTGGGTCTCGCGCAGTGCGCGGGCAAAAGGCTCGAGCTTCACTTCTTCGGTGAAAGCCGCGTGGCGTGGGTCATCCAGCGCTGGTGTCGGGCCTTCCACGGCCTCGCGGTGGGCACGTGAGCGCAGCGGCAGGTAGATCTTGAGGTTCAGGCCCAGCTGCTGGGTGACGGCGTCGGCAAACTGGTAGGTGGCCGGCGTGTTGTAGCCGTTGTCCATCCAGATCACGGGCACATCGGGCTGTACCTGGCTGACCATGTGCAGGATCACGGCCTCAAACGGGCGAAAGTTGGTCGTGACAATGGCGCGCTTGTTCAGACCCAGTGCCCAGCGCACCAGACCTTCTGCATCGTGGCCGAGTGCGGCATTGACTTTGGCAAGGTCGAGCTGGCTCATGCCGCCTCCACAAAATGGGGCTTGGGGTTGACGGCGTCGGCCTGATAGAAGCCGCTGAAGCGCTCAAACTGGCGCTGTGCATCAGCCTGGTCTACGCCTTCGCGCAGCACGGCGGTGCTAAAGCCTGTGCGGTACATCTGCACCAGCTGGTCAATCAGCACATCGCCCGTGGCGCGGATGTCACCTGCAAACTTGCGGCGGCGGCGCAGCAGGTAGGCCTGTGTGAAGGCGCGGCCATCGGTAAAGGCGGGAAAGTGCAGGTCAATCTGTGTGACGCCGTCCAGATTCACATCCAGCACATTCACGTCATTGGCAAGCACCAGGATGCCGTTGCCGCTCTCGGCGGGACTCTGGTAGTCGGTATGGGCCAAGATTTTCATCATTCAATCCTTGTTCTTCTCTTGGTATTCAGACGGCTTCTACGGCTTCAGGCGCGGGGTGGCGCGCAGCCTTGCCCGCTTCCTTGAAGGGGTCCAGCCCCACACGGCGAACGGTGTCGATAAAGCGCTCGCCCTGTGTGCGCAGGTCGCGGTAAGTGGTCAAGACGGCTTCGAGCACATCAGGCACTTCGGCTGCAGAGAAGGAGGGGCCAATCACCTTGCCAGCGACGGTGTCGCCCGAGAGCTTGGAGCCGTCCGAGCCGCCCAGCGTGACCTGGTACCACTCCTTGCCGTCCTTATCCACGCCCAGAATGCCGATGTGGCCGCTGTGGTGGTGACCGCAGGAGTTGATGCAGCCGCTGATGTGCAGGTCGATGTCGCCAATGTCGTCCAGCTCGTCCAGATCCTGGTAGCGCTGGGTGATGGCTTCGGCAATTGGCAGGCTGCGGGCATTGGCCAGTGCGCAGAAGTCGCCACCGGGGCAGGCAATCATGTCGGTCAGCAGGGCCACATTGGCGCTGGCCAGTCCCAGCGCGCGTGCGGCTTCGTACAGCGCGGTCAGCTGGCTCACATGCACCCAGGGCAGGACCACGTTCTGGTCGTGGGTGATGCGTGCCTCACCTGCGGAGAACTGGTCCATGAGTTCCGCCAGTGCTTCCAGCTGCAAGGCGGATGCATCACCGGGGGCCTGGCCGGGGCGTTTGAAGGACAGCGTCACGGCGCGCAGCTGCGGATTGCGGTGCTGGTGCACATTGCGTGTCAGCCAGCGGGCAAAAGCGGGCGTCTTGGCGGCGTAATCAATCAGTGCCTGCTCTGCAAGCGATGGGTTGACATCGGCAATCTCTGGCAGGACTGGGTCCACAAAGCAGGCCGCTACGCGGTCAAACTCGGCCTGTGGAATGGTGTGGGGGCCACCGTCCACCTCCAGAATCTGGCGGTACTCTTCTTCCACGGCATCGATATAGGCCTGGCCTTCGGCCTTGACCAGAATCTTGATGCGCGCCTTGTATTTGTTGTCGCGGCGGCCCAGCTCGTTGTACACGCGCACAATGGCTTCGATGTAATTCATGATCTGGTTCCAGGGCAGGAACTCACGAATCACCGTGCCGACGACGGGCGTGCGGCCCATGCCGCCACCGACGAAGACCTTGAAGCCAATCTCACCGGCTTCGTTCTTGACCAGGTGCAGGCCCACGTCATGCCAGCCGGTGGCTGCGCGGTCTTCCTTGGCACCCGAAATGGCAATCTTGAACTTGCGGGGCAGGAAGGCGAACTCTGGGTGCAGGGTGGTCCACTGGCGCAGGATTTCGGCGTAGGGGCGGGGGTCCACGATTTCATCGACGGCAATACCCGCCAGCGCATCGGTGGTGGTGTTGCGGATGCAGTTGCCGCTGGTCTGGATGCCGTGCAGATTGGCTGTGGCCAGCAGTTCCATCACATCGGCAGCCTTGGACAGGGGAATCCAGTTGAACTGCACATTGGTGCGGGTGGTGAAGTGGGCGCAGTGGGTGGGCAGGAACTTGGTGCCCAGTTTGCCCTGGCCTTCCATGGCGGCCTTGAAGACTTCGGCTTCAGGCTCGTCGTACTCACGGGCCACACGGGCCAGCACGCGGATTTGCTGGCTGTTCACTTCACCGTAGGGAATGGCCACGCGCAGCATGGGTGCGTAGCGCTGCACATACCAGCCGTTTTGCAGGCGCAGCGGACGGAAATCGTCTTCAGAGAGCTTGCCGGTCTGCCAGCGTTCGAGCTGGTCACGGAACTGGGCGGCCCGTTGCTTGAGGAATGCTTTGTCGAATTCTGTGTATTGGTACATGGCGCAGTCGCTGTCGTGGGTAGAGGCATTCAACGGCTGAAGGCCTCACGCTGGCTGCGGACTGTAAGCAAGCTCTTTATGATTTCAAAATATTATTTTGTTTTTGAACTATCTCTTTTTGTTATATAGATCTGCGCAGTTTGCAGCAAACCGGCGCAAAAAAGCTCCCGAAGGAGCTTGGCGCTTGTGCTAAGTCAATGACTTAAAAAGGCTTGATGGCCATCAGTGCACACAGTGCTAGCAGTATCAGCAGCTGCAATGCCAGCAGGCCGCGGCGCAGCGTCAGCTGTTCAACGGCGCTGGTACGCTTCGCGAAACCCGCAGACAGACCGTGCACCACGAACAGAACCAGGCCGATGTAGGGGTACATCATCTGCTGCCAGGGGCCGACAAAGGTCACAGCCAGTCCTGTGAGCGCGGCCAGGCCGCCAAAGATACGGGTGAACACATAGGCCAGTGGGCTGCGTGCTGCAGGCGCTGCCTTCCAGGCCATGAGTACAAAGGCTATCGACGCCAGCAGCGTGAGCACGGCCAGCAGCATGTGGGAGTGTTTGAGAGCGGTATACATGGTCTGAGAAATAAGAAAAACAAAAATGTAGCTTATACCGCAGGAAAATTCAGGGGTTGAGGTACTTTCTATTTTGAAAACAAGGGTTTATATGAGCTAGCAGCTCTCTTTTTTGATACTGCGCGCCAGGCGCTCTGTGCCCAGGTGCTGGGCCAGCCTGTGGTCCAGTGGCAAAGGCTCGCCATGCAGCTGGGCCGCGATGAGTTCGCCACAGAGCACAGACAGGGTCAGGCCTCGCGCGCCCATGGCTGTGCTGGCCCAGAGCCCGGGCGCAGCCTGGCTGACGGGCCCTGCAATGGGCAGGCGGTCATGACTGGCGCAGCGCACACGGCCCCAGGTGGGCTGGCAGTGCTCGTCTCCGGGCGTAAACCAAGGTTGCAACACCGGCGCGCTGCGTGGCAGCAGGGTGGAGAGCTTGTCGTAATTGACGGCATGGGCGGCGTCCTGATCGGCCTGGCTGATGGGCATGGTGTCCACATCGCGCTCAAAGGTAGAGCCCATGACCCAGGCATGGCCACCCTGCATGGGGACATGCGTGACCAGATTGCCATTGCCGTTGACGGGAAAGGGCGGCAGCGCTGTGGCATTGGCAGCTGTGTGCCAGCCCCAGCTGATCTGTCCGCGCAGTGACTGCAGCTCCCACTGCATGCCGTCTGGCAGCAGGGCAGGTGTGGCAGGGCCACAGGCGAGTATGAGCAGATCTGCCTGGGCGATCACCTGAGCAGCATTGTCGAGCGCCTGCCACTGACCGCCTTCGCTGCGAGCCAGGCGGTTCACCTGCGTGTTGCCCTGAAAACGAATCTGAGGATGCGCCAGCTGGGTCTTGACCAGCTGCGCAGGCCGCACCCAGCCCGCCTGTGCATGCCAGCAGGCGATGGTGTCGGCATCCAGCCCTGCGGTCTGTAGCTGCGCTGCGGTGGTGGCATGGCTCCATTGCGCGCCGGGGCCGTTGGCCCAGCTGGCAGGCAGGCCTGTGCCGCCATCGGTGCAGTGCTCGAGCACGCCGCTCAGGCCCCAGTCCTGATCTTTTTCGCACAGGTCGCGCAGGCGCTGCAGCGTCAGCCGCACCCCATTGCGTGACAGGCGTGAGAGTACGCTGTCGTCGGGCGAGACATGGGGGCAGAACAAGCCCGCAGGCAGGCCAGATGCACCATCGGCCGGTTCATCCCCTGCGCCGAGCACGGTGACCTGCCAGCCGCGCACGGCCAGGCTGCGCGCGACGGCGCTGCCAGCCAGCCCCGCGCCGATGACCAGTGCTGTGCCCGGCTGAGTGACAGCTTCGTGTTCCCCAGCACTGCGCTTGCGAGGCTCCCAGCGCGGTGCGTAGTGCGCCAGTGGCGGCTCGTGGCCATCTGCGAGGGCAAAGCCAGCAGCTTGCAGTGCCTGCTGCAGTGGCGCTGAAGGCTGACTGAGCTGCAGCACGCTGCCACGCTGGCAGTGGCGCGCCAGGGCTTTGACGCTGTAGGCGTCGGTCAGAAATTCAGGGTGCAGCAGCAGAGCATCGGCTGTGCTGGTCTGCTGGCGCAGCATGGTCTGGGCGTCGCCCACCCACAGCGTCAGCAGCACACGGCCTTGTGCAAAGCTCAGGCGGTGCACGCCGGGCAGCAGCCCGTACAGCTGCTGTGCCAGCTCCCGGGCTTGCGCTGTACATGCTGCAGGGGCTTGCGCCAGCACGGCATCTGCAGCCAGCGGCTGCGCCAGGATGCCGGTGAAATGCAGCAACTGGCTGCGCTGCGCATCGGCCTGCCACGCTGCCCATGCCTGCAGAAAGTGCTGGCCCTGCGCAAAGTCCGTGCTGAGCATGCGCCAGCAGGTGCGGCCTTGCCAGGCAAGCAGGTCAGGGTGAAGAGGGCAGGAGGCAAAAGAGGCAGGCATGAAACGCAGTCAATCAGTGCAGCAACGAAATTTACTCCCAGCGCTGCTGGTAGGAAAACACGGGCAGTCGCCAGCCAAAGCGGATGGCTGCCAGACGCAACGCCAGGCCGCCAGCAAAGCACAGTGCCGTGCTGATGCCCAGCGGCACCTGCAGCCACTGCAGGCCCAGATACAGCAGGCAGACGATCATGGAGACGCTGGCGTACAGCTCACGGCGGAAGACCACGGGCACCTGGTTGCACAGCACATCGCGTAAAATGCCGCCGCTGATGCCGGTGATCATGCCTGCCATGACCACGACCAGCGGGTCATAGCCGAGCTTGATGGCCACATCGCTGCCAATCAGCGAAAAAGCAATCAGGCCCATGGCATCCATGAGCAGGAACAGATGCTTCATGCGCTGCATGTAGCGCGCAATGATGGTGGTCAACAGACCGGCAGACACCACCAGATAGACATAGGCAGGGTGCTGCGTCCAGCCAATGGGGTAGTTGCCCAGCACCATGTCACGGATGGTGCCGCCGCCCAGTGCGGTGACAAAGGCAATCACGACCACGCCAAAAATATCCATATTGCGCCGCCCGGCAGCAAGCGCGCCAGACATGGCTTCGGCGGTGATGGCGATCAGGTAGATGACCAGAATGACGTTCAGCTGGGTGCTGAAGACGGAATGCAGAAAGTCAAGCAAGGTGGACACAGTGACACATGACGGGTGAGTCCACGCGCCAGCAGCCTGCCAGTGGCAAGAGGCTTGTGGGGCATGGAATAAGCCTCTCCCGCTGTCCTTTTACCTGAGAGTTTTTGCGCAACCCCTGTTTCGGCATGGGTGCGCTTGCCCCTTCGGTGAACCGGCTGGTCAGTGCTGACCCCGGCTGCTCTCCAGTCGGCGTATGTGTTCCGTGGTACTTGTGCCTGAGCGATTATGGGAGTTTGCGCCTTCGGCGGAGGTGGGCCGGATAAGGCTGCCTCGCTCTCCCACGGAATCCAAAACTTGTGATTATGGACCGAGTCCAGGCCTTTGCTGTGCGTGCAAGGGCATGCCGCTACAAAAAAGCCCATCCGTTTGGGGATGGGCTTTGGGGCAGGCAGTGCTGCAGGCGCAATTACGCGCTGGGAGGCACGTAGCCTGCCGCTGCATCGGCAGCGGCGCCAAAGAAGTGGTTTTGTTCAAACCCCTTCTTGATCGGCTTCATTGCATTACGCCGATGGCGGGACATATCCCGCCGCAGCGTCTGCGCCGCTGCCAAAAAAGTGGTTTTGTTCAAACCCCTTCTTGATCGGCTTCATTGCATTACGCCGATGGCGGGACATATCCCGCCGCAGCGTCTGCGCCGCTGCCAAAGAAGTGGTTTTCCATTTGACGGGCGAGGTACTGGCGGGCACGGGCATCGGCCAGGTTCAGGCGGTTTTCGTTGACCAGCATGGTCTGGTGCTTGAGCCAGTCGGCCCAGGCTTGCTTGCTCACATTTTCAAAAATGCGCTTGCCCAGCTCGCCGGGGTAGGGTGGAAAGTCCAAACCTTCAGCGTCTTGACCCAGTTTGATGCAATGAACAGTACGTGCCATGGGGTTCCTCTATGGATTTCAGATGTTTAGGTAATAAAGAACTGAAATCTTATTGGTTTAAGTTTTGAAATCTTGCTTTCAGAATGCAAGGCGACGAACAAAAAGCACCGCAACGCACCGTTTTGTCACCACATTCCCAAGAAAGCAGAACATGAAAAATCGCCGCAACTTTATCAAGTTTCCTGTTGCCCTCAGCCTTCTGGTGGGCTTCTCCTTGGGCGCAGTGCCATCTTTCGCTGCTGAGCCCGTGACCCTGCTCAATGTCTCCTACGACCCGACCCGTGAGCTGTATGTGGACTACAACAAGGCATTTGCCAAGCACTGGAAGGAAAAAACCGGCCAGGACGTGAGCGTCAAGCAGTCGCACGGCGGCTCGGGCAAACAGGCGCGCTCCATCATTGACGGCATTGACGCCGATGTGGCCACGCTGGCGCTGGCGGGTGATATTGATGCCCTGGTCAAGAACGGCAACCACCTGGCGGCTGACTGGCAACAGAAGCTGCCCCTGAACAGCGCGCCTTACACATCGACGATTGTGTTTCTCGTCAAAAAAGGCAACCCCAAGAACCTGAAAGACTGGGATGACCTGGTCAAGCCCGGCGTGCAGGTGATTACGCCCAACCCCAAGACTTCGGGCGGCGCACGCTGGAACTACCTGGCGGCCTGGGAATTTGCCAAGCGCAAAAACGGTGGCGATGAAGCCAAGGCCAAGGAGTTTGTGAAAAAGCTCTACGAAAACGTGCCCGTGCTGGACACCGGCGCGCGTGGCTCCACCATCACCTTTGTGCAGCGTGGCGTGGGTGATGTGCTGCTGGCCTGGGAGAACGAAGCCTTTCTGGCACTGAAGGAGTTTGGCCCCGAGAAGTTTGAAATCGTGGCACCTTCGATTTCCATTCTGGCCGAGCCTACCGTTGCCGTGGTAGACAAAGTCGTAGACAAGAAGGGCACACGTGAGGTGGCGCAGGCCTATCTGGAGTACCTGTACTCTGAGGAAGGCCAGAAGATTGCAGCGCGCAACTACTACCGCCCGACCAACGACAAGATCAAGGCCGAGTTTGCGCAGCAGTTCCCCCAGCTGGAGCTGTTCACCATTGACCAGGCCTTTGGTGGCTGGGCCAAGGCGGACAAGGCACACTTTGCCGATGGCGGCAGCTTTGACCAGATTTACGTGAAGTAATAAGCAGCCTGCGCTCTCGCTGCTGCAAGGAGGAGGACCATGACACCGACCACCAGACCGTTTGTGCAGGCTGCGCCGTCGCAGCAAGTGTTGCGTGTGCTGCGCACCACCGCCAGGCAGTGGGGCATGTGCATGGTGCTGCCTCTGAGCCGCGCCACGGCACCAGTACAGCAGCCATCAAAAACCGATGCGCCCTGTGCAAGGCACACAGCTTGCGATAAGGCGGCTGCATAGACAGGTCCGAAGCAGGTACATAGCACTTGCAAAAAAAGCCAGCTGGATATGTTCCAGCTGGCTTTTTGCATCTTCTCGCCGGTGGGGCAGCGTAATGGCTTGCGCCTAGGCCCGGGGCTGGAAGGCCTGGATGATGCTGGAAAAGTCCAGCCCACCATTGCCCTTGAGGCTGTGCTGCGCGTAAATGGAACGGGCCAGTCCACCCAGTGGGGTGCTGGCCTTGACGTGGCTGGCATTTTCCTGGGCCAGCCCCAGGTCCTTGAGCATCAGGTCGGTGCCAAAGCCGCCTGCGTAGCCCTTGCTGGCAGGGGCGTTCTCATGCACGCCGGGGAAGGGGTTGTATTTCTCCAGCGCCCAGTTGCCGCCTGAGCTGCGGCGCATGATTTCGGACAGTACCTTGGGGTCCAGCCCGTTGGCTACGCCCAGGGCAATGGCCTCGCTGGTGCCAATCATCAAAATGCCCAGCAGCATGTTGTTGCAGATCTTGGCCGTCTGGCCTGCGCCCACAGGGCCTGCGTGGAAGATGTTGGCCCCCATTTTTTCCAGATAAGGCCTGGCGCGCTCGAGCTGCGAGGCTGTGCCGCCCACCATGAAGGTCAATGTGCCAGCAATGGCCCCGCCAGTGCCACCGGAGACGGGTGCATCCATGAAGTCAATACCTGCTGCATCGGCCGCCTTGGCCACTTTCTGGCTGCTGGCGGCGGCAATGGTGGAGCTGTCAATGACCAGCGTGCCGGGGGCGATATGGGTCAGCAGGCCGGGTGCGCCGTCCTTGCCGAGGAATAGCGCTTCCACATGCGGGCTGGCGGGCAGCATGGTGATGACCACCTTGGCGCCTTCCACGGCATCCTGTGCGCTGACGGCAGCTGTTCCCCCTTCGGCCACGACTTTGGCAATGGCCTCTCTGGACAGGTCAAAGGCGCGCACGTCGTTCCCAGCCTTGGCGAGGTTGATGGCCATGGGCGCACCCATATTGCCCAGGCCAATGAATGCAATCGTTGTCATGCTGTCTCCTTATTAAAAATAGATAGCTGCTTGCGCTTGTATTTATTAGCTTTCAAGATGTTTTGTGCCTGAAAACCAGGTATTTCAAGCGCTGGCAGCTTTTGTTTTGATAGTGTTAGCGCAGGGCCTGCGGTGCATCCGCCTCCAGCATGCGCCGCGCAATGATGAGGCGCATGATCTCGTTCGTGCCTTCCAGAATCTGGTGCACGCGGGCGTCACGCAGCAGGCGCTCCAGCGGAAAGTCACGCAGATAGCCATAGCCGCCGTGCAGTTGCAGGGCTTCGTTGCAAACCATAAAGCCCGCATCGGTGGCAAAGCGCTTGGCCATGGCGCAGTAGGTGGAGGCGTCGCGTGCGCCTGCGTCCAGCTTGCTGGCAGCCAGCCGCACCATCTGGCGCGCGGCGACCAGCTCGGTCGCCATATCGGCCAGCTTGAACTGCAAGGCCTGAAAGCTGGCCAGCTGCTTGCCGAACTGCTTGCGCTCCTGCATGTACTGCTGCGCCTGCGTGAGCGCGCCCTGGGCTGCGCCCACCGAGCAGGTGGCAATATTGATGCGCCCGCCGTCCAGCCCCTTCATGGCGATCTTGAAGCCTTCGCCCTCGCTGCCCAGCAGGTTGTGTGCGGGAATGCGCACCTTGTCGAAATTGATGACGCGCGTGGGCTGGCTGTTCCAGCCCATTTTTTCTTCCTTCTTGCCGTAGCTGATGCCAGGGGCATCCGCAGGCACGGCAAAGGCGCTGATGCCATTGGCCCCAGAGTCTGCTGCGCCCGTGCGTGCCATGAGCACCAGCACATCGGTGCTGCCCGCGCCGCTGATAAAGGCCTTGGCACCGTTGATCACGTATGCGTCGCCCACACGCTCGGCACGGGTCTTGAGCGAGGCCGCGTCAGAGCCTGCGCCCGGCTCAGTCAGGCAGTAGCTGGCCAGTTTCTGGCCGCTGGTCAGCAGTGGCCCCCATTCGGCCTTGACCGCGTCGCTTGCCCAGGTACCCAGCATCCAGGTGGCCATGTTGTGGATAGTGATAAAGGCCGTGGTGCTGGGGTCCACGGCGGCCATTTCCTCGAACACCAGCGTGGCATCCAGCCGGGGCAGGGCCAGCCCGCCAATGGATTCTGGTGCGTACAGCCCACAAAAGCCCAGCTCTCCAGCCTGTGCAATCGCTTCGCGCGGGAAGATGCCTTGCGCATCCCACTGCGCCGCATGGGGGGCGAGGGCACTTTGCGCAAACTGGCGCGCAGTGTCGGCAAAGGCGCGCTGGTCTTCGCTCAGTTCAAAGTCCATGGTGGTCTCCTTTTTCGCCGCTAACACCACCCTTGATACGTTGTTGCGAAGCCTTGCCGTACGCTTGGTACTGTCTGCGGCTTCGCGCCTCGTCTCAAGCGCAAACCTACGGTCTGCTGGGCGCTGTTAGCGGCTTTTCTTTAACTTCTCCATGGCTGTTGTGCGGCGCTAGCGCTGGGCCGGTGCGCCGTGGTGCAGCCAGTGCATCAAATCCTGGCGCCGTTCCTGTGTCAGCTCGCTCAGGCAGTCATGCAAGCGCTGTGGCCAGTTAGCCGCTGCTTCATCGGCCGCATGGCGTGCCTTGCAGGTCGCGTGGCGCTGGCGGTTCCAGGCCGACTGCTCCTTGCGCAGCAGCGGCCGCTCGTTGGCAGACAGGGCCCGCATCACATCGCCATAGAGGATGTGGTGCGCGCTGTCGATGGCCTGAAAGCGCTGCACGGCACAGGCGTTGACATGTTCGGCAGCCGCGCTGTCCGGCACGCAGGCCGCACCCGCTTGCGCCCATGCGGCGGCAGGGGCCAGCACAGCCAGCCCGAGAAAGAGAGAAGTCATTCGCATGCCTCCATCATCTCAGAGCGGGCTGTGGCCTGGGGTTTACTTCAGGCTGATGGTGGTGTTCACGCCCTGGCCCGTGGTGCTGTCGTCAAACCAGCGTGCGGTCACGGTCTTGGTCTGGGTGTAGAACAGGATGACCTGCTTGCCGTAAGGGCCCAGATCGCCCAGCTTGGAGGCGCGGCTGCCGCTGAAGGAGAACAGGGGTACAGGCACGGGAATCGGCACATTGATGCCGACCTGGCCCACATCAATGTCTTCCTGGAACTTGCGTGCCGCTGCGCCGGACTGCGTAAAGATGGCAGTGCCGTTGCCGTTGGGGTTGGCGTTGATGAAGGCTATGGCTTCGTCGATGCTGTCAGCTGCGACCAGGCACAGCACGGGGCCAAAGATTTCCTGGTCGTAAATGCTCATGCCGGGTTGGACACCGCTGAAGATGGTGGGGCCCACGAAGTTGCCCTTTTCATAGCCGGGCACCTGGGGCCTGCGGCCATCCAGCTCCAGCTTGGCACCTTCGGCAACGCCACGTTCAATCAGCCCCTCCACGCGGGAAAGCGCCGCGCAGGAGACCAGTGGGCCTACGTCGGTGCCGGGTTCGGTGCCAGCGGACACCTTGAGCGTCTTGGCTTTTTCCACCAGCTCAGGGATCCAGTTCTGGGCTTCGCCGACCAGCACCGCCACGGACACGGCCATGCAGCGCTGGCCCGCCGCACCAAAGGCTGCGCCAGCCAGGGCGTTGAGCGTTTGCTCCTTGTTCGCATCAGGCAGCACGATGGCGTGGTTTTTCGCGCCCATCATGCATTGCACGCGCTTGCCGTTGAGGCTGGCGCGGTTGTAGACATGGGTGCCCACCTTGGTCGAGCCCACAAAGCTGATGGCCTTGATGTCGGGGTGGTCGCAGATAGCGTTGACCACGTCCTCGCCGCCATGCACCACATTGAGCACGCCGGGGGGGATGCCAGCTTCCAGTGCCAGCTCGCACAGGCGCATGGTCACCAGTGGATCTTGCTCGGAAGGCTTGAGCACAAAGGTATTGCCCGTGGCAATGGCCATGGGGAACATCCACAGCGGAATCATGGCCGGGAAGTTGAAGGGGGTGATGCCTGCACACACGCCCAGTGGCTGCAGCAGGGTATAGGTGTCCACCCCGTTGGCAACGTTGTTGGCCAGCTCGCCCAGCTGCAGGTTGCCAATGCTGGCTGCGTGCTCTACCACTTCCAGACCACGGAACACATCGCCTTCGGCATCAGGCAGGGTCTTGCCTTGCTCGGCTGTGAGCAGGGCGGCCAGCTCCTTCATGTTTTCACGGATGAGCTGCTGCAGTTTCAGGAAGATGCGGGCGCGGGTGCCAATGGGCGTTTTGCGCCAGGTCTTGAAAGCTTGCTTGGCATTGCTGACGGCCAGATTCACTTCCTCGGGCGTGGCAAAGGGCACGCGGGCCAGCACCTCCTGGGTGGCGGGGTTGACCACATTGCGCCATTGCGTGGTCTTGGACTCTACAAACTCGCCGTTGATCAAGAGTTTGACGCTGGGTGCCAGTACGCCGGCTTGTGCTGCTGCATTCATGCTGTTGTCTCCTTCTCAAGTGTTTTCATGGGTATGGAAGCCATCCTAGATGTGCAAATCTGCTGCAGCAATACGCGTTTACGCACCTTGGCTTTGCATAAATGCACAGGCACACTGCTGGATATGGACTGGGACCATTTGCGTTTTTTTGCAGCGCTGGCGCAGACCGGCACGCTGGCCGGGGCTGCACGCGTACTGGGCGTGGAACACACCACGGTGGCGCGGCGCATTCAGGCGCTGGAGCAGCACATGGGCTGCCCGCTGTTTGTGCGTGAGGCCTCGGGCCACAGACTCAATGCAGCCGGGCAGCAGCTTTGGCCTGTGGCGCAGGCCATGGAGCAAGCCGTGCGTGGCATGGAGCAGCTGTCCATGCCGCAGGCCAAAGCTGCGGCAGAGGTGGCAGGCATGGTCCGCGTGGGAGTGCCGGAAGGGCTGGGGGTGCAACTGCTGGCCGCACCTTTGGCCCAGCTGGCCCGGCAGTACCCCAAGCTTTCCATAGACCTGCTGGCCTTGCCCCGGCTGATGCACCTGTCACGGCGTGAGGCGGACATCGTGATTTCGTTGGAGCGGCCCAAGCGGGGCACGGTGGTGGTGAGCAAGCTGGCGGACTACCACCTATATCTGTATGGCGAGCGTCAGTACCTGGCACGCAGACCTCTGGTGCGCAGCAGCGAGGATTTGCGCCACCACCAGTTCATTGACTATGTGGATGACTTGCTCTTCACCAAGGAGCTGCAGTTGCTGGCCCAGATTTACAAGCCACGGCAGTACGTATTTCGTAGCACCAGCATTGCTGCGCAGTACGCAGCCGTGCGTGCAGGGGCAGGGCTGGCAGTGCTGCCTGCATTTCTGGCGGACAAGGACCCGCTGCTGCAGCGCGTGCTGCCAGATACGGCCACTTTCGAGAAAACATTCTGGATGAGCATGCCGCAGGAGTCGCGAACGGTGCCGCGCATCCAGGTGGTGTGGCGCTTTCTGAAAGGCATGGCCAAACCGCTGGAAGAGCGCTTGCAACCGTAGTGCTGATAGCTTGTGCCATATCACCTTGTGCCACGTGTGCCATGCGATGCAGGCGTGGGCCATTTCGCCCCAAAAATATGGCCAGCTCATAAGCCCAGCAGAAGCAGAACTCAATCAACTTTGTCTGCGTGATAGCCAAATCGCACTGATTCTCAGGTAATATTTGTTTGCATTTGCAGGCTGCAGGGATGGGGCAGCCGACTCTTTTCTGCTGACCGCCATTTTGATGGCGGCTTCCTGCTTTTATGACGGTAATACGTACAAGACTCAAAAAAACCTGGTTGCTTTGGGCCCCTGCTTCTGTTGTCTTCTGTGCAGGAGTGCTGGCCTCTGCCGGGGTAGTCAATGCATTGCTGGACCGTCAGGATAAGGAGGAGCAAAGCCGCGTCGATCATGAAATTGAGCTGTTTGCAGCTTCTTTGCAGCTGCGCATGACCACCTATGCAGATTTGCTGCGTGGCATGCAGCCGATCTTTGAGATGTCATCGACACACAGATCGCGCCGTGACTTCCTGCAAAAGACGGTGGTGAAGCAACTGCCCTATCGCTACCCGGGCATCGTGTCTCTGTCCGTGTCTTTGCGCATGTTGCCCGATGAATATCTGGAGTATCGCGACAGTCTTGTGGCAGAGCTGGGCGAAGCGGAGCGTGTTTCCATCGAGCAAATGCCCGCCTGGGATCCACAGCGCAAGACCTATAACGTGGTAGATCAGATCTGGCCGGAGCAGGCTGCTTCCAGACTGGTGGGGTCGGATGCCATCGCACATCCTGCGGCTGAGCTGTACGCCTATAAAAATGCGCCGCGCACAACACCACGCATGTCCGAGCCGCTGCAGTTGCGGCAACTCCCGCACGGCGTGGTGGGAGTGCTGATCTCCGTGCCATTTCAGCGCCTGGAAGAAGCTGTGCCAAGACTGGTTGGTACGGTCAATATGGGGGTGCGCCTGGACGCGCTGATTGAAGACCTGCAGGAGCAGGGCTTGCTGCGTAATACGGCCATCAGCCTGTCGGACGTGGGCAGCGTATTGCCCGGCAATATGGTTCAGTACGACGAGCAGCCCCTTTATGTTTCACAGGAATGGAATGCCATGGCGCCTGGCACACAGGGCGTCAGGTCATTCGATATCCTGGGGCGCAGCTGGCGTCTGGACTATGCGAGCCACCCACAGGTCCTGTCGAGCGCTGAACGCCTGTACCCCTGGGCCATAGGCGCTCTGGGCCTTCTCACAACGCTGCTGCTTGCCAGCATGCTTGCCCTGGCGGCACGCCAGCGTGAGCGTGCGCTGCTCAAAGTGCAGGCCAAGAACAACTTGCTGCGTTATCGCACGGGTCGATTCAATGCGCTGTTCCATCAGCACGCGATCGGGGTGGCAGAAGTCAATGCCCAGACCGGGCAGTTTCTGCATGTGAACGCACGTTTTTGTGAGATTGCCGGGGAGTTGTCCAGCAGACTGACCCTGAAGGGCCTGCTGGGTATGCTGCAGCCGCAGGACAGGGAGAGCTGCGAGCAGGCACTGGCACAGCTGCGCCATGGCCAGCAGGGGCACCACAGTCAGGTTTTTCAGGTGCTGCGTGCGGATGGCAGCACCGTATGGGCTGAAATGTGGCTGGCTCCCTTGCGCGAGCATGGGCGTGAACTGCCGGGCAGCCATATTGTGCTGTTGCAGGATGTCAGTCAGCGCTATCACATGCAGCAGCAGCTACAGGCGCGTGAAGCCTATTCCAGCGAAATGCTGCGTTACATGCCGGTGGGCTTTGTCGTGGTGGGTGTGGTGGGCAATATTGAGTTCATCAATCACCAGTTTGAGTCCATGACCGGCTGGCAGCAGTCAGACATCCCTGATGAGTCCGCCATGTGGCGCAAGCTCTGTGTAGATACGCTGGAGCATGCCAGACTGCTGCAGCGCCTGGCCTCTGTACGCAGCAACGTTGCGGGCAACAGCATGAACATGCTGGCTGCCGAATACCTGCTGCGTGCCAAGGATGGACGAGAGCTGCCCGTGGAAGTGTCGGGGCGCTTTCTCGATGGCCGTGTGCTGCTGAGTTTTGTGGACGTCAGCCAGCGCAAGGCGGCAGAAGCCCAGATCCGCTGGCTGGGCGACTACGACACACTGACGCAGTTGCCCAACCGCCGTCTGCTGCTCGACCGCCTGCATGAGGCACTGGTGCGCAGCAAGAAGGGTGGGGGAAGCAAAGGGGCCTTGCTGCTGCTCGATATTGATAACTTCAAGGCGCTCAATGAGACTCTGGGTCATGAGCATGGCGATGCCCTGCTGCGGCTGGTGGCTACTCGCCTGAGTGGCTGCATTGCAGGCCGGCACACCCTGGCCCGTCAGGGCGGGGACGAATTTGCCGTGGTTCTGGAAGATCTGCCCGTGGATCCTCTGGAGGCCGGGCGCAGCACCGAGCAGGTGGGCTGCACCATCCTGGCGGCACTGCGCACACCGTTTTATCTGAATGAGCAGGATTTCCATGTCACCGTCAGCATGGGGGCGGTGGTCTTCAGCGGACAGAATGACTCGGTGGAAGAACTGCTGAAACGCGCAGAACTGGCGCTGTATCAGGCCAAGAGCGCCGGGCGCGACAGCCTGCAGTTCTTTGACCCCAGCATGCAGCAGGCCGTCAGTGCGCGGGTGGAGATGGAAAAAGATATCCGCCTGGCTCTGGAGCGGCATGAGTTTGATCTGTTCTATCAGCCACAGGTGTGCAACGGGCAGGTGATGGGCGCGGAGGCACTGCTGCGTTGGCAGCATCCCAGCAAGGGGCTGATATCTCCAGCAGTGTTTGTGCCTGCGGCCGAAGATTCAGGCTTGATACTGCCGCTGGGTGAGTGGGCGCTGTATGCAGCCTGCCGCCAGCTGGCGCGCTGGGCACGGGATCCTGCGCTGTCGCAGATGAGTATGTCGGTCAATGTCAGCCCCCGTCAGTTCTACCAACCCGACTTTGTCGCCCAGGTGCAGCAGGCGCTGGAGGTCACGGGTGCGCGAGCTGAGCGGCTGGAGCTGGAACTCACAGAGGGCATGCTGCTGGAGGATGTGGAAGACACTATCCGCAAGATGGTGCAGCTCAAGGCACTGGGTGTCAGCTTCTCTCTGGACGACTTTGGTACGGGCTACTCCTCGCTGAGCTATCTCAAGCGCCTGCCGCTGGACAAGCTCAAGATCGACCAAGGCTTTGTGCGCGAGGTGGTCACCAGCAGTAACGATGCGGCCATTGCACGGTCCATCATTGCACTGGGTCACAGTCTGGGTCTGCAGGTCATCGCTGAAGGTGTGGAAACCGAAGCGCAGCGCGCATTTCTGGAAGAAAACGGCTGTAACTTCTGGCAGGGCTACCTGTTCAGTCGCCCGCAGCCCGCGGCTGACTTTGAGGCATGGGCACGCAGCTATAACGCCGAGACCACAAACCTGCAGGCCACACACTTTGCCCCTGAAGTGCAGCCTGCGTCAGCAGTGAAAGGTTACTCCTAAAAACAGAGCTGCTGACGTTGGTTTTATCAGCGATAAACAGGGTTTTGTTACAAAGTTTAAGATTCGGTGCTACAGGCATCTGTAACAGGGCGCGGTATTATCACGACTCATACGTTTTGCTTTTGCTTGCTTCCGAGTCTGAATCTCCGTGCGTCTTAATTCCATCAAGCTGTCTGGCTTCAAATCTTTTGCCGAACCTACCAACTTCATGCTGCCTGGGCAGCTGATTGGTGTTGTAGGTCCCAATGGATGCGGCAAGTCCAACATCATGGACGCGGTGCGCTGGGTGCTGGGCGAAAGCAAGGCCTCGGAGCTGCGTGGCGAGAGCATGCAGGACGTGATCTTCAACGGCACCACGCACCGCAAACCCGCCAGCCGCTCCAGTGTGGAACTGGTGTTTGACAATAGCGACCACCGCGCGGGTGGCCAGTGGGGCCAGTTCACGGAAATCGCCGTCAAGCGCGTGCTCACGCGCGATGGCAACAGCTCCTACTTCATCAACAACCAGCCTGTGCGCCGTCGTGACGTGCAGGATGTGTTCCTGGGCACCGGCCTGGGCCCGCGTGCCTACGCCATCATCGGTCAGGGCACGATCAGCCGCATCATCGAGTCACGCCCGGAAGAGCTGCGTCTATTCCTCGAAGAGGCCGCCGGGGTGTCCAAGTACAAGGAACGCCGCCGCGAAACCGAAAACCGTCTGTCTGATACGCGTGAGAACCTCACACGTGTGGAAGACATTCTGCGTGAACTCAACGCCAACCTCGACAAGCTGGAAAAGCAGGCCGAGGTTGCTGCCAGATACAACGAGCTGCAGGCCAGTGTCACCCTCAAGCAGCACCAGCTGTGGTTTCTGAAGAAGCAGGATGCCGAAGGCGATCTGACCAAAATCCGCCAGGAAGGTCTGCAGGCCGTCAACGAGCTGGAAGCCCGCATGGCGGAAATCCGCCACATTGAGGCCGATCTGGAAGCCGTGCGCCAGGCCCACTACGAAGCGGGTGACAAGGTCAATCAGGCGCAGGGCCGTCTGTACGAAGCCACGGCCGAAGTCGGCAAGCTCGAAGCCGAAATCCGCTATGTGGTCGAAGGCCGCCAGCGCGTAGAGCAGCGCCTGCAGCAGCTGGCCGAGCAGATCGCCCAGTGGGCACAGCGCAAGGAAGATGCCGAGGTGGAGCTGGAGCATCTGGCTGAAAACGGCATGGATGCCGAAGAACAGGCAGAAATGCTGGCTGCCCAGCTGGAAGAACAAAGCATGCGCCTGCCTGATCTGGAAGACGCCTTGCGTGCCGCCCAGAACAAGGCCAATGAGCAGCGCCAGCAGGTGGTGCAGGTGCAGCAGCAGATTCAGGTGCTGGCTGCAGAGCAGCGCAGCATCAACGAGCAGACGCGCCAGCACGAAAGTCGGCTGGAGCGCCTGCGCAATGACCGCAATGCACTGGCCACGCCCGATGAGGCACGCCTGCAGCAGGTCTCTGCCCAGTACGAAGATGCGGCCGAAATGGCCGAAATGGCCGAGGCGGCCCTCATGGAACTGCAGGACAGCGTGCCGCAGCTCGACGATGAGCGCCGCCAGCGCCAGCAGGCCCTGAACCAGGAAACTGCACGTCAGGCGGAACTGGCTGCGCGCATGGAAGCGCTCAAGGCACTGCAGGAAAAGGTCAAGACCGACGGCAAGCTGCAGCCCTGGCTGGCCAAGCATGGGCTCGATGGCCTGCAGGGCCTGTGGACACGCATTGCTGTAGAGCCCGGCTGGGAAAATGCACTGGAAGCAGCGCTGCGCGAGCGCATGGGGGCGCTGGAAATCAGCCGCCTGGACATGGTGCGTGGCTTTCTGGGTACAGGTGCAAAAGACGCGCCTCCCGCACGGCTGGCGTTCTATTCCAAGCCTGAGGGCAGCGTGAGCCTGAGCCTGAGCAGCAATGGCCTGCCCTTGATGGCAGAGCTGCTGCGTGTGGGGGATGCAGGCCTCAAAGCACTGCTGACCGAATGGCTGGCTGGCTGCTACACCGCACAGTCGCTGGATGAAGCGCTGAGCCATCGCGCTCAGCTCAAGGCTGGCGAAACGATTTATGTGCCCACGGGCCATGCGGTCACGGCCCACAGCGTGAGCTTTTTCGCTCAGGATTCTGAGCAATCTGGTCTGCTGGCACGCGCTCAGGAAATTGAGCACCTGGAAAAAGAACTGCGTGCGCAGGCGTTGATCAGCGAAGAAGCTCGTACAGCGCTGGTGCGTGCCGAGGCGGCTTATGCCGATGCCTCACAGCGCCTGGTGAGCGCACGCCGCGAAGCCAGCGAGGCCAAGCAATCGGCGCATGAGCTGCAGGTGGAAATGCTGCGCCTGACCCAGCAGGCTGAACAGGCGCGTGCACGCACCGCCCAGATTGAGGCCGATGTGGCTGAAGTACAGGCGGCACTGGATGATCTGCAGGAGCGGGCCATCGCCGCAGAGGCGCGCTTTGAAGAGCTGGACATGCAGCTGGCCGACAGCCAGGAACTGCATGCCCAGCTGGACGAAAAAGTCATTGAAGCCGAGCGCAAGCTGTCAGAAAGCCGTGAGCAGCTGCGTGCGCTGGAGCGCAAGGCGCAGGAAGCGACCTTCAGCCAGCGCAGCATGCAGGCACGACAGGCCGAGCTGCAGCGCACGCTGGAGACCGCAGAGCAGCAAACCAAGGCGCTGCTGGAAGAGCGTGAGCGTGCCTATGCCGAGCAAAGCCGCCTCAACGATGCCGCCGCGCAGGGTGGCCTGCAGGATGCACTGGCACTGAAGATGGAGCGCGAGCAGGCGGTGGCCGCTGCGCGCAGCGAATACGAAGACCTGACCAACAAGCTGCGCGCCAGTGATGAGCGTCGCACGCAGATTGAGCGGGCACTGGAGCCCATGCGTGCGCGCATTACCGAGTTCCAGCTCAAGGAGCAGGCTGCAGCGCTGGGCAGTGCCCAGTATGAGCAGCAGTTGGCAGAAGCTGGCGCTGATCTGGCAGCCGTGGCGCAGTCCATTCTGGAAGGCAACGTCAAGCTCCACGGTCTGCAAAGCGAGATTGACCGTCTGCACCGCGAGATTGCCGCGCTGGGCGCGGTGAACCTGGCGGCGCTGGAAGAGTTGCAGCTGGCGCGTGAGCGCAAGGTGTTTCTGGATGCGCAGGTGGCTGACCTGACCGAGGCCATGACCACGCTGGAAAACGCCATCAAGAAGATTGACAACGAAACGCGCGACCTCCTGTCTGCCACCTTCAACACCGTCAATACGCATTTTGGCCGCATGTTCCCCGAACTCTTCGGGGGCGGGCAGGCCAAGCTCATCATGACGGGCGATGAAATTCTGGATGCAGGGGTGCAGGTGATGGCACAGCCCCCGGGCAAGAAGAACCAGACCATTCACCTGCTGTCAGGCGGCGAAAAAGCACTGACAGCGATTGCGCTGGTGTTTGCCATCTTCCAGCTCAACCCCGCGCCTTTCTGTCTGCTGGACGAGGTGGACGCACCGCTGGACGATGCCAATACCGAGCGCTACGCCAAACTGGTGGCCAGCATGAGCCGGGGAACCCAGTTCCTGTTCATCAGTCACAACAAGATTGCCATGGAAATGGCGCAACAATTGATTGGCGTCACGATGCAGGAGCAGGGTGTTTCGCGCATTGTGGCTGTGGATATGGAATCGGCCCTATCCATGGCACACGCTTGATTACGAATAACGGGATACAGCAACTCCATGAGTACCCTTCAAATCAGTCTGGCCGTGGTGGGAGTCATCCTGCTGGGGCTGATCGTGGCCTACAACGCCTGGAACTATCGACGTCATGCGCCCAAGCGTCCCCGCCCTGTGGATGGCGACAAGGCGCAACTGGAACCGTCGGCACGCTTTGAACCTGCACTCGATGGTCTGGACATCACCAGCATGCCGCAGCCTGCACCTGCTGCCGTGGATGAACCACTCATGGATGCCGTGCCTGCGCAGGATGTTGCTCAGACGCCAGAGGCCGTGGCTGCTGCCGAATCGGCAGATACCACAGCAAGCACTGAACCTGTTCAGGCTGTGCGTGCGGCGCAGCCCTCGGCAGAGCGCAAGCTGGCACTGGATGCTCTGATTGATGCGATTGCGCCCATTCGTGTGGACCACCCCGTGACGGGCGAGGCCGCCTTGCTGGTGCAGCCCACCACACGCCGTGCAGGTAGCAAGCCTTTCCGAATTGAAGGCCTGAACGAAGCCACGCAGGAATGGGAAGCCGTGCGTGCAGGCCAGCGCTATACGGCCTTCCAGGCCGGTGTGCAGCTGGCCAATCGCCTGGGTGCGCTCAATGAGATCGAATTCTCGGAATTTGTGGCCAAGGTGCAGAACTTTGCCGATGCGCTCAACGCCATTGTCGAGCTGCCCGACATGCTGCAGGAAGTGGGCCGCGCGCGTGAACTGGACCAGTTCGCCAGCGAGCACGATGCGCAGCTGAGCTTTGTGCTGCGCCCACGCCGCGCAGCCTGGAGCCCCGGCTATATCGAACAGCACGCAGCCAGCCTGGGCTTTGTGACATCGTCCATGCCCGGCCGTCTGCTGCTGCCTTCGGCTTGCGGCGTGCAGCCACCGCTGCTGACGCTGGCTTATGACGCGCAGGCGGCGCAGTCAGACAATCTGGACCAGACCGCCGTGCATGAGGTCTGGCTGAGTCTGGACGTGCCCCAGGTGCCCCGCAGCGAAGAGCCTTTTGCACAGCTGCGCCGTGTGCTGCAGGCACTGTGCGAAAACATGGAAGGCTTTATCTGCGACCAGAACGGCTACCAGCTGTTGCCTCAGGTGTTTGACCCCATCGCTGCCGATCTGCAAAAGCTGTACGACCGTCTGGACCAGCGCGAGCTGTCCGCAGGCTCCATGCTGGCGCGTCGCTTGTTCAATTAAGTGAGCAGCCAACGCAAGCATGAGCGAGACTTTAGATCTGTTTGGCAGTGAAATGCCCGAAAAACCTGCGCCAGCAGCTCCTAAAACAGTAGTTGCCAAAGTGCAGGCATTGCGTGCGCAGCTGCAGCAATGGGCGCATGAATACTATGTGCTCGATGCGCCTACGGTGCCAGATGGTGAGTACGACCGTGTCTTCCAGCAATTGCAGGCACTCGAAGGTGCCTACCCAGAGCTGGTCACACCCGACTCTCCCACCCAGCGCGTGATTGGCGCCGTGCTCGATGGCCTGACGCCGGTGCGCCATGTGGTGCCCATGCTGTCGATTCGCACCGAGACGGACAATGAAGCCAGCGGTGCCGAGGCCTTTGATGCGCGCGTGCGTCGCGAGCTGGAGCTGGACGACAGCGCCGCGCCTGTGGAATATGTGGCTGAGCCCAAGTTTGATGGTCTGGCCATGAGCCTGCGCTACGAGCACGGTAAGCTGGTACATGCCGTCACGCGCGGCGATGGCGAAGTGGGTGAGGACGTGACCCACAACATCCGCACCATCCGTCAGATACCTCTGAGCCTGCCAGCAGATGCGCCCCCGGTGCTGGAAGTGCGCGGTGAGGTCTATATGCGCCGCGCGGACTTTGCCCAGCTCAATGAGCGGCAGGAAGCCGCAGGCGGCAAGCTGTTTGCCAATCCGCGCAATGCGGCTGCGGGCTCGGTGCGCCAGCTGGACTCCAATATCGCCATGCAGCGGCCCCTGTCTTTCTTTGCCTACGGTGTGGGTGAAGTCACGCCGGTGGAGCAGGGCGGCCCCGACTTTGTGACGCACTACGGCATGCTCATGCAGCTCAAGGCCTGGGGCTTTCCCGTGGCGCCGCAGGTGCGCATTGCGCATGGTGCTGCCGAGCTGGTGCAGTTCCATGAATTCATGGGGCAGGAGCGTCCGCAGCTGCCTTATGAAATGGACGGGGTGGTCTACAAGGTCAACAGCCTGGCGCTGCAACGCCAGCTGGGCTTTGTGACGCGTGAACCCCGCTGGGCCGTGGCCCACAAATATCCAGCGGAAGAAATGCCTACCGTGATGGAAGGCATTGATGTGCAAGTGGGCCGCACTGGCAAGCTCACCCCCGTGGCACGCCTGGCGCCTGTGAGTGTCGGCGGTGTGACGGTGACGAACGCCACGCTGCACAACCTGTTTGAAATCCGCAAAAAGGGCGTGCGCGTAGGGGACACCGTGGTCGTGCGCCGTGCGGGTGATGTGATTCCGGAAGCGGTGCGCCGTGTGCCCGGTGAGCGCGCTGCCTATGTGCCCAACTTCCGCATGCCTGCCACTTGCCCGATCTGTGGCTCCGAGGTGGTGCGTGAAAAGGGCGAAGCCAATCACCGTTGCACAGGGGGGCTGTTCTGCGCGGCACAGCGCAAGGAAGCCTTGCTGCACTTCGCAGCACGTCGCGCCATGGACATTGAAGGTCTGGGCGACAAGCTGGTGGACCAGCTGGTGGATGGCAATGTGGTGCGCAGCCTGCCAGACCTGTACCGCCTGCGGCTGGACGATCTGGCATCGCTGGATCGTATGGCAGAAAAGTCCGCCCAGAACGTGCTCGATGCCCTGGAAAAGTCCAAATCCACAACGCTCAACCGCTTCCTGTTTGGCCTGGGCATTCGCCATGTGGGAGAGGCCACAGCCAAGGATCTGGCGCGCCACTTTGGCACGCTGGATGCCATCATGGCGGCCAGCGTGGAGCAGCTGCTGGAAGTGCGCGATGTAGGCCCCGTAGTGGCCGAGAGCATTCATACCTTTTTCGCCCAGCCTCATAACCGTGAGGTGGTGCAGCAGCTGCGTGCGTGCGGCGTGCACTGGGAGGAAGGCGCTCCTGCGGAAAAAGCGCCGCAGATTCTGGCGGGCAAGACCGTGGTGCTGACCGGCACGCTGCCCACCATGGGGCGTGATGAGGCCAAGGAGCTGCTGGAAGCGGCGGGTGCCAAGGTCAGCGGCTCTGTCAGCAAAAAGACCAGCTATGTGGTCGCAGGTGCAGAGGCAGGCAGCAAGCTGACCAAGGCGCAGGAGCTGGGCGTTCCCGTGCTGGATGAGGCTGGGATGCTGGCACTGCTTCGCGGCGAGGACGTGTAAATGGCACTGGCCCCACGCATTCCCAAAATTGGTCTTGCGCTGGGCAGTGGCTCTGCCCGTGGCTGGGCGCATCTGGGCGTCATCCAGGCCTTGCAGGATGCGGGAATCAAGCCCGATGTGGTCTGCGGTGCGTCCATTGGTGCGCTGGTTGCCGCCGTCCATGCGGCCGGCGAGCATGAACGCTTTGCCGACTGGGTGCGCAGCCTGAGCATGCGCGATGTCTGGGGCTTCATGGACTTCAATCTCTCAGGCGGCATGCTCAAGGGCGAGAAACTCATCAACTTCTGGCGCCGCAATTTTGCGGACTTTGTCATTGAAGATTCGCCCACTCCCTTTGCGGCCGTCGCGACAAACCTGCACTCTGGTGCAGAAGTCTGGTTGCGTCATGGCTCGATAGCAGACGCTGTGCGGGCCTCGATTGCCTTGCCAGGCCTGTTTACGCCCGTGGTGCATGAAGGCCGTTTGCTGGTGGATGGAGGGCTGGTCAACCCTGTGCCTGCCTCGCTGGCACGTGCGCTGGGCGCTGACATTGTGATTGCCGTGGACCTGAATGCAGACCTGATGCAGCACGCCATGCGTCGAAACAGCATGGCAGTCCTGGAGGCGGAGCCACAGGAAGCTGCGGCAACGGCGGAAGTGAACTGGATGGGCCGCCTGCAGCAAAGCCTGCCCTGGCGCAAAAGCGATGCCCAGGAGGAAGACCGCATGCCCATGCCCTCTTTGCTGGATGTGGCCATGACCAGCATCAACATCATGCAGATGCGTATTACGCGCAGCCGTATGGCGGGAGATCCGCCGGAGCTGGTCATCGCCCCGCGACTGGCGCATCTGGGGCTGCTGGATTTTCACCGGGGGGAAGAGGCCATGGCCGCAGGCTATGCAGCGGCGCAGGCGGCACTCCCCGGGTTGGCGGACTTTGGCTGGAAGGCGCAGCTTTCTAATTAATTGATAGCTGCTAGCGCCCGTGAATAAAGGATTTCAGATGCAAAAGTATCTGAAGTCTTTATCTTGCAAGCGATAGCAGCTATGTTTTTTATCTGTGCCTGCGCACCGCACCTGCGCGTCCAGCCTTGCTCCAGTCATAGACATGGCCATCAGGCGTGTGGCCGTTCTCCACGGCAGCGACGCCCAGGCCGCCAACCATCTCGCGCATTTCTGAAGAAATGCAGACATGGGCATTGCGTGGATCAGCGCGCAGCTGCTGGCAATCGGCCAAGGCCTGGGACATGGCATGGTCCTCATAGGCGCGGCACTGGGGTTGCCATGAAGGGGTCTGGTCTTCTGGCGCGGTGTTGTGAAGGTGAAAAACCACGATGCTCATGGAAGCAGGCAATAGCAGAGGGAAAACTTCTGTTGTAACGCATGTGGATGGGCCGGGCGTGACACAGCATCGATACACCTACAGCCCCCAATGTTTGAGGCGCAAAAGTAAACTGGCGGGTTGATTTTTCACTGCTGTCTCAGCACAAGCATCTTCCGATGAACGCACCCATTGATGTTTCCTTCTTTCCGCGCAACGCCAAGCCTTTGACGAGCTACCGCCCGTACTGGGCCAAGCGCTTTGGTACGGCGCCATTTTTGCCGATGAGCCGTGCGGAGATGGACCAGCTCGGTTGGGACAGCTGTGACGTGATTCTGGTCACGGGCGATGCCTATGTGGACCACCCCAGCTTTGGCATGGCAGTGATTGGCCGCGTGCTGGAGGCCCAAGGCTTTCGCGTGGGCATCATCGCCCAGCCTGACTGGCAGAGTGCCGAGGCCTTCAAGGTACTGGGCAAACCCAATCTGTTCTGGGGCGTGACGGCGGGCAATATGGACTCCATGATCAACCGCTATACGGCCGATCGCAAAATCCGCTCCGACGATGCTTACACCCCTGGCGATGTGGGCGGCAAGCGCCCCGACCGCGCCGCCATTGTCTACAGCCAGCGCTGCCGCGAGGCCTACAACGATGTGCCGATCGTGCTGGGCGGCATCGAAGGTTCGCTGCGCCGTATTGCGCACTACGACTACTGGAGCGACAAGGTGCGTCGCTCCATCGTGGTGGACAGCAAGTGCGACATCCTGCTCTACGGCAACGCAGAGCGTGCACTGGTTGAAGTGGCACACCGCATTGCGCGCCGTGAGCCAGTGGAGAGCATCACCGATGTGCGCGGTACCGCCTTTGTGCGCCGCAAGTCGGAAGAGGGCTGGTACGAGGTGGACTCCAGCGAAGTCGATGAACCCGGCCCTATCGATGCGCTCATCAATCCCTATCTGACCACCAACGAGCAGGCCGCAGCCCAGGGACAGTCCTGTTCCAAGGAAGACGGTGCCCAAGCTGCGACACCCGGCACCGCCTGCGGTACAGCCCCCAATGTGCCAGCTATGCCTGCCGTGCAGGCCGTGCAGTTCGATGCGCTGGCCAATCGTGGCAAGAGCGGCCGCAAGCTGCCTCCCCGCGAAAAGACGGTGCTGCGCCTGCCCAGCTATGAGCAGGTCAAGAGCGACCCCATTCTGTATGCCCACGCCAACCGTGTGCTGCACCTGGAAACCAACCCCGGCAATGCCCGTGCGCTGGTGCAGGCGCATGGCGAGGGCACGGCTGCGCGTGATGTGTGGCTGAACCCGCCTCCCATTCCGCTGACTACGGCTGAGATGGACGATGTGTTTGGCCTGCCTTACGCGCGCGGCCCGCACCCCAGCTACGCGGATGAAAACGGCAGCCACGAAGGCGAGACCAAGATTCCTGCATGGGAGATGATTCGCACCTCGGTGAACATCATGCGTGGCTGCTTTGGTGGCTGCACCTTCTGCTCCATCACCGAGCACGAAGGCCGCATCATCCAGAGCCGCTCGGAAGACTCCATCATTCAGGAGATCGAGGACATTCGCGACAAGGTCAAGGGCTTTACCGGCACGATTTCGGACCTGGGTGGCCCTACGGCCAATATGTATCGCCTGGGCTGCTCCAGCCCTGAGATTGAAAAGCACTGCCGCAAGCCCAGCTGTGTGTTCCCCGGCATCTGCCAGAACCTGCATACCGACCATGGCCCGCTGATCAATATTTACCGCCGTGCGCGCAAGTTGCCCGGCATCAAGAAAATTCTGATTGGCTCCGGTCTGCGCTACGACCTGGCCGTGAAGTCGCCCGAGTACGTGAAGGAGCTGGTGCAGCACCACGTGGGTGGCTATCTGAAGATTGCGCCTGAGCACACCGAGCAGGGACCGTTGTCCAAGATGATGAAGCCTGGCATCGGCAGCTATGACAAGTTCAAACAGATGTTTGAAAAGTACAGCGAAGAGGCCGGCAAGAAGCAGTTCCTGATTCCATACTTCATCGCAGCCCACCCCGGCACCAGTGATGAGGACATGATGAACTTGGCCATCTGGCTCAAGAAGAACGGCTTCCGCGCAGACCAGGTGCAGACCTTCTACCCCAGCCCCATGGCCACAGCGACGGCCATGTACCACTCAGGCCGCAACACCTTGACCAAGGTGCGCCGTGAGATGCGTGATGAGGATGAAGAACGCGTGGACATCGTGCGTGGTGAAAAGCGCCGCCGTCTGCACAAGGCCTTCCTGCGTTACCACGACCCCAACAACTGGCCGCTGCTGCGTGAAGCGCTCAAGGCCATGGGCCGTGCGGATCTGATTGGCAATAGCAAGAACCACCTGATCCCCACCTTCCAGCCGCTCACCGATGGCAGCTACCAGAACGCGCGCAAGAAAAACAGCACGCCAGCCAAGTCAGGCAAGGTCGGGCTGGGCTACACCACCAACAAGGATGGCAAGGTTGTGGCGCTGCGCCCCCGCAAGGTCGATGAGATCGCTGCGCGTGAGCCCAAGGAAGATGTGCGCTTTGCACGCAACCAGCCCAAGGCTGGCCAGATGCTGACCCAGCACACGGGCTTGCCTCCACGTGCAGGCGTGAATGCACGCAGCAAGCCTTTTGGCAAAGCCAAGCCCAAGCGCTGAAGCGGGCAACTTGCTGAGTTACTGATCCACCGCGCTGTCTGTCTGGACGCGCGGTGGTTTTCTGAAGTAAGCCGCATCAAAAGGCACGGGGCGTGCAATGTGGTAGCCCTGTGCATAGTCCACGCCCATATCCTGCAGTGCCTTGAATGTGGCGTCATCGGTCACAAACTCGGCAATCGTCTTCTTGCCCATGACATGGCCGATATGGTTGATGGCGTCGACCATGGCGCGGTTGCATGGGTTTTGCAGCATGTCCTTGACAAAGCTGCCATCGATCTTGAGGTAGTCCACAGGCAGTTGCTGCAGGTATTTGAAGCTGGCCATGCCGGAGCCGAAATCATCCAGTGAAAAGCGGCAGCCGAGCTTGCGCAGCTCTTCAATCATGGCAATGGCAAGGTCCATGCTGGCAATGGCCGTGGTCTCCGTGATTTCAAAACACAGCTTGGCGGCAGCAATGCCATGCTCCTGAATGTTCTGGCGGATAAATTCCAGCAGTTCGCTATCACCCAGGCCTGAACCTGACAGGTTGATGGAACAGGTGCAGATATCTGCACCTTCCGCCAGGCGCTGCTTGAGCAGTATGAGCGAGTTGCGGACCACCCAGCGATCGATCTGTGGCATGAGATCGTAGCGCTCGGCAATCGGGATGAACTCGTTCGGAAGAATGAGCTTGTCCGGGCCATCTTGCAGGCGCAGCAGTATTTCAAAGTGTGCACCATGCATGCCGGTAACCGATGGCTGCAGAGGGTAGACGGTCTGTGCCATGAGCGTGAACTTGTCATGCTCAAGGCTGAAGCGCAGCCGCTGTACCCATTCCATGTCCCCCTGGTAACGCTGGAACACACGGTTGAATGGGTTGTAGACAGAGATGCGATTGCGTCCGCTTTCTTTGGCATGCTTGCAGGCACTCTCGGCCATGCGCAGCAGGGTTTGTGCATCCGTAGGGCGCTGTGGATGGATGTGGACCACACCAATGCTGACACTTGTGTGCAGATTGTGCTGGCGCCACTGTACGTGCAGGTTGTGAATGAGCATGCGCAGCCGCTCTGCCGTCTGCATGGCTGGATGGGGCTGGCAGTGGTTGAGCATCACTGCAAATTCGTCACCACCAATGCGGGCCAGTACATCGCTTTCACGCACGGCAATGCGCAGCTGCTGACAGACTTCGCGCAGGATTTCATCGCCAGCGGCATGCCCGTAGCTGGCATTGATGATCTTGAAGTGGTCCAGATTAAGGTGCAGCAGCGTGCAATGGTGCTTGCCCAGCGTTTGCTGCAGGTATTTTTCAAAGGCTGCGCGATTGTCCAGACCCGTCAGCATGTCGTGGCTCTGCTGCCAGGCCAGCATCTGCATGTATGCCTGTTCCTGTGAGACATCGTGCAGCACCATGACCGTGCCGGTGCGTTGCTGCGCATCTTCTACAGAGGTGGTGGATATGCGTACGGCGACCTTGTCGCGGTTCTCTCGCTCGATCCAGTGAATCTGGTCTTCTTCAGCCTTGGAGCGGCCCTGTACAGGTGAGGCTTGCTCATGCTGCGCAATGAGGCTGGGGGCAAAGGGGATGATTTCAGCCACAGGATGCCCCAGAAGATGCCCAACAGGTGTGTCCAGCAGACGGGAAGCTGCGGGGTTGGCATAACGGATGCGCTGCTTGGCATCCAAGGTGAGTACACCGTCAGCCAGCGCCGCCAGCGTAATGCTGCTGCGTTGCCGTTCGGCCTCCAGCGTGCTGTGAGCCTTGCGGCTTTCATTGATGGCACGCTGCACGGATAGCAGGTACAGCAGGCTAAGCACCAAGGCAGTTGCCAGATTGATCAGCAGCAAGCGATGGCTGAGCCCCCGGAAGAGATCGCCAAGTACAGCACTGAACTGCTTGGCCAGTGGAATGACGGTGCTGTGAATCTGGGAAATTTGCTGCAGCCAGGCGTTGACGGTCTGAGCGTTGGCGACAGTTTTGCCGCTTTGCAGGCGCTGGTGTATGGCTTCACCAAGCTGAGCGAGTTCATTGGCATAGGCATCACCTTGTTGCCAGAGCGTGCGCGCGGGAAGCAGAGCAGGCAGATCCCAGACCAAGGGGAGGGCGTAGAGAACGGTCTGTACATCGTCAGGATGGTTTTCGCCCTTCAGCAATCCTTCACGGATGCTGGATATGTCGTGTGCACCATCATCGAGTGCCTGGCGAGCAGTACTGACGCCAAGAGGTATGGCAATCGCGTTCCTGAAATCTATGAATTCCTGCGGGGCTGCGGTAGTGGCATAGCGCTGCAGATGCATGACGGCAGCATGCATGCCCTTGGCCCAGAGACTCTCGCCACTGACCACAATGCGCACGGCAGAAAGCAGCACTATGCTGGCAATGGCTACCATCAGCTGGATCGCCACCGCGCTGATAAACAGCCAGCGCCGCCATTTGTATGTCTTGTTTTGCGAGTTGGTCAAAACCGTGCTCCCCAGATCAGGGATATGAGGTCTTTGTGTACCCCCTGCAGACGGAGGTTGACAGGCGCCTGATGGTCTGCCTGAAAGTGAGTCAGTTGCGGTGTTGTTGCACTTTGCTGTGTATGTGAGTGTGTGTCAGGACCGCTTGCCTGTACGTTAGATATAAAAGTGCAAACCATTGCCAGGCCTCTCAGGGACAGCACCTGGGTTCACTAATTGCACCCTTGAAGCGTTATTGCGAAGCGACGTTGACTGCCTGCAGCTTTCGCCTGCGGATGGCAGTCTCGGCACCAACGCATTGCTGCAGTCTGACAGGTGGTGTTAGCGGCACTCATTCATGGACAACCCACCATTCACGAAAAGTATGTGGCTTTTGTCCATGTGCTGTTTTCGTAATTATTTGTATCTGCGGGGAATGACATGTAGGGGGATATCGCATTGTGCTGCCATCGATGCTATGGATTCGCAGTTTTGTGCCTGCATGAAAGAGGCAATGGTTGTGTGCATCTCTGGTGCTCGCATGCTGGCTGTACTGCCAGATATGTCTGGCATGCCCAATAGTTTGCACAGCCGCTGCGCGAAATGCGGCTCCAGTGCTGCCAATGCCACCCAGCCATCCTGACAGGCATAGATGCGATAACCGGCATGGGCTCCACCGACATCGCCGTCCGATGTACTCATGCCCCATTGGCAAGGCAGTGACAGCCATTGCGCAGCCTGAGCCAAGCCAGTATCCAGGCAATGTCCGTGTCCGCTTTGTGCGCGCAGCATCAAGCTCCGTAACACTGCTTCACTGGCCATCACTGCACCCGCCATGTCAGCAAACAGACTGGCAGGCATATGACCGTCACGCACAAGACCTGCCTGCGCCTGGTAGGTCAGGTCATGACCAGCGTGTTGAATTTCATCAGGGGCAGTGCTGCCAAAGATGCGCACCATGTTCAGGCGTGGATACTGGCTGTGAAGCTGTGGCCAATCCATTCCCAGTTTGGCGAGGGCACTGGGGCGAAAAGAGGTCAGCAGCACGTCGGTCTGTGCCAGCTGCTCATGAAGCAAAGCTTGCCCAGCCTCGGTTTTGAGGTTGGCCTGCACGATGGTGATGCCATCGTGCAGCTGTGCGTAGGCTGCTGGGCTGTAGATGTGCATGGGGTCTGCACTGGTGTATCCCTCAGGTGCCACGGGCTCCAGCTTGGTGCATTGCGCTCCCATGCCATGACAGCGCAAGAGTGCAGCAGGGCCTGGCAGATTCAAGGCGAGGCTGAGCACGCGAATGCCTTGCAGGGGAAGGATGGTGGGGCTGGTGACTTGCATGCATGCTTTGTAGAGTCTGCGCCTGTCTGTGTCTGCCGCCTAGGTGTCACAGCATTGCGCATTTCGCTGATGGTGATGAAGTCATAAAAAAGGCTTCCCGAAGGAAGCCTTGTTCAGCATGCAGCGTGTGCCTTACTTGGTGCCGAAGATACGGTCACCAGCGTCACCCAGACCAGGCAGGATGTAACCGTGGCTGTCCAGCTCGCGGTCAATAGCGGCTGTGTAGATGTCCACATCAGGGTGGGCCGCCTGCATGGTCTTGATGCCTTCAGGAGCAGCCAGCAGGCACATGAACTTGATCGTCTTGGGCTGGCTCTTGTCCTTGAGCTGCTGCACGGCGGCGGCTGCGGAGTTGCCGGTTGCCAGCATGGGGTCCACCACGATCACGTCACGTTCGCCCATGTTTTCGGGCATCTTGTAGTAGTACTCGACGGGCTTGAGGGTCTCAGGGTCACGGAACAGGCCGATGTGGCCGATACGCGCGCCGGGCACCACGTTGAGCATGCCGTCCAGGAAACCATTGCCAGCGCGCAGGATGGAAACCAGTGCCAGCTTCTTGCCGTCGATGACCTTGCCGGTCATCTTTTCCATAGGCGTCTCAATTTCGATGTCCTGCAGCGGAAAGTCGCGGGTCAGTTCGTAAGCCATCAGTGTCGACAGCTCGCCCAGCATGCGGCGGAAGCTGTTGGTGCTGGCTTCCTTACGACGCATCAGGGTGAGTTTGTGCTGAACGAGTGGGTGGTCGATGAGGTGGACGGTGCTCATAGTCGGGTGTCTGTATAAAGAAAAATCGCAGCTGGCACAGGGTGCTTGGAGGGTGTAGCTGTACTTTCTTCCCCAAGCACGTGGTGTGCCACTGCATATTACGATGTGCTTGCATTGTGCTGATTTCTGCCCGGCTATGTGGAAGGTCCTTATCTTTTCTGCATGTGAAAGGGTGTTTCTTTGCGCTGGTGCACATTCCACGGGCATTTCGCGCTAGTAAAAATTACGACTGCATCTGTCCGAATGCACGTTGTGGCATCAGTGGCGGGAATGTGCTGCTGCGTTTTTGCTGTGTGGCCTGCACGGATTCCATGACATGGCGGTTGCTCCAGATGCCTGCCTGCAGCCAGCCCATCTGGCGCAGGCTGTCCTGCACGCTGTGGTCAAGCGCAAAGTCCAGGGCCTGTTTGCTGCCCCAGATGGCAATCGGCGGCTTTGCGGCAATTTCTTGCGCAGTCTGCATGGCCGCTGCCAGCATGGCTTCCTGCGTATCAAACACGGCATTCACAAAGCCGTGCTGCAGCGCCGCCTGTGCTGGCCAGCGACGGCCTGTGTAGGCCAGCTCCTTGACCAGGCCCATGGGCAGCAGTTTGGGCAGGCGCTGCAAGCTGCCCAGGTCCGCCACCATGCCGATATTGATTTCCTGCACACAAAAGAAGGCATCCTGCGTGGCATAGCGAATGCAGGCGCAGCAGACCATGTCCAGCGCACCGCCGACACAGCCGCCCTGAATCGCCATGATCACTGGAATGCGCAATTGCTCGATACGCGTGAAAACCTGCTGCATGTCCCACAGAAACTCAGACAGGGCCGCTCGACCTTCCGGTGACTGGTCCTGTGGCGCAAAGTCTGGGTTGGCAAAGGTCTCCAGTGCCATGCCAGCGCTGAAATGCCTGCCTGTGCTGCTCAATACCAACGCACGCACATCCCCATGGGTGGAGATGTGGGTGAGGGCTGCATCCAGATCCCGCCAGAAGACAGGAGACATGGTGTTAAGTGTGTCTGGCCGAGAAAGCTGCAGGTGGGCTACATGCGCTTGTATCTGCAACTGCATGAGGGAAAGCGGAGGGAGGGATGTGGAACTGGTCATGGCGGGCCACTCTAGCCAGTGGCTTCGCCCGCCAGAAGTCGCATATTCCCTGATAGGGCCATGCTTGCGACTATTTTTTGCTGCCCGTCAAACTGCCCAGTACGCCACGCAGAATCTGGCGTCCCAGCTGGTTGACCATATTGCGTGCGGCGGACTTGGCCACGCTTTGTACCAGACCATCCTTTTTTCCACCACGTGGCCCTGTGGAGCCGAACAGAAACTCGTTCAGACCTCCCATCAGCCCATTGTCAGCCTGGGTGGCTGCTGCCTTGTCGGTGATGCCTCCAGTAGCTGTGGGCGCCTGTGCAGCGCGAGCCAGCAGCACTTCATAGGCAGATTCACGGTCCACGGTTTTCTCATAGATGCCAGCCACCAGCGAGCTGGCCAGCAAACGCTGACGCTGGGTGTCTTCAATTGGATCAATGTGACTGCCAGGGGGGACGACATAGACACGCTGTGTGATGCCGGGGCGCCCTTTTTCATCAAGGAAGCTGATCAAGGCCTCACCCACGGCCAGCTCGGTAATGGCAGCTTCTATATCGACGTCAGGGTTGGGGCGCATGGTCTGTGCGGTCGCCTTGACGGCCTTCTGGTCCCGGGGTGTGAAGGCACGCAAGGCATGCTGCACGCGGTTACCCAGCTGGGCGAGCACACTGTCCGGAATATCCATGGGGTTTTGCGTGACAAAGTAGACCCCCACGCCCTTGGAGCGCACCAGCCGCACCACCAGTTCAATGCGCTCGATCAGCGCCTTGGGTGCGTCATTGAAGAGCAGGTGTGCTTCGTCAAAGAAAAAGGTGAGTTTGGGTTTTTCGGGGTCTCCAATTTCTGGCAGTTGCTCGAAAAGCTCCGAGAGCATCCACAGCAGGAACGTGGAGTACAGGCGTGGCGACTGCATGAGCTTGTCGGCGGCCAGGATGTTGACGATGCCCCGACCTTGGGCGTCGGTCTGCATCAGGTCATCGATGTTGAGCATGGGCTCGCCAAAGAACTGGTCACCCCCCTGCGATTCAATCTGTAGCAGGCCGCGCTGGATGGCTCCCACACTGGCTGCGGAGATGTTGCCGTATTCCGTCGTGAACTGTTTGGCGTTGTCTCCCACGTGCTGCAGCATGGCGCGCAGGTCCTTGAGGTCCAGCAAGAGCAAGCCGTTGTCGTCCGCGATTTTGAAAACGATGTTCAGCACACCCATCTGGGTGTCGTTCAAGCCCAGCATGCGCCCCAGCAGCAGCGGCCCCATGTCGGAAATCGTGGCTCGAACGGGGTGGCCCTGCTGGCCAAAAACATCCCACAGCGTAGTCGGGCATGCGACGGGGGCTGGCTGGGCAATGCCACGCTCCTGCAAGGAAGCTGCCAGCTTGCTGCCGATATTGCCGCTTTGGCTGATGCCGGTGAGGTCGCCCTTGATGTCGGCCAAAAAGACCGGAACGCCTGCCAAGGAGAAGCTTTCTGCGATTTTTTGCAGGGTCACGGTCTTGCCAGTGCCAGTGGCGCCGGTGATCAGCCCATGGCGGTTGGCCATGCTAGGTAAGATGGAGCAGACTATGTCGCCGCGCTGGGCAATAGGCAATGCTGAGGCCATGTTCGGGTTTCCTCTGTCAAGTGGCGCTGTCAAAAGTAGAATCCGTGCCTAGTAGATTAAATCAAGACCAAAGGATTTCCCGTGGCAGGACATAGCAAATGGGCCAACATCCAGCACCGCAAGGGTCGTCAGGATGAAAAGCGTGGCCGTATCTGGACCCGTATCATTCGTGAAATCATGGTGGCTGCACGCCAGGGCGGCGGCGACCTGAATGCCAATCCCCGTCTGCGCTTGGCAGTTGACAAGGCCAAGGCAGCCAACATGCCCGCCGACAACATCAAGCGCAATATCGACAAGGCGACTGGCAATCTGGAAGGCGTCACTTACGAAGAAATCCGCTACGAGGGCTACGGCATCGGTGGTGCCGCCATCATTGTCGACACCATGACCGACAACCGTGTGCGTACCGTGGCAGAAGTGCGTCATGCCTTCAACAAGCACGGTGGCAATATGGGCACCGAAGGCTCGGTGGCTTTCCAGTTCAAGCACTGTGGTCAGATCATCTTTGCCCCTGGCACCGATGAAGACAAGGTGATGGAAGTGGCTCTGGAAGCCGGTGCTGAGGACGTGATCACAGGTGATGACGGCTCCATTGAAGTGCTGACTGCTCCCAATGAGTTTGAAACCGTCAAAAATGCACTGGAAGCTGCTGGCCTGCAGGCTGAAGTGGCAGAAGTGACCATGCGCCCGGAAAACACCATCGAACTGACTGGTGAAGACGCTGAACGCATGCAGAAGCTGCTGGACGTACTCGAAGATCTGGACGACGTTCAAGACGTCTATCACAACGCTGACTTATGAAAATTCTTGTGATTGGCGGCGGTGGCCGCGAGCACGCACTGGCGTGGAAACTGTCGCAATCGCCCAAGGCAACCAAGGTGTTTGTGGCACCCGGCAATGCGGGCACGGCACTGGCTGGCGGCAAGCTGCAGAACGTAGACATCACGGATGTGGTGGCGCTGCGTGAATGGGCACAGGCGGAAGGCATTGCGCTGACCGTGGTCGGCCCTGAGGCACCTCTGGCTGCTGGTGTGGTGGATGAATTCCGCAACCATGGTCTGAAGATCTTTGGCCCGACCAAGGCTGCAGCGCAGCTGGAGTCTTCCAAGGCTTTCTCCAAGGCCTTCATGCGCCGCCATGGCATTCCTACGGCGGACTATGACACCTTCACTGACCCTGTTGCAGCCCACGCTTTCGTGGACCGTCTGGGTGCTCCTATCGTGATCAAGGCCGATGGCCTGGCCGCAGGCAAGGGTGTGGTTGTTGCCATGACCCTGCAGGAAGCACACGATGCCGTGGACTTCATGCTGGTGGACAACAAGTACGGTGTGCAGCACAACGAAGGTGGCGCACGCGTGGTGATTGAAGAATTCCTCGCAGGCGAGGAAGCCTCTTTCATCGTGCTGTCTGATGGCAAGAATGTGGTGGCCATGGCTACCAGCCAGGACCACAAGCGCCTCAAGGATGGCGACGAAGGTCCCAACACCGGTGGCATGGGTGCGTATTCGCCCGCCCCCGTGGTGACGGCAGACGTACACGCCCGCGCCATGCGCGAAATCATCCTGCCCACCATCCGTGGCATGGAAAAGGACGGCATTCCTTTCACGGGTTTCCTGTATGCCGGTCTGATGATTGATGCCAACGGTCAGCCCAAGACGCTGGAGTTCAACACCCGCATGGGCGATCCTGAAACCCAGCCCATCATGATGCGCCTCAAGAGCGACTTGGTGGATGTGATGCTGGCGGCTGTGGATGGCAAGCTCGATCAGGTAGAGCTGGAGTGGGACCGCCGCACTGCACTGGGCGTGGTCATGGCCGCTGCGGGCTACCCAGAAGCACCTCGCAAGGGTGATGTCATCACCGGCCTGCCTGCAGAAGCCGATGACGCCATGGTCTTCCATGCTGGTACGCAGCTCAATGACGCAGGCCAGCCTGTGACATCGGGTGGCCGTGTACTGTGTGTGACCGTACTGGCTGACAGTGTGCGTCAGGCTCAGCAGCGTGTGTATGACGTCACGCGTGGCATCCATTTCGATGGCATGCAGTTCCGCCGTGACATTGGCTATCGCGCCATCAAGAACTAAGGAGCAGGCCTTGCAAGAATTCACTGCTACCGTGCCGCAGGTGCGTGCGTATCTGCTGGATTTGCAGGCGCGCATCACCCAGGCGCTGGAGGATGTGGAGGCGCAAGCCGGTGAGGGCGCTGCCAAATTTCTGGCAGACCCCTGGCAAAAGGGCGCTCAAGAGCGTCTGCAGGGCGATGGCATCACCAAGATTCTGGAAAATGGACTGGTGTTCGAGCGCGCTGGCTGTGGGTTCTCCCACGTCAAGGGCGCGCAGCTGCCGCCCTCGGCCACGCAGCACCGGCCCGAGCTGGCTGGTGCACCGTTTGAGGCCATGGGTGTTTCGCTGGTGTTTCACCCGCGCAACCCCTATGTGCCCACGGTGCATATGAATGTGCGCATGATCGCAGCCGGCCATGAAGGTCAGCCCAAGACCTGCTGGTTTGGTGGCGGCATGGATTTGACGCCGGTCTACGGTTTTGAAGAAGATGCCGTGCACTTTCACCAGACCTGCAAGAGCGCCTTGGAGCCGTTTGGTGCGGACCTGTACCCGCGCTTTAAAAAGTGGTGCGACGAGTATTTCTACTTGAAGCACCGCAACGAGCAGCGCGGCATTGGCGGCATTTTCTTTGACGACTTCAGCGAACTGGGTCAGGAGCAGGGCTTTGCCATGCTGCGCTCGGTGGGCGATGCCTTCTTGAAGGCCTACCTGCCCATCGTGGAACGCCGTAAGGCCATGGCCTACGGTGAGCAGCAGGTGGACTTTCAGCGCTACCGCCGTGGTCGCTATGTAGAGTTCAACCTGGTCTGGGACCGTGGCACGCACTTTGGCCTGCAGTCGGGTGGGCGCACAGAGTCCATTTTGCTGTCCATGCCCTTGCATGCGAACTGGAGCTACCAGCGTCAGGACGCTGAAGGCACGCCAGAGGCTCGCCTGCTCAGTGAATTCTTGGTACGCCGCGATTGGCTTTGAGTCAGCGCACAGCGCTTGTGCTGCAGGAAAACTATAATTTCCGTAGCTGCCGGCCTCAGATTGCCTGTGGCCGGCATTTCTTTTTTTACAAACACAATAAAAGCCCTGTCTGCGCGGGGCGGCATATGAGGGGCGTTGTTGCTCGCACATGCACCGCGCTATATTTGACCGGAACTTTCCAACCAGACATCGCCTGATGAGCACTTCCACCCAATCGGATTCCGCAGCCAAAAAAGACGTGACCAAACTCCAGCGTGCCATCGTCGATGGCCTGGAAGACGTCAAGGCCCAAGACATTCAGGTGTTCAACACCGAACACCTCTCTCCACTGTTTGAGCGCGTCATCGTTGCAACAGGCTCTTCGAACCGCCAGACCAAGGCACTGGCTGTCAGTGTGCGTGATGCCGTCAAGAAGGCTGGCTTCAAAGTGCCCCGCAACGAAGGTGAAGAAAACGGTGAATGGATCATCGTGGACTGCGGCGCCTGCGTCGTCCACATCATGCAGCCTGTGATTCGCCAGTACTACCGCCTGGAAGAAATCTGGGGCGAAAAGCCTGTGCGCCTGAAGCTCGGCGGTGCCAAGCCCGCCAAGATTTTTGCTTCAGAAGATGCTTCTGAAGAAGGCAAGCCCGCCAAAAAGCCTGCAGCCAAGAAGGCTGTGGCTGCTGTAGATGGCAAAACCGTGGTGAAAAAGGCTGCTGCCAAGAAGTCTGCCGCCACCAAGACCGCAGCTGCCAAGCCTGCTGCAACAAAGACTGCCGCGAAAAAGCCTGCAGCCAAGAAGCCTGCTTCTGCGGTGAAGACTGTGGTGATCAAGCCCACCGCACCCCGCGGCGGTGCCAAGAAGGCTGCAGCCAAGAAGTAATCAAGCATGAAGCTGCTGATTGTGGCCGTAGGCCAGCATGTGCCTGACTGGGCGCAGATGGCTTACGACGATTACGCCAAGCGCTTTCCTCCGGAGCTCAAGGTCGAACTCAAGGCTGTCAAGACCGAGCCCCGTGGCTCCAAGACCGTCGAGACCCTGTACGCTGCGGAGCGCAAGCGCATTGAAGCTGCCATTCCTCGCGGCACACGCATTGTGGTACTGGACGAGCGTGGCACCAACCTGACCACCAAGGCGCTGGCTGCACGGCTGCAAAGCTGGCAGCTCGAAGGCGATGACGTAGCGCTGGTCATTGGCGGCCCAGATGGGCTGGATCCTGCTTTCAAGCAGGCCGCGCATGAAAAGATTCGTCTGTCTGACATGACGCTGCCACATGCCATGGTGCGTGTGCTCCTGATTGAGCAGCTGTACCGTGCGTGGTCCGTGAATGCCGGACACCCTTATCACCGCGAGTAATCGCTGCTGCTGCTTGCATCTCCAAGGCCCGCGCTGACCAGCCGGGCCTTTGTTTTGGTGCAGCGCCAGGCACATAAGGTGCTTGCGGATTGCAGTCTGTCTGCGCAACTGATACTATTTTTTTAATAGCTTCTTGCGCTTGATGGATGGGCGCTACAAGCCAATTTTCTTGATATTTCTCTATGCCTGAATTTCTCTATCTCGCTTCTCAGAGCCCCCGTCGCAGCCAGCTGCTGCAGCAAATTGGTGTGCGCCATGAAATTCTGGTAGCCAATACCGATGGTGACATCCAGGAAGATGCCGAAGCCATTGAGGTGGTACTGCCGGGCGAAGCGCCGCGCGACTATGTGCAGCGCGTCACAGGCCTGAAGCTGGACGCCGCTGTGGCACGCCTGCAGCGCCGTGGCCTGCCTGTGGCACCGGTGCTGACCTCAGACACCACGGTGGCACTGGGCACAGAAATTCTGGGCAAGCCCGCAGATGCGCAGGACGCCAAAGCCATGCTGCGCAAGATCTCCGGGCAGACGCATGAAGTGCTGACGGCCGTAGCGGTACAGCATGGGGCGCAGTGCCTGCAGACACTGTCTGTATCCAAAGTACGCTTCATGCCCATGACTGAGGCACAGATCGATGCCTATGTCGCTTCGGGCGAGCCTTTTGGCAAGGCCGGTTCCTACGGCGTACAGGGTCTGGCTGCAGCCATGATCGAGCACATGGACGGCAGTTATTCAGGCATCATGGGTTTGCCCGTGTTTGAAACGGCGCAATTGCTGCGTCAAATTGGCTGGAAGCTGTAAGCCACGGTATCGGCAGCACACAACCCCTCAAAAAACAGACAAGACATGCAGCAAGATATTTTGGTTAACTGGTCACCGCAGGAAACGCGTGTGGCTGTGATAGAGCAGGGCGCTGTGCAGGAACTGCACATCGAACGCACGCTGGAGCGTGGCTTGGTGGGCAATATCTATCTGGGCAAAGTCTCGCGTGTGCTGCCGGGCATGCAGTCGGCCTTTATCGACATTGGCCTGGAGCGTGCCGCCTTCCTGCATGTGGCCGATGTGTGGCAGCGCCATGAAAGCGGCGACGCGCCCATGATCGCGCGCAAGAACGAGCCGCTCAAGCCGATTGAGCACCAGGTGTTTGAAGGTCAGTCCATTGTGGTGCAGGTCATCAAGGACCCCATCGGCACCAAGGGTGCGCGTCTGTCCACGCAGATCAGCATTGCAGGTCGCCTGCTGGTGCACCTGCCGCAGGATGAGCACATTGGCGTTTCGCAGAAGATCCCTGCGGAAGAGCGTGACGCGCTACGTGCACGCCTGCAAAAGCTGGTGGGCCTGCGCGAAAACGGTGGCGGCGGCGGTTTTATTCTGCGCACCAACGGCGAAGATGCGAGCGATGAAGAACTGGCAGAAGACATTGCCTACCTGCGCAAGACCTGGGCACGTGTGAAGAACGCGGCCATCACGCAGCCACCCATGACCTTGCTGCACCAGGACCTGAACCTGCTGCAGCGTGTGCTGCGCGACCTGGTGGGCGAGCAGACGCAGAGCATCCGCATTGACTCGCGCGAGCAGTTCGACAAGCTCATGGCCTTTGGCAAGGAGTTCATGCCCAGCGCTGCCACCAAGCTGCAGCTGTACAAGGGCGAACGGCCGATTTTTGACCTGTACGCAGTGGACGAAGAAATCGCCAAGGCACTGGGCAAGCGGGTGGATCTGAAGTCTGGCGGCTATCTGATCATTGATCAGACCGAGGCGCTGACGACGATTGACGTGAACACCGGCGGCTTTGTCGGTGCACGCAATTTTGATGACACCATCTTCAAAACCAATCTGGAAGCGGCGCAAGCCATTGCGCGCCAGCTGCGGCTGCGCAATCTGGGGGGCATCATCATCGTGGACTTTATTGACATGGCCCACGAAGAGCATCGTGAGCAGGTGCTCGATGAACTGCGCAAGCAGCTCACACGCGACCGCGTCAAGACGATGGCAGGCACCTTCTCGCAGCTGGGGCTGGTGGAGATGACGCGCAAGCGCACGCGCGAGTCGCTGGCGCACATGCTGTGTGAGCCATGCCCCGTCTGCCAGGGCAAGGGCTCGGTAAAGACCGTGCGCAGCGTGGCCTATGAAATCCTGCGTGAAATTCTGCGTGAAGCACGTCAGTTCAACCCCAAGGAATTCCGTGTGGTGGCCAATCCGGATGTGATTGATCTGCTGCTCGATGAAGAAAGCCAGCATCTGGCGGGCCTGAGTGACTTCATTGGCAAGCCCATCTCTTTGCAGGCAGAAGGTGCTCTTTCGCAAGAGCAATACGACATTGTGCTGCTTTGAGTTTTTTAACGTGCAATGGCATTCTATTTTTTTCAAAAAACATATTTAAAATCAATCACTTGTCAATTACTTTATCCAGTGTCGTGCATTTTGATGCACTACCATAAAGCCCAAAATGTGTAGCTGCATGAGTCTGGGCTGTCCTTGCAACGCCGTGGCCTTCAGCTCTAGGCGTTGTTGTTAAACATTCCCAGAATGAAATCTCGGACATGAACAATGCGTGGGCTGCGCATTGATGCCTTGTTCCAGACCAAGTACAAATTGTTGGTGGGCGCCCCTTGACGCGAGGTGATTGAAACCAGCTGGCCTGACTCCAGCGCTTCAGTGCATTGGTAATCAGGTAAGACACTCCAGCCGATCCCTTTCACGACGAGATCCTTGATGATGCGAAGATCTGGGATGGTCAGTGCAGCCTGCATGGTTGGTGCAAACTGAAATAGCGACGTCCACACAGGCCGAATCAATGGCAGGTCTTCATCGAACGCGATGAGCGGAAGTCCCGACAACTTTTCTGCAGTGGGTTTGACACCCAATTTCTTTGCCATCCCCGGAGCGACGACAAGCAATAAGCGCTCGGTCAACAACTGGGCAAACCCGTGCGAATGCTCGTCCGGCATAGAGGCGGTGATTGCCAAATCCACGGTTGAGGCATTCAGGAGGCTGTAGATGCGATCCCGGTTTCCTGTGTGAACACGAATCTGAAATCCTTGAGCCATCAATGGCTCAAGTCCAGCAGCGACCTTTGAGTTGATGAAATCGGAAGGTCCTGCGATGTGCACTGTGCCCCCCATTTCCCCGCTGGAACGATACGAGGCCATCCGCATCTCTAGCCCATCCATCATTGGGCCGATCGCACGGGCCAGCTCATCGGCAGCTTCCGTCGCGATGACGCCACGGGCACGCCTTACGAACAATGGCTTGCCGACAAAGGCTTCTAGAGCCTGAATGTGTAAGGAGACTGCGGGTTGTGTCATGCCCAAGGATTCCGCCGCACGTGAAAACGACCGCAGCCGATACGCGTCGATGAAGGTCCGCAGATGGTCGAGATGGCTCATACGTAGTGTGGTTCCGGTAGAGGTAAGTCTTTAAGGGCGAAGCATCGGTGCGATCAACAGGTCTGTCGCTGCACCCGAGTCATAAAAATATTTATACAAAGACCATTAAATAATAATTTCTCATATCTTCCGACGATCTCTACCATTCATCAAAACCCTGATTTCAGGCTTTTTTCTGAAAGATTGAGAGAGATCCTCTATGCCACTTATCGTCTATATCTTCACGCTCAGTGCCTTTGCACTTGGCCTTGCCGAGTTTGTTCCCATTGGTCTGACTGACGTCATGGCCCAGAGCCTGGGAGTCAGCGTTGAACAGGTAGGAAGCTCGGTGACCCTATACGCCCTGGGCGCTACGTTCGCTGCACCTGTGCTAACGGCTCTCACCGCAGGCTGGTCGCGCAAACGCGCCATGCTAGTGACTGTGCTGGTTTTCTCGCTGGGCAGCCTGGTTGCGGCAGTCGCGTCGAATCTGTCCATACATTTGATTGCGCGCTTTGTTGCAGGTATGGGGCATGGTCTGTTCCTTGCCGTGGCATCAAGCACGGCAGCGCGCTTGGTCGGCCCCAAGAAGGCCGGAAGTGCCGTAGCGGTCGTGTTCGGCGGATTCACTATCGCCATGGCCATCGGCGTTCCGCTTAGCACTTATCTGGGCGGCGTGATTTCTTGGCGCCCTGTGCTCGGTGCGATCGCTGCATTTGGTGGCATCGGCTTCCTGGGCTTGCTGCTGGGCATGAAAGAGCCACCTAAGCCAGCTGGACACGAAAGTCACGAGTCCGTTGGTCAGGCACTGAAGGCTATTTTCAACCCTGCACTGCTGCTTGCTGCGCTGGTCACCGTGCTGGGCTATGCCGGCTCGTTCACTGCATATACCTATATCGCACCGTTGCTCACTGATGTGACCCATGTCAGCGCTGCGACGATCAGCGTCTTCATGCTGTTCTATGGCGTGTTTGCTGCGATCGGCAACATCATGGGAGGTAAGTTGACTGACCGGGTGGGCGTCAATCGGGCGAGCGTGATTGTCATCAGCGGTATCGCTTTGGTGGCACTGGCTATGTGGATCTTTGCGGCCTCGGCTTTGGTCATGGGCATTCTGGTCGCGTTGCTGGGTATGTTTACTTTCGCCTCAGTTCCTGCGTTGCAGGCTCGATTGATTGGTGTCGCCGAAGAACATGCACCGCACGCCCATGGCGTAGCTGCTGGCCTGAACATCGCAGGTTTCAATTCTGGCATCGCCCTGGGATCCGCGCTGGGTAGTGTGACCATCAGCTCGATTGGCATTTCCTACATGGGCGTTGTAGGTGCCGCAGTCTCGGCGCTGGGTTTGATTCTGTTGCTGGCGTTGATGGCGCGCCATCGTGGTGTTGACTACCGCGCTGTTGCAGGCGCGAGCCACTGATCCAATTCATCTCTATTCACGCGGTTCAGCGTCCATGAAGGCGTAGCCGCAATCCCCATGAAGGATTTGCATGCTTACGAGAGAAATGATCCAAACGGGAGCCTATCTGAACTCGTTCAAGGATTTACCGCAACAGCCGCGGTGGTCCCACCAACGCATCGAAGCTTCGATGCACGAGACGCTGGCGCAACGCCCACGCGCTCAGCCCGTATGGCTGTTCGCCTATGGCTCGCTGATCTGGAATCCATTGTTCAAGTACGCAGAGATGCAGTCATCGGTCCTGCACGGCTGGCACCGCAGCTTCTGCATTCGCTTGCACGATGGGCGCGGCTCGGTAGACGCTCCTGGTCGAATGTTGGCACTCAAGACTGGCGGAGAAACCAATGGCGTGGCCTTTCGTCTTGCTGAGGATGGATTGGTAGACGAGCTCTGGCTGGCATGGGTACGCGAGATGGTGCATGGCTTGTACTGCCCGGTCTGGGCGGAGGCAGTCCTGGCAGATGGTCGGACTACTCAAGTCCTCACCTTCGTCGCAGACACAACACATCAGGTCTACGAGAGCGATAGCTCGGTCGCCACGACAGTCAAAGCCATCTGCAAGGCAAGTGGCCACCTGGGCAGTAATCGTGACTACGTGTTGCAACTCGAAGCCTGCCTCGCTGACCACGATATTCAGGACGCATACGTCACAGAGCTTGCCGCTGCCGTACGCACCCAATCAGTAGGAGTTACCTGTTCATGAAGCATCCACAAATTGGCCCATTGCCTCCAGAGCTGCAATCGCACGCCGGCTACAGCCGAGTCTTCAAGCCGGGCCAGCTGACCTTTGGTTTCATCATGCCATTGGAGGGCTATCCGCATTCGCCCTTTCCAACATTAGAGAACCACGTTCACCTTGCCAGAAAGGCCGATGAGGCTGGCTTCTCAGCGCTGTGGATGCGTGATGTTCCGTTCTACGACCCTCACTTCGGCGATACCGGGCAGATGCTCGACCCGATGGTCTACCTGGGGTTTCTGGCTGCTCATACACGGCAGATAGCCTTGGGAACGGCCGACATGGTGCTGACACTGCGCGATCCACTGATCCTTGCGAAGCAGGCCGTGTCCGTCGACCAGCTTACTCAGGGCGGCTGCTGCTTGGGCTGTCGACAGGTGACCGTATGGTCGAATATCCAGCCTTCGGCGTGGACTACGACAACCGTGGCGAGCGTTTTCGGGAGGCATTCTCTCTGATTAAAACAGTCACTGAGCAATCGTTCCCCACTCTCAGCACGACACATTACGGCGAACTAAGAGGAGAGATCGATCTGATTCCCAAGCCTGTAGGTCAGCGTATGCCCATGCTCACCATCGGTCGAGCACGTCAAGAACTGTCATGGATTGCACAGCAAAGCGATGCCTGGATCTGGCACTTGAGCAGTTTCCGGCAGTTGCCCGAATTGCTGGAGCAGTGGCGAGCCAGTCATGAAGGCCAGTGGTTGCGACCTTATGGCTATGGCAGCTTCTTCGACTTGGCTGATGACCCGCAAACGCCGTTGATGCAGGTTGGTAATGGGCTTCGCGCTGGCCGCCATGCCCTGATCGCTTTACTTGAGCAGCACCAGGCACTGGGGGTGAGTCACATCGCCTTCAATCTCAAACCTTTACGTCGTCCTGCTGAAGATGCGTTAGCCGAGCTCGCCGAGTTCGTGTTGCCGCAGTTTTCTGCCTGATGCGCAATTTCCCTTTCCTCCACGCCGAGAGAGAGAACCATGACCTCCTTGTTCGATTCATTTGACCTTTCTGGCCTGCCACTGGCCAACCGTATCGTGATGGCACCGCTGACGCGCAATCGTTCGCCCAAGGCTATTCCGCAGCCCATCACGGCAACCTACTATGCACAACGCGCCAGCGCTGGCCTGCTCATCACCGAAGCAACAGCGATTTCCCACCAAGGACAGGGCTATGCCGATGTGCCCGGCCTGTACACGCCAGAAGCCTTGGCTGGTTGGCGCTCAGTAACCCAAGCAGTGCATGCCAAGGGAGGGAAAATTGTGGTGCAACTGTGGCATGTGGGACGCATCTCCCACACGACATTGCAGCCTGGCGGTCAAGCGCCGGTGGCTCCTTCCGCTATCCAAGCAAAAGCACAGACCTACTTAATCAACGCAGACGGTAGCAGCGGCTTTGCACCCACATCCTTGCCCCGAGCCCTCGATACCAGTGAGCTACCAGGCATCGTGGAAGACTACCGGCTCGCCGCACGTGCAGCCATCGACGCAGGCTTCGATGGTGTTGAGATCCATGCAGCCAACGGTTATTTGATTGATCAGTTCTTGCGAAGCGGATCCAACCACCGCACCGATGTCTATGGTGGTTCCATCGAAAATCGCACGCGACTACTGTTTGAAGTCGTTGCCGCCATCACTGAGGAGATCGGTGGTGCACGCACGGGTATCCGTCTGTCGCCTGTCACACCCGCCAACGATGCCTTTGACCCTGAGCCACAGCCTCTTTTTGAACATGTAGCGAACGGTTTGGCCTCCTACGGTCTGTCGTTTGTGCACGTCATTGAGGGTGCCACCGGAGGATCGCGTGACTACCAACAAGGGGACACGCCATTCGACTACACGGCGTTCAAGCAAAGCTATCGACAGGCTGGCGGCCAAGGTGCATGGATGGTTAACAACGGCTACGACAAGGACATGGCGGAACAGGCCATTGCCAGCGGTGCCGCTGACCTCGTAGCTTTCGGTAAGCTGTTCATCGCCAACCCCGATTTGGTCGAGCGCTTCCGCGCAGATACACCGCTGAACGAGGCCGACACCAGCTCTTTCTATGGTGGAGATGAGCGCGGTTACACAGACTACGGCACTCTTGCTGGCTCTCAGTGAGCGCGGGGCAATTGCCAAGTCTATGGATTTTCCGGAGAGAAAAGGGCAGATTCAGACCTGCCCACCCACCCCCTTGAACTTCTCCACAAACGCAGAGATCTTCTGGAACACGGTCTGCTTCTTGGTGAGGTACTGCGGGTTCAAAGGGCTCATCTTCGGCAGAATGGCATTGAGCTCTGTTCCACTGTCTGAGGCGTACTCACGCTTGAGGGAATTGGTGATGTAGCGCTTGGCAGCTTCCGCATTGAGCTTTTCTTCGTCGATCAACGCCTGTGCTTCACGTTGTTGCTCAGCCTGGGCGTCTAAGCTGCGCCGCCGCATCTGGGTAGCGAACGTACCCCGGAAGGTGGCGGCTGCTGCATGCTCTCATGGGGTGAGAGGAGTATGATCTACGTCAATTTCAACAATGTTTGAAAACATTGAAACTGCTGCCGCAGCATTTTGAGGCCCGCAGCCGCCCGAAGGCTCGGGCTTCGTTACAGCTAGGAGATTTTTCACCATGGATTGGGTACCAGTAGCCTTTATCACGTTCAAGGCGCTTGTGTTCGGCGCGTGCATGTTCTATGCCATCAAGTGGCACTACGAGCAGGGCAAGAAAAAGGGCGAAGATTCGCGCACCTTGCTGCTCACCAGCACCATGGTGGTAGGGGGCTTTGTGGCTGCGGTTGGTCTGGTGATGTACCTGACGTTTTATCTGGCCACCAGCCTGGGTATGGATTTGAGTTTCTGAACAACGCCGACGGCAGACATCTGCTGAACGCACGGACAAAGCGCCCTGGGCCCCAAAGCCCATGGCGCTTTTTTTGCATCTGGAGTTTGCAGCGCAGCCGGTATGCAGCGTTCTGACATGCAAAAAAAGGAGCTGTCAGCGATTAATTGGTAAGCTTTTCAAGGTAATAAGTGTTTGAAATCCTTGTAAATTCATCGCTAGCAGCTATGGTTTTCTTTTAGATATACAGCGTATGTGCTCATAGGCTTTGTTTCTAAGATGTTTGAGTTATAAAAAACTGAGTAAATATTCGTTGGTAGTCAGAAGGGCGGTTTTCATAATGCGCACATAGATGCTGCTGTCAGTATGTGCAGCAGCCCTGTTTGAACGATTTGAAAACCACCTTCGCCATGTCCCGACTGCCACTGCTAGACACCACGACCGCCCCTGAAGCCAGCCAGCCTTTTGTGCAAAAGGCACTGGCTAACAACGGCTTTCTCCCCAATCTGATTGGCGTGCTGGCCCATGCGCCGGCAGCGCTGGAAACCTATCTGACCGTGGGCGGCATCAATGCAAAGGCTTCGCTGGGGCTGCCCGAGCGTGAGGTGGTGCAGCTCACCGCTGCCAAGGTGCATGGCTGCGACTTCTGCCTGGCCGGTCACACGGCGGTAGGCAGCAAGAAAGCCGGTTTTTCACGTGAAGTGGCACTGCAGCTGCAACAAGGCCTGCCTACAGGCGATGCCCGCCTGGATGCCGTGCAAACCTTTACCCAGGCCGTGATCGCCACACGTGGCGCGGTCAGCGATGAGGCACTGGCAGCCTTCAAGGCCGCAGGCTTTGGCGACCAGCAGGCGCTGGAAGTGGTGCTGGGTGTGAGCCTGGCCACGCTGTGCAACTTTGCCAATAACCTGGCCAAGCCTGCCATCAACCCCGAACTCCAGCCCTTCGCGCCCGGCGTGTTCACGGCATGAGTGCAAGCCATCTGACTCCCGCGCTGCAAAGCTGGCTGCGCACGCATGCTGCGGCTTTGCACGAAAGTGACGCGCAGGGCGATGCGCTGCTGGAGCAACTGGGCCGTGCAGGCCTGTTTGGTATTGCCGTGCCCACAGCCTTGGGCGGCGGCGGACAGGTGCCACACCAGGCTGTGCAGGCCATTGCCGAGGTGGCGGAGCATTCGCTCACAGCGGCCTTTGTGCAGTGGGCGCAGCGCGCCTTTATCGACTATCTGTGCGTGAGCGACAACCATGCCGCCCGCGAGCGCTGGCTGCCCGGCCTGCTTGGCGGCACTCTGGCGGGGGCGACAGGGTTGTCGAACGCCATGAAGTTCCTCTCCCAGCTCGAGCCCTTGCAGGTGCAGGAGCAAAGCGGTGAGGGCGGCGCGCGCCAGGTAACGGGCCGCATGCCGTGGGTAACCAACCTGCGCAGGGCCGGGTTTGTGGTGGCGGCTGCCGTGCAGCCTGCACAAGCAGGAGCGCAGCCCATCATCGTGGCGCTGGAAAGCAGCAGTGCAGGCTTGCGCCGCTCCGACGATCTGGACTTGCTCGGCCTTCGCGGCAGCAATACGGCTGCCATTGCACTGGAGAGCGTGGCAGTACCTGCCTACAGTGTGCTGGCCGAAGAAGGTCTGGGCTTTTTGAAGCGCGCACGCCCCATGTTTTTGAGCCTGCAGTGCGGCATGTCCATAGGCCTGATCCGCGCAGCATTGCGTGCGGCAGAGCAGGTAGGGGCAGCGCGTGAAGTGCTGCAGCCACGCATCACCCGTGCCTGGGAGGTGCTCGAGACCCAATGGCAGCTGCTGCGCGAGGGGCTGGATAGCGGCCAGTTCGTCCAGGATGCGGCGGCGCTGTTCCATATTCGACTGACGCTGGCAGCGCTGGTGCAGGAAGCGATACAGCTGGAGCTGCAGGGCTCGGGCGGGCGCGCCTATCTGCGCAGCCATTTGCCAGACTTTGGCCGTCGCCTGCAGGAATCGGCCTTTGTGCCTGTGGTCACGCCCAGCCTGACCCAGCTGCAAGGCGAGTTGCTGCGCCAGTCCGCACCCGCAACAACGGTGGCTGCATGAACCCGCCCGTGGCTGATTTTGTCAAGCCAGCTGCGGTACCAGTCAGCCAGGCGCCGCTGGCCCTGCAGGCCCGTGGCCTGAGCTATGCCTATGGCACTGGTGCGCCGGTGTTTCAGGGCATTGATCTGGACATTCGCGCCCAGGAAATTGTCTGCCTGCTGGGCGGCTCAGGCTGCGGCAAATCCTCCCTGCTGCGCACCCTGGCCGGGCTGCAAGCCCCTGCACAGGGCACGGTGGAGTTTCTGGGCAAGCCCTTGACCGAGCCGCACCCACGGGCTGCCGTAGTGTTTCAGCAGGCCAGCCTGCTGCCGTGGCTGAGCGTGCAGGCCAATGTGGCCTTTGGACTGAACTTTGCCAGACAGCCGAAGCTGGATGCTGCGCTGCAGCACCAGCGGGTGGCCCAGGCGATCGAAGCCGTGGGCCTGAAGGGCAAGGAAAAGCTTTACCCCGCACAGCTATCCGGCGGCATGGCCCAGCGCGTAGCACTGGCTCGTGCGCTGGCGCGCGAGCCGCAGCTGCTGCTGGCCGATGAGCCGTTTTCAGCGCTGGATGCCATCACGCGTACCGAGATGCAAAGCCTGCTGGTGGATGTGGTCCACCGCTGGCATACCGCCGCGCTGCTGGTTACGCACGATATTGACGAAGCCATTCTGGTGGCTGACCGCATTGTGCTGATGGCCCCGCACGACCCACAGCACCCTGAGCGCCAGGGCGGCTGCGTAGTGCGCCAGTGGCAGGTCAATGTTGCGCAGCCCCGATGTGAGCAGATCGCCGCCATGACCGCGCTGCGGCTGGAAATTCTGGCTGCCTTGCAGGCACTGCGCACTGCAGCTGTGCCTGCGCACTGATGCATTCCCCACGTTTTTCGCAAACCCAACAGGCAGGGCCAGGTCCACAGTCTGTGGCCCTTCTTTCTATTTTTTCGAGGAGATGCAATGCCCCAAGAACGCCAAACATTGAACTACCAGCATATCTGCACATCATCGAGTTGCGACTGCGGCATCAGCCGTCGCGACTGGCTGCGTATTACCGCCATGACAGGTGCTGCCGCTGCACCGCTGTTGCGTGCCGGTGATGCGGCCGCGCAGGCCGACAAGGGTGATGATGTGCCCGTGCGCATTGGCTATCTGCCCATTACCGATGCCACGCCGCTGCTGGTGGCCCACAGCCGCCAGCTGTTTGAGGCCGAAGGCCTGCGCACCGAAAAGCCGCGCCTGTTCCGCACCTGGGCGCAGATCATTGAAGCCTTTGTGGCAGGGCAGGTGAACGTGGTGCACCTGCTCTCGCCCACCACCATGTTTGTGCGCTATGGCTCGCAGTACGGTGCCAAGGTCGTGGCATGGAACCATATGAATGGCTCGGCCATCGCGGTGGCCAAGCACATCAACTCGGTCAAAGACCTGGGTGGGCAGCAGGTGGCAATTCCGTTCTGGTATTCCATCCACAACATCGTGCTGCAGCAGCTGCTGCGCGCCAATGGTCTCAAGGCCGTGAGTAAGCCCCGTAGCGGCGCACTGGCCAAGGATGAGGTGAATCTGGTTGTCATGCCGCCCGCAGAGATGGTTTCAGCCCTGGCCAGCAAGTCCGTGGCGGGCTATATCGTGGCTGAGCCCTTTGTGGCTGCGGCTGAGGTCAATGGCGTGGGCAAGGTGCTGCGTTTTGTGGGCGATGTGTGGCAAAACCATGCCTGCTGTCTGCTGACGCTGTCTGAGCGCGACATTGCCGAGCGCCCCGAATGGGCACAGCGCGTGACCAATGCCGTGGTCAAGGCCCAGCTGTGGACGCGCAACAACCAGCTGGATACTGCCAAGCTGCTGGCCAGCAGCGGCCCTGGCAAATACACACCGCACGGCCTGCCTGCGCTGTCCAAGGTGCTGGCAACTTCCGAAATGGCGCAGTACGAGCGCGATGGCGTGATTCAGCACCCCGAGTGGAAGCAGCGCCGCATTGACTTTCAGCCTTATCCCTATGCCTCGTACACCGAAGAACTGGTCAAGGCGCTGCAGAACACCTATGTGGAAGGCAATACGGCCTTCCTTGAAAAACTGGAGCCCAGCTTTGTCGCCAGAGATCTGGTCGATGACCGCTTTGTGAAGCAGGCGCTGCAGCAAGTCGGTGGCCTCAAGGCCTTTGGCTATGCCGAAAGCTTTACCCGCCAGGAAGTGATTGCCCCATGAGCCTTAGCCTGAAGGTCTGGGCCGAGCGCTTGCTCTGGCCTGCGATTGGCCTGGGGCTCGCCGTGCTGCTGTGGGCCTGGGGTGCACGCTACCTGTCAGATGTGGATGCCATACGCGAGGCCTTCGGGCCTGCGGCCGGTTTCTCCGCGCTGTGGCGCTTGCTGGCAACGGGCGAGCTATGGACGCACATGGCCCTGAGCCTGCAGCGCATTGGCCTGTCGCTGCTGATTGCCTTGCTGATTGGCGTGCCGCTGGGCATATGCATCGGGCTGTCGCAGTGGTTCAACAAGCTCACGGGCACGTTGTTTCAGTTTCTGCGCATGGTCTCGCCCCTGTCGTGGATGCCACTGGCCGTGATGGCGCTGGGCGTGGGCGAGTCGCCTGTGGTGTTTCTGCTGAGCTTTGCGGCCGTCTGGCCCATCATGCTCAACACCGCCACGGGGGTGGCAGCGCTGGACAAGCACTGGCTGCAGCTGGCCGCCAGCCTGTCTGCCACGCGCTGGGAGCTGGTGACGCGCATCGTGCTGCCGGGGATTGTGCGGCATGTACTCACCGGCTTTCGCCTGGCGCTGGGTATTGGCTGGATTGTGCTGGTGCCCGCCGAAATGCTGGGGGTGTCGGCAGGCATGGGCTATTTCATCCTCGACACACGTGACCGCCTTGCTTATGACGAGCTCATGGCAGGCATTGTGGTGATTGGGTGCCTCGGCTTTGTGCTGGACTGGCTGGCCCGCACAGCCAGCAGCCGCTGGGTAGATGCAGGTGCAAGGAGTTTATAAACCATAGCTGTCAGCGCTTGCTGCATAAGCACTAGAGGCATATTTGATGCATAAAAAAGGGAGCTTTGAAAGCTCCCTTTGTGTTTTGCTGGACTGGCTCAGTGCTTGCCCAGACCCTGTCCCAAGGCCAGCATGGCGGCAATATTGCGCGCGCTGCTGCGTACATTGAATGCGGCTTCGGCCACGGCTTCCAGGATGTTGCAGGGGCGGCTGAGCACGCTGAAGATGGCGTGAATGCCATGTGCATGCACCACATGGGCGTTGTGCCCCAGGCTGCCAGCAATACCCACCACGGGCACGCCATGCTGGTGCGCAACGGTTGCCACGCCAAATGGGGTTTTGCCAAAAATGGTCTGCTGGTCGATGCGGCCTTCGCCGGTAATTACCAGGTCCGCGCCTTGCACGGCTTGGTGCAAGCCCACGGCCTGGGCAATGATTTCGCAGCCGGGGCGCAGCTGGCCTTGGAGCACGGCCAGCATGGCAGCGCCCATGCCGCCAGCAGCACCTGCGCCTGGCACTTGATCTACATCCACGCCCAGATCGCGCTGGAGAATGTGGGCAAAGTGATGCAGGCAGGCGTCCAGCTGCTGCACCATGTCTGGCGTTGCACCTTTTTGCGGGCCAAAGATGGCGGAAGCGCCGCGGGGGCCGGTCAACGGGTTGTCCACATCGCAGGCCACTTCAATGGTGCATGCGGCCAGACGTTGGTCTATGCCAGAGGCATCCATGCGTGCCAGCTGGGCCAGCGCTGCTCCGCCACGGGTGATGGATTGGCCGTGGGTATCCAGCAGCTGCACGCCCAGCGCCTGCAGCATGCCAGCGCCGCCATCGTTGGTAGCGCTGCCGCCCAGGCCCAGAATCAGGTGGCGTGCACCGGCATCCAGCGCGGCCAGGATGAGTTCCCCTGTGCCGTAGCTGGTCGTGAGCAGTGGGTTGCGCTGCTCGCGTGGCACCAGGGCCAGCCCGCTGGCTGCAGCCATCTCGATCATGGCCATGCGGCCGTCGCCTGACAGCGCATAGAAGGCCTGCACCGGCTGGCCGAGGGGGCCAGTGACCTGCACATCCACCATGCGGCCATTGGTGGCTTCGACCATGGCTTGCACCGTACCTTCGCCGCCATCGGCCATGGGCACTTTGACGTACTGGGCGTCAGGAAAGACTTCCTTGAAGCCCAGTTCAATCTGCGTAGCCACTTCCAGTGCAGACAGGCTTTCCTTGTAGGAGTCGGGAGCGATCACAATTTTCATGACAAGTACCCGTTGCTTACAGCATGAAAGCGCTGGCGGCCCAGATGCAGGCAAACGTGACCGTACCCATCACAATGGTCGAGGTGGTAAACACGCGCAGCGACTGCTGCATCTCGATGTTGGAGAACTTGGTCACCACCCAGAAGTAGGAGTCATTGGCGTGCGAGGCCACGATGGAGCCTGCACCAATGGCCAGGACAGCAAACAGACGGCCCATTTCGGAGTCCAGGCCAAAACTGGCCAGGCTGGGGGTGACGATGGCGGCGGTGGTCAGCGCTGCGACCGTGGACGAGCCCTGTGCGGTCTTGAGCAGCGCGGCGATGATGAATGGCACGAGCAGACCGACGGAAGCGCTGCCCAGTGCCTCACCCAGTGCAGTTCCCACGCCGGTTTCCCTGATCACGGCACCAAACATGCCGCCCGCTGCGGTGATGATGAGGATGGGGCCAGCCTTGACAATGGCTTGTTCCAGAACATCTGTAAAGTCGCCCTTTTTGCCACCGTTGCGGCTGAGCAGCCACAGACCACACAGCATGCCTGCCAGCAGGGCAATCACGGGGTTGCCCAGGAAATGCAGATAGACCGCAAAGCCGGTCTTCAGACCCAGGGTGGTCAGCAAGGTGGAAATAGAGATCAGCACCAGCGGCAGCACCACGGGCAGCAGTGCATGCGAGAAGGGGGGCAGGGGGCGGTCGCTCTGGAGTTCATCCACTTCCATGGCAGCAGGGGCGTAGTCTTGCCCTTTGCTCATGAAGTTGGCCCAGTAGTAGGCAGCCAGCAGACCGGGAATGGCAAAGATGACGCCGGCCAGAATGAACAGCCCGAGGTTGGCGCCCAGCGTATTCGCAGCCGCCAGCGCACCGGGGTGGGTAGGCACAAGGCAGTGCACGGCGTAGAGCGAAGAGCCCAAAATAGCCGCCATCAGCGGCATGGGGGTCCTGGATTTGGCGCTGATACTGCGCGCAATGCCGCTCAGAATGATGTAGCCCGTGTCACAGAAGATGGTCAGGCCCGGAATAAACCCCGTCCAGGCCAGCGCTGGCTTGGCATTGCGCTCACCGGCTTTTTTCAGAATATGGGTGGCAATGCTGAGCGCACCGCCGCTGCGCTCCATGCATACCGCAATGGCAGCACCAAAAATGATGATGAAGGAAATGCCGCCCAGCGTGTTGCCAAAGCTGGTTTTGAGCAGATCGATGACTTTTTCGACCGGCACATTGGTGGACAGCGCCAGCACAATGGACACGGCAAACAGCGAGCCAAAGACGCTGAATTTGACTTTCGCCGTGAGGTAGACAATGGCCACGATGCTCAGGGCCACAAGAAGTGAAGAGATAGCAATGCTGCTCATAGGTTATTTACCTGATTTTTGGGAAATCTTGCGCAGAGGGCGGCTTGCGTCTTCACGGCAGGTGCGGGCAGGGCGCTGGGCGGTGGCGGCAACCTGATAAGTCATGCACTGTGGGATTGCATGCTTGCCATCAAAAGCTATTATAGGAGCGGGCGCTCCTCTGGCTGAGCGGCTGCTGCCATGAAACCTGCATGAGCATTTGCCTGCATGCAGTTTATTTTTGAGAGCGGCTAGCGCTGATAAATCAAGCATTTGTGACATATAAGTACCTGAAAACAAGAAAGGGAGCGCGCTAGCAGCTCCCTTTTTGATATCAGCAGTCAGTGCTGCGTGTATTACAGCTTGCGCAGACGCTCAATCGCTGCCTGCAGGGTTGCATCCTGCTTGGCAAAGCAAAAGCGCACGACCTGCTGGTCAAAACCATCGCCATAGAAGGCAGACAGCGGAATGGCAGCCACGCCAATTTCCTTGACCAGCCACTGGCAGAAGTCGGACTCGTTCATGTCTGTCACGCCGGAAATATCTACGCACTGGAAATAGGTGCCAGTGGTGGGCAGGAGCTTCAGGCGCGTGCCGCGCAGCCCTTCGGCAAACAGATCGCGCTTGCGCTGGTAGAAGACAGGCAGGTCCAGATACGGGCTGGGGTCTGCCATATAGCTGGCCAGACCCATCTGCATGGGGGTGTTGACGGTGAACACATTGAACTGGTGCACCTTGCGGAACTCTGCCGTCAGTGCCGCAGGCGCGGCCACGGTGCCCACCTTCCAGCCCGTGACGTGGTAGGTCTTGCCAAAGCTGGACACGATAAAGGCCCGCGCTGCCAGCCCGGGAAAGCGCGCCGCGCTTTCGTGCTGGGCACCGTCAAACACCATGTGCTCGTACACCTCATCGCTGATGAGCAGCACATTGGTGGGGGCGAGCAGGTCTTCCAGCTGGCGCATTTCCTCAGCGGTCCAGATGGTGGCACTGGGGTTGTGCGGGGTGTTGATGATGAGCAGGCGCGTTTTGGGCGTGATGGCAGCGGCAATCTTGGCAAAGTCAGGGCGGAACGTACCGGGCGTGAGCGGCACGCGCACGACCACGCCGCCTGCCAGCTCGATGTTGGGTGCGTAGCTGTCGTAGCAAGGGTCCAGCACAATGACCTCATCGCCCGCATGCACGGTCGCCAGAATGGCGGTCAATATGGCTTGCGTGGCGCCTGCCGTGATGGTGATTTCGCTGTTCGCGTCATAGCGTTTGCCATGCAGGGCTTCGATCTTGGCAGCTACGGCTTCACGCAGGGGTGCGGCGCCGGGCATGGGGGGGTACTGGTTGTGACCTGCCTGCATGGCGGCAGTCACTGCATCCAGCAGCTTGGGGTCGCAACCAAAATCCGGGAAGCCCTGGCCCAGATTCACGGCCTGGTGCTCGTTCGCCAGTGCCGACATGACGGAAAAAATCGTGGTGCCTACATGGGGCAGCTTGCTGGGAAAAGTAGGGGTGACAGGTGTAGTCATGGCAAAAAAAGGGATGCCCAAGGCATCCCGTACAAAAGCAGGCAATCAGAGTTCGTAGTCGTTGACGTGACCGCTCATGGCACGCAGGATCAACTCGCGCGAGAGGCGGTCGCTCAGCGTCTCGGCAAACTTGTAGACAAAGTTGCGCAGATAGGCACCGCGCTTGAAGGCGACGCGCGCGACGCTCTGGCCAAACAGGTGGCCCAGTGGGCGCGAGACCAGATCTGGACCGGGGTCATCACGCATGGCCATCTCGGCCACGATGCCGATGCCCAGACCCAGACGCACATAGGTCTTGATCACGTCAGAGTCAATGGCTTCGAGCACGATGTGGGGCTCGATCTTGCGGGTGGCAAAGGCCGCATCTACCTTGCCACGGCCCGTGAAGGAGGGGTGGTAGGTAATCAGCGGTTCATTGGCCAGATCGTCCAGGCCAATGCGGTCCTTGGTAGCCAGGGGGTGGCTGGCGGGGACCACCAGCACGTGCTGCCATTCGTAGCAGGGCAGGGTGACCAGATCCGGATAGTCCGCCAGTGACTCGGTCGCCATGCCGATTTCTGCCACTTCATCGAGCACCATGCGCGCGACTTCGTGTGGGGTGGCCTGATGCAGGCTGATATTGACCTTGGGGTAGCTGGCGCGCAGCTTGGCCACTGCGTGCGGCAGCACATAGCGCGCCTGCGTGTGGGTGGTGGCAATACTGAGCGTGCCGCTGTCCTGCGCGCTGAACTGCTCGCCAATACGCTTGAGGTTGCCGACCTCACGCATGATGACTTCAATGCTCTTGAGCACGTGCTGGCCGGGCTCTGTGATGCGCTTGAGGCGCTTGCCATGGCGGGCAAAGATGTCAATGCCCAGCTCCTCTTCCAGCTCGATGATGGCTTTGGACACACCGGGCTGCGATGTGTGCAGCGCTTTGGCGGCTTCCGTGAGGTTGAGGTTGCGGCGCGCTGCTTCTTGCACGAATCGGAACTGGTGGAGGTTCATAAGAGGAAGGCTTTAACGATGTTTTGCTTATTATGAACGAAGCATCTAAAGATTTCCAATCTTATGCAATGTATTGTGCAGCAATGACTGCCAGCAGTTCGGTAACACGGGGGTCTTCACCCACGGCGGTAGCGATCTCGAACTCCACGGCAGGGTGCTGCTGGCGCAAGCCATCAACCAGCACGGGCAAGTCATTGCGTGCATGGCGCCCTGTGCCCAGGAACATGGGCAGGATGGTGATGTGCGTGCAGCCTTGGGCAATCAGGCCTTGGGCCGCCGTGGCAAGGTCGGGCTCCGTCAGCTCCAGATAGGCACATGCACACAAGGCATGCGGGTAACGTGCCTTGAGGGCCTGAGCTACCGCCTCAATGGGCTGACGCCACAGCGGATCGCGCGAACCATGGGCAAAGAAAATGACGCCCGCCCGGGCGTCTGTGTTCAGCGGCGCAGCACCAGCCATGTGAATGCCCCCAGTGAAAGCAGTGAGTAGATAAAGCCAGGGGCAGCAGCGGTCAGCATGGGTGACCAGTTCTGCAAATTGCCTGCATAGCCAAATACGTTGTTGAGCATGAAGAAGCTGATGCCCGCCATCACGCCACCAAACACATAGGCCGCAATGCCGCCGGAGCGAAAGTGCAGATAGGCAAAGGGCAGGGCCAGCACCACCATGACCAGGCAGCTCAGGGGGTAGAAAACCTTGCGCCAGAACTCGATTTCGTACTTCTGCGTGGACTGGTCATTGGCCTCCAGATGCTGAATGAACTGGAACAGCTCCAGCGTGGGCATGCGGTCAGGCTTGTTGACAGCGGCCATCAGCATGGCGGTCGTAATGCCAGTCTTCCATTGATAGCTGGGCAGCTGCTCACGCGCCATTTCCACAGCGTCTTCAATCTTGGCGGAGCCATCCTGGTACGCAAAACGTGTGATGCGCACCTGCTCCAGATTCCACAGGTTGTCTGTTTCTTCGACGTGGCCGTTTTGCGCATGGATTTGCCAGGTGATGCGGCCTTGCGGGTCAAAGTTGAAGATACGGATACCGGTGATGGCACCATCAGCACGCACGGTGCGGACGTTGACGGCCAGAGTGTCGCCATCGTTCTTTTCCTTGAGCCACGCGCCGGTTGCACCCGAGGTAGACACGCGACCCAGGTATTTGGCCTTGACAATCAGGCCCATGCGCTCTGCCGCCGGGGCAATATAGTCACCAACGGCAACGGTCAGCACCACAAAGCAGGCACCGATGGTGAGCATGGTGCGCAGCGCCAGCCAGGGCCCCAGACCGCTGGTCCGCATGATGGTGAATTCCGAGCTCTGGGCAAAGCGGGCCATCACAAAAATACTGCCAATCAGCACGGCAATGGGCAGCAGTTCGTACAGGTGGCTGGGGATGTCCAGTGTCACGGTCAGCAGTGCCATCCAGATGGTGTAGGTCACACCGCCGTAGTTGCGGCCCACGTTGCCCATTTCATCGAGCAGATCGAAGAAAAAGAACATGGCCAGAAAGGCCAGTGCCACAAAGCCCACGGCACTGAAAATATCGCGGTAAATGAGTTTGCGAAGTGTCTTCATGCTGCCACTCCACGGCGCTGAAAGAGATCTTTGAAACGCCAGCGTTTGTGGCGCAGGGTCAGCCCGAACACGGCGATGGCAAGCAGACCGCCATGAATGCCTAGCATGTATGTCAGCAGCGACATGCGGCCAGAAGCCACCCAGCTTTGGCCGATGCTCATGAGGTTGTAATAGACCACAAAGGTCAGCAAGGCCACGAGCAAGCTGCTGCTCTGCCCGGCACGTGGGTTCACGATGGTGATGACCAGCGCCAGGATCAGCAGGTTAAAAGCAGCCAGCGGCAGGCCGGCACGCCAGCCTGCTTCCGCCAGGTTGACAGCCGAGGGATTGCGAATCAGCTCCAGCGTAGACAAGGAGCGTGCGGTGACATAGGGGCGTACGGCACCGCCTTCTTCAAGGCGCAGCTTATAGACATCAAAGCGCGTCAGTTTCGTCTGGCCGGTGGCAGGGTCTGTCTCAAGGCGCTGACCGGCGGTGAGCACGGCATTGCGCGAGCCATCATCGGCTTGCTCGACGTGTGCGGTTTTAGACGATGTGACGAATTCGCGGCCCTGGCGGCGCTCCACGAGAAAAATATTGTTTGCAGCCTCATCAGAGACGCGGTCTTTGTCAATAAAGATCACGCGAGAGCCATCGGAGGATTCCTGAAACTCACCGGGCGCAATGCGATCAATATCGCTGCGCTGCTCAAACTGCGCGCGCAGCTGCTGAATCTGCTGGTTGCTCCAGGGCCAGACCAGCAAAGAGAGTGCTGCGATCACTGCAATAATCGGCCAGGCAAAACGCAAGATAGGGCGCAGCATGCTGGCCAGTCCCTGACCACTGGAAAACCAGATCGCCATTTCGCTGTCGCGGTACATGCGTGCCAATGTCCCTACCACTGCGACAAACAGGCTCAGTGTCAGAATGGTGGACATCTGTCCAAGCACGGTAAAGCCCATGACCAGCATGACGTCAGAAGGGCTGATGGTGCCTTTGGTGGCTTGGCCCAGGGTGCGGATCAGCATCATGGTCATCACCACGGTGATAAGCACCACCAAAGTGGCTCCGAAGCTGCGTCCCAGCTCCTTGCGTATGGATGAATCGAATAACATTGGCTGCAAAGGAAAATGCTGATTATGAACTTTGAACTGAAGGCTTTGAATCTGTCTGGCGCTGCCGCAGCAAAGTGTGATCTTCTTGTATTGTTGGTGCCTGAGTCCTTCAAGCCTGAACAAGACCCTTTGTCAGCACTGGTGCAAAGAGCCAGCAAGCACGGTGACTGGTCGCAGGCCGCTGGCAAATCGCTGCAGCTTTACCAGGCTGCAGGCGTGCAGGCGCGCCGTGTATTGTTGCTGGGTATTGGCGCGGCTTCGGTGCGCGATATCCGCAACGCCATGCAAAGCGCTGCTGCCTGCCTGAAGGCCGACGGTGTCAAGCATGCCCTCGTGTACCTGGCTGCAGTGGAAGATGCCGCCCAGGCCGTACGCACCAGCGTGCAATGCATTGCAGATACCAGCTATGTCTACACCCTGACCAAATCCAAGGTGACAAAGCCTGCCTTGAACAAGGTCACGCTGGGTGTACAGAACAAGGCGGCAGTCAATGCCGAATTTGAGCAGGCTGTGGCAGTCGCTCTGGGCCAGAGCCTGGCGAAAGAGTGGGGTAACCGCCCTGCCAACCATGCCACCCCCACCATGCTGGCGCAGGCGGCCAAGGACCTCGCCAAGCATGCAGCTATCCAGTGCAAGGTACACGGCCCCAAGGACGTGGAAAAGCTGGGCATGGGCGCCTTCATGGCCGTGGCCAAGGGCTCCAAAGAACCTCTGCAGTTGATTGAGCTGAGCTACAGCGGCGCGGCCAAGTCTGAGCCACCTGTGGTGCTGGTTGGCAAGGGCATTACCTTTGATACAGGCGGTATTTCCCTTAAGCCTGCGGCGGCCATGGACGAAATGAAGTTCGACATGTGCGGCGCTGCCAGCGTGCTGGGCGTGTTCCGTGCTTTGGCGGAACTCAAACCGGCCATCAATGTGGTCGGACTGATTCCTGCCTGCGAAAACATGCCCGATGGCGGCGCTGTCAAGCCTGGTGATGTGGTCACCAGCATGAGCGGCCAGACGATTGAAATTCTGAATACCGATGCCGAAGGTCGCCTGGTGCTGTGTGATGCGCTGACCTATGCCGAGCGCTTCAAGCCTGCGGCTGTGGTCGATATCGCTACGCTGACCGGTGCCTGCGTGATTGCATTGGGTGGTGTGCGCTCGGGCATGTATGCCAACCGTGACGATCTGGCGCAGGCACTGCAGCTGGCAGGTGACAAGAGCGATGACCTGTGCTGGCGCATGCCTCTGGATGACGATTACGCAGAAGGCCTGAAGAGCCATTTTGCGGACATGGGCAATGTGGCAGGTCGTGCGGGTGGCTCGATCACCGCCGCCAAGTTCCTGCAGCGCTTTGTGGGCAATATGCCCTGGGCACACTTGGACATCGCCGGTACGGCCTGGAAGGAAGGTGCTGCCAAGGGCGCAACCGGTCGCCCCGTGCCCTTGCTGGTGCAATACCTCGTGGATGCCGTGCAGTCCGCGCCTGCCAAAGCCAAGAAACCAGCTGCTGTGACCAAGGCCAAAACTGCCAGTGCTCCCAAGCGCAAGGCAAGTGCCAAGCCTGTAGTACAGGGCTGAGAGGGACTGAATACGCATGCCCAGCATTGCTTTTCACTTTAATGCGCCAGACAAGCTCGATTACGCGTGCCGCTTCATTCGGAAGGCATTGCGCCATGACGCACGTGTGACTGTGGTCGCTCCCATGGACCGTCTGCGTGCGCTGTCTGGTCGTCTGTGGAAGTTTGCCGGGCATGAGTTTCTGGCCCACGCAGTCTATGGCGATGACGCGCAGTTGTTTGCACTGGCTCCTGTCCATCTGGTTGAGCAAGCCATGCACAGCAGCTACCATGAGGTACTGCTGCACCTGGGTGAATACATGCCCGAAGGTCTGGAGGCCTTTGACCGGGTCGTAGAGGTGGTCTCCAGCTTTGACGAAGAGGACAGAGCACAGGCACGTCAGCGCTGGCGCGCCTATCAGCAGGCAGGCTATCAGATAGAGCGTTTTGATCTGGTACTGAAGGAAGGGCCATCTGCATGACGGCCATGAACCCACCGCGCCAGCCGCCGCGTTTTGTGCCAACCTTGACTGATGTGGTGGAAGTGCCACCTGCTGCACCTTCAGCACAGCCGGTGTCTGAAGCTTCTGCGCCTGCTACACCCGCAGTAGAAGAAGCAGCACGGGAAGTACTGGTCCCAGAGGCAACGCTGTCTGCTGAGGAGGCATTCATACCAGCTTCAGTCGAAGCTCAGGATGCCGCCATCCCTGCGAATGTGCTGGACAGTGCTGAAGCCACAGAGGCTTTACGCACACGCGTCATGGCACGGGTGCAGGCCAATCTGCAGGAGCGGCTGCATGCCACGCTGACAGAAGTCGTGCAGGAGCTGCAGACGCAAACCCTCTACAAGCTGCTGCGTGCAGAAATTGATGCCATGGTAGTCAATGCCGTGCAGGAAGCCGTAGCTCAGGAGCTGGAGCGGCTCAGGACCCGCTCACGCCACCCTTGATTCAGGCTGAGGCATCGTCAGCCAGGCAGCACTTGCGGATTCAGAATGTTGCTGGGCTGGCCCTGAACAAAATTCAGAATATTGTCAAAAGCAGCACCAAAGTACAGCTCATAGCTGTCTTGCTCGACATAGCCAATGTGGGGTGTGCAAATACAGTTCTCCATGCGCAGCAAGGCGTGCCCTTGCAAAATGGGCTCGCTCTCGAACACATCTACAGCTGCCAGTCCTGGCCTGCCCAGCTGTAAGGCCTTGACCAGGGCATCTGGTGCGATCAGCTCCGCACGTGCCGTATTGACGAGCAGGGCAGTGGGTTTCATCAGTGCCAGATCCTCGGGCTGCACAGTGTGCTGTGTCTCGGGGTGCAGCCGCAGGTGCAGGCTCAGCACATCGCTTTCGGCAAACAAGGCGGCCTTGCTCGCTGCAGCGCGAAAGCCATCGTTTTCAGCTTGCTGGCGCGAGGTTTCACTGCCCCACACCATGACATTCATGCCGAAAGCACGTCCATAACCTGCTACCAGGCGGCCAATGCGGCCATAACCCCATATGCCCAGCGTGCGGCCATGCAGGACCGTGCCCAGCGAGAAGTTAGCTGGCATGGATGCGGCCTTAAGGCCTGACTGTTGCCAGGCGCCATGCTTGAGGTTGGAGATGTACTGCGGCAGGCGACGCATGGCGCCCATGATCAGGGCCCAGGTCAGCTCAGCAGGCGCTGTCGGTGAACCCACGCCTTCAGCCACGGCAATGCCGTACTCAGTACATGCCTGCACATCCAGGTGCGGCCCTGCCTTGCCAACCTGCGCAATGAGTTTCAGGCGTGGCAGCTTTTGAAGCAGCTGGCGTGTAATCTGGGTGCGTTCCCGTATAAGCACGATGACATCTGCATCTCGCAAGCGCACTGCCAGCTGCCCAACGCCTTTGACTGAATTGGTAAAGACCTTGGTGTTAAAACCATCAAGCCGCGCAGCACACTGCAGCTTGCGCACTGCATCTTGGTAGTCGTCAAGAATGACAATGTTTTGGATGGTGTGGTGTTCGGAAATCACGGGTTGAGCGAGATACGTCTTGGCTGACCTGGGCAGGAAGAACAATTGCGCTGAAACGGGTGACAGCACCCTAACATGACAGGTCACTTTTGCAGAAAGCCTTCAGTCAGGTGCTGTAGTTATTGCACAAACATGGCAGCTTCTGGCCAAGCATGCCTTACGTCTGTCTGTAGCAGACGCTATTGTGATGGAAGGTCTTGCGTGAGCACGGAGCAGGCGTAAGTAACGGTACGCAGTGCAAGAGTTCTCTCCCAAGGCTTGTCAGATGTTGATGCTGCTGATAAACATAAAAATAGCTTCCAGCGCTTACACAGCAAGCGTTGGAAGCTATGATTTTTGGAGTTTATCAATCAGCTGAGCAGCAGGGCATCATCCGCCAGCTTTTCGCCACGCACTTTTTCAAACATGTGCAACAAGTCCGTGACATCCATTTGGGCGCGCTCTTTACCCGACACATCCAGCACCACCTGCCCTTGATGCAGCATGACAGTGCGCTCGCCCACATCCAGCGCTTGACGCATGGAGTGGGTCACCATCATGGTGGTCAGCTTACTTTCGGCCACGATGCGTTCGGTCAGCTGCAGTACAAAGTCGGCTGTACGGGGGTCCAGCGCTGCCGTGTGCTCATCCAGCAGCAAAATGCGCGAGGGCTGCAGGGCAGCCATGAGCAGGCTGACTGCCTGGCGCTGACCACCTGACAGCAGCCCTATGCGGTCGGTCAGGCGATTTTCCAGACCCAGTCCGAGGATCGCCAGACGCTCGCGGTACAGCTCACGGTGCTCCTTTTTAACGGCCAGTGATAGCCCGCGGGACACCCCTCGGCGATGGGCCAGTGCCATGTTTTCTTCAATGCTCAGATCTTCACAAGTACCTGCCATGGGGTCCTGAAACACACGCGCCACACGGTGTGCTCGGTCCCAGACAGGCTTGTGCGTCATGTCTTCACCCGCGATGGAAATGCTGCCCTTGTCGACAGCCTGGTCACCGGAGATGGTGTTCAGAAAGGTGGATTTACCCGCACCGTTGGAGCCGATGACGGTTACAAACTGACCGTCAGGAATGTCCAGCGACAGACCGCGCAGGGCGCGCGTCTCAATCGGAGTGCCGGGGTTGAAAGTAAGTTCGAGGTTTTTGGCGCTCAACATGATTCTTTTTCCCTTTGCACCCATTAAGACTTGCGGCGAAGCTTGCGCTTGAGCTGTGGAATCACCAGTGCGATGGTCACCAGTACGGCAGTGACCAGGTTCAGGTCCTGCGCTTTCAGGCCGATGAATTCACTGTTGAGCGCTGCGGCGATAAAGAAGCGGTAAACGATAGCGCCAATGACTACGGCCAGTGTGGCCCAGACGATTTTGCGCGACGGCAAAATGGACTCACCCACAATCACGGCAGCCAGACCAATCACGATGGTGCCAATGCCCATGGAGATGTCGGAGCCGCCCTGTGTCTGCACAAACATGGCGCCGGCCAGGCCTACCAGGGCATTGGAGATGGCCATGCCCAGCAGCACCATGCCCCCAGTATTGACCCCTTGTGCGCGGGCCATGCGTGCGTTAGAGCCTGTGGCGCGAATGGCAAGGCCGCGTTCGGTGGCAAAGAACCAGTCCAGCAGCAGCTTGGCTGCGATGACGATCAGCAGGAGCAGCAATGGGCGGAAGATGTAGTCGTCCACGCCCTCGGGTTGCAGCATGTTGAAGATCGTAGGGTCATTGATGAGGGGGACGTTCGGGCCGCCCATGATGCGCAGATTCACGGAGTACAGCGCAATCATCATCAGGATCGAAGCCAGCAGATCCATAATCTTGAGCTTGACGTTCAGCCAGCCCGTGATGGTGCCTGCAATAGCGCCTGCGGCAGTCGCTGCCAGTGTTGCCAGCCAGGGGTTAATGCCGGCAGCAATCAGCACTGCGCAGACAGCGCCGCCCAGGGGGAAGCTGCCATCTACGGTCAGATCCGGGAAGCGCAGCAAACGGAAGGAGATGTAAACACCCAGTGCCACCAGGGCGAAGATCAGGCCAATTTCTATGGCGCCGAACAGTGAGAACAGGGACATGAACGGGCAATCGGAAAGCGAATAAGAAAAAAGGCAGGGCCAGTGACTTGGCGCCTGCCTTGCTTGGCGCAGTGAATTACTTCACTACTTCGGCAGCACTCTTGATCAGGGCTTCAGACAGTTCGATTCCCTGTTTCTGTGCCGCAGCAGGATTGACGAACAGTTCCAGCTTGGTGCTGACCTCGGGCTTGATGCTGCCCGGTGCCTCACCCTTCAGAATACGGGCCACCACACGGCCTGTTTGCTCGCCCAGATCGCGGTAATTGATGCCATAGGCTGCTACAGCACCGCGCTTGACGGAGTCAGTGTCTGATGCAACCAGCGGAATCTTTGCGTCCTGGCCGACCTTGACCAGCGCTTCATAGGCAGAGACCACGTTGTTATCGGTAGAGGTGTAGATCACATCGACCTTGCCGACCAGGCTACGAGCTGCGCTGCTCACGTCCACGGAGCGAGGGGCTGCTGCTTCCACCAGCGTCATACCCATGGCGGGCAGGAGTTTCTGCAACTCCTTGACGACTACGACGGAGTTGGCTTCACCAGGGTTGTAGACCATGCCCACGCGCTTGGCATCAGGTACTACCTGTTTGACCAGATCCATCTGCTTGTCCAGTGCCAGCAGGTCAGATACACCAGTGACGTTGGTGCCGGAAGCTTCCCAGCTGGGCACCAGCTTGGCGGCGACTGGATCGGTCACGGCGGAGAACACCACAGGCACTGTCTTGGTGGCTGCCACTACAGCTTGTGCAGAAGGCGTGGCAATGGCAACGATGGCATCAGGCTTGTCACCGACAAATTTGCGCGCGATCTGCGCTGCGGTTCCGGTGTTGCCCTGAGCGCTCTGGTATTGCCATTTCAGATTCTTGCCACTTTCATAACCTGCTTCCTTCAGGGCAGCTTGTACGCCATCACGGACAGCATCCAGGGCAGGGTGTTCGACGATGGCCGTTACCGCCACAGACTTTTCCTGCGCGACGGCAGTACCTGTCAGGGATGCAATCGCTAGGACTACGACGGCACCCACAGGTGCCCAAGACTTGATGTTCATTCTTGATATCTCCACCGCTGTTATCCAGCCAAGATGGCTGTTTACTTCACCAAGCAAAGTCTGGGCCAATGACCAGACAAGCCAAACAAGTCTAAGTCAGTCTGTCAGGGCTCTGTACATGGCAAGCCTTGTTTTGTGACAGATTGCCTACGTTGTACAGACTATGTGCATGGCATACAAAAATGTGTAATGCATTTTGCAGACAGCGAAGGGAGCATGCAAGAAAAAATTGTGCTGAACAAGTTTTTTGCAGTTTATGAGCTAGCACTCAGGCTTTGTCGGGATCGAGGTGAAGCCGCAAGAGCGTCCGCCATGGAGTGCCTGTGCGCTGTATGGGACAGCCCAGGCTGGGCATCGAAGATTTTTCATCCATAAACAGGGTGGGATTTGCGATTCGGAATCGTCTTAGTTCGAACAAGGTGCCCATTTCATAACATTCGTCTGTGCCCAACAAATTGAGTCAAAAAAAAGCGAATCAGGCTAAGACGAAATTTAGAAGGCGTTTCTAACCTTTAACCATGAATATGGAGCAAAAAAT
>NZ_VZOT01000009.1 GCF_008801935.1 Comamonas kerstersii
ACAGGCCAACGAATTCCCGAAACAAGGGCATGTCATGCAGCGCTTCTTCCATAGCTGGATCACTGAGGTTGAACCACTGCTGCATAAAGTGAATGCGCAGCAGCATCTCCACAGGAAATGGAGGCCGCCCTTTGCGACCTTCAGGTGCATATGGCGCAATCAAGTCCACCAACTCTTGCCATGGAACGACTTGCTGCATCTGCTCCAGGAATTCGCGTTTACGTGTTTTTTTTGGTGGAAAGGTTCAGGCCAAGATCAAATTGCTGCATAGGCCGGGATGCTGCCGCACCCGGCACGCATGTGCAAGCACATGCGTTGGGGACTTATGCAGAGGTTCCCTAATGGTGCTCTGAAAGACATACTAGTCAATGTGCTTATTTTAACTAGGGGTGCTCGTTTGAAGCAGTTTGTTCTAAAGGCTAAACAATCTCTTGTTCATCTTCAGCTTCAGCTTCAACGATTAATCAAACTGTCGTACTGTTCGTCTCTTTGCTTGATTGCCGTTTTAGCTACACTCACGGCAGATCTCAGAAATTTCTCTGCCTTATCATGAGCCAAACCAGCAGCCTTGATCTTGCCGGCAACCTTTAACGGGTCACTGCTTCGAATGGCGTCTACGCTCTGAACCATCCTGAGCTTGGCTTCAAGGAAGTCCCAAAATGACTGACTCGAGTAATGCGCTTCTGCTTTAGTTATGGAATCTTGAACACCATAGAAGTCGGGGATGGCGATCGACTTGCGAAGATCCAGCCATTTCACGAGTTGCTCTGGCGTCCCATTGCTGGCTTCCTCTAAGACATTCAGTGCATTCGCAATAGGCAAGTCTTCCGAAATAGCAAGCTCACATACTGGCAACAGATCCAGCATAAGATGAATTGCTGTGTCCTCTAGTTCGCCGTCAACCAAGCCTCCGTGAGCGACCAAATTCCTTAGTACGGGAAACTTAAACGAATAATACTCAAAGAATAAAAAGCTTTGCATCTTACCGTCAATGTGCTGAAGCTTGTCATTCAATGACGAGATGTCTAGCTGACTCTCAGAGACACCTATTTCTCTGCAAATATCGGCAAAAATCCCCTCGATCTGCAAAGGGGCCATGCTGACAAAAGAAATATAGTCTTTGGTTTCAAAGTGTCGAAGCATTGTTTCAATGACATTTTTGCGGTTGAAAAGTATGTGTGATTTCTTAATCAGCTTAAGGAGCTTCTCCTTGACAGTAGGAAGCTGACCATGAACTCCATTAATATAGTCAATAGCATACTGCTTGAAATTCTCAGGTGAGCTCCTGCACTCAATCACTATTTCATAGTAGTCAGAGATTGGTAGATCCAAGAATTTATTGGAGTAAGTGTCCAATGATCGAACATCGTATGGATCGGAGTGCGCAAAAATTGATCTCCGACCAAAAGGATAAGGATTATTTTCGAATAATGAGGAAGCGAGCGCAATGAATGAATTTTGGACGTGAGCTGTGGATATGGCGTACTTTTTGATCTTATGCGTCATGAAATCAATGATCTCATCCTTCGCAACACAATTTTTATTCCGAAAGTACTCCAATTGATTCCTATAGTAGCGTTCATCAGCAGTCAGCCGTCCATTGGTTCTCTTTTTTTCTTCTAGGATGACTATTTCTTTATTGATATATGAAAGGTTCTCTGCCAGTGCAACAAGATCCTTGTTCACACGCACACAGATTTCGAAGAATTTTTCCTTAGGCTCTTCTTTGAGGCGAAGGTATTGTTTCTCTACGAAGGTCCAGAATTCTTCTGAATTTTCAGGGGCTTTATCCCCCGGAGAACACGCCTTGTATGCCTCTTCTAGCTCTGTATAGGTGGAGTTGCGATTGAGTTCCAAAAGCTCACAAAGAAAAATATGTGCAAGCTTCCTCTTTCCCAAAATGAAAACATCATTTTCTTCTAGAACCTTTGCACTAAGACTGCAAATTTCTCCAAAGGTGGTGAACTCGTTGTAAGCCATTTCTTAATCTCTCATATTTTATTTTCGGAATTAACAAAGAATACGCCCATGAAGCGTGTAGTTTGACTACTGCTAATTTCGTAAAAACATTGGTCTCCTCAGATTTTCAAGTGTATTCGCAAAAAGCACCCTGCGAGAGCTCTGATCAATCGCCGATCCTCTCTGTGATGCGGTCACTTAGTCCACGAAAAACTAAATGACAGGCAAGAACGACATCTGTCATAACCTCACATGAAGGCTTGCGACATCGATCACCAGATGCAAATTTCTCTTGCAAATCCATCATCTTCAGCTTCATCGCCTAAGCACTGCTTTCCTTGGTTACGACTGTGCTTGCTCTGTATTCCTCAAGCTCTGCACGCATCAATTTCACGCTACGGCGAGTACCAGGAACCATGATCGAGAGCTTGCCTTGATTCGGGCCAGCTTTCGGCGCACGGAACTCTGCACCTGTCACTTCCATGTGCGTCCATTCTTTCGGCGGTTCAGGCTTGATGCCCGCGACATAGAGACGAAAGTTCTCTGGCACATTTCCAAGTTTTTCCAGCGCTAACTGACCGAAGTCCATCTTCTCGTAAATGCACTCACTCATGTCTGCTGCCATATACCATCCTGTGGTTGTTAAAGCTGCACTGCTAAGCCCTCACAGGGCCTAGCGCTGGAACCTTGCCCAGCACGTGGGGGGGGCTGGCTGCTATGACCCACACGCATTAATTGAAGACAGAACTCGAATATTTCAGGCAAACATCAAAGCTTCCTCTGCTGTCACTTCCTTTGGCACGCTGACCAAGCTTCGCTGCTGAGCAGGCAATGCCATCTTGGCGGCCTCAACCACCTCCTCCTCAGTTGTTCGCTTGTTCTCCTGCAACTTGAGAACGCCTTCGTCGATCGTGCCTGGTATGACAGGGACAAGCACTAGGACATCGCGCTTTTGGCCCAGGCGGTAAGCACGATCCTCCGCCTGGCGCATCAGTGCCGGCGTCCATGGCATCGAGGCGAAGGCAACGATGTTCGCCGCGGTCAGCGTGATACCGACTCCTGCAGCCATCGTGGTGCCGATGAACACCTTGATGCCTGGGTCTGTCTGGAACGCATCAACGGCCGCCTGGCGCTTCCTTGCGGTATCTGAGCCCACCAGGCTTACACAGCGGATCTGCAACGCGGACAGCATGTCTTTGAGCACTTCCACGGTGCTCATGTACTCGCAGAAGATGATCAGCTTGTCGTCCTCTCCCATGGCCTGGATGGTCTCGACAAGGAACGGGATCTTCAGGACCTCCAAGGACTTGCGCAGGCGCACGATCTTAGGCATGGCCTGCAGGCTCATGTCCGCGTAGATCTCCTTGTAGGCATCCATCCCCTCAGGCGGGGAGATGAAGCGCAACTGGCGCTCTTTCTTGCCCAAATCACTCAGCACCGACTTGCTGCGCCGGATCATCCAGCCTTGGATAGCAGCGGCCAAGGCGGCTCTCTTCTCAGGGCTACCCGCATAGGACTTGCGGAAGTCGGCCAAGCTCATGCGTCCCAGGCGGTGGCCGGTAATCCGCAGTAAAGTGTGCATCTCCACCTCGCGGTTCAACAGCGGCGTGCCGGTGACCACGTAGCAGCGCTTGATCCGCGCAGACAACATGAAGACGTTGCGCGTGCGGCCGCTGTGGTACTCCTTGAGGTAGTGGGCCTCATCGACGGCCATCACCGCAAACTGCAGGTCGACCTCACGCACCAGGCCACCCATGCGCTCATAGTTGCCGATGACCCAGTCGCAGCCGTGCAGCGTGGCCATGCGGTCATCGCCCAGCATGCCTACGACCGCATCGGGGTAGACCATCTTGATCTCGCGCTCCCAGTTAAGCCGCAACGAGGCTGGACAAACGATCAGTACACGCTGCTTGCCTGCAGCAAGGCGGCAGGCCACCACGGTCTGGCGACTCTTGCCCAGGCCCATGTCGTCACCCATGCAGGCACCCGACTGACCCAGCATGAATGCAACCCCTTGCGCCTGGTAGTCGCGCAGCACACCACAGGCCTGCAGAGCTGCGAGAGCAACCTGGTCGTACTGCAGATCCTCCTCATGGTCCCGCTCTGTCGAGAAGAACCCAGTGCCCTCATCCTCCCCTGCTCCACCACCATCGCCAGATGGTGGGGGAGCTGATGGGACAGCGATAGGTGAGCCCGTTGAGCTGGAGTCTGAGAGCTGCTCCAGGACAACAGGCTGCTCATGCGTAAAGATGAACTCAGGCTTGATGCCGGCGATGGATAGCAGACGCTGCTGGATCTGCTGTGGGTCGGCACGAACCTGCCAGGCTGAAGCATGCTTGTGAAAGTAGCCCCCCAGGCTGCGCATGGCTTGCACGCACAGAGGGTCATACTGAAAGCTGACGGCCCAGCGACCCCGGGCCAGATCGCCCTTGGCCAGCGGGAAGATCTGCACGTCCAGCAGCTGCGTGAAGTAGTCCGGCTGCACTGCGGCCAGTGCAGAGCGCAGGGTCACATCGACCTCTGCGAGATCCACGAACTGCCCTGCGTAGGCATGCTCCAGCACCTCTTGAACACGTTCAGGGGTAGCTGCGTTGAGCATCCACATACGCCTGGCTGAGCACCACCAGCCACCGTAGTCAGCCAAAGGGCGCTGCATACCGGGAACACTCACCAGCTGCAGGCCGACGCGGTGGCCATCGCTACAGGCTTTGAGCAGCAGTTCGGGGGGTGAAATACTAACTGGCCCAAGGCGTACAGGCTTGGCCGAGGGAATTGGATTCAATGATCGCCCCTGTGACATGAATTAAATGTGGCGACGTTTTTGCGTCACAAGGCGCTATTTTTAAAAAACAATTATCTTTTAATCTTTCTCCTGAGAAGGAGTTAAAACATACTCACCAACTACTCTATGCATTACTTCTTTAATTTCATGAATATCTGGACTTTGGGATGATATGTAGAATCCCCATATGCCAAATACAAAAGAAATTATGCTAACAAAATTAACAACCCATGTTATTTTTTTGCTTCTAGCATAATCCTGCTTTAACTCTACATAAGCCGATAAATTGCTGACAATTGGCTCAATAATTTGAGTTTCATAGTCAGGCTCATTTTTTTTGACAATCTCCCTAAGCTTAAGAATAGAAGAACGCGCGTCCTGAGGAAGATCCGCATAAGGTGTTATTTCCTCCATCTGCTTGCACAAGTCTAAGTACAAATTATTTTCTTCACTACTTCGTGATTCTGCCATCAACTTTCTAATCGATGTCGTGGCCATTACTTCTTTCATGCCTCTTGCTTTCGCAATTTGGCGGATGATTTCAACATCAATATCAATTTTATTTTCAAGTTTCTCTTGAATATCTTTAGTAAACAATCGCTTTTTCTTTTGATCTGAAATAAAAGCATAGATACTAATTGGAAGAATTCCGATCATAGATATAACGTACAAAACAACAAACAACCAAATGAGTACTTCTTGTATCAATCGCATCATCTTCACCAAACAACGAAAACCGCGATTGTGACAAAAATTTACTGGACTAAAAATTTCTACTGCAAGCTGACTACCTCAATCTGTGTGGCACCTGGAGCAGCACAGGCACTCTTGCACTGAACCCGATAGCTACTTTTTTGTCAGTAGAGGCACAACAGCTACCTACACTCACCGCCACCCGACGGTGGCTCGACATCGCTCAACTTCACGCATTTGCTAAGCGCTAGTGCCTGCGTGGCATGCTTGTAGCTCCGTGGGAATACGCCAAGCTCTCTGTGTGAATCGATGACGAATCCGCCGACAGCATGGTCGAAAACTGGTCGATCACCAGGAGGTAGAAGTTTGTAATATTCTTCCGTGGACAACGATTTGATTTTGTCGCGCATTTCTAGTCCCAATATAAATAAAAGAAGCGAATTAGGCGAAAACAACTCTTTTAACCGTGTGTAGGGCAAGGGTCTCCGCTTCCATCGCAACAGTAGTCACAGTGACTCATTTCTTCAATTAGAGCGCTTGCTTCGCACCCCTAGAGCCAGAGCTTGATCAGAATAGGCTCTCCAGCAAACATGCCAGGAATATTATTCCCACTGTGAAAATCATTACGACCGAGATACTCAGCGCTGGCAGCGACTTCCAACATATGCTCTGAATGAATTTCGGAATCTTCGCCATAAATAGTTGCCCAAACTCTACTTTTTGCCAACTCAATTCGAGCATCCATTCCTGGTAGATCAATAAATTTCATAGCAATTTTTTATACAGAAATATTAACCAACTCTAGAAAACATAAACACATAGAGTCAGTATATGTGATGCGAGAACTCGTTGTTAGAGCGTAGATCGCCCTTGTGACATTAATTAAATGTGGCGACGTTTTGGCGTCACAAGGTGGCGGTTTTAGAACGACCTGGCAGGTATTAGATGCAGAACGCTTTTTTACGCTGCTGCCACAAATGAACGATCCCATCGACGCGACTGTCGTAATCGCCAATCAACAGCGAATCGCTATTGCTCTCATCATCCAGAATCACGTTCAAACGCGATTGCCAGGTGCCGTCAAAATTCTGAATGCATGAGCCAATACAGGTTTGCCCAATCACATCGCGCAGATGCAGATAAGCCGGGGCATCAGCATCGTTGTATGCGGTACTGAATGCCACAACCAAGAAATACTTGGCATCGTCTAGCACCAGCACGTCTTCATTGGCCGGCAGTTGGTTAGTGTCGTTCATACCCCCTCCTTACCCTTGAATCAATATTGAGGCTCAGCCTGGTTGGTGTTTACTGCTTCGGATTGGCGTGCAGCCGGTGCGGCAAAAACGATTTTCTCGATGCGGGTGAGCTGCAGCGCAATGTCTTCAGCTTTGATCTTGATGACCTGAACTTCGTTGTCGTCAGAGTCTTTGGCCATGAAATCGACCTCCTCACCGATGACCAAGACGCGAGACCCCTTACGCAAGTGCTTTGCCACATCCCTGGCTTTGAAGCCGTAGATTTCTACTTCGCGCCAAAACCCACCTGTCTGCACGACCTGGTCATCTTCGTCACGGCCGTAACGAGCAAACATCACGCGCATGGTGGCCACCTCAAAATCACCATTACGGCCATTGATGATTTTCAATTCTGGCGAGTTCGCAAGATTACCTTTACCGATAAAAATGTTTTGCATACCAATACTCCTCGGTGCATAGATTGAATGCATGACCTACTGCACCAAGGCAGGCCACGCCTGAAGGGCGGAAGAAGCCCTCTGCTACGATGTGAAGCAGCCGCAAGGGGTCCAACCTGGCTGCACCATCACTCGATAACCTACTTACGAAGGCTTCTTCCCTAAAATGGATAACACTGAGTCTAATGAATATGTTTCTCGTGCTGAATTTGATAAATTGCGAAATCAGCTTGTTAATTCGCTAGAAATAATAAATGAAATTCTCAGCGGACACGTCGATGTAGATAGTTTTGGCATTCATAAATTAGCAGAGCTAGAGAGCAGCGTAAGAGAAATTCAAGAAGATCTATTCAACTGATTAATTGACTCTGAAGCAGCATTTATGGATGCTGCCCTCGCCTCCTGCCTCAAACTTTCATACCATTCAACTACCTGTGGAGCTTCACTGAAATTCTCAGGGAGCTTCATTCTTATAGCGCCTTCGTAGTGCTGCTTGCTTTTGCGAACATCCTCTATAGAGTGAGAAATCCATCTTTGCGCTGCTACCTGGTGCGATTTTGGATGCTCACTGACAAATTCTTTGAAATTGGTCAAATTCTTCAAGAGAAACGCCAGAACCACAGCATCACCGACTGATCTTGGCGGTGGAAGGAATTCGATCCATTCCTCACGTCGTTGATCTGGGCTGCATGCATCACGTTCTTTGATATCCATTTCTTGTCCGGTCAAAATTGATAGATTTCAGGTTCAGCTTTTCAAAAAATTGAACGCTGGAACAGATGAGGTTTCATGCGTGAAACTTCTTTGCGAACACGCTTGATTTCTTCACGGCAGCGCAAGTGATCCGCGTTGAGCTGCTGAGCCATGACGGAGACTTGGCGACACCAAGCACGCACTGCTTCAGGCTGGAGGCGGGTTAAGTCTTGTGCTTCACCCCAGTCAAGATGACGATTTGAGCCAAGCCGCTCACGCCAGCGCAAAAAGACATAGCCATTGGATTTGCGTTGATGCACCACCAAGTAAATGCCAAGTCCTGATACAGATTTAGTCGCCTTGGCCAGTTCATTCATTTGATTCACCAAGTCGTCAATCTTGGCAACTTCTTGGCGCAGCTTTGCCAGGGTGCCCCTACCCGTAAGGGCCTTTACGTCAACTCGGTTTTGACAGTCTTGCCCCAACGAGTTTTGGCGCGCCCAAAGAACGTCATTGACAACTTGGTGTCCTTCCACTTGATTAGCCTGCCCTTTCATCACCACGCCCTTTTTCACACAAGCCCCTTTGAATTACTGCCCCAACCTGAAACCAATTGCCGCAATGAACCTATGCGGCAGTTTGATGAGATAGGGCATCTGCCCCAGCACTAGCCGCAAGGTCTTCAGCTTCCTGCAGCTTGCTGCCCACCCGTTGGAGCAGCTCTCGCTCAGCCTCGGTGAGTGAATAGCGGCGACGGGAGTGCGATGGGGCAATCTCACCTGTGTAGATGGCCGATGGGACAGGCCCAAATGTTTGCTGGGCAAAATCAACGCGCCCTGCCGCATCCTTATCTTCACTGACCCAGTCAAGGCGGCTCAGCTCACGAATTTGCGGTTGATTGAGCCAGCGATCAAAGCGGGCTGTGCCGTAGAAAATCCCCAGGATTCCGCGTGAAACGACCGACAACGCTTTGCGGGCTTCTTCATCAGACTGCATGTTCTTGCGCTGCAGCGTTTTCTGAATACGAACAAAGTAGTCGTACTCGGCAATCAACATGGAAATGGAATAGCCGTATGGACTACGGAAACCGAGGTTCAGGGCAATTGGGCTTGAAGAGGCAAGGACAGCAAAAGAAAGGCCACGCTGCTTTTGGGATTGCCGCAGCGCTTCAGCCTTGGATATTTCGGCACGCAAATGATCCAGCACCTGATTCACGGCATGTTCATGGCGAACCAAGGCCCAATCTGCATAAGGGTTGTCATTCACCGTCAGCAGCCACAAATTGCGCAGCGCTGCTGCCACACGCTTGCCGCCAATGATCGGCGCTGATTGCCCACCTGGTTCACGCGAACGTCCCATGAACATGCGATGGGCTTCTAACGTGTGAATCGTCATTTGATCCACACCATCATCGACAAGGCCACCGAGGTCATCGATGGTGCGGGCTTCTTGATTGCTCACAATTGCATCGGCCCCATTACGCTGATTGCGTTCACGTTGCATCTGAGAGAAGCGTTCGCGACGATCTTGCAACTCGACATATCGCTCGTGCAGTGGACTGTTCTCATCCGCACCCGATGCAATGTAGGACGCCAAGTAGCTTTCCTCTTTCGATATCGAGTACCCATCTTCAAATGGTGAATTGGCCTCCTTCTCGAAATTTTGAGCTGGAAAGGTACTTTCGAAAATAATATTTCGTCCTGGTTTATTGCTGGATGTGGTCGCCACTTTGCTCTCCAAGTTAATTGGTGTATCAGAAAAATATGGGGTGGGTTAGATCAAGAGATCAGCGAATCAATCAGATGGTTGATCGTTGCTTTCAGCTTTGGCTTCAAGCTGCGCATTCCATGCATCAAGAAATGGAAACGTCTTTTGGCTGCATGCTGGCAGTCGTTCGGGAAGTGGCTGATTCAGCAAATCAAGAACAGCCTCACGATTCACAGTCACCAACGTCTTTGACTTGTGCTGCACACGGACAGTGATGAAACCCATTTGCTGGAGTTTCTCGATTGTTCTGTGAACTGTTTTTGGAGCTACGGTTGAACAGAGTTGAAGACCCGAGATTTCATTCACAGAAACACCAATCTCTTTGCAATCAGCCCGCTCTTTCAATAGAGTCCAAAGAACAGCAGCATCGTTGTAGTTGGTCAAGTGTTGAACCAATTTGGCAAAAAGCATATTTGCATTCATTTGCAATTCTCCAAATAACCTATGTCAATCTGGCAAAGATGGTAATGCTTACCATCTGTGTCAATCTGGCAAAGATGGTAATGTTTACCATCTGTGTCATTTTGGGAAAGACGGTAATGATTACCTTCTGTCCCATTTTGGGAAAGTTGAATGTTCAGCACAGCGCACCACCCTCTTCCGCCGACAGCTGGATCAGCTTGCCTTCGTTGTGCGCATTGACGATGTCGCGGCCACTGAGGAGAACGCGCCAGGCATCGTTCACAGACTTTTGACGAAGCACTCCCGTTGACTTGTCGAAGTAGACAAGTGCACCGGTGGTGTCCAGCCGGTACACGAAGCCAGGCTGGATGAGTTGCTGGGCGTCATGCGCCTGCTTCAGCTGGGCAAATCGGGGGTTGGTGCGCTCCGATGCCTGCATACCTTCGTGCTGGGATGCTCGCGCTGAGGCGACTTCATCGGCGTACAAAAGCGTGACTGGGCCTTGGCTCATCTTGCGAATGAGTCCGTACAGCCAGCCAGCAGGGCTCTTGATGGACTTGTGGTGGCTTCCCAGTTGCCCATCCAGTTCGTCCAGCAGTCGCTGGTGTTCGCTCGCAGGAGCCTTGCTTAGCACCTCCAGCACTCCAACGCGATGCTCTTCACCCAGCCTGGAAGGCATGATCAAGCCGGCTGTGCTCAGTGCAGGAGGTGGTGCCTGGAAGGAAGCTTCATCACCACTACTACCTAACGTAGTAGTTGTTTTAAATACATCCCTTTGTATATAGATTGCAGGTTTCGGCAATTCTTGATTGCAGGAAACGGCAGATTCAAGTTTGCAGGAAACGGCAAACTTTTCTTCAGCATGAGCGTCTGTTGCCAGCAGTGCTGTCGAACGCAGTAAGTCTCTGTCATGCTTAGATTTATTGCTACGCAAAGGAGAGCATTCACGCACAACGTCTTGCACACCAACTTGCTGGAAATCGACAGGTGCGTCGACTGCAAGAAAGCTCATCAAGAAATCACGTGGACGCGATGGCTTGGCTGCCGGAGTCTCAATCACGGCATTTGTCAGGCCCAAAGAAAGCTGGCGAAAAGCAATGCCGAGCTGAGAGAGGTCCAGAGCCTGATAAGTGGCCACAGTCGGCACGCTGGCTGGTGTGGCAGCTTGCTCGTCAAGCACTGGTGCTGCAGGTGGTGTGGTGCGTCCCTTCAGTGGCTTGATGGCCTGGCCTTTCAAGCACATCAGGATCGCATCCATGTTCAGACGCACCAGAGCACCGCCCTGCCCTGATTCCTGGATCAGGCCTGCACGCTTGAGGCGCTCACGCGCATTGCGTTGCACCTTCATGCCAAGGTGCAGCATGTTGGCAATAGTCTCTTGTGGAGCAAAGATGCAACCACTATCCAACTGCCCGCGCTGCAAGCAGTCGCGGTATCGTTGCAGCAGATACGACAAATACAGGCCTGCTGCGATGTTGCCGACTACATCGGCCAGTGGTTTGTAATAGCTGTGGCAGCCACGGAACCAACTTTGGGCCGTGTCCCAATTCATGGCCGCGCTGCCGGCACCACGGATCGAAAGCTGTGTGGCCAGAGCCAACACATTGATCCGGTAATTCATGACGGCAGGACGACCGATCAAGTTCTCTTCAAGCACCCCGGCTTGAATGAGCTGCTCACGCACAGACTCTTGCTCAGACCGCGTCAGGCCAATACTGGTGCGCCACTGTTGCATGGACATGTTGAACCAGCCGCCGCGCTGCGGGTGCTTACGGATGCTATGACGTGTCCAGTAAAGAGCCATTCCAACAAAAATGGCTGCCTTGTGACCAAACTTTTCGGCCAGAGCTGGATGGAACGGTACAAAGCCACGCTCATCCAGATGCAAGAGGATTTGCTCATGCGGCGCAGGAATACCGGCAGCATGCTCGACAACCGGAGAGGGGTGAAGCTTGGGCAATCGGAGCATATTCACAAATTGCTCCGGGATCAGGACACCTGGATCTGCGAGTTCTGGTACGCAGCCCAAGCATCTGCAGCTATGCCCGTGTTACCTGCCATGGCCATCCAATGCTTGCGCTGCTGCTCATCCAGACCGTTCCACCAGTCCAGGCCCAACTGGGCTTTTGCATCATGGGCAGACAGGCCTGGAGCCAGTTGGTCAGCGCGTTGCAGCGCATCGGCCATCGGTTTCACCTGTGCCTCGAGCATCTTCATCATCGTGTCGAGGTGAATGCGAAAACTCGGCACCTTGCCTTGTCCGCCCTCCTCGGTGAGCAAGCCAAGAGCAGCCAGTGTTTTGCGGCATGTCAGCTGCTGCGCACGGGTGATGCCCGTGTCTTTCTCACACTCGCTGGCAGATACAGCAATGACCGCTGCTTTCAGAGGCTCATCGGCTGTGCCGTGGTCCTTGATTTTCTCAATCGCATACGACAGCCACAGGGCAGCCAGGACATTCCCAGTCAAGTCGATGAATGCACGATTGATCACAATGGGCGCCTGCCCAATCCAATCGAGCAGCATGGCGGATTGGATGTATTTTTTTTCTGACATGTTCAAACTTTCATTCATGAAAATAGAGTTTTTTATTTATCTAATGGAACTCAAGTTTTCTTTGGCTATTTGATTGGAAGAATCATCGTCTTCAAACTCTTTGATTGTTGAGTGAAGCGTTTCAATCGTGTATTCAGGGTATCGCTGATGCAACTCATATAACCAAGTGCGCAACGATTCATTCGGACAATTCTTAATAATCGAATACCACGTATTGTGAATTTCATCACGGACACGCAGACTTTTAGGCAAACCTGTGCGTCCTACAGTACCGCGCCCGACAAGCATTTCTCTTAGGCGTCGGATTTCATCAGAGGAGCGCTTAAATAGCTTAATCAGCAATTGACGTGATGCACCGTGCATCACGAAGTATTCACAAAGCTCATCATCACGGCGCTGACGGTCAATACCGTTGATGTGATTTAAAAGTTCCTTGGGACTGAGAAGTACCGTGAAACCACTTGCTCGATTGGAGATGTTCCACAAATCTCTGGTTGAGCGATTACGGAGTTGATCCAACAACTCCGCATCACATCCCATAGTCAGCAAACTATCGAGCCCATCCTCAGTCTCGATCATTCGAACAACTTCACTCAACATCAAAAAATTCATTTGAGTATTTTGAATTTGAACAGGAATTCGATTGGCAGACATAGAAGGACGGACTCAGCTAAAATCAAGAAAAAAGTGGTTTGAAAGGAATCTGGAATTTCTGTGGGAAAGCAACATGAAGCTCAGACAAGGTTTTCAGTAGCCCCATAAAAGCAGGTCCGACTTTGGGGTGGGCCATCAGCATCCAGAAATGAGCAGAGGTGATGTAAAGAACGCCACTGCGTAATGCAACGCTTGCTGCCACACAACTGGCAGCCATGGCACTTTCCCCCTCGCTCTTGCGCATGGCCCAAGCGCTACCTGCTGGAATAGAGCCTGCGAATGCTTCGTTCGCCTGCCCGCTCAAAGAGGCAAGGATCGGCCACAGCGACTCACGCAGCCCAGCCATCTCTTCGGACACATCCTGTCCGTTGATCTGCTCCATCGACACAGGAAAGTCAACGTAAAAGCCAAAAGGCAGTCGTGGATCAGTAGCCAGGAAATCAGCAATCGGGACTGCTGTGTTTAGCTCAGTGAAAGCAGCAATCAGCTTTTGTTCAAGCAGCGCTGAATCTGTGCCTGCGGTCTTCTTACTTTTATTTGATTCTGGATTTGTGGATGTTTTATCAACACCGCCTAGCATTCCACCTAAAGGGGATTGTTTCCCTTTGCTTACATTACCAGAATCGATAATCTTTGATTTAATCTTCTTAATTTCTTCAACAGAAATTGATGGGTCTTGTGTGACAGCCTGCAAGATGGCAGGCATATCATCAACCTGAAGCTTGAGCGCTTTTGCAGCCACAGTCTGAAAGTCAGTGATCAAGCTTTGAACATCAAGCTTGAGTTCTTGCCTTTGTGCAGGGTCTCTTTCTTTATTGACAAGTTCTAAAGCCTCAAGGTCTTGACCATGCATCAGCATGATTTCTTCCAGTGCGTTATTAACTATATCTTCACTGTCAAAAATCTTAGACAAATCAGTTATTGCACTGTATGTAGGTCTAATACTTGAGTTTATTTCTTCAGCACGAATCCAAGGACCAATTAATTGAAGATTTTCGTAGGCAAAAATGAAATTTTGAATCATTTTTATGCCATAGTTAAGACCACCAATTTTTAATTCTTTATTTAGCTCCGTTGGAGATAAAGTCTGTCCAGTTTCCAGTTCAAATTCTTTCTTGAAGTCAATGACTCCTTTCGTACGTTCCCAAAATGAAATATCACCACGATTATCATTTTCGGAAAGGTGTGCGGTAATGACTTTGGCCTCGCCTGGCCATTTCTTTGTGATGACATGGAGTGTGGCAAAGCGTTGATCGCCCTCTGCGAACAACTCTTTTGCTAATTCGACCCGAGTGTTACCACCGCCATAAGGGAAATATTTCTCCTTCGGAGAGCGTCGGGTCACCGTGATGGTGTTGGTGATCTTGCCCTCGGCCTGCATGCTGGCCTTGATCTCAGCGCGTTTGGGATTCGGCTTGGAGCGTGGGTTATGGCTGTATGTAACGATGTCGTTGATAGACAGCAGCGTGATAGAGCCGTCGACCTCATCCATCGGATCAACGTCCTGTGTTGCGTTGCTCGATGGCGACTTCAACGCATTACGAGCTTGGTCGATGCGTTTTTGCTGTGCGGAAAGCTGGGTGTTGGCAGAGGTCATGCCGCTATGAGGTGAAGAGGTGGTGGATTGGTGCTGCTTAGGTGCTGCGGGGGAAGCGTCAGCCTCCCCCGATGCCTGCTGACGCAGGCTTGCAGCACGCTTAGCCGCTGTAAGCGTTTCAGGCGTGCGCATGCGTACCTCACGATCAGTTGTCGTCGTGGGGTGCGTTCAGATCGATGAAATCGGGATGGTTGGATGCACACATGCCCGCTACGCTGGGTATGAGCTCCCACAGGAGCTTGTGCATCACATCAGACTGTTTGAGGGGATCGACCCAGTGCACCGGAACCTGGGAGGTTGCGGCCTTGCGGTAGGCCACAGCAGCTGGCACGACGGTGCTCAGCATGCTGACGCGGCCGCGCATCTCAATGAACTGTTCACGCACCAGGTCCGAGATCAAGTTGCAGTCCTTGGTCTTCTCAGTGCGGGTGAGAACCGCCTTCATGGGAGGCATCTTCATGCCTACGTTGGCGGTGCATTCGTGACGATCGAGCAAGGAGATCGTGCCATCCAAGAACTCGCGTGCAGAAACGATGTCTGGTGACACGGGGACCAGAAGTTGATCTGCCGCGTTGACGGCTGCATCCTGGAGGTGGCCAATGGCACCTTGGGTGTCGATCAGCACCACGTCATATGCTGAGGTGACGTTGGGATGCTTGAGTGGCATGTTCAAGCGCATCAGCATGTCGAGGGCCATACGGCTGCTCATCCAGTCTTGCAGCTTGCCATCGCGGGTGTCTGAGCGCACCAGATGGAGGACGCCGCCCAGGGACTGGGGCATCTTGTCCAGCTTGCCATCGTAGCTTGCTGGGGGCAGTTGGCATTGAGAGATGCAATCGGGCGAAAGAACGCCGGAGCGGATCAGTTGAGTGAGGCCATGAGCAGCCTCATGCTCCAGAGCGTAGTAGCGGGTGAGGGATGGCTGAACGTCTGCATCGATCAGCAGAACTCGCAGACCAATGTCTCGCAGCAGACCACCCAGGTTGGCCGCAAGAGTTGTCTTACCTACTCCACCTTTGGTGGAAACAACAGTGATAGTGAACATTTGAACCTCGTTGATTGGTTGAACCAATCAACGAGGTTTTGCGACGAGCTACAGCCCTTAAGGGGGTGCAGTTAACGTAACAAAGTGTCAAAAAATATACATTGTATATCTTTAGAGAATAACTACAGGGTAAGCACCGATTGGGCTACTTAGTTGCCCGTGCAACTATTTAAACATTCATCCACGTTGATTGTTCATTGCGTTTTGCCCAATAGCTATGCACCAGCCAGATTCCACACCCCGTCCATCGATTTACTACGACTACCAAGTCTTTCAGCCATGGTTGCCCAGCGCGCATGGCACGCCAAGCCGCCAGCAAGTGGTGATCGTTGGCAGCGGCCTTTCAGGCATGGTGACGGCGCTGGAGCTGGCGCGTTACGGTGTGCGCAGCGTGGTGCTGGAGTCCGAGCTGCAGGTTTCCGCTGGCAGCCGCGCCATTGTCTTTACCCGCCGCAGCATGGAAATCCTGCAGCAAGTGGGCGTGGCAGACCGTATGGTCGAAAACGGTCTGCCATGGCAGTTTGGCAATTCCTACTATCGCGGCCAGCGCGTTTTCCGCATGGAAGCACCGCACGATGCGGATGATCGCTTTGGCCCCATGCTCAATATCCAGCAGCAATACATGGAGCAATACCTGCTGGAGGCATGCGAGGCATCGGACTTGATTGACTTTCGCTGGGGCAACAAAGTGGTGAAAGTCAGCCAGGACGCACAGACCGCCACACTGGAAGTTGATACGCCCGAGGGCACATACACGCTGGAAACAGACTGGCTGGTCGCTGCTGACGGTGGCCGCTCCGGCATCCGGCAGGGATTTGGCCTGAAGATGGAAGGCGCTTCCTACGAAGGCCTGTTTGTGATTGCAGATATCAAGGTCGATCTGCCGCTGCCCACGGAGCGCCTGGCCTTTTTTGACCCTGAGTGGAACCCCGGCAACACCATCTTGATGCACCGTGAGCCACACGGCATCTGGCGCCTGGACTATCAGCTGCCTGCAGGTGAGACACCTGAAGAGGCGCTGGCACCTGAATCCTTGAAGTCGCGCATCGATGCGCAGCTGGCCATGATCGGCTATCCGGGTATTGCCTGGGAGCTGGACTGGTCCTCGGTGTACTCCGCCCGCACGCTGACACTACCCAGCTATGTGCATGGCCGTACCCTGTTTACTGGCGATGCCGCCCACCTCCTCCCCATCTTTGGCGTGCGCGGTGCCAACACAGGTTTTCAGGATGCGCAGTCACTGGCATGGCATCTGGCCATGGTCGTGCAAGGCCGCGCAAAGCCCAGCCTGCTGGAGAACTACAGCCGCGAACGCGTAGGTGCGGCACGCGAAATCATTGACGAGGCTGGCAAAAGCACACGCTTCATGACCCCGCCCACCAAGGGCTTTCGCCTGCTGCGCGATGCCGTCCTGTCTCTGTCATTGACGCAGGAGTTTGTGCGTCCCCTGTTCCACTGGCGCACTTCCCGCCCCCATGCCTACGAGCATTCAGCCCTGAACAGCCCATGTGATGACAACGCCCTCTTCGCTGGTGGCCTATCCCATGGCGCACCGCCACAGAACATACGCCTGGGCGAAGACCAGTTCCTGTTGGACAAGCTGGGCGCGGCTTTCGAGCTGCTGTACTTCACAGATGCAGACGCCCTGCCAGCAGACATTCAGAGGGTAGTCACCGACATTCAAGCCACAGGCATGCCGCTGCGTGTGACGGCCATCCGCCGCCGTGGCACAGCCAGCGTTCTGGGAGTTGACCAGACCTTGCTGGACCCTGCAGGTCAGGTGCACCAGCGCTATGGCGTGCAGCAGGCAGGCAGCGCGTATCTGCTGCGACCTGACCAGCACGTCTGTGGCCGCTGGCTGCAGCTCGATGCACAACGCCTGAAAGCCACTTTGGAGCACATCCAACAATGCTGAATCACCTGGAGACAAGCACCATGACCCGTAACCCCAACACCTCCAGTCTGGCCGATACCGAGGCCGTCTACGATTTGCTGGCCGAGGCCATTGACCAGGCTGGCCCCGGAAAAACCGAGCTTTTCCTCACCAAGCTGGCTTTGCTGCAATCGCACGCTATTGGCCATGTGCCCAGCGTGCAGCAATATGTGAACACGGCTTTACAGGATCTGTGACGCGCTTTTGCCAGGGCGCATCACGACTCAACCCCTTCAGGAGACAAACACCATGCTGATTCAAAAAATTCACCACGTGGCCTACCGCTGCAAAGACGCCAAAGAGACCGTGGAGTGGTACACCAAGCATCTGGACATGAAGTTCGTGCTGGCCATTGCCGAAAACGAAGTGCCTTCCACCAAGGCACCTGATCCTTATATGCACGTGTTCCTGGATGCCGGTGATGGAAACATTCTGGCCTTCTTTGAGCTGCCCACCAAACCAGAAATGGGCCGCGATGAAAACACACCTTCGTGGGTGCAGCACTTGGCCCTGAAAGTAGAGTCACTGGATGTGCTCAAGTCCACCAAAGCGCGTCTGGAGTCCGAAGGTATCAAGGTCATCGGCCCTGTTGACCACACCATTTTCTATTCGATCTATTTCTTTGACCCCAACGGCCACCGCCTGGAACTGGCTGCCGATGTCGGTACACCCGAGATGTACGCAAAGCTCGATGCCGTGAAGTGGGACATGCTGCAGGAGTGGAGCGAAACCAAGCGCGCCCCCAAACATGCGGCCTGGATGCATGACGGCAGCATGCGCAAGCAGTAAGAACCGCCAAGCCTGTGGCTTTGCGCCATATTTTTCCCTCCGCAGCGCTCGCACTTGTGCCGCTGCGGCTTTTGCATTTGTACTTTTTCCGTTGAATGCCATTTGCCATGACAGACTTTTTGAACGAAACCCACAACCCTGAACTGCGCAGCTGGGTGGGCAGCGCCAATGTGGCCGGATGTGACTTTCCCATCCAGAACCTGCCTTTTGCCAGCTTCAAGCGCAGCGGCAGCAGCGAGCCCATGCGTATCGGCGTGGCCATTGGCACTGAAATTCTGGATTTGACGGCCGCTGCAAAGACGGGCGTTTTTTCGGACCAGGCCGCCGAGGCTTTGCAAGCGGCGGCACAGCCCACGCTGAACGCACTGATGGCACTGGGCAAGCCCTGCTGGAGTGCGCTTCGTCTGGCCCTTTCGCGCGCTTTGCGAGAAGGTGCGGCGCAGCAATCGGCCCTGCAATCCTGCCTGGTTCCGCAAGCTGAAGTGGAATACGCCCTGCCCGCGCAGATTGGTGACTACACCGACTTCTACACCTCCATCTACCACGCCACCAACATCGGTCGACTCTTTCGCCCCGACAATCCATTGATGCCCAATTACCAGTGGGTGCCGATTGGCTACCACGGCCGTGCATCCAGTGTGGTGATTTCGGGTGAAAACTTTGCGCGTCCATGCGGCCAGATCAAGGCACCTGATGCACCTGCACCTGTGCTTGCACCCAGCAAGCGCCTGGATATTGAGCTGGAACTGGGTGTATTCATTGGCAGCGGCAACACGCTGGGCCAGCCTATTCCTCTGAGCCAGGCCGAAGAGCATGTCTTTGGCATCTGCCTGCTCAATGACTGGTCCGCCCGAGATATTCAGGCCTGGGAATACCAGCCGCTGGGCCCCTTCCTGGCCAAAAACTTCGCGACTACGATTTCCCCCTGGGTTGTCACCCTGGAGGCATTGGCCCCCTACCGCGCCCCGCTGGAGCGCCCTGCGCAAGACCCGCAGCCCCTGCCCTATCTGGACAGCGCAGACAATCGCAGCCACGGCGCGCTCGACATTCAACTGGAAGTGGGCCTGCAAACCAGCCAGATGCGTCAGCACGACCCTAAGGCAGAAGCTCGCATCTGCCGCACCAGCTACCGCCATGCCTACTGGACCATGGCACAGATGGTGACGCACCACACCGTCAATGGCTGCAACCTGCAGCCCGGCGATCTGCTGGGTACAGGCACGCTGTCCGGCCCCACACTGGATCAGGCAGGCGCACTGATCGAATTGACCAGCGGCGGCAAAAATCCCTTGCAACTGCCCAATGGAGAGCAACGCACCTTCCTGGAAGATGGCGATGCAGTGGTCCTGCGTGGCTGGTGCGAAAAACAAGGCTTTGCGCGCATCGGTTTTGGTAGCTGCTGGGGCACGATCCTGCCTGCCAAACAAGCAATTTGAGCCCGGAAACAGCCATGAAACACTACAACTACTTTCGCAGTGGCACTTCCCACCGCCTGCGCATTGCGCTCAACCTCAAAGGTGTCAGCGCGGAGTACATTCCGGTCGATCTGCGCGCAGAAGCGCATTTGCAGCCTGACTTCACCACGGTAAACCCCCAGGGGCTGGTTCCCGCCCTGGTGCTGGACAGTGGGGAAGTACTGACCCAGTCTCCCGCCATCATTGAATGGCTGGAAGAGCGCTACCCTGAGCCACCGCTGCTGCCCGATGCCCCTGAAGCACGCGCTCATGTGCGCGCCCTGGCTGCGCTGGTGGGCTGTGATATTCACCCCGTGAACAACCGCCGCATTCTGGAGTATTTGCGCCATCAGTTTGGTGCGAATGAAGACGCCATCAACCAGTGGTGTGGACACTGGATCACGGCTGGTTTTGATGCCTATGAGGCACTGCTGGCGCAGCATGGGCAGACCGGGCCCTACAGCTGGGGCGACAGCCCCACACTGGCCGACGTCTATCTGGTGCCACAGGTAGAAAGCGCACGCCGCTTCAAAGTGGATGTGTCGCGCTGGCCCAGAATCTCGGCCATTGATGCTGCCTGTGCCAAGCTGCCAGCGTTTGCACAGGCATCTCCCTGGACACAGCCAGACACACCGGCTTAAAAACGATCAAGGGCTGCGTCCACAGCCCTTGTTGTTGCGTAGCACTATAGAAAAACGCCCTGCATGCGCCAGATCATGCAGGGCGTTGTGCTTGGGAAAGCAGTGTCAGGCCGATTCGGTCACCAAGGTGCCGCGACGGATCTGGTCACGCTCGAGCGACTCAAACAGCGCCTTGAAGTTACCCTCTCCAAAGCCTTCATCGTTCTTGCGCTGAATGAACTCAAAGAACACGGGGCCCAGCAACGGCTGAGAGAAGATCTGCAGCAGCAGGCGCTTTTCGCCATTGGCCGTCGTGCCATCCATCAAGATGCCGCGCGTCTGCAGTTCGGCAACGGGTTGGCCGTGGCCTGGCATGCGCTCTTCCAGCATTTCGTAATAGATGTCATTGGGCGCAGTCATCAGAGGCACCCCGGCCATTTGCAAGGCATCCACACTGGCGATGAGATCGTCGGTCAGCAAGGCAATGTGCTGAATACCTTCACCGTTGAACTGCATCAGGAACTCTTCAATCTGACCGCCGTTCTTGCCCGACTCTTCATTGAGCGGGATACGAATCATGCCATCGGGGGCCGTCATGGCCTTGGATGTCAGCCCCGTGTATTCGCCCTTGATATCGAAGTAGCGAATCTCACGGAAGTTGAACAGGCGCTCGTAAAAATCTGCCCAGAACGCCATGCGGCCTTTGTACACGTTGTGCGTCAAGTGGTCTATGACTTTGAAGCCGTGGCCTGTCGGGTGACGATCTACACCGTCAAGGTATTCAAAGTCGATGTCATAAATGCTCTTGCCGTCTTCGAAACGGTCAATCAGATACAGCGGTGCACCGCCAATGCCTTTGATGGCAGGCAAGCGCAACTCCATCGGACCTGTGGGAATTTCAATGGGTTGCGCGCCCAGCTCCAGCGCACGGTTGTACGCGTAGTGCGCATCCTTGACGCGGAAAGCCAGACCACAGGCACTGGCACCATGCTCTGCCGCAAAGTAGCTGGCGATGCTTTTGGGTTCACGGTTGACGATGAAGTTGATGTCTCCCTGGCGATAAAGCACCACATCCTTGGAGCGATGCTTTGCGACCAGCGTAAAGCCCATGCGCTCAAACAATGGCTCCAGCACTTGCGCCATGGGAGAGGCAAACTCCACGAATTCGAAGCCGCATAGCCCCATGGGGTTGTCATACAAATCTGCCATTTCTGTCTCCTTGGTCGTTTGCATGCAGCTCTCCGATGAACGTTTCTGCATGCAAAAAGATTTCTTAACTGCTCCTGCTGCACTGATCGCTGTCACCTCATTCCTTGCCCGTAGATCAGCAGCCATGCATTGGTTAAAGTCTAAAAATCAAGCCTCACAAAGAGTTTTTATTTGAAGTGCTGAATTTCCCTTAAGCACCAAATAAAAATTCATCCAAAGCCAATAAAAAGAGAAAATATTTCCTATGAATGAGACAAGCATCACACTGGACCGCATCGACCAGAAAATCCTGGCCCACCTGCAGACCAACGCACGCGCGACCAACCTGGAGCTGGCGCAGGTGGTGCAGCTGTCCCCCGCGCAGTGCCACCGGCGCCATAAGCGGCTGGAAGAACTGGGGCTGATTCGTGCCTACGAAGCGCGGCTGGAACCTGCAGCGCTGGGCTGGAGCGTGACAGCCTTTATTCATGTATCCATGGAGCGCAGCCATGTCCGCGAGCTGGAGCAATTTCTGGTGCATGTGCGCCAGCTGGCTGAGGTGCTGGAGTGCTACTCCGTCACCGGTGACTTTGACTATGTGCTCAAAGTCACTGCGCGGGATTTGCCATCGCTGTCCCGCTTCCTGATGGGCACGCTCATGCGTCTGCCTGGCGTGGCATCTGTGCGCTCCAGTGTCTGCATGGATGAAATCAAATGCACCAGTGCGCTGCCTGTCGAGCTGTAATCCATCCGCTGGAATCTGAGCCTTGCGCTAATAGATTTCTCATTGCTTTTCCACCTGAATAATCAAACTCAACGAGAAAAAACTCGGGAAACCTCTTGGTTGCGTGCGCAACCTTCGCCGCTACAGTCTCCGTGTTGCTGCCACAAGGCAACACTATTCCAACCAGAAAAAAAGAACCAGAAGGTTCTACGGAGACGTTTCATGTCCTTAGCCCGACGTAGCTTTGTTATTTCCTCCTTGCTTATGCCCCTGGTCACATGGGCAGATGCTTATCCCAGCAAACCCATTGAATGGGTCGTGCCCTATGCTGCGGGTGGCGGCACAGACGTAGTGGCACGCGTACTCAGCGAGCCCATGGGCAAGGCACTGGGCCAGTCCATCATCGTGGTCAACAAGCCTGGCGCAGCCACCAACATCGGTGCGGATGCCGTAGCGCGCGCCAAGCCCGATGGCTACACCATTCTGACTGGGGACACTGGCACCCTGGCTGCCAACCCCTATCTGTACAAAAAACTCAGCTACAGCGCAGAAAAAGACTTCGCGCCAGTGGGGCTGCTGGTGCGCTTTCCCATGCTGCTGGTGGTCAACAGCCAGCTGCCGGTCAACAACTATGCTGAATTTGTGGAATGGGCCAAGCAGCAGGCCAAAGGTGTTTCCTATGGCACGCCTGGCGCAGGCAGCCCACACCATCTCGCCATTGAGTTGCTGCGCTCGCAAAGTGGCTTGAACTTTGTGCACATCCCCTACCGCGGCTCAGCCCCTGCGGTACAGGACGTTGTGGCGGGTCAGCTGCCATTCATGTTTGTAGACACGGCCGCAGGCATTCAGCACGTGCAAGGCGGCAAGATTCGCGCCATTGCCGTGGCCAGCCCTGCCCGTCTTCCTACACTGCCAGATGTACCTACGCTGGATGAACAAGGACTCAAAGGCTTTGAAGCCTATGCATGGCAAGGCATTGTGGCGCCGGCTGCCACCCCTAAGGAACGCGTAGCCAAGCTCTCCGATGCCCTGCAATCTGCGCTCAAGCAGGCTGACATCGTGGCCAAGCTGGAAGGCATGGCGCTGGAAGTCACGCCCAGCACCGCTGAAGAAATGGATGCCTACGCTAGCGCAGAACGTAACAAGTGGCGCAGAGTGATTGAAGAGAGCCAAATCACACTGGACTGAGCCGCCTCAAGATCGCTATCTTGTGCGGGAACGTACAGGTAGTGAGAATTGGGGCTTTCAAAGACCCCGCCTTGCAAAGGCCTGCCACATATTCTCTGGCAGGCCTTTGGTTTGAATGACAGCCATGAATTCACGCGAACACACAGACTGGGTGCCTCTGGACAGGACCTACACCCACCGCATTCACACGCTGATGAAGCTGGCCGATCGCATCACGCAGCTCGCCTATGAGCAAGAGTCCGGCATTCCCGCCCATGAAGCGCGCTGCCTGGCAGCCATTGGCAACTTTGCGCCGCTTTCCGTGAAAGATCTGGCACGAAGCGCCAACCTCGATAAGGCCCAGGCCAGCCGCGCAGCGCAGGCACTGGTAGACAAAGGCCTGATTCTGAAAGCAAGCAGCCCAACCGATGGGCGCGGTGTGGTGCTGAACCTCACGGCGCAAGGCCGCGAAGTATGGGTGCGAACCATGCGTCTGGTCACGCGGCGCAACCAGGAAATAACAGCCTGTCTGGATGCAGAGGAAGCACAGCAGCTGGATGTCATTCTGGACAAGCTTGTGGCCCATGCGCGCCAGAGTCTCACGTAGTGGCACCGGCCAAGGCAATATTTCCCGTGCACTGCCATGTGCGCTGCATCTTTGTGCAGAATATGCGCTTATGAGAATCCTCCACACCATGCTGCGCGTTGGCAATCTCCAGCGCTCTATCGATTTCTACACCAAGGTGCTTGGCATGCAATTGCTGCGCACTTCGGAAAACACCGAGTACAAGTACTCGCTGGCCTTTCTGGGCTATGAAGGCGGCAACCCCAACCAGGCAGAAATTGAGCTGACCTATAACTGGGGCACTGAAAGCTATGACATGGGCACGGCTTATGGCCACATTGCCATTGGTGTGCCAGACGCCTACGCGGCTTGCGACAAGATCCGCGCTGCGGGCGGCACCATTACGCGCGAAGCTGGCCCCGTCAAGGGCGGCACAACCGTGATTGCTTTTGTGACAGACCCTGATGGCTACAAGATTGAGCTGATCGAACGCAAGGACGACGCTGGCACTGGTACTGGCTTGCGTTAAACCATATCCACGGTCACCTTCAAACGCCCAGGTAGCTGATGCACCGGGCGTTTTTTATTTCTTCAGCAGTGAAACTTCCACACGGCGGGCTTCAGCCAGATCGAGCGTGTCTTTGGAGACTGCGGGTTTGTTCATCTGCATGACAGATGCTGGTACACCCAGATCTATCAGGCGTTTTTGCACTTCCAGCGCGCGTTTTTTTGCCAGCGCAGTGTTGAGCATGGGATTGCCTGTCTGATCATGAAAGCCCGCAATCTGAATCTTGTGCCCGTCACGCCAGGCATCTGCAATGGCTTTCAGGCCCTGATCCGCAGTCTCGCGCAGCTCTGCACGGCTGGCCGCAAAAAAGAACTTCACCTTGTCCTGCTCTACCCGGTAAGCCGGTGTACCCGCCTGCACGACGGCCGAAGGAGCCAGTGAAGGCGGCTCGTATGCGTGGGGGCTTAACCCCGCCTGCTGCAAAGTCTCTGTGCTTGAAGCAGCAGATGCTGATGGGCTGTCGCTGGAAGCATCAGCTTCCACCGAAAACGCCACAAGCATGGCAATACCTGCAGCAAAAGCAGCAAGAGGCAGTAAGGGAGGATGGGCAGCGGCGCTGAACTGTGACATGGGCAGGATCTTGCAAGCGAACGGATGTGCGCAGTGGAGCGTGGAGGTCGGTTTCTAAGTGTTACGAGAAATTGTAAAAAAATCTATACATTGGTGAGCTCTTTTTACTGCAGCACATCAAAAAAATGCCTAGTAACTTCCCTTTCATTGGCATTTTCACGGTACACAATCCGCTGTATGAGCCAAATTTCCACCCACATTGCTGATTTGCGCAAGAGCTATGAACGTGCGGAGCTCAACGAAACAGCCTCGCATGCTGACCCTCTGCAGCAGTTTGACCAGTGGCTGCAAGAAGCCATCAAGGCAGAAATTGCCGAGCCCAACGCCATGACGGTGGCCACCGTGGGCAGCAACCTGCGACCCAGCACACGGGTCGTGCTGATCAAGGGCTATGACGAGCGAGGCATTGTCTGGTACACGAACTACGACAGTCGCAAAGGCAAGGAGTTGGCTGGCAACCCTTTTGCTGCCTTGCAGTTTCACTGGGTGGATCTGGAGCGTGTGGTACGCATCGAAGGCCGCGTCGAGCGTGTGAGTGCGCAGGAAAGTGACGCCTATTTCAACAGCCGCCCGCTTGACTCACGCATTGGCGCCTGGGCCAGCCCGCAAAGCCAGGTCATCAGCGGCCGCAGTGTGCTGGTGACGAATGCGGCCAAATACGGTGCGCAGTTTCTGTTGAACCCTCCTCGCCCTCCGCACTGGGGTGGCTTTCGTCTGGTGCCGGACCGCTGGGAATTCTGGCAAGGGCGCAAAAGCCGTCTGCATGACCGCCTGCGTTATGAACTGAGAAACAACGAGTGGGTGCGCGAGCGTCTTGCCCCTTGATGGCAATGGGCCGCTAAAAATCAGCTTTCCACGTGTGAAGGCTGATTTTTCAACATGTAAGCTAGATTCAATACAATATTTATAGCTGCTTGCGCAGTTCTATAAAGGTTTTTAGATATTTTTCATCTTGAAACCCAATGAATTCAAGCGCTAGCAGCTATCTTTTTATTGAACCGCACTGATCAGCAACAGCATCACAGGCACGGTGACAAGACAGCACATGGTGCCCAGTGCAATGCTGGCCGTGACCTCTTCTTCTGCCACACCATAGCGCTGGGCAAACATCAGCACATTGGCCCCTGTGGGCAAGGCCGCAGCAAGCGCCATGGCCATCATGGGAATGCCCTGCAGATGCATGCACCAAGCCACGGCCAGAAAGACCAGCGGGTGAATCACAATCTTGACGCCTGCCATGCGCAGTGCCGGCTTGAGCAAACTGCCGATGCGGCTGTACGCCAGGGTCACGCCTACCAGCAGCAAGGCCATGGCGCCCAGCGCTGAGCCCAGCAGTTGCAGGGGCTTGTCAATCACAGCCGGAATGCTCCAGCCCGTCTGCGCAAACAGCAGCCCTGCAATAATCGGCAGCGGCACAGGGTGAATGACGCTGTTTTTCGCGGCCTGCCCCAGCGTGCGCAGCAGTCCTTGCGGCCGCCCTGCCTCGCTGTGCTGCCGGGCCTGCGCAAGTTCCAGAATCAAGGTGCCACTGCCCAGCAGCAGCAGCGCGTGAACGGAAATCAAGGTCAGCAAAACCACCAACCCCTCCTTGCCCAGCACCAGGCCAATCAGGGGAATGCCGATCATCACGTTATTGCTGAAGGTATGGCCCAGCGCACGCGTTGCAGCCCGCGTGTTAAAGCCGTTGACCAGCAAGGTGCCCGCAAACACCAGCCCTGCGGCCATGAAGTACACCACGATGGGCTTGAAATCCAGCTCAGACAGCCGCACGCTGGCCATGGTGCGAAACAGCAGTGCCGGGGTCAGCACATAAAACACCAGGTGCGACAGATCGCGAATGGCCGTAGCCCGGATCCAGCCCAGCTTGGCGGCCAGCACACCGCTCATGATGATCAGAACAACAGGCAGCAAAGCCGTCAGCGCAGGGGAATCCACGTTGCCACATCCATAAAAAAAGCCGAGGCACGCACCCTGCGTACCTCGGCTTGACATCTTAAGAAGATTTCAGTGCATGGACGGACAAACTGGCGACCGATTTTGGCGCTCACCGTGCTCGCTACCCAGCATTGCATGGATGCAGACCAAGAGCATCTACATCGGAAATATGCATAAAAAGTGGCTTTACCGCTGATACAGCAGGCGATAACAGCTATGGTTTTAGAAAATTCAGACCGGCATATGTGGCGGTGCACGTGCATCAAAGCCCGCGCGAGCCACAGGCCATGCACCGGCTGCCGGGCACCAGACCGGAACAGCATGCGGCTGGCCATGGGGGTGCAATGCCAGCGGCAAGGGCTGGTCGCAACCGAGGTTGAGCTGGTCAAAGGCCAGACACTCCAGCGCAGAGTGTTCCGCAAACAGCGCATGCCCGGCTTCATCCCCTGGCTGTGCCTGGGTGTGTGGCAATACAGGTGCGTGCAGCACTTCATGCATGCGCCCCAGCGCTGGTGCCACCACCAGAGCCAATGCCAGCCACCACGCCATCCAGGGCGTGCGCAGTTGGTGCATGCGGGACAAGAAAGTCATGACAAAGTTACGCAGTAGCTCGCCCTGTGCTTAGTGGCTATGACGCATGCCGCAGTTCTTGCCCAGTGCCAGGCCCTTGCAGCTGGTCTGCAATTGCTTCTGGCAGTCTTCGTACTTGTTGCCCTGTTCCAGACACTGTGCGGCCTGCTCGTGGGCGTGCGCCATACCGCGGTGGCGTTCGATGTCTTCCAGCGTGTGCTTGTCCAGCTGGCTGGATGCAGGCGCTGCGTGGTCATGGGCGTGCGCATCCTTGGCATGGTCGTGGTTATGGGCAAAAGCCGGTGCGCTCAGCGCCAAAGTGGCGGCAAAGATGCAAAGCAGTGATTTCATGGTGTGAAGTCCTTGAAGGTGAAGGTAAAAAAGCCAAACGTGCTGCGTGTGGCGCTCATTCAGGGCTTTGTGCACATTGCGCGCACTCGCCATGCATGGCCACATCAATGGAAGGATTGCGCACACCCGCGCTGTGTGCCAGGGCCTGGCGCAGAGCCTGCAGCGCCGACTGCACGGCGGCTGAGCCCTGATCCAGGCTGAAGTGCTGGCGGCAGCGCGTGCATTCGAGTTGCGGCACGGCATCGGCACCCTCTGCCGAGCGCAGCCAGTAACGCGTCACACGCGAAGCATCCACGCTGCGCTGCAGCAAGCCCGCCTGCACAAAGCGGTCCAGCGCCCTGTACACCGTCACGCGATTCACCACCACCCCACGCGCCTGCAAGGCGGATTCGACCGTACTTTCGGTCCAGCCCTGCATGGGCTGCTGGGGCAGGATGTCAAGCATGGCCAGCACCGCACGCGTGGCACGCATGCCAGCGGGCAGCTGCAGTGGTGTAGAAGGTGAAACAACAGGCATAGGCAATTCCATGGCATTGCTAACGCAACACAGTTGCAATTATGCCTGTGCAAAGTGCAGCTTCAGTCGTCCTGCTTCACGTGCTGCGCAAAGGTATGCAGGAACTTCTGCACCTTGGGGCCGACCACATAGGCGCAGTAGCCCTGCAATGGATTGCGCGCAAAGTAGTCCTGGTGGTAGCCCTCGGCAGGCCAGTAGTTGTCCAGCGGCTGCACCTGCGTCACAACCGGCTGACCAAAGGTGTTCTGCGCATTGAGCTGCTGCACAAAAGCCTGTGCCTGCTGCAGCTGGGCCTCGGTGGTTGTGTAGATGGCACTGCGGTACTGCGTGCCTACATCGTTGCCCTGGCGGTTAAGTGTGGTGGGGTCGTGCGTGCCAAAGAAGATCTCCAGCAACTGCTCCAGTGCAATCTGCGCCGGGTCAAACTCCACTTTGAGCACTTCGGCGTGCCCGGTCGTGCCTTCACACACCTGCTCGTAGCTGGGGTTGGGCACATGGCCATTGGCGTAACCGCTTTGCACATCCAGCACGCCCCGTACGCGGTCGAACACAGCTTCTGTGCACCAGAAACAGCCGCCGCCGAAATAGATGGTTTCCTTCATACCCTGTTTGTACACGCTGTCATCCCGCACTGACTACCGGCACCATGCTTGCCCATGTAGGAAGCAATCCTTACTTGACGCACACCCATCTGCTTTCTAAGATTCATGGTTAATGACCAATCGGTCATTTTCTTTTTCCCCTACCGCTCTGACACTCAGGTGAACACTGCTTCCACCCGCCGCACTCGCCGCAAAGCAGCACGCCCGGCTGAACTGCTGGCGGCGGCCACGCGCCTGTTTGTGGAAAAAGGCTATGCCGCCACCCGCGTGGAAGAAGTGGCTGCGCTGGCCAATGTCTCCAAAGGCACCCTGTTTCTGTACTACCCCAGCAAGGAGGCCCTGCTCAAGGCCGTGGTGCGCGAAAACATTGCCGGGCGCTTTGCCGAATGGCAGGCCGAGCTGGAAAGCTTTACCGGCAGCACGGCCGATCTGGTGCGCTATGCCTTTGCTGTCTGGCTGGAGCGCATTGCCAACAGCGAAGCAGGTGGCATCTACAAGCTGATGACCAGCGAGTGCTGCAACTTCCCTGAGCTGGCCAGCTTTTACCTGCAGGAAGTGATTTACCCCGGGCAGGCGCTGGTGCGCCGCATTCTGGAACGCGGTATTGCACGTGGCGAGTTCCGGCCCATTGACCTGGACGCTGGCGTGCACCTGATCATGACGCCCATGTTCTCCTACATCCAGTGGAGGCATTCCATGGGTGTGCACTACCCCGAATCGCTGGGCATCAGCGACACGGCGTACTTCGATATTCACGTTGACAACCTTCTGCGCGGCCTTGCCGCACTATCCGCATGACGCAGACTTCTTCTTCCTCTTCCTTTCGTGTGCCGAAATGGATGTGGCTGCTGGCCATTATTTCTGTCATTGCCATCGCAGCTGGCGTCTGGCGAGCGGTCGATGGCAGAAGCGCAAAAAAAGAAGCACTTGAGGCAAGCACAGCAAGCGCTGCACGCACTTTCAGCATTCCTTCACAGGAGTGGTTTACCGTGCAGCCCAGGCAGATGCCACTGGGCATTCCCATCACCGGCAGCCTCTCAGCCATGGACAGCGCGCTCGTCAAAGCCCGCATTCCCGGGGAACTGCGCGATCTGCAGCTGCGTGAAGGCGACCGTGTCACACGCGGCCAGGTGATTGCTCGGGTCGATGCCACAGAAACCGAGGCACGCTTTCGCCAGGCCAAGCTGCAGGCCGATGCCGCACAGGCCCAGGTCACGATTGCCCAGCGCCAGTACGACAACAACCGCGCACTGGTGGCCAAGGGCTTTATCTCTGATACGGCCCTGACCTCGTCCCTGTCCAGCCTGCAGGCCGCACAGGCCAACCACGCGGCGGCGCGTGCTGCCCAGGATGCCGCCCGCAAAAACCTGGATGACACCGTGCTGCGCAGCCCCATTGACGGCCAGATTGCCAGCCGCATGGCACAAAACGGCGAACGCGTGAATGTGGAAGCTCCCATTGTGGAAGTCGTAAACCTGTCTGCGCTGGAGCTGGAAGCGCAGATTCCTGCCAACGACTCTGCACAGGTTCAGATCGGCCAGGCGGCAAGCCTGCAGCTGCGTGCCAGCAACGGTCAGCTGCCTCAGAACCTGCAGGCCAAGGTGGTGCGCATCAACCCCAGCGCCTCCAGCAGCAACCGTGCGGTACCTGTCTATCTGCAGGTACTGCCCGCTGAAGGCGTCACCCTGCGACCCGGCATGTATGTAGAAGGCTTTATCCAGACCGGCAGTCTTGAAACACTGGCTGTTCCCCTGTCTGCCGTGCATACCGACCAGCCTCTGCCCTATGTGCAGACCGTGCGGGATGGCACCGTGCAGCACACCACGGTGTCGCTGGGCGCACGCAGCGTGGGGCAGGACGTGACCTGGGTAGCCGTTGAAGGTCTGCAGCCTGAACAGATCGTGCTCACAGGCTCTGCGGGGCGTATTCCTGCAGGCACGCGGGTTGAGCTGCAGCCGCAATCCACACCTGCCCAGCCGTCCAATGCCTCGTAGCGCAGAAAGAAGAGCTGCATCATGTGGTTTACCAAGGTAAGTCTGCGCAATCCGGTCATGGCCACCATGGTCATGCTGGCCTTTGTGGTGCTGGGTCTGTTTTCCTACCAGCGTCTGGCGATTGATCAGTTCCCGAATGTGGATTTTCCCGTGGTGGTCGTCACCGTGGACTATCCCGGCGCTTCACCCGAAGTGGTGGAAAGCGAAGTCACCAAGCCGCTGGAAGAAGCCATCAATTCGATTTCGGGCATTAATGCGCTGACCTCGCGCAGCTACGAAGGCAAGTCCGTCATCATCATCGAGTTCCAGCTGCACATGGATGGCCGCAAGGCCGCTGACGATGTGCGCGAGAAAGTAGCCACCGTACGTCCTACGCTGCGAGATGAGGTCAAGGAGCCGTGGGTGCTGCGCTTTGACCCGGCCAGCGCACCCGTGTGGTCTGTGGCGGTACTGCCCAATCCAGCTACCTTGCCTGAAGGCGCCCAGCCACTCACGCCCATCCAGCTGACCACCTGGGCCGACCAGGTGCTTAAAAAACGCCTGGAAAACGTGCGCGGCGTGGGTGCCGTCAATCTGGTGGGCAGTACACCGCGCGAGATCAATATCTATCTGGAGCCCACATCGCTCAAAGCCTATGGCATCACCCCAGCTCAGGTGGTGCAGGCGGTGCGCAGCGAAAACCAGGACCTGCCGGTAGGTACCATCCGCTCTTTACAGCAGGAACGCGTGGTGCAGATCAATGCACGCGTTGCCCGCCCTGAGCAGTTCGCCGACATTGTGGTTGCACAGCGCAATGGCGCCCCTGTGCGCCTGGGCCAGCTGGCGCGCATTCAGGATGGCGCGCAGGAACTGGAGAGCCTGGCGCTGTACAACGGCGAGCGCACGCTGGTGCTGTCGGTACAAAAAGCACAGGATGAAAACACCATCGAAGTGGTCAACGGCCTCAACCGTGTGGTCGCAGAGCTGGACCAGGACCTGCCGCCCGGCATCATGCTCGAGACCATTGCCAACACGGCCCGCCCCATTCAGGTGGCTGTGGACAACGTGCGCCAGACGCTGATTGAAGGCGCGGTGCTCACGGTACTGATTGTGTTTCTGTTCCTGAACTCCTGGCGCTCGACCATCATCACCGGCCTGACCCTGCCCATTGCGCTGATCGGCACCTTCTGGTTCATGTACATGTTTGGTTTTTCAATCAACATGGTCACGCTGATGGCGCTGTCGCTGTGCGTGGGCCTGTTGATTGACGATGCCATCGTGGTGCGCGAGAACATCGTGCGCCACGTGCAGATGGGCAAGTCGCCCTATGACGCGGCCATGGACGGCACGCAGGAAATTGGTCTGGCCGTGCTGGCGACCACCCTGTCCATCGTGGCCGTGTTCCTGCCCATTGGTTTCATGGGCGGCATCATTGGCAAGTTCTTCCACGAATTTGGCATCACCATCGTGGCAGCGGTGCTGATTTCCATGTTCGTCAGCTTCACGCTGGACCCTATGCTCTCCAGCGTCTGGCATGACCCCAGCATTCACCTGCACGGGCAGCCTGCCGCGAACAGCAAACGCAGCCTGTACGACCGCACCCTCGGTCGCCTCACGGCCTGGTTTGACAAGGCGACAGAAGACCTGACCGAGCTGTACCAGCGCCTGCTGCGCTGGTCGCTGATGCACAAGCTGGCCACCGTGCTCTCTGCGCTTGCCATCTTTATCAGCAGCTTGCTGATGCTGCCCTTGCTGGGCTCTGAATTTGTGCCCGGTGCGGACTTTTCGGAAACCTACGTCAACTTCGAAACGCCGCAAGGCTCCTCCATCGAAGCCACGGAAACCAAGGCACGGCAGGTGGAAGCCATCATCCGCGCCCAGCCCGGCGTGCGCTATACGCTGACCACCATCAACACAGGCAGCGCCGAAGGCAAGCACTCGGCCAGCATCTACATTCGCCTGACAGACCGCAGCGAACGCGCTCAGAGTCTGGAGCAGATGACGCGCACGCTGCGTGATGCACTGCGGGGCATTCCCGGCATTCTGGTCACGCACGTGGGCCAGCTGGAACCCGTGAGCGGCCAAAAGCAGATCGAGTTTTCCATCATGGGGCCTGACCTGCAGGAGCTGGACCGCATCAGCCAGGAGCTGCAGACCAAGCTGCAGCACATTCCCGGTCTGGTCGATCTGGACAGCAGCCTGCAGCCGCCCAAACCCATTGTGGAAGTCAAAGTCCACCGTGATGCAGCAGCTGATCTGGGGCTTTCCGTGGCCAGCATTGCCAGCAGCCTGCGCACGCTGGTGGCTGGCGACACCATTGGCAACTGGCGCGCCAGCGATGATGAAACCTATGACGTGAATGTGCGCCTGGCGCCTGAAGCACGCACCCAGCCTGCGGACTTGCAGCACCTGCCTTTTGTACAGACACAGGCAGATGGCAGCCCGCGTGTGGTGGAGTTGAATCAGGTGGCCGATGTGGTCGAGTCGCGCAGCCCCAGCCAGATCAACCGCCGCTCCATGACGCGAGAAGTGCAGTTCACCGCCAATACCTCGCTGCGCTCGGCGGGTGAAGTCTCCAGTGACATTGCCAAGATGCTGCAGGATCTGCAATTGCCGCCCGGCTACCACTGGGAGTTTGGGGGCTCTACCAAGAACATGAATGAGTCCTTTGCCTATGCCGTGTCTGCACTGGCGCTGGCCGTTATCTTCATCTACATGATTCTGGCCAGCCAGTTCAAGAGCTTTATCCAGCCGCTGGCGCTGATGACTTCGCTGCCCCTGACCCTGATTGGCGTGGTGCTGGCACTGATGATGTTCAACTCTGCCATGAGCATGTTCTCCATCATCGGCATCGTGATGCTCATGGGCCTGGTCACCAAGAACGCCATCTTGCTGGTGGACTTTGCCATCCGTGCCCGTGGCGAACACACGAACGAGCAAGGCGAGATCAGCCCGGGTCTGCCTCGCGAGCAGGCCCTGCTGCTGGCGGCTCGCGTGCGCCTGCGCCCGATTCTGATGACCACGCTGGCCATGGTGTTTGGCATGGTGCCGCTGGCCTTTGCCGTCAGCGAAGGGGCCGAGCAGCGCGCCCCCATGGGCCAGGCCGTCATTGGCGGGGTGATTACCTCGTCGCTGCTGACGCTGGTGGTCGTGCCCGTGGTGTATTGCTATCTGGATGATTTCACGCAGTGGCTCAAGCGACTTTGGCATGGGCGCGAGTCCGACAAGGCCGCAAACCCATCCTCACCCTCGTAGAATCACGGATTTGTTTCAGATAAGCCATCCCGTAGCGGAGGAGACCACCATGAATTTGCCCCTGAACAGCCTGTTAGACCGTAACGACGCCACCGAAAACGCACGTTACAACATGGTCCAGCAGCAAGTGCGCCCCTGGAATGTGGACGGTGAACGACTGCTGGACGCGCTCTACACCGTGCGCCGCGAAGATTTCACCCCACCTGCACACTACAGCCTGGCATTCATGGACGTGCTCGTTCCTCTGACTGAAGGCGCTCAGTCCCTGGACAAGGGCGAATGCATGTTCCAGCCCCGCGTGGAAGCCCGCATGATCAACGACGTGGACGTGCAGCCCACCGACCACGTGCTGGAAATTGGCACCGGCTCTGGCTACAGCGCTGCCTTGCTGTCCAAGCTGGCCAAGGAAGTGGTGACACTGGAGCTGAACGCCGAGCTGGCCGAAATGGCACGCGAAAACCTGGCGGACGCTGGCTGCGACAACGTGAGCGTGCGCGTGGCCGATGGTTCCAAGGACGTGCTGCCTGAAGGCCCCTTTGACGTCATCATGCTCAGCGGCTCGGTGGAAAGCATTCCTGAAGAGCTCCTGCCCCACCTCAAAGATGGTGGCCGACTGTCTGCCATCGTTGGCAATGAGCCCGTGATGCGTTTCACCGTGGTCACCAAGCAAGGCGGCTCCATCGTGACCAAGACCCCTTGGGACATCGTGGCTCCTCGCCTGCACGGCTTCAACACGACCAACCGTTTCAAGTTCTAAGTTCCCTGCCCGCATCACCGGAGAAAGTTTGCATGTTCTATCAAGTCCCCCCAGCCCAGTTTGATGAGTGGCTGGGTCAATTCGCCGGTGATGCCGTCAAGCCTCTGGTGCTTGACGTTCGTGAGCCTTGGGAATGCCAGATCGCCAGCATTGTGCCCAGCGACCAGTTTGAGCTGCAGTGCATTCCCATGGGGCAAATCCTTTCTCGCTTTGAAGAGCTGGACCCTGACCGCCCCACTGCCTGCCTGTGCCACCACGGCGCACGCAGCATGAGTGTGGCGAACTATCTGGTGCGCGCCGGTTTTGAATCGGTAGCCAACATCGCCGGCGGCATTAACGCATGGTCGCAGGAACGCGATCCGAGCGTGCCCACGTACTGACACAGCCCTGAGCGAGATTCTGGAGACGAATTCATGGTGTTCCCCACTGCGTTGCGAAACCTTGCCGCTTTCCGCTTCTCGCTCAGTCATCTGGCCTGCGCTGCAGCACTGTGCTGCGCATGGCCTGCCGCGCAGGCCCAAAGTCTGGTCGAACTCACCGAGCGGGCCCAGACCTACGACGCTGCCTGGCAAAGTGCACGTGCACAGTACGAGGCCACCCTCAGCCAGAGCGCACAGGCCAAAGCCGGCTTGCTGCCACAGATTGGCATTCAGGCCGGCAGCCAGTACAACGAAACACGTGTGCGCGGTGATTTCCCCTCGCGCCAGCTGGATGCCCGTCAAGACTCCGCCAGCCTGCAGGCCACCCAGCCGCTGTACAACCCTGCCAACTTTGCCACTTACAAGCAGGGCCAGTTTCAGGCAGAACTGGCTCAGATTCAGCTTGATGCAGCCTCGCAGGACCTGCTGGTGCGCACAGCCCAGGCCTACTTCCAGGTACTGACCACACAGGAAACGCTCAAGCTGGTCCGCGCCCAGCAACGCTCGGTCGCTGAACAATACGAATTTGCCAAGCGCCGTTTTGAAATTGGCGACGCCACCATCACGGATGCGCGCGAAGCGCAATCCCGCCTGGACCTGATCCGCGCCCAGGAAATTGCTGCAGCCAACGATGTGCGCGTTGCCCAGGCTGCGCTCGATCAACTGCTGGGCACCAGCAATGCCAGCCCCTGGCCCCTCGCCCAGCCCGAGCGCCTGCCTGAACTGACACCTGGCGACCTGCAAGCCTGGCTGGACCAGGCGGAAAACCACAGCCCGCAAATCCGCCAGGCTCGCATTGCGCAGGACATTGCCAGACTGGAAACTGACAAGGCCTACGCTGGCCACAAGCCCACGGTGGATCTTCAGGCCAGCTACGGCACGCAGCGCAACCCCGATGGCTCATTGACTCCGGGTATGCCCGGCGGCCGCGTCAACTCCACAGTCGGCAGCGTGGGCGTGGTCATGAACATTCCTCTGTTTGCAGGTTTTGCCGTACAAAACCGCGTCAAGGAAACCCTGTCACTCGAGGAAAAAGCCCGCGCAGATCTGGAAGGCGCCAGACGTCAGGTCGCCCAGGCCGTGCGCACGGCCTTCTTTGGCGTGCAGTCGGCCTATGAACAGGTCAAGGCACTGGAAACTGCGGTCGCTTCCAGCCAGAGTTCTCTGGAAGCCAATATGCTCGGCTACGAGGTAGGTGTGCGCATCAATCTGGACGTGCTCAACGCCCAGAGCCAGCTGTTCCAGTCGCAAAAAGACCTGGCACATGCCCGATACCAGCTGCTGCTTGGCCTGCTGCAACTGCGCCAGGCTGCGGGCAATCTGCGCATGCAGGATGTGCACACCATCAATGCCGTCCTCAGCCCTGCAGCGCAAAACCTCACACAGCCTGCTTCATAAAAAAGAGCTGCCAGCGCTTGTCATTACTGGTTTTCAAAGTCATAGAGCTTTGAAACCTTTATTTTTGCTGCGCAAGCAGCTCTATTTTTCATAGTTCCCTATCACACCTCTGTCACAGCATGTGCAGGACTGCCGATCTGTGTTTCGGTCGCTTTAAAACAGCATGTAAGCTAGATTCAAATGCCGTAAAAAAAGCTCCGGCAGTCACGCCGGAGCAGTGGCTGGTACTGGCTTACTTGACCAGCTCCAGCATTTGCTTGAATGCGGGCTGCTCGCAGCTGCGCAGCCACTCAAAAGCCACCATCTCTGTGGTCACCAGCTCTGCGCCAGCACCGGCCAGGCGGTCGAATGCTGCATCGCGGTTGCGCTCTGTGCGCGAGCTGCAGGCATCCGTCACCACCCAGACTTCCATCTCTTCTTCCAGCAGTTGCAGTGCGGTCTGCATCAGGCAGACATGGGCTTCGCAGCCTGCAATCACAATGGAGGGGCGCTCGGGCTCCTGCGGTGCCGCAGGCTTTTGCAGGTGCTTGGGCAAGCTACGGGCATTGCCGCCCTGCTGCTTTTTGACGGGAGGACGCAGCAGATCAATCAAGCCGTCTTCTACCGCGCTAAAGCTCATCTTGGCCAAAGTGCGATCACTCAGGGCGCGCAGCTCTGCCGCATTAGGCCCCAGTTTGGAAGGATTTTGCTCGGTCGCCCACACAGGCACCTGCATCATCTTGGCAATCTTGGCCAGCTTGACCGCATTGGCCAGCACCTGCTGCCCTTCGAAAATGGCAGGCATCAGTTTTTCCTGATAGTCAATCAGCACCAGTTGCGAATCATCGGCGTCCAGCAGCATGTAGTTTTCCTGTGTTCTGTTGTGCAAAACCTTATTGTCGCAGCGAAGCCTCAACCCCGTGGCATGCCTGCACACACAGCGACGACAGGCTGCAGCCTCACAATATTGAAACAAGACGTTTCAGAAGCCGGGATATGCCCCGTCTTTGACATAGCTCTCATTTGTGCCATGCCCGCCGCGTGATAATCTCAAGACTATGACATGCAAATGGCTATTAGTTCTGGCCCTGGCATGTGGCAGCGTACATGCCACGCCTCCAGACCAAGAAGAACATCAAGCCCCCCTTTCCCATGAACGTCTGACAGAAATTCTGGCAGAGCGTGGGTTGGGCGCTAATTTGCAGTCCATGGGCGAGTCGGTTGCGTCCAACACTTCCGATCTGATCAGCACCGCCATGGGCATGATCGGCATTCCCTACCGCTTCGGCGGCACCAATGCTGAAACGGGTTTTGACTGCAGTGGCTTTGTGCGCGCCATCTATCAGGAAGCCGTTGGCCACGTTCTGCCCCGCAACGCACGTGAGCAAGCCAAGGCCACCCAGAAAATCGACAAAAAAGACCTCAAGCCCGGTGATCTGGTGTTCTTCAACACCATGCGCCGAGCTTTCAGCCATGTCGGCATTTATGTGGGTAATGGCCAGTTCATCCATGCACCACGGCGCGGCAAAAGCGTGCGCGTGGAAAGCATGAATAGCAAATACTGGTCCAAGCGCTTTAACGGTGCACGTCGCGTTGACGTTGCACTGAGCCAGCCTCAAGCCATCAACACCAGCACCTCCCCCATTCAGCCCTGAAGTCAGGCCCTACTCTGGCCCACAGTTCAGGACTTCACACTTATGTCTACACCACAGCCCGACAAGGCCATGCCACGGCCCAAACTGGTTTTCTGGATCATTGGAACACCTGTGGCCCTGTTTGCCATTCTGATGCTGGGCAGCCAGATTCTGTTCAACCTCTCTCCTGCCAAAGAGCAGCAGTGGGTGGAGCGTGAAACCATTCGCCTGTGCTGGAAAGAGCGCGAAAAAGGCCCCAAGGAAGACACGCCACCACAGTTCACACCGGGCCAGTGTGAGCAGCTTGAATACGACTTCAAGAAGAAATGGAACATTAATCCATAGGATTCAGGCAGCTGATGCTTCACCAGCCATCAAGCTGCCCTTTGCCCCAGATCTCCTGCTTACTGATTCGCCGTAGCTTGCGCCTGCTGCTCGCGCAAGGCTTCTCCCGAAACCACAGAACTGGCTGTTTGCGACAGCGCTTCCTTGATTTTTTGCGGCGTGACAGGGTAGTGATAAAAGCGCTTGCCCACTGCATGGCTGAGCGCATTGCTGACCGCAGCCACCATGGGCACCATGCCCAGCTCTGCCAGCCCCTTGGGCGGCGATGTTTCTGACAAGGGCGGCAAGTAGTCTGCGGTTTGCGTCCACACCGCCACATCTCTGGCGCGTGGCAGCGTGTAGCGGTTGAAGTTCCAGGTGCCATTGCCCGGACCGTCTTCATAAAGCGGCAGCTCTTCCATCAGCGCATGGCCAATCCCCATGGCTGCGCCGCCCTGCAGCTGCCCGGAAACCAGCTCCGGAACAATCATGGTTCCCGGATCCATCAGCCCATGGTGACTCATCACCTGCACCTGTCCCGTAAAAGTGTTCACATTCAGCTCAACGATATAGGATGCAGGCGTATAAGTGGTGGGCCCAGCGCTGCTGCGCTGCGTGGGAGGATAGGTGGCACTCTTGCGCTTGATAAAGTCATATCCGGCTACGGTCATGCGGTTTTTCAGCGCAGCAGGCGCGCCATCGCCATAGCGCACGGCCAGCGCATCAATGGGCAGGTTGCGCAAGCCCACGCCCGGGATATCAAATTCTGCCCGCGCCCATTCCCAGCGGCTGTAGGTATGCACGGCCACCCCGGTGATCAGGCCCATTTCGTGGGCCTTGCGGGCCAGCTGCTCAAAGGCAATTGGCTTCATACCAGCGCCCCCCAAGCCATCTGGGCCAATGCGCAGATCAGCCAACTGCACATTGAAGCTGGACATGGCGCCACCGCCTGCCCCCTCGCTCCAGATCGCACGCGCTGCAGGCCACAAGGTGAACTCCAGCAAAAAGCGTGCTGCCTGGCGCGTGGCAAAGCCGATGTAATACACGCTCGACGACGAACTCATATCCGGCACGATGGATGGCACCCAGTAAGGATTGTTCTTGGAGTACTCATCCTGCAGCTTCTGGTCAGCCCAGGCACTGGTCAGTGGTAGTTCCGGAAACTCCGTCACGCCAAACTCCACTTCGTCCGGCGCTTTGCCCAGCGCTTGCCACACCATGACCTGCTGTGCCGTCGTCGCGCCCGTGCCAATTTCCTGCACGCAATGGCGCATGCTCAGCTTGCCGTTGCTGTCAAACTCCAGCACCAGAATGCTGGGGTCACCGCTGGAGCCATAGACTTGCTGCACCTGCGCAAAACCAACGCCATAGCGCTTGCCGGGGTTGGCCGCCTCAAAATCCGCCTTGGCTTTCTGGCGATTGACCCACAAAGGGTGCTTCGCTGCCAGATCCAGCATCTCCAGCAAGCGCGGATCACCCGCCTGCACGCCCCCTTGTGTGTTCTGCCAACCTTCACGCAAGGCATTGCGCCGGCGCAGCTCGATAGGGTCCAGCCCCAGTTCCCCAGCGATCTCGTCGACCATCACCTCGGTAACGCTCAACGACTGCAAGGAGCCAAAGCCCCGCATGGAGCCTGCCTCCACCGCGCGGGTGGCCAGCGCCACGGCGGTCAGATCAGATTTTGGAAAGTAGTAGATGGACTGCGCCCCACGCGCCGCCACGTGTGACACCGCCACCGACAGGTTTTCGCGGCCTCCGCCATTGCACACGTAGGCACCTTTGAGCACCTCGAACTTACCGGTCTTGCGATCTGCGGTAATGGTCACGTCCATCTCGATGGAATGGCGCTTCATGCCCAGCTGGAACTGCTCGTAACGATTGTTGGCCATACGCACTGGCATACCGTCGCTATACAGGCAGGCCGCAATCGCGTAGTACGGGAACACCGAATAGTCTTTGGAGCCATAGCCAACGGTGGAACCCGTCAGCAAAATGATGCGCTCCACAGGCGCCTGGCTATTGTCTTTGACCATGGCTGCCGCGCCGCTGGCCACACCTGCAGGTGACTGGGTCGCCGTCATGATGTACAGGCTGCGGTTTTTGGCGTCATACCAGGCCGTGCAGTTATCGGGCTCCATGGCACATGGGTCGATGGACTGTGAAAAACCACGGCGCGCCAGCACCAGCTTGTCTGGGTTGTTGCGTGCTTGCTCGATCTCATCCGCAATCAGCATGGCGGCATCCATGGCCTGCTCTGCCACGGTTGGATCCAGGCTGGATGCATGCAGGGAGTCCTCAAAGCCGCTGCCACGCTTGCGCTTGATGACCTCGGGCATGAAGAGTTCGCGGTCCGGCGTAAAAGGCGGCCATACCACCTCGTTGCCATCAAAAGCACCTTTGATGGAGCCGTTCTGGAAAGGCGCGAACAATGGTGCTTCGTAAGGCTGCGCCCCACCTATACGCACAAAGCGGCCTGCACCGTAATTTGCTGGAGGCTTGGGGCCTGTGAACTCTCCGTACTTGACCGCACTTTTCTCAAAAAGCAGTGCGCGCTTTGCGGCCTGGAAACGGTCAAAATCCTTGTAAAACAGGATGGCAACAGGGTGCCCCAAGAGCGGCGCTGTTTCACCAACCGGCAGCAGAATATGTTCGCCATAAAAGCCCTTGCCCATGCTGTCTGGTGCTTGCAGGCCTTTGTCTGCCAGGTCTTTTTGCAGCAGCAGCCGGTCTGGCTGCAAATCAGCGCCCAGCACGGATAGATCAATGCCTTCAAAGCGATGCTCCGCATCCGTGGCCTTGAGCATGAAGGCATAGCCCTGCTGTTCTGGCCAGCCCGGCAAGTCCTTGGCCCGGAAGTCAAAAGAGAAATTCTTCTCACCCGTCACTTTGCGGATGGCATCCCAGCGGAATTTGGGCTTGCCATTGCTGCCCATCCAGTCTGTGGGACTTGGGCCTGAGTTGACTTCCACCGCCTGCGCTGTTGGCAGGCGCCCCAGCAGCAAGGTGATACCGCCCACAGTACCTAGCTTGATAAAGTCCCGACGAGAAAATCCATTGGGGTGGGTACTTGCCACGTGCCTGCTCCTGAAATCGACTGAAATGATGTTGCGCTGCAGTGCTTAGAAACTATGGTCCAGGCCTGCAAACATTTGCTGTGCGGTGACGTTCTGGAAAGCAAAACCCGTTGCATAGGCTGCTATGACGTAGAACGAGGTGCGCTTGGAAAGGTTGTAGGTATATCCAGCGCTATAGATGTTCTGCTGGCGTTTGTCCAGGTTATAGGCGTTGTGAAAGCCGCTGCTTGCACGAGAGCCGCTCCAGCCCACCATCACGCTGGCAGCCGTACCAACAGGCACGGTGGCATTGAAAGTCAAACCCGTGGTTTTAAAGTCTGGCACATAGCCTGAGCCCCAGGTCGCAAAAGCTGGGTTGGACAGATAGGAACTCAGCGACGACTGGCGGCCATTGATGTCCTGCCCCACCGCAGCCCCCAGCGACACCGATTTAAGCTCATAACCGGCCACCGCCACCCAGGAGTGGACATTTTTGGCCCATGCGCTGGAGTGCAGGCGGTCATAACCCAGGCTCAGTGTCAGCGGGCCTTTGCTATATCCAATAGCACTGGTAATCAGCTTGATTTTTTCATCATTGCTTGTGCCGGATGAGCCCTTGGTATCAAAGGAGTAGCCCACCGAGAAATCCACACCGCTGAATGTTGGAGATTTATAGACAATGGTGTTGTTGGCTTTATTGGAGCCGGCAGCGCTGAAGATATTTTCAATATCCGCAAAGTTTTCTTCGTCAGAGATGCCGGCAATAAAACTGGCGTACTCTTGGATCGCATTACCCACGCGCCCCATGCGCACACGCCCCCACTCGTTGCTGGACAGGCCGACCCATGCCGTTTTGAAGTAATGGTTGCTGGAAGTGCTGCCATTGAGCACATTGAACCCGCTTTCCAGCTCAAAACTGGCCGTCAAGCCTTGACCCAGATCTTCCTTGCCCTTGATCCCCCAAGCGTTGCTATTCCAGATGCCGTTGAACAAGCCAGATTGGTGCACCTTCACACCCTCTGATTTGTTTTTCCAGGTCTGAAACCCATAAGCGGCATCCACATAGCCAAACAAGGTGATCGAGCTTTGTGCAGATGCAGTGCCTGCCCAAAAACCTGTGATGCACGCCATGCCGAGCAATATTTTTTTCATGCATTCCTCTCTCTTTGGTGCTGAATCAATGCGGCAAAATTCAAACTGGGTATTGGCGATGGTCGCTCAGTTCTCACGGGAATCTGCCAAGATTCTTTGGCCAACTATAGGAGCATGCTATTTCGCTTCATGTAGTAAAAATTCGATTTCAAGGGGCTGCCCCCATAACTTGTGACATATCAAGCACTTCAGCGGCACATTCACTTTGAAACTTCATTGCCTTGAAGCTTTACCCGCCTCAAGACCATGCCCCGCATGCCACCCAAGCATCGCCATGCTTCAGACAAAGCCTTGTTTCTGAAAACCGTTGTCTGTCTGGGCACAATAACGCCCTGCTCTTGAAGGCGAACCTGTGCCGCATACCTGTGCCGTATACGCAGTTGCTCCATTCTGAACTCCAAAAAGACGGGGAATTTGGCGTTTTTTGGGGTGCTACAGACGGTGCTACAGACCGCCAAAAATGCCAATGAATTCCAAAGAAACCAATACAAATCAAGAAGTTAAGCCTTATCCACGCATGAGCGTTGCGCCGATGCTGGATTGGACCGACCGACATTGCCGCTACCTGCACCGTCTGCTGAGCAAGCACACTCTGCTCTATACCGAGATGATCACCACGGGCGCCCTCATCCACGGCGATGTGGCACGCCATCTGCGCTTCAATGAGGAAGAGCACCCCGTTGCCCTGCAGCTGGGCGGCAGTGAGCCTGCCGATCTGGCCAAGGCCGCCAAGATTGGTCAGGACTGGGGCTATGACGAGATCAACCTCAACTGCGGCTGCCCCAGTGAGCGCGTGCAGCGCGGTGCCTTCGGTGCCTGCCTGATGAACGAAGCCCCGCTGGTGGCCGACTGCGTCAAGGCCATGCGTGATGTGGTCGATGTGCCAGTGACCGTCAAACACCGCATTGGCATCGACAAGATTGAGAGCTACGACTTTGTGCGTGACTTTGTGGGCACGGTGGCTGAAGCAGGGTGCGACACCTTTATCGTGCATGCACGCAACGCCTGGCTACAGGGCCTGTCGCCCAAGGAAAACCGCGACATTCCACCGCTGCGCTATGAAATCGTGGCCCAGCTCAAGCGCGAATTTCCGCATCTGACGATTGCCATCAACGGCGGCATCAAGACCGACGAAGTGGTGCAGCAGCAACTGCAGGCCGTTGATGGCGTGATGATTGGCCGCGAGGCCTATCACAACCCCTGGTGGCTCTCCCGCTGGGATGAGCTGTATTTTGGCGCGGAACCTTCAGAGCTGACCCACATGGATGTGGAACGCGCCATGGTTGCATACATGGAACGTGAAGCGCGCGAGCACGATACGCACTGGTATGCCATTGCACGCCACATGCTCGGCCTGCGCCACGGTCTGCCCGGTGCGCGCCGCTGGCGTCAAGTGTGGAGTGACCACCGCCTCAAGCATCTGCCCGCCAGCGAAGTCTCGGCCATTGCCAACACCAAGCCATCGACCGCTGAAGCCCAGTAAATCCCGCTGAAGGGCTCAAAGTCCTCTAAAAACATAGCTGCCAGCGCTTGCAAATGAAGCATTTCAGATAGGTATGCATTTGAAATGCTTATAAAACATGCGCTGGCAGCTATTATTTTTTATACCTTCCCAAGCGGCATGGTGTACACCTACAGACAGCCTGTCACCGCAGCGACTGCATCTGCAGAAATTGAGAGTTCCAAAGTGACCGCCCGTGCTTTATATTGCACTGCAACATTTAGCAGCGGACCTCACTATGCTCTACCAGATCTATGAAACCCAGCGTGCGCTGATTGAACCCTTTGCCGACTTCGTTCAGGCTACGTCCAAGCTCTACAGCAACCCCTTGCTGCCGCTGTCGCAGATGCCTTTTTCGCAGCGCATGGTGGCTGGTTTTGATCTGTTTTACCGCCTGGGCAAAGGCTATGAAAAGCCGCAGTTCGACATTCAGTCCGTGCCTGTCCATGGCGTCAATGTCACGATTTTGGAGCGCGTCGAAATCGATAAGCCGTTTTGTGAGTTGCGCCGCTTCAAGCGTTTTTCGGACGATCCGGCAACGCTGTATGCCTTACTGCAGCATCCGCCCGTTCTGGTAGTCGCCCCCCTGTCCGGGCACTACGCCACCTTGCTGCGCGACACCGTGAAAAGCCTGCTCAGCGACCACAAAGTCTTTATCACGGACTGGAAAAACGCACGCCAGGTGCCACTGGAAGAAGGTGACTTCCACCTGGACGACTACATCAACTACGTGCAGGACTTCATCCGCTATCTGCAAAAACAGTACGGTAACTGCCACGTCATCAGCGTCTGCCAGCCCACGGTGCCTGTGCTGGCCGCCATTTCGCTGATGGCCAGCCGTGGCGAGACCACCCCGCTGTCCATGACCATGATGGGCGGCCCCATTGATGCACGCCGCTCACCCACCGCCGTCAATGATCTGGCCACACAGCGCAGCTTTGAGTGGTTCGAAAACAATGTGATCTATCGCGTGCCCAGCAATTACCCCGGTGCAGGTCGGCGCGTCTACCCTGGCTTTTTGCAGTACACAGGCTTTGTGGCCATGAACCCCAACCGCCACGCCAGCAGCCACTACGACTATTTCAAGAACCTGGTCCAGGGCGATGACGCCAGCGCCGAGCAGCACCGCAAGTTCTACGACGAATACAACGCCGTGCTCGACATGGATGCCCACTACTATCTGGAGACGATTGAAACCGTGTTCCAGGAGTTCAAGCTGGTCAACGGCACCTGGGAGGTACGCGCACCCGATGGCACGATCGAGCGCGTCAAGCCTGAAGACATCAAGACCACGGCGCTCTTGACGATTGAAGGGGAGTTGGACGATATCTCCGGCTCCGGCCAGACCCACGCCGCCCACGACCTGTGTGCAGGCATTCCCAACGATATGCGGCTGCGCTATGACGTGATCGGCGCGGGGCACTACGGCATCTTCAGCGGTCGCCGCTGGCGCGACATGGTCTACCCCAAGGTGCGCGGCTTTATCTATGCCCACCAGCCTGCCTCCACTGACAGGCCCGATCCCCTGCAGCAAGGGGAATATGTGGCCGAAGCTGACATACCACGCTGATTTGCGCGACACTCTGGCCTCTTACAAGCCCCATCCACCGGCGCGGGACTGCCTGTGCCGCCACGGTCGTTGCTGAAAACTGCATGCCTGAGACACCTACCAAGCCAGCCCTGACAGGACTGGCTTTTTCCATTGATGCTGCCCTGCCACAGACGCAATGCCAGCGCTGCGGCTACCCTGATTGCGCCAGCTATGCCCAAGCCATTGCCAGCGAAGGCGCGCCCATCAACCAGTGCCCGCCCGGTGGCGAAGCAGGCATTGCCCGCCTGGCCGCCATTACCGGCCGCCCCGCTGAGCCGCTCAACCACAAATTTGGCATTGAAGGGCCGCTGACCGTAGCGCACATTGACGAAGACTGGTGCATAGGCTGCACGCTGTGCATCAAGGCCTGCCCGACCGATGCCATTCTGGGTGCGAACAAGCGCATGCACAGCGTGATCCCGCAGCACTGCACAGGCTGTGAACTGTGTATTCCTGTCTGCCCTGTGGACTGTATTTCTCTGGACGTCGTCAGTGGCGAGCGCACCGGCTGGGACGCCTGGTCTGCCCAGCAGGCCGAGCACGCCCGCCAGCGCTACCACGCCCACCAGCAGCGTCTGGCACGCAGCCAGCCAACGGTTACTGCGCCCAACGCCCAGGCTGCCGCGCCTGTCCCTGAAGTCGTGCCTGACAAAAAGGCCGCCATTGCTGCGGCGCTGGCCAAGGCACGCCAGCTACGCAAGAGCAACTGATGGAAGCTTCTGGCGCGGGGTGGCTGCCTGTGCCTGGCTCTGCGGCGCGCCATCTCCCACAAAGCTCTTGTAGACCCCGCAGCCCAGGTACACCCCATCCTGCTTGCACACGTAGGACATCTTGGTCTGCACTTTGCCTGTCGTGGGATTGGTAATGTCGTACTCCACCCAGCCAGCGCCCTGTTCGGCCTGCGCCACGATGGCTGCCAGCAGGGCATCGCCATCTACGCCAGACACATCCTGCACGCGGCTACCGCATTTCTCGGGATGGCCTCCAAAGGCCAGGTAGCGGCCACTGGCATCAAGCACAAAGACATACATGTCCCGGTCATGGAAGGGCTGCTGCGGGTCTGACAGGGCCTCCCAGTACTGCTGCAGCGGCATGCCCAGGCGCCGCAAAGCCACGGCGCGCTGCACCAGTGCTTCGGCCTCTACTGCCGTGCCCTGCTGCAGGCGAAAGCGCTCCACCACCCGCGACAGGGTCTCCGCACGCTGCTCCAGCGCCTGTGCCTCCTGCACCACACTGCGTACCATTTGCGCGTTTTCCTGCGTGACACGGTCAATGCCATGCACGGCCTGCTGGATCTGCGCCAGCCCCATGTCCTGCGCCTGCCCTGAGCCGGATATGGCCTCCACATGACCCGCGACCTGGCGAATGCCCTGGGCCACCTGTTGCATGCCAGCGCCTGCCTGGCGAATCAGCCGGGTACTGCTGGCCACCTGCTCTATGGAGTCCTGAATCAGATGCCGGATCTCCCGCGCTGCCTCGGAGGAGCGCTGTGCCAGGCTGCGCACTTCAGAGGCCACCACGGCAAAACCCCGCCCCTGCTCTCCTGCGCGCGCTGCTTCCACCGCCGCATTGAGGGCGAGGATATTCGTCTGAAAGGCGATGCCATCAATCACGGCAATGATCTCGGACATACGGTCTGCGCTGCGCTCAATCGCTTCCACAGAGTGCACCGCCTGTTCCATGACACCGCTGCCCTGCTCCACGACCTGGCGCAGCTGGGTGGTGTATCGGTCTGCCGCCACAGCCGCCTCGGCATTGTTCTGCACCACAGCGGTCACCTGCTCCACGCTCACCACGGTCTGCGTCACATTGCTGGCCTGCAGCTCGGTACGCTCCGCCAGGGCCTGGTTATCCTGCGTGAGTGCATGCCCGGCCTGTGTCACCAGTGCGGCATTGCTGCGAATTTCCGCCACCATGCTGGACAGCGCCACCACCATGCTGTCCAGCAGACGTGCCATCTCGCCGAGTTCATCCTTGCTGCTGGCTGTGATGCGGTGGGTCAGATCGCCATGCGCCGCCTTGTCCATGGCCTTGAGCAGACGTGCCACCTCATACGAAAAATTGCGATAGACGCTATAGAGCACAAACAGGAAGAGCAATCCACCTGCCGCAGCCACCGCCCCTTGCAGCGCCACGTTCTGTGAAAAAACCGCCGTTGCCCATAAGGCAGCCATGGCCGCCAGCCCACTCACAGCTACACAGCCCAGTTTTCCTGCCAGCTTGCAGCGCCTCAAGATCCACAGCATCTCCGCCCTCGCCTTTGATTGGTATTGACCCCAAAGTTTGTAATCCCATGGTGCTGGCGCTGCCTCAGGAGTTTTCCTAGCCGGGCACGTAATCCTCAAGCAAGCCAATGCTGCATTCATGCTTTTTTTGCATTTAGAATGCAAATTTACGCATGATGCGCATGAGCGCTTGTATTGATATCCCATAATGTGCGGATCATGAATCCCCTGCTCCAACACTTACAGCCTTATCCATTTGAACGGCTGCGTCAACTGTTTGCGGGGGTCACCCTTCCCTCGCATCTGAGACCTATCAGCCTGGGTATTGGTGAGCCTCGCCATGCCACGCCCCACTTTCTTACCGAACAGCTGACCGCCCATCTGGACGGGCTTGCCAGCTACCCTGCCACAGCGGGTTCCATGGAGCTGCGCCAGGCCTGCAGCCACTGGCTGCAGCGCCGCTATGGCATTGCCGTGGATGCCGCCACGCAGATCTTGCCTGTCAATGGTTCGCGCGAGGCGCTGTTCTCATTTGCCCAGACCATCATTGACCCCACCCAGCCCGGCGCTACCGTGCTGTGCCCCAATCCCTTCTATCAAATCTATGAAGGGGCCACCCTGCTGGCCGGTGCCCAGCCCTGCTTTGTGCCGAGCGACCCGGCGCGTAACTTCGCCGTGGACTGGGACAGCGTGCCTGCCGATGTCTGGGCCAAGACGCAGCTGATCTATGTATGCTCGCCCGGTAACCCCACGGGTGCGGTCATGCCGCTGGATGAATGGCAAAAGCTGTTTGACCTGTCTGACAGGTACGGTTTTGTGATTGCCTCAGACGAGTGCTATAGCGAAATCTATTTCCGCGATGAGCCGCCGCTGGGTGGCCTGGAAGCCGCCGTCAAACTGGGGCGCACCGACTACCGCAACATCGTAGCTTTTACCAGCCTGTCCAAGCGCTCCAACGTGCCCGGTCTGCGCAGCGGCTTTGTGGCGGGTGATGCCCAGCTGCTGAAATCTTTTCTGCTCTACCGCACCTACCACGGTGGCGCCATGGGCCTGCCTATCCAGCATGCGTCGATGGCCGCATGGTCGGACGAAGCCCATGTGCAGGAAAACCGCGCCATGTACCGCGAAAAGTTCGCGGCGGTCATGCCTATTCTGGAGCCTGTCATGGACGTGCGCCTGCCAGATGCCAGCTTTTACCTGTGGCCACGCATTCCCGATGCACTGGGCATGAGCGACACGGAGTTCGCCCGCGAACTGCTGGAATCCACGAATGTCACCGTGCTCCCAGGCAGCTATCTGGCACGAAACGTGCATGGGTACAACCCTGGTGCGCAGCGCGTGCGTCTGGCTCTGGTGGCAGAGACTGCAGAGTGTGTGGAAGCCGCGCAGCGCATCGCTGACTTTATTCAAAAGAAACTGAAATAGACCATGACCCAACAACTGCAACAAATCATCGACTCCGCCTGGGACAACCGCGCAGAAATTTCTGCCAAGTCGGCCCCCAAGGAAGTGGTGGAAGCCGTGGACTTCGCCTTGAACGCACTGAACAGCGGTAAGTTGCGCGTCGCCAGCCGTGAAGCTGTCGGTCAGTGGACCGTGCACCAGTGGCTCAAGAAAGCCGTGCTGCTGTCTTTCCGTCTGAATGACAACAAGCTGATGCAGGCCGGTGATCTGAATTTCTTCGACAAGGTTCCTACCAAGTACGAAGGCATGAGCGAGGCTGACATCGCTGCCACCGGCGTGCGCGTGGTGCCTCCTGCCGTGGCTCGCCGCGGCTCCTTCATCGCCAAGGGCGCCATCCTGATGCCTTCCTATGTGAACATCGGCGCCTATGTGGATGAAGGCACGATGGTGGACACCTGGGCCACCGTGGGCTCCTGCGCCCAGGTCGGCAAGAACGTGCACCTGTCCGGCGGCGTGGGCCTGGGCGGCGTGCTCGAGCCCCTGCAGGCCAACCCCACCATCATTGAAGACAACTGCTTCATTGGTGCGCGCTCGGAAATCGTGGAAGGCGTGATCGTGGAAGAAAACTCCGTGATCTCCATGGGCGTGTACATCGGCCAGTCCACCCCCATCTTCAATCGCGAAACCGGCGAAATCAGCTACGGCCGCGTACCTGCGGGCTCCGTGGTGGTCTCGGGCAACCTGCCCAAGAAGACCAAGGACGGCAAGGACTACTCCATGTACGCAGCCATCATCGTCAAGACGGTGGATGCCAAGACACGCTCCACCACCAGCCTGAACGACCTGCTGCGCGACTGATAGACGCGCCGCATTGCGCTCTTGATACGCCTCAAACGCCTAGGTATGCCCTAGGCGTTTTTCTTGGTTTTTTTGTTGCACACTCAGGGGCATTCTGGTTTCACACAACAATGAGGCGAGGGTAAACCTATGGGCATGATGGAGCGCTTGCTACGCTTGATGGCGGAGAAAAAAGCTTCGGACATTTATCTGTCTGCAAGCTCGCCAGCACTGATCAAGATTGATGGTGTCTGCGTACCCATCAACAACCAGCTGCTCAGTCCAGACACCCCGCGCGCCTTGCTGGCCGAAGTCGTCAAACCGCAAGACATGGAAACCCTGCAGGAAACAGGTGAGCTCAATATCGCCGTTCCGCTGCAAGGCGTAGGCCGTTTTCGTATCAGCGCCATGCGCCAGCGCGGCACCACTGCCGTAGTGATTCGCTTTATCTCCCAGCAAATCCCCAAACTGCATGACCTGCAGCTGCCTTCCATTCTGGAGCAGCTGGTGCTGGAAAAGCGTGGATTGATTCTGGTCGTCGGGGCAACAGGTTCGGGCAAGAGCACCACGCTGGCTGCGATGATCGACAGCCGCAATGAACAGAAAACGGGCCATATCCTCACGATTGAGGACCCGATTGAATTTCAGTTCAAAAACAAGCGCTCCATCGTCAACCAGCGTGAAGTGGGCTCTGACACCCAGTCACTGCAGACTGCGCTCAAAAACGCGCTGCGCCAGGCACCGGACGTGATTCTGATCGGCGAAATCCGCGACCGCGAGACCATGTCTGCCGCCATTGCCTACTCCCAGTCTGGCCACCTGGTGCTGACCACCCTGCACGGCAACAACTCTTACCATGCACTCAACCGCATTCTGAGCTTCTACCCCGTAGAGGTACGTGCCACCATGCTGGGCGATCTGGCTTCATCCCTCAAAGCCATCATTACCCAGCGCCTGCTGCGCACGACCACTGGCTCACGCGTTCCAGCCACTGAGGTACTGCTCAACACCAAACTGGTGTCTGAGCTGATTGAGAAAGGTGACTTCTCCGGTGTGCGCGACAACATGGAAAATTCCATGGCCGAAGGCTCTCAGACCTTTGAAGAAGACATCGCGCGCCTCATCACTAATGGCACAATTGAGCGCAGTGAAGGCTTGGCCAACGCAGACTCACCCACCAACCTGATGTGGCGCCTGCAAAACGCACCTCAAGGCAATGTGCAGCCCCTCCGCACGGAGGTACGCGCCCCTGCTGATGAGACTTCTGCGGTTCCGGCCCTGCCGGCGTTTGACAGCGCATTGCTCAACACCTGAAAAGCTCCGTGACAGTTGTCAGGGGGCACAGACTGCAGTTGTATGCTGCAGTCTCGTCTGGATTCCTTTTATGTCTCGCACCCTGCAACTGGCTGAGCAATTGATCAGCCGCCCCTCCGTCACCCCTGAAGATGCGGGCTGTCTGGAGCTTTTAGCCGACCGCCTGCACGCGCAGGGCTTTACCTGTGAACGTCTGGACGGAGGCCCTGACACTTTCCGCGTTCACAACCTCTGGGCTATCCGCCGCAGCCAGCACCCCAACGCCAAAACCCTGGTCTTTGCAGGCCACACCGATGTGGTGCCCACAGGCCCTGTCGAGCAATGGTCCCACCCGCCATTCACCCCTACCTACCAAGACGGCAAGCTCTTTGGTCGCGGCAGCAGCGACATGAAGACATCGATTGCCGCCTTTGTGGTCGCGGCAGAAGAGTTTTTGGCAGATAACGCCGAGACTCCGTTGAATATTGCCTTCTTGCTGACCAGCGACGAAGAAGGCCCCGGCCATGATGGCACCAAGATCGTGGTCGAAGCGCTGCGCGAACGTGGCGAGCCACTGGAGTGGTGCATCGTAGGCGAGCCTACCGCAGTGAAGCAGACAGGCGACATGATCAAAAACGGCCGCCGCGGGTCGCTGAGCGGTCGCCTTACCGTGGAAGGCATTCAGGGCCATATCGCCTACCCACAACTCGCTCGCAACCCCATTCACCACGCCCTGCCTGCGCTGGCAGAACTGGCCAGCATCGAGTGGGACCAGGGCAATGCGTTTTTCCCGCCCACCAGCTGGCAGATCAGCAATATGCACGGCGGCACGGGCGCGACCAATGTCATCCCTGGCGAAGTCGTGATTGACTTCAACTTCCGCTACAGCTCGGAAAACACGGCCGAAAGCCTGAAGCAGCGCGTCAAATCCGTGCTGGACAAGCATGCGCTGGAGTATGACCTGGCCTGGGCGCTGTCTGGCGAGCCCTTCCTGACCACGCCTGGCGATCTGGTCACTGCTGTACAGCAAGCAATTCGCGCTGAAACCGGGCTGGAGACTGAGCTTTCGACCAGCGGCGGCACCAGCGATGGCCGCTTTATCGCCAAGGTCTGCCCACAGGTGATAGAACTCGGCCCACCGAACGCCACCATCCACAAGATCGACGAGCACATTGCCGTCGCCGATGTGGAACCGCTGAAGAACATTTACCGCCGCGTGCTGGAAAACCTGCACGCACGCCTGCAGCCTGCTGCACTGGAACAAGGAGCCGCTGCATGAGCCACGCTTACACCCTGCCCCACGGCAACACCGTGGGTGAATTGATTACAACCGGCGCTCAATGCCTGGAACAAGCTGGCGTAGGCTTTGGCCATGGCACCAGCAATGCCGAAGAAGAAGCCATCTGGCTGGTGCTGTTCAAGCTCGGCTTGCCTATCGACGCTCCACTGGGCGACGAAGAAGCTTCTGTAGAAAATCAGGCTGTAACGCCCGAGCAGCAAGCGCTGGTAGCTACGCTTTTTAAAGAGCGTATCGAGACACGCAAGCCTGCGGCCTATTTGACGAATGAAGCCTGGCTGATGGGCGTGCCGTTTTATATCGACGAGCGCTCCATCGTGCCACGCAGCTTTATTGCAGAGCTGCTGGCCGACGGATCCATCGACCACTTCCTCTCGGACAAGACCAAAAACGTGCTGGACCTGTGCACGGGCAACGGCTCGCTGGCCTGCCTGGCCGCCATGGCCTACCCCGAGGTCAACGTCACCGGCGCGGATATTTCCACGGATGCACTGGCTGTGGCCCGCATCAATGTTGACAAGCACGGTCTGCAGGAGCGCGTGACGCTGGTGGAAACCGATGGCCTGTCTAAGGTACCCGGCCCCTGGGACCTGATCCTGTGCAACCCGCCCTATGTGAATGCCGACAGCATGTCCAAGCTGCCTGCCGAATACCTGGCCGAGCCAGAACTCGCGCTGGCCGGTGGCACAGACGGCATGGACTTTATCCGCCAGCTGTTTGCCGATGCACCTGCCTGCATGACAGAAGACGCCGTGCTGGTGCTGGAAATTGGCAATGAACGCCCCTTCTTTGAAGCGGCCTTCCCCGAGATGCTGGTCTACTGGCTGGACACCAGTGTGGGTGAAGATGCCGTACTGCTGGTCACACGCCAGGAACTGCTGGCCCATGCCCAGCGCACGGCACAATAAGTTCCACACCAGCTTGGAATCATTTCAAGCCTTTTTGGCCTCTAGCGCTTATGCAGCAAGCGCTAGCAGCTATTAAATTTTTAACACCCGCATGATTTGCAACATCTGCGGGTGCGCTTTTTTCTCAAATCTCGATGATTACCCTGAAAAACGTCACCCTGCGCCGTGGCACCAAAGTTGTGCTCGACAGCGTCAATGCCACCATCAACCCCGGCGAGCACGTGGGTCTGGTGGGGCGCAACGGGGCAGGCAAGTCATCGCTGTTTGCCCTGCTCAATGGCACGCTGCATGAAGACGGCGGCGACTTTTTTATCCCTCCGACCTGGCGCATGGCCCAGGTGGCCCAGCACATGCCAGAAACCGACGAATCTGCCACACAGTTTGTGCTGGACGGCGACACACGCCTGGCTGAAGTGCAGGCGCGCCTGAAAGCCGCAGAAGCCTCTGGCGACGGCATGGCCATTGCCCAGGCCCACGCCGACCTGGCCGATGCCGGTGCCCACGATGCCACCGCGCGTGCGCAGGCCCTGATTCTGGGATTGGGTTTCAAGACCAGTGAGCTGGAGCACCCGGTCAACAGTTTCTCCGGCGGCTGGCGCATGCGTTTGCAGCTGGCTCGCGCGCTGATGTGCCCTTCGGACCTGCTGCTGCTGGACGAGCCCACCAACCACCTGGACCTGGACGCCCTGGTCTGGCTGGAAGCCTGGCTCAAGCGCTACCCCGGCACCATGATTGTGATTTCGCACGACCGCGAGTTTCTGGATGGCGTCACCTCCGTTACCTTTGAACTGGCCAGCGGCAAGATCACGCGCTACGGCGGCAACTACAGCAAGTACGAAGAACTGCGCGCCCAGCAGCTGGAGCTGCAGCAGGCTGCTTTTGACAAGCAGCAGGACAAGATTGCCCACCTGCAAAAGTTCATTGACCGCTTCAAGGCCAAAGCCACCAAAGCCAAACAGGCCCAAAGCCGCATGAAGCAGATCGAGCGCATGGAAAAAGTAGCACCTGTGCTGGCCGATGCCGAGTTCACCTTTGAATTCAAGGAGCCCGCCAACCTACCCAACCCCATGCTGGCGATTACCGATGCCAGCTTTGGTTACACCGACGATGCAGGCAATGAAACCGTCATCCTGCGTGGTGTGAACCGCTCGGTGCTGGCCGGTCAACGCATCGGCATTCTGGGTGCCAATGGACAGGGTAAATCGACCCTGGTCAAAACCATTGCGCGTACCATGCCTGCGCTCGGCGGCAAGGTCACCGAGGGCAAGGGCCTGAACATTGGCTACTTTGCCCAGCAGGAACTGGACGTACTGCGCCCCGATGAAGACCCGCTGCAGCACATGACGCGCTTGGCCAAGGATCTGGGTGCCGATGCCCCTGCCGCCAGCCGTGAGCAAGACCTGCGCAACTGGCTGGGCACCTTCAATTTCACCGGAGACATGGTCAAGCAACAGGTAGGCAGCATGAGCGGCGGCGAAAAGGCGCGCCTGGTGCTGGCCATGATTGTCTGGCAGCGCCCCAACCTGCTGCTGCTGGACGAGCCTACCAACCACCTGGACCTGGCTACCCGCGAAGCACTGGCCATGGCCATCAATGACTTTGATGGCACGGTGATGCTGGTCTCCCACGACCGCCACCTGCTGCGCGCCGTGTGTGAAGACTTCTGGATGGTGGGGCGCGGCGTGGTCGGCCCGTTTGACGGCGATCTGGACGACTACCAGCGCTATCTGCTCGATGAGTCCAAGCGCCTGCGCGAAGAAGCCAAGCATGCCGAGCTACAGGCAGCCGCTGCCGATGCACCTGCACAGGACGCGGCTGCACCCCAGATGGATCAGCGTGAAGCACGGCGTCTGGCCGCACAGGCGCGCCAGCAGCTGGCGGAAAAAACCAAGCCGCTGAAAAAAGAGTTGGAGCAGGTAGACAAAAAAATGGCCGCGCTGTCTGCAGAAAAAACGCAGCTGGAAGAAAAGCTGTCCACGCAAATTCCACCCGCAGAAATTGCTGAAGCCGGCAAGCGGCTCAAGGCGGTGGGCGATGAGCTGGACACACTGGAAGAGCGCTGGCTGGAGCTGAGCGAGGAGATCGAACAGCTCACCCAGCAAGCACAGGTCTGGGCGCTTAACCAATGACTGCCAGGCCGATCATCCACCGGCTTGGCAGTCACTGGACTGGCCCTTGACAGGGACAGTCTCTCAGGGCTGCGCCTGTGTGCTGTGCTTATGCTTATGCGGATGCAATGGACTGAGCCAGGCGCTCAATCGCCGCATCACTCAGGTCATCCACTTCCCATGAGCTGCGTTGGTCCCACTGCACAAAGTGCTTGGACTGTGAGCGCTCGTACAGCGGGTCGTAATGCAGGTGCATGAGCTCGTCAAACAACGATGGCAACGCACGAGCCTGCGCCCATTCCTGCCAGCGTGTCACGGTGGCATTGCCCTGGATTTCCTTCAGGAAGGACAGGCGTTCACAAAGCTTTTCTACGTCATCGCCCAGGTAGGCATAGTCGCGCAGCAGATAGCTCAGGCGCGCTGAGGCGCTGGCCTGAATCTCTACCACCGCCGACTGGCGCATGCACTGCACCAGCACCAGAGGCAGTGCCACGCGGCCAATCTTGGGGCTTTCGCCTTCCAGGTAGACGGGACGGCTCAGGTCCAGCGCCTTGAGCTCGCCAGCCAGCAAGGTCTCGAAATGCTTCTGACTGGGCTGTGCAACACCAGGCAGACTCCCGAGCAAGGAGCCCTTGTGGCGCGCCAGCCCTTCCAGGTCAATCACCTGCTCGCCCAGCTGCTTCAGCGCATGCAGCACGCGGGTTTTGGCGCTGCCCGTAGCTCCGCAGAGCACACGCATCTGCATCTGTGGAACGATGGATTCAATGTCGTCCACCACCTGACGGCGGAAAGCCTTGTAACCACCGGCCAGCTGCTGGGCATCCCAGCCCACCAGACGCAACCAGGTCACCATGGAACCGCTGCGCAGCCCCCCGCGCCAGCAATAGACCAGCGGTTTCCAGTTGGCAGGCTTATCGGAAAACGTTTCGTACAGGTGCTTGGACAGGTTGGCTGCCACCATGGCAGCGCCCAGACGCTTGGCTTCAAATGGGCTGACCTGCTTGTAAATCGTGCCGATGGTGACGCGTTCTTCGTTGCTCAGCACGGGGCAGTTGATAGCGCCCGGGATGTGATCGAGCTCGAATTCCGCTGGAGTTCTGGCATCAATGATGGTGCTGTAGCTGTCAATTTCCGTGACGCGCACGGGTTGTCGATGGGACATCAGTTAGTCAACGCTTCTCATATGGCCCTTGAGACTTCGTACGATCGACATCTCAAAGCCCAGCAAACACAAAAGGAAGGTCGAACTCGACACACCCATGAACCGTATGGCGCAAGCATACGGATTCACAAATCCCCTCGCCGCTGCATTACCTCCGGCTGCTATGGAAGCCGCAGCAAGTAAGACTGAGCCTGACAGGCAATTCAGGGATTTACATATGTATACCTAATTTCAAAACGTGTAAGTATTGAGCTGCATTCTCCAGTCTTCGGTATCGGATAAAGGTCTATACGTGGTCTTGTATGAGACATAACTCTAGAATGCGCCGCACAAGCGTCAAGTTTTAAAAAGGTAACCCCATGGTGCAATTCTCCAGACGCCAGTTCATGAAAGTGACTGGCTCAAGTCTGGCAGCATCCAGCTTGGCGGTAATGGGTTTCTCGCCCACTGCTGCACTTGCGGAAGTTCGCCAGTACAAGTTGACCGCCGCCACAGTGACACGCCAGACGTGTACTTACTGCTCGGTAGGCTGCGGCATTTTGATGTATTCGATGGGCGACGGCACGCTCAACAACAAGCTGTCCGTCATTCACGTCGAAGGTGACCCAGATCACCCAGTGAACCGCGGCACACTGTGCCCCAAGGGCGCATCGCTGCTGGACTTTGTTCACAGCCCCAGCCGCCTGCAGTACCCCGAGTACCGCGCTCCTGGTTCCAGCGAGTGGAAGCGTATCTCCTGGGATGAAGCACTGGATCGCATCGCAAAGCTTCTGAAGGAAGACCGCGATGCCAACTTCATCGAAAAGAATGAAAAGGGCCAAACGGTTAACCGTTGGGTCACTACCGGCATGCTGGCGGCTTCGGCCTCCAGCAACGAAGCCGGTTATGTCACGCACAAGGTAGCCCGTTCCTGGGGTCTGCTGGCGCTGGACAACCAAGCACGTGTCTGACACGGCCCAACGGTGGCAGGTCTTGCCCCAACATTTGGCCGTGGCGCTATGACAAATCACTGGGTTGACATCAAGAACGCTGATGTCATCCTGATCATGGGCGGTAACGCTGCTGAAGCGCACCCCTGTGGTTTCAAATGGGTTACCGAAGCGAAGGCGCACAACAACGCGCACTTCATGGTAGTTGACCCCCGCTTTAACCGTTCTGCCGCTGTGGCCGATTTCTATGCCCCTATCCGTTCGGGCTCGGACATCGTGTTCCTCGGAGGCATCATCAACTACCTGTTGACGAACGACAAGATCCACCACGAATACGTGAAGAACTACACAGACTTCTCGTTCATCGTGCGTGAAGACTTCGCGTTCGACGAAGGTATCTTCTCGGGCTACAACCCTGAAACTCGTACCTACGACAAGGCTTCGTGGGATTACGAACTGGGCGAAGATGGCTTCGTGAAGGTGGACCCCACCCTGCAACACCCTCGTTGCGTGTACCAGTGGCTCAAGCGCCATTACGCTTCCTACACCCCTGAAAAGGTGGAAAGCGTCTGCGGTACGCCCAAGGAGAAGTTCCTGCACGTTGCAGAAAAGTTTGCTTCCACAGCGCAAGCTGGCCGTGTTGCAACCATCATGTACGCCCTGGGCTGGACACAGCACACCATCGGCGCACAGATGCTGCGTACTGGCGCCATGATTCAGCTGCTGTGCGGCAACATCGGTGTGGCCGGTGGTGGTATGAACGCGCTGCGCGGTCACTCCAACATTCAGGGCCTGACCGACCTGGGTATTCTGTCCGCTTCGCTGCCTGGTTACCTGTCGCTGCCTAACGAAGCTGAGCAGGAATACTCCAAGTACATCGCTGCACGCACCCCTAAGCTGCTGCGTCCCGGCCAGATGAACTACTGGCAGAACACGCCCAAGTTCCATGTGAGCTTGATGAAGGCGTGGTGGGGCCCTGCTGCAACTGCGGAAAACAACTGGGCTTATGACTATCTGCCCAAGCTGGACATGCAGTACGACATGCTGCGCATCTTCGACCTGATGGTGCAAGGCAAGGTCAATGGCTACATCGCCCAAGGCTTCAACCCTCTGGCGGCTCTGGCCAACTCCAACAACGTGCGCGAAGGCTTGAAGAAGCTGAAGTTCCTCGTTGTGATGGATCCGCTGGTTACAGAAACTTCCGAGTTCTGGAAGAGCTACGGCGAGTTCAACGATGTGGACAGCGCCTCCATCCAGACCGAAGTGTTCCGTCTGCCTACGACCTGCTTCGCTGAAGAAGACGGTGCAGTAGTGAGCTCTTCGCGCGTGCTGCAGTGGCACTGGAAGGCTTCCGAACCTCCAGGAGAAGCCCGCACCGACATAGCCATCATGTCGGGCCTGCACCTGCGTCTGAAGAAACTTTACGAAACCGAAGGCGGCAAGTTCCCTGACCCTATCGTCAACCTGTGGTGGCCTTACGCCCGTGCAGACCATCCTACTTCCGAGGAAATCGCCAAGGAATACAACGGTCGCGCACTGGTAGACCTGAAGGATGCCAACGGCAACATCATCCGCAAGGCGGGTGAACAGCTGAGCGGCTTTGGAGAGCTGCGTGATGACGGTTCGACCGTGGGCGGTTGCTGGATCTGGTCCGGCTGCTGGACATCGTCGGGCAATCAGATGGCTCGCCGTGACAACAGCGACCCAACAGGTATCGGCAATACGCTGAACTGGGCGTGGGCATGGCCTGCTAACCGCCGCGTGCTGTACAACCGTGCCTCGGCTGACCGCCAGGGCAAGCCATTCAATCCGAACCGTGTTCTGATCGAATGGAACGGCAGCAAGTGGGTCGGTGCAGACGTACCAGACATCGCTCTGACAGCCAACCCTGAAGTGGTGAATCCGTTCATCATGAACCCCGAGGGCGTGGCTCGCTTCTTCTCGCGCAAGGGCATGAACGACGGTCCATTCCCAACGCACTACGAAGCGTTCGACAACCCACTGGGCTACAACCCCATGTACCCCAAAAACAAGCTGGCAGTGATCAACCCTGCTGCTCGTATCTTGAAGTCTACCGAAGGCACTCAGGGCTCGCCCGAAGAGTTCCCGCACGTGGGTACGACCTATCGTTTGACCGAGCACTTCCACTACTGGACCAAGCACGTGCAGCTGAACAACATCATTCAGCCACAGCAGTTCGTGGAAATCGGTGAAGCGTTGGCCAAGGAACTGGGTATCGAAGACAGCCAGATGGTGAAGGTCTCGTCCAAGCGTGGCTTCGTGAAGGCAGTTGCCGTGGTGACCAAGCGCATCAAGCCTCTGCAGATCGACGGCAAGACCATCCACCAGGTGGGCGTGCCCATCCACTGGGGCTTCTCGTCGACAGGTCGTAAGGGCTATCTGGCCAACAACCTGACTGCTTCGATTGGTGATGCCAACAGCCAAACCCCTGAATCCAAGACCTTCCTCGTGAAGGTTGAGAAGGCATAAGGAGGAATAGCTGATGTCTTCAACCATGTCTCTCGATATCAAGCGTCGCTCTGCGACGACTACCCCCTCCCCCAGCGCGCGCGGCGCGCACGCTGGCGAGGTGGCCAAGCTGATCGACGTCTCCAAGTGCATTGGCTGCAAGGCTTGCCAAACAGCTTGCATGGAGTGGAACGATCTGCGCGATGCCATCGGTGTGGTGGATGACGGCTATAACAACCCGACCGATCTGACCGATCAGTCGTGGACCGTCATGCGCTTTACCGAGTACGAAAATGAAGCCACAGGCAACCTGGAATGGCTGATCCGCAAGGACGGCTGTATGCACTGTGACGACCCCGGCTGCTTGAAGGCTTGCCCTTCGCCCGGAGCCATCGTTCAGTACAAGAACGGTATCGTTGACTTCCAGCAAGACCAGTGCGTGGGCTGCGGCTACTGCGTCACAGGCTGCCCATTCAACATTCCACGTATCTCCAAGAAGGACAACAAGGCGTACAAGTGCACCTTGTGTTCGGACCGCGTGGCTGTTGGCATGGAACCTGCCTGCGTCAAGACCTGCCCTACCGGTGCCATCATGTTTGGCACCAAGGAAGCCATGAAGGATCAGGCCGAGACTCGTATCGCCGACCTGAACCGCCGTGGCTATGCCAACGCTGGCCTGTACGACCCACAGGGTGTGGGCGGCACGCACGTGATGTACGTTCTGCATCACGCTGACAAGCCATCTCTCTACAAGGGCCTGCCTGACGATCCTTCGATCAGCCCCATGGTCTCTCTGTGGAAGGGCGTTGCTAAACCTTTGGCTGTTGCAGCCTTGGGCGTTGCTGCCGTTGGCAGCCTGTTCCATTACATCACCAAGGGCCCGAACGACGTGTCCAAGGAACTGGAAGATGAAATGGAACGCAAGGACGCCGAAGCTGAGAAGAAGGAGAAGAGCAAATGAAACGCAATCCCCGCGACCTCGTGCGCTATAACGCATCGGAACGCGCCAACCACTGGGTGGTAGGCATTTGCTTCATCTTGCTGGCTCTGTCTGGCTTGGCGTTCTTTCACCCCGCCTTCTTCCCGCTGACTCAGCTGTTTGGTGGCGGCCCATGGACTCGCATCCTGCACCCCTATATCGGTGTAGTGATGGCCGTGTTCTTCATCATCATGGCGTTCCGCTTCTGGCGCTTGAACGTGATTGAGCCTCGCGATATCGAGTGGCTCAAGAACGTGAACAAGATGATTGATGGTGATGACCATGACATGCCTGAACAAGGCAAGTACAACGGCGGTCAAAAGCTGTTGTTCTGGGGTCTGGTCATCGGCATGGCTCTGATCACCATCTCCGGCTTCCTGATGTGGCGCGCCTGGTGGAACCTGCCCGTGGACGTTGTCCGCTCGGCTTCCGTCATCCACGCCGTCGCAGCAGTCTGGATGATTGGCCTGATCATCATGCACGTCTATGCGGCTATTTGGACCAAGGGTACGATCCGCGCCATGCTGTATGGCACAGTGACACGTGCTTGGGCCAAGCAACACCACCGCGGCTGGTATCGCAAGATGACCGGCGACAACAAATAAGTCGCCGCAGAAGCTGCAATAGAAGTCACTTAGACGCTTGTTGATTACCGCCGGTATTGCCCAGCTGGGCGTACCGGCGGTTTCAATTCAGGGATTTATTTCATGCAAACACGCATTCTCCAACCCGGCGAAATTGAAGCACTGGACAAGACCTCCTTCCCCCGAGTGCTGCTACCACAAGTCTCCACACTGTTTGCGGAACGTGCTGCGCGTCTGCGTCAACTGGCTGACGGCAATCCCATTGCCGACTATCTGCAATTTGCAGCCAAGATTGTGGATGCACAGCATGCGGCTGCAGGCTCCGTAGAGCTGCAGCCCATGGACCGCAGCAATATCGAGCGCTCGCAGCAGTTCTCCATGCCCCTGCTGCCCGCCGCCGACCACATTGACCCCGCATGGCAGCAAGTACTGAATGCCATGCTGGACACTCTGTCTGGCAGCGAAGGCCTGCCAGAGCCCCTGCAGCCTTTGCTGCAGTCGCTGCGCGACCTGAGCCAGGACGAGCGTGACACCATTGCCAAGCGCCTGCTGCAAAAAGAAGTGGCCGCGCGCCACATTGGCATGGCTCCTTTCATCATGGCTGCCCTGCAAGTCACCTACGCCCAGCGTGCTGCAGCCCTGGATGTGGAAGATGTTCCCTACACCGACCCTGCCACCATCTGCCCAGTCTGCGCCAGCGAGCCTGTCTCCAGCGTACTGCGCATTGGCGGCAAGGCCAACGGTCACCGCTATCTGCACTGCGGCACCTGCTGCACAGAGTGGCAGCTGGTACGCGTGAAGTGCTCGCACTGTGAATCCACCAAGGGCATTCACTACCAGAGCGTTGAAGGCGGCAAGGAAGTGGTAACTGCTGAAACCTGTGACGAATGCGGCACCTACCGCAAGGTCGTCAACCAGGAAAAAGACCCCATGGCCGAACCTCTGGCCGATGATCTGGCCACACTGACGCTGGATTTGCTGATGAGCGAGAACACCCAGTTCAAGCGTGCCAGCGCCAACCCTCTGCTGTTTGTGGCTGTGGCCGAAGAACAGACAGACGCACAAAGCGCGGAACTGGTAGACCCTGCGGCAGAATAAAGGCTTCCGCATCCGCCGAAAGGCCGCGCAAGCGGCCTTTATTTTTGTTAGTACCGTTCACACCACCGTGCCAACCGCAGATCAAGGGTGGTGGGAGCGGGCCTTAGCCCCATTGCGAGTTCCACATTGAACACTGCCGCCCCCCGTCTGCCTTCGGTAGACAAACTGCTACAAACCCCCGTCTTGCAAGGCTTGCAGACTGAATTTGGCCGCTCCAGCGTGACCAATGCAGTTCGGCAAGTGCTGGATACCCTGCGTCTGCAGCTGCGTGATGGCTCGCTGCAGGCCGAGCAGGTGCAGGAAACTGTACTGACCACCGCCGTGCAGCAGCGCCTGACTGAGCGCTTTGCACCACGCCTCAAATCTGTGTTCAACCTCACGGGCACCGTGCTGCACACCAACCTGGGCCGCGCCCTGCTGCCGCAGGAAGCCGTAGATGCCGTGGTCGAAGCCCTGACCAACCCCGCCAATCTGGAATACGACCTGGAGACTGGCGGCCGTGGCGACCGTGATGATCTGGTCGAGCAGCTGATCTGCGAACTCACCGGCGCCGAAGCTGCCACCATCGTCAACAACAATGCCGCTGCTGTGCTGCTGACACTGTCTACCCTCGCACCCGGCAAGGAAGTGGTGGTCTCACGCGGTGAGCTGGTGGAAATTGGCGGTGCTTTCCGCATTCCAGACATCATGAAGCGTGCAGGCTGCCAGCTCGTGGAAGTGGGCACCACCAATCGTACGCACGCCAAGGACTATGCCGAGGCCGTCACCGAAAACACCGCCCTGCTCATGAAGGTGCACACCAGCAACTACGAGGTGGTGGGCTTTACCAAGAGCGTGTCAGATGCCGAAGTGACCGCCATGGCGCACGAGCGCGGCCTGAACATGATCGTAGATCTGGGCAGTGGCACCTTGGTCGATCTGCGCGACTGGGGCCTGCCGCATGAAGTCACCGTGCGCGAGACCGTGGAAGCAGGCGCTGATGTGGTGACCTTCTCTGGCGACAAGCTGCTGGGCGGCCCACAGGCCGGCATCATCGTCGGCCGCAAGGACTTGATCGCCAGGATCAAGAAAAACCCCATGAAGCGCGCCCTGCGCGTGGGCAAGCTCACACTGGCCGCGCTGGAGCCCACGCTGCGCCTGTACCTGCACCCCGAAAAACTGGCCGAGCGTCTGACCACGCTGCGCCTGTTCACCCGTCCCCAGGCCAATATGCAGGCGCAGGCCGAAAGCCTGGTGCCGCAGCTGCAAGCTGCGCTGGGTGCAGCCTGGGTGGTAGAAACTGCTGCCATGAACAGCCAGATTGGCAGCGGTGCCCTGCCCGTAGAAAACCTGCCCAGCTGGGGCCTCAAGCTCTACCCCGCCAGCGGCAAGCAGGCGGGCCGCCAGCTCACCCAGCTGGAAGCCCGCCTGCGCGCCCTGCCGCGCCCCGTCATTGGGCGACTGCATGACGATGCCCTGTGGCTGGACCTGCGCTGTCTGGAAGCGCACATGCAGCCCCAGTTTGAGCAGCAGCTCTCGCAGCTCTCAAAATAAATAGCTGCCAGCGCTTGATTTATAAGTGATTCAGATATAAATCATTCTGAAACCCTTGTTTTTTCAGCGCTAGCCGCTCTTTTTTTCATAAAAGCTACCGTGACAAGCCTGTACCGCAACCACGATGGACCGGCTTGTTTCCGCAGCGCTTGATACGCACCGCAGTCACGTGCACCGTGCATGACTGCGGTGCACAATCGGGAAGTAATTGCATGATCATTGGTACCGCCGGACATATCGACCACGGAAAGACCACCCTGGTTCGCGCGCTCACCGGGGTGGAGACCGACCGCCTCAAAGAAGAAAAAGCACGCGGCATCTCCATTGAACTGGGCTACGCCTATGTGCCGCTGCCCAATGGCGATGTCATGGGCATCATTGACGTGCCCGGCCACGAACGCTTTGTGCACACCATGGCCGCCGGTGCCGTAGGCATTGACCATGCCCTGCTGGTGGTGGCCGCGGACGACGGCGTCATGCCCCAGACGCTGGAGCACCTGGAAATCCTGCAACTGCTGGGCGTGAAAAAAGGCACGGTGGCCCTGACCAAGGTAGACCGCGTGCTGCCCGAGCGCATTGCCGATGTGCGTGCAGAAATTGAAGCCATTCTGTCGGTCACTGCTCTTGCCGGCAGTCCCATTTTTGCAACGGCGGCCAGCCAGCCCGAAGACCCCGGCGTTGCGCATCTGCGCGCCCACCTAGAAGTGCAGGCGCAGATGATGCACGCCCGCCCGCAGGATGGCCTGTTTCGTCTGGCCGTAGACCGCGTCTTTACCCTGCCCGGTCAGGGTACGGTGGTCACAGGCACGGTGTTCAACGGCAAAGTCGCTGTGGGAGACGTGCTGCACCACTCCAGCAGCGGCAAAGAAGTGCGCGTTCGCAGCATTCACGCCCAGAACCAGGCCGCAGAGGCGGGCGTTGCAGGTCAGCGCTGCGCACTCAACCTTGCAGGCATTGCCAAGGAAGACATCATCCGCGGCGACTGGATTGCCGACGCCCGCGTGCTGCAGGCCACCGACCGCATCGACATCCGCATGCACCTGCTGGCCGAAGCCCCCCGCATGCAGCAGTGGACCACGGTGCACGTACACATCGGCACCCAACGCTGCACGGCCCACATTGCCCTGCTGCAGGACGAGCCCATAGAACCCGGCACAGAAGCCGTCGTCCAGCTGGTGCTGGATGAGCCCGTCTTCGCCATCCCCGGGGACCGCCTGATTCTGCGTAACGCCCAGGCCACCCGCACCATTGCCGGCGGCATGGTGCTGGACCCTTACGCCCCCGCACGCAAGCGCCGCAGCGCAGAACGCTTTGCCTACCTGCAGGCGCTGGAGCAGCTGATTGCCACCGGCAGCCCCGAAGCGCTGATTGCCCACTCCAGCTACGGCGTCAGCCTCTCGCAGCTGCGCCGCCTCAGCGGCCATGCGCTCGATGCCCTGCAGCTGCCTGGCGTGCAGCGCATCGGCCAGACCGACGAAGATGCCATCCTGATCGACGCCGCACGCTGGAAGCAGCTGCAGCAGCAGGTGATAGACACCATCACCCATTTCCACGAGAAATACCCGGACGAGCCCGGCATCAACGCCGCACGCCTGCGCCGCATGGCCTGGCCCGGCCTGATCCACGCACAGCACGACAAACTCTGGCGCGCACTGATTGATCAACTGCTGGCTGAAAAGCACCTGTCCAGCAGCGGTGCCTGGCTGCACCTGCCCGGCCACAGCGTGCAGCTGACTGCCAATGAGCAGACGCTGGCCGAGCAATTGCTGCCCAAGCTGCAGGAAGGCCGCTTTGACCCACCCTGGGTACGCGACCTGGCCAATGACACCTGCACCAGCGAAGAACTGGTGCGCCAGCTGCTGCGCAAGCTCGCACGCCAGGGCCAACTGTTCCAGGTGGTCAAGGACTTGTTCTACACCGCCGCCAACATGGACGAGCTGGCACGCATCATCAAGACGCTGGCCGATGCCACGCCCAACGGCGAAGTCATGGCCCGCGAATTCCGCGACGCCACCGGCCTGGGCCGCAAGCGCGCCATCCAGATCATCGAATGCTTTGACCGCCTCGGCTACACCCGCCGCGTGCGGGACGCACACATTCTGCGCCCCGATGCCCAATGGCATAGTCACAAGGCCTGAGCATAAAATTGCCCGTGTTCGCGCATGTATCTTGCGCAACGCGCTACAATTTGCGCTTCTTCTTTGGAAGGCAATCGTGCCCGGTGGTGCGGCCAGGCTTCAAACTTGGTGGAGGGTGTTAGCCACTCTCGGGTTGGTTCGACTCCAGCTGCTTTCCGCCAAATTCAAAAGCCTTGGCTCCGTGTGGAGCCGAGGCTTTTTTCATTGTTAACTCATGACTAAAAACTGAGTTGCAGACCGAATTGACCACGCGTTTCTTTGAAGTTACTTGAACCTCTTTGATAAGAAATATTGCCCCATGCACTCAGACTTTCAGTACTGGAAGGCATTACGACCCAGCAGTCACTGGATCGCATCGCCGAACTGGTCGCACAGTGGCGACAGACACACCAGACCGGTTCAGCACACTAAGCAATCGTGACAGGTAACGCTTTGATGACCATAGCTGCTGACCGCGCCCTGGTATGGATACGCAGAGACCTGCGCTGCAACGATCACGCGGCGCTCTACTACGCACTGCGCCGTTTCAAGCAGGTGTACTGCGCTTTTGTGTTTGATACCGACATCCTGCATGCGCTACCCAGCAAACAGGACCGACGCGTGGAATTCATCCATGCCAGCGTCGTGCAGCTGCATGAGCAACTCCGAGCGCTCGGTGAGCAAAGCGGCGTGCAGGGAGCCGGCCTGATCGTGCGCCATGGGCCAGCCTCCCAGTGCATTGTCCAGCTCGCCAGCGAACTGGGCGTACAGGAAGTTCTGACCAACCGCGACTACGAGCCTCAGGCCATGGCGCGCGACCAGCAGGTGCAGCAGGCACTGCAACAACTGGGCATTGCCTTTAGTGATTACAAAGACCAGGTGCTGCTGGACAGGAACGAAGTCCTTACACAGCAAGACAAGCCCTATAGCGTTTTCACCCCGTACAAGCGCGCCTGGCTTCAAAAACTCGATGCATTCCAGCTCACACCCTACCCCGTAGAGCGCCACGCCCACCATCTGGCAACATTGCCAGCACAAAATCTGCTGCCGACACTGGAAGAACTTGGCTTTGTCCGCACCAACTTGCACACACTGCTCCTGCCTATTGGCATGCAAGGCGCCCAGCAATTACTACGGGACTTTCTGAGCCGCATGCACCTCTACCATGAAGCCAGAGACTATCCAGGCCGCAAAGGGGTGTCATACCTGTCCGTACATTTGCGCTTTGGCACGATTTCCATCCGCCAAATCGCTCAACTGGCCCATGAACGTGCAGCACAAGGTGACGAAGGCGCACAGACCTGGCTGTCTGAACTGGCCTGGCGTGACTTTTATTTCATGATTCTGTGGCATCACCCCCATGTGGTGACGCAATCTTTCCGCCCTGAATATGACGGCGTGCAGTGGGATGAAGCCCCTGCACTGTGGCAAGCCTGGTGCGAAGGCCGCACCGGCTACCCGCTGGTGGACGCCGCCATGCGCCAGCTGCTGCAGACCGGCTACATGCACAACCGCCTGCGCATGGTCGTTGCCAGCTTTTTGACCAAAGACCTGGGCATTGACTGGCGCCGTGGTGAGCAGTTTTTTGCACAGCATCTGAACGACTACGACCTCGCTGCCAACAACGGGGGCTGGCAATGGGCGGCCTCCACAGGCTGCGATGCCCAGCCCTGGTTTCGCATCTTCAACCCCATTACCCAGTCACAGCGGTTTGACCCAGACGGTCGTTTTATCCGGCGCTATGTGCCAGAGCTGGCCAGATTGCCAGACAAACACATCCACTTCCCGGCCAGCATGCAGCCACAGCAATTGCAAGCCTGCGGCGTGCAGTTAGGCAAGGACTACCCACAGCCCATCGTAGACCACGCTTCGGCGCGCCAGAGAACACTGATGCGCTTTCATTTTCTCAGCCAATCAGACAGCTGATGCAGCCATCACACCTTGGCCATGGAGAGAAGCACTTCTCCTGCAGCGCTGCATGAACGAGCTTTGTAGGATGACGCTTCCGCACACCACCACCCTCACACCATGGATGCATTACTGACTCACGGAACGGCATGGATCGTCAGCCTGAGCCTTGCGCTACTGCTTACCGGCTTGGTAGCAGGCACGCTGGCAGGCCTGCTTGGTATTGGCGGTGGGATTGTGATTGTTCCCATGCTGTATTTCCTGTTTCACCTGCTGCAGGTAGACCCAGCCGTGCTGATGCATGTGGTGATTGGCACATCCCTGGCTACCATCATCCCTACCTCCGTGATGAGCAGCCGGGCACACAACAAGCGCGGCAATCTCGATAAAGCACTGGCCATGCAGCTGCTGCCTGGTGTCTTGCTGGGTGTCTTGCTCGGTGCGCTGACCAGCCGCTATCTGGCAGGTACATGGCTGACTGTCATTTTTGCCAGCATGGCCTTGTTGATCGCCATCAAGATGGGCATCAACTTTCAGGCCGCACCGCTTGGCCAGCATATGCCTGCACGCATAGGCAGCACTGCATTTGGCACCTTGATTGGTGGTGTTTCCACCCTGATTGGCGTCGGTGGCGGCACTTTGAGCGTACCTATTCTGTCCAGCTTCGGTGTTCCCATGCGCACTGCCGTGGGCTCCAGCGCCTTGATTGGCTGCTTTATCAGTATTCCGGGCACGCTGGCTTTCATCATCAATGGCTGGCACCAGAGCCAGCTGCCGCCCTGGAGTCTGGGCTATGTCAATGTGCTGTGCTTTGCACTCATTGTGCCAACCAGCATGCTCAGCACCTCCTGGGGTGCTGCCCTTGCAAGCCGCATCAACAACCAGCACCTGCAAAAGGTATTTGCCTTGTTCTTGCTGATCACGGCTGCGCATATGTTCTACGGATTGCTGCAACAGCACACCTGAGCGCTACCACCTCAAGCCCCTGCTGCTCAAGCACCAGCAGCACCACATTACGCCGACCGCCTCAGTGAATCACACCGGGTTTGGTTGAGGCTAGTTTGTTGAAGTGCAGGCGTCAGCCTGCACGGTCTTGGCAACTTGCCGCCAGTAGTTTGCCTCAGCTTCCGCTGGCGGTATATGTCCTATGGATTCCAGCAATCTGCCGTGGTTGAACCAGTGCACCCACTGCAGCGTTGCCAGCTCCAGGGATTGCTGAACCCTGCGCCTGTAGCCCGATGGGGCAATTTGCAGCAGCCTACAAATTGGCTCGACCCCATAGGCATCACGGTACCTATCTACGAAGTCAATCAGCTCTTGATGCGACGGTCCAGCTCCGCCTGCGCAAAAAAAGCGCTCGCAGCCTTGAGGATGTCATTGGCCCGGCGCAGCTCCTTGTTCTCTCGCTCAAGTTGTTTGAGCCGCTCACGCTCATCCGTGGTCAACCCTGGCCGTTGGCCTGCATCTATTTCTTTGCGCTGCACCCATCCATGCAAGGTGCTGACAGAGCAGCCAATCTTGGGGGCTATTGATTCACATGCGCCCCACAGTGATGCGTAATCCGCTTGGCATTCCTGCACCAAACGTACGGCACGTTCACGTACCTCGGGGCTAAAACGAGCAGCTTTAGTGTTCATGACTCAATCCTCTCAGGAGTTGAGCCTCCACGGAAGCCGGTGCGATTCACCACGATGACCGAGGTGCCACTGATGCCTGCCTGTGTGCGCGGCGTGATCAATCTGCGCGGCGCTGTCGTACCCGTCATGGACTTGCAGGCACGCTTTGGCCAGACACCCAGCCCGGTCACCAAGCGCACCTGTATCGTCATTGTAGAAGTACTGGGCCCCGAAGGGCAGCAGGTCATGGGCGTAGTGGTCGATGCCGTCAATGAAGTGCTGGATATTGATGCCAGCGACATTGAGCCGCCACCAGCCTTTGGAACCCGCATTCGTACGGACTTCATCTCCGGCATGGGTAAGGTACGCGGCAAATTTGTGATCTTGCTCAATGTGAATCGCGTGCTGGACCTGGACGATCTGCAGGCCATGTCCGAAGCGCTGTCCGTAGCCAGCGACATGGCGTAATCGCTGCGCCCTGAGAGCCCTAGGGTTCTCAAGGTAGCCATCCAGATAGCAGTCCTCCAAGATGGGGCCAGGAGGACTGCTATGACCTGGATGAATTACGTCACTCAGATTCAATTTGACTTTGGCGCTGTGCGCCTGCTTCCCCAGGAATGCCAGCGGCTTGGCATTCACCGGCCACTGATCGTGACAGACGCTGGCGTCAAGGCGGCAGGCGTGCTGCAAAAGGCGCTGGACACACTCACGGACCTGCCTGTTACCGTGTTTGATGCCACCCCATCCAACCCCACAGAAACTGCCGTGCGCACGGCTGCCCAGCTGTACCAGCAGCATCAGTGTGATGGACTGATTGCCGTGGGCGGCGGCAGTGCTATCGACTGCGCCAAGGGCGTTGCGATTGCCGTGACCCACCCAGGCCCACTCAAGCACTACGCAACCATTGAAGGTGGCTCTCCACGCATCACCGAAGCGGTAGCCCCCATCATCGCCGTCCCGACCACCAGCGGCACAGGCAGCGAAGTGGCGCGCGGCGCCATCATCATCGTGGATGACCAGCGCAAGCTCGGATTTCACTCCTGGCATCTGGTGCCCAAGGTCGCCATCTGCGATCCTGAACTCACCTATGGCCTGCCCCCGCTGCTGACCGCAGCAACGGGCATGGACGCCATCGCGCACTGCATGGAAACCTTTATGTCCGCCGCCTTCAACCCTCCAGCTGACGGCATTGCCCTGGATGGCCTGACACGTGGCTGGGCACATATTGAACGCGCCACACGCAATGGCAAAGACGCTGAAGCCCGCAGACAACTCATGAGTGCCAGCATGCAAGGTGCGCTGGCTTTTCAGAAAGGGCTGGGCTGTGTACACAGTCTGAGCCATAGTCTGGGTGGGCACGCCCCACACTTGCACCACGGCACGCTGAATGCCATTTTTCTGCCTGCTGTCGTGCGTTTTAATGCCGATGCCGAACCCGTGCAGCGTGAGCAGCGTCTCGAAAAAATGGCCCACGCCATGGGACTGCGCAGCGCCAGTGACATACCAGATGCCATTCGCGACATGAATGCACGACTGGGCCTGCCCCAAGGCCTGTCAACGCTGGGCGTACAGCCCGAAAGTTTCCAGGCGGTGATTGATGGCGCACTCAAAGACCACTGCCATGGCACCAATCCACGACTGGCAACGGCCGAAGACTACGAATCCATGCTGCTGCAGTCCATGTGAACACACCCTAACCCAAAGGCATTTCCGCACGCTTGAGGGTGCGCAGCACAAACATGGACTGGCTGTGCTGAATGCCTTTGATCTTGTAGAGCTTCTCACGCAGCAGGCGTTCGTAGTCGCGCGTGTCCTTGACCATGACGCGCAGCAGATAGTCGTAGGTGCCAGAGACCAGGTGTGCCTCCACCACCTCGGGAATGGTCGCCAGCTGCTCGCCAAACTTTTCCAGCGTGTTGTCGCTGTGGCTGTTGAGCGTGACCATGAGCAGCACCGTGTCGTTCAAGCCCAGCGCCTGGGGATTGAGGCGCACGGTATAGCCTTCGATCACGCCTTCGTCTTCCATGCGCTTGATGCGTGTCCAGCACGGCGATGGGCTCAACCCCACTTCCTGGCCAATCTCCTGCAAGCTGGCACGTGCATTACGCTGCAAAGCAGCGAGAATTTTTCGATCTGTTTTATCCATGCAGCAAATTTTGCTGCATATCCATATTTCAAAAAATATTTTTCTAAAAAACTTCAAGTTTCATAGCGCAGCAGCAGCATTTTTTGCGGCGCAACATGCACACTTACAGCCATGGAAGCAGCGCCTACCGGAGTTGTTGAAAGCCATTTCATCGCCACGGCCGATTACCGTCAGCCCGCAGCCATGTGACCCCAGCCATCGCAAGCTTTATGCAAAAAGGCCGATCTGCCATACCCCCTGCAGATCGGCCTTTTTGTTTGCAACCGGCTACAACGTGCTTGATGCTTCGTTGCCAAGTCTTGGCTCAAACGCCCATCTTCGATGGGCTGTCCGCTGTACACGGTTGTGCTATGAATTGCTGTTGGAAACGACAGCAACCGTCTCCTGCCCGCCCAGCGTCTTCCAGAGCGTGACACGGTTGATCTGCTCTGCCAGCCGCAGCGCAATCAAGTTTTGCTGGGCCGCATACAGGCTGCGCTGGGCGTCAAGCACGGTCAGGTAGTCATCCACACCTGCCTGAAAGCGTGCTTCCGACAGCTCAAACGCTTTTTGTGTGGCTTGCACCATGCCGTACTGGGCCCCCAGGCGGGCGCCCCACTGTGCGCGGTCAGCCAGTGCATCGGCCACTTCCTTGAAAGCGGTTTGCACGGCTTTTTCGTACTGCGCCAGCGCAATGCGCTCATTGGCCTTGGCAACTTCTACCCCTGCGCGCAGGCGACCACCATCAAAGATAGGCAGCTTGATCTGCGGCATAAAGCTCCAGGTGCCAGTGCCACTGCCAAAGAGTTGATCCAGTTCACGACTGCCAGAGCCCACACTGCCTGTCAGAGAGATGCTGGGGAACAGCGCTGCCCGCGCCGCGCCGATATTGGCATTCATGGCACGCAGGTTGTGCTCTGCAGCTTGTACATCCGGGCGCTGCAGCAGCACGCTGGATGACAGATTTTCCGGCACAGGCAGCAGGCCCAGATTGCTGGACGTATCCACCATCAGCGTCTGAGTTTCAGGCAGCAGCTCGGCAGGCACACTGCCGCCGACCAGCAACTCCAGCGCATTGCGGCTGCGCTGCACCTGAGAGGTATAGGCCGCCACATCGCCGCGTGCAGTCTCGACAGTCGACAAATTTTGCGCCAGCACCAGCCCGGAAGTGGCGCCCAGCTCATACATCCGCCTGGTCAGTTCATAGGCTTTTTCACGGCTCTCCAGTGTGCTTTTGGCCAGCGCCAGACGTGCCAGATCAGCCGCCAGATTCAGCCAGGCATTACTCACCTCGGCAATCAGCCCAATCTGTACATTGCGCTGGTTGGCCTCAGACTGCAAAAAGGCCTGCAGACCTGCTTCACTCAGGTTGCGAATACGGCCCCAGAAATCAATCTCATAGCTGGCAAAGCCCAGCTGTGCGGTGAACTGCTCGCTCACCGTGGATTGACCGTTGCTCAAGTCCGCACTGTTGCGGCTGCGCGTACCTTGCGCCTGTGCGGTAACGCTGGGCAGCAGATCCGCACGCGTAATGCCGTACTGGGCACGCGCCTTCTCCATATTGGCCACGGCCACGCGCAGGTCGCGGTTATGACTCAATGCCAGCGCCACCACCTGTCGCAGCTGTGGGTTAGCCACCCAGTTCAGCGCCTTGACGGTGTCAAGCGCACTTTCGCTGGCCTCTATGCTGCGAGCGGCACCGGCAACGATGCTGTCTGGCACAGCCAGTGCAGGCTGCTCATACTTGGGTGCAAGGTTACAGGCAGACAGCCATACAGCTGCCAAGGCAGCGGCCACCACGGGCCGCAGTGTCATTGTCTTCATCATGCGGCTTTTTCCTGTGTGTTGGCGGGAGTGTCATCGTTGCGCGAACGGCTCTTGAACCAGCTGCGAATCAGCAGGAAGAACACGGGCACCATGAACAGGCCCAGCACGGTAGAAGCCACCGTACCACCCAGCACTGCGGTGCCGATGGAATTGCGGCCACCCGCTCCAGCACCCGTACCCAGTGCCAGCGGAATCACACCGAAGCCAAAAGCCAGCGAAGTCATCAGGATAGGACGCAGACGCATGCGCACGGCTTCCACCGTCGCATCAAACAGGTTTTTGCCTTGCTCCTGCAGCTGCACGGCAAACTCCACGATCAGGATGGCGTTCTTGGACGCCAGGCCCACCGTGGTCAGCAAGCCCACCTGGAAGTACACATCGTTGGTCAAGCCACGCGTGTAGGTCGCCAGCAGCGCCCCGACGACACCCAGCGGCACGGCCAGCATGACGGACAGCGGCACGGTCCAGCTTTCGTACAGTGCGGCAAGGCACAGGAACACAAACAGAATCGAGATGGCATACAGCAGCGGAGCCTGTGCACCCGACTGACGTTCCTGCAGCGAAGCACCCGTCCACTCATAGCCAATGCCAGGAGGCATGTCCTTAAGAATGTCTTCCACGATCTGCATAGCCACACCTGAGCTCACCCCCGGCGCTGCATTGCCCACGATTTCAAAGGCTGGAGAGCCGTTGTAGCGCAGCAGCTGCGGAGAGCCATAGGCCCAGTACGTGGTCGAGAAAGCGCTGAAAGGCACCATCTCGCCGTTCTTGTTGCGCACCGTCCATTTCGCAATATCTTGCGGCAGCATGCGGTGTGGCGCATCACCCTGAATGTAGACCCGCTTGACGCGGCCGTTGTTCAGGAAGTCGTTCACATAGGTACCACCCATGGCGCTGGAGAGCACGCTGTTGATGTCGCTGTATGACAGGTTCAGCGCTGCGGCCTTACGGTCATCAATATCCAGGCGCAGCTCTGTGGCGTCGTCCAGATTGGTGGTGCGCACACTGGCCAGCTCCGGATGCTTGCGCGCTTCGGCGAGGAACTGGTCTTTGGCTGCCAGCAAAGCATCATGACCCAGGCCATTCAAGTCCTTGAGCATGAAGTTAAAACCAGCGTTGGAGCCCAGACCGCGCACGGCAGGCGGCAGCATCACAAAAATGCGTGCGTCACGAATCTGGGCAGACAGCTCCTGTGTGGCACGGTGTGCAAAAGCACCTGCGCCCTGCGACTCCAGGGGACGCTGATCCCAGGGCTTCAGGCGTACAAAGCCGCGTGCCGAGCTCTGGTCACCGCTCAGACCAGAAACCTGGTTAAAGCTCACCACATCAGGCTGCGCAGCAAAGTATTCACGCACCTGATCCAGCACTTCCTGCAAACGGGCATCGGCTGCGCCAGCAGGCAGATTCACGTTCACATACACAAAGCCCTGGTCTTCATCGGGCAGGAAGGACGTGGGCAATCGACTCATCAACAGCCACACGGCCGCCAGAATCACCAGAAAAATCAGCATCATGCGCTTGGCACGGCGCAGCGACCAGGCCACAGCGTTCTGGTAGCGCACGGCGGTCGCATCAAAGTGGTGGTTGAACCAGCGGAAGAACCTGTCATTGATGCCCAGCAGACCACGGCGCACCATCTTCTCACCACCATGATTGGAAGGCGCCTTGAGAATGGTGGCGCACAGTGCAGGCGTGAGCGTCAGCGCTACAAACACTGAGAAAGCCATGGCAGCCACGATGGTGATGGAGAACTGACGGTAAATCACACCGGTGGAGCCGCCGAAAAAGGCCATGGGCACGAATACGGCAGACAGTGTCACACCGATACCAATCAGCACTGAGGTGATCTCCCGCATGGACTGGCGTGTTGCTTCCTTGGGTGACAAGCCGGTTTCGTGCATCACCCGCTCAACGTTTTCCACAACCACAATGGCGTCATCCACCAGCAGGCCAATGGCCAGCACCATGGCAAACATGGTCAGCGTGTTGATGGAATAGCCCGCAGCAGCCAGCACGCCGAAGGTGCCCAGCAGCACCACAGGCACGGCAATCGCAGGAATCAGCGTGGCACGGAAGTTCTGCAGGAAGATGAACATCACGATCACCACCAGCACCATGGCTTCCACCAGCGCCTTGACCACCTCCTGAATCGATGCACGCACAAAGGGCGTGGAGTCCGAACTCACAAAGTAATCAATCTCATTGGGGAAGAACGGCTTGAGCTCGGCCAGTTTGGCAGATACCGCATCGGCCACATCCATGGCGTTAGCACCGTCAGCCAGCACAATACCCAGGCCTGCACCTGCCATGCCATTGAGCTTGGCTTTGACGGTCAGGTTGTCCGGGCCCAGCTCCACACGCGCCACGTCCTTGATGGTCACCACCGAGCCATCGGGTGAAGCCTTGAGCACCACATCTTCAAACTGCTCCACCGTCTGCAGCTTGGTACGTGCGGTAATGGTGGCATTGAGCTGTTGCCCCTCGACAGCAGGCAGTGCACCCAGCTGGCCGGCAGAAACCTGTGCATTCTGGGCATTGAGCGCCGAGATCAGGTCCGCAGGCATCAGCCCGTACTTTTGCATCAGTGCCGGATCCATCCAGATACGCATGGCGTAACTGGTGCCAAACACATTCACATCACCCACGCCATCAATGCGGCCAATGATGTCCACGATATTGGAGTTCAGATAGTCACCAATATCCACCTGCGTCATCGCAGGGTCAGTGGAATAGAAGCTGTAGGTGACCAGAAAGTCCTGGCCGCCCTTGTTGACGAATACACCACGGCTCTTGACCGCATCTGGCAGCCGGTTCATGGCCGCCTGCAGCTTGTTCTGCACCTGCACCTGGGCCACGTCAATGTCCGTGCCTGGCGCAAAGGTCAGTGTGGTACGCGAGCGGCCAGAAGCATCCGACGTAGAGCTCATATAGAGCATGTTGTCGATGCCCTTGAGTTGCTGCTCAATGATCTGGGTGACGGAGTTCTCCACCGTCTCAGCCGAGGCCCCCGTGTACTGCGCCGTGATGGTCACGCGTGGCGGGGCAATATCCGGGTATTGCTCCAGCGGCAAGGTAAAGATGGAAAGCGTCCCCGCCAGCATGATGACGATGGCGATCACCCAGGCAAAAATGGGGCGATTGATAAAAAACTGTGCCATAAACTGCAGCCCTTTGTGTCGTGCTTACTTGGGCTGCGCTGCGGCACGCAGGGCAGCAGCCGCGGCTTGCGGATCTACCGGCTTGGCACCGGACTTGGCATTCGGATCCACTTCTACCACCTTGACCGTATCACCAGGTTTGATGCGCTGGAACCCGTCCACAATCACACGCTCACCCGCCTGCAAGCCCTTGTCCAGCAGCCAGTTCGTACCAATGGCGCGCCCCAGCTCCACGGCGCGGCGCTCAACATTGCCATCCGCATTGACAACCATGACATGGGCACGGCCCGTCAAATCGCGCGTCACCGAGCGCTGCGGCACCAGAATGGCTTCAGGAGCCAGTCCCGTAGGCAGCTGCGCCTGCACAAACATGCCGGGCAGGAGCACCCCATCAGGGTTGGGCACCACAGCACGCAAGGTCACGGTGCCCATGGTGGCATTGACGATCTGCCCCGAAAAGGCAAGCTTGCCCTCATGGTCATAAGTACTGCCGTCTTCGAGCTGGATACGGACGGGTATCTGATCCCCATCGACCTTCTGGTAGCGCCCTGACGCCCAGTCATTGCGCAACTGCAGCAAATCGGCCGTGGACTGGGTGAAGTCCACATACATGGGGTCCATCTGCACGATTTCCGTCAACGGTGTGGTCTGGTTGGCAGTCACCAGCGCACCGGGGGTCACGTTGGAGATGCTGATGCGCCCGGAAATGGGTGCTTCAATGCGGCTGTAGCGCAGATTGATACGTGCATTGTCCAGCGCGGCTTTGGCCACGGCCACATCTGCTCGAGCCTGTTTGGCTGCTGCTTCGCTCTGCTCAAACGCCTGCTCACTGATGGCCTTGATCTTGACCAGCTCTGCATTGCGGCGTGCCGTGGCTTCTGCCGTCTGCAAATTGGCTTGCGCCTTGGCCAGCGCTGCTTCCGCGCTGGTTTCGGCTGCCTTCAGGCTGGCAGCATCGAGCTGGTACAGGGGCTGCCCCTGCTTGACCATGGCACCTTCGGTGAACAGACGCTTTTGCACAATCCCGCTGACCTGGGGCCGCACTTCCGCACTCAGAAAGGCTGCGGTACGACCAGGCAAGGTGGTATCGAGCTGCTGGCTTTGCTTTTGCAGTATGACCACGCCTACTTCTGGTGCAGCAGCCTGTATCTGCCCTGCTGCTGGGGCATCAGATTCTTGGGCACAGCCCGTGAGCATAGCTACGGCCAGCATGACTGCGGCCATACCTCCGGTTTTTAAACGCTGCTGATGCGGAACAACAAAGCTGCTGGGCAAGCGGTTTCTGGCAGGAGGGCTGGCATGTGCTGAGGTCATGAGAACTTGTTATTGGATGGCAAAACTGACACATTCTCACGCCGTAATGTTGCGTTTCTGTAAAGCCATTCAAGCAAGCCGTAATTCTTGCCATGCTTTCGCAGAAAACGCTCGTCAAAGAAAGCTGCAACGCGAGAAAAAAACTGCCTAAAGGATGGGCTGTGCACCAGAAAAGTTCCCACTGGTAAGCAATTTACATACCCAGCCCTGCCGGGCAGTTCTGTCAGTCTCAAACCGCCTGACGCAGCATCTGGCGCATCTGCTCACCCAGCTCCGGGCGGCTGGCAAAGGCATCGGTAGGATTGCGCAGCTCCAGGAGATCTTCCATGCGCATTTGCACGCCGTCCAGGGCATGGGGGTGGCTAAAGATATAGAACTGGTTATCAGCCATGGCGGCAAACACCTTGCTGGCAATGTCCTTGGCTGAGACCTTGCCCGAGCTGACCGCCTTTTGCATCATGCTGCGCGCCAGCTGCTGACTGGGCGTCAGCGTGGCTGCATCGGGTGCATCAGGCCGGTTGCGCTCGCTGTTGGCTATGCCCGTAGGCACGAAATAAGGACACAGCACACTGCAGTGCACTTGGTCAGTGACCAGCCGCAAATCCTGATACAGGGTTTCGGTCAAGCTCACCACCGCATGCTTGCTGACGTTATAGACCCCCATATTGGGCGGCGACACCAGCCCCGCCATGCTGGCGGTGTTCACCATATGCCCCTGCCAATCCGGGTCCTTGCGCGCAGCCTCCAGCATCATGGGCATAAACAGGCGGACCCCGTGAATCACGCCCCACAGGTTCACTCCCAGCACCCATTCCCAGTCACGCACAGACTGCTCCCACAGCAAACCGCCTGCGCCCCCCACACCCGCATTGTTAAAGACGAAATGCGGTGCACCCAACGTGCTTTGCACCTGGCTGGCCAGCGCCTGCATGGCGGCGGCATCGCTCACATCAACCTGACACGCCATGACCTCGGGGGCCCCCAGCGCGCGCGCCTCGGCCTCCGCACTGGCCAAGGCTTGCGCCTCTACATCCACCAATACCAGCTGCATGCCTGCGCTAGCCGCAATGCGCATGCACTCCAGACCAAAGCCAGAACCTGCACCGGTCAGCACAGCGGTTTTACCTGACAAGCCATTCAACATCGGTGTCTCACTATCGTTATGTACTGGAATACGACCACAGCAAGACTGCTTCAAGCCTTGCTGCATTGAAAGCGTGAACAGGTCTAGATCAGCTGAACCAGCTGCTTGCCAAAGTTCTTGCCCTTGAGCATGCCCAGAAATGCCTCGGGGGCGTTTTCCAGCCCCTGCGCGATGCTCTCGCGGGGACGCAACTGCCCCTGTGCGACCAGGGTTGCCAGCTCCTGCAGGGCCTGGGGCCAGACATCCATGTGCTCGCTGACGATAAAGCCTTCCATCTTCACGCGGTTGATGAGGATGAGGGCGGGGTTCTGCAGAGGCAGTGGCGCGCCGTCATAGCCTGCGATCATGCCGCACAGCGCCACCCGCGCAAACGCATTGGCACGCAGCAGCACCGCGTCCAGCAGATAGCCCCCCACATTCTCAAAGTAGCCATCAATCCCATTCGGGCAGGCCTGCTTGAGTGCCTGCGACATGGCTTTGAGGTCGCTGTGGGCACGGTAGTCAATACAGGCATCAAAACCCAGTTCATTGACCGCATAGGCGCATTTTTCCGGGCCACCTGCAATACCCACAACACGGCAGCCGCGTGCCTTGGCCAGTGCACCAAAGGCACTGCCCACCGCGCCTGTCGCTGCACTGACCACCACCGTTTCTCCTGGCTTGGGGTTGATGATCTTGACCAGCCCATACCACGCCGTCACGCCGGGCATGCCAACGGCTCCCAGGTAGTAAGACAGTGGCACGTGCGTGGTATCCACCTTGCGCAGCATGCCAGGGGCGTTGCCATCCACCACGCTGTACAGCTGCCAGCCGCCCATACCGACGACCTTGTCCCCTGGCTGGAACTTGGCATGGCGGCTTTCCACCACCTCACCCACCGTACCGCCGAGCATGACTTCGCCCAGCGGCTGGGGCGCGGCATAGCTCTTGCTGTCATTCATGCGGCCACGCATGTAAGGGTCCAGACTCAGGTAATGGTGACGCACCAGCACCTGGCCTTCCTGCAAGGCAGGAGTTTCCGTTTCCACCAGCTTGAAATTGCTGACAGCAGCTTCGCCCTCAGGACGGTTGTCCAGCAGAATCTGTTGATTGCGCGGCATGTATATCTCCTTTATTTATAGCTATAAGCGCTTGCTACATAAGCTCTAGAGGCCAATTTCATTCATAAAGCAGAACAGCCTGCGCTGTCCTGCCTGTCAGTCTGTGGCAATCACGGTCTGCGCCACCCCACCCTTTTGGCCGGGCTTGACGGTGCGGGGCATGTACTTGAAGGTGCCCGTGGCATGGGTGCACAGGCGGCCTTCGCTGTCATAGACCTTGCCCTCGCAATAGGCCATGGTCTTGGTGCGATGCAGCACCCATCCCTTGGCGACCAGAGGCCCGCGCGCTGCCTGCATGAAGCTGGTCTTCATCTCGATGGTCACGCAGCCAAAGTCATCACTTTCCAGGCTGCGTGCAGCCACGGCCATGGTCACATCCAGCAGCGTCATGCTGGCGCCGCCGTGTGTCACATCAAAAGTGTTCAGATGCTCAGGCCTGGCGGTGTAGTGCAACTCCGACTCACCGTTTTCCATCTTGTGCAAAGTGAATCCCAGGTGGTCCACAAAGGGGATGGGATGTACGCCAAAACTCAACATATCGTGTCTCCGTATACATGCTTGCTGCAATGGGCTGCAAGCATAGCGGCGAGAACACCAAGCCACGCTGAAAAGCTGTCACTTTGGAGTAATGGCGACAATCCCATACGCGCAGGCCTGACTGCGCTTAGCCCAGAATGGCACTCACGCCACCGTCCACCGCCATCCATTGCCCGGTGATGTGCTTACCTGCATCGCTGGCCAGCAGCACAGTCAGGCCCTTGAGATCTTCGCTGTCTCCCAGGCGGCGCAGCGGCGCGCGGCCTGCCATCTTTTCTTCGCCCATGGTGTCAATCAGCACCTCAGCCATCTTGGTGCGGAAAAAACCGGGGCAGATGGCGTTGACCGTAATGCCATGCGGCCCCCACTCAGCCGCCAGCGCGCGCGTGAAATTCAGCACGGCACCCTTGGAGGTGTTGTAGGCAATGGTTTTCATCTCAGTGGGGTTACCGCCCAACCCTGCAATCGAAGCCAGATTGATGATGCGCCCTCCGCGCTCGAGCATGCCCGCCTTGGCCACCGCCTGACTCAGCAAAAAGTAACCACGGACATTGAGGTTCATCACCTTGTCCCAGGCGGAGACAGGGTGGTCTTGCGCAGGCGCGCCCCAGCTGGCTCCCGCGTTGTTGACCAGGATGTCAATGTGGCCCAGCTTTTCGGTGGCCTCTGCCACCAGACGCTGAATGTCGGCCTCATTGGCGCAATCCGCTGCAATCCATTGGGCATCAATCCCTTGCGCCTGCAGCTCCTGGGCAGCAGCTTCCAGGTCATGGGCTTTGCGCGAAGTCAGCACCAGCCGCGCTCCGGCCTCTCCCAGCGCCTGCGCCATCTGCCATCCCAGGCCGCGGGAACCTCCCGTTACCAGGGCCGTTTTGCCTTTCAAGTCAAACAGTTGTTGCACGGTGCGTGTCATGTATGGCGTCTCCTGCTCAATGTGTTGCTATGCCAGTCCATTGTGCGGTGCACACGGCACAGCCCCTGTCGCCAGCGCGAAGCCTGAAGCTCAGGAAAGCCCTGATACGCAGCACCGCCATCAGCCTCTTGCATGACATGCAAAATTAACTGTATATTTACACAATACTGTTGATTTATACATATCTCATGTTTGCAACTGAATTGACCGAAGCCTCCGCAGCTTTCACCGTTTCCCTGTGCGACTACCCCGGCCTGCCCGAGCAGGAACGCCAACGCGCTGAAACCCGCTACGCACGCACGCTGGCGCGCCAGCTGGGCGGTGAAGCACAGGTCATAGAAACACTTCGATTGCTGGAGCGCCTGGAAGATGCCCCACCTGAAGAGATCACCGAAGAAGCCAGGGCTGCCTACCAGCGCTGGATGAAAGCCGCACGCGCCGCCGCCGAAATGGGCATGCAAGGTCTGGGTGGCGAGGAAGGCTGCTACTTCGAAGTCCGCACGCATTGATCGTAAAAACCGTAGCTATCAGCGCTTGCTGCATAAGCCCTGAAGCCTTAAAAGACCAAAAACTCAAGCACAAAAAAGCCCCAAGGCCAAAACCTTGGGGCTTTTTGATACGTAGTGCAACTGCTGGAGACGCTCTCACAAGCCAGCACATCGGAGATATGCGTTTGAGACGAGAAGCGAAGCAGCAGACAGTACAAGTAGTACGGCAAGGCTTCGCGACGAAGTATCAAGGCTTGTGTGAGTGGATCACCCCAGCCACTTGCGGGCGTTGCGCCACACACGCATCCAGGGGCTGAATTCCGACTTATCGCCCGAAGTCCAGCTCATCTGGATGTTGCGGAACACGCGCTCTGGGTGCGGCATCATGGCGGTGAAGCGGCCATCCGCAGTCGTCACCGCCGTCAGGCCACCTTCGGAGCCATTGGGGTTGAACGGATACTGCTCGGTCGCATTGCCGTGGTTGTCCACATAGCGCATGGCGCGCAGCACCTGGTCGGCATTGCCACGGAACTTGAAGTTGGCGTAGCCCTCACCGTGTGCCACAGCGATAGGCAGGCGGGAACCCGCCATGCCCTGCAGGAAGATGGAAGGCGACTCCAGCACTTCCACCATGGACAGACGTGCCTCAAAGCGGTTGCTCTGGTTCTGCGTAAAGCGTGGCCAGTCCTGCGCACCGGGGATAATGTCCGCCAGTTCAGCAAACATCTGGCAGCCATTGCACACGCCCAGACCAAAGGTGTCGCCGCGGCCAAAGAAGGCCTGGAATTGCTCGGACAGGCGATCATTGAACGTGATCGAGCGTGCCCAGCCAATACCAGCGCCCAGCGTGTCGCCGTAGCTGAAACCACCGCAGGCCACCACACCAGCAAAGTCCTTGAGCTGTGCACGGCCCGACTGCAAGTCCGTCATGTGCACGTCCACGGCTTCAAAACCGGCTTCGGTAAAGGCATAGGCCATTTCCACGTGCGAGTTCACACCCTGCTCACGCAGCACAGCCACGCGGGGCTTGGCCTGCAGGTTCAGGAATGGCGCAGCCACATCTTCCTTGGGATCAAACGTCAGATGCACGTGCATGCCGGGATCGCTTGGCTCACCGGCAGCAGCATGCTCGCTGTCAGCGCAGACAGGGTTGTCACGTTGCTGGCAGATCTTCCAGCTCACAGCGTCCCAGACCTGGTGCAGGTCAGACAGCGAAGCGCCAAACACCTTTTGCGCATCGCGCCAGACTTGCAGTTCGCCCTTGCCAGCATCGACGGGCGACGATACAGGACGGGTCTTGCCAATAATGTGGCTGCACTGGATCAGACCGTGCTCGCGCAGCACCTGCATGACTTCGCTGCGGTCTCCGGTACGGATTTGCAGCACCACACCCAGCTCTTCGTTGAACAAAGCACGCAGGGTCTGCTCTTCGCGGCGGCCTGCGACCTGCTGACCCCAGTTCTTGCCTTCACCAGAATCCATGCGACTGTCGGAAATGCCATCACCTTCGGTGATCAGCATGTCCACATTCAGCGCCACGCCCACGTGGCCAGCAAAAGCCATCTCAGCCACAGTAGCCAGCAAGCCACCGTCGCCCTTGTCGTGGTAGGCCAGGATCTTGCCTTGGGCGCGCAGCTGGTTCACGGCATCGACCAGGGCGATCAAGTCCTTGGGGTCGTCCAGATCTGGCGTTTCATTGCCCGCCTGGTTGACCACCTGACCGATGATGGAGCCGCCCATACGCATCTTGCCGCGACCCAGATCAATCAGCACCAGCGAGGAGTCGTCCACTTCAGCATTCAGCTGCGGTGTCAGCGTGCCACGCACATCATCAATAGCGGCAAAGCCGGTGATGATCAGGCTCACAGGCGATGTGACCTTTTTCACCTCGCCGTTTTCGGTCCATTGTGTGCGCATGGACAGGGAGTCCTTGCCTACGGGAATGGAGATATTCAGCGCAGGGCACAGCTCCATGCCCACGGCCTTCACCGTGGCGTACAGCTCGGCGTCTTCACCGGGCTCACCACAGGCAGCCATCCAGTTGGCCGACATCTTGACCTTGGACAGCTCAATGGGCGCAGCCAGCATATTGGTGATGGCTTCGGCCACGGCCATGCGGCCCGAGGCAGGCGCGTTGATGGCAGCCAGCGGTGTGCGCTCGCCCATGGCCATGGCTTCGCCCTTGAAGCCCTGGTAATCAGCCAGTGTCACAGCCACGTCAGCCACGGGAACCTGCCAGGGGCCAACCATCTGGTCACGGTGTGTCAAACCACCCACGGCGCGGTCGCCAATGGTGATCAGGAAACGCTTGGACGCCACCGTGGGGTGGGCCAGCACTTCGATCACGGCCTTTTCCAGGGGCAAGCCGGTCAGGTCCATAGCGGGCAGTTCACGCTGAACCGTCGCCACGTCCTTGGTCATCTTTGGTGGCTTGCCCAGCAGCACGTTCATGGGCATGTTCACGGGGAACTTCTGGTCGCCGGATTCAACGGCGGTGTCTTCCAGAATCAGGTCACGTTCTTCGGTGGCCACACCTATCACGGCGAAGGGGCAACGCTCGCGTTCACAGAAAGCGGTGAACTCATCCAGAGATTCAGGAGCAATCGCCAGCACATAGCGCTCTTGCGATTCGTTGGACCAGATTTCCTTGGGTGCCAGGCCCGACTCTTCCAGCTTGACCTTGCGCAGGTCAAAACGTGCGCCACGACCTGCATCGTTGGTCAACTCAGGGAAAGCATTGGACAAGCCGCCTGCACCCACGTCATGAATGGCCAGAATGGGGTTCTTGTCGCCCTGGGCCCAGCAGTGGTTAATGACTTCCTGCGCACGGCGCTCGATTTCGGGGTTGCCGCGCTGCACGGAGTCAAAGTCCAGCTCAGCCGCATTGGTGCCGGTTGCCATAGAGCTGGCCGCACCACCGCCCATGCCAATACGCATGCCGGGTCCGCCCAGCTGAATCAGCAGCGTTCCTGCGGGGAATTCGATCTTCTTGGTCAGATCCGCATCGATCACGCCCAGACCACCGGCGATCATGATGGGCTTGTGGTAGCCGCGGGTGATGTCACCCACTTGCTGTTCGTATTCGCGGAAGTAGCCTGTCAGGTTAGGACGGCCAAACTCGTTGTTGAACGCCGCGCCACCCAGGGGGCCTTCAATCATGATTTGCAGCGGGCTGGCAATGTGCTCGGGCTTGCCCACTTCGCTGCCCCACAGCTTGGAGACCGTAAAGCCCGTCAGACCTGCCTTGGGCTTGGATCCGCGGCCGGTTGCGCCTTCGTCGCGGATTTCACCGCCTGCGCCGGTGGATGCACCGGGGAAAGGCGAAATCGCGGTGGGGTGGTTGTGCGTTTCCACCTTCATCAGCACATGGTTGACAGCCTTCTGCTTTTGATAGCTAGGAGCGCTTGCTGCATCTGCCTTGGCATCAAATTTCGCTACAAAGCGCTCAACCTCATGGCCTTCCATGATGGAAGCGTTGTCCGCATAGGCCACGATGGTGTGCTGGGGCGAGACGGCTTCGGTATTGCGGATCATGCCGAACAGCGACTTGTCTTGCGCCACGCCATCGATGATGAAGTTGGCGTTAAAGATCTTGTGGCGGCAGTGCTCGGAGTTGGCCTGCGCGAACATCATCAGCTCTACGTCCGAAGGGTTGCGCCCCAGACCGTTGAAGGCATTGACCAGGTATTCGATCTCGTCGTCTGCCAGCGCCAGGCCCCACTGCTTGTTGGCAGCTTCCAGCGCAGCGCGACCACCGCCCAGCACATCCACAAACTCCATGGGCTGTGCGGCCAGTGTGGTGAACAACTTTTCTGCTTCTGCACGCGTAGCAAACACCGACTCGGTCATGCGGTCGTGCAACAGTGCGGCGATCTGGCCCAGCTGCTCGCTGCTCAGTTCAGGCGTGCCGCCAAGCAGGCCAGACTTGAGGCTGATGCGATATTCCGTGATGCGCTCGACGCGAAACACATCCAGGCCGCAGTTGCGCGCAATGTCCGTGGCCTTGGAAGCCCAGGGCGAGATCGTGCCCATTCGGGGGGTGACGACCAGCGCCACACCTTCGCCACTGCCTTCATACGGATCACCATACGTCAACAAGGCCGCCAGACGCTGAGATTGTTCAGCAGTCACAGCGGCCTCGGTGGCAACAAGATGTACAAAGCGGGCGTCAATGCCCGTGATCTTCGGATGGATAGCGACCAGATCGGTCAGGAGTTGCTGGGCGCGGAACGAGCTCAGGGCGTTTCCACCCTCAAACTGAGTCAAATGCAAGGTCACGAGGCGGCCTGTTTATGTGAAGGCTGGTGAAAAGCATCCACACCCTGCAGGCAAGGCAACAGCGTGTGGATGCTGAATCGAGAGAAGGTCTATTTTACCGGGACGAATACTCCCTATATGGAAAGCAATATGAGCAAGCGACATAGATACATGAGCGAAGCACAGGCTTCAGGACTCTGCTAGGGCGTGTTCACATCAACATTGGGTTCGCTGCCCCTGATTATGGAGATCACCAATGGGGTTGAAGGCTTGGGGGCGGTCTGCGTTGTTGCGGCAGCTTGCAAGGCGCTCGGCATTGCTGCGCCACCGCGCCTAGCATCCCATCCCCAAGCCTTCAACGCGAATCTCAAGCTTTATGTGAACACGCCCTAGGGGCAAAAAGTGCATTGTGTGAGCGATGGAAGCGCTGCAGTGGAATAATTGACGGCATGAGCATCACCATCAAAACCCCCGAAGAAATCGAACGCATGCGCATTGCAGGCCGTTTGGCTTCGGAAGTGCTGGACTACATCACCCCCTTCATCAAGCCCGGCATCACCACTGCAGAAATCGACCGCCTAGGCGCAGAATGCATGGCCAAGCAAGGCACACGCTCTGCGACGATTGGCTACCAGCCCCCCGGCTACCCCCCCTACCCCGGTCATCTGTGCACCTCTCCCAACCATGTGGTGTGCCACGGCATTCCCAACGACAAGCCCCTGAAGAAGGGAGACATCCTGAACGTGGACGTGACTGTCATCACCGAAGATGGCTGGTATGGCGACAACAGCCGCATGTTCATGATTGGTGAAGGCACCATTGCAGGCAAGCGCCTGTCCAAGCTCACCTTTGAAGCCATGTGGCTGGGCATTCAGCAAGTCAAGCCCGGAGCCACCTTGGGCGATATTGGCCACGCCATCCAGACTTACGCAGAAAAGCACAACCTTTCTGTGGTGCGCGAATACTGCGGCCACGGCATTGGACAGAAGTTCCACGAAGAGCCCCAGGTACTGCACTATGGCAAGCCCGGCACTGGCGTTGTCCTCGAAGAAGGCATGGTCTTCACCATTGAACCCATGCTCAATCTGGGTAAACGTGAGGTCAAGGAACTGGGCCAGGACGGCTGGACCATCATCACCAAGGACCGCAGCCTGTCTGCCCAATGGGAACTGATGCTGGCTGTCACCAAGACCGGCTATGACATCCTGACCTGGTCGGACGGCTCACCCACACCTCCCGATTTCATCCAGAGCATTCGTACCTGATACGCAAAGCGACTCAGGGCTGAATGCATCTCTGAGCTGGAATCATCGCCACGGCCCTCATCAGGGCCGTTGCTGCTTGATGGGCGGGAAAAAACGGCGAGAAATCTCGGCATCGTTCGCTGCTACCTGCGGCTGACAGATGGCTGTGCGGCTGATGTTTGATTCGGGAGTAGCTCTCCCCACACCCTCTTTTCCATCATTGACCGAAAAGTGAAGCACCCATGAAAAAAGGCAACGTGCCAAACACGTTGCCTTTTTCATGTGCATGCCAGCTGTTACGACTGGCATGGCTCCATGACTGGAGCGCTTGCAATCTTCAGAGAAGATTACTTGCGTGTACCGACCACTTCGATGTCCACGCGACGGTTCTTCGCACGGCCTTCGGCAGTCTTGTTGGAAGCGATAGGCTGAGCTTCACCCTTGCCTTCGGTGTAGATGCGGCTTGCATCGATGCCCTTGGACACCAGGTAAGCCTTCACAGCTTGAGCGCGACGCTCAGACAGCTTCAGGTTGTAAGCTTCTGTACCGATGGAGTCGGTGTGACCCACAGCCACAACCACTTCCAGGTTGATGTCCTTGATCAGCTGAGCCAGTTCGTCCAGAGTAGCCTTGCCAGCAGGCTTCAGCACGGACTTGTCAAAGTCAAAGAAGGTGTCAGCAGCAAAGCTCACCTTGGAAGCTGTAGGAGCAGGTGCAGGAGCTACAACAACTTCTTCAACCTTTTCTACCACTTCAACCACAGGAACCAGAGCACCGTCGCAGCCAGCAGCTGCAGTAGCGGGTGTCCAGTTGGCATCGCGCCAGCACAGTTCGTTGGTGCCGTTCTTCCACACCAGCTCGCCGGAGCCGTTTTGCCAGTTATCGATGGTCTTGCCACCGTCGGCAGCTGTCACTTGTGCGCCGGCAGCAGTTGCCAGAGCTGCAGTTGCAAACAGGATCGCTACTTTGTTCAGTTTCTTCATGGTTCTCCTCTTGGGGATTAAGCCGCAGTGCATGCACTACGAAATTCATGGACGTCATTAGTGACCATCACCAAGAACGCTGGAAATCATTGTGCCACACGGATTCTTCGAATGCTTGGCTGCGCAAGACTCTGGCGGTAGGACAAATGCGGAATGCAGATCAGATGTTGCCTGTCAGCAACAACGCATTGCATCTAAAATGGCCTCCATCGTCGTCATTGCATAACCCCGCACAACTACATGACCCAGTTCGCTAAAGAAACTTTGCCTATCAGCCTCGAAGAGGAAATGCGCCGCAGTTACCTCGATTACGCGATGAGCGTGATTGTGGGCCGCGCCCTTCCCGATGCGCGTGATGGCTTAAAGCCTGTGCATCGTCGCGTGCTGTATGCAATGCACGAGCTCAACAACGATTGGAATCGCCCCTACAAGAAGTCTGCCCGTATCGTGGGTGACGTAATTGGTAAGTACCACCCACACGGCGACAGCGCGGTATACGACACCATCGTGCGCATGGCCCAGGACTTCTCGCTGCGCCACATGCTGGTGGACGGCCAGGGTAACTTCGGATCGGTGGACGGCGACAGCGCAGCGGCCATGCGATACACCGAAATTCGCCTGTCCAAGATTGCCCACGAAATGCTGGCTGACATCGACAAGGAAACCGTCGATTTCGGCCCCAACTATGACGGCTCCGAACAGGAACCCCTGACACTGCCTACACGCCTGCCCAACCTGCTGGTCAATGGCTCTGCTGGTATTGCCGTGGGTATGGCGACCAATATTCCTCCGCACAACTTGAATGAAGTGGTGGACGCCTGCCTGCACCTGCTGCGCAACCCTGAAGCCGGTGTGGATGAACTGATGGACATCATCCCTGCGCCTGACTTCCCAACTGCCGGCATCATCTACGGCATCAACGGTGTCAAGGAAGCCTATCGCACCGGCCGTGGCCGCATCGTGATGCGCGCCAAGGTGCACTTTGAAGATATCGACCGTGGCCAGCGCCAAGCCATCATCGTCGATGAGCTCCCCTACCAGGTCAACAAGAAGACGCTGCAAGAGCGCATGGCTGAGCTGGTGCACGAAAAGCGCATTGAAGGCATCAGCCACATCCAGGACGAGTCCGACAAGTCCGGCATGCGCCTGGTGATCGAGCTCAAGCGCGGCGAAGTGCCAGAAGTGGTGCTGAACAACCTGTACAAGCAGACTCAGCTGCAGGACACCTTTGGTGTGAACATGGTGGCACTGGTCGATGGCCAGCCCAAGCTATGCAACCTCAAGGATCTGATCCAGGTCTTCCTGCAGCACCGCCGCGAAGTGGTGACTCGCCGTACCGTGTTTGAGCTGCGCAAGGCACGCGACCGCGGTCACATTCTGGAAGGTCTGGCCGTTGCGCTGGCCAATATTGACGACTTCATCGCCATCATCCGCAACGCCCCCACACCACCTGTGGCCAAGGCCGAGCTGATGAACCGCACCTGGGACAGCAAGCTGGTGCGCGAGATGCTGACCCGCACCCGTGAAGATGGCTCTGCAGTCAATGCCGACGACTACCGCCCCGAGTCGCTGGAAAAAGAATTCGGTCTGGGTCAGGACGGCCTGTACCGTCTGTCCGAGACACAGGCGCAGGAAATTCTGCAAATGCGCCTGCAGCGCCTGACTGGTCTGGAGCAGGACAAGATCGTCGCCGAATACCGCGACATCATGGCCGCCATCGAAGACCTGCTGGACATCCTGGCCAAGCCCGAGCGCGTGTCCGTCATCATTGGCGACGAGTTAACCCAACTCAAGGCTGAATTTGGTCAGAACAAGATTGGCGCTCGCCGCTCGACCATCGAGTACAGCGCACAGGACCTGTCCACCGAAGACCTGATCACCCCCACCGACATGGTGGTGACGCTCTCGCACACCGGCTACATCAAGAGCCAGCCTTTGTCTGAATACCGCGCCCAAAAGCGTGGTGGCCGCGGCAAGCAGGCCACACAGACCAAGGAAGACGACTGGATTGACCAGCTGTTCATTGCGAACACACACGACTACCTGCTGTGCTTCTCCAACCGTGGCCGCATGTACTGGCTCAAGGTCTGGGAAGTTCCCTCGGGTTCGCGCAACTCGCGTGGCCGCCCCATCGTCAACATGTTCCCGCTGCAGGAAGGCGAAAAGATCAACGTGGTGCTGCCGCTCACGGGTGATAACCGCAGCTTCCCTGAAGACCACTACGTCTTCATGGCCACCAGCATGGGCACCGTGAAGAAGACCGCTTTGAACGAATTCAGCAACCCTCGCAAGGCCGGCATCATTGCCGTTGGCCTGGACGAAGGCGACTACCTGATTGGCGCAGCGCTGACCGACGGCAAGCACGACGTGATGCTGTTCTCTGACGCAGGCAAGGCCGTGCGCTTTGACGAAAACGATGTGCGCCCCATGGGCCGCAATGCACGTGGCGTGCGCGGCATGAACCTAGAAGATGGCCAGAGTGTGATTGCCATGCTGGTGGCCGACGCTGAAGGCCTGGATGGCGGCGACCACTCTGTGGCCCAGAGCGTGCTGACCGCCACTGAAAACGGCTACGGCAAGCGCACCCACATCAGCGAATACACCCGCCACGGCCGTGGCACCAAGGGCATGATTGCCATCCAGCAGTCCGAGCGCAACGGTAAGGTGGTCGCAGCTACCCTGGTTGCACCTGAAGACGAAATCATGCTGATCACCGACAAGGGCGTGCTGGTGCGCACCCGTGTGGCAGAGATCCGCGAGATGGGTCGTGCAACGCAAGGCGTGACACTGATCAGCTTGGACGAAGGCGCCAAGCTCAGCGGCCTGCAACGCATTGCCGAAAACGATGCGAATGGCAATGAGAGCGACGGTGATGGTGAGGCGGCCGACAGCGGCGCAGCACCAGACGCCGCTGCCGAGTAAGAAAAGAACGACACCCCATAGCGCAAGCCGTGGGGTGTTTTTTCATCTAAGATCGATTTTTTTTGATAGCTGCTGGCGCACACCCATGCTGCGCCAGTCGTGATTTGACTGTAAGAACGATGAGCCGCCCTTTCAATTTCTCCGCCGGTCCTGCCGCCATTCCTGAAGAAGTTCTGCAACAAGCTGCCAACGAAATGCTCAACTGGGGCAATTCCGGCATGGGCGTAATGGAGATGAGCCACCGCGGCAAGGAGTTCATCAGCATTTACGAAGCTGCAGAAGCCGACCTGCGCGAGCTGCTGGCCGTGCCTGCCAACTTCAAGATTCTGTTCATGCAAGGCGGCGGTCTGGCAGAGAACGCCATTGTTCCGCTGAACCTGTCCAAGGGCGGCACGGCCGACTTTGTGGTCACCGGCAGCTGGAGCCAGAAATCCTTCAAGGAAGCCGCCAAGTACGCCCACAACCACCTGGCCGCCAGCGGCGAAGCCAGCAGCTACACCTCCATTCCTGATGCAGCCAGCTGGCAGCTGTCCAGCGATGCGCAGTACGTGCACATCTGCAGCAACGAAACCATCCATGGCGTGGAATACCAGGAACTGCCCGACCTGAAGGCACTGGGTTGCGATGCACCTCTGGTGATTGATTTCTCTTCCAACGTGGCCTCCCGCCCACTGGACTGGAGCCGCGTAGGCCTGGCCTTTGGTGGCGCGCAAAAGAACATTGGCCCTGCGGGCCTGACCATCGTCATCGTGCGTGAAGACCTGCTGGGCCATGCGCTGGACATCTGTCCCTCGGCCTTTAACTACAAGACCGTGGCAGACAACAACTCCATGTTCAACACCCCACCCACCTGGGGCATCTACATGGCTGGCCTGACCTTCCAGTGGCTCAAGCGCCAGCGTGAAGGCGAGCTGACCGGCGTGGCCGCCATGGAAGCGCGCAACAAGGCCAAGGCCGATGTCTTCTACGACTATCTGGACCACTCCCAGCTATACGTGAACAAGGTGGACAAGGCCTGCCGCTCGCGCATGAACATCCCCTTCTTCCTGCGTGACGAAAGCCGCAACGAAGCCTTCCTGGCCGCTGCCAAGGAGCGCGGCCTGCTGCAGCTCAAGGGCCACAAGTCCGTGGGCGGCATGCGCGCCAGCATCTACAACGCCATGCCGATGGAAGGTGTGCGCGCACTGGTCGACTTCATGCAGGATTTCGAACGCACCAGCGCCTGATTCGCCCACAAGAATTTAAAAATAAGAGCTGCTAGCGCTCTCTACACAAGGGATTCAGAATGATTTCATATTGAAACCCTTGCTGGACCAGCGCTAGCCGCTTCTCTTTTCGAGGAAGCCATGAGCACAGAACCCCAAGCCAGCCCTGAACTGCTGCAGCTGCGCAATCAGATTGACAGCCTGGACCGCCAAATGTTGGAGCTGGTCAACCAGCGCGCCAAAGTCGCGGAGCAAGTGGGTGAGCTGAAGAAAAAAGAAGGCTCGGCCTTCTTCCGCCCTGACCGCGTCGCGCAGGTGATCGAAAAGATCAAGGCCAGCAACCCCGGCCCACTCAAGGGCGCGCACGTAGCCGCCATCTGGCGCGAAATCATGTCTGCCTGCCTGGCGCTCGAATCTCCCCAGCGCGTGGCCGTGCTGGGTCCCGCAGGCACGTTCTGTGAAGAAGCCGCCGTGCAGTACTTTGGCGGCGCAGCCGACTTCCTCTACTGCAACACCTTTGAAGAAGTGTTCCACGCCACGGCCGCAGGCAGCGCGCAGTACGGCGTGGTCGGCGTGGAAAACTCCACCGAAGGCGTGGTCAACCGCACGCTGGACATGTTCCGCCACACACCCTGCCACATCGTGGGCGAGGTCAGCATGCTGATTCGCCACAACCTGCTGCGCACCAGCAACTCCATCGATGGCATCGAGGTCGTGGCTGCCCACCCACAGGCCCTGGCGCAGTGCCACGCCTGGCTGTCCAAGCACCTGCCGCATGCGGAGCGCCGCCCGGTCGAGAGCAACGCCGAAGGTGCGCGTCTGGCTGCACTGAACCCCACATGGGCGGGCATCAGCAGCGAACGCGCCGCTCAGCAGTTTGGCCTGCATATCGTCAGCCATGCGATTCAGGACGATGCCTACAACCGCACGCGGTTTGCCATCATCTGCCTGCCCCATACGCTGCCAACCCCTGCGCCCACGGGCAAGGATTCGACCAGCCTGGTGCTCTCCGTCAACAACCGCCCAGGTGCGGTGCACGACCTGCTGGTGCCACTAAAAAAGCACGGCGTATCGATGACGCGCATCGAATCGCGCCCTGCCCGCACTGGCCAGTGGGAGTATTACTTCTACATCGACATCGAAGGCCACCCTGCACAGGAGAACGTTGCCAAGGCGCTTCAGGAGCTGCAGGATCTGTCAGCCTTCTACAAAGTGCTGGGCACCTACCCCACCCCTGCGGAATAAGGCTGCGCCATGTTTGAACAACTCGGACTCATTGGCTGCGGCCTCATGGGGGGCTCTTTTGCGCTGGCACTCAAAAAAGCCGGACTGGTCAAGCGCGTGGTCGGCTACAGCAAGTCCCCCACCACCACGGCACGCGCCCTGCAGATGGGCGTGATTGATGTGGAAGCCCCTTCCGCACTGCTGGCCGCAGCGGGCGCGGATCTGGTGCTGCTGGCCGTGCCCGTGGGTGCGACCGAAGCCACACTCAAATCCATCAAGCACCTGGTCACCCCAGAGATGCTGATCATGGACGTAGGCTCCACCAAGGGCGACGTGGTGCAGGCTGCACGCCATGCGCTGGGCAACCAGCTGGCCAGCTTTGTGCCTGCACACCCCAATACTGGCAAGGAAGTCGCGGGCGTGGCCCATGCGGATGCCGACCTGTACCAGGGCGCCAAAGTCATACTCACGCCCACCGAACGCACGCTGACCCAGCACCTGCACAAGGCGCAGGCGCTGTGGACCGCGCTGGGCTGCGAGGTACGCGTGATGGCGCCCGAGACACACGACGCGGCTTTTGCCGCCATCAGCCACCTGCCCCACATGCTGGCATTTGCCATGATGCAAAGCGTGATGCGCCAGGAGCAGGCCGACGCTTTCCTGAGCGTGGCGGGCCCCGGTTTTCGGGACTTCACCCGCATTGCCGCTGGCGACCCCAAAATGTGGCGCGACATTCTGCTGGCCAACAAGGCCGAGGTACTGGCCCAGGCGCAGCACTTCAAACAGGCTGTACAAGCCTTTGAAGACGTGCTGCAGGCTGGCAATGCCCAGGCCCTTGAAGACCTGATCACCCTGGCCAGCGCCGCACGCGCCCAGTGCCGCTTTAACCAGCCAGCTTCCGCTGCCGAACCTGCCCTCACCGCTTGAGTTGCTTGCGCATGTACACCACCGCTTTTCTTGACCTTCCTCATCTGGCCACTGCCAGCGGTAGCGTGCAGCTGCCAGGCTCCAAGAGCATTTCCAACCGCGTGCTGCTGCTGGCAGCGCTGAGTCAGGGCTCGACCACCATCCACGACCTGCTGGATTCGGACGACACCCGCGTCATGCTTCAGGCCCTGCAGCAGATCGGCTGCGTGGTCGAGCCTGCCGCCGTTGTGCCCGGTCAGCCGCTGCGCATCACCGGCCTGGGTGGCAAGCTCCCCAGCGCTGATCTGCACCAACTCTTCCTCGGCAACGCTGGCACAGCCATGCGCCCCTTGACGGCGGCGCTATCGCTGCTGGGCGGCAATTTTGAGATGAGCGGTGTGCCGCGCATGCACGAGCGTCCCATTGGCGACCTGGTCGATGCCCTGCGCCAGCTGGGCTGCCAGATTGATTACCTGGGCAACGAGGGCTATCCCCCGCTGCGCATTGCACCCGCAGACTTGTCACAACTGGACCGCAGCCAGCCCATTCGTGTGCGTGGCGATGTCTCCAGCCAGTTTCTGACCGCGCTGCTCATGGCCCTGCCGCTGATTGCCCAGCAGCAAGCCGTGCACATCGAAGTCGTGGGCGAGCTGATCTCCAAGCCCTACATCCACATCACGCTGGAGCTGCTGGCGCGCTTTGGCATTGTGGTGGCCAACGACAACTGGCAGCGCTTCACCATCCCCGCAGGCAGCCGCTACCAGTCGCCCGGCGAGGTATACGTAGAGGCAGATGCCTCATCCGCTAGCTACTTCATAGCGCTTGGTGCAATATCCACGGGCGCTAGAGGCAAAAATGGCATTAAAGTGCTGGGCGTAGGCAAAGACTCTATCCAGGGCGATATCCGCTTTGTGGAGGCCGCCCAGGCCATGGGCGCCGTGGTGGAAAGCGGCCCCAACTGGCTGCATATTTCACGCGGCAGCTGGCCCCTGAAGGCCATTGATCTGGACTGCAACCATATTCCAGACGCTGCCATGACCCTGGCCACCATGGCGCTGTATGCCACAGGCAGCACCACGCTGCGCAATATTGCTAGCTGGCGCGTCAAGGAAACCGACCGCATCGCTGCCATGGCCTGCGAACTGCGCAAGCTGGGTGCCACGGTGGAAGAAGGCCCAGACTTCATCCGCATTACGCCGCCCGCCCAGCCGTCTGACTGGAAAGCTGCCAGCATTCACACCTATGACGACCACCGCGTGGCCATGTGCTTTTCACTGGCCGCGTTCAACCCGGCGGGTCTGCCCGTGCGCATTGAAGACCCCAAGTGCGTGGGCAAGACCTTCCCCGATTATTTCGAAGCATTTTTCAGCGTGACCCAAGCTTCCCAACCCGCTCCCGTGATCTGTATTGATGGCCCCACCGCCTCGGGCAAAGGCACGGTCGCTTCTCTGGTGGCCGAGCGACTCGGCTTTCACCTGCTCGACTCTGGAGCGCTCTACCGGATCACCGGCCTGGCGGCTTCGCGCGCAGGCATGGCCCTGACCGAAGACAACGCCCAGGCCATTGCCAACCTTATTCTCAGCAAGGCCATTTGCTTCACATCCGACCAGCGTGTGCTGCTGGACGGCGAAGACGTGTCGCTGGCCATCCGCACCGAAGCAGCAGGCATGAATGCCTCCAAGGTCTCGGCTTTGCCCGCCGTGCGTGAGGCGCTGCTGCAGGTGCAGCGCGACTTTCGCAAGCTGCCCGGCCTGGTGGCCGACGGCCGCGACATGGGCACCACCATCTTCCCTGACGCCCCTTTGAAGGTCTATTTGACGGCCAGCGTGCAGTGCCGCGCTGAGCGCCGTTACAAGCAATTGATTTCCAAAGGACTTTCTGCTAATATGTCAGACCTTTATGCCGACCTTGAGGCGCGCGACGCACGCGACATGAATCGCGCCGCATCGCCCTTGAAGCCTGCTGAAGACGCTTTGCACTGGGACAACTCCGAAAGCACGATTGAACAAGCCGTGCAGCAGGTACTGGACTGGTGGCAAGCACGCCAGCCTTTTGCGCCAGCACAGGGCTGACACCCCAGGCCCGTCAGCCACATCCGCGCTACACGCGCACTGGCCAGAACGGTTCTCAACCTTTAACCCGCAGGAATTTCCTGCACCCTCCGATTGCAGTCATAAAAACGTGTGGCAATGGTGCCGCCGGAAACCTGCATTCGGTCAAGGAACTACATGTCTGAATCTTTTGCCGCCCTTTTTGAAGAATCGTTGCAACGCACTGAAATGCGTCCCGGCGAAGTTATCACTGCTGAAGTCGTGCGCGTTGAGCACAACTTCGTGGTGGTGAACGCTGGCTTGAAGTCTGAAGCCTATGTGCCAATCGACGAGTTCAAGAACGACCAGGGCGAAATCGAAGTTCAAGTTGGTGACTTCGTGTCCGTGGCCATCGGCTCGATCGAAAACGGCTACGGCGACACCATCCTGTCCCGTGACACCGCTAAGCGTCTGGCTTCCTGGCTGTCGCTGGAGCAAGCTCTGGAATCCGGCGAATTCGTGACCGGCACCACTTCTGGCAAGGTCAAGGGCGGCCTGACTGTTCTGGTCAACGGCATCCGTGCATTCCTGCCCGGTTCGCTGATCGACACACGTCCCGTTAAGGATCTGACTCCTTACGAAAACAAGACCATGGAATTCAAGGTCATCAAGCTGGACCGCAAGCGCAACAACGTTGTGCTGAGCCGTCGCGCTGTGGTGGAAGCCTCCATGGGCGAAGAGCGCGCCAAGCTGATGGAAACCCTGAAGGAAGGCGCTATCGTTCAGGGCGTGGTGAAGAACATCACCGAATACGGTGCGTTCGTTGACCTGGGCGGCATCGACGGTCTGCTGCACATCACCGACATGGCATGGCGTCGCGTACGTCACCCATCCGAAGTGGTGACAGCTGGCCAGGAAATCACTGCCAAGATCCTGAAGTTCGACACCGACAAGAACCGCGTGTCTCTGGGTCTGAAGCAAATGGGCGACGACCCATGGATGGGCGTTTCCCGCCGTTATCCTTCGGGCACACGTCTGTTCGGCAAGGTGACCAACATTGCCGACTACGGCGCATTCGTGGAACTGGAACCCGGCATCGAAGGCCTGGTGCACGTTTCCGAAATGGACTGGACCAACAAGAACGTTGCTCCTTCCAAGCTGGTTGCCCTGGGCGACGAAGTCGAAGTGATGGTTCTGGAAATCGACGAAGACAAGCGTCGTATCTCCCTGGGCATGAAGCAGTGCAAGGCTAACCCCTGGCAAGAATTCGCTCAGAACACCAAGCGCGGCGACAAGGTGAAGGGCCCCATCAAGTCCATCACTGACTTCGGCGTGTTCGTGGGCCTGCCTTCCGGCATCGATGGCCTGGTGCACCTGTCTGACCTGTCCTGGAACGAAACTGGCGAAGCCGCCGTTCGTAACTACAAGAAGGGCCAGGAAGTGGAAGCCATCGTTCTGGGCGTTGACGTCGAGCGCGAGCGCATCTCCCTGGGCATCAAGCAGCTGGACAGCGATCCTTTCACCACATTCGTGACAGTGAACGACAAGGGCTCCATCGTGACCGGTAAGGTCAAGACTGTGGACGCCAAGGGCGCTGAAATCGACCTGGGTGACGACATCGTTGGCTACCTGCGCGTTTCCGAAATCTCCGTTGAGCGCGTGGAAGACGCACGCAACGTGCTGAAGGAAGGCGACGAAGTGACTGCTGTGGTGACCAACGTGGACCGCAAGTCCCGCAACATCCAGCTGTCCATCAAGCAGAAGGACCACGTGGAACAGCAAGAAGCCATGGCTTCCCTGTCTGCGCAAGCTTCCAAGGAAAATGCCGGTACAACTAGCCTGGGTGCTCTGCTGCGCGCCAAGCTGGACGCCGACAAGTAATCAGCTTGTTGCCAACTGCTCTCTGAGCAGTTGCTAAGCTATACGGCGGACGCTTTAGGGCGTCCGCTATTTTTTTCCAGGTTTTGCTTGGGATGATTGAGCCATGACACGATCTGATTTAGTTGAAGAGCTGGCAGCACGCTTCGACCAGCTCACCCAGCGTGACGCAGAACATGCTGTAAAAACCATTCAAGACGCGATCTGTGCCGCCCTTGTTCAAGGCCAGCGCATCGAAATCCGCGGTTTTGGCAGTTTCTCTGTCTCCCGCCGCCCCGCTCGCATCGGTCGCAACCCTCGCAGCGGCGAATCCGTACACATTCCCGAAAAGCGCGTGCCACATTTCAAGCCTGGCAAGGCTTTGCGTGAAGCCGTCGATTTTCAACCTACCCCCTCTGCTGCGACCGGCAGCTAAAAAGACCGTGCAGGTCTTACAAGCTTGCCCACTGCCCCTCCTATGCCCCTAAAATTCAGGCACTAAGGAAGGGCTCGCATGAAATACCTGCTGTGGCTGCTCAAGGCAGCCATTTTTTTCACCCTGTTTGCCTTTGCGCTGAACAATCAGCAAACCGTCACCGTGCACTTTTTCTTTGGCACGTACTGGCTGGCCCCGCTCGTGCTCGTCGTGCTGGCCGCTTTCGTGGCCGGGCTGATTGCAGGCATGCTGGTGATGGTGCCCCGCTGGTGGAAGCAGCGCAGCACAGCGGCCAAGCTCAGCAAGACAGAAGCTGCGGCCGACAACCAGGCGGCAGACTCCGCATCTCCAGACCCTATTCCTCCCACCATCCATGGACTTTGATCTCAGCTGGATTCTCCTGGGCCTGCCCCTTGCCTTTGGGCTGGGCTGGCTGGCCTCCCGCATGGACTTGCGCCAAGTGCGCCAGGACAACCGTCAGGCACCCAAGGCTTACTTCAAGGGCTTGAACTTTCTGCTCAACGAACAGCAGGACAAAGCCATTGATGCCTTTATCGAAGCCATCCAGAACGACCCGGAAACTGCAGACCTGCACTTTGCACTGGGCAATCTGTTCCGCCGCCGTGGCGAATATCACCGCGCCGTGCGCGTGCACGAGCATCTGCTCTCGCGCGCCGACCTGTCCAAGGAAGACCGCGAACGTGCCCAGCATGGCCTGGCACAGGACTTTCTGAAAGCCGGTCTGCTGGACCGCGCCGAAGAAGCCCTGCGCCGCCTAGAAGGCTCGGCCTATGAAGCTGAAGCCCGCCTGGCACTGCTGGCGATTTACGAGCGCTCTCGCGACTGGGCACAGGCTGCAGACATCGTGCGCCGCATGCAGCAAGCCCATCAGGGCGACTTCAGCGGGCGCCTGGCGCATTACCTGTGCGAACAGGCTGCCGAACAAGCCAGCCACGCACAGCTGGACGCCGCACACCAGCTGCTGCAAGAAGCCGTGCGTACAGCGCCACAAAGCCCACGCCCACGCATTGAACTGGCACGCATTCAGCACCGCCTGAACCAGTCGCAACAGGCGTGGAAGACATTGCAGGACCTGGCCAATACCGCCCCGCAAGGCCTGCCACTGGCAGCGCCCCTGCTGCTGGAAGTGGCTACTGCGACCGAGCAACAGGCCGCAGCCGCCCAGCTGCTGCGCAGCCGCTACGAGCAAATGCCTTCGCTGGATTTGCTCGATGCCCTGGTGGCCCTGGGCACCTCGCCTGTCGAAGGCCAGGGCGAGAGCCGCGACTGGTATGTGCAGCACCTGACCAAGGAGCCATCGCTTGTTGCCACCACCAAGTGGCTGGCAGGTGAGCAGCTCGCGCATGAAGAGCATCACCCCGCCGTGCAGAAGGCGCTGGAGCACGCCAGCAAGCCGCTGAGCCGCTACCGCTGTGCCGCCTGCGGCTTTGAAGCCCGCCAGCACTTCTGGCATTGCCCCGGCTGCCAGAGCTGGGACAGCTACCCAGCACGCCGCGTGGAAGAGCTGTAAGCACCACGCTTTCAAAACAGAAGCTGCCAGCGCTCGCCAATCAATGATTTCAGATATAAAAGTATTTGAAATCAAGCATTGGAAAGCGCTGGCAGCTTTTCTTTTAGGAGCAACCCCGTGTCTATGACCACTTCCGCTATCCACCAGACCCTGCTGATCGTCTACCACTCCAGCACAGGCGGTGCAGCGCAAATGGCACAGGCCGTACTGGCTGGTGCACAGCTGGAGCCACAGATACAGACACGGCTGCTGCACGCCAGCCAGGCACAGCCACAGGACGTGCTCGACGCCGATGGTTATGTCTTTGTTACGCCCGAATATCTGGCCGCCATCAGCGGGCTGATGAAGGATTTTTTTGACCGCTGCTATTACCCGGCACTGGAGCGCATTCAGGGCCGCCCCTATGCCAGCCTGATCTGTGCAGGCAGTGACGGCAGCAATGCCGCCCGCCAGATCGCGCGCATTGCCACAGGCTGGCGGCTCAAGGCAGTGTCAGAACCCCTGATCGTCTGCACCCATGCACAAAGCCCGGAGGCCATTGCAGCCCCCAAGCACATTCCGCAGCAGGATCTGGACCGCTGTAGCGAACTGGGTCAAGCGCTGGCCAGCGGCCTGCAGCAGGGCATCTTTTAGCGCTGCGGACCGGTGATGACTTCCCGCACGCGCACCGGCTGCGGGCGGAACCAGAACGTCAGCACCAGTGCTGCGCAGCAGGCAAACAGCACCGGCACCATGGCCAGACGCAGCCCCCAGATTTCGCCAATAAAACCCAGCGCTGGCGGCCCCACCAGAATGGCCACATAGCCCAGCACGGCGACTGCACCCACACGCTGTGCGCTGTTGCCCTCGCCTTCTGCCGCAGCAGACAGCGCCAGCGGAAAACCCAGGGCCGAGCCCAGCCCCCACAGCACCACGGCCACGCCGCCCCAGAGGGCACTCTGTGCGCAGATCACCATCAGCAGCCCCACGCCGCCGAGCACAGCACTGGCACGCATCAGCTGCAGGCGGGTCAAGCGCTGCAGCAGCCACTGCCCACTCAGGCGCGCCAAAGTCACGCCGATCGTGAACAGCAAATAGATCAAGGTGCCCTGCGCGCTGCTGAACTGGTAGCCATCCACCATGAGCAGCGGCAGCCAGTCATGGGCCGCACCTTCAGCCAGAGCCAGCCCCAGCGCAAACAGCCCGATCAGCAGCACGCGCGGGTCTTTGAACGCCATGAGCACAAAACCCGGTTTTGCCTCTTGCGTGCCAGATGTCGTCTGAGCCTGGGCGCTCAGGTTATCCACGTGACGCAACAGGGGCACAGTCAGCACCGCAGCCATCACCGCCAGCCCCAGCAGATGCCACAGCACGGGCACATGCAACCAGGCCATGCCTGTGCCCAGCAAGGCACCCAGCACGCAGCCCAGGCTAAAACTGCCATGCAGCGTCGTCATCAGCGTGCGTTGCTGCTGCCGCTCCAGCGCCCCGGCTTCCACATTCACCGCAATGTCGGCCCAGCCCATGCCCACGCCAAACAGCATGAAGCCCGCCACGACCACGGGGATGCTGGCCATCCCTGCCCCCACAGCCAGCAATGCCACGCCCAGCAGATTCACGCCCATGCCAGCACCCGCCGCACGGCGGGCATGCAGACGCTCCACCAGCAAGTTGGCCGAAAGAATGCCCAGCATGGAACCCGTGGCAAAGCCGAACAGAATCAGGCCCATCTGCTCCGTGCTGGCCTGCAGTCCATCGCGCAATGCAGGCGTGCGCGACACCCAGCTGGACGTCACCATGCCCAGCAATACGAACAGCGCATACAAGGCCCTGCGCTGCACGCGCTCCTGTTTGTTTTCCAACATCTCACACCTTTAATCAGGCACGCATGCTAGCGGCGAACCGTCTGGCCTGCCGCATCAGCCAGCCTCTCTGAGCAAAGCCTGGGCCTATCCATGCATCAGCACGGCACGCTTTTCGGGTTTCATGCACACACATGAGCTGCAGTGCCATACGCCTGAGGCATAGTCATGCCCCATGCATACCAATTCACAAATTCATGCCCACCTGCGGCTCGTTGGCATGGCCGTTCTGTGGGGCGCATCCTGGCCTGCTGGCCGCATCATTGCCCAATCCATGCCGCCGCTGGCAGGTGCCTGCCTGCGCTTTGCACTGGCCGCCATGGCGTTGATTCCCTGGCTGTACTGGGCAGGTGGCATGCAGCAGCTCAAAAGCTGGAGTGTGCAGCGCTGGCTGGGCATGACTGCCGCTGGCGCCACCGGTGTGTTTGGCTACGCGGCGTTTTTCCTGTCTGGCCTGCAGCATCTGCCTGCGGGCAAGGCCGCGCTGGTGATTACGCTCAACCCGGTCATGACGCTGCTCATTGCCGCATGGCTGTTCAAGGAAAGGCTGAACACCATCATCGGCCTGGGCATGCTGCTGGCCTTTATCGGTGCTGTGGCGGTTCTCTCGCACGGTCAGCCACTGGCGCTGCTGCAAGGCGGCATGGGGGTAGGCGAACTCCTGATTCTGGGCTGCGTGGTCTGCTGGGTGCTCTACACCCTGATTGGCCGCTGGATGCTCACGGGCGTAGATGCGCTCTCTACCACCACCGTCACCAGTTCTATTGGTGCCTTGCTGCTGCTTATCGCCAGCCTGTGCATCGAAGGCCCTGCTGCGTTCGATGCTGCCATCCACAGTGGCCGCACGGCCTGGATGGCGCTGCTGTTTCTGGCCTTTGGTGCCACAGCACTGGCTTATGCCTGGTACTTTGATGGCGTCAAGGCACTGGGCGCCGGCGCTGCTTCCGGCTATATCACCCTGGTGCCGCTGTTTGGTGTGCTGATCTCTGCCTGGCTGCTGGGTGAAGCCATAGACCTGCCCATGGTGGTGGGCGGTGCCATGGCCATTGGCGGCACAGCCATCATGAACTGGGGGCGCATGCGCGCCTGATTGTCCAGTCGCGCCCGCAGAAACTACACGCCGGGCCATACCATTGGAGCCAGCCCCCATCGCTGCGCAGAGGCTGGCGGACAATGGCCGCTTTTCATTGCCGCAGTGCCGTTGCACTGCATGACCGTCTCATGTCCGTCAGTTTTACCCCGCAGCCTCAGGCATTGAGCGCTGCCATTGCCGATCGTCTGCGCCAGGAAGTGTTACAGGGGCAATGGTCACCGGGTGAAACCATCAACGATGGCATGCTGGCCGCGCGCTATGGCGTTCAGCGGGCCCCCGTACGTGAGGCCATGCAGCAACTGTCCCAGGAAGGTCTGCTGTGCGCCTGCACGCCGCATGGCATGACGCTGGCTAGCCCCAGCCCGGCGCAGATTGCGGAGGCCCAGGAACTGCAGGCACTGCTGCAGCACTATCTGAACCAGCACCAGGCTGTAGACGATGGGCTGGCGCAGCGCATGCTGACGATGGCCAGCCAGCGCATGCAGCTGGCTGCACTGCATGCCTAGCCCGGTTGCCGCGCACCCTGTCTGTACTGTCAACCTGCATTTTTTCGGCCAAGTTTAGGTTCTCATAATACAAATAAAGAAAATCTGCAGGATTAACAAAGGTTCACAATGCGACCATGAAATATCGTCGCCTTTATTGGGGTTGCACATTCATCCTTTCAGCATCTTGATAGAATCAAGCAATTATTCGGCAAACCTTTAATAATATCTTCTATTATTCCAGTCTGTGTTTTTCGTTGGATTTCAAGGCTCTGCGCTCTCTCATCGCACATTTCACCATTTAGCTCCGATTGCATATTGGATTTTTCGCATGAGCGCGTCTGCTTTTTCTTCATCTATTACGAGCGCGCACAGCCACGCCGGCAACACACTGAGCGTACAGAGTGCCATGGACCACGTCAGCCTGCAGGCTGACCGCCTGATGCTCGCCCTCGTCGCCATCGCCTCCATTCTGGCTTTCCCGATTGGCTGGCACTACTCCAACATGGATATCGCCACCTGGGCAGCACCTTTGCTGATCGCTGTGGCGGCTGGTCTGTATGCCTGCTGTGCTGGCACGGCAGTCACACGCTATGCCCTGCCCTTGATTCTGTGCGCCGCCGTGGCACTGCAGATCCAGGTATCGCTGGGCACCCTGGAATTTCACTTCGGAGTGTTCGTGACCCTGGCCCTGGTCATGGTCTACCGCGAGTGGCGCGTGGTGGTGGCATGTGCAGCTTTTTTTTGCCATACACCATATTCTGTTTGACCGCTTGCAGGCCTGGGGCTATGACATTTACTGCACCAGCGCAGCTGATTTTCAGAAAATTCTGCTGCATGCCATTTTCGTGGTACTGCAAACAGCGGTAGAGATATTTATTCTCCTGAGAATATCCAGTTCTTTCAAACAAGGCATTGAATTACAGGCCCTGGTGAATACCATTCATGATGGCGACCGATTTAATCTGCATATTTCCAGCGAAAATGTGCAAACCCCGCTGGCCCTTGATCTGAAGCAATTGATTATGAAGCTGGACAGCATTGTGCGCACCGTCACCGACAGCGTGGCCCAGCTGCATGCCACCACCCAGTCCATCCAGAGCGGCAGCAGCGATTTGTCGGTACGCACGGAAACTGCCTGCAGCGCGCTGGAAGAAACCGCCAACGCTGCCGCCCGTGTGCTCAGCATCGTGGAGCAGGCCCGCAGCCTGGCGCAAGATGCCGATCGCGTGACGCACGACGCTGCGCATGCGGCCCAGCAAAGCCATACACTTGTGGAACAGCTCGCACAGAGCATGAGTGCCATCAACCAGCAGTCCGAGCAGATTGCAGACATTGCCACCGTCGTGGACGGCCTGGCCTTCCAGACCAATCTGCTCGCACTGAACGCGGCGGTGGAAGCTGCCCGTGCCGGTGAACATGGCCGTGGCTTTGCCGTGGTGGCAGAAGAAGTGCGTCACCTGGCGCTGCGCTCCGCAGACTCTGCCAAGCAGATTCGTGAGCTGATTCAGACATCCGTGCAGACCGTCGGTGTCGGCAGTGCGCAGAGCAAAGACGCGCTGAACGCCATCGGCACCCTTTCTCGCATGGCACATGACATTACCAGCCGCATGCAGGATATTGCCAGCGCCACCCACTCGCAGACGGAGGCCATGTCTGACATTACCCAGGCCATCCACCAGCTGGAAAGCACCATGTCGCAGAACGCTGCGCTGGCAGAGCAGTCCAGCGCCTTTGCCGCCAGCCTGCAAAGGCAGACGGTCCACCTGGCAGACAGTGTGCAAGCTTTTAAAAATTAATAGCTGTCAGCGCAGATAAACAAAAGGGTTGAGATAGATATCTATCTCAACCCTTTGTTTTTTGGGCGCTAGGCGCTTTCAGTTTCAGAGCAATCTGTGTGCGGCTGCCTGCAGCTCATAGCACTTTGCGCATGGTGATATGGTCAATGCCCGCCTCGTCGTAGACCTCGCCTTCCGCCACAAAACCTGCGCGGGCGTAAAAGCGCTGGGCATGCAGCTGGGCGTGGAGTACGACTTCCTTGTCGCCACGGTCACGGGCGGCCTGGATCAGGGTGTCCAGCACCTGGCGACCCAGCGCGCCACCACGCATTTCGCGCGCTACGGCCATGCGGCCGATGCGGCCTACGCCGGGCGCATCGCTGACCAGACGGCCTGTGGCCACGGGATGCCCCAGACGGTTCACGGCCACCACATGGCGGCAGATGGGATCAAACTCGTCAATCTCGATCTCGCGCGGCACGCCCTGCTCTTTGACGAAGACTTCCATGCGCAGGCGCTCGGCCAGACGCCCCAGATCGTTCCAGTTACCTGAGCGCAGCTCGACCATGTCCTCCCCCGCCTCATAGGCGGTGAGCATGTCGCGCAACTGCTGCGGCACGGGCTGGGGCTCGCGCTCTTCATTGGCGAACACATAGACCAGCTCTACGGTGTTGAGCAGCTGCTGGCCGCGGAAGATACCTGCCTCAAACTGCAGCGAGGTATTGCCCTGCTTCACGCAGCGAATGCCAACGTCCAGCATATCCCCCATCTGGGCAGAGGCGTGGTAGGTCACCGACGCCTTTTTCACGAACAGCTCGCCGCCCAGGCTGGCCCAGCTTTGCGCATAGGGCATGGCCATCTGCTTCCAGTATTCGGTGATGGCCACATCGGCATACATCAGATAGTGGGCGTTGAACACAATCTTCTGGGCATCGACTTCTGCCCAGCGCACGCTCAGGCGGTGGTGGCAGCGGAAATCCTGTGGTTGCATGGGTGCTTTGCTTCTTTCTTTGAATGTGTCAGAGGTTTACAGTGGTTCCAAGCGCTGCACGCAGCGCGGCGGCCATGTCTGCATGGGCCTGGCGGGCTTCGGCAATGGCACGGCCCATTTTGACGAATTCGTGCGTCACGCCCTTGTAGATTTCCAGCTCCACGGGCACACCGGCCATGCGCAGCATGTCCGCGTACTGCACGCCTTCATCCACCAGCGGATCGAGTTCAGCCAGGCAGAAAAAGGCCGGGGCCACACCTTCCACATCGGGAGCGAGCAGCGGGGCAAAGCGCCAGTCCTCGCGGTCCGCCGCATCACGCACATAGTGGTTGAAGAACCAGTGAATGCCTTCGCGCTCCAGCACCAGGCCGGTGGCGTAGCGTAGGTGCGAGTCCGTGTCCTGGTGCGCGCAGGTGCCGGGGTAGATCAGCAGCTGCAGCTGCAAGGGCAGCCCGGCATCGCGTGCCAGCAGCGCACAGGCAGCTGCCAGCGTGCCACCGGCGCTGTCGCCGCCCACGGCCATGCAGCTGCTGTCCAGCCCCAGCGTCTGGCCTTGCTGGTGCAGCCACTGCAGCGCATCCCAGGCGTCGTTGATGGCGGTGGGGAACTTGTGCTCCGGCGCAAGCCGGTAGTCCAGCGACACCACGGCGCAACCTGCCTGAAACGCCAGCTCACGGCACAGGGTGTCGTGCGTGGCCACGCTGCCAATGGTGAAGCCACCGCCATGCAGATACAGCAGCACAGGCAGTGGCTGCGCGGTACTTGGTGCATACAGGCGCGCATGCAGCTGCGTGCCATCGCGTGCAGGAATCGCAATGTCTTCCACGCGGGGCAATGCTTTGCTGGCAATTTCCAGCACCCCGGCGCCTGCCTCGTAGGCCGCACGCGCCTGCTCGGGCGTGAGCGTATGCAGATGGGGACGGTTGGCACGCGCCATGCGGCGCAGCACATCGCGCATGGCAGGGGTCAATGGGTGGTTCAGTTCGTGTGGTTCAGTCACGGCGCACAGGCAGCAATCACAAAGCCGCACATCATGCAGCAATCAGATACCGATTGCAGTCACAGCAGCACAGACTGTGGGGCTTGCGATGCACGTCCTCGCACACGCCGCAAGCCCGCACACCACGGTCACGTGCAGAACTGGCGCACAATGTGCGCTGAATGCCACACAGGGCATATCTTCTTTTTCTGTGAGCCACTTAACTGTGCTGCGTGCAGCCATTGAACCAACATGACACAAGCTCCCAACTCCACGCCTGCTGCCAATTTGACGCCCCGCCTGACTTCCCTGTCCCACGGCGGTGGTTGCGGCTGCAAGATTGCCCCCGGCGTTCTGGCCAAGCTGATTGGCCAGAGCACCCTGCCCAAGCAGTTCTTTGCCGACCTGCTGGTAGGCACGGAAACGGCAGACGATGCTGCCGTGTACCGCATCAACGATGAGCAGGCCATTGTCGCCACGACCGACTTTTTCATGCCCATCGTGGACAACCCACGTGACTTTGGCCGCATTGCTGCCACCAACGCCCTGTCGGACATCTACGCCATGGGCGGCACACCGCTGATGGCGCTGGCCATTGTGGGCATGCCTATCAATGTGCTGCCCCACGAAACCATTGCAGAAATTCTGGATGGCGGCGCATCCATCTGCCAGGAAGCTGGCATTCCGCTGGCCGGCGGCCACTCCATCGACTCCGTAGAGCCTATCTACGGTCTGGTGGGCATTGGCATCGTCAACCCCAAGCAGCTCAAGCGCAATGCCGACGCCAAGGCAGGCGACGTGCTGGTGCTGGGCAAGCCACTGGGCGTGGGTATCTACTCCGCAGCACTGAAGAAGAACCTGCTGGACGAAGCGGGCTACGCTGCCATGGTGGGTGCAACCACCAAGCTCAACCGCCCCGGTGCAGACCTGTCCAAACTCGACGGCGTGCATGCCTTGACGGACGTGACCGGCTTTGGCCTGCTGGGCCACAGTCTGGAACTGGCACGCGGCGCCAAGCTGACAGCCCACATTGACCTGAATGCCCTGCCCATCCTGCCCGGCGTGATGGAGCTGGCCGAGCAAGGCATCTTCACCGGTGCTTCTGGCCGTAACTGGACGTCCTACGGCGAAGCCATCCGCCTGCCCGAAAACATCACCGATGCCCAGCGCGCCTTGCTGACCGACCCACAAACCTCCGGCGGCCTGCTGGTGTCCTGCACGCCAGACACTGTGGACGAAGTGCTGCGTACCTTCCAGCAGCACGGCTTTGCCGATGCCTGCGTGATTGGCCGTATGGAAGCTGGCGAACCCGAAGTGCGCGTGGCCTGAGCGCCCTTCACGCCTCTTCACAAAAACGCCCGTGCACCAACGCCTGACGTTTTTTCTTACATGGCTTGCGCATGCGCACTGGCATATGGAGACAAGCGCTGCGCACACAGTACAAGACTCCTCATCCCAAGCTGTTGAAAGGAGTTCTCCATGCTGCAATTGAATGCCAAGCTGCTCGCCCTGCTGGCCTGTGCTTCGCTGGCTCCACATGCCTTCGCACAAGGCAATACCGGTGCCATTCCCGCTTTCGTCACCCAAGGTGCGCTGTCATACAGCTGTGGCGGTATTGGAGAGACCCAGTCCAGCGCCATGACGCAGGCTCAAAGTCAGTTTCCTCTGTCCTTGCTGTTTGTGGCCAAGGGGGGCGCGTATCTGGCCAATGTGAATGTGAGCGTCACCAATGCGCAGAACGCCACCGAGCAGTTCAATGCCGGTGGCCCCATATGCCTGCTGAAGCTGCCTGCAGGCAATTACACCGTGAGCGCCACAGCACCAGATGGCAGCACCCAGACCAAGACCGTGACGGTAGACAGCACCAGCAAGACGCTGGAGTTTGTGTATTGATGCCTGCACCTGCCTGCGCTGCGTAGCAGGTGCGCATGAAAAAGGGTTGTGCCAAGCACAACCCTTAAAAATGGCGCTAAGGCTTATGCAGCAAGCGCTGGCTGCTATTAAAAGCGCAATTACTTCGCCTGCAGCTGCTCCAGCGTGGGGTAGTCGTTATAGCCCGTAGCATCCGGGCTATAGATGGTCGAAGCATTGAGTTCGTTCCACGCCGCACCCTTGGCAATGCGCTCTGGCAGATCAGGGTTGGCGATAAAGGCACGGCCAAAGGCCACGGCATCCGCCGCGCCGCTGGCGACCACGGCCTGTGCCTGTTCAGCAGTGAAGCTGTCATTGGCAATGAACACGCCCTTGAACACCTGGCGCATGTGCTGGCCAATGGGCAGCACGCCGTCTTTCAGCTCTTCACGCGAGAAGATAAAGCCCAGCTTGCGCGCCTGCAGCTGCTCCGCCACATAGGTAAACAGCGCCACAGGGTTGCTGTCGCTCATGCTGTGCGTATTGCTCATGGGGTTCAGGTGCACGCCAATGCGCTCGGCAGGCCACTCCTTGAGCAAGGCATCCACCGTCTCCAGCAGGAAGCGCGCACGATTTTCAATGCTGCCGCCGTACTGGTCGGTACGCTGGTTGCTGCCTTCGTGCAGGAACTGGTCAAACAGATAGCCGTTGGCAGCATGCACTTCAATAAAGTCAAAACCTGCCTCTTTCGCATTGCGGGCGGCTTGCACAAAGTCCTGCACGATGCCTGCAATCTCCGCCGTTTCCAGGGCGCGGGGCACGGCATAGGGGCGCTTGGGACGCAACACACTCACATCGCCTTCAGCGGCAATCGCACTGGGGGCCACTGGCAGCTGGCCATCAAGCAATTCAGGGTCAGAAATACGGCCCACATGCCACAGCTGCACGGCAATATGGCCACCTGCGGCATGGACTGCATCGGTTACGCGTTTCCAGCCAGCCACCTGCTGGGCCGACCAGATACCGGGGGTGTTCGGATAGCCCACGCCCATGGGGCATACGGAAGTGGCCTCCGTCAAAATCAGGCCCGCCGTGGCACGCTGGCGGTAATGCTCTACCTGCAAGTCACCCACGCTGCGCTGCTCAAAGGCGCGCATGCGGGTCAAGGGAGCCATGAAAATTCGGTTGGGCAGCTGCACGCTACCGATTTGCAAGGGGGTATGTAACTGCGACATCAATGACTTTCTTCAGGCCAGCAACACCTCATCAGGTGTCTGGCAATTGCACAACAGGCTTGCTAGATGCAGCCTGCTACAGGAAATACAAGAGCAAGCACTATCAAAAAAATCGCCATGCATCGCAGGGGGCCATCAAGTGCCACCACACGCGCAGCGCCAGCTTGCTCAGATCTTCCACCAGCCCACCATGCCCAGTGCAGACAGCGCCCACATCAGCATCAGCGCGTGGCGCTGCCACTGCACACGCTGGCGCAGCCATGTGAAATAGACCACGGCCGTCACCCCTGCAATTGCCAGTGCCATCAGTGGCAGGCTGGTCATCAGAGCGCTGGCGCGTGCGCCTTCTTCCAGCGGCACATGCATGGTGGCCAGCAAGGCCAGCGGCAGGCAACCCGTCACGGTCAGCGTGAAAGCCGCCAGCGCATAAGACCAGCCAAAGCTCAGGCCCAGAAACGAGTGGAATACGGGAGGAGTTGGCTTGGACATAGGCACCACAGAGAAAACAGAAAAAGGGGCTCGGATTGTAGAGCCGGGGCCACACCAGTGATGGCAACAGGCTCTTGGCCCAAAGGCCAGGGAGCCCGTCCCCACCAAAGCACAGCCTGAATCGTTGTCTGCCGACTGCGCCCAAGCATTCTGACTACGGTGCTGCACCGAACAGGCTTGCAGTGCTTATGCAGTCAGCACTGCAAGCTATAAAAACCAATGAAGCCAGCAACTCCAGGTTTCAGGAGGGTGTCCGAATTTTTGTGTAAACGGTTCGGACGTCAGTTCGCGGAGAGTCCGTCTCCAAACTCAATCGTAAACCGATTCAGAGCTGCCTTCCAATCTCGGATGGGCATCGTCCACTTGCGGCTGATGTTGTGCAGTGCCAAGTAAAACAGCTTGAGCAGTGCCTCATCGCTGGGGAAT
>NZ_VZOT01000010.1 GCF_008801935.1 Comamonas kerstersii
CACGTCAAAGTTCGCTACCGAGGCTTGAGAAAGAACACGCAGCAATTGCATACCCTGTTTGCCTTGGCGAACTTGTGGATGGCCCGTGGCCGTTTGCTGAAAAACAGCCAATCCAAGCCTGGTGTGGGTGCATAAAAAGCAAGATGCCCGCGAAACGCGGGCATCTTGAGTGCCAGGGGCAATGGAACATCACACTCGTTCAAGCACTATCACGCTTGAAATCGAGTTATGCAGAGGTTCCTTAAAGCTATGACGAAGATAAAGCTAAAAGACGCATTAAAAATTTACCGTGAAAAAGTTTCAATTCTAAAGAAGGGCTATGCTCAAGAGCGCTTCCGGTTGCATTATTTAATAAGCACTTTTCTAGGTGATTTATTCGTTGATGAAATAACAAGTGTAGATATTGCAACATATCGAGATCAAAGACTTGAAAGTACAAATATAAAAACCAATAAAAAATTTCTGCAGCCACAGTCAGACTGGAACTGAGTCTTTTGTCAAACTTCTTTGATGTCGCAAGAATTGAATGGGGTTATTGCGAAGGCAATCCAGTTAAAAATGTTAGAAAACCTAAAGCTGCACCAGGTCGAGATAGAAGGCTTACTTCAAGAGAACTAAAGCTGATCCTTAGATATTGCCACAACCACAGAAATTCAGAGTTGCAAAGCATTATTGTGTTTGCACTTGAGACAGCCATGAGACAAGGGGAAATTCTGAGTCTGAAGTGGGAAAATATCAATTTGAATCAACGGGTTGCGTGCTTGCCAGACACAAAGAATGGTACTAGGCGGGATGTTCCACTTTCGCTTAGAGCAAGAGACATGCTGCTACGGCTTGGACAAAAACAAACAGGAAAGGTGTTCACGTATACAAGTAGCGGCATAAAAAGCACATGGAGACTTATGCTGGAGCGTCTAGAAATTGAAGATTTGCACTTTCACGATTTACGGCATGAAGCCATATCGCTACTTTTCGAAAAAGGCACATTAGACATGATGGAGATAGCTGCTATTAGCGGACATAAATCACTATCAATGCTAAAGCGCTACACGCATTTACGAGCTCAGAAATTAGTTAGAAAGCTTGAAGCACCCAAGCAGAAGGGGCGTGCAGCAATACTCAACAACTTGGTTCCATACCCTGCTGAGATTTTCGTTAGGAATGGAAAATTCGTAATACGAATTTTAGATTTCGAGCAATTTGAGATTGAATGTGATAACTATGAAAAAGCAGTTGAATATGCGCAAGATAAATTATTGCGGAAAATTATCCTTGAGATGAAATACGAGAAAAGCGTGACAGCGCCAGATCAGTACCTGGAGCCTGTACCGCAAGATAGAATAACGATGATTGATCCTCTGGCAGAAACCCACTTTGAGACTTTATTTTGAGTAAAGTATCAACGACGCTTGGAAAACAATCATTTAAATCAACAATTTAGGGGCGTTGTTGCATAAATCGCTGTGCTGCAGGCCGTAGGCTTGCGACATGAGCTCCCCCAATAAACCTCGCTACCGCACCACCAACTGGAAACAGTACAACGCTGCCCTCAAGGCTCGAGGCTCTTTGTCAATTTGGCTGGATAAGCGCATGACATGGTTTGCCGCTGGAAGCGGCAAACGCGGGCGCAGCCCGAAGTTCTCGGATGCGGCGATTCAATTTTGTTTGACGCTCAAGAACCTGTTTGGCTTGGCGCTGAGACAAACTACAGGCTTGGTGGAGTCTGTGCTGCAACTGTGTGGCCTTGCCTGGCCGGCTCCAGACTTCAGCACCCTGTGCAGGCGGCAGCGAGGTTTGAATGTCCAAATTCCGTACACCCGCAGTCAAGCAGGCTTGCACTTTCTGGTTGATTCGACAGGCATCAAGTTCCTGGGTGAAGGCGAGTGGAAATGCAAAAAGCACGGCGCTGAATACCGCCGTCAATGGCGCAAGCTGCACATTGGTATCGATGCGGATACCTTGCAGATTCGGGCCATTTGTGTGACGAGTAATAACGTCAGTGATGCCTCGGTGCTACCAGACTTGCTGGAGCAACTACCGCCCGATGAAACGCTTCAAAGTCTTATCGGTGATGGTGCCTACGATACACAGCCCGCCTACGAAGCAGTCATCAAGCACGGTGCAATCCCTATCATTCCTCCCCGTAAAAATGCACGAGTGCGCAGAGGTACTGTGTTCGAGCACCGCAACGCAGCGCTTGCTGCGTGTAGGCGTTTGGGCCGCAGTATCTGGAAACGCTGGATTGGCTACCACCGCCGAAGCTTGGTGGAAACCAAGATGAACTGCATCAAACGTCTGGGCGAGCGGGTGATGTCCCGTACCTTTGAGCGCCAAGTTAACGAGCTGCATATCCGAGCGGCCATATTGAATCGATTTACTGAACTGGGCCGTCCTCAGACGGCAGCCGTGGCATAGCCACGGCCGGGGTTGGGGGTAACTCGCCTCAAACTGGATTTATGCAACAACGCCCAATTTAGGCAGTAAATTGTCAATCCGGTAGCTGGAAAAATGCTCAAGGTTCAGGCGGTACAGGCTTACGTGGTTTTCTTACCCCGTTTAAAGGCAAGGCCACATCTTGCAGCGCGTATGCCGGACATGGCAATGGCACCAACACATACTCAGCCCGTGTCGATTTGAATGGCGATTTGTATTTGACACGTACATATTGGGGGACAAGTTATACTTGCAAAAATACATATCAATGCGGTGAAATTTCATTTTTAGGCTATGGGATAAGCGTTGAATTCGGCGTTGATAATGGTGGCGAAGGTGCTGGAGGCGTTTCTCGATGTACAGCAATATTCCCGCTCATCTAATTGTCAATCCGGTAGCTGGAAGAAGAACTCAAACACAGGATTTGGTGGAATATATACGCGCTATGAAGGGTCGTCAGCTGGGTGCGCAGGGCCTAACCCGTTAACCAATAGTTGCTCATGCCCAAATGGGTTTACTGAACACGCTACTTTGAGTGGGCTTTGGTGGAATAGAAATCCTGGTGATACAAATATTTATTTGTACCAGTGCCTGCCAGAAAATATGTAGCTTCTTGTCAATCCGGTAGCTGGAAGAAGGCACAAGGTAGCTCTGGCGGCATAGGTCAGTACTACTTGAAAATCAACGGCTACTCATCCACTTACTTCGGTTATGGCAAGCTTGATGGAGACAAGTTCTCCGGCAACATCCAGTGCACGACAAACTCAAAATGTGGAGCTGGTGGTTTTTACTGGTGCGGCACGAACACCTCGTGTGCGGCAAACTATGTTTTTGACAATGCATATGGCTACTACGGTGGCGCAGTAGCTGGCGTGCTTGAAATTCCTGTCAACTCCGTAACAAAGTTGTGGTGATTGCCTATCAGACACTTGCTCGCAGAATTTCCCTGCGACTTGAAGCTGAAGCATAAAAAAAGCGACAAACTGTCGCTTTATTTTGCTTGTAAAGATCAGATGTTCGGAAACAGTGCGCTGCATGTGTACTCAGTGGTTCCGCCCCCATCATCGCTGGTGCTACTGGCGTAATAGAAGACTCCTAGGCCAGTAAAAGTTGCATTCCCACAAACGTGGGTATTGACGCATGTACCTACAACCGAGCCTGATCGATTAAGAAGGTTGATGACAAGTCCGCTGTCATTTACGGTTGCACTGACACCTCTTCTTGTGATGGCTGTGCCTCTTGTCATGCAGCTGATAGACATGCCTTTGTAAGGCGCGAGAAACCCTTGAATTCCGGTGCCGCCAGAGCTACCTTGTGCCTTCTTCCAGCTACCGGATTGACAAGAGAGTATCAAGCCACCAGCACCGGATGCCACCAGGCCGTCCTTGAGGCATGCAGCCCCTTCTACGACATTCGGGCCATCGAACTCCAAAAACTCTCCAGTCTTGAGGCGTCCTGACGCTGATACGGTCTGTGTGGCTACGTCGTCAGCATTTCGGATGCTGTGACGCACGCCAGAGTCGTCTTGCATGTTGATGCTGCCTGTTCTGGGCAAGCTGCCGTCGCGGCGGTCAAATTCCAGGAAGCCGCGGCTGTCGTAGCCGTTGGTGATGGCAATCAGGCCGGCTGAGGAGGAGGGGTTGGGTGCGACCTGCACGCCATCCTTGGATACGAACACGCCAGGCGCTTCAGGAAGTGCGACGCCGGCACGGCCGCTGCTCGCAACGGCGGCAGCGATCGATGCTCGGCGCACATCCACCAAGCTTTGGTCGTGCAACTCGACCATGGGTTGCGTAGACGAAACCAGTGAGGTGACATTGCAGTTGGGGATGAAGCAGCCACTGGTGGGCACGTTCAACTGAATGCTGAAGTCGATGCTCAGGCCGTTGTAGACCAGTGGACTGGCCAGATCCTCGCGCAACAGATCCATGCGGTAAAGATCGTCGGGGGTTGGAGCACGTACACGCGAAGAGGGGACGGTATGCCCATTTCGCTGGACCTGCTGGTGTCTTTGGATCTGCGTGAAGAACGTGGTTGCATACGTCTTGACGGCGTCATCAAGCGCTGAGAGCCTGGCACCCACCATCTCTGCCCGTTTGTCAGCCATGGAGCTGGCCTGGCGCTCAGCGTACAGCGACAAAAAGCCGCCCAAGATGAGCATGGCCAACATGACCGCAACGGCAAGAGAAGGCAAGAACATGCCGCGCTGTGCTTGCTTGCATGGTGAAAGCGGGAAGAGTGTGGTGTGTGCCATGGACATTTCAATCAGGACATGTTTTTGAGGAGCTGCCTTTGCACCTCTTCACTGAGTGCCGCGAATTCGCCAGCCTTGATGTGTGCTGTTGCCTTGTTATCGCGTGGAAGTGCGTTGACCTCCAGGCGTCCACCAGGATCAAACTTCTGGTGGACGGCCAGCTGGATGGCCGTAGCCAGTAACGCGTTGGCGTTCTCTTCACCAGCTGCCTTGGCCATGGCTGCCAATCGCTGCAAGCCTTCAGGAATGCTTTTGGCGTGCATGGTGGCCAGCACCAGGTGGCCATCGACGGCCACGCGCACAAGCTCTGCGGCCGTGAGGTTCTCACGCACCTCGCCGTAGCCCAGCATGCTGGAATCCTTGGCTGGAAAACACCGCAGTGCTGTGTGAATGGCTTTCTCGTAGCCACCCAGCTCATCGACATCGAGCTGCTCGCAGTAACCAGACTTGCCATGCCGGCCCTCCAATGGATGCTCGGGAGGATCTTCCAGGGTCAAGCAGTAACCACCGTGCAACGCCAAGCGCCCAGCAATCGTGGCTGACAAGGTGGTGGTTTTGCCAGCGCCTGTTTGGCCAAAGATCACGACCAGGCCCCCGTGGGTCTTGAGCTTGCTGCTGAGCAGCAATTGCTTGATCCAGCTGGGCAGCATCAGCTCATCAAGGTTGGGGCACGCAACGGGCATTCGGCGCAATGCATAGCGATCCTCGCGCATGCGTTGATTGCGCCAACGGCTGCCATCAGGCAGCTGCAGCATCTTCTTGTCCGGGTGCTCTTTGACAGCAGCTCGAACAGGGCCCACGGTGCTTTCATGAACCGCTTCAGCCACTGTCTGTCCGGGAAAAACAATCGTGGGTGCGTCAGCAGCCACAGAAATGTGGAGATCAGTGATTTCTGGCACAGACATGAATTAACGGCGGAAGTTGAAAGTGATCGTGTTTGCTTCAGACGAATTGCATTGGTCTGCAGCCGTCTCCGAAGCCAGAGCGGTTGTGGCCGTCTTGATCGACGTGGAGTTCACTGTGGCGCTGACATAGAGGTTGCTGCTGAGGGCGTCCGTGATGTTGTTGCACTCACGCGATGGCACGTTGTTGATGGTTCCCACGGCCAGGTTGTTGCCAGAGGCAGGGCCAAATGTGATTTCTCCCCATTTGGTGAGAATCTTGCCGGTAGGCACATTGCCAGTCATTTCGGTCATGCCATCCGAAAACCAACGGCGCTTGGCCACTTCAGCCGTAGTCAAACCGGCATAGGAAGTCCGGTTGTTGTAACTGGCTTGAATTTTCGGGATGGCCGATTGCAATTCGTTGGTGACCTTGGAAGCGTTGTAGCTTGCCAAAATACCTGGCACGTAAGCCCAAGCCAGCAGCACAACAATCGCCGCCAAGCCGGCAGCAATCGACAATTCAATGAGGCCGTAGCCACGTTGCTTTTTGATTTTGGAGAGGCTTTTTTTGTGAGATTCACGGGACATTTAGTTATCCATTCTAGAAAATGAGAGATTATTGAAACTAGTGGTGAGTGTTTGAAGCAGTTACAAGGATTTCATGGAGGCCTCCGTAACTTGGGCGAATTGCATATTGCTCATGGTGATGAGAAGAATTGCCGCCGCTACTAGCAGCATTGCGAGCAGGCTGACGATGATTGCCTTTCTTTGTGCCTCCTTAATGAATCGCTCACCACTATCAAATGCCAACTTATAGATTGCCTGGTTGAATTCGGTTCTGTCTGCATAATCTTCAATGCGATCCATGGTCGCTTGATTGAACAGGCCAGTGTCCAGCGCAAGGGCGGGGCGGTCAGGTGTTAATTTCAAGCGATGCAGCATGACGGTGATGTGCCATGCCAGCCAGGGAGATGCAAAACGCCGCATCATCTCCAGCGCTTCTTTGATACCGTGGTTGTTCGATTGCAGAAGAATCGACAAGGCAATCAAAAAATTATTGCTTTCGTTATCTCTATATGACGACCACGGATTGAAAGGCAAACGCTCAATACGTTTTCTTATGCGGCCATACCAATTCGGACGGCTCCACATGACGGCTGCAAATGATGCGGCACACAGAGCCATGAAAAACACTCCGTTATTCACCAAGACGCTAGACAGGAAGTAAATGCTTTTGGTGAGGGCAGGCCATTTTTCAAGCGGCAGGATTTGCAAGTATTCCGGCGCGATCACCAGTGCATAGGAGATCAGAAAACCTAGTAGCACCACAGCGGAAATGATTGGGGATGCTAAAGACACAAAGTAAATGCTCTGTGTTTTTCCTTTGATTTCAATGCTGCGGCCTAGGTAGTCCATGGCTTCGTCAATACGGCCATCCTCTTCAGCTGCTGTAAGCACCATGGTCTCAAACGCCGGCACCGTGTGCTGCAAGGCATATCCGAAGGACATGCGTCGCATCTTATGAAGCCAATGCTCATAAAGAGGTGCTAAACCAGTACGGCGGCGTCTTGCGCGCTGTGCTCTGGTTTTCAAAAGGTCAATCGTTGCAGCACCATCGCGCAGAGCCATCGCAAAATCTTCGTAGAAGTCTTTGCGATTAGCAGCGAAGGCCTTGAATCTGAACTTTGCGAACTTCAGGCCCCAAGTCATTCTTGTGGCTCCGCGTTGACAACTTCGTAGGTCTCAAGTTGCTCAAATTCCAGCTCTAAATCTCTAGGGTCAATCAGCCCTTGAGAGACTTTGTATAAGCCATGCTCAAATGCTGTTTTCCCTTGCATATCAGGCTCATCAAATGCTGCTTTACGGCTTTGACGCCAGTAAAGCTCAGCTTTGTCGTCATGCCCATCTGCAATATGCTGGCGAATGACACGGTCAGGGACCACAATTTCTGCAACAATCGTCGACTTAATAATCCCAAGGTTGTGGCAATGATCACATCCATCTTCATTGCTGCAACAAATGTGATCAATATTCAAGCCAAACTTGGCTTTCAGCAGGTTCTGCTTCTTTTGTGGCAAAACATTGGCAGCCGGCAATTTGCATTTATCGCAAAGCACGGGTAGCAAGCGCTGAAACATCAAGACAGAAAAGAACTGTCGGTCGCCCAGGATGGATCGGTCAATCCCAAGGCGAAAGAGTCGCATGGGCGTAGTCATGGCCGAAGCTGTGTGTGATGTGGTGTACATCTTGTGCCCTGTCAGCACAAAGTCGGCCACCATCTTGGCTACCACTGGATCACGCGTTTCACCGACCATGATGTCGTCGGGATCACCACGCAATATGTCGCGCAAGATTCCTTGGAATTCTTTGTTCTCGTCATCGCCTTCGTGATCGCTGCGCTGCACCGAGATTTGAGAAACCCCAAAAATCTTGTACTCAACCGGGTCTTCAACAGAGTAGCGTTTCTTAAATTTACGCTTGGGATCAAACTCCATCATCGTTTTGAGGGTAGTGGATTTACCCGAGCCTGTTGGCCCTGTAATAATCACCAAGCCAATCGAACGACTTACGGCTAATTCAAGCGAATCGACTTGTGATTGCTCATACCCCAAGTCAGTAAATGTTTTAGTGTCTGTTCCAACTTCCATAGGAAGAATCCGAACAATCACATCCCAACCATCAGCCACACGAATAAATTTATAGCGCAGCTTGAATTGCCTTCCATGCGCACTGTGCCGAATCGTGCAACTCATGGACTTTTGTTCCAGAGAAAACGTGCCAATGCTTCGTGTACGAGCTTCCGCCATATGGGTGAACATATACGAAGCGATTTGCTTGCAAGTTTCAACGTCAAAATTGCGGTGTCGATAAAGACGACTATGCACGCGGAAAAGCGTCATGCCGGAGTTTTCACGGCAGCATATATGCAAGTCTGTGGTGTCTTTCTTGATGGCGATACTGAGCAATTCTTCAACGATGGGTTTCACATCGCTGGAATCCGCAGTTACTTGCGCGCCTGCTGAAATGGCTGAATTGATTTCAGCAATCAAAGCTGTATCTGCTAGTCGATCCTCAACTACCTTGAAGCCGTATTGCGTAGCTTTATCTCGCAAAGTCAAATGCGACGGTTTGACAGCAAAACTGTCACTAACCAGGATAACAATTTCACGGTTTCCAAGGTCGAGCACTGCAACAGCAGACAAATCATTCCCTAGAACGCCCAATGTCTTTGTGATTACCGAGCGGTGCGTGGGTAATTCGATACGTTTTTGAATTCGACCAAAACGCCGCATTCTTCCCAACAGTGCAGCTGGCGAGTTCTGTGCATCGAGGTCTTTGGTAGCACTATGCATTTCAAGCCTCTTATTGATTTTCGATGGTGTGAGCTACAGGTCGAACTGCTGCATCAACCGATTGGTTACGCCAATCCAAGGTAATTGACTTGCGTTGCTGGATACGCTTTCCATCCATTTTCAGCAAGGTAATGCTGTATGGAGTGATGCTTTCTAGCTTCCACCCGTCGATCTTTGAGATATACGGCTCTTGCATGGAAACTGGAATATGCCGGCCTTGGTAATTGAGTTCTGCGACTTCTTCGCCAACGACGCCCCAAATAGCTTCTAACACTGGCTCCTGGTCCGAAAAATCTTGCTTGGCTTCCAAGAGTGGAGTGGCATTCGGCGGCATGCTTCCAAGCGCACTATTAGGCAAACGACCTTGATTGTTGTTGGCACGAATCTTTGCATCGAGTTCAGAGTCGATGAGTTGAACTTGCTTTTCCAAAAGCAAGCCAAAGGTATCGCTGCTAGAGGAAGGATTCACTTGGATTGCATCGGCTGAATATGCACTTCCAGGAAGTGCAAGCAGAATAAAAACAAGATTAAGGACGCGCATATGCCTCACCTTTCAGTGCGAAAGTGGTTGTGTCTTTGAGGAAAAAACTAACTTCTGTAATTCCGATGGTCGGCGGAAGACGCCGAGCGAAATCCCGAAGTAAATAAGCTGGACCAGTTGCTGTGAAACTGGCGCGCACAGGCACTTGGACTGTTTCTGCGCCTGGTCCAGTTGCGGGAGTGACGTTCTCCCATGTGCTTGGGGTTTCAAGACTGACCCCCACCAGTCGCGCCACCTGGGCCAGGTTGCCGATTTCAAAGTTCAGGCGACTGCGCAGCTGCAACTGCTCCAGCTTTCGTGGAGTGGTGTGGGCGAGAGCAACAGGAATTGGCTGCTCAATCTGGTCAATATCACTGCCGAGTTCAGGTTCAGGCCATTGCGCGGGCTTGAGCTGGGAATATGAAAGCCATGTCGCAAGTGGCTGGGCGCTGTACCGTGCCATGCACTGGGATGCTTGGCAGACAACGCCTGCGAGCCTCCAACCACCGATGGCCACTGGCAGCTTGTACAGCGAGTCGGTGTACTCCTTGAGCACATCGATGGGCATGGCCAGGTTGATGCCGGCATCAATCGCTTGCTGCAATCTGACCAGGTTTTGCGCTTGTTCCTGGGCCCTGGCTTGTGCTGCATCGCGCTTTCGCTGCACTTGCACATGGGCGTCATTGACGAGATAGCCAACGACAGCGGCCGCCAGCAAGCTGAGTGTGGCCACCAACGGCAATGAAACAGGCGAATAGCGTTTGAAAGCTGCCTTAACGTAGTCCTGGCTCTCGATGGAGTGACTCAGTATCTCCACTGACATGGAGCGCAAGTCCATGCGGTTGGGCAGCTCCAGAAAGAGTTCTGGTTGGTCCGTGTAGACCGGCAGATCCTGGGAGGACGGTTGGGAGGTCAGAAAGTCGCGCACCAGGTTCATGGCGTCGTGGACAGTGCCCACGAAATCCATGCGTTTGGCAGGCATGCCCTTGGCCAAGGCGAAGACCCAGAATGAATCTGGATCGTCCAGCGTGATCAGCGACAAAAAAGTGCTGTCGGGGATGGCAGCAGTGAGTAAAACAGCTGCAGAGCGTGGCTTTGCCTTGCTCTCAGCCTTGGTCACGAAGGCGATGCGCTTCTCGTGCTCATCGACCGGGGCTGGCCACAGGATCTGCCAGGCAGCGTTGGAGCTGCGGGCAAGCTGACGAATCTCCGTGCCCTGGCTTTCCAGGCCGTCAAGGGTCAGCCAGTCCAGCCCTGCAATAGCCTGGCCATAGCCAGGCACGTCCAGGTGCTTGAGCATCAAAGCACTCCCTCAATGATCTGAGGCGTCAGCAACACCAGCACGGCCCGGCGCGAGGTGTTGTTGCTGATGCTGCCGCCCAGCAGCGGTGACAGAGCGCCATCCAAGGATCTGTCGGAGGAAGTACGCTGCGAGCTGTCAATTCCTGCCAGCAAGGCGGTCTGGCCACTGGGGGCGCTGCCGTAGAGCTTGTATTGATTGGCCGAAGATGGTGGGTACTCCAGCGTGACGCCGTTGGAGACGAAAGTCTTGGATTCACCCCGTGTCGATGCATCCAGGGAGAAATCCATCACCACGCTTCCGTTGGGCTGAACGGAGGCGAGCATGGTCAGGAACGTGCCTGTGGTCAGCTGGCCAGGCTCCACGCTGGGCACCACGGTCGACGGGTTGTTCGTCGTGCTGCTGGCCGCGCCAGAACGCGCTGGATACACGTAGGATTCTGTGGACGTGATGCTGGAGGGGCGGTTGTTCAGCAAGGAGTAGGTTTCGTCCTTGCGAATGATGACCTTGCCAACTGTGGCCAAGGCCTGGATGAAGCTGCGCGTCGTCGTTTGGTCGCCCGTGCGGATGACCCCCAACTGCCCCATGCCTGTGGCCGTGGTTTGTCCCGACGGCGAAAACGCGCCGCCACCCCATTTGGCAGCAGCATTCGTGATGGCCCAGCTCCAGTCCACGCCCAGGTTGTTCGTGTCGTTGACTGTGATCTCCACTACCTGCATGCGCACTCGGATCTGCCGACCCAGGGCCTTGTTCTCGGCATCGATGAGCGCCCGAACCTGGTCTTGAACTTCACGCGTGTCGGTGACGGTGACGATGCCGGAGGTGGACACGGCGTACTTGCCCACACCTTTCGTCAAGGTGCTTTCCAGCGCATCCTTGATGCTCTTGATGACATCGATCGTCGCCTCAGACTTGGCCGTCACGTCAGACGATGAAGTCCCATTGCCAGCCTGCGTGTTGGTCCCGCTGGTCGAGGAAGTGGCACCTTCACCAGAACTTGCACGCTTGGTGATCGTGTTGCTGATGGTCTGTGTGTTGAGGACCGTGGCCACGTTGTACGAGCGCGTGACCAGTCGAGAGATGGTGACGGTGTTGTCCCGGTGGTTATAGTCCCAGCCCACGCCAAACGCAGCAGAGATCCTGTCCAGTAACTCAACAGGTTCATAGGTGCCGCCGACCATGCTCATGTGGTCGATGATGAATCCACGTTGGCGGCCGCCACTCGACGCTGCAAGTGGTGCCAAGGGGGCCGGCATTGGCCCCGACATATTCACTGGGCGGGGCGCTGCAGGTGCGTTTGGCGTGGTGGACACCTCACCAGTACCGATCAGTGCGCTCAATGGGACCAGGGCGTCTGCAGTGACGCGCACTGGAATTCCGACGATCTTGCTGATTCGGTCTGCATGCACTTGCAATGAAGGGCTGTCAGGAAACGAGTACCGGATCTGCTTGCGCAACACCGCCGGTAGTTGGGACTTGCGAGCGACCTTGACGGTCTGGCCACCGAGCCAGGCTGCATCAATTTCGCGTCCAATCTCGGCATTGCGAATGTCATTGGCACGCACTTCGTCCAGCTTGCCGCGTACCGTGGCCACGTCAGTTTGTGCCTCCGTGGATATGGCTTGCTGCTCCATGATGGTGTTGCAGCCCAGCAGGCCAGATGCAGCCAGGCAGGCCAGGATGGTTTTACGCAAGGGAATCGTCGACTTCATGCTGGTGATGCCTTTCATTGCTGCGCGCCGCCTGTGCGGCTACCAACATCCGTGACGCGAACCACGTTGTTGCGGGTGTAGAAGGTGGGGTTCAGTGAGGTGGCGAAGGAGCGGAAGAGGCCGCGCACCGCGTCACGAAAATCCCCTTGGTAGCTCGCCTGTGCAGGGATCAGCAGGTCGTCCGCCGCCTCCCACACCACTTGCCAGCCAGCCTGGTCGGCCCAGCGAGTCAAGGCGTCCAGCAAAGTCCCATCAGCCGGTGACACTGTCCAGGCCTGCTTAGGAGGCTCAGCAGTTGGCTCCACCGCTGCGGCCGTGGGCACCTGGGTACCAGCTTGCAGACCTTCAGCGACCGGGTAGGTTTGCGCCGGCACAGGAGCAGCCAGAGCTTGGGATTGCTCCTGGTACTCCAGCTGGATGCCCGAATTGAGCTGCACCAGGTTCAGCTGTCCGTGCTGCTGCAGCTGGCCATTGACGCTGGCCAGGGCATCAGCCACCGTGTGGCTGGAGGGTTGCTGAACATGCACCTGCTGTGCGGCCGCACCTGGTGCTGGTGCGTAGGGGACTTCCAGGCGTGCTGCAAGCAGCTTGGCCAGGCCATCAACGCTGCCAGTCCATGTCACCGCGATCCGTGCATCGAGCAGCGTGCGCAGCCCCGTTCCAGGCGTTGCATCTGGTGCGACTGGTGGCATGGCCACAAGTTTGGTGATGGCTGCACCCACGGTAGGTTCTGCTGCGACCCCGGGCGTTGTCGTGGAGGCTCGCTCTAGCGGCACAGATGCCGAGCAACCAGCAATCAAAGCAATGAGGGGCAGGGCACAGGTCAATCGTTTGGGTTGGAGTGTCATGGGGTTCCTAGTCAGCGCGCCACCGCATCGGCGATGGCAAATTCCTGGTAGAGCGCAAGCACCTTGGGCACATAGGCCTGTGTCTCGCGGTAGGGCGGAATGCCCTTGTGTTTGCGTACAGCCCCTGGGCCGGCGTTGTAGGCAGCCAATGCAAGCCGCCAATCACGAAACTCAAACCACATCTGGCGCAGGTATGCCGCGCCAGTGGCCAGGGCCAGTTCAGCGCGCAGCAGGTTGGTTTCGGGGTCGTGCAAGCCCACGTCACGGGCGGTCGATGGCAGCACCTGGGTCAGGCCCAGTGCATTGGCGGGTGAGCGTGCTTTGGGATTGAAGCCACTTTCCACTGCGACCAGCGCCTTCAGCAGTGCAGGCTCCAGGCCGTAGTGGTGCGCCACGGCCGTGATGGCTGCCTCGTGCTCCCAGTAGTTGCGCAGGATCTGCGCACATCCACGCGAGGCGCTGTGCCCGCGCAAGCACTGCTCTGGCCCAGCCACGGCAAACGCCGGCGTCAGAACCAGGCTGGCAGCGAGGAGGAATGCGCGCATGCGTACTGTCACAGCATCCGCATCACGCCCAGCACGATGCTGAGCGTGATGCCCCCGTGGATCACGTACTTCTTGAGCTGAGCCGTGGTTATGCGACCATCTGAGTAGCTCGACCAGATGGCGGCAAAGCTTGCAGCCATGATCAAGAACACGGCAGCAGCACCCAGGCGGTTGGATTGGTCCTTGAGGGCGGACATTTCCACACCAGAGCCTTGCGCGAAGGTTTGCCTCATTGACGACGAGGTGGGTAAGCAGCCTCCTGGGCAACTCTCCGATGGCTGCCAACCAGAGCCAGGCGTGCTACCTCCAGGCGAAGCACCAGCCTGGCCGTTGCCACCCGTACCAGTCCCTCCTGTGCCAACACCAGAGCCGCCTGCAGGCACTCCAGCCATCTTGTCGGCCATGGAGCAGATGGTTGTGCCGTTGCGGTCAGCAAAACCAGTGCAGCTGCCTGAATTGAGCATCTTCTGGCAGTTGCCGATACCCAGCTGCACGCAGGCGAGCACCATGTTGCCGTCGACCGTGCGCCCGTCGAACGTGCCCATGTCGATCAGCTGTCGCACCGAACCAGCTTTGAGCGCATCGACAGTCAGCTGGGACCAAGCATCGATCTGCTGCTGCAAGGACCACTGCTGGTATTGGCTAGGCGTGACACCGGCGTACTTGTCGATGTTCGCCCGGTTCATCTGCAGCACCCCATAGCAGCATGAGCCGTTGTAGGCGGTGGTGTTACCCCCACTCTCGACACGAATTGCCAGGTTGGCCACAGCCTGAGCATTGGCCTTGAGCCAAGCGCTGGCATACGGCGAGTTCTGGATGGCCTGCTGTATTTGAGCCGAAGTCACAACAGCAGCCATCACAAGTACAGGAATGAGCCAGAGCAGGGCGATCAGACGCTTGGACTTGGTCATTGCAGCCTCAGCGTCTTGTTGCAGGCCTCTACGATCTGGCCGTACTGGATGGCGCGAAAGTGGATTTGCGTGCCCAACAGCTGGTATTCGATACGGTTGCGACCATCGTCGGCCGCGCTACCAAAGAACATGCAGTAGCCTGGCAGCTCTGCTGGGCGCGCAGCTGACACAGGCCAGGCTGTCACACGCATCTGGCAGACAGTGAACACGTCGCTTTCGTTGGCACCGTTGGGCGCATCCTCGCAGCGTGGGCTGCTGGAGGCGTTGAACATGCTGAAGACCAGCTGGCGACCTGCAACCTTTACCTCACCCACCAGCGTGAAAGCGGGCAGGGGTTTGCCTTGGGTCGCACTGCGTTGCTGTGCAAGCTCTTTAGCCCACAGCTGCTCCATGAGCTTGCGGTCTGAAGCGTTGCCCCTGGTGCCGTAGGCGGCGCTGTCAAACACCACTTCGCGCATCGGTTTCCACTGAGCCAATGCAGCACTGCACAAAGTTGATGCAAGAGCAGCAACGATGAAATGGTGGGCGCGCTTCATCGTTGCTGCCCCCGTGCAACGAGATGCCGCGCTGCCTCCAGCTCCTGCAAAAACTGCTCTGGCGGTGTTGCACCTACCAGGCGTTTGCCTGTGGACAGAACCACGGTGGGGGTGTTGTTGATCTGAAAGCGCTCACCAAGGGCCAGGATCTCGACCAGGCCGTCCAGGTCGCAACGCTGGTTCAACTGCGGCCGCGCACCGGCCATCATGGCTTTCCAGACGCCGGCGCGGTCGGGCGAGCACCATGCTCCGCGGGCCAGTCCCTGGCTCTCTGGACTGATCACCGGGAACATGAACCGATAAATGGTCACGTCATCGAGCTGGTCCAGGAACTTGGTGAAGGAGCGGCAGATAGGGCAGTTTGGGTCTTCAAATACCGCGAACACCTTGCTGCCATCTCCGTGCACTTCCTTGATCGCATGCTGCAGTGGCAAGCGATCAAATGGGATGGCCATGGCCGTGTCCAGTTTCTTTGCAGTCAGATCCTGGCGCGCCTTCAGGTCCATCAGTGACCCACCCACAAATCCAAAGCGCCCAGTCGCATCGACATAGAACACTTCGCCATCGGCCATCGCCTCGTAGACACCAGGCCAAGGGGTCGTGGACACCTGCTTGACTTGAACCTGGCCACCAGTGTTCGTGGCTACAGCGGACTTGAGCAGGGCGGCCAGCTTGGCAGGCACATCGTCAGCATGGCTTGAGATGGGGGCCGCAGCTGCAAGCAGCAGGCAAAGGAGTGGTTTCTTGAGCATGCGCGCACTCTAGAAAACGCAACTCCGCGCCGCCAGCGGAAATCGTTCGTTACATACCTAACGATTTCCGCTTGACAAATGGTTTTTTATAAGGTGTTACATTGCCGCCGTTTTGGGGTGTGCATCAGCCCGGCAGACGCTCATTGGCATCCGCCGGTTTGACTGCGCCGAGGTATGGATGCACAGTGGGTTTGAAGATAAAAGTAGAGAGCAGGATCGAGGGTGGGATGACAGGTTTGGTGATTTCCTCACCAACTTATTTTTTGAAGAAGGTTTGGCAGATTCAACGCTGCTTGTCTTGAAAAACCACCTGATCGCATTCAACCGGTGGCTTCAGGACACACACGACAGACCCTGGGACCGCGCTCAGCCACAAGATTTACGCGAGTACCTGTATGCGACAGGTTTAAATCTGGTCAGCTCCACCTTGCAAGCTAGACGCTGGAGTCTTAAACGCTTGTACCGATGGGCACTTGAAGAATCAATAGTTTCCATACATCCAAACACCTTTGTCTTACCAATCAAAGACAATAAGGTAAAAAAACAAACTAAACCACCAACTCAAAGGCAAATTGAATTACTGCTAAACATGCCGGATCTGAGTTGTGCAGAGGGTATTAGAGATCGCGCTGTGCTAGAACTTATATATGCCACAGGCATGCGGGCATCTGAAATTTTGTCGATAAAAATACATGAGATCACTAAAGAAAAGTGTTTAAGGGTTTGGGGGAAGTGCAGAAAAGAGCGATTGGTTGTCTACGGGGAGCATGCACAGTATTGGATTGCACAATACATTGCAGTCAGGAAAACAATACTCTTAGATGGAGGGCACCATGTATTTGCAACAGATAAGTTGTTCGTGAGTTCAGGTGTCCACGCGGATTACAGGTACTACCAACTTCGAAGGATGATCCAGCGTTACAGCCGGCGCTGTGGCTTGAACCTGACACCACACACTATCAGGCATGCATTTGCAACCCACATGTATGAGGCAGGTGCATCTCTGCAATTCATTCAAAAATTGCTTGGCCACAGCCACCTTCAAACATCAACAATCTATATTTCAAACAATACTAAAAATCTTAATAATATATTAGTCAATCACCACCCAAGAGGGAAAAGCTATAAAAGCATAGCTAGATTCAAACAGGTGAGTATTAGCAACAAATCCGCAACCTAATCGCGCAGTACCACGACCGATTAGCGTTGACGCAGCCAATAGCTAGTTGCGGTGCAATTGAGCTACTGCACTGGTGCCCCAAAGATGGCTACTATCGGCAATCAGCGATTGTCCTGCCCAAGGAAACGAAGGGCAGGTCTAGGCTGATTGCTGTCGTTCAACTGTGGCTGCTTTGCGGTCCCTCGGCCTTAGACGTCGAATCCTGTGTTTGCCTCTAGACTCTGAATACATGAAGAAGAAAAGGCAAGAGGAAAATTGGATGTCAAAGACAGAGAATCAGGCCAAGGACTACGTGAAGGAGGGGGTGTGGATTTCTCCCGACATCTTCGAAGCCGACCTGAAGCCCAAGGGTTGGAAGGACGATCCCGAGCTCCGGGCAGGGGTTGATTGGCTGCTGTCGTTCGTGCCGGCAGATGAGTGGAAGCGAAGACGGTTTGCCGCATTGCGCTATTTCGTGGACGCAGTCTCAGGTGACTCCGCCGATCCCACAGGCAAGGGCCGGTTCTTCAATGATCGCGACCGCTTTGCTTGGTATCTCTTCCTCGGCCAGGCGGTCCTCGACCACCCGATTATTTACGACTACATGTACGGGAGCCGGGTTGTTCCGGTCCTTACTGCAATCGGGCGCAACCTTGAACTGCTCAAAGGCGTGAGGGGGATCGAAGCTCGCGTGCGTCGGATGGTTGGCCCGGAGAAGGGCCAGCCCAACGCATGCCTGTTCGAGTTGCTGGTTGCCGCGGCTTATTGTCGCGAGGGCGCTCAGGTCACATTTCTCGAAGAACGGCCCGGGGTGGCCAAGACCCACGACATGGATGTGGCATTGAGCGGAACCAATTGGGCTGTGGAATGCAAGCGATTGGAAGGAGGAGAATACGCAGAATCTGAGCGGGCGCGAGCGCGGGATCTTTGGCTTCCGGTTGCCCATGAACTCCACGAACGGGGGCTGAGCGTACTGTTCACCATCGAGTTCTCGGTGGAACTAAGCGCGGTTCCGCAGGCGTACGTGGCTCAGAAGGCAGTTGAATGGATGCGTAACGGGGGGCTATTTGCCCATTCTTGGAGCGACTCCATCTCCGTTGGTCGAGTCGAGCGCCTCAACTTGAAGCCTCTGCAAAAGGTGCTCCAGACCGATGATGTCGCTATGAACAGCTCCCGTATGCACGAGCTACTCACCGGTCGCTACAAGCGCAATGCTCACATTATCACCACCTTGCATGTCCGGCATGCCGACAACCCCATATATGTCAAAGAGTGTAATGCCGGATGCGTCTTTGATTGGAACAGCAAGAGTGAAGCCGCCATAGATAAGCGCGCACGGGATGTGTTCAAGCGCGTCGCAGAAGGATGCCGACAGCTCCCTGACGGGCGACCCGCAATCGTCCACATCGGCTTCGAGGCTATTGATGGCGACGACGTTGAGCGAAGGCGATATGCCAAGGTTCTGCAATCCCTGAAGGACTTTGACCCTGAGGGGAAGTTACTGGAGTATGTTTACGTAACGTGGCTTGCACCCGAGAGTCCGCCGGACACGCTTCTGGCCTTCGACGAGACTTGTCACCACCAAGCCATACGACCAAAGCGGTTTCGACCGCTGCAGAACGGGTTCTTGGTGTTGCCATCTGACCTATCCACCCGTCAAGGCGTACATTGGAAATCGTGATGGAAATCGAAAGTCTCTTCATGAGATGAGCACTACGCAAAAAATACAGTGAGCGCCTGATTTCTAGTAAAGAGATTGACGTGATGATCGATCGCACCTGCTGCGTTGTAGGCTGACAGTCGCGGTTCATCAGGCGACTGCTTTGCAAGCAGTAGGAGCAGCTAAGCGAAATTGCGCATGAGATTTTCCATATCCATCGACTCATCGGATAGCAAGCAGTTTCACATCGCGGATTCAGGCGATCACTCGCTACAAAGCGATATGAAGCGTTCTTGGAACCTTAATTAAGAGCTGCGGGTGGATCGCTTCTTTTGGTTACACTGACCTCGTCATGACGAACTCGTTTAGGGTCAGATGACCAAGCGAATCGTGAAGACGATAGAAGAGGCTGTATCTACCCAATATTGAAAGTTCATCAAATCGGCAAACCGTATTGCGGAAGGTGCGGTTTCATTCCAGAAGAAGGGGTGTTGTGACGCAGTCGTTCTCGTGCATTTCAGCCGCGCAGTTCTCCACTGCTCTCGCTTTGCGGCCCAATCTCGTAGCTTGGTTCCTCGGTGCAGGAGCCTCAGCAGCTTCAGGAATCCCCACCGGCTATGACATGATCCGGTACTTCAAAGCAGAAATTTTCTGCCGTGAGAACAGTCTTTCTCCTAGAGAAATTGACACGGGCGACCAAGTCTGGCTCGACCGAATTGACCGATACTTTCGCCAGACCTCCCTCCTTCCGCCTGATGGTGATCCCAATGAGTATGCTGCGGCGTTCGAGGCGGTGTACCCCCAGGCTAGACACCGGCGCCAGTACATTTACGACGCCATCTCAAAGGGCACACCATGCTTTGGACATCGTGTTCTTGGAAGCCTGATAGCAGCCCGGAAGCTCGACTGCGTGTTCACCACCAATTTCGACCCATTGGTTGAGGATGCCGCGGGGACTGCGAATTCCCTTTTGCCTGTCGAGGAACGAGCGCGGCCGACCGTCGCTGGCATTGACTCTGGAGAGCGAGCATCACGATGCTTGAGGGAGTCAGACTGGCCTCTTGTCGCCAAATTGCACGGTGACTATCAGTCCATCGCCATCAAGAACACAGGGTTGGAGCTTGAACAGCAAGATGACCGAATGAGACATGTCTTGGTGGAAGCTAGTCAACGCTTCGGCATGGTATTCGTTGGATACAGTGGCCGAGATGCTTCAGTGATGGAGGCCCTGACGTCTGTACTTAGGGCGCCCGATGCTTTCCCCAACGGCTTGTATTGGGTTACGTCTTCTGTTTCAAAGCTACTACCTGCAGTCACTCAGTTTTTAGAGGCTGCGCACATTGCAGGCGTGGACGTCGCCGTCGTCGAATGCAAGACATTCGACGAACTTGCTGCCGATGTCATCAAGCGGATCGACCTGCCAAAGGTCCTTATGGATCACGTGATGCAGGCTCATCCGGCCCCTCGATTGTTGCCTGTCACGTTGCAGACGAAAGAAGTGCGTCGTTTTCCCGTGCTGCGGTTGTCGGCCCTATTGATCGACAGCCTTCCTCGGGTGGCTCGTAAGGTCACTCTTTCTCAGCCCACGACGACTCCAGTGGTTAGGGCGTTGCTGAGGTCAGAGGGTTGCAAGGCAATCGTGGCCGCGAACGGCCATGAGTTGGCTGTCTTTGGTCGGGATGAAGAGGTACTTAGGATTCTGGCTCCATTGGGGGCCCAGTTGGCTGGCACGGTAGACATAGATGCAACCAGGGATAGCTGGGCACTTGGCCTTCTCTATGAGGCGTTGACAAAGGCCTTGGCACGGTATCGGCCTCTGATTCCGCGGTTCAAGCGAGCAGGTCACTCGTTAGTTGTAGCCCCTCCTCGTGAGGATGACGACGAAGAGCGCGTTAAGGCGCGAGAGCAGGACCTTTCGCGAATGCGGGAGGCCTATGAGGCGCCACTGACGGGCATTGTTCAAGGGATGGAGTTCCCATTTCAAGAGGGTGTTTTCCTGAAGCTCGAATTCATTGAGCAGCGTTGGTGGTGCGGTTTTGAGCCATATACCTTTGTGGACGTCCCGAGGCAAACAGAGGATGTGCACTCCTCTAGCCCACAACTCGACACTGAGCGGGATGTGCTGGGGCGCGCCTTTGAGCGTCGAGGTGGCGACCCAGCAGGCGACTGGCGTCGCGAACGTTGGGCAACAAAGTACAACCGGAACTGGGCTCGGATCCTTGATGCTTGGACAAAGCTGCTTACCCAATCCAGAGATGGCTCCGTGCGGGCGTTCGCACTCAGGCCAGAGGATGGCGTAGACGCAGTCTTCGTTCTCTCCGAGTTCACTGCCTGGAGTCGACCAGGTCACCACCATGCTTACTTCGATAGGAACAAGTAATGGCGATTCGCCCTCAAGCATCTCAGTTGGCGTCGCTTACTCTGCTGGAAGAGCCGCTGCTTTCCTTTCACCCGTCTGATCGTCAACAGGTCGACATTCATCCTCTGCGGGGATTGGCAAAGTTCGGGCCATACTCTCTGGATTCCTTCAGTGGCTACGCAACGGAGATTCGCATCGCGACAGTAGGCCCAGAGAGCGCATTCAAACGTAGGGGAGAGCTTATGGCGTCTCTGCGTCAGAGCTACCAATCACAAGACAAGGCTGAATACGTACCTCCGTATCCGGGCTTTGAAGCGCTGTTCGGTGTAAGGCTTGAGTCCGCACGTGGCGCGCACGTCAAATGGCCAGACTCGATCAGTCAGTTCCCAGGCAATGGCAGCCTGCAAGAGAGGCTCTATCAAGCGATGGAGTCAGCTCTGCGACGACTAGACGCAGTCCGACATGAGTTCGACGTTGTTCTGATTCACTTCCCTGAGTCTTGGGCTCAAGCCACGCGTACCAAGGACTTTGATGCTCACGATGTACTGAAGGCGCTTGGGGCGAAGTACAACATACCGACGCAAGTGCTGAATGACCGAGCCTTTACGTTCAGCTTGAAGGCGCAACTGGCCTGGCGTCTCGCAATTGCGTTGTACGTTAAGGCTGCGGGCACCCCGTGGAAGCTGGTGCCATTGAAAGGAGTTCCCCAAGACACGGCCTACATTGGTCTTGCTTATGCACTTCGGGGTGACCAACGTGATGCTCACTATGTGACCTGTTGCTCCCAGGTTTTCGACATGGACGGCGGAGGAATGCAGTTCGTCGCATTCGAGGCGCGCGACCCTGTTGTTGATGTTGCCGAAGCGCGCAGGAACCCGTTTCTGAGCCGTGACGATATGCGTGCCGTCATCGCACGCAGTCTGGGGCTCTACCAAGCCCGCAACGGCGGCAATCTGCCTAAGAGATTGGTCATTCACAAAACCACGGCGTTTAAGCAACAGGAAGTTGAAGGTGCATTTGATGCGCTTTCGGGAGTGCCTGAAATTGAGTGTATCGAGGTGGGTGCTGCCTCCTGTTGCAGAGGGGTTTGGCTTATTGAGAACAACCGGCGCCGCTATGGAACGAACGATTCGTTGAGCGTGCCCTCTGGCTATCCGGTCCCTCGTGGAACCGTTGTTGTCCGCTCATCAAATTCAGCGCTTGTCTGGGTGGCAGGCAACGCTCCAGAAGCTTCTCCGAAAGGGAACTACTTTCAGGGAAGCAAGAGTATTCCCAAGCCACTTCAACTGATTCGGCATGCCGGAAGTGGGCCACTGGAACTCATTGCCCACGAAGCGCTGGCCATGACAAAGATGGACTGGAACAACGATGCTTTATATGACCCCGTGCCAGTGAGCATTCGATACTCCCAACGTTTGGCGCGGACTATTGCCAACGTGCCGGAACTACCTGGTAGCGTCTATCCCTATCGATTGTTCATGTAGGTTTAGCGGTTGGGCTTGAACGACTACTTCGGGGCACTGAGTTCAGCAATTTGAAGGACAGCAACCGCTGCACAGCAGACATCGGCCGAGCAGGTTCGGGCGACAGCAATTGTTCGATTCACGACTGCCTTTGATTTGCCAGACAAGGTCTGCGAGGCTTCTACACGCTAGATGTGGTGGTATTTGATACGAATTGCTGAAGACTATGGCATGTGACGCAGCAGAGGTTTTGTTTGGCGCACGCCTAGTGGATTTGCTTCGAATACTCAAACTGGAATAAAGTTAGCTTTACAATTTCCACAGATCAATTCAATCTCAGGTTTTCCCCAAGCACTGAATTTGGCACATCCGCTACATGTGTATTTGACGCGATTGGATTTATTAACTGGCGTAGGCACGTCGCCATTCGCGGTTGCCTGTGAAGCAGTTCGAACACCTCCACCTGGACGAACAGCATTCGCCAGCGCCTCATTGGTAGCGATTGGAGCCGTGGTGCCATGCCTTGCGTCAATCTGCGTGGCCATGCTTTGTGCGCCGAGTCGCACATGCTCCTCAGACGGGAAGCGGTCATACCAGCTCAACTGAAAGTGCTGAGTCAACAGCGCATCGCAGGCTTGAAGAAAGCGACCGTTTTCGATGGCGTAGTCGGCCATCCTATCGCCCGTCCGCATTCCACCTGGCTGGCCAGTGGAGGAGGGCATCAGTCCGATGCTCTCCATCTTGGAAGCCCACTCTTCATTGTGGTACCGGCCACGACCAGGCTTGCCGAAATGCTCCTGCCACAGGTGTGCCATCTCATGAACCAAGGTCTGCAGGGTCTCGATGATCGGCACCACGGCGAAATACGAGGGATTGAGCGCGATCTCATCCGTGGTACGGCCATCTAGGGTGGCAAAGCGCGCTGCTGAGAAGTAGCCCACCGTCCGTTTCTCACGTTGCAGGGTGATGAGACAGTGGGGTAGCTTTCCATCAAACAAGTGATCGTTGAAGTGGGCGTAGGCAAGCTGCAACTCCGCGTAAGTCTCTTTCGTCGGGGTACTTGCTAGAGTTGACGTACCGATTGCAGGTGGATGTTCGATCATGCTTTGTATTGTGCAATACAAACAACAAGAGCACCAAAATTGGACATAGCTCTTGAAAATTTGTAGCTTTGCGTTACGATGAAATCATGAGTAGCCAACAACGGCACTTTTTGGATGGTCAGGCTCGTAGATCAGCCTGACGCGCAGAACACAGCTGTCTGCGTAGCAATTCGGTTTGGGTCTTCACGACCGCCCAGTGTTGCTGAGATCAAGGTAATCCTCCAGAAACAAGCCTCATCTTGGTGGGAAAATGGAAACCATATTCAGTCTTCTTTGGTCTCTTGTTGTTGTAACTTTCAAGTTCGGTGTTAATGCATTTTTCTTCTTCATTCGCTTAGCTAGTGATGCTTCAGAAGAAGTACAGAATGCTAATGATGACTCCTACATGGACCCATGGAACGCTTACTCCAACGGTCATATCTCTTATGCAGAGTATGTAGAAAAAACCCGAATTAATAAGTAATTATCGCTATTTTAGAGGCACAAATTTTTTGGCAGCACTAAGGCTTGTTTTGCCTGCGTTTTGCGCTTGATGCGATGATTGATCCATCATTCCATTTAGATTAACTATGTTGAAGCCAATCCAGCCAACTAGCGTAGTCCAAATAAGTGGAAAGCCAACAAACATCATCATCAGCAGCCCTTCCAATATCATTCGCTTGTATAGCTGAGACTCGCCCTCTGTAGCCACCTGTGCAAGCTCTTGAAAAATCATGTTATTTCCAGCACCGGGGTACATAGATTTCACAAGGTTTGAATCGATCCAGCGTGCAACAAACCAAAGCACAGTCCAGAATTTGATGGTAAAAATCGCTATAGCGCCATGCCACATGACGCTTAAGCTGTAGCCACTCATAAATGTGATTAGCGGCAATAGCATATAGAGCGCCATCAAAATAAGCGCTTGTGCCATAGGTAGTGCATTAAGCAAAGCAGTTAGGCTCAGCGATGCTTGCAAGGTTTGCACACCAACGCCAATAGAACTAACAAAACCTGTGGTTGCTTGATATATCTTGGTGCTTGTCGCACGGTCGTTGCCCAGCATCGTGTCAGGACTAATAAAAGTTGGATTCGCTTTTTGGAATGCCAGCTTGGCCACTGAATCTTTGCCCTGATCTTCGGTGGTGCCAGAAGATGCAAAATTCGTCATCCTTTGCCACATGCTGGTGTGGTTTACCATTCGGTCGCGCAGGCCCGTGGTGCCTGTCTCCCACCATTGCTTGCAGGTCGGGCGGCCCCAATCAGGATTCACGTAGCCAGCTTCTGGGCCTTCTGTTGCTGGCGTTTGGATGTAATCTGTGTCCCGGCTGAAGTCGATGGCCCAACCAGGCACAGGGTTGTAAGAGCGCATCATTGTGTAGAAACCTGGCTCTGTTCTAAAGAGCTGGCTACCAATCCAATCTACATCACCTGGGCCATAAGGCTTATTATTGCGATCCAGAATTTGCAGAGCGTTTGCAGATAATTCGTTTCGTGGGGTTCTGAAGTATTTACTGCGAGCAGGTACAAAGCATTCGCTGTAAAACCTTTGAATATCATGCAGAAGTTGAGAATCCTCGATAGTGGCCATACGAGCCATATCTTGAATCATTCTTAGGTCTTCTCCTGAGCTATTGAAACCAGCCTTGAACGAGCTGTTCACACCAGAAGAGATTGTCATGATGGAGTACCACCATATTGGGACAAATGTCAAATTTCCTTCTGAGCTGAATGCGGCATTTTTAGCATTCGCCATCGCGGCATCGTAGCCAGAGCCAGTGCCACCATTCAGGGATGCTTCTTTGGGTGGTTCACCGTCATAAGAGCGTGTTGGAACGTAGCTCAAACGAATGTTGCTCAGCGATGTCCATGGGGAGCTCATAAAGCAGAGCATCATGACCATCACAGCTGTGATGAGTTTGGTTTGCACGGACTCCAGTAGGCCGGTGACACCATCAAATCCCATACCGCGTTCTTTGGCTTCACGCCAGGCGTTGAACACAATCAACGCGAAGGGTAGTGCGGCCAAGCCCGTTCCAGTAATAATCTCACCAAGCAAATTGGCGAATGCCCAACCGTATAGGGTGGTAAAGATTTCAAGATAGCTATCTAATTTCATTTTAGTAGAGGCTTGAAATGAAATTCAAAGTTCGAACTGGACCAATCGGGAAAACAATTAAATATGCTGCCAATATCATTGACACCTTTTTCCTTGCTGCAATCAATCTGCGATGTTCATGCTTTCTAACGATTGATTTGACGCGGCCGTAATTCAAAATAGTTCGCCAATAAATCACGATCACTAGGGCGAGGATTGATTGAATCCATGCTCCCACTGATAAGGTGGCACTCATTTGCCTATAAGCTTGCGGCAAGCGTTCGGCTGGTACTTGCAAGAGCCAGTTCATCAGCAGAACGCTGATCAGGAAAAGGACGATCCCCAGTCCAATCCATCCACTCCAGCGAATCAGGACCTTGATATTCATGGTGTGGCACGTCCATCGAACAGTGGTGCATGGTCAACGCGAGGGCTGCCAGTAGTGCCCATGGAGCCGCTGTTAGCCCCCAGCGCGCCGTTCATGATGGCCAGGGCCGTATCCCCGGTCATTTCCTTGCGGATGCGGAACTCAAACATCAAATCGTTGATGTACTGGGTGAGCCGGTCCACCTTCTCCTGGGCTTGCCGGTTGACTTCGGTCGAGGCTGTTGCCTGGGGCAAGCTCATGCCCGAAATCAGCGTGTTGCGCGCAATCAGGGCCTTGTCGATGACCTTGTGCATGGCCAGCTCCTGGGACAAGCGATTGACTGCGACGGCGCGCACATCTGTGGGTAGTTGACGCACCGCATCCATCAGCTGAGGGCTCACGGCCATGCCTGGTGCACTGATCTTGGCCAAGTCGGCGTGGTTGCTCGATGAGGCTTCGGCCATGCGGCGCATAGAGGGCAGCACGCCTTCGAGCTCCTGCTCAAACTTTGGCGCCAAGCCTGTGGCAGTAACCGTGGATGTGGGGTTGGGGCAGCTAGCGTCTTGCGTGCAAAGGTAGATCTTCTGATCGCCCACCACCTCGGTGGTCCACTTGGCCAAGGTCTCAGGGGTTTGGAAGGCTTGCACCAGGCGAGTCGAAGCCAACGATGAGCTGCCATAGTTGGCGGTCGACAGCGTGCTGGCCGACTTGTTGAGTGTCACGTTGTAGCCGGCCACGGCCAGGTCGCGGATCGGCTGGATAGGGGCAGTGCCAGCACCGCCAGCTTTGGCACCGAAAACCCAGTCAACGCCGCGGCGCTGAGCTTCCTCGTTCTTGTTGATGTCGTACTTGGCCTGGACCACGTCGCCATTCGTCGAGGCCTTGACCTTCCACATTTCACCCTTGGCCATGGCAACGTACTCCTCGTAAGGGTCCTTGCCGGTCTTGATCATGGCCTCCATGTCTTCGCAGCTTTTGAGAGATGCGGAGACCAGCACATCGGCCTTTTGGCTGAAGTTTTGGAACAGTTGGTACAGACCAGGTTGGGCGCGCTGCAGCGCATACAGCGGCAGAGCAGCTATGCCTGCCTGTACGGCGCCTGTCACCGTCGCACCCAGGTTTTTGATGCCGTTCATCAAGGTGGACCAGGACGCGCCCACATCGAACTTGCCGCAGGAATAGTTGGTGCGAATTCCAGCGCTCAGCTGTGTGGCCAGGGCATTTTTGTGAGGGGCACCGCCTGTGGGAGCCCCGCCACCCATGCGGTAGTAGAGACCGGATGAGGTCACAGCCTGAGCGTGGGCAGAAGACGCTGCGCTCAGCTGCATGAGCAGCAGCGCGGCCAGGGCAGCAGCAGGCAGCAAGCGAGTTGTGGGTGCTTTCATGGTTTGCCTTTGAATCAGGGGATCGAGTAGAGGTAAGCGCCACGCCGGCGGCAGCACGTGTACTGCTGCCAGAGGTTCCAGGCGTAGCCGTCTGCGCTGTCGGTCTGGCCATCGCCCCAGGAGGTCAGAGCCAGTGAATCGTTGGTACCGAAATTCACGCATTTGGTGGCCGCGATGGGGGACAACATCTGCCACTTGCGTTTTTCACCAGCGTTGAAATAGCGATAGCCGCTGCTGGTGGGCGTGACTTTCGTGTAGATGTGGGGCTGTGCTGACTTGTAGATGATCGATGCGACACGTTCGGCCAGCACAGCCGAAGCTTTGACCGGATGGGGCTGGTACAGCTCGCCTGTGCGTGGATAGACATTGCCCCAAGTCTGTGTGTAGCCATTGCCGACCTCGCCCAGGCCTGGCACCCAGGATTGGGCGTAGAGCATTTCCACAGGCAAAATGCCTCGCCAAAACGGAGCGTCCAGCTCCGACTGAAAGTGCAGCCCGAAATTTGTGGCTCCACCAGGGCAAAACAGGCTGCCACTCCCAGAGATGCTGGAAGCAATGCCGGAGATCTGTTGAACGCTATCGATGGCACCTTGGACCTGCTGGACGCTGTCCACGATGTCCAAGGCCTGCCGCACGCCCTCGACAGACTTCATGACGGAGGACACGCTGTTCATCAGCGCCTGTGGCGCATTCACCATCGCCTTGGCGTCCTTGCCCACAGTGTCTGCGACACTGCTGGGCACATTTGCCCAGCTACGAGCGATAGCAGGTAGACCCTGGCTGGCAAACTTGGACAGCTCCGACACCGAAGGCACAGCAATGGTGGTGGGCAGCGTCATCGACCCGCCACTGGCCAGCAAGGCAGCGAACTGACCGGCTGGATTGCCAATCGCGTCGGCACTCTTGAACGTCGCCAGGCCACTGCCGGCGTCCAAGCTTCCAGCAGATGAATCCAGCAGCCGGCCGGTAATGGTAGATCCTGCTCCGGTCAAGGCGGAAGCGACAGGCGCGCCCACATCCTTCCAGGGATGCTGTGTTGGCGCGTTGAAGGTGCTGACCACCACATCAGGCACGTAGTGGCTGATCTTGATGGATGTACGGATGCGACAGCCAAAGCTGCAGTACAAGAAGAAGCACACGCCTTCAACCCTGTAGCTCAAGCAAGAGGGCGCAGCAGCCACGGTCTTGCTGATCACCCCTGGGGTCGTGATGCTGGCTGCGGCCGGAGCGCACAGTAGGGCAGCTGCGGCCGCAGTGACGAAGCAATGGCTGAGCCAACGGATGATCATGGGCGGCCTCCTGCAGACTGCTGATAAATTGCCAAGGCACGCTCCACATCGGGCACGCCGTAGATCACGGCCTTGCGGTCAATCACTACGGCAGGCAGCCGGTCCAACCGGTAATGGATGGCCAAGGTCATGCCGTTGGAGGCATTGATGATCTGCGCCTGGTACTTGCGGCGGATCTCGCCTTCCATGCGCTGCAGCACGGCCAAGGCCTCAGCCTCGACCGCTGGTAGGCCCTGGCTGAGCTGCTCCTCGATGAGCGTCATGGCATCCAGCCGATACACCCGCAGCTGGTAGGCAGGAGCGCTGGGCACCGGAACCATGGTGGCCATGTTGGCAAAGACCTCCACGGTCATGGGCTGGGCCGCCTGGACAACGCCGGCGGCCAGGACTGCGCAGATCGCGGTGATTGCCCTCATGCCCGAGCCTTTGCCAACTCTGCGGCCACCATGTAGGCCGCTTCAACCTCGGAGCAACTGTGTTGCTCCATAAGGCGACGACGCTGCGCTTTCTCATGGCCTTCTGTCATGGCCAGCGCAATCGGCAAAGGAGGGGGCACGTTGCGAAACAGCCATTGGCCTGTTGCACTGATGAGCACGCCCTCGGTGTACTTGGGAGGCTCTTTGACCGCGGACTCCATCATTGCGCGCTGCTCCGGCGTCAAAGATCGGAAGCGTTCGACCTCAGCTATCTCCGACTTGTCCATGGTCAGCAGCATCCAGAACTCGCACATGGACAGCACGCGGTCCATGCTGCCAGGCAAGTCCTTCATGTTTTGCGTGGCCAGCCAGAACCAGAGGTTGAGCTTTCGCCACATCTTGGTGCCTTTGGCAATCTTGGGCCCCAGCAGCTCGTTGGTCGTGACCAAGTGACCTTCGTCGGTCAGCATGATCAAAGGCCGATCCTGGGCCTGGAATGCCTCGCCACGGGACTGCACCGAGTCAATCAGGCTGGTGTAGGCCACGGCCATCGCATCGCCATACCCATCGTTGACCAGCGTGCCCATTTCGACCAAGGTCACATCTGTATCTGGCCAATCGTTGCCGTAACGGTTGAACAGCCGCCCGCGCAGGCCTTGGGTGAACAGCATCATGGACTGCCCCATCTCCTCGGCCCGCGCCGCACGGTGTGGGGAGAGGGTGCGGTCTTCGTGCATGGCCATCAGCTCCAAGGCCACATCTTGGGTCAGCGGGTGCAACGCCTGGCGCTCGGCAGACTTGATGGTGGCGCGGATGATCGCTCGGCTGATGAGGTAGCGGTCAGCACGGCGCAGCTGCTCAGTCTCAGACTTCTCGCCGCCGGTGATCATCATGATGGCCGCGATCAGCATCTCACCCAGCAGGTCGCGCTTTTCTGTGGTCTCGTCGTCTTCCTCTTCCTCGCCAGCATCCTGCGACTTGTCCGTGACCTGGTCCACGACCTCCATCAGCTTGCTGCCTTCGGCTGCTTCTTCTGGAGCCATCCCAGCATTGACCTTGGCCTGGTGTTCTGCCGCATGGAATGACTCCATGATCTCCTTGTCCTGCAGCAGCTTGTGTGCATGCACAAAGGGAGGCAATGACTCTTCGCACTCCATGCTGAGAATGACCCGATGCACCGACAAGCCCTTGGCTGCCATGTCCTTGACCAGCAGGTCGAACGATTTGCCCGCGTCCACAATCACCAGTCGGGGACGGTGGATGGCCATGGTCAACATAGCCTGGTAGTTCAGCGTGGCCGACTTACCTGCGCCCGTCGGGCCCATGATGATCATGTGCGCGTTCTTCTTGCGGTCACGCTTGTTCAGCGGATCGATGAGCAAAGGCTCTCCGCCACGGTTCCAGAAGAACATGCCAGGATGTGGCGTTCCTCGGGCGCGCCCATAGACTGGCATGATCGCCGCCGCCTGTGACGCGAAGGTCAAACGCTGGCGGCGCATGTGCTTGGTGTCAAACGCTGGATCGAAGGCAAAGGGCAACCCGCGCACAAAGGCATCCAGTGGGACCAGGTCATGCTTGGGATCGATGAAGCGCATGCCCGTGTTTGTCAGCAGCGCATTCATTTTGGTGATGGCACTTTCCAGCTCGGTCTCATCCTTGCCAGTCAGATAGATCCCCATGAACATCGGGAACAGCTTGTCTCCTGAGACCATGTGCCTGAGCACCTGCTCACATTCGTGGTGGGTTTCCATGGCCACCGCTGTTTGCGCACGCGAAGCGTCGCGTATGCGCTGGATGTGGCGCTCCACTGTGTGCTGTGCCTCGATCACAATCGTCATGGACAGCATGGAGCCTGGCGGCATGCGATCGAACCGCGCAAACGCTTCATCGCCAGACTTCAACTCAGCACTGAAGTGACCAATCGAGGGATTCAAGCGCAGAGACTGGAGCGTCATGAAGCGCACAGGCACCCCATCGAACTCCCAGTAGCCGCCTTTCTTGTCGCTGCGCGGCTGTGACAAGGTCAACGAGGTGGCCAAGTCCCAGTCACACATGCCTGCCGGCATGGTGTCACCAGGGTAGGGCGCTGTTTTGAGCAACTCTGCGGTGCTTGGTGCCCATGGCACGTTCCTGTTGAAGAACGGCAGCATCCAGTCGTAGAAGTCCTTGCCATTGCAGCGGCGAACCCCAACACCGGATTCCGTCAATGTCGCCATCAGCGTGTTCGCCACCGACTCAATTTGCTGCGCCGCAGGGGCATCGCCTGTCTTGAAATCGGTGAAGCTGCGGTAAATGCAGCAGTACACACGCCGATGCTGACCACGCCACACCTGGCCGGTGACCAATTCGTCAGTAAACAGGCCCTCGGGACGTGAGACCTGCTCAAAGTGGGCTTCAAACTCTTTGAGTACCGACTGGGTGAATTCCGACTGCAAGACTGCCTGGCCACGTCCAGGGTTTTGCTTGTGCTGATCCAGCACGTAGTCGGCCAGCATCTTGTTGAGACCGCTGATGTTGCGGTCGTCATGCAAGAAACACTGCACGATCCAGGGCGCACCTTCGATTTCAGGCAAGGCCTGCAGGGCCTCCTGCACTTTGGAGCAGCGCTCAGCCAGGTAGCTCATCGGCTGGGCCTCGGTGGCTACGGCCGCCAGCTCAAACAGAGCCCCAAAAGTCACCCCGTCCTCCATCACGAACACTTGCTCGTCAGGCGCGTAGCTGGCGTAAGGCAGCAAGGCCGTAAAAGAAGGCGGACGCCATGCCATGCGCCGGCGATCTGCCACGGTCAGCAGATGCTCCTTGGGCACAGGGTCTTGCAGGCCCAGCATGGCCATGAACTTGTCCATCATGCTCATTGGCGTGCCTCCCGGGCAATACGGCTGCTGCGCAGATCCTCGGCCACCTCGCCAGGCATGGCGTACTCGGCTCGCTCATACATCGGGAAGACGGTCACATAGCCTGGCACGGGATACTTGCCCTTGGCCAGGTGCGGATAGACCACCATCACCAAGTCTGGATTGGGCACGCGGGCAAAGCGCTGCTGCAAAGGCTCCAGTGCAGACCAGTAGCGCTGAGTCAGCTCATCGCCCTGGCCCACGGGTCGAACCACGGCTTCGCGGGCCAAACGGTCACGGGCCGTTTCTTTGGCAGCGGGCTGAGATGCAGGGGCTTTGCCCCGGTACACGTCCAGCACGGTCGGGCTGCCGGCGGTCACCTCTTTGAGGGGCGACTCACGGGAGCCAACGACTGAACAGCCAGTCAAGGTCAGAGCCACCAGGCAGGCAGAGAGCTTGGCAGGGAAGGATTGAATCAGTGGTCTGTTACTGCAGGCCATAACGTGCTCCAGACAGGACGTTGGGGGTTTGCGTGCGGTGCACCAGCTTGCGCGGCGAAGCTGGCTTGTCGATGTGGATCTCCTGATCCAGATGCACGACCACTTGTTGGCCGCTGGGGGTCACGACCGCGTCGAAGCTGCTTTTAAGGCGCTCGGTCAGCCATTTGGCCAACTCCTCGGTTGCGGCCGCGCCCATGCGACCCATAGCGTAATTGCCAGCATTGCCTGTAACCGTGGATTGGCTGTACTCGCCACTGCTGGTGACCGTGGTTTGTGCCTGGGCCAGAGCCTCGGCCGCGATGCCAAGCCCCTTGATGCCGACGATGTCCGCGAGGTAACGGGGCGCATTCGTCACGAAGGTGCCCTGGATACAGGGATTGCCGTGCAGATCCGAGATAAAGCCCAGGTCGCCACCAGCTGCGCCTGCGCTGCTGCTCGATCCGCTGCGTCGGTTTGACACGGTCCGAATTGCGCCATCGTTGAAAACGAAAGTCATGCTGCGGACCTTGCCCTCGGTGCAGGACAGCGCCATGTCACCAATCGCCACCCCCGTGACCACCATGCCGGCTAGGTCCTCGGGTAGCTCCCAGCCATTGGCAGCCAGGTTGTCACGCCCGATCAAGGCTTTGAACTGCATGGGGTCCGTGACACGGCCATTGACAGGCACGCGCCCAATCAGACTGGTCATGGTGGTCACACCAGCCAACGTCGCGTTCTCGGGCAGCGTGAAGTAGGCCTCGGCCGCTGGGGGTTGCGGCGCTTGAGCAGCTGCTGCCGCCGCCTGGGTCGCAGCGCCTCGACCCGTCCCTTCAGCAGGCGCTGCACCAGTGCGTCGCACGTACTGGGTCACCTCCTGGTTGCCATTTCGCTCGGTGTGCTTCACATAGCCCATAGGGGGCAGCACCTTGTAGCCCACAACGCCAGAGGCCTGGGGCAACTGCTCATGGTGCTGAGCATCGGGGTTGTGCGTCCTGGATTGAGGGTTGAGGCTGGAAAAGGTACTGAACGCGCTGTTGAACACGTCCGTCAGCCCTGGCTGGTCAGCAGCTGGTGCTGCAGGCTGGTGGCCTCCCACATCCACCACGTCGACGTTGCTGCTGGCTTTGCCACCAGTGCCCAGCTTTTCGCGCAGCTCTTGGTTGATCCGCAAGACCTCCTGAACGTCCTGGCGCAACTCACGGTTGGTTTGCACCACGGTGGCCAAGGTCTCGTCGGGTGTGTCCTGGTCAGCCCCGACGGTGGTGGGCAAGGGCACTTGCTCCATCGGCGCAGCACCATCTTGCTTAGCGCCGCTTTGCATAAAAATGGCGACGATGAGCAGCACAACTGCGCCACCTGCCACTGGCAAAAGCTTGTTGGATTTAACAGCCATCGGTCACTCCTACAAGCAAGACTCAAAAGAGCGCTCGCACACCAGGTAGATCGCCGTGGTGTCGGTATCAGATCCTGCAGGCCCGATCCGGCCGTGCTGGGCAGTCGCTGCAATCCAGCGGCCGCGCACTTGCTCCAGGGGGATTTCCAGAGCGAAACGGGACAGGTTGGTGATGCGCACTGCTGTCACCGACAGGTTCGCGGAGCGCCATTGGCCCAGCGGGACCGCTTCAACGCTGGTGCCGCGCAGCAGGCCCGGGATGGGATTGGTTTGAACCGCAACCTGGGTCACGCCCGCAGTGGCCACAGCCAGACGGCGCGGCGCATAGAGCTGACGCGCTGCATGCCGGGTCAACTCCACCATGTCGACGGGAGGTGGTTCAGTGGCGGGAGAGACCGTGGGGTTGGGCACGGATGCAGGCTCCATCACCGCAACCTGCAGCTCGCGAGCGCTGCTGCGCTTCGCACCTTTGGCTGGTGCTTGTGCCACCAGGTCAATCGGGATCTGCTGCCCACTGTCCACCAGCTCGGCAATGATGCGGATGGGTTCGAACGCGACCAGTGCTGTCACATAGATGGTGCCGCCAATGGACTCAATCCGTGCCACGGCATCCATGTCGTTGGGAACATGGAGCAGTGCATCGGCGGGCAATGTGATCAGGCGCTCTTGATCGACCTCCAGGCTCACGCGCACGGGTTCACGTTCAAAAACAGCGCGCTCGATCGGACCGGATACCGGAGCTGCTGGAACAGGGCGCAGCTGGGCCCGTGCAGCTGCAGCGCGTGCTGTACCTGCGGTGGCCAAGGGCGCTGGCAGGCTCATGCCGGCCACGGTGGTGCCTGGGGCGCCAGTAGCTGCAGTGGAGCGGCGCACGGTCGAGTTTGTTTGTCCCAAGTCCACCGATGGGGATGCTTGTGGCTGGCCACCGATCAGCTCGGGAGCATCGTCTGTGGCCGCAAGAGGCTGGACCTGTTGCGCCAGGCTGGCCTGGCTCATGCAAAAGCTTGCAGCAAGCAGCCAAATCAATCGTTGCGGGTGCATATCAATCCACCGATGTGTCAGAAGGCAAGCTCGACGGAGCCACAGTGCCTGGCAGGCGCGGGGCCTTCAAGTTGGCGGCTGCAGCTGCTGGATTCAGGTCTGCAGGATTGAGGCGTGCAGGTGCATTGCTGCCAAAGCAGTCCAATGCCAGCAGCCAGGGGTTGCGCTCACGGTCCACGTCAAATCGCACAACCCGCAGTGGGTAGCGAATGAACACATCCTTGACGGCAGAGCCGCCGAAGGTTTCCATCACCTGCATATCCAGCAGCACTGTCCATGCATCACGGCCTTCGCTAACCACACGGTTTTCTGAATAGGGGAATCCGGGGATTTCAGTAATGTGCCGGGTACGCCTGCGCAATTCACCGCGCAGATGGCGTTTGCTCAAATCTGCCTTGAGCTGTGCCTGGCAGGAGGGTGTCAGGAAATACTGCATGGCATAAATCTGTTGGCCGTAATCTTTTTCTCCATCAGCCTGCCAACGATTGATTTGCTGCCAGATGTAGTAACCAAAGCTGTAGACATTGGATTTATTGATTGGAGCAACACCATCAACAACACGGATCGTATCGCCAGAACGCAAATCTGTAGCAATATGGATATCAACTGCCTTAGGTTGGCACCAAGCAAAGTAAATGCCAAAACTGGCGAGAAACACAATTGCCAAAATCACAAGCAACAACTGTTTGTTGTGCGCATGACTGGATGCCAAAGCATTCGTAAATTTTTGACTGCTCATTGGTTTTAAATCTCAGCGTAATCAAGCACAACCGTTTTAACGGCCCAAATCCCAAAAATCAAAATGATTGATGAATTTCGGTGCCATAAGATTTCTCTCTACAAGATAAAGATGGATGTTCTGGATGTAAAAGCCGTCAGGACGACCCCGCTTAATCTTCATCAGAAAGAGAGAGCTGAACCACAAAACGACCAGCGGAATGACGACGACAACGATGAGCAGCAAGGTGCCCAGTCCTGTCATTACTTGGAGCAGCCCTGCGACCAGCAAGCCAAGGCAGCCAGCAGCAATTCCGATGTACTTGGCTTCGCTGGCAGCCATGCCGTGCAAGATGGGGGGCTCTACATTGACTCGGTCAGTCAATGGCGTGCGCACACCTTCTTGAATAGGGGGCGATTCGTTTTTCTTCACAAGCTTTAGGCCATTGCATCAAGGCCCCATTTGGCCAACAGTGCGATAAAGATGACCAGAATCACACCACTGATCAAATACTCTTTCACATCGCCCAGCTCCATTTGGCCTGCCGAATACTTTCTCCAGCGTACCATCGAGCCGATAATAACCACCAGGCCAGAGATAGCCACCAGGATATAAGCAAAGATGGTTATCCCTTGCTTAAAATATGCACCAATAATGGCGAGAATATCGTTATTCGCAACTTGAGCACCACCGATGCCACCGCCAGAGGGCGGATTAATTACAGGCAAGGCTGCGAAAGCAGAAGACATAGTCATGTATGCCATGACACCCAAAATAATGATTTGCAAGCAGCGGGTGGTATTTTTTGGGGTAATAATCATGTTTTGGCTCCAATATCAATTCTTCAATAGAAGGTAGGTCAGAAAAGAAATAATGATTCCAAGAGAAATCGTTGAACGGAAAATCTTGGTGCTGTCTGTATGGTCGTCATTCAGTGCCTCAATCACTTTTGTCAAAACCCAGGCGCCGAATACAAAAACGAACCCCAGAGCAATCGAAAGCATCACGGTCCGAAGCTGGCTTGGTTCAATGCCTGAGCCACTGACAAAGCCAACGGCCATTGCGCCTTTCATCCGAGGCCTTTACTGGCGGTAGTCGCCGCGCAGTGGGGCAACAGGGCGCGGCTGGCGAGGAGCATCGGCATGCGAGACCACGCCTTGGCGCAGCAGCTCCAAGTCACGCAGCAGCCAGTCGTAGCGGAACTTCACGCGCTGGCCAGTGGGGGCCGTGCGTTCGGCATCGCTGACCAGCGCTTTGACGCTGTCCAGCTCATGGGCGATGCGGGCGAGCTTTTCGCGCTCCAGCTCGTCGTCGGTCACATCGGCCCAGGCCGAGGCGGTCGTGGCCAGGATCACGGCAGCCAGCAGGGCCACCCAGGGGCGGGAGAGGGGGGAAGGTTGTGTGCGCATATCGTGCTTTCTTGAATCAGGCGTATTTCTTGAAGCTGCCCACGGTGGTCGACAGTGCCGCAGCGACCAGGACAGTGAAGATCAGGACCATGTAGGCCGGGTTGAAGCCACCGAAGGGCCAGGCTAGGTAGATGCCAAACCCGCCTGTCAAAGCCCAGGAGGTGTAGCGTTTGGCGTGGTGGTAGACAAAGGAGGATTCGCGCCCGCCAGTCCAGCGGCGAATGTCTCTGCGCACCAGGCCATCGATCACTCCCAGCAGGCATGCCAGCGCGAAGGCGGGAACTGCAAAAGCGGCGATGCAAAGGCGCAGAACCACGTCCTGGGCCACAAACATGCTGATCACCAGCCATTCACTGACGATGAGCATCAGCCCCTTGCTGGAGTCCTTGACGCTCCTAAAAACTGGGTCAGCGGCCTGTGCTTGCGGCAAGCTTGTGTTGCTGCGCAGGTGCTGGTACCAACGCAGGATGCCCAGGCGCTCATAAGGCCAACGCACCCAGGTGGCCACCTCACGGGAGAACTTGACGGTGTCGCTGACCAGCAGGCTGCGCGGTGCGGCTGAGATGTACCCCAGGTCCTGTAGCACGATGCTTTGGGCATGGTGAATGCCTTGCCCCTTCCAGAGCACATAGCCACCGCCGATCTCAATCAGACAGCCAATCACCCATGCACTGAGCGTTGCGCCGATGAGGCCAAAGACTGCGCCAAACACCAGCTCCACCGGGCCGATGGTCCTGGCCTTGGCTGGAGCACTTTTCGCTGCGCTCATCCTCGGCCTCCCATCACACTTCCAATCACAGCGCCGTGGCCCAGAGGCGTCTGGCCAGCGCCTGCAAGCGTTGAAGCGCCGTCTTCCTCGTCGGCGGCCAGGGTGGTATCGATGAGGTCGCGGCCCAGGGGCTGGCTGCCCAGCCAGTCCGTTTCGGCGGCCCAGCGTTCGCTGGTTCGGTAGCGGCGCTTCATGTCCTCGGCCACAGCTTTGAGGGAGTGCGGCACGAACGGATCGCCGGTGGTGTCGGCCAAAGGTATGCGGATCTTGTAGCGCCTGTTGCCCTCCAGCAGCGCAAACGCCTGCCCCTGGGGCAGCTCAAGAATGTCGGAGGCCTCAATCAGTGGCACCTTGATCTGCGTGGCGATGTCGTCATTGCGCGAGACGAAGTCCACACCGTTGCCCTGTGCGGCCGTGTCCGTGACCCCGGACATGGGGGTCAGCTGCACCACGTTGACCTGGGGCACCTGCTCGGCCAGCAAGTTGGCTGTGGCCACGGACCGCACACGCAGCATGACCAGGTGGTTGAAGTTGTCCATGATCTGGCCGGCCTTGGCCTTGTCGCCCACCTTGGCCTCGATGTCGAACATCGACTGGGTATAGGCCGTGATCTTGAAACCCGAGCCACCCAGCTTGTTGACCATGGGCACGAACTCAGGGCCTGCGATCTCGTTGACCTCGTCAAAGTGGCAGCAGACGTTGGGCAGCTTGAGCTTTCCATCCTGGTTGTGCGGGTCCAGGCCTGTCTTGTAGAGCTTGCCGCCCACCGAGACCAGGTCGGCCAGCATCGAATTGCCGACTGCAGACGACACAACCGCGTCGGACAGTGCATCAAGGCCTGCATACACAATGCCGCCCTGGCGGAACACCGTCATCCAGTCGAAGATCGGGCGGGTGTCTTCAGGGTCGAAGTAGTCCGGGCTGATGAGCTTGCCCACCGCGCCAGAGGTGAGCTTTTCTAAGAAGGGCCCCAAGCTGGCCACGATCTTTTCGTAGAAGGAGCGCTCGTAGCTGAACGCTGCCGCCAGGCCCAGCAGCACCTTGTCATCCAGGCGCGACTCCTTGATCCACAGGAACATGGCCACCAATTCAGGTGCACGGTCTGCCAAGCTGCGAGGAACGGGGGCTTTCTTGGCTGCGATCTGGCTGATGATGCGCTCGATGCGCGCTTCGTAATCCACGAACCGGCCTTCGGCCGCATGGCGGCGAAACACCATGTTGGCGTAGTCCATGAACAGCGGATCGATGCCGGTCACGTCCTTGAGCAAGGTCTCGTAGGTTGGAATCCGCCCCAGGGCGACCTGGGCCTGGGCCACGATGTTCGTGAAACGCCAGGAGAATTCCTTGAAAGCAGCGCTGTTGCCAGAGGAGGGCAGTGCGTTCGTGGCACGTCCTGCAACCTCGGTGATCCGCGCAAAACTGCCGATGCCGTTGTACCGGGCAGAAATCTCGGGGTAACCCAGGTGGAACAGGTAAAAGCTGCTCTCACGGCCAGCGCGGCGCGCTTCAGCCTGCATGCGCAGCATCAGATCGGCATCCCCCTTGGGGTCGATGACGATGGTCACGTGGCCGGCATGGATGTCCTGCGTACACAGCAGCTCCAGCAGCCGGGTCTTGCCCACTCGGGTGGTGCCCATCACCAGCATGTGGCCGGAGCGGGCGCTTTGGCGTAGCTTGACGGGCTTTTCTTCCAGTACCCCAACGCCGTGCAAGATGGGGGAGCCTCCCAAGTCCACGCCTGACGCAAATGGATTGGCAGGACCACCGGCATCAATGGCTGTGCGCACAAGGCGGCTGGTCAAATCGCTGCGCTCATCGGTCCAATTACGCAAGGATTCGCCAAGGCGGGCCAGGCGCAACTCCCGCAGTGAAGGGCGAACATATTCCTGTACCCGCTTATCTCGGGTATCCAGCTTGCGCTGGGTGTGCACCTGGGTCCATTCAAAGCCTTCACCCAGGTACAGATGCTCCTTGGTCACGGGCAGACGGTGGGGCGGCACCCGGGTCATCTTGGTGAACTTCAGGCCACGTTGGTAGCGGTACACACCAAACGCCTGACCACAACGCTTGGCTCCGAAGCCGGCGGAAATCGCCGCGGCGACCAGGCCCAGCGAGTGCGGCATCATCAGCGCCCATGGAGCAGCTGCGGCCACGCCAGCAATACCGAAGGCTGTAGCAGCGCTGTATGCCTCCACAGGTGGGCGCAGCAGCCCTTCCATCACAGCATCGCTCATTGCAGCTCCGCTGGAACAGAAAGTGGACGAATCCTGTGCACAAATGTTCCAAGTCGTCCAATTGCATTGCAAGTGCTTGTCGTCATTGCACTTCTCCTGCAGAAATTTGGAACATCACCTGGTAGGCACGGCCATCGGTATGCACCAGCACCGGGTAGACACCTGCGCCTGCAGCGTGCAAGCGCTCAGCCAGCCAAGGGCTGACTTCGGGTGCAATCCCTATGGGCTGCACCAGCTCCTGCAGCTGCTTGAACCCCTGTGCGTGCTGTGCTTGCACCACCAACACCACAGCACCAAGCTGGAGAAGCGTGTTGCGGTTGAATTGCAGCCAGCGCATGGACAGATCCTCGGCGGCCACAATCGCCAGAGGTTGGGTCAGCCAGGTGGGGTCAAGGACTTGCACACCATCGCGTGCAAGCACTTTGGGCTGCAGGCTGGTGCCAAAGGGAAAGGACAGACCCTGGAGCACCGATTCGGCCTCGTCTCCGGCCACCAGTAGGGCCACCAAAGGGGAAAACGGCACGCTGCGACCGCTGTCATGCAGCACTGTGGGCGCAGCACCCTGCGCCTGCACCTGATGCACCAGCAGCATGCTTGTCAGCAGCGCAGCGATCATCCGCACCATCACTTGCTCCTCCGGGCTGGGATTTGTGAGGAGGGGGCGGGCTTTTCCACGATCTGGGTGCGTGGCACGTTCAGCATGTCCGCAGCACCAACAGGCGACTGCACCTTGGGCATGCCTTCGTAGCTGATCATTGGGTCATTGGGGTAGAGCTTGGCCATGGCTTCCTGGTAGGCCCTGTCCCAGGCGATGGAGCGCTCCACATCGGCGCGGAAGATGCGTGCAAAGCGCTCTGCATACTGGCGGCGCTCTGCGTCGTTGCGGGCATGGATGCCCAAAATTTCCAGGGGTGAGAGGTTGGCCACCGAAAAGTTCTTGCGGGGGCCCTGCGCCAAGACCTTGGCGCGGCGCATTTCGTCGGCCGTCAGCCCCCATACTTCCTGGGCCACGCGATCAGCAGCGTCCAGCTCGGTCAGGCCTTTGCTGGAGGCTGCAGTCTGTGTGCTGGCCTCCGTCGTGCTGCCGGTACGAACTTGGGCATGTGCAGCAGAGGAGAGGAGCACGAATGCGGCGAGCTGGAGTGCAACACGCATGCTCAGCCCCCTTGGCTCACGTAGAGAGTCAGCCCAGCGCTGCCAGGCACTGCAAAAGTGGCCGACTGCGTGACTGGATCTGCAGAGCGCAACGCCAACCCGTTGATCACATCACCAGGGCGCAACACACGCACCCGCCGGTCACCAGCGATTCCAGAGGCGACCACGACCGAAGGCTGGCCATTCCACATGTCCACAGAAACCAGCTGACCCGACAGTTTTTGTGCTGGAGCAGTTGGCTGCTTGGCAACCTGCACAGGAGCAGCTTTCACAGGCTGGGAAGCCTTGGACGCGGCTGGTGCCTTTGGCGTGGTGGCCTTGGCCACCTTTTGCACTGGCGCAGGTTTAGGGCGTGCCGCTGGCACTGGTCCAACGACGCCAGCCTCAGCAGGAGCCGACAATACAGTAGCCGCTGCTTGCTGTTCCAGCTGCTTTTGCAGTTGGGCGAGCAGCAGTTCCATGCGCTGCAGACGCTGCAGCAATTCCGTGTTGTCAGGGCCTGCAGGAGGGCGGTGCGCTTCAGCGGGAGGTGTGGATTCAGGTGCTGGTACTGCAGCAGCAACAGTCATTGCCGAAGCCGCGGGCTCCGCCCCAGCTGCCGGCGTATGCAGCACTGGCTGTCCATCCAGCGATGAAACCAAGTCAGTTCCAGCACTGGCGGGTTCAGGAGCTGGAACAAACCCAGAGAAGTCACCCAGCATGTCGGCTGATGCATCGGACAAACGCGGATCAACTGGCTCAACCTTGGGCAGTGCTGACGCAATCACCTCAGCAGGCACACTGGGCAGGCTGGTGCCCAGCAGGTCAGGAACAGTCGTTTTGGGCCAAAAATTGAGGTATGCCAGCACACAAATGCCCAGGCTTGCTCCTCCCAGGACGCAGCGGCGAACAAGCCTGTTGCCCAGCTGCCGTTTGCGTTGGTCTTTCACCCGAGGAATGGGCTTCGCTGCTTGGCCAGCTGCTTGGCCTGCAGCTGCGGCATGAAGACCTGCAACATCCAAGTCTGGCTCCTGTGGCCAGGGGGGGGCGGGAGACAACAACCCAGCATCAGCGGGAGACTGCTCTGGTGTATGCGATGCGGTATCAGGAGCGACGGTGTTCATCGGTCACTCCTTGGTTGTCGACACAATGGGTGTCAAGGTGCGGGGGCCGTACTCCTTGGCCAGGGTGAACCAGACCTTGCGTCGCACGTTGTCCCGATGCCAGTTCCACGCGGGGCCCACCAGCACGTCAAGAATGCCTTGCACCGAGAAGGGGCCTAGTGATCTCTGCGCCTCCGGCAGGGGCAGTTGCAAGAAACGAGCTGCATCCGCGCTCAAGGCGCTGCGTTCGACCAGGACGTAGCCGGTACGCAGCAAGGTGTGCTCGATGGCATCACCCACGTTGACTACGTGCTCACGGGGAAACGTGATCTGTGCCACCAAATCGAGTGGCTCAAACATGACTTTGGCGGGTTCTGCTTCTGCCGTGGTGTAGCGGCCCAGCATGACCCGTGTATTGCCGTCCACCAGCGTAGTGCCATGGGCTGTCGCTGCAACGGATGCCAGACATAGGCAAGCAAAGGTGCGGTACATGAATTTCCTGTTGGTCAAAAAGACCCGGGCCGCACCAAGGAGGAGAACGAAAACAAAACATGCGACCCGGGAAGTTGACGCAAAAGCGTCGCCGGGTCGCATGTTCGTTTTGTGGGCTTAAACCCTCAACCGGAAATCGGTAGGTATGCACCGCACGGTTTCCGCTTGACAAGCGTTGCGATATGTGTCTGTTGGTTAGCAGGTGTAAAAGGGAAGCAAGCCGGGGCGTCTTGCAACTGGAAAAGGGGGGCTTACCGGCTACAGGCCCAACCCAAAGGGCGCGCCTCCTCCTCAACATTCGTCGGAGGCGCAAAGGATTTACGGGGACTGGGAAATGGCTTTTAAAAGGTTGCTGTCAAGCATATTCATCAAAGCCAAACACATAACTCGTTCCCAATGATTCGGGAAAGGATTTTGCTTAATAACTGGCTCTAAAATTATCAATTTGGCTGTATTCAAATCAATACTTGACGATCTAATCAGATTCTTAATCTGACCAACATAAATATCAATTCTAACTGCTGCCTCTTTAGCATACCTAATTTTCAAATCGAAATCATCAAAATGCTTTTGAACGCGTTTCTTATTTACTAATGTCCAATTGCTTGGCTGTTGTACGAAATATTCAATCTCAAAACATTTTGTCGTATGAGAAAATAAGCAATTTGCATGTATCCATTGTTCTGAAAAAAATATGTCACTATCAAGATATGGATGAATAATTTGATCTTCTTCTTTAAGGCTTATTGAGTCACCTTTACCATCCATATTACAGTCTCTACATGCTGGGACTAAATTAAGAGGAAGAACTGATAAATAAGGATAGTGAGTTTTAGCTAAAAAATGGTCCAAGTTTCGTGGACGACCTATACCACCACAATATGGACATTTTTCATTAGCTGCCGTGAGTAATGAATCATAAATGGCTCTAGCAGGCTTACCAGATTTTGCAAAATAATTAGTGTATAACTTAATTAAATCATTAGCACCCAACTCAGCCAAATAACTAAAATTTAATGGAATCAAGTTTTGAGCAAGATTGTATAAGGACCCAGATTTACCAAGGTTTAAATATGCATTTTCATAGACTGGAATAGCCTGCTGAATTTTTAAAATTTTTTGTTTTAAACATTCATCTCCAGTTATCCCTACAACAGATTCGTTAAATGAATACGAATAATTGTACTTAGGTATATCTAATCGAAGCATTTAATCACCTTTTGTTCGCCAAAAGGGTCGCAAGTAAAGATCTAGCCTCCAACCCAAGTTGATGGTTATATTTATTAACTATAGATTCATATGTCCCTCCAGCATCCACCTCTTTAACCAACAAGTCATGGAAGCCAGAATTTATTACTTCAAGACCAAAAACTTCTCTTGTCAAAATACCAACATTCTCACCAAATGTTTCTATTTCAGGTCTTGTTGCTCTTAGGGATAGCCCACTTCTAGATATTTTCCAGACACAGGATTTAGGTATTTCTTGGAGCACTACCGGAGAATGAGTTGCAATTATCGCTACAGCGTTGCGATCAAGCGTTAATTCTGACAAGGCTCTCAGAAAAGCAGATAGCAAAGGAGGATGCAAATGACCTTCTGGCTCATCAATAATGATCAATGTTTTTTCTTCTACTTTTTCAATCAATTTTGCTATAGTCAGAAATACGACAGCATGACCAGAACTCATTTTCTCAACTTTATTTTCCAAATGCCTTAAAAAATCATTCTTATTATCGACTATTAGTTTATCAAAACCCATTTGCGCAAAATTTACATCAGAACTTAAAGTTTTAATTGCATTGATAAGTCTTATTTTCTTAGTGTCTAAAGACAGGCACTCGTGAAAGGATTTAATTATTTCTGATCGAATTGTTTTTATATCTTTACCTCTACCATCTAATTCTTTAAGTCCAACATAAAAATAGCATGGACCTTTAGCTGGATCAGGTTGATCAGCAGGAGGTACAAATGGATCAAAGGCACTAAAAGAAACTGAGATCAAGCTACTAAAAAAATTAGAATCTATTTGAGAATAGGCACCTGGAAATAAAGCTGTTTCAAATCTACATTGAGCGGAAGTAGAACTAATAATTTCAACCATTCCATTTAGTATCTTTGTTTTTCCAACACCATTTCTACCAATAATCGCATGAACATTAGTACTTGGAGTTGATCCAACAATCACATTAAAAACGATATCTACAGGGGATAGATTACCTCCCTCATCTCTAACAAATTTAAAATTATAGTTTGTAAGAACTGCCCTGCCATTTAATACATTACTGAACTGCCCATGGATAGTAGTTAGGCTAACATATCGAAGAAGCGATGTAGTAAAAAAATCCTCACTCTCAAATTCGACAATTCTGTTAATGTTATAAACGATATCATTTAAACCTATTAATAGTTGCTCTCTCAAATCTTGTGGAAGATCGTATATTTTTTTGTAATAATCGACATCTTGACCCAAAGAAACAAAATTTGAATCCAAATTACTAAAATGGTGAGTTAAATGAGTATGCGTTGGTACCGAAGTAGTTTGACCTTTAAAACCAATTTTTACTTGACCTATAGAATGCTTCACTCCATGGTTATCAAAAACCTCAAGATAAAACTGTGTGACAAATGAATAATCGTTCCATCTATCTATAGTAAGAAACGCTGTATTCGTGTAAATTGACGGCGTTGATTGGTTATTTTGTAGGACGAAAAATTGCATTGAAATTCCACCAACTTAGAATGAGTTAACTCATTATGTGTTTTTTGTCAAGCGGAAAACGGTTGGTATACACCAAACGTTTTTCCAATGACAGCCTGTTACAGCATACCTATGGTGTGCTGCTATGCAAAACGGCCCGTTTCCCCCTATCAAGCAAAGCGCCCTCCAAGAGCATCGGGCACAGCAGCATTTCCCATACCTTGGCCGGGACACGCTGGATCGTCAGCGTGCGATCTTCACCATCACGGACACACTCAATCAGCTGGGCCAGGCCTCGCGCACCAGCACATTGCTGCGGTGGCTGGGGCGTTTTGATGGCATGGAAGCGCACCTTGAAGAGGACCAAGATCCTCTGCTGTGCGTGCGCGCATTACTGATGGCAGCTGTGGCAGCACGGGTCAGCAGATCCACGGCCAACGAGTCACCCGACGATGCATGGGAGCGCATGGTTTCGTCCATCATGCGGCTTGACTTCGTCCACACCCACAGCAGCTGGGGCATCCATACGAAGTCGCGCATCAAGTGGGACCCGATGGGCCAGACCTGGCTGGAGTTCCTGGAGGAGGGCATGCCTGGGGAAAGCCTGACCACCTGGCTGCCTGGCTCTGGCAACCCGGACCTGGCCAGGCGAAGTGCTGCAGCCTTGCTGACGGGCTATTTCTGATGCAACTCCTTGGTCGAATCAACAGCTTGCTGCAGCAGGTGCAAACGCGATGGCTGGGTAAGCGGCCGCCGCCGGCGGATGCTGCGCCGCAGACTGCTGCTGCAGAGCCCGTGGTCGTTGCAGGCACAGAGCCAGGTTGGCTGCGCGTGCTCACCGCCTCACAACTGCTGCAGTGCGTAAAGGCCGACAAAGCGCTCGCTGAAATCTGGCGTCAGTCCAGGCAATCTGAAGCCACCTGGCAGCGTGATCTGCTGCCGGCAATCCATCGGTACGCGGAGTTTGTGCAACTGATGCCGGCCTCTGAAGCCCACCACCACGCGCATGCTGGGGGATTGCTGTCCCACACCATCGAGATGCTGTTGGCGGCAATGACCTGGCGCAACGCGCATCTGCTGCCCGAAGGGTCTGCGATTGAGGTGATCGACAGCCAGCGCGACCAGTGGACCTATGTGGTGTTCTTTGCGGCCTTGCTGCACGACATCGCCAAGCCGATGACGGATCTACGGATTCAATGGCGCTGCGATGGCATGGCCGACTCGGTGCGCTGGATGCCCAGTGGCGGCAGCCTGCTGCAGATCATGGACCAGCGCAGGGCGGGGGAGTACCTGGTGGACTTTGCCCCCAAGAGCCAGCGCGATTACAGCGCGCACACCAGACTGGCGCAGACCTTGATCTCTCGCGTTGCACCTGCTTCAGCTTTGTCGTTCCTGGCCAGAGAGCCGAAGGCCCTGGGAGTGCTGGAGGCATACCTGTGTGGCCAGGACAAAGACAGCCTGGTGGCCACCATCGTCAAGAAGGCCGACCAGGCCTCGACCAAGCGAGCTTTGCAAATCGGCAGCAAAGCCAGGTTTGCCACAGCCAAGGCGGTTCCGCTGGTGGATCTGCTGATGCAGGCCATGACCAGCATGCTGCAAGCTGGAACGGTGTTGCCGCTCAATCGCAATGGTGCTGCAGGATGGGTGTTTGAAGGGTCAGTCTGGTTTGTTGCTAAGCGCTTGGCAGACAGCGTGCGCGAGTGGGTCAAGACCCATGAGCCGGAGGAGGCGATTCCTGGCCAGGCCAAGAACGACCGTTTGTTTGACACCTGGCAGGAATACGGCGTCATCGATCTCAATCCTGCGACAGGTCAGGCGATTTGGTACGTCGAGGTCCACGGCAATGAGGCAGAGCAGGGGGGCTACACGCATGAGTTTGCGATGCTGCGCTTTCCGCTGTCCAAGCTGTATGCCCAAGAAGGCATGTACCCAGCCCCTATGCGCGGGCACCTGGTGATCAAGGACAAGCGCAAAGCTCGTGCCGATGACCAGCAGGACCTGGCGCCAGCACTGACGGTGCCAGATGAGCACCAAACTGCTGCAGCGGAGGGCAACAGTCATCAGGATGCTGCAACACAAAGCAATCTGCATGAGGTTGCGCCAGATTCCACCAACCCGCCAGAAGCTGCGCCAGTCAAGCAAGCCAACCGGCAAGAAGCTGCGACAGCGCAAGACAGGAAGCTTGCACTTGTCATGCGTGAGCCGGCCTTCAGCAAACCGCCTCAAGCTGCTGCAGCTGCGAAGTCCAACGGCAAATCACCTGAGCCAAAGCCTGAAGCCAAGCTAGAACCAAGGCCTGAAGCCAAGCAGCGGCCTGCTGCCGCTACAAGCACGTTGGCTGATTCAACTGAACGCAGCGGCTCTAATGCTGGGCCAGTTTCCACCAACAGCAATGCACATGAGGCAGGCGATGATGCGTATTTGCTGGACGACAACCTCTACCTGGACATGGCAGAAAGCGCGGCCGCGAACAACCGGCCAGCAACGCGAGCTCCACAACGCCCAATCAAGAAGGCCGCAGGAGCTGCGGCGCCAACCGTGCAATCACACCAAACTGGCGCAAGCACTGTTCCGGCTTCGCCACGGCAGCAAACGCACCAGCAGCCTTCCATCCAATCACATCAAACTGCAGCAATTCAGAGCAAGCCCAAGCCGGTGGAACAGATTCCCACACCCGTCAGGCGGGTGAGTCAAGAGTTCCGTGACCTCATGGAGCTGGACGACATCCCGGCGATTCTTCCGCGCACAGCGGTCAAGCCGGCGGCCGCCGCGCATCCCAATGAGCCCGTGCTGCTGGTGCAGCAGCTGCCGGATCTGCCTGGCCAAGAGGAAGCTGCAGCGGCGCAAGAACCCAGTGATCTGGTGGTGGACTTTATGCAGTGGGTTCAGCAAGGCCTGGTCAGCCGTGAACTCAAATACAACGAAGCTGGAGCCGTGGTGCATTTTGTGCCGGAGGGTATGGCGCTGGTGTCGCCGAGGATCTTCAAGGACTACGCAGCTGCTGTCGATGGTGATGCGAACTTGACCGAGCTGGCCAGCAAGGCCCAGCGCGAGCTGATCAAGTGTGGCTGGCATTTGCCTGGGCCCAATCGGACCAACATCGTCAAGTACGCCATCCAGGGGCGCGGTGGAGATGTCGTGGGCAATTTGTCGTGCGTTGTCTTGCTTGAACCGTTCCGCTGGGTCCAGCCGGTGCCTCCGAACAATCCAGCTCTGGCTAAGAGCTAGGCTATGTTCGGGCATCGAGATTGTGGTTATGTTAACTTTTTCTCACCAAAACCTAACACTTGCCGGCCTAGATCTGCACGTAAAAGCTGATTCATTTCAATCATCTACGTGGATGCTGGTCAGATTGACAGTTGACAGTTGCAAGGGAACAACATACAGTTCGAACCGTGCATCAACGAGGTTTTGCGGCGTTGCTTTGACGAAGTTCTCTATAAATCAATAGCTTACGAGCTATTTTTTTGTAGAAGTCATAGATATACAATGTATATTATGTTAAATAACTAATGTATGAAGCTATCCAGTCATCGCAGCATAGCTTGGGTACTGCACTATTGAAAACAGAGCTGCTTGCGTTGAATTCATATGGTTTTTAATGGCATATGACTTTGAAAACAAGATTTTGCAAGCGCTAGCAGCTATTTTTTGTGAAGTGCTTGTGCGTTGGCGTGTGTGCCACATGCATGAAAAAGCCGTGCTGAGATTGCTCTCAGCACGGCTGGATGGTTCGAAGGTGCAAAGCGCGTCAGTCGTATGTCTTGGGGATGAGCTTTTGCACCTGCTCTGCCGTCACGGGTTGCGCCTGAGCGCCCCATTGCGCACGCATCCAGGTGGCCAGTCCTGCAACGTCTTCTGCACTCATGCGGTCGGCAAAACCAGGCATGGCATACATGCGCTCGTTGCCAGCAAAGGTCTGCGTCTGTACGCCATGGAGGATGACTGTGACCAGATTGTTCGGGTCTTCCATCATGACGGCAGTATTGCCACGCATGGGCGGCGCGACATTGGGAATGCCCTCACCACTTACGCCGTGGCATGCCGCGCAGGCAGACATATAGCTCAGGCGGCCTGGCTGCAGCAGTGGATCAGAAGCTATCGGCAATGCTTCGGGAGCAGGTGCTGCAGTCAGCAGCTTGCCTTGCTTGTCGGTCATCAGATAGGTAGCAATCGCATCTACATCTTCGCGCTGCATGGCGCTGGTGGAGAAATGCGTCACTGTGTACATGCTGCCAAACGATGTGCCCTGCGCCGAAGTGCCTGTGCGCAGATACTGGCTCAGCGATGCCGCATCAAAGCCGCGCTGTGCCAGCGTTTCAGCCGTGATGTTGGGCACCGTCAAGCCGTCAATCGCATCACCGCCCTGCAAGGAGCGCGAGAACGACACCCCCATGGTGATATTGCGTGGCGTATGGCAGGCACCGCAGTGGCCCAGGCCTTCCACCAGATAGGCACCGCGCAGCCATTGCTCGGAAGCGCCCTGGCGTGTGGGTGGTTCACGGTCCGGGAAGTTGATCAGCGCCCAGAAGTTCATGAACGGACGCACGGGCAAGGTGAACACGCCGGTGTTGTTCACATTGGGCTGTGCAATGGGCGGCACGCTCATGATGTAGGCATACAGGGCGTCGATATCGTCAGGCCGCGTAATGTGCGTGAACACAAACGGCATGCCGGGATACAGATTGCGATTGCCGGGTGCAATGCCATCACGCATCACGCGGTGAAAGTCTTCACGCGTGTACTTGCCAATACCGTAGGTGGGGTCTGGCGTGATGTTGGTGGAGTGCAACGTGCCAAAAGGTGTGTCAATGGGCACGCCCCCTGCTCCCATGGGACCCTGGGCCTGCGAGTGGCAGCCCATGCAGTTACCTGCCAGCGCCAGTTCCCGGCCTGTGGGGATCAGGTCATGCATCTGGGCATCACTGAGCGGCTGTTTGGCCTGCGGGGCGACGCTGCTGCTACGAAACACGCCAACCAGCACGGCAATGGACAAGACGATCAGCAGAATCAGAATGCCCAGCAGGCTGTTGCGCAAGGTATGGCTTTTCATCGTCATCTCCTTCAGCCGATTACGCAGCCTGGTGTCTTCAGCGCCACTTCCTCTACCGCCTGGTAGTAACGGACATAGCCCGTGCAGCGGCAGATGTGGTCGTTCAACGATGCCTCAATACGGCTGCGCAGCTCAGCGCGCGCTACCGGCTTTTGCTTGAGGGACTCAATGAAGACGGTGGCAGCCGTCACAAAGCCCGGTGTGCAGTAGCCGCACTGGAAGGAAAAGTGCTCGATAAAGGCTTGCTGCACGGGTGTGAGTTCCTGCACCTGCCCTTTTTCGTCACGCTTGGCCTGGCCTTCAATGGTGATGATCTTCTTGCCATTGAAGAAATGGGCATCAAACACGCAGGTACGCGTCTCTATGGGTGTATTGCCTTCGCGCAGCTCCATGACCGTGCAGGCATGGCATATGCCTTGGCCGCAGCCAAAACGTGTGCCTGTCAGGTTCAGATAGTCATGCAGAAAGTCGATCATGGGCATACCGACGGGTACGTCCACAGGGCCAATGCTTTGACCATTGATCGTCAGTGCAAGGGGGCGTTTTTCCAGACTCATAGCATCAGCGCCTTTTTGATTTTGGTAGGGGTCACGGGCAGACGATAAAAACGTGTGCCGGTCGCGTGCGTCACCGCATTCACGGTTGCAGCGACGACGGGGATCATCACCACCTCAGCCATGCCTTTGGGTGGGGAGGTTTCGGTCAAGGGCTGCAGATAGTCTGCAGTCTGGGTCCAGACCGCTACATCCCGTGCACGGGGCAAGGTGTAGCGGTTGAAATTCCAGGTGCCATTGCCGGGGCCATCGGCGTACAGCGGCAGTTCCTCCATCAGCGCGTGGCCAATGCCCATTGCCACCCCACCCTGCTGCTGGCCGGAGACCAGCGCGGGAACGATGACGCTGCCGGGGTCCAGCAGACTGTGGTGGCTCATGATCTGCACTTCACCGGTAAAGGTGTTGACGTTCAGCTCCACCAGACAGGCAGCAGGCGTGTAGGTCGTCACACCTGCGTTGTTGCGCTGGGCAGAGGGGAAATGCACCTGACTGCGTGCAATAAAGTCATAGCCGCCAGTCGTCATGCGCGACTTGAGGGCTTGCGGTGCACCATCGCCGTAGCGCACGGCAAGCGCATCGACTGCCAGATGGCGCTTACCAACACCGGGGATGTCAAAGTCCGCCCTTGCCCATTCCCAGCGGCTGAAGCAGTGCACGGCCACACCGGTGACCAGGCCCATCTCATGTGCCTTGCGGGCAATGTCCGCAAAAGCAATGGTGGCCATGCCGCCACCGCCAATGCCGCCGGGCACGGCACGCAAATCCTGCAGGGTCACATTGCCACTGGCGATCTGCCCGCCTGCTGGGCCACTGCTCCAGATGGCCTTGGCGGCAGGCCAGATGGTGTTCTCCAGCAGAAACTGTGCAGCCTGACGTGTGCCAAAGCCCAGAAAGTAAGCGCTGTTGGAGGCACTCATGGCCGGCAGAATGCACGGTACCCAGTGCGGGTCGCGTGAGAGCTCGTCCTGCTGCTCCTGGGTAATGGTAAAAGGCTCGAAATTGCTCTTGAGCGGCAGCTGCGGGAAGTCGGTTTCGCCCCAGATCGTCACGTCTGGTGCTTTGCCCAGCATGCGCTGCACCATGACTTGCTGCGCTGTGGTGGCGCCTGTGCCAATTTCCTGCACGCAATGGCGCATGGTGATCTGGCCCTGGGCATCAAACTCCAGCACCAGTGCCGAGGTATCAGCGCCTGTGCCGTAGTCCTTCTGGACCTGGGCAAAGCCCACACCGTAGCGCTTGCCAGGGTGCTGTGCCTCGTAGGCTGCCTTGGCCTTGTCACGGTTGGTCCACAGCGGATGCTTGGCCGCGAGTTCCAGCATTTCCACATTGCGTGGATCACCCAGCTGCACTGCACCCTGGGTGTTGGCATCGCCTGCACGCAGTGCGTTGCGGCGGCGCAGTTCAATCGGGTCGATCTTCAGCTCGGCAGCCGCCTCATCGACCAGCAGCTCCGTCAGGGACATGGCCTGAATCGTGCCGTAACCGCGCATGGAACCTGCTTCCACTGCTGCACTTGCAATAGCGGCGCTGGACATGTCGGACTTGGGGAAGTAATAAATAGACTGCCCGGCAGTAGCCGCTACCTGTGCCACAGAGAAAGAGAAGTTGGCCCGCCCTCCTCCGTTGCAGTTGTAGAAAGCCTTGAGCAATTCAAACTTGCCGGTTGCACGATCTGCCACCAGTGTCAGGTCTGCCTCAATACTGTGGCGTTTCATGCCCATCTGGAACTGTTCATAGCGGTCATTGGCCAGCCGCACGGGCAAACCATTGCCGTAGAAGCAGGCAGCAATCACGTAGAACGGAAAGATGGAGTGGTCCTTGGAGCCATAGCCCACCGTCGAGCCAGACAGCAGCACGATGTTCTCTACGGGGAAGCGCTTGTTGTCCTTCATCATGAAGGCTGCCACCCGCGCCACCTCGTAGGGCGACTGCGCTGCAATCATGATGTGCAGCGTTTTGCTGGCCGCGTCGTACCAGGCATTGCCGTTGTCCGGCTCCATGGCACTGGGGTCAATAGACTGCGAAAAACCCTGGCGCTGCAGCACCAGCTTGTTCGGGTTCTGGCGTGCTGCCTCGATTTCTGCTTCCAGGGCCTTGGCTGCTGCCATGCCCCGGCGCATGGGTTCATAGGTTTCGTGGGCCACCTGCTCTGGATCACGCACTGCCCCACCCCCGCGATGCCGCAGCATGACGGAGCGCGGCACCAGAAAGCCTTCTGCATCCGGGCTGGGCCACACGGGCGTGTCGCCGTCAAAATTGCCCCAGATCACTGCATCCTGCATGGGCGAAAAGGCGGGCGTTGCAGATGGCGTCTCACCGCCAATGCGCACATAGCGGGCTGCACCATAGTTGGGTGGTGGCTTGGGGCCTGTGTGCTTGCCATATTTGACAACGTTCTTGTCAAAGCGCAGCAGGCGTTTGGCTGCCTCAAAGCGATCAAAATCCTTGTAGACCAGCAAAGCCACAGGATGGCCATACATGGGCGATGTTTCACCTTTGGGCAGCAGGAAGTTGTAGCCGTAAAAGCCAATGCCCAGATCCTGCAGTTCTGGCACGGCGATGCCGTCACGCGCCATGTCTTCGTGACGTACCAGCTGGTCTGGCTGCAGATCTTGCCCAAGTACGGAAAGATCAATGTCCTCAAAGCTGTGTTCGATATCAGTGGCTTTCAGGAAAAAGGCATGGGCCTGTTCCTGGGGCCAGCCCGCAAGATCCTTGGCGCGGAAGTCGCGTGCGAACACTTTCTCCCCCGTCACCTTGCGAATGGCATCCCAGCGGTATTTGACATCCCCGTTGGGCGCCATCCACTCACTGGTCTGGGGACCAGAATGCACCTCCGTCGCCTGCGTCACGGGCAGGCGCCCCAGCATGACGGTGATGCTGCCAAATGTGCCTAACTTGATAAAGTCGCGGCGACTAAAACCTGCAGCCATTATTTGTTTTTCCTGTCTGGACCTCACCGCAAGACATACTCAAGCACATGGGCTGATGTATTGGGTGATTCGTGGAGCATGAATATCTGTGTGCTGTGATGAGTGTGCCAAAGAAATGGCACTTTTCAATTCAGCAAGTCTTGTCAGTGCTAGATGAATCAAACATTTTTCAAACAAAATAAACTCAATAAAAACAATGTCTTATTGTTTTTATTGATTGAAGTTGTGTCCTGAATTTCTTGAATTCCTACGTGCATGAAGGAAAATTCCTACGCCAATAGTCTTGGATTATTGAGGTGGGCGTAAAAAATCCAACACCTTGAGGTCGGCATACCTGAATCTTGCCCTCAGGTTTGTGCTGCAGCGGTTTCTTTCGCTGTTAGGCATCGGCCCTGGCACGCAGTTCGTGCAGCGCTTTGCCAGCGCAGACCTGCATTTCCGGCAGCAAGGGCACCCCGTTTTTCACGGCAATGATTTCGGCCATGATGCTCACCGCAATCTCTGCCGGGGTTTTGCTGTCAATAAAAAGACCAATCGGGCCTCTGAGGCGCTGCATGACTGCAGGCGAGACATCGAAATGCTCCATCAGCCGGGCGCGTCGGGCCTCGTTATTGCGGCGGGAGCCAATGGCTCCGACATAAAAGGCCGGGCTGCCTAATGCTTCCAGAATAGCCAGGTCATCGAGCTTGGGGTCATGGCTCAGGGTGACGATGCAGCTGCTGTAATCAGGCTTGAAGGCCTGTACGGCGTCGTCTGGCATGCAGCGCATCAGCGGTGCCAGGCTTTCATCCCAGCTGAAGCTGTGCTCGGAGCGTGGGTCGCACACCGTCACGGCAAAGCCTGTGCTGTGTGCAATGGTGGTCAGATACTGGGCCAGCACCCCTGCGCCAATGAGCAGCATGCGCCAGCGTGGGCCAATGCACAAGGACATGGCCTGCTCCGTCAACTGCAAAGGCACATAGGCTTTCACAGGCTCCAGTTCAACACTGCCGGAAGCCCGGTCTACCCTGCGCTGCACCAGCAGCCCTGCATCCAGCTGTGTCAGCAAGGCATCGATGGACTGCAGGCTGGGATTGCACTCCACCATCAGTTCAATCGTGCCACCGCATGGTAGGCCAAAGCGATGTGCTTCCTCGGCGCTTACGCCATAACGCAGCAATGTGGTGGCGGGCATGTCGCGTATATCGGCAAAACGCTGGAACACATCGTCTTCGATGCAGCCACCCGAGACAGAGCCCACCATTTCCACTCCCACTCTGACCGCCAGCATGGCCCCAACAGGGCGCGGTGAGGAGCCCCAGGTTTTGACGACGGTGACAAGCAAGGCGTCTTCACCCGCTTCTCGCCAGGCCTTGAGTGCGCGCAATACGGTGATATCTACAGCGTCCATCGGGGAGTCTTTCTATGGGGTTGACAGCGGGCGCACCAAAGCACCTTGCTCCAGCACGGCTTGCGCGCGCTGCAAATCGTCCAGCGTGTCTATGTCTTGCAGGATGCCTGGGTCTTCGACGGGCAGTTGCACCACCCTGCCCTGGCAGCGCAGCTGTTGCAGTACCGAGCGCGCGCCCTGGTCGCCAGTGAGCTGCTGCAGCGCCGCAGCACATGGGGCGCTAAAACCTACGGGGTGGCCAGGCTGGCCATTGCAGACGGGCTGCACAGCGTCAAAGCGGTCAGTACTCAGAAGTTGCTGCGCAATGGTGCGCAGTGTGGCCGCGTGTACCAGAGGCATATCGCCAGGCAGGATGAGCCAACCTGAGGCATCAGAGGTTGCGCGTACCCCGCTGGCAATCGAGTCACCCATGCCCGCGGTGGCTGCGCCGTCAGGGCGAACCACAAAGGCCTGCAAGCCTGCATCGGCCACCGTATCCAGCACATGCTGCAGCACTGGTTTATCGAATAAAGAAGCTTGCAGCTTGTGCGTGCGCCCACCACTGGCTGTAAAGCGCTGGCCCTGCCCGGCCGCAAGTACCAGAACTTTCAGTGATGACAGAGATGGATGGGGATGTGCTGCTGCAGCAGTCATGGGGAAAGAGCGAATCCTTGCAGGTGAGGCCACGGTGCTCACCTTCAAAGAACTATTGTCCAGCAGTTGCGGCGCTGTGCAGGGCCTTGTTTGTAGGACAAAGCTCAAAAGTGGATGGCTGTGCCGCTGCAGCCACCCACGGTACGGCCATCAGATGGATTTGCGCCCCAGTCGTAGCGAGCGCTGCGACAGTGCACGGCGCTGCAACGAACGGCTATTGCGCTGCTTGTCGGCTGGTGCTTCGGCGGCTGCTGCGAACTCTGCAGGGGCAGCAGTACGAGCCTGCAGCAGCAGCTTGAGTTCAGCTACGCGCTCATTGGCCATGTCCAGGGCCTGCTGCAGATTGATGTGAGCAGCACGGGTGGTCAGCAATTCTTCCTCGGTCTGCAGATGGCGGTTTTGCAGCTCTTCATAGCGTGCAGCGGCGGCGCGCTCTGCATCCTGTATTTGTTTCTTGAGCTTTTCCGCTTCCTGGCGGCTGCGATCCACGTCAGAGAGCATGCGGCGCTCATTGCCTGCGAACTGCTCGGCCAGGCGCTGGCGCTCTTGGGCGGCGGTTTCCAGCTCTTTGGAATGCTGCTCACGCAGATGCTCTTGCGCTGTGCGCAAAGCAGCTTGCTCCAAGCGCTGCTTTTCCAGCAACACATCACGCTCGTTCAGCTGCTGCTGCATTTCATTAAGGCGACGCGATAAATCCTCGCGCTGGTCTTGCGCCAACTTCAGCGCCGAATCCATGACCATTTTCTGTTGCTGCATGGCCTCTTCGCGCTGCTGCAGCTTGGCTTGCTGCGCTTCCAGCTGTTTTTGCGCGGCCTGCGCGGCCTCTTCGCGCAACTGCAATGCCTGCACCGCAATTTCTTGCGCTTGCTCCAGTGCACTGCTCCACAGGGTTTGTGCGGCTTCCAGCACTTCGTTGGGCACGGAATTGCGCAGCTCCTGCGTCTGCTGATTCAGCCCCAGGCGTGCGCCCAGTGTGGCGAACCAGGCGTCCAGCATGGGGGCCACGGTATTGGGGGAGCCGCGCCCCATGCGCTGGCGGACTTTTTCAATCGTGGGTTTCTGGCCATCGGCCAGCAAGGCGTCTGCGGCAGCCCAGACGTCTGCCTCTTGAATGCCACGCGATGTTTTTGGTGCTACTGGTTGCATAGGAAGTAGATTACCATCGATAAGAGATTGTTATCGTGAGTTGTTAAATATTATTATATAACAACATACATAACATGTAATATTTAATACGCAACATAGAAAAAATACAACATATGTCAGGTAAAAACCAACTGCTCGCCGGATCTGGGGCGCAAAGCCTCACGCAGCTCAGCCAGAGCACGCTGAATGCCCTGCGTGAACTGCTCAGAGAAGGTGAAGCAGAAAACACAGTGCGCAGCTACCAGAGCGCCATGCGCTACTGGGCAGGCTGGCACCAGTTCCGCATGGGGCAAGCCATTGCCCTGCCTTTGCCCGTGGAAACTGTGCTGCTGTTTATTGCGGACCACGCCCTGCGCAGCACGCCCTATGGCTTGCGTTGTGAGCTACCTGCATCGATTGACGCTGCGCTGGTGCAGTCCGGCTGCAAGGCCAGGCTAGGTCCGCCCTCACACAACACCCTGGTGCACCGTGTGGCTGTCATGTCCAAGGCGCACCAGAACCGCGGGCTGCCCAACCCCTGTCATGACGAGCGCGTGCGCGAACTGCTCTCACGCACGCGCAAGGCCTACGCCAAACGTGGCGAGCGTGCACAGAAAAAAGCGGCGATCACCAAAGATGTGCTGCAAAAGCTGCTGGCCACCTGTGACGACAGCCTGCGCGGCAAGCGCGATCGCGCCCTGCTCCTGTTTGCCTGGAGCAGCGGCGGCCGTCGCCGCTCTGAAGTCAGTGCAGCAGACATGCAGTACCTGCGGCAAATTGGCCCGGATCAATATCTGTATGAACTGGCTGTCTCCAAAACCAACCAGAGCGGTGCAGACCTGCCAGAGAACACCAAGCCGGTGCTGGGAGCGGCAGGCAAAGCGCTGAGTGACTGGCTGCAGGCCAGCGGGATCACGGAAGGCGCCATCTTTCGCCGTATCCGCAAAGGTGGCCATGTGGGCGAGCCCCTGCAGGCACCCGCAGTACGCGCTATCGTCAAGGAACGCTGCGCTCTGGCGGGAGTGGAAGGTGATTTTTCAGCGCACTCCCTGCGCTCGGGTTTTGTGACGGAAGCTGGCAAGCGCAATGTGCCGCTGGCGGAGACCATGGCACTGACGGGGCACCAGAGCGTGGCGACCGTGCTGGGCTACTTCCGCGCGGAATCCGTGATCCACAACCAGGCCGCGAATCTGATGGATGAGGAGTAGCGCTGGCAGTGTTTGCGACTTCTATTAGAAAGAGAGCGGCCAGCGCTTGATTCATCTTGGTTTCAAGGTGAAGCATCTTCGAAATCAAGATTCATCAAGCGGTGGAAGCTATGTTGCCAGTGCCGATGTGTTTGCACCTCGCGTTACGCTGTCGCAATTTGCAGCCATGATTACCAGCGATGAGAACACTTATTTTCTGCGCTGCTTCGATGCGCTGGGTGTTCCCGCGTCAGAACGCCTGCAGCCTGCGCTGACGGCACCTACCCAGGCATTTCAGCAGCTCATGCATGAAGCGGCGCAAAGCCAGAAGTACGCCAACTGCATTGCGGTGCTGGCCGTGGCTGAAGGCCTGTACCTGGACTGGGCTGATCAGCCCGCCAAAAAGCATCTGCCCCTGCCTGCACGATTTGAGCATGCAGAATGGATCACGCTGCACGCGAATGACTTTTTCCGTGGCTTTGTCGGCTGGCTGCGCAGTGAGCTGGATCGCATTGCAACAGATCTGAGCGAGGCAGAGCGCACTGAAGCTGCCAGCTACTTTCAGCGTGCCGTACAACTGGAGCGACAGTTTTTTGACCATGTCTATGCCTGATGCGCAGGCTGTTGGCCTGCTTCATGCAAGCCTCTGATGCGTAAGCCAGCTTTTGTCAACTGCGGTTTCAGCTTTGCTGACCGCAGTTTTCTTTATCTTTTGGCCAAGTATTCGCACGAATGCAGGTGCGTAGATCAGCATCATTCACAAAATCAGTCGCCAAAGCGGTGATTCCAGAAGTTGTGATGTGCTGTCTTGAGAAGAAAAAATAAAACATTCAGCCAAGTAAATACTGTGCTTTAAGCACATTGCAGATCATTCATCGCGATATATTGCCCGGTTTAGATGCATTGCTGTGCTTTTGTGCAATAAAGCTTTGTTTATAACCACTAACTACACCATGCAAACAAACATGCACCAAGGCACTATCCTGCGCGACTGTCAGCACGGCACAGGCTTGATTAATTCCAATGGCAATAAATATGAGTTCAGGCTCGAAGATCACTGGTCGTCTGAGGAAGTGCCAGCTGCGGGCATGCGTGTGAGCTTTGAGCTCAATGGCGCGGGTCAATTGTTCCGGGTGTATTCCGGCGATCCAGACAGCGCCTTGACCGTAGGCACTGTGCTGCGTGATGCGCAGAACGGTCCCGGGCTGGTGATCTGCGCAGGCAAAAAATACCTGTTCACGCTGGAAAAGGAATGGATGTCTGAAGTTCCTCCTGCAGCAGGCATGCGTGTCTATGTGGCAACCACGGAAGGCGGTCAGCTGCAAGCGCTGAAGGCTGCGGTCAAGACAATCAACACAGCTAACCGTCAGCCCTATGCTGCTGCCACTGCGCCAGCACCTGTGCAAACCCCTGCCGCGCCGGTTCCTTCAGCGGCTCCAGCTGCGGCACCTGCCCCCGTGCCAACTCCTGCTGCACAGGCACCAGTACGCCCCCTGCGCCCGTGGCCCAGCCTGCAGCAGCTGCAACAATCAGCTGCCCTGCATGCCACCAGGTGGTAGGCGCAGGCGATGCCTTCTACACTTCCTGCGGTCACAAACTTCGTTGAGCTTGAGCCATGCATTGCCCACACTGTAATAAAGAACTACCGGACGGCGCGGCGTTCTGCTCCGGATGCGGACAGAAAACCACGCCTGCGCCCAGCGCAGCATCGACGGCACCCACCTGCTGGGAATGTCATAGCCCCCTCAGAGGCAATGCCAGCTTCTGCAGCCATTGCGGCAGCAAGCAGCCCCAGCCTGAGAGCGCACCTGCTACTGACCCCGTTGTGACGCCTGCCCCAGTCAACGCTGAGCCAGCAAAGCCGCTGGATGTGGATGAGCTGTTTGGCTCCGATACACCCCCAGCAGAAGCAGACACAGCTTCCAAGACCGATGATGCGCTGGTCGCGGCGGCTGTTGTTACTGCCACAACCACTGCTGCAGTGGCAGCCGAAGCCGCTGTGACCCATGTGGATGAGCTGTTCGGCACGGATGCTGCAGGCTCTCAGCCTGAGGTGACACAGCCGGCAGCACCATCTGCAGCTTCTGCACCTGCTGCTGTCACACCAGCCCCTGCTGAAGTGGATGAGCTGTTTGGCACTGGCGAATCCACACCTGCTCCCGTGGTTGTGAATACTGGTGCGGCTGCCGCACAGCCCACAGCTGCGCAGGCAGCTACTGCTGAAAGCACCGCAAACACAAGCCAGCCTGCTGATGCAGCAGGTGTTGATGCTGACGATCTGTTCGGCACCGGCGCAGCAGTGACTGCCATTACTGCAGGTGCAGGCGCTGCAGCAGCGAGCCAGTCGCAGCCATCACCAGCAGGTGTGGGGCAGCCGCAAAGTGTCCCGCCCTTCACGCCCCACTCAGCGCCTCTGGATACCAGCTTGAAGACCCAGCCCGCGACGGGTGGTGGCCAGTCTGGCACTACACCACCTCCGCCTCCTCCGGGCAAGATGTGGCGCTACATCATTGCAGGCGTTCTGGTGCTGCTGCTGGCAGCTGGTGGTGCTGCGTATTACCTGATGGGTAGTGCTGATGGCAAGTCTGACAAGGCAGACAAGGCCACCTCCTCTACAGGTTCCGTTCCTCCGCAGTCTTTGCCAGCGCCTGCTCCTGCATCTGAGCCAGCACCCCAGCCTGACACAGCTGGACTTCCCCCAGCTGCAGGCGTCCCCAGCACATCGCCAGAGGATGAAGCCAAAGCCAAGGCAGAGGCGCAAGCCAAGGCCAAGCGCGATGCAGAGCTGCGCGCCAAGCGTGAGGCTGAAAAGGCCAAACGTGAAGCAGAAGCCAGAGAGCGCCGGGAACGTGAGGCGGCGCAACGCAGTAGCCCTCCTCCAGCTGCGCCAGCCCCTGCTCCACAGCCTGCCGTTCAGGTGCGCAGCTGCAGCGAGGCGCACTTCCTGTCGCGCCCGGTCTGCATGCTGGAAGGACCTGCCACCTTCTGGAAGTGCGCGCCGGATGGCTACAACTGGAACAACAATATTGCAGGCTGCATGCGCAGGCCGAGCAATAGTGATGCTTTCTCCAGCGGAAATTAATGGGCTGAAAGCACAAAGCACAAAGCACAAAGCACAAAGCACCTAAAAAATGCGCTGGAAACAGCGCATTTTTTCTTCTGAAGCTACATAAAAAAGAGCTGCCTGCGCTTGTATTTGCTGGATTTCAAAGCATTAAAACTTTGAAATCAAGAATACATAAGCGCAGGCAGCTCTGCTTTTAGAAGCGCCGCGTATGCCGCAGCGCTATAGCCGTCTTACATCACGTTCTGGCGTGCTCCCAGGTTGAACTGTGCCACCTGCTCTGCCAAACGCTGCGTCTGCTCCTTCATGGCCAGTGCAGCAGCGCTGGACTCTTCCACCAAGGCCGCGTTTTGCTGCGTCATCTGGTCCAGATTGTTGACGGCCTGGTTCACCTGGCCAAAACCATCGCGCTGCTCGGTGGCGGCAGCAGCAATTTCGCTGATCAGATCGGTCACGCGGCGCACGCTGTCCACAATGTCCTGCATGCTCTTGCCGGCTTCGGCCACCTGCTGGGTACCCGTGTCTACATTGGCCACGCTGCTGGTGATCAGCTCCTTGATTTCCTTGGCAGCCTCGGCACTGCGCCCGGCCAGAGAGCGCACCTCTGCGGCCACCACGGCAAAGCCACGACCCTGCTCGCCAGCGCGTGCGGCTTCCACCGCTGCATTGAGCGCCAGAATATTGGTCTGGAAGGCAATGCCGTCAATCACACCAATGATGTCGCTGATCTTGCGGCTGGAGGTATTGATCTGCTCCATGCTGTGCACCACCTGGCTGACCACGTCTCCGCCATGCTCGGCCGCCTTGGCGGCGGTAGCTGCCAGCTGGCTGGCCTGGCGTGCAGTGTCCGAAGCCTGTGACACATGCGCATTCAGCTCTTCCAGACTGGAAGCAGTTTCCTCCAGGTTGGCGGCGGTCTGCTCTGTGCGCACCGACAAGTCCTGGTTGCCTTCCGCAATCTGTGCTGCTGCCGTCTGTACGGAGTCCACGCCATGGCGCACTTCACCCACCAGGGCACGCAGCTTTTGTGTCATGGTGTTCAGCGCACGCAGCAGCACGCCCAGTTCATCCTGGCGGCTGTCGTTCAGTTCATGGGTGAGATTGCCTTTGGCAATTTCCTGCGCCAGCACCACGGCATGGCCTAAAGGCTCGGTCAGCTGACGCACCAGCCAGGAAGCGACCAGCAAGGACACAATGATGACCACGGCAAAGCACAGGCTGGCTACCAGCCATGCGGTGCGGCGCTGCTCGTCTGCCTTGGCAAGATAGGCCTGCTTCATCTGGTTTTGCAGATCCACCATTTCGTCGAACTTGGCCGTGAACTCGTCAGTACAGACCATGTTCACGCCACGCACGCGGTCGTCCACGTCCACACCACGCTTGCGCAGGTTGTCGGACTCATCAATCAAGGCGTCGCACTTCTTGAGCTGGGCCATCAGACTGCCCATCAGTGCTTCCGATTCAGGCGTAGTGGCCACTTTCAGAAACTCCTGCATCATGGACGCATTGCGCTGCTTGGTCCGCGCAAAGCGTGCGTCGAAAAAGTCCTGCGTGGCAAGGTCCTTGCCCAGGTTGGAGGCCGCATTTTCTGCACCGCCCAGATCCATACCTGTTCTCAGCTTGGAAGCCAGCAAGATGCGATGCTCCATCAGGCTGGTGTTTTCACGTACCTCCTGCTCCAGATTGCTGATGTGGCGGGCCAGCCCAAGGCTGGCTGCAACGAGTAACACCAGAATGGCGATGACCAATGCCCAAACTTTTTTGGCAACTGAAATATTTTGAAATTGCATAAGGTCTAATGAAAAAAAGCCACAGGCAATACGCCAGTGGCTTCGATAAAGATGCGCTCATTGTTACACACTGTAAGCAGTGTGGTTTTTCCTGATGCAGCGCCACACTCACGAGAAAGCGTTGATGCTATATGGCTTTGAAGCTATCGAAATGCGAGTGAGTAGATGTTTACAAGTGAGTTTTCGCTGGCACTTTCGTGGCATGCGCACTCTGCTGGGTGCAAGCTCGGCATCCGCGAAAAGCGGGGAATCAAAAATATGGCAACAAGTGCTTGATGCACGAGCTGCAGTGCCGTGGTTTCATGGGTTGGCCGTGCTGCCTTTGTCCTGCGAGGCTATGCGCAATGCCTCCTCCAGCTCCTTGGCCATTTCCTGCAGGACATCCATTTCCCCTTCAGCCATTTGCCGAGGGGCTTCATCCATGATGCACAGCGTGCCCAGTACATGGCCCTGCCTGTTGCGCAGCGGTACACCGGCATAGAACTTGACCTCGGCCTCCTGCAGGGCCGGGTTATCGGCAAAGCGTGGATTGCGTGCCACGTCTTCCACAACCAGCGCTTCGCCATCGTGAACCACATAGGAACAAATGGATATATCGCGTGCCAGGCCGGGCAGTTCATCGGGCGCATGGTCATGCGCCAGCAGACTGCCGGGGGTATGCACCCATTCGTGATCGACCAACGACACCTGTGCATCTTTCACATGAAAGGCATTGGCGGCCTTGAGCACCGCTTCCTTGTACGCAGGCAGCAGACTGGGAGAGCGCAACCCGCTGCGCTGCAGGGCTTGCACGCGTTCGGCATCGCTGTCTGGCAGCGCAGCTGGCGCACCATGGTCTGTGGCTGGGCATGAAAGACGGAAACCACCAGCCACTGCACATCGCCCCAGCCCTGGGTTGCTTCCTGCGCCACTGTCGCCGTCAGTGCATGGCTGGCACAGGTCGCGTAGATGCCATGCAGCTGCAGGCTGTCAGGCTTATACGTCATCCCTTGCCTGATTTATGAGTGTTTTCAGAATGTGGCGTCCGTCAATCAAGCGCTGGCAGCTATGAATTTTGAGCAAATCCAGGCCGTAAACCATCGCTTTTACCGCCTCTGCAGCAATAAAAAAGAGCTGCCGAAGCAGCTCTTTGCAGCCAAGGCCCAAGCCTTATTTCTTCAGCCCTTGCAACTTGGCAAAGGCCGATGCCATGGCACTTTGTGGCTGGGCATCGTTTCTGCGCTGGGGCTGGGCGTAGCCGCCACGGCCCTGCTGGTTGCGGCCTGCAGCTTCAAAGCGGTTGTCGCGTGGGCCATCGCGGCGTGCGGGGGCAGCGTCCAGCTTCATGGTCAGGCTGATGCGGTTGCGGGCCACGTCCACTTCCAGCACCTTCACTTTCACAATCTGGCCGGTCTTGACCACTTCGCGCGCGTCTTCCACAAACTTGTGGCTCATCTGGCTCACGTGCACCAGACCGTCTTGGTGCACACCGAGGTCCACAAAGGCGCCAAACTGCGCCACGTTGCTCACGGTGCCTTCCAGAATCATGCCTTCCTTGAGGTCCTTGATGTCTTCCACGCCATCGTTAAAGCGGGCCACAACAAAGTCAGGGCGTGGGTCACGTCCGGGCTTTTCCAGCTCACTCAGAATGTCCTTGACCGTGATGGGGCCGAACTGCTCGTTGGCAAACAGCTCTGGCGTCAGGGGCTTGAGCACTTCGGGACGGCCCATGATCTGGTCCACAGGCTTGCCGGTGGCCACAATGATCTGCTCCACCACGGGGTAGGTTTCAGGGTGAACGCCGGTCATATCCAGTGGGTTGTCCCCCCCGCGAATGCGCAAAAAGCCTGCAGCCTGCTCAAACGTCTTGGCGCCCAGTCCTGAGACTTCCATGAGTTGCTTGCGGTTGCGGAACGAACCGTTCGCATCACGCCAGCGCACCACCGACTTGGCTACCGAGCCGCTCAGGCCCGACACGCGGGTGAGCAGCGGCACAGAAGCCGTGTTCAGGTCTACGCCCACGGAGTTCACGCAGTCTTCCACCACCGCATCCAGCTTGCGTGCCAGCTCGCTCTGGTTGACATCGTGCTGGTACTGACCCACGCCAATGCTCTTGGGGTCAATCTTGACCAGCTCTGCCAGTGGGTCCTGCAGGCGGCGGGCAATGGAGACCGCACCTCGCAGGCTCACATCCACATCCGGCAGCTCCTGCGAGGCAAATTCGCTGGCCGAGTAGACCGATGCCCCGGCTTCGCTGACCACCACTTTTTCCAACTGCTTGTCGACCTTGGCAGCCAGCTTGATCAGGTCAGCGGCCAGCTTGTCGGTTTCGCGACTGGCCGTGCCGTTGCCAATGGCAATCAGGTTCACGCCATGCTTTTCCACCAGACGGGCCAGCACCGCCAGCGAGCCATCCCAGTCCTTGCGGGGCTCGTGGGGGTAGACCGTGGCGGTATCCACCAGCTTGCCGGTGCTGTCTACCACGGCCACTTTCACGCCGGTGCGGATTCCGGGGTCCAGACCCATCACGGTACGGGCACCTGCAGGTGCGGCCAGCAGCAGGTCGCGCAGGTTGTCGCCAAACACCTTGATGGCCACCTGCTCGGCATCTTCACGCAGGCGGCTGAACAGGTCACGCTCCGTCGAGAGGCTGAGCTTGACGCGCCAGGTCCAGGCAATGCATTTGCGAATCAGATCGTCTGCGGGGCGCTTGGCGTGGCTCCAGCCCAGATGCAGGGCAATACGGCCTTCGGCCAGGCTGGGTTGACCCACCACCGGTTCTTCAGGTTGCGCCAGCTTGACTTCCAGAATCTCCTGCGCACGGCCACGGAACACAGCCAGCGCCCGGTGCGATGGCACGCGGCAGATGGGTTCTTCGTAATCAAAATAGTCGCGGAACTTTGAGACTTCAGCGTCGTTTTCGTCCTTGCCGTCCACCTTGCGTGAGCGCAGCAGGCCTTCCTGCCACAGCCATTCACGCAGCTTCTGCACCAGGGTGGCATCTTCTGCCCAGCGTTCAGAAAGGATGTCGCGCACACCGTCCAGCACGGCAAAAGTGGTGGAAAAGTCTGGGCCGGGCTTGCCGTCATCCAGCGTAGTGGCAGGCTTGCAGAAAGCCTTCGCCTCTTCGTGCGGGTCCAGCGTTGGGTCGGCAAACAGCTTGTCGGCCAGGGGCTCAATGCCGAACTCTTTGGCAATCTGCCCTTTGGTGCGACGCTTTTGCTTGAATGGCAGGTAGATGTCTTCCAGCTCCTGCTTGGTGGGCGCATTGGCAATGGCCAGACGCAGCGCGTCCGTGAGCTTGCCTTGCTCGTCAATGGCCTTGAGCACGGCACCACGGCGGTCTTCCAGCTCGCGCAGATAGGCAAGACGCGCTTCCAGCTCGCGCAGCTGCACGTCGTCCAGCCCGCCTGTGACTTCCTTGCGGTAACGGGCGATGAAAGGGACGGTGGCTCCGCCGTCCAGCAATTCCACGGCAGCTGTCACCTGCTGCGCACTGACTTTGATCTCTGCGGCAATCTGCCCAATGATTTTTTGCATGCGTTGCGCGCCCCTTGGCGCTGTAGCTCCGAAAGCGCGCAAGTTTGCCATAGACCGCAGCCGTGCCCATAGACAAAAACATATCCTCACATTTGATAGCTGTTCGCGCAGGCAGGATCTGCCCTGGAGGCCAAAATCGCTCAAAATTTCATCATCTATGCAAGACGATCTGTTTGGCGCAGATGCGCCACCGCCCTCCACCACGCCTGCCGCGCAGTCTGTGCGCAAGTCCAGGGGCGTGCAGGCGGTTGTGCCGTCCGAAGCCCTGCTGGCACTGGCGCAGGCCATGCCGCCCCAGCTGCGCATGGGTGTGTCGACCTGGTCCTATCCTGGCTGGGATGGGCTGGTGTGGGACGGTGCATACGACCCCAGCGTGCTCTCTCGCAAGGGGCTGACGGCACTGAGCCAGCACCCGCTGATGCGCACGGTCTGTGTAGACCGCAGCTTCTGGCGGCCCTTGAGCGTGGAGCAGTACGCGCAGATGGCGGCGCAGGTGCCTGAGGACTTTCGCTTCGTCGTCAAATGTCCGAACGTAGTGACCGATGCGCTGGTGCGCGGCGAGGACGGCAAGGGCCAGCAGCGCAATCCGGTTTTTCTGGACGCGGGGCTGGCTGTGCAGCAGTTTGTAGAGCCTGCCCTGCAGGGGCTGGGTAGCAAGCTGGGGGTCTTGGTCTACCAACTCAGTCCCCTGCCGTGGGACATGCTCTCGCACACAGCGCCACTTTATGACCTGCTCGCCAGCCTGTTGCAAGCCACGCGTGAAGCACTGACACAGGCCCCGGATGTGATCGTGGCTGTCGAGGTGCGAGATCCGCTGCTGCTGGAAGAGGCGCTGGTGCAGGTGCTCAAGCAGCATGGAGCTGCGCTGTGCCTGGGCCTGCACGGCAAGATGCCTCCCATTGAGCAGCAACTCCCCATGCTGCGCCGCCTCTGGCCCACGCCATTGGTCTGCAGGTGGAATCTGAATACGGCATTTGGTCCCTTTGGCTACCCTGCTGCACAGGAAAAGCACCAGCCGTTTCACGAAATCCGCACGCCAGACCCGCACACCTTGGCGGTGTTGGCGCGCACCGTGAAAGGCATCACAGGTGCCGGTCAATCGGCCTTTGTCACTATCAGTAACGATGCGGAAGGCTGTGCGCCACGCTCTATCCAGCGTCTGGCAGAACACTTGCAGGCTCTGTCGATGCAAGCTATTCAGACGCCTTCTAGATAGTTGGCATTAATTAACATTTAGTTCTCATTGCACCACATTCGGAGTTTTTCGCACTGGACTGCTTTGAGGCAAGGCATTTGTGCTTCACGATTTGATACATTTTCAGCTCTCGCACGGCAGCGATCGCATAGGGGGGGGGAGATGCATTCGCAGCGCACAGTGCGCTTGTCAACTTCTGACGGCAAAGAATGACCGTGAAACTTCGTGATCTACTCGTTTTGCTCAGCGGTGTGGCTGCTGCTTCGCAAGTCAGCGCCTTATCGCTTGGCAACAGCCAGGGCAATGTGCAGCTTGGCTCGCCCATGGATCTGGTCTTTCAGCTCAAGCCGGATGCTGGCCATACGGCAGAAACCAGCTGCGTTGCTGCTGACATTCTGATGGGCGACGTCCCGCTCGCGCGCGGAGACTTCACACTCGTGCCGCAAGGCAATTCTGTGCGTGTGCAAACCACCATTCCGGTGAACGAGCCTTTGCTTACCGTCAAGCTCAGTGCTGGCTGTTCCGCCACCATGACGCGCAGTTACACCTTCTTTGCGGACCCGCCAGGCTCTATGGCAGCGTCGGTGCAGCCCATTGATCTGAGCAAATTTCAGGCGGCTGCCCCTCTGCCCGCTGCGCTTGTGGCAGGCAGCGCAGGCGCCAGCACTGCAACACGCGCTGCGGCAACACCTCGTCGCCCTGCCAAACACGCCGTCAACCCACGGGCGGTGCAGGACAACAGCCTGCCAGCGTACTTTGTGCCCTCCATGGTTGCGTCTGCCGATACGGTAGATATTCCTGCGCCTGAAGAAACACCCGCCAAGTCTGCTTCGCAGCCAGCTGCGGTGCCCTCAGGTACAGCAGATGCACAGGCCGCTGATATCGGCCGCTCTCGCCAGCGCATGGAGCCACTCGACGGCCTGGAAGGCTTGCATGCAAAACCTGCTGATGCAAGCACGCCCCCCGCTACAGACGCAGTCGCAGATGCTGCTGCAGTTGGAACTGGAGCTGCTGCTGCCGCGCCATTGCCGGATACAGCATCAGAGGCAGAGTCGCCCATTGCTGAAGCAACACAGGTACTGCTGCAGGCCAATACGGAACGCATTGATGCGCTGGAAGGCCAGTTGCTGGCGCTTAAAAAGCAGCTGACCAGCAATCTCACAGAAATTTCTACCCTCCAGCGGCAACTGGTCGAAGCGCAGAACGCAGGCTTGCCAGTCTGGGTCCATGCAGCACTGGGCCTGCTGGCATTGGCGCTGGCCTGTATTGCCTGGCTGCTGCAATGCCTGCGCCAGGAGCGCCTGAAAACGCAGAACGACTGGGCCAACACCGTGCTGGCAGTGGAAAACTCTGCAAGCCTTACGCGCGTTGATACTGACAGCGCCGCAGTCCATACCGGCAAGGGCCCGTTGCCTTCTGCACCAGTTACGTCCCCAGTGGCTGCGGCGAAGGCGGAACCAGTGGCAAAGCCTGTGGCTTCCGTGGCCACAGCTTCCCTGCACACGCGCGACAGCGTGCCGCAGGCGCAGGCACTCACGCAGTTCCCGGATACGGCGTTTGCTGAATCCAGCATTCAGCCGCCTTCGCTCGCTCCTGCGACCATGTTCCCGCTCACCGAGGTGCTGACTGCCCAGGCCTTGTTCGATGTGCAGGAGCAGGCTGAGTTTTATGCCTCTATTGGCGAAAACGATCAGGCCATTGAAATTCTGCAGGCCCATATTGCGGAGCATGAGAACTCTTCCCCGCTGGCTTATGTGGAATTGCTGCAGCTGCTTTTCCGCCTTGGCCGCATGGACGCCTATGAAGAAGTGCGCCAGCAGTTCCAGAAGCACTTCAATGTGCACATCCCTGACTTTCTGGGCTTTTCACGCAAGGGGCGTGATCTGTGGAGCGCCCACCCTGACGTACTGGCGCAGATTGAAGCGCTGTGGCCCACAGATGAAGTGCAGGAGCTGCTGCGCAATCTGATTCTGCGCAAGAACGAAGCAGCGCAGCGCTTTGACCTGGCCGCGTTTGATGAGCTGCTGCTGCTCTACAACGTGGCCAAGAGCACGCCAGCCGCCAGCCGCGGTGCCATGCCTGGTCGCAGGCGCACCGCTCCCAGCGAAGCGCCCTTGCCGGAGATTGCACCTGAGGTGACGCCGGGGCAAGCCGTTCCCCCTCTTCCGGAAGTGCCTGGTGCAGCATCTCCTGTGCAGACTGCGGCAGCGCCTGCCGCTGAAGCTCCCCCTGTACTGTCGCTTGATGAAGCGCATCTGGACCTGCTCAGCACCATGCCCGTGCATGAACCGCTGGAACAGCAATCGGGCCAGTCGCACTTCCAGCCTGTGCAGCACTTTGCACCTGACGAGGCGCTGGTCGCAGTGCTCTCTCTGGATCTGAGTGAAGCAGCTAGCCCGCCAGCTGTGCCTGCCGCAGCGACGGTCAAGCCTTTGCGCGACCCTGAAGCCCAGGCGATGGACCTGGAGCTGCAGGCGTTCATCATGGATGAGCGTGATCTGCCACCTGCAACCAAGAATCGCTAATTTACGGCACGCCATTGCCGGCATCTGTACGCCACCACACTGCTGGTGGCGTTTTTGTTGGATGGCTCGCTGGTGTGCGCCACAGGCAATAGCAGCCATTCACTGCTTTTGCTGGACAGCATTCAAGCCATGAGCGGTCAGGACATGCGAAAATCCCCGTTTTGACTAGCCTACAGCTCCTATGCGGACTGCACTCGGCTATACAAACCCCAAACAACAGGAATCAGACATGGAAGCCGAACGCATCAATCAAATCGAAGCAACTCTTGAAGACCTGTCCACCCGGACCCAAGAGTTACGGAGGTATCTTTGACTACGATGCAAAGTACGAACGTCTGCGCACCGTAAACGCGGCACTGGAAGACCCTGCCGTCTGGAACGACCCAAAGAAGGCTCAGGAACTGGGCAAGGAAAAGAAGTCGCTGGACTCCGTCGTCCTGACCCTGCAAAAGCTCACCACAGAACTGGCTGACAATGCCGAGCTGTTCGAGATGAGCAAGGAAGAAGGCGACGACGCTGGTCTGGAGACCATCGAAGAAGAAACCGCCAAGCTCCAGCCCCTGATCGAGGAGCTGGAGTTCCGCCGCATGTTCCGTCATGAAGCAGACCCTCTGAACTGCTTTATCGACATCCAGGCGGGTGCCGGCGGCACCGAAGCCTGCGACTGGGCCAGCATGCTGCTGCGCCAGTACCTGAAGTACGCGGAGCGCAAGGGCTTCAAGGCTACCGTGGAAGAAGAAACTCCCGGCGACGTGGCTGGCATCAAGAGCGCCACCATCAAGATTGAAGGCGAATACGCCTACGGTCTGCTGCGCACGGAAACCGGCGTGCACCGTCTGGTGCGCAAGTCGCCTTTTGACTCCTCGGGCGGCCGCCACACCAGCTTCTCTTCGCTGTTTGTCTACCCAGAGATTGATGACTCCATCGAGATCAACATCAATCCTGCTGACGTGCGCACCGACACCTACCGTGCCTCCGGCGCTGGTGGTCAGCACATCAACAAGACCGACTCTGCCGTGCGTCTGACCCACATTCCTACGGGTATTGTGGTGCAGTGCCAGGACGGCCGCTCGCAGCACAGCAACCGTGACGTGGCATGGCAACGCCTGCGCTCGCGCCTGTACGACTACGAAATGCGCAAGCGCCAGGAAGAGCAGCAAAAGCTGGAAGACACCAAGACCGATGTGGGCTGGGGCCACCAGATCCGCTCGTACGTGCTGGATAACAGCCGTATCAAGGACCTGCGCACCAACGTTGAAGTCTCGGCCACCCAGAAGGTGCTGGACGGCGATCTGGACATGTTTATTGAAGCCTCGCTCAAGCAAGGCCTGTAAGGAGCTTTCATGCTGCGTGAAGGACAAGCCACTGCCATTTACCGCGCCGACTACCAGGCGCCTGCATGGTGGATTGAGACCGTCGATCTGACGTTCGACCTGGACCCTGCCAAGACCCGTGTGCTCAACAAGATGCGCATCCGTCGCAACCCCGACGTGCCTGCACAGGCACTGCGTCTGGATGGCGACGAGCTGAATCTGGCACGCGTGCTGGTCAACGGTGGCGGCACCTCGTTCAGGATGGATGGCAGCCAGCTGGTGCTGGAGAACCTCCCAGAAGGGGATGACCCTATCGAGCTGGAAATCTTCACCACCTGCGCGCCTGAGAAGAACACCAAGCTCATGGGCTTGTATGTGAGCGAGGGCACGTTCTTTACGCAGTGTGAAGCAGAAGGCTTTCGCCGTATCACCTACTTCCTGGACCGCCCCGATGTCATGGCCATGTATACCGTGACACTGCGCGCCAACAAGGAAGCCTTCCCCGTGCTGCTGTCCAACGGCAACCTGGTGGAAGCCGGTGATCTGGAGGATGGCCGCCACTTTGCCAAGTGGGTAGACCCCCACAAAAAGCCCAGCTACCTGTTTGCACTGGTGGCTGGCAAGCTGGTGGCTCGCGAGCAGCTGATCAAGAGCCGTGCAGGCCGTGACCACCTGCTGCAGGTGTTTGTGCGCCCCGGCGATCTGGAAAAAACCGAGCATGCCATGAACTCGCTTATGCACTCTGTGGCATGGGACGAGGCACGTTTTGGCCTGAGCCTGGACCTGGACCGCTTCATGATCGTCGCCACCAGCGACTTCAACATGGGCGCCATGGAAAACAAGGGCCTGAACATCTTCAACACCAAGTACGTCCTGGCCAGCCAGTCCACAGCGACCGACGTGGACTTTGCCAACGTCGAAAGCGTGGTGGGGCACGAGTACTTCCATAACTGGACCGGCAACCGCATCACCTGCCGTGACTGGTTTCAGCTCAGCCTCAAGGAAGGCCTGACGGTCTTCCGCGACCAGGAATTCAGCATGGACATGGCGGGTACACCTTCGGCCCGCGCCGTCAAGCGCATTGAAGACGTGCGCGTGCTGCGCACCGTGCAGTTCCCTGAGGACGCAGGCCCCATGGCCCACCCCGTGCGCCCGGACAGCTATATCGAAATCAACAACTTCTACACCGTCACGATTTACGAAAAAGGTGCCGAAGTGGTGCGCATGCAGCACAACCTGGTCGGCCGCGAAGGCTTTGCCAAGGGCATGAAGCTGTACTTTGAGCGCCATGACGGCAACGCCGTGACCTGTGACGACTTTGTGCAGGCCATGGCAGACGCCAACCCCGACAGCCCACTGGCTCAGCATCTGGAGCAGTTCAAGCGCTGGTACAGCCAGTCTGGCACTCCTGCGGTCAAGGCTGTGGGCCAGTACGATGCCGCTGCACAGACCTATACCCTGACCCTGTCGCAAAGCTGCCCTGCTACTGCAGGTCAGAGCGAGAAGCTGCCTTTTGTGATTCCTGTGCAAATGGGGCTGCTGGGTCAGGACGGCACCGCCCTGCCCTTGCAGCTGCAAGGCGAAGCAGACAGCAGCCTGAGCAAGACGCTGGTGCTGACAGAAAACCAGCAGACCTGGGTCTTTAACGGTGTGACACAAGCGCCCGTGCCCTCGCTGCTGCGTGGCTTCAGCGCCCCTGTGGTGCTGCACTACGACTTCAGCGATGCAGAGCTGCTGACCCAGCTGGCGCACGACAGCGATGCCTTCAACCGCTGGGAAGCGGGCCAGCGCCTGGCCCTGCGCTACGCGCTGCAAGCCATCCGTACTGAAGGTGAAGTGGCTGCCGACATCCTGCCCGCAGCTTTTGTCAGCGCCCTGCGCGATGTGCTGCGTCACCCTGAACTGGACGCGGCCTACAAGGAACTCGTGCTGCAGCTGCCTTCTGAAGCCTACATTGCCGAACAGCTGGACGTGGTGGACCCACAGCGTATCCATGCCGTGCGCGAATCCATGCGCCAGCAGCTGGCACTGGCCTTGCAAGCGGATTGGGAATGGGCTTATGAGACCCATCAGGACACCGGCGCATACCGGCCAGACCCTGTGTCTGCAGGTCGCCGCTCGCTGACTGGTCTGGCCCTGCTGATGCTGTGCCTGGCGGCTCGCAGCACGGGCGACACGGTCTGGCCCGGCAAGGCCTACCAGCGCTTCAAGGTGGCAGGCAATATGACCGACCGCTTCAATGCCCTGTCTGCCCTGGTGCACAGCGGCGCGGCGCTGGCCCAGCCTGCGCTGGAGCGCTTCCACGCCATGTTCAAGAACGAGCCGCTGGTGATTGACAAGTGGTTCAGCCTGCAGGCTGCTGCCTGCGACCGTGGTGGCCAGGTGCTGCCTGCGGTCAAGCAGCTGATGCAGCACCCTGATTTCAGCCTCAAGAACCCCAACCGCGCACGCAGCCTGATCTTCAGCTACTGCGCAGCCAACCCCGGCGCCTTCCACCGTCCCGATGCTGCAGGCTATGTGTTCTGGAGCGAGCGTGTGCTGGAGCTGGATGCCATCAACCCACAGGTTGCCGCCCGCCTTGCGCGTGCCATGGACCGCTGGAGCAAGCTGGCCGAGCCCTACCGCACTGCCGCACGTGAAGCACTGGGCCGCGTGGCTGCCAAGCCCGACCTCAGCAACGATGTGCGTGAAGTCATCACCCGCGCGATTGGCGATTAAATAAGAAATTGGCCTCTAGCGCTTGTGCAGCAAGCGCTAGTAGCTAGCATTTTTGATATTTATTTTTCACTTCTACCCGAAGGAGACCCCATGACACGTCGTGTCAGCCTGACCCGCTATCTGGTCGAACAACAACGCGTTGACGGACGCATCCCCCCCCAGCTGCGCCTGCTGCTGGAAGTGGTGGCACGCGCCTGCAAGCGCATCAGCTTTGCCGTGAACAAGGGTGAACTGGGCGATGTCATGGGCACCGCTGGCAGTGAAAACGTTCAGGGTGAAGTGCAGAAGAAGCTGGACATCATCGCCAACGAAACCCTGATCGAAGCCAACGAATGGGGTGGCCACCTGGCAGCCATGGCTTCGGAAGAAATGGAAGGCATCTATGTGGTGCCTAACCGCTACCCCCAGGGCGAATACCTGCTGATGTTTGACCCACTGGATGGCTCCTCCAACATCGACATCAACATGTCGATTGGCACCATCTTCAGCGTGCTCAAAAAACCTGATAACCACCCCGGCGTGCACGACAACGACTTCATGCAGCCTGGCACCGAGCAAGTCGCGGCAGGTTACTGCATCTACGGCCCCCAGACCACACTGGTGCTGACCGTGGGCGATGGCGTGGCCATGTTTACGCTGGACCGCGAGCAAGGCTCCTTCATTCTGATTGAAGAAAACGTCAAGATTCCTGAAGACACCAAGGAATTTGCCATCAACATGTCCAACATGCGCCACTGGGATGCCCCCGTAAAGCGCTATGTGGACGAGTGCCTGGCAGGCGAAGAAGGCCCCCGAGGCAAGAACTTCAACATGCGCTGGGTGGCAGCCATGGTGGCAGACGTACACCGCATCCTGTGCCGTGGCGGCATCTTCATGTACCCATGGGACAAGCGTGAGCCCCACAAGCCCGGCAAGCTGCGTCTGATGTACGAAGCCAACCCCATGAGCTGGCTGATTGAGCAAGCTGGCGGCATGGCCACCAACGGCCGCCAGCGCATTCTGGAAATCGAGCCCACCGAGCTGCACCAGCGCGTGAGCGTCATCCTTGGCTCCAAGAACGAAGTGGAACGCGTGACGCAATATCACCTCGAAGCGGATCAAAAAGCGCTATAATTTTTCCTCGTTGCCGGTGTAGCTCAGTTGGTAGAGCAGCTCATTCGTAATGAGAAGGTCGCGTGTTCGACTCATGTCACCGGCACCATGAAATAAAGAAAAGCCTGCTACTGGAAAAGTAGCAGGCTTTTTGCATTAGTGGCTGGTGTAGCCAGGTGCACTGTATTTTTCATGGGCTACCCGTTCATGCCCTCGTTCTGCACATCTGCAGCTTTCCCCTGCCCTTGCTGGACGCACACGCTCCTGCACTTGGGGTCAGTCATGCGTGCTTGCGATAAAGGCTAAACTCTCTGGCGTTACAACATCACTTATGCAAGCAATGTCATCCACAGCAAAGACGCACCACCATGAGCTGACCAAGCACCAGTCACTCGTGCTCAACGCGCTTGCGCGTGAGGAAGCTCCGGCGAGCGCCTATACGCTGCTGGATCAGCTGCGTGGTGAAGGTCTGCGTGCTCCACAGCAGATTTACAGAGCGCTGGACAAGTTGATCGAATACGGCCTGGTGCACCGTGTAGAGAGTCTGAACTCCTATGTGGCATGTGCCCACCCCCATGATCATCAGCATGGCCTGGTCGTCTTTGCGATTTGTGACCAGTGTGGGCATGTCAATGAGTTTCCCGACCAGACGGTGGAGCGCCGTCTGAAAAACTGGTCCAAGAGCAATGCGTTTCACATGCACACGGCGACGGTAGAAATGCATGGCACCTGTGACCAGTGCCACCAAACGGCTGCGGCAGAGCCTGAACCTGAACCGACAGCCGGGGCCTGAGCCCTCGGCTTGCCTCTTTCGCCCTTAAAAATCCAGCCGCAGGCTCATTGCGGCTGTACGCCCCGGTGCGCTGTAGGCAGCCAGGCGTGGATCATTCCCTGTCAGGTGGCTCACGGTGGACCAGTCGTAATACGAGCGGTTGAACATATTGTGGATCGCCAGATGAAGCGTCACCTGCTTGCCCAGCCTCCAGTAGGCCGTGATATCTGCGGTGGCATAGCCGCTGGTTTTCAGCGGCACAGGTGCGGTGGGGCCAGTCTGCGCCAAAGCTTCATTGACACGGCGCTTACCGGCAACCAGGTTGGCGGTAAGTTCTGCGCCCCAGCGGCGGCTGCGCTCATCCCAGCGCAGACCAGCGACCAGCCGTGCGGGCTGAATGCTGTTGAGTGGCTGGTTGGTGACTTTGTCGTTACCCACAGAAAACTGCAGCGCGCCCAGCAACTTCCAGTGGTCCTTGGCGTGCAGCCACTGCCCGATTGACAAATGCCCCTTGGCTTCAATGCCGTAGATTTCTACTTCGCCAATGTTGCGTGACTGAAACGTGCGGATGGCCCGCGCATCGCCGCTTTGCCCTGGTGGAATGAAGGCAATCATCTGCGTCTGGATAAAGTCGGTATAGCGGTTGTAGAAAGCCGCAACCTCATAGGAGCCGCGCTCAAACTGCCCACGCATGCCCAGCTCCAATCCCCTGCTGCGCTCAGGTTTGAGGTTGGGGTTGGGGATAAAGTCGTGAATAAAGCTGGCGACAGGCACGCGCCCTATGCGGTTGAGCTGGTCATAGGTGGGCATGCGAAAGCCCGTGACGAAGTTGGCATAGATCACCTGCTGGGGCAGCCAACTGTAGCTCAGGCCCAGGCGCGGCGTCCATGCGGTTTTGGATTGCCCCACGGGTTTGCTGCCAGCCACATTGGCATTGGCAAACAGCGCATCGGGGTGTGGCGTAATCCGGTAAGTGTCAAAGCGCAGGCTGGGCGTGATGCGCAGGCGGTCATGCAGCAGCGCAATTTCATCCTGCACAAAAACGCCAAGGTTTTGCACCGTGGTGTCTGGTGCGATTTTGCGCGGGTACAAGTCACCATCCACGATCTTGCTCACCACTTGACTGCCCACAGTGCGCTGCAGTGCGTCATTGCGCACCTCCAGCTTTTTGTACAGCATGTCTGCGCCCAGTACCCAGCGGTGGGTCAGTGCGCCCTGCTGGTGCTGGCCATCCAGTTGCAGGCTGCCAGACCATTGCTTTTCGCTGTGTGCCAGTGTGCTTTCGCGCAGCTGGGCAGGCTGTGCGCCCGGCGGCTGGCGTGCCTCGTCGGTGAATTCGTTGCTGCGGCTGTGCTGCACATCAATTTGCGCAGACAGGTTTTCAAACCATGCCCCTCCGGGTGTGTAGCGATAAGCCAGCCCCAGGCGATCGCGCTGGCTGCTGTCATCGGCCGCACTGCGCGTAATGCGTGTACCACCTGCGATAGGGCCTAGCAGCGATTGCAGATAGGCGCTGTTTTCCTTGCGAAAGTGTTCTGCCGTAAGCGTCATGCTCTGGCTGCTATCTATGCCCAGCACAGACTTGAGCAACACGTTGTGCATGCGCCAATCCTGTGGGTCTGGCTGCAGTGCACTGTCAGGGTGGTTTTGCAGCTCATGCCCACGGCTGGATGAAACCGACACCAGGTTTTGCGCGGCACCCGCGCGAAATGCCAGATTGGCATTGGCCCAGCGGCTGTCATCAGCACCATCAAAGCCTGCAGATGCAGAGCCTGCCAGGTGCTGACCATCGTCCAGAAAATCCTGTGGCTCCAGCGTGCGAAACAGCACGACACCCGCCAGCGCATCGCTGCCATACAGGCTGGATGCCGGCCCTTTGAGCACTTCCACACGCGAAAGCGACCGTACATCCAGCTTTAACTGCCCATGGTTGGCGCCTGCGGCCACATAACCGCCTGGCTGGCGCACGCCATCAACCATCAAGCCCAGTCGCTGGCTGCCAATGCCACGCACTTCGATATGCGCCTCTCCACCTCGGCCACGTGGATCGCGCCCCACAGCCACGCCGGGCTCGTGGCGAAACATGGTGCGCAGATCGCTCACCAGGTCTTCCTGCAGCTGCTGGCTGTCAATCACGGTCACCGTCGCAGGCGCCGTTAACGCTGCGGAGGGCCTGCGGGTTGCCGTAATGGTGACGGCTTCCAGGCTGGCACTGGCCTTGTCTTGTGCGCCGGGGTGCGTATGCATCTGCCCCTGTGCTTGCTGTGCCCAGGCCACTCCCATGCTGGCACATACCCCCCAGATCGCTGCTTGCAGCGCAGTCATACGAAACATCTCACTTCACCTTGAACCAAATGCGAAACAAAGAATGTTATAACATCACAAATTGATTTTCTGAACAGGTCAAGAAAAATGACAGGAGCTTTTCGCTCACGCTTTACTGCCCGGCGCTGGCAGCGCATTGCGCTGGGCGCTTTACTGTTGCTGACATGTGCTGTGTGGCTGTGGATAGGCTGGCGCACATGGCTGGCACCCACACGCATCGCGCTGGTGAACTACCCGGAGTTCCAGGCAGCACGCCTGGTCAAGGCCAGCCCTGATGCTTTTCATCGCATCAGCGTGTTGCCACTGCAGCGCCTGCAGCAGGTCAAGGACTATGACCTGGTGCTGGTTTTTGGCCGTGGCCTCAAGCTGGATGACACGCAGCTGCAGCATTTGCGCGAAGCTGCGCAGGCAGGCACCCCTTTGTTTGTGGATGGGGCCAGCAACCCGCAGCACGACACCCTCACCAACTTGCAGGGTGAGGATCTGGACGCCGTCTCCAGCTACCTGCACAGCGGTGGCCCTGCCAATTACGAACGCCTGCAGGCCTACGTACGCAGCATGATCGATGGCAAGCGCTTTTTTACGCAGGCCGTACAGCCTGCGCAGGAAATGCCGCAGGATGTGTTTTTTCACCTGGGCGATGAAGCTGTCTTCGCTGATTTACCCAGCCTGGAGCAACACCTGCAACAGCAGCCCGGCTGGCAGCCACAGCGCCCACGTCTGGCATTGCTGACCAGCGTGCCCGGACCTTTCAATGCCAATCGTGACCATGTGGATGCCACCATCCGCGCATTTGAATCGCGTGGCTTTGAAGTCATTCCCATGGCAGCGGTGCGCCAGCGCCTGGCTTTTTTACAGCAGGTCCAGCCCGACGCCGTGGTCTACATGCCCCATGGGCGGCTGACGCTGGGCCAGGCCGATGAGGCCCGCCAGTGGCTGGCGCAGCGCAATATTCCGCTGTTTGCTCCCGTGAGCATCTTTGCGGAAGAGCAAGCATGGCTGGATGAGCCGCGCAGCTTTGACGGCAGCCTGCTGACCATGTCCATCACCTTGCCAGAGCTGGACGGCGCCACCACCCCCATGGCGATTGCCGCACAGTTTCGCGACAGCACGGGTTTGCGTGTTTTCCGCGCCCTGCCCCAGCGACTGGAGCGCTTTGCCGATCTGGTGCAGCGCAGCGTGGCCCTCAAAACCATGCCCAATGCCGAGAAAAAAATGGCCATTTACTACTACAAAGGCCCCGGCCAGAGTGCGCTGACGGCAGGTGATCTGGAGGTCGTGCCCTCTTTGTACGCCCTGCTCCAGCACCTGCGTGCACAGGGCTACCGAGTGGATGGCCTGCCTGCCACTGAAGCGGAGTTTGCCCGCCTGCTGCAACAGCGCGGCCCCAATATTGGGCCCTACGCCAAGGGCGACTTTGCCCAGTTTCTGCAGCATGCAGACCCTGCACTGGTGTCTGCCACGCAATTGCAGCAATGGTGCGGCGCACGCATTGCATCAACACTGTGTGAGCAAGTCAGCCAGCAGTTTGGCCCTGCGCCCGGTAACTACCTGAGCCACCAGAACCACGTCGCCGTGGCCCGTGTGCCGCTGGGCAATGTGGTCTTGCTGCCGCAGCCCCTGTCTGGCGTGGGTGACGACAGCTTCAAAATCGTGCACGGCACCAAGCAGGCTCCGCCCTGGCCGTATGTGGCTTCGTATCTGTGGACGCACGAAGTCTTTGGCGCCGATGTGGTCATGCACTTTGGCACCCACGGCAGCCTGGAATTCACACCCGGCAAGCAGATGGCCCTGTCAGACCACGACTGGCCCGATGCCCTGATTGGCAATGTGCCGCATCTGTACCTGTACACCATGGCCAATGTGGGTGAAGCCATGATTGCCAAACGGCGCAGCTATGCCACCACTGTTTCGCACCTGACGCCGCCACTGCGTGCTGCAGGTGCCCAATCTGCACATAAGCAGCTGGCTGATCTGCTGCTGGCATGGAGCAGCGCAGACAGTGGCGCGCTCAAGCACCAGTACGCCCAGGACATCCAGCAGCAGGCGGTGGCACTGGGCCTGCACCAGGACTTGTCCCTGACCGCCGATGCCCCGTGGAGCGAAGCACAGCTGCAGCAGCTGGCCGACCACATGGAAACCGTGACCAGCGCGAACATCACCGATGGGCTTTACACACTGGGCACGCCCTATTCGGACCGCGCGCTGGACAGCATGGCCCAGCTGATGGGGGAAGACGCCATCCTGCACGCACTGGCAGAGCTGGACGTAGCACGCGGCAGCGTTGCACGGGCCCAGCTGGAGCACAGCGCATGGCTGGCACAGACCTACCGCCCGCGTGTGCAGGCGCTGATCGAGCTGGCCCAGCAAGGCGAGCCTGCACAAAAACTGCTGGAGCAAGTGCTGCAGCCCGGCGAGCTGCAACGCGCGCTGGACTGGGAGCACAGCCAGCACCGCCCCAGCGATGACGACCTGGTGCGCGGCTTTATCGCACTGGGCAGCCAGCGCGCATCTGCAGCACCTGCCGCAGCCCCGGCTGTGGATGATGCCGTGCTGCGCCAGCACCTCGCCCGCGCACTGGCCGACCCTGACAAACAGGAATTTCTGCACAGCCTGCGCTCTGAGCAAAAGCTCAAGCACGCACTGCGGGCGCTGGACCCTCAGGCGCTGCAAACCGCACGCAGCATCGCCAAGGCCATTCCGGTCATGGGCAAGGCGCTGGACATCGCCACTGATGCCGATGTGCTGCCCCTGCTGCAAGTCATGCAAAGCGCGGCAGGCCGCCAGAAAGTGTTCGACTGGCTGGCCGACCCCACGTTGCAGGCCAGCGTAGAAGCTGAACTACTGCAGGCCAGGCAGCGCGCGCAGCAGGCATGGCTGGCACAGGCCCAGCAGTATGAAGGCACGCTGGATACGGCAGCTGCCATCACCAGTGCAGAACAGGCGCAACAGCACGTGCAGCAACTCAATCCAGCGGCCCGTGCGCAATTGCACGCTGCCTTGGCGTTCTGGCAAAAAACAGAGCAGCCAGCGCTTGATACATCAGCATTTCAAATACAAAATGCTTTGAAAGGCTTAGAGCATCTGCGCAAAGCGCTACAAAAAGCAGAAGATCAGCAGCAGGACAGCGAGCGCCGCTTTGCCCAGGCCGTGCTGTCGCTGCGCGCACGCCTGCAGGCCATCCCCGACTACCGCGAGCAGCTGGCCCACAGCCCTGCGCGTGAACTGGCGGCGCTGAGCAATGCGCTCTCTGGCGGTTTTACCGAGCCGTCTTCGGGGGGCGATGCCCTGGTCAACCCGCAGGCGCTGCCTACGGGCCGCAACCTCTACAGCATTGATGCGGAAAAGGCCCCATCCGAGCAGGCCTGGCGTGTGGCACGCCAGATGGTGGACCAGATGCTGGCCCAGCACCGCGCTGCCCATGAGGGCCAGTGGCCCAGCAAAGTGGCGTTCACGCTGTGGGCGGGTGACTTCATCCACACCGAAGGCACCAGCGTGGCGCAAATCCTCTACCTGCTGGGGGTGGAACCGGTGCGCGATGCCTTTGGCCGTGTCTCCAGTTTGCGCCTGATCGACCGTGAAGTGCTGGGCCGCCCCCGCATTGATGTGGTGGTGCAGACCTCGGGCCAGCTGCGCGATCTGGCCGCCTCACGCCTGTACCTGATCAACCAGGCCGTGGCCATGGCGGCACAGGCGCGTGAAGCGGACAATGCCGTCGCTCAGGGCGTGCAGGCGGTGGAGCGCACCCTGAAAGAGCGCGGTGCAGCCCCGGCGCAGGCGCGCAAACTGGCCCATGTGCGCGTGTTCGGTGGCGTCAATGGCGGCTACGGCAGCGGCATCATGGACATGGTGGAAGCCGGTGACCGCTGGCAAGACCGCTCTGAAGTGGCCCAGACCTATATCGCCAACATGGGCGCAAGCTATGGCGAAGGCGAAATCTGGGGCGACTTCCAGGCCGGTGCCTTTGAAGCCGCACTGGCGGGCACGCAGCTGGTGGTGCAACCGCTGGAGTCCAACACCTGGGGGCCGATCTCGCTGGACCACGTCTATGAGTTCATGGGCGGCCTGAATCTGGCTGTGCGTGAAGTCACCGGCGAGGAGCCGGACGCCTACTTCAGCGACTACCGCAGCCCCAGTCGCCCCACCATGCGCGAGGCCAAGGCCGCCATTGCGGTGGAGGCACGCGCCACGGTGCTCAACCCGTCCTACATCCAGTCGCTGACCCAAGGCGGCGCTTCTGCAGCAGAAAACCTGGCGGAAATCACCCGCAACCTCTACGGCTGGAACGTCATGAAAACCGATGCCTTTGCCCCCGAGATGTGGGATGCGCTGCACGACACCTATGTGCGTGACCGCCACCAGCTGGGCGTGCAGGCATTTTTTGAGCGCGTGAACCCCTACGCCTTGCAGGAGATGACCGCCGTCATGCTCGAAACCGCGCGCAAAGGCTACTGGCTGCCTGGCGATGAACGCCTGCAGGAGCTGAGCATGCTGCACGCCGACCTGGTAGGCCGCTTTGGCGCCAGTGGCACCGGCTTTGTGAACGACAACCGGGCGCTGCGCACCTTTATTGCGCAGCAGCTGGGCGATGAGGATGTGCGGCAGGCCTATCAGGACGCGCTGCAGACCGCCAACACCGGGGTCAGCGTGAACACCGACAAGGCACTGGTCCTGCAAAAAACCAACGATGGCCCCCTGGGCAATCCCGCCCAGCCTGCTGCCAGCAGCGATGCAGCGCAGGCACAGCCCACCAATAAGGCGCAGCAGCCCAATAAGGATGAGCAAACCACGCTGAGCCTGCGCCCCAGCGGTGCTCTGCTGGCTGTGCTGACGGGCGTGGTGCTGGCACTGGGCGCACTGGTGTGGTGGCTGCGCCGCCGCCATGCAGGGGTTGGCGCATGAGTGTCGATGCCACCTTGCTGCTCCTGCTGGCCGTCTGCTGCTGGGTGCTGCTCTCCTTACAGGCCAGTCAGTGGCCGCGCTGGCTGCAGCTGGCTGCGCCGCTGGCACTCGTAGCCCTGCTGCTGGCTACGGGCGATCTGGCCAGCCACACCAGCATGGCCAGCATCCTGCAATGGGCGGCCAACCCGCAGCGTCGCCAGGATCTGGCCGCCCTCATGCTGGCCGAAGCCCTGCTCTACGGCTGCCAGGCCATATGCGGCGCGCAGGGCCAAAGTAACTGGTGGTGGCGCTTGCTCAGCTGGCTGCCCCTGCCCTCGGCCGTGCTGATGCTGTTTTTTGCGCAGGTGGGCGTGATGCTGCTGGTCGATGGCTGGGACTACCAGCAGCTGGGCTGGCTGTGCGCCCTCAGCTTTGCACTGGTGCTGGCTGCCATCAGCGCGCTGCTGCACTGGGCCTTGCCGGAGATGAGCGTGCGCCATGTGCTGCGCGTGGGTCTGCATGGTGTGCAGGTGCTGGCTGCCTTGTGGCTGGCGCGTCCGGCGCTGCCCCCCAGCGTTGATCCGGTGCCGCTGTGGGGCGAACGGCTGGCCGCAACGGCCTGCGTGGTGCTGGCACTGGCCGCTGTGGGCTGGTGGTGGCAGCGCCGCCGCTGATGCGGCTTTTCTCTCTGAATACACAACTCTCTCTGACACACAAGTTTTATGGAATCGTTGATTTACACCCTGTCCTGGATCTCCACCGCGCTGCAAGTGCCGGTGGTGGTCGCCATCCTCTACCTGCTGGCGCGCGGCCTGCTGGCACTGGGCGGCTTTTATGGCCAATGGAGCGACCGCCTGCGCCGCAGACATCACATGGGCACGCTGGCAGACATTCCCGCAACGCAGCTGCTCGACACACTGGAGCAAGCCTGCGTTCGCCCCAAAGATGCCTTGCGTCAGGCCCTGCAGGCACTGCGGAAAGCACCTGCTGACCCGGTCTGGCATGAGCGCGTAGTCACCGAGTTTGAACTGGCTGTTGACCAGCGCCTGGCGCTGTTTCGCACCATGACACGCATTGGCCCCCTGCTGGGGCTGATGGGCACGCTGATTCCGCTGGGCCCCGCACTGGTAGCCCTGGCAGGCGGCGACATTGCTGTGCTGGCGCGCAAGATGGAAGTCGCCTTTGCCACGACCGTGGTCGGGCTGGTGATTGGTGCCATTGGCTTCATGCTGCACCAGACCACCCAGCGCTGGGCCATGGACGATTTGTCGCTGCTGGATCTGGTCAGCGCCCGCCTGCGCGGAGACAAGGCATGAAGCGCCGCCGCTCCCTGCTGCGCGGTGGCGACAGCGACGACATGGACCCCATGGGCTTTTTGATCAACCTGTTCGATGTGGCCCTGGTATTTGCGCTGGCGCTGATGATTGCGCTGGTGTCCAACCTGCGCATTGCCGACATGCTCACCGCCAAGGACTTCACCGTGGTGAAAAACCCCGGCCAGCCAGACATGGAAATCATCACCCGCGAAGGCGGTAAAGTCTCACGCTACGTGGCCGGTGACGCCCAGGCCGAAGGCAACAGCGCCCGCCAGGGCCAGCGCGTGGGTACGGCCTACCGGCTGGAAAGTGGCGAGATCATCTATGTGCCGGATGAGACAGCTCCCTGACATGAGCCAACAACACCCTAAGCAAGCTCTGCACAAATAGTGCTCGGGTGTGCTTGTAGCCCCCGATGTGTCCAAACAGAGGTGGTTTTCATCTTCAAGCCAGCTTCAATGCCCGCCTTTTGGCGGGCATTGGCCTTTGAGGCCATGCATTTAAGCCCTGTTTTCTGGTGTTTTCAGCAAGCGCTTAGGGTGTGTCATCTAATCGCATCCATTCCTGCTGCAGCCGTCTTAGCCGATAAGGGCTATGACGCACAAGAGCGAGTCGTTGAACCGCACTTGCGACAAGGCAAACAAGTGGTTATTTCCAGTCGCAGGTGCTGCAAAGAAAAACGCCCGTACGACAAACACTTATACAAAGCACCTCACCTGATCGAGAACTTCTTTGCACGCTTGAAGCAGTACCGCTGTATTGCACCACGCTACGACAAAACTGCAGATGCGTTCTTGGGAAGCATCCATCTGGCAGCAATCGCCATATGGCTCAATTGATGACACGCTCCAGGAACCATCCACAAGTTGGCTAAGGCTAATAAGGTGTGTAGCTGCGGGGTGTTCTTCTGCAAACCTCAATAGCGGACCTTGCGGTGTCCGAATTGGCATTTGATCACCCTGAGGGCATGTTCAACCTTGGGCCTGATCCTGGCTTTTTTCACTTGCTCCCGCCCCTGATTTGTAAAAGACAGGAGCTGGTATTTGGTGCACGGCAAAGCAGTTCCAATACACGAATGGGCTACTCGCCATTCCAGATGCCGAGTTCATTGGGCAGACTCCGCATAATCCGCGCCTTGTGCGCAAACGCTCAAAATCACCGGCATTTCAATTTAGCCTTGCCTGGTGACTACCCAAAATAAATAAGCAGGGAGATATATGTTTCGTACACTTTTGAAGTCAAAGATTCATCGCGTCAAAACTACGCAGTGCGAGCTGCACTATGAGGGTTCGTGTGCCATTGATGAGGATTTGCTCGATGCCGCAAATATTGCAGAAAACGAGCAGATTCACATCTGGAACATTGACAACGGTGAGCGTTTTGTCACGTACGCAATCAAGGGGCAACGTGGCAGCGGCATGATTTCGGTCAATGGCTCGGCCGCTCGCCGTGCTGCGGTGGGTGATTTGCTCATCATTGCCGCTTTTGCCCAGGTTCATGAAAAAGATGTCGCCAATCACCAGCCGCAACTGGTTTTTGTGGATGACAACAACCGCCAGACAGAGCTGCGCCATAAAGTTCCTACACAGTCTCTTTAAGACTTTGTCGCCCACACCTGACAGCTACGCACAGGGCATAAGCGCCCTGTGGATCTTGCCTGCCAGCACGGCAGGCTCCGCACTTGAAAGCCGCTGACAGTTCAAGAAATAAGCCAAACCCTCAAGGCGCTGACTGAGCAGTGCTGGATCAAGGGATTGGTTAGCGGCCGTTAACTTCTGAATGAAAGTGTACGGACATGAGCAATACGACGGACTCCAAGGCCAGCGTTTCTTCTGGGACACCTTACGGCACCATTCCCCCAGCCTCACCCATGCCTGGGCGTAAGCCGGTCAGCCTGCCTCGCTTGGCACAGATGCGTGCACAGGGTGAAAAAATCGCCATGCTCACAGCCTACGATGCAACGTTTGCAGCAGTCGCCGATGCCGCAGGCGTAGATTGCATCTTGATCGGAGACTCTCTGGGCATGGTATGTCAGGGACGCCACAGCACGGTGGGTGTCACCATGGAAGACATGGTCTATCACACGGCTAGCGTCGCTCGAGGCATTCATCGCAGCCAGGGTAGCGCCTGGCTGGTAGCCGACCTGCCCTACGGCAGTTATGCAGAAAGTCCCGAGCAGGCGATGCGCAACGCGTGCAGTTTGATGCAGGCTGGCGCTCACATGGTGAAGCTTGAAGGTGGCGGCTGGACTGTCAAAACCGTTGAGTTCCTGGTCGCTCGAGGCGTGCCCGTCTGCGCCCATCTTGGCCTGACGCCCCAGACCGTTTACGCTCTGGGCGGCTATCGTGTTCAAGGCAGAGACGAGTCGGCCGCGCAATTGCTGCGCGAGCAGTCACTACAGCTGCAGGAGGCTGGTGCAAGCATGTTGGTGCTGGAGATGGTTCCTGCAAGCTTGGCAGCCAGCATTACCCAGGAATTGGTACATTGCCACACCATAGGGATTGGCGCAGGCAATGGAACTGCAGGCCAGGTGCTGGTGCTGCATGACATGCTTGGCATGAATCTGGGCAAGATGCCTAAATTTGTGCGCAACTTCATGGAAGGCACAGACAGCATCAAGGGAGCCATGCAAGCCTATGTCCAGGCGGTCAAAGCAGGCAGCTTTCCCGACAACGCTCTGCACGCTTGGTAAACACAGGCTCAGCATCTTCGAGATATTTCACCTATGCAAATCGTTCACACCACTGATGCTTTGCGCCAGGCTTTGGCCGGCCGCGGCCGCCCCGGCTTTGTCCCGACCATGGGTAATCTGCATGAGGGGCACCTTTCCTTGGTGCGCCATGCGCAAACACTTGCAGACGTGACGGTTGCCAGCATCTTCGTCAATCGTCTGCAGTTTCTGCCGCACGAAGACTTCGACAGCTATCCACGCACGTTTGAATCTGATTGTGCCAAGCTCGCTTCACTGGGCTGTGATGTGCTGTTCGCCCCTAAGGAGGTTGACCTCTACCCTCAACCCCAGACATTCAAGGTCCACCCAGATCCTGCACTGGCCGACATCCTCGAAGGACAGTTCCGTCCAGGCTTCTTTACCGGCGTGAGCACTGTCGTCATGAAGCTGTTTCACTGCGTTTTTGGTCATTCGGTGGGGGGCGTTGCCGTATTTGGCAAAAAGGACTACCAGCAACTATTGGTCATCCGCCACATGGTGCAGCAGTTTGCCATGCCGATAGAGATTGTTGGCGTTGATACCCAGCGCGCTGAAGACGGACTGGCGCTGAGCTCACGCAATGGCTATCTGGAACCGGAGCAACGCAACCAGGCCCGTGCACTGTATGCACAGCTGCAGTGGCTCGCCGAACAGGCTCTGCAGGGCACTTCTGCGCTGGCCGAGCTGGAAGCGCAGGCCATGGCACAGCTATCGGCCCTGGGCTGGGAGCCTGATTATCTGACCGTTCGCCGTCGCAATGATCTTGTGCCGCCTGCGCCAGCAGACATTCAAGCTTCCAGCCTGGTCGCATTGGGCGCTGCGCGTTTAGGCAACACACGGCTGATTGACAATCTGGAGTTCTAGAAAAGTGCGTCCTTATGGCCGAACTTATCCTCTGCCATGGTTGATGCCGTAGCCTCTGTGATGCCCATGGAGTCCGGCGAAAAACTGGCCCGGGAAGCCGTAGCGCAGGACTGGTTCCGTGATGCCTTTGGGCACCTCAAAGCCATTGCAGCATGCAAAGCCAGGGCGGATTCAAATCTGAACTGCAACACCTGCAACTGTTAAGGTCAGCAGATGTCTTCAAATCCCTCAGTTTTTGAATATTTTGCAGTGGTTTTTTGCGGGATTCAGTCAACTAGGAAACAGTGCAAAGCCAATGCTGGTGCGGGTTTTTGAGTTTTGCAGGGCCGACTCAGTAGCTGCCGCCTTACGACCTCGCTTAGGCTTGGGAGGTGTCTGCGCCACACGCGCCGCGCGCAGGCGGCGCAGGAGTTCGGCCGCCGGTTCGTCGTTGGGGTCCTGCGGCACCAGCTCGCCGCGAAAGGCCTTGGCCAGCAGCGCAGGGGTCAGGTGCTCGGCCGCGGTCTGGGCGGATTGCAGACGGGCTTCCAGGCGGTCGGCAAAGGCAAGCAGGATTTCAACGCGGCGGACGATTTCGGCTTGTTCATCATCTGGTGGTAAATTTATTGGAATTGAATCCAGTGCCTTTCGCGTAAGTTTTGGCTGAGCCGAGCCAGTAATCCAAGGCGTTAGATCAAGAGAATTAATTGCATAAGAAAGATAATTAAGTCTATTTTTACAATCCGAGGTTAAAACATGGGCGTGATTATTAACCCATATTTTCCCTGATGCACGAAATGCTATAGGCTTTGATCTGGCTAGCAAATTAGCACCATCCTCACCTATCAATAAAAATTCGCCATCATGCGTATAGCCATTAATTCTATCAATTACACCTGATGCACCATAGTAGGGGTAATCCCCTCTACGTTCATTTCTAAGAGCCTCAGAAATTGGGATGCGCAAGCTATCTTTGTTAAAAGCAGCATTACCCAATTTAGCGATAGACCAGCCAGAAGAAAGTTCTGAACTCACGCTACTTAATAGCCGCCAATCCTTCGTCAACCTCCCCGAAGTCGCAGCAGCCAGCACAGACTGGCGAAAGCGCTTGAGCAAGGGGGTGATGCGCGCCAGTCGGTCATTCAGGGTATCGACGCGCGCCAGTGTGGTGTCAAGTTTGTCGGCGATGCGGCGTTGTTCTCCCAGTGGCGCTAAAACCAAGGGAGCTTGCTTGCCTGCATCTGTACCAAGGCGGGGCATGTTTACACCATGACTTACCTCAGTGACGTAATTAATAAAAACTGGATGCTTAAGCCAATAAAATAGATATTTTGAATTAATTGCTTGATTACCTTTAATAGGAACTATTTCTGTAGTGCATACGCCAGCTTCATCTGCATAAACAACTTTATTCAGATAAGGGCGCAATTTGCCATAAAGTACATCACCAGCTTCAAATTTATTTTTTGTGCTTTTTGATTGACGTTCTGAAAACCTGACTTTTTGCAGCACTCGAGAAGAATTTTTCTCAATATCTTCCAGCTCTAGCACCCAAGTATCATCTGCAATTTCAGTAGGTTCAGACTTTAAAGCCCAACCATAATTAACAACATCGCCTAAACTTATTTTTAGCCACGTTGGAGGTATTTCTTCAGAAGAATACATTTAAAATTCCTCCCCCAACTCCGCCAAAATCCCCTCTAACTCTTCCAGCGCAGCATTGAGTTCATCCGTAATCTCACGCGCCAGCACCGCAGGCTCAGGCAAATCGGCCGCGTCCTCCACGCTATCGTCCTTGAGCCAGGCAATATCCAGGCTGTCCTGCTTTTCCGTGGCAATCCATTCGCGTGTAAAGCAGCGCCAGCGGCCCTGCTCGCCTTGGTCTTGGCGGGGGCTGCGGCCGTTCGGGTCTTGGCCATAGGCTGTGATGAAGTCCGCAAAGTGCGCCTCGGTCAGCGGGGTGCGCTTGCCAAACTTGGGGGCGTTGGCGCGCATGTCGTACACCCAGACGCTGTCGGTGCTGCCGGTGGCAGATTCGCTCACTTTTTCAAAGAACAGCACATTGGTCTTGACACCCTGCGCGTAAAAGATGCCGGTGGGCAGGCGCAGGATGGTATGCAGGCGGCATTTGTCCATGAGCATGCGGCGAATGTCCGTGCCCACGCCGGCTTCAAACAGCACATTGTCGGGCAGCACCACGGCGGCGCGGCCACCGTCCTTCAAGTGGCGCACGATGTGCTGCACAAAGGCCAGCTGCTTGTTGCTGGTGGCAAAAGTCAGGTCATCGCGTGTGGGGCCGCCGCCGCCCTTGGCCGTGCCAAACGGCGGGTTGCTGAGGATGATGTCGCTCTTGGGCAATTGGCTGCCTGCGCTGCCCAGCGTGTTGCCCAGACGAATCGCGCCTTCGCCACGGCCTTCAATGCCGTGCAGCAGGCAGTTCATGAGCGCGAGACGCCGGGTGTTGGGCACCAGCTCCATGCCCACATAGGCATCCACAATCTGAAAGGCGCGCTGGGCTTCGGTCAGTTCCAGCAAATCGTCCGTCTGGGCGCGGATGGCGCGGTCTGCGGCAATCAGGAAACCGGCGGTGCCTGCGGCCGGGTCCTGCACGGTCTCGCCCACCTGCGGGCGCATGACGGTGATCATGGCGTCAATCAGCGGGCGTGGTGTGAAGTACTGGCCTGCGCCGCTTTTGGTTTCGGAGGCGTTCTTTTCCAGCAGGCCTTCGTACAGGTCGCCCAGGCCATCCTTGTCAGTGTCAAACCAGTCAATCTGGTCCAGGCTGCGGATGAGCTGCTCCAGATGGCGCGGTTCCTTCAGGCGCGTCTGCGCATCGGCATAGATGGCGGCAATGCGCACATCGGTGGATTGCGAGAGCTTGAGCAGCGTTTCCTTGTAGTAGTTCAGCAGGTTCAGGCCGGACTTGCTGCGCAGCTGCTCCCAGCGTGCGTATTCGGGCAGCAGCGGTGCGGTGATGACGCCGGACTCCACATTCTCGTGCTCCATCTTGATAAAGAGCAGCAGCACCAGCTCGGTGACGTAATCGCTGTAGTTGATGCCGTCGTCACGCAGCACGTCGCAAAGGTTCCAGAGTTTCTGGACGATGTCAGAGGTGGTCATAGAGGGTGTGTTGTAGTTTTGATAGCTGCCAGCGCTGGATTTATATGGGTTTGAGCATGTTTTATGCCTGAAATGCTTATAAATCCAGCGCTAGCCGCTCTTTTTTCTGAAATATGAAAAGTTTTGCCATGCAGCATAGCAAGGGATGGCAAGGGGTCAAGCGACCGCAGGCATTCAGGCGGCTTTCTGCCACAGGGCTTCGGAGAGTGTGGCAACCACACTGTCCAGCTTGCCGTCCAGCACCTTGTTGACCTGCTTGATGCCGCCTTGCTGGCGGAAGGCTTCGTTCAGAAAGTTCTGGTCCACCACGGTTTCGTGCTTGAGCTGTTTGGCAATGCGCTCCAGCCAGCTGCGCTGCGCAGGCATCCAGGCGTGCATGGCGTAGATGCGCTGCATGGCGCGGTTGACGCGTTCTTCAAACGGCAGCAGCGCCTCGCCCAGCGCAGCCTGGCGGATGTAGGCGACGATGCCTGCGGCAATGTCCTGGTTGCTCTGGTTGCGCCACGCGGCCTTGAGCGCGGCTTCCGAGTAGCCTGCACCATCGAGCAGCAGGCGCACTTCACGCAGCTGCTCGCGCGTGAGGTCCTTGGGGCGGTTGACCACGACGGACAGCGCCACGGACTGGTTGACCTGCTCGCGCACAAAGCGGGCAAAGCTGTCCAGATAATCTGCCGGTTTGGCGTACTGGCCCCAGCTTTGTTCGCGGGCCACCAACTCGTCATGGTGGGTGGAAATGACGGGCTGGTAGGCCGTGCCCATGAGCTGCTGCACTTCGCCCAGCTGGGCCAGCAGGCGGGTGTTTTCGCGCAGGAAGCTGGCTGCAGCCTGTGTGCCCTCTTTTTTGGCCATGGTGTGCAGGTGCTGGTGCAGCTGGGCCGGTGGCACGCCCCAGCTTTGTTCCAGCTGCTGCAGCTGCGCTTTCAGGGCGGGTTTCTTTTGCGCCATGTGCTCGGCCTTGCGCAGCACGCGCATGAGCTTCTGGTTCAACTGGTCCAGCACATCGTCGGCATGGCGGCGCTCAGGGCTGCTGCCTGCGGCTGTGTAAGCGGCGGGGTTGTCCAGCTCAGCCACCAGCTGTTCGATGCTGACTTTGGGGTCTTTGACCAGCGGTTGCATGGTGTTCACATCCTGCAGCGTGGCGTACAAGTCCACGGGGTCGTAGATGCGGAACACGGTTTTGCCAATGCCATCACACCGGCGCGTGGCGCGGCCAATCATCTGCTCGTACAGGATGCGCGAGCGCACGCGGCGCATGAACACCAGATTGCAGATGGCGGGCACATCAATGCCGGTGGTGAGCAAGTCCACGGTGACGGCCACTTTGGGAAATGGCTCGTTCTTGTAGCGGCGGATCAGCTGGTCCACCTTGTCGCTCTTGCCGGTGATCTTGACCACGGTGGCCTGGTTGTAGGCATCGCCATGCAGCTCCTTGAACGCCTCGCCCAGCATGCGCACCACCTTGTCGGCATGGGTGTCGGTGGCACAGAAGATCATGGCCTTTTCGTCGCTGAAGGGGTCCAGCTCCATGGCCAGCTGGTTGCAGATCACGCGGTTGAAGTTGTCGTTGAGCACGCCTTTGTTAAAGCTGGCCACGTCAAAGTGCAGCTCGTCTTCCAGCTCGGCCTGGTCCACCTCGCCTGTGTGCAGGTTGATGCTTTCCACGGCTTCGCCCTTGTCAAAGTGGATGCCGTTTTGCGTGAGCAGCGTGGTGTAGCGAATGGGTGGCTCGTGGTCGATCAGCCAGTCATCGGCCACGGCTTCGCGGTAGCTGTACGTATACACAGGTTTGCCAAAAATATCACTGGTGTGCTTGGCAGGGGTGGCGGTCAGCCCCACCTTGGCCGCATCAAAGTAGTCCAGCACCCGGCGGTAGGTGGACAGGTACTGGGCCTGGTCACGCAGTTCCAGCTCGCCCTCGGTCATTTCCTGGTCCAGCGTGTAGCCACGGTGGGCTTCGTCCACGATGATGCAGTCAAACTGGTCCACGGGCGGCGGGTTGTCGCTGGCAAAGATGCGCTTGACCATGGCCTGCACGGTGGCGACTTGCACGCGGTCTTCGGCCTGCGCCGCCATGTCGCCCAGATCGGCCACGTTGTAGAGCTTGGACAGCGGCAGGTTTTGCTCCAGCAGCACGTCGTCAAAGGCTTCCAGCGCCTGGTCACCCAGCGCCGTGCGGTCCACCAGAAACAGAATGCGCTTGAAGCGCTCCGCCTTGAGCAGGCGGTAGATCAAGCCAATGATGGTGCGCGTCTTGCCCGTGCCAGTCGCCATGGCCAGCAGGCAGTTGGATTGCCCCTGCGCCAGCGCGCTTTCTACGGCGCTGATGGCTTTGACCTGGTAGTCACGCAGGCCCAGGTAGGCGTGGCCTTCGGCGGCAAGCATTTCCTGCGCCTTGGCAATGTCACGCTGCAGCAGGTCCAGCAGCCCTTCGGGCGAGTGGAAGTTCTGCAGCGGCTTGGCGAGGTTGGAGCTGTGGCGCAGGTCGCGAAACCAGGTGCCGCTGGCTTCTTCATGCTGCTTCACAAAGGGGCGGCCATTGCAAGAATAAGCAAAGGGAATGGTGAAGTGCGCGCCCTGCCCGTCTTCCCAGGGCTGCACGCGCTGGGCCAGCTGCCACGCGGCCTGCACGCCATCGGCCGGTAAAAAGGCACGGGCATAGCGCTCTGCCTGGCTGATCTTGCCCGCCACGTTCTGGTTCAGGCGCTTTGCCTCCACCACGGCCACAGGCACCAGCCCGGCAAAGAGCACATAGTCTGCGCTTTGCATGCCTTGCATGGGCCACTCGGCAATGGCCTGGTTTTTGCCGCGCTGCGGGCGTGCGCCTTTGGCGTGGGTCAGGTGGACGGTGTCGGCCTCCCAGCCTGCGTCGCGCAGCATCTGGTCGATGAGCAGGCGCGTGCTGGCTTCGTCCATGTGCACCAGGCTGGCCGCCTTGCGGGAGCGCTCGCTCCAGCTGCGCATGGACTGGCTGCTTGGTGCTTGTTGCTGCGCGGCCTGTGCCTGGGCTTTGTGCAGCTCGGCCTTCAGGGCTGCAATGGTCTGGCTGGCTTCTTCGGCCAGCTGTTCGTAAATATCGCGCTCCTGCTGGGCCTGCTCGGCCAGCGCTTTTTCCTGCTCCGCCTGCTGGCGCAGCAGCTCGGCCATCGCGGCAGTGTCACTGCTGGCAGCCTCGGTGCTGCTGAGCTTGCGCTGCAGATCTTCTATCTGCTTTTGCAGGGCGTAGAGCTTCTGGCTGGGGTCATCGGGCAGCTGAAAGGGGCCGGGCTTGAAGTGCGGGTCCTTGCCAAAGGTGCGGTGAAACCACAGGGCCACTTCACGCGCGACTTTGAGGCTTTCCAGCGCTTCGCGGTAGCCAATGCGGTGATCGACTTCATGCGCGGCTTCATTGCCACGGGTGCGCAACAAGTGAAACATTTGCCGCACCTGTGCATCCAGCCCCAGGCGGGCATCGATGGCGCGCAGCAACTCGGCCTGGGTGGGCTGCAGCAACTGGATGCCGAGCCGGTTGGCCATGTCTTTGGCAATGGCCTCGGCCAGCAGGCGCAGCTTGGCCACGCAGCTGACCGGGTCGTGAGGGAAGATTTTTTCCGCCGTGGCGCCCAGTGTGGCCAAGGCGTTGGAATGTGCCTGCAAAAACTCGAAATTGCTCACCCGCATTGCTCCGTGTGTTTTTCTTGTCTGCTGCATTATGACGCTGTTACATGGCGTTGCAATTAAAGCGCTTCGCCCCATACCCCTAGGGTCTGCCATGGTTCTTGGCCCATACATACAGTGTGTGTGGTGTTTTAGCCGCACTACCTGCATGCCGGCATGCGACAAGGTCGAAGGCCTAAGTCTTTGATTTCTTGGGCGGCACATCCTCAGATCACAAGGCCACCCTCCGGGGTGCTCAGTGCCTAGCATTTTTTTGCCATTCAAGCACGGCATGCAGCGCAATATTTCGCTCGGTTAACGGCCGTAGAATTGAGCCCGTTGGTGCACTTGCTCGAGTGCTTTGAGCAAGGTTAAACGGGAATCAGGGCGCACTTTTTCACAGTGCCAACCTGAACTGCCCCCGCAACAGTAAGTGAGGCGCGCTGCGTCAAACCGCGGTGCAAGGTAGCACACACAGCCACTGAAGCCTGAAAGCCTTTGGGAAGGCGTGCTGCCCAGGCCCACCAGTCTGGATACCGGCCAACTAACCACATGGAACGACCTGGTTCCTCCATGTATTTCCTCAACCGTACAGGCGGGGACGCCTGGGTGGTATGCATATGTTTTTGAAGATTTTGTGGTTGTCGCGCATGCCTGCATGGCTTGCGTGCTCACTTTTCTTTTGTGATATGCAAGCCCGACGTCCTGCCTGTGTTTGCTGGACTTGTCGGCTTCATGATTACGCTTTACTCCAAACCCAATTGCCCCCAGTGCTCGATGACTGCACGCACTCTGGATCGCCAGGGCGTGGCCTATGAGGTCATCGACGTCTCGCAAACCCCGGAAGCGGCCGCACAAGTGCAAGCCTGGGGCTACCGCCAGGTGCCCGTGGTGTTCACGGGTGATGAGCACTGGAGCGGCTTTCGCCCCGACCGTCTGGCTGCCTTGGGCGCTATCGCCTGAGCCATGACCCGCTGGGTGTACTACTCCTCCCGCTCTGGCAATACCGAGAAGCTGCTGCGCCAGGCCGGTTTGCCCGCACTGCGCATTCCGCAGGAGGTAGACGCGCCCATGCCAGCGGTAGATGGTCCGTTCGTGCTGGTCACCCCCTCGTTTGGCGACAGCACCGGCAAAGGTGCCGTGCCCAAGCCTGTGATTCGCTTTCTGAATGACCCGCAGCGCCGCCAGTGGCTGCGCGCAGTCGTTGGCTGTGGCGACCGCAACTTTGGGGCCCTGTTTGCGCAGGCATCAGAAGTTGTGGCACGCAAATGTGGCGTGCCCCTGCTGCTGCGCATCGAGATGAGCGGCACGGCCAGAGACTGGCTGCGCCTGCAGGCCATTGACCAGCATTTTTCTGAACACTTTGAATTTTCTGCTTTCCAAGCATCGCCATGACCTTCCAAACCCCTACTGAACTGGACTATCACGCCCTGAACGCCATGCTGAACTTGCCAGATGCCGAGGGCAAGATCCAGTTTGATGCTGACCGCATGGCCGCGCGCCAGTACTTTCTGCAGCACGTGAACCAGAACACGGTGTTCTTTCACAGCCTGCAGGAGAAGCTGGACTATCTGCGCACTGAAAACTATTACGAAGGCGAAGTGCTGGATGCGTACTCGCCGAAATTTATTGAACAGATCTTCAAGGCCGCGTTTGCCAAGAAGTTCCGCTTCCCTACCTTCCTGGGTGCCTACAAGTACTACACGGCCTACACCCTGAAGACCCGTGACGGCAAGCGCTATCTGGAGCGCTTTGAAGACCGTGTCGTCATGACGGCACTGGCGCTGGCCCGTGGCGATGCAAAGCTGGCCATGCGCATGATGGAAGAGATCATTGCCGGGCGCTTTCAGCCTGCAACGCCTACCTTCCTGAACGCTGGCAAGAAACAGCGTGGCGAGCTGGTGTCGTGCTTCCTGCTGCGTCTGGAAGACAACATGGAGAGCATTGGCCGCGGCATCAACTCTGCCCTGCAGCTGTCCAAGCGCGGTGGCGGCGTGGCCCTGCTGCTGAGCAATCTGCGCGAGCAAGGCGCGCCCATCAAGGGCATCCAGAACCAGTCTTCGGGCGTGATTCCCGTGATGAAGCTGCTGGAAGACGGCTTCTCCTATGCCAACCAGCTGGGCGCACGCCAGGGCGCAGGTGCGGTGTATCTGAACGCCCACCACCCTGACATCATGCGATTCCTGGACACCAAGCGTGAAAACGCGGACGAGAAGATCCGCATCAAGACGCTGTCGCTGGGCGTGGTGATTCCGGACATTACGTTCGAGCTGGCCAAGAAGAACGAGGACATGTACCTGTTCTCGCCCTATGACGTCGAGCGCGTCTACGGCAAGCCTTTTGCCGACATCTCCGTGACCGAACACTACAAGGAGATGGTGGACGACCCCCGCATCAAGAAAACCAAGATCAAGGCACGTGAGTTCTTCCAGACCATTGCCGAGATCCAGTTTGAGTCGGGCTACCCTTACATTCTGTTCGAGGACACGGCCAACCGCGCCAACCCGATTGCGGGCCGCATCAACATGTCCAACCTGTGCTCGGAGATTCTGCAGGTCAATACACCGTCCGTGCTGGGCGAAGACCTGAACTACGAGCACATTGGCAACGATATTTCGTGCAACCTGGGTTCGCTGAACATTGCCACGACCATGGACGGCGGCAATCTGGGCGCGGCCGTGGAAACCGCCATCCGAGCGCTGACTGCCGTGTCGGAGATGAGCTCCATCAACTCCGTGCCTTCGGTGCGCCAGGGCAATGAGGACAGCCACGCCATTGGCCTGGGCCAGATGAACCTGCACGGCTATCTGGCACGTGAACGCATTCACTACGACAGCCCTGAGGCGGTGGAATTCACGAGTGTCTACTTTGCTGCCGTGACTTTCCACTGCCTGCGTGCCTCCTGCCTGCTGGCCCAGGAAAAGCAAAAGCGCTTTGTGGGCTTTGAAGACAGCAAGTACGCCACGGGCGAGTACTTTGACAAGTACGTGTCCCGCGACTGGCTGCCCACCTCTGAAACGGTGAAAGCCCTGTTTGCCAAGACCGGCGTGCAGCTGCCTACCCGTGCAGACTGGGAACAGCTGAAAAAGGACGTGATGGCGCACGGCCTGTACAACCGCAATCTGCAGGCGATTCCGCCCACAGGTTCGATCAGCTACATCAACAACTCCACCTCGTCGATCCACCCTATCGCCTCGCGCATTGAAATTCGCAAGGAAGGCAAGATTGGCCGCGTGTACTACCCCGCGCCTTTCCTGTCGAACGACAACGTGGAGTATTACCGCGATGCGTATGAGATCGGCCCCAACGCCATCATCGACGTGTACGCCGCAGCCACCGAGCACGTGGACCAGGGCCTGTCGCTGACGCTGTTCTTCCCCGACACCGTCACCACGCGCGACATCAACAAGGCCCAGATCTATGCCTGGAAGAAGGGCATCAAGACCATCTACTACATCCGCCTGCGTCAGCTGGCGCTGGAAGGCACGGAAGTCAATGCGACCTGCGTGTCCTGCACTCTGTAAGAAAGATTAGTCATGACCAAGCTGACCCAAGCCATCAACTGGAACCGTATTGAAGACGACAAGGATCTGGAGATCTGGAACCGCGTCACGGCCAACTTCTGGCTGCCTGAGAAGGTGCCACTGTCCAACGACATCCCCTCGTGGGCCACGCTGCGCCCCAACGAGCAGCAGCTGACGATCCGCGTGTTCACCGGCCTGACGCTGCTGGACACCGTGCAAAACCAGGTGGGCGCACCTTCGCTGATGCAGGACGCAGTGACACCGCACGAAGAATCCGTGCTGTCGAACTTCACCTTCATGGAAGCGGTGCATGCGCGCAGCTATTCGTCGATTTTCTCGACACTGTGCTCAACCACGGAAATCGACGAAGCTTTCCGCTGGTCGGAAGAGAACCCCTGGCTGCAGAAGAAGGCATTGCTGATCCTCGAAGAGTACAAGGCCGAAGAGAACCCCTTCAAGAAGAAGATTGCCTCGGTGTGTCTGGAAAGCTTCCTGTTCTACAGCGGCTTTTACCTGCCCCTGTACTGGAGCAGCCGCGGCAAGCTGACCAACACGGCCGACCTGATTCGGCTGATCATCCGTGACGAGGCGGTGCACGGCTACTACATTGGCTACAAGTTCCAACAGGCCTTTGCCAAGCTGCCTGCAGACCAGCAGGAAGCCATCAAGGGCGAGGCCTACGCCATGCTGTACGACCTGTACGACCTGGAATGCCACTACGCCGCCGAGCTGTATGACCCCGTGGGCCTGACCGAAGACGTCAAGCGCTTCATGCACTACAACGCCAACAAGGCGCTGAGCAATATGGGCTTTGAGCCCATGTTCCCCGAGGACATGTGCCAGGTGAACCCCGCCATCATGGCGGCGCTGAGCCCCAGCGCGAACGAGAACCATGACTTCTTCTCTGGCTCGGGCTCTTCCTATGTGATTGGCAAGGCAGTGGCTACTGAGGACGAAGACTGGGACTTTTAATGTCTTTCAGATGCCGTCTGGCGCCAGTCGCTGAACGGCAGCAGCAGCCCGCACCTTGTGTACACTGAGGTGCACTCCACGGCCAGCACTATGCTCCACAACATGGTGCTGGCCGGTTCACTTTCTGTATAGCACTGAACAGCAAGCAGCCTGCGCCACGAGGAACTTGCAACCGGACTGCCTATGTTGGGAAATCTGAAAGCTGCCATCCCCGCCAGCGCCATGCTGGCTGTCTTGTTACTCTCCCCTTCAGAAAGCCTTGCCCAGCAGCATGCACATACGCATGGCCGCATGCACATGGATGTGGCAGTAGATGCCCGGGCTATCACCGTCACACTTTCCAGCCCACTGGACACTTTTCTGGGTTTTGAACGTGCTCCACGCACAGAAGCAGAGCAGCAACAGCTTGAACAGCTGCTCGCTACGCTGCAGTCAGCGCAGCAGCTGATACAGCCTGACCCTGCAGCGCAATGCGCGCTGGACAGCGTGGATGTGGAATCCCCCATCCTGTCTGATCACACGCATGATCACCACCATGCAGACCATGCGCACGACCACGCGCATGACGAACATGCGGACATGGATGTGTATGTGGTTTTCTCCTGTGCGCATGCCCATAAAGCGCAATTTCTGGATGTACAGCAGCTGTTCCGTGCGTTTCCACGCCTGGAGCATGTAGCGGTGCAAGTGGCTGCACCGCAGGGGCAGTTCAAGCGCCAGCTGCACGGCGGCGAGACACGGCTTCGTCTGGTTCGATGAAGGTCCACATGGCTGAAGCTGTACTCCAAGTTGACCAGCTGCGGTTTGCCTGGCCTGGTGCAACACAAGACTGCATAGATATTCCTGCACTGAGCGTGGATCGTGGCGACACCGTATTTCTGCACGGACCCAGTGGCTGTGGCAAAAGCACTTTGCTGTCATTGCTGGCAGGGGTACTGCTGCCACAGTCCGGGCATGTTGCACTGCTGGGTACGCCCTGGAACCAGTTGCGCGCTACGGCACGAGACCAGTGGCGCGTAGACCACGTAGGCTATATCTTCCAGCAGTTCAACCTGCTGCCCTATCTGTCTGCGCTGGACAACGCCATACTGCCTTGCCGCTTTTCACAGCAGCGCCTGCAGGCTGCCCTGCAGCAGGCAGGTTCGGTAGAGGCTGCGGCCCAGATCTGGCTTAGCAACATGGATCTGGACAGCAGCCTGTGGAACAAGCCCGCACACCAGCTTTCCGTTGGTCAGCAGCAGCGTGTGGCGGCTGCCCGAGCCCTGATTGGCACCCCGGACCTGGTGATTGCCGATGAGCCAACCTCTGCACTGGATGAAGAGCGGCGCAATGCTTTTCTGGATGTATTGCTGCAGGCATGTACACAGGCGGGTTCGGCCCTCGTCATGGTCAGCCATGACCCACGCATGGCCAGCCGCTTTTCGCGCCAGATCTCACTACCCACACTGAACCGAGCACAGCGCAGCAGCGAGGGGGTGGCATGAAGCTTCGCTATCTGATGCAGCTGGCCGCCCTGAGCGCCTGGAACCGCCGCTCGACCCTGCTGCTGACCATCTGCTCCATCGCCCTCTCCACCTTCATGCTGATGGGTGTAGAGCGCATGCGCACAGACTTGCGCAGCAGCTTCAGCTCGGCGGTTTCAGGCACCGATCTGATTGTGGGTGCACGCACTGGTTCGGTACAGCTTCTGCTGTACGCTGTCTTTCGGGTAGGCAGCCCTACTAACAATATCCGCTGGAGCAGTGTGCAGGCACTGCAGTCCATGCGTGGCGTCGCATGGGTGGTACCGCTGTCTCTGGGAGATTCGCACCGTGGATTTCCCGTGCTTGGAACATCGGCCGCGTACTTCGACCACATGCGCTATGGCAATAAGCAGTCTCTGCAACTGCAGCAGGGCCAGCGCTTTGAAGATTTGTATGACGCAGTCATTGGTGCAGAGGTAGCGGAGCGACTGGGCTACCAGCTGGGCCAGCGCATCACACTGACGCATGGCAATAGCGAAGTCAGACTGGGCAACGACCATAGCGACAAGCCATTCACCATCACCGGCATTCTGGCGCGGACAGGAACACCTGTAGACCGTACCGTGCACATCAGTCTGGAGGCGATGGAAGCGCTGCACTTGGACTGGGTGGCGGGAGCGCCGCTCCCCCAGATGCGGGTCAATGCACAGGCGGCGCGTGAGCACGACCTGCAGCCCAAGTCTGTGACGGCGGCTTTGGTAGGTTTGCACAACCGTGCCGCGGTGTTTTCCGTGCAGCGTCAGGTCAACCAGTTTGCCGCAGAGCCGCTGATGTCTATCCTGCCCGGTGTGGCGCTGGATGAGCTCTGGGGCATTGTGGGTATGGGCGAACAGGCTCTGCTGCTGATGTCAGGTGTCGTTGCGCTGGTCAGCATGGCCGGACTGATGTCGGTCATTCTGGCTGGCCTCAATGAACGCCGCAGGGAGCTGGCCGTGCTGCGTGCCGTTGGCGCCAGCTTGCGCCATATTCTGATACTGCTGACACTCGAAGGCCTGTTGCTGACCGTGCTGGGCTGCGCCCTGGGGCTGCTGACATTCACCCTCTGCGGCTGGGCATTCGCACCCTGGTTGCAATCGAGTTTTGGCCTCCGCCTGCAATGGAGTCAGCTGAACTCCATGCAGATGCTGCTGCTCGCTGGGCTGGTACTGACAGGATGGCTGGCCAGCCTGCTGCCTGGCTTGCGTGCCTACCGGCTTTCTCTGGCAGATGGCCTGTCCCCCAAAGTCTGATTCTTATGCCTGCTTCTGCTTCTTTGCTGACACGCCGCCGATGGCTTCAGTGCTCCACGGCTGCCCTGATGGGCATGAATGCCTCATGGCTGCATGCCGCGTCGTTCGAAAAGCTGGACTGGGAAGCACTGGTCCCTGCTGACTGGGACCCTATGCAGTCCTTCAGCAATCTCCAGGATCTGGCCAATTTGCCTGATACGGATCCGCGCGTAGCCAAGCTCTACGAGCAAATGCGCAAGGTCTGGGACGAAGCCCCCACCGTGGCAGCGCTGGAAGGCAAAAACATCCGGATTCCCGGCTATGTCGTACCTTTGGAAGGCGACAGGCAAGGGATGTCGGAATTTTTGCTTGTGCCCTATTTCGGAGCCTGCATCCATTCGCCGCCACCGCCTGCCAACCAGATCATCCACGTCACGACCAGCAAGCCGGTACGTGGTTTTGAGAGCATGAGTGCCGTGTGGGTCAGCGGCAGGCTAGGTCTGAACCGCAAGCATTCCGAGATGGGCGTGAGCGGCTATTTGCTGCAGGCCGGAAAAGTGCAGGCCTACAAAGAATGAGGCAAGAGTAAGGCGACATAGCCTGTCGCCTGCAGTTTCTACAGTCTGGTGCGTTCTGTTTCAACGCCATGACTATGTGTGAGACTGTCGTACCCATCCTCATCGCACAACTGAAGGCCCTGTATGCGCGCGAGTGCCGTACACATCAAGATCTGCGCCTCCACATCACCGAGGCACTCGCCCACTTGGGTTCGCAAATACAGGCGCTGCAGCTGCAAGACCCGCTGGAAATGCAGTTTCTGGAGGTGTATGGCCACCTGGCCATCTGGCGCATCGAGCAATTCAGGAACGACATCCTGCAACGCGTGACCATGCTGAATGCATCCCCGCTGGTGCAGCGGGCAATACAAATGCTGCCGTCGTGTTTGAACGAGACCTCAGTGAACGTCTGGGGGGCATCATCGAACGCGCAACCAATGGTCAGTGGCAGATCAAGCATGCGGTGCGCAGCAATATTCCGGCCAAGTACCTCTATGCCTACGCACGGCTGTCAGGCACAGAGCATCTTTTCCCGGATGGGAGCCTGCCCTATCTGCTGGAACAGCTGCACACGCCCGAGCCACAGCGAACGACACAGGTACACCCTGTCTCTCATGAGGACATGCAAGCTTACGCGCAAGAGTTTGCATTACTGCAGGCTGCGATCACGCACAAGCACCCTTGCCACTTTGCTTACAAGAGCAAGGCACGCCTGGTCTACCCCTACAAGCTGATTCATCAAAATGGTGTCTGGTATCTGGCTGCCGAAGAGGACGGTCGGCTGAAGAACTTCAGCATCTCACTGATCCAGGCGTTGCAACTGGACAGAACGCAGCAATTTGCCCCAAGCGTGAACACACGGAATACATCAATGGCAAAGAGGATGTATGGTTCACTGAAGACACCACAGAAGTGCTGCTGCGTATTGCTCCGGAAGTTGCGCACTACTTTCTGCGGCGTGCGCTGCTGCCTCACCAGCAGCAGAGACAGGACCGTGATGGCTCCCTGCTGGTCAGCACCCATGTGAACCATATGTACCAGCTGCTGCCCGTGGTGCGCTACTGGCTGCCCCATGTGCGCATCTTGCAGCCATGTGGCATGGCATCAGGAGCTGGTCGCCAGCTTGCGCCGCGCTTTGCAGCAGTGGGGAGAGGAATCAGCGTCAAAGAGGCCATAAGCCCTTGTCTTGCTCCTCGCAAAAAACGATGCAGCTGATCGCCGCCTGCTCCAGCAAGAGCACTTGCTGAGTTACAAGGAAGCCAAAGCACCGTGCCATGCGAGACTTTAATAGCTGGATTCAAGCCATGCTGATGCATTGTCGCCTTGCCAACAATGTCTCTAAAAACATGCATTGCTCGCCCAATCAGAGCATGCCACCCCAGTTTTCTTTGGGAGTTGATACAAGCCCGCATAGAATCAGCCGCAATTTGACGCGCGTGAGCACCTCATTTCGATTTTTATATTCCCCAGAGAGACATCCCCGATGACAAACGAAGAAATCTTGGCGCAATACGGCCCTCGAGAGGCCATGGAATACGACGTCGTAATCGTCGGTGGTGGCCCCGGCGGCCTGGCCACAGCCATTCGCCTGAAGCAGCAGGCTGCGGAAAAGGGTCAGGACGTCTCGGTGGTCGTACTGGAAAAAGGCGGTGAGCCCGGAGCGCATACGCTGTCTGGCGCCATCATGGATCCTCGCGCACTGACCGAGCTGATTCCTGACTGGAAGGAAAAAGGCGCGCCGCTGAACCAGCCTGTGACAGAAGACGCCATGGTGTTCCTGAGCGAAAAAGGCTCTATGCGCACCCCGAACTGGTTGCTGCCACAGTGTTTCCACAACGAAGGCAACTACATCGTACGTCTGGGCTTTGTCACCAAGTGGCTGGCGGAACAGGCCGAGGCACTGGGCGTAGAAATCTTCCCGGGCTTTGCAGCCGCTGAAGTGCTGTACAACGAAGATGGCTCCGTCAAAGGCATTGCTACCGGCAACATGGGCGTGGGCAAGGATGGTGAGCCCACAGGTGACTTCCAGCTGGGCATGGAGTTGCACGGCAAGTACACCATCTTTGCCGAAGGCGCACGCGGCCATCTGGGCAAGCAGCTGATTGCCAAGTACAAGCTTGACGATGGCAAGGACCCTCAGGCCTACGGCATCGGTATCAAGGAACTGTGGGAGATTGACCCTGCCCGCCATAAGCCCGGCATGGTGATCCACACCGGTGGCTGGCCCATGGACAGCAAGACCTATGGCGGCGGTTTCCTCTACCACCTCGAAGACAATCTGGTCACGCTGGGCTTTGTGACGGGCCTGGATTACGCCAACCCCTATCTGTCTCCCTTTGAGGAAATGCAGCGTTGGAAGACCCACCCCAACATTCGCTACTACCTCGAAGGAGATGAATCTCAGGGCATCAAGCCTGCCAAGCGCATTTCCTATGGTGCACGTGCCATCACCGCTGGCGGCATCCTGAGCCTGCCCAAGTTTGTGTTCCCCGGTGGCGCACTGGTGGGCTGTGATGCAGGTTTCCTGAATGCCTCCCGCATCAAGGGCAGCCACGCCGCCATCAAGACCGGCATGCTGGCTGCAGAAGCTGCCTATGACGCCATCGTTGCAGGCCGTCAGAGCGACGTGCTGACAGCCTACGAAACCTCATTCGAACAAAGCTGGCTGTACGACGAGCTGTGGAAGGCTCGCAACTTCAAGACCTGGTTCAAGAAGGGGCTGTCTACTGCCACCATCATGAATGGCATTGAGCAGTTTCTGCTCAAGGGCAATATCCCATGGACGCTGCACCGCGATAAGCCAGATCACGCATATCTGAAGCCTGCTGCAGAGTGCCAGCCCATTGAATATCCCAAGCCTGACGGCAAGATCACCTTCGATCGCCTGTCCAGCGTGTTCATCAGCAATACGAACCACAGCGAAGACCAGCCTGCACACCTGACACTCAAGGATGCGTCTGTGCCTGTGAATGTCAACTTGGCTAAATACGCTGGCCCTGAGCAGCGCTACTGCCCTGCTGGCGTGTACGAATTTGTGGATGATGAAGTTCAGGGCGGTAAGCGTCTGCAGATCAATGCGCAGAACTGCGTGCACTGCAAGACCTGCGACATCAAGGATCCCACACAGAACATCGTCTGGGTGACCCCTGAAGGCGGCGGCGGGCCCAACTACTCGGGCATGTAAATTCATCCCAGCTCACAAAAAGAAAGCCTGCATTGCAGGCTTTCTTCGTATGTCAGGCGCCAAGCTTTCTGACGCATCTGCAAGCGAAGTTTTCAGCGTGCTTGCTCTGAGCTCTCCAGCGTCCGTGATGCATCGTGCACAACACCATCGTCATCTATCCAGCCATAACGTACACGAACAGGTTGTGCTCCTGAACCTGGTTGAGGCAAGCGAAGTTCATTGGTCGAAAAAGGTGCCAAGGTGCCGTCTTCAAGATCAAGGGGCGCCAGACCTGCATCAATCTGCAGATAAGCCAGCGAGATATAGTGCGGCCCTTCATTCGTGACAGTGATGCGATCGCCATCCATGCGAAATTGCAGAGATGTAGCCGTGCGTTCCAGAGACTGGGGTAGCTTTTGGGGCCGCAATATCAGCTTCATCTGGGTTTGCATGGTGACTGTCACTTGCGTGCTGTCCTCTCCTTCAGGCCCCTGCTGCGTAGGCGGAACCTCATGAATGTTCAGCCAGTACAGCGACTCGCGGTCACTGGGCAATTTGTCACCGAGCTGCAGCAGGCGCAATGTCTGCGTCTGCTGCGGGTCCATATGGAAAATAGGTGGCAGAGGCATGACCGGTGCCTTGGCAGATTCAGGCGTATTTCCTGGTTGTCCGTCATTGACCCAGACCTGAGTGATAACTGGGTACGTGTTCAGGTTGGCGAGCATTAAAGATACTTCTCTCTTGTCCTGAGGGAAGATGACTCTGGTGCGCTCTGCCGTTACTCCGGCAAATGCCGTAGACATCAGCGCCATGCAAGCCAGAGGAAGCAAAGAGATAAAGCTGCTTTTTTTCATGTGAAAACTGCTATTGAACACGAATGACGACCGTAGCTGTCGCTCGGACACGTCCTGGTGTCACAGCAGCAGCCTGGGGTAATTTTTCCAGTCTGGCCCGAAAGTTTTCAGTATAGAAATCAACGCCATTGCGATTTCCGGTCAGCACCGTATTGTTTCCAATTATGGGATACCAGCCCATTTGGTTGGCATTGGCACCTCCAAGTGCGGAGTTTTCACTGGAAAGCAGGTTGATAGGGTTGTTGTCTCTCAGAATTCTTATCCCTACCCCTTCCGCATAGCCATAACTGCCGTAGTTGTCTGAAACCAGATGCGAAATACCTGATTGTGCATTAACCAGTCCCAGTTTTTGGGCCGCAGCATATGCCCCCGGCGAAGCAAGAATACCTAAAGCAGTTTGATTATTACCCGTTCCAGAGACCATGGCGTTCTGGCATTTAAAGCTGATCTGAAATGGCACCTCACTGGTCGCCGTACCATTTTCTATGTCGTTACGACTCACTGACGGAAGAAAGACATAAGGAGTGGCATTGAGCACCACACACGTTGGATAACGCTTGAGCGTAACATTCCTGTACATGCCAATCGCACCTGGCCAGTTGCCAGCCCATCCGTTAAAGTCATTCACGTGTGAATTGCCGGTTGTAGGAGCGGCCAGGCCTGGTCCTTTTATCGCAATGTACGCACTTGGCTGCGTATAGGCATAGATCTGGCTTAATCTTGTGTTTGCATAATAATGACTTTGATTTCCACCAGAACTATAGACTTCTGCACGCACTGTTGATAGATTTTTAGCCTTTACCAAGCGGTAGCCATGGCTATCAGTATCAAGATCCGTTAAAAGTCTTTCTTTCCAGATGTCCGTAAAATACTCACCCGTTGTCACATTAGTGAGCCTGAGCAGAATATTGCTCCCATGCTGTCTCATAGGCAGCTTCAAGGCCAAGTGCCAGCCCTGTCTTATCCCGCGTTGGGTGACCACTGTAATAGTTATCACCATTCGTCGAATACATTTCATAAACAGGATCTTCCGGTGCACAGCGAAAAAAAACCCTCTCTGGGTCATAACCACCAGTCGTTCCATATTGAACAAATGGAGCCACACTGCTGGCTAGCATTGTTCCGGGCGGAATAAAATCTCCACTGCTCAAGTTAATCACCGATGGAATTCCCAAATTTCCATTACAAGTGTCACATGCACCTGCCCAACTTGCTGCGACGCCTTCACTTGGCTTGATATAGCCGGAAGTGACCCCTGGATTATTATTAGTACCAATGACCTTGTGGCATCTTGCAAAAGCATGAGGTGCCGCGCTACAAAGCACCAAAGCGAGCACAGGCCATAAAAATGATTTTGTGATTCTCATATTTTTTACTTTTAATGCGTTCAATAATTGATGATTCAGAATTACTGCACTTTGGCATCTGCACGTCGGCAAATATCCTTGCGGCGCACCAGATCCTGATTCCAGTCTGCATTAGAGATGTCATATGAAAGCACGCAGCTATCTTCATCCGAAGAACCCCAGCGCACTGTCAGATTGCCGCTTTTTTCAGAAACACGTGCATAAATTTGACCGCCTTGTCCAACCACACCAATTTCTGGATCGTCTGCTGCGGATACTGCTGCCCCCATGGGGATGGGTTGACCAGATTCCTGAGTTGCCTCGATCAGAAGCGCCTGTCCAAACCGGGTTGCAAAAGACATGGCCACAATCGCGCCCGCATAAGGCACGACACGTTTTTCAGTTTCGAGCAACTCTGTAGATGCAGGAAGATCCTGAGGATCAATTCGAATGGTGTTATAGCGGTAAGGGCTTAATGCAGGAACGACGGCATAACCACGGCTGTTAATGCGGGTGATCTGGCCATTGTGAATCTGCGCGCCTTCAGCGCCGGCAGCATGCACCAGCGCAAATGTGTCACCCAGCGATGGGCCCAGTGTCAGCCCCCCTTTGTGCAGCACCAGGCCACCACGTATCCCGACGTTGTACTGACGGTAGTCCTGCGCTTGGCCATAGCCCAGTGTCATGGATGCATACGGGCCTTGACGTTGCAGGTTACCACTCCAGTTCAGGCCATCCAGCTCACTATCCTTGCTAGTGGAAATTGCATAGCTATATGCATTGTTTTCACCAAAAGCACCTGTAATTCCAGTCTGCAGCGTATTGCCTCTGTTTTCACCTGAGCTCGAGGTGTAAGTACTGGTCAAAGATGGCGCACGCGGACTCAAACCCAATGGGAAAGACACCGTCAAAGAGATGACATTGCCTTTTTGCACATTGGAAATCTGAGGCGCTCCTGCAAACTCATAATAAGACTGGTAATAAGCATTCTTGTGATAAGACCATGAAAGCGTATAGCTCATACTCTTCCAGCTATTGGTATAACCCAGCTGGAATTGCGTATTTTTCTGCTTCCCCTGATAATAATCACTGGTTGATCCTGAAAAATACAGCGATCCGTACCGCCCCAGGTTCTGGTTCAGCATGAGCGAATATTGAGCACGTTGCTGATAACTATAAGAATTCCAGCTCCCATAACGACCTTCAGCGTAACGAATGCCCAGAACATCGCTTAGCTCACGATAACCAGCCGAAGAGTAACGGTAACCGGCCAGCGTCAGCGTCGTATTGGACCCATCAAATGTCTGACTGTAATCAGCACCCAGTCGCCAGCCATTCTTGCGGGTTCCATTTTCCACACGTGCGTGGGAGGATGTGAAATTCACACCCAGAGCCCCCATGCGCCCAGCGACCACGCCTCCAGCCAGCAATGACACATAGTCTTTGGCCAATCTGCTGCCGAGATTGACCGTCAAGTTATTGGTCAAGCCGCGCTGATACGTTGCTTCAGCAAACCATGGTTCATCATATTGAGAAGCTTGCGCCAGTGTGAGGCTGTACTGAGACAGGCCTGGCCGGATAGACTGCGGGACGGCCGCGAAGGGCACGGTGTAACGTGTCACATTGCCGTCTGCTTCAATAATTTCAACGTCCAAGTCACCGCTGTATGAAGTACTTTGCAGATCATCAACAATAAAAGGGCCAGGCGGAACGGTAAGTTCACGAATAATCTGACCACGCTGCCGAATAAGCACCCGTGCAGTCGTAGTTGCTGTTCCTCGCACTTCTGGAGCGTAGTATTGCTGACTGGGTGGCAACATCCGCTGATCTGACTTAATGTTCACCCCTCGGTAGCTCATGCCGCCAAAAAGCTGCCCTGTCGTGAAGCTTTCACCAACCGTCAGTTCACTGCGCAGTCTTGGAATAGAACGCTGCACATAGGTCCTCAAATTATTCCATCTGTTGTTAGAGCGCCCGCCAAATTGTGAATAGCTATAGGTGGATTGATGTCTGAAGCGCCAGAGACCGATATTGAAGCCAGAGTTAAGACCGGCAAATCCATAGTCTGAGCTTCCATCAAAACCATTGCGGTACTTGGACTGATACCAGTTCAGATCATAGTTAGCAAAAAAAGCTGTCTCTCCAGGATCCCATTCGGATGGATCAACGTGATCAAGCCTTTCTGTTAACAGCAATGCCATGGGAATGCTCAAGTGCAGCTGAAGCTTGTTAAGCTGAGCGTCATAGCTGGCACCTGGTAGTGCTTGTTCCAGCAATAGACATTGCGTAGCACCCTCTTGAGCGGATTCATCTTCCCACTTGCTTTTCAGCGTCTTGACCAGTTGCTCAGGTGTAAAACATGGCTCCAGACGTCCAGTCTTTGGGTCGTCCAAAAATTGAACAGGAATGCGGGAGCGATGCTTCCCATTGACAAAGACTTCTACTTCATAGGTTCCAGGCTCAAAATGCCCGCTTTGGGTGTAGCGCGCGATTTGATCTTGACGAAGCCCCCATCCCTTCAGCAAGGAGTCATCAAAAAAATATTCTTCTTGTGCATACGCAGAACCAATCCAAAAACAAAGCGGCACCAGAAAAAATACTGTTTTATTTTTCATCATTATGCTAGCGGGAAATTTCATAAGTTACTTCTTCACGCCCACCATAATCGTTGATCAGCCATGTTTTCAGCATCAACTTGCCTGCAGGAAGTGGAGAAGATTTCACAGGATGCCATACCTGCTCACTGTAAGGAGCCAGCATTTCTGCTTGTAGTGGAATTTCCTTGCCGCCAGCAATCAGCTGCGCGTTGCTAAGGGATGCATAATAGGCCCCTGCATTTTTGGCTTCAATCGACCAATCAGTCCCTTCGGGTGATTTCACAGAAAAGCTGAGTTTATTCTTTGTATCAATAGCACTGCTATTTGAGATGGATGGCCGATAGAAAAGCTTGATCTGACTAAGCAGCATAAACTGCAACTGATTCGCCGATGCATTCGCACTGTTTTGAGCAGGAATCTGCAGAACATTCAGATAAAAAACGCTTTCCCGATCTTTAGGCAGTTCATCGCCGGTATAAATAATGCGCAGTGTCTGACTGGACTTAGGGTCTAATCTTGCAACCGCAGGAGTAATAATAAACGGAGCTTTTGCATTTTCTGGACTTTTGTTCTCGGGATCTGTGTCAATCCAGGCCTGCATAATATTGGGAAAATCGTCGGTATTAGAGATTTCTACGGTAGCACCTTTGCTATCCGCGTTATAGATCACACGCGTCCCCTTGATCACAAGACTGGCCTGAGCAGGGAGCACTAAAAATAGCAACAGCAAAGGGAGTAGCAGCAGAGACAGCAGCCTGTACATCTTGAAACAAGCATATGACAAGCCGCGTGCACAGTGGTTTAAAGCTAATACTGACATTTCACACCCCCTAAAATGAAAAAAATTATGCAGCCGAACCTGAGGTCCGGCTGTGGTACTTTTTCGCCTCTTATCGAAAGACGATAACTTTTACGAGCTTATTCGTAGCGCACTGCATACATCACAGCGCCGGAAACAGGACCAACGGTAGGTGCAGTCGATTCAGAGTAGTAGCGCACGGTGTAAGTCGCCGAGGTGCTGCTGCTGTTGGCTTCCAGCGTAAATGGGCTGGCTTCGGCAGGGC
>NZ_VZOT01000011.1 GCF_008801935.1 Comamonas kerstersii
GCGATAACGTCTCCATCACTGTGAAGCTGATCGCTCCTATCGCTATGGAAGAAGGTCTGCGTTTCGCTATCCGCGAAGGTGGTCGTACTGTTGGCGCCGGCGTGGTTGCTAAGATCATTGCCTAATTGATTCGGGTTTAGGGGTATAGCTCAATTGGCAGAGCGTCGGTCTCCAAAACCGAAGGTTGTAGGTTCGATTCCTACTGCCCCTGCCACCATGTAGTGGTAACACCAAGCCCGCCAGGAACTGGCGGGCTTCAGTGTCTTGTGCTGCAAGATCATTTGCAGCAAGAAAAGTGAGATATGGCCACATCACAAGTTGAGACAGTTAGCACCGGTGCAGACAAAGCCAAGCTGATCGCAGCATTGGTTTTGGTGATTGCTGCTGTGGCTGGCTTTTATCTGTTGTCGCAGCATGGACCTGTTGCGCAGTGGGGCGTCTTGGTTGTCGGGTTGCTCGCTGCGGCCGCGACATTTTTTGTCTCCGAGTCCGGCAAGCAGTTGCTCGCTTTCGGAAAAGACTCGTGGAAAGAAGTCAAGAAGGTAGTGTGGCCAACTCGCAAGGAAACCTTGCAGATGACCGCCTACGTTTTTGGTTTTGTAGTGGTCATGGCACTGTTTCTGTGGCTGACGGATAAAACGCTTGGATGGGTTCTGTACGATCTCATTTTGGGCTGGAGAAGCTAATGACTGATGCGATCGAACCTTTGTCGGGTGAGGCAGCTGCGTCTGTTCCTGTCAATCCTGATCTGCGCTGGTATATCGTCCATGCTTACTCGGGCATGGAGAAGGCTGTAGAGCGCAATATTACCGAGCGCATTAATCGCGCTGGTATGCAAGATAAGTTTGGTCGTATCTTGGTTCCCACCGAAGAAGTGGTGGAAATGAAGAACGGTCAACGCAAGACCACCGAGCGTCGCCTGTTTCCAGGCTATGTCTTCGTCGAGATGGTCATGGATGACGATACTTGGCACCTGGTCAAGCACACCAGCAAGGTTACTGGCTTTGTGGGTGGGGCCAAGAACCGTCCCGCTCCCATTTCTGAGGCTGAAGTCCAGAAGATTGTGAGCCAGATGGAAGAAGGCTCTGAAAAGCCTCGCCACAAGATTGAATTCATGGTGGGTGAGCTGGTGCGTGTTAAGGAAGGTCCATTCACGGACTTCAACGGCACTGTCGAGGAAGTGAACTACGAAAAGAGCCGTCTGCGCGTATCCGTAGCAATCTTTGGACGTTCTACACCCGTTGAACTCGAGTTCTCTCAGGTCGAAAAAACCTGAGGTACGTTTTTGGCCCCGCGTATTGAAATATTGGGGCTTTAACCCCGGGGAGCCGGGTCGTTTGACCTGGCGTTATTACCCGTAAGGAGCTAAACATGGCGAAGAAGATCGTCGGCTTCATCAAGCTGCAAGTGCCAGCTGGTAAGGCCAACCCATCCCCTCCAATCGGTCCTGCGCTGGGTCAGCGTGGCCTGAACATCATGGAGTTCTGTAAGGCATTCAATGCGCAGACTCAAGGTGTTGAGCCCGGTCTGCCTCTGCCCGTGGTGATTACTGCCTATGCTGACAAGAGCTTCACTTTTGTCATCAAGACTCCTCCCGCAACTGTGCTGATCAAGAAGGCCATCAAGCTGGACAAGGGTTCTTCGAACGCTCTGAAGGCAAAGGTTGGCAAGATCACCCGCGAACAGCTGGAAGAAATTGCCAAGACCAAGCTGAAGGACATGAACGCTGCTGACGTGGACGCTGCTGTGCGTACGCTGGCTGGTTCTGCCCGTTCGATGGGCGTGATCGTGGAGGGTTTGTAAAATGGCCAAGTTGACCAAGAAGCAAAAAGCCCTGCAGGGTAAGGTAGACACCACCAAGCTGTATTCGTTCGCTGAAGCTATTGCTCTGGTGAAGGAAGCCGCTACTGCCAAGTTCGATGAGTCTATCGACGTGGCTGTTCAGCTGGGCGTGGATGCCAAGAAGTCTGACCAAGTGGTGCGTGGCGCTGTGGTGCTGCCTCACGGTACTGGTAAGACCACCCGTGTTGCTGTGTTTGCACAAGGTGCCAAGGCTGAAGAAGCCAAGGCTGCTGGTGCTGACGTGGTGGGTATGGACGACCTGGCTGCACAAGTCAAGGCTGGTGACATGCCTTTCGACATCGTGATCGCTGCACCTGACGCCATGCGCGTGGTGGGTCAGCTGGGCCAGATTCTGGGCCCACGTGGTCTGATGCCTAACCCCAAGGTTGGTACTGTGACTCCTGACGTGGCTACGGCTGTGAAGAACGCCAAGGCTGGTCAAGTGCAGTTCCGCGTGGACAAGGCCGGTATCATTCACTCGACCATTGGTCGTCGTTCGTTCGACAGCGAAAAGCTGCAGGGCAACCTGGCTGCACTGATCGAAGCGCTGAACAAGGCTAAGCCTGCAACCAGCAAGGGTCTGTACCTGCGCAAGGTGGCGGTTTCCTCCACCATGGGTGTGGGTGTTCGCGTCGACACACAATCCATCGCAGCTTAATTGCTAAAATATTTGGCTTGCCTGTAAAAAGGCGAGCCGATGTGGTGGGCTACGCAGCTTGAAAAAGCCGCGTAGGTCATCCAAGACCGCTGGTGTGGCTTGCCACTTAATGATAGCGCCAGCGCAGATGGCGATCCCGCTGCAGATGGATGAATGTCCCTCTAACAGTTGGTCGCTGCAACAAGAGCGCGCATGCCGAGGTAACTGGGTATGCGCATTTGAAGGAGTAGACCTTGAGTCTGAATCGCAGTGAGAAAGAAGCGGTCATCAATGAAGTGACCAGCCTCGCCGCTAAAGCTCAAACGCTTGTGATCGCGGAATACCGCGGCATCACGGTCGCCGACATGACCAAACTGCGTGCTGATGCTCGCAGCAAGGGCGTGAGCCTGAGTGTTCTGAAGAACACACTGGCCCGTCGTGCTGTGTCCGGCAGCCAGTTTGAAGTGGTGGCTGACCAGATGACTGGTCCTCTGATCTATGGCTTCTCTGAAGACGCAATTGCCGCTGCCAAGGTAGTGGCTGACTTCGCGAAGACCAACGACAAGTTGGTGATTCGTGCAGGCGCGTTTGCAGGCAAGGCCCTGGACGTGGACGGCGTTAAGCAGCTGGCTAGCATCCCCTCTAAGGAAGTATTGCTCGCACAACTGTGCGGCTTGCTCATGTCGCCTATCTCGCGTACAGCCGTTGTGCTGGGCGCTCTGGCGGCCAAGAAGGGCGAAGGCGCCGAAGAAACTGCTGCTGCTTAATTGAGCGCGGCATCAACACACTAATTGTTAGGAAATCAAAATGGCATTCGATAAAGACGCATTCTTGACCGCCCTGGACAGCATGACTGTTCTGGAACTGAACGAGCTGGTTAAGGCTATTGAAGAGAAGTTTGGCGTGAGCGCTGCTGCTATGGCCGCTCCTGCTGCTGGTGGCGCTGCTGGCGGTGCTGCTGCTGCTGAAGAAAAGACCGACTTCAACCTGGTGCTGGCTGACGCTGGTTCCAACAAGGTGTCCGTGATTAAGGTGGTTCGCGAAATCACTGGTCTGGGCCTGAAGGAAGCCAAGGACATGGTCGACGGCGCTCCTAAGGTTCTGAAGGAAGGCATGCCCAAGGCCGACGCTGAAGCAGCTGCTAAGAAGCTGACCGAAGCTGGTGCTAAGGCTGAGCTGAAGTAATTCAGTGAATTCCTGAGGCTGGAGTGTCCGAAAGGGCACTCCAGCTTTTGGCGCTTGTGGGTATGCTATTTTTTCCAGAGTGCACCAGAAAGCCAGAGTAGTCACGGTTTTCTAGTGTCTTCTGACATCTCGACAGCAGAAGATGCCTTGGTTCGGGCGATGTGCAACGCATCGTCGTCAGCCATGGTTGGTAGTGGCCAACCGCCAAGCCAGTAACGCAGCGTGCGTGCGCTGTACGTGCTGGACCGTGTCGTCGCAGACCCAGGACTCAAGTCTTTGCCCGGAGATCTCATGGCCTATTCTTACACCGAACGCAAGCGAATTCGCAAGAGTTTCGGCAGCCGCGATAGCGTGCTCGAAGTGCCTTACCTGCTGCAGATGCAAAAAGATGCATACACCGCATTCCTGCAGGCAGACGTACCGCCCCAAAAACGCAGCAATGAGGGCCTGCAAGCGGCCTTCAATTCCGCCTTCCCCATCGTCTCCCACAATGGTTTTGTGGAGATGAAGTTTGTTGAGTACAACCTTGCCAAGCCCACGTTTGACGTGCGAGAGTGCCAGACCCGTGGTCTGACCTACGCTTCGGCCGTGCGTGCCAAGGTGCAACTCATTATTTATGACCGCGAGTCTTCCACTGCCCAGTCCAAGGTAGTCAAGGAAGTGAAGGAGCAAGAGGTCTACATGGGCGAAGTGCCCCTGATGACTGACAAGGGCTCGTTCATCATCAACGGTACTGAGCGCGTGATCGTGTCGCAGCTGCACCGCTCGCCAGGCGTGTTCTTCGAGCACGACAAGGGTAAGACCCACAGCTCTGGCAAGCTGCTGTTCTCGGCACGCATCATTCCTTACCGCGGCTCCTGGCTGGACTTCGAGTTCGACCCCAAGGACCTGCTGTACTTCCGCGTGGACCGTCGCCGCAAGATGCCCGTGTCGATCCTGCTGAAGGCCATCGGCATGAACCCCGAGCAGATCCTGGCGCACTTCTTTGTGAACGATAATTTCCGTCTGATGGACAGCGGCGCACAAATGGAATTTGTGGCCGATCGTCTGAAGGGTGAAGTGGCACGCTTTGACATTACCGACAAGTCCGGCAAGGTCGTTGTCGCCAAGGACAAGCGCATCACTGCACGTCACACCCGTGAACTGGAGCAGTCTGGCACCAAGTACATCAGCGTGCCTGAAGACTTCCTGCTGGGTCGCGTGCTGGCCAAGAACATCATCGATCCTGACACTGGCGAAATCATTGCCAAGGCCAACGAAGAGTTGACCGAAGCCGTGCTGAAGAAGCTGCGCAGCGCCGGCATCCAGGACATCCAGTGCATCTATACGAACGAACTGGACCAGGGCGCCTACATCTCGCAGACCCTGCGTACTGACGAAACCGTGGACGAGTTCGCTGCACGTGTGGCTATCTACCGCATGATGCGCCCTGGTGAGCCTCCTACCGAGGATGCCGTGCAAGCGCTGTTCCAGCGTCTGTTCTACAACCCAGACACCTACGACCTGTCGCGCGTAGGCCGCATGAAGTTCAACGCTCGTGTGGGGCGCGATACGGCCGAAGGCCCCATGGTGCTGTCCAACGAAGACATTCTGGCAGTGGTCAAGCTGCTGGTGGATCTGCGCAATGGCCGTGGTGAAGTGGACGACATCGACCACCTGGGCAACCGTCGCGTGCGTTGCGTGGGCGAACTGGCCGAAAACCAGTACCGCACCGGTCTGGCACGTATCGAAAAGGCTGTGAAGGAACGTCTGGGCCAGGCAGAGCAAGAGCCTCTGATGCCTCACGACCTGATCAATTCCAAGCCTATTTCTGCAGCGCTGAAGGAGTTCTTCGGTGCATCGCAGCTGTCGCAGTTCATGGACCAGACCAACCCTCTGGCCGAAATCACCCACAAGCGCCGTGTTTCGGCCCTTGGCCCAGGTGGTCTGACCCGCGAACGTGCAGGCTTTGAAGTGCGTGACGTGCACGTGACCCACTACGGTCGCGTCTGCCCTATCGAAACGCCTGAAGGTCCAAACATTGGTCTGATCAACTCGCTGGCGCTGTACGCTCGTCTGAACGAGTACGGCTTCATCGAGACCCCTTACCGTCGCGTGGTCGATGGCAAGGTGACCATGGAAATCGACTACCTGTCCGCCATTGAAGAAGGCAAGTATGTGATCGCGCAGGCCAACGCCGAGCTCGACGCAGAAGGCCGTCTGGTGGGTGAGCTGGTGTCTGCCCGTGAAAAGGGTGAATCGACCCTGCTGTCGCCTGAGCGCGTGCAGTACATGGACGTGTCGCCTGCACAGATCGTGTCGGTGGCGGCTTCCCTGATTCCATTCCTGGAGCACGACGACGCGAACCGCGCGTTGATGGGTGCCAACATGTCGCGTCAGGCCGTGCCTGTGCTGCGTCCTGAAAAGCCTGTGGTCGGTACCGGTATCGAGCGCGTGGCAGCTGTGGACTCCGGCACCGTGGTGACTGCGCGTCGCGGCGGTATCGTGGACTATGTGGACGCAACCCGCATCGTGATCCGCGTGAACGACGCTGAAGCCGTGGCTGGTGAAGTCGGTGTGGACATCTACAACCTGATCAAGTATCAGCGTTCGAACCAGAACACCAACATCCACCAGCGTCCTGTGGTCAAGCGCGGCGACGTGCTGGCCAAGGGTGACGTGATTGCTGACGGCGCATCGACCGACATGGGCGAAATCGCCATCGGTCAGAACATGCTGATCGCCTTCATGCCCTGGAACGGCTACAACTTCGAAGACTCGATTCTGATCTCCGAACGCGTGGTGGCGGATGACCGCTACACCTCGATCCACATCGAGGAACTGGTGGTGATGGCGCGTGACACCAAGCTGGGTGCGGAAGAAATTACCCGCGATATCCCCAACCTGTCCGAGCAGCAACTGAACCGTCTGGACGAGTCCGGCATCATTTACGTGGGTGCTGAAGTGCTGCCCGGCGACGTGCTGGTGGGCAAGGTGACACCTAAGGGTGAAACCACGCTGACCCCTGAAGAGAAGCTGCTGCGTGCCATCTTCGGTGAGAAGGCTTCCGACGTGAAGGACACTTCGCTGCGTGTGGACCAGGGCTCGTCCGGTACCGTGATCGACGTGCAGGTCTTCACCCGTGAAGGCATCCAGCGTGACAAGCGCGCTCAGCAGATCATCGACGATGAACTCAAGCGCTTCCGTCTGGACCTGAACGACCAGCTGCGTATCGTGGAAGCTGACGCGTTTGACCGTATCGAAAAGCTCCTGATCGGTCGCGTGGCCAATGGCGGCCCCAACAAGCTGGCCAAGGGCGCAAAGATCGACAAGGCTTATCTGGACAGCGTCGAGAAGTTCCACTGGTTCGACATCCGTCCTGCCGAAGACGACGTGGCTGCACAGCTGGAGTCCAGCAAGAACTCGCTGGAGCAGACGCGCCACGAATTCGATCTGGCCTTTGAAGAAAAGCGCAAGAAGCTGACACAGGGTGACGAGCTGCCTGCTGGCGTGCTGAAAATGGTCAAGGTCTACCTGGCCGTCAAGCGCCGTCTGCAGCCTGGTGACAAGATGGCCGGTCGCCACGGTAACAAGGGTGTGGTCTCGCGCATCGTGCCTGTGGAAGACATGCCTTTCATGGCCGACGGCACCACTGCCGACATCGTGCTGAACCCTCTGGGTGTGCCTTCGCGTATGAACATCGGTCAGGTGCTGGAAGTGCACTTGGGCTGGGCCGCCAAGGGCCTGGGCCAGCGCATCGGCGACATGCTGCGTGACGAAGCCAAGGTGGCTGAAGTGCGTGCCTTCCTGGACGAGGTCTACAACAGCCGCGGCCGCAAGGAAGACCTGTCTCAGCTGAGCGACGACGAAATCATGCGCATGGCTGAGAACCTCAAGGACGGCGTGCCTTTCGCAACGCCCGTGTTTGACGGTGCTTCCGAGCAGGAAATCAAGGACATGCTGAAGCTGGCATACCCTGATGACTTGAAGGAGCGCAAGGGTCTGACCGAGACACGCACACAGGCTTATCTGTATGACGGCCGTACTGGTGAGCGCTTCGAGCGCCCCACTACCGTGGGCTACATGCACTACCTGAAGCTGCACCACTTGGTCGACGACAAGATGCACGCTCGTTCCACCGGTCCTTACTCGCTGGTGACACAGCAGCCTCTGGGCGGTAAGGCGCAGTTCGGTGGTCAGCGTTTCGGTGAGATGGAAGTGTGGGCGCTGGAAGCATACGGCGCCGCCTACGTTCTGCAGGAAATGCTGACGGTGAAGTCCGACGACGTGGTGGGTCGTACCAAGGTGTACGAATCCATTGTGAAGGGCGAACATGCGATCGAAGCCGGTATGCCCGAATCGTTCAACGTGCTGGTCAAGGAAATTCGTTCCCTGGGCCTGGACATCGAACTCGAACGTACCTAAGGCCTTAAAGAAAGTGAGCGCCTAGCGCTTGTTTATAAAGGATTTGCAAGGGTTTTCATATTGAAACCCTTGTCCTGCAAGCGATAGCAGCTATAAATTTTGTGAAAAGGGAAAGAGTTACATGAAATCGCTACTCGACCTGTTCAAGCAATTCACGCCGGATGAGCATTTCGATGCCATCAAGATCGGCTTGGCTTCGCCCGAGAAAATTCGTTCCTGGTCTTTTGGTGAGGTGAAGAAGCCTGAGACCATCAACTACCGTACGTTCAAGCCCGAGCGCGACGGCCTGTTCTGCGCCAAGATCTTTGGTCCTATCAAGGACTACGAATGCTTGTGCGGCAAGTACAAGCGCCTGAAGCACCGTGGTGTGATCTGCGAAAAGTGCGGTGTTGAAGTCACGCAGACCAAGGTGCGCCGCGAGCGCATGGGTCACATCGACCTGGCAGCCCCTTGCGCCCACATCTGGTTCCTGAAGTCCCTGCCTTCGCGTCTGGGCCTGGTGCTGGACATGACACTGCGCGACATCGAGCGTGTGCTGTACTTTGAAGCCTACGTGGTGACCGACCCCGGCATGACCCCGCTGAAGAAGTTCAGCATCATGTCCGAGGACGACTACGACGCCAAGTGCCAGGAATACGGCTACGACGAGTTCACCGCCAAGATGGGCGCGGAAGCGATCAAGGAGCTGCTCGAGTCCATCGACATCGACAGCGAAATCGAGCGCCTGCGCAACGACCTGACTGGCTCTGAAGTCAAGGTCAAGAAGAACGCCAAGCGCCTGAAGCTGCTGGAAGCCTTCAAGAAGTCCGGTATCAAGCCCGAGTGGATGGTGCTGGAAGTGCTGCCTGTGCTGCCTCCCGATCTGCGTCCTCTGGTACCTCTGGACGGTGGCCGTTTCGCCACTTCCGACCTGAACGACCTGTATCGCCGCGTGATCAACCGTAACTCGCGTCTGCGTCGTCTGCTCGAGTTGAAGGCTCCTGAAATCATTGCGCGCAACGAAAAGCGCATGCTGCAGGAAGCTGTGGACTCGCTGCTGGATAACGGCCGTCGCGGCAAGGCCATGACGGGCGCTAACAAGCGTGCCCTGAAGTCGCTGGCCGACATGATCAAGGGTAAGAGCGGTCGCTTCCGTCAGAACTTGCTGGGTAAGCGCGTGGACTACTCCGGTCGTTCCGTGATTACCGTGGGTCCTTACCTGAAGCTGCACCAGTGCGGTCTGCCCAAGCTGATGGCGCTGGAGCTGTTCAAGCCCTTCATCTTTGCTCAGCTGGAGCAGCGTGGCATTGCTACGACCATCAAGGCTGCCAAGAAGGAAGTGGAATCCGGCACACCTGTGGTGTGGGACATCCTGGAAGAGGTCATCAAAGAACACCCCATCATGCTCAACCGTGCGCCTACGCTGCACCGTTTGGGTATCCAGGCGTTCGAACCTATCCTGATCGAAGGCAAGGCACTGCAACTGCACCCACTGGTCTGCGCGGCGTTCAACGCTGACTTTGACGGTGACCAGATGGCTGTGCACGTTCCTCTGTCTGTGGAAGCACAGATGGAAGCTCGCGCACTGATGCTGGCTTCGAACAACGTGCTGTTCCCTGCTTCGGGCGAACCTTCCATCGTTCCTTCTCAGGACGTGGTGCTGGGTCTGTATCACGCCACCCGTGAAAAGATCAACGGCAAGGGCGAAGGCATGGTGTTCCTGGACACCAACGAAGTGCAGCGCGCACTGGACGCTGGTGAAGTGGAGCTGCACGCCAAGATCAGCGTGCGTCTGCCTGAGTGGACCAAGAACAAGGAAACTGGCGAATTCGAAAAGAGCGTGAGCCTGGTGGAAACCACCGTGGGCCGTGCGCTGCTGTCCGAAATTCTGCCCAAGGGCCTGCCTTTCAGCCACATGAACAAGGCGCTGAAGAAGAAAGAGATCTCCAAGCTGATCAATTCTTCCTTCCGCAAGTGCGGCCTGAAGGCCACCGTGGTGTTCGCTGACAAGCTGCTGCAAAACGGCTTCCGTCTGTCGACACACGCGGGCTTCTCCGTGTCCATCGACGACATGCTGGTGCCTCCACAGAAGGCCGATATCCTGGCTCGCGCAGAAGCCGAAGTGAAGGAAATCGAGCAGCAGTACGTCTCCGGTCTGGTGACCGCAGGTGAGCGCTACAACAAGGTGGTGGACATCTGGGGCAAGGCCGGTGACGACGTGTCCAAGGTGATGATGGACCAGCTGAAGGTTCAGAAGACCATTGACCGTCACGGCAACGAAGTGGACCAGGAGTCCTTCAACGCGATCTACATGATGGCGGACTCGGGTGCTCGTGGTTCGGCAGCTCAGATTCGTCAGCTGGCCGGTATGCGTGGTCTGATGGCCAAGCCAGATGGCTCGATTATCGAGACACCTATTACCGCGAACTTCCGCGAAGGTCTGAACGTTCTGCAGTACTTTATTTCGACCCACGGTGCCCGTAAGGGTCTGGCCGACACGGCGTTGAAGACTGCGAACTCCGGTTACCTGACACGTCGTCTGGTGGACGTGACCCAGGATCTGGTTGTGACCGAAAACGACTGCGGCACCCACAATGGCACGCTGATGCGCGCTATCGTGGAAGGTGGTGAAGTGATCGAATCCCTGCGCGATCGCGTGCTGGGCCGCACGACTGCGGAAGATGTGCTGCACCCCGAAAACCGTGAAGTGCTGCTGTCTGCAGGTACCCTGCTGACCGAAGACATCATCGAAGAGCTGGAAGCTCAGGGCGTGGACGAAATCAAGGTCCGCACTGCGCTGACCTGCGAAACCCGCTACGGTCTGTGCGCCAAGTGCTACGGCCGTGACCTGGGCCGCGGTGGTCTGGTGAACCTGGGTGAAGCTGTGGGTGTGATCGCTGCGCAGTCCATCGGTGAACCTGGTACCCAGCTGACCATGCGTACCTTCCACATTGGTGGTGCGGCTTCGCGTGCAGCAGTGGCCTCCAGCGTGGAAGCCAAGTCCAACGGTTCGATTGGTTTCAACGCCACCATGCGTTATGTGACCAACACCAAGGGCGAACTGGTGGTGATTTCCCGTTCCGGCGAGATCATCATCAGCGAAAACGGCCGCGAGCGTGAGCGTCACAAGGTGCCTTACGGTGCCATCCTGACCATCAAGCCTGATGAAGCCATCAAGGCCGGCAAGATCCTGGCGAACTGGGACCCTCTGACCCGCCCCATCATTACCGAATACGCTGGTCGCGTGAAGTTCGAGAATGTGGAAGAAGGTCTGACCGTGGCCAAGCAGGTGGACGATGTGACCGGTCTGTCGACCCTGGTCGTGATCGACCCCAAGCGTCGTGGTTCTACCAAGGTGGTGCGTCCTCAGGTCAAGCTGGTGGATGCCAACGACCAGGAAGTCAAGATCCCTGGTACCGACCACTCCGTGACCATCGGCTTCCAGGTCGGCGCGCTGATTCAGGTGCGCGACGGCCAGGAAGTGGGCCCCGGCGAGGTGCTGGCACGTATCCCTGTGGAAGGCCAGAAGACCCGAGACATTACCGGTGGTCTGCCACGTGTGGCCGAACTGTTCGAAGCACGTACGCCTAAGGACAAGGGTACGCTGGCCGAGATGACCGGTACGATCTCCTTTGGTAAGGAAACCAAGGGCAAGGTCCGCCTGCAGATCACTGATCTGGAAGGCAAGGTCTGGGAAGAACTGGTGCCCAAGGAGCGCAACATTCTGGTCCACGAAGGCCAGGTGGTGAACAAGGGTGAGCTGATTGTGGACGGCCCTGCCGATCCTCAGGACATCCTGCGTCTGCTGGGTATCGAAGAGCTGTCGCGCTACATCGTGGACGAAGTGCAGGATGTGTACCGTCTGCAGGGCGTGAAGATCAACGACAAGCACATCGAGGTGATCGTTCGCCAGATGCTGCGTCGCGTGGTGGTCGAGAACCCCGGCGACTCTACCTACATCGCTGGCGAGCAGGTGGAGCGTTCCGAGATCCTCAACACCAACGAAGCGCTGCAGGCCCAGGGCAAGATCCCCGCAACCTACTCCAACGTGTTGCTGGGTATTACCAAGGCTTCGCTGTCGACCGATTCGTTCATCTCTGCGGCTTCCTTCCAGGAAACGACCCGCGTGCTGACCGAAGCTGCGATCATGGGCAAGCGCGACGAGCTGCGCGGCCTGAAGGAAAACGTGATCGTGGGTCGTCTGATCCCTGCCGGTACCGGTCTGGCATACCACCAGGCACGCAAGGCCAAGGAAGCCATGGACGACGCCGAGCGTCGCGCCATCGCCGAAGCCGAAGCTGCTGAAATGGCTGCCGCTACGGATGACGCTGACGACAGTGCTGCTTAATCGCCACGCTGTGCCGCGTTAGGCGCATTGCGCTCCCTACTTGCCTCGCGGCGGGTAGGGAGCGTTTTTATTGGTACCTCTGGGTCGGGCTGGAACGATGTGGATACTTTCATTGGAGTTGCTGCTGCTTGCCGTGCTGGTGTTCTGGTGCATTGGTGCGTTCAAGCGCATCAAGCGGCTGAAAAACCATTGCACACAGGCATTTGCACCTGTGCAGGAGCAGTTTGTGCAGATTGTGGAAATGATGCGTAACTGCGCACGCATGCAACTGCTCAAGGAACAGGTGGCAGGTGTGTTCGTGCCCCATGCACCGCAGGCGCTGCTGTCCAGCGCTGATGTGCTGGAATCTGCCGTTGAGCAGCCGGGCAAGCGCTCCATTCGCCCCGAGTCTGTGGCTGCGCTGGACGTGGCATGGCAAAGTGCACAGGTCGCATGGCAGGCCTATGTGCAGCAGTGTGCAGACAAGTCGGAGATGCACGCTGAGCATGTGCAGGAATGGTCACAGCGCTGGCAGCAGCTGCATACGCTGCAGATGCACAGCCTTGCGCAGTTCAATGACGCCATGGCCCATTACAACCAGTCGATTGCACAGGCTCCTACCTGTGTGGTTGCACGGCTGAGTGGCTATCGCCCCGGTCGTAGTTTTCAGAAAGATGCTGCATTGCTGATGCAGCCTACCGCATGACGCGAAAGATTTTTCCCTCCTCTGCAGCGCCTTCGGGCACTGCAGCACCGATTGCCCTGTGGCAGCAGCTGGCTGCCGTGGCCCAGGGCTTGCAGATGATTCTGGATGGCCAGTCTGGCAATGCAGCGCTGGCATCCGTGTCGCCCCGCCTGCGCCCTGGCGTGCAGGCATTGCTGTTTCAGGTCTTGCGCCAGCTGGGCCGTGCCCAGGCCCTGCGCAAGCAACTGGCCCCCAAGGCCCCACCGGCCAAGGTGGATGCCTTGCTGTGTACGGCCCTCGCACTGGCCTGGGACCCTGAGCAGGCCCCCTATGAGCCATTCACGCTGGTGAACCAGGCGGTGGAGGCAGCCAAGCGTGGCGGCCTGATGCGCCAGTCCGGCTTTGTGAACGCCTGCCTGCGCCGCTTCCTGCGCGAACGTGATGCCCTGGTGGCGCAGACGGACAGCGATCCGCTGGCACGCTGGAACCATCCGCAGTGGTGGCTGGAGCGCCTGCAAAAAGACTATCCGCAGGACTGGGAGCGCATTCTGCAGGCCAATAACACCCAGGCCCCCATGAGCCTGAGAGTTAATAAGCAAAAAACGACTCCCGCACAGTACCAGCAAGCGCTGAAAGCTATCAATATTGATGCATCTGTGTTTGGTGAAGCCGGTGTGCAGCTGGACAAGGCGCAGCCCGTACATGCTTTGCCAGGCTTTGAGCAGGGCATGGTGTCGGTACAGGATGGTGCCGCGCAGCTGGCTGCGCCCTTGTTGCTGAAGGGCATGGATCTGAGCCAGCCTTTGCAGCTGCTCGATGCCTGCGCCGCACCGGGCGGCAAGACGGCGCATTTGCTGGAATACGCCGGTGCGGCTTCACCCGTGCGTGTGACGGCGCTGGAAGTCGATGCCGAGCGCAGCGAACGCATTCACGATACCTTGCAGCGTCTGCAGCTGCAGGATCGCGCCAAGGTGCTGGTGGCTGATGCCGGTCAGACTGCGCAGTGGTGGCAGGCTGCCAATGGTGGTGCGCAGTTTGATGCCATCTTGCTGGACGCTCCCTGTTCCGCTTCGGGCATTGTGCGCCGCCACCCTGATGTGCGCTGGCTGCGCCGTGCCAGCGATATTGACCAGCTGGCTGCGATCCAGTCCCAGCTGCTGGATGCCCTGTGGCCTTTGCTCCGAACAGGTGGGCGCATACTGTATTGCACCTGTTCCGTGTTCAAGGCAGAGGGCGAGGCGCAAATCCAAGCGTTTCTTGCACGCAACACCCGGGCACAGTTATTACCGTCCCCCGGACATTTAATTCCGGGAAATGACGCGGCAGCTGCACCGGTCACAGACAATGCTGCAGGTGACCACGACGGATTCTTCTACGCCCTGCTGCAAAAAAACGGCTGATGCTGCGCTGCCCCCCCATGGGCAGCAGCGTCGTGCAGCTGCTGCATGGGTGCTGGCAATCGGGGCATCGGCGTTGCGGACGGCCCAAGGTACGCATGCGCAGGAAGCTACGTCTTTGCCGCCACTGCAAGAGGGGGGTGCAGAGCCGTCTCCAGAGTCTGCTTCGGCGGATAAAAGCCTGGACTGGGAGAACCTGCGTCTGCAGCGCGATGGTGAGTCCCTGCTGCTGAGTGCGCGCTTTCAGTGGTCATTGCCTGATCTGGTGCTGGATGCCTTGCTCAAGGGCATTCCCGTGCACTTCATCGCTGAAGCACAAATGTTGCGCGAGCGCTGGTACTGGAGTGACCAGCAGCTGCTCAGCGCAGTGCGCTACATGCGGCTGAGCTACCAGCCGCTCATCCGTCGCTGGCGCCTGTATGACGGCAGCCAGCCCTTTGAGGGTCAGGGCCTGAAGCTGGCGCTGTCCAGCACGTTTGAATCACTGGCGGATGCGGTGCAGGCCATGCAGCGGATTGTGCGCTGGCGCATTGGCAGCATGGCCGAGCTGCCATCGGATGGCACGGCGCTGCTGCAGCTGCGCTTTCGTATTGATTTATCCCGTTTCCCCCGCCCCCTGCAGATTGGTGCACTGGGACGCTCAGACTGGAACCTGCTGGTCACACGCCGGGAAACTGTGGATCTGGAAGCTTTGCAATGAGTGCGCCAAGTTCGCGTAAATCCATGCGCTGGGTGCTGGGCGTATTGGGTACGGTCATGTGTGCCATTGGCCTGGTGCTGCTTTTTCTGCTCATGCAGGCCACGAACAACCGGGAGCTGTATGAACAGCACTACGCATGGTTGTTTGGCCTGAATGTGCTGGTGGCATCTGCACTGCTGCTGGTGCTGCTGTGGATGGCCATACGCCTGGCGGTGCGCTGGCGCCAGCGCAAGTTTGGCAGCCGCCTGCTGCTCAAACTGGCGGCCATTTTTGGTCTGGTCGGTGTGGTGCCGGGGCTGCTGATCTATGTCGTGTCCTACCAGTTTGTCTCGCGCTCGATTGAAAGCTGGTTTGACGTCAAGGTCGAGGGGGCGCTGAGCGCTGGCGTGAATCTGGCCAGCGTCACGCTGGAGACTGTGGCCAATGACATGGCGAACAACACGCGGGCTGCCAGCCAGCAGCTGGCCCAGGTGCCGGATGCGGCCGCGGGCGTGGTGCTGGAGCGCATCCGAGAACAGCTGGGCGCTACCGATGTGATCCTGTGGAATGAAGCGGGTGTGGCCGTGGCCAGTGTGGGCATGTCCATGTTCGACCTCAACCCTGAACGCCCCAGCAACCAGCAGCTGCGCAGTCTGCGCACTGGCCTGCGGCCGCTGGCCAGCATCGAAGGGCTGGATGAAGTGGGGGCTTGGGGTGCAGGTGAAGAAGGCGAACATGCCTATGTGAAAACCCTGGCACTGGTGAGTGACCCGCGGTTGATGCTGGTGAGCAAGCCCCGCTTCCTGCAGGCCATCATCCCGCTGCCCAGTGCGCTGGTGACGAATGCACTGGCCGTGCAGGATGCCAACCGTGAATACCAGGAGCGCGCTCTGGCGCGCCAGGGGCTGCAGCGCATGTACATAGGTACGCTGACGCTGAGTCTGTTTCTGGCGGTGTTTGGTGCGGTCCTGCTGGCGGTCTTGCTGGGCAATCACCTTGCGCGCCCATTGCTGGTGCTGGCGCAGGGCGTGCGCGATGTGGCGCGTGGAGACCTGACGCCCAAGATGGCGCTGCAAAGCCAGGACGAACTGGGCGGGTTGACGCGCTCCTTTGCGCTGATGACGCAGCAGCTGCTGGATGCCCGCACGGCAGTGGACAAGAGCATGGCAGAGGTGAAGGCTGCGCGCACCAATCTGCAGACGATTCTGGACAATCTGACCTCGGGTGTGCTGGTGCTCGACGACCGCTGGCATGTGCTGTCTATCAACCCTGGTGCCACACGCATTCTGCGCATGCCCATGGCGATCTACATTGGGCGCAAGCTGGAAGAGGTGCCGGGTCTGGCTGGTATGGCACAGCTGGTGCAGGAGCAGTTCGAGATTTTCCTCGGCGAGCAGGGTGCGGATGCAGGGCGTGATCGCTGGCAGCAGGTGCTGGAGTTGTCGCTGGAGCATCCGGAGCAGCAAGCTGACAGCGGCGTGGTCACCCAGAACAAGACCACGCTGGTGGTGCGCGGTGCAGAGCTGCCGCAGTCGAGGCGCCTGATTGTGTTTGACGATATCTCGGAGATTGTTTCTGCGCAGCGTTCCAAGGCGTGGGCCGAGGTAGCACGCCGTGTGGCGCATGAAATCAAGAATCCGCTGACACCGATTCAGCTGTCTGCCGAGCGTCTTTCCATCAAGCTGGCAGACAAGCTGGAGCCGCCAGAACAGGCACTGCTGAACCGATCGGTGAAAACAATTGTTGATCAAGTAGCAGCAATGCTACGTTTGGTGAATGAGTTTCGCGACTATGCACGCTTGCCTGCCGCAGAATTGCAGCCGCTGGATTTGAACGCGCTGGTGATGGAGCTGATGCAGCTGTACGGTGAAGAAAATGCCCAGGTGCCTGTGCGAGCCAAGCTCGACCCATCCGCTCCACGCATTGCGGGAGATGCACAGCAATTGCGCCAGGTCATCCATAACCTGGTGCAAAACGCACAAGATGCGACCTTGCAGCAGGCTGAATCACTGGGTGTGACGCCGCCTGCTGTTGAAATCACCATTCAGTGGGTAGAGAGCAGCAAGCGTGTGCGACTGACCGTCAGTGACAGTGGCGCAGGTTTTGCGGCACACATTCTGCAGCGTGCTTTTGAGCCTTATGTCACGACCAAGGTCCGGGGAACCGGGCTGGGTCTGGCCGTGGTGAAAAAGATTGCTGACGAGCACGGCGCACGCATTGATCTGGCAAATCGCATGGATAACGGCATGGTACAAGGTGCACAAGTGTCGCTATCATTTGTCCCCGTAAGCACCGAAACACCGTGAGGGCGGTGAACCTGATACCTGAAGTACATAGGCTTTCGAATCTCATGGCAAACATACTGGTAGTAGATGATGAGTTGGGCATCAGGGATCTTCTGTCGGAGATCCTCAACGACGAAGGTCACAGCGTTGAGTTAGCGGCCAATGCCACAGAAGCCCGTGTCGCTCGTAATTCAGGCAACTTTGATCTGGTGTTGCTCGATATCTGGATGCCTGATACCGATGGCGTGTCCCTGCTCAAGGAGTGGGCCACTTCGGGTCAGCTCACCATGCCTGTCATCATGATGAGTGGTCATGCCACGATTGAGACGGCGGTAGAGGCTACGCGCATTGGCGCACTGTCTTTCCTGGAAAAACCCATCACCATGCAAAAGCTGCTCAAGGCCGTGGAGCAGGGGCTGGCCAAGAGCGCAAGCACGCCGCCAGCAAAAGCTCCGGGCGCAATGATTGGCGCGGCCCCTGCGGGCGCAGCGCCCGTGGCAGAGCGCATGACTTACAGCACCGATGCTGCCGTGGTGCGACCTGTGGCGAATGCCTGCCAGGCTGCAGACAGCGTGCCCAGTGCCCACCAGGGCTTTGATCTGGACCGCCCTCTGCGTGAAGCACGCGATGGTTTTGAGAAGGCCTATTTCGAGTTTCATCTGGCCCGCGAAGGCGGGTCCATGACACGCGTGGCAGAAAAAACCGGGCTGGAGCGCACCCACCTGTATCGCAAGCTGCGCCAGCTGGGTGTTGATCTGGGACGCAGTCGCCGCGGTTAAAAATATTTTTGCCAGGCTGCTCTGGTTTGATATACAATCGCGTTTTCTACAAACGGCCCGGTAGCTCAGTTGGTAGAGCAGCGGATTGAAAATCCGCGTGTCGGCGGTTCGATCCCGTCCCAGGCCACCAGAATTCAAAGCCCTTGATCAGCAATGATCAAGGGCTTTTCTGCTTTCTGCGCCTTTGCTTCATGCATGCTGCAATAAAAATGAAAGCGCTTTGCGCTTTTCAGATAAGGATTTGCAAGTTCAATAAGTTTGAAATCCTTTCTTGGTAAGCACTGGCAGCTCTGATTTTTGAAGCTTGCTGTGCTTGTGCAGCTATCGCAGGCATGGCAAGCTAGCCGCTTTTCTGACAACCCCTACACGGAGAGGCTCGCTTGGCTGCTTCCATGTCCACAGGGCTGGTGGCCCTGCACGGTAATTGCACCGAAACACTGGCCGATACGCTGATGGCGTGGATGCGCACCCACCCGCTGCAGCCACTCGAAACCGAAGTCGTGCTTGTGCAAAGCAATGGCACGGCCGAGTGGTTCAAGATGCGCATGGCCGAGCAGCTGGGCGTGTGCGCGGCGGCCAAGGTGGAGCTGCCCGCGCGCTTTATCTGGCGCACCTACCGGCAGATTCTGGGCAAACATGCCGTGCCGCCTGCTTCGCCGCTGGAAAAAGTGCCGCTGACCTGGCGACTCATGCGCCTGTTGCCGGGCCTGTTGCACGAGCCCGCATTTGCACCCATTGAAAGCTTTCTGCGCCCTGGCGAGCCCGAGCGCCTGCTGCAGCTGGCCGAGCGTCTGGCCGACCTGTTTGACCAGTACCAGGTCTACCGTGGAGATTGGCTCAAGGCCTGGGAGGAGGGCCGTGATGTGCTGACGCATCCGGGAAAACCGGAGGAGCCTCTGCCCGAGAGCCAGCGCTGGCAGGCGCAGCTGTGGCGTGCGGTGCTGGCGGATCTGCAGGCGCATGAAATGGCCGCGACGCGTACGGCCTTGCGCGAGCTGGTCATGCAGCGCCTGCGCGAGGCCGAGCCCGGCAGCCTGCCTGTGCCGCGCCGTGTGGTGCTGTTTGGCCTGAGCCATGTGCCGCTGGCCATGCTGGGTTTTCTGGATGCCATGGCGCGCCACACTCAGGTGGTGCTGGCCGTACCCAACCCCTGCCGCTATCACTGGGCCGATGCCATTGACGGGCGCGCGCTGCTGCGCATGCAGCGCCGCCGCCAGCCGCTGCGCAACGGCCAGGACCTGGCCGCCATTCCGCTGGAGGCCATGCATGCCCATGCCCACCCACTGCTGGCCGCATGGGGCCGTCAGAGCCGCGACTATGTGCGCCTGCTCGACGAGTACGACAACACCTTGCAGACCGCCGACCGTGCACATTGGCCACGCGTAGATCTGTTTGATGATGCGCCGGCTGATGCAGGCAGTCTGCTGCAGCAGGCGCAGCGCAGCATCCGAGACATGCTGCCGCTGGCTGAGCACCCCAAAGCCATGCAGCCTGAGCACTATATTGCTGCACAGGACCAGTCCATCGTCTTTCACAGTGCGCACAGTCTGGTGCGTGAGCTGGAAGTGCTGCACGACCAGCTGCTGCAGCTGCTGGCCCAGCCGCCCGCCCCGGGGCAGGTGCCGCTGCAGCCGCGCGATGTGATCGTCATGCTGCCGGATATTCAGGCTGCGGCCCCATCGATCCGCGCCGTGTTTGGTCAGTACAGCCGGCATGACCCGCGCTACATCCCCTTTGATATTGCAGACCTAAGTGCGCGTGCTGCCAGTCCCATGGTGGTGGCGCTGCAATGGCTGCTCAAGTTACCCCAGCAGCGCTGCCGCCTGAGCGAGCTGTGTGATCTGCTGGATGTCCCCGCCGTGGCCGCACGCTTTGGCCTGTCGGCCACCGATGTGCCGCAGCTCACGCATTGGATGGCGGGTGCAGGTATCCGCTGGGGACTGAATGCCGAGCAGCGCGCCACGCTGGGCTTGCAGGCCTGTGGTGAGCACAACAGCGCCTGGTTTGGTCTGCGCCGCATGCTGTTGGGCTATGCCAGCGGCAGCCGCAGTGTGCAGGGAGCGCATGGCTGGCAGAGTGCCGCTGCCTGGGGCGAGATTGAGCCCTATGACGAAGTCGGCGGGCTGGGTGCCGAACTGGCGGGCATTCTGGCCGCGGTGCTCGAGCGCCTGATGCGCTGGTGGGAGGAAGCATTGCTGGATGCCACGCCCGATGTCTGGGCGCAGCGCCTGCGCCAGCTGGCGCAGGACATGTTTGAGCCGCAGGATGATGTAGAGCGTGCCCTGCTCGATGGGCTGGAAAAAGCGCTCACACGCTGGCAGGAAGCCTGTGACCAGGCCGGTTTTGTGCAGCAGATTCCGCTGGCTGTGGCGCAGGAAGCTTGGCTGCAGGCGCTGGAGCAGCCTTCGCTGGAGCAGCGTTTCCGGGCCGGTGGCGTGACCTTTGCCACGCCCATGCCCATGCGGGCGATTCCGTTTGAAGTCGTCTGCCTGCTGGGCATGAACGATGGCGACTACCCGCGCCGCGCCACACGCAATGACTTTGACTTGATGCAGCAGCCCGGCCAGTACCGTCCGGGTGACCGCGCGCGCCGTGACCATGACCGCCAGCTGATGCTGGAGGCCGTGCTGTCTGCACGCCGCGTGCTCTACATCAGCTGGGCCGGGCACCATGTGCGCGACAACAGCGAGCAGCCGCCTTCCGTGCTGGTGTCGCAGCTGCGTGAATATCTGGCCGCTGGCTGGCGAGGGGAGCGCAAAGACTTGCTGGCGGAGCGCACCTGGCACCACCCCTTGCAGCCTTTTAGCCGCCGCTACTTTGAGCAGAACACGGATTTGCTGACCTATGCCCGTGAATGGCGTGATGCGCATGCGCAGCAGGATGCGGCCGTGGTGCAGGACATGCCAGCACTGGACCTGGATGCACTGGAGCCCTTGAGCATGGACAGACTGACGCGCTTTGTGCGCCACCCGGCCAAGGCGTTTTTTCAGCAGCGTCTGGGGGTGTACTTTGAAGCGGATGAGGACACGGTTGAAGACGACGAGCTGTTCCAGCTCAATGGTCTGCAGGCCTACCAGCTGGTCGAGCAATTGCAGCAGCAGTTTGTGGCGGACTGGGAGCAAAGCCGCCATGCGGCATTGGATGGCGACAGAGCTGCACCGCTGCTGCAGGCACGCCTGCAGAGTCTGCAGCGCGCCGGTCGTCTGCCGCTGGCCGGTGTGGGGCAGCGCGAAGCGCAGCAGTTGCAGGCCACGGTGCTGCCCTGCCTGCAGGAATGGGCGGCACGCAGGCAGGCCTTCCCACGCGAAGTCGAACGCCTGCGTGTGCACTTCAGGCATGCGGGCGTGGTGCTGGAAGACTGGCTGGATCAGCTGTGGGCAGCTGACCACGAAGTTGCAGGTGTGGCCCCCGTGTGGCTGCAGCTGGACGCACGCGATGTGCTGGACAAGGACGGCGAGTTGCGCAGGGACAAGCTGCTGCGCGTGTATTTGCGCAGTCTGGTGGCTGCCGCCTGTGGTGTGGAGGTGCAGGGTGTGCTGATCGGGCGCGATACGGCCTTGCATGTACAGCCCATGGCGCAGGACGTGGCACAGCAGGCATTGCAGGATTTGCTGGAACTCTGGCTGCAGGGCCAGCAATCGCCCTTGCTAGTGCCGATGAAGACCGGCATGGCCATGGCCTGGCAAGATGAGGCGGCAGCCCGCACTGCCTATGAGGGCGGCTTTGTGGGGAATGGTGAAGCTGAAGACATGTACTGGCAGCGCCTGTATCCGGACTTCCAGATACTGAACGCAGATGGGCGTTTGCACGATCTGGCGCTGGCTATCTATGGGCCGATGGAAGTCTGGCTGCAGCAGTGTGTAGAAAACGTGGGCTGGATACACCACACAGAGCAGGGAGGGCATGCATGACGCAGCGCCACGTATTGGATGCACGCAGCTTTCCGCTGCATGGCAGCCGTTTGATTGAAGCCAGTGCGGGCACGGGCAAGACCTGGACGATTGCTGCGCTCTATGTGCGACTGGTGCTGGGGCACGGCGGTGAACGCGCCTTTGGCAAGCCGCTGATGCCTGCAGACATTCTGGTCATGACTTTCACGCGCGCGGCCACGCGCGAGCTCTCAGACCGTATCCGCGCACGTCTGGTGCAGGCCGCCGCGTATTTCCGTGGACAGGTGCCAGAGCAGGAGAAGCCTGATCCGTTTTTGCTGGACTTGATGGCGGCTTACCCTGAAGGGCCGCCGCGCGAGCGAGCTGCCTGGCAGCTGGCCATGGCGGCGGAGTCCATGGACGATGCGGCCATTTTCACCATTGATGCCTGGTGCCAGCGCATGCTGCGCGAGCATGCGTTCGACAGCAGCAATCTGTTTGACGAAACGCTGGAAAGTGACGAATCCCAGCGCCTGGTGGAAGCTGCGCAGGACTACTGGCGCCAGCAGTGCTATCCGCTGCAGGGGCAGGAGCTGGCCATGGTGCTGCAGGTCTGGAAAAGCTTTGCAGATTGCTATGAGGCTTTGCGCAGCCTTCGTCCCGAAGACATGGCCAGTTTTGTGCCAGACGGACAGAGCCTGCAACAGCTGGTCCAGCAGGCACAGGCGGCGCAGCAGGCATTGGTGCAGCCCTGGAAAACGATATTTCCGCGCTTTCGCGACTGGCTGCTGCAACAGGTGGAAGATGCTCCGGAGCACTGGAATAGCAGACGCTTCAGCGCCAAGCAGGTGCAGGACTGGGTGCAGGCACTGGGCGCATGGGTAGAGGCACCAGAAGTCATGGATTTCTGGCGCCGCAAGGAGTACGCCACCGCACGCCAGAATCTGCGTGCCAGTGAGATGCCCGCCTGCCGCTTGAAAAGTGCACCACCGCTGGAGGTACCGCCGCAAGCCCATGCTTTTGAGGAGCTGGCCGAGCAGATGGCGCAGATGCCCGATTTGCGGGTGCAGATGCTGGCACATGCTGCGGCCTATGTGCACCAGCGCATGCAGTGGCTCAAGCAGCAGACGCGTACCTTTGGCTTTGCGGACATGCTGGAACGCCTGGACCAGGCACTGTCTGGCGAAAACGGCCCAGCCCTGCGCCAGCGCATTCTGGCGCAGTATCCGGTGGCGCTGATTGACGAGTTTCAGGACACCTCGCCGCTGCAGTACCGCCTGTTTGACCAGATCTACCGCACGGCAGACAACGACCCCGAAAGTGCGCTGCTGCTGATTGGTGATCCGAAACAGTCCATCTACGGCTTTCGCGGCGCCGACATCTACAGCTATCTGCGCGCACGAGAGGCTACGGAAGGCCGCCACTATGTGCTCGATGTGAACTACCGCTCCACCGAAGCCGTGGTGCATGCCGTCAACCGCTGGTTCGCACAGGCCGAGGCCCGCGTGGGGGCCGGGGCCTTCATGTTTCGTGAAGCGCAGCGCAACCCGCTGCCGTTTGACGCTGTGCGTGCCAAGGGCCGTGCGGAGCGGTTTCAGATGGATGGTCAGCCCGTTCCAGCCATGACTGTGGTGTGGCATGAGGGGCAGGGAGAGCTGGTCAACACGGAAACGATGCTGGAGCATATGTCCCGTGCCTGTGCCGAGCAGATCGTGCGATGGCTCAACGATGTCAGGGTGGGTTTCGCAGAGGATGGAAAGCCGCTGCAGCGCCTGCGTCCGCGCGATATTGCTGTGCTGGTGCGTACCGGCAAACAGGCTGCAGCCGTACGCCGTGAACTGCAGCGCCGCCATGTGGCGTCGGTGTATCTGTCAGACCAGGAATCCGTGTTTGCCAGCGCTGAGGCACAGGACGTGCTGGTATGGCTGCGTGCTGTGGCTGCGCCGCGCGATGCGCGGGCCGTGCGTGCCGGGCTGGCAACGCGCATCATGGGGCTGTCGTTGGAGCAGCTGGCCTGGCTGGCGGCGGATGACGAAGCCTTTGATGCCAAAAGCCAGATCGTGGCTGAGCTGCACAGCGTCTGGCAGATGCAGGGCGTGCTGGCCATGTTGCGTCAGACCTTGCACCGCATGCAGCTGCCTGCGCTGTGGCTGGCTGAAACCGGGGGTGAACGGCGGCTGACCAATTACCTGCATCTGGCGGAACTGCTGCAAAACGCGAGTGCGACGCTGGAAGGTGAACAGGCACTGATTCGCTGGCTGGCCATGCAGATCGAAGCGCCGGGGCAGGGCAGTGAAGAACAGGTCGTGCGGCTGGAAAGCGATGAAGATCTGGTCAAGGTTGTCACTGTGCACAAAAGCAAGGGGTTGGAGTATCCCGTGGTGTTTTTGCCATTTGCGGCAGATTTCCGTGAGTATTCCGACAGCCTGGTGCGTGTCCCCCAGCCTGATGGCCGCCGCAGTGTGGATCTGCAGCCCAGCACGGAGGCCAAGCAGCAGGCAGACAAGGAGCGGCTGCGTGAAGACATTCGTCTGCTGTATGTGGCGCTGACGCGGCCACGCCATGCGATCTGGGTGGGCATCAGTGCGCTGAGCAAGCACGGCTCAAAAAAATGTGTGAACCACAAGGGTGCTTGTGGTTATCTGCTCAATGGCGGGCAGGAAGCCTCTGTGCAGGGTTGGCGTGATGCACTGCAGGCACTGGCTGAAGGCTGCAGCGACATACGGGTAGAGCCTTTGCCAGCGCCTTCTGCACCCACGCTGTACCGTAGCAGCGATGTACCGCCGCCACTGTGCGTTCCGCAGACCTATGATGCCCAGTTTGACACGCAGTGGAGCATTGCCAGCTTTACCCGCCTGGTGCGTGGCAAAAGCAGTGAGCTGCCGGTGCTGCCTGTGGCGGCCATGCAGCCCGCCGATGACGAGCGTGCGCTGGATGCGAGCGCAGGGCGCAAGGCGCTGCTGCCCGTGGCCAGCAGCGCCGTGTGGCACCGCTTTATGCGGGGTGAGTTGGTGGGCAACTTTATCCACGAGCAGCTGGAGTGGCTGGAGGGTGAAGACTTTGCGCTGGAAGCCGATGGGCAAGGCCGCCTGAGCGAGCAGCTGCTGCGCCGCTGCGAACGCGCGGGCCGCACGGAGCAGGCGCAGGACACGCTGCAGTGGTTGCGCCATGTGGTGCACCATCCGCTGCCGCCACTGGGCTGCAGCCTGGCGCAGATCCGCACGCGGCTGCCGGAAATGGAATTCTGGCTGCCGATTGCGCAGCTGCCCGCGCGTGAAGTCGATGCGCTGTGCCGCCAGTTCATCTTGCCGGAGATGGAGCGTCCCATGCTGCCAGACCGCAGCCTGCACGGCATGCTGATGGGCTTTGCAGACCTGGTTTTTGTGCATGAAGACCGCTACTGGGTGCTGGACTACAAGACCAACTATCTGGGCACAGATGGCAGCGCCTACCATGCCGCTGCGCTGCAGCAGGCCATGCTGCAGCACCGCTATGACGTACAGGCTGCGCTGTATCTGCTGGCGCTGCATAGCCTACTGCAAAGCCGTCTGGGCGATGCCTATGACCCAGCGCAGCAGTTGGGCGGCGCGCTGTATTTCTTTTTGCGCGGCATGGATGGGCCGGCACAGGGTGTGCATGTGGTGCCCCCCATGCTGGAGCTGCTGGACGCCCTGCAGGCATTGATCAACGAGGTGCAGGCATGAGCCGCAAACGTCATCTGGATATCCATACCCTGGAAATGTTCGCCGCCGAACCTGCAGCACCTGTGACCGCGCATAGTGTGCTGGAGGTGCTGCGCCTGTGGGCCGATGCAGGCATGCTGCGGCGGCTGGATGTGGCGCTGGCCGTGTGGCTGCATGAACAGGACCCGCAGGTGCAGCCCTGCGTGCTAGTGGCGGCAGCCATGCTGGCACAGATGGAAGGGCGCGGTCACAGCTGCTTGCCGCTGGCTGATCTGGTGGCTACGCCCAATGCGGTGCTGGGCTGGGATGCGGAAGACTTGCCCCATCTGCTGGCCCTGTGGGAGCGCCTGCCGGGTACATGTGCGCAATGGCTGCAGGCACTGCAGGCATGTCCACTGGTGCGTGCAGCCACCGAGGCAGACCGTGCCCAGCCCCTGGTGCTGGCTGCAGTAGATAGCGCCCACCCCCTGCTGTATCTGCGCCGTTACTGGGACCATGAACGCATGGTGGCCGCACACATCCTGCAACGCAGTACTGCCGCTGGCGTGCAGCTGCCTGAGCAGGCCGCACGCGAGTGGCTGGATCGCTTTTTTCCCGTGGCTTCGGGGGCTGGCTGCAACTGGCAGAAAGTGGCCTGTGCGGTGGCCCTGCGTGGGCGTTTTTCGATCATCACCGGCGGCCCCGGCACGGGCAAGACCTATACCGCAGCACGCCTGCTGGCGCTGCTGTTTGCTACGGCGGCGCAACCTGAGCAGCTGCGTGTGGCACTGTCTGCGCCCACGGGTAAGGCGGCAGCACGGCTGAAGGAATCGATTGAAACCGCGCTCAAGGATTTGCAGCAAGTGGTGGGAGATGCTCTGGATCTGGAGGCGCTGGTGCAGCGCGTGGGCGCTGCGCGCACGCTGCACTCGCTGCTGGGCGCGCGGCCTGATACGCGGCACTGGGGCTTTCATGCGGGGCGGCCGCTGGATGTGGATGTGCTCATCGTCGATGAGGCATCCATGGTGCACCTGGAAATGATGTCGGCCCTGCTCGATGCACTGCCGCCCCATGCGCGCCTGGTGCTGCTGGGGGACAAGGACCAGCTGGCATCTGTCGAGGCCGGCGCTGTGCTGGGCGATCTGTGCCGTGATGCGCAAATGGGGCGCTATGACGCAGCAACGGTGGACTATGTGGCCCGTGTGGCGGGTGAGCACATTCCTGCACCATTTCACGCAGATGCCATGGCGCCTGCACTGGCGCAGCAGACCGTGATGCTGCGCGAAAGCAGGCGCTTCAGTGGGCCGATTGCCGAGCTGGCGCTGGCCGTCAATGCGGGCGATGTGGCGCGCAGTCAAGCGCTACTGGCCGAATGTGGCGTCTACGACCCGGTCTTCATGCAAGCCGGTGGCGCTGTGCAGCGCGTACACCAGCTGGCCTGGCAAGGGCGCGGCACCGCCGTGGGCTACCAGCCTTTTGCACAGGCGCTGCAGCGCTGGGTAGCGATAGAAAAAGCATCGGACATCGCCGTGCAGCATGAGGGCTGGGTGCGCGAAGTCATCACCGCGTTTGAGCGCTTTCGTCTGCTGTGCGCCGTGCGTGAAGGCGAATGGGGCGTGGCTGGCCTGAACGCCGCCGTGCAACAGCTGCTGGCACGGCTGGGCGTGATCCCCAAGGAGCCTGGTGAGTGGTACCGCGGCCGACCTGTCATGGTCACACGCAACGATGCAGCGCTGGGCGTGTTCAATGGTGACATCGGCATTGCCCTGCCCAGTGCAGCGCCGGGGCACCCTTTGCGCGTGTACTTTCTGCAGGGCAATCAACTGCATGCCGTAAGTGTGGCGCGCTTGGTCCATGTGGAAACCGCGTTTGCCATGACGGTACACAAAAGCCAGGGCTCGGAGTTTGAGCACACGGCACTGGTGCTCTCTGCCAAGGCCGGCTCGGTGCTGGGGCGTGAACTGGTCTACACAGGCATCACGCGGGCGCGCAGTGCTTTTACGCTGATGGCAGAAGACGTCCGTTTGCTGGCCCAGGCCATTGCCGCGCCAACACGCCGGGTCAGTGGCTTGCTGCGGTTTCTGGAAGGTGAATTGAAAGCTTGAAAATATAGCTGTCAGCGCTTGCTGTATAAGCCTTAGAGGCATATTTGGCTTGAAATTTAAGCCGATGGCTTCCGGTCTGCAGCAGTGGGCTCGATAGAATTGCCGACATGTTGAACCGGCTGATCACCACGCATCTGCGCCGCACCAGCTTGCTGGTGCTGGCAGCATGGCTGTGCGTGTGCATGGTCAGTATCTGGGCGCCGATGGCACGGGCCCAGATCAGCCAGCAGCATGTGGTGCATCTGTGCTCAGGGGAATTGGCGCCGCTGGATGCACCCAGCCCGTTGACCGATACTGGGCAGGGTATGGCGCTGCACCATACGCTGGACTGCCCACTGTGCCTGCCGGTGCTTGCACCGCCGCCACAGCAGGTGCAAGCAGCCAGCGTACAGGTGCCTGCCGCCCAGCCTCAGGCCTTGCCGCCAGCAGTGCATATTCCGTGCCGCGTAGCTTTGCCTCCCGTGCGTGCACCACCTTCGAAGACATGGATCCTGTCCTGAGTGGCACAGGCCATCTGGCATGTGCCTGGTGTTGAGTTTTTTTACCAAGTGATTCCCATGTCTTTGCACAACAAAATTTTCTCGGCTGCAGTGCTTGCTGTAGCGCTTACCACGGGTGTGGCCATGGCCCATCCTGATGCCGCCCATGTACAGGCAGAAGGCGCATGGGCGCGTGCTTCCGTGCCGGGGCAGCAGGCTACAGGGGGCTTCGTGCGTCTGACGGCGCAGGAGCCGCTCGAGCTGGTCGGCGTTGAAACGCCTGTCGCCGCGGTGGGCGAAATCCATGAAATGAAGATGGAAGGCGATGTGATGCGCATGCGTGCCATCGACAGCCTGCCGCTGCCTGAGGGCCAGACCGTGGAGCTCAAGCCCGGTGGCTACCACCTGATGTTCCAGCAGCTCAAGGCCCCGCTGCAGGAAGGCACACAAGTGCCCGTGACGCTGATCTTCAAGGACAGCAAGGGTGAGGCTTCGCGCCTGCATCTGGAGCTGCCCGTGCACCGCATGGCGCCCAAGGCGGGCAGCCATGGTCACAGCATGCAGCATGGGCATGGCAGTGCGCATCACCATGGCCAGTAAGACCTGCTAACGCAACCCTTGATACGTCGTTGCGAAGCCTTGTCGTACTACTCGTACTGTCTACGGCTTCGCGCACCGTCTCAAACGCAAACCTGCGGTTTGCTGGGTAGCGTTAGCGGCTTTAAGCCAGGCAGATGCTGTACGCGTGACAGCGTACAGCGGCCGCTGCGTTAAGCTAGCTGGCAGCCAGCCCGGGTACACCGCTGTGCCCGGGCTTTTTTTGTATTGCACGCAATGGGTGATGGCTATGAGTGATTCCTCCGCGTTCGGTTTTGGCAAATTCATTCCGGGGTTTGAGTTTTTGCAGAGCCTGGGCAAGGTCGGGCAGGGCAGTGCGGCACAGCCTCCGTTTGCGAACTGGGTAGCCCCTACGCTGAGCGTTGAAGAAATCAACAAGCGCATCGAAGAGCTCAAGGCCGTGCAGTTCTGGCTGGAGCAAAACAGCAAGGCACTGGCCGCGACCGTGCAGGCGCTGGAAGTGCAGAAGATGACGCTCTCTGCCTTGCAGGGCATGCATGTGAATTTGGGGGAAATGACCAAGGGGTTTCCTTTTGCCTCCACGAGCGCAGCAGCAGGACCGGACTTGTCGGACTGGCCCATGTCTGCGGCGGGCAAGACGCCCACATCTGATGCCGCAGCCCCCCAGCCTGCTGATGAAAGTGCAGCGCAGCAGGCGCAGCAAGATGCGGCGCAGGAGCAGTCCACACAGGCCGCAGGCATGGCTGCGGCGATGCAGTGGTGGGGTGCGCTGACGCAGCAGTTTCAGCAGATTGCCCAGCAGGCCATGCAGGATCCTGCACAGCAGCAGGCGGTATTCCAGGCCACGCAGATGTCCACAGATTTGGCGCGCACGGCTGTCAAGACGGCCAGCGACATGGTGCGCCAGGCCGTAGCCCAGACACAGGCGGCTGCCAGCTCGGCCAGTACTGCCAAGACGGGTGCCAAAACCACTGCATCGGCCAAGTCCAAGCCAGCAGCGAAGCCTGCGAACGCAACCCGCGCCACACAACGGACAGCCACGCCCAAGGCTGCGCCAGCGGGCAAGCGCAGCAGCCCGGCGAAAAAGACCAGCGCTCGCAAGTCAAGCTGATACCCTGCAGGACGAAGCAAGCGTTCTGACTATTTGCCCATGGCGGCCATGCACCACACACCGTCTTCGCAGTTCGCGCTGCTGCGCCAGCAGCGCTTTGGCCCCTTCTTTGCTACCCAGCTGCTGGGGGCGGCCAACGACAACCTCTTCAAGTTCGCGCTGACGGTGCTGGTCACCTACCAGCTGCAGGTAGCATGGCTGCCAGCATCCATCGCCGGTCTGGTGATAGGTGCCTTGTTCATTCTGCCTTTTGTGCTGCTTTCGGCCACGGCAGGGCAGCTGGCAGACCGCATGGACAAGGTCGTGCTCATGCGGCGGGTCAAGGATTGCGAAATTGCCATCATGGCAGTGGCGCTACTGGGTTTCTGGCAGCAGTGGCCTGTGGTGCTGATGCTGTGTCTGGTGGGTATGGGCGTGCACTCCACCTTTTTTGGCCCTGCCAAGTTTGCCTATCTGCCCCAGGTGCTCAAGCCATCAGAGCTGACGGGGGGCAATGGCATGGTGAAGATGGGCACCTTTGTGGCCATCCTGCTGGGCAATGTGGTCGGCGGCCTGCTGATTGCTACGCCCGAAGTGGGGCGCTGGCATGTGGCGCTGACCTGTCTGCTGCTGGCCATGCTGGGGCGCTGGGCGGCACAGGGCATTCCCCGGCAGGCCGTGCCTGCCCATGCAGCGCCGCTGGGCTGGAATTCGTGGCGCGAAACGGCCGCCAATCTGCGCCTGGCACGCACCGATGGCCGGGTGTTCAGGGCGCTGCTGGGCATCAGCTGGATGTGGTTTTTTGGGGCTGTGTTTCTGGCGGAATTTCCGGTACTGACCAAGGAGGTGCTGCAGGGCAATGAGCGTGTGGCGGCCTGCCTGCTGGTTGTGTTTTCACTGGGTGTGGGCACAGGCGCACTGCTGTGTGAAATCCTGTCGCGTGGACGCATAGAGCCTGGGCTGGTGCCGCTTGGTGCTTTGGGGATGACGCTGTTTGCTGTGGATTTCTGGTGGTCGCTGGCACATCTGCCACGCGCAGCGCAGATGCTGGACCTCTGGAGCTTTGTGCAGGCACCGCAGCGCTGGCGCGTGCTGCTGGACCTGTTCGGCCTGGCGCTGTCGGCAGGCATTTACAGCGTCCCGCTGTATGCCCTGATTCAGCAGCGCAGCCCAGTGACGCACCGCGCGCGCATCATTGCTGCCAACAATATTCTCAACGCGCTGTTCATGGTGGCATCGGCGCTGATCGCAGCCGGACTGCTGGCTGCAGGCCTGAGTGTGCCGCAGCTGTTTCTGTGCATGGGGCTGGCCAATGCTGTGGCACTGGTACTGATGTGCTGGCGGGAGCCACTGTATGTTCGTCGCAGTACCTACTGGCTGCTGCGCAGCCTGAGGCGGCGAAATTCCAAGCCGACATAATGGCTACGTTCCATTGAACGAGGGAGTGCGTACATGAGCAAGTCTTTGCGATGGTCGGAAGTCTGGTTCCGCCGAGGTCTGTGGCTGGTCGCCGTGGTCTTTGCCAGTTTTCTGATTGGTCTGGGATCTACGGTGGTGGGAGACCTGCCTCAGGTCGAGCATCGGCTGACGCTGGACGACTTCGTCGATGCGCAGCAGGCGCAGCCCTTGCGTAACGAACTGGCTGCGCTGAACAAGGCGCGTGACGAGGCGATGGATGCCCGTGAGCAGGCGCAGCTGCAGTGGGAAAAAGCACGCGGTGACACGCAGGTGGCACGTGAGAACTTCATGGCCTGGATTGCGACACGCTCTGCGACGCAGCGCAGCGAGCAGGACCCTGAAGTGATCGCACGCAACCAGCAGCTGGAGCAGTTGCGCCAGGCAGAGCGTCAAGCACAGCAGGCGCTGCACGAACAGGAGCAGACCTTGCTGAATCTGCGCCAGCAGCAAGCGCGCACGAATCAGGCACTGAACGCGCTGGAGAACGATGCACGAGAGGCTTTGCACAGCGCCTGGCGTGCACAGGAGCTCAGGGTGTTCTTCTATCGCCTGGCCTTGACGTTGCCATTGCTGCTGCTGGCGGGCTGGCTGTTTGTCAAAAAGCGCAAGAGCACCTGGTGGCCCTTTGTCTGGGGCTTTATCTTTTTTGCGCTGTTTGCCTTCTTTGTGGAGCTCGTGCCCTACCTGCCCAGCTACGGTGGCTATGTGCGCTATGCCGTGGGCATTGCCATTACGGTACTGGTGGGGCGCTGGGCCATTGTGGCGCTGCAGCGCTATCTGGAGCGGCAAAAGCAGGCCGAGGCCCTGCCTGCCAGCGAACGCCGCGTGAGTAAGACGTATGACGCCGTGCTGGCGCATCTGGCCAAAAGTGTGTGCCCGGGCTGTGAGCGCCCTGTGGACCTCAAAGATGGCGTGACGGATTTCTGCCCCCACTGTGGGCTGAACCTGTTCCAGGCCTGCCATGCCTGCGGCACGCGCAAGAGCGCTTTCTCCAAGTTCTGTTTTCACTGCGGCACGCATACGCATAACCACAGTCTGCCGGGCGAAGACAGGCAGGCGTAAACCAGCTCTGCAGCCTGCTGCTGCAGGCCAGAAAAAAGCCGCTGTGTGCATAGACTGTGCACACAGCGGCTGGGTATTGGCGTGGACCAAGGCTGGGTATCCGTGAAGCGGCTGAGCCCTGCTTCACACCAATTTCTTCATCGGCCCACAGACGTGTATGGTGCGTATGCCTTGTGACAGGCGTATGACGTTCAGAGCAGCATCTGAATGATCAGGGCGTTCACAATGTCCACAAAGAAACCACACACCAGTGGTACGACGATGAATGCCCGGTGCGCTGCGCCATGTCGGTGGGCCACGGCGGTCATGTTGGCCACCGCAGTGGCGGTAGAGCCCAGGGCAATGCCACCAAAACCAGCGCTGATGACGGCAGCCTCATAGTCTCTGCCCATGCAGCGAAAGACCACAAACAGCGCGAAGCAGATGGTCATGAGCACCTGCAGCACCAGCACGGTCAAAACAAAGCCCATGACGCCCTGCAGTGCCCATAGCTGCAGGCCCATGAGTGCCATGGTCAGGAACATGCCAAGGCTGATGTCGGAAATCATGCTCAGGCCCTGGCGCATGCTGTTCCAGTGGAACAGCCCCAGCTTGCGGCGCTTGCGCGAGAGCATCCATTGCCCCAGCGTGTTACGCAGCAAAATGCCGCCCATCAGACATCCCACAAACATGGGCAGCTGCAGGCCCACCTTGTGAAACAGTGGGGTGATGATGCCGCCGATCATGAGTGCCATGTTCAGCCACAGCCAAGCGCGCAGCACGCCAAAGTAGTCCAGCGGCACGGTCAGTTGCTGTGCGGGAACACCCACGTCCAGCGGGCGTGCGCCGCTGCCATGGATGGCGTGCCGTCGCATCAGGTAGCTGGCAATCGGCCCGCCGATTGCACAGGCGGCGATCATGCCGACCATGTTGCTGGCCATGCCCAGTTCCACGGCGTTGTGGATACCGAGTTTTTCCACAAAGGTGGGTCCCCAGGCCAGGGTAGTGCCCACACCGCCGGTCAGTGAGATGGAGCCCGTCATCAGTCCAGCGCGGCTATCCAGGCCGAACAGCTCGGCCACGCCCACGCCCAGCAGGTTCTGCAGCAGGATAAAGCCGGTGGCCAGCGCCAGCAGAATCAACAGTGGCTTGCCGCCTTGCTTGAGGGTGAGCAGGTCAGAGCGCAGACCAATGGCCGCAAAGAAGTACAGCAGCAGGGAGTCGCGCACATTCAGATCGAACTCGATCTTGCTGCCGGTGGTGTAGTAGATCAGGCCGACGACCAGGGCGCAGGCAAAGCCGCCCACCACGGGCTCGGGAATGCTGTAGCGGCGTATAACGCCCCAATACTCGGCAATTTTCTGCCCTGCAAAAAACAGCAAAATAGCCAAGGTAAAGCTCTGGAAAGCAGGAATGCTGATGGTCTCTGGCAAGGTCACGGCGTACGGTATAAGTTGTAACGGGAAGCAAAGCCCGCGATTGTGCATGAGCGCAGTTGCAAGGCTTGTGCTGTATCAGTAGACGTGCACCCTCTTCGCAGCGGGAGGCCTTAGAAGCCAGGTGTTGCAGGCCCATCCGTTAAACTGGCCGTTTCCCAAGAACCCAAGAACATGTAGGAGGTGCTTTCGTGAGGATTGGCACCTTCAGGTCTTTTCTCTGTGTGAGCGCTTCATGTCTTTTGCCCCCCTTCTGAACGACACCTTCCTGCGCGCCTGCCGTCGTCAGGCGACCGACTACACCCCGCTGTGGCTGATGCGTCAGGCTGGCCGTTATCTGCCGGAGTACAAGGCCACACGCGCCAAGGCGGGCAGCTTCATGGGGCTGGCTACCAATGTGGACTACGCCACGGAAGTGACGCTGCAGCCGCTGGAGCGCTTTCCGCTGGATGCTGCGATTCTGTTCAGCGACATCCTCACCGTGCCTGATGCCATGGGGCTGGGCCTGTCGTTTGCGGAAGGCGAAGGCCCGCGTTTTGCCAAGGTGGTGCGCGATGAAGCCGCTGTGGCCGAGCTGGCTGTGCCGGATATGGACAAGCTGCGCTATGTGTTTGACGCAGTGACCAGCATTCGCAAGGCGCTGGGCGGTCGTGTGCCGCTGATTGGCTTTTCCGGCAGCCCCTGGACGCTGGCTTGCTACATGGTGGAAGGCAAGGGCAGTGATGACTACCGCCAAGTCAAGAGCCTGATGTACAGCCGTCCTGATCTGATGCACAAGATCCTGTCCGTCAATGCAGACAGCGTTGCTACCTACCTGAATGCCCAGATTGACGCTGGTGCACAGGCCGTGATGATTTTTGACAGCTGGGGCGGCGTACTGGCCGATGGCATGTTCCAGCAGTTCAGCCTGGCTTATACCGAACGCGTGCTGGCGCAACTCAAGCGCACCGGCGTCGATGGCACCGACGTGCCGCGCATCGTGTTTACCAAAGGTGGTGGCATCTGGCTCGATGACATGAAAGGCATTGACTGCGAGGTGCTGGGCCTGGACTGGACGGCCAACCTGGGCAAGGCACGTGCCATCGTGGGTGGTGAAGTGGGCGGCCTCGGCAAGGCCCTGCAGGGCAATATCGACCCCAATGTGCTGTTTGCCCCACCTGAGCAGATCGCTGTGCAGGCGCGCGCCGTGCTCGACAGCTTTGGCAAGCCCCATACGGACCGGGCGACCACAGGCCCTTCCCATATCTTTAATCTGGGTCACGGCATCAGCCAGCACACACCGCCAGAGCATGTAGCTGCTCTGGTTGAGACTGTGCATAACTACTCCCGTCAACTGCGTCTGTCGGCTTGACGAACGGTGTTCAGCGTGTGCCATGAAGCGTAGGTGCGTACCTACGCTTCATGGCCGCAATGGCGCTTCAAAATCCGTGCAAAAGCAGTCAAAAAGTTGCAAATTGACGTCTATCTACGGGATTTTACTTATCGATGACGGCCTTGCTTCTGTGCATTGGAGTGCCACTTATGCACAACTTTGAGCAAGCGGGAGGCTGATTGGACGGCAATGAAGCTGATAGCGCTGAACGAACTATTTTCGTAATAAGTATCTGTTTTTATTGAGAAATTTTCTTCATGAGAATGTCATGAAGAAAACGCGATGTTTTTGAGCTTGCTTAAAGGTGTGGGGGTGATTGACAATCCCCACAAAGTTATCCACAGAAACTGGGGTTTCCCACACACAATCTCCCGATGCAGGTTCTGTCTGACATTTCGGCGGCATCCCATGTGATAAGTGTCGCGCTCCACACGCCGATTCACAGCGGTGTCGGACATCTGCTGAGTTATCTGCACAGCCAGCCTTTGCCCGCAGGGACGCTGGTGCGCGTACCGCTGGGGGCACGGCATCTGCTGGGGGTGGTCTGGGATGACCGTCAGCAGCAGCCTTTGCCTGAGCACGCCACGCTGCGGCCGATTGATGCGGTGATGGAAGGGCTGCAGCCCCTGGATACCCACTGGCAGCGTCTGGTGGGCTTTGCAGCGCATTACTACCAGCGCAGCATTGGGGAGATTGCCATGATGGGGCTGCCATCGGCACTGCGGGACATGACAGCAGAGCAGCTGGCCAAGCGCTTGCAGCCTCCCAAGCCCCGGAAGTTGTCGAAAAAAGCAGCAGCTGCGAATGCGAATCCTGTGGATAACTCTGATCGAGCCGCGCTCTTTGTGCAAAACCTGATAGCACTCAGCGCAGAGCAGCAAAGCGTCTATGGGCAAATCGAGCAAAATTGCGGCCCCTTCCTGCTGTACGGCAGCACGGGCAGTGGCAAGACCGAGGTCTATATGCGCGTGGTGCAGCAGGCGCTGGAGGCCGATCCGCAGGCACAGGCGCTGGTCATGGTGCCGGAGATCAATCTCACGCCACAGCTGCAGCAACGCTTTGAACAGCGCTTTGTGCCCATGTTTGGGCCGCAGGCCGTAGTCAGCATGCACAGCGGCATGACGGATGTGCAGCGGCTCAAGAGCTGGCTGGCCGCGCATACCGGTCAGGCGCGCATTGTGCTGGGCACGCGCATGTCGGTCTTTGCCAGCCTGCCGGGGCTCAAGGTCATTGTGGTCGATGAAGAGCATGACCCCAGCTACAAGCAGCAGGAAGGCGCACGCTATTCCGCACGCGATCTGGCCATCTGGCGTGGGCACCACTGCGGGGCCAAGGTGATTCTGGGCAGTGCGACCCCTTCGCTGGAGAGCTGGCATACCAGTGAGCCCGCCATCGGGCGCTACCAGCGTCTGCACATGCCCAGCCGTATTGGTGCGGGAGAGCTGCCCCGTGTCCGCATGGTGGATATGACGCAGCAGCCCAGGAAAACCGTGTTTTCGCAGCCACTGCTGGCCGCTATGACCGAGCGCATTGAGCGTGGTGAGCAAAGCCTGATTCTGCTGAACCGCAGGGGCTTTGCGCCCGTGCTGTTCTGTGCAGACTGCAACTGGAAAAGTGACTGCCCGCATTGCAGTGCCCACCAGGTGTTTCACAAGGGCGACCGCACGCTGCGTTGCCACCACTGCGGCGATACGCGCCGTGTGCCGCATGCCTGCCCTGAGTGCGGCAATCCGGACATCCTGCCCATGGGCAAGGGGACGGAGCAACTGGAAGAAGAGCTGGAGCGCTTGCTGCGTAATGTGCAGCGGCCCGATGGCCGTCCGGCACGCGTGGCACGCATTGATGCCGACACCACCAAGCTCAAGGGGGCGCTCGAAGCACAACTTGCCCTGGTGCACAGCGGTGAGGTTGATGTGCTAGTGGGTACGCAGATGATTGCCAAGGGTCACGACTTTCGTCGTATCACGCTGGTGGCCGCAGTGCAGCCTGATGGCGCGCTGTTTTCCAGCGACTTTCGTGCGGCGGAGCGCCTGTTCTGTCTGCTCATGCAGGCCGCAGGCCGTGCCGGGCGCGATGCCGACTATGTGCGTGCCCATGACAGCCAGCCAGAGATGTGGGTGCAGAGCTTTGAGCCACAGCACAGCGTGTATGCGGCGCTGCGCAAGTATGACTATCCAGCCTTTGCCGCCCTGCAGCTGCGCGAGCGGCAGGAAGCGGGCATGCCGCCCTTTGCTTTTCAGGCGCTGGTGCGTGCCGATGCCAAGACACAGGAAGAGGCGCAGGCCTTTCTGCGCGCGGCCACAGAGGCTGCGCACCAGGGGCAGCTGCCGCATCTGGAAGATGTGTTCATCTATCCGCCCATCCCCATGGCCGTGCAGCGTGTCGCCAATGTGGAGCGTGCACAGATGCTGATCGAGGCCAGCGACCGCCGTGCGCTGCAAAGGTTTTTGCATGCCTGGCAGCCCTGGCTGCACTGGGTACGCAGTCAGCCTGCCCACAAGCGGCTGGTGCGCTGGCTGGTGGATGTGGACCCGCTGTCGCTGTGAAAAATACTTTTCAGCGCCCAGCCCGAAGAATAAGCATGAAAATGCGTCCAGGGCTTATGCAGCAAGCGCTGAAAGCTATGGTTTTAGATTTTTAGAAGCGGCTTGAGCGGCCCTTGCTGGATATGGCACTGGTGCTGCTCCAGCAGCGCTCCAAAGGCTTCGGAGTGCAGATAGTCAAACTCCACAGGGCGCTGTGCGCCAATGGCATCGCCCACAACTTCGGTGGTAGCGGGGTGGCACATAAGCAGGCTGCCAGGCTGCAACTGCGCCAGCCACTGCGCCATCTGCGCGCCATAGGCGTCGGGGGTGGGTGCGTCAAAACCATAGACGCCGCCAAAACCATGGTTGACCAGCACGCCTGCCTTGCGCAGCGCACGCGTGGTCTGCCAGCCGCCCAGTAGCGCAATGATGCTGGCTTTGGGGCTGAGCCACAGCGTGCCCACTGGGGCGGTAGAGCGCACCCAGGGCATTTGCTGCGGGGTGTAGCGCTTGAGCATGACGTCCAGCATGGCCTGGCACATGCCGGGCAGCTGGTGCACGTGCTGATGGCCGTCGATGAAGTCTGGTGGTGTGCCCAGCGCTGTCTCAAAGGCATCGAGTTGCTGCTCCCACATGGCGCGCATCTGTGGGGCGCTCCAGTGGCCCGTATAGGCCTGGCGGATGACTGTGCCCAGTGGCTGAGCAGGCACAGAGCCGCCATAGCTTTCGGTCAGGTTGAAGTGCAGCCCTACGGACAGGCGCGGGCGCAAGTCCTTCAGGCGCGGTGCTGCTTGCTGCCAGCGCGGGGCATTGGTCATGCAGCTGGTGGCTGACAGGCGACCTGCCAGGCACAGCTGCTCTACGGCCTCATCGACAGCCGGGTGCAGGCCAAAGTCGTCAGCACACAGAATAAAGGCGCGGATAGAGGTGGTCATGGCATCAGCGAGCCGCCTTGAAGGCCCAGAACTTGCTCAGAACAAAAGTGCCTGCAGCCACCAGCACCAGTACCAGCGCAAGACTGGCCAGGTAGTTCCAGGGCAGCCAGCGCAGCGCGGCGGCGTACAGCAGCTCATTGGCCACAAAGGAGCCACAGGCGACGGCAAAAAAGCGGGCCACCGTGGCCCAGCCGCGTGCCTGCTCCTGTGAAAAGGTCAGGGCTGCATGGCCGTTGTAGCTCACGATAAAAGCCACCAGAAAGCCCAGTACATTGGCCCACAGCGGTGGCAGGCCTGTGAGTGCAACCACGATGGCAACCACCAGCAGGTGGGTGGCGGCAGCGCTGCCGCCGACCAGGCCAAACTGCACCAGCTGCGGCAGCTGCCGCAGACGCATCAGCAAAGTGCTCATGGCTGCTCTCGCAGAGGACTGGCGTCTTCGTCGCGTGCAATCAGATAGGTGGGGCGCTGCTTGACTTCGTCATAGATGCGGCCAATGTATTCACCCAGAATACCGATGGACATCAGCTGCACGCCGGAGAACAGCATGATGCCGGCAGCCAGCGTGGGCCAGCCTGCCAGGTCTGCGCCAAAGAGCAGGGTATCCAGCGTGATCCACAGACCATAGGCCAGCGCCAGCAAGGCCACGGCACCACCAATCACGCTCCACACGCGCAGTGGCAGCGTGGTGAAGGAGGTCAGCCCCAGCAGGGCGAGCGCCCCGAGGCGTTTGAGATTGAAGCTGGACTGCCCCGCTGCACGGTCCTTGGGCACAAACGGCAGTGCTGCAGTCTTGAAGCCGACCCAGGCGTACAGGCCTTTCATGAAGCGGTTGCGCTCGGGCAGGGCTCTGAGGGCATCGACCACCTTGCGGTCCATCCAGCGGAAGTCGCCGGCATTGGGCGGCACTTTGACGCCGTTGCCGGAGTTCATCAGCGTGTAGAACAGGTTGGTTCCCAGGCGTTTGGCACCGCTTTCTGCGCCGCGGTCGGCGATCACGCCATAAATCATTTCATAGCCGCCCTGCCACAGGGCATGCATTTCGGGGAGCATTTCCAGTGGGTGCTGGAAGTCTGCATCGATCAGCAGTACGGCATTGCCGCGCGCGTGGTCGATGCCAGCAGACAGCGCCGCTTCCTTGCCAAAGTTGCGTGACAGCGCCAGATAGCGCACGGGCAGCCCCTGTGTGACGAGCTGCATGGCCACATCGTGTGTGGCGTCACGGCTGCCATCGTTGACGATGATGATTTCAAAATCGCTGGTCAGAGCCTGCACGGCAGGGATCAAGGCATTGATGAAATCGCGCAGGTTGTCCTGTTCGTTGTAGGCCGGGACCACGCAGCTCAGCTGCAGGGCCGGGCGAGGCACTGCAGCGAAGGGGGCTGCAGGGGCAAATTCAGCATCCATGCTGGGCGTGGAGGTCATTGCACTTCCTTGGATGCAGTAGAGGCAGCAGGTACGTCAAACACGGCATAGCGGAAAGGCACGGGCTTGGGAAAGCGCCAGCCGCTGCGTTCCACGGTCAGCACTTGGGGCGCAGCAGTGAGTCCCTGTGCGGCCAGCCACTGTGTGGCTTCCTGCATGCAGGCAGTGTCAGGAATGTCTGGATTGTTGGCTACAGGGCCCAGCGGACACAGCAGCAAGCCGTTTTTGCTGCGCCAGTCGCCCAGACCCGCGAGCTGCGCGGGGAAGCTGTCCGGCATGTAGGGCACGGTTTGCAGGCCAGGCATGGCATAGAAAGCGATCATGGCGTTTTCTGCCCAGTCCCCTCCCACCCAGGCCAGCTGCTGCTGGGGGTTGCGTTCCTGCCACTGTTTCAGAATTTGCTGGGCAGCATCTTCAGTGGGGCGGTAGTAACCCTTGTCACTTTTCTGTGCGTTGACGATGGCCACCACAAGGCCCAGCACGGCCACCAGTGCCACGACAGGCCACCATGCTCTGCGCAGCTTGGTAAGCACCTGCGCCGTCACAGAGGGTGCCAGCGTATGCAGATTGCGCAGCCACAGCAGCGCAAAAGCATAGCCAATAGGGATGGCCCATGGGGTAGACAGCTCCGCTACGCCGAACATGCCGCACAGCAGGGTCAGCAGCCAGGGTGTGAGCGCCAGCCAGTACAGCACGTCGTCCCAGCCGTGGGGCATCCAGCTACGCCACAGGTAACTGCCAAAGGTGCGCAGGCAGCTTTGCTGCTGCATGCGGGCAGACAGGCAGGCATACACCGCGCAGACTGCCAGCCAGGCAGGCAGCCAGTAAAACAGCGGAGAAAGCGTAAAACGCAGCACATAGCGCCAGACCACATCACCGCCGCCCTGATCCATGGCATAGCCAATTGGCGCCCAGTCATGGCCTGCCATCCACGCCACATGGGGGCTGAGTGCCAGTGCAAATACCAGCAGGGCCAGATAGGGGCGGGGCGTCAGCAGCCACTGGCGGCCATCACGGTGCAGAAAGATGGGCAGCAGAAAGCCTGCCAGAAACACACCGCTGTAGTACTTGCTCAGCATGCAGGCTGCGGCCACGATGCCCAGCCAGGTGCTGAACCACACGCCACGCCAGCCTTTTTCCTGCCAGCTGGCCAGCAGCAGGGCCGCAGCCCAGGGCCACAGTGACAGCAGCTGGCTGTTGGCATTGAATTTGCCGGCCAGCGAGGTATAGGGAAAGCTCCACAGCAGCAGCAATGCCCCCCAGTGGGCCAGACCACCCAGACCCAGTCTGCGGCCCAGACTGACTACGCCCCATAGGCCCACGGCGACATTGGTATAGGACAGCAGCCGGTAGGCCCAGTCCGTATTGGGAAAGACCGTAAACCATGTGCCCACTACCCATGCAAAAAACGGTGGATGCTTGTGAGTCCCCCAGAGAAAGGGCTGCGACCATGCATAGTTCTCCAGCATGTCGTTGTAGCTGTCGAGATTGCCTCCCGAGATCCATGACGAGCATGCCCAGACCAGGCAGGCCATGGCAATCAGCCATGCAGTCTGTCGACCACTGGGTGGTGGAAATGTGCTGGTGGTGGGGGAGGGTGTCTGCATGTCAATCCTGTGCGGAGGGATTGACTATTGTAAAGATCGGTGCTGTACCTCGCTGTTTAGGCGACAAGGCTGACAGCGGCAGAAAATGTCACAAAGGCCAGCGCTGTGCTCACCAGAATAATGCGTGCCACCCGACCGCCATGGGCACCAAAACGCTCGGTCAGCAAGGACACATTGCTGGCACTGGGCAGTGCTGCGACCAGCACGAGTACGGTGATGGTCATGGAGCTCAGCGGCAGTCCCAGCCACACCGCGCTCTGGCAGGCCAGCCACATCAGCGCAGGGTGCAGCAGCAGCTTGGCCAGCGCGATAGGTACATAGTGGCGCGCAGCAACGTATTCATGCTGATTCATCTGTGAACGCGCCAGAACCGCTCCAATGGTGAACAGTGCCACGGGTGAGGCAGCGCCTGCTAGCATGGCGACGGTTTTTTCGAGCGGTGCGGGCAGCTCCCACGCCATGGCCGAGGCACAGGCGCCCAGGATGATGGACCAGGGCATGGGGTTGGAAAACACACCCTTGAGCGCATTGCGCAGCGCCTGCAGGACGCCGGCTTCACCTAGCCCGATGCGCGATAGCGCAATGCACAGCGAACTGGTGATCACCATGTCGATGGCCATGGTCAGAATGACCGGGCCTGCGCTGGCATCACCCAGCAGTGTCACCAGCAGCGGCACGCCCATGAAGCCGGAATTGGGAAAGGCGGCCACCAAGGCCCCAAAGGCAGCGTCATTCCAGCCCCAACGTGTGTGGCTCAAGGCCATGGTGCCCCCCACGATCAGCAGGCCGCACAGCAAATACACGCCAGCAGCCACCGGGTCGATCAGCTGCGTAATCGGCGTCTGTGCGCCGAAGCGGTACAGCATGCAAGGCAGCGCAAAGTACAGCACAAAGGTGTTGAGCCCGGGAATGGCCGCCAATGGCAGTACGCCCCGGCGCGTGGCGACAAAGCCGCACAGCACCAGGGCAAAAAAGGGAAAAGTGACCGCAAGAATGGATAGCACAGGGCGCGATTGTGTCAGCCCTGTACTGCAGCAGGTGCAGGGGATTTCGCGCAGGTGACAGCTGTTGTGCCCGGCACACTTGCCATTGACACGGGCATGTGGACACGCAGGGGCATGGGGCAGAGGGCTTGCGTATGATTGCCCCGCGCCTGAGGTTGCAGGCGCTTGTTTTTCCCTGTCTGCTCAGAACACTACGTCCATGTCCGCTGGTTTGAATCTCGCCCAACTCCAAGCTGTCCACTACACCGAAGGCCCCTGCCTGGTGCTGGCAGGCGCAGGCTCGGGCAAGACCCGCGTGATCACGCACAAGATTGCCCGCCTGATTGAAAACGGCCTGGCCCCCAGGCGCATTGCGGCCATTACCTTCACGAACAAAGCGGCTGCTGAAATGCGCGAGCGCGCTTCCGGTCTGATTGGCCGCGCTGCCAAGGACGTCATGATCTGCACCTTCCACTCGCTGGGCGTGCGCATGGTGCGCGAAGATGGCCATGTGCTGGGTCTGAAGCCCAACTTCAGCATTCTGGATGCCGACGATGTGACGGGCATCCTCAAGGACTGTGCCGGCGGCACCACGGACGCGGCCACCGCGCGGCAGTGGCAGTGGACGATTTCCAACTGGAAGAACGCAGGCTGGGACAGCCGCAAGGCCCTGGCCATGGCGCAGGACGACCATGAGCGCAGCATTGCCCTCATCATGCAGCGCTATGAAGAACGCCTGACGGCCTACCAGAGCGTGGACTTTGATGACCTGATCGGCATGCCCATGCGCTTGCTGAAAAACCACCCCGAAGTGCGTGAGAAATGGCAGCGCCTGCTGGGCCATGTGTTGGTGGACGAATACCAGGACACCAATGCCACGCAGTACGAGCTGCTCAAACTCCTGGTGGGCGAGCGCGGCCATTTCACGGCCGTGGGTGATGACGACCAGTCCATCTACGGCTGGCGCGGTGCGACGCTGGACAACCTGAAGAAGCTCCCCCAGGACTATCCACAGCTCAAGATCATCAAGCTGGAGCAGAACTACCGCTCCACCTCCGCCATCCTGCGCGCGGCCAACAATGTGATTGGCCCCAACCCCAAGCTGTTTCCCAAGACGCTGTTCTCGGAACTGGGTGAGGGCGAGCCCGTGCGCATTGTTGATTGCGACACCGAAGAGCATGAAGCCGAGCGCGCTGCCATGCGTATTGCCAGCTTGCGTGCCAATATGAATCCGCAGCCTGCGTGGAAGGACTTTGCCATCCTGTACCGCGCGAACCACCAGGCCAAGCCGTTTGAAAAGGCGCTGCGCAAGCTCAATATCCCGTACAAGGTCTCGGGTGGTACCTCCTTCTTTGACCGTGCGGAAATCAAGGACCTGTGTGCGTGGTTCCGTTTGTGGATCAACAACGACGATGACCCTGCGTTTTTGCGCGCCATCACTACACCGCGCCGCGGTATTGGCCACACCACGCTGGGCAAGCTGGGCGAGTTTTCAGCGCAGCACAAGCTGAGCATGTTCGGTGCCTTGTTCTCCAGCATGCTTGAAGCGGTACTGCCCAAGAAAGCGCACGAAGGCCTGCTGGAATTTGGGCGCTACATCAATGATCTGGAATACCGCGCACGCCACACGCTGGGGGCAGAAGCCTCGCGCAGCTTCATGCTCGATTGGCTCAAGGAAATTGGCTATGAGCAGTATCTGTACGACAGCGAAGACAGTGAAACCGTGGCCGCCGCACGCTGGACCAATGTGCTGGAGTTCTGCGACTGGATGAGCCAGCGCGCAGGCGGCCAGATTGAAGATGCAGCAGGCACGACCACGCAGACCGAAGTCAAAAGCCTGCTGGATGTGGCGCAGAACATTGCGCTGCTGTCCACCATCTCTGAGCGTGAGAAAGAGCAGGACATGGTGATTCTGTCTACGCTGCACGCATCCAAGGGCCTGGAGTGGCCGCATGTGATGCTGGTGGGTGTGACCGAGGGCATGCTGCCCTTCAAGCTCGATGATGACGACGGCAAGCAGCAAAAAGTCAGCGACGATATTGCAGCCCGCCTGCAGGAAGAGCGCCGCCTGATGTATGTGGGTATTACCCGTGCCCAGCGCACGCTGGTCGTGAGCTGGACCAAGCGCCGCAAAAAGGGGCGCGAGATGGTGCAGTGCCAGCCCAGCCGCTTTATCAAGGAAATGAATCTGGATGCCAGCACAGCCCGTGAAGATCCCCGCGAAAAGCTGCGCCAGCTGCGCGAACAGCTGGCCCGCAAGGCTGCAGCTGCTCCCAAAATTATTTAACCCCTGTTTGTTCTGAGGAAGCCTGGCATGAGAACGCCTCTGATTCGTCGTCTGGCCTATAGCTGCAGCCTGTATGCCTTGTGGACTGCCACAGCTTCGGCGGCCACACCGAGTGAGCCTGCCACCGGGTGGCAGGCCTGCAGTGCCGTGCAAGATGGCCAGGAACGCCTGGCCTGTTTTGACCAGTGGGCCGCTGCACAGCATGGCGGTGCAGTGCCTGCATCCAAGGCTGCAGTGCCTGCCGCCAGTGCGCTGACAGTGCCTGAGAGCCCTTCTGAGCCAGCGCCTGTGGCCGTGGCTGAAGGCGCACCCATGCAGCTGCCAGGCAGTGACTGCTACCGCTCTGGCGCCAGCACCATGCTGCAGTTCTATGAGCTGCGCCGTGCTACCGACTGCGGTACTTTCAAGCTGCGGGGCTTTCAGCCCCAGTCCGTGTCGGTGACGGCGGCCAACCATATGAACACCAGCCCCAGTACACTGACCCAGCCTGCGTTCGAGACGGACGACTACCAGACCAAGGAGCTGCGCATTCAGCTGTCGCTGCGTACCAAGCTGGCTGCAGGGCTGCTGACGCCTGAAGATTCTGATCGACTCGACTCTCTGTGGGTGGGCTATACCCAGCTGTCGTTCTGGCAGATCTTCAATGCCGATGCGTCACGCTCCTTCCGTACGACGGACCACCAGCCCGAAATCTTCTACGTCTATCCCACCGAGGCACAGCTGCCGCTGGGCTGGCGTCTGCGCTATAGCGGCATCGGGCTGGTGCACCACTCCAATGGTCAGAGCGACCCACTCTCGCGCAGCTGGAATCGCGCCTATCTGATGGCGGGTGCGGAGCTCAACAACCGCTGGCAGCTGCAACTCAAAGCCTGGCACCGCATTTCGGAAAAGCTGGAAAACGATGACAACCCCGGCATTCAGAACTACTGGGGCCGAGGCGAGGCCAAGCTGTTCTGGCAGCCTGATGCCCGCAACATCTTCGGTCTGACTGCACGCGGCAGCATTGGCAAGGGCTATGGCTCAGGCCGGCTGGAATGGATGTATGCACTGGGGGGCGACAACAGCAATTTGCGTCTGCATGTTCAGCTGTTCAGCGGATACGGTGAAAGCCTGATTGATTACAACTACAAGCGCACTTCGCTGTCCGTGGGGCTGAGCCTGCTGGATTTCTAAACCCTCACGCTTTATAAAAACATAGCTTCCAGCGCTTGCTGCATCAGCGCTGGAAGCTTTTTTTATGCTGAAAAGTTAACAAAAACAAATTGTTCCAAATACCTGCCATCTGGGTGCTTGTGACCCCTGACGCCTTGGCGCAGAATGTGCTTCACCTTTTCAGCCCCGTGTGTCGCCCTTACCGAAGCACCTTGCACACCCGAGATGACCATGCACCTGCAGTACCAGCTCAAGGCAGGCAGTTACTACCTGTACGACATGCGCGAATCGCCTAGCGCAGTCACAGGTGAGCGCCGCTTCAAGCTTAAAACAGACCTGCTGGCCATTGCGTTTGACCGCTACACGGGCGAAGTGCACCAGCATGGCACGCCATCGCGCATCCAGTCATGGGCATTGAATACACGCCGCCGCCTGCGCGCTGCCGGGTTGTGGCAGCAGGCGGATGACATCGTGGTGGTCACAGGCCCCTTCCCCGTGGAAGAAATCAACAAATGCCTGTCGATCAAGGGCTACTGCCGCCGCCTGCTGCAGCGCCTGGCTAGCTTGCCGCATGGCAAGCTGCATGCTTGGCAGACCGCGCAGAAAACCCAGGGCAGCACGCATGGCAGCAGCCACCAGCGCAGTCAGGACAAGCGCTGGCAGCGCAAAGCGGCGTAAAACCGCAGGTGCTGGCACTTACGCTGCGTCTTCGGCAGCTTCAGCCTCTGCAAGGTCCTCTTCCTCAGGGCTACGTACGACCAGCACCGGCCGACGGCAGTGGGTGATCACCGTCTTGGACACTGAGCCCACAATCGCGCTTTTGAGCGCGCCCATGCCGCGTGCACCCATGATGACCATGTCGGCATTCAGATCCTCGGCCATTTCCAACAGCATGCTGCCGGGCTCGCCCAGCACCACTTCCATGGAGTAGCCAACGCCTTCGGCGTCGAGCAGGGCGGCGGCTTCGCTCATGAGGTTTTCGCCGGCCTGCACGGCAGCAGCGGCAATGGCGTCGGCATCTCTGGTGGCCAGTTCCAGCAAAGAGGCAGGCTCCTGCACGTTCACGAGGGCGATTTCGGTGCGCAGCCCCCGGGCAATCAGTTTGAGCGCCTCGCGTACGGCCTGCAGGGATTCACTGGAACCATCGACGGCAATCATGATGTGGGTATACATGGCGTGCTCCTTGTCATCGTTGTGGGTGTGCAAGAGATTCCACTATAGAGCACCCCGGCACCCTGCATGCTGCGGCAACGCAAGCCACCTTCTGGGACAATGCGCGCCATCATGCTGCAGTTCGAACTTCTCAAAACCGACCCCACCAGCCACGCCCGCCGTGGCAAGCTCACGCTCAACCATGGCGTGGTGCAGACCCCCATCTTCATGCCCGTTGGCACCTATGGCACCGTCAAGGGTGTGATGCCGCGCAGCCTCGAAGAAATGGGCGCACAAATCATTCTGGGCAACACCTTCCACCTGTGGATGCGCCCCGGCCTGGACATCATGAAGACCTTTGGTGGTCTGCATGGCTTTGAGAAGTGGAACAAGCCCATCCTGACCGACTCGGGCGGCTTTCAGGTGTGGAGCCTGGGCGCCATGCGCAAGATCACGGAAGAAGGTGTGCACTTCCAGAGCCCTGTGAATGGCGACAAGCTGTTCATGTCGCCCGAGGTGAGCATGCAGATTCAGACGGTGCTCAACTCCGACATCGTCATGCAGCTCGACGAGTGCACCCCGTACGAGACCAACGGCAAGAAGACCACGGAAGCCGAAGCGCGCAAGTCCATGGAAATGAGCCGCCGCTGGGCCAAGCGCTCCAAGGACGAGTTCGAGCGTCTGGAGAATCCCAACGCGCTGTTTGGCATTGTGCAGGGCGGCATGTACACCAATCTGCGCCAGGAGTCGCTGGAAGCGCTGGTGGAGATGGACTTCCCCGGCTACGCCGTTGGCGGCGTCTCCGTGGGTGAACCCAAGGACGAGATGCTGGAAATCATGGCGCACACGCCCCACCTGCTGCCTGCCAACAAGCCCCGCTACCTGATGGGGGTGGGCACACCAGAAGATCTGGTGCAGGGCGTGGCCGATGGCGTGGACATGTTTGACTGTGTGATGCCTACCCGCAATGCGCGCAACGGCACGGTGTTCACCCGCTATGGCGATCTGAAGCTGCGCAATGCCCGCCACAAGACCGATCACCAGCCGCTGGACACCACCTGCACCTGCCATGCCTGCGCGGGCAAGAGCGGTGTGAGCTGGGACGACGGCGGCCGTGATGGCTTCAGCCGCGCCTACCTGCATCACCTGGACCGTTGCGGCGAAATGCTGGGCCCCATGCTGACCACCATCCACAACCTGCACTATTACCTGAATCTGATGCAGGAAATCCGCGATGCGCTGGAAGCGGGCACTTTTGCCGAGTTCCGCGCCAAGTTCAAGGCTGACCGCGCACGCGGTGTGTAAGCCTGCCAAACTGCATCCACAGCAACCTCCTTCGGGAGGTTTTTTGCTGTTTGCAGGCGCGGCAGCCAAGGCTGCTGGCCCTCAAAAAATAGAGCTGCTAGCGCTTGTTTTTAAAGTATTTCAGGCATAAATCATACTGAAATCTTTGTTTTTCAAGCGCTGGCAGCTATTTTTATCAGAGCGTTGCCAGTGCGTCATGCACTTCCTGGCGGGTGAGTAGCTCGGTCATGACGATGGGCGCCTTGCCTGGTGCCAGTAGCACATACACGGGCACACCATTGCGGCCAAGGGCCGCCAGCGCGGCGGTGATGGTGGGCTCGCGCCGCGTCCAGTCTGCGCGCAGCAGGGCCACGCCATGAGCCGCAAAGTCGGCCAGTACCTTGGCGTCCGACAGCGTAGTGCGCTTGTTGTACTGGCAGGTCACACACCATGCGGCGGTGTAGTCCACAAACACGGGGCGGCCCTGTGCCAGCAGCTGCTCCTGCGCGGCGGGGGACCACGCCTGCCAGCTGCTGCTGCTCTGGCTGGCCTGCGCGACAGGCTCGGTGATGGAGCGGCCCATGCCCTGCACCAGCCATGCCGAAAATGCCAGTACCAGCACACCCAGCAGCACGCGTGTGCGGCCCTGCAGCGTCAGCACCCACACGAGGGCGGCCAGACACAGCAGCAGCGCCAGCAGGGCGGCTGCCCCGTCAATCCCGCTTTGCTGGCCCAGCACCCAGACCAGCCACACGACGGTGGCAAACATGGGGAAGGCCATGGCGCGGCGGAAGGTGTTCATCCATGCACCGGGACGTGGCAGCCAACGCAGCAGGGCAGGCACAAAACTCACCAGCACATAGGGCAGGGCCATGCCAATGCCCAGCGCGGCAAATACGGCCAGCGCCTGCACAGCAGGCATGCCCACGGCAAAGCCCAGCGAAGCACCCATGAAGGGCGCGGTGCAGGGCGAGGCAATCGCCACCGCCACGACACCGGAGACAAAGGCATCGCCCAGCGGGTGACGCGCATGCAGATTGGCTACGCGGTCGGGCACGATATTGCCCAGCTCAAACACACCGGCCAGGTTCAGGCCGATCAGGGTGAACAGTGCTGCCAGCGCGGCGACCACCAAGGGCGATTGCAGCTGAAAGCCCCAGCCCAGTTGCTCACCCGCTGCACGCAGGGCCAGCAGCAGAGCACCGAGCGCCACAAAGCTCAGAATCACCCCGGCTGCATAGGCCAGACCACCGTGGCGCTGCGCGCGCTGGTCACCGCCATGGCGTGCAAAACCCATGAGCTTGATGGCCAGCACCGGAAAGACGCAGGGCATGAGGTTGAGCAGCAGGCCACCCAGCAGGCCACCGACCAGTGCCATGGCCCAGCTGCTGGCGCTGGGGACATCGCTGATGGGCTGTGCTGCAGCCTGATTGGCCGCCAGTGCAGCCGCCAGTGCAGGGGACACCTGAGCCAGCTCTGCCGCTTTCCACTGGCCTTGTACGGCTGCTGTCAGCTGCCAGGCCTGTGAGGGGGGCGCATGGGCTACATCGCCTGTGGCACCGGGCAGACCCAGCACAAAGTCCAGCATGGCCGGCGTGTCGCCACGCATGGTGGACAGCGGCAGCTCGGCACTCCAGACATTGCCATCCCAGCGCTGGGCGATGGGTGCTGCATGCTGAAAGGTATCTGCCGTTTGCGGGTAAAACGCCAGGGTCTGTCCCTGCGCCAGAGCAGGCAGGCCTTGCACGCGCAGCTGTACGCGGTCGCTATCAGGCTGGGCACTGAGGCTGGCTTGCGCTTCAGGTAGAGCCTGCGGCACCTGGGCCAGCGCCTGTGCAAATTCGGTGGCCCACTGGGTGTCGCTCACATCGGTGGGCAGGCGCAGCAGGAATTCGCCTTCTTCCGGAATGCACTCCACACGGCACACCAGCCAGGAAGCATGCAGGCGCAGCTCGGTGCTGTGGTCGGTACCGGGCTGAAATGCACTGCCAACGGTGACGGGCACAGGCAGTAGTACCGTGCCTTCATAACCGTAGTTGAGCATGTCGCCCACACGAATCTGCTGGGGGACGGGCCAGTCGATATCACCAGCCTGCATGCCCGCAGGCAGTGTCCAGCTCAGCTGCGTGGGCAGGCCGGAATCACCAGGGTTCTGCCAGTAGGTATGCCAGTCTGGCTGGTGCTGGATGCGCAGCCCCAGCGTCAAAGGCTTGCCAGCTGCCACACCTTCCGGAGCCAGAGCTACCAGCTGTGCCTGCACATGCGGGGTGGTGATGGTGTCTGCAGGGCCTGCGGCAGCAGCGCTGCCCAGATTCAGCCGCAGCTGGGCATGGGCAACCATGGGCAGCAGGACGGCACAGAACAGCCATGCCACAACACCCAGGGTCAGCGCTTGTGCATGGAAACGGCGGAAAGAAAAGAAACGGCGAGTTGGCATGGCAAAGCTTGGAGGCAGAAACCGTATTGTGGTTCCCCGCGCACCCGGTGTGCAGCTTTTTCTGCCTGCGCTGCGGGGTCAGCTAGGGCGTGTTCACATCAACATTGGGTTCGCTGCCCCTGATTATGGAGATCACAAATGGGGTTGAAGGCTTGGGGCGGTCTGCGTTGTTGCGGCGGCTTGCAAGGCGCCCGGCATTGCTGCGCCACCGCGCCTAGCATCCCATCCCCAAGCCTTCAACGCGAATCTCAAGCTTTATGTGAACACGCCCTAGGGCGTGATGACGGGGCGTCGGGCTGGTGCAGGCGCCGCAAGGCGCAGACAGGGGCTGGGGGCTGACCGCCAATTTCGGCGGGTGTGGCCACGGTCTCTTCATCGGCAGTGGGCAGCATGTGTGCCTCGCGCCAGCGGCCCCAGCGGTAGTAGGCCAGACTCATGAGCATGGCGCAGATGGAGCTTGCGGGAAAGCTCCACCAGATGGCATCTGCACCCAGCCAGGGCTGCAGCCATTTGGCCAGCGGCAGGCGTATGCCCCACAGCGAAATGGCCAGAATGACCAGCGGTGGAATCACGGCGCCGGTAGAGCGCACCACACCGGAGATGACAAAGGTCACGCCAAAGAACACAAACGAGCCAATGGCAATGTGGTTGAGGTGGCGCGCTGCCTCAAGCGCGGCGCTGCCTGCGGGGAGAAACAGGCCCAGTACATGGCGATCCAGCAGCACCAGCGGAATGATCAGCAGACCGGTCATCCAGATGTTGCACCAGATGCCTGCAGTGGCGGTGCCATCCACGCGCTGCCAGAGCTTGGCGCCCACATTCTGTGCCGCCATGGTGGAGCAGGCCGCGCCGATGGCCATGGCCGGCATTTGCACATAGGTCCACAGCTGCAGCGCCGCGCCGTAGGCGGACGAGGTGTCAATGCCATAGCTGTTGACCATGCTCATCATCATGAGCATGGCCAGCGAAATCATCACCATCTGTGCGCCCATGGGCAGGCCTTTGACCACCAGCGCACGCAGGATGGCCGCATGGGGCAGGAAGTAGTGCAGCTGCCTGCGCCCAATCCACAAGGGGTGTCTGCGGTGGTAGAGCCACAGCAGCATGGCGACAAAGCTGATGGCGTTGGACACCAGTGTGGCGGTGGCCGCGCCGGTGATGCCCATGGCCGGGAATGGCCCCCAGCCAAAAATCAGTACCGGGTTGAGAATGACGTCCAGCACCACCACCAGCAGCAGGAACAGAAACGGGGTGCGGGTATCGCCTGCACCGCGCAAAATGGCCGAGACAAAGGCAAACAGGTACAGCAGCGGAATGGCCAGAAAGATGACGCGCAGATAGCTTTCAGCCAGCGGCAAGGCTGCGTCTGGCGTGCCCATCCAGTTCAGAATGTGGCGTGACAGCGGGTAGCCCAGTGCCGCAATGCCTATCGATGCAAGACCAAAAAACGTGGCGCTGGTGCCCATGACACGGCGGGCCTGCTGCAAATCTTTGGCCCCCATGCTTTGCGCGACGAGGATGGTGGCAGCCATGCCCACGCCAAACACCAGCCCAATCAGCAGGAACATGATGTTGTTGGCATTCGCCGTGGCGGTGATGGCGGCTTCACCCAGGTAGTGACCGATCCACATGGCGTTGACAGAGCCATTGAGGGACTGCAGCACATTGCCCGCCAGAATGGGCAGGGCAAACACCACCAGGGTGCGGGCAATAGGGCCTTGGGTCAGGTCTCGGGTAGGGCTGGAGGGCATAGAGGGATTGTGGGTCTATCGTGCGCCCAGTCTGCCGGACAGCGCCTAAGATTGCAGCATGTGCCAAAACACCACCTCTTTTTCTTCTGACATGGCAGATGCTGCTGCATTGCAGGCTTGGCCTTCCAGGCGCTGGGCCGATGTGTCCGCACGTGACTTTGCGCTTGCCCAGCGCAGCGGCCTGGCGGCGCAGACGGTGGCCATCCTGCCGGTGGGCGCGGTGGAGCAGCATGGCCCACACCTGCCGCTCAAGGTCGATACGGCGCTGGTCGAAGGCGTTGTGGACGCGGCCCTGCCACTGATGGCTGCCGATGTGCCGGTGCTGGTGCTGCCTACGCAGGCTATTGGCTTGAGTCTGGAGCACCAGGACTACGCGGGCACGCTGAGCCTGTCTCCAGCCACCTTGCTGGCCCTCTGGACGGAGCTGGGGGTCTGCGTGGCACGTGCCGGGGTGAAGAAGCTGCTGATCTTTAATGCCCACGGCGGCAATGTGAGCAGCATGGACATCGTGGCGCGCCAGCTGCGCATGCAGTGCGGGCTGCTGGTCTACCACAGCAGCTGGTTCAACCTGCCGCAGCCAGCAGGTGTGAACGAAGCCTTCAGCGCCCATGAACACCGCTTTGGTGTGCATGGTGGCGAGACCGAGACTTCCATGATGCTGCATCTGGCACCTGAGCTGGTGCGCATGGAGCATGCGCGCAACTTTGCCAGCAGTTCCGAAGTGCGAGCCCGGCAGTTTCCCATTCTGGGCAATGGCAAAAGCGCCAAGCTAGGCTGGGCCATGCAGGACTACAACCCTCAGGGCGCAGCGGGCAATGCCGCTGCCGCAGATGCTCAGCGCGGGCAAGCACTGGTGCAGGGGGCTGCTGCCAGTCTGGCGCAGCTGTGCGCAGAAATTCATGCCCTGCCTGAGGGCACGGTAGGTGGGCAGCCTCAGCCGCTGGGTTGATCGTCCAGCAGCACGGACTCCAGCTGCCAGTGGTGCAGCACTTCACGCAGTATGAGCAGGGCTGCTGCGGCCTGCGGGGTCTGCGGCACATCGTGGATGGGCACCTGCGGGTGCATGGCTTGCATGACCAGCAGATTGAACAGTGTTTCCACCGCCTCGCGGCGCACGCTGTGGGTGTGTGCCTGGGCACGGCCCAGTGCACTGCGACCCACGGCATGCAGCAGCCGGTCATTGAGCAGCAGCATGCTGTGCGCTGGAATCTGGGTGGCCACAGGCATGATGGTGTCTTCGACCAGCATGATGCCGTGTTCCAGCTGGGCCTCGTTCGGCATGCGGTTGCCAAACACCTGCTGCGCCAGCAGGTCCAGCCCCAGAGGCAGTTGCAGGGCCACAGGCGCGTCGGACCCGTGCGGCTGTGCGTAGATCAGCACCTGGCTGCTGTGTGCGAACAGGTGCAGGCACACCAGCGCCTGATCGCCACACAGGCGCTGCCAGCGCTGGAGCGTAGCAGCAGGTGGTCGCGGTGCATGCGTGTCAAGGCTGACGGAAGAAGACATACTGCATCCCTGAAGGTCGGACTGACCATTGTGCACCGGCCGTGTGACAAATGCTTGCGAATTCTTGTGCAGACCTGCACTTTGCAGCATGTGCTTACATCGCTGTAGTGCTTTGCCAGCAATTGTCTATGCCTTCAGGCAAATGTCTCCCAGCCTCGGGTGTCTGGCGTATCCAGATGGTTCAGAGTGTTGAAGCTTTGCAGCATCAGACGCTTGGGGCTCATGCTCAGCGCTGTGATGGCAGTATTGCGGATGCGCATGTTGAGGGCGATCGCCACTTCGGGGGAAGTGCCCAGCACGGAGCTGATAGCGGTGGCAATCGGCCCGCCGCTGCTGACCACCAGCACTTGGCCTGCATGGTGCTGCTGGCGCATCTGCTCCAGTGAATGGCGCACCCCGTCTGAGAAGGCCTGCCAGCTGGGCATGCCTTCGGGGGAAATGACGCCAGCCATCCATTGCGCCAGCGCATCGCACAGCAGACGAAAGTGGGCCTTGAAGCCTTCGGGCGTGCAGGCTGGGCCCAGAGGCTCAGCCTGCATACACCGTATCAGTGCATGGCTGTCGTACTCATTGAGCGCAGGCAGTGCCGTGGCTTCGGGCAGGCCGGGCAGGCCGTCCTGTATGCCCGCCAGCGTCTGCACATGCCGCTGCAGCGTGCCGGTGTAGGCCGCATCAAAGCGTATGCCGCGCTCCTGCCAGTAACGCCCCAGCTGCTGCGCCTGCTGCAGGCCCAGTGCGCTGAGCTGGTCATAGTTATCGGCCCCGAAAGACGCCTGGCCGTGGCGAACAAGGTAGATGGTTCCCATGCACAGGGATTCTGATTAAGGCCTTTTGAAGAGGCTGTCTTTTGCGTGACCAAGGTATTTTTACTGATTATCTAAATGATAACCATTCTTATTTTTATATAGAATCGCTGATTCTTTAAAGATACAAATGGAGAGGTGAAAAAACATGGCCACGTGGGAGAGAGTCATCGCAGTAGCTGCGGCATGCGGGGTAGGAGGTGCTGCGTGGGCAGTAGATGATGAAAGTGGCCACAGTGCAGCAGAAAAAAGCATGCCGACCGTCCACGTGACAGCACAAAGTTTGGAGGTGCGCGTTTATACACGTGAAGAGATGGATGCAACCCCAGAAGGTAATCGCGATATCTCTTCACTGGTAGCGAACCATCCTGCCGTGCGGCAGAACCCCACAGTAAATGGGGCTGGTAATCGCGGCAGCTTAGCACCAGAGTCTTTCTCCATCCATGGACAGAGTCCGTACCAGAATCAGTTTCAGGTCGATGGCATCAGTGCTACGAATGTCATCAGTCCTCAAAATCAGAACCTGAATTTGCAAGTGGGCAATGTGCCTGGGTTTTCGCAGGCCTACAACATTGACACAGAACTGCTTGATTCAGTGGAGGTGTATGACAACCGTGTGCCCGTCGAGTTTGGGCGTTTTACGGGTGGTGTGGTCGATGCACAGATCAAAACGCCTCAGGGCACCAACAAGGTGGAGGTCAAGCGCAGCTTTAACAGCTCAAACTTGACGCAACAGAAAATGCCGCCCCGCGTGACAGAAGCCTGGGAGGAGGGGGAGCCCGGATATTCGGCACGCTGGAAGAAACACTTTTCGAGCATCAACGCTGATGTAAAACTGTCAGACGAGACTGCCGCATTGCTGGCTTTTTCCCGGCGTGAGTCGGAGATTCAGCGCACAGGCAAGGTGCTTGACCGTACTTCTGGTATCCCCAATGGCAAAACGACGCGATTGGTCGCGACCGACCATAGTGACCAGGTGGACAACGTTTTTGCCAAGTTCCATAGGCGCTGGGGACAGGGGCTAGATACCAATCTGACGTTGAAATACGCCGATCGCCAGGAACATCTGGTCGACAATTTTTTTGCCGATACTGCATGGACCAATCAGCAAAAAGCTTATGGCATCGGCCTGGATGCCACACAGGTGCTGGATGTTGGCAAGCTGAGCCTGAAGTTCGGTCTGGACCAATTGAATGCGCAGCGTAACTCCAGCGGGACGGAGTTCGTCACGCAGCAGTTTGCTGACAAGTCGCTCAGCCAATATACCTATGGGGGATTTGGCACAGAAGCCTTGGAGCAGCAACAGGTGACTGCCAAGTTGCGCATGGACTGGAAGACGCTGCAAACAGGAGCGGTGAGTCACAAGATTTATGCGGGCGTCGACGCGCAAAGCATTGATGCGCATTTTGACCGCAAGCAAGATGCGTATGCCTATCGCGCCGTACAGCAGTTGGATGGCTCGCAAAAGTATTTCAATAAAACCCACTATATGGCTGGCAAGGTGAAGGCTGGCTATAACAGCACGTCGCTGTATGTGAGTGACACCATGCAGTGGGGCAACTGGAGCGCGATACTGGGCGCGCGGGTTGATCGTGACAACTATTTCAAGAATACCAACTTTGCGCCGCGTGGCCGTGTCGATTGGGACGTGCTGGGCAATGGCAAGACACAGCTGGGGATTGGCTGGTCGCGTTACTTCGGTCTGGACCTGCTGGGCTATGCGCTGAGCCAGGAAAAAAGCAAGCTGCAGCGCCAGCTGATTGACTCTAAAGGCAACCCTGTCGATAAGCCTGCCGCAGGCCAAATCCATCTGATCGATGGTGTGAAGACGCCGCGTTCTGATGAATGGGCCTTCGGGGTAACGCAGCAGCTGTCTGAATATCTGGAAGCTGGGCTTACCTATGTGCGGCGCACGAGTCGCGACTCGGTGACAAGCGATTCCATTGATGGCCAATACGTATACACGAATGGTGGTTATGGCAAGTCTGAAACGGCTACGTTGAGCCTGCAGACGCTGCGTCCCTGGAATGCGCTGGCTGCCCAATGGCGCGGTCGGGTCGATTTCAGCTGGCACGATGCTTGGCGCAACCATGATATGGCCGAGGCTTGGGCTGCAGAAGCCAGCCTGCCAGATGACGTGATTATTTATAACGATCAAAAGATCCTGCGCAAAGACAAGCCTGCCAGTGATTTCAATCAACCGCGGCGGCTGAGCATTGGCTGGACAGGGGTCTGGCAAAAACAAGGTGTGACCTGGGGGAATCGTGTCAATTGGAATAGCAGCAAAAGTGGCATCACATACCTGGGGGTTTCTGCCAAGCCAGAGCAGTTAGAGCGCTATGGCTCTCAGCGACTTGCATCGTATTGGACCTGGGACACTTCCATCACCTGGAAGCCGCAGCAGATCAAGGGATTGCTTCTGAATGTCGATGTTCTGAACCTGCTCAACCGCATGGCGCCGATTGCAGTGGCAACACCGACTGCTGCGAACAATGTGCGTTATCAGACCGGACGTGAAATTTGGTTGAACGTTGGGTATGAGTTCTGAGAATGAGTGTCGCTTGATAAGCTGATTAAAGCGACAGTATTTAAAAGTGCGCAGCTAGGAATGGCTGCGCTTTTAGTTTTATGGCATACACAATGAGACGGAGTCTAAAAAGAAATATGCGACGTACTTTCTGGAGTATCGCAGGCGCGGTTGTTTGGCTGACGAGCATGACCACTATGGCTCAAACCATACGCGTGGAGCCTAACGCCACCACCAAACTCGCCCAAGCCTCTGCTCCCAACACGGCTTTGGCACGCTTGCTCAGTCCCGTGGACAACCAGGCCTTCGAATGTGGAGAGCAAGCAGGCTGGAATATCGAGTGCCTGCGCTCTCGCTACCAGGGAACCCCTGGGCATTGGCCCAAGCCGGTGATTGATGAAGGCAAGGCATGGAAGGAAATGGCACCGGTTCCTGCGGTGCAGCCGCCTGCGGATGCCAAGGCAGAAGCGCAGCGTGCTTTGGGGGCGGTGCTGTTCTTTGACCCGGGTTTGTCGCGCAAGGGCGCGGTCTCTTGCGCTTCTTGTCATCAAGCCGACAAGGCGTTTACCGATGGGCTGGCGCAGAGTGTGGGTGAGGACAAGCTCATGGGGCGTCGTCGTGCACAGACCTTGTTTGCTGCGCCATTCTCGGAAAAGCTGTTCTGGGATGGCCGTGCAGGCTCTCTGGAAGAACAGTCCAAGGGCTCCATCCAGAACACCTTTGAGATGAACAACACGCTCGACGCTGCGGTGGCCCATGTGAATGCACAGCCCCAATACCAGGCGCTGATACAGACGGCCTACGGCACTCAGAAGGTGGATGAGGATGAAATGGTGGCGGCCATTGCCAGTTTCGTGCGCACCCTGCGCCCATCGACAACGTTGGCGGATGAAGTGATTGCTGGCGACACAAAGGTCCTGTCTGACCAGCAGCTTCTGGGCTTGCACCTGTTCCGGACGAAAGCACGCTGCATGAATTGCCACAGTGGTGCGCTGCTGACAGACAACGAGTTCCATGACCTGGGCCTGTCGTTCTATGGCCGGCGCAATCAAGATCTGGGCCGCTTTGAATTTACACGTGACAAGGAAGACTTAGGCCGGTTCAAGACGCCGAGCTTGCGCGGTGTCGTGCAAGGAGGCCCCTGGATGCACAACGGTTTGTTCCCAGACATGCATGGCCTCATGCGTCTGTACAACATTGGTATGGGGGTGGTTGCAGGTGACCCGGCGACAGACCCCTATATACCGCCGAAGTCTCCACACATGAAGCCGATTAACTTGAATGCCGAAGAGATTGACGCCTTGGTAGAGTGGCTCAGACTTTTATAAACCTGTAGCAGGCAGAAGCCTTTCTGATGAAAAGCGACGCCAGTTTTGAATCAAAACTGGCGTTGCTGTTTAGGCGTAGATTTTTTCAGATCTGCACCCAGTGGTTATCCAGCGCCAGTGGTACTGCTGCAGCAATGGTCTGGCCTTGAGGCCATTGCAGTACCTGATGGCTGCCTCCAGACCACAGCATGGCGCTACGTGCTTTCAGAGAGTGGGTCACCACGCTGTCGTTGCTGATGCAGTACACGCCTTGCTGCGTGTTCTGTTGCACGCACTGGGCGGTGCCGTCTGACGCTTCAGGAGGAAGCCACCACGTCAGTGTGTTGGCGCGTGGGCAGCTGACAGCAAAGTGTGTGCCGTCGCTGCTGATGTCGCCGCCATAACCTTGCCATTGCGCGCCTGCAGGCAAGGGCACGGCATGCAGGTGCTGGCCGTCCAGCAGGGCCAGTACCGGGGCGGACTGCTTGTGCTCGGGGTGGTCATGCTCGGCCTGCAAGGCAATGCCCAGCCAGCGCTGCTGTGGTTCCCATGCGACCGCTGGCCCCCAGGCCAGGTGGCGCAAACTCAGGCGACGATCTGGCAAACGCCATTGGCCAGCAATGCTTCCAGCATCTTGCGGGCTCAGTCTGACAATGGAGGAGTCCATGTGCGTCAGCTTGAGCTTGCGCCTCCCGGTCTCGGGCTGAGTGGGAATGCCACCATTGGCCACCATGATGCTTCCGTCCTTGTCCAGCAGCAGCTGGTGAGGGTCCATGCCGCCTGTATGCCATTCGGCAATTTTTTCCAGGGTGTGTACATCGCGCACGCCAATCAGCCCCTGGCTGTCGGCCAGATCGGTTTCCGTGGTGTACAGGTGCTGGCCATCCAGGCTGGCAATTACATGGCCGTTGAAGGCCCGGTCAGGCTCAATCCACAGCCATTGCTCTTGTCCGCTCGGCGCAATGTGCAGCAACCAGTCGCCGGGGCGGCGGCTGGCAAACAGCAAGCTGCCATCTGCCAGCTGTGTCATGCCATGGGCTCGGGTCGGAATGCTGTGTGCTTGCACGATGTGCAGTGGCTGCTCAGGCGCACTGGGGGCGGCCAGTACACCCACAAACAGGTCTGAACCTTGTGCCCATGCAGCAGCAAAGCGCACGTGCTGGCTGTTGGCTCTGTTTTGGCCCCATGTATGCAGGGGCAGCATGGCTAGCACAGCCATGCTTTGCAGCCATTGTCTGCGAGTCGTTGGCATGGGAGTCTTAGTCGCCATCGGCGTCAGAAAAGCCAATGCTGATGTCCAGGGCCATGGCCACATCGGTTTCTACCAAATGCTTCAGCTGGCGGAGCGCTTCGCTGGCAGGTGCGATAGCCTGTAGATCGGGTGCTGTGACTGCACGCATCGCCGCATCTGCTTGCTGGGTTGCGGTGCGTAATGCTTGTGCCAGGTGACTCCATCCCCTGGCTTCTACCAGCGCAGTAATGCTGACATGGTGGGGCTGCTGGGGCATGCCAATCGCCAGCTGTTGAAGTGCTGTCCACTGTGCTTGCCAGCTTTGCAGCGTGCCCTGGCTGGCGGCGCGGGTCAGCGGTGCGGGTTTACTGGCTGTGGCACTGCGCAAGGGCTTTTCCATAGACTGCCAGCGCAAGCGCTCCAGACCACCAATCCATTGGTTCAAGAATTCTGCATTGCTCTCAAAGTCCAGTGGACTATCTTGGGCAGCAGCCTGGTTGGCCTGATACAAGGCCAGCAGCTCTTGGGCAATATCGGCAGTCACCAAGGTGGCGTAGTGGCACTGTGGCGTGTGTGGCTGAGCTACCTCGGGCCACAGCAAATACTCTGCGGCAGGCAGTCCTTTGGCTGGTGCGCCAATGGTTTCCATGGCAGCCAAATCTTTGGGTGCTTTACGCAGGGCGGATTTGAGCAGCGGCATGCGCATGGGCTGAAAGTCCACCATGCGTGCTGTGCGGCGTTCAATTTGTGGTCCCATCGCAAGGGTAGATAGGCGATCCCACTGCTGGCTGGTTTGCACAAATTGCGTACGCACTGCGGTGATGTCTGCTTTGCCAGCGCAGTAGTTGTGCATGCGTTGCTGTAACTGGTTTGCGGCGGCACTGGTCTGCGCTGACTGCGGCACAAACCATTGGCTGTACAAGGCTTGAGCAGCAGCGCCTGAGGTCAGAGGCGCTGCAGAGCGAACAGGCGTCTCGGTGGTGGTCGTGCAGGCGCTGAGGAGACATATAGAGAACGCGGCAGGGATAGCGAGAGAGAAGTTGCGCATTACAAAGATTCCACAAATTTCACCAAAGCCTCACGGTCTTGGGCGGATAGATGGCGGAAGTGTTCCTTGGCTTGTTCCGCCTCACCGCCATGCCACAGGATGGCCTCAGCCACGCCGCGGGCACGGCCGTCGTGCAGCAGTCGATGGTGCTTGTTCACGGCTGTCAGCAGGCCGACGCCCCACAGAGGCGGTGTGCGCCATTGGCGGCCATTGGCGGCAAAGTCAGGGCGGCCGTCAGCCAGTGCCTCTCCCATGTCGTGCAGCAGCAAATCGGTATAGGGAGTGATGGTCTGGTTGCTGAGTGCCTGGCTGCTCAGGCTGGGGAACAGGGCTTCACCAGTTTGGTAACTGGGACGGTGGCATTGCGCGCACTGTGCAGCATGGAACAGCGCTTGGCCGCGCAGCACTTGCTCGTCTTTCGGGTTCCTGCGAGCAGGAGGCGCGAGAGTGGCTTGGTAGAAGATGACGTCATCGAGCACATAGTCTTCAATTTCCACACCATCTTTGCCGGGTGCATTGCCGTTGGGGGCCGCAAGGCAATCGGCTTGTGCCGCGGTGCATGTTTGCTGCGGGAAATGCTTTGAGGTAATGCCAATGTCGCCGTGGAAGGCAGCCGCTGTTTGGTGCGCCAGGCTGGCGACGTTGGCTTTCCATCCAAAACGGCCCAGCATCATGCGCTGCCCGTAGGCATCCCAGACGTAGTTAGCCTGGCCTTTGATGGGGCCGGCAGTGGCGGCTTGGGCTGCGGCATTGGCCAGAATTTCCGATTCAGGAATGGCTTCTAGCAAACCCAGTCCGATGACTTGCGGCGCAATGCGTGGGCTGAACATGAAGTCTGCCGCCATGGGGCCGTAGCCCAATTCTTCAAAATGGTAGATGGGCTTTTCCAGCGTGTAGGCTGTGCCATCGGCATAGTGGCCATGGACGGTTTCGTAGCTGATTTTGAGCTGCCCTTCTCCTTTGACACCATTGATACCCATGGTGTTGAACTGGTCGCCATAAACGGGCTCATGCTTAGGGCCGCCGTGTGTATCCGTGCCGGGTACAGACAGACGAATCAGCAAGCCCGCAAAAGGCTGGGGCGTGAGAGGGTTATGAAAATCAGGCGGCTGCGCACGGCCATCCTGCACGTGGCAGCCACCGCAAGAGCGTGCCAGGAAGTGGGGCCCCAGACCGTCGCGCGCCGTGGTGGAAGCGGGGGCCTGTACCCAGTTGCGCTTGAAGAAAGAGTTGCCAACGGCAAAGCGCGTGCGCTCGGCATCGTTCAGGTTGGCTGCAGGCAAAGAAAACGCATTGCGCCCGTTGGAGTACACCGTAGTGTTGCCCCCAGGTAAAGCATTGGCATCAGGCGGTGCAAACAGTTGCGAAGGTGTGCTGCTGCTGTTGGAGTTGGAGTCGCTAGACTGTTGTGCAGAACACCCCGCCAAAATCAAGGCAGAGGCCAGTAGCGTCATGTGAACGGGGAGGTGCTTCATTGCGTAGATTCCAGCAATAGACAAAGTCTAAATTTGATAGCTATAAAAACTGAAGCTGCTAGCGCTTGTTTTGACTGAATTTCAAAGAGATAAAGCTTTGAAATTCAGCTGTACCAAGCGATAGCAGCTCTTCTTTTTAATCAACGCAAGGTTTAGGGTTCGACCAGATTCAGCTGTTCAAAGCCAACAGCCTTGGCGGCTTCTACCAAGTCCTTGCTTTGCTGGGTCAGTGCATCAATGGTGGTTTGAATCTTGGCACGTGCAGTACTGTCGCGTGCCCCTTGGATGGCTTGGTCAAATGGTGCGGGAATGGCATTGGCTGCAGCCACAGACTTTGCAATCTGCAAGGTGGTTTTTTCTGCAACCGCCTTATCATGGGCCGCCACCCAGTCACGCAGGCCGGGGCCCTTGAGTTCGGAACCGTCCAGGCGCTTGTAGCTGCCCAGCCAGACGTTTTGAATGCCCTGGGCATTGGCGACGGCATCACGGTGGGTGTTGTCCGAGAAGCAGGAGTGCTCATCTTCCTGGTCACGGCTGGCCATGGCTACTTCCAGACGCTCTCCTGCCAGCTCTCCGCGGGACAGGGAGCCCAGGCCCACAAAAATCTTGCGCAAAGATGCTTCGCCACCTTTTTCAAATTCCGCGCGGAAGTTGTCCTTGACGCCGGGCTTCCATTGATCCGCTACGGACTGCAGATCCTCCAGCAGCAGTTCTGTGACCACCTGCAGATATTGACGGCGGCGGTCTGCATTGGGGGCTTTGCCATCGATAAAGTCTGTAAAGGGGCGTGCGCCGGGGCCGTTGTCATTCAGGTCCTGTCCCCAGAGCATGAACTCAATGGCATGCCAGCCGGTGGAGATGTTTTCTTCACCATCGTGCTCGTTCAACTCAGCCAGACGCTCTTTGGTGATGGCTTCGCTGCGGTTATTGATGAGGCCAGCTTTTTCATCGCCCACAACATAGTCCACATAGGACTCGTCCATGGGCCAGGCATTGATCTGGCCTTCGGGGCCATCTTCGTTGTCAATCGGACCGTCGTAGAAGCGGAAGGCTTCGGTCTGCCCGTAGAACTCGCGCGCATTCAACCACGCTTTGCGCGCTGCATCCTGGGTAGCCTGGCTGGGGTTGGCGATGAAGGCATCAATCGCTTGCTGCATCTGCTTGGCTGCCGCAATGCTGTCGCTGTAGTTGGCATATACCAGGCTGCTGTAGTGCTGCAGCACATCCTGTGCCTGAATTTGGCTGGTAGCGGCAGCTGCCGGTGTAGTTGCAAAAGCAGGTGCAATGGTTGTAGCGCCCAAAGCGATGGCGCTGGCAATCAGGTAGCGATACATAGAAGTAGGCAAAGAGGCTGAAAAGCAGCAATTCTAAGTTATTGAGAATTGTTTTTATTTGCTTTTGAGCAATACCTGCTTGCGCCTGTAAGAGGCAATGCAGGTGATGCAACAGCCTTGACAGCGGGGCATCAGACGTGCTGCACGGGAGCTATGTATCGGTTGCCAGCTGGGGGTTGCAGATGCTTTACAGCATCACGCTGCCCTGCACGCAGGTGACGGTCTGGCCGCCCACCCAGACCTGCCCGGCGGCATCCTGGTGGATGGCAACCCAGCCGTCACGGCCCACACAGGCGCCCTGGTTGGCCATGTAGGGGGCCTGCAGGTGCTCCTGGCTGAGCAGCCATTGCGCCAGGCTGCCATTGAGGCTGCCGGTGACAGGGTCTTCCACCCCCGTGGTGGAAAAGGCGCGCACTTCCAGCTGGGCCTGGGCCGATGGCGCGTGCTCTGCACGCAGGCCGGTAGAAAACGCCTCGGCTTCGCGGCAGGCACGGCCAATGAGTGGGGTGGCGTCACCATCCTGATAGAGCGCGGCCACGCCCACCTTGTGACCCAGCGCCTTGATGCGTGCCAGGTCAGGCTCCAGCGCCAGCACGGTGTCGGGGCTGTCCAGCAGCAGGCACAGCCAGTGGGGGCCGTTGTCCAGATAAGCTGCGTCGATGACCTGCTCGGTGGTGATGCCAACGGCATCGTAGATTTCATGCAGATTGGCGGGCAGTGGAATGGCGCTGGTGGAAGGGTTGGCGAACGACAGACCATCGGCCGTGCGTTCAATGGTGATCAGTCCCTTGGCGCATTCCTGCACGATGTGCCCGGCCTGCTGTGGCTGCCCGCCCTGCGCCAGCCAGGCGTGGCAGGTGCCCAGTGTGGGGTGTCCTGCAAACGGCATTTCCGCCGCTGGCGTGAAGATGCGCACCTGGTAGTCCGCACCCTGGGCGCGTGCCGCTGCGCTGGGCGGCAGCACAAAGGTGGTTTCCGACAGATTCGTCCAGCGTGCAAAGGCCTGCATCTGTGCGGTGTCCAGCCCCGTGGCATCCAGCACCACGGTCACCGGATTGCCCTTGTAGGGCATGGCGGTGAAAACGTCGACGGTCATGAAGGGGCGCTGGATGGGGCGAAGGCTGTGCATGGCAAGAGAAATCCGAAGGCAAAGAAAAAGCGCACAGCCTGTACAGACTGTGCGCTGAGAACGATACGCTACCTGCTGCCGCCGTGCAGGCGGCGCAGCCAATTACTTGGCTTGCAGGGCGCGAATGGCGGCAGCCAGTGCTGCCACGCCCTGGCGGATTTGCTCGGGCGAGACGGTCACATAGGACAGACGCAAGGTGTTGGTTTCTGCTTCATCGGCGTAGAAAGGCGCGCCGGGCACAAAGGCCATGCCGCGCTCCACCGCTTCGGCCAGCAGCACCTGGGCATCCATGCCTTCGGGCAGGCGCACCCACAGAAACATGCCACCCACGGGGCGGGTCCAGGTCACGCCCAGACCTTCCATTTCGGCTTCCAGAGCCATCAGCATCACATCGCGCTGCACCTTGTACATGGCGCGGATGGTGGGGATATGGCTGTGCAGGAAACCGTCCTTCATGACTTCAGCCACCACGCGCTGGTTAAAGCTGGGGCTGTGCAGGTCAGCCGCCTGCTTGGCCTGGGTGAGCTTGCCGTAGACCGACTTGGGCGCCACGATGAAGCCCACGCGCAGGCCGGGGGCCAGCACCTTGGAGAACGAACCCATGTAGATCACGCCCTCGGGGTTGCGTGCGGCCAGCGGCAGCGGGGGCTCGCCTTCGTACCACAGGTCACCGTAGGGGTTGTCTTCGATCAGGGGGATGTCCAGTTCCCTGGCCTTTTCCACCAGCGCCTGGCGGCGCGCTTCGCTCATGGTGCGGCCTGTGGGGTTCTGGAAGTTGGGCAGCACATAGGCCAGACGGGCCTTGTTCTCGCCGGTGCCCACCTTGGCGGCGAAGTCGTCAATCAGCATGCCTTCGTCATCGCTGTTCACGCCCACGGGGGTGGGTTCGAACGGCGTGAAGGCCTGCAGCGCACCCAGATAGGTGGGCTTTTCCACCAGGATGCGGCTGCCCTTGTCGAGGAAGACCTTGCCAATCAGGTCCAGCGCCTGCTGGCTGCCGGTGGTGATCAGAATCTGGTCGGGGTTCACATCCCAGGGCAGGAAATCGGCAATCGCCTGGCGCAATGCAGGAAAGCCTTCGGTGGTGGAGTACTGCAGTGCGGCTGCACCGTCACGCTCCATCACGGTGTTGCAAGCTTGGGTGAAAGCAGAGATCGGGAAACTGGCGGGCGAGGGCAGGCCACCGGCCATGCTGATGATGCCGGGGCGGTCAGTCAGCTTCAGAATTTCGCGGATCGCGGAGGAGTTCATCTTGGCTGCACGTGCAGCCAGGGTCCAGTTCGTCATAACTACTCAATCTCAATAAGCCGCGCGCGCACAGTGCGCGTGCTGGCGAAAGCTTGTTGCAAAGAGCATACCGTTGTGCAGCATGGCCATGCAGCCCCGGGTAATACGTACGTAGCCGGGCCGACAGTGGCAATGACACCGGGGCGCAGGGTAAGGCGGCGGTGCCGATGCAGCTATTGTGAAGCGAAGTATTGCTGCCTGCTGACGCACAGGTGAAAAAAACATGGTGTTCAACTTTGCAACATCCAGATGGCCGTCAGCACCAGCAGTGCAGCCATGCCGCGGTTGAACCACAGCAGGCGCTGGCCCTGAGCCAGCCATTGGCGTAAAGCCGCGCCAATGCAGGCATAAAGCAGGTTGCTGCTGAGCGCGTAGAGCGCCATCACCGGCAGCACGACCAGCATGCGCGTGGTGACATCGCTCTGGCCTGCCACCCAACCGGCGACGATGGTCAACGCCAAAAGCCATGCCTTGATGTTCACGAACTGCAGCAAAACCCCTTGACCAAAGCCGACTTGCAGCTGTGCCTGCTGTGCCTGTGCAAGCTGGCCGCTGCGCGAGAGCTTGAAGGCCAGCCACAGCAGATAGGCAATGCCCACGCCCTTGATGGCCCAGCGCAGCGCCGGGATGCCTGTAACCAGTGCTCCCACACCCAGGGCGCACAGCGCCAGCAGCAGCACCCAGCCTACGGGCACGGCCAGCACAAAGCGCAGGCTGCGGCGCAGCCCATGGTTGGCGGCCAGGGCCGTAGAGAGCGTGGTGTTAGGCCCCGGTGTGAAGCTCATGGCCGTGGCCAGCACGAGCAGGGCGGTGAATTCTTGGAGTGGCATGCCGCAGGTGTACACAAAAATGTCCAGACTCTAAAGGCTGGCTGTGCGGCAGGGCAGAGGATTTCTACCATGCATAAAAAAACGAAGCGTGCAGCGCTTGTGCAGCTTCGTTTTCAAATGGTTTTGTATTGGAAAAGATTGCCAATCAAGCGCTGGCAGCTCTTGTTTTTGGAGTCGGTGACCAGGCAGGACGCTGGCTGGGCCATTCGCAGGCCAGACGCAGCAAGCTGCGGTTCACATGCTCGAGTGAGATTTCGTACTGCTCGCACAGCTGCGGAATCTGCATCAGGCTGTCTTCGCTTTCCATGGCAAAGGCCAGCTGCAGGCTGGGCGCGTAGGGGCCCTGACCGTGGATGGCCGCCTCAGGAATGCGCTCAGACAGCGGCAGGCGGGTGAGCGTGGTCTCCAGCGGCTCGTCCAGCAATTCGTTCAGACGTGCAAACAGACCGCACAGATAGACCTCGCTGCGCAGCTCCTGACTCACGCCGGCATCGAGCAGGTGCGAAGTCAGCTGGGCGCGCATCACCGTAGCCAGGCGGATGGGCTGCAGGTCCTGGTCATGGCTGGCGTGTACCAGCTCATTGGCCAGCCATGCTTTGAGTGGACCATAGCCCAGCATCACCAGCGCGCGGCGCAGGGAGTTGATGGGGTTGCGTGCACCCAGAGCGGCCGAGTTGGCATACAGCATGAAGCGGTAGGCCAGCAGCGGGTCCTCGCTGAGGATGGCTTCAAAGGTTTCGAGGGACTCGTCAGCATCCACGGCCTTGAGCAGGCGCAGCACATGCGCATGCATGGGGTAGAGCGCACGCGTGCCGCGCACGCGGTGCAGCACGTCTTCGGTGGGCCAGCCCGCCACAGCGCTGGCCTGGTAATGCTCCAGGCAGTGCTGGACCAGCGTCTGGCTGTGGATGTCTTCGTACATCTGCCCCTGCAGCAGACCCAGCCCCTGCATGGCCGCAGGGTTGGCGCTCGCGCGCATCAGCTGCAGCGCCTGCTGGGGCGCCAGATGCAGCAGGCTGCAGGCGTAGTTGCAGGCCTGATCGGCACTGGGCAGCGCATCCATGCCGCCGCGCCAGACCAGGCGCACGCCGCGGGCACAGGTGGCGGCCACCATCTCCTGCAGCGCAGGGTGCTGCTGCAGCCAGGGGGCACGCACTTCCAGCGCCCAGTGCGGGCAGGGCGTGATGTGCGTCAGCAGTGCCTGCAGCATGGCGGGCGACTGGGGCGAGAGCAACAGCAGCGGCGAGGTCGGGGCCCACATCTCCTGCAGGATGCGCAGCAGGTGGGCCGTGTCGGCCGGGTTGTCGGGCGTGTCGTGCAGGAACAGTTGCACGCCCGCCAAGTGGCGCTGTGCATTCCACAGCGGGCGATAGCCCATCACCAAAGCATTGAGAACGAATTCCACAGCGCAAGCGCTCCGTGTTGAGGTCTAGGGAGGGCTGCCGTTGCCAGCCGCCCGGGACCGGGTGGCCCCGCCGTTGCGGGACCACGCACCCAGGCTAGTGGGGGCAGCGCTCAGCGGATGTAGTCGAACAGCGACAGCTTCTGGATGGAGGCGTAGGACTGCAGCGCCGCCGAGACCGCGGTTTCCTGGGTCTTGAGCTGTGCAATCGCCTTCACCATGCCTTCGGAGTCATAGTCTTCCGCGGCCACGCGCTGGGCCTGCACCTGCTCGTCGCGGGCGTCCAGCGTGTTGTTCATGCGTTTGGCCTGGTTCAGCAGGTCCCCTGCGACGCCGCGCACGGTGGAGATGCGGTTCAGCGCGGTGTCCAGCTCGGCCAGCGACTGGGCGATGCCATGGGCCAGGGCGCCGGAGTTGGTGCTGCCGTCGGGGTTGCCGCCGTTGCGCACCGTGGAGATGGCGCGGTCGATGGCATCGAAGACGGAAATGGTTTCGCTGGGCTTGACGGTGAAGCTGTCGCCCACGGCCGGTTCGCCGCTGATGGTCAGCGCCATGCCGGCGACATCGATGGCGTCGCCCGCCGCCTTGTAGGGCAGCATCGTGGTGCCGCCATCCAGGCTGTACGACAGCACGCCGTTGTCGTCGTGGAAGCTGATGGTCACCGGCACGGTCAGCGCGGTGGCGGTGGCCGGGTCCTTGATCACGCCGGCGTCGGTGTGGGCCTTGCCCTGGTTGGCCGGGTTGGCGTCCACGGCCAGCACGCCGTTGCCGGTCTTGCCGCTGAAGAAGGCCAGGGCACCATCCAGCGAGTTGGTGATGGTGTATTCGCTGCTGTTGGGCTGGCCGGACTGGATTCCGTTGCCGCCATTGGGGAACGGCGTGTTGGCCTGGGTGTCCAGACCGCGGAACAGGGGCAGGCCGTTGCTGTCCGTGCGGTTGCTGTACTTGAGGACCTGGGCGCGCAGGCTGGTCAGCTGCTCGACCAGGGTGTCGCGCTGGGTCTGGTTGTAGGTGCCGTTGCCGGCCTGCACCAGCAGCGTGCGCAGCTCCTGCACGGCGCTGTTGATTTCGCCCAGCGTGCCTTCGGCGTACTCGACGGTGGCGGTCTGCGCATCCAGCATGCGCTTGTCGGTCTCGATGCGGTCCAGGCGGGTGCGGGCGCGTTCGGCCAGGGCGGCCGCCACGGGGTCGTCACTGGCGCGCAGCACGCGCTTGCCGGCCGTGGTGTGTTCCATCTGGCTGGCCAGCTCCGCTTGCTGCTTGCTGATGTTGCTGATGGTGCGGTCATACATGTTGGCCGTACCCAGGCGTGTAATGCTCATGGAGAACTCCTAAACCTTGATAAATCAGCCGCCGACGGCGTTGAGCACGCTGTCGAACAGGGACTGTGCGGTTTGAATGATCTTGGCCGAGGCCTGGTAGGCCTGCTGGTACTGCAGCAGGCGCGCGGCTTCCTCGTCCAGGTTGACGCCGGACACGGCGGTGCGGTCGGCATTCAGGTTGTTGGCGACGGTCTGCGACAGCTGGGCCGCGTACTTGGCGCTTTGGGTGCGCGTGCCGATCACGGCCATGGCCGAGGAGAAACCGTCGCTCAGCGTGGTGCCGCCGTCGAAGATGGTGGTGTCGCGCAGGGCCAGGAAGGCCGAGGCGTTGCCGGCGTTCAGCTTGTAGCCGTCGCCCAGGTCCAGGGCGTTGCCCACGTCGACGCTGTCACCGCTGCCGGGCGTGCCGGTCAGTGTGATGTTCCAGCCGTTGATCTGGATGGCCTGGCCCGAGGTGTAGGACGCGGCGGCCGAGGCGGCACTCCAGCTGCTGGTGGCCGGGTCGTAGGTCTGGTAGCTGTAGTTGCCGGCGCCGTCGAAGGTGATGCGCACCGGGGCGTTCTGGGCCGGCACGCCGGCCAGGTCCGTAGCGCGCAGGCTGCTCATCTGCAGCGTGCCCTGGTTGCCCTGGTTGATCTTGGCGGTCACGGCGCTGGACACGGCCAGGTCGCCGGCGTTGTGCACCAGCGGCTGGATTTCGTCGGCGGCCGCGCTGAAGGGCTGGAACAGAATGCTCTGGCCCTGGGTGGCGCTGGCCGTGACCGTGGCGGGCACGGAGAACTGCAGGCCATCGACCTGGGCATCGATGCCGTTCACCGGGTCGATGGGCAGGTTGGTGGTCTTGCCGTCGGAGATGCGGATCAGCTGGGCGTTGCTGCTGCCGTCGAACAAGATCTTGTAGTCCGAGGCGACCAGGCTGCGTGTGTCGGTCACGGTGGCCGTGGCGCTGGTGGCCGGGTTGCTGACGTCGTAGCCGGTGATGTTGCTCCAGCCCTGGGTCTGCGTGGTCAGCTTGAACAGGTCGGTGCCGTAGTTGCCCGACAGGGTCAGGCCCAGCTTGTTCTGCTGGTTCAGCTCCGAGCCGATGGCCAGTGCCAGGCGGCCCAGCAGGTTGCGGCCGACGACCAGGTCGTCGTTGTTGAATTTCAGCAGGCCGGCGATCTCGCCGCCACCCACCATGTTGGCGGTCAGCTCGACCTGCTCGCCATTGGGCTGGCTGAAGTACAGCGACAGCTTGCCGCTGCCCGGGTATTCGGTGGTTTCGGCCACGCTCAGCTGGCCGGCGCTGCTGCCCAGCACCAGCGGCTGGCTGCCACCGACGAACAGGTTGATGCCGCCGTTGTCGGCGTCCACCTGGCTGGTCTGCACGTACTGGTTGATCTCGCGGATCAGCTGCTCGCGGGCGTCCAGCAGGTCGTTGGGCTGGTGGCCCGAGGCCACGGCGCGGCTGATCTGGGTGTTCAGCGCGGCCACCTGGCCTGCCAGGTTGTTCACCAGGGTGACGTTGTTGCCCAGCTGCTGCTGGGTGCTGTAGTCCTGTTCCTTGAGCGTGGCCGAGGCCGCGCGGAAACGCGCCGTCAGCTCGCTCATGCGCGTCAGCACCACGTTGCGTGCGGTGCCGTCGGACGGTGCGGCCTCCACGTCCGCAAAGGCATTCATCACGCTGTTGATGGCGGCGCCCAGGCTGCTGTCGCCACCCGAGTACACGTCCTGCATCTGCATCAGCGACTGGTAGCGGATGGCGTCGGCGGCGCTGGCGGCATTCGCTGCGTTCGACTGCTTGCCCAGCAGCTCGTTGTAGTGGCGCATGACGGTGGCCACTTGCACGCCCTTGCCGACAAAGCCGTTGCCCACGTTCTGGCCGATCAGGGCGCTGGTGGCCACGGTCTGGCGGGAGTAGCCGGCCGAATTCGCGTTGGCGATGTTGTGGCCGGTGGTGGTCAGTGCCTGTTGGTTGGCGACCAGTGCGGAGACGCCGACATTCATTAAGCTCATGTGCGAATCTTTCTAAATCTTCTCAACCTTGTGTGCCTTGCTGCACGGCCTGCACGCTCTGGATGGCGCGCGAGAGCTTGCTGGCGTAGAGCGGATCGGTGGCGTAGCCTGCCTGCTGGAGCGCGCTGGCATAGGCCGTGGCGCTGCCAGTGCTTTGCATGGCTTTGGCGTAACGCGGGCTTTCCTTGATCAGGCGGGCATAGTCGCGGAACGACTCCTCGTAGGAGTTGTAGGCGCGGAACTTGGCCTTGACCTTGCGGGGAATGCCGTCGATGTATTCCGTGGTGGTGATTTCTGCGACCTTGCCGCTCCAGCTGCCGCCCGCCTTGATGCCGAACAGGTTGAAGGAGTTGCTGCCGTTGTCGCCGCGAATTTCGCTGCGTCCCCAGCCGGTTTCATGGCCGGCCTGGCCCAGCATGTAGCTGGCGGGGATGCCGCTTTCGCGCGCCACGCGCTCGGCTGCTGCACCGTGCGCCTGCACAAACTGCTCGCGCCCCTTGGGTGAGGGCGCATAGGCATCCAGAAACGCTGTCGGGCCACCGATCGGAGTGCTGCCACTCAGGCCGGGATAGCGTGCGCTGCGGCTGGCAAAGCTCATGGTCGAGGGAATGCTGAAGCTGCGCTCACTGCCACCAATGCCTGCTGTGCTGCTCACGCCGGCTTCTGCGGGGTCCATGCCCATGGAGCGGGCAATCTGCGCGGTGATGGCATCGGTCAGCCCACCGGGCAGGCCGGACATGGAGACCGAAAACTGCTGGTCCAGCATGGAGTCCGCCAACTGCGAGCTGTCGTTGTCCAGCAGGCCGCTTTTCATGGTGGCCTGTCGCATGCTCTTGATCATCTCGTGCATGAACAGCGACTCCAGCTGCTTGGCCGCCTCACGGGCGGCCTGCGGGTTGCTGGCATTGGCCTGGTTCTTCAGGCTGTTGAGTGAATTGATATCGGTGGCCAGCGCCTGACTGGCACCCAGCGACATGCTCATATCACCTCCAACTCGGCATTCAGTGCGCCTGCAGCCTTGATGGCTTGCAAGATGGCCAGCAGGTCCTGAGGGGTTGCGCCCAGCGCGTTCAGCGAACGGACCACGTCCGTCAGCTGCGGCGAAGAGGGCACGCTGACGATCTTTCCAGGCTCCTGCGTCACATTGATATTGGTCTTTTCTGCCACCACGGTCTGGCCTTGCGAGAAGGCGCCGGGCTGGCTGATGACGGGGGTGGACTCAATGGTCACGGCCAGATTGCCGTGGGCAATGGCGCAGGGGCCGAGCGTGACGGCCTGGTTCATGACGATGGAGCCCGTGCGCGCGTTGATGACCACCTTGGCCGCTGGCTTGTTGATGGGCAGATTCAGCTCCTGAATGTCTGCCAGAAAGCTCACGCGTGCGCCAGGGTTCACAGGGGCGCGTACTTCCACCGTGCGGCCGTCCAGCGCCATGGCAGTGCCCATGCCGTGGCGGTTGTTGATGGCATTGACCACCTGATTGGCGGTCAGAAAGTCGGTCTGGTTCAGGCCCAGCTTGATGGTGTCGCCCTCATTGAGCGGGTTGGGCACGGCACGTTCGACCTGACCACCCTGGGGGATGCGGCCTGCGCTCAGGTGGTTGATCTGTACCTTGGAGCCGCCCTGTGCAGCGCCTGCGCCACCCACGATGAGGTTGCCCTGGGCCAGTGCATAGATTTCACCGTCAGCACCGCGCAGCGGGGTGGTGATCAGCGTGCCGCCCTTGAGCGACTTGGCATTGCCCATAGAGGAGACGTTCACATCGATGAACTGCCCCGGCTGGGCAAAGGCGGGCAGCTCGGCAGTGACGATCACGGCTGCCACGTTCTTGAGCTGCAGGTTGTTGGTGTTGGCGGTCGCTGGCAGCGTGATGCCCATTTGCTGCAGGTAGTTCGACAGCGTCTGGGTGGTGTAGGGCATCTGCGTGGTCTGATCGCCCGTGCCATCCAGGCCGACGACCAGACCATAGCCGGTCAACTGGTTCGAGCGTACGCCCTGTACCGAAGCCACTTCCTTGATGCGCAGTGCGTGCGCTGGAGTGGCCAGCAGGCAGCAGCTGGCTGCGAGCAGCGCCAGCGCCATGTGCGCGGCGCGGAATGTGGAGAGGGTGGACAGTACTTTCATACTGCCCAATTCTGGTGATCTTTAGAAAGGGATAAAGCTCAAAAAGAAGCGCGACAACCAGCCAATTGCCTGCGCTGAATTCTGCTGACCACGGCCGCGCGACTCCACGCGCACATTCGCCACCTGGGTCGAGCTGATGATGCTGTTGGGGCCCAGCAGATAGGGGTCTACCGTGCCGGTAAAGCGCAGCACATCGACGTTCTGATTCACGCCCACCTGTTTTTCGCCGGTGACCAGCAGGTGGCCATTGGGCAGCACCTCCACCACGGTGGCAGTGATGGAGCCTGCAAAGGTATTGGCGCTGGTCGTGCCACCGCCGCCCTGGAAATCGGCATTGCTGCCCATGCCCAGCTTGCCTGCGTTCTGGATGGTGTTGAGCGCACCGCCCGTCGCGAAGGGGAATTCCGTAATGCCTGCGCCGATGGAGCTGTCGCGGTTGACCGTCGATGAAGACTGCTGGCTGGCCGTGACCTTCTCAGCAATCTGAATCGTCACCAGATCCCCCACAAGGCGGGCACGGCGGCTTTCAAAAGGTGGGCGATAGCGGTTGGCCTGAAACAGACCGCCGGTGGCCTGCTGCTGCGGCTGGGGCGTGGTAATGGCCGTGGCTGGCAGCGGCTGGGTCTGGGCGTGCAGGTCTACGGGCGGTGGTTCGTTGAACGCGCAGCCGCTGGCCAGCACGCTGGCCGCACTCCACAGCGCATAGCGGGGCAGATGGGGCAAGGCAGGCAATGCAGAGATGCGGCGGACTGAGGCAGGCATAAATGCTCCGGCAAATATGAAAACAGAAGCGGCTAGCGCTTGAATTTCAAGGGTTTCAGATAGTTTTTATATTGAAACCTTTGAATATCCAGCGCAAGGCGCTTCTAAAAGATGAGTTACAGCTGCGACAGCTTGGCCAGCATCTGGTCGCTGGTGGAGATGGCCTTGGAGTTCATCTCATAGGCACGCTGGGTCTGGATCATGTTGACCAGCTCCTCCACCACGTTCACGTTGGAGGACTCCAGAAAGCCCTGCATCACCGTGCCCAGATTGTTGGTGCCGGGTGTGCCGGTCTGGGGTGCGCCGGAGGCGGCGCTTTCACGGTACAGGTTCTCCCCAATGGGCTCCAGACCTGCTGGATTGATGAACGATGCCGTGTTGAGCTGACCGATCTGTGTGGGGATGGGGTTGCCCGTGGTGGTCACGGCCACGATACCGGTCTTGCTGATGCTCAGCTTCACGGCATCGGCAGGCACGGTGATGCCGTCCAGCAGTGGATAGCCGCCGGAGGTCACGAGCTGGCCGTTGGCATCCTTGCTGAATGTGCCATCACGCGTGTAGGCCGTGGTGCCATCGGGCATCTGAATCTGGAAGAAGCCATCACCGCTGATGGCCACATCCAGGTCCTTGCCAGTTTCGGTGGGCGTGCCCTGCTGGAAGTTGCGGGTCGTGGCCACGGTGCGCACACCCAGGCCCAGGTGCATGCCGGTGGGCAGGTTGTTTTGCTCGTCGGCAGGGGCGCCCACCTGACGCAGGTTCTGGTAGATCAGGTCTTCAAAAACCGCGTTCTGGCGCTTGTAGCCGGTGGTGGAGACGTTGGACAGGTTGTGCGAGACCACGTCCATCTTGGTCTGCTGGGCAGACATGCCGGTCTTGGCAATCCACAGAGAATTCATCATGGTGAAGTTTCCTTCGCTAATGCGTTACATCACGGCTTAGCCGTTGAGGCTCAGCAGCTGGCTGGCCGTCTTGTCATTGTTTTCAGCGGTGGTCAGCAGCTTCATCTGCTGCTCGAACTGGCGCGAGGCGGCAATCATGCCGACCATGGCTTCCACCGCATTGACGTTGGAGCCTTCCAGCGCACCGGCCACCACGGTGGCGTTGGCGTCGGCTGGCAGATCACCTTGTGCGGAGCGGAACAGGCCGTCATCGCCGCGCTGCAGAGGTTGCTCTGCATTGGGGGTCACCAGCTTGAGGCGGCCAATGTTGATGGGGTCCTGCCCATCGAGGGTGGCGACCACCGTGCCATCGCCGCCAAAGCTGATGCGTGCGTTCTGTGGCACATCAATGGGGGCGCCGGCTTCGCTGAGCACAGCCAGGCCGTTGGCGGTTACCAGCTGACCTTCGGCCGTGACTTCCAGTGCGCCGTTGCGGGTGTAGGCCTCCAGACCGTCCAGCCCCTGCACGGTGAACCAGGCATTGCCACGCACCATCAGGTCGGTGTTCTTGCCGGTGGTGATGGCGGGGCCGGCCTGCTCGAGGTGGCCGGAGGTCGCATCCAGACCGAACACGCGCGTGGTGGAGCCCTGGCCCTGCAGTGGCACTGAGCGGAAGGTGCTCAGCTCTGCACGGAAGCCCGTGGTCGAGACATTGGCCAGGTTGTTCGACAGCACCGCCTGCCGCTGAGCAGCGGCGTTGGCGCCGGTCATGGTGGTGTAGATGATGCGGTCCATTGCAAACCCCTAAAAGCGCGTATTCAGTGCGGTGCTTAGCGCAGGTTCACCAGGGTCGAGAAGACCTGGTCCTGCGTCTTGATGGTCTGGGCGTTGGCCTGGTAGGCGCGCTGGGCGGTCATCATGCCGACCAGTTGGGCGGTCAGGTCCACGGTGGATTCCTCCAGGGCATTGCCCTGGATCACGCCGAAGCTGCCGCTGCCGGCCGAGCCGTACACCGGTGGGCCGGAGTCGTTCGAGGCGACCCAGTTGTTGTTGCCATCGGGCTGCAGGCCTTGGCTGTTGGTGAACTTGGCCAGGGCCAGCTGCGCTTCGGCGCGGGTGACACCGTTGGAGTAGGTGGCCAGCAGCGTGCCGTCCGAGGCCACGTTCACCGCAGTGAGTTCACCGGTCGCATAACCGTCCTGGGTCAGCTTGGCCACGGAGAAGGCGCTGCCCATCTGTGTCACCTTGCCCAGGTCGATGTCCACCGGCCAGGGACCGGGGTTGGGGTTGTTGGGGTTGGTGGTGGTGACGGTGGTGGTCAGCGTGGTGCCGGTGGGGGCCGCGAACTGGGGCACATAGCCGGCGTCACCGGGGTTCAGGCCGCCAGGGTCGGTCGCACCACTGTAGGCGGCCACGGTTTGCAGCTTGCCTGTGGAGCTGAACACCATCTGGCCGATGGGCATGGCATTGGGGTCCAGGCTGTCGTACACAGTCCAGGTGTTGGCACCCGACTTCTGGAAGTACATGGACAGCGGGGTGGCCATGCCTTGTTCGTCGAACACTTCCAGCGACGTGCCATAGGTGGAACGTGCCGGTGCGGGCACGGCATTCTGGTCCACGCGCGCGTCCAGGTTCAGCGTGGCGGTCACGGTGCTGGTCTGCTTGGCGGGGATGGGCGTGCCGGCCGGGAACACCAGGTTGCTCAGGGCCACGCTGGTGCGCAGGCCGGTGGTGGGGTCGACGGTGTAGCCCTGGACCTTGTCGCCATTGACCGTGACCAGCTCGCCGGCTTTGTTCAGCTGGAAGGCGCCGTTGCGGGTGTAGGCTGTGCCGGTGCCGGTTTGCACCACGAAGAAGCCGTCGCCGTTGATGGCCATGTCCAGGCCGTTGGCGGATGGGGTGGTGACACCTTGTGTGAACTGCTGGGACACAGCGGCCACGCTGACACCGATGCCGGTGTTGGTGCTGCTGGATGCACCCATGGCGCTGGCCACCATTTCATTGAATTCAGCGCGGGAGTGCTTGAAGCCCACCGTGTTGCTGTTGGCGATGTTGTGGCCGATGACGTCCAGGTTCTTGCTGGCAGCGTTCAGGCCGGACAGACCGTGATAGAAACCCATGGTTGACTCCTGCGAATTTAGAACACAGCCTTGACGCTGTTGTAGTTAATGCTTTCGCCGTTCGCCAGCTCCAGCATGAGCGAGCCGTTGCTGATGCTGGTGGCGACCACCGCGTTGGGCGACAGCGTGGTGGACTTGACGGCGGCTTCGCCGTTGGTGGCAGTGACCTTGAAGCGCAGGTCCATGCTTTCGCCGGTGTAGTCGCTGCCGTCCCAGGTGAAGTAGTTGCGGCCCGCGTTGGCCGAACCCATTTCGATCGTGTCCACGAGCTTGCCGTTGGCATCGGTGATGGTGACCGTGACGTTGGAGGCCGAGGCATCCAGGTCGAAGGCCGCCGTGCCGGTCAGGTGCTTGGTGCCGTCCTCGGCTTCCTTGGCGGCCAGGCCCAGGTGGTTGCCGGCGGAAAGCACGGTGTGGCCGATCATGGACACACCCTGCAGCATCTGCATGGAGGCGAACTGGCTGGTCACGCTTTCCACGGTGCTGTTGAGCTTTTCGATGCCGCTGACGGTGCTGATTTGCGCCATCTGCGAGGTCAGCTGCGCGTTGTCCATGGGGTTGGTGGGGTCCTGGTTCTGCAGCTGGGCCACCAGCAGGGTCAGAAACTGATCCTGCATGGACTGGGCATCGGTGCCCGAGGACTTGGCGCTCTGGTTCAGCGCGGCGCTGGTGTTGTTGACGCCAGAAATCATGTTGGCCTACTTTCCGTGCAGCTTTACTGGCCCAGCTGCAGCGTCTTGAGCAGCAGCGATTTGGCCGTGTTCATGACTTCCACGTTGTTCTGGTAGGAACGGGAAGCCGAAATCATGTTGACCATCTCCTCCACGGCATTGACGTTGGAGTGGGTCACATAGCCTTGTTCATCGGCCAGCGGGTGCTCAGGGTTGTGCACGCGGCGGCCGGGGGTGTTGTCTTCGGTGATGTCCTTGACCTTCACGCCGGCAGAGCCTTCGGGGCCCATGGGCGCAGTCTGGAAAACGACCTGGCGGGCCTTGTAGGACTCACCATCAGGGCCTGCAACGGCGTCGACGTTGGCCAGGTTGGAGGCCACCACGTTCAGGCGCTGCGATTGCGCGCTGATGGCACTGCCAGAGACGCTGAAAATGGAAAACATGGACATGGCGGAACTCCTTGTTCGTCAGTGCTTATTGGCCGGTGATGGCGCTGAGCATGGTCTTGGAATGCCCGTTGAGGAAACGCAGCGTGGCTTCATAGCGCACGGCGTTGTCCACAAAGTTGGCGCGCTCACGGTCCAGATCCACGGTGTTGTTGTCCAGGCTGGGCTGGGAGGACAGGGCATAGGCCAGCGGGCCCTTGCCGTCTGTGCCAAATTTTTCGGTGGGCAGTGGCATGTGCTCGGGGTGGCTGGTGCTGGCAGCCTGCAGGGCCTTGCGCACGGTGCCGTTTTCGCCCTGCGCTGCCTTGAGCGTCTTGGCGAAATTGAAGTCACGGGCCACATAGCCTGGTGTGTCTGCGTTGGCGATATTGCTGGAAATCACACGTTGGCGTTCTGCGCGCAACAGCAGAGCGTCGCTGTGGAAATTCAAGCCGCCGGTCATTTTGTTGAGCATGTGATTCCTTGCAGTCGATAAAACAGAAAGACCATGCACCACCGTTCCGGGATGGGACTTTGGTGCGTGCAGCGATTATGAAAAGCACGCGTTTTTTCTAAAGTGGAAAGAAAGCGTGGATGCCTGTGCATTTCGGCGGTTCAAAAAACCGGGAGGGCTCTACAGTGCCTGCTATGCGAAAAAATGCCTTTTCACTGTCTGCTCAAACGGCACGCGCTGCGCTGCGTTGCTCTGTGGCTGCATTGCTGGCAGCCAGTGGCGTGGCAGCTGCGCAGGAAAGCCTGACGGACCTCAGCGACCAGTGGGTGCACAACGCGCTGGCGCAAAGCGAGATGCAGCAGACCATGCCTTTGCGCATGGAGGTGCAGGTCGGCAAGCTGGACCCGCGTCTGAATCTGGCTCCCTGTCTGCGCATGGAGCCCTATCTGCCCAGTGGCAGCAAGCTGTGGGGGCGCACCCGCATTGGCGTGCGCTGCGTGGAAGGCGACAGGCCCTGGAACGTGTTCGTGCCCGTGACGGTGAAGGCCTTTGGCCCCGCCTGGGTGCTGACGCAAAATGTGAACATGGGCGAGCCGCTCACCATGGACCACGCCATGCAAAGCGAGGTGGACTGGGCCGAATCGCCTCATGCCATCATTGCGCTGCCGGATGACTGGGTGGGCAAGACCGCCGTGCGCAACCTCACCGCAGGCATGGCACTGCGTCAGACCATGGTCAAGGCGCCTGAGCTGTTCAAGGCGGGTGCTGGCGTCAAGGTGCTGGTGCAGGGCGCAGGTTTTCAGGTGACTTCCTCGGGCAAGGCCCTGCAGGGCGGCTCCGTGGGTGAGAGCGTGCGTGTGCGTATGGACAATGGCCGCACGGTGATTGGCACCGTCAATGCGCAGGGTGAAGTGCTGGTTGCACAGTGAAACAAGTGCTTTTGAAAGAAAATCCTAAAGTTCTCGTTACAAAGGCCGATAGCTAGGCTACAGAGCCCGGGAGCGGGAAATTGGAGTAAACACATGAAGGTCGGACAAAACACCAACGTAGAAATGCTGGCAGCCAAGCTGCAACAGCAAGCTACTCAGCAAACCCAGCAAAGCAAGAGTGGCACTGCCAGCGAGGTGGTGCACCAGGCACGCAGCAATGCGGCTGGCGTGCCTGTCACGGTCTCCAGTTCCGTGCGCACGCTGGATCAGAACGCCAAGTCTTCTTCGGACATCGACATGGCCAAGGTCAACGCCATTCGCGAAGCCATTGCCAATGGCACTTTCAAAGTCAACGCAGGCGTGATCGCCGACACGCTGCTGATTGATGCCTCTGCCCTGCTGGGCGGCGCACGCATCTGATGCTCTTGTGACTGGGCGCTGTGCGCCGGTACTGGCCTTCCGACCTTCGGCCATACTGGTGATCAGCGCCCAGATTCCGTTTTTACCGCTCCAACGCACCATCAGCCATGCAACTTAGCGAAGCTCTGGACCAAATCGAAGGCATGATCGACCTGGTCAATGCCTGCATTCAGAAAAACCAGCCCGAACTGACGGAACAGGCCGTCACGCAGCTGCGCCAGGGCATGGAAGCCTTTGCAGGCCTGGCCCCACGCTTTGGCCAGGAGCAGTTCACCGAACAGAACGTGGCACGCATGCAGGCCCTGTCACAGCGCATGACGCAAATGCGTGGCCATATGGCCAAGATGACGGCCATGACGTCCCAGCAGCTGGCCACGCTGCTGCCCGAGCAGTCCATGAACTTCACCTACGGCGGCAGCAGCAAGCCCGGCGCTGCAGCCTCTGTGGCGCGCATGTATCACATCAGTGGTTAACTGGTTTCTATAGCGGCTTGCGCTTATCAAGTAAGGCTTTCACATATATATCGCTGTGAATTCCTTGTAAATCAAGCGCCAGCAGCTATCAAAAAACAAAAAAGCGCCCGTGTGGCGCTTTTGTTTTGGGAGCGATGACGGCTTTAACTGCTTCAGTGCGCCCGCATCTTGGTGCGCAGGCGGGCAATGGCCTGGCTGTGCAGCTGGCACACGCGCGATTCCGTCACATTGAGCACGGCGGCGATTTCCTTGAGGTTCATCTCGTGCTCGTAGTACATGGCCATGACGTACTGCTCGCGCTCGGGCAGGTGTTCGATGGCGGCCACCAGAGCCTCACGCAGGCGCACATCGCGCAGGATGGCGAACGGGTCGGCATCGGTGTCGGCCACAAAGCGGTCCAGAAAGCTTTCGCCTTCATCGTCGCTGGGTGAAATGTCTTCCAGGTAGATCAGCTGGGCGCCGCGCACCTTGCCCAGCAGAGACTGGTACTCGTCCAGCGGCATGTCCATGGATTCGGCAATTTCCGATTCCTTGGGCGCGCGGCCCAGCTCCTGCTCCAGCTTGTGGATGGCGCGTTCAATGTCTTTCTGGCCCTTGCGGGAGCTGCGGCTCATCCAGTCGTTGTCGCGCAGCTCGTCCAGCATGGCACCGCGGATGCGCTGGCTGGCAAAGGTTTCAAACTGCACGCCCTGGCTGGATTCATAGCGCGAGAGCGCGTCAGCCAGGCCGATCATGCCCACCTGGATGAGGTCATCCAGCTCCACGTTCGGGGGCAGCTTGGCGATCATGTGTTGCGCAATGCGGCGCACCAGCGGGGCATGCTGGCGAATCAGCGCATCGCGATCCAGGTGGCCATGGGCGGTGTACATGAACTCAGTGACTCCACACGGCGGACGAAGAAGAGGGCGCAGCCCCGGCGATTGCCATGTCTTGCGGGGCCTGCACGGGTTCTGAATGCTCCAGGCAGCGCAGCGCCCAGCGCTGCAGCTGGCGGCTGTCCAGCGGGTCAAACTGCTCGCACAGCGGCTCTGCATGCAGATGGCGCATGGCGCATTGCGAGACGGATTTGAGCACAGTGTCCAGCCCGTAGTCTGCAGGACGCAGTGCCACCAGGCGGGGCATGTGGCCCGTGTCCATGAACAGTTGTTTGAGTGCGCGGTAGCTGCTCACCACATTGCGTGACTGCGAGGGAACCAGCTGTATGGCAGAGCGGGTGCTGCCGTGCAGCATGCCTGCGAGCAGCGGCGCTGGTGCCCACAGCACTACCAGCGCAAAGTTGCGCACATAGCGGTAGAGCAGATCCATGGGGCGCTCACCTGTGGTGGCTGCCTTGTGCTGCAGCTGTACCAGCCCGCATGCAGCAGGCAGGGTGGCCACACTGGCGGGGTTGCTCAGGTCAGCAGCCAGTGTGGTGAAGGCATAGCCCTGGCGGGGCTGCAGCATGTCCTGCAGGCCGGGGCTGGCCGGTGTTTCACGCTCGGTGCCGTCCAGCACCACCACAGGGTAGCCCTGCTGCTGCAGGTGGGCGCAGGCCATCCACAGCGCGGCGGCGTCTGCGGCGTCGCCGGATGGCACCACGGGCAGCACACGCAGCGACGACTGCGCGCCTTGCCAGTGTAAGCCTGTACCTTGGTGCCAAACGCGTTCAAGCATGCAGTGCTCCGTGTGCAGAACGAGCCAGCGCAGAGTCGGTGAAGTAGAACTCCATGTCCAGCGTCGAAGGGTCGAAGGCCGACTTGGTGTGCGCACGCATGGAGGTGGCCACCAGGTCGCTGGCCTGTGCGCGTGTCAGGTCTTCGGGCACGCGCTGGCCGTTGGTGATGCCGCGCAGCACCAGCTGGTGGCGGATCAGTGCATCCAGTGCAGGGGCCAGCTTCACGGCCTCATCCACCTTGGAGAGGATGGCTTGCTTGCAGCCTACGCGCTTGAAGGCGGCCAGTGCTTCGTCCAGCGTGTCACCGTGTGCACCGGCATTGGCCACCAGCAGGTGCTGGATGCCGGGCAGGTTCAGCACTTCCAGAATGTCGTCCTTGCGAGGGTCGCGGGGGGCCACGCCGGTGGTGTCGATGATGACCATCTTCTTGCCAGCCAGCAGGCCCAGCAGGTCCTGCAGCGCAGCCTTGTCATGCGCCAGGTGGGCCACCACGCCGAGCATGCGGCCATAGGCGCGCAGCTGGTCATGGCCGCCCACGCGGTAGGTATCCAGCGTGATCAGGCCTACGCTGTTGGAACCGTGCTTGGCAGCGCACAGGGCGGCCAGCTTGGCCGCCGTGGTGGTCTTTCCCACGCCAGTGGAGCCCACCAGCGCGAAGACGCCGCCTTGCTCCCAGATGGGGGCTTCTGCGCTGTCGGTGCGCAGATTGCGCTCCAGCACCTGCACCAGCCATTTCATGGCGTCCGCCGGGCCAGTTTCCTGGGGCAGATGCTCCATGATGGCGCGCGACAGCATGGGCGAGTAACCGGCGCGCAGCAGCTTGAGCATCATGTTGCTGAGCAGCGGGTTGGCGCGGGTCTGGTTCATCCAGGTCAGGGTGTTGAAGCGTTCTTCAATCAGGTCCTTGACGGATTGCAGCTCGTTCATCAGCGCAGGTGCAGCCACGGCGGGTGCGCTGGCCTTGGGAGCCATTTCCGCAGTCAGATCTACGGCCAGGCCGCGCAGGGGGTTGTGCTTGACCACGGCAGGGCTGCTGGACATGGGGGCATGCTCGCGTGCAGCCATGGCCTGCTTCTTGCGCGCAAACGTGGGCAGGGATTCAGGAGACAGCTCCCCGCTCAGCTCTTCATTGCGACGGCGCAGCATGCGCTCGCGCACATAGTTCTGGAAGGACAGCGTGCTCATGGCCAGCTGTTCGGTGTCTTCCGCAACCGTCTGGCGAGGGTTGGCCTTGGGAGCAGGGCTGCTTTGCTTGAGCAGCGTATCCAGCGGCATGGGCGGCTTGGTGCTTGGCTTGGGGGCACGGGTCTCATCCGCCTCGCGTGCCTGAATGGCTGCGCGCAGACCAGGGCTGGTGGTCGAGCCCTGGTCCAGCACGTCCTCCGAAGTCGCCATGACTTCCACACCATGGGCGGTGGGGCGGTTGGACAGGATCAGGGTGTTCTCACCAAAAACGGCACGCGCCTTGTCCAGGGCCTCACGAGAAGTTGGGGCTATGAAGCGTTGGATGTTCATGCGTTTGCACCTTTAAGAATGGGGCCGATGCGGATGGTGTGGGTCTCAGGGATCTCGCTGTGTGCCAGCACCTGCAGGCGCGGAGCAGCACGGCGCACCAAGCGCGCAATAGGGTTACGAATGGCGTCGGGTACCAGCAGGCAGGCGGGCATGCCCAGCTCTTCCTGCTTGTTGGCCACTTCGGCGGCACGCTGGGTCAGCACATCGGCGACGCCAGGGTCCAGCGAAGGAGCCTGAGGATTCGAGAGCGCTTGCATCAGCAGACGTTCCAGACCGGGCTCGATGGCAATCACATTGAGCTCACGGGTGGGACCGTAGATCTGCTGCACGATGGCAGGAGCCAGCGCAATACGTACACGACGGGCCAGTTCCGCAGGGTCTTGTGTTGAAGCGGCGTTTTCAGCCAGGGTTTCGATGATGGTGCGGATGTCACGGATGTGCACAGCATCCTCCAGCAGCAGCTGCAGGACTTTCTGGAACACGGTGATGGACACCATCTTGGGAATCACTTCTTCAATCAACTTCGGAGCGGACTTGGCCACGTGATCCACCAGCTGCTGTACCTCATTACGGCTGAGCAGCTTGGCAGCGTGCATTTGCATCAAGTGTGACAAATGTGTCGCCATCACAGTTTCCGAATCAACGACCGTAAAACCGGCCATTTGTGCCGCTTCCTTCTGGCGTTCATCGATCCAGTGGGCAGGCAGGCCGAACGCAGGGTCGGTGGTGGGCGTGCCAATCAGCGGCGTGGTGATGCCACCGGGGTTGATGGCCAGGTACATGCCGGGGAAGGCTTCGCCTTCGCCCACCATCACGCCACGCAGGGTGATGCGGTAGGCGCTGGGCTTGAGTTCGAGGTTGTCACGCACGTGCACGGCAGGCGGCAGAAAGCCCACTTCCTGTGCAAACTTGCGGCGCACGCCCTTGATGCGGGTCAGCAGGTCGCCCTGGCGCTTCTTGTCCACCAGTGCGATCAGGCGGTAGCCCAGCTCCAGGCCCAGCAGGTCCACGGGCTGCAGGTCATCCCAGGTGGCTTCAGAGTCCTGCTGTGGGGCAGGCAGGGCGCCGGGGTTGGCAGCAGGCGCTTCGCTGCCGTTGCCCGCCTTGGCGGCCATTTCCTTCTTCTGGCCCTTGCGGTAGACCGTCCACGCGCCATAGCCAAACAGGGCACCTATGGTCAGGAAGACGGTGTGGGGCATGTTGGGGATCAGGCCCAGCATGATCAGAATGGCCGAGGTAATGGCCAGCGCGCGGGGCGAGCTGAGCATCTGGTTGGCAATCTGCTTGCCGGTGTCGTTGTCCTTGCCCACGCGCGAGATCACCATGGCCGATGCCACCGAGATCAGCAGCGCAGGAATCTGTGCCACCAGCGCATCACCCACGGACAGCAGAATGTAGCTGTTGGCCGCATCGCCAGCGCTCATGCCGTGCTGTGCCATGCCGATGATGAAACCGCCCACGATGGTGATGATCAGAATCAAGATACCGGCCATGGCGTCGCCACGCACAAACTTGGAGGCACCGTCCATGGAGCCGAAGAAGTTCGCCTCTTCCTGCACTTCTGCGCGGCGGCGCTTGGCTTCTGCTTCATCAATCAGGCCGGCGTTCAGATCGGCGTCCACGGCCATCTGCTTGCCGGGCATGGCGTCCAGGGTAAAGCGGGCCGACACTTCGGCAATACGCTCTGCACCCTTTGTAATCACCACAAAGTTGATCACCACCAGAATGGCAAACACGATCAGACCCACGGCAAAGTTGCCGCCAATCAGAAAGTGGCCAAAGGACTCAATCACCTGACCAGCTGCGCCGGGGCCGGTGTGGCCTTCCAGCAGCACCACGCGGGTGGAGGCCACGTTCAGCGACAGGCGCATCAGGGTGGTGAGCAGCAGCACCGAGGGGAAAGCCGCAAAGTCCAGCGGCTTGACCATGTAGGCGGCAATCATCATCACCATCAGCGCGGTGGCGATGTTCAGCGTGAAGAAGGTGTCCAGCAGCCATGGTGGCATGGGCAGCACCATCAGGGCCAGGATGGCAATGACCAGCATGGGCGCAGCCAGATTCTGGATCCCCATGCCGTGCTTGGAGTTCCAGTTTTGGAGGTTCTTCAGGAGTGCAGTGCTCATGGTGCAGTGCTTTCTTTCACGTAATCACTTGGTGCCAGCCGCGCGCTTGGAGTGGGGGTCCAGCTCCGGGGGGACATGGGGCTGCACCAGCTCGCCCGGTGCAGGGCCCTGGCCGCTGATGGCTGCCTTGAGGCGATAGACATAGGCCAGGACCTGAGCCACAGCGGTATACAGCGTGGATGGAATGGGCTGGTCAATCTCGGCATGGGCGTACAGGGCACGCGCCAGCATGGGAGACTCCAGCACCGGAATCTGGTGGGCCTTGGCCACTTCACGAATCTTCAGCGCAATCAGGTCAGCGCCCATGGCCACCACCTGAGGGGCTGCCATGGTGGCATCGTCATAGCGCAGGGCCACGGCGTAGTGCGTAGGGTTGGTGACCACAAAGTCCGCCTTGGGCACGGCAGTAATGCTGGCGCGCTGGGCAATCTCGCGCTGCTTCTGGCGAAGCTTGCCCTTGAGCTCAGGGCTGCCTTCGGATTCCTTGTGTTCCTGCTTGACTTCCTGGTGGCTCATGCGCAGGCGCTGCAGGAACAGAAAGCGCTGCAGCGGCACATCAATCAAGGCGGTGGCAAAGACCACGATCAGCAGCATGATCATGCCCTGGACAATCCAGTTGCCCATGTCAGCCAGCGCAGCAGGGCCGCCCAGTGCAGGCAGGGTGGACAGGTGCAGCATGCCGGACTGGATATGAAACCAGCCCACGGCGGCCAGAATCAGCATCAGCGCCACGTTCTTGAGTGCGGTCACCATCTGCTGTTTGGAGAACACATTGCCCAGGCCAGAGATCGGGTTGATCCGGTTGAACTGCGGCATGATGGGCTTGAGGCTGTAGATCCAGCCGCCCGACAGCAAGGTGGTGATGATGGAGATGGTGTTGATGGCCAGCGCAAAAATCACGCAGCCCATCACGCCCACGATGGCCATGTCGACCAGGCGCTCCTGCATGGACAGGGGCGAGAGCACGGTGCTGGCATCAAACGCCAGCTGATTGCTGGTCGCAATGCGCAGGTACTGCATGAAGGTGGGCCCCCCCAGAATCACCATCAGCGAGCCACCACCCAGCACCGCCAGGTGGCCGAGGTCGCGCGAGCGCGACGTCTGCCCGTCCTTGCGGGTTTTCTGCAGCTTTCTTTCGGAAGCTGGTAGGGATTTTTCTTGGCTCGATTCCATGGCGGCATGAGGGACTGATCTCATGCCATTGTCCGCAAGCCACGGAATTGCTAAAGCTGGAAAAGCGCGCAACAGGGGGCGCTTATCAGGTCCCAGAGCTGCGGCTGCGGCTGCCGCAATCTGTTAGACAGGCTTGGAATGCTTTCAAAAAGAGAGCTGCTTGCGCTCTGTTTTCAAGGCTTTCAGATAGAAATCAGTCTGAAATGCTTAAAAATCAAGCGCTGCCAGCTCTCTTTTTTGTGAGTGGCGCTTAAAAGCCCAGGCTGGCGAGCAGCTCGTCCACCTGCGACTGCGAAGTCACCACATCCTGCGCATTGGGGTCGACCACGGGGCCGGACAGCTTGGGGTGTGCTGGCGCAGCAGGCTTGCTTTCTTCGGCAGGGGCCGCAGCAGGTGCACTGCCGGACTCGGCCAGAGCCGCAGCCCACAGGTCGTCCACTTGCTCCGTCTGCACGGCAGAGCCGGTGGCCATGGCTGCCGCAGCGCTGACTTCGCCCTGGTCCAGCTGCACCTCACCTTGCGCAAGCTGTGGTGCGGTCAGCAGCAGCAGCTCCACCAGTTGCTGCTCCAGGTTGGAGGCCAGATGCACGACCTTGGCGATGACCTGGCCCGTCAGATCGTGAAAGTCCTGGGCCATCATGATTTCTGTCAGCTGGTTGTCCACGATCTCCGTGGACTTTTCCATGTCTTCCAGGTAATTCATGATGTGGCCCTTGGCCACGGCTGCGACCGGGTCGGCAATCATCGCCTGGCGCATCTTCTTGGTCTGCGCCACGATGTCGGTCTGCCGGCCCTTGGCATCATCGACCAGGGTCAAAACTTTCTCAGCAGCTTCACCAGTCAAGCGCGCAATATAAGAGAGTCGGTTCTGCGCATCTGGCAACTCTTCGGTGGCATCACGCAGACGGTCTGCATAGCCCAGCTCGCGCAGGGCGTCATGCAGCTGCCGGGTGAGCAAGCCGATTTTGTTGTGCACATCACCCTGGCCAATGCCCTGGGTGGATGCAGTGCTCTGAGGCGTTGCTTGGTCCATGGGATTAACTCAAGCCAACCTTCTTCAAGATCAGGTTGACCTTTTCCTCCAGGGTAGCCTTGGTAAAGGGCTTGACGATATAGCCCGCAGCGCCGCCCTGAGCGGCAGCCACGATGTCTTCCTTGCGCGCTTCCGCGGTCACCATCAGCACGGGCAGGTGCTTGAGCTTGTCGTCGCTCTTGATCTCGGTGAGCAGCTGAAAGCCGTTCATGTTCGGCATGTTGATGTCTGTCACCACAAAGTCGAACTTGCTGTTGCGCAGCTTGTGCAGGGCGGCAACGCCGTCTTCGGCTTCATCCGCTTCAGTGAAACCGCTTTCCTTCAACAAGTTGCGCACGATGCGGCGCATGGTGGAGAAATCGTCAACGATTAAAAAACGAAGGGCATTGTTAGCCACGGGGGACCCTTTCGGTCAAACTAATTCTCTGAATGACGTCGATGTATAACACCAACGCTGTCCTAATTCACAAATTGTCACGGAGTTTGTGATGCTGGAAGGGGGTTTTCCAGTGTTTCCGTTGGCAATTTGTGCTCCTGTTGGGAAGAGGGGGCTCGCTTGCCGAGCAAGCGCTCTTCGGCTTCCTGTGTCAGCACCGTGATCGTGATGCGCCGGTTCTGCGGCGCACGGGGATCTTCGGCAATGAGCAAATCGGTATCGGCCAGCCCCACCACGCGGGCGAGCTTGTCGTTGGGCATGCCCGCTGCCACCAGCTCGCGGCGCGAGGCGTTGGCACGGTCTGCTGACAGTTCCCAGTTGCTGTAGCCCCGCTCGCCTGTGCCATAGGGCGCAGCGTCCGTGTGGCCAGCCAGGCTGATGCGGTTTTCCACGCCACCCAGCGCCGCGCCAATTTCACGCAGGATGTCACGCATGTACGGCTTCACCATCGCACTGCCAATGTCGAACATGGGGCGGTTCTGCTCATCCACGATCTGGATCTGCAGCCCGTCAGCCGTCACATCCATGCGGATTTGCGACTTGTACTCGTTCAGCGTGCTGTTGCTGGCCACCATGGCGTCAATCTTGGCGCGCAAGGCCTTGATGCGCTGCGCATCCTGCCTGGCGCGCTGCTCGCGCATATTCTGGCGGTTGGTTTCGCTCTGCTCGGCGTCTGCGCTCTTGACCTGGCCGTAAATCTTGGCCAGATCCGAGCCACCGCCGGGAATGATGTTGGAGCTGTTGCCCGAGCCATCGCCCCCGGTCATGGCCACCTTCAGCGGCGAGTTGAAGTAGGCGGCAATACCCTGCAGGTCGCCCTTGGAGCTGGAGCCCAGCAGCCACATCAGCAGAAAGAACGCCATCATCGCCGTCATGAAGTCGGCATAGGCAATCTTCCACGCGCCGCCATGGTGACCATGGGCACCTTTCTTGGCACGCTTGATGATGATGGGCTGCAGCTTCTTTTCACTGGCTGCACCTGCGGCTGCGCCACCGGGTGGGGTTGGGGGCGGCATGGCTTATTTCCTCTTGACGTGCTCTTCCAGCTCCAGGAAGCCTGGGCGCTCGGTCGAGAACAGCACCTTGCGGCCAAATTCAATGGCGGTGGGCGGGTTATAGCCCTGCATGCTGGCAATCAGGGTGCACTTGATGCATTCAAATTCCTTGGCGCCGTCCTGGTGGCGCTGCTCAATCAGGCCAGCCAGCGGCTCCACCAGCGCATAGGCCAGCAAGATGCCCAGAAAGGTACCGACCAGCGCCGAGGCAATCATGCCGCCCAGCACCGAAGGCGGCTGCCCCACCGAGCCCATGGTGTTCACCACACCCAGCACGGCGGCCACAATACCGAAGGCAGGCAGTGCGCCAGCCAGGCGCTGCAGTGCCACCACCACGCGGTGACCTTCGCCGTGGTGGGCTTCAATTTCGTTGTCCATCAAAGACTCGATCTCGTGCGAGTTCAGATTGCCCGAGACCATCATGCGCAGATAGTCAGTCATGAACTCCACCACATGCTGGTCGGCCAGCAGATCGGGGTACTTCTGGAAGATTTCGGAGTTCTGCGGTTCTTCCACATCCATTTCAATGGCCATCAGCCCTTCCTTGCGGGCTTTTTGCAGCAGGTCGTACAGCAGGGCCAGCAGGCTCATGAAGCGCGCCTTGGTGTATTTGGAACCCTTGATGGCCGCAGGAATGGCCGCCATGGTGGCCTTGAGCACCTTGGGCTGGTTGCTCACGATGAACGCACCGATCGCCGCGCCGCCAATGGTGGCCAGCTCAAACGGCAGGGCCTTGGCAAGCACAGCCATGTTCCCGCCGTGCAGGGCATACACGCCAAAGACGCAACCGAAGGCGATGATGTAACCAATTAGGACAAGCATGAGGAAATTGTGTCAGAGCCAGAACCGGGCAAGCCCAGAAATGGCGCAAGAAAAACCGCCTTGTTTCGGGCTTACGAGCAGGCTTGCTGTACCGCAAGCACCTGTGCAGCCGCCATGAAAAAAGCCACCAGACACCTTATCGGCAGCTGGTGGCAGATTCTGAAGGGCAAACTCAGGTCGGTGCGTGCTTAGCCTTGCAGCAGCTGCAGCACATTCTGTGGAATCTGGTTGGCCTGCGCCACCATGGCCGTGCCTGCCTGCTGCAGGATCTGGGTGCGGCTCAGGTTGGCAGTTTCCACGGCAAAGTCCGCATCCACAATACGGCCGCGTGCGGCAGACAAGTTTTCCACCTGAATGTCGATATTGTTCACGGCGTTTTCAAAACGGGTCTGCATGGCGCCCAAAGTGGCGCGTGCACCGTTGATCTGGTCAATGGCGCTGTCAATCTTCTTCAGGGCAATCCAGGCGCCTTCTTGGGTGGTGACATCAATATCATCGATGCCTTGTTCATTTTTGATGCCATCAGTATCAGTAATATTTAAATCAGTGCTGATGCCAGTGGTTTCTGTGGTGAATCCTGAGCCAAATTTGATAGTTGCAGGCAGTCCATCTGCATCAATGCGTGACGACATAATTGTCACAGTGTAGTCTTCAGTGCCATCAATTTTTGTCAAATAAGCGGTAACTCCAGTGTCTGCAGACTTGTTGTTGATGGCTTCAACCACTTGACCCAATCTTTCTTGGCGGGATGTGGCTGCAGGCAGGTCAGGCAATGTGACTTCTGTGATTTGGGTGTTGCCATCGTTGCTGGAAACCGTGATGGTTAGGTTAGTGCTGTCTAGAGGGGATGCATAGTCCTTCAAGGTGCCATTGGTGCTGGAGTCTTCGGTCGAAATGGGTGTTTCTTTTTTGGTTCCGTACGAGATGTTGGACACCTTCGAAGAGCGTGTATCAACCAGTGCACCCAGCGTCACGTTATCGCCAGAGTTGGCACCCACCTGGAACACCGCGCCCGCAAACGAGCCATCCAGAATCTTCTGTCCGTTGAAATTGGTCTGCTTGGCTACACGGTCAATTTCTGCAGCCAGCTGGCTCACTTCTGCCTGCAGTGCCTTGCGGTCCGATGCGCTATTGGTGGCGTTGGACGCCTGCGCAGCCAGTTCACGCATGCGCTGCAGCATATCGCCTACCTTGCCCAGGGCGCCTTCAGCGGTCTGTGCCAGCGAGATGCCGTCATTGGCATTGCGTGCTGCCACGGTCAGGCCCGTGACCTGGGTGTTCATGCGCTCTGCGATGGCCAGACCGGCTGCATCGTCCTTGGCGCTGTTGACGCGCAGGCCCGAAGACAGGCGCTGCATGGTGGTGTTCAAAGACTGCCCCGACAACGCCAGGTTTCGCTGGGCGTTGATGGAGGCGATATTCGTATTGATAGTTGCGGCCATTGCTTTGCTTCCTTCAGAAAAAGCGAGTTGCTTGGATCGCTCACATAGACCATGGGCATGGATGTGCGACAGGCAACGCTAGCGATGGGGTAATTCTTCTATGGTTGCTTGCTTTCTATTGCGCTGAATAAAGGCGCAAAAACCATCTTTCTTGCGGTTTCCGCAGGCATGGCATGCCGTTTGTCATGTAGCGCCCTTAAGAGGTGTACTTCTTGCCGTTGCTGAAACGGCCAGCCTGAGCCGCACCCAGATCCTGCAGCAGGCTGGCACCGCCATGGTGGCGCAGTCCAACCAGCTGCCGCAGCAAGTGCTGAGCCTGCTGCGCTGAGGTATCAGGCAGGCGCTTGTCTTGCTGCCATGCCACCACCCAAGCCCCGCCCTGCAGGGCTTTTTCTTTGGATTCAAAGACTTAAGTCAGCTAGGAGTGTTGAGCCTGGGTGACCTGTAAGAAATCGTGAAATTTCTTCTAAAGAAGTGGCATGCGTGGCCGAAGTAATGGGTGTACAGATCAGGAGCCGCACTTCAATGCCGCAAAGACGGCGCAGGCAGCTCACCACAAAGATCTGGCATTGCAAACAAACTTTCAGCGTACCCAGCAAGTAAGGACACCACATCATGGCCATGACCATCAACACCAACGTTGTTTCCATCAATGCACAGCGCAATCTGAGCCTGTCTGGCAGCCAGCTGGGTACCGCCATGCAGCGCCTGTCTTCGGGCCTGCGCGTGAACAGCGCCAAGGATGATGCAGCCGGTCTGGCTATTGCTGAACGCATGAATGCCCAGTCGCGCGGCCTGGCCGTGGCGGCACGCAATGCCAACGACGGTATCTCGCTGGCTCAGACCGCTGAAGGCGCACTGGGCAAGGTAGGCGACATGCTGCAGCGCATGCGTGAACTGGCTGCGCAGGCGTCCAACGCCACCAACAGCAAGACCGACCGTGAAGCACTGCAGGCAGAAGTCTCTCAGCTGATTTCCGAAATTGACCGTGTGGCCAAGACATCGGAATTTAACGGCACCAAGCTGCTCAACGGCACATTTGCGGGTGCTGTATTCCAGGTGGGTTCTGCGGCGGGTGACAACATTACTGTGGGTGGCTTGGTGGATTCGACGGCAGCAAAGTTGTCGTCTGTGAGCTATGCAGCAGGTAAGTTGACAGTAAACGCTGCTGACATCACAACAAAAGGCGCAACAGGTGAATTGAAGATTGGAAGTACCAGTTTGGGTTCTCTGGGAGAAGCAGCATCTGGCGAAGAGCGCTTGGGTCAGCTCGTGGCCGCAATCAACGCTAAGACTGCAGATACAGGCGTGGCTGCTTTTTTAAGTGAAGATAAGAAATCAATTGACATTTTGTCGAGCAAGAATGAGGACATTATGTTCTCCGGCAAGGATGCGGGTGGTACGGACTATGCAGTCGCCACACTGAAAACAGCATTTGGCATTACTGCAACAGACTTGAAATTTGCATCGCAGGCGACAACGCCTGACGTTGGCATCAGCGATTTGAGTGTTAACACCCAAGCAGACGCTTGGAAGGCTCTGAAGTCGATTGACTCTGCCATTAACCAAATCAATACAGCACGTGCTGACCTGGGCGCCCTGCAAACCCGCTTTGAAAAGTCGATTGAGAACATCGACATCATGAATGAAAACATCTCTGCAGCCCGTGGCCGCATTGTGGATGCTGACTTTGCAGCAGAAACCGCCAGCCTGAGCCGCACGCAAATTCTGCAACAGGCAGGCACGGCGATGGTCGCCCAGGCCAACCAGCTGCCACAGGGTGTGCTGAGCCTGCTGCAATAACAAAGAGAGCGGCTAGCGCTGATTGGATAAGAATTTCAATAAGAAATGATCTGTAAATCCTTATCAATCAAACGCTAGCTGCTCTTAAATATGAAGTGCGTGAATCTCGCGTGCTTGCACAGCACCATGGCAGTTGCCATGGTTTGTCACAGAGACAGCGCACCTTCATCTCGGTTTTTTTGAAGGGGAAATAAAAAATGGCAATGACCATTAACACCAACGTTGTATCGATCAACTCGCAACGTAACTTAAGCCTGTCGGGTAACTCCCTGGCCACTTCCATGCAGCGCCTGTCTTCCGGCCTGCGTGTGAACAGCGCCAAGGACGATGCGGCAGGTTTGGCTATTTCTGAGCGCATGAAAGCGCAATCCAGCGGCTTGGCCGTGGCAGCACGCAATGCCAATGACGGTATTTCGCTGGCGCAGACGGCCGAAGGTGCGTTGGGCAAAGTGGGTGATATGCTGCAACGCATGCGTGAGCTTGCCGTGCAGTCGTCCAACGCCACCAATAGCGACAATGATCGCAAGGCCATGCAGGCAGAAGTGACTCAGCTGATCGCTGAAATTGACCGTGTAGCCAAGACTTCAGAATTCAATGGCACCAAGTTGCTCAATGGTGATTTTGCTGGTGGTGTATTTCAGGTGGGAGCTGCTGCTGGTGACAATATCACAGTGGGTGCATTGACTAATGTCAGTGCTAATAAGTTGTCGACTATTGCATATGCCACTGCAGAGATGAAAGTGGCTGACTTTGGTACAAACCTCAAAGCAGGTACCTTAACTTATAACGGTGTTGAAAAAACAGTTGGTGAAGCCAGCTCAGCCAAAGAACGAGCCGGTGACGTGATAGCACTAATTAACTCGCAATCAGCATCCACTGGGCTGACAGCCTTTTTGGAAGATGATGGCGATACTATCACTTTGCTGTCAGGTGGGGTGGTGGCGACAGCCAACGTGGTTTTGAAGACGAATGAGACCACTCCTGCAACTGTGACTATGGCGATTACTGCCACAGCATTGGCAACGACTGGGTTGACAGGTATTCAGGATGTTTCTGTGAAGACGCAGTCTGACGCGTGGGTTGCCTTGAAAAAAATCGACGAGTCGATTAACCAAGTTAATACTGCACGAGGTGATCTGGGTGCGCTGCAAACCCGTTTTGAAAAGTCGATTGAAAACATCGACATCATGAACGAAAACATTTCTGCAGCCCGTGGCCGTATTGTGGATGCGGACTTTGCCGCGGAAACCGCCAATCTGAGCCGCTCGCAAATCTTGCAGCAGGCAGGTACCGCCATGGTGGCCCAGGCCAACCAGCTGCCACAGAATGTGCTGAGCCTGCTGCGCTAAGTCATGCATGCAGCGCAGCAGTTTTCCTGCTGAATTGCACGGGCTGCGCTGCCATGGCTTTCAAGGTTTTTGAAGGGGAATAAAAAATGGCAATGACCATTAATACCAACGTTGTATCGATCAACTCGCAGCGCAATCTGAGCCTGTCTGGCAGCTCTTTGGCCACTTCCATGCAGCGCCTGTCTTCGGGCCTGCGTGTGAATAGCGCCAAGGACGATGCGGCTGGCCTGGCCATTTCTGAGCGCATGAAAGCGCAATCCAGCGGCTTGGCCGTGGCAGCACGCAATGCCAATGACGGTATTTCGCTGGCGCAGACGGCCGAAGGCGCGTTGGGCAAAGTGGGTGATATGCTGCAACGCATGCGTGAGCTTGCCGTGCAGTCGTCCAACGCCACCAATAGCGACAATGATCGCAAGGCCATGCAGGCAGAAGTGACTCAGCTGATCGCTGAAATTGACCGTGTAGCCAAGACTTCAGAATTCAATGGCACCAAGTTGCTCAATGGTGATTTTGCTGGTGGTGTATTTCAGGTGGGAGCTGCTGCTGGTGACAATATCAC
>NZ_VZOT01000012.1 GCF_008801935.1 Comamonas kerstersii
ACGGAATTGAAGTGAACTTCACTTCTATTCTCATGAGCGTTTGATTTGGCAATTCGCCTTCAAACGCCCACGCTTATCGGCTGTATCTTGTTAAAGATGCCTTGAAGATCAATTTCTTCAAGTTTCGCTCGCTGCGATCAGCGAAGCCTTGTATTGTAGCACAACTTTTCATCAACTCGCTCAAAGTTTCTTTTTGAGCAAACCAGATCAGAAGATCTGGCGGAAACGGAGGGATTCGAACCCTCGATGAGGCTCTACACCCCATACTCCCTTAGCAGGGGAGCACCTTCGGCCACTCGGTCACGTTTCCGTTGAAGCCACTATTGTAAGCATGTTTTTGAGTGTTTTTTCAAAAACTGCCGCCAAATCGTCGAAATCCTCAGAGAACTCGACAAGCGCCTCTCACAAAAAAAAAGCAAAAGCCCGCTTTTGCGGACTTTTGCTTGCCTTGCGGCATGTTTGGCGGAAACGGAGGGATTCGAACCCTCGATGAGGCTCTACACCCCATACTCCCTTAGCAGGGGAGCACCTTCGGCCACTCGGTCACGTTTCCTAGGCGGTCGCCATTGTAACCAGCTTTTTGCTGCGTTCCGGACAACCGCTGTGCTTTTTAGCAATTATTCGCTCTTATCCAGACCGAATGCGGTGTGCAGAGCACGCACAGCCAGCTCCAGATACTTCTCGTCGATCACGACCGACGTCTTAATTTCCGAAGTAGAGATCATCTGGATGTTCACGTTTTCCTGGCTCAGCGCACGGAACATGGTGGATGCCACGCCCACATGGCTGCGCATACCGATGCCAACGATGCTGACCTTGGCGATATTGGGGTTACCCACCACTTCAGCCGCACCCAGAGCAGGCGCCACCTTCTCGCGCAGCAGGTCCAGCGCACGCTGGTAGTCGCCCTGATTCACGGTGAAGGAGAAGTCGGTCTTACCGTCCTTGGAGATGTTCTGAATGATCACGTCCACTTCGATGTTGGCATCGGCCACAGGGCCCAGGATGCCAGCAGCGATGCCGGGAGTGTCGGGCACGCCGAGCACAGAGATCTTGGCTTCACCACGGTTGAATGCGATGCCAGAAACGACGGCCTTTTCCATTTTTTCGTCTTCCTCAAAAGTAATCAGCGTGCCAGACTTGGCTTCCTCTTCCAAGTCGATGTCCCAGGGCGTGAAGCTGGAGAGCACACGCATGGGCACTTTGTATTTACCTGCGAATTCCACAGAGCGGATCTGCAGCACCTTGGAGCCCAGGCTGGCCATTTCCAGCATTTCTTCGAAGCTCACGGTACCCAGGCGCTTGGCAGCAGGCACCACGCGGGGGTCGGTGGTGTAGACACCATCCACATCGGTGTAGATCAGGCATTCGTCCGCCTTCAGCGCAGCAGCCACAGCCACAGCGGAAGTGTCAGAACCACCGCGACCCAGCGTGGTGATATTGCCTTCAGGGTCGATACCCTGGAAGCCAGTGATGATGACCACGCGACCCGCATCCAGATCCTTGCGCACACGGGCGTCATCAATGGATTCAATACGCGCCTTGGTGTAGCTGCTGTCGGTGCGCACAGGCACTTGCCAGCCCGCGTAGCTCACGGACTCCATACCCTCAGCCTGCAAAGCAATTGCCAGCAGTGCCGAAGAAGCTTGCTCGCCAGTAGCGGCCAGCATGTCCAGTTCGCGGTAGTACGAAGTTTTTGCAGCGCTAGGCGCCAGCTCACTGGCCAAGCCCAACAGGCGATTGGTTTCACCACTCATGGCGCTTGGGACCACCACCATCTGGTGACCAGCCCGAGCCCACTTGGCCACACGCTTGGCAACGTTGCGAATGCGCTCTGTCGAGCCCATCGAAGTGCCGCCGTATTTATGAACGATCAGTGCCATTGGATATTAGGTGACGAAACTGCTTGGCACGGCGCTGTTGGTACAAGGCGTGTTTTGGCGCGCCGCCGGTTTTCGTGCTCAAAAAAATTGGGACCAAAACTCAGGGATTGTACCAACCGAGTACTGTGCCTTTTCTTACGGCAAACCCGTAGCCGAGCTTGCAATGAATCTGGTGCCCACGGGTGCGGCAGGCTGCAATCAGGCGCTGCAATTCCTGCAGCTGCGCGGCCGATGGTGTGACGCCGTACTCCTGCAACAGCCAGTGCCGCAGCACATTGGCCTGGCGCTCTGTGCTGAGGCTTTGCAGCAGCTTAATCTGCGGCGGATTGCCCACCACCTGTAAATCCATCTGCGCCAACTCCTGCAGCAACTGCCTGGCCTGGGCGGCATGGGCACTGCTGCGCGCAAAAGTGTCGCGAAACTGCGGAAACACCTGCTCCAGCACTGGCAGCAACTGCAGACGAATGCGGTTGCGGGTGTAGCAGTCCTGGGCGTTGGTTGGGTCTTCCACCCAGTCTATACCCCGCGCTTTCAGCCACACGCGGATATCGGCAGCACGCACAGCCAGCAAAGGGCGATGCCAGTCCAGATCATCGTTGCGCCAGCACGCAGGCATGGCGGCAAGCCCTGCGACACCGGCACCACGGGACAGGGCCAGCAGCAGGGTTTCCACCTGATCGTCCGCATGCTGGGCCAGTGCCACGCTGGCGGCAGGCGTGTGGAAAGCGGTTTTGGCATGCGCGGCCAGTGCGGCATAGCGGTGCTGGCGTGCAGCATCTTCCGGACTTTGCCCCTTGGCATGACGCGCATCTACATGCACCACCGCCAGCAGCACCTGCAACTGCGCACAGACAGCGCGGCAATGGGCTTCAAAAGTATCCGCCGCAGCTTGCAGGCCGTGGTGCACATGGATGGCATAGACCTGCCCGGGCCAGCGCTGCGCACATGCATGTAGCAGTGCCGTGGAGTCTGCACCGCCGCTGTAGGCCACAGCCACAGGCAAGGCGGGCGCAAAAGCCTGCATGGCCTGATCGACAGAAAGCGTCACCCTGACCTCTTTTTAAAAATTCATAGCTTGTAGCGCTTGATTTATAAGCATTTCAGATACTTTTACATCTCAAAACCAAGCTAAACAAGTGCTAGAAGCTATCAATATTGAAATAGACAATGGCCCAACAAAAATGGCCCCACAGGGCCATTTCAGTGTCAGTCAAACACGCTGACAGCACAAGCTGCCAAGCGGTGATTAGCTGGCTTTGGTGTCGTTGAAGCGACCATAGCTTTGCAGGCGCTCGTAGCGGCGCTCCTGCAGTTCCTGGGGCTTGAGGTCTGCCAGCTGGCGCCATGCATCATTCAATGCGCGCTTGAGCAGGCTGGCCATGTGCTTGTGGTCACGGTGCGCACCGCCCACAGGCTCGTTGACGATCTTGTCGACCACACCCAGGGCCTTGAGACGGTGTGCGGTGATGCCCATGGCTTCCGCGGCCAGCTCAGCCTTCTCGCCCGTCTTCCACAGAATGGAAGCGCAGCCTTCAGGGCTGATCACGGAATAGACGGAGTACTGCAGCATCAGCACCTGGTCGGCCACGGAAATCGCCAGCGCGCCGCCGGAGCCACCTTCACCAATGATGGTGGTGATGATGGGCGTCTGCAGCTGTGCCATTTCGTAGATGTTGCGGCCAATGGCTTCGGACTGGCTGCGCTCTTCCGCGTCAATGCCAGGGAAAGCACCGGGCGTATCCACAAAGGTGAACACAGGCAGCTTGAACTTCTCGGCCGTCTTCATCAGGCGCAGAGCCTTGCGATAGCCTTCGGGCTTGGTCATACCAAAGTTGCGCAGTGCGCGCTCCTTGGTATCACGGCCCTTCTGGTGACCGATGACCATGCAGGGCTGGCCGTTAAAGCGCGCCAGGCCTCCGACGATGGACTTGTCATCCGCAAAGTGGCGGTCACCGTGCATTTCCACAAAATCGGTAAAGCACTCACGCACGTAGTCCAGCGTATAGGGACGCTCAGGGTGGCGTGCAATCTTGGTGATTTGCCAAGGGGTCAGATCACTGTAGATGTCCTTGGTCAGCTGATTGCTCTTTTTGCTGAGTCGATCAATCTCGTCCGAGATGTCCACCGCATTTTCAGTCTGCACGTAACGCAGTTCTTCGATTTTGGCTTCGAGCTCAGCAATAGGCTGTTCAAAGTCCAGAAAGGTTTTCTTCGCCAAGTTATTTCTCCTTGTCCCGGCCTGCGCGAGGGGCCTGAGGATGTATCAATAGGCCACAGGCTGCGGGTCGAGCGAGCGCCAAATATACCAAGTTGCCACGGTGCACCAAGGTTTCCAGGCCTCAGCCACTTCGCGGGCATCACTGCGACTGACGGGGTCGCCCGAGAAGTAGCTTTCGCTGATTCCCTTGAGCAGCCCTGCGTCATCCAACGGCAGAACATTGGGCCGCAGCAGGTAAAAAATCAAAAACATCTCTGCCGTCCAGCGGCCAATGCCACGGATGGCTGTGAGCTCTGCAATGATGGCTTCATCATCCATCTGCTCCCAGTCCTGCACGTGCAGGCAGTCTTCCGTGAAGTGCAGCGCCAGATCGACCAGATAGTCCACCTTGCGTGCGGACAGGCCTGCGCCACGCATGTCATCCACCTTCAGCAGCAGCACATTGGCTGGCGTCAGATCGGTGAGCAAGGCACTGAAGCGCTTCCACGTGGCCGAGGCAGACTTCACAGACACCTGCTGCCCCACGATGGAACGCGCCAGCGTGATGAAGGGGTCGCCGCGCGTTTGCAGCGCTTCTGCACTGTACTGCGGAATCAGTCGGCGCATCACCCGGTCTTTCTTGACCAGGTGCTTGCAGGCTTCCGCCCAGTACGCAGGCGCATGCGCGGGAGGGGCAGGCAATTCTTTGGGAATGGGAGACATAGGTTTTACAGCCAGTGTTTACTGGGCTGCCTCCCACGTTGTACCAGTGGGCGAATCCTTGAGCACAATGCCCTGCTCCAGCAATTCCTTACGGATGCGGTCGGCTTCTGCCCAGTTCTTGGCCGCCTTGGCAGCTGCACGTGCGGCAATCTGCGCCTCGATGGCAGCAGCATCCACACCGGCAGCACCCGCCTGCAGGAACTGCTGAGGATCATCCTGCAACAGACCCAGGCAAGCGCCCAGTGCCTTCAGCAAGCCAGCCAACTCGGGCGACTTGCTGCGATTGACTTCGCCAGCCAGGTCAAACAGCACTGCCACCGCTTCGGGCGTGCCAAAGTCTTCGTCCATGGCGGCCTTGAAGCGCGCTGCATGGGGTTCTGCCCAGTCAATAGCCACTTCAGCAGGGGCCACCAGACTCAGCGCGGTGTACAGGCGCTTGAGAGCGCCACGCGCGTCGTCCAGGTGCACGTTGGAGTAATTCAGCGGACTGCGGTAGTGGCTGCGCACCACGAAGAAACGCACGGTTTCCGCGTCGTATTCCTTGAGCACATCACGGATGGTGAAGAAGTTGCCCAGCGACTTGGACATCTTTTCGTTGTCCACATTGATGAAGCCGTTGTGCATCCACACCTGCGCAAACGGCTTGCCGGTCGCGCCTTCGCTCTGTGCGATTTCGTTTTCGTGGTGGGGAAACTGCAGGTCAGCGCCACCGCCGTGGATGTCAAAGCTCTCGCCCAGCATCTCACAGCCCATGGCCGAGCACTCGATGTGCCAGCCGGGGCGGCCTTCGCCAAAGGGGCTGGCCCATTTCACATCAGCAGGCTCTTCAGGCTTGGAGGATTTCCACAGCACAAAGTCCAGCGGGTCATGCTTACCATCCTGCACAGCCACACGCTCACCGGCATTGAGCTCGTCCAGCGACTTGCCCGAGAGCTTGCCGTAGCCGGGAAACTTGCGTACAGCAAAGTTCACATCGCCATTGCCTGCCTGGTAAGCCAGGCCTTTGTCCTGCAGCGTACCAATCATCTTGAGCATCTGCGGCACGTATTCGGTGGCACGAGGCTCAAAGGTGGGGCGCTCAATACCCAGGGCGTCGGCGTCCTGGTGCAAGGCATCGATCATGCGATCGGTCAGGCTGCGAATGGTTTCGCCGTTTTCCACGGCGCGCTTGATGATCTTGTCGTCAATGTCCGTGATGTTGCGCACATAGGTGACGCGATAGCCGCTTGCGCGCAGCCAGCGTTGCACCACGTCAAAGGCGACCATGGAACGAGCATGGCCCAGGTGGCACAAGTCATAAACCGTCATGCCGCAGACATACATGCGGACATGTCCGGGTTCAAGCGGCGAAAACGCTTCCAATGCACGCGACAGCGTGTTGTAGATACGCAAACTCATGGAGTGACAGAAACGGAAGTGGGGTGAGAGCGGCCGTCGTGCGACCCGCTCCAGCAGCTGGGCTACACGCCCAAGCAACAAGGGGTACTGCACCGCTTTCGCGTCAATACCCCTCAGCTACAATCTTCCGGAGTATAAGCCCAGCACACTGCAGGGCTCTTCTGGCCCTTGGAAAGCACCCACATGTCTTCTTACCTCCGCCCACAATCCTTGCTGCGCCTGCTGGCCGTGTCTGGTTTTTTGCTCGCTGGCTCGGCGCAGGCCGATATGTATGGGGATGTCTCCGCCCTGACCAAGGCTGGCAACACTGCCGAAGCCATTGCCAAAGCTGATCAATACCTGAGCAGCAACAGCCGTGACCCCCAGATGCGCTTTCTCAAGGGCGTGGCCCAATCCAAGGCAGGAGATCTGCAAGCAGCCGCAGCCACTTTTGAGGCGCTGATTCAGGAATACCCAGAGCTGCCTGAGCCCTACAACAACCTGGCCGTCATCTACGCCAACAATGGTGAGCTCAACAAGGCGCGTGACGCACTGGAAATGGCTGTGCGCAACAACCCGAACTACGCTGTAGCGCATGAAAACCTGGGTGATATTTATGCACGCCTGGCGCATGCGTCCTACAACAACTCCATCAAGCTCAACAGCAACAACCGGGCGCTGAAGCTCAAACTCAGTACGCTGACGGAGATGCTGCAGCCCGCTGCCGCGCAGTAACGCCTTTTCTCTTACTGGGCCAGCCATGTGCTGGCCTTGCCTTGATCGCACACAGACACTACCATGCGCCTGACCCGCAGAACCCTGAACCTGTCCCTCACCGGCCTGCTGCTTGCAGGCATGACCAGCCTTGCTGCTGCGCAGGATGCCAAGCAGCCGCGCGTGCAGTTCAACACCAGCATGGGAGATTTTGTGGTGGAGCTAGCTCCCACCAAGGCTCCCAAGACGGTGGAGAACTTTCTGCAATACGTGAACGACAAGCACTACGACGGCACCGTGTTCCATCGCGTGATTGATGGCTTCATGATTCAGGGCGGTGGCTTTACGGCCGACATGCAGCAAAAGCCCACCCGCGACCCCATTCCGCTGGAGGCACGCAACGGCCTGAAGAACGACCGCTACACCATTGCCATGGCACGCACTGGCAACCCCAACTCGGCCACAGCCCAGTTCTATATCAATGTGGCGAACAACGACATGCTCAACGCGCCCAATCCAGATGGCCATGGCTATGCGGTATTTGGCAAGGTTGTGCAAGGCCAAGCGGTGATCGACAAAATCCGCACCGTAGCCACTGGCAACCGGGGCATGCATCAGAATGTGCCCAAGGACCCCGTCACCATTGTTTCCGCTCGCGTTCTGCCCTGAAGCAGCTCGCTGGCTTTTCTGCCCTTTTACTGAAAGTTTTTCATGAGCAATCCTCAAGTTGAATTGCACGTCACCATCAACGTAGCTGACACAGCTACCCAAGGCGTGATCACCCTGGAACTGGATGCCAAGAACGCACCCAAGACCACTGAGAACTTCCTGAACTACGTCAACAACGGCTTTTACGACGGCACGATCTTTCACCGCGTGATCAAGAACTTCATGATCCAGGGTGGCGGCTTCACTGCTGACATGAAGCAAAAGCCCACCAACGACCCCATCGAAAACGAAGGCAAGAACGGCCTGAAGAACGATAAGTACAGCATCGCCATGGCTCGCACCAGCGACCCTCACAGCGCTACAGCCCAATTCTTCATCAACGTGGTGGACAACGACTTCCTGAACCACACCTCCCCCACACCTCAAGGCTGGGGCTATGCAGTGTTTGGCAAAGTGGTCAAGGGCACCGAAGTGGTAGACGCCATCAAGAAGGTGCGCACGACACGCCGCGGCTTCCACGACGACGTGCCTTTTGACGCCGTGGTGATCGACAAGGCTGTGGCCCTGTAATTCACGCCCATGCCACCGTTGGACCTAGCCATACCGCCAACGGACATGTCTTCGACCGTGCCTGCCATGCCAGAGCTCATCGCTCCTGCGCACTGGCGCACGGTCGAATTCATTTCCGACCTGCATCTGGACCCAGACGAGCCCGCCACAGTGCAGGCCTGGCGCGACTATTTGAGCAGCAGCCAGGCCGATGCGATCTTTTTGCTGGGCGATATCTTTGAAGTCTGGGTGGGTGACGATGCCCTGCTGGAAGCTGACAGTTTTGAAGCCAAATGTGCCCAAACACTAAGCACAGCAAGCGCAAGGCGCTCCTTATTTTTCATGGTGGGCAACCGTGACTTTCTGGCGGGTGATGCTTTCCTGCAGGCCACAGGCATGACGGGACTGGCAGACCCCACGGTACTGGCCTGGGGTGAGCGCCGCATGGTGCTCAGCCATGGCGATGCACTGTGCCTTGATGATGTGGAGTACCAGCAGTTCCGGGCACTCAGCCGCTCTGCCGCATGGCAGCAGCAGCTGCTGAGCCAGCCACTGGCCGTGCGCCGCGCAATTGGGAAGTCCGCGCGCTCCGAAAGCGCGCAGCGCAAGCAGTCAGGCGCCACCTATGCCGACGCTGACCCCGGCATGACAGCCAGCTGGCTGCAACAGGCCAGGGCGCAATGGCTGATTCACGGTCATACCCACCGCCCCGCAGACCATGCCCTGCCCGATGGGCGCATGCGTATCGTATTGAGTGACTGGCATATCGATAGCAATCACCACCGCGCGGAAATCCTTCGCGTGACACCGACCACCTGGGAACGCATTCCCTTTCCGGGTGGATGAAGGCTTTTCGCCTCATGCAGCAGAGATGGGTGCTGCATTGCCCCATAGCAGCACTCAACCACACCAATAGGTGATTGCACCAATATGGCGCACACTTAGGAACTAAAATGGTGCCAATCAGAATGCTTTGAAAAATTCAAAGCTTATTGCACCAACTTGGTGAATTACCACCTGGCCCATGAAGCTTGCCACTTCATGGGCTTATGCATGTATACACATGCAAGCGGAACGAATTCAAGCTGGCACACAAACTGCTTTGCTAACCGCGTACTTTCTATGAAGCGCTTTTCCAGGAGAACCTGATGGCTAAGACCGTTGCAGACGTGATGAACATGGTGAAGGAGAATGAGGTCAAGTTCATTGACCTGCGCTTCACCGACACCCGCGGCAAGGAGCAGCACGTAACTGTGCCTGTGTCGCACTTTGACGAAGACAAGTTCACTTCGGGCCATGCGTTCGACGGTTCGTCGATCGCTGGCTGGAAGGGTATTGAAGCATCGGACATGCAGCTGATGCCCGACCCCAACACCGCCAACATCGACCCCTTCTTTGAAGAAACCACACTGTTTCTGCAGTGCGATGTGATCGAGCCCGGTGATGGCAAGGCCTATGACCGTGACCCCCGCTCTGTCGCCAAGCGCGCAGAAGCCTACCTGAAGGCTTCGGGCCTCGGCGACACCGCCTACTTCGGTCCAGAACCTGAATTCTTCATCTTCGATGGCGTGCGCTGGAGCACAGAAGCCCACAACCCCTTCTACGAAATCGAAGAGTACGAAGCACCCTGGAACACAGGCGCTAAGTTTGAAGGCGGCAACCGCGGTCACCGTCCTCGCGTCAAGGGCGGCTACTTCCCCGTGCCTCCTGTCGACAGCACGCAAGACATGCGCGCAGAGATGTCCCTGATCCTCGAATCTCTGGGCATTCCTGTCGAAGTGTTCCACCACGAAGTTGCTGGTGCCGGCCAGAACGAGCTGGGCACCAAGTTCTCGACCCTGGTGGAACGCGCTGACTGGACCCAAGTACAAAAGTACGTGATCTGGAACGTGGCCAACACCTACGGCAAGACCGCGACCTTCATGCCCAAGCCCTACAACGGCGACAACGGCTCCGGCATGCACGTGCACCAGTCCGTATGGAAGGATGGAAAGAACCTGTTCGCCGGTGACGGCTATGCCGGTCTGTCTGACTTCGCGCTGTACTACATCGGCGGCATCATCAAGCACGCCCGCGCCCTGAACGCCATCACCAACCCTTCGACCAACTCGTACAAGCGTCTGGTGCCCGGCTTTGAAGCGCCCGTGAAGCTGGCTTACTCTGCCAAGAACCGCTCCGCTTCCATCCGTATTCCTTACGTGAGCAACCCCAAGGGCCGCCGCGTGGAAGCGCGCTTCCCCGATCCTATGATGAACCCCTACCTGGGCTTTGCTGCCCTGCTGATGGCGGGTCTGGACGGCGTGGAAAACAAGATCCACCCCGGCGAAGCTGCAACCAAGGACCTCTACCACCTGCCCCCAGAGGAAGACAAGCTGGTGCCCACCGTGTGCCACAGCCTGGATCAGGCACTGGAAGCACTGGACGCAGACCGCGCCTTCCTGACCAAGGGCGGCGTGTTCAGCGACAGCATGATCGATGCCTACATCGAACTAAAGATGGGCGAAGTGACCCGCTACCGCCAGTCCGTACACCCTGTCGAATACGACATGTACTACTCGCTGTAATCCACGGGATTGCTGTGCTCCTGCAAAGGAGTGCAGCCCACCTGCAAAAAATGGCAACCCCACGGTTGCCATTTTTTTCGGAAAACTTCCATGAATGCGCGCAATCAATCAAAGACAAGCCATGCAGCACATTGCAAAATGCGGCGACCTCTTTCAGAGGAAATGGGATGGATGCTTTTGATTGGAGGCAAAAAATGCACCGATGGATCGTCATGCTGGCAGGCAGCTGTATGAGCACAGTCATGTTGTACGGAACAGCCATGGCCCAGGACCAGATATACCGCTGCGGCAATGAGTACACCAATAACGCCACCATCGCCAAGCAGCGCAACTGCCAGGTGGTAGAAGGCGGTCATGTGACCGTGGTACATACAGACAGCCCACGCTCAGGCAGCAAACCCTCTGCCAGCGCAGACAGCAAGCCAAGCCCGAACCGCGCGGCCAAAGTAGACCCTGGCCAGCAAAAATCGCGTGACAGCGATGCCCGCAGCATCCTGCAGGCAGAGCTCGAAAGAGCGCAGCAAAGGCTCCAGGCACTCCAGGAAGAGTACAACGGCGGCAACCCCGTCAAAACTGCGCTGGAACTGCGCAACCCACAGGTCTACATGGAACGGCTGGAAGCCTTGAAAGCCAATATCGCACGCCAGGAAGCTGATATTGCAGGCATTCAGCGTGAACTCTCGCGCCACAAAGGCAATTAATTCATAGATTTGATTTCATGCATCCAGATTCCTCCAGCCCAGCCCAGCGTTTTGCCGCTCTGGATCTGCTGTCTACGCTGACCGCTGTAGTCGATCAGCAAGGTCTGCTTATTTTTGCGAATGCCGCGCTGGAAAGTGCCATGGGTATCTCGCGCCGCATGCTGGAGGGCAGCGAGTTTGCCCAATACCTGTCCGCACCATCATTGCTGCAAAGCGGCCTGCAGGCTGCAGATGGCCAAAGCTACGCAGCCATGAGTTTTGATACCAGCCTGCTGTGCAACAGCCAGGATGCGCTGTTTGTGCATGTCACCGTCACACCGGTCGAACACACGAACTACAAGCTGATTGAGCTGTGGATGCTGGAGCAGCAAGCCCGGCAAGACCGTGAAGAGCGCCTGGTGGAGCAGGCCCAGGCCAACAAAGAGCTGGTGCGCAATCTGGCCCATGAAATCAAAAATCCGCTGGGTGGCATCAGGGGTGCAGCGCAGTTGCTGGAAATGGAACTGGACAGCAGAGAGTTGCACGAATACACCCAGGTCATCATCCACGAGGCGGACCGCCTGCAAAGCCTGGTCGATCGTCTGCTGGCACCGCACCGCCACCCCCACCAGCTCACCGACCTTAATATTCACGAAGTGTGTGAGCGCGTGCGATCACTGGTGCTGCTGGAATACCCGCAAGGCCTCAAGATCCGACGCGACTACGACATCTCCATCCCAGAGTTCAAGGGCGACCGGGAACAGCTCATACAAGCTCTGCTGAACATTGTGCAGAACGCAGCACTGGTCTTGTCTGACACCATGACCACTGGTGGTAATGCTGAAATCACCTTGCGCACCCGGGTTGCGCGTCAGGTGACGATTGGCCGCCAGCGCCACAGACTGGCATTGGAATTGCATGTCATTGACAACGGCCCCGGCGTACCGGATCACATCAAGGAGCGGATTTTTTTCCCTCTGGTCACCGGACGGGATGGAGGCTCAGGTTTAGGACTGCCGCTGGCACAGACTTTTGTGCAGCGCCACCATGGTCTTATTGAATGCGAAAGCATGCCTGGGCGCACGGACTTCCGTATTCTGATCCCGCTGCCATAAGACTTCGGGCCGACAACCATGCACAGCAACGGAAGGTAAACACAGCATATGAAGCCGATCTGGATAGTAGATGACGACCCCTCGATCCGCTTCGTCTTAGAAAAGGCGTTGGCTCGCGAGAATCTGGAAACCCGAAGTTTCAGCAACCCTCGTGAAGTGCTGCATGCACTGGCAGAGATTCCTGAGGGTGATCCATCGCATCAAGGCCCCCGGGTACTGGTCAGCGATATTCGCATGCCTGGCGGCTCCGGCCTGCAGCTGCTGGAAGAGGTACACACCCAGCACCCTGGCCTACCCGTCATCATCATGACGGCATATTCGGATCTGGACAGTGCAGTCTCTGCATTCCAGCACGGCGCATTCGAATATCTGCCCAAGCCTTTTGACCTGCCCAAGGCCGTAGAGCTGATCCGCCGTGCCGTGGAAGAAACCGAGCATGAGCTGGTCGCCGAAGAGCGTATCAGTGCCATGCCTGAAATGCTGGGACAAGCCCCAGCCATGCAGGATGTCTTCCGCGCCATTGGCCGCCTGAGCCAGAGCGCAGTGACCGTGCTGATCACTGGTGAGTCTGGCGCAGGCAAGGAGCTCGTCGCACGCGCACTGCACAAGCACTCTCCCGTATCCAATGGCCCCTTTGTAGCCATCAACACGGCCGCCATTCCAAAAGATCTGCTGGAGTCCGAGCTGTTTGGTCACGAACGTGGCGCGTTCACGGGCGCCCAAACCCAGCGCCGTGGTCGCTTTGAACAGGCCGAAGGCGGCACACTCTTTCTCGATGAAATTGGCGATATGCCTTTTGATCTGCAGACACGCCTGCTGCGCGTGCTTTCTGACGGGCAGTTCTACCGCGTCGGTGGTCACACAGCCGTCAAGAGCAATGTGCGCGTGATTGCAGCCACCCACCAGAATCTGGAGCAGCGCGTCAAGGACGGCGTCTTCCGCGAAGACTTGTTCCACCGTCTGAACGTGATTCGCCTGCGCCTGCCTTCCCTGCGTGAGCGCGCGGAAGACATTCCCATGCTGGTCAGGCACTTCCTGCAGCGCAGTGCCAAGCAGCTCGGCGTAGAACCCAAACGCATTTCCGAAGCTGCCCTGCAGCGCCTGGTGCAATTCAAGTTCCCGGGCAATGTGCGCCAGCTGGAAAACATCTGCCACTGGCTGACAGTAATGGCACCTGCGCAGCAGATTTCCCTGCAGGACCTGCCCCCAGAGGTGCTGGAAAGCGATGGCAAGCCAGCGCCACAGCCAGCCTTGGCAGAAGCAGAAGGCCAGCCGCTGGATACGCCTTCACCACTGCCCAATACGGCCTCCACGGTGCAAGCTGCGCCAGAAGGCCTGGCGGCTGCAGACAACTGGAGAAGCTTGCTGGAAGCCGAAGCTCGCAAACTGTTGCAGACTGAAGGCAAGGATGTCTGGGACATTCTGAGCCAGCAATTTGAATCCAGCCTCATCGCCACCGCGCTTACGCTGACCCATGGCCGCAGAATGGAAGCTGCCCAGCGCCTGGGGATTGGCCGCAACACCATTACCCGGAAAATTCAGGAGCTCGGTCTAGACAGCGCAGAGCGTCTGGCCCAGGACGAAGCCCGATAAACCACCGCGCCACCACCGCTAATGCCGTTCACAACCGTGAACGGCATTTGTTTTTTGCAGGGGATCAGATATTCAGCAGCAGGCGCTTACTCTGAAGGCATCGCTAGAGCACTGCAGTCTCATACTGGAGTCAGCGACTGGCACCACGGCTTGCGCAGCCCCCGCTATTCGTCCTACATCTACCGCTTATCTCTACCGACTGTCAAAAAATTGCAGTCGTTGACAATTGATTGCTGCGGTGCAGAAAGCCGTACATGCATCCATTGACACTTCATATGCGGTTTTACATCACACCATCAGCAACACCGTCTGCCCCCCAGCTACTGGGCGCCCAAAACGCCTACACGCTCAGTGTCATTGACATACAGATGCGCTTGCTGGCCGATCTGGAAAATCAGTACTGGCGCAAACATTTTGCACACCGCCCCTATTACGTAGCGGGACGCAGCTACGACCAATACCAGCCTGCGTATGAGCTGGGCTGGCTCCATGCCGTACAGCACCCACTCTCAAGCTTTGACACGCTCGAAGCACATCTTGCCCAGCAGTGGAGCAGCCAGCGCACCACCAGTCTGCTGTCATGGAAAGAAGCGCGCTCTGCTGTCCAGGACGGCTGGCGGCATGCACTGCAACAGCAGCATGCATGGCAGCAACCTGCCGCACCAGCCTCCTCGCTGACACCGGAAATGGCCAGAATGCTGAAGTCACTCTATCGGCACGGCCTGCATCTGTCTGGTGAACTGACACGCCTTGCACAAATGCGCGTGAGTGACTTTGTCACCGAAGTCGTCAATCAGCATGCACGGATGTTGCGTGACTTTTCACACAGTCTGGCAAAGCTTCCCGTCGTACGGCGTACATCACAGTCGTTCAGCCATAGACTGGTCCACAAAATGCGCAGGCACTGGAGTTCCATGCAGTCTCATCTGCTGGAAGCTGACCCTGAGTCCCTGCTGCTGGAGTGTGAGCAAAAAGAGTATGAGCTGCTGCAGGCCTACCAGCGTGCTTGCGAGTACGCGTTACCAGAGCATGTGCATCACATCCTGCAGCAGCAAAGCCTGCAGCTGCGACAGCAACTGGAAAAACTCCGTCTGGCGCGCAGCCTCCGGGACTTCTGAGCACACAAAGTCTGAATGCTGTAGTCCACAAAACTTGCTTTATATCGAGCAGTCCTCCCACAGGCCATGCACAACAAGCAATTCAACAATTGCTTGCATGCACGGCCAGCACATGCTGGCACAGTAGGTGAAGGAATTCAAAAATGACAATGCACTACACAGGAGCTTTACTCGGACGAAACGCAGTCATAGAGTTTCCAGAGAGTACAGCGTATGTGAGCTATTCAGTGCGCGGAGAGCTGAAGTGGAAAGTAACGGACAAACACGGCAATGTCACACAGGGACAGGAACGCCTGAGTTACCTGCAACTGTCTGACAAGCTGCATTTTCTGAACTGGGTGGAAAAAACAGGTTTTACCGTCAGCCAGGTCATTGATACAGAGACCTGCACCGTCAAGGCCTTCTGGTCCCACGCAGATGAAATGAGCGATTCTGGCCATCGCGCATCCATGTTCGTGAACGGAACTTTCCGTTTCGCCTGAACCACCCAGGCCCTGCTTCATAAACAGACAGCCCTTGCCTGAAGCAAGGGCTGTTTGTTTGCACTGTAGAAAGTGTGTCGATGACGAGACTTAGCGCTTGATTTCGCTTTCAACAACCAAGTCCAGCACATCCACATACTTGGATGCATCAGCTGGTGCATTTTGATTGGTATAGCGCTTGATGCGCAAAATATTGCGCACATTGGGCTGCTTGCTGTAGCCCTCAATGGAGCCATAGTAATTGCCCCATGTGCCAAAGCCTTGCTTGATACCCTGGGCATCATATTTGACTTCACGCACTTGCAAGCACTGCGCGTTCTCCACCAATGGATGGTGACAGACTACTTTATCGGGAGCAACCTCCAGAAACATCTGCTCGCTCGGACCATACAGTGTTTCATAGGTGGGTTTGCCCTTGAGCTCCCAGACCACCCCACCCTGGAAAGTAAGCGCCAGTACAGGCGCATTCTCAGAACCGGTGATCTTCCAGGATTGCACCTTGGGCAGCTGCTGGGCGACCTGCCGCTCCAGAGCCATCATCTTTTCATCATTGCAGGCCATCATGGTGGAGATCATGCGGCTGACTTGCAGCGCATCACCCTGAGCTTCATAGCTGCCATGCATGTTGTTGCAAAGGCGCTTGACCACCAGTGCATTCTCGCCAGTGAACAGCAGCTCCACAGGAACGCGGCTGGCTGCAACGCTACGCTGCCATTGCATGTCGGTGCTGCCATCCACATCTCGCACCTGGTTCAACTGCCAGTGATGGGTCTGCAGCGAGACAGGCGTCGACGCGCTCGTTGGTTGTGGACGTTTTTGCACATCCGTGGCATGCGTACAGCCCAGCGCAAAGGTGGTCAGTACACAAGCTGCAGCAATTGATTTCAGAGACGACATCGCGCCATTTCCTTTTCGTTATGAGCTACTCACGCGCTTCTGTCAGCCTGCGGCCAACGGGTGCAACCAAGCTTGTTGTCTTGACTTCGAAACAAGCTCTTATGTGCCGCGTGAGCAAGATCCAAGCATATGAAACTGCAGCTTAGAGCTTGCCCTTAGAAGCCCTGCACCTTCAGTTCGTTGTATCTAATTGTTTGTGATATTTCTTCCCGATACGTTTTGAGACAAATTATCTGTAAAACGCCTGCTTTCTGTCTGAGTACACTACCTCTTAAGCTCCTAAAAAGTGAGCAATTTACACGAAAACAAGCTGGTTTTTTTCACAAGGTGCACAATGACGGCTTTACGGAATTCGGTCATGTTTCTGGTACGCATGGGCAAGTCAACACACGGGATGAACGCAGCTTTTACAGGCCTTGGCATCGCAATGCTGCTGGCAGGCTGTTCTGGCTTAGGGCATAGCCAGATGCCGGAGGCCATGCCCAAGGTAGAGGAGCAATTTGGCTCTGCTGCTACGTATTCACGCATGTTTGAAGCGACTCCCGCACAGACTTGTGAAGCTGCACGCCGGGCACTGCTAAGCCAGGGATATGTCATCAACAAGGCTGACAAGGAAGTGGTGGAAGGCCAGAAAAGCTTTCAGCCCAAGGCCGACCGCCATGTGCAGATGAATATTCGCGTGACCTGCGTGATCGAAGGCAGCGACAACACACTCAGCGTAGGTTTCGTGAGCGCGCTGCAAGACACCTTTGCTCTCAAGATGGCCAGCAACTCCGCCAGTGTTGGCGTCAGCATGCTCGGCACCGTCTCCGTACCAGTGGCTGCCGGTCATGACTCTATGATCAAGATTGGCAGTGAAACCGTCAGCAGCGACAAGTTCTACGACAGCTTCTTTGAACTCATGCACCGCTACCTGCTGATCGACCCTGCTTCTGCACGTACGGGCAGCAAGTAAACCTCATTCACAGGCCGTCATGACAGGCCTTCTGAGGCGAGTATTCACCTCTTGTTTTCTCTGTTTTCCATAGCTTGAAACGCTGCATTCTTGAGCTTGCGCAGAAAGTTCTATTCCTGCTGGCATGACACTTTGCAGCCATGCTGCACGGCGCAACTGCCATACAGACTGACTGAAGGAAAACATTCATGCAAGCATTTCGTATCGTCATGATTGGCGCAGGAGAAACCGGTGCACCACTGCTGCAGCAACTGCTGCAATCTGGCTTTACTCAGGTCGCAGGCGTGGCAGATCTGAATCTGGATCTGCCCGGCATCGCCCTGGCCCGTGAGCACGGCGTGCCCGTGTCTGACAACTTCATGGACTTTGTGCGCCAGGGCGAGGAGGTGGACATCATCATCGATGTCACCGGCGTAGCCAAGGTGCGCGAGCAGTTGCGTCAGTACATGGTGGAAAGTGGCAATACGCACACGCTGATCATGCACGAGCGCATTGCGCTGCTCATGATGTCGCTGTCCGCTGGCAAGCTGGTGGACGGCAAGCACGGCACACAGGCATACGCTTAAAATTAATAGCTGCTAACGCTTTCTACATCAGCGTTAGAGCCATATTCTTAACAAAAAGGGCTACCCATGGGTAGCCCTTGCTGTTTGGAACGCGGTATCGCTGCTGCTTACAGCACGCTACCAATGCTCAGCAGCTGCTGCAGCGTCTGGGGCTGCTCATTGAGCTTGAACTCACCTTCCGAGAAGCTCAGGGTCGCACTCACACCGTCTGCCCCTTGCTTGAGAACGCCGTTATCAATCAGCATTTGCAGACGCTGTTGCACACCCTTTTCGACGGCGGCCTGCAGCTCTTCTTCCTCAACCTCACTCCCCATCTGCTCCAGCAACTGGACATAGTCGTTGCGCACTCGGCCGTCCATGATGAGCTTGATCAACTGCACAGGCATGGACAGCTGTACCTGCCCGGCCATATCCATGGCAGGGTCAAAGGCTTGCGGCTGTTCGCCTACATAGCGCAGGAAAGCGGACAGCGCCACCGGGCCATCACTGCTGTCCATACTCAGACGCTGGATCTGCAGCTCTGGCTTACCTTCCAGCAGCAGAGGCAGCGTCTCAATCAGCTGGTTGACCTGCTCATCTGTGCTGCCTGCCGTCTGCATCATGCCCATCCACTGCTCAAACCAGGGCGCATTGATATTGTTTGCCTGGATCTGCAGCAGGATGTTCTTGGTGCTGAAGCTCGGGCTTTGCAGCTCCTTGACATGCAGCGACATGTCCGAACTCAGCAATTCCTGCTTGAGCTGGTTCACGCTCTTGATCTCAACGCCCTGCACGCTGACCGTCGATTCATCGGTGGCATCACGCACATTCAGATGCTCCAGCTGCATGGCACTGGAACCTAGCCAGAAACTGTAGCCCTGTGGAATACGGGCATCAAATCTCAGCTCCGCACCGGACATTTCCATGCGGCTGCCGTCCTGCTCTTCAGCCTGCACAGCAGGCATGCGTGCAAAGCCCTTGGTGGCATCCATCTCTGCAGACATCGTCCACTCCATCTGCAGCCCCCCCCAGGTCAGGGCTGAACCATCTTCAAACGCTGCCTTGAAGCTGGGTGACTCCATGTGGTTGGAGGTTGCGCCCGACCAGTCCGCCAATGCCGTCCATTCCAGCGGTGCGCGCTGCTCCAGGGCCTTGACCAGTGCAGGGTCTGTACCTTCAGGTAGCAGGAAGCGGGACACCACTTTGGCGGCTTTACCCATGGGCCATGGTCCATGCAGGATGTCATGCTTGGCCGTGATTTCATAGGTGTCATCTTCGGTAGCAATCGACCATAGCGTGGTGGCCTTGGAACTGATGATGCCGCGCTCATAGTCCATCACCTGTACGGTGACGCCGCTGCCCTCTGCCCAGGAATCTGCCGTTTGCTCAATGGCTTGCTCAATACGCCCGCCAACGTAATAGCTGGTTGCCAATGCGCCAGCGACAGCCAGCGCGCCGATGCTCACTGCACCAATGGCTAGTTTTTTCATGAATGCCTCTTCAAAATCTGCATGGGCAAGCAAACGGCTTGCGCTGCGAGATTGTAGGTATGGCAGGCAAAGCGCAGTGTAAGTACGCACCAAGTGTTGTTTTAACGCTTTGATTCTTGATTTTTATAGCTACTCGCGCTTATTTCATCGGCGCTAGAGGCCAAAAACTCTATGAATACAAAATCCCATCTGCACATGCTTGCGCACATGAAAAAAGGCTGCCGAAGCAGCCTTTATGCAGATGAAGCAATGCCCAGAATTACTTGCCCCAGGAGTCCTTCAGACCTGTGATCTTGTTGAACACAGGCTTGTCGGCCGTGTGGTCCTTGCGATCGGCCACAAAGTAGCCAAAGCGCTCGAACTGGAACTTGTCGTCAGGCTGCGCCGCCTTGAGCGAGGGCTCCACATAGGCCTTCACGACCTTGAGGCTGTCAGGATTGAGCAGGCTCAGATAGTCCTTGCCGCCTGCATCAGGCTGTGGATCGGTAAACAGACGGTCGTACAGACGCACTTCGGCTTCAATACCATCCTGCACACCCACCCAGGTAATGGCAGCCTTGACCTTGACAGAGTCCGCACCAGGGGTGCCGCTCTTGGTGTCAGGCACCACAGTGGCCAGCACCTTGGTGATGGTGCCGTCAGCATCTTTTTCGCAGCCTGTGCACTCAATCACATAGCCGCCCTTCAGGCGTACCTTGTTACCGGGGAACAGGCGCTTGTAGCCCTTGGGAGGCACTTCGGCAAAGTCTTCACGCTCAATCCATACTTCGCGGCCCAGCGTGAACTGGCGCTCAGGCACAGTTTCGCCTTCTGCATGGTGTGGCAGAGCAGGCAAGCTGCACTGTTCGACGTGGTCCGCTGCGCCAAAGACTTCTGCCCAGTTGGTCAATTCCAGCTTCACGGGGTCCAGCACCACCATGGCGCGGTGGGCCTTGTTTTCCAGGTCTTCGCGCAGGCAGCCATCCAGCGTGGCGTAGTCAATCCAGCTGTAGTCCTTGGTCACGCCAATGCGCTCGCAGAAGTTGCGGATCGACTCAGGCGTATAGCCACGGCGGCGCAGGCCCACGATGGTAGGCATGCGAGGGTCATCCCAGCCAGTCAGCGTGCCGCTGTCCACCAAGTGCTTGAGCTTGCGCTTGGAGGTGACGACGTAAGTCAGATTCAGGCGTGCAAACTCATACTGACGGGGCTGGGGAGAGGCAATCAGGCCGCCTTCACGCAGGTGGTCCAGCAACCAGTCATAGAAGGGGCGCTGGTCTTCAAACTCCAGCGTGCAGATGGAGTGGGTGATGTGCTCCAGCGCGTCCTCAATGGGGTGCGCGAAGGTGTACATGGGGTAGATGCACCATTGGTTGCCGGTGTTGTGGTGCTCGGCATGGCGCACCCGGTAGATGGCTGGGTCACGCAGATTGATATTGGGCGAAGCCATGTCAATCTTGGCGCGCAGCACCGCAGCGCCATCGGCCAGCTTGCCATCCTTCATGTCCGCAAAGCGCTGCAGGTTCTCGGCCACGCTGCGGTCGCGGAAGGGGCTGTTCACGCCGGGGCGGGTGAAGTCGCCACGGTTGGCGCGCATGTCTTCGGCCGACTGCTCATCCACATAGGCCAGCCCTTGTTCGATCAGATACACGGCGGCGCGGTACATGAAGTCGAAATAGTTGCTGGCGTAGTAGAGGTTGCTGTTGCCCCGTGCATCCTTCCAGTCAAAGCCCAGCCACTGCACGGCATCCTTGATGCTGTCCACGTATTCCTGGTCTTCTTTTTCTGGGTTGGTGTCGTCAAAGCGCAGGTGGCACACACCGCCGTAGTCACGCGCCAGACCAAAGTTCAGGCAGATGGACTTGGCATGACCTACGTGCAGATAGCCATTGGGCTCGGGCGGAAAACGCGTGCGAATCTTGGCTTCATCCACCTGACCCTGTTCATGGTGCTGGGCATCGCCAGGCGCACCGCCCCAGCGGCGGCCAGCATGCGTGCCTTTTTCCAAGTCGGCTTCGATGATTTGTCGCAGGAAGTTGGTGGGCTTGACCACTTCCGATGTGTCGTTGTTGGTGTTGGCGGGTGTGCTCATATCCTGATGATTGTAGGCCGCCTTGCAAGAGAAAGCTGGCACTGCGGGTGTTCTAGGCCATGCCCCTTGCTCTGCAGGGCATACAGGTCTGCACCGCTGCAAACAAACCGACACACGCCTTTACCGTTGTTTTACCTTTGTGCCGACATCCAAAACGTAAGCTGCAGCGTTATGAGGCTTATCAGCAGCTCAGAAGGGAAAAATCACATGCACACAGCACTCACTCACCACCTTGGCATACGCTGTCTGGCGACTGTGAGCCTGTTCGCAGCACTGGCAGCCACTCAGGCACAGGCAGGCAATGTCGGTGTATCAATCGGAATTTATGTACCAGGCGTCCCGGTCTATGTCGCTCCGCCTCCTCCTCCGCCACCACCGCGTGCCGTGCGCCATATGCCACCGCCTTATGTGGTGTACGCACCACCCCCTCGCGGATTCTATGGACCACCTCCTCGCCACCATATTCCACCCGGACACTACAAGCACGCCCCAAAACGCCGCGGTTACGTGCATTACGGGCCGCCACCCCATCGTCGCTAAAAGCGATGGCCAGGGCTTACAGGAGCCGCATAATCGCGGCTCCTGGTGTTTGATTGAAGAGTGTTTGCCATGGCTAAAACCGTATTCGTCCTCAACGGCCCTAATCTGAACCTGCTCGGCACACGCGAGCCTGCGGTGTACGGCGCGCAGACGCTGACCGATGTGCAGCAACTGTGCGAGCAGACCGCAGCGCGACATGGCCTGACGCTGCGCTTTCACCAGAGCAACCACGAAGGTCAGCTGATTGACTGGATCCATGAGGCCGGGCAATTGCATGCCAGGGGGGAACTGGCTGGGCTGATCTTCAATGCCGGCGCCTACACCCACACCAGCATTGCCTTGATGGATGCCGTCAAGGGTACAGGTGTGCCCCTGCTGGAGCTGCATATCAGCAATGTGCATGCGCGCGAAGCGTTCCGTCATCACTCCTATCTGTCCCCCGTAGCGCGCGCGGTGATCTGCGGGCTGGGTGTCGCTGGCTACGGCATTGCAATTGACGCTGTCGCACAGTGGTGAGCAGCGCCCACCGCCTCATGCATGCATCCACCACACCTTCCACCCTGCCCTGGGCGGACAGCCCTGAAGCCATCGCAGCCATTGCGGCAGGACAGCAGCAAAGCCTGGAGGTACTGCACTGGCAAGCCAGCGCCACCAGACTGACCCATCCCCATGCAGGTGGACACACCACCGTGCACCACTGGGCCGCTGTACAGCCCAATGGGCTCCCCCCCCTGGTCTTATTCCATGGCGGCAGCGGCAGCTGGACGCACTGGGTACGCAGCATCGGCCCGCTGCTGGAAGCGGGGCATGATGTGTGGGCGGTCGATTTGCCAGGATTTGGTGACTCAGATGTCCCACCGGGCGTCTCCGATGCCGACGGCATGCTGCCCGTGCTGGCAGATCTGCTGCAGACGCTATCTCCCCTGCAGGCTGTGCGACTGCTGGGCTTTTCTTTTGGCGGCATGACGGCTGGCATGCTCACTGCCAACTACCCGCATCTGGTGGAGCAGCTGGTGCTGGTGGGGGCCCCTGGCATAGGGCTGCACAGCAAGCAGCCATTTCGTCTCAAAGGCTGGCGCCACCTGCAAGACCCGCGCGAACAGTTGCTGCACCACATCTACAACCTGGGTGCACTGATGCTGCATGACAGCAGCTGCATTGACCGGGACACCGTAGCCCTGCATGTGGCCAATGTGCGCCGCGACCGCCTGCCACGCCGCCGTATTTCCAGCACCGATATCCTGCTGCGCGCACTGGCCCAGGTGCAATGCCCGGTGGCTGCCATCTATGGTGCTTTCGATGCGCTCTACCCGGATGATCTAGACACCGTTGCTGCGCTGATGGGCGACCACGCCGCTCAATGGCAAGGCATGCAGCGCATTGCTGGCGCTGGCCACTGGGTGCAGTATGAGCAGCCCCATGCCTTTCACGCCGCACTGCTGCCACTTCTGGCCAAGGCCTGCTGAAGCAGGTGCTGCCACATTAACCGCATTCTCAGGACAGTGCGTGCTGCAATACATGACTAGTGTTAACACTGCAACGACCTAAGATGGAGACTATGTCAAACACACGCACATCCCTGTCCCATGCCCAGCGTCTGCCCACGCTGTTTGTTTCACACGGCTCCCCCATGTTCGCCCTGGAGCCTGGCAGCACCGGCCCAGCCCTGCAGCAATGGGGCAAGGACTTGCGCGCCCACCATCCGCAGCTGCGCGGCATTGTCATCATGTCTCCGCACTGGATGTCACCTTTTGTGGAAGTCATGGCCCACCCCGCGCCTGCAACCTGGCATGACTTTGGCGGTTTTCCTCCAGCGCTGTACCAGCTGCAGTACCCTGCACCAGGCAGCCCTGCTCTAGCGCAGGAAGTGGCAGATTTGCTCAGCGCACAAGGCTTTGGTGCGCGCCTGGATCCCAATCGCCCCATGGACCACGGCGCCTGGGTGCCCTTGATGCATTTGTTCCCACAGGCCGATATCCCCGTGGTGCAAGTAGCGCTGCCACAAATGGCTGATGCAGCGGATGTATATGCCATGGGCCAAGCCCTGCAAAGCCTGCGCGAACAAGGCGTATTCATCGTGGGCAGCGGCAGCATGACACACAACCTGCGCGAGCTGTTTCGCGGCGCACAGCCCACCGCTGACTATGTGACCGAGTTCTGCCGCTGGATTGAAATGCAGATACAGACCGGAGACATTGACACCCTGCTGCAATGGCAAGAGCGTGCACCCCATGCGCAGCGTGCCCACCCCACCGATGAGCACTTTCTCACCTTGTACTTCGCGCTGGGCGCAGGCGGTCAAAACGCGCAGGCTGAATATCTGAGCCGTGAGGTGATGTATGGCACGCTTGCCATGGATGCCTTCGCACTGAACCAGAAAGCATAGCTACCAGCGCTTGTTGGATAAGCCCTAGAGCCATTTTTTACTCCTGAAACACCATGCTTGAACTTCCTCTGAATGGTCTGTACCGCCCCGCAGCAGCCGAAACTGAAACTCCCTGGCTGCTGGTGCTGATGCATGGTGTGGGCAGCAATGCCCAGGACCTGTTTGGTCTGGCTGACCATGTACCTGCTGACTATCACCTGCTCAGCCTGCAGGCGCCTTTTGCCATGGGGGGCGATGCCTATGCATGGTTTATGTTCTCGGTGAATGCCGATGGCTCCCGCACCATAGACAGCGCGCAGGAACAGCACAGCCGCGCTGTGGTAGCAGAGACCATCCGCTTGGCCAGCGAACAGCTGGGCGTGCCCGCAGAGCGCGTGATCGTTGGCGGCTTCAGCCAGGGCGGAATCATGAGCCTGAGCCTGCTGCTAACGCAGCCTGAGCTGATGCACGGTGTATGCATCTGGCACAGCCGCCTGCTACCTGAAGTCCTGCCGCTGCAAGTGGCACCAGCGCAGCTGCAAGGCCGTAATGCCTGGATCAGCCATGGCACGCTGGACCAGGTCATTCCACTGCGCAGCGCACATGCTATTCGCGACCACTTACAGGCTCTGCCCGTCACCCTGAGCTACCACGAATATCCCTGCCAGCACAACATCCACCCGCAGGAGCTGCACGACAGCATGCAATGGTTGTCCACACAGGTCGGAAAAGTTTAAAAAACAGAGCAGGAAATGCTTGCCCATCTGCGCTGACTCAATAAAACACACTTCGCTTACATATTGCAAGTTCCCAGCTGCAAAGCTCTATGCAAGAATGGTCTGAAGGCGCTGCAGCAGACCATCCGGTCAGGCAGCTTCTTCTCACAATGCGCTTTTGAGAAAGGCCAAGCATGTTTCCTGAGTACCGTGAGCAAATCGCCCACCTGCGTGCCAATGACCGTCACTTCAGCCGTCTTTTTGACGAGCACAACAAGCTGGACCATGAAGTGAAACAGCTGGAAGACAAAAACTCTCCTGCCTATCAAAACGATATCGAGTTGCTGAAAAAGCAAAAGCTGGTCTTGAAGGAGCAGATCTACGAACTGCTGCGCAAGACAGATGCCGCCTGAGTTCTGAGCAAAGAGCACCCTCGTGGTGCTCTTTGTTTTTGTGCACTGGATGTTGCTGCACTGCAAGATTCAGCCGTGGTGCCCTCGGTACCCGACATGTCTTCATGACGAAAGGAAGCTTATGTTCACCGAATACCCTGAACAGATTAAGCAGCTGCGAGCACGTGACAAACGCTTTGATTACCTGTGCGACAAACACAGCACGCTGGATGCAGAGATTCAGGCTTTGCTCGATCGCAAGTCCCCCAGCCTGCAGCTGGAAATTGAACAGCTGAAAAAACAGAAGCTGCGCGTCAAGGAAGAGCTCTACGCCATGCTGCAGCAGGCGCTGCCAGAACTGGAGCTGAAACAGCAGAAGAACTATATGAGTCTGCAGACTCTGGCCCAGAGCGCAGGCATTCGCCTTCGCGCCTGAAGCCCCCTCTTTCGCAGCTCAACGCTGCGTGCACATAAAAAATGCCAGCCAGTGCAAACACTGACTGGCATTTTGCTTGGAAGCGTCTTAGACCGTAGAAGCCGTGCTTACAGCTTCCACTTTTCCATCAGCTTGGCAGGCGTCAGGTTGTCATAGCCTTCAAAAGGCTGGTGGATCCAGGGATTAGTCGGCAGGTCTTCCACAGAGTAGTCAGCCTTGAAGCTGGACACACCCTTGGTCCAGATCACGGCTGTACGCAGCTCGGTGATGGGAGCGTAGTTTTCCTTCAGACGCTTGACCACGGCGTTCAGTGTCACACCAGTATCCGCCAGGTCATCCACCAGCAACACACGACCCGCGATCTCGCCCTTGGGTGTGGCGATAAAGCGGCCGATGTCCAGATGGCCTTGCACCTTGCCAGCTTCTGCACGGTAGGAGCTGGTCGACATGATGGCCAGGGGCTTATCGAAAATGCGGCTCAGAATGTCACCGGGGCGCAGGCCGCCACGGGCCAGGCACAAGATGGTGTCAAATTCCCAGCCGGACTGGTGGATTTTCAGGGCCAGCTTTTCAATCAGACCGTGGTATTCGTCATAGCTGACGTACAGGTGCTTGCCGTCTTCAGTCAACATGGTAGGTATTCCTGTTTAATTGCGCGAGGAGCGTGTTTATAGAGGCAATACCGGCTACGCCGCTGCGTAGGGGTTTTGCATCAGGATAGTATGCGCACGGTCAGGGCTGGTGGAAATCATGGCAATTGGCACACCCGTCACTTCTTCAATACGCTTCAGATAACGGCGAGCGTTCTCAGGCAGCGCGTTGTAGTCGGTCACACCCACGGTCGAATCCGTCCAGCCAGGGATGGATTCGTAGATAGGCTTGCAACGCTCGATGTCGTCAGCACCCAGAGGCAGGATGTCGATTTTCTCGCCGTCCAGCTCATAGCCCACGCACAGCTGCAGCTCTTCAATGCCGTCCAGCACGTCCAGCTTGGTGATGCACAGACCGGACAGACCGTTGATCTGGGCCGAACGCTTGAGCAGCGCAGCATCAAACCAGCCGCAGCGGCGCGAACGGCCGGTAGTCACACCTTTTTCAGCACCCACGGTAGACATGACCCAGCCTGGTGTGCCTTCCTTTTCCCATTCCAGCTCGGTGGGGAATGGACCGCCACCCACGCGTGTGCAGTAGGCCTTGGTAATACCCAGCACATAGTGCAGCATGCCGGGGCCAACGCCTGCGCCAGCGGCAGCGTTACCAGCCACGCAGTTGGACGATGTGACGTAGGGGTAGGTGCCATGGTCTACGTCCAGCAGTGTGCCCTGTGCACCTTCGAACAGCAGATTACCGCCTTCGGCATGCAGGTCGTTCAGTTCACGCGACACGTCAGCGATCATGGGCTTGAGCAGCTCTGCATGGCGCATGGCTTCGTCGTACACCGCATCAAACTGCACTTCGCCATCCTTCATGTAAGGGCTCAGTGCGGCGCCAAAGTCAAAGTTCTTGGAACCCAGCACACTCACCAGAATATGGTTGTGCAGGCTCAGCAGCTCGCGCAGCTTGGTGGCAAAGCGCTCTGGGTACTTCAGATCCTGCACGCGCAGCGCACGGCGGGCAATCTTGTCTTCGTAAGCAGGGCCAATACCCTTGCCGGTCGTACCAATCTTTTGCACACCGCCTTGTTCACGGGCCGCTTCACGGGCCACGTCCAGTGCTTGGTGGAAAGGCAGGATCAAGGGGCAGGCTTCCGACACGCGCAGGCGGTCACGCACTTGCACGCCAGCCTTTTCCAGACCTTCGATTTCCTCGAACAGCTTACCCACGGACAGCACCACACCGTTGCCGATGTAGCACTTCACGCCGGGACGCATGATGCCGCTGGGAATCAGGTGCAGCGCGGTCTTGACACCGTTGATCACCAAAGTGTGACCAGCGTTGTGGCCGCCCTGGAAGCGCACCACACCTTGGGCGCTTTCGGTCAGCCAGTCGACCAATTTACCCTTGCCTTCGTCGCCCCATTGGGTGCCAACGACGACCACATTGCGACCTTTGGTTGCTTTCATAATCTCAAATCCGATGAATTGGAAAATGCCTTAGATGGCTTGAACGACCCATTGACCGGCGCTTTGCACCAGTACTCGGTCGCAGTGGAATTCGTCCACCTCGCTCTCGTGCCCGGGCAGCACACACACCACAGTCTCACCTTGGCTACGCAGCTGCGCAATAGTGAGACTCAGTTGTGCGTCATTTCCCCAGGGAGCGCGGATGGCCGCCCGCAGCGGACGCGATGGCACCACCGACACCAGCTGCTTGATGTCCAGCGAGAAGCCCGCCGCAGGGCGGTTGCGTCCAAATACGGCACCGACTTCGTCGTAGCGACCACCACGCACCAGCGCATCGCTGGCACCCGGGGCGTACAACGCAAAACGTGTACCGCTGTAGTAAGAGTAGCCGCGCAGATCTGCCAGATCGAATGTCACATTCGCATCGGGGAACTGCGCCGCAAACCATTTCAGATGCTGCAGCACATGCTGCGCACCAGGCGTGTGCGACAGTGCTTTTTCTGCCTCATCCAGTACAGCCACATCCCCATACAGCTGCAGCAGTGCCAGCAGACCTTCACGCGAAGATTGGGGAAAATTCTTGGTGAGCGCAGCCAGCGCTGTAGCATCCTTGGCAGCCAGTGCCGCATGCACTTTCTGCAGCACGCTGGCCTCAACCATTACACCTGCAAGCAGGCTGCGCACGATGCGCACATCTGCCAGGTCAACGGTGAAATCTTTTACCCCTGCGCCTTGCACGCAGGCCAGCGCCAGACTCAGCGCTTCAATATCCGCTTCAGGGCCTGCATGACCGTAAATTTCTGCACCAAACTGCAGAGGCTCACGTGTTGCACGTGGGCGATCTGGTGTTGCATGCAGTACAGGGCCGCAATAGCACAGACGTGTGACACCCTGGCGATTGAGCAGGTGTGCATCGATACGTGCAACCTGCTGCGTCATGTCTGCGCGCAAGCCCAGGGAACGACCAGAGATCTGGTCCACCAGCTTGAACGTCTGCAAGTTCAGTGCTTCACCCGTGCCGGTGAGCAAAGACTCCAGATACTCCAGGAGCGGGGGCATGACCAATTCATACCCATAACTGCGTGCCGTATCGAGCAATCCTCGACGCAGCTCTTCGATATGCCGTGCCTCAGAAGGCAGGACATCGGCAATATGATCCGGCAGGACCCAAGCGGACATGGAAAAAATGGAGCAGCTGTTAAAAACGTGATTCTATCGGCTATCAACACCCATCCCTAATAAAGGCTTAAGGCCCACCCACGATGCACGTTATTGCATACGGGACAGCAAAGCCACTCAGAGTGCGATAGCCCATAAAGAACCTCCCATAAAAAGCAAAGCCAAGATCGTGCTTGCAGCAACGTCTTGGCTTTGTGCGGGGCTGGCATGTCGCCATGCAGCGCCCTATCGGACTTTTCAGGCCAGCCGCTTACTTGTCAGACTTGGTCGAGCCCTGGTAAGCGTTAAAGAACTCTGTGCTGGAGGGGTCCACCACCACCACATCACCCTTGCTGGTGAAGGTCTGCTTGTAGGCTTCCAGATTGCGGTAGAAGTTCGCAAACTTGGGTTCCTTGCCAAAGGCATCTGCATAAATGCGAGCAGCTTCAGCATCACCTTCACCCTTGACCTTCTGGGCATCACGGTAGGCATTGGCAATGGTGATGTCACGCTCACGGTCGGCTTCCGCACGAATCTTTTCACCTTCGGCCAGACCTGTGGAGCGCAGCTCATTGGCCACGCGCTTGCGTTCCGCTTCCATGCGGCGGAATACGGACTCGGTAATCGTTTCCGCATAGTCCACACGGGTGATACGCACATCCACCACATCAATACCCCAAGGCTTGCTGCCGTTCACGGCTTCCAGCACTTCCTTCTTGACGTCAGCCATCAAAGACTCACGCTGCGAAGACAGCAGCTCCTGCACGGTGCGCTTGTTCACTTCTTCCTGGAAGGCATTGCGCACCACACGGTTGAGCTGCGCTGCACCAGCGGCTTCGTCCAGCCCCACATTACGGATGTACTCCTGTGGGTCAGAGATGCGCCAACGCACATACCAGTCGATCACCACGCGCTGCTTTTCAGCGGTCAGCATGGGCTCAACGTCCGAGCTATCCAGCGTCAGCAGACGCTTGTCGATATAGCGCACGTTCTGGAAAGGTGGTGGCAATTTCACGTGCAGACCGGGCTCGGTAATCACCGACTTGATCTGTCCCAGTGCATAGACCACACCGAACTGGCGCTGATCCACGATAAAGAGCATCGAACTTGCCAGCGCAATCACCACCAGCAGCGTAGATGCGATAAATCCAACTCTATTCACAAGCTATCTCCTCAGCGTGGATCGCGATCACGCGAACGGCTTACTTCACGTGCACGTGAAGTGCCTGCCGCCGCATTGCTATTGCCGGATGCACTCGATGCAGGTGCATGCGCAGCATCTTCCGATGTGAAGGATTGCTGCGATTTGGCGCTATCCATGATCTTGTCCAGCGGCAGATACAGCAGGTTGGAGCCCTTGTTGGAATCCACCAGCACCTTGGTCACGTTGCCGTAAATTTCTTTCATGGCATCGGTGTACATGCGATCACGCATGACTTGCGGAGACTTCTGGTAGGAAGGCAGCAGCTGCACAAAGCGCTGTGAATCACCTTCAGCCTGCGCCACGATCTTGCTGCGATAGGCATCTGCCTCTTCCTTCAGACGCGCTGCAGTACCACGGGCACGAGGCACCACGTCGTTGGCATAGGCCTGGGCTTCATTCTTGGCACGCTCGCGTTCCTGACCTGCCTTGAGCACATCGTCAAACGCAGCCTGCACCTGCTCAGGAGGACGTACACCGCCTTGCTGCAGGTTCACGCTAATGACTTCCACACCCACCTTGTAGCGATCCAGAATCTTCTGCATCAGATCACGCACGCGGGCCGCAATCTGGTCACGCTCGTCGGCCAGCGCAGCATCCATTTTCATGTTGCCCACGACTTCGCGCACTGCGCTTTCAGCCGCCTGCACCACTGCCACATCAGGGTTCTTGCTCTGGAACAGCCAGTCACGCGCATCATTCAGACGGTACTGAACGGCGAACTTGATTTCGACGATGTTCTCATCCTTGGTCAGCATGGCCGAATCACGCAGCCCTGTACCCTTGACGATGTTGTCACGACCCACTTCCACCGAGCGAATTTGCGACACATAGACCAGTTCATCGCTCTGGATAGGCCATGGCAGACGCCAGTTAAAGCCCGCACCGACTGTGGAGTGGTACTTGCCAAACTGTGTAATCACCGCCTGCTGACCTTCTTGCACGATGAAAAAGCCAGAGCACAGCCACACCAGCACGGCCACACCGCCAATAAGACCCACGCCCAGACCTGCACCTTTCATCTCAGGAGGCTGACTGCCACCCTGTGAACCACCGCGTGGTGGCTTGTTGCCGCCACCCAGCCAGCCCGAGAGCTTACGGTTGAGGTCACGCCACAGTTCATCCAGATCCGGTGGTTGACCCGCCTGGTTGTTACGCCCTTGGGAGGGTTGTTGCGAAGAAGGCGGCGGAACCGGACGGTCAGAATCCGGGCGCTGCTCACCCTCGCCCTGCGTGTTGTTGTCCTCTCCACGGCCCCAGCGGGGATCATTCAGATTGAACATCCCCCGCAAGCGTTCTGGCAGCACTGCCCATCGAGGGGCGCGATTCAGGAAATTCATGCGAAAAGTCTCAATTGGTATTGCTATGAACCAAATGGCATTGTGCCCAATCTTCAATCAGGCGCTTTGCTCAATCATCGTCTTCTTCTGGGGAAATTGGCGGCAACTGCAGGCTTTCATCTTCCTGCGATGCATCCGCAGCACCTTTGCTGGACAGTACAGCATCGGCCAGCATCTGGCGCAGCTGCGTCAGGCCTTCGCCTGAACGCGCACTGACGAAGACACGAGGCACGGCCACACCGTCCACATCGTAGGTATCCTGCAGCTGCACAGGCTTGCGCCCATCCGGCAGGGCATCCAGCTTGTTGAACACCAGAATCTGCGGAATATCCAGCGCGCCGATTTCTCCCAGCACCTTGCGCACCTGATCCATTTGTTCAGGAAAGGTTTCGTTCGATGCATCGACAACATGCAGCAGCAAGTCTGCATCCACCGCCTCCTGCAGCGTGGCCTGGAAGGCTTCCACCAGACCATGCGGCAGATCGCGGATAAAGCCCACAGTGTCAGACAAGGACACCGAGCGCTGCGCTTCCGTCAGATACAGCTGCCGTGTGGTGGTATCCAAGGTCGCAAACAGCTGGTCAGCCGCGTAGGCCCGCGCCTTGACCAGTGCATTAAACAGTGTGGATTTGCCCGCATTGGTGTAGCCCACCAGCGAGATGTTGAACACGTCTCTGCGCTCACGCTGGCGGCGTTGTGTCTGGCGCTGCTTCTTGACTTTCTGCAGCTTGTCCTTGGTCCGCTTGATGGCCTCGGCAATCATGCGGCGGTCCAGCTCAATCTGCTTTTCACCAGGTCCACCACGCCCACCAATACCACCCATCTGGCGTTCAAGGTGGGTCCAGCGACGTACCAGACGTGTGCTGATGTATTGCAGACGTGCGAGCTCCACCTGCAGCTTACCCTCATGACTGCGTGCACGCTGCGCAAAGATCTCCAAAATCAGCAAAGTACGGTCATTGACCGGCATCTGCATGTATTTTTCGAGATTGCGCTGCTGCGCAGGACTGAGCGCCTGGTCAAACAGGACCTCTTGGGCTCCATGCATCTGCGCCAGCATGCGGATTTCTTCCGCCTTGCCGCTGCCGACAAACAGAGCGGCATCTGGCGTCTTGCGCTTGCAGGTGATTCGTGCGACAGGATCCAAGCCTGCGGTCTGGGCCAGCAGCCCTAACTCTTCAAGCTCAGCATCAAAATGGGGAAGTCCGAAGTCAACGCCAACCAGGACGATAGGGGTGGCGTCAGGGGAGGAACTGGACGACGCACTCATATCCAAGCCTCCCCAGCCCCGCGCTGCTGCGCGGGGAAAGGATGAATCAACAGTTTCAAGCGGCCGCTGCCTCGTTGTCGTTGTTGTCAGCCACGTTGAAGTTCACGGCGCGCCCGGGAACGATGGTGGAGATGGCGTGCTTGTAGACCATTTGTGTCACTGTGTTGCGCAGCAGCACTACGTACTGGTCAAAAGATTCAATCTGACCTTGCAGCTTGATGCCATTTACCAGATAGATGGAGACAGGCACGTGCTCGCGGCGCAGTGCGTTCAGGAAAGGATCTTGCAGGAGTTGACCTTTATTGCTCACGATATTCTCCGTGTTCGGAAATTTTGTTGTAAACCGACACCTTACCACAGCGCTCTGTGCTCCCTCGTCCCCTAGGGATTCGTTCGCACCAGCGCCATGGTAATGGCTTCCCGTCCTCAGTCGGTATAGGGGTTATGGGAAGTCTTGAACTCAATCCGCAGAGGCGTTCCCACCAAATCAAACTCTTTGCGGAAGCGTCCTTCCAGAAAACGCTTGTATGCCTCCGTAATGTGCTCCAGAGAGTTGCCGTGAACCACAATGATGGGTGGATTCATGCCGCCCTGGTGCGCATAGCGTGGTTTGGGGCGGTATGCACCCACCTTCTTAGGTGTCTGATACTGCACAGCCTCCAGCAGCACGCGTGTGAGCACAGGCGTCGACATCTTGCAAGTCGCCGCCTTGTGCGCCTGCACGATAGATGCCCACAGCGGACCCAGACCCTGGCGCTTGGTCGCCGAGATGAAGTGAATGGCCGCAAAGCGCAAGAAACCCAGACGTGTCTCAATGGAGCGTTCCACCAGCTGACGCTGGTAGTCATCGACCGCATCCCACTTGTTCACTGCAATCACAACAGCACGGCCACTTTCCAGGATATAGCCCGCAATGTGTGCATCCTGATCGGTCACACCTTCGGTGGCATCGATCAGCATCAGCACCACGTTGGCCGTTTCAATGGCCTGCAGCGTCTTGACCACCGAGAACTTCTCGATGGCTTCAAACACGCGCCCCTTGCGGCGCAGACCTGCGGTGTCGATCAGCTCAAACTTCTGACCGTGGCGCTCAAACGGTACGGAAATCGCATCGCGTGTGGTGCCCGGCATGTCGAACGCCACCAGACGCTCTTCACCCAGCCAGGCATTGATCAGCGTGGATTTACCTGCGTTAGGGCGACCGGCCAGCGCCAGACGCACAGGACGCGCCTCAACGTTCTCAATCGTGTCTTCGTCCTCCGGTGCCTCGGGCAGGTTCAGCAGGCCCAGCGCCTGATCGACCAGACCGCGCACACCTTGACCGTGTGCGGCAGAGACGGGGTACACCTCACCCAGGCCCAGTTCGTAGAACTCAGACAGCTGGGCGCCGGACTTCATGCCTTCGGCCTTGTTGGCCACCAGCACGCAGGGCTTGCCCAGACGGCGCAGGTAGTTACCGATGTCATGGTCCTGTGCAGACAGGCCATCACGCGCATCCACCACAAACAGCACCACATCGGCTTCAGCGACAGCCTGGCGGGTCTGCTTGGCCATTTCCTTGAAGATGCCCTTAGAGGCATCAGGCTCGAAACCACCCGTGTCGATCACGATGTACTCGTGCTTACCCTGTCTGCCCTGACCGTAATGGCGGTCACGCGTCAGACCGGCAAAGTCTGCGACGATGGCGTCGCGGGACTTTGTCAGCCGATTGAACAAGGTGGATTTGCCCACATTGGGCCGCCCAACAAGGGCAATAACTGGTTTCATTGAAAACTATTCATCAATCCGGGCGGAAGCCGTAAACGCTACCGCCGCGGGTCACTACGACCAAAGTATCTGCAGCCACAACTGGCGTCACGGTCACGCCAGTTCCGTCAGTTGTCAGTCGGTTCAGATGTGAACCATCGCGCTTGGACAGCATGTGCACCAGACCAAACTCATCGGCTGTGACCACCGAGCGTCCCAGCACCAGCGGTGCGGTCAGCTTGCGGTGCTGCAGGCGGTCCACAGACCAGCCTTTTTCACCGTCCATCAGCTTCCATGCCTGCACGATACCGTTGCTTTCCGTGCCAAACACGTACTCTGCATCACTTGCAATTCCCACTGCTCCCTTGGCAGTTTGCGTCCAGGCCGTGCGTCCTGCATTCGCATCCACACAGCCCACGGAAGCCTGGAAAGCGCGCGCGCAGACAGCATTGCTCATACGGCTGGCAGGACCGACCAGATCCACCAGACGCTCCACGTCGTTGGTACCGCGAGGCGAAGCAATAGGCGCCTCCCACTCGATGTTGCCATTGTCGGGATTCATCGCAACGAGGCGACCAGACAGGCCTACCAGCAAGTCGTTGCCGTAAGGCATGAGCACGCCCTGCTGACGCAGCACCAGCGGCTCACCATCTCGGCGCTGGGTCCACAGGTGCGCACCGTTTTCTGCATCAAAGGCAGAGACAGCACGGTCTGCGGTCAGCACAAACACACGGCCACCAGCCACCAGCGGTGCGGTATAGGCAGCGGCGTTGAGCGGCTTGCTCCAGAGCTTGTTACCAGCATCGAGCACCACCAGCTGATTACCCGAGGTCACAACGGCAGCCAGACGGCCATCGGCACCCACGCCAGTCTGCAGGCGCTGACCAGCCTGGCCACGCCAGTTTTCACGGCCATTGGCGGCATTGATGCTGACCACCTGACCATCGGCCGAGGCGATCACCACGTTGTCGCCCTGCACGCTGGCGCGCACATTGCTGTCCTTAAGGGGGGAGATGCTGAGCTTCCATGCCTGACGCACGGGCAAGTTCACCACATTGGGGCCGAGATCCAGAGGCTTTGGAGCCTTGCTCGATCCAAACCACGCACAACCGCCCAAGGCTGTAAGCAGCACTGCAGCCAGTGCCGTCCGTTGAGCAGTCTTCCAGAAACGAGAACCTTGTTGGTGTTGCGCGCTGTGATTCACTTATTTTGTCTCCGTCGAGATCACTGAGTCAGAAGTTGCTTGCCCCAATGCGTTGAGCTTGAAGCCCACCAGTGCCCGGTAATCCACTTGCGGAGCAAGCAGTTTCCATGCCTCCTGATAGGCTGCAGTCGCCTCCTGGGGCTTGCCTTGTAGTTGCAGCACATCGCCCAGGCGATCTGCTGCCAAGCCCTTGAATTCTGCGGGGAAGCTGGTGCGCAGCAAAGCGGCTGCGGCATCCAGATCCTTCTCCTGCATCAGCACTGCTGCCAGGCGCAGCTTGGCGGTGGCCTGATAGCCCTCGTCCTTGCTGTTGTCCACCACCCATTGCAGGGCAGATTTGGCCTCAGCCAGCTTGTTGGCATCCACCTCGGACTGCGCCAGCACCAGCGCCGCATGATCGGCCTGCAGCGTGCCCTTGTAGTCAGCCTTGACGGTGTCAAAGGCCTGCAAGGCACGCGCCTGGTCACCACTGGCCACCGCGGCAACCACCACATCGGCCACGGCAGAGGCCTGCAGCGCCTGACGCTGCTGCCAGTACTGCCAGCCATTCCAGCCCGCAAAACCGGCCATGACCACCACTGCTACGGCAGTGATGGGCGTGCCCCACTTGTTCCAGAAATGCTTGATCTGTTCAAGTTGCTCTTGTTCTTCAAGGTCGAGGTGCGTTGCCATATCTGGTGTCGTAACAAATTAAGCGTTCGATTGTAGGCTGAGCGCCCAGGATGCCACATCGGCCAGCGATTGCTGCACTTGCGCACCCTGTCCGTCGCGCAGCGACTTGACGGTCACCATGCCCTGTGCCAGCTCGTCGCCACCGAAGATCAGGGCAAAGCGTGCACCCGAGGCATCCGCCTTCTTGAACTGCGACTTCATGGAGCCCATGCCCTCGGCGCCCGCCGTGTGCATCTGTGCGCGCACGCCGACTTCACGCAGTTGCGTGAGGGTGCGCAGCACCACAGGCATGGCTGCCGCGTCTGGCACGATGGCGTAGACATCCAGCTCAGGCTGTGGAATATCGGTGCCCAGCTCCTTGACCAGTTCCAGCACACGCTCCACACCCAGGGCCCAGCCCACGGCAGGCGCGGGCTTGCCGCCCACTTGCTCGATCAGGTAGTCGTAGCGGCCACCGGCGCAGATCGTGCCTTGCGAGCCAAGCAGGTCGGTCACAAACTCGAACACGGTGAGGTTGTAGTAGTCCAGACCGCGCACCAGACGAGGGTTGACCGTCCATGGCACACCGTTGGCGTCCAAAATGGCTTTGAGACCGTCGAAGTGGGCCAGCGAAGCTTCGCCCAGATAGTCCAGCAGCTTGGGCGCAGCATTGACCATGTCCTGCATGGCAGGGTTTTTGGTGTCCAGCACACGCAGGGGGTTGGAGTACATGCGACGCTTGGCCTCTTCGTCCATCACATCGGTGTGCTGCTCCAGGTAAGCAATCAGCGCCTCACGGTGGGCCTTGCGCTCTTCGGGCTGGCCCAGGCTGTTGATTTCGAGGCGCCACTGGGTCAGACCCAGACGCTTCCACAGCGACACGGCCAGCAAGATCAGCTCCGCATCCACATCAGGGCCGGCAAAGCCCAGGGCTTCCGCACCAATTTGGTGGAACTGGCGGTAGCGGCCGCGCTGGGGACGCTCGTGGCGGAACATGGGACCCATGTACCACATGCGCTTGCCGCCGTCGTACAGCAAGTTGTTTTCGATGGTGGCGCGCACCAGGCTGGCGGTACCTTCGGGGCGCAGGGTCAGCTTTTCGCCGTTGAGCTTGTCTTCAAAGGAGTACATCTCCTTTTCCACAATGTCCGTCACCTCGCCGATGCCGCGCACGAACAGCTGGGTGTGCTCCACGATAGGTGTGCGCACATTGCGGTAGGCAAAGCGCCCCATCAGATCGCGCACCTGCGCTTCCAGCCATTCCCAGCGCGCGGATTCACCGGGCAGGATGTCATTCATGCCTTTGACGGCGGAGAGTTTTTCGGTCTTTGCCACTTTGTCGTTCTCTCAAAAATGCAGCTCTTAAAAATAAGAGCTGCTTACGCTGATCTAGCGCGGTTTTCAGATAGTTTTATATTTGAAAGCCTTTATACACGAACGCTAGCCGCTATTGTTTTCATTAAGCCTGTGCACCACCCCAGCGGCGCTGCACATAGGATTCCACGATCTGCTGGAACTCCGTAGCAATGCCTTCGCCGCGCAGTGTCATGGCTTTTTCGCCATCAATGAAGACGGGGGCTGCAGGCGCTTCGCCGTTGCCGGGCAGGCTGATGCCGATGTCGGCATGCTTGCTCTCGCCGGGGCCGTTCACGATGCAACCCATCACGGCCACCTTCATGGCTTCCACGCCGGGGTACTTCATGCGCCACACGGGCATCTGGCCGCGCAGGTAGTCGTCAATCTGCTTGGCCAGTTCCTGGAAGGTGGTGCTGGTGGTGCGACCGCAGCCGGGGCAGGCCGTCACGCTGGGCACAAACACACGCAGCCCCAGGGACTGCAGAATTTCCGAAGCCACGACCACTTCCTGCGTACGGGCTTCACCAGGCTGGGGCGTGAGCGAGACGCGAATCGTGTCGCCAATGCCTTCCTGCAGCAGCACAGACAGGGCGGCAGTGGAAGCCACCGTGCCTTTGGTGCCCATGCCCGCTTCGGTCAGACCGAGGTGCAGCGCGTAGTCACAGCGGCGGGCCAGTTCGCGGTACACAGAAATCAAGTCCTGCACGCCGGAGACCTTGCACGACAGGATGATGTTGTCAGGGTTCAGACCAATGTTCTTCGCCAGCTCGGCAGAGCTGATGGCCGACGTAATCAACGCCTCGTACATCACCTGACGGGTTTCCCAGGGCTGGGCACGCTTGCTGTTAGCGTCCATCAGCTCGGCCATGATTTCCTGGTCGAGCGAGCCCCAGTTCACGCCAATGCGCACGGCCTTGTCGTACTTGGCCGCGATCTCGATCATCTGGCCGAACTGCTTGTCCTTCTTGTCGCCCTTGCCCACGTTGCCGGGGTTGATGCGGTACTTGGACAGTGCTTCAGCGCAGGCCGGGTAATCGGTCAGCAGACGGTGGCCGTTGTAGTGGAAGTCACCCACCAGCGGCACGTACTCGCCCATGCGGTCGAGCTGCTCGCGGATGTAAGGCACAGCCGCAGCCGCCTCGGGCGTATTCACGGTGATGCGCACCATTTCCGAACCGGCCTGGGCCAGCTGCCGCACCTGGATGGCGGTTTCCACCGCATCCACCGTGTCGGTATTGGTCATGGACTGCACACGCACGGGCGCATCACCGCCCACGGTCACGATATTGTTGCGCCACACCACGCGAGCCTGACGGCTCTTGCGGGGCAGCGGCGAGGCAATCGCTATGGGCGACGCCTGGAATGTGTGGTCAGACACTTCACTTCACCTCAAATCGGGCTACGTTGTTACGGGCAGACTCCTGCAAGTTCAACGCAGCGCCATCTACCTCCAGCGTGGTGGCACCGGCATTGCCCACCACCACCTTCAGAGGGCGGCTGGGTGCGGCCTGGTCCAGGACATCACCCTCCTTCATCATTTTCTCCATGACAACTTTGTCCTGCGCATCACGCACCTGGACCCAGCTGTCACCGCTGGCTGCAAAACGCAGACGGGGGCCTGCGCCAGCCTGGGCTTCGGCAGGCTGCGCTGCATCAGCAGACGGCACTGCAGCCGCAGCAGCTTCCGTTTCTGCGGGCGCAGGAGCAGGCTCCTGCGCTGCGGCTGCTGGCTGCTCGGCAACGGTGGTCTCCTGCACAGACACCACGACACCAGGCGCCTGTGGTGCAAACATCAGCTCAGGCTCCACACTGGCAGGCGCTGCCTCAACAGTTTCCTGCTCTTCAGACTGCCACTGTGGCAAAAAATACAGGCCTGCGCTGCCAGCGACGGCAATCAGCAAGGCTGCCACGATCTTGAAAGCACTGCCCGAGCTGCTGTCATGCGAAGGCGACATCAGCGAGCGCAAGGTCTTGTCCTTGAACGGCGCGTTGATGCCTTCGGGGTTGGCAGACAGCTTGGAGCCTTCGAGCTTGGGCAGACCGGCCAGCACTGGCTCGGAAGGAATATTCAGAATTCTGCAGACGCTCAGCGCCAGCGAACGTGTGAACACAGCGTCGGTCAGAGCGTCCCAGCGACCCTCTTCCAAAGCCTGCAATTTGTGCACAGGCACTTTCAGCATGGCGGCCAGGGTCTGCACCGTCATCTGCTGCTGCTCACGCGCCTGGCGCAACAACTGTCCGCTGCTTGGCTGCATGACTGCATCATCGCTGCTGTTTTGTTGATTAGCGCTCTCCACCACGACCTCATTCATTAAAAGCTCCCTGCTCGAACCATCGCCATTCCTGGGAATCAGGGAATTGCTTGTGTAATTGATCTGCCAGCTGCCGCACCTCAGCACGATCACCCAGACTTCGCTCCACCTTGATGCCCAGCCACAGCGACTGCGCAGAAGCTGCGGGGCCAGCATTCAGGCGACGCACATAAAACCGCGCGCGCTCAGCCTGCCCTGTGGCCTGCAGGACGTCCGCGAAATTGTAGGCAGCCGCAGGGTTGCCGGGATCGAGTTCGTAGGCTTTTTCCAGCGCCGGCAATGCCTTGTCGTTGCGCCCACCCTGCCGTAGGCAGACACCCTTGCCCAGCCAGGCACGCATGCGCACTTCATCACTGCCGCGCGGCGCTGCCAGCGATGCGTCGAAGTGCTGATCGGCCTGCACAAACTGGCGCTGCTGGCACAGCAGCCAGCCGATGTTGTAGAGCGTGTCTGCATCATTGGGACGCAAGCTCAGCGCACGGTCAAAGCTGGCGCGTGCCGCGGCATGGTCTTCGCGGGCCAGATGAATCCAGCCCTGCAGGTTGTAGGCATCCGCATTGCGCGGATGGACCTGCAGCGACTGCTCCAGCTCATTGAGCGCCACATCGTTGCGACCTTCCTGAAAGTGCAGCGCCGCCAGCTGCAGGCGGGTTTGCGCCAGTCGCTGACGCTGCTCTTCAGCCGCAGAGGCTGGAGCCTGGGGCTGCTGCACCTGCGGGGCAGAGGCACACGCGGTGAGCATGAGCGCCCCTACCAATCCCAGCACGCCCCAATGGGCTTTACGCATTGCATTTCTTACGGGAGAGGTGAGAGCACTCATGCACATCCTTTTTCTTGAAAAGCGACTAACGAACTGGCTGCAAAGGAATCGTACGTTGCTTGGCCATGCGTTCTGCCGCACGGGTACGGTCCTTCACATCACCAGCCAACTGACCGCAGGCTGCATCAATATCGTCACCGCGCGTCTTGCGTACCGTGGTGACGATGCCTGCATCGCTCAAGGCCTTGGCAAACGCAGCCACTGCTGCATTCGACGAGCGTAGCAGTCCCGAAGCGGGGAAAGGATTGAACGGAATCAAGTTCAGCTTACACCAAGGCTTGCCCTTGCCGTATTTCTCGATCAGGGCAATGAGCTGCTGGGCATGCTCGGGCTGGTCATTGACACCATCGAGCATGCAGTATTCAAAGGTGATGAAGTCGCGTGGCGCGAACTCCAGATAGCGCAGACCAGCCTGCATCAGCTCGTCCAGCGGGTATTTCTTGTTCAGGGGCACCAGGTTGTCACGCAGCGCATCATTGGGCGCATGCAACGACACGGCCAGCGCCACGGCGCAGTCCTGCGAGAGGCGGTCCATCATGGGCACTACGCCGGAAGTGGACACGGTCACGCGGCGGCGCGACAGGCCATAGGCATGGTCGTCCAGCATGGTGCGCAGCGCGGGCACCAGGGCGGAGTAGTTCTGCATGGGCTCACCCATGCCCATCATTACCACATTGGTGATCACGCGCTCTTCGGTCTTGAGGTGCTTGCGCAGGAAGTGCTCGGCAAACCACAGCTGGGCAAGAATTTCGCCCGTGGTCAGATTGCGGCTAAAGCCCTGATGGCCGGTGGAACAGAAACGGCAGCCCACCGCACAACCCGCTTGCGAGGACACGCACAGCGTGCCGCGATCATCTTCAGGGATAAAGACCGACTCCACCGCATTGCCGTCACCCACGTCGAACAACCACTTGATGGTGCCGTCCTGGGATTCGTGCTGGGTAATCACCGGCAGGCCTTCGATCACAGCCTGGGTCTTGAGCTTTTCGCGCAAGGACTTGGCCAGATCGGTCATCTGGTCAAAGTCGCTCGCACCGCGCTGGTGGATCCAGCGGAACAGTTGCGTAGCTCGGAAACGCTTTTCCCCCAGCGATTCGCAGTAGGCGACAAGGCCCTGGAGGTCAAAATTCAGTAGATTGGTGGTCATATAGCAATACCCCGGACCACTCACAGGGCGACACTCCCATGCAGGAGTGCCGCCGCAACAGCAAGCACGGCCAGCATGGGATTCACAGCAATTAACGTGCGTAAACGTTCATGCCGGGGAAGAAGAAGGCAACTTCCACAGCAGCAGTTTCAGGAGCATCGGAACCGTGCACGGCGTTGGCATCGATGCTGTCAGCAAAGTCAGCGCGGATGGTGCCGGGTTCAGCCTTCTTGGGGTCAGTAGCGCCCATCAGCTCACGGTTCTTCAGGATGGCGTTTTCGCCTTCCAGCACTTGGATCATCACGGGGCCGGAGATCATGAACTCAACCAGATCCTTGAAGAAAGGACGCTCCTTGTGCACAGCGTAGAACTGCTCAGCTTCTTGGCGAGACAGGTGCACCAGCTTGGCGGCAGCGATCTTCAGACCAGCGTTTTCGAAACGTGTGTAGATCTGGCCGATCACGTTCTTGGCAACTGCGTCGGGCTTGATGATGGAGAGGGTGCGTTCGATAGCCATTTGGATTTCCTAATGAAAATGGATGTATTTTTTGCCGGATCGGCAAAACCCTTGATTCTAGCGGTGCGCTGCCAACCCTAGAAACTGGTTGGCAAGCGCGTTTTTGCATGGATCAGCGGCGGCCACGGGGCTTGCGCTTTTGCTCGGCACGCGCACGTGCCAGGCTGTCGCTGCCGATGTAGCCCACCGATGTCTTCAATGGATCGGGCTTGCTGCTCGTGGTGGGCAGCTGGTAGTTGTTGTTGCTGGTGCGCTTGGGGCCACCCTTGGCAGAGCGGCGGGCACGCAGGAAGCGCTCTTCCTCTGCCGCATTGACGCGCGCCTTGTTGCGCGAACCTGCACGGTCCGAAGCACGGCGCACCGTGTTCTGCGTCGAAGGCTTGCCGGGCTTGGGCAGGGCCACACCTGCGGCGCTGACCAGCGCCTGCACATCTTTTTCGTCCAGCTCCATCCATGCACCACGGCGCAGGCCACGGGGCAGCAACATGGCGCCGTAGCGGATACGGATCAGACGGCTGACGGCACGGCCCACGGCTTCAAACAGGCGGCGCACTTCGCGGTGGCGACCTTCGGAGATGGTCACGCGGTACCAGACGTTGGCACCTTCGCCGCCGCCATCTTCAATGGAGCCAAAGGAGGCTTCGCCGTCTTCGAGCTTCACACCCGTGGTCAGCAGCTGCTTTTCTTCCTTGGTCAGCGCACCCAGCACGCGCACGGCGTACTCGCGCTCCAGACCAAAGCGGGGGTGCATCAGGCTGTTGGCCAGTGCGCCGGAGTTGGTAAACAGCAGCAGACCTTCGGTGTTCAGGTCCAGACGGCCCACCGACTGCCATTTACCCACCGGCAGCTTGGGCAGGCGACGGAATACAGTGGGGCGGTTCTGGGGGTCGTCCAGCGTCACCACCTCACCCACGGGCTTGTGATAGGCCAGCACGCGCACGGCGGGCGGGGCAATACGCACCTTGACGGGCTTGCCATCGACCTTGATGTTGTCACCCAGCTGAATGCGTTGACCGACGTGGGCCAGTTCGTCATTGACGGTGATGCGGCCTTCGCCAATCCAGCGCTCAATTTCCAGGCGCGAACCCAGACCGGCCTGCGCCAGCACCTTGTGCAGCTTGGGCGACTCCGCTTCAGGCTTGAGCACACGCTTGGCAGCGGCAGCAGGGCTTTCCGCTTCATTTTCTGCAGCGTCCAGCGCCCCAGAAATAACGGATTCAAAGTCATAGGCATCTTCAACCTGCATGACTTCTGCCTCAGGAGCTATATTCTTTGGAGTATTTGCTTCGGCACGTGGGGCACGACGTGCTGGCTTGGTTTCTTTGGTCATGATTTCCATTTCCGCGCCAGCCCTTGTGGTCGGCAGACGCATTCATTCAAATTGTGGGCAGCAAGCCTGCGTTCAGTCTTGCTGTGGCTCGGCGGGTGCTGCGGACTGTTCAGCAGCAGGCGTTTCAGCCTCGGGCTGTTCGTTGGTGGTCTGCGGGGCAGCCGCTTCGCTGTCTGATGCCAGGGGCACAAACACCGCATCCATGGGCAGTGCAGGCTCGGCAAACAAATCGCCTTCAGGCACGGCCGGGGGCTGAGGCTCGGCACTGGCAGCAGCGTCTTCTTCCAGCGCGGCAAAGAGCGACTCCTGCGCTTCTGGCTCATCCAGCATGGGCAGCTCGTCCAGCGACTTCAGACCCAGGTCATCGAGAAACTGCCGCGTGGTCGCCAGCAAGGCAGGGCGCCCCACAGTTTCACGGTAACCAATTTCTTCGACCCAGCCACGATCTTCGAGCTGCTTGATGATGAGGCTATTCACAGTCACGCCGCGAATGTCCTCAATATCGCCACGCGTGACGGGCTGGCGGTAGGCAATGATGGCCAGGGTCTCCAGCACCGCACGGCTGTAGCGCGGCGGTTTTTCAGGGTGCAGCTTATCCAGATAACTGCGCATCTCGGGGCGGCTTTGAAAGCGCCAGCCCGAAGCCACTTGCACCAGCTCCACGCCGCGCCCCGTCCAGTCCTGCTGCAGCGACAGCAGCAGATCCTTGAGCGTATCCACCCCCAGATGGTCATCAAACAGGGCGCGCAACTCCCGCAGCTGCAAAGGCTGCTGCGCACAGATCAGGGCGGTTTCCAGGACCCGCTTGGCATCAACCGTATTCATGGTTTAGACGCGGAAGCCTCACATGCGGAGAGATAAAGACAGATGGACCGGACCCTCACGGGCAAGTACACCAATGACAAGGGCAGACCTTCAAGACCTGCCTTCAAGTTAGCGGGGATTGTAGCTGAGACGCAGTTTTTCCACCGCAGTCAGGAAATCCTGCGGCGGCTCGGCCGACAGCTCCAGGCTCTCACCCGTCACCGGATGCACAAAAGACAGACGGAATGCATGCAGGGCCTGGCGCTGCATATCGCCATCCGCCGCACCGCCATACAGGGCATCGGCCACCAGTGGATGCCCCAGCGACAGCATGTGCACGCGAATCTGGTGGGTGCGGCCGGTATGCAGCTTGCAGTGCACCAGGCAGTGCGCATCCGTGCTATCCCAGCAGGTGATGTCCGTGCGCGCCTCCTTGCCCGGGTGCTGCGCCAGATCGACCACGGCCATGCGCAGGCGATTGCGCGGGTCACGGCCAATGGGGGCATTGACCTGCTGCATCTGCGCACCTTTCCACGGCTTGTGTGCCAGCGCCAGGTAACGGCGGCTTACATCGCGGCGGGCAATCATGGCCACCAGCGCATCCATGGTCTGGCGGGTTTTGGCCACTACCATCAGCCCACTGGTATCTTTGTCCAGACGGTGCACGATGCCTGCACGCGGCACGGCAGCCGCACCCGCATGGTGGGCCAGCAGACCGTTGAGCAGCGTGCCCTGCCAGTTGCCGGGTGCCGGATGCACCACCAGCCCGGCGGGCTTGTTGACAACCAGCAGGTGCTCGTCTTCATAGACCACGTCCAGGGCCATGGTTTCAGGCTTGAAAGACTGGCTCTGCGCCGTGGGACGCATTTCGATGCTGATCACATCACCGAGCTTGACCTTGGCGGAGGACTTGGTCGCTGGCTTGCGATTGAGCTGCACTGCACCCTGCTCCAGCAATTGCTGCAGATAGCTGCGCGAGAACTCGGGCACCAGCTCTACCAGCGCCTTGTCCAGGCGCACGCCATGCAGCGCCATCTGCACAACATGCTCGCGCTGCTCGACACCTGCGTCTGCAGCTTCCAGCTCTACAGCGTCTTCTGATTCCAGCAGGCCCGCAGCATCCTGAGGCAAAGCGTTCTGAGTCACGCAAAATCCTATTTCAAACAATCAACAAAAAATGCCCGGCATCCTCGACACCGGGCATTCTGACAAAGCCAGTGACTGGCTGTGATCAACGTGCAGGCAGATAGCGCGAAGGGTCTACGGGCTTGCCCTGGCGGCGCACTTCAAAGTGCAGCTTCACGCGGTCTGCGTCGCTGCTACCCATCTCGGCGATCTTCTGGCCCTTCTTGACGCTCTGGTCTTCCTTGACCAGCAGCTTCTGATTGTGGGCATAAGCCGTCAGATAGGTGTTGTTGTGCTTGAGGATCACCAGGTGACCATAGCCACGCAGACCCGAGCCTGCATACACCACGCGGCCATCGGCGGCAGCCAGCACAGGGTCACCAGCCTTACCTGCAATATCCACACCCTTGTTGGTCGCTTCGTTAAAGCCAGCAATCACAGGGCCGGAAGCAGGCCAGATAAAGCCCAGGCCGCTGGCATCGCCACCGCTGGACGTCGATGTGCTGCTCGATGTGGTGGCAGCAGGTGCAGTAGCCGCAGGCTTGGCAGCCGCTGCTGAGCTGGATGAGCTGGATGAGCTGCCAGCCGGAGGCAAGGTCACCGCCTGCACCGAGGTCGATGTCACAGGGCGTGCACCGCTGGCCTGAGACTCCACCGCGCCGGGCGGCACCACACGCACCACCTGACCCACTTCAATCAGGTCAGGATTGCTCACGTTGCTCCAGCGTGCAATGTCCTTCCAGCTCTGACCATGCTCCAGACCGATACGAATCAAGGTATCTCCGGGTTGCACGGTGTAATAGCCAGGCTTGCCCGCGTTTTCCGCTCCGGGCAAAGTGGATGGGTCCACCGTTGATCTGGCACGCGACTCACTGCGATCTTCGACAGGAGCCTTATTCACCTGGGCGCACCCCAGCAGCACACCACTGCTCACCAGCACTGCTGCCAAAGTACCCAGCCCACGCGATAAAAACATATTCACTCCCTTTCAGGCAATTCCAGATTTTAGGGGCACAAAATGCACAGCCTCGAGCACGGACTCTGTATATCCGTGCTGCGTCTTATCAATCACCAAAAGCGCCTGCTGTCCCTTGCCCTTCACGATAGGGGCTACCAGCCTCCCGCCTATCGCCAGCTGATCCAGCCATGCCTGAGGCACAGCATCTCCTCCAGCGGCAGAAATGATGCCTGCATATGGCGCTCCTGGCGCATAGCCGAGCATCCCATCCCCAAATAAAAGGTGAATATTTGTGAGTTTCAGGGGACGCAAATTGTTCCGCGCCTTGTCATGCAAGCCGCGCAGACGCTCCACCGAATACACCTGCTGCGCCACACAGGCCAGCACGGCCGCCTGATAGCCACAGCCCGTGCCGATCTCCAGCACCCGCCCCATGCGCCCCATGGCGCGTACGTACTCTGCTCCTTCTAGCAGCTCAATCATGCGCGCCACCACACTGGGCTTGGAGATGGTCTGCTGCAGACCAATGGGCAGACTCGTGTCTTCGTAGGCCTGATTGACCAGCGCGCTGTCCACAAACAGGTGGCGCTGCACCTGGCCCATGGCGCTGAGCACCTTCTGCGACTGTATGCCGCCCGCCGCCAAGCGCTGCACCATGCGCTGGCGCACAGCGGCCGAGTCCAGCCCCAGCCCCACAGGTGCGGGCACTACAGGGCTGCGCACTGCCGTGCTGCTCACCGCGCGACCACCCACCGTGGACTTGGGTACGGCAGAAGATGCCACCCAGGAAGGCACGCCTGTACCTTTGGAACGACTCATGCCATCTCCTGCTTTTGTACGCCTTGCATGGCAGTGTCCAGGCGCGAGGCAGTCTGCGCCCAGTACACCAGATGATCGTGGTCCGTCAGATCGACCTTGAGCGGAGTCATGGAGACATGGCCATGTGCAGTAGCGTGAAAATCCGTGCCTTCCGAATCATCCTTGGCCGCACCTGCGCTGCCAATCCAGTACATGGTTTCACCACGTGGATTGACCTGCGTAATCACGGGCTCGGCCGAATGTCTGCGCCCCAGGCGGCAGAGCTTGACCTGTCCCATCTGCTCCAGCGGCAGGTTGGGAATATTCACATTCAGCAGCCAGGGCGAGGCACCGATCAGCTGCTGCTGCATCATCTGCTGCACGATCTGCCTGGCTTTCTGGGCTGCAGACTGCAGCTCCCCCCAGTTGCGCTCCACCTGCGAGAAGGCAATGGCAGGCACGCCAAACAGAAAGCCTTCCATGGCTGCACCTACGGTGCCGGAGTAAATGGTGTCATCGCCCATATTGGCGCCATTGTTGATGCCCGAGACCACCAGATTGGGCCGATACCCCAGCAAGCCCGTCATGGCGATATGCACGCAGTCCGCAGGCGTGCCATTCACATAGCGAAAACCATTGGCCGCATGGTGCACATACAGGGGGGAGTGCAATGTCAGGGCATTGGACTTGGCACTGTTGTTGTGCTCTGGTGCGACCACATCCACGTCCACTCCATCGATCGCAGACAAAGCTTCGTACAGGGCGATGATTCCAGGTGCCTGATAACCATCGTCGTTAGAAATAAGAATCTTCATGGGCTTTTAACAGTTAGCACGATTGTAGGAGGCATTGAGCGTCTCTTTGCCAGAGCATGCAGGCCAGTTGCTGCAAAAGCCCCTCTGCTCTGCGAAACTTGCGCTTTTGATTTGCGAGACAACCCCGCTGTGGCACTCCGACCCCCTGCAGACATTGCCCGTGAAACCCTGAAATTGCTGGCCGCCCGGCGACTGACGCCTACGCCTGCCAATTACCAGTCTGTCTATGAGGAAGTAGCCGGCCTGCTGCCGCAGGTCAGCTTTCCGCAGACACCGCTGCGCCGTATCGCCAGCATTCTGCCCACGCAGACCCCGGTGCAAAAACGCCTGGCACAGAGTTTTCAGCAGGCCGTAGAAAGCCAGGACTGGACCGCACTGCAAAGCGCCATCGTAGATTACGCCCAGCTCGATCTGGGCATTACGCCGCAGCCGCCTGTCACCCACACCAGCCCGGCGACGCAGATTGTGGATGCCCTGCCTGCATCCACCGCACAGCAGCTGGCGCGCATGGTGGAGGCCATGAGGAGCGTGCTGGGCAGCGCCGACCAGCGCATGCGAGAGCTGTCCGACCAGCTGCTGGAGTTTCTGGCAGATGACGACCTGCCACTGCCACGCCTGGAAGCCAAGCTGCACAACTACAGCTACCGGCTGAACTTCACCGCCGAAGACCAGGCCCAGCGTCGCCACTGCATTCACGCCCTGCTGCGCATGGTCTGCACCCATATTGCAGACATTGCCCGCCAGGACGCCTCTCTGCAGCAGCACGCACAGGCCCTGACCGATGCCATCACCCAGCCATGGACGCTGCAGCAACTGGACACCATTCAGTCCTGCCTGAAGAACCTGCTGTTCCGCCATCTGGAAATTGAAGGCAACCGCTCACAAGTCCATGAGCAGCTCAAACAGCTGCTGGGCGAGCACGCGGTGCAGATGAGCCGTCTGGGCCAGCTCAGCGAAGCCCACGCCAGCGCCTTGCAGTCCTGCGCGCAGCAGATTCAGCAGTCGCAGGATCTGGGCGAGCTGGCCTCGATGCTGGAAGCTGTAGTGAGCTCCGGCACGGCGCTGGCCATGGAAAACCGCATGGTTCAGGCTCAGCTGGCCGACCTGCGTGCCCAGGCCGAAAGCCAGGAGCAGAAGATTCTGGAGCTGTCCACCCACCTGCAGGAAATCCAGCAGATCACCCGCCACGATGCCGCCACCGGCGCCTTCAATCTTGCAGGGCTGGAAGAAGCACTGGCCACCGAGCAGGCACGCAACCAGCGCCACCACTTCCCCTTGAGCCTGGCCTGCCTGGAAGTGGACCCGCCACAGGACCCAGCATCACCCGTCTCAATGCAGGCAGATGACGCGGCCCTGATGCATCTGGCGCGACTGGTTCGCAGCACCTTACGGCCACAGGATGCACTGGGGCGCACCAGCGACCACCGGCTGGCCATCATCTTTCCGGAAACCGATCCAACCCAGGCCGCACAGGCCCTGGCACGGCTACAGATGGCGCTGCAGCAACGACCCCTGCTGCTGGATGAGCAGGTGCTGCCGCAAAGCTTTAGCGCGGGCGTGATTGCCGTACAGCACCTGGAAGCGCCGCAGCACGCACTGGAGCGTGCGCAGGCAGCCTGCGAGCAGGCGCAGCGCATGGGCCGGGCACGCATCTCTATTTTTTAGGCACAGGCATGCTGCAACCCATCACGCTGGCAGGGGAAAAGGCGTGAAAAGCGGCATGGGAATACACCGAAGCGCACGCTCACGTAAATACACGCTCGCATAGCACAGAATGCGATGACACCCCTTCTCAAACCGAGAAATCCAGAGGGGATAACCCGTAGATTTCAGCGCCCATGCTTCACTTTCGTGCATAGTCAGCGCGCGAAAAAAACCAAGCTAAACCGCTTGCTTAGCATTTAAAGATTTGAAAAAGTCATAAAAAGAACTTTTCAGAATATCAAGAATTCAACCAGTTAAGCTTCAATTTAATTGCGAAAGCAACTACATTTTTAGTAGCACGAAGGATTCATTTCCCTCATAACTGGATGAACGCTCCGTGACCGTCCCTCTCATAGCGGTGCTTTCTGGTGCACATCTGCGCGCACCAAGATAGTGCTTGGCTTTATGGAAGAAGCATTTATGCATATCACTTTCAGCACGAATTACACACTCATACTGGCTGTCCTGGTCCTGCTGCTGGGCAAGTTCCTGGTGTCACGCATACGCTTTCTGCGTGATTTCAACATTCCCGAACCCGTAGCAGGCGGGCTGCTGATAGCAGCCGTCATCTACATACTGCACGCCACCATGGGCTGGTCGTTCGGCTTTGAATCCAGTCTGCAGACTGCCTTCATGCTGGCCTTCTTTGCCTCGATTGGTCTGAGCGCCAACTTCGCCAAGCTGCGCCAGGGCGGCATCGGCCTGGTGATCTTCCTGTGCGTGATCGTGGTCTTCATCCTCGTGCAGAACGCCGTGGGTATTGGCCTGGCCAAGGCGCTGGGTCTGGATCCACTGGTGGGTCTGGTCGCTGGCTCCATCACGCTGGTTGGTGGCCACGGTACCGCCGGTGCCTGGGGCTCGGTGCTGGAACAGCAGCACGGCCTGACTGGCGCGACCACCCTGGGCATGGCCTGCGCCACCTTTGGTCTGGTGATTGGCGGCATCATGGGTGGCCCTCTGGCCAAGCGCCTGATCACCCAGCACAAGCTGGCCAAGCCACGCAGCGAAGCCGATCAGCTCGGCTCCACACCTGCTGCCGGTCATGAGCAGAACGACTTCGTGAACCTGGAATCTCCCAGCAAGACACCTCGCCTGATCACTGCCGACGCTGCCATTGAAACCCTGGCACTGTTCGCTGCCTGTCTGGCCTTTGGTGAATTCATGACCCACGTGACCAAGGGCACAGCCATCCAGCTGCCTACCTTTGTGTGGTGTCTGGGCGGTGGTGTGATCATCCGCAACGTGCTGGATTACATCTTTGGCTTCAAGGTGTTCGATCGCGCCATTGACGTGTTTGGCAATGTGTCCCTGTCGATCTACCTGGCCATTGCCCTGCTGTCGCTCAAGCTGTGGGAGCTGACCGATCTGGCCGGTCCTCTGGTCATCATCCTGGCCGTGCAAACCCTGGTCATGGCGCTGTACGCCATGTTTGTGACCTTCCGAATCATGGGCAAGAACTACGATGCCGCTGTGCTGGCTGCCGGTCACTGCGGCTTTGGCATGGGTGCTACCCCCACGGCCGTGGCCAACATGCAGGCCATCACCAACCAGTATGGCCCTTCGCACAAGGCTTTCCTGATCGTGCCACTGGTCGGTGCCTTCTTCATTGACATCGTCAATGCCTTCCTGATTCAGGGCTTTATCACCTGGATCCGCTGATCCACTGAAAAACCAGCAGGGGCGTAAAGCCTCTGCTGTCAGGACTGCGTTTTTGGCGCACACTGGGCCTTCACTCAACGAGGAGATGGCCCATGCGTAAGCTTCCAATCAGCATGCAACGCCCAGCCTCTGTGCTGGGCGTTGTGCTTTCCGCGGCGCTGCTAGCTGCCTGCAGCAGCACACCCACTTCAGACAGCCACCGCTTCAGCTACCAGATACCGGATCAGCCCGAAGGCAGTTCAGGCTGGACCGAAAAGCCTGGCTGGGCTGCAGAAAAATTTGCCGTGGCAGCGGCCAATCCGCTGGCTACTGATGCGGGCTATCAAATTCTCAAGGCTGGTGGCAGTGCCGTTGACGCAGCCATTGCCGTGCAGATGGTGCTGGGCCTGGTGGAGCCCCAATCCAGCGGCATTGGTGGCGGTGCCTTTTTGCTGCATGCAGCAGGCAACAAGGTGCAGGCTTATGACGGTCGTGAAACCGCACCTGCAGCCGCAACAGACAGCCTGTTTCTCAAGCCTGACGGCAAACCCATGGCCTTTCATGACGCTGTGGTTGGCGGCCGCTCTGTAGGCACACCCGGCGCAGTACGCATGCTGGAGCTTGCGCACAAGGAGTACGGCAAACTGCCATGGGCCGCGCTGTTCGAGCCAGCCATCCAGCTCGCTGAGCAAGGCTTCAAGCTCAGCCCCCGCCTGCACAGCCTGCTGCTCAAGGAAAAATATCTGGCGCAGGACCCTGCTGCGCGCGCCTACCTCTACGGCAGCGATGGGCAGCCTCTGCCCGTAGGCACGGTGCTGCAAAACCCCGCCTACGCCCAGGTGCTGCGAGCCATTGCCCGTGATGGCAGCAAGGCCCTGCACGAAGGTGCAATAGCCCAGGCCATTGTGGACAAGGTACGCAGCCACCCCACCAACCCTGGCGTGCTGTCCCTGCAGGATCTGGCCAGCTACCAGCCCAAACAGCGTGAAGCCCTGTGCCATGACTGGACACCGCAAGGCCAGCTGCCCGTGCGCAGCTACCGCATCTGCGGCTTTCCACCACCCAGCTCCGGAGCGATTGCGGTGGGGCAAATCCTCGGCATTCTGAGCCACACGCCTGCGGCCAGCATGCCGCTGGGCGCAGACGGCCTGCCCACAGCCGACTGGCTGCACTACTACACCGAAGCCGCACGCTTGGCCTTTGCAGACCGTGCGCTGTACGTAGCCGACCCTGACTTTGTGCGAGCCCCGGGCGGCGACTGGCTGAACCTGCTGGATAACCGCTACCTGCAGGAGCGTGCGCGCCTGATTGGCCAGCAAAGCATGAAGGTGGCACAACCCGGCATCCCGGGCAAAGTACAGGTCAGCCATGGCCCCATGCCAGAGCAGATCGAGTACGGCACCAGCCACATCAGCATTGTGGATGCCTATGGCAATGCACTGGCCATGACGACCACCATCGAAGACCAGTTCGGCAGCCGCCAGATGGTGCATGGCTTTTTGCTCAACAACGAGCTGACCGACTTCAGCCTGGCCCCGCGCACAGCAGACGGCCAGCCCATTGCCAACCGCGTCGAACCCGGCAAACGACCACGCTCCTCGATGGCGCCCACGCTGGTATTCGACAAGGAAACCGGCGAGCTGGTGATGAGCGCTGGCAGCCCCGGCGGGGCGCAAATCATCCACTACACGGCCAAGACGCTGCAAGGCGTGCTGGGCTGGGGGTTGATGCCACAGCAGGCCATCAACCTGCCCAACTTCAGCAGCCTCAACGGCCCCAGCTTGCTGGAAGCAGGAAAGTTTCCGCCCAGCACGGTGCAGGCCCTGCGAACACGTGGTGCGGAAGTCAAGGAGCAAGAACTGACCAGCGGCCTGCAGGCCATCACGCGCGGCATGGCACACGGCAAGCAACTGTGGCTGGGTGGTGCCGACCCACGCCGCGAAGGCGTGGTGATGGGCGACTGATACCGGTGCAGCCCACCGTTTACTCCGCCGTTTTAGCATTTAGCGCTTGCCCCGCCAGCACTGAAATCTATGCTTTTTAAAAAGTACCAGCCCCCACTGCAGCTGCAGCGTCAGTGGCAGTGGGGTGCTGCCAGGCGGGCGGGTTTGCAGCAGCGTGACGGACGTACTGACCAGAAACTCAGGGGCATACCAGCAGCCATCACCCACCGCAGGCGTGCGGCCACACCGCCAGCCTTCCATGCCCACTTACCGGCCTGCCCACATACAGATGCGATGCGGTGCGGATGCATCACCGCATCCACCACCCTGTTTCATCGTCAAAATATGCTGTAGCGCTTACCGTTAAAGCACCTGGCGCTATGGTTTTCAGGATGCCTGCTGATGATGGCGCAGTCAGAAAATTATTCATAGAGTTATAAAATTTCCGATCAACGGTACTACCATCGGCCCCATGCCCCGCCAGAACACCTGCCCCGCAGACTTTCCGCCCTTCATCCTGTCGCAAATTGAGCAAGTGGCGCAGCACATCGTTGCCACCCGCAAGGCGCGGGGCGAAACCCAGGCACAGTGGGCGCAGCGGCTGGGCATTTCCCAACCCACCATGGCCCGTCTGGAGCGCGGTGACCCGGCCATTGCCACGGCCACCTATGTGATGTGCCTGTGGCTGGTCAACCCGCAGCTGAACCTGCTGCAGTTGCTGCCATCGGCACCGCCCGCCCCCACGCCCACTATCTGTGCTGGCGCATCCGCGACCAAGGGCACAGGGGGCACTGAAGCCCCGGCGCAGCAACCGCCGTCCGCCGTGGACGAGCTGGCCGATCTGCTGGCCTCCTGGAGCGTGCCCGCGCTGTAACGCCGCAATGCGCTGCGTTCTTCGCGCCAGGCATGCACCCCGTGCGCGCCAGTGCAGCCTAATCGCCAAAGCGTTCGCGGTAGGCCACGGGCGTGATACCCAGCTTTTTCTGAAACAGGTGGCGCAGCGCCTGTTCCGACCCCAGCCCCACCTTGGCCGCCACGGTCTTCAGGGGCAGATCGCCACGCGTTTCCAGCAACTGCTTGGCGCCCTCCAGACGCGCGTTCTCCACAAAGGCACTGGGCGTGCTGCCCGTTTCCTGCTGGAACACGCGGCGAAAGTGCCGCTCGCTCATGGCCGCTTTTTCAGCCAGCAGCGCCTGCGGCATGGGCTGATCCAGATGCGCCAGCACCCACTGCTGCACCAGCCGCACGCCACTGTGCTGCACGGCCTGGCTGGCCAGCTGCACGCTGAACTGCGACTGCCCGCCGGGGCGCTTGAGGTACATCACCAGGTCGCGCGCCACCTCCAGTGCCAGCGCATGGCCAAAATCCTGCTCCACCACGGCCAGCGCCAGATCAATGCCCGCCGTCACCCCGGCGGAGGTCCAGTACGGCCCCTCGCGCACATAGATGGCATCGGCATCCACCCGCACCTCGGGGTGGCGGCGCTGCAGCGCCTGCGCCACGCTCCAGTGTGTGGCTGCGCGGCGGCCGTTGAGCAACCCGGCCTCGGCCAGGAAGAAGCTGCCGCTGCACAGGGCAATGGTGCGCGCCACCTGCGGCGCCACACGCCCCACCCAATCCACCAGCGGGGCGCTGGCCTGCAGCACCGTGGCAATGTGGCGCGCACCCACCAGTAGCACGGTGCAGCCCGTGTCCTGCTCTACATCGGTCAAGGTGTGCGTAGCCTCCAGCGCCATCAAGGTATCGGAGCGCACTAAGCCCTTGCCCGCTGCCACCACGCGCAGGGCATAGCCATCTGGCAGCCCTTTTTGGCGCAGATGCACATTCGTATACTCAAAGACCGACATCGGGCCAATGGCCTCCAGCGCCTTGAAACCGGGGTAGACAACAATATCGACGCGGTGCGCGCCGCAGTGGTGGTGGGCCATAACTATAAAAAATAGAGCTACTAGCGCAGTCAGAATAAGCGTGAAAGGCCAATTTGGTACTTATTGGCTGGCACGCCAGCTTTGTATACGGTGCATGACCGAATATGCCAACACTCCTCATATTCGGCCAAAGTTCTTCCGCATGCGGCCATAGGGCTTTATGGGTTGGCCGCGATCGCCTACATTCATACTTATCGCTCAGGGTGACTGCACAGCGCACCACCCCATGTTGAACCCTTCCAGAGAAAGACTTGACCATGAAATCCCGCGCCGCCGTGGCCTTTAAGGCCGGAGAACCCCTGCAAATCGTGGAAATCGATGTCGCCCCTCCCAAGAAGGGCGAAGTGCTGATCAAGATCACCGACACCGGCGTGTGCCACACCGACGCCTTCACCTTGAGCGGTGAAGACCCCGAGGGCCTGTTCCCTGTGGTGCTGGGCCACGAGGGCGCTGGCATTGTGGTGGAAGTGGGCGAAGGCGTGACCAGCGTCAAGCCCGGTGACCACGTGATTCCGCTGTACACCGCCGAGTGCGGTGAGTGCCTGTTCTGCAAGAGCGGCAAGACCAACCTGTGTACTGCCGTGCGCGCCACCCAGGGCAAGGGCGTGATGCCCGATGGCACGACGCGCTTTTCCTACAACGGCCAGCCCATCTACCACTACATGGGCTGCTCCACCTTCTCCGAATACACCGTGGTGGCCGAAGTGTCGCTGGCCAAGATCAACCCCGAAGCCAACCACGAGCAAGTCTGCCTGCTGGGCTGCGGCGTGACCACCGGCCTGGGCGCCGTAAAGAACACCGCCAAGGTGCAGGAAGGCGACACCGTGGCCGTGTTCGGTCTGGGTGGTATTGGTCTGGCCGTGATCCAGGGCGCCAAGCAGGCCAAGGCCGGCCGCATCATTGCCATCGACACCAACCCCGCCAAGTTCGATCTGGCCAAGACCTTTGGCGCGACCGATTGCATCAACCCCAAGGACTACGACAAGCCCATCCAGCAAGTCATCGTGGAGATGACGGGCTGGGGCGTGGACCACAGCTTTGAGTGCATCGGCAATGTGAACGTCATGCGCGCAGCGCTGGAATGCGCCCACCGCGGCTGGGGCCAGAGCGTGATCATTGGCGTGGCAGGCGCGGGCCAGGAAATTTCCACCCGCCCCTTCCAGCTGGTCACCGGCCGCAAGTGGATGGGCTCGGCCTTTGGTGGCGTGAAGGGCCGCACCGAGCTGCCCGGCATGGTGGAAGACGCCATGGCAGGCAAGATCCAGCTGGAACCTTTCGTTACCCACACCATGCCACTGGAAAAGATCAACGAAGCCTTTGATCTGATGCACGAAGGCAAGTCCATCCGCTCGGTGGTCAAGTACTAAAAACTTGAATCCCGCATAAAGAAAGCGCTCCTCGGAGCGCTTTCTTTCATTGTGGAACTATGGCCTGGTGCTTACCAGCCCCACAGCAGTTTCTTGGAGATCCAGCCCGTCTTTCCATTGCTGGCCTGGCCTTTGACCCAGCCGTTTTTCTTGTCCAGCGTCTTGAGCAGGTCGTATTGCTCAAAGCTGGCAACTTTCTTGTATTGCGTGCCAGGGCCGGTGCGCATATTCGCCTTGGGTACTTTGACGATATGGTGGGCCTGCTTGCCGGTCAGAGGTCTGTAGACCCAGCCCAGCTCCCCTTCAAAGTCGCGCACTTTCAGCCAGTTGCCGCGCTTTTGTGTCACTTTCATGGGGTAGCCCTTGCTCAGCTCCCAGCTCACATCATGCTGGGTTGACGGGCCTTGCCGCACATTCACGCTCTTGCCAGCAATGCTCACAAACTCAGCCTGCGCCTGCGCAGCCCCCAAAGCCAGTCCCAGTACGGCAACCGCTTTCCATAAAACACCCATGGGTTGTTTTTCCCTTTCTTTCAACATCCATCAAGACCATCTGCCAGCGCGCCGGGCACTTGCAGTGCGACTCACCCTTTAGCTGAGCACTGCATCCACCAAAGGTTCCCCCGCAAGGGCTGCAAAAGTCCTTGCCGCACACAAAGCTGCGGCAGGACCGACAATCGCAGCCTTTGCTTTTCAACGCTACATCCTCGCGTTTGCCCATGCCCTTTTCTGCCCTTGGCCTTGCGCCTTCGCTGGCCCATGCTGCTGCTTCTCAAGGACTGATTGCACCCACTCCCGTGCAGTCTCAAGCCATTCCTGCCATCTTGAACGGCCACGATCTGCGCGCCTGCGCGCCCACTGGCTCTGGCAAGACAGCGGCCTATGTCCTGCCCTTGCTGCAGCAATGGCTGCTCAGCGATGCTGCCCAACGCCAGGGCTCGCGCAGCACGCAGGCGCTGGTCCTGGTGCCCACACGTGAGCTGGCGGCGCAGGTGGCCGAGCTGATCTACCACGTAGGCGAAGCCATGGGCCGCCGCCCCAAGGTGGCGGTGCTCACAGGTGGTGTCTCCATCAACCCACAGCTGATGGCATTGCGCGGCGGTGCAGACATGGTGATTGCCACGCCCGGCCGCCTGCTGGACGTGGTGGCACACAGCCAGCTCAAACTCCACACCATCGGCACCCTGGTGATGGATGAGGCCGACCGCCTGCTGGATCTGGGCTTTGCCGAAGAACTGGAGCAAGTGCTGGCCCTGCTGCCCGCCAAAACTGCACGCCAGACCCTGCTGCTGTCTGCCACCTTTGGCCCTGCTGTGCAGACGCTGGTGGGCCAGCTGCTGCGCGAAGGCCATGTGAGCGTGGAAGTGGAGAACACCCACCAGCAAGATGCCGCCATTGCCCAGCGCGCCATCTATGTGGATGCCGCCAGACGCACCAGCTTGCTGCATGAGCTGATTACGCAATACCCGGAGCAGCGTATTCTGGTGTTCGTCGCCAGCCGCTACAGCGCCGAGCATGTGGCCAACAAGCTCTACGCCAGGAAGATTTACGCCACGGCTTTCCACGGCGAACTCAGCCAGGGCGCGCGCGAGAAGGTCTTGCAGGAGTTCAAGAACCACCAGTGGCAGGTGCTCATCACCACCGATCTGGCGGCGCGCGGCATTCATATCGACGCCCTGCCCGTAGTGGTCAACTATGACCTGCCACGCTCCGCCGATGACTACACCCACCGCATCGGCCGCACAGGCCGTGCAGGCCTGTCGGGCACAGCCATCAGCTTCGTCTCTCCCGCCACACAGGCGCACTGGAAGCTGATTGCCAAGCGCAACCAGCTCAACATCGAACTGGAGACGCTGCCTGCCTACCCCGTCACCGAAAAAGCCCCAGAACGTGCGCCGCATGAAGATGGCAACCATGGCGGCATCAAAGGCAAGCGCCCCAGCAAGAAAGACAAGCTGCGTGCCGCTGCAGCAGCGGCTGCGGCCAGCCACAAGCCATAAATGGCTGGCGCGCCCTACACTGGGCACAGCTTTTGCAGACAAACTGTTAAGACCAGAGCAGCTTGCGCTTGCAAATATTAGCTTTCTGAATGTTTTCCATCGGAAAGTCTTATGCAAGCAGCGCAAGCAGCTATTTTTCCAGGAGTAGCCCCATGTCCACCCCTTTTGAACTGATCAACGCCCACGCCTGCTTTGGTGGCGCACAGCGCTACTACCAGCACGATTCCCGCGAAATTGGCCTGTCCATGAAGTTCTCGGTCTACCTGCCTCCACAGGCCATTCAGGGCGAAAAAGTACCCGCCCTGCTGTACCTGGCCGGACTGACCTGTACGGAAGAAACTTTCATGATCAAGGCTGGCGCACAGCGCCTGGCAGCCGAACTGGGCATGGCCCTGATTACCTGCGACACCAGCCCGCGTGGTGCCAACGTCAAGGGCGAAGCCGACAGCTGGGATTTCGGCGTAGGCGCAGGCTTTTACCTCGATGCCCAGCAAATGCCCTGGGCGCGCAACTGGCGCATGGAAAGCTACATCATCGATGAGCTGCTGCCCATGATTGGCCGCTACCTGCCCATCGACCTGCAACGCCTGGGCATCTGCGGCCACAGCATGGGCGGTCACGGCGCACTCACGCTGGCCCTGCGCCACCCTGGCAAGTTCAAGAGCCTGTCGGCCTTCGCCCCCATTGCCAACCCCAGCAACTGTCCCTGGGGTGAAAAAGCCTTCACCGGCTACCTGGGTGACAACCGCGCCGTCTGGGCACAGTACGACGCCACACTGCTCATGGCAAAGCAGGGCAAGGCGCCCTACCCCGCAGGCATCCTGATTGACCAGGGCATGGCCGACAAATTCCTGCACGAAAAGCAGCTGCTGCCAGAAGCCTTTGAGGCAGCCTGCGCCCAGCTGGGCCAGCCTTTGACCCTGCGCCGCCAGGGTGGCTACGACCACGGCTACTACTTCATCCAGACCTTCATCGAAGACCACCTGCGCCACCACGCGCAGCAACTGGCAGCCTGAAGACAAAAAACCGCCACTTCGGCTAATGCCAGTCAGTTAAGTCACTGACTGGCATTAGCCCGAAGGCTGCCTTTGCTGCTTTGACGCACACGAAAACCGATGCTCAGCCTGCGGACGGGTCCTGCAGCTGCTTGCGGGTGGCTTCATCGTCCATCAGCTCAAACCACATGGCGTTGAGTACGGCAAACGCTGCAGCCAGCGGCAGGCCCAGCATCCAAGCGAAGTACCACATTGCGATTTCCTTTCAAACTTCAATAGTGATAGCTGCCAGCGCTTGTGCTGTTTGACTTTAGATATTCAAAGACTTTCAAACCTTTGAATATCAAGCGCTGGTAGCTCTTTTTTTAATAGGCGTGGGTCTTGCCGCCTTCAATTTCCTTTTCCTGCACCTTGCCACGCATGATGTGGAACACCCAGCTGGTATAGGCCAGGATGATGGGCATGAAGATCACGGCGCACACCAGCATGATGAACAGCGTCAGGTGGCTGGACGAGGCGTCCCACACCATCAGGCTGAACTGGGGGTTGACCGTCGAAGGCAGGATGAAGGGGAACATGGACACGCCCACGCTCAGCACAATGCCAGCGATAGCCAGACCGCTGCTCATCAGCCCCAGCCATTCACGGCGCAGTTTCATGCCCAGCGCAGCCAGCAGCGGCATGCACACGCCGATGGCAGGCACGATCCACAGCAGGGGCTGCTTGGCATAGTTGGCCAGCCAGGCGCCCTCACCTACGGCAGCAGACTTGAGCATGGGGTTGGAAGGGCCTGTGGTGCTCATGGCTTCGGTCAGCACAAAGCCGCTGAGCTTGGCCAGCCACAAGCCTGCCACCACATACAGCACGGTGGTCAACACGGCGGCCATCACACCCCAGCGGGTAGCGCGGGCCTGCACCGCACCTTCGGTCTTGAAAACCAGCCAGGCAGCACCGTGCATGAGCAGCATGGTCAGCGACACCAGACCGCACAGCAGGGCAAATGGCGTGAACAGGTCAAAAAAGCTGCCGTCCCAGAAGATGCGCATGTCATCCGACAGGCGGAAAGGCACGCCCAGCAGCACATTGCCCATGGCCACGCCAAACACCAGGGCAGCGCCCCAGCCGGACAGCGTCAGCAGCCAATCCCAGGTGTTGCGCCAGGCAGTGCTTTCTTGCTTGCTGCGGAACTTGAAGGCCACAGGACGAATGATCAGGCACACCAGCACGGCAAACATGGCCAGGTAAAAGCCCGAGAACGAGATGGCATACAGCATGGGCCAGGCAGCAAAGATGGCACCGCCACCCAGAATCAGCCAGACCTGGTTGCCTTCCCAGACAGGGCCGATGGTGTTGATCACCACACGGCGCTCTACATCGGTCTTGCCCGTAGCGCGCAGCAAGGCGGCTGCCCCCAGGTCAAAACCGTCGGTGACGGCAAAGCCGACGAGCAAAATGCCCAGCAGCAGCCACCAGATGACGCGCAGGACGTCGTAGCTAATCAGTTCATGCAAGATCATGTGTGACTCCTCGGGTTACTTGGACAGCGGCTCATACGCGCTCAGATGGGGCGCGCTTTCTTCCTGCGGCCCCTTGAGGATGGCCTTGCGCATCAGCACCATTTCAATGATGAACATCACGGTATAGATGGCGATGAACAGGCCCAGCGTCAGCAGCACCGTGCTTGCACCCAGGTTGGAGACAGCCATGGCTGTCGGCAGCACCCCTTCAATGATCCAGGGCTGGCGACCCAGTTCGGCCACCACCCAGCCACACTCGGCCGCAATCCACGGCAAGGGGATGGAGAGCACCGCCAGCTTGAGCAGCCAGGGGTGGGCATCCAGACGGCGGCGGGCAGACAGCACGAAGAAGGTCGCAGTCAGCACGATGAAGAACATGCCCAGGCCCACCATCACGCGGAAGCTCCAGAACAGAGGCGCCACAGGAGGCACGGTGTCATTGGCAGCCTGCATGATTTGCTCGGCCGTCGCCTTGCGGGGATCGTCGGTGTAGCGCATCAGCAGCAGGGCATAGCCCAGATTGCTGCCGTTGTCTTCAAACGCAGCGGTCACGTCTGCTGGCACCTGGTCAGGATGCTTGTAGGAGCGGATGGTCTGCAGCGCGTCATAGGCCTTGACGCCAGAGACGATGCGATCCTGTGCGCTGGCCACCAGCTCGTTGATGCCGGGAATCTGTGTATCCAGCGAGCGGGTACCGATCAGGCCCATGACCCATGGAATATGCACGGCGAAATGGGTTTCGCGGGCCTCCTGGTCAGGGAAACCAAAGGCGGTAAAGGCGGCGGGTGCAGGCTCTGTATCCCACATGGCTTCGATGGCCGCCAGCTTCATCTTCTGGTGTTCGGACGACAGATAACCAGATTCGTCACCCAGCACCACCACGGACAGCGATGCCGCCAGGCCGAACGATGCAGCCACCGTCATGGAACGCTTGGCCAGCTCGGTATGACGGCCCTTGAGCAGATACCAGGCCGAAATGCCCAGCACAAAGATGGCAGCCACGGTGTAACCGGCCGAGACGGTGTGCACAAATTTGGCCTGCGCCACAGGGTTGGTGAGCACAGCAAAGAAGTCATGCACTTCCATGCGCATGGTCTGGGGGTTGAACACCGCGCCCACGGGGTTTTGCATCCAGCCGTTGGCAATCAGGATCCACAGCGCCGAGAAGTTGGAGCCAATGGCCACCAGCCAGGTCGCAATCAGGTGCTGCACCTTGGTCATGCGGTCCCAGCCGAAGAAGAACATGCCCACAAAGGTGGCTTCCAGGAAGAAGGCCATCAGACCTTCAATCGCCAGCGGGGCACCAAAAATATCGCCCACATAGTGGCTGTAGTAGCTCCAGTTCATGCCGAACTGGAACTCCATGACCACGCCCGTGGCCACGCCCATGGCGAAGTTGATACCGAACAGCACGCCCCAGAACTTGGTCATGTCGCGCCAGATGGTGCGGCCCGTCATCACATAGACGGTTTCCATGATGGCCACCAGAATCGACAGGCCAATGGTCAGCGGAACGAACAAGAAGTGGTAGAGCGCCGTTATCGCAAACTGCAGCCGCGATAAATCGACGATGTCGAGGTCCATGGCAATTCCTTTCTAATGGGATTCCTCAAAAACTTGGTTGCCACGTGCCGTGCAGCACAGGTGGCAGTGATGGCATCGCTCCACGCAACGCGGCAGCAGTGCATCAATGGGCAGTGATCCATAGGGGCGCAATGGCAAAGCAGCGCTGGCCACATGCAAATTTCCAAGCTTTTTTGCCATTGAACCCTTATCTTTCAAGCGCTTGGCGCTCTCTTTTTTATTTTTCAGGCATGACGATGGGGTGGGGTTTGCAGCACGAAAGGTATCCCGCTTCCTCAGACCACGGGGCCTGGCAGCGCTGCCCTGACAAGCTTTGCAAAGAAGACATGGATGTAATCATATTCTTTAATTTCAGTAATTTCTGAAATTGAAGAAATGCTAGCAAGTGTTACATATCTATCTTTTAACTAGGGTATTTACTTGATCGTTATGGCGTGGCTTTCGCGCCTGCCACAGGCATAAAAAAACACCGCAGACGTGGCGTCGTGCGGTGTTTTCGGTATGAGGGGTAAGGCGCTATGCCTGCTTAGCCCTCATCCCCTTTGCGCAGCCATTGCGCGCGCTGGGCGTCATCTTCGAGCAGCTCAAACCACATGGCATTGAGTACGGCAAACGCTGCGGCCAGCGGCAGGCCCAGAATCCAAGCGAAGTACCACATTGCGACTTCCTTTCAAACTTCAATAGTGATAGCTGCCAGCGCTTGTACTACTTAGCTTTAGGCATCCAAAGACTTTCAAAGCCATGAATACCAAGCGCTGGCTGCTCTGTTTTTAATAGGCGTGGCCCTTGCCGCCTTCAATCTCTTCTTCCTTGACCTTGCCACGCATGATGTGGAACACCCAGCTGGTATAGGCCAGGATGATGGGCATGAAGATCACGGCGCACACCAGCATGATGAACAGCGTCAGGTGGCTGGAAGAGGCATCCCACACCATCAGGCTCATGCCGGGGTCTACCGACGAAGGCAAGATGAAGGGGAACATGGACACGCCCACGCTCAAAATGATGCCGGCAATGCCTACTCCGCTGGACAGCAGCGCCGTCCACTCATGGCGGCCCTTGATGGCCCAGGCAGCAATCAGCGGCATCAGCAGGCCCAGCGCAGGAACGATCCACAGCACAGGCTGCTTGGCGTAGTTGACCAGCCAGGCACCCTCAGCCACACCCGCACTCTTGAACAACGGGTTAGACGGGCCTACGGTGCTCATGGGCTCGGTCAGCACATAGCCTTGCAGCTTGGCCAGCCACAGGCCGGCTGCCAGATACAGCAGCACGGTCAGCAGTGCAGCCACCATGCCCCAGCGGCTGGCACGCTCCTGCACCACACCTTCGGTCTTGAAGACCAGCCACACAGCGCCGTGCATCAGCAGCATGCACAGCGACACCAGACCGCACAGCAGGGCAAATGGCGTGAACAGGTCAAAGAAGCCGCCCTCCCAGAACATGCGCAGATCGTCGGTCAGGCGGAAAGGCACGCCCAGCAGCACATTGCCCACAGCCACGCCAAACACCAGGGCAGCGCCCCAGCCGGACAGCGTCAGCAACCAGTCCCAGGTGTTGCGCCAGGTGGCACTGTCACGCTTGCTGCGGAACTTGAAGGCCACGGGGCGCACGATCAGGCACACCAGCACGGCAAACATGGCCAGGTAAAAGCCGGAGAAGGAAATGGCATACAGCATCGGCCAGGCTGCGAAGATGGCTCCACCGCCCAGAATCAGCCAGACCTGGTTACCTTCCCAGACAGGGCCGATGGTGTTGATCACCACACGGCGCTCTACATCGGTCTTGCCAGTGATGCGCAGCAAGGCGGCTGCCCCCAGGTCAAAACCGTCGGTGACGGCAAAGCCGACGAGCAAAATGCCCAGCAGCAGCCACCAGATGACGCGCAGGACGTCGTAGCTAATCAGTTCATGCAAGATCATGGTGCGACCCTCTTATGTTTATTGCTCATGCTTGCCAGAGGCCAGCGCAGGTGCAGGCGCAGCAGCTGTCATGCCGTGCGGGTCTGGGTCTGAGGTCATCGTTGGCCCCTTCACGATGGCGCGGTGCATCAACTTCATTTCGATGATGAACATCACGGTGTAGATCGCAATGAACACGCACAGCGTAAACAGCACCGTCCCTACGCCCAGGTTCGACACCGCCATGGCGGTTGGCAGCACCCCTTCAATAATCCAGGGCTGACGGCCCACTTCTGCCACGATCCAGCCGCACTCGGCCGCAATCCACGGCAGAGGAATGGCGCAGACCGCCACCTTGAGCAGCCAGGGGTGGGCATCCAGACGGCGACGGGCCGAGAGCACAAAGAAGGTGACCATCAGTGCGATGAAGAAGAAACCGCAGGCCACCATGATGCGGAAGCTCCAGAAGATCGGGAACACTGGGGGAATCGAATCACGCGCTGCCAGATGGATCTGCGCTTCTGTGGCATTGCGCGGGTCATCGACATAGCGCTTGAGCAGCAGGCCATAGCCCAGCCAGTGGCCGTTGTCTTCAAACTGTTGCTGCACATCGGCAGGAATGGTTTCGCCCGGTTTGACCTGACGGATTTTCTGTAGCGCGTCATACGCCAGCACACCATTGCGGATGTGGGTCTGCGCACGTGCTTCCAGTTCCTTGAGGCCTTCAATCGGAGTATCGAGCGAGCGGGTACCGATCAGGCCCATGACCCATGGAATATGGATGGCGTACTTGGTTTCCATCTTTTCCTGATCGGGAATGCCGAACAGGGTGAAGGAAGCTGGTGCAGGCTCTGTCTCCCACATGGCTTCAATGGTCGCCAGCTTGACCTTCTGGTGCTCGGAAGTCAGATAGCCCGACTCATCACCCAGCACCACCACGGACAGCGATGCCGCCAGGCCGAAGGATGCAGCCACCGTCATGGAACGCTTGGCCAGCTCAATATGGCGGCCCTTGAGCAGATACCAGGCCGAAATGCCCAGCACAAAGACAGCTGCCACGGTGTAACCCGCCGAGACGGTGTGCACAAACTTGGTCTGCGCCACAGGGTTGGTGAGCACGGCAAAGAAGTCATGCACCTCCATGCGCATGGTCTGCGGATTGAACACCGCGCCCACGGGAACGTTCATCCAGCCGTTGGCAATCAAGATCCACAGCGCCGACAAGTTGGAGCCCGCGGCAACCAGCCAGGTGGCAATCAAGTGCTGCACCTTGGTCATACGGTCCCAGCCGAAGAAGAACAGGCCCACAAAGGTGGCTTCCAGGAAGAAGGCCATCAGACCTTCAATCGCCAGAGGTGCTCCAAAGATGTCACCCACGTAGTGGCTGTAGTAGCTCCAGTTCATGCCGAACTGGAACTCCATGACCACGCCAGTCGCCACTCCCATGGCGAAGTTGATACCGAACAGCACGCCCCAGAACTTGGTCATGTCGCGCCAGATGGTGCGCCCCGTCATCACGTAGACCGTCTCCATGATGGCGATGAGCACCGACAGACCCAGGGTCAGCGGCACGAATAAAAAGTGGTAGAGCGCCGTTACCGCGAATTGCAGTCGCGATATATCGACGATATCGAGTTCCATGGTGGCATCCTTTCCTCGAGGGACTTCTTTCCAAAACAGCCATATACGCAACCTGTCGACTTATCTCCCAGCACAACAGGCCATCAGTCAGGGCGCAAGCACTTTACCCACTCATCAAAACTGGCTGCTACTTTTTTTGCTTGCCCACGCACACTACCAGTTTCAATGCATACAACTGTGTCAGTCATTAACGCTTCTCGTTGCAAATGTGTACTGAGCACGACGGTTTTGTCTGCAGCCCGCTGCATCAGCCGCTGCAGTACATCACGCGCCGTGGCAGCATCCAGCCCTTCCGTGGGTTCATCCAGCAGCCAGCAGGGCTGCGGTGACAGAAACAATCGTGCCAGACCGAGGCGGCGTGCCTGCCCACCCGACAGACCCAGGCCACCTTCACCCAGCATGGTGTCCAGCCCCTTGGGCATGGCGCGTACATCGGCGGCCAGCCCCGCGTCTTCGAGCGCCGCCCACAGCGCAGCATCGTCTGCCTCCGGGGCTGCCAGGCGCAGGTTGTCGCGAATGGAATCCTGAAACAGCGCCACGCGCTGGGTCAGCCACACACTGGGCATGGCCTGTACGGTGCCTGCCGTCACGGACAGCTCACCGGCCAGCACTTCCAGCAAGGTAGATTTGCCAGCGCCGCTGGGGCCCACCAGGGCCAGCCTTTCGCCTTTCGTAATGCGCAGGCTGACTTGATGCAGCGCAGGCACGGCAGAGCTGGCGTGCTGCACCGTGACCTGATCGAGCACAAAGGCGGTGTCTGCATCTGCCGGAGGCTGCCAGCTGGGTGCATCACTGACCGGCTCCTGCAGGCGCTCGCCCAATCGACGCGCAGCCAGCCGCGTGCGCCCGGCCTCCAGCGCACCACGGCGCAGTGCGGCAAAAGGCTCCATGGCCGTCAGCGCTACCAGCAAGGCCAGCGCAGCGCCCGGAGCGCCGATCACACCCGCCTGTACCAGCCAGCCAGCCATGGCCAGCACACCTGCCAGCACCAATGCACCGGCCACACCAAAGCCGGTGGCAGCCTGCGCGTCCAGACGATTGAGCGCATGGTCAGCCTGCGCCACGCGGGCATCCGCCTGCATGAGCTGCTCACAGGCTCGGGGCAGCTGACCGGCCATGAGCAGCTCGGTCTGCCCGGCCACCACATCCACGGCCTGGGCACGCAGGCGCTCCAGCGCCACAGCGCGACGAAGGGCTGGCACATGGCTGCGCTGCAGCAGCCACCAGGCCAGACCACCGCCAGCCACGCACAGGCCCAGCAGCACAGCCACGCCCAGCCACCAGGTCAGAGCACCCAGCACGATGGCGGCCAGCAGCACAGCACCTGCAGCTGCGGCCACAGGCACCATCAGGCGTAGATACAGGCTGTCGAGCGCATCCACATCTGCCGTCAGGCGCTGCAGCAGGCGCGCAGGGCGCAGCTGCAGCTGACGCGCCGCGCCAGGCTGTGCCCAGCCCAGAAAGAGTTTTTCCCGCAGCGCTGCCAGCACGGCCAGTGTGGCTTCGTGTGTGACCAGACGCTCGCCATAGCGCGAAGCGGTACGCCCCATGGCCAGCAGGCGAATGCCTGCCGAGGGCATGAAAATGTCAAAGACCATGGCTGTCGCTGGCAGCAGCCCGGCAATGGCCGTGGCTGCAATAAACCAGCCGGAAAGGCCCAGCAATGCCATGCCCATGGTGACGGTCAGCGCTGCCATCAGCATCCCGCCCAGCCACCAGTGCCGCGGCGCCATCTGCCCCAGCAGACGAGCCATCTGCCGCAAACCCATGCGTTGTTTTTTCATGCGGCCACCTCCTTCAGCGCAATGGTGTGGTCCATCAGCGCCGCCAGGGCTGGATCATGGGTCGCAACAATCAAGGTCTTGCCAGACGCCATCTCGCGCAGGTTGTGCATGACTTGCTCGCCGGTTGCCGGATCCAGGTGGGCCGTGGGTTCATCGACCAGCCACAGGCCTGCATGCTGCTGCACGGCCATGCGCGCCAACCCCAGTCGTACGGCTTCACCACCAGACAGGCCCTGCCCTGCTTCCCCCAGGCTGGTGCTGTAGCGCTGGGTAAAGGCCTTGCCTAGCCCTGCCTGATGCAAGGCATGCTGCACAGCAGCAGGCTCCCCCCCCTCACGCCCCAGATGCACATTGCGCGGCACGCTGCCTGCAAAGATATGCGGCTGCTGGCTCATCCAGGCCATGCGTGCACGCATGACGGGCCAGTCCTGCTCCTGCATGCGCCGCCCATCGAGCTCCAGCTGCCCCGCAGGCACGGGCAACAAGCCTGCCAGCTGCGCCAGCAGCACCGATTTACCCGCACCGCTGGGCGCCCAGATGGCCACATGCTCTCCGGGCTGAATATCCAGGTTGACGGGGGCCAGCATGGCCTCACCATCTACGGCGACCTGCAGATCATGGGTGCGCACACCCATCGCACTGCGCGACACGGCCTCAGGCACTGGTTGTAGCGCTGCAGGCAAGGGCTTGCGCTGCTGGCTCAGAGCCTGCAGACCTTCCATGGCGGCCTGCCCCGCTGCACGGTCATGCCAGACGGCAGACAGCTCACGCAGCGGATCAAAAAAGCTGGGGGCCAGCATCAGTACCCACAGCGCCTGGCCCAGACTGAGCTTGTCGCCCCAGGCACCAAACGGCAGATTACCCAGCAGATGAAAGCCCACATACATGGCCACCATGGCCACGCCCAGTGCAGAAAAAAGCTCCAGCACTGCAGACGACAAAAAGGCAATACGCAGCACGCGCATGGTGCGCACGCGCAGCGATTCGGCATGCGCACGCAGGCGGCTGGCCGTGTGCGGCACCGCATGCAGGGCGCGCAGCGTGCTCAGGCCACGCAGGCGGTCCAGCAAAAAACCATTCATCTGCCCCAGTTCCACCATCTGGGCTTCACTGGCGGCCTTGGCACGCCAGCCCACGATCGCCATGAACAGGGGGATGAGGGGTGCGGCAAACAGCAAAATCAGGGCCGCCACCCAGGATTGCGTGGCCACCGCCACAGCGATCAGGGGTGAGACCACCATGACGCGCCACATCGCTGGCTGATAGCGCGACAGCCAGGGCACGATGGCTTCGGCCTGCTCGGCCAGCGCACTGGCTGCAAGGCCGGATGGAGTACGCGTGCGGTCCATGGGCGAAGTCTGGGCCAGCGCCTGCAGGGCCTGCTCCCGCAACTGGCTGACCTGTGCACGTGCATGCACATAGGTCACGCGCACACCACGCCCCTCACACAGAGCGCGCAAGACACCGCAAACGGCCACACCTGCGACCTGCCAGCCCAGATACTGCATGCCCTGCCCATTGGCAAAGCACTGCACAGCCCAGGCGATAAAGGCGGCCTGAGGCAGCCACAGCAAAGAGGCCATCACCAGCCATCCACTGCCAGGTTGTACGGGTCTTCGTGCGCGGGTCGCTGCCGTGCCGTCTGGCGGTGGAGTCTCAGTGGTGGTCATCGTGTGGGAGTCTGCAACAAAAAGAAAACAGCACATGCTAGCAACTGCGCGCCATGCCCTGCACACCATACCCGTGCAAGTCTTAGCGTTGCTGCAGGACATCACGCTGCCGCGCATAAAAAAAGCACCCGGAGGTGCTTTGGGGAATATCTGGAGATCACGCTCCCAGCAACCGCGCTCGTGCTGCCTGGTACTCCTGCTTCAGGCGTGCCACCACGTCCGCAGCGGGCTGAACCCGGTCAATCACGCCAATGCCCTGACCACAGCCCCAGATGTCTTTCCAGGCCTTGGTACGGCCCGAGCCAAAGTTCATGGCGCTGGGATCAGACACTGGCAGGTTGTCGGGGTCCAGACCTGCAGCGCGGATGGATGGAGCCAGATAGTTGCCATGCACGCCTGTGAACAGGTTGGAATAGATCACGTCGTCAGAATTGCAGTCCACGATGGCCTGCTTGTAGGCCGCATCGGCCCGCGCTTCATCGGTGGCGATAAACAGCGAACCCATGTACGCAAAGTCTGCACCCATGGCCTGTGCAGCCAGCACCGCACCACCAGTTGCCATGGAGCCAGACAGTGCCAGCGGGCCGTCAAACCACTGGCGGATTTCCTGAATCAGAGCAAACGGGCTCTTGGTGCCTGCGTGGCCTCCGGCGCCAGCGGCTACGGCGATCAGGCCGTCTGCGCCCTTTTCAATGGCCTTGCGCGCAAATTTGTTGTTGATCACATCGTGCAGCACCACGCCACCCCAGCTGTGTACCGCCTGGTTCACATCTTCACGCGCGCCCAGGCTGGTGATGACGACCGGCACCTTGTACTTGGCGCAGACTTCCATGTCACGCTCCAGACGGTCATTGCTCTTGTGCACGATCTGGTTGATGGCAAAGGGAGCCGCAGGTGCATCGGGGTTCGCCTTGTTGTGAGCCGCCAGCTCCTCGGTGATCTCGGCCAGCCAGTCGTCCAGCTGTTCCGCAGGACGCGCATTCAGTGCTGGCATGGAGCCCACGATACCGGCCTTGCACTGGGCAATGACCAGCTTGGGATTGCTGATGATGAACAGCGGCGAGCCAATGACTGGCAGCGCCAGGTTTTGCAGCACTGCAGGAATCTTGGACATGCAAACGTCTCCGTCTTAAATTGGAAAGAAACTGGCTGCCAGCGCCCGATATACAAGCGCCAGCAGCTATTTTTTTCAGAGTCTATGAGCAGAGTGACAGTGCCTGAGGCTCAGACTGTCACACGGGTGTCAGAACGCTTCCAGCGGCAGTGCACAGGCGCTTTCGCCGCCCAGCAGGATGCTGTCGCGCAGGCTGGCCGTACGGGTCAGAATGTGCTCGCCATAGAACTGGGCGGTGGCAATCTTGGACTGCATGAATGGCACGTCCTCGCCCTGTGCCAGCTTGTCCTGCGCCACCAGCATGGCACGGCCCATCTGCCAGCCCGCCATGAGATTGCCTGCCAGCATCAGGTAGGGCACGCTGCCTGCGTACACGGCATTGGGCGATGCCTTGGCCTTGCCCACCACAAAGTCCACCACCTGCAGAAAAGCTTCGCGTGCCGACTGCAGGCGATCCGCCATGGACAGCGCTGCTGCCGAGCCGCTGGCACGCAGTTCGGCTTCGGTCTTGGCAATCTGCGCGGCAATCGCCTTGGCGTTCTCGCCGCCATCGCGGGCGGTCTTGCGGCCTACCAGGTCATTGGCCTGAATGGCGGTTGTGCCTTCGTAGATGGTCAGAATCTTGGCATCGCGGTAGTACTGGGCCGCACCGGTTTCTTCGATAAAGCCCATGCCGCCATGCACTTGCACGCCCAGGCTGGTCACTTCCAGGCTCATCTCCGTGCTGTAGCCCTTGACCAGCGGCACCATGAATTCGTAGAAAGCAGCGTTGGCCTTGCGCACTTCGGCATCCGGATGGTGATGGGCAGCGTCATAAGCCGCCGCTGCCGTGCTTGCCATGGCGCGGCAGGCTTCGGTCACGGAGCGCATGGTCATGAGCATGCGGCGCACATCGGGGTGATGGATGATGGCGGCACTGCCTGCCACGCTGCCATCCACAGGGCGGCTTTGTACCCGGTCACGCGCATACTGCACGGCACGCTGGTAGGCACGTTCAGACACGCCAATGCCCTGCAGGCCGACGCCGTAGCGGGCGGCGTTCATCATGATGAACATGTACTCCAGCCCCCGGTTTTCTTCGCCCACCAGGTAGCCAATCGCACCACCGTTGTCACCGTACTGCAGCACAGCCGTGGGCGATGCCTTGATGCCCATCTTGTGTTCGATGGATACGCAATGCACATCGTTGCGTGCCCCCAGACTGCCATCGTCATTGACCAGGAACTTGGGCACGACGAACAGGCTGATGCCCTTGACACCTTCCGGCGCACCGGCCACGCGGGCCAGCACCAGGTGGATGATGTTTTCAGCCATGTCGTGCTCACCATAGGTGATGAAGATCTTGGTGCCAAAAATCTTGTAGGTGCCATCGGGCAGAGGCTCCGCCTTGGTGCGCACCAGCGCCAGATCCGAGCCAGCCTGGGGTTCAGTCAGGTTCATGGTGCCCGTCCACTCGCCCGAGACCAGCTTCTCCAGGTATTTGGCCTTGAGTGCATCGCTGCCTGCGGTCAGCAGTGCTTCGATGGCACCGTCGGTGAGCAGCGGGCACAGTGCAAAGCTGATGTTGGAGGCATTGAGCATTTCCACACAGGCTGCGCCAATGGTCTTGGGCAGGCCCTGCCCGCCAAAGTCCACAGGGTGCTGCAAGCCCTGCCAGCCGCCTTGCACGTACTGCTGGTAGGCCTCCTTGAAGCCAGGCGTGGTCACAACCTTGCCTTCGGCAAAGCTCGAAGGCTGGGTATCACCGGGCACGTTCAGCGGCTCAATCACGCCTTCGCAGAGCTTGGCGCTTTCTTCCAGCACGGCCTGGGCGGTTTCCAGGCTGGCGTCTTCAAACCCGGGAATCTGTGCCACCTGTGGCAGATTGGCCAGGTGCTCCATGCAGAACAGCATGTCTTTGACAGGTGCGGTAAAACTCATTGTCTCGTCTTTCTTTTATATAAAAAATGGCAGGAAACGCAGATGAAATCTGCGCTGACAGCTACATTTTTATTGGGTTACCCGACCCTGGGCATTGACAATGCTCAGGTCTACGAATTTGGATCCCACCTGCTCACCGGGCCGAAAACCCACCCAGTAGCCGCCCAGATCCACCGGCCCCAGACTGCGCAAGCTGCTGCTCAGCTGCTCAGCCGTCAATGGAGCAGTGCTGCGGCGCATGGCTTCCACCAGCACCTTGGCATTCACAAAACCTTCCATCATGGCGTAGCTCACGGGCTGCTGTTCTTCGCCCCCGTTCTGGCGCACCAGATCACGAAACTCCTTGTTGAGCTTGTTGTTGGAACGGTAGGGGTTGGGCACCACCTGTGCAATCGACACCCCACGCATCAGCTCCACCGGCAGACGCACCGCCAGCTGTTCAATATCGGCACTGGAGATGGCGTAGATCTGCGCAGCCCCACCCTCCAGTCGATAGCGCTCCAGGAACCCGGCTGTCATGGGACTGGAGGCCACCACAATAATGGCCTGTATGTACGGCTGCGCCTTCTGCAGGCTATCCACATCAGAAGCCTGCCCCACTCTGTGGCCCTGCATCTTCATGCTGGTCACCAGACGGGCGCCAGCATTGGCTACCGTCTCTCGCACCAGCTGCTCCAGTGCCTGGGCTTCTTCAGGTTCACGGTCGTCATACACCAGCGCCAGATCCAGCAGCCCCAGCGTAGCCAGATGCCTGGCAATTTTTTCCAGCTCCTGCGGCAGCCCGGCACGCGTACTGAACATCTGAGGCGCATTCAGCACCTGCATGTCTGTGCTCTGAAAGCCCACCACACTGATACTGTGCTGCGCCAGCAACTGGCTGTCCAGCAGATGACGCAGATTGCGGTTACCAAAATAGCCAGCCAGCGCCACGGGCTTGTAGTCCTGCAGCAGCGTTCGGGTCTGCTCTACCGTGGTTTCCGGCACGCCGCGATCATCGGCCGTGACCAACTTGAGGCGCTCGCCATGCACTCCGCCGCGGCGGTTGACCTGGTCGAAATACAGTCGCATGCCCTGCGCATAGGCCTTGGTCTGCACAGCGGACGCCCCCGTAAACGGCCCCACCTGCCCAATCACCCAATCGGCATATGCCAGGGTGCTCCCCCAGGTACCAACAGCCAGCAAGCAGCTGGCGAATATGCGTGAACCCAGTCCTCTCATGCTTGTGTGTCTCTTGTTATGTGCTTGCTGATTCATGTTTCGGGAGATCCGCTCTGCCCGTCGCCCCCTCGAAGTTCTGCTCGCCGGCATGCGCTGTCATGCGCTGTCCAATGCAGCCGGGGGCATCTGAGGCTCTAATGCAAAAAGGAGGGCAAACCCTCCTTTTATTCCGCACGATTTACAGCGCCTGCACCAGTGCAGGAACTGCCTCGAACAGGTCTGCTTCCAAACCATAGTCCGCCACCGAGAAGATGGGAGCCTCAGGGTCCTTGTTGATGGCCACGATGACCTTGGAGTCCTTCATGCCTGCCAGGTGCTGGATCGCGCCCGAAATACCGGCTGCGATGTACAGCTGAGGTGCCACGATCTTGCCAGTCTGGCCCACTTGCAGGTCGTTGGGGGCGTAACCTGCATCCACAGCTGCACGGGAAGCACCAATGGCCGCGCCCAGCTTGTCGGCCAGCGGGGTGATGACTTCGTTGAACTTCTCGGCCGAGCCCAGCGCACGACCACCGGAGACGATGATCTTGGCGGCCGTCAGCTCAGGGCGGTCGCTCTTGGTCACTTCACGGCCCACAAAGGCGCTCTTGCCCGAATCAGCCACAGCCGCCACGGTTTCAACGGCTGCAGAGCCGCCGGTAGCAGCAGCAGCGTCAAAGCCGG
>NZ_VZOT01000013.1 GCF_008801935.1 Comamonas kerstersii
AGTCAATTCCGCCTGCAAGGCTTTCTCGACCACGGCTTTGGTCAGTTGCTTGAGCAGACCGTTCTCGCCAATGAGGTCTTCGGGCTTTTTGTAATCGGCCAGCAGAGCGCTGAGCAACGCTTCAGGATGTCGTGTTTACAGATGTCATTGTGTTTACGGGTTTGCAGATCCAAGTCTGCGGGTTATGGGCCATTTACACAAAATTCTGTACACCCTCCCCATAAAAAGGCCTGATATAGGCCAAACTTGGAGAGGTCTATGCCCCGCAAACACAACGCAGCCTTCCAGATCAAGGTGACTCGCGCACGAATTCGCTGCTTACCGTCCATCGCATGCAACAGGTGCTTGCCATGTTCTGAAAAATTTTCACTCCTCTGTGTGCACCGCCACAGCTTCGAGAGCTTGCAGCATGTCAGCCGCGTTATCGGCGACTGGATCAGCTTCTATAACCATCAGCGTCCCCACTAGGCGCTGAAGATGAAAACGCCCGCTGAAACATTTGCATTAGCGGCCTGACCTGTGCTGAAACAGCAGGGTCAATACACTTTGTCAGGGGTGTCATCCTGCGTGAATAGTCGCCCGATTGGACTCCCAAGGACAAGTTCTCCCCACACTGGCTCGACACCATTTACACAAAAATAGGACATCCTCGCCAGAGGAAACATCACTGCAATGCTACAAAGCCCGGGGCTAAGTCCTAATGCCTATAGTTTTGAGTACCCGAAGCAATACGAAGAAAGCGCTTTGCATGGTGGACTCCTCAATTGCAGCATACCCCAAGAGCAAACCTCGCTCCCTAGAACAGGAACGATAGTATTTGGACAAGGGACGAGCTAGAACGCCCTGCGTCTGCAGCCGTTGCACCAGTTCAACATCATCAACGTAGCTAGGCAGCCGCAACACCAGATGCAATCCAGCCTGACTATCCGGCTCGCGCAGGAAGCCTGGACTTAGATAACGTTTGATCAATGACTGAAGCCATTCCCGGCGACGCCCATAAAGCACCCGCATGCGTCGGATGTGCTTAGCATAATGCCCATCCCTGATCAACTCTGCTAGGGCCAATTGGGTCACTACATGCCCTTGACGATAGAGCTCAGCATGCATGCGTTGCATTGGAGCTACCAACGCTTGCGGCAGTACCATGTAACCGACACGCAGTCCCGGAAACAGCGTTTTGCTGAAGGTTCCGATATAGATGACTGGCGAATTGTCCTCTAGGCCCTGCATAGCAGGAATGGGACGGCTAGAGAAACGAAACTCGCTGTCATAGTCGTCCTCAACAATCCACGCACCTTGCACGCGCGCGTAAGCCAGCAAAGCTTTTCGCCGAGCCAAACTCATCACCGTGCCCATCGGATATTGGTGCGATGGCGTCACGCAAATTAACTTTGGCACACGGCCCTGCAGGTCCAACGTTAGTCCTTCGGCATCTAGCGGGCGGCCCACCAAGTCAATTTCGGAATTCATCTGGATCACGTTGGCAATACCCCAATAACCAGGATCCTCCATCCAAACCGCATCGCCGGAGTTCACCAAGGAGCGTACAGTCAGATCGATGGCCTGATGTACGCCTTCCGTAATAAGCAATTGTTCTGGTTGACACTGGACCCCACGGGCTACCCGCAGGTAATCAGCTAGCTCTACCTTTAGAGCTTGGGCGCCACCGTTGGTCCCATAGGTCAGCATCTCCGGCTGGGCGTGCCGCCATATTCGGTTCAAGATTCGCGCATAGACCGCTCGAGGAAACTCTCCCACATCCGGCACCCCTGGCATAAAAGCACCCCACTGCAACTCTGCCGCACTGGCCTGACTCAAGATACTTTGAGCCCGATCCGACAATACGGCGCTGCCCCACCCAATATTTCCCCTCTGTGCCACAGGCACCCGGCTGCCACGCTGGGGCTTGGGCGCTTTCAGCAAAGCATCCGGATTAAGCCGTGCAACAAAAGTGCCACTGCCCACTTGGCTGGTGAGATACCCCTCCATACGCAGTTGCTCATATGCATGCATAACCGTGTTGCGCGAGATTCCAAGGCCTTGCATTAGGTCGCGAGTGGCAGGCAAACGCTCGCCCGGATGGAATGCCCCTGTGGAGATGGCTTGCCTTAGTAATTGACACAAATGTGCACCCAGCATGCGGCGGGACCCATTCTCATTTTCAGGATCTCTCCACCCATTCTGCAGCAACCAATCCACGCACACTGAACGCATCAAACACCTTTATTGCACCGCACCAATTGGCGCCTTATTTTTTCATAAAAGTGGCACCTTTTAAGGAGCTAATTTGAAATGAAATAAAGCATCTCCACTGAATTTTTTTGCCACTCGAGGATCTTATGAGCACCAATATCCAACTCAAGGAACGCCGGATTGCTGCAGCCCCCCGTGGGGTCGGTGTGATGTGTGACTTCCATGCTGCACAAGCCGACAATGCCTTGATTACCGATGTCGAAGGCAATCAGTACATCGACTTTGCCGCTGGCATTGCAGTACTGAATACTGGCCATCGCCATCCTCGCATTGTGGCCGCCGTGCAAGAGCAACTGACGCACTTCACGCACACTGCCTACCAAATAGTGCCCTACGAAAGCGCGATTGCTCTGGCCGAACGCATCAACGCGCTGGCCCCGATTGACAGCCCCGCCAAGACTGCCTTCTTCACCACTGGCGTCGAAGCCGTGGAAAACGCCGTCAAAATTGCTCGATTTGCCACTGGCCGCTCGGGCGTGATTGCCTTCCAAGGTGCATTCCATGGCCGCACACTGATGGGGCTCACCCTGACTGGCAAAGTCATGCCTTACAAGGCCGGATTCGGCAACATGGTCAACGACGTCTACCACGTTCCCTTCCCCGCTAAGGAGGTGACCGTAGAAGACAGCCTTGCCGCCATCAACATGCTGTTCAAGACAGATGTGGATCCCAAGCGCGTGGCTGCCATTATTTTGGAACCCGTCCAAGGTGAAGGTGGCTTCAACCCAGTGCCTGCCGCTCTGTTTGCAGGTCTGCGCAAGATCTGCGATGAACATGGCATTTTGCTGATCGCCGACGAAGTACAAACCGGTTTTGCCCGCACCGGCAAGCTGTTCGCCATGGAGCACCACACTGTAAAAGCGGACCTGATCACCATGGCAAAAAGCCTAGGTGGCGGTATGCCTATCTCTGGCGTAGTGGGACGTGCAGCCGTGATGGATGCGCCCAACCCCGGCGGACTGGGCGGTACGTATGCTGCTAATCCCTTGGCTGTGGCTGCCGCCCACGCAGTGCTGGATGTTATTGAAGACGAAAAGCTGTGCGCCCGGGCTCAGCAACTGGGTGAACGATTGCAAACCCGCCTGAAAAACATTCAGCAAAAGGATGCGGGAGTGTCCGACGTACGCGGCTTGGGTTCGATGGTTGCAGTGGAATTTCATGATGCAGCCACTGGCGCCCCCGACGCTGTCCGCGTCAATGCCATCGTACAAGCTGCCCTGTCCAAAGGACTGCTGCTGCTGACCTGCGGCTTGTACGGCAACGTGATTCGTTTTCTGTACCCCTTGACCATTGAAGACGCCCTGTTCGACAAGGCCTTAGACCTGATCGAAGAAGTCATCGCTGGCTAATACGCCTCTCGTTTTCTCACTTTCTTTCACCTGTGCCATGCCGGGTTCGTCACACGGCGACCCCGGCATGGTTTTTTCGAGTGTTTTATGAGCTTGAATCTGCAACGCCCTGACCTGTTTCGCCAGGCTTGCCTGTTGGCCACTGGCTGGCATGCTCCCGAAGGCACAGACACCTTACCCGTGCATAACCCAGCCACAGGCGAACTGATTGGTCACATCCCCAAGCTTGGCTACGATGCCACCGTGGCCGCCATTGCTGCAGCCGAAAAAGCCCAGCCAGCATGGGCTGCATTACCAGCCGCAGAGCGGGCACGCATCCTGCGCCGCTGGCACGGTCTGATGCTAGAGCATGCCGACGACCTGGCCCGCTTGATGACCATCGAGCAAGGCAAGCCCTTAGCCGAAGCACGCGGTGAAATCAGCTACGCGGCTTCCTTCATAGAGTGGTTTGCCGAAGAAGGCAAGCGCATCGACGGTGAAATTTTGCAGGCTCCCAAAGCGGGGCAACAGCTGCTGGTCACGCGCCAGCCCATTGGTGTGTGCGCTGCCATTACGCCGTGGAACTTCCCAGCCGCCATGATTACGCGCAAAGCTGGTCCCGCGCTGGCGGCCGGCTGCACCATGGTGCTCAAGCCTGCAGAAAACACCCCATATAGCGCGATGGCACTGGGGGTACTGGCACTGGAGGCAGGCATTCCTGCTGGTGTGCTGCAAATCATCACCGGCGACGCCCCCGCCATCGGCAAAGCCCTGACCGAGAGCCCCACCGTGCGCAAACTGAGCTTTACCGGCTCCACGCAAACTGGCCGTCTGCTGATGCGCCAAAGCAGCGATACCGTCAAAAAACTGTCGCTAGAGTTGGGGGGCAATGCGCCGCTGATCGTGTTTGAAGATGCGGACATTGACCGCGCGGTAGCTGGCATCTTGGCGTCCAAGTTCCGCAACGTGGGCCAGACCTGCGTGTGTGCTAACCGCATCTACATCCATGACAGCATTTACGACGAAGTCGCACGCCGCGTGGCCGATGCCGTATCGCAGTTCAAGGTGGGCAACGGTTTGGATGCGGGTGTTACCCACGGCCCTATGATCAACGCCGCAGCAGTGGAAAAGGTACAGCGCCACATTGCCGATGCACTAGCCCGAGGCGCCACACTGCTGACCGGCGGCAAGCCCCATGCGTTGGGGGGCAACTTCTTCGAACCCACTGTACTCGCCAACGTCACAGACAACATGCTGGTGTGCAGCGAAGAAACCTTTGGTCCGATCGCCCCGCTGTTTCGCTTCACCGATGAAACCGAAGTGGTTCAGCGCGCCAACGCCACCATCTACGGTCTGGCTGCCTACATCTTTACCGAAGACCAGCGCCGCACTTGGCGCGTGTCGCAAGCGCTGGAATACGGCATGGTAGGCGTGAACACCGGTCTGATCTCTAACGAAGCCTCTCCATTCGGTGGCGTCAAACAATCGGGATTGGGTCGCGAAGGCTCACGCCACGGCATGGACGACTATTTGGAAATGAAGTACGTTTGCTTGCAGCTTGACTAAGCAGCTCACGCTCCCACCCACCCCCAAAGGAGCCAATGAAGGCTCCTTTTCTCCATGCCTTTGTCCAGCAGCCAATCACATGCCTTGACGCTTTAAGCCAACCAAGCTGGGTTGTTGCGGATGCGCTCCACTATCGATAACAAATGATGCAGCATGCCATGCCTAGCGCGCAGCGCATCACCACTGACGATAGCTTCCACAAACCGACTGTGTTCGCGCCACGACATGCCCCAGTGCTGGGCGCTGATGAACTGCTGATCCAGTCGCTGGAACACGCTGGAATTTTTACTTAAATCCCACAGATGCATCACCGCCGATTCCAGCGCTGCATTACCGCACGACTGGGCAATGGTTAGATGCAGGAGCCGATCGTACTTAGCACAGCTACCATCACGGTTGAATTGTGGGGTATGTACCAACTCCATCGCCGCATGCAGGGTGCGCAGCATATTTCGCTGCTGGGTGGTCGCGTGTAACGCGGCCAACGCGGCGCACTCTGGCTCCAGCAGTATGCGCGTTTCCATAATCTCAAAAGCGCCCATATCCACGACTTTAAGTAGCGGAGCAGCCGGGGTGCTGGCAGCTTTGGGCATTTGCGAGCACACATAGATACCGCTACCTCCGCGAATGTCCACATAGCCATGGATCTCTAAAACAATCAGCGCTTCACGCACCGAAGAGCGGCTGATCTCAAACATTTCTGACAACTCACGCTCTGACGGCAGGCGCGTGCCGGGTCCAAAACTGCCATTTTCGATCTGGGTGCGAATTTGCTCGACCACCTCGCGGTATAAACGTCGAGGACTAGGCACAGTTTTGTGTTCGATCACACTCATCACCATTTCACAAGACATCAAGATTCACATCCAGTGCCACATTCGGCTCCGCATCGCAACCGAAGTAGCCGCACTCAAAGGCGGTCTAGACCACCTTACCGGAACCCCACCTCGCCGTCCGCGGTGTGTCCGCTTGTTAGCGGCGTGGCCACATCAAGTACACGCCGGCGGTCGCAATCAGTGCGGTGCCAATCAGCGCCAGCACATCTGGCACCAGCCCAAACCAAAAGGCGCTAATGGCAACCACCAGCAACAGCTGCAAGTAGTTCAGCGGTCCTAGCGTGCTAGCCGCCACCCGCTTGTACGCAGCCAGCATCAGCAACTGCCCTCCGCAACTGGCTAAAGCTCCCAGCAACAATATGCCCCACTCACTGGCGCTGGGCCAACGCTGCGGCAAGACCACCACAGTGGCTACAGCAGTCACCGCCAAGCACACAAAAGCCATGTGCCCATACTGGACCGGCGCGGCAATCTTGCCAGCCAACTGCCGCGTGAGCAGCTGAAATACCGCATAGCACAGGGCCGACACCGCCATCAACGCCGAACCGAACAGCGGTAAATCGCTGCCTGGTCGCACGATCAGCAACATGCCGACAAACCCCACCCACACTGCCCCCCACTGCGCACGGCTCACGGTCTCTCTCAACCAGCGACTGGATAAAGCGACCATCAATAGCGGTGCAGTGAAGTAAATGGCCGTGGCTTCTGCTAGGGGCATGGTGGCCAGTGCGCCCATGAAACAGGTTCCGACCGTCGCAATGGAGCCACTGCGCAACCAAAGCTTGGGTTGACGCACGGCAGCACGCAGTTGGGTCCCCATGTCAGGTTGAGAGCGAAATAGACGCAATAGCCACACCCCAGCCAAGCAACCCATCAGCAAGTAGCGTGACAGGTTGACCACCACGGGACTGTGGATGGCAACCATAGCTTTGGCAAACGAGTCGTAGAACGCAAATACCGACAAGGTCCCCACAAACAGGGCCACGCCCTGGGAACGCACCGACAGCAAGGCAGTGGATGACATGATGCTGGCGGTTTAAGCGGTCACAACACCGGCTTGTGCCAGCATTACATCGCATAGCACCTGGCAGCCTGCTGCTAAGTGGATGGGTTGAGCGTCTTCCACCTCGTTGTGGCTTATACCGTCTTTACAAGGCACAAAGATCATGGCCGTGGGGTACTTGCGGGCCATGTAGACTGCGTCGTGGCCAGCGCCAGTCAAGATGGGCATGTGGCTATAGCCGTGCGATGCAGCCGATGCGGCTACGGCAGTGATCAGCTGGGAAGCAAACGGTGTGGCGGGGAATTCCTGCACATCCACCACCTCTACCTTCACGCGGCCTTCGGCCTGCAGCACAGCAGCGGCAGCGCGGAACTGTGCTTCCATAGCATTGAGCTGGTCCATGTTGGGGTGGCGCAGATCCACGGTAAAGCGCACTTTGCCGGGGATCACGTTGCGTGAGTTGGGGTGCACGTGCACCTCACCCACCGTGCCACGGCCATCGGGGGCAAAGGCGTCGGCATTGGCAATGTCCACCACGGTGCGCATCAGGCCCGCGGCGGCGTACAGCGCGTCTTGGCGCATTTCCATCGGGGTGGGGCCGGCATGTGCTTCCATGCCGGTCACGGTCACGTCGTACCAGCGCAGGCCCAGCGAGCCAGTGACCACGCCAATCACGGTGTCCTTGGCTTCCAAAATGGGGCCTTGCTCGATGTGCGCTTCGATGTAGCTGGCAGGGTGCAGCTGGCCCGCGGGCAGCGTGCCGGCGTAGCCAATGGCCTGCAGCGATTCGGCCACGCTGATGCCGGCGTGGTCACGCGCTTGCAGCGCCACGTCTTTGCCAAACACGCCGCAGTGCACGCCCGAACCCATCATCACGGGCACAAAGCGCGAGCCTTCTTCGTTGGTCCAAATCGCCAGTGCCAGCGGGGCCTTGGTTTGCACGTTGTGCTGCTGCAGCGCGCGCATCACCTCCAGCCCGGCCATCACACCGTAGCAACCGTCAAACTTGCCGCCGGTGGGCTGGGTGTCGATGTGGCTGCCGGTCATCACAGGGGGCAGACTGTTGTCTTGGCCGGGGCGAATGCCAAAGATGTTACCCACTTCGTCGACCTGCACGGTCAGGCCGGCATCGCGCATCCAACCGCAGACCAGATCACGGCCCGCGCCGTCTTCGGCCGTCAGGGCCAAGCGGCAGTTGCCGCCTTTGGGGGTGGCGCCAATCTGGGCCAAATCCATCAGCGCGCCCCATAGGCGATCACCGTTGATGGGGGCTGTGGCCACAGGGGCGGTAGCGGTAGTCGACATTTGCACAATTCCTTGAAAGTGACCTGACCCTTGTGCGGGTGGTGCGCCATTGCACTCAGTGCGCATGGCGAATCCCCAAAAGCAGAGCAACAGGTCTATGTTTTATTTACGTTTGCAATAGGTTTGGCTTTCAAAGCCAAACATTTCCTAGACAGATAGCTACTTAAACCGCAGCAGTCACAGCATTCAGACCTTCCAGCAGCGCTTGCAGGCCGGGGACCAGCGCCTCGACCATGTAGCCACCTTCTTGCACCAGCACCACGGGCAGGCCCAGCTGGCGCAGGCGCTCGCCCACGTGGCGGTAGGCGTCAAAATCAAACTGCAGCACGCTGATCGGGTCATCGCGGTAGGTGTCAAAGCCAATCGACAGCACCAGCGCCTGCGCGCCGAACTGCGCAATCGCCTCCACCGCGCGATCGAGCGCCGGCAAGAACTGCTGCGTGGTACATCCGTGCGCCAGCGGCAGGTTCAGGTTGCAACCCTCACCCTCGCCCGCGCCGGTTTCGTGCGCATAGCCGGTGTAGAACGGGAAGTAGTCGGTCGTCTCCGCGTGGGTGGACACGGTCAGCACATCCCCGCGGCTGTAGAAAATGTTTTGCGTGCCATCGCCGTGGTGCGCATCCACGTCCAGCACCGCCACCTTGCTCCACTGCTGCGACAGCATCTGCGCGGCCAGCGCCGCATTGTTGATGTAGCAAAAGCCGCTGGCACGGTTGTAGTGCGCGTGGTGGCCCGAGGGGCGGGACAGCGCATAGGCCAGTGGCGCACCGTCGATCACGGCCTGCGCGGCTGAGGCAGCGGTGTGGGCCGAGCGCAAGATGGACTGCCAGCTGCCCGCACCCAAGGGGCACGACAGGTCGCCCAGGTAGTAACCGGTTTGTGCCACCAGCGAGGGCGACGGGCACTCGGGCCGCTGCACGCCGGGCGTGCCGCTATAGAACGGCGACAGGTTGGGCAGCACTTCGACACCGGGGTTCTTGCCGGCGGTGCGCAGCGCTTCCCAGCGCTCGTAGGCAGTGGCCAGATACTGGATGTAGGCGGGGCTGTGCACCAAGTGCAAGTGCTCCACGCCCCAGTCTTTGGGTACGCTCACTTGGGCGCCGTTGCGCTCCAAGCAGCCAATCAGCGCCTGCGCACGCGCGGGCACATCGGTGGGTTTGGCCAAGCGGCCCAAGCGCATGAACTGCTGCGGGTTGTGCGCAAACTGCGTGCTGTCAAAAAATGCTTGCATAGCCATGCTTTCCAAAAATCTCAATAACCGCAGCTGAGGTCGACGGCGTTGTCCGGCGTGGCGCCGGCCAGCACTTGCGTCCAGTGGTGCGCGCTTTGCGCGGCAATCACGGTGGCGGCGGTGCGGGTGGCAATGTGTGGCGTGACACGCACCTTGGGGTGGTGCCACAGCGGGTCAGTCGGTGGCAGTGGCTCGGTGACAAACGCATCCAGCGTGGCACGGCCCAGATGGCCGGCATCCAGTGCGGCGAACAGGTCGGTCTCGACCAAGTGCGCACCCCGGCCCACGTTGACGATGTGCGCCCCCGGTGCCAGCTGCGCAAACAGGTCACGGTTCATCACACCGCGTGTGCTGTCGGTCAGTGGCAGCAGGCACACCAAGGCGTGCAGGCCATCCAAGAACGCGGCGCGCTCACCGTCGCCAGCAAAGTGCTGCACTCCGTCGATGGGGGTGGTGGCCGGGCTGCGGCTCCAGCCGCGCACGTCGTAGCCAATGGTGGCCAGCACGCGGGCGCAGTGCGCGCCCAGCGTGCCCATGCCGGCAATGCCCACGCGGTACTGCGTGGCGGGCACCACCACGGGCTTGCTCCACACCGCCTTGGCTTGCTCTTGCAAATAGCCATCCATCTGGCGGTGCTCGCTGGTCACCGCCCACGTGACGTAGGCGGCCATGGCGCTGGCCATGTGGGGGTCGCGAATGCGCGCCATCGGCACGTGCTGGGGCAGCGTGGTGTCTTCCAAAATATGGTCCACCCCCGCCGCCAGCGACTGGATCAGCCGCACGTTGGGCATCTGCGGCCACATGCCTTGGTAGGGCTCCCAGCATACGGCCAGATCCACCTGTGCGCCGTCGCCCAGTGCGGCCGGGCCACCGTCCACATCCACCAACCGCAACTCCACCGGCAGGCCCTGCGCTGCAAAGGCGCTGTGCATGGCCTCCACCAGGTACTGCATGTTCAGCGTGCGGCTGATGAGCGCCACCACGGTCTGTCCGGCGGCGTTCATGCAGACACCTCCGCCACATCGTCCAACACAGGCTGCGCCGCCAATTTGGGGATGGCGTCGATCAGCTTGCGGGTGTAGGCGTGCTTGGGGTTGTGCAGCACTTCGCGGCTGGTGCCGTACTCCACAATCTGGCCGCGCTGCATCACCGCAATGTGGTCGCACAGCTCACCGGCCACACGCAGGTCGTGGGTGATGAAGACCATCGACAGGCCAAACTCTTCGCGCACCTGCGCAAACAGCTTGAGCACCTGCTCTTGCACCGACACGTCGAGCGCCGAGACGGGCTCGTCGGCCACCAGCAACTCGGGGTCCAAGGCCAAGGCACGGGCGATACCAATGCGCTGGCGCTGACCGCCCGAGAACTCGTGCGGGAAGCGGTCGTAGGCCTCTTCTTTCAAGCCCACCAGCTTGAGCAGCTCCAGCGCGCGGGCCTTGGCCTTTTCAGGGGCCACACCTTGGGCAATCGGTCCGGATGCAATGGCCGCGCCAATACGGTGGCGGGGGTTGAGCGAGGCATAGGGGTCTTGGAAGACCATCTGGATACGGCTCTTGGCTACCGACTGGAAATTGGAGCCGGGGTACAAGCTCTTGCCGTTGAACAAGATGCGACCGCCATCAAAGCTTTGCAGGCCGACCAAGCACTTGCCGACGGTGGACTTGCCGGAGCCCGACTCGCCCACGATGCCCAGCGTTTCACCGCGGCGCAGGTTGAAGTTGATCTGGTTGGCCGCATGCACGCGGCGCCCCTTGGTGAACAGGCCTCCGCCAGTGTTGTAGACCTTATTGAGGTCTTGCACTTGCAGCACAAAGTGACCGTCACGCTCGCCCTGCACATCACGCACCACGCCCTTGGGAACGGCAGAAAGCAGCTTCTTGGTATAGGCATGCTGGGGGCGCACCAACACTTGGTTGGCCGACCCTTCTTCCACGCACTGGCCCATTTGCATCACGACCACGTGGTCCGCAATTTCGGACACCACGCCAAAGTCGTGCGTGATGAACAACACGGCCGTGCCCTTGCGCTGCTGCAGCTCTCGAATCAGCTGCAGGATCTGCGCCTGCGTGGTCACGTCCAGCGCCGTGGTGGGTTCGTCAGCGATCAGCAGTTGCGGCTCCAGTAGCAGCGCGCAAGCAATCATCACACGCTGGCGCTGCCCTCCCGACAGGCGGAAGGGGTAGCTGTTGATGATCAGCTCCGGCTCCGGCAGGCCCACATCGGTCAACGCGGCAATGATGCGCTTGCGCTTTTCAGCGCTACTGAGCGACAAGTGGGCATCAAACACTTCGGCCAACTGGTCACCAATGCGCATGACCGGGTTCAGCGCTGTCATGGGCTCTTGGAAGATCATGCCAATGCGCTGACCGCGCAGGCTGCGCATTTGCTCTTCGGTCAATTTCAATAGGTCTTGACCGCCAAACTGAATTTGGCCAGCCACAGGCTCCACATGAGGACGTGGCAGCAGGCCCATAACCGCGTTGGCTATCATGGATTTTCCCGAGCCCGACTCACCGACCACGCACACGGTCTGGCCGGGTATCAGGTCAAACGACACGTTCGAGACGGCCAGTTGGCGGTCACCTCCTGCGGGCAGGCGCACGCTCAGGCCTTGGACTTGCAGCACCGGGGTGATGCCGGCAGCGGGGGACGTGGAAAGGGTTGTCATGTTCAAGTCCTCCAATGCTTAGCGTTTGCCATCGGCGCGGGCGTTCAGGCCGTCGTTCAGACCTTCACCGACCAAGTTCAGGGCCAGCACGGTCAGCACGATCGACAGACCTGGGAACACAGCCATCCACCAGGCTTGCCGCATCACGGTACGTGCCGAGCCGACCATGTAGCCCCAGCTCATTTGGTTGGGATCACCCAGCCCCAAGAAGCTCAGGCTGGACTCCAACAGGATGGCGCTGGCGACCATCAGCGAGGCCATCACCACGATGGGCGAGACGGCGTTGGGCAAGATTTGCGTGAGGATCACGCGGGGGGTGGACTGGCCTGCCAACAGCGCGGCCGACACAAAGTCACGCTGGCGCAGCGACAGAAATTCACCCCTCACCAAGCGCGCCACGGGGGGCCAAGAAACGACCGCAATGGCCGTCACCATGGAGCCAACCGAGGGCTCAAAAATCGCGACCAGCACAATGGCCAGTGCAAAACTGGGCACAGACTGAAACAGCTCGGTAAAGCGCATCAGCACAGCATCGACCCAGCCACCAAAGTAGCCAGCAATCGCACCCAAGCTGACGCCAATCAGCAGGGACACCACTGTGGACACAAAGCCAATCAGCAGTGACACACGGGCTCCGTACACCAAGCCGACCCAAATGTCACGCCCCATGGTGTCGGTACCCAGCCAACGGCCATCGGGACTCAAAGGCTCCAAGAACGGTGCATCGACCATGTCCCAAGGACCGTATTCCAAGAACATGGGGCCAAACAGCGCAATCACTGCCACCCATACCAACACCGCCAAACCAAGGACGGCACCTTTGTTGCGACAAAAGCGCCGCCAAAATGCGTTTTTCATCATGTACTTTCTGCGGTTCTGGGACTTAGTTCATCTCGATGCGAGGATCGACCAGCGTGTAAATGAAGTCGGTGATCAGGTTGAACAGCACTGCCATCGCGGAGGTCACCAAGAAGCAACCCATCAGCAGGTTGTAGTCACGCTGCATCAGCGCGTCGAACATCAGGCGGCCAATGCCGGGCCAGCTGAACACGGTCTCGGTCAGCACGGCCCCACCAATCATTCCGCCCGCTTGGATACCTGCCAGCGTCACCACCGGCAACAAGGCGTTGCGCAGAATGTGGTTGCGGTGAATGCGGCGGGGATGCACGCCCTTGGCACGGGCAGTCTTCACAAAGTCCATCTGCGCAACTTCCAGCATGGAAGAGCGCGTCATGCGGGCATAGACGGCCATGTAAAACAACGCCAGCGTCAACGATGGCATCAGCAGGTGCAAGAAGATGTCCCATGCCAGCGCCAAGCCGCTCAGGTCAGCACCCACGGTGAAGTAGCCAAAGCCAGGCAACCAGCCCAAATGCACGGTAAACAGCAGCACAGCCATCATGGCCAGCCAGTACAACGGCGTGGCGTAGAACACCAGTGCCACGGTGGTGATGGCACTGTCCACCCAGGTGCCAACTTTGCGACTGGACCATGCGCCCAACGCCACGCCCAAAATCAGCGAAATAACGAATGCGCTGCCAGTCAGCAACAAGGTGGCGGGCAGGCGGTCCACAATCAAATCCAGCACGGGCTGCTGCTGGCGGTAAGAAAAGCCCAGATCCAGCTGCACCACATTGCTCAGGTAGTGCCACAACTGGGTGGCCAGCGGCTGGTCCAACCCAAACTGCGCACGCAGCTGGGCCACGAATTGTTCGTCCGATGCACCGGCTTCGCCTGCCAACACCGCCACGGGGTCACCAGGGGCTGCACGGATGAGCAAAAAGTTCACCACGGCAATGGCCAAGATGGCCACGCAGCCTTGGAACAGGCGTTTGAGCATTAATTGCAATCGGTTCATACGGTTCTCCCTCTTGAGCGCGCTGGCCGCAGCCAGCGCCTGCGGGGCAAGTCCGGCCCCGCGCGGTGCTGGCAGGCGCTGTGTGCGCCAGCCAGCCCTTTTGCGTTACTTCAACTTGGCGTAGCCCATGCCATCGTTCAAACCGATGCCCGAAGAGATCAGGTTGTCGATCTTGGTGCGATAGATGGTGGGCATTTGCAGCTCGTGCAGCCAAGCGATCGGCACTTCATCGACCAACAACTTTTGCACTTCCGCGTAGATGGCTGCGCGCTTGGTGGCATCGGTTTCCTTCATGCCGCGGTCGAACAGATCGTCCACCTTGGGGTTGCTGTAGCCTTCCACGTTGTTCCATGGTGAGCCCTTGGCGATTTGGCTGGAGATGTAGTTGCGCGCCACGCCCAGTGCAGGGTCGCCGTACTGGAAGACGTAGGTGGTGGACATATCGAAGTCCCACTCGTTCAAACGCGAGTTCCAGCCCGCCACGTCGGTGGACACCATTTCCACCTTGATGCCGGCTTGCTGCAGGTTCTGGCGGATCATTTCGGCCACGCGCATCCAGGTTTCGCCATAAGGCATGGGCAGCAGACGCAGGGGTTCGCCCTTGTAGGCGGTTTCCTTGATCAGGGCCTTGGCCTTGTTCAGATCGCGCTTGTAGTGCGTGACCTTGTCGGTGTAGAACTTGACCGAGCTATTCACCGGACCGGATGCCACCTTGGCAAAACCGAAGAAGGCCACCTTGGCAATGGCTTCGCGGTCGATCGCGTACATGATGGCCTGGCGGAACTTCACATCGTCAAATGGCTTGCGGCGGTTGTTGAGCCACAGCCACGAGTGGGGCGCAAAGAATTCCCAGCCCTTAGTGGTGACCGCAGCACCGGACAGCGAAGCCAGGCGCTTGACGTCAAAGAACTCCACCGAACCACCGGGCAGGATGTCGACCTTGCCCGATTCAAACGCTGCTGCGCGCGAGGCCGCGTCGGGGATGACGTGGTAGTACACATCCTTGACACCGGGCACGCCTTGGACGTGGTAGTCCTCGTTGGCTGTCAACTGGATGTAGGAACCCTTGACCCATTCCTTGAACTTGAACGGACCAGTACCAATGGGCTTGTTGTTGGCCGGATGGCTCAGGAAGTCCGCAGCACCTTCGTAGATGTGCTTGGCCACCATGGGCATGGAGCCAGTTTCAAAGAAGCTCAGGAACGCGCCCACTGGGTGCTTGAGCTTGAAGACGACGGTGTGGGCATCGGGGGCGGAGATGGACTCAACCGCTGCCAAGTTGCCACGGGCACGTGCCATGGTCTTGCGCACAAACACGTCCACAGAGAACACCACGTCGGCCGAGGTGAAAGGCTTGCCGTCATGCCACTTCACGCCCTTCTTGAGCTTGAAGGTGTAGGTCAAACCATCGTCGCTCATTTGCCACGATTCGGCCAAGGCAGGCACGGGCTCGAGCTTTTCGGTCAGGCGCACCAGACCTTCAAAGATGTTGCCCGCCACCAGCTGTGTGGGGCCGTTGGAATAAATCGCAGACATCAGTCCTGGCGGCTCAGGCTGCACGATGGCATTGATCACGCCATTGGGCTTGGCTTGGGCCAGCACATGCAGGGGCACCCCTGCGATGCTCAGCCCCATGCTGGCGGCGGCGAGCTGCATCATTTGACGACGTTTCATGGGTCTCACTCCTTGGGTAAAAAAGGGCAAACACATCCCCTGCCAGCACACGACGGCATACCAACAAGAGAGAGGGAGGGAAGGCGCAGCTGACTGCACCAAGGGGTGCTACTTAACTGTCATAGCGGCCAGCGGTGCTGGCGTGCAGGCGCTGCTTCATGGCATTCCATTCGCGCGCATTGGGGTCGGCCTTGCCGGGCAGGCGGTTGCTGGCGCCGGACTCGTACTGGCGCGCCGTCAACTCGCACACTTCGGTGGGCACGGGATAGGCAATTTGGCCGCTGGACTGGATGGCCACCTGCACGCGGCACGCACGCTCTAGGTTGACCATCAAGATGAACGCTTCGGCGATGGTGTTGCCCACAGTCAGCAAACCGTGGTTGCGCAAGATCAAGGCCTTGTGTTCAGTGCCCAGATCGCGCACCAGGCGCTCACGCTCTGCGTGGTTGAGGGCAATCCCCTCAAAGTCGTGGTAGGCGACACGTTGGTAGAACTGCAGCGCCCACTGGTTGCAAGGCTGCAAGCCGCATGCCATCGACGCCACCGCCACGCCACCGATGGTGTGGGTGTGCACGATGCATTGCGCATCTTCACGCGCCATGTGGATGGCGCTGTGGATGGTGAAACCGGCTGGGTTGACGTCGTAGTCTGAAGGCTCCACCAGCTTGCCGTCGATCCCCACTTTGACCAGCGACGAGGCGGTCACATCCCGAAACAGCATGCCGTACGGGTTGATCAGAAATTGGTCATGCCGGCCAGGCACGCGGGCCGAAATATGTGTGTAGATGCTGTCGTCCAAGCCCAGTAAAGCCATCAGGCGATAGGCGGCCGCCAAGTCCTTGCGGACCTCCCATTCTTCGTCGCTCCAGCCATGTGCGCTCCCCGCTGCCTCAGCGCTTTTTTTGTCGATTTGGTTGCTTGTCATGCTCATTTTTCCTTTGCACTTCGTAAGCCAATACGCAACTTGTACGCAAATGGCGTGCCACGTTCATCGACACCGAATCTCGGTATTACCGCGGCAGACGAAAGGCGAGATCAGCACCACGCTGGCCTGACCAATATTCCAATTTAGTGCAATTTTTTGTTTCTTTTCGGTGCGATTGCACCACCTTCTGCGCACCATTGATGGCATGCATCTTGCCCGTTCGTTAGCATGCTGAACTCAAACACCCCCACCCTCGTCACCCCCCCCCACCCCATCCGCCATCGCTGACGCAGTGCAGCAGCAACGTGACTACTTGCTGTCGAGCTTGTCGCAATTAGTGGCCGCCCCCAGCCCCAGTGGCAACGAAACCCCGGCTTGCACCGCGATGGAAAAGTTGTTGCAAGAGTTGGGGCTGACCACCGAACGCATTCCGATGGACACCGATGCGCTGGCTGGACACCCTTTGTTCTCCTGCCCTTGCAACCCGGACGGCAACCGTTTTAATTTGTTGGCCGAAATCACGCCACCCCATGGCGCCACCCCCACGGGCTTAAATCTGCTGTTTAACGGGCACTTGGATGTTGTGCCCACAGGCCCGACCGCACTGTGGGCCAAAGCCCCCTACCAACCCTATGAGCAAGATGGCTGGTTTTATGGCCGCGGCGCGGGGGACATGAAAGGCGGTATTGCCTGCGTATTGGCGGCCATCCGTACGCTGCAGGCCATGGGACTGCAACCAGCTTCACGCATTGGCATTAACACCGTGGTGGACGAAGAAGACACGGGTAACGGCACGTTGATGTCGATGGGTGTGCTGCAACGCGCACGCAGCAAAGCACGCTACAGCGGTTACGACGCGGTGATCATTCCTGAGCCATTTGGTGAAACCTTGATGAGCGCCCAAATTGGCGTGTGCTGGCTGACAGTGGAGTTGACCGGACGGCCCACCCATGTGGCATATATGAACCAAGGCCTGAACCCGATCGAGGCGGGTATTCAGATCATGCAGGCCCTCAAGCAAGTGCAAAATGAGTGGAACTTGCCTGAGAACCGTCACCCTGCTTTCAAGAATGTCGCGCAACCCATCAACATCAATTTGGGGATGATCGAAGGCGGGGAATGGAAGTCGTCAGTGCCATGCACTTGCACCATGGGCATTCGTGCCAGTTTCTACCCCGACCGCGATGCACAAGAAGCGATTGCATGGTTCTCCCGCTTCATTAAAGACATAGCAAGCCGCCTCAATCCCGAATTAGAAGTACAGATCGCGCACAACGGCTTTGCTGCACCAGGCTGCGTGTATGATTTAGAACACCCAGCTATGCAAGCACTGTCCCAGTCTCATGCAGCGCTGCACGGCGAACCGCCCCTCCACCTTGCCTGTACCGCCACTACCGACGGCCGCCACTTCCGTCTGGCTACGGATTGGGCCGTCACTAACTACGGTCCGACCGCCCGCAACATCCACGGCATCGACGAATGCGTGAGCATTAACAGCATGCTACGAGTGACCCAAACCTTGGTGCACTACATCGTGACGCAATGCGGCGTAACCCCTGCAACCACGAGCAATGCCACTGAGAGTTGCTAACATAACCTACCAACGAAGCGTACGCTGATGATTGCCGCGGTTAACTTGAGCAAGGCCACATGTATGTCCAGCGTCTCTCTAAGCGTATGCGCAGCTTCCCAAACGCAGCAAACTAGCCATGAGTGCGCTCCACGACCCAGCGATGCCTACCCAGTTTCTCGCTGCTTTCAACACCACGTCTTGCGATGCGCCTGATGATTCCACACCTTCTCAAGCGAGCCCTGCGGCGGGCGTAGTCTGGTCGGGTACCCAGCAGCTTGTCCGTGATGGCTTGCATGACACGCCCTAATGATTTTCGTGTTGTGACACTACTGGCATTAATTGACTTGGATGAACAAAAAATGTCACACAAGGAAAATCAATTACAAGGGGGAACGCTGCATTTCACACCACTTGAGCCCAGCTTTCGACAACCTATTGCTGGCAAACCACAGCAATTTTTTTTCGCCTCATAACCCAAAGGTCGTTGGTTCAAATCCGGCCCTCGCAACCAATACAAAAGGCCCTGTGCAATGCGCAGGGCCTTTTTGTTTGCGCGGCCAGCCCCTCAGATCTGCAGCGGCGCTTCCTGCATAGCCTCGAGTTGCGCTTGCAGCACCGCCGTCTGCTCCAGCCAGTAGGCCTCTGTGCCAAACCATGGGAAGGCGCGCTGAAAGGCAGGGTCGCTCTGGCGCTGCGCCAGCCAGGCGCTGTAGTGGATGAGACGCAGCGTGCGCAGCGGCTCGATCAAGGCCAGCTCACGGCGGTCAAAGTCCCGGATCTGCTCATAGCCCTCCACCAGCGTAGACAGCTGCTGGCTGCGCTGCATGCGGTCGCCAGAGATGCACATCCACAGGTCTTGTATGGCTGGCCCCATGCGGGCGTCATCCAGGTCCACAAAATGCGGGCCGCCGCGCCCTTCTTCGTCCACCGGTGTCCAGAGGATGTTGCCGGGATGGCAGTCCCCATGCAGGCGGATGGCGTGGTACGGCGTGGCCTCCAGCCCCTGCGCCGCCTGCGTCAGCGCCTGTTCGCACACGGGCTGCCAGCGTGCACGCACATGGGCCGGCATGTCTGCATGCGTCAGCAGCCACTGCATAGGCTCGTAGCCCATGCTCTGGGCATTGAGCACACTGCGGTACACAAAACGGCCCTGCGCCCCCACTACATGCAGACGTGCCAGAAACCGGCCCAGCCATTCCAGCGTGTCCCAGTCGTCCAGCTCCGGCATGCGCCCACCGCGCCAGGGGCTGACGCTGAAGGCAAAACCTGCATGCTGATGCAGCGTGCGCCCCTGCAGTACCCAGGGGGCCACCACCGGCACTTCAGCTTGCAGCAGCTCCTGCGCAAATGCATGCTCTTCCAGCACCTGCGCTTCGCTCCAGCGACCGGGCCGGTAGAACTTGGCCACCACCTTGTCACTGCCTTGCTCCGGCGCATCCAGACAGGCCTGATACACACGGTTTTCATACGAGCCCAGCGGCTGAAGACGCCCATCGGGCCACAGATCTACGCTGCTGAGCGCATCCAGGACGCAATCCGGGGTCAGTGCGTCATAGGGGTGAGGGGCAGAAGAAGAGGCAGTATCCATAAGCAGGCATTGTGCGCGTGGCGGCACTGCGCTGCCCACCCTCCCATAAAAAAGGGTGCCGTAGCACCCTTGATTGCGCTGGTAAAGCGTCTCTGCTTAAGCCGCCTTGGCAGCCACTGCAGGGGCCTCTTCCAGTGGAGGCACGTTCTGGCCATCCAGCACTGCATTCAGGCGCTGCATGTCCACGCCCTTTTCCCAGCGCGAAACCACCACGGTCGCCACGGCATTGCCGATGAAGTTGGTGATCGAGCGGCACTCGGACATGAAGCGGTCCACGCCCAGGATCAGCGCCATGCCAGCCACAGGCACTTCAGGCACCACAGCCAGCGTCGCTGCCAGGGTGATAAAGCCTGCACCGGTCACGCCCGCTGCGCCCTTGGAGGACAGCATGGCAACCAGCAGCAGCGCAATCTGGTGACCCAGCGTCAGCTCGGTATTGGTCGCCTGCGCAATGAACAGCGCAGCCAGTGTCATGTAGATGTTGGTGCCGTCCAGGTTGAAGGAGTAACCGGTAGGAACCACCAGGCCCACGACCGACTTCTTGCAGCCTGCATGCTCCATCTTGTGCATCAGGCTGGGCAGTGCCGATTCAGACGAGGAAGTGCCCAGCACCAGCAGCAGCTCTTCCTTCAGGTAGCGGATCAGCTTGATCACGGAGAAGCCGCAGACACGCGCCACAGCACCCAGCACCAGCAGCACGAAGATGGCAGAGGTGATGTAGAAGGTCATCACCAGCTCGACCAGGTTCAGCAGCGAGCCCAGACCGAACTTGCCGATGGTGAAAGCCATGGCACCGAAAGCACCGATGGGAGCTGCCTTCATCACAATGTTCACCAGCTTGAAAATGGGCTTTTGCAGCGCTTCCAGGAAGTCCAGGATGGGCTTGCCAGCGTCACCTGTCATGGCCAGGGACACGCCAAACAGCACGGCCACCAGCAGCACCTGCAGGATGTTGTCACCAATGAAAGGGCTGACCAGCGTCTTGGGGATGATGTCCATCACAAAGCCGGTCATGCTCATGTCGTGCGACTTGGCCACATAGCCCTGCACGGCCTTCTGGTCCAGATCGGCCACATTGATGTTCATGCCTGCACCAGGCTGGAACACATTGGCCACGATCAGGCCTACCACCAGCGCCAGGGTCGAGAAGGTCAGGAAGTACGCCATGGCCTTGCCGAACACACGGCCCACGGTGCTCAGGTGCGTCATGCCAGCGATGCCGGTGACGATGGTCAGGAAAATCACCGGCGCGATGATCATCTTGATCAGCTTGATGAAGGCATCACCAAACGGCTTCATGGCGGCGCCATATGCGGGCTCAAAGTAGCCCAGCAAGACACCGACCACAATGGCGAACACCACCTGGAAATACAGTTGGCGATAGAACGGCAGCTTGGGGGCTGCAGCTGCTTCAGCGGGGATAGCGTGCATGCTATGTCTTCCAGAAGTCCAAATAAAAATGCACCGTGCGGCGCAACTGTCGAGGTTGTACTGCTGGAGCGCCACGCTGCCGATAACCCATTGGTATTAGATGACCGGTTTTAGGCTCCAAATTGGCCCAAAATACGTAGAAATACGAACAGAATCAGGCGGTGGTATTGCAATGCCATGGGGCGTCACGCCGCCAATCCGGGCACACTGCACCCATGTTTTCCCAACTCCGCCGCACCCGCTGGACCATCAGCATCCTGATCACAGGCACGCTGCTGAGCATGCTGATCGTGGGCTGGCTCACCTGGCGGCAGTCGCTGCGCCACGAGAGCGAATCGTTCCAGCGCCAGCTGGAAGTCCGTGCCCAGGCCCTCACCCAGCGTGTGGACCGCTTTCGCACCCTGCCCGAAGTGCTGTCGCTAGACCCCGAGCTGCGTGATGCTCTCTCCCGCCCCCTGAACGCAGCCGATGTAGACCGGCTCAACCGCAAGCTCGAACGCGCCAACGGGGCCAGCCAGTCTTCCACGCTGACGCTGATTGACCGTAACGGCCAGGCGCTGGCTGCCAGCAACTGGAACGAGCCGCAAAGCAATGTGGGCGAGAACTACAGCTACCGCCCCTACGTGCAAGACGCCCTGCGCACCGGCAGCGGGCGCTTCTACGGCATTGGCACCACCACGGGCAAGCCCGGCTACTTTCTGTCCCGCGCCATCTATGACGCTGAAGGCCAGGTGCTGGGGCTGATCGCCATCAAGATTGCCCTGCAGGAGCTGGAGCGCCAGTGGCCGCGCACCTCCGACATCGTGGTGGTCTCGGATGACCACGGCGTGACTTTTCTGACCAGCCGCGAAGACTGGCGCTACCGCCTGCTGCACCGCCTGACCGAAGCCGACATTGCCGAGCTGCAAAGCACCCGCCAGTACCAGGACGAAATACTCACGCCGCTGGATTACAAGGTCTACAAGCACCTGCCCAATGGCAGCCGCCTGGTGCACATCCAGGACCCGCAGATGCCCAATCAGATGCTGCTGCAAAGCGTGAGACTGCCCAACAGCAACTGGCAGATGCATCTGCTGCACAACACGGGCTCCAGCGTCACCACCAGTCTGTGGGCGGCCATCGCTGCCGGCGGGCTGTGGCTCACAGGCAGCCTGCTGCTGCTCTATGTCCGCCAGCGCCAGCGCATTGCACGCATACGTCTGCGCAGCCGCCAGGAGCTGGAAACCGTGCTCAAGCAGCATGCCCAGGAGCTACGCACCGCGCAGGACGGCATCGTGCAGGCCGCGCAGAAGGCCGACATGGGCCTGTCCCGCAGTCTGGAGCACCTGCCGCAGGGCGTAGTCATCATTGATGCCAATCTGAATCTGGTGGCCTGGAACTCGCGCTATGTCGAGCTGTTTCGCTATCCGTCAGAGTTGATGCAGGTGGGCACCCCCATTGAGGCGCTGCTGCGCTTTAACGCCCGGCGCGGCCTGCTCGGCCCGGCTCCGATGGAAGAAGCAATTCAGCGACGCCTGAGCCATTTGCGCAGCGGCAAATCCCACCTGCACGAAAGCGAAAAAGGCGATGGCATGGTGCTGGAAATTCGCGGCAACCCCTTGCCCGATGGCGGCTTTGTGACCAGCTATGCCGACATCACCAGCTACAAGAACGCTGCGCGCGAACTGCGCTCACTGGCCGATGCGCTGGAGCAGCGCATCGAAGAGCGCACGCGCGACCTGGCCACGGCCAAGCGTGAGGCCGAAGAAGCCAACCGCTACAAGACCCGCTTTGTGAACGCAGCCGTGCATGACCTGCTGCAGCCGCTGAACGCCGCGCGCATGTTCACCAGCCTGCTGCCCACCCATGTGCATGACGAGGCCGGCCGCCGCGTGGTGGAAAACATTGATGCTGCGCTGACCTCGCAGGACGCCATCCTCACCAGCATGCTCGACATTGCGCGCATGGAGTCCGGCCAGCTGGAAACCCATGTGCGCGACTTCGCGCTCGACTCGCTGCTGCACGTGGTGCACAACAACTTTGCCATGCTGGCCGAAAGCGAAGGCCTGCAGCTGCGCACCCGCGCTGGCAGCTATGTGGTGCGCAGTGACGAGGCGCTGCTGCGCCGCATCATCCAGAACTTTGTCTCCAACGCCATCCGCTACGCCCGCAAGGGGCGCATTGTGGTGGGCTGCCGCCGCCAGGGGCGCTATGTACGCATCGAAGTCCACGACCAGGGGCCAGGCATTCCGCAGGCCCTGCAAAAGGAAATCTTCGAGGAATTCCGCCGCCTGGACGAAGGCCATGCCGATGACCGCGGCACCGGGCTGGGCCTGGCGATTGTGGAACGTCTGGGCAAGCTGCTGGGCCACGAAATCGGCCTGCACTCCACGCTCGGCAAGGGCAGCGTGTTCTGGGTAAAAGTGCCGCTGGGCAATGTGCAGGCCTTGCAGCCTACGGTGCAGCCCAGCGCCCCGACCCGCCAGGACGATGCACCCTTGCAAGGCGGCGTGGCCTGGTATGTGGATGACGACCCACAGACCTGCGCCGCCACGCGCGCCCTGCTGGAGCGCTGGGGCTGCGCCGTGCCCTATGCCGGCGGCCCGCACGATGCGCTGGCACGCGCCAATCCGGACAACGTGCCACAGCTGCTGCTGCTGGACGTGCACCTGGGCAATGACTTGTACGGCCCGGACCTGTACCCGCAGCTGTGCGAGAAATGGGGCCAGACCCCGCCCGTGATTCTGGTCACGGCCGAGCGCGATGCCTCGCTGCGCCGCCAGGCAGGTGAACGCGGCTGGGGCTTTCTGGCCAAGCCCGTGCGCCCGCCTGCCCTGCGTGCGCTGATGAGCCAGACTCTGCTGCGCATTCGTGAAGGTTAGGGCGTGTTCACATCAACATTGGGTTCGCTGCCCCTGATTATGGAGCTCACAAATGGGGTTGAAGGCTTGGGGCGGTCTGCGTTGTTGCGGCGGCTTGCAAGGCGCTCGGCATTGCTGCGCCACCGCGCCTAGCATCCCATCCCCAAGCCTTCAACGCGAATCTCAAGCTTTATGTGAACACGCCCTAACGGCCTGATTCTTATAGAAAAAGTAGCAGCCACCGCTTGATTGCAAAGGATTTCAGATAGTTTTCTATTTGAAACCTTTGTTTTACAAGCGCTGGCAGCTATATTTTTTATGCAACATCGCTACAGACGCTGTTACACAAAGACTTACAACCAGAACACTTTGCGCTTGCCCACCCGGTGCTGCACTTCTACAGTGTCTGGCGTCTTCCCTGTCTGAGCTTTCATGCCTGCTGCCCGTAACCACACGCTGGACCACATCAAGGCCATCGCCTGCCTGACCATTGTCTGCCACCACCTGGCGTTTTACGGCCCGATGACCGATGTGCTGCGCCCCGTGCTGCCCGTCCTGCTGCAATGGCTGGATGTGTATGGCCGCATGGCCGTGCAGGTGTTTCTGGTGCTGGGCGGCTATCTGGCCGCGGCTGCGCTCGCTCCGCAGGGCCAAGGCAGCGATACACCACCGCACACGCTCTGGAGCAAGCGCTTTGTGCGTCTATGTCTGCCGTACTGCGCAGCGCTGATCGTGGCTCTCCTCGTCAATGAAAGCGTGCGCTATGCCGGTTTTGACCATGCATCGGTGTCTGCCAACCCAAGCTGGAGCAGCGTGCTGGCACACCTGCTACTGGTGCAAAGCATTGGGGGCTGGGAAGCACTGTCGGCAGGCGTCTGGTACGTGGCCATCGACTTTCAGCTCTATGCCCTGTGCGTCCTGTGGTTCTGGCTCAGCAGCCGCGCCACAGCATGGCCCTGGCTGGGCAAGGCCGGCGTGCTGGTGCTGGCCGCCCTGTCCCTGTGGCACTGGAATCTGGACAGCAGCTGGGACAACTGGGCCCTGTACTTTGTGGGGGCCTACGCCCTGGGCATGATGGCCTGGTGGGCCGCACACAGCCCGCAGCGCAACCAGCGCTGGCTGTGGGTGCTGGCCATTGCAGCGCTGGGCGCTGTGGCCTTGCAGATGGCGTGGCGCGATCGTATTGCCCTGGCTACAGTCTCCGCACTGGTACTGGCCATGGGCGGGCAAGTGCGCTGGCCCTCTGCACTGCGCGATATGCAGCTTGCGCCGCTGGCCTGGATCGGACAGCGCTCGTACTCCATTTTTCTGATTCACTTTCCCGTCAGCCTGCTGGTCAACGCCTGCGTGCACCTGCTATGGCCGGACAGCGTGGCCATGAACACGCTCGGTGTGCTGCTGGCCATTGGCCTGTCCATCGCAGCAGGGGCCGTGCTCTACGCCTGGACGGAACACCCTCGGGCCAGCTGGAAGCGCCTGCACCTGTGGCAGCTGACCGCGCTCTCCGCAGGCATGGCAGCGCTGGCAGCCAACACCTATGCAAGCTCATAAATTCCTAGCTGCTTTGGCTTGCTGAATAAGGCCTAGAGGCCAGTCTGGCTAAAATTTTTACAAGGCATCTGCGCTGATACTGGCCGCGTCACTGTCGTTTTCCAGGCTCTTGACCAGTACGGCCGCCTGCGTGCGTGAATAGCATTCGAGCTTTTTCAAAATCGCGGTGACATGCACTTTCACCGTGTTCTCTGCCAGCCCCAGCTCATGCGCAATCTGCTTGTTGAGCAGGCCGTCGGCCAGGCACAGCAGCACGCGGAACTGCTGCGGCGTGAGCTGCGCCAGCCGTGCGGCCAGCTCGGCGTCCGCTTCCGAGCGCTCTGCCGCCATGGGCGGAAACCAGCTGTCCCCGGCCAGCACGGCCTCAATGGCCTGGGCGATTTCTTCGGCAGAAGCCGACTTCGGAATAAAGCCTGCCGCGCCAAACTGCTGGGCACGACGAATCACGCGCGGATGGTCATTGGACGAAATGATGACCACCGGAATTTCCGAATACTCGCCACGCACATGCAGCAGCGTGGAAAAGCCCCGGGCACCGGGCATGGTCAGGTCCAGCAGCACCAGCTCCACCTCCGGGTGCGCCTGCAGCATGCTGCTCACGGTGGCAGCACTGGCAGCTTCCAACGTCTGGTACTGCGCAAAACGCGCATGCAAAACGTGAAGCACCGCAGCACGGAACAAGGGGTGATCGTCAGCGACGAGCAATGAGGGCGAGGACATGGGAGCGAAGTCTGCCACGCATGCCTGCGCTGCGCTTTGCTTGCAACAAAAAGCTTGCAACAAAAATGCCCTGCAGCCAGTTGCTGAAGGGCACTTTTCTCAGTGAATGTTTTGGCAGCCCACAGCGGCTGCATGCATCGGCGAATTACTGCTTGGCGACGGCAAAGTCAGCAGCACGTACTTCTTGGATGAACTTGATCAAGGCATTTACAGCATTCAGCATGACAGTCTTTCATTTGCGAGATGCCTGCACATTGGCTGGTGAGGATGCATCTCAACGACCTCACAGCTACGGGATAACCTCTAAGTGATAACCCGTAGACGTAAGTATAAACCACATGCCATTTTTATGTGCAGGGCGGCGTTGTTGCATCAATCGATTTCAGGCCAAGCTCCCCCAGACCCCAGCTCTGTAAATCGATGCAAGATGGCTGCTCGAATGTGCAGTTCGCCCACTTGTCGCTCAAAGGTACGAGACATCAGCCGCTCACCCAATCGTTTGATGCAGTTCATCTTGGGTTCCAATTCGAGCATTCTTGCGAGGAGGAATAATGGGGATACCTCCTCGCTTGAGGACTTCTTCATGGACTGCTTGCGGTGTCGTAAGCGCCATCGCCCGTTAGGCTCTCCAGCACCTCATCGTCGGGCAATGGCTGCAGCACATCCGGCATCACTGGCGTTGCTGGATGTCACACAGATAGCCCTGATCTGTAGCGTCTGGGGATCAATGCCAATGTGCAACTTGCGCCATTGCCGATGACGCTCAGGGCCATGTTTTTTGCATTTCCCCTCGCTTTCACCCAAGAACTTGATTCCCGTTGTAGCAACCAGCAAATGCAGCACCAACTCGGCAAGAGCCGTGCTCTGCCGCAGTGCCAAGCCCAACAGGTTCTTGAGCGTCCAACAAAATTGGATGGCTGCATCCGAGAACTTCGGACTGCGTCCGCGTTTGCCACTTGCCGTGGCAAACCAGCACATACCCTTGTCCAGCCACACCGCCAAAGAGCCTCGAACTTTGAGGGATGCGTTGTACTGCCTCCAGTTGCTGGCTCTATAGCGGGGGTTGCGGGGCTGACTCATGCAGCAAGCCTACCGCTGGAAGAGCAACGATTTATGCAACAACGCCGTCATTGGCCAGAATGAAATACACGTCCGAAGTTTCCGATGGGTTGAACATGCCCAGCGCACGGTAGGCCGTGTCCATGCTGAAGCCGCTTTTCAGTGGCAAGGGCATGGGCCCATTGGGCATTTCCTGTATACGCACATACAGCGCAGATTCAAGCGTCAGCACGATGTCCTCCTGCGAGGTTTCAGGCACATGGGCGCATGTGTGCCGTCTTTGCCCCGGCGCTTGGCTGGCATGTGCAATGTTTTGCGGGGCAGTCCCACAGATGCCGCTGCGGCAGTCAGGCCTGCGGGGAAGACAGCTTCATCAGCACCAGTCCGCTGACGATCAGCACCGCGGCCAGCACACGCATGGCACTCACCTGCTCGCCGAGCACGGCAATGCCCACGATGAAGGCGCCAACCGCGCCAATGCCTGTCCAGATCGTATAGGCCGTTCCCAGCGGCAGACTGCGCATGGCCAGAGACAGCAGGCCGAAGCTGGCGACCATGGTCACGAAGGTAATCACACTGGGAACCAAGCGGCTGAAGCCATGCGACTGCTTCATGGTGTAGGCCCACACCACTTCCAGCACCCCTGCGACCACCAGATAAAGCCATGCCATACGAGACTCCTTGCATTGCGAAGATGCGGGCCGTCCCGTGATGGAGATCACCAGCGCAGGTCGTCCTGTGCCGGGCAGTGTTGCACTGCAGATGGAGTAGCCATTGTAGGCAGCCACCACTTTGCACCCTCAGCCCTGCCACATGCCCCGCAAGCCTCTGGGTGGTTGTCACGCCACAGTGCTGACTGCAGTTCCTACAGCCTCCATCCCCTGATGGCTGACCTGCTGCATGTCCCTGCTTTGCTACAACCCATGACATGGCAATCCGCCATGTTCTGCAAAGTGAGCCCCATGCCAACGACTGCATCACGTCCCCCTGCCAAGTCCGCTGCATCCAAGGCAGCCTAACCAGCAGACGCCAAGCGCGCAGCGATTGCCAAAGCCAAGGCCACCGCCCCTCATGTGGCTGCGCGCATTGGCAGCACGCCCAAAACCAAGTTTCGCGGCAACCCCGATCTGTTTGGCCGTCTGGTCGAAGACCATGACCGCCACCGCGCGTTGCTGGCCATGATTGGCGAGACCTCGGGTAAGTCGCCAGACCGCAAAAAACTTTTCAGAGAATTGACACTGGAGCTCAAAAGCCACGCCGCTGCCGAAGAGCAGGCACTGTGGTCCAGCGTGATGCGCAACCCCGCCACCACCGACGACGCACGCCACGCTGTGGCCGAGCACAAGGCGATTGACGACATGCTGGCCGATCTGGCCGCACGTGACATGGCATCACCTGGCTGGCTGCGGCGCTTTGCGGCCCTGCGCGAGGAGTATCTGCACCATATTGCAGAAGAAGAGCAGGAGCAGTTTGTGGCGGCTGAAAAGCATCTTTCAGCCGGTGACCTGCGCTACATGCAGCAGGTCTTCAACCGCCGCAAAAAAGAAGAAAAAGCCAGCACCCAGGTGAAGAAGCAAATCAAACTCAAAGATTGATAGCGTTTAGCGCTTGATAAAAGCCACTTTCAGACATAAAACATCGTGAAAGTGGCTTTTTATCAGCGCAAGCCGCTATGCATTTTTGCTTCTGCGAGCACGCACTGCTGCCGCCAGCTGCTCCAGCACAGGAATGGTCTGCTCCATGCTGATGCAGGCATCGGTCAGCGACACGCCGTATTGCAGCGCCTGGCCCTCCACGATGTCCTGGCGGCCTTCGTGCAGATGGCTTTCAATCATCACACCGCTGATGCGTGTTTCGCCTGCGGCAATCTGCTGCGCCACATCAGCTGCCACGTCCACCTGGCGGCGGTGCTGCTTGCTGCTGTTGGCGTGTGACAGGTCAATCATCACCTGGGGGCGCAGACCGTTTTTCTCCAGCATGTCGCAGGCAGACTGCACATCCGCCGCGCTGTAGTTGGGCTGCTTGCCACCGCGCAGAATCACGTGGCAGTCCTGGTTGCCACGGGTTTCAAAAATCGCGGCCTGGCCCATCTTGGTCATGCCCATGAAGGCATGGGGTGCCTGTGCGGCCAGAATCGCGTCGCAAGCCACCTTGACGCCGCCGTCCGTGCCGTTCTTGAAGCCCACAGGGCAGGACAAACCGCTGGTCAGCTGGCGGTGGCTCTGGCTTTCCGTGGTGCGAGCGCCAATCGCGCCCCAGGTGACCAGATCGCTGATGTACTGGGGCGAGAGCAGGTCCAGAAATTCCGTGCCCACGGGCAGGCCCAGCCCCACCACATCCAGCAGCAGCTTGCGCGCCAGCTCCAGCCCTTCGTTGATGGCAAAGCTGCCGTCGCGGCGCGGGTCATTGATATAGCCCTTCCAGCCCACGGTGGTGCGCGGCTTTTCGAAGTACACCCGCATGATGATCAGCAGGTCCTGCGACAGCGCATCGGCATGCACTTTCAACTGGCGCGCGTAGTCCATGGCCTGCTCGTGGTCGTGGATGGAGCAAGGGCCAACCACCACCACCAGCCGGTCGTCCTGCCCATGCAGCACGCGCGATACCGCATCGCGGCTGCTTTCCACCAGTGCATGTGCCTGCTCGGTCGCTGGCAGCCACTCCTGCAGGATGGCGGGGGTAATCAGGGGACGCACCGCCTTGATGCGGGTGTCGTCAATGCGGGTCATGTCCAGCGTAGAAAGCTGCGCCGGTTTGGTGTAGGTAGGCGAAATCATGGACGATATTGTCCCCCCTCTGCGGCCAACCCGGCGTCAGCCGGGCACGACAGCATTTTTCGTAGCTGCCAGCGCTTGCACCATGGGCGCTGGCAGCCCGTTGGGTTTTACACCGCTGATGCCTCGTCGGCAGTTTCCAGCAGCAAGATATTGCCCACGGTCGCACCATAGTTCTGGGCCACGCGCTTGCGCTGCTTGAGCACGGCCTTGTCCTTGCTCACCAGCAGGGCCTGGTGCTGGCTGGCCAGGTCCAGAAAGTGCTGGTCATCCGGATCGGTGCAGGTAAAGCGGATCTTGGGCGCTTCGGCCACGTATTCCACGGCGGCGTCAAAAGCCGCCATCACGCCTTCAGGCGTCTTGCCGTAGAACGACACACGCGGCGCAATCTGGCTGTAGTGCAGCACACGCTCCAGCTCAATGCGCTGGGCCTGGTCGGCAATCCAGCGCACTTCGCCCCGGGCGACCAGTTCGCGGATGGGCGGGATGTGCGGGTCATCAAAGATCAGCATGTCCAGCACCACGTTGGTGTCCAGCACCATGGGGCGTGGCAAAGGGCCGGTGTAGCCTGCATTGCAGGCAGGCCACTTCAAGACAATTTTCATGGCTCAGGCCTCGTCAGCTGGGCGCTGTGCGCTCTCATCTTTACGGGGCTTGACGGCACCCTTGATCATGTCAAAGCGAAACAGTCGGCACTCGATGGGGCCGTTCCACATCGGTGTGCGGCGCGATTCCTTCAGGCGCATCTTGCCGGGCAGCTTCAGGTCTGGCGTGAGCATCCAGGCACTCCAGCCGCTGTAGTTTTTCTTCCAGTGGCTGGCCAGCTGGCTGAAGAACTCCACGCCGTCTTCGGTCTGTGCAGTCTCGCGGCCTGCACGCTCCACCACGTTCATGCGCTCACGTGCATTGCGGCCAGCACTACCGGCTGCGGCAATACGTTCGCCATACGGGGGGTTGAGCAGCATCATGCCGGGCTGCTCGCAAGGGGGCATGCGCTGCAGCGCATCGCCGCCGCGCAGCTGCACGGTCTCGGCCACACCGGCACGCTCGGCATTGCGCTGGGCAAAGTCCACCATGCGGTGCGACACGTCCGAGCCAAAAATCGGCACCGGGCTTTCGTCCAGGATCTTGGATTCGGCTTCGTCCAGAATCGCTTCCCACACGTGGCGCTGGAAAGGCACCAGCTTTTCAAACGCAAAGCGGCGCAGGATGCCTGCGGGAATCTTGCGGGCAATCTGCGCGGCTTCGATCACCACCGTGCCAGAGCCACAGCAGGGGTCGTACAGCGGCTCAGGGTTGGGGCCATGTGGGTCCCAGCCGGTAGCGGCAAGCATGGCCGCAGCCAGCGTTTCCTTCAAAGGTGCATCGCCCTTGTCTTCACGCCAGCCGCGCTTGAACAGCGCTTCACCCGAGGTGTCGATGTACAGCGTGCAGGTGTCCGTGGTCAGGTGCATGTGCACGCGCACGTCGGGGCGGCTGGTTTCCACACTGGGGCGCACGCCATGGCGCTTGGCGCGGAAACGGTCAGCAATCGCGTCCTTGACGCGCAGGGCAGCAAAGTTCAGGCTGGTCAGCGGGCTGTGCTGGGCCGTTACTTCAATCTTGAAGGTTTCCTTGGGCGTAAACCAGATTTCCCACGCCACTTCGCTGGCGGCACGGTACAGGTCGTTTTCGCTGCGGTATTCGGTGTACGACAGCTCCACCAGCACGCGCTGCGCCAGGCGGCTGTAGAGGTTGAGCAGCATGGCATCGCGCCACATGCCACGCACCATGACGCCGCCTCGGCCGGTGAGCACATCGTCATTGCCCACGCCGGTGATGGCACGCACTTCGTCGGCCAGATAGCCCTCAACGCCAGCGGCGCAGGGTAAAAACAGATGCAGTTGATTCATAAGATGCGTTCAAGCATACGCGCACTTGGTGGTTTCAAGCGCTACCCCGCAGAAATGTCGAGGCTGCACGCGCCTATTGCACGGCCAAACTCTGTCCGGCACAAGTGCTGCGGGCTACAGAATGTGGCACCGCTTTGGAAATAAAAAATAGCTGCTTGCGCTTGTCAGTACTGCATTTCGACAACAAAAGATATCGAAAACCAATCTACACAAGCGCAAGCAGCTATATTTTTACAACTGTTGCGAGGGCCTAGAAAGCCACGCCCGCCACCAGCATCACATTCGCATAAGGCGTGCATTCGCCGGTACGAATCACGGCACGCGCCCGTGCGTTGCGCTGCTTGAAGTCTTCGTGCGATACAGCTTCCACCGGCAGATCGCGCCAGGCGGCAGGCAGCCAGGCAGGCATCTGGCCATCGGTGGCAGCCAGTGTTTCGGTGGCCAGCACCATGCGCTCGACCTGCATCTCGCTCTCCAGCGCTTCCAGCACCAGGTCGATACGGGGCAGACCACGCATGACGGCCAGGTCAATGCAGGGCACACCGGGGGGCACGGGCAGACCTGCGTCGCCCACCACAATCATGTCGTTATGGCCCAGCTGCGCCACCAGGTGCGACAGGGCTGCGTTCAGGAGTTTGGTTTTTTTCATGGGGCTTTGACCTCGCTACGCTGGGGAATGGAGGGCTGTGCACCGGCACGGCCAATGCACAGGGCAGCGGCCTGGATGGCCCATTCCACGGCTTGCGCCAGCGTGCAGCCTTCACCCAGACGGGTGGTCATGGTGCCCAGGAAAGTGTCGCCCGCCGAGGTGGTATCCACCACCTGTACCTTGGGCGCAGGATGCACGCTATGGCCTGATGCATCCAGTGCCAGTGCGCCCTGGCTGCCCAAAGTGACCACCACACGACGCACACCCTGGCTCAGGAAATGCTGCGCCGCAGCCAGTGCGCTGTGCGCATCGGTCACGGCCATGCCAGACAGTTCTGCCGCTTCATGCTCATTCACCACCAGGGTGTCGATCATGGGCCACCATGCACTGGGCACAGCCTTCACGGGCGAGGGGTTGAGCACCACCTTGCAGCCCACTGCATGCGCCACAGCCATCGCGCGGTCCAGCACGTCCAGCGGCGTTTCAAACTGCACCACCAGAAAGTCGCTGGCTTTCAAAGTTTCTGCAAAGCTGGCGGGCAGATCGGCCAGCGCATTCGCACCGGGAATCACGGCAATGCGGTTGCTGCCATCCTGCTCCACCATCACCACGGCAGAACCTGTCGCCACGCCGTCATGCACGGCCACATGCGAGACATCGATGCCATCCAGCACCAGCGCGTTGCGCAGCTCCTCACCATGGGCATCGCGGCCCACAGCACCAACCAGTGCCACCTGTGCACCGTGGCGGGCACAGGCCACGGCCTGGTTACCGCCCTTGCCGCCGGGGATGTAGCTCAGGCTCTGGGCATGCACGGTTTCACCGCGTGCGGGCATGGTGTCGCAGCGCAGCACCACGTCCATGTTCAGGCTGCCCAGCACCACGATACGGGTCTTGTTGGAAGACATGGCACCCCTGCTTAGTGCTTGCGCGCTGCGCGGCGCTGGCGGATGGTATCCACCACCACGGCGACCACGATCACCACGCCGGTGATGATGCGCTTGCTGGGCTCGCTGGCACCAATCTGGGCCAGACCGGCTTCCAGCACAGCAATGATGAGCACACCAAAGAAGGTGTTGATCACCGAGCCACGGCCACCCATCAGGCTGGTGCCGCCAATCACCACGGCTGCGATCACCTGCAGCTCCATGCCAGCGCCTGCATTGGGGTCTGCCGCTTCCAGACGGGCCGACTGCATCAGACCTGCGAGCGCTGCCAGAAAGCCCATGGCCGCAAACACGATGACGCGGATAGGACGAGGGTCCACACCGGCCAGACGCATGGCTTCTTCGTTCGTGCCAATGCCCACCACATAGCGGCCAAACACGGTGCGCGAGAGGATGAGCTGGCCAACAATGACCACCACGATGGCAATGAAGAACGAGGCCGACAGCCCGCCCAGCCAGGGGGTCGCCAGACCGCCCATGGCATCACCCACATACTGGGTGCGCGAATCCGTCACCAGATAGGCCCCGCCACGCACGGCTTCGAGCATGCCCAGCGAAACAATAAAGCTGGGCAGCTGCCAGGCCACGGAAATACCGCCGGTAATCGTGCCGCAGACCACGCCCACGAGCAGACCCAGCACGGCTGCGCCCCAGGGGCCCCACTCCCACTGCAGCATGGCTGCAGCGGCGGCGGCAGCGCTCAGTGCCAGCACCGAGCCTACCGACAGGTCAATACCCGCAATGATCAGAATGAAGGTCATGCCCACGGCCATCACGGCCAGGGCAGGAATTTCATTGGCGATCGACAGCAGCGTGTCCTTGGTAAAGAAGTAGTCCGACAGCGAGCTGAACAGCGCCACCATGGCGATCAGCACCACGATCAGGCCGATGTACGTGCCCATTTCCTGGCGCCATGGACTGTGTACTTTTTCTGGATGAGAAGCAGGGGAAGACATGCGTATTGAATCGTTGTTTAGGCCGCAGTGGCTGCAGCAGTTTCTTCAGTAACGTCACCAAATGCGGCGGCCAGCAAGGCTTGCTGCGACCACTGGCCACGCTCGAAGGTCGCCACCAGGCGGCCCTGGTGCATCACGGCAATGCGGTCACACAGCTCCATGAGCTCGCGCAGATCGCTGGACACCACCATCACAGCCTTGCCCTGGTGGGTCATGGTGTTGATCTCGGCGTACAGATCAGAGCGCGCACCCACGTCCACGCCACGGGTCGGCTCGTCCAGCAGCACCACGGGGCAGTCACGGTGCAGCCAGCGCGCAAAAATCACTTTCTGCTGGTTGCCGCCACTGAGCGTGCCCACGGACTGCTCAGCGTTAAAGGAGCGCACACGCAGGCGCTGCACCATTTGCTTGGCCAGCTGTGCTTCACGGCTGCGGTTGAGCCAGCCACCTGCGGACACGGAGCGCATATGGCTCAGCGAGGTATTGACGCGAATGGACTGGGGCAGCAGCAAGCCCTGCGCCTTGCGGTCTTCCGTAATCAGGGCAATACCGGCGCGCACGGCCTGCATGGGGCTGCGCCAGTTCGGTGCCACGGTCTGTGCCTGCTGGTCAGGGTGCTGGCCGGTCAGCTCGATAGAGCCGCTGTCTGCCTTGTCTGCGCCGTACAGCAGGCGCAGCAGTTCGGTGCGACCAGCGCCCACCAGACCCGCCACACCCAGCACTTCGCCAGCGTGCAGCTCCAGGCTGACGTTCTTGACCACATCGCCACGGCACATGTTTTCTGCACGCAGCAGCACGGGGCCGGCCTTGCGGCGGGGCTTTTCATCCAGCGTTTCCACGTGGCGGCCGACCATGCGCTCCACCAGCGTGGCTTCTGACAGGCCCTGCATGGGCAGCACATCCACCAGACGGCCGTCGCGCAGCACAGCCACACGCTCGGCCACGCGCTGCAGTTCTTCCAGACGGTGTGAGACGTAGACCAGCGCCACGCCCTGCGCCTTCATCAAGTCAATCTGTGCAAACAGGTGTTCAATTTCCTTGGCCGTGAGCATGGCCGTGGGCTCATCGAGCACCAGCACGCGGTTGCCATCGCGCAGGTTGCGCGCAATTTCCACCATCTGCTGCATGCCAATACCCAGCTCGGACACCTTGGTGCGTGGGTCGATATGGTCCAGCCCCATCTTGGCCAGCTGTTCGCGCGCCATTTCGTGCAGGCGCTTGCGATCCACCAGGCCAAAGCGGTGGGGCAGGCGGTCGAGCAGCAGGTTCTCGGCCACCGTCAATGTGTTTACCAGCCCCAGCTCCTGCAGCACCATGCGCACGCCCTGACGCTCTGCGTCCGTACGTGACACGGGTGCAAAAGGCTTGCCCATCAGCGTCATCTGGCCGCGCGATGCCTGCACCAGGCCGCACATGATCTTGGAACATGTGCTCTTGCCTGCGCCGTTCTCGCCGGTCAGCGCCAGCACCTCACCAGCGCGCAGGTCCAGACTCACGCCATCGAGCACCGTGCTATCGCCATAGTCCTTGCCGATGCCTTCAAGCCGCATGACCACCTGACCGTGGTCTGCAGGAGTGGGGTGTGCCATGTCTGCCTCTTACTTCGTCACCAAAACCACGTCGGTTTTGACTTCAGCAGGCAGCTGGGCCTGGGGTGTCTTGTCCTGGATGGCCTTCAGGGCCACATCAATACCGAAAGCCGCCTGCTTGGCAGCAAACTGGTCAGCGGTGGCCAGCACGCGGCCGTCCTTGAGCAAAGGCTTGATGGCCTGGATGTTGTCGTAGCCCACCACCAGCACCTTGCCTGTCTTGCCCGCGGCCTTGACGGCGGCCACAGCACCCAGAGCCATGGAGTCGTTACCAGCCAGCAGTGCCTTCAGATCGGGGTTCTCACGCATCATGCCGGCAGCCACGGTGTTGCCATTGGCAATTTCCCAGTTGCCGGACTGCACGCCCACGATGTTCATCTTGGCAGCGTCCATGGCGTCCTTGAAGCCTGCGGTGCGCTGCTGTGCATTGGTGGTGGTAGACACGCCTTCGATGATGCCGACCTTGTCGCCGGCCTGCAGTTGCTGGGCCAGATAGTCGCCCACCAGCTTGGCGCCGTAGCGGTTGTCAGGCCCCACAAAAGGAACGTTCAGGTTCTTTTCCTTCAGGGCTTCGGGGTCCAGACGGTTGTCGATGTTCACCACGATCACGCCCTTGTCCACGGCGTTCTTGAGCACGGGCACCAGCGCCTTGGAGTCAGCGGGGGCGATCACGATGGCATCGGCCTTCTGCGCCACCATCTGTTCGACCATCTTGATCTGGGCTGCGGTGTCGGTCTCGTTCTTGATGCCGTTGCTCAGCAGCACGTAGTTGCCGTGCTCCTTGTTGTGTGCCTTGGCTCCGTCTTCCATGGTGCGGAAGAACTCATTGGCCAGCGACTTCATGACCAGCGCCACCTTGGGCTTGTCCTGCGCATGCACGGCGGGTGCAAAAGTACCAAAAGCGGCCAGTGCGGCTGCACCGATAGCCAAGAGGGTATGACGACGTTGTTGCATATTGGTTCTCCGAGCGCAGGGCACTCAACTGGGTTACGAGCAAAAAACAAAACGCTGCCCGCAGGCAGCGCATAAGTAATATCCGTAATATCCGCGCGATTCTAGCGAGCGCTCACCAGCCTAGCCAATCGCCCCGAGCAAACCAATACAGCGTTAACGGGTTGCTCCGTTCGCTTACAACGCTTTTCTCAAATTTGCTGGCGCAATTTTCAGCGCCTCCCGGTATTTCGCCACCGTGCGGCGGGCACATTCGATGCCCTGCTCCTTGAGCATCTCGGCAATCTGGCTGTCCGACAGCGGTTTTTTGGGGTTCTCTGCACTCACAAACTGGCGGATCAGCGCACGCACTGCCGTACTCGACGCATTGCCGCCCGTCTCTGTACCCAGGCCGGAACCGAAGAAGAACTTCAGCTCATAGGTGCCGTGGGGCGTGGCCATGTACTTGGCCGTCGTCACACGGCTGATGGTGGATTCGTGCAGCCCCAGCTCGTCCGCAATATCGCGCAGCACCAGCGGACGCATGGCCAGCTCACCGTGGATGAAGAAGTTTTTCTGCCGCTCCACAATGGCTTTGGACACGCGCAAGATGGTGTCAAAGCGCTGCTGCACGTTCTTGATGAACCAGCGCGCCTCCTGCAGGCGCTGCTGCAGCATGGCGTGGCCCTCGCTGCCCTTGTGGCTGCGCAGCGCACCGGCATAGACCTCGTGCACACGCAGACGCGGCATCACATCGTGGTTGAGCTGCACGCTGAACTGCATCAGGCCATCGCCCCCTTTGCGGTTCGTTTTCTGCACGATCACATCGGGCACGATCACATGCCGCTCCACATCCACAAAGCGCCGCCCGGGCTTGGGCTCCAGCCGTGCAATCAGGCCCAGCGCTGCGCGCACGCGGCTTTCAGGCAGACCACAGGCCTGCATGAGCTTGCGCACATCACGGCGCGCCAGCATGTCCAGCGGCTGGGCACACAGCTGCAAGGCGGCTTCCAGCAGCGCGGGGTCGTCACCACCTTGCTCCTGCAGATAGCGCAGCTGCAGGCGCAGGCATTCAGCCAGATCACGCGCCCCCACACCCACGGGTTCCAGCGACTGCAGCAGACGCAGCGCCACCGTGAAGTGGTGCATCAGCTCCTCAAGCTGCTCCTCATCCTCACTGCCTGCCAGGCCAATAGCCAGTTCTTGCAGCGAGTCTTCCAGATAGCCGTCGTCGTTGAGGTTTTCAATCAGAAAGCGCAGGGCGCAGCGCTGCACTTCCGACAGGCGCAGCGACAGTGCCTGCTGGTGCAGATGGTCCGTCAGAGATTCGTGGCAGCGGGCCAGTTCCAGTGCAGAAGGGGCATCCTCGTCCTCATTGCGCTTGCCGCGTGCCGGTGCTTCACCACCCCACTCTGCGTCATCCAACGCCCCCATGTCTACACTGCCATCGCCCTCCCAGTCCTGGGGCAGATCGGCAGCTTCTACCACGTGAATTTCTGAATCTTTTTGCCCTTCAGCGCCCGTGGATACGGCGCTGTCAGCTACAGAAAAATAAGTTTCGTCGCTGGCATGCACATCCGCCTCTGGCGCGGAATTTGCATGCTCCACGCCAAAGGCCTCGCGTTCGACCTCTTCGGCAGACAATTCAAGAAATGGGTTTTCGTCGAGCATCTGCTCGACTTCCTGAGAAAGCTCCAGGGTCGACAGCTGCAGCAGTCGAATAGATTGTTGAAGTTGCGGCGTCAACGCCAGATGTTGTGAGACCCGCAGTGACAAACTTGGCTTCAACGCTGTACCCCTCTTTGCTCTATCGACCTTTGTTGTTATTGATGACGCTGCAGGGGAGGTCTACATCCGGAAATGTTCGCCGAGGTATACCCGGCGTACATCCGGATTCTCGACAATCTCCTGCGGCGTTCCCTGTGCCAGCACTGTGCCATCGCTGATGATGAACGCGTGGTCACAGATGCCCAGTGTTTCGCGCACATTGTGATCAGTAATCAAGACACCAATGCCGCGCTCCTTGAGGAAGCTGATGATGCGCTGAATCTCGATCACGGCGATGGGGTCAATACCGGCAAACGGCTCATCCAGCAGGATGAAGCGCGGATTCGTGGCCAGCGCGCGGGCAATCTCCACGCGGCGGCGCTCACCACCGGACAGCGCCAGCGAAGGCGACTTGCGCAGGTGGTCCACGCGCAGCTCCTGCAGCAGCGTGGTCAGTTGCTGCTCAATGGCTTCGCGCGACAGCGATTTGCCACTGGCATCTTTTTGCAGCTCCAGCACGGCACGCACGTTGTCTTCCACATTGAGTTTGCGAAAGATCGATGCTTCCTGCGGCAGGTAGGACAGACCCAGGCGCGAGCGCTGGTGAATCGGCATATTGCCCACGGAGTGGCCGTCAATCAGCACATCACCACCGTCGCTGCGTACCAGCCCCACGATCATGTAGAACGACGTGGTCTTGCCCGCGCCGTTGGGGCCGAGCAGCCCGACGACCTCACCCTTTTGCACGGTGATGGACACGTCTTTGACCACCTTGCGGCTGCCATAGGACTTGGCCAGATGCCGTGCCTCGAGCTTGCTCACCGCGGCAGTGTCTTGGGTCTTCTCGGCCATTAGTTTCCTTGCAGTTTCAGTGCATCCGAAGGCTGCAGCGTCTGTGCAGGTGCGCTGGACGGTGCTGGCGTAGTGTTCTTGGGCGCCAGGATGGCTCGGACACGGCCGCCGGAGCCAGCAGGGGCTGACGAAGGCTCATTGCTGCGCTTTGCGCCATCCACGGTGAACACGTCCGTGAGGTTGTTGTAGGTGATGACGCTGCCCATGATGTCGTCACTGAGCTGGCCACCCGTGTAGCGGCGCAGCTGGCCGCGGCGGATGAACTTCACGTCATCCGTCTTGCCGTTGTATTCAATGATCTCGCCCTCGCCCTCGATCACCTCTTCAGGTGCTCCCGGTGCGGTATCGCGCTTCTGACGGAAATAGGCACGCTGGCCCGGGGCAGCCTTGACCACGCCATGCTGGTAGCCTTCGGCATCCTGCCGTACATCCAGCTGTTCGCCGCGCAGCACGATGGTGCCCTTGGTCATCACCACATTGCCCGTAAACACGCTGGTCTGCGTCAAGTCGTCATGGCGCAGCGCGTCCGACTCGATATTCATGGGTTTGTCGCGGTCAGCACGCTCGGCATGTGCAAGGCCTGTGGCCCCGGCGAGGGCTGTCAGCAAAAGACAGGTGATGAGTTTGGAGTTCATGGGCAAGGCACGTTTCTTGCGACACATTGTAGTCATGCCGCTTGTGGTCCATAAAAAAGTCCGCATGGCGCGGACTTTTCATTCAGCTACAGATGCAGCGCTTACTTGGTGCTCTGGGCAATCAGGTAATCCACCACCACCAGCACATTGGGCATGCTGCCAGCCATGGGGCCATCGGTGTAGTAGCGGCCTGCCACACCAATGGAGGGCACGCCTTCTACGTCGTAAGCCTGTTGCAAGGCAGTGGCCTTGCGCACCTGGCTGGCTACGTTGAAGGAGTTGTAGATCTCCTTGAACTTGGCCACATCCACACCCTGCTTGCCTACCCATGCAAAGATGGCGTCGTCAGTGGCCAGACGGTTGCGCTCCACGTGGATGGCATGGAAAGCCTTGGCGTGCATGGCATCGAAGTTGTCCATGGCCTGCAGCGTGTAGAAAAGCTTTTGCTGGGGCACAAAGCTCGAGTTGAACGCCACAGGTACGCGGCGCACCACGACGTTCTCAGGCGCCTTGGCCTTCCAGGCCGCAAACACAGGCTCAAACGCATGGCAGTGCGGGCAGCTGTACCAGAAGAACTCCACCACTTCGACCTTGCCAGCGGGCACATCGGTAGGCGCAGGCTTGGACAGGCGGCGGTACTGCTTGCCTTCCTGAGGCACGGCAGGCTGGGCGATCGCAGGGCTCAGGCCCCAGGCCAGAGAGGTGGCAGCCGTGGCTGCAGCCAGAGAGAAATGGCGGCGTTGCATCAAAAGGACTCCTTCTCGAAATATGGCATGTCAGAGCCTGTCAGGCCCCATAAGTTCACTGCTGCACGCGCACCATGCTGGAATCGATGCCTGCATCGTCCAGCCTTTGCTTGAGCTGCGCAGCATCCCCGCGCTTGTCAAACGGACCAATGCGCACGCGGAAGACCACACGGCCATTTTGCTCACGCTCGCTGATGCGAGCTTCCCAGCCCATCATGGCCAGCTTGGCGCGCTGGGCGTCTGCATCGGCCTTGCTGCGGAAGGCGCCAGCCTGCACAAAGTAGTGAAAGCCGTCATTGGTGGCTGCTGCTTCTGCCGCAGCCTTGGCCTCTGCAGCCTTGAGCTGTGCATGCGCCAGATCACCCAGCGGGTCGGCAGACACGGCAGGCGGCTGCGCCACAGGGTTCTGTGCAGAGGTCGCAGGGGCAGACGGCTGCACCTCAGGCGCAGCAGGTGCCGCACCACGCTCAGGCTGAGCGCCTGTCAGCGGTGCATTGGGGTTCCAGTTGCGATAGCGCTCACTATCGCCCTGGCGGTCATCTGCAGACCGAGGATCACCCTTGAAGGGCACGGGCATCTTGGTGACGTAAACCGCCACCCCCAGTCCGATACCCAGACCCAGAATCACACCGATGATGAGACCAAGGAGGGTGCCTCCCCGTTGCTGATTACCCATAAGACTGCCTGTCACCTTGCTTGATAGTTCACTGAGAGTGGCTTACATGCGCTCGGGCGCGCTCACGCCCAGCACTGCCAGGCCATTGTGCAGCACCTGTGCGGTCGCGGCGACCAGTGCCAGACGTGCCAGCTTGACCTGTTCATCATCCACCAGAATGCGCTCGGCATCGTAGTAGCTGTGATAGCAGGAAGCCAGGTCACGCAGGTAGAAGGTCACATCGTGCGGTGCATTGCCGTTGGCAGCCGCCGTCAGCATCTCGGGGTACTTGGCCAGCATCAGCATCAGCGCCTGGGCCTGTGGGCCTTCCAGTGCCGACAGATCCACGTCCTTGAGCTGCTCCAGCTTGCCGCCCTGCTCCTGCCAGGTGCGCAGCACCGAGCAGATGCGTGCATGGGCGTACTGCACGTAGTACACAGGGTTGTCGTTGTTCTGCGCCACGGCCAGGTCCACGTCGAAGGTGTACTCGGTATCGGGCTTGCGGCTCAGCAGGAAGAAGCGCACGGCGTCCTTGCTGGTCCACTCGATCAGGTCACGCAGCGTCACGTAGGAGCCTGCACGCTTGCTGATCTTGACCTCTTCGCCATTGCGCACCACGCGCACCATGGTGTGCAGCACGTAGTCAGGGTAGCCAGCGGGAATGCCCACATCGGCCGCCTGCAGGCCAGCGCGCACACGGGCGATGGTGCCGTGGTGGTCGGTGCCCTGAATGTTCACGACCTTGGTAAAGCCACGCTTGAACTTCTGGATGTGATAGGCCACATCAGGCACAAAGTAGGTGTAGTGCCCGTCGGTCTTGCGCATCACGCGGTCCTTGTCGTCACCGTATTCGGTGGACTTGAGCCACAGTGCGCCGTCCTGTTCATAGGTCTTGCCATTGGCAATCAGGCGGTTGACCGTCTCTTCCACATAGCCATTGGTGTAGAGGCTGGACTCCAGGTAGTACTGGTCAAACTTCAGGTTGAATGCCTGCAGATCCTTGTCCTGCTCATTGCGCAGATAGGCCACGGCAAACTGGCGGATGTTGTCGTAGTCCTCCACATCGCCATTGGCGGTGAACTCACGGTCGTCCGCATGCACGGTTTCCTTGTTCAGGAAAGCCTTGGCAATGTCGGCAATGTAGTCACCGTTGTAGAAATTCTTGGCCAGGGGGTTGTCGCTGTCGGTGGGCCAGCACTCGTCACCGGGCTTGAAGCCCTTGGCACGCAGCTGCGTAGACTTGGTCAGCGTGTCGATCTGCACGCCCGCGTCGTTGTAATAGAACTCGCGGTGCACATTCCAGCCCTGGGTGGCGTACAGGTTGCTGATGGCGTCGCCAATCGCTGCCTGGCGGCCGTGGCCCACGTGCAGCGGGCCCGTAGGGTTGGCAGACACAAACTCCACCAGAATCTTTTCACCGCGGTCGGGCTGGTAGCCGAACTTCTCGGCCTGGCCCAGCACTTCGCGAATGATTTCCTGCTTGGCTGCAGGCTTGAGGCGAATGTTCAGAAAACCGGGGCCAGCGATCTCGATGGCATCCACCCACTGCTGGAAAGCAGGCGTGGCTTCCAGCGCGGCCTTGAGCTGCTCACCCAGTGCGCGTGGATTGGCCTTCAGAGGCTTGGCCAGCTGCATGGCTGCCGTACAAGCGAAATCGCCATGGGCTGCCACTTTAGGGGTTTCAAATGCCGCGCGTGCGCCAGCGCCTGGCGAAAGTGTTTCGAGCTGCGCAGCCAGCGCTGCGAGCAATTCTTGTTTGACAGAAAGCATCCGGCGATTTTACGTGCCAAGGCCGCAGCGTGCCGAAGCCCTGCCCGCCATGCCTACATGCCCCGCACCCAGAAGACAGCGATCACGGCAATCACCGGCATGATGTGTGCCTGCACCATGATCCAGCGGCGCACGGCGCGCACCGCATCTTCTGCAGGCAAAGCCCCCGTGGCTTCCAAGGCCTGATGCCATTTGCGCAGCTGTATGGAGGGCCACACGGCCAGCGCCGCCATCACCACGAACAGCAGCATCTTCCAGTGAAACAGCGGCTGCGAGACATACCAGTCCCAGCCCTTGATGCCCCAGACCAGACGCACCACGCCGGTCAGTAGCAGCACGAGCAGCGCGCCCACATAAATCACATCCAGCCGCGCCAGACGGCGCACCACGGCAGCATTCATCCATTCCGTGCGGCACAGGGCCGCCTGGCTGGACATGAACACCACCGCCGTCAGAATGGCCAGCATGTGCAGGCTGGCAAAAATCGCTTCCAGGGTCATGCTTGTATGCCTTTGCTCCAGAACTCGGGACGTGCATAGTGTGCCCGCAGATAGTCCATCCACAGGCGCAGTCGCAGCGTCATGTGCTTGCGCTGTGGAAACACGAGGTAAATCCCGTTAAGTGGTGCTGCAAAGTCTGCCAGCACTTCCACCAGGCGGCCTGCAGCGATCTCGCCTTCCACTTCCCAGGTGCTGCGCCAGGCAATGCCCCAGCCGCCCAGGCACCAGTCGTGCAAGACCTGCCCGTCCGAGCAATCGAGCGGCCCCGAAGGCTTGATGTGCACCACCTCCCCGCCGCCATTGCCCGGCAGGCGAAAGGCCCAGCCGCGCGTTTGCGAAGCATCGCTCGACAGCGTCAGGCACTTGTGCTGCGCCAGCTCAGAGGGATGCTGTGGCGTGCCGTAGCTGCGCAGGTACTCGGGCGTTGCCACACACAGACGGCGGTTGTCTGCCAGCCGCACGCTCACCAAAGAGGAATCGGCCAGATCACCCACACGCACGGCGCAGTCATAGCCTTCCCCGGCCAGATCCACCACGCGGTCGCTCAGGTTCAGGGAAATCGTCACATCCGGGTGCAGATCATGAAAGCGCGGCACCAGCGGCGCCACATGGCGGCGGCCAAAACCGGCAGGGGCGGTGATGCGCAAATGCCCCGTGGCCTTCACTCCGCCTGCGGACACGCTGGCCTCGGCATTGGCCACATCGGCCAGCAGGCGCTGGCAGTCTTCCAGAAAGGCGCTGCCTTCGTGTGTGAGCGTAATGCGCCGCGTGGTGCGCACCAGCAGCTTCACGCCCAGATGTTCCTCCAGCGCATCCAGCCTGCGCCCCATGATGGCAGGGGCCACCCCTTCTGCCTTGGCAGCTGCCGTCAGGCTGCCCTTGGTAGCGACAGAGACGAAAGACTCGAAAGCTTTGAGTTTGTCCATGGCTGCTTGCGCCAAAAATTTGCATCAAATTAGCCTCTAGCGCTTATCCAGCAAGCGTTAGTAGCTATCAATAGTGCATAAGACACTATGAGCTAGTGTCGTTCACTTTTGCATAAAAGTCATTAGTTCTGCGCGTTTTGTCCAATTTATTAACGCATTCATTTGCAATACAGTGGTACGCAATGCCTGCAAAAGGAAGCGCGCTTCCTCCCTGCGGCCCCGGTTTCCCTGCATTCCCATCATTCAAGGAGGTTGCTCCATGACAGCACGTACCACCGTCCACGGCCTGCAAGTGGCCACCGAACTGCACAACTTCATCAACGAACAGGTGCTGCCCGGCACCGGGGTCGATGCCGCCGCCTTCTGGCAAGGCTTTGATGCCCTGGTCAACGACCTGGCCCCCAAGAACGCCGCCCTGCTGGCCGAGCGTGACCGCCTGCAAAAAGAGCTGGACACCTGGCACAAGGCCCACCCCGGCCCCATCACCAATATGGCGGGCTACCAGCAGTTTCTGAAGCAGATCGGCTACCTGGTCGAGCAGCCCAAGGACGCCAAGGCCACCACCGAAAACGTGGACGCCGAACTGGCCCAGATCGCTGGCCCCCAGCTGGTCGTGCCCATTCTGAACGCCCGCTACGCCCTGAACGCTGCCAACGCCCGCTGGGGCTCGCTGTATGACGCGCTGTACGGCACAGACGCCATCAGCGAAGAAGGCGGCGCAGAAAAAGGCAAGGGCTACAACCCCGTGCGCGGTGCCAAGGTCATTGAATTTGCCCGCAACTTCCTCGACCAGTCCGTGCCACTGGCCACTGGCTCGCACAAGGACGCAACGGCTTACAAGGTCGAAGGCGGCAAGCTGGTCGTCAGCCTGAAGGACGGCTCCACCACTGGCCTGAAAGATGCCGACAAGTTCGTGGGCTACCAGGGTGACGCAGCCGCGCCATCTTCCGTACTGCTGAAGAACAACGGCCTGCACATCGACATCATCATCAACAAGTCCACCCCCATCGGCCAGTCTGACGCTGCAGGCGTGGCCGACGTGGTGGTAGAAGCGGCCATCTCCACCATCCTGGACCTGGAAGACTCCGTCGCCGCCGTCGATGCCGAAGACAAAGTGCTGGGCTACAGCAACTGGCTGGGCATCCTCAAGGGCACGCTGACCGAGTCGTTTGAAAAGGGCGGCAAGACCGTCACCCGTGGCCTGAACCCGGACCGCGAATACACTGGTGCCAACGGCCAGCCCATCAAGCTGCACGGCCGCTCACTGATGTTTTTGCGCAATGTGGGCCATCTGATGACCAACCCCGCCATCCTGTGGGGCACAGAAGGCAAGGAAATTCCCGAAGGCATCATGGACGCCGTCATCACCACGGCCATCGCCATCCATGACCTCAAGGGCCACGGTGCCAACGGCATTCGCAACAGCCGCACCGGCAGCGTCTACATCGTCAAGCCCAAGATGCACGGCCCTGCGGAAGTGGCCTTTGCCAACGAGCTGTTCGGCCGCGTGGAAAAGCTGCTGGGCCTGCCAGAGAACACCGTCAAGCTCGGCATCATGGACGAAGAGCGCCGCACCTCGGTCAACCTCAAGGCTGCCATTGCCGCGGCTCCTGCGCGCGTGGCGTTCATCAACACCGGCTTCCTGGACCGCACAGGCGACGAAATGCACACCGCCATGCAGGCAGGCCCCATGGTACGCAAGGGCGACATGAAGACTTCCGCCTGGCTGCAGGCCTATGAGCGCAACAACGTGCTGGTTGGTCTGACCATGGGCCTGCGCGGCCGCGCCCAGATCGGCAAGGGCATGTGGGCCATGCCTGACCTGATGAAGGCCATGCTGGAGCAAAAGATTGGCCACCCCAAGGCCGGTGCCAACACTGCCTGGGTGCCTTCGCCCACCGGCGCCACCCTGCACGCCCTGCACTACCACCAGATCAATGTGGCCGAAGTACAGAAGGAACTGGAAAAAACCAGTGCCGACGCCGAGCGCGAAAACATCCTGGCCGATCTGCTGCAGATCCCTGTGGCCAAGGACCCCAAGTGGAGCGACGCCGAAAAGCAGCAGGAGCTGGACAACAACGTGCAAGGCATCCTGGGCTACGTGGTGCGCTGGGTCGACCAGGGCGTGGGCTGCTCCAAGGTGCCAGACATCCATAACGTGGGCCTGATGGAAGACCGCGCCACGCTGCGCATCTCCAGCCAGCACATTGCCAACTGGCTGCTGCACGGCATCGTCACCGAAGCCCAGGTACGCGAAACTTTTGCCCGCATGGCCAAGGTGGTGGACCAGCAAAACGCAGGCGACCCCGCCTACAAGAGCCTGGCCGCCAACCCCAACGGTGCCGCCATGCAGGCCGCGCTGGACCTGGTCTTCAAGGGCGTGGAACAGCCTTCGGGCTACACCGAGCCCCTGCTGCATGCATGGCGCCTGAAGGTCAAGGCCGGCGCCCGCTGAAGCCGCGGGGCCCCAGGCCCCGACAGGCCCGACCAAGCGCCCTGCGGGGCGCTTTTTGCATGCGGCCACCACCCCCGCAGATATTGCTACGGGATGTAAGGTTGTCATCAGCGCGTAGACGGAGGGGACGAGGATTGCTTGGACAATCGCCCGCCAATCAGAGTTTTTACTTACTCCATCTCCATGCCACTTCAACACATCTCCATCGGCAAGCGCCTGGGCCTGGCCTTTGCCGTGCTGACGCTGTTCATCGCCACCATGCTGGCAGTCGGCATCTGGCGCCTGCAGGCCGTGGCCCAGTCCACGGCCGACATGATGGCGCGCCCGCTCTCCAAGGAGCGCGTCATCTCCGACTGGTACCGCACCGTCTACAGCAACGTGAACCGCCACGCCCTGGTGGCCCGCAGCAGCGACGCCGAACTGGCGCGCCAGTTCGTGGCCGACAACGTCGAGGCCTCCAAGGCCTCGTCGCGCCAGCAAGCGCAACTGCAAAAGCTGATCAGCACGCCCGAAGAGCAGGCGCTGTTCGACCAGGTCAGCGTGCTGCGCACCCGCTTCGTGCAGGCCCGTGACACCATCTACCAGGCCAAGGCCGAAGGCCGGGCCGACGAGGCCGAGCGCCTGCTACGCAGCGACTTCCAGCCGGCGGCCGACGCCTACCTGCAGACCCTGCAGGCCCTGCTGGACCACCAGCGCCAGCGCATCAGCGAAGCCGCCGCCGGCGTGCAGGCCGAGTTTGAGCGCGGCCGTATGCAGTTAGCCGGCCTGGGGGGCCTGGCCGTGCTGATCGCCGTGGCCCTGGCCGTGGCCATCACGCGCAGCATCACCAGCCCGCTGGCGCGCGCCGTGCACGCCGTGGAAACCGTGGCCGCCGGCGATCTGACGCACCGCGTGCACAGTGATGCCCAGGACGAAACCGGCCAGTTGCTGCGCGCCCTGGACGGCATGGGTGACCAGCTGCGCAACGTGGTCGGCCAGGTGCGCCAGGGTGCGGACGGCGTGGCCTCGGCCTCCAGCCAGATCGCCAGCGGCAACCTGGACCTGTCCAGCCGCACGGAAGAACAGGCCAGCGCCCTGCAGCAAACCGCCGCGTCGATGGAGCAAATGACCTCCACCGTGCGCCAGAACGCCGACAACGCCCGCACCGCCAACCAGCTCGCGGTCTCAGCCTCGGAGCTGGCCAGCCGCGGCGGCCAGGTGGTCGACCAGGTGGTGGGCACCATGGGCGACATCCATGAGGCCTCGCGCAAGATCGTGGACATCATCGGCGTCATCGACGCGATTGCCTTCCAGACCAACATCCTGGCGCTGAACGCCGCCGTGGAAGCCGCGCGTGCCGGCGAGCAGGGCCGCGGCTTCGCCGTCGTGGCCAGCGAGGTGCGCACCCTGGCGCAGCGCAGTGCCGATGCAGCCAAGCAGATCAAGGACCTGATCACCGCCAGCGTGGAGCGTGTCGACGCCGGCCACACCCTGGTCGAGGAAGCGGGCGTGGTGATGCGCGACGTGGTGGCCGGTGTGCGCCGCGTGACCGACATCGTCGGCGAGATCAGCGCGGCCAGCCAGGAGCAGACCCAGGGCCTGGAACAGGTGCAGCACGCCATCACGCAGATGGATGCCGTGACCCAGCAGAACGCCGCCCTGGTCGAGGAAGCCGCCGCCGCCACGCGCGCACTGGAGGCCCAGTCCGTGCAACTGGTCCAGGCCATGGAGCACTTCCAGGTCGGCCAGGAACGCGCCGTCACCGCCACCCCGGCCCTGCTGACCCGGGCATGACCCGCAGCCCCGGCCCCGATCGGGGTCCGGGCAACGCACCGGCGTCTGACATGGCACAAGCATCGCGCGGTCCGATATGGAGACAATTCACTTTTCTCTTCACTGCACTGCACCATGCGCTCTTTCCGACTGATCCCCCTGGCCGCTGTCGTGGCCGTTCCTCTCTGGCTGACCGGCTGCGCGACGGAAACGTCCCAGGCCCTGAACGCCACCCAGACCCAGAGCGCCAGCCGCAGCTACCACGGGCCACGCAGCCCGATCGCCGTGGGCAAGTTCGACAACCGCTCCAGCTACCTGCGCGGTGCGTTCTCGGATGGCGTCGACCGTCTGGGCAGCCAGGCCAAGACCATCCTGATGTCCCACCTGCAGCAAACCAACCGCTTCAACGTGCTGGACCGTGACAACATGGCCGAAATCAAGCAGGAAGCGGCCATCCAGGGCACCACACAGCAGCTCAAGGGCGCGGACTACGTGGTGACCGGCGACATCTCCGAGTTCGGCCGCAAGGAAGTCGGCGACAAGCAGCTGTTCGGCGTGCTGGGCCGCGGCAAGACGCAAACCGCCTATGCCAAGGTCACGCTGAACGTGGTCAACATCCGCACCTCGGAAGTGGTGCGCTCCGTGCAGGGCGTGGGCGAGTACCAGCTATCCAACCGCGAGATCATCGGCTTCGGCGGCACCGCCAGCTACGACTCCACCCTCAACGGCAAGGTGCTGGACCTGGCCATCCGCGAGGCCGTGGACCGCCTGTGCGAAGCCGTCGATGCCGGCGCACTGCCCGCCCTGGCCGCGACCGCACGTTGAAAGGCCGCACCATGCACCTCCACACCGCCATTCGCGCGGGCGCCAGCCTGGCGCTGGCCACCCTGCTGGTGGGCTGCGCCGCGCCCAAGCCCCTGTACAGCTGGAACGGCTACCAGAACCAGGTCTACCAGTACCTCAAGAGCGACGGCCCGGCCACCGAAGAGCAGATCCTGGCACTGGAAAAAGGCGTGCAGGTCAGCGCCAGCCAGGGCGCGCAGCTGCCGCCCGGCTACCAGGCCCACCTGGGCCTGCTGTACCTGAACACCGGCCGCACCAACCAGGCGCTGGCCGCCTGGGAGCAGGAGAAAAAGCAGTTCCCCGAATCGGCCCCGTACATCGACTACCTGGTCGGCAACCTGAAGAAGAACGGCATCTGACATGCGCATTCCCCTGATCCCCCGCATCCTGAAGTGGTTGCCCCTGCTGGCCACCTGCGCCTGGCTGGCGGGCTGCGCCACGGCCCCCGGCAAGGACTACAGCGCCTACCGCGCGGCCAAGCCGGCCTCCATCCTGGTGCTGCCGCCCATCAATGACGCACCCGAAGTGCAGGCCAGTGCCAGCGTGCTGTCCCAGGCGACCCTGCCCCTGGCCGAGGCGGGCTACTACGTCCTGCCCGTGACCCTGGTGAGCGAAACCTTCCGCCAGAACGGCCTGGAAATCGCCAGCGACATCCACGAGGTGGCCCCCGCCAAGCTCCAGGAGATCTTTGGCGCCGACGCCGCGCTGTACCTGCGCGTCACCCGCTATGGCACCACCTACCAGGTGATCCAGAGCGCCACCGTGGTCAGCGTGGAAGCACGCCTGGTGGACCTGCGCACCGGCACCCAGCTCTGGGATGGCCGCGCCTCGGCCTCCAACCAGGAAAGCGATAACAACTCGGGCGGCGGCCTGATCGGCATGCTGGTGACGGCCCTGGTCAACCAGGTCGTCAACTCGGCCACCGATGCCGCCCACCCCATGGCCGGCGTGGCGATCAACCGCCTGCTGGCAGCCGGCACGCCCAACGGCTTGCTGTACGGACCGCGCTCGCCGCTGTACGGCAAGAACTGACGCGCTCCCCGGCCCGCAGGCCCGGTGTGGCTGGCAGGCCGGGGCCTGCACGCTTCCACATCCAGAGCATGCAGCGCGCTTGCAGCATGGGCTGAAGGCGGTTTTGACTTGATGGTTCGCGACCCCGGCGGCGCGGCCGCTCAGGCGGTCACGCACGCCGGCCGCATGTCCTGCATCAGCCGGTACAAGGCCTGGGCCGCCACGGACAGGCTGCGCCCCCGGCGGCGCACCAGGTAGATCTGGCGCTCCATCGCCGGCAGCTGCAAGGCCCGGGTGCACAGGCCGGGCTTGTCGAAATGGAACAGCGACAGCGCCGGCACCACGCTGATGCCCAGCCCCGCCTGCACCAGCCCCATCACCGTGGCCAGTTGCTCCACCTCGACCAGGGTGCGCAGGGTCTGGGGAAACAGCGCCGCATCCAGGTACTGGCGCACGCTGCTGTGCCGAGCCAGGTGCACAAACGGCCAGGGCTGCAGATCCGGCACGCCGATCTCGGCCTGCTGCGCCAGCGGGTGGTCGTCGCGGCACACCAGGTGGAAGCCATCGCGGCAAAACGGCTCCGCCTGCAGCTCGGGCGTGTCGGCGCGGATCGCCGCCAGGGCAAAGTCCGCCTCCCCCTGGGCCACGGCGGTGATGCAGGGCTCGGACAACACGTCCTGCACCGCCACCTCCACCCCGGGATGGCGCGCCAGAAACTGCGCCAGCACGCCGGGCAGCCAGCCCGCCGCCAAGGAGGGCAGCAGAGCCACGGCCACATGCCCGCGCGCCAACTGGGCGGTGTCGCGCATGGCCTTGGCGCAGTCCTCCAGTTCCTCGGCAATCCGCTGGGCCGACAGCCAGAAGCGCTCGCCCTCCTGCGTCAGCAGCACGTGGCGCGTGCTGCGGTCGAACAGCTTCAGGCCCACGTGGTCCTCCAGCGCCTTGATCAGCGCGCTGAACGCCGGCTGTGACAGGTGGCAGCGCGCGGCCGCACGGGTGAAGTTCTTCACCTCGGCAAGGGCCAGGAAGGCCTGGATGTCGCGGGCCGAAATATTCATCTGACTTCCAAATCAATTCATCTCAATTATCGATTTCACAGCTTAGCCAGCCCTTCCTATAGTGGCCAGCAGGAGATTCCATGACTTCACCCCACGCCACCACCCCGCCCCTACTGATCGGCTGCGCCGCGGGCTTCTCCGGGGACCGCATCGATGCCGCCGGCCCCGTCGTGCAGGAGCTGATCCGCCAGCGCCAGCCTGCGGTGCTGATCTTCGAGACCCTGGCGGAACGCACCCTGGCCCTGGCCCAACTGGCCCGGCGCAGCAACCCCGAGGCCGGGTTCGAACCGCTGATGCCCGAGTTTCTGCGCCCGGTGCTGGCCGACTGCCTGCAGCACGGCATCCGCATCGTCAGCAACTTCGGCGCCGCCAACCCGCAGGCCGCGGCCCGCACCATCCACCGCCTGGCCCAGGCCCTGGGCACGCGCACGCCGCGGATTGCCGTGGTGCACGGCGATGACCTGAGCAGCCCCGCGCACCGCCCGCTGCTGGCCGAAGCCCTGACCGAGCGCATGCCCGCACAGGAACTGGTCAGTGCTAACGCCTACATCGGCGCCCAGCCGATTGCGGCGGCCCTGCAGTCCGGGGCCGACATCGTGGTCTGCGGCCGGGTGTCCGACCCTTCCTTGGTCGTCGGTCCGGTCATGGCCCACTACGGCTGGGCCTGGGACGACTGGGACCGCCTGGGCCGCGCCACCATGGTCGGCCACCTGCTGGAATGCGGCACGCAAGTGACCGGCGGCTACTTTGCCGATCCCGGCTACAAGGACGTGCCGGGCCTGGACCAGTTGGGCTATCCCATCGCCGAGATCGACGCCGACGGCCACTGCACCCTCTTCAAGCCCCAGGGCACGGGCGGCTGCATCACCCCGGCCACAGTCAAGGAACAGCTGCTGTACGAGATCCACGATCCGGCGCAGTACCTCACCCCCGACGTGGTGGCCGACATCACCCAGGCCCAGGTCAGCGCCGTGGGGCCCGACCGCGTGCGCCTGGAAGGGGTGCGCGGCCACCCCCGGCCCGACACGCTGAAGGTCAACGTCTGCTACGCCACGGGCTGGTTTGCGGAGGCCGAAATTTCCTACGCCGGCCCACGTGCGGCCGAGCGCGCGCGTCTGGCGGGTCAGACCATCCAGCAACGCCTGGGCCATCTCGCGCCGCTGCGCACCGACCTGATCGGCGTGACCAGCGTCTGGGGCAACGATGCCAGCAGCTGGCTGGACGGCGCCGACCTGCGGCACGCCCCCCACGATGTGCGCCTGCGCATGGCCTGGCAGCATGCCGACCACGCCACCGCCCAGCGCCTGCCGCGCGAGGTCAACGCCCTGTACTGCTGCGGTCCGGCGGGCGGCGGCGGGGTGCGCACACACATGCGCCAGCGCCTGGGGCTGACCTCCTGCCTGATCCCCCACACCCACATCCCCACCGGGTTCACCTGGGCCACCGCCCCTGGCCCGGCACCGGAGCACGCCCATGGCTGACCCCACCACCCTGACCGTCCCCCTGTACCAGCTGGCCCACGGCCGCACGGGCGACAAAGGCAACCGCTCCAACATCAGCGTGATCGCCTTCCACCCGCAGCTGTGGGAGCCGATCTGCGCCCAGGTCACCGAGGCCGCCGTGGCCCAGCTGTTTGCCGATCGCCAGCCGCGCCAGGTGCGCCGCTACCTGCTGCCGCAGCTGCAGGCCATGAACCTGGTGCTGGACGAGGTGCTGGACGGGGGCGTGAACGATGCCCTGAACCTCGACAGCCACGGCAAGACGCTGTGCTTCCGGGTGCTGCAGATGCCGATTTCCGTTCCCGGGGCACTCGCCCCCTGGATTGCCCGTCCCGCTTGACCATTCCCATAACCACACAGGAGACAACCATGACAAGCACGACCCGCCGCCACCTGCTGACCGCCAGCCTCGCGCTGGCCCTGGCGCCCGCCGCCTTCGCCCAGGGCAGCTTTCCCAGCAAGCCCATCACCCTGCTGGTGCCGTTCGCGGCCGGCAGCGCGACCGACCAGCTGGCGCGCGCCCTGGGCCTGTCGATCACCGAGCAGACCCAGCAGCCCGTGATCGTCGAGAACAAGGGCGGCGCCAGCGGCATGATTGCCGCCCAGGAGGCGGCCAAGGCCCCGGCCGATGGCTACACCGTGCTGATCACCACCAACACCACGCACGCGGCCAACGAGCACCTGTACAAAAAACTCGCCTACGACCCGGTCAAGGACTTTGCCCCGCTGACCGGCCTGGGCAAGGGCGGCCAGGTGCTGGTGGTGCCCATGAACGCCCCCTACAAGACCGTGGGTGAGCTGCTGGCCTTTGCCAAGGCCCACCCCGGCAAGCTGAGCTTTGGCAGCGGCAGCTCCTCCAGCCGCATGGCCGGCGAAATGCTCAAGCAGCTGGCCGGCGTGGACATCCTGCACGTGCCCTACAAAAGCAACCCGCAGGCCATCACCGACCTGATGGGCGGGCAGATCAACCTGATGGTCACCGACATGTCCACCGGCGTGCCGCAGATCAAGGCCGGCAAGCTGCGCGCGCTGGGCTACTCCACCTCCAAGCGCAGCCCCCAGCTGCCCGACGTACCCACCATCGCCGAAGCGGGCGTCAAAGGCTATGACATGGGCTACTGGTTCGCGGCCTATGCCCCCGCCCACACGCCCGCCCCCGTGGTGGCCAAACTCAATCAACTGCTGCGCACCGCCGTCGGCAGCCCGGCAGCGGCCTCGTTCTTCGACATGTCCGGCTCCGAGGCCTGGACCACCACCCCCCAGGAGTTGGCACAGTTCCAGACGGCGGAAACCACCAAGTGGGGGCAGGTGATCAAGGCTGCCGGCATCACGCCCGAATAAGCACCCTGCCCATCCACAACCAGGCCCTGCGGGGCCTGGGGGATCCCACGCGTGCAGACATTGGTCGCAATCCCCTGCGATCGCAGCGAAGCGAATACTAAATTCATAGCTGCTAGCGCTTTCTGCATAAGCCTTAGAGCGTGTTCACATCAACATTGGGTTCGCTGCCCCTGATGATGGAGATCACAAATGGGGTTGAAGGCTTTATGTGAACACGCCCTAGAGGCCAATTGGTCTTAAAACGCCAAACTAGCATCTACAAAACAATGCACTGGTTCACCCCCGCACGCCAGCTGCAGGACTGGCGTGCTTTCACATAAAAATTCTGATTTCCGACAGCATGTTTGAGCGGAACGGCGAAGGAGTGCAGCGAGTTCTGTCGGACAGCGTCGCAGACGCGCTTTTTGGTCTCCACTCACATTGCTTCGCAATATGAGTTTCACCCCACGCAAGCGTGAAGGTTCCTTTTTGTCGCGCACAAAAAGGAACTCGGCTGTCGGGCCGAGACCCGACTCCCTCGCTCAATCCAAGCAAATCGCTTTAACAAAGCACGTGTAGCCCCCCATCCCCGCCTTCCCCCAGCGGGGGAAGAAGTGAAATGCAACCCTCACCCCAGCCCTCTCCCGCAAGCGGGAGAGGCAGTGCACCTGTTCACTTCAAGCAGACAAAACCCTCAACCCCCATTACCATCCACCCATGAAGATGAGAACAATTCTTATTAGAAAAGCATGGATGACCATGGTCATGGCGGGAGCACTGTCCGCCTGCAGCACCTGGCAGCCTGCCCCGCTCAGCACCGAAGCATGGCTGCAGCAGATAGCGCAACAGCCCATGCCTGCCGTACTGCTGCTGGGCGAGCAGCACGATGCCACGGCGCACCACCAGTGGGAGCAGCGCACGGTGCAGACTTTGGCGCAGCGCGGCCAGCTGGCTGCTGTGGTGCTGGAAATGGCGGACGATGGGCACAGCACACAAGCCTTGCCCACCACAGCCACAGAGGCCGAAGTGCAGCAGGCGCTGCAATGGAATGACAAAGGCTGGCCGTGGAAGCACTACGGCCCCACGGTAATGACCGCAGTACGCGCCGGGGTGCCGGTCTTCGGTGGCAATCTGCCGCGTGCGCAAATGCAAGCCGTCATGCAGCAGGCCAAGTGGGACAGCCATTTACCCCCTGAAGCCTGGCAGCGCCAGCGCGAAGCGATTCGCAGCGGCCATTGCGACCTGCTGCCCGAGGCCCAGATCACGCCCATGGCCCGTATCCAGCTGGCCAAAGATGCACGCATGGCACACACCCTGGAGCAACAGCTGCAGCCGGGCAAAACGGTGCTGCTGATTGCTGGCCGTGGTCATGTGCTGCGCAGCGTGGGCGTTCCTGCTTGGTTGCCTGCCGAAACATCCCGCACCATTGCCATTGCGCAGGCCGGAGACCAGCCCGTGGCCGATGCTGCAGACAGCGACCATGTGGTGCGCACCCCTGCCGTGCCCCACAAAGACCACTGCGCAGCCTTGCGTAAGCAATGGAACAAGCCATAGCACCGGGACTTGCTAAGCTTGCAGCCCTTTGCATCTCTGTAAGCTTCCTCCCGTGCACCCCACCACCATTCGCGGCGATGCCATTCCCGCCGGCTGCCAGACCATTGAAGTCCACCTCCAGGACCTGAACAAGCTGTTCGATGCCATGGACCCATCCCCCCTGCGCAGCAAGGATCTGCACTCCAGCGTGGTGGAGCACATTGTGGACAGCGCGCGGGCGCAGCCTTCGCGCTGGAAGCCGCTGGCGCTGATCCTGCACGTAGACCATCCAGCCGTGCAGACGCAGGCCGAGCAGGCCATCTGCAATGCCACGCGCGACTACTTCAGTCGACAGGCGGTGCATGCGCGACACCGCCTGCGCTTGCATCTGCGCCGGGGCGTCATCAGCCTGTGCATTGGCCTGTCTGTACTGGCGGCAGCGCTGATTGGCTCGCAATGGCTGGGCGAAGGCACTGTCGCCTCCACCCTGCGCGAGACGCTGGACATTGGTGGCTGGGTCGCGCTGTGGCGGCCCATGGAGATATTTCTCTATGACTGGTGGCCCATCGTGGGCGACCGCATGCTGTTTCGCCGCCTGGGGCAGATGCCGATTCAGATTCAGTATTGCGCATCTGACATAGCTTCACAAAATATATAGCTGCCAGCGCTTGCTACATAAGCACTAGAGGCACTTTTGACGCTCAATTGAGGCATCCCCCCTCATGTATCCAGCCAACGCCTGCGGCCCTACACTGCAGGCCATGTCTGCTTCACTGAATCCTTCACACTGTCCGCTGTGCGGCCAGCCTAACCAATGTGCCGTAGCAGCCGGGCTGCCTGCCGAAAGCTGCTGGTGCATGCAAACCCAGATCGCGCCACAGGCACTGGAGCGCCTGCCTGCCGAGCAGCGTGGTCAGGCCTGCATCTGCCCCACTTGCGGTCAGGTCACTGTCGCCAACGGGCAGCCAGATGAAGTCCACAGGGGTAGGCTGCGCAGCCTGCGTTACTTGCTCTCTATGGGCTGATCTCTTTCATGCATCTGTTTGCACCCGCGCCTTCCGAAGTTCTGAAAGCCCGCTACGGCGATCGCTACCGCTGGCTGCTGCTGATGGCGCTGATGGTGGGCGTGATTGCCTCCATCATTCCCGCCACCAGCGTGAACGTAGCCATTCCAGCCATGAGCGCCTATTTCCAGGTGGGGCAGGAACGCGCGCAGTGGATCACCTCGTCCTTCATGATGGCCTCCACCATTGGCATGCTGGTCACGCCGTGGATGCTCTCGCGCTTTGGCTACCGCGCCACCTATGCCTATTCCATAGGGCTGCTGATACTGGGTGGCATCGTGGGCGGCCTGTCGCAGCACTTTGAGCTGATGCTGCTGTCCCGCGTGGCCGAAGGGCTGGCCGCAGGCATCATCCAGCCGATTCCTGCTGTCATCATCCTGCGCGCCTTTCAGCCGCATGAGCAGGGGCGCTCAGGCGGCATCTTTGGCATGGGCGTGGTGCTGGCACCTGCCATTGCACCTGCCCTGGGCGGTCTGCTGGTGGACTGGATGGGCTGGCGCTCTACCTTCTTCATGGTGATTCCTCCCTGCCTGCTGTCGCTGTGGCTGGCCTGGAAATTTGTGCCCACCTCCGCGCCCGAGGGGCAGCAGTCGCAGTCCAATGGCAACAAGCTGGATGTGCTGGGTCTGGGCCTGGTCACCGCTGGCACACTGGGCATCATGAATGCGCTGGTCGCCTTTCACCGCAGCCATACGGAAGCGGCCATCCTGCTGGCCGTGGCCGTGCTCTGCCTTGTGGCCTTTGTGCTCTGGCAGCAACGCCTGCTGCGCACCCAGAGGCAGCCCCTCATGGACTTGCGCCTGTTTGGCTACCGCCCCTTTGTCATGGGCAGCATCGTCTGCTTTATCTATGGCACCGCCATGTTTGGCTCTACCTATCTGATTCCGGTGTTCATCCAGATGGGGCTGGGCATGTCCGCTGCCTACGCAGGCAACCTGCTGCTGCCCGCTGGCCTTGTGCTGGCCATCACCATTCCGCTGGCAGGCCGCCTGGCCGATACCCAGCCTACGCACTGGCTGGTCAGCACGGGCATGCTGCTGCTGGCCATGTCCTTCCTGCTGATGCTCTGGGTCAACCCCGGTATTGATCTGTGGCTGCTGGCTGGCTTCATCATCGTGGGCCGCATCGGTCTGGGCTTTATCCTGCCCAGCCTGAACCTGGGGGCCATGCGCCCGCTGGATAAATCCCTGATCGCCCAGGGCGCAGGCACCATCAGCTTTATTCGCATGCTGGGCGGTGCCATTGGCGTGGGCCTGTGCGGCATCGTGCTGGAGTGGCGGCTGGATGTGCAGATGGCCAACCCCGCGCTCTCTGCCGCAGATGCCCGCATGGCCGCCTTCCATGAAAGCTTTGTCATGCTCACCGCGCTGTGCCTGCTGGCCTTTCTTGCCGCCACACAGTTGCGCTCGCCGAAGAAAACGCTCACCTAAGGAGGATCTGCAGTACGACCAGGCCGCGCTTGCTGCTTTGCAGGCCTGTGGCGTGTTGCGGGACTACCAGGCGCAAGGTGTTGCCTTCATGTTGGGCCAATCGGGTGCCTGCATGGGTGCCTGCATGGGTGACGACATGGGCCTGGGCAAGAGCCCCAGACCGTGGTGGCCTGCCGCCTTGCTGCAGGCAAGCAGCGTGTCCTCATCGTTTGTCCAGCCTCGTTGCGGCTGAACTGGGAGCGCGAGATCAAGATGGTCTACCCCGATGCAATCGTCGGCATGCTGGGCGATGACCGCATGGCCACGCTGCATGGCTGTGACTGGGTGATCGGTAACTATGAGCGCATGGGGGGGCTGGTGCGTGAGGTCGACCTGCAGTTCCAGGTATCAAGGTGTTCATCGGCACCACGATGGCCGCTGGAGTGGGTACCACGCTGACCGCGGCGAACATCGTTGCCTTCGCGTCCATGCCTTGGACGCCAGCGCTGATGCGCCAAGCGGAGGATCGTGCCTGCCGCCTGGGCCAAAAGCGTGATGTCCTGGTGCTGGTCCCTGTCATACCAGGCACGATCGACGAAGGCGTGCTTGCGCTGCAGGAGAACAAACGGACGACAGAGGAGGAGGTGATTGAGGCCGCCAAGATGGGATTGCCTGCTGAGCAGAGGGCACTTGGTGAGCGTGCCGAAGGAGGTGATTGAAGAAATGGACCCCAAGCCTCATACCCGGATGTACTCAAACGCCTCAATCCTGGCTGGCCGATTCTGATCCGAACAGCGTGAACAGAAGAGGCGACTGCTTCAGGGCACATGGTGATGTTTTTTCCCTCTTGATAATTATCAAGAGCATCTTGTGCGACGGGTCGAGAGAATTCCGTCATTCCGATTGGTGACGGCCGAACTGCCTTTTCGTTGAAGCCTTAGGAACCACTGCTGCAGCGTCTCACTGATTAGACCTTGAGAGGGGGGGCAAGCAAGCGGGTCGACAAGCTTTCAGCAAAGCCGGGCGGCACTTCTGTGCCGCAATAGGCTTCACCACAGTTCTCATCTCAACCAAGCGTGCCATGACTGTTTTTACCAAGATGCGGGAAAATGCTGAAATTAATCGAAATCATTATTATTTCGATGCTTGTTCTGGTGTTTTAAGAAAGCAATACCTGTCCACAGCTGTTGCTCTGGCCTGTTGGAGCATGGGGGCGGCCTATGCTCAAGAGCAGGGCGCCGTCAAGGAGTGGCGGGCACCGGCGGTCAGCGCCAGAGAGCATGCCCAGTCCACGCAAGAACCTGCAGCAACCGCTAAAACAATGCAGGAAGTCACGGTAAGTGGTGAGCGGACGCGCGACGAAAAAGGCCGTGACGACGTATATGACAAAAACGTCACCACCGTGTACCAGGGCCGGGAGGAGTTACAACGCTTTCAGACCACCAACCCCGGCGACGTGTTCAAGGGCATGAACGGCGTCTACAGCATGGACACGCGCGGCAGCCAGTCGATTACGCCCAACATCCGTGGCCTGACTGGCGAAGGGCGCGTTCCGCTGACCATCGACGGCACCGAGCAGTCCACCAACATCTGGCTGCACTTCTTCGGCGCAGGCAACCGCAGTTATGCCGACCCGGCCATGTTCCGCAGCATCGAGGTGGAAAAAGGCCCGTCGCTCTCGCGCGGCATCAAAAGCGGCATCGGCGGGGCGGTGAACATCCGCACCATCGAGCCGAGCGACATTATTCCCGAAGGCAAGAACTTCGGCATCGAATTGAAGGCCGACACCTCCAGCAACAGCAGCAAGCCCCGGTTCGATGCCAATTCAGCCTATGGCAAGGATTACCGCAACATTCCTGGTGCGATTCGGTACGAGGTGAACAACGTCAGTCCCTTTTCGGAAAACCCACGCAATAAGAGCGGGGATGTTTTTGACTTCGACAGCAAATCGGGCATGTTGGCCATTGCCGGGCGCAATGAGATGACGGATTTTCTCGTCTCGTACAGCAAGCGCACCCAGGGTAACTATTACGCAGGTAAGAAGAACGCCGACAAATATGCCGGGCATGATTATCTGGACAAAAGCAGCACAGATGTACTCATTCCCAACGTGACCAAGCTGTACGGCGCGGGCGATGAGGTATACAACACCGCCAGTGAAACCAAGACCACGCTGCTGAAAAACAACTGGTATTTGCCGAATGCGCAAAAAATCGGCCTGTCGTTCATGCGCAACGATATGAATTTTGGCGAGACCACGCCGGGCACCTCGGTATTGATGATGCAGTATCGCGAATCTTACGAGCATCAGTACCCGAATCTGGATTTTTCAAAAGAGAAACGGTTTGTCATTGAAGGGCCGCACTCGGACATGAAGGTAGACCGCTACAAGCTCGACTATGAAATCAAGCCCGAAGATTCCAAATGGCTGAATCTGGAAGCCAGCCTGTGGCATACCAAAACCAGCGGTATTCGGCATCAAACCGGCATTTCGCCTTATATGCTTGATATGGATGACGCCACCTATCGCCGTTTGAAAATAGTTGACCAGCTGGCGAATGATCCGAATTTCGATCCCAGCCTTTTGCCACCGGGCTTTATGGACCATGATGGAACCATTGTCTCCAGGGGGCGGCAATGGACCAGCCACGACCGCACCGGGCTCGATTTGAGTAACCAGATCAAACTTGCCGACAATCTGCAATTGATGGTGGGCGTCAATTACCAGCGTGAAAAACTCAACGACCGGATACAGGAAACCAAACTCTCCATGGCAAGCGGTGGCCTGGGCATTGATGGCAGCACGGTACACGCCAGCACAGATTTTTTTGGCCCGCGTTCCGGCGAACGCAAGGAATATTCGGCTACCATGAATTTAAGCTACCAGCCCACCCCCTGGCTGACGCTGACGGCAGGCACCCGTTATATGCGCTATACCGGCAAGGATACGGGGAAAATCAAATATTCTGGAACAATGCGGAAAAAGACCGGGGTGAAGCTGAATTATCTCGAGGCGATGAATGCCGAAGATATGGCTAAAGACGCAGATCTTGCCCGAAAAAATGCCGATGCGTGGAATAAGATTACTCAAGCTGACTGGGATGCTTTTAATAATGGAGTGATGACTCCTAATTTTCAGGCCGTTCAGGATATTGGTGATGCCATCAAAGCCTTTAGAGCTGGACGAGAACCGTATGGCAACGGGATTTCCATGTTTTGGCGCCATGCCGCCATTATTCCGGTAATCAACGGTAAACCTGACTCTTCCAAAAATCCATTTGCCTCAGGCGAGATTGACATCAATGAGAATGTAGACCGTCTTACTTATGACAGTAAATTGCAAGTGGTTAATACAGGCGAGCAAATAAAAAAAATACAATATAACGGTGAGGAAGATGTTTACGAACAACTGGACGCCAGCCAGGCCTGGAAAAACGAAGCCGACCAGTCGGGCCATGCCTGGAGCCCCGTTTTAAGCGCCACGGCCCGAATCGGCAAATTCGGCACCGGCTTTGCACGCTATGCACAGACCACGCGCTTTCCAAGTATTTATGAATTGACCAGTAGTTCAGTGGTGGATGGTGCAGGTACGTTAGGCACTCTGGCGGTCAATGGTGCCAGCAAGCCAGAGCGCAGTACCAATTTTGAAATTGGCTATGCGCATAATCTGGCACAGTTCTTCCCCAGCCTGGCACTGGCGGATGCCCGTATCAGCTATTACAACACTGAGATCAAGGATTTTATCGACCGCACCGCGTACATGGACACCATCCAGTTCGATAAGAAAAAAACCCAAGGTATCGAATTGCAATCGCGCTTTGACAGCGGGCGCTTTTTTGGCGGATTAGGCGGCACCTACCGTTTGAAGCAGGAAATATGCGACAAGGATTTCGCCAGCAGCATGGACCCTTTCTATAACCGTATTCCAACCTGTGTGGAGGGCGGTTTTCCCGGCAGCTATAGCGGCATGAGTTTGCAGCCCAAATATTCCATCAATATGGAACTGGGCACGCGGCTGTTGAATGAACGCCTGCAAATCGGCTGGCGTGGCACTTACCACACCGGGGCGGAAAACAAACAACTGAACGGCTTATTGTCGAACGCAGATATCCAGAAAGTGTGGTTCCGGGGTGGGATAGATGCGTTGTATTGGAAATCGGTCATGCTGCATGATTTGTATGCAAGTTTCCAGATGAGTAAAAAAGTGGCGTTCAACCTGAACATCATCAACCTGACCGATCAATATTATATGGACCCCATGTCCAAGAACGTCATGCCTGGCCCAGGGCGCACCATTACGGCGGGGATGACCATCAAGTTTTAAGTTTTTTTGCTTGTTTTTCGTAAAAAACAAGTTTTCTCAACCATGTCCAACCTTTTTAAAAGGAAATTTATCATGAAAAAATCCATGATTGCTTTGGCCGCAATGGCGTTATTGGGCAGTGGCGCAGCCATGGCCGCATCGGGGGGCAGTTCCAACACGGCCAATGTGGCGGTGGGTAACTCCAACCATGCGTTGTTTGGCGGTGGAAATGCCGGCCTGAAATTCGAGAACAGCCTTCTGGGCTTTATCGATATCGCCAAAGGTCCGGTCAATGGTTCCAACACAGCCATTGCCAGCAAGGGCCAAGGCGCCATCATGACCGGTGCAGATGCGGGAGCGCCTGTGTCCATCGATATTGCCCAGGTGTGGAATGCTTCGGCTACCCAGGGCACATCCAAGTTCATGATCAACAGCGTGCGCCAGGTGAATACTTTCTTCCTGGCACCGCAATTCGGCGGTCTGGTGATCGGGCAGGTGGCGGATGCCAGCGGCACCCCTCTGGCCATCGGCAGCGGTGTGTATTTTGGTGAGTGGGCGCCCCGCGCCGCCGGTACGCCGCCTGCCGACAGCACCAACCTGAACATGGCCAGCAGCAGCCGCACCGTGTGGTATGCGGGGGACAACCCCACCACGACCATGCCCACGCTGACCAATGCCACTTACAACGTGATTGGCATCCAGGGGGTGGGTACGGCCGCTGACAACCTGCCGACGGCGCCCAAGCTGTATCGCGGTACTTTGACGGCCAATTACAACGGCAGTAACGGTACGCTGACTGGTTCCATCACCAATGGCACCAGTACCGTGAACTTCAACCCTGATGGTGTTCCGACTACTTTCACCGCAGCCAGCCAAGGCAAGTTCACTCACACCAATGGAAAGATCGAAGGCCAGTTCTACAACAACGCATCCGCGCTGGCTGGCATCTACAAGGGCGGAACCGCTGCCTCCCACGTTGCTTTCGGTGGCAGCCGCAGCAACTAATGCCTGAACTCAGCAAATAAGTCCTGAATGAAATGGAGGCCGGTTCCGCCGCCCTCCATTTTTGTTGCCCTGTACTGCGCGTGCTGACGTGGCCGCCGATGCTGGGGCTGTTTTGTCGGGAATGGGGGCGCAAGAGAAACGTGATGCCGTACCAGAGATTGAACCGTTTTCACCGGTTGGCCATGCTGTTGGCGTTGATGCTGTTCATGCCAGCGGCACGGGCGGATGAGGAGGACACCCGGTTTTTGCTGCACCAGCAGTCGCGCCAGGCGGCCGAGCGCATGGCCGGCCCGGAAGATGGCCTGGTATTGCATGCCCCGCCGGGAGCGTTGCTGTATGAGGGCAAGGTACACACGGTGCCTTCCACCCGGCAGGCGCTGGAGCCGGCGATCTACATCGCCATCAACACCGGCCAGTGGGAACGGCTGGCCGAATTCGTCAGCCGCTACCGCCTGCTGCAAGGCCACCGGCCTGCCCTGGCGCAGATGGCCCTGGCCTTGCTGGCCCGCCAAGAGGGCGACGTGGCGCAGGCGCTGCGCCTGATGCAATCGGCCCAGGCAGCCGAGCCGCAGGATGCCCGCATCGCCCTGGAGCTGGCGCGGCTGCTGTTCGAGGACAACCGCGATACCGAGGCCCGCGCCGCCTTCACCCGGGCACAGCAGGCCGGGCTGCCGGATACGGTGCAGGCGCTGGTGGGCCAGTACCAGCAGGCGCTCAAGGAGCGCAGCGGCTGGCACGGCAGCATGGCCGTGGGGCTGGGGCATAACAGCAATATCAATCAGGCCAGCGGTGATGTGACCTGCTTCCTGGAGTTGGGCGGGGTGTGCGTTTTCGAGCGGCGAATGCCCCAGGCCATCCGTTCAGGCATGCTCAATTACGAGCTGGCCTTGCAGCGGCGCTGGCATTTGGGCGGCAACCACAACCTGCAATTGCGCCCGGTGAGTTATGGCAGCTATTACCAGCGCCAGGGCGAAAGTGGCAGCGCGTCCATCAGCGACTATGGCAATGCCACCAGCGTGCTGTATCTCGGCTACCAGTGGCTGGATGCCAGACGCACCTTGAACGTGACACCGTATGTGGAGCATTTCTACCGCAACCGCCACACCGAATATGTGGCGCACGGTCTGCAAGTGGAAGGGCAGTTCGTGGTGGGCAGCCGCTGGCGGCTGGGTGCCAGTGCAGACACCAAGCGTTATGTCCATACCGACCAGGGACGGCGCGTGAGCGGCAGCGATTACACGCAGCACCAGGCGGGGCTGTCGGCCAGCTATGCGCTGTCGCCCCGTTTCACGGTTTACGGCGGGGCGGATATGGTGCGAAAGAAATACGCAGTGGACCAGGCCAGCACCAGAGACAAGGTGCTGCGGGCTGGCGTTTATTACGGACTCGAGGGGGCTGCCGGGTTGTTCGTGAACGCTACAGGTATCTGGCGTAACAGCCGTAGCGATGCCTTCGATGGTTTTCTGGGTGCGCGCCGCCATGACAAGCAGCAGGTGTTCATTGCCAGCATAGGCGCGAACAACTGGAAACTGGCGGGTCTGGCTCCTGAGTTGCGTGTGCGCTATAGCCGTAACCGGAGTAACGTCGACTGGGCTTTTGGGTTTGAACAGAGCGAGGTGAGCGTGATGTTGCGCCGCCATTTTTAAGAGACGTGCTGTGCATGCGGCCCTGCCGGGCCGGTCTTGTACTTGCGACAGCCGTGGTGTGTACGTTAAGGAGGTGAATCATGAACCAAAAGGACTGCCTGGCTTTGCCCCCAGGCGCGCAGGCGTATAAGCGTACGCCGGTGTTCACGCAAGACACGGTGCCTGCCGGCCTGCTGCGCGATCATGTGACGAGAGAAGGCACCTGGGCGCTGATTCATGTGCTGGAAGGGGTGGTGCGGTATCGCGTGCCAGGACTGGATGTGGAGCAGGATTTGCACCCCGCCGCTGCACCGGGGGTCGTGTTGCCGCAGATGCCACACAGTGTGCAGCCTGTGGGTGCTGTCCGTTTCTTTGTGGAGTTTTATGCGCTGCAGCCGCAGGAACAAGCGGGCCGGCCAGGACTGCCCAGCACGGGTTTGGTGGAATGAGGTGCAAGCATGGTTCCAGTTTCGTCGTCCAGGAAAGCAGCACGAAGCCGTGCAGCATGGAGTTTTGAATTGAAGATTGCGTACGTTCCGTCTTCGCGCCGTGGTTGGCTCACCGGTGTCTGTTCCTCCGCGTTGGTGCTGGCCTTGCCACTGCATGCGGCGCAGATGGCCAAGCGGCCCCGTCTGCGACTGGCAGGCCCCATGGCGACTGTATCGTTTCCGCTCATGCGGCTGGTGGACAGTGGGGCATTGGCTGGTCTTGCCGAGCAAGTGGAGTTTGTGGCCTGGACCAATCCCGACCAGTTGCGTGCCCTGGTGCTGGGGGGGGAGGTGGATTTTGTGGCTGCGCCCAGCAACGTGGCGGCCAATCTGTACAACCGCGGGGCTCCGCTGCGGCTGCTGGATGTGTCGGTCTGGGGCATGTTGTGGCTGGTGTCACGCAATGCACAGTGGAAGACACTGGATCAGTTCAAAGGGCAGGAAATTGCCATGCCATTTCGTGCCGACATGCCGGACATCCTGTTTCAGCTGCTGGCGCGTCAGCAGGGCCTGGATCCTGGGCGTGATTTCAAGCTGCGCTATGTCGCATCGCCGCTGGAGGCCATGCAGTTGCTCATCACGCGCCGTGTGGACCATGCGCTGCTGGCCGAACCTGCGATTTCGATGGCGCTGCGCAAAACGCAGTCGTTTCCGGTGTCGGTCGTGGCTCCGCAGCTGTATCGCAGCGTGAACCTGCAGCAGGAATGGGCGCGGGTGTTTCAGCGTGCACCGGAGATTGCACAAGCAGGCGTGGCGGCCGTGGGCGCGCTGCGGCAGGATGCCGCGCTCTTGCAGCAGGTACGCGCCGCGCTGGCCGAGGCGCATGCCTGGTGCTGGGCCAACCCGAAGGCCTGTGGCGAGATGGCAAGCCGCTATGCGCCCATGCTGCAAGCCGATGCGGTCGCAGATTCTCTGTTGGCTACACCTGCGGTCTGGCGCTCGGCCCGTGATGCCCGCCCGGAGTTGGAGTTCTTCTTCGGGCACCTGATGCAGCACCAGCCTGCGGTGATTGGCGGTAAGTTGCCTGATGCCGGGTTTTATTTCTGAGACGCTTTCCATGCTGACAAAGGAGAGTCGATGACAAGTACCACGATAGGCATTCGCCTGGCGCATCGATCGCAGCGTGTGCTGGCCGCGGTGTTGAGCTATCTGTGGAGTGGCTGGGGCGCGATAGCGAGCTTGCTGCTTTTTTGCGCGTTGTGGGAGTGGGGGGCTCAGCACTATGGGGAACTGCTGCTGCCAGGCCCGCAAGCCACCATGCTGCAGCTGCTCCAGATGCTGCGCGACGGTGTTGCGCTGGAGCCCCTGCAAATTTCGGCGCGGCGTGCGCTGTATGGGCTGGGAGCTGCGGTGCTGGCCGCAAGCCTGCTGGGCATGCTGGCGGGACGCTCCATGACAGCCGCCATGGCGGCACGCCCGTTGGTGACACTGCTGTTGGGCATGCCCCCCATTGCCTGGCTGGTGCTTGCCATGCTGTGGTTTGGCATGGGCGATGCCACACCGGTTTTCACCGTGTTCATTGCCTGTTTCCCCTTGGTCTTTGCGGCGGCCATGCAGGGGGCCCGTACGCTGGACCACCAGCTGCGCGATGTGGCGCATGTACTGCGGCTGCCTTGGTGGATGAGCCTGACGGACATTTACCTGCCGCACATGCTGTCTTATCTGTTTCCAGCCTGGATCACCGCGCTGGGCAGTTCCTGGAAGGTGGTGGTGATGGCCGAGCTGCTGGCGACGGCAGACGGGGTGGGGGCTGCGCTGGCCGTCTCGCGCGCGCAATTGGACAGCGCGGCATCACTGGCGTGGATCCTGGCCGTGCTGGCACTGCTGCTGGCGGCCGAGTATCTGGCCCTGGAGCCCATCAAGCGTCTGGCTGAACGCTGGCGGCAGTGACGGCCAGAAGTTACAAAAAAACCTATGAAAAACGATGAGAACCTTCCATGCAATTGCACATAAGGCATTTGACGCACCGCTACGCCCTCACGGATGTATTGCAGAACGTGAGCTTGGATTTGCATGCGGGTGAGACGCTGGCGCTGGTAGGGCCTTCAGGCTGCGGCAAAAGCACCTTGCTGCACATTGTGGCGGGCTTGCTCACGCCCGCGGAAGGTGAGGTCCAGTCTGGCTTTCGCGGGCTGGGCTGCATGTTCCAACAACCACGGCTGATGCCCTGGAAGAACACGCTGGACAACATCGCACTGGGGCTGAAGGCGTTGGGCGTACCCGGAGTCAGCCGGCGTGTGCAGGCGGCGCAACTGGCGCTGCGTCTGGGACTGGCGGAGCAGGACTGGCACAAGTATCCGCATGAGTTATCGGGCGGTATGCAAAGCCGCGTGGCGCTGGCACGGGCGCTGGCCACACAGCCCGATCTGCTGCTGATGGACGAGCCATTTGCCGCATTGGATGTGGGGCTCAAGCACGAGCTGTATGGCTTGCTCAGGGAACAGGTCGCGCAGCGCGGTACAGCGGTGCTGATGATCACCCACGATTTGATGGAGGCGGTGCGCTTGGCGGACCGCATTGTCGTGATGACTGCGCAGCCTGGCCGCGTGCTGCGGGCGTTTAGGGTGGCCTTGCCACAAGCACAGCGCAGCGAAGCATGGATTTACGATCGCACGGCCCACCTGATGCAGATGCCGGACGTGCGTGCAAGCTTTGGCATGCCGCCTTTGCCTCCGGCCGATGAGGCCGCAACAGTCTCTTCTGCTGCCATCCGTTGCGGCAAGAAAGGCGGGGATGAGGGGTTGGTGATCATTACAGGAAGCTGCAGTGCCTCTGACGCATTGCCACGACAAGGAGGCTGTACCGTATGAAAAGGCTTGCTGCATGGCCGCTGTTCATGTGCGGTTTTCGCCCTTTTTTTCTGGCGGGCAGTTTGTTGGCGTGTGTGCTGATGGCCGCCTGGTTGCTGATGCTGGGGGGGGCGTGGCCCACCTTGTCCATGTGGTCACCGCCAGGAGGCGTTGCAATCTGGCACGCCTATGAGCTGGTCCTGGGCTTTGGCAGCGCTGCAGTGGCGGGTTTTTTGCTCACCGCGGTTCCGGAGTTCACGCAAACGGTCCCGGCGGCTCCGAGACGCCTGGCATCACTCGCCGTGCTGTGGCTGTTGGGGCGGCTGGCCTGGCTGATCGCCGCATGGCTGCCTGCGCCTTTGGACGTGCTCACCATAGCGCTGCCGCATCTGGTTTTTACCGCCAGTTTGCTTTTGCTGCTGCTGCCTTCTTTGGGGCGTGATGCCCGTGCCCGCCGCCACTTCAGCTTTGCGCTGGCCTTGATGGCCCTGCTGCTGGTGCAATTGGGATTCTTTGCGGATCTGCTCTGGCGGTGGAACGATCCCCTGGCCTGGGTGCGGCTGGCCGTGGGTTTGATGATGGTGCTGATCATCCTGGCGGGGAGCCGCATTTCCATGAATGTGGTGAACCGCTTGGTCGAGCTGGGCAAGCCTGGTGTGGCCGAGCACGATACCGTCGGCTACCTGGCCCGACCACCCCGACGAAATCTGGCAATTTTTTGCATCTGTTTGTGCAGTGCGGTCGAGTTCTGGAGAGGATACGACCTAGTGACGGCCTGGCTGGCGCTCGCTGCGGCTGCGGCCATGCTGAACCTGCTCAACGACTGGCATGTGGGCAGGGCATTGTTTTACCGCTGGGCGCTGATCTTGTATGCCAGCTATTGGCTGCTGGCATTGGGTTATGCGGCGATGGGCATGTCCATTCTGGGAGCGCCTTGGTTGCCGTCGGCAGGGCGCCATTTGCTGACAGTCGGAGCCATGGGCTTGTCCATCTTTGCCGTGATGAATGTGGCTGGCCGCATTCATGCAGGCCAGTGGCTGGATGGGAGCCGCTGGGTTCCGCTGGCCATGGCGGCCCTGGTCGGGGCTGCGCTGTTGCGCTTCATGGCCGGAAGTTTCGGCTTTGCACACTGGTCGCAGCAACTGACCGTGGCTGCCGGCCTGTTGTGGATCACAGGCTTTGCTGTCTATCTGGGGCGCAACGCGCGCATGCTGGTGATGCGGCGAGACGATGGCCAGGCAGGCTGCTCGGAGCCTCGGGGACAGGAGGAGGGGGCGGGCCAGCCGTCAGCAGGGCACCAGCATTGATCTCGACGACCAGACTGCGCATGGTCAACCGTATCAGGATTGTGTGTTTGTTGATACGCTACATTGAGAATGATTCCTATTAAAATTGCAAGTAGGCTACTTTTATGGAATCCCAAGGCTTTGTGATGAGAGCGTTCATATGACGGCAAGCAAAGAGTCTCTGGAGCTTACCCTTTCAAGGTCACAAATCTTTGCCAAGGCGGACACTTCCTTGTTGGCAGAACTGGTGCAGCATGCGCGACCGGTCAGATTGCAGCCGCAGCAGCATCTCTTTTTGGCGGGCGATGAGGCCAGGCATTTTTATTGGATAGAGACCGGGACCATCACCCTGTACAGCCCCAGTCTGACTGGCGAGGAAAAGATCTTCAGGGTCTTGGGATCTGGCACTTTGCTGGCAGAAACCGTGATGTATGCCCAGCCTTCCCTGTACCCGCTTTCGGCCCAGGCGACGGAAGACAGTGTGGTCTATCGCATGCCGAGAGAGGAGCTGCTTGCGCTGACCCGGCAGTCGGCGGAATTCGCTTTTTCGCTGGTCGAAATCCTGGCGTCCAGAATTACCCAGGCGGTCAACCGGATCGACCTGCTGACAATGAGCAATTCGCTGCAGCGTCTGGTCAGCTATCTGCTGGACATGCATGTCCAGCAAGGCACTGCCTGGCTGCGCCTGCCCGCCAGCCACCAGGTTATAGCCAGGCAGCTCAACATCACTCCGGAAACCTTCTCTCGACACCTCACTCAACTGAAGCGCCGTGGCCTCATAGGGCATTGTCGCAATCGTGAGCTTGTGCTGCTTGATACAAAAGGTCTCTGCCATGAGGCAGGTTTGCCTGTACCCAGCTTCGAATTCCTGCAACGCCGCCCGCTCGCCAATCTCAACGGCAGCATGTTTGAGTGCTGCAATCTGCTGTAAGAACGTGTTCAAAGTCTCTGCGAAGATGTGAGAAGTCTCGTGATCCAGAGATCACCAGACCAAAAAGGGCAACCAGTGGGACTTTGGCATGAAGGCCCATATTGGCGTGGATGCGGACTCTGGCTTGGTGCATACCGTGCGGGGCACATCAGCCAACGTCAATGATGTCGTTGAAGCCAACAGCCTGCTGCATGGAAAAGAGGTTGATGGCTATGGAGATGCTGGCTACCAAGGCGCGGACCAACGTCCCGACATGCCAACGCCAGAACCTGAGCGCAAATTCCAATGGCATATCGCCATGAAGCGCAGCCAGCGCAAGGCGCTAGATCATCAGCACCCGATATCAGCCCTGCAAGAGCAGCTTGAGCAGGTGAAGTCCAAGATCCGGGTCAAGGTCGAACACCCATTCAGAGTCATCAAGCGTCAGTTTGGCCACGTCAAAGTTCGCTACCGAGGCTTGAGAAAGAACACGCAGCAATTGCATACCCTGTTTGCCTTGGCGAACTTGTGGATGGCCCGTGGCCGTTTGCTGAAAAACAGCCAATCCAAGCCTGGTGTGGGTGCATAAAAAGCAAGATGCCCGCGAAACGCGGGCATCTTGAGTGCCAGGGGCAAGGGAACATCACACTCGTTCAAGCACTATCACGCTTGAAATCGAGTTATGCAGAGGTTCCCTAAGCAGTTCTACAGCAGACAAGCTGCAGCAGCCACGTTAGGCTATGCGCCTTTGTTTGCTTAGAAAAAACGGATTCGCGCCCATGTGCCAGCTTTTAGGAATGAACTGCAATACGCCAACCGATGTGCGCTTTAGCTTCAGCGGCTTTGCGCAACGTGCAGGCAACACAGGGGATCACACCGACGGCTGGGGCATTGCATTCTTTGAAGACAAGGGACTGCGCCATTTTGTGGACCATGACCGGGCGATTGACTCCCCCATTGCCGAGCTGATCCGCCACTACCCCATCAAGAGCCAGAACGTCATCGCCCACATCCGCAAGGCCACACAAGGTCTGGTCAGCCTGCAGAACTGCCACCCCTTTGTGCGTGAGCTGTGGGGCCGCCACTGGGTGTTTGCCCACAATGGCGACCTCAAAGGCTTTGCCCCCAAGCTGCACGCGCACTTTCGCCCCGTAGGCACCACAGACAGCGAACTGGCCTTTTGCTGGATCATGCAGGAGCTGTGGAAGTCCCATGCCGGTGTGCCCAGCATTGAAGAGCTCACCATCACCTTGCAGGAGCTGGCAAGCCGCATCTCGCCACACGGCACCTTCAACTTCCTGCTCTCCAACGGCGAGGCCCTGTGGAGCCACGCCACCACCAACCTGTTCTACACCGAGCGCTGCCACCCCTTCGCCGCAGCCCAGCTGGCCGACGAAGACCTGACCGTGGACTTCTCCACCGAAACCACGCCCCAGGACAAGGTCGCCGTCATCGTCACCGCCCCACTGACCAAGAACGAAACCTGGACCCAGTTTGAAAAAGGCGTGGTCAATGTGTTTGTGGATGGCCGTCTGTACCTCGGCCAGAGCCACAGCAAGTCATAAAGCAAATCATAAAAAAGAGCGCCTTGCGCTCTTTTCATAAGGGTTTCAGATAGTTTTGATTTGCAAACCCAGCGAATACAAGCGCTAGGCGCTTCAGTTTTTACAGCAACCCAGCCAGCAACAAAAAAGGCCTAGCACGCGAGTGCTAGGCCTTTTGCTTTTGGTGCGTGATACATGGATCGAACATGTGACCCCTGCCGTGTGAAGGCAGTGCTCTACCGCTGAGCTAATCACGCCATATACGAGCCTGACGATGACCTACTTTCACACGGGAACCCGCACTATCATCGGCGCAAAGTTGTTTCACGTTCCTGTTCGGGATGGGAAGGAGTGGGACCAACTTGCTATGGTCATCAGGCATAACCTGGTGTCAAACAGCATCTGTGCTGCTCAACGAAATTTTTGACTTTCTCACTTAAAACAAAACCCCTGCCTCTTTCGGAGGTCAGGGGTTTGTCATTGTAAGAGCCTGGCGATGACCTACTTTCACACGGGAATCCGCACTATCATCGGCGCAAAGTCGTTTCACGGTCCTGTTCGGGATGGGAAGGAGTGGGGCCAACTTGCTATGGTCACCAGGCATAAA
>NZ_VZOT01000014.1 GCF_008801935.1 Comamonas kerstersii
GCGCATCGATCACTTCGTTACGGCGCACAACGTCAACTGCCAGCCCTTCAAATGGACTGCCACCGCAGATTCGATCCTCGAAAAGCTCCATCGACTTTGCTCACGTATTAGCGGGACAGGACACTAGCACTTCCCTGCAGCGCCACTACATGGCCTTGGCCATCCACTCCGCAAAAGCCTGGCATTCCCAGCGGTCCATGGTGCCGGTGCGCCAGCACAGATAGTGGGCGTGGGGACTGGGGGCATCCAGATCAAACAGGCGTACCAGCGCGCCGTTGTCCAGCCATGGCGCGCCCAGCTTCAGCCGCACCGGGGCCACGCCCAGACCGGCGGCAGCGGCGTCACACAGCAGGCCAATGTCGTTGAACTGCGAGCCTTCCGAGGGCTCTGCCCAGTCCAGCCCTGCAGCCTGGAACCATGGCCGCCAGGACTCCAGCGGGCTGCGCAGCAGCGGCAGATCGCGCAGGTCTTCAGGGTGCTGGATCGGGCCATGGCGGCGCAGAAAGCCGGGGGAAGCCAGCGGGGTGTAGACATCGCGCGCGATTTCCATGTGCTCTACATCGGCGTAGTGGCCCATGCCATAGCGCACCATGAGGTCGGCATCTTCGGCCACCACATCCAGCAGCGGTATGGCCACCTGCAGAGCAATGTCGATTTCGGGATAAGCCTCGGTGAACTGCGCCAGCCGCGGAATCAGCATGCAGCGCGCAAACGTGGGCGTGACGGCAATCTTCAGCCGCGCACGGCCCGGCGCCACCGGGTGGTTAGGGAAGCACTGCAGCGCACTCAGCCCTTCACGCACCTGCTGCAGATAGGCCTGGCCTTCGGTGGTGAGGGAAAAATCCGCCCGCCCGAACAGCTGGGTGCCCAGCGTCTGCTCCAGCTGGCGCACGCGGTGGCTGACCGCGCTGGGGGTGACGCTGAGCTCTTCCGCTGTGAGCGTGACGCTGCGCAGGCGCGCCAGTGCCTCAAAGGTCAGCAGACACTGGATGGGCGGAATGCGCCGCGCCAGACGGCTGTCAAAAAAGCGCGAGGGTCGCTGACCGCTGTGACGTGATGTGGACATGAAGGCACACGCTGTGTCTGAGTGAAGATCTGCGCCATCTCTATGCTTTTAAAAGCACGTAGCGCTTGTGTCATCTGGTTTTGCAAATGTAATCATTCACAAAGCCAGAGACAACAAGCGCTAGACGCTTTTAATAAAAGAGCAGCCGTGCTTAGCGGAAGACGACGGTCTTGTGGCCGTTCAGAATCACGCGACGCTCGCTGTGCCACTTCACGGCACGGGCCAGCACCTGGCTTTCAGTATCCTGACCGCGTGTGGTCAGGTCTTCCACAGTGTCGGTGTGGTCGGCACGGGCCACGTCCTGCTCGATGATGGGGCCTTCGTCCAGATCGGCGGTCACGTAGTGGGCGGTCGCACCAATGAGCTTCACGCCGCGTTCGTGGGCCTGGTAGTAAGGCTTGGCGCCCTTGAAGCTGGGCAGAAAGCTGTGGTGGATGTTGATGGCCTTGCCCGCCAGCTTTTGACACAGGTCATTTGAAAGCACCTGCATATAACGCGCCAGAACGACCAGCTCGGCGCCTTCCGCCTCGATAATCTCGTACTGCTTGGCCTCGGCCTGTGCCTTGGTGGCAGCCGTCACGGGGATGTGGTGGAAGGGGATGTTGTAGCTGGCTGCGAGCTGATAGAAGTCGCGGTGGTTGCTGATGATGGCGCGAATGTCGATCGGCAGCTGACCCGAACTCCAGCGGAACAGCAGGTCGTTAAGGCAGTGGCCTTGGCGACTGACCATGAGGACGGTCTTCATGCGCTCTTCCTGGGAGTGCAGGCTCCACTTCATCTCATAGGTCTGAGCCAGCTGTGCTGTGGCCTCTTTCAATGCGGCGATGTCTGTGTTCTCACAGGCAAACTGCACACGCATGAAGAAAAGGCCGGTCGCATTGTCGTTGTACTGGGAGGCTTCTTCGATATTGGCGCCCTGCTCCAGCAAGAAGCCGGAGACGGCGTGCACCAGACCGCGTCGGTCTGGGCAGGAAAGAGTAAGAATATAGGCTTGGGTCATAGCCCTGCAATTGTCGCAGCATGGCTGCAGCCAATAATGAATTGAGGAAATACATGCAACAAGAGGGCGTTGACACCGTTGCACACATGGCACCGGGGCGTGCTTTTACGCTCTATCTGGTCGCCGGGCTGGTGTGGTTCGGCGCTGGTGACATCGGCCTGCCATGGCTCGTGCAAGACCGTGAAATGTATGTCCTGCTGCAGCGCTCACAGGACTACATCTTTGTGTTGCTGTCTGGCTGCTACGCGGCCTGGCTGATGTGGCGCATTCACCGCGGCGAAAAGCACCGCGCCAGCGTGGGTGAAGCGCTGGCCAAGAGTGAAGAGCGCCTGCGCCTGGCCCTGGAAGGCAGTGGCAGCGGCATGTGGGACTGGGATCTGGTGCAGGGCCGCCACACCTTCTCACCCAATGTGCCGGCCATGCTGCGCTACCAGGGCAGCGACTTTGACAAGGACTTTCAGCTGCTGCTGCGCCTGCACCCCAAGGATGCCAATCTGGTGCGGCAGCAGGCCTTTGATGCTTTGCACAAGGGCCTGCCCTTTGTCATGACCGTGCGTGTGCTGTGCTTTGACGGGCAGTACCGCTGGTTCGAAGCACGTGGCAACCGCTATCTGAATGAACAGGGCAAACCCATTCGCCTGTGCGGCATCGTGGCCGACAAGACGCAGCAGCGCGAGGAAGAAGATCGCCTGCGCCTGGCTGCGACTGTGGTGGACAACACCTCCGAAGGCATTGTGGTCACGGATGCGAACAGCCAGATTCTGTCCACCAACCCAGCTTTTTCCCGTCTGATGGGCTATGAAGCCAACGAGCTGATTGGCAAACGCCCTTCTGTGTTCAAGTCCGGCCGTCACGGCAAGGACTTTTACGACGCACTGTGGGACACGCTCAACCGCACCGGCCACTGGAGCGGAGAAATCTGGAACAAGCGCAAGAACGGTGAAATCTTTCCAGAGCGCATGTCGCTCAACGCCGTCAAGGATGCCAGCGGCAAGACCACGCACTATGTGTGCATGTTCACAGACATTTCCGAGGAAAAGCGGCGCGAGAAGCAGCTGGAGTTTCTGGCGCACCGCGATGCATTGACCGGGCTGCCCAACCGCGCCTGGTTCATGCAGGAACTCACGTGCATCACGGACACTGCGGCCCCACACACCCAGCAGCCCATGGCAGCCATCTTGCTCAATCTGGATCGCTTCAAGGATGTGAACGACAGCTATGGCCATGCCGTGGGCGACGAAGTGCTGCGCCACATCGCACGCCAGGTGCAGTCTGCGCTGCGCCCCGGTGATCTGATTGCCCGCATGGCGGGCGATGAAATCGTGGTGCTGGCCCGTGCGCTTAGCAGCCTTGAGGAGGCTTCGGACATGGCCGAGCAGCTCATTCAGGCCGCCGCCCAACCCTGGAAGTCTCCCGACGGGTTTGAAGTGGTTGTCAGCGTGCGTGCAGGCATCTGCTGCTACCCCCAGCACGCACAGACGGCTGCCAGCCTGGTGCAGGGCGCCCACGCCGCCGTCTATGGTGCCAAGCAGGGCAAGGGCGGCAGCAAATACTGGTGCTTTTTCGATGACGCCATGCCCCAGGCCGCGCACGAGCGCATTGCGCTGGAAGCACGCCTGCGCAATGCGCTGGTACAGGGGCACCTGCAGCTGTACTACCAGCCACAGGTGGACATTGCCAGCAACCGCATCGTGGGCTGCGAGGCGCTGATCCGCTGGTTTGACCCCGTGGAGGGCATGATTTCCCCCGCGCGCTTTATCCCGGTGGCAGAGACGTCTGGCCTCATCGGCCCGCTCGGTACCTGGGTGCTGGAAGCCGCCTGCAACCAGGCACAGGCCTGGACACGCCAGGGGCTGCCTGCCATCTCGATGGCCGTGAACATCTCCATGCACCAGTTTCTGCTGACTGACATCGTGGGCGGTGTGCGTGATGCGCTAGGCAGCTCCCAGTGGCCTGCCTCGCAGCTGGAGCTGGAAATTACCGAAAGCGCACTGGCCGAGCGCCCCGAAGAAGCCCTGCAGGTGCTGCGCAAGCTCAAGGCCCTGGGCGTGCGCCTGGCCATTGATGACTTTGGCACAGGCTACTCGTCACTGGCCCACCTCAAGCGCTTTCCGATTGACCTGCTCAAGATCGACCGCAGCTTTGTGCAGGATATTCCCCACAGCAAGGAAGACATGGCCATCAGCCATGCCGTCATCGCCATGGGCCAGAGCATGGACATGCAGGTGCTGGCCGAAGGCGTGGAAACGGCCGCACAGCTGGAGTTTCTGCGCCAGCATGGCTGCCAGCTCTACCAGGGCTATTACTGCAGCAAGCCCCTGCCTGCAGCAGAGTTTGCCGCCCTGCTGCGCGAAGACATGCAGCGGCCCAACGAAAGCAACCACTCCTTCGATATCTGAGCTTCCGCCAGATACCCGAAAAAAAAGAGGCGCTGTGCATCAGCGCCTCTTTGCTTTTTATAGGGGGAAATCTCAATGGATAAGCACCGGGTTCTGCGCCAGCTGTGCATAGCGCTCCAGCGTGGCTTCGACCTCGTCTTCGTCCGGTGCTTCACGCTGCCAGTCCTGTATGACCTGCTGGAACAGCTCAGCCCAGGAGCCATCGAGATACACCTCTTTGCCAGAGCGCTTGTCCACGATTTCAAAACCATGGCGGGGCAGCGCAGGCACCGAACCCATGCCATCAGCGCGGGGGACTTCCGTGGGCATGCCCAGATCAGGCCTCAGATGGAGCACCACAAAAGAATCCGAGTCATACAGCATTTTCATGGCGCCCTCCTTTCTTGTCTGCGTGTCCATATGTGAATACCGAGAGCCAAATAAGGACGTCGTATACAGTTTCAAGAGGCCTGCCCGGCAGACCGGTACACACAGTATTTCATGAAGCTGCGGCACCTGCGTTCACGCACGGAATTTAGGGCTTTGCGTGCGACTGCAGCTTCAGATCCAGCTCGTCACGGCCACCGTCTTCCAGCATGCGGATGCGCACCGGCAGATACTGCATGCCAGGTGCCAGCCACAGGGTAGATTGCAGATCGTTATCACCACCGTCAGAGGCATGTTCGAGCTTGAGCGCCGTCATGCTGCCTGCAGGCAGCTTCAGCGTTTCGCTGCCGCGCACGGTAAATGTCCATACCGCAACACGGCTGCTGCTGGCAGCCTGCACGGTAATGCTGCTGCCTGCGGGATATTTTTGGGGTGCGGCAGCAATCATGCCCGCCACCTGAAAGAACACACTCAGGCGGTCCTGTGTGCCAGCCACCAGCGGAGCGGCGGCTGAGCCACGGCTGAACACAATCTGCCCGGTCTGCGCATCAAAGGTGGTGCTGTATTCCTTGCGGCCACGGTCGATAAAGATTTCCGGCTGCAGGCCCTGGGGCACTATGCTGCCCACACTGGCCTGGCGGCGAATGCCTACCAGCGGCACCTGCACCTGCTGCGAGGCTTCGTAGCGCTGGCCTTGCGGCAACCAGTCCATCTGCGCCTTGGTCTGGTAAGGCAGGTTCTTGTACTTGCCCTGCACAGCAAACTGCATGCGCGCTGCGGCGGGCGCTTTCCAGGCCCACTGGCCCTGTACCAGCAGCCCCTGAGGGTTGCGCACTTCAATCGGCGATCCAGATGCAGCAGGCTGGGCACTGGCCGTGAACGCGCAGATGGTGAGCAGGCCTGCAGCAGCCAGCGTGCGGGTGTGCTTGGCAGTGCATACGGCAGGCACCAGAGAACGTAATGGCATGGGTGAACCTTAGAATTTGTGGGATACACCGCGGGGGCCGCTTGTTGTGCCAACCCTCGCATTCCAGTCTTTCCATTGTGGCAGCAGCGCCGGGCAGCTGCTGCACATGCCTTTCTATTCACCTTCCATGAAACTTGCTACTTACAGAGACGGTTCCCGCGACGGACAGCTGGTTGTGGTCTCACGCGACCTGCGGTTTGCGCACTATGCCACGGGCATCGCATCACGCCTGCAGCAGGTGCTGGATGACTGGAGCTTCATGGCCCCGCAGCTGCAGGACCTGTACCAGCAGCTCAACAGCGGCCGTGCACCCCATGCCTTTGCCTTTGACCCCATGCAATGCCTAGCCCCGCTGCCCCGGGCCATGCAATGGGTAGAAGCGGCCGCCTACCCCTCGCATCTGGCGCTGACGCAGCCTGACTGGACACTGAGCACCACCGAGCCCCTGCTGCGCCAGGGCAGCAGCGACCTTTTCTTTGGCGCCTGTGACGAAATCGTGATTCCCAGCGCCGCCATGGGCATTGACTTTGGCGCTGGGCTGGCAGCCATCACCGGCGACCTGCCCATGGGCTGCACCGCAGAGCAGGCGCTGTATGGCGTACGCCTGCTGATGCTGAGCAACACCCTGTGCCTGCGCCAGCTGATGCCTGAAGCACAGGGCATGGCGCTGAGCCACCTGCCCTGCTGGCCCGGCACAGGCATGAGCCCCGTGGCAGTGACCGTGGATGAGCTGGGTGATGCCTGGCGCGGTGGCCGCGTGCAGCTGCCCCTGCACAGCAGCTGCAATGGCCGCAAGCTGGGCATGTGCGATGCCGGACAGGACATGGCCTTTCACTTTGGACAGCTGATTGCCCATGTGGCCAGAACCCGCTCCATCCACGCAGGCAGCGTGATTGGCACGGGCGTAGTCAGCAATGCAGGCGAGACCACAGGCCGTGGCAAGGACAAGCATCTGGAGTGGCCCAAAGGGGCACACAGCATTGCTGAAAAGCGTGCCATGGAGCAGCAGCTGCATGGCAGCGCCAGCACCGGCTACCTGCAGTTTGGGGACAACGTACGCATCGAGATGAAGGGCAAAGACGGTGCCAGCATTTTTGGTGCGATCGACCACACCATCGTGTCACCGCAGGGGGATGGCAGCAGCGATGCATAAAGAAATTGGCCTCTAGCGCTTATTCCATAAGCGATAGCAGCTATCAATTCTCAAGCAGCCATTCACCCATCAGCGCTTGAGCGACAGGTCCATCTCATCTCCATTGACCTCCTGCATGTGAATGCGCACCGGCACAAAGCCCCGAGCAGGGTCCACCCAGAGCTGTGCGGTTTCTGCCTCATCCGCCTTGGGCTGACGGTGCAGGCGCAGCGTCTGCACCGCCCCTGCGGGCAATTCCAGCAGCTCATCCCCTTCCACCACAAAAGTCCACATCTGCAGGCTGCGTGAACCCAGTACAGGAGTTTCAATGCGCACCCCGGGCTGGCGCAGCTGGGGCATGGCCTGCAGCATGGCGGCCAGCTGCATGAACACACTCAATCGGTCCTGCGCACCCGTGCCAATGCGTGCAGCTGGGCGCTCTGGGGTAAACAGTGCCTGGCCAGCAGCCCAGTCAAAGTGCACGAATCGGGTTTTGAAAAACCGGCGGTCGCTGAAGTCCAGAGGCTGCAGGCCTTGCTCAGACATCAGCCCGGTGCTGTGCTGCTCCATGGACCCCAGCAAGAAGGCGCTGATGGACTGGCGCGCCTGATACTGCCCCCCGCCGACCTGCCACTCCAGCTCCGCATGCGCGTGGTATTCCTGCTGCTTCACAAAGCCATGCACTTTGTAGCGCAGCAGCATGTGCTGCTGCAGGGCAGAACCATCATCGGGCAGTGCCAGCGTCACCGCAGCGCCTTGGGCATCACGCACCTGCAGCGTGGGCCCTGCGGGGTGCTGTGGCGCGACAGGGGTTGCAGTCAAATGTTCTAGCTCCTGCGGCTGCACAGCCTCTGCAGCGTCCACCACCTCCCCCTCCTGCACGGTGGCTGCATCAGCAGCAGGCACTGTGATGGAAGGCAAGGGTTCCGGTGCAGGTGGTGCAACAGGCGCAATCCGCCTGCGCGATGGTGGCCGTGGTGAGGCAGGCTCTGCCGCGGGCTTAACCTCCTGCGGGATGGAAGGCTCAGGCTCAGGTGAAGGCATGGCCACCCACACAGCCTGCATAGGTGCTGGCTGCGCTGGAGCCAACACCAGCGCTGGCACACCCCAGGAGACCTGGCCCCCAGATCATGCACCAGTGCACCACAGCCACTGCTGCCGCAATGCCCACCACCGTACGCACGCGCATGCAGCTCACATGCTCCCGTGCCAGTGATCAGATGACCCGATGGTGCTCATGGTGCAAGACATGCGGCCTCAGTACTCGACCACAATCTTGCCGAAGTGCTGGCCGCTTTGCTGGTGGACAAAGGCCTCAGCCAGCTGCTCCAGCGCATAGCTGCGGTCAATCACGGGCTTGCACGGCATCAGATCCAGCGCGCGCACCATGTCCTGCTGCTGCTCGCGGCAGCCCACAATCAGTCCCTTGATGCTGGCCTGCTTGCTCATCAGCTCGGCCGTGGGCACCGCACCTGCAAAACCAGTCAGCACGCCAATCAGTGCAATATGGCCGCCAGCGGCACAGGCACGGATCGACTGCGGCAAGGAGCCAGGGCCGCCGACCTCCACCACGATGTCTGCCCCCTGACCTTGCGTGGCAGCCAGCACGGCATCGCCCCAATCCGGGGTCTCCCGGTAATTGATCACCACGTCTGCACCCAGCGCGCGCAGACGCTCTGCCTTGTCAGCACTGCTGGTCGTCGCAATGACGCGTGCGCCCATGCTTTTGGCCATTTGCAGCGCAAAAATGGAAACACCGCCCGTGCCCAGCACCAGCACCGTGTCACCAGCCTGGATCTGCCCATCCACCACCAGCGCACGCCATGCGGTCAGGCCTGCAGTCGTCAGTGTGGCGGCCTGCGCATGCGTCCATCCCTTCGGCGCGCGGGTAAAGGCCGTGGCAGGCAAGGTAATGGCCTCGCGCGCAAAGCCGTCCACGCCATCGCCAGGCACGGTACGGAAATGCGTGGGCACCTGTCGGCCAGACAGCCACTGCGGAAAAAAGGTGGAGACCACGGCATCCCCCACGGCGAATTCCGTGACGCCTTCGCCCACGGCTGTCACCACGCCCGCGCCATCAGCCATGGGAATGCGCTTGTCTGCCGCAGCACCGGGGCGTGAGCAAACCAGCAGATCGTGGTAGTTCAAAGAGGTGGCATGGATGCGCACCTGAATTTCCCCGGCTTGCGGTGCGGCGGCCTCTGGCAGCTCGACCAGTTGCAGGTGCTGCAGCCCACCGGGGGCGTTGAGTTGCATGGCTTTCATCGTCTATCTCCAAAAATCAGGCAAGGCGCAGGCTGCACTCAGCCGTGGCGCGCCACTTGCACGGCACAGTCATAAAAGGCGGGCGCACGGCCCATGTCCGTCAGCTGCTGGTGCGTGAGTTCATTCACATTCGTACCGTTCATGCCATCCTTGCGCCACCAGATACCCAGGCCCACAACCACGCCTGCACGGGCGCGGCCATTGATGCTGGCGTGGCACAGATATTCCCCACGGGCATTAAAGACGCGCACCGCATCACCATCGGCAATGCCACGTGCGGCAGCATCCTGCGGGTGCATTTCCAGCACCGGTCGCCCTTCGATATGGCGCAGCGTTTTCACGTTCACAAAGGTGGAATTGAGGAAGTTACGCGCTGGCGGCGAAATCATGGCCAGCGGGTAGTCCGCACTGGGCTGCTCGTAGTTGGGCAGGTAGTCCGGCACGGCGCTGATACCCATTTGCTCCAGCGCGCTGCTCACAAACTCGCACTTCCCTGATGGCGTAGGAAAGCCACCTTCGGCAAACGGTGCATCCGGCAAATCCTGCTGCGCAAAGCCTTGCATGCGCAAATCTGCAAAGTGGATGCGGCTGCCCTCCAATGCCTGGTGGCACAGGGCTTCATCACTGTCCTGAAAATGTGGGGCTGCAAAGGCCGGATCCCAAGCCGCCATGTGTGCCGCCAGTTCCCGGAAGATCTGTGCATTGCTCTTGGCCTGGCCCAGTGGCGCAATCGCTGCCTGGTTGAGCAACACATCGGTGTGGCCGTAGCTGCTGTGAATGTCCCAGTGCTCCAGCTGCGTGGTCGCGGGCAGCACATAGTCAGCGTAATCCGCCGTGTCGGTCATGAAGTGCTCCAGCACCACGGTAAACAGGTCTTCGCGCGCAAAGCCCTTCGCCACCTTGACCGAATCTGGCGCCACCGCCACCGGGTTGCTGTTATAGACCACCAAAGCCTCAATGGCAGGCTGCGCCTGCAGCAGGGCATCGCCCATCGTGCTCATATTAATGATGCGCGGGCGACGCTCTCCCAGCAGCTGCGGCATGTGCAGGCGTGCGGCGTTCAGCGGCGCATGCGATGAAGATGACAGCAGCAATCCCCCAGCGCGGTGTCGCCACGCACCTACCAACGCAGGCAGGCAGGCGATGGCACGCACGGCATTGCCACCACCGCGCGTGCGCTGCACGCCGTAGTTCAGGCGAATGGCGGCTGGCTTTGTCGTCCCATAGTCACGTGCCAGTTGCACAATCTGCTCCACCGGCAAGCCACAGACTTGGGCGGCGCGCTCAGGCGGCCACTCCAGCGCCTTGGCCTTGAGTTGCTCCCAGCCCAGGGTGTGCTCGGCGATGTAGTCATGGTCGAGCCAGTCGTTGCGAATCAGCTCATGCATCAGCGCCAGCGCCAGTGCTGCGTCCGTGCCCGGCAGCAGCTGCAGGTGCGCATGGCACTTGTCCGCCGTCTCGCTTTTACGGGGGTCAATGCAGATGAGCTTGGCGCCGTTGCGCTTGGCCTCCTGCGCAATGCGCCAGAAATGCAGATTGCTGCCAATGCTGTTGCTGCCCCAGATCAGAATGAGCTTGCTTTCCGCAAAGAACTCCACACGCATGCCCAGCTTGCCGCCATAGGTGTGCTGCAGCGCCGTGCTGCCCGCGCTGGCGCAGATGGTACGGTCCAGCAGGCTGGCACCAAGCTGGTGGAAAAAGCGCCGGTCCATGCTTTCCCCCTGAACGCGCCCCATGGTGCCTGCATAGCTATAAGGCAGGATGGCTTCTGGGTTGCGCTGGGCAATGTGGTGCAGGCGCTGGGCAATGTCTGCCAGTGCTTCATCCCAGCTCACAGGCTCAAACTGGCCGCTGCCTTTGGGGCCGCTGCGGCGCAAAGGCGTCAGCACACGCTCGGGGTGGTAGGTGCGCTCGGTGTATTTGCTGACTTTGGCGCACAGCACACCGCCGGTCATAGGGTGCTGTGCATTGCCTTGCACCCTGGTCGCTACACCATTCACCACCGTGGTGACCAGGGAGCAGGTATCTGGACAATCATGCGGGCAAGCGCCCAGAACAGTCTTTTCGTGCATTGCAAACCGTCTCATCGCAGGCATTGGAGGCTTGCATTTAAACATGTACGAAATGGGCCTGGTGCGTTCAGCTTGCTCACTCAAGGGCTGTACACCATCGCAACCCGTACACAGGCCGCCGCGTTAGAACGCTCGTGCTTTTCTGGACTTTTTTGGCTACACTGCCAGCGCACTTAACTATAAGGAGACTTGGTCTATGTCCGACCTGAATGCAACGTTCGAAGAAGCCGTCAAGAATTCCACTACGCTGAGCGAGCGCCCCGACAACGCCACACTGCTGAAAATCTACGCCCTGTACAAGCAGGCCACAGAAGGTGACAACGAAGCCAAGAAACCCAGCTTTACCGACATGGTTGGCCGCGCCAAGTGGGATGCCTGGGAAAAGCTCAAGGGCCAGTCGCAGGATGAAGCCAAGCAGCAGTACATCGACCTGATCAATTCCCTGCGCTGAAACCCTGCATCTTTTGCCGCGTGAGACGGGCGGCAAAAACAAAAAACCCTGCTGAATTTGCATTCAGCAGGGTTTTTAATTTGGTTGCGAGGGCTGGATTTGAACCAACGACCTTTGGGTTATGAGCCCAACGAGCTACCAGACTGCTCCACCTCGCGGTATTCCAAAATTATAGCAGACTTATTCTGCAGCAGGAGCTTCAGCAGCAACTTCTGTGCGCTCAACCAGCTCAACGTAAGCCATAGGAGCGTTGTCACCCACGCGGAAACCCATCTTCAGGATACGTGTGTAACCACCGGGGCGCTTTGCAAAGCGGGGGCCCAGCACGTTGAACAGCTTGGTCACGCTGTCGCGGTCACGCAGACGGTCGAATGCCAGGCGGCGGTTAGCCACGGTGTCCACCTTGGCCAGAGTGATCATGGGCTCGACCACGCGGCGCAGTTCCTTCGCCTTGGGCAGAGTGGTCTTGATGGCTTCGTGCTCGATCAGAGCGTTCATCAGGTTCTGCAGCAGAGCCTTGCGGTGTGCAGAAGTACGGTTCAGTTTACGCAGGCCATTTCCGTGACGCATGGTGCTTTCCTTTTCAAATAGTTTGGTCGGGTGGCCGTATCAGGTACCGCCCGGTGCACTGGTGTAAAAACCAACTGGCTCTTTGCCCGTTGTGCAAAGAGCCAGAGATTATAGTCTGAAAGTGCGAATTAACGCTTTTCCAGACCTGCTGGTGGCCAGTTCTCGAGCTTCATGCCCAGAGTCAGACCGCGGGAAGCCAGCACTTCCTTGATTTCGTTGAGCGACTTGCGACCCAGGTTAGGTGTCTTGAGCAGCTCGTTCTCGGTGCGCTGAATCAGATCACCGATGTAGTAGATGTTTTCTGCCTTCAGGCAGTTTGCAGAACGGACGGTCAGTTCCAGCTCGTCCACAGGACGCAGCAGGATAGGATCGAAGGTCTGGGCGCTCGAACGGCTGCCGCCAGCCTGCAGGATGCCACCTTCGGCGAATTCGCCATCCAGTTGTGCGAATACAGCCAGTTGTTCCACCAAGATCTTGGCAGATGCGCGCACTGCATCTTCTGCACCGATAGCACCGTTGGTTTCGATTTCGACAACCAGCTTGTCCAGGTCGGTACGCTGCTCCACACGAGCAGATTCGACGGTATAGCTCACGCGACGAACGGGCGAGAACGATGCGTCCAGAACGATGCGGCCAATCGACTTGGTCGACTCATCGCTGTAGCGACGCAGGTTACCGGGCACATAGCCACGGCCCTTTTCCACCTTGATCTGCATATCCAGCTTGCCGCCTTGCGACAGGTTGGCGATCACGTGGTCAGGATTGATGATCTCAACGTCATGGGGAGTCTGGATGTCACGCGCAGTCACTACACCTTCGCCATCCTTGCGCAGGCTCAGTGTTACTTCGTCACGGTTGTGCAGCTTGAACACCACGCCCTTCAGGTTCAGGAGGATGTTCACCACATCTTCTTGCACGCCATCAATGGACGAGTACTCATGCAGAACGCCAGCAATCGTGACTTCCGTCGCTGCGTAACCCACCATGGACGACAGCAGTACGCGGCGCAATGCATTGCCCAGCGTATGACCATAGCCACGCTCAAAAGGCTCCAGCGTCACCTTGGCACGATTGTGACCAAGCTGCTCGACATTAATCGTCTTGGGTTTCAGCAGATTTGTTTGCATGCAGACTTCCTCTCAATACCCCCGGCTCGTTACACCGGTAAGGCTGGTGAAGCACCTAAACCGCGATGCCTCGCGGTTTAGGAACGAGATGGTTGATTGCTCAACCTTTACTACGATTAACGCGAGTACAACTCAACGATCAGAGATTCGTTGATGTCGGCGCCGAATTGATCGCGGTCAGGCACTTGCTTGAAGGTACCTTCTACCTTGTCGATGCTCACTTCCACCCAAGCAGGGAAGCCAACTTGTTGAGCCAGTTGCAGGGCTTCAACGATACGGGCTTGCTTCTTGGACTTTTCGCGAACAGCGATCACGTCGCCTACCTTCACCATGTAGGAAGGAATGTTCACGCTCTGACCATTCACAGTGATGGCCTTGTGGGACACCAGCTGACGAGCTTCCGCACGTGTAGAGCCGAAGCCCATGCGGTACACCACGTTGTCCAGACGGCTTTCCAGCAGACCCAGCAGGTTCGCACCAGTGTTGCCACGGCGACGGTATGCTTCTTCGAAGTAACGGCGGAATTGCTTTTCCAGCACGCCGTACATGCGCTTGACCTTCTGCTTTTCACGCAGTTGCAGACCGTAGTCAGAAGTGCGCTGACCGGAAGTGCGGCCGTGCTGACCGGGCTTGGTGTCGAATTTGGCCTTGTCAGCGATCGAGCGACGAGCAGACTTCAGGAACAGGTCGGTGCCTTCACGGCGGGAGAGTTTGGCCTTGGGGCCGATATAACGTGCCACTTGAGTTTCCTTTATTCATCTACCGTGTTGAAACACGGGAGCCACCTGCGGTGTCAATGACACCACAGGTGGCGGTGGGCTTATAACAGATTAGATACGACGACGCTTTTGAGGGCGGCAACCGTTGTGGGGAACCGGAGTCACGTCCGAGATGGAAGTGATACGGATACCCAGGGCGCCCAGAGCGCGAACCGAAGATTCACGGCCGGGACCGGGACCCTTGATTTCCACGTCCAGGTTCTTGATGCCCTGTTCGATAGCAGCACGACCGGCCACTTCCGAAGCAACCTGAGCTGCAAAAGGAGTCGACTTACGCGAACCCTTGAAGCCCTGGCCACCCGACGAAGCCCAAGACAGAGCATTGCCTTGACGGTCGGTGATGGTGATGATCGTGTTGTTGAACGAAGCGTGCACGTGTGCAATACCGTCAGAAATGTTCTTGCGAACCTTCTTACGTACACGTGCTGCAGCGTTGTTTTGTGCCTTAGCCATAGTGATCTCTCAATCCCTTATTTCTTCAGTGCAGCTGCACCTTTACGGGGACCCTTACGGGTACGCGCATTGGTACGTGTACGTTGACCGCGCATGGGCAGACCACGACGGTGACGGAAACCGCGGTAGCAACCGATGTCCATCAAACGCTTGATGTTCATGGTTGTTTCACGACGCAGATCGCCTTCCAGAGTCATAGGATTCAGGAAGTCACGGATCTTATCCAGATCAGCGTCCGTCAGATCCTTGATCTTCTTGGAGTACTCGATGCCGCAAGCTTCGCAAATCTTGCGAGCAGTCGAACGACCAATGCCATAAATGGCGGTCAGGCCGATTTCAGCATGCTTGTGGGGCGGGATGTTAATACCAGCAATACGTGCCATATTAGTCCTCTAATACTTTCAATCAGCCCTGGCGCTGCTTATGGCGCTGGTCTGTGCAGATCACGCGCACCACACCCTTGCGGCGGATGATCTTGCAGTTGCGGCAGATTTTCTTGACCGAAGCCGAAACTCTCATTTCATTCTCCTAAAACTTGCATCCGTAACACTTCTTCGACCTGGGCACTGCCTGTGACCGCGAAAAAGCGTAGAGCACTCATTCTTGCCTGTTGTTAAATTCCTCCTGGGACACCCCAGGAGGAATCCGGTTCATATATCTCAGCGAGCTGATGCCTTGAAGTTGGCCTTCTTCAGCAGAGACTCATACTGCTGCGACATCATGTAGTTCTGTACCTGCGCCATGAAGTCCATGGTCACCACCACAATAATCAGCAGTGATGTACCGCCGAAATAGAACGGAACGTTGTATTTCAGGATCAGGAACTCGGGCAACAGACAGACAAACGTGATGTAGATCGCACCAGCCAGTGTCAAGCGCACCAAAATCTTGTCAATGTAGCGTGCTGTCTGGTCTCCAGGACGAATGCCGGGAATGAAAGCACCGCTCTTCTTCAGATTATCAGCGGTCTCGCGGCTGTTGAACACGAGGGCTGTATAGAAGAAACAGAAGAAAATGATGGCGGCTGCGTAGAGCATTACATAAATCGGCTGACCGGGAGTCAGTGTCGATGCAATGTCCTTCAGCCAGCGCATGGATTCCCCTGCACTGAACCAATTCACCACGGTTGCTGGCAGCAAGATGATCGAGGAAGCAAAGATGGGAGGAATCACACCCGCCATGTTGAGCTTCAGTGGCAAGTGCGAAGACTGACCACCATACACCTTGTTGCCGACTTGGCGGCGTGCGTAATTGACAAGGATCTTTCGCTGGCCTCGTTCAACAAACACGACGAAGTACGTCACGGCTGCCACAACGAGAACGATAAAGATCGCGACCAGAATGCTCATGGCGCCAGTGCGAACCAGCTCCAGCAGTCCACCGATCGAGCTGGGCAAGCCTGCGGCAATACCAGCAAAAATCAGAATGGAAATACCGTTACCCAGACCACGTTCAGTGATCTGTTCGCCCAGCCACATCAGGAACATAGTGCCAGCGGTCAGGCTCACCACCGCAGTCATGCGGAAGCCGAAACCTGGGTCCAGCACCAGACCTGGAGAGCTTTCCAGAGCCACGGCAATACCCAACGACTGGAAGATTGCCAGGCCCAATGTGCCATAGCGGGTGAACTGGGTAATCTTGCGACGACCCGCTTCACCTTCCTTCTTCAGTTGCTCAAATGTTGGGACAACATACGTCATCAGTTGCATGATGATCGATGCCGAGATGTACGGCATGATCCCCAGTGCAAACACCGTGAAGCGCTCCAGCGCTCCACCCGAGAACATGTTGAACAGGTTGAGAATGCCCTGCTGGCCATTGAACAGCTGCTGCAGCTGCGCTGGGTCGATGCCCGGCACCGGGATATGAGCCCCGATGCGGTATACGACCAGCGCAAGCAACAGAAAAACCAGTCGGTGACGCAAGTCACCAAACTTGCCGGTTTTTGCAATTTGAGCTGCGCTAGTAGCCACGGATGTCTTCTTTCAGTTAATCAGGCGATGCTGCCACCAGCGGCTTCGATAGCTGCCTTAGCACCGGCAGTAGCACCGATACCGTTCAGCTTCACAGCCTTGGTGATTTCACCATTCTTGATGACCTTCACCACTTGAGCGTTGGCGGGCACCAGGCCAGCCTGCTTCAGAGCGGCAACATCGACTTCGGCCAGACCCAGCTGTTCCAGAGCCTTCAGAGTCACTTCAGCGTTGAACTTCAGCGACGCAGACTTGAAACCACGCTTGGGCAGACGGCGCTGCAGAGGCATCTGACCGCCTTCGAAGCCTACCTTGTGGTAGCCACCCGAACGCGACTTCTGACCCTTGTGACCACGACCGGCGGTCTTACCCAGACCGGAACCGATACCGCGACCAACGCGACGCTTGGCGTGCTTGGCGCCTTCTGCGGGCTTGATGCTATTGAGTTCCATCATCAATCCTCTCAGAGTACCTTCACCAGGTAGGCGATCTTGTTAATCATGCCGCGCACTGCAGGAGTGTCCTGCAGTTCGCTGACGCTGTTCAGCTTACGCAGACCCAGGCCTCGCACAGTCGCGCGGTGCGACTCTTTGGTGCCGATGGGGCTACGAACCAGCTGAACCTTGATGGTTTGTTGTGTAGACATGTGCTGGACTCCGATCAGGCGAACAGGTCTTCAACCGACTTGCCGCGCTTAGCAGCCACTTCTGCAGGAGTAGTGACGTTCTTCAGCGCGTCGAAAGTGGCGCGAACCATGTTGTAGGGATTCGAAGAGCCATGGCTCTTGGCCACGATGTCGGTAATACCAACCACTTCGAACACAGCGCGCATTGGGCCGCCGGCGATGATACCGGTACCCTTGGGGGCGGGGTGCAGTTCCACGCGCGAAGCGCCATGGTGACCCACCACAGAGTGGTGGATGGTGCCGCTCTTGAGCGAAACCTTCATCATGTTGCGGCGAGACTCTTCCATGCCCTTTTGCACAGCTGCAGGCACTTCCTTGGACTTGCCCTTACCCATGCCAACGCGGCCGTCACCGTCGCCAACCACGGTCAGTGCAGCGAAGCCGAGGATACGGCCACCCTTCACAACCTTGGTGACGCGGTTGACCGCGATCATTTTTTCGCGCAGACCGTCGTCACGACCTTCGTCTTGCACCTTGGGGGATACTTTTGCCATTTTGTCCGCTCCGCTTAGAACTGCAGGCCCGCTTCACGAGCGGCTTCTGCCAAAGCCTTCACACGGCCATGGTATGCAAAACCGGCGCGGTCGAAAGCCACTTTCTCAACGCCAGCTGCCTTAGCCTTTTCAGCAATACGCTTGCCGATCAGTGCGGCTGCAGCCACGTTGCCACCCTTGCCAGCGGCGCCCAGTTGTGCGCGCACTTCGGCTTCTGCAGTAGAAGCAGTAGCCAGCACCTTGGTGCCGTCTTCGGAGAAAACGCTGGCGTAGATGTGGAGGTTCGTACGGTTCACGCTCAGACGTGCCACGCCTTGCTGTGCAATGCGGATACGTGTTTGGCGTGCACGACGCAGACGCTGCTCTTTCTTGGTCAACATATTGCAGCTCCTTACTTCTTCTTGGTCTCTTTGATCACGACCTTCTCATCCGAGTAACGGATGCCCTTACCCTTGTAGGGCTCTGGGGGACGAACGGCACGGATCTCAGCGGCCAGCTGACCCACCACTTGGCGGTCAGCACCCTTGATCACGACTTCAGTAGGCGTGGGGGTAGTGATGGTGATGCCCTGAGGAGCTTCAAAGTGCACGGGGTGCGAGAAGCCCACATTCAGGTTCAGCTTGCTGCCCTGCACAGCGGCCTTGTAACCAACGCCGATCAGGCTCAGCTTCTTTTCGAAGCCTTCGGTCACGCCCTTCACCATGTTGTTGACCAGCTGGCGGAAAGTACCGGCCAGAGCGTCAGCTTCACGGGAATCGTTAGCGGGGGCAAACGACAGCTTGCCTTCGTTGTTGCTGATGGTCACCAGGGCGTTCAGAGCTTGGGACAGTTCGCCGCCCTTGCCCTTGACCTTGATGGAGTCAGCAGTGATAGACACATCCACGCCAGCGGGGATGGTCACATTTGCTTTAGCTACGCGAGACATTTCAGTATTTCTCCTTCAATGTCCGTTAGGCCACATAGCACAGCACTTCGCCACCAACACCGGTAGCACGCGCCTTGCGATCGGTCATCACACCCTTAGGTGTAGTAACAATGGCCACACCCAAGCCGTTTTGGACTTGAGGAATTGCGTTACAGCCCTTGTACACGCGCAGGCCAGGACGGCTTACACGCTCGATGCGCTCGATCACGCCACGACCGGCGTAGTACTTCAGGGTAATAACGAGTTCAGATTTGCCGCCTTCAGTTTTGACTTCAAAACCGTCGATATAGCCCTCGTCCTTCAGCACTTGTGCGATGGCAACCTTCACCTTAGAGGAAGGAGCCGACACGGTGGCCTTAGACACCAGTTGGGCGTTGCGAATACGGGTCAGCAAGTCGGCGATAGGATCACTCATGCTCATCTTGTATCTCTCCTGCTTGCTTACCAGCTAGCCTTGGTCACACCGGGGATGTCACCAGCAAAGGCCAGTTCACGGATCTTGGCGCGGCCCAGACCGAATTGACGGAATGTGCCACGTGGACGACCAGTGATTTCGCAACGGTTACGTTGGCGAGTAGGGTTGGCGTTGCGAGGCAACTTCTGCAGACCCAGACGGGCTGCATCACGTTCTTCGTCGGTGCGCTTTGCGTCGCCGGCGATTGCCTTCAGTTCTGCGTACTTGGCAGCGTACTTAGCTGCCAGCTTTTCGCGCTTCAGTTCGCGCTCGATCAAAGCTTTCTTAGCCATGCGCCACCTCAGTTCTTGAAGGGGAATTTGAACGCTGCGAGCAGTGCCTTGCACTCGTCGTCAGTCTTGGCGGTCGTTGTGATGCTGATATTCAGACCACGCAGAGCATCCACCTTGTCGTATTCGATTTCGGGGAAAATGATCTGTTCTTTTACGCCAACGTTGTAGTTGCCGCGACCGTCGAACGAACGACCAGAGATACCACGGAAGTCACGCACGCGAGGCAGAGCGATCGTCACGAAGCGGTCCAGGAATTCGTACATGCGAACACCGCGCAGGGTCACCATGCAACCGATAGCCTGGCCTTCGCGGATCTTGAAACCAGCGATAGCCTTCTTGGCCTTGGTCACCACGGGCTTTTGACCAGCAATCTTGGTCAGGTCAGCCACAGCGTTGTCCAACACCTTCTTGTCGGCCACTGCCTCACCCACACCCATGTTCAGGGTGATCTTGGTCAGACGGGGCACTTCCATGACGGATTGGTAGCCGAACTTTTCTTTCAGTTCAGCCGCGATCTTTTCGCGATAGAGTTTTTGCAGTCGTGCCATGTGTTACTCCTTAGGCGGCCTTGATTTCAGCGCCATTGGACTTGAACACGCGAACACGTGTGCCGTCGGCGTTCACCTTGATGCCCACGCGATCGGCCTTGCCTGTCGCTGCGTTGAAGATAGCCACGTTGGATTGGTGGATAGGCATAGCCTTTTCCACGATGCCGCCAGTGGTGCCCTTCATGGGGTTTGGCTTCACGTGCTTCTTCACCAGGTTGATACCTTCGATCACCAGGTGAGAGTCATCCTTACGCGCAGTAACGATGCCACGCTTACCCTTGTCACGGCCAGTCAGCACGATGACTTCGTCGCCCTTGCGAATCTTGTTCATTGCGCTTCCTTTAGATAACTTCAGGTGCCAGGGACACGATCTTCATGAACTTTTCAGTACGCAGTTCACGTGTCACAGGGCCAAAAATACGTGTGCCGATAGGCTCGAGCTTGGCGTTGAGCAGCACAGCGGCGTTGGTGTCGAACTTTACCAGGGAGCCGTCTGCACGACGGATACCCTTGGCAGTGCGAACCACCACAGCACTGTAAACATCGCCCTTCTTGACGCGACCACGGGGGGCCGCCTCTTTGATGCTCACTTTGATGATGTCACCAACGCTCGCGTAGCGACGATGAGAACCGCCCAGTACCTTAATGCACTGAACAGACTTCGCGCCCGTGTTGTCGGCAACCTCTAAACGAGATTCTGTTTGGATCATTTCAATATTCCCAACTTGCTCCAGCAGACCCGGACAGCCCCAGAGAACTTCTCAAGGGCTGACTTAAGACAGCCGGTCAGTCTTGGGCCCGTCGTCCACCTCCCGGACCATTCCGAAAGGCTTCCCGCTGGGCAGAAACTTTCACGCTTTAATACGTGAAGCAGGCAATTGTCGCAAGAAATTCCTTGCATGTCAACCGCTTAGACCATGAAAACCGCAGCATCCACAGGGAATGCCATTCCGTCTTAAGTGCTTACAAAAAGGATAGCTAATAGCGCTTGCTAGATATTGATTTCAAATAAGTTTTTATCTGAAATCCACAAAAATAAAGCGCTGGCAGCTTCTTTTTCAGGAGCTATCCAGCGCTTCATCATGCAACTTCCGTGCCCAAATTACTTCTTGGGCGACAGGGTGTATTGTTGTGCCAGGGCCAAAAAGTCCGCCAGCTTGACATCAGCACCGGGCAGCTCCTGAGCCAGAATGTCGGCCACGCGCGGCGCTACGGCAGCGGCCTGGCGCGCATCCAGGAACAGCAGGCGGCAGCGGCGGGCCAGCACGTCTTCCACGGTGCGGGCGTATTCGTAGCGCGCCGCAAAGCGGACCATGGCCTCTGACAGACCATCGACCAGCCACTGGTCTGCACCCTTGAGTACGCGCACGGCTTCGGCCTCTGTGCCGTAGATGTGCTCACCCTGGGCCGCATTCATGCGGTGCTTGACCTGCGCTGGTTGGGGTGCACCCACCAGCGGCATCTTGACGGTAACGCCACCGGCACGTGCGGGCAGGAGCTTTTGCTCAAAGCATTCCTTGAGCACGTCTTCGGCCATGGCGCGGTAGGTGGTCCACTTGCCGCCGGTCACGGTGACGAGGCCGGACTTGCTGGTCATCACCGTGTGCTCGCGGCTGATCTTCTTGGTGTTCTCGCCATCATCGTCCTGTGGCTTGACCAGCGGACGCATACCCACCCAGATGCTGCGCACATCGGCGCGGGTCGGACGGCGGCACAGGTAGTTACCTGCTTCCTTGAGGATGAATTCGATTTCCTGCTCGAAGGCTTCGGGCTCACGCGCCAGGTCGTGGCGGGGGGTGTCGGTCGTGCCCAGAATGACCTTGCCCAGCCATGGCACGGCAAACAGCACGCGGCCATCGGCGGTCTTGGGCACCAGCAGGGCGTGGTCGGTCGGCAGGAATTCGCGGTCCACCACCACGTGCACGCCCTGGCTGGGCGCGACCATGGGCTTGACGGGCTTGCCCAGCATTTCGGCGTCCTGCTGACGGAACAGGTCCACCCAGGGGCCTGTTGCGTTGACCACACACTTGGCATGCACTTCGTAGCGAGTGCCGGTTTCTGCGTCTTCACAGACCACGCCCGACACCTTGCCATCCGTGTGCAGCAACTCCTTGGCGGGGCAGTAGTTCACCAGCAGAGCGCCCTTGGCGGCGGCCGTACGGGCCAGCGCCAGCGCCAGGCGTGCATCGTCGAACTGACCGTCCCAGTACTTCACGCCACCCTTGAGGTGGTCGGTACGCACGGTGGGCAGCAGGCGCAGGGTCTTGTCCTTGCTCAGAAATTCGGTGCGTCCCAACCCATCCTTGCCTGCCAGCGCGTCATACATCTTCAGACCGGCGCCGTAGAAGGGCGTGTCCAGCAGCCTGTACGAGGGCATAACGAATGGCAGAGGTTGCGCCAGGTGGGGCGCATTGTTCAGCAGCGTGGTGCGCTCGTGCAGCGCTTCGCGCACCAGCGAGATATTGCCCTGTGCCAGATAGCGCACGCCGCCATGCACCAGTTTGGTGGCACGCGAGGATGTACCCTTGGCAAAGTCGTGCGACTCCAGCAGACAGACCTTGAAGCCTCGCGCCACGGCATCTACTGCAGTACCCAGACCGGTGGCACCGCCGCCAATAATCAGCAAATCGTAGGTTTCTGGCTGAGCCAAGCGTGCCAGCAGCTCGGCACGGTCAGTGGTCAGGGGCGTAGAAGCAATCGTCATGGCGCTACAAAACTGGGCAAAGGGGCTGAAGGGTAATCAAAAAAACGGCCGTACCAGCGTCAGCCACACACCGATACTGTGCATTCATGCCATATTGTCATGCTTTCTGTTCGTTTGTGATTGGTTTTTTTCGATTTCCGGCGTTTCATGTTCGGTTTTACGATCGCAACGTCGCTTTTTCGTTCATCTTTGTTCTACCGTGATCAGCAATAACAATCCCCGCCAGCTGCGGCTGCTGGAAGAAGTCCGTAACCAACAATCTGCCACGGTGGAACAACTGGCGGAAACGCTGGGCGTGACGCTGCAGACCGTGCGCCGTGACGTGCAAAAGCTCGCGGCCTCGGGCCTGCTGGTGCGCTTTCACGGTGGTGTGCGCGTGCCCAGTGCCACGGTAGAAAATCTCGCGCACACGCGCCGTGAAACGCTCAATGCCGAAGGCAAGGCACGCATTGCCAAGGCCGTGGCTCAGGCGGTACCCAATGGCTGTTCACTGATTCTGAACATCGGCACCACCACCGAAGCCATTGCCAAAGCCCTGCTGCACCACCGCGGCCTGCGCGTGATTACCAACAACCTGAACGTGGCAGCCATTCTGAGCAGCAATGCCGAGTGTGAAGTCATCGTCGCTGGCGGTGTGGTGCGCACACGTGACCGCGGCATCATCGGCGAGACGGCCGTGGACTTCATGCGCCAGTTCAAGGTGGACATTGCCCTGATTGGCATTTCTGCCATTGAAGCCGACGGCACGCTGCGCGACTACGACCTGCGCGAGGTGAAAGTGGCCCAGACCATCATCGAGCAGTCGCGCGAAGTGTGGCTGGCTGCCGACCACAGCAAATTCCACCGCCAGGCCATGGTGGAACTCGCCAGCCTGAGCCAGATTGACCGGTTGTTTACCGATACCCCGCCGCCCAAGCCTTTTGACCGGCTGCTGGAAGATGCCGAAGTGCAGTGCGTGGTGGCGCAATGAGCAGCTTTACCATCCGCACAGCCCAGCCTGAGGATGCACCCGCCCTGGCCCGGCTGCTGCAAAGCATTGGCTGGTTTGCCAGTTTTGAGACTGGCTGCCCCGAAGACCATGCCGCAGCCATCGCCCCGCTGCTGAAGCCTTGTGAGCGCCAGCTGCAGCTGCTGGCTGTGGACGCACAAGGCCAGGTGCTCGGCTACTGCGCCACCCACTGGCTGCCTACGGCCATCCTGCAGCGCATGGACGCCTATGTGAGCGAGCTGTTTGTGCATGCATCGGCACGCGGCATGGGGGTGGGCGCCAAACTGCTGGATCAGGCCGTGGCTGCTGCACGCGAGAAGGGCTGCAGCCGCATCTGGCTGGTGAACAATCGAGACCGAGATTCCTACCTCCGGGGTTTTTATGCCCGGCAGGGCTGGCAGGAGCAGCCGCAAGCGGCGCGCTTTGTGCTGCCCCTGTGACTTGCACCTACTGCTTATGACCACCTATTTGCTCGCCTTGGACCAAGGCACTTCCAGCTCCCGCTCCATTGTGTTTGACGCACAGGGCCGCATCGTGGCCTCGGCACAGCAGGAACTCCCGCAGATCTACCCCCGCCCCGGCTGGGTGGAGCATGATCCGCGCGAGATCTGGCGCACACAGCTGAGCACCGCCCGTGAAGCGCTGACCAAGGCTGGCCTGAAGGCCAGCGATATCCGCTCCGTAGGCATTACCAACCAGCGTGAAACCACCATCGTCTGGAACCGCGCCACCGGCACGCCGATTCACCACGGCATCGTCTGGCAGGACCGCCGCGCCGAGCCCACCTGCCAGCAGCTGCGCGAAGCCGGACACAGCGACGCCATCCTGCAAAAGACCGGCCTGCGCATTGATGCCTACTTCTCCGGCACCAAGCTCAAGTGGCTGCTGGACCACAGCCCCGGCGCCCGCGCTGCGGCCGAGCGCGGCGAGCTGGCCTTTGGCACGGTGGACAGCTGGCTGATCTGGCAGCTCACCGGCGGCAAGCGCCATGTGACCGATGTGTCCAACGCCAGCCGCACCATGCTGTTTAACGTGCACACCAACCAGTGGGATGCCGACCTGCTGGCCCTGCTGGACATTCCCGCCAGCCTGATGCCTGAAGTGCTGCCCTCCGCTGCCGACTACGGCCACACGGCAGAAGACGTGCTGGGCGGCGCCATCCACATTGGCGGTGTGGCGGGCGACCAGCAAAGTGCGCTGTTCGGTCAGGCCTGCTTCAGCGCCGGCATGGCCAAGAACACCTACGGCACGGGCTGCTTCATGCTGATGCACACGGGCCAGCAGTTCCAGCCCTCAGCCAACGGCCTGCTGACCACCAGTGCCGCCCAGCCCAGCGGCACGCCCCAGTTTGCGCTGGAAGGCAGCGTGTTTGTGGGCGGTGCCGTCGTGCAGTGGCTGCGCGACGGGCTGCGCGCCATTGAGCACAGCGGCCAGGTGCAGCAGCTGGCGGAAAGCGTGCCCGACTCCGGCGGCGTCATGCTGGTGCCCGCCTTTACCGGCCTGGGCGCGCCCTACTGGGATGCCGATGCACGCGGCTCCATCACGGGCCTGACACGCGGCACCACGCTGGCCCACATTGCCCGCGCTGCGCTGGAATCTATTGCCTACCAGAGCGCTGCCCTGCTGCTGGCCATGAGCCGCGATGCCGTGGCCAACGGCGGCGCAGCCGTGAGTGAGCTGCGTGTGGACGGCGGGGCCTGTGTGAACAACTTGCTGATGCAGTTCCAGGCCGATCTGCTGGGCATTCCCGTGGTGCGCCCCGCCTGCGTGGAAACCACGGCCCTGGGCGCGGCCTATCTGGCGGGTTTATCGTCGAATGTGTACCAGAGCACGGAAGAACTCTCGCAGCTGTGGAAGGCCGAGCGCCGCTTTGTACCCACCATGGACAAGGCCCGCGCCGATGAGCTGATGGCACGCTGGGAGCGCGCCGTGCGCCAGACCACTGCCCAGTAAGCCCTGTAACCACTACACAAAAAAGAGCTGCTAGCGCTGACGCAATGGACTTTTCAAAGCAAAAAGTATTTGAAAACCAAGCAATACAGGCACTGGCAGCTCTTGTTTTTTAGAAAGCACTGATATGAGCCAGACATCTTCTACACGGATTGCCTTTATCGGCGGCGGCAATATGGCCAGCGCCATCATCGGCGGGCTGATTGCACGCGGCCTGCCTGCGGCGCAGATCACCGTGGTCGAACCTTTTGAAGCCGCGCGCACTGCGCTGAAGGCCAAGTTCGGCATTGATGCCCTGCCCGCTGCCAGCGATGCGCTGGCTGGCGTGGATCTGGTGGTCTGGGCCGTCAAGCCCCAGACCTTCAAGGACGCGGCAGCGCCCGTAGCGGCCTACACCACCAATGCCCTGCACCTGAGCGTGGCCGCTGGCATTACCACCGACAGCATTGCCCTGTGGCTGGGCTCGGGCCGCATCGTGCGCGCCATGCCCAACACCCCTGCCCTGGTGGGCAAGGGCATGACGGGCCTGTTTGCACGCGCAGAAGTGAACGCCGAAGGCAAGGCGCTGATCGAGCGCGTCATCGGCACCACCGGTCAGTTTGTGTGGGTGGATGCGGAAGACAAGCTGGATGCCGTCACAGCCCTGTCTGGCTCCGGCCCCGCCTATGTCTTTCTGTTCCTGGAAGCCATGACCCAGGCGGGTGTGGACATGGGCCTGAGCGCCGAGCAGGCCTACCAGCTGGCGGTAGCGACCTTTCAGGGCGCATCGGAACTGGCTGCACGTTCGGAGGAGCCCGCCTCCGTGCTGCGCGAGCGCGTCACCAGCAAAGGCGGCACCACCTATGCAGCCCTCACCCACATGCAGGCGAATCAGGTTCCCGAGCACTTTATCGCTGCCATGCGCAAGGCCGAGACCCGAGCCAAGGAGCTGGCCGCAGAATTTGGCAAATAAGCCGCACTGCACCACCAAAACCAAGGGGCCACGAGGGCCCCTTGTTGCATGCATGGCAGCGGCGTTTTACGACTTGCTGCTGATGCGCGCTTTCAGGTGTGCGGCAGAGGCCTTGACCTCGTTTTTCCAGTCCTCCACCTTGTGCTCCCACTTGTCCAGATGCTGCAGTCGCAGCGCACGCACGGCGGCCTGGGCCGCAACGTCATGGGCTTCTTTTTGTGCACGCACTTCCGCCTGCACAGCCTCCAGCGGACGGCGCAGCAAAGTGGCTTCCAGCTGTTTGGCAATGGCATCCACCGCTGCCACATCGGCTTCATCCACCTGGGCAATCAGGGCGGTGCTGCCCTGAGGAATCACGGTGCCAATCTGATCCACCACGCTGGCGCGGTCTTCCGCACGGTCCAGCGCCACGGCGTCACCAAACACCGCGCCATACACGCCGCCCAGCAAAATACCCAGCGGGCCTGCCAGCATGCCCACCAGGGCACCAATCAGCGTGCCGTTCAGGGCCACACGGGCTACGGCACCATCCGAGGCCTGGTCCTGAATGTTCAGCATGCCCTGCGCATCGCGCTGCACCACCACAGCGTTGTGCAGCTTCAGCTGCGGGCCCACGGCATTCTTCAGGAGTGACAGCGCCTCAAAGGCGCGGCTTTCTTCGGCAAAGCTCAGTACGACAACGTTTTGGTCCATGGCAAGTTCCTTGATTGCAATCCGGCGAAAGGGCTAGCAGCCCCACAACTTGAACAGTGTGCATACAGCATGCCTGCACAACTGCCAGAAAATGCCGCATTCGTGACAAAAAGCGACACGCTTCTGGATCTAAGTCAAGCCGCGCGCAGATGACATGCCCTCCGCACGGCCTCACAAGGTCTGACGAGGCTTAACGCAGCGCAAAACCCAGCGCCACGCCCGCAAAAATGGCCATGCCAATGTAGTGGCTCTTGCTGAACGCCACAAAGCAGCCTTCGCGTGAACGGTTTCGGATCAACGTGAAATGCCAGATCACCTGCGCCGCGGCCACAGCCATGCCCAGCCAGAACGGCCAGCCCAGACCATAGGGCAGCACCGCCCAGATGGTCAGCCCCAGGCACAGCACAAAAAAGCCCATGACCCCCAACACATCAAAGCGCCCCAGCGTAATGGCCGAGGTCTTGATGCCGATTTTCAGGTCGTCATCGCGGTCCACCATGGCGTATTCGGTGTCATAGGCCAGCACCAGGCACATATTGGCCAACCACAGCACCCAGGCCGTAGTGCCCACCGTACCCACCACCGCCGCAAAGGCAATCAGTATGCCGAAGTTGAACGCAATGCCTAAAAAGGCCTGCGGCATGGCAAAAAAACGCTTGGTAAACGGGTAAAGCATCGTGAACAGCACCGCTGGCACAGACCAGGCCACAGCCTCCCAGCGCGTGGAAAGCACCAGAAAGAAAGACACCAGCGTGAGCACCAGGCCCACCATGGCCGCTTCCTTGACGCTGACCTGCCCGCTGGTAATGGGGCGCTGCGTGGTGCGCTTGACGTGCTTGTCAAAGTCGCGGTCGGCAATGTCATTGATGGTGCAGCCTGCACTGCGCATCAGCACCGTGCCCAGCGCAAACACCAGCAGCAGGTGCCAGCCCGGAAAGCCATCGGCCGCAATCCATAGGGCCGCCAAGGTAGGCCATATCAGCACCAGCCAGCCAGCCGGGCGGTTGAAGCGAATCAAATCCAGATACAGCGACAGCTTGCTGCGCTGCACCTCAGGAGAGCTTGGAGAAGTCATACACCTCGGTTCACAAATTGGGGAGTCGCCATACTCTAACCAGCCTGGCGGCGATGCGCAGCCACATGGCGCGCCATGTCTGCGGCGGCAATCACCAGCGACAGCCATGCCAGCCCCAGCAGCCAGCCTGCCAGCACATCACTCACATAGTGGGCACCCAGCACCACGCGGCTCATGCCGACCGATAGCACCACGGCCACGGTCAGTGGCACCACGCCCCGGGGCGGTGCATGGCGGGACATGCTCAGCCACAGCCAGGCCAGCAGGCCATAGCACACCAGCGTACCGGCACTGTGCCCGCTGGGGAAACTGTAGCCCTGCTCCAGCACCCAGCGCACTTCGGGGCGCTCGCGGCCCACGCTGTGCTTGATCAGACGCACGCACAGACCCACACCGGCCACACCAACCACCCATGCCCCCAGTTGCAGCCATGCCCTGCGCCACAACAGCCAGAAGCTGGCCATGGCGCCCAGTGCGGCCATCCAGACGATGTGGCCAAGCTGTGTCAGCAGCTTGACGACACCCAGCCAGGGTGCACCTTCCTGCGCCTGCACCCAGGCGGCCACGCGACCATCGATGGACAGCCAGTCCACACAGCCCGCACAGGAGGCCGTGCCACCGCCCTGCGCCATATTCCAGACCATCCATGCCAGCGGCAGTGCCGCCAGCAGGCCCAGCGCGCACCAGCCATACGCCGCACGCAGCGTGCGCTGTGCGTGCATGTCCCGCACTGGCAGGCGCCAGCGTTCATGCAAAAAAAAGCCGCCAGCGGCGGCTATCAGCAGCAGCGCCAGTAACGGTGCTGCTGCCTGGTCAATCCACTGCATCATGCGTGGCAGTGTGTCGACCACATGCTTACTCTTCCAGCAGCGAGCGCAGCATCCATGCGTTTTGCTCGTGCACGGTCAGGCGCTGTGTCAGCAGGTCAGCCGTAGGCTCATCATTGGCCTTGTCTGCCAGCGGGAACAGTTCGCGTGCCGTGCGGGCTACAGCTTCGTTGCCTTCGACCAGGGTGCGAATCATCTCGCTGGCCTTGGGTGGTGTGACAGGCACATCCGGCAGGCTGGTCAGCTTGCCAAACTGTGCGTAGGAGCCTGGTGCATAGTGGCCCAGCGAGCGGATGCGCTCGGCGATGGGGTCCACAGCGTTCCACAGCTCGGTGTACTGCTGCATGAACATCGTGTGCAGCGTGTTGAACATGGGCCCCGTCACATTCCAGTGGAAGTTGTGCGTGGTCAGGTACAGGGTGTAGGTATCAGCCAGCAGGCGCGACAGGCCGCCGGCGATTTCTTCACGGTCCTTGGTGCTGATGCCAATCTTGATGGGCATGCCCTTGGTGGCCTTGGCCTCAGGGGCTGCAACAGCCTTGGTGGTTTGCTTCTTGGTTTCTTTTGCCATGATGTACTCCTCAATCATGTAGCCCGGCGCAGCAGCATGCCACTGCGTCAGATGGAAGATGTTTTCTACTGTAGCTCAACCCTGTACATGGGGTGGCATTCACAGTTTGCAATGAGCCGAGCCCTGGCTCAGGTCAGCAGCTTGGCGCCTGACAGTTCGCAGGCATAGACCGCATTGCGCAGCGCTGCAATCGCCTCGTAGCGCGTAAAGCTGCGTCGCCACACCAGCACCACACGGCGCGATGGAGGTTCGTGCCCGTCTTCGTTATGAATGGGCAGATAGCGGATGTGTGGAGCATCGGTGGCACGGCGGCGTGGTGACTCCAGCGCTTCCTTGGGCACGGACAGGCGGGGCACCAGCGTCACGCCCATGCCGGCGGCCACCATGTGCTTGATGGTCTCCAGCGAAGAGCCTTCAAAGGTGCGGCGAATGCCTTCGGCATTGCTGGCGTAGCGTGCGAACTCAGGGCAGACTTCCAGCACATGGTCGCGAAAGCAGTGGCCCGAGCCCAGCAGCAGCATGGTCTCGTTCTTCAGATCGGTGGTGGTGACGGCATCCTGCTGCGCCAGCGGGTGGTTGCTGGGCACGGCAGCCATGAAAGGCTCGTCATACAGCGGCGCCATGGCCAGACCGGTTTCAGGAAAAGGCTCAGCCACGATGGCGCAGTCAATTTCACCGGTGCGCAGCATCTCCAGCAGCTTGACGGTGAAGTTCTCCTGCAGCATCAGCGGCATCTGCGGCGTCATCTTGATGGAGTTGCGCACCAGCTCAGGCAGCAGATAGGGGCCGATGGTGTAGATCACGCCCAGCGTCAGCGCGCCAGACAGCGGGTCTTTGCCACGCTTGGCAATTTCCTTGATCTCTGCCGCCTGCTCCAGCACGCTCTGTGCCTGACGCACGATGGCTTCACCCAGCGGGGTCACCGAAACTTCACCGGCGCTGCGCTCAAAAATCTTGACGTCCAGCTCCTCTTCCAGCTTCTTGATCGCCACCGACAGCGTAGGCTGTGACACGTAGCACGCGTCTGCGGCGCGTCCAAAGTGCTTTTCGCGCGCAACGGCCACGATGTATTTGAGTTCTGTAAGCGTCATAAGCTTTTGAGATTGCCTATCGAGGTGAAGAATCAATCACCTATTGTGCATTCATGTCAGCGCATGCATGCGCTTTGTAACCAATATCCAGACGCATTTTGGTCTTGTCCTACGCCTTCAGGAACTCAGATTTGGCGCCCAACCAACGCTGGATATGCGCCTGCGCCAGATGCGGGTACTGACTGAGCATGCGCGGTGCCAGCTCACGCGCCCATTCCAGCAGCGCCACGTCCTTGTCCAGGTCGGCAAAACGCAGCAGCGCATCGCCCGACTGGCGTGCCCCCAGAAATTCACCGGGGCCACGGATTTCCAGGTCGCGCCGCGCAATCTCAAAGCCATCATTGGTCTCGGCCATGGCACGCAGGCGTTCCTTGCCCGTTTCAGACAGCTTGCCGTTGTCCCCCACGGAGTACAGCAGCACGCAGGCCGACGCTGCCGCGCCACGCCCCACACGGCCGCGCAGCTGGTGCAGCTGGGACAGGCCAAAGCGCTCGGCATGCTCAATCACCATCAGCGAGGCATTGGGCACATCCACCCCCACCTCAATCACCGTGGTGGACACCAGCACGCCCATCTTTCCGGACGTGAACAGCTCCATCACCGCTTTCTTCTCAGCCTGCGGCATGCGTGAGTGCAGCAGTCCCACCATGACGCCAGGCAGTGCCTCGCTCAGCTCCACGTGTGTGGCCGTGGCATTGGACAGGTCCAGCGCCTCGCTCTCTTCAATCAAGGGGCAGACCCAGTAGACCTGCCGCCCCTGTGCAATCTGCGCGCCAATGCGGGCGATGACTTCGTCCTTGCGGCTGTCGGAAATCACCTTGGTCACGATGGGCGTGCGCCCCGGTGGCAGCTCGTCGATCACGGAGACGTCCAGGTCCGCGTAATAGCTCATGGCCAGTGTGCGTGGAATGGGCGTGGCACTCATCATCAGCATGTGCGGCTCCAGCCCCTGGTGGGCGAGCTTCTGGCGCAAGGCCAGGCGCTGCGCCACGCCAAAGCGGTGCTGCTCGTCAATCACCGCCAAGGCCAGGTTGTGGAACTGCACCTGCTCCTGAATCACGGCATGCGTGCCGACCACCAGCGCAGCCTCGCCACTGGCCACCAGCTCCAGCATGGCCGTGCGTTCTTTTTTCTTCTGCGCACCCGACAGCCAGGCGACCTTTTTGCCAATCGGCGCCAGCAGTGGCTCCAGCCAGCCCACGAGCTTGGCAAAGTGCTGCTCCGCCAGAATTTCCGTGGGAGCCATCAGCGCGCACTGCCAGCCGGCCGCAATACACACCATGGCCGACATGGCCGCCACCACGGTCTTGCCCGAGCCCACATCACCCTGCAGCAGGCGGTGCATGGGAATAGGCCGTGCCAGGTCCTGTGCAATCTCCCGGCACACACGCTGCTGCGCACCCGTCAGGCCAAACGGCAGCTGCTGCAGAAACTGCTCCACCAGTGTCAGCGTGCCCGCTGCGGGCTGGGGCACCTGCAGCACGGGGGCCTTGAGCGCGGCACGCTCCTGCCGTGCCTGGTATTGCGACAGCTGCTGGGCCAGCAGCTCTTCCGCCTTCAGGCGCTGCCACGCGGGGTGGGTGTGATCTTCCAGCGTAGCCAGTGCCACATCGGGCGTGGGGTGGTGCAGAAATTGAAGCGCCTCGCGCAGCCCCATCAAGGGCTGGAGGCCATTTTCACCCCAATAGTTTTCAATCGGCGGCTGTGCATCGGGCGGCAGGGTCTCCGGCAGCTGCACGCGCTGCATGGCGCTGGCAATGGCGCGCCGCAGATAGGCCTGCGGCAAGCCTGCCGTAGCGGGGTAGACGGGCGTGAGTGCCTGGGGCAGATCGCCTCCTGCGGTCTTGACCACGGGGTGCATCATCTGTCTGCCCCAGAAGCCCCCTTTGACCTCGCCACGAATGCGCAGCGTCGTACCCACGGCCATGCTTTTTTGCTGCGAGGGGTAGAAGCTGAAAAAGGTCAGCACGCAAGTGCCTGTGCCGTCATCCACCGTGACTTTGAGCATGCGGCGCGGGCGCAGCTGCACTTCGCAGTGGGTGACCGTGGCTTCAATCTGCACCGTGTCGCCATCGCGTGCATTGCGCAGCAGGGTGATCCGGGTTTCATCTTCGTAACGCAGGGGCAGGTGCAGCACGAGGTCGATATCGCGCACCAGCCCCAGTTTTTGCATGGCCTGCTGCGCCGGGCTGGGTGCCGTTTTCTTGGCAGGCGTAGAAGAAGAGGAAGGCATGAATCTGAAAGCGTAGGCAAAGCACAGAAGTAAGCACCAAAGGCTAACACGCCCCATCGTGCTTCCATAGGCCATATGCACAGAACATGGGCCCTGCGTGCAGGCATTGGCTGCGCATGGATATTGCAGACCATGACGCCATCACCACGGCGCAGATTTGCGAGAATGCGCGCTTTGATTTTTCCTTGGGACGGGCTTGTCAGGCCCTCAAGAACTCTCATGTCTTCTAGCCACCGCGCTCCTCATACCCTCAGCGATTTTGACTTTGTGCTCCCCGAGCACCTGATTGCCCAACACCCTGCTGCTGAACGCAGTGCCTCGCGTCTGCTCGACGCGCGCGCCCCGGAACTGGTGGACCGCGTCTTCAAGGATCTGCCCGATCTGCTGCATGAAGGCGACCTGCTCATCTTCAACGACACCAAGGTGGTCAAGGCCCGTATCTTTGGCGAGAAAGCCAGCGGCGGCAAGCTGGAACTGCTGATCGAGCGCGTGCTGCAGGGCAATGAAGTCGTGGCCCACATGAAGGTCAGCAAAAAGCCTTTGCCCGGTGCACGCATTCATCTGTGCGGCGGCGTGAAAAACGGCGGCTTTGACGCTGTACTGCTGGGCCGCTGGCCCGATGAAAGCGGTCCGCTGTTCCGCTTTGCGCTGCAGGGCGCCAACAACGAGTCGCCCTGGGAGCTGATGGACCAGTTTGGCCACCTGCCCCTGCCACCCTATATCGAGCGCAACCAGAACGCCGAAGAAGACCCGGACGAGGAAGAAGATTCCGAGCGCTACCAGACCGTGTTCGCCAGCCACCCAGGCGCCGTGGCCGCGCCTACGGCTGCGCTGCACTTTGACGAACAGGTGCTGGCCGCCCTCAAGGAAAAAGGCGTGGAAACTGCAGCCGTGACCCTGCACGTGGGCGCAGGCACTTTCCAGCCTGTGAAGGTGGAAAACATTGCCGAGCACCAGATGCACAGCGAGTGGTACAACATTCCGCTGGAAACGCTGGCAGCCTTGGAGCGCTGCCGCCAGCGCCGTGGCCGCATCATTGCCGTGGGTACGACCAGCGTGCGCACACTGGAATCCTGGGCACGCACAGGGCAGATTTCGGGCGACACCAACATCTTCATCACCCCTGGTTTTGAGTTCCGCGTGGTGGACTGCCTGATCACCAACTTCCACCTGCCCAAGAGCACGCTGATGATGCTGGTGAGCGCCTTTGCGGGCTACAAGCACATCATGGACACCTACCAGCACGCCATCCAGAATGAGTACCGCTTCTTCAGCTATGGCGACTCGATGATCCTGGAGCGCCGCCGCTAAGCGCTGGGCTGCATGGCACACACAGGGAGCACTTGCGTGCTCCCTTTTTTGGTGATTGCGCAAGTGCTCCTGCATTGATCACAATGCGCCATGCTTTCCTCTTCGCTCTCTGTGGCACGCACCAGCCTGTGCGTAATCTCTGCATGGTTGCTGGCCAGTTGCGGCGGTGGTCACCATCACGCGCCAGACGCTTCCAATGCACAGCTCATCGACATCCACTTGCTGGCATTCAATGACTTGCATGGCCACTTGGATGCGCCCGGCGTACAAGCGGATGTGCCTACGCACGCAGGCAGCACGCAAAAGATCGCGCTGGGTGGCATGCCATGGCTGGCAGGCACGGTGCAGCAGTTGCGCCAGCGCTACCCGCATCATGCCGTGGTAAGCGCGGGGGATATGGTGGGTTCTTCGCCGCTGCTGTCGTCCTTCTTTCTGGACGAACCCACGATTGAAGCTGCCAATGCCATGCAAGTGGACTTTGCAGCCGTTGGCAACCATGAGTTTGACCGCGGTTGGCAAGAGCTGCTGCGCCTGGCACAAGGCGGCTGCGAGACCTATACCCAGCGCACACCTTGCCAAGTCAACCCCAGCTTTGCGGGTGCGCAGTTCCCCATGCTGGCCGCCAATGTGTTCAGCCAGGATGGCCGCAACCTGCTGCCAGCTACCGGCCTGAAAACCTTTGAGCACAACGGCCAGCAAGTGACGGTGGGCTTTATTGGCATGACGCTCAAAGACACGCCCAAGCTGGTGATGGCGACCGCCATCCAGGGTCTGCGTTTTGACGATGAAGTGCAGACCGCCAATGCTTTGGTGCCCCAGCTGCTGGCGCAGGGTGCTGACATCATCACCGTGCTGCTGCACGAAGGTGGCCAAACCGATGTCTCACCATTTGAGCAAGGCTGCGAGGGCCTGAGTGGCTCCATCGTGCCGATTCTGGAAAAACTGGACCCTCGCATCAGCGTGGTGGTGTCCGGCCACACGCACCAGACCTATGTGTGCGACTACGCCACGGTCAATCCACAGCACCCATTTCTGCTCACCAGTGCAGGCCTGCATGGCACGCAGCTGACGGACATTCAACTGCGCTGGGACCCGCAGCTGCGCCAGCTGCACAGCCGCAGTGCTCGCACCCTGGCCATACCTGCCAACGCACAAGCAGCGACAACACCTTCGCCCTTCGTGGTTGAGCACACCCATGCGCATCCTGAGGTGCAACGCATTGTGGAGCGCTACCGCAGCGTGATTGCGCACGAAGCGCAAAAAGTGGTGGGCCGCATCATCTCGCCGGGCAATATGCCGCTGTCCAATCTGCCCGTCGCGTCCGGCGAAATTGCCTTGGGCAACCTGATATCGGACGCACAGGTCTGGGCCATGCAAGACCCTAAGCTGGGCGGCGCGGATATTTCATTCATGCACAGCGGCGGCATTCGCGCAGCGCTGCAGCCTGATGCCGATGGCCATGTGCGCTTTGACCAGCTCTACGCCATCCAACCCTTTGGCAATGCCTTGATTGGCATGACGCTGACCGGCGCACAGATCAAGGAACTGCTGGAAGACACCTACGCCGTGCCGCTGTCCAGTTCTGGCCGCCGCCGTGTGCTCTCACCCAATGCAGACTTGCGCTGGCGCCATGACGCCCATGCCCCCGTGAACGAGCAAGTCAAAGACCTCACGCTGCGCGGCCAGCCGCTGGATATGCAGGCCAACTACCGCGTGGTGGTCAGCAGCTTTTTGGCCGACAATGGTGATCGCTACAGCGTCTTCAGCCAAGGCACTGATCGCACGCAAGGCCCGCTCGATATCGACGCGCTGGAAGCCTATGTGCGCGCACACAGCCCGCTACCAGCGCCTGCCACCGATCGCATTCAATAAAAGTAGCTGCCTACGCTGTATTAAAAAGGATTTCAGATACTTTTTTATCTGAAATCTTTTATCTGTCAGCGCAACAAGCTCTTATTTCTGAACCCCATTGCAGACTTGCATGCGTGCATCGGCCATCTTCTGCGGAGCCAATAACGCCACCAATCCACAGCCCAGCGATGCCTGCCACTGCACATAGTCGTGGCCTGAAATCCACTCGCGCTGCGTCACAGACAAGCCGTGCGCGCGCAACACGTCGCCCAATTCGCGTGAAGTTTCCAAAATGCCATTGCGCCCGCCGCGGCCAGTTTCAAACCGGCCGGCGTCGATGTAAAAACGCACATGGGGCATGGGCGACGGCAAGTTCTGCCACGCGCGTTGCATCCATCCCGCTGGCTCGCCTTGCGGTGCCCACCAGTACGAGCCCGACATGCTCAGCACATTGCCAAATAGCTCTGGGTGCATCAGGCCCAGATAGCTCGAAACCAAGCCGCCATAGCTACTGCCTGCCACCACCGTGTGGCGCGCCATTTGCGCCAAGCCCTGCTCGCGCACCCAAGGCATGAGCTCCTCAGCCATGAACTGCGCAAACTTGGGATTGGGCGGCAACTCTTGCCCACGCGCTTCGGGGCTGGCATTGCCCACGATGACCGCTGCCGTGTTTGGCAATAAACCATCGGCCATCAAGTTGTCCAAAATGCGCGGCGTGGGCACATCGTGCACAAAGGCATGCGCGTCAAACAGCACCAGCAGATTCTGTGGCTCGGCGCCTGCAGGCACATAGGTCCAGACATCGCGGTCATTACCCAAAATCTGGCTGTGCACCACATGGCGCGTGAGCGTGCCCTGCGGCACATCGCTGCGCGCTTGGACCCACGGCTGCTTGGGCGCTTGCGGCAATTGCAACACCGAGCGGCCTTGGAACCTATCGACCGCTTGCGTGGCCAATTGCGCTGGGAAGGTATGCGGATTGAGTGGATCACGCTGCAGCGTGGCCAAAATCATGCGGCGCTGCTGGGCGGCATTCGCCACCTTGGGCACATCGGGCGCCAAGGCATAGCTCAACCGCGCGCGTGGGTCCATGACCACGCTGGTCCACCACACATCACTGCCACCCAGCTTGCGCAGCGGGTTGTGGTCACCGCTGGGGCTGCCAAACAGCCGCACATTGTGGTTGCCTTGGTCGCGCCACAAGAAGGTAACGAGCAGCTGGCCGCCCTCCCAAGGCTCCACCAGCGGCGTGCCTTGCTGCTGCACCTGCTGCCAGAACGCATCGGTGCTATGGCCTTGGGCCAGCGCCTGTTGCAATTTTTTCAGCCGTGGCCCCATGGGCGTGTCTTCAGGCTTTGGCTGCTCTTCGCCCTGTACCTGCCAAGTGTTCAGCACCTGCAATGAGAACGGCGCGGCTGCAAGATTCTTTTCAGCGGGCACCACCCACAGCTGTTCTTGCTGCGCGCCCAGCGAACGCCACATGGCCGTTTGCACGCCACGCCCGTCTTCGGCCAAGCGGCGAATGTGCTGGCCTTGCGCATCGCGCAAATCCAGATGCAGGCCCGCGCCCGCAAAGCGCAGCTGCACGACAGCGCCTGCAGGCACCTGCAACTGCACTTGCTGCGCCATGCCTTGCAGCTGTGACTGCACCACTTGCTGATCGCTCACCACCAGGGGCTCAGCCTGCGCTGCGCAACTACCCACCATCCAAGCCGCTATGGCGGCACTTAATTTTTTCTTCAAAAACATAGCTACTTACGCTGTTAAGACCAAGGATTCGCGGGGAAAGTTGCTTGAAGTCGAGGTTCTACCAACGCTACAAGCTATGTTTTTATCGATCTTGGTGCGCGCTAAACGCTACGCAAAGTAGTGGCACAGGCGCTGGCCTTTGATCTCATGCACGCTGACGGGAATCTCATACAGCGCGCTCAAGACCTCATCCGTCACCACCTGCAACGGTGCGCCTTCGTGCGCCACATGGCCGTTTTTCATGGCGATGATGTGGTCGGCATAGCAGCTGGCAAAGTTGATGTCGTGCAGCACCACCACCACGGTTTTCCGGCGCTCATTCACGAGGCGGCGCAGCAGCTTCATCATGCTCACGGCATGGGCCATGTCGAGGTTGTTCAGCGGCTCGTCCAGCAGGATGTAGGGCGTGTCCTGGCACAGCACCATGGCGATGTAGGCACGCTGGCGCTGACCGCCTGAGAGTTCATCCAGATAGCGATCCGCCAGCGGCGTGAGCTGCAGGAACTCCAGCGCCTGATTCACGTGCTGAACGTCCTCAGCCGTCATGCGGCCCTTGCTGTGTGGAAAGCGGCCAAAGCCCACCAGATCGCGCACCGTCAGGCGCAGGGTGGACTGGTTGTCCTGCCGCAAAATGGCCATCACCTTGGCCAGCGCATCGCTGGCGGTTTTGGCCACATCCAGCCCCGCCACATGGGCCGAGCCAGACGTGATGGCATCCAGGCGGCTGACCATGGACAGCAGCGTGCTCTTGCCCGCTCCGTTGGGGCCGATGATGGCCGTGAACTGCCCCACCGGAATCTGCACACTCACCCCATGCAGTACCGTGGTGCTGCCGTGGGTCTTCGCGACCTTATGTGTCTCAATCATTGTTTGCCCTTGCGCAGCAGCAGCCCGATAAACACCAGACCGCCCACAAATTCCACCACCACCGACAGCGCGGAGTTAAAGCCCAGCACGCGTTCCAGAATCACCTGGCCGCCCAGCAGCAAGATGCAGCCCCAGAGCACCGCCGCTGGCAGCACCCACTGGTGGCGGCGCGTGCCCATCCACTGGTAGGCCATGTTGGCGACCAGCAGGCCAAAGAAAGTCACAGGGCCGACCAGCGCGGTGGAAATCGCCACCATGGCACACATCACCACCAACAGGCGCAAGACCTGCGGCTGGTAGTCCACGCCCAGATTCACCGCCGCGTCACGCCCCAGCGCCAGCACGTCCAGCACATGGCGCTTGTGCCAAAAATACGCCACGCCGAAGGCCAGCAGCACCAGCGAAGGCCACAGCAGCTGCGTGTGGATGGTGTTGAAGTTCGCAAACATACGGTCTTGCAGCGTGGCGAACTCATTGGGGTCGATCATGCGCATGGCAAAGCTGGTCATGCTGCGAAACAGAATGCCCATGACCATGCCCACCAGCAGCATCAGGTGCAGGCTGGACGCATGGCCCGTGAACAGCCAGCGCATCAGCGCCACGCTGAGCACAACCATCAGCACAATCTCCAGCCCAAACTTCGGGATCACGCCCAGACCGACCACGCCGACCGATCCCAGCACCAGTACCAGCACGGCCTGCAGGAACAGATACAGGGCATCGAGCCCCATCACCGCAGGCGTCAGAATGGTGTTGTGCGTCACCGTCTGGAACACCACCGTAGACATGCCCAAAGCGCAGGCCACCACCATCATGGTGATGACCTTGGTGCCACGGTGCTCCAGCACAAAGGCCCAGTCGGCATCCACACCCAGCGTCATAAAGGCAGCGATGGCCACCACGGCCATCAACACCAGCGTCCACAGGCGGTTGCGGGACTGCGACCACCATGCGGGCCTGGTCGCCGGTTCGTACAAATCTTGCGCCATGACTTATCCCTTGATACGACGGCGCAACAAAATCGCCAAGAACAGACCACTGCCCACGACACCCATCACAGTGCCGACAGGAATCTCATAGGGCGCAATGATCAGGCGCCCAAACAGGTCGCAGAGCATGGTCAGCGCTGCACCGGCAATCGCCACCCACCAGACGCTGCGGCGCACGTTGTCACCCAGCATCAGACGCACGAGGTTGGGCACGATCAAGCCCACAAACGGGATGGAGCCCACGGTCACCACCACGCAGGCCGTGACCACTGAGACCACGATCAGCCCCTGCAGCACCAGCGCCTTGTAGTTCAACCCCAGATTGGTGGCAAAGGATTCGCCAAGCCCTGCCACGGTAAAGCGGTCGGCCGCCAGCACTGCCAGGCCGGTCACGCCCAGCGACAGCCACAGCATCTCGTAGCGGCCTTCAATCACCACGGAAAAATCGCCGTTAGAGAAGGCGCGCAGCGACTGGATCATGTCGTACTGGTAAGCCCAGAACGTGGTCGCCGCCTCAATCACCCCCGCCAAAATCAAGCCCACCAGCGGCACAATCCAGGCCGAACGCAGGCGGATGCGCGAGAGGATGGCCATGAACAAGGCCGTACCCGCCATGGCAGTGAGCGCTGAGACGCCCATCTTGGCAAACACCGGCAGATCAGGCGCCACCAGCATGCAAAACAGCATGCCCAGCGTGGCGGACTCCACCGTGCCCATGGTCGATGGCTCCACAAAATGGTTGCGCGCCAGCATCTGCATCAGCAGACCTGCCACCGCCATGGCGCTGCCCGCCAGCATCAGGGCCAGCGTACGCGGCACGCGCGAATACATCAGCACCTGGGCCACCATGTCGTCTTCGTTGTCACTCCACAAGGTGTTCCAGGACACATCGCTCACGCCCACTGACAGGCTCCACAGCGCCAATGCAAAAAGGGCCACAAGGGCCCCTGTCCACGCCAGGGCTTGTCGCCCCGCGGGTGTGTGTTTATTTGGAGAAAGCATCCGACAACTGTTTCAAATTGGCTTTGAGTGCAGAAGGGCTCGAATTGGACATGGTGTACCAGTCTGCCGCGTTCAGATACACCACACTCCCATTGCGCCAGGCTTTGGTGGCGTACACCAGCTTGTTGTCCAACAGCTTCCTGGCAGCTGCGCCATCGTTGCCGATGGCGGCGTCGCGGTCCAGCACCAGCAGGTAGTCAGGATTGGTCTTGAGCAGGTACTCAAACGACACGGCCTGGCCATGCTTGGACACCTCAATCTTGTCCTTGATGGGCTGCACGCCAAACACCGAATACAGCATGTCAAAGCGCGAACCTGGGCCATAGGCGCTGAGCTTGCCGCCATTGGTCATCAAAAACAGTGCACCACCTTTATTGACTGCTTTGGCCTTCACATCCGCAATGGCCGCATCAATTTCCTTGATTTCTTGCTCACCCTTTTCCGGCACGCCGTAGATGGCCGCAATGGAGCGAATATTGCGGTAGACATGCGCCATCTGGTTCTGGTTATCGATGGTCACATCGAGCACGGGCGCAAACTTCTTGAGTTCTTCCACCTTGGGCAGAGAACGGTTGCCCGCAATGATCAGATCGGGCTTGAGTGCTTTGACTTTTTCATAGTCAGGCTCAAACAGCGTGCCGATGTTGGCGTACTTGCTGCTATCTCCATATTCCTTGAGCGAGGGTGGCAGCGCCTGTGTGGGATTGCCCGCCACCTGACCACCAATGGTCTTGATGATGTCCAGCGCGCCAAAGTCATAGACCAGCACTGTCTTAGGCTTGAGCGGCACAACCACTTCACCCGTGTTGTCCTGCACCTTGATGGTCTCTGCCGCCTGCGCAGCAGCAAAAGGCAGGGCCACGGCCAACATCAAACCCGCCAGTGTCTGGCGACGATTCCACACAGCTTTCATGTTCAACTTTCTAAACCGTCTTGCGCGACGGAGGATCACAACATGAAGCATTTTATGAGAATCATTCTCAATATTTTTAATGTGGACTTGTTGCCTTCAATGGGCCAACTGAATTGCAGCGATGCTTTGACGACCTCCACCGCGCGCCTCTGAGCCTCATGCTGTACGTAAAGCCTGTGCTAGATTCGAGGTTTTCAATCTTTCACTTGTGATGTATTTGTAATGGAATCCTCAGCTGCACAAACAGACGATGAAATCGATTTGCTCGACTTGCTGGTCGTCATTGCAGAAAACCTGAAACTGCTCATCTTGGGACCATTGTTCGTTGGTATTTGCGCTCTGGGCACTGCTTTCACGCTGCCTCAGACCTATGAAAGCCAATTCACTCTCAACCCACAAAAACCTGGTCTGAATGTTTCGGGCGCAATGCTCGCCAGCTACATCAAATCCTTCGACGTACTCAAAAAAGCAGCGGACGATATCGGATTCGAGCCAGACAGCAGCACACAGCAACGCATCGAAAAACTGGAAAAACTCCTAGCCGTTTCCGTGGGAAAGCAAGATCAGCTGGTGACGCTCAAAACCCAAGGTGATTCACCTGAGAGTGCGCGTTTACTCAATGAGAGTATCTGGAAAAATGTCTTGCCTTTGACCATTCCGCGTGGCAAGGATATGGAGCGTCTGCAAACCCAAATTCAGGCAGAACGTGAGCGCCTGCAGGCAGGTCAGAAACTGGAGATTGAAACTGCGAAGAAACTGTTGAGCGGTAGCGCCTCTGCCTCAGAGGTAACTTCGCGCCTTTACGGTGAACTGCTCGCAGCCAATAGCACACGACTCCAAGCAATTGCTGCCTTGGAAGCCCAAGCAGAAGGCTTAACCCTCGAAAACTTGACGGAACAGCCCACTGTGCCAGAGCGCGCCATCAAACCCAAGAAAGCTCTGATCGCCATTGCCGCCACCTTAGGGGCTGGCATGCTGCTGCTGTTCTTTGTGTTTGTTCGCCATGCGCTGCGCAGCTCCAGCAAAGATCCTGAGCAAGCAGCCAAGCTGCAGCAGATACGACGCGCTCTGGGCTTTAAGTCGTAATTGCGCTGCAAGCCTCTACACCAAGCGCCTTCGGGCGCTTTTTGCTTTCAATACCCGTGCCGCTCCCGAAACGCCTTGGCCTGCCCGAAGTGGCCATTGCCCATAAACGGCACCGGCGGGCGCAGGGCGGACAGCGGCGAGGGGTGGTTGCTCATCAGCACCAAGTGGCCGCGGTCCTGCGGGATCAGCACACGCTTGGACTGGGCGTGGCTGCCCCAGAGCATGAACACCGTGGGTCTGCCCTGCTGCGCCACATACTGAATGATGCTGTCGGTCAGCACTTCCCAGCCTTTTTTGCTGTGGCTGGCGGCCTGGCCTTCTTCCACCGTGAGGCAGGTGTTGAGCAGCAGCACGCCGTTCTGCGCCCATTTCACCAGTGAGCCGCCGGGGTTGGGAAACGGTGGAAAGGGCACGCCCAGATCGCGCTGCATTTCCTTGAAGATGTTCTGCAGCGAAGGCGGCAGGCGCACACCGGGGGCGACAGAAAACGCCAGCCCTTCGGCCTGCCCACGGCCGTGGTACGGGTCTTGCCCCAGAATCACCACACGCACATCGTCAGGCGCTGTCAGCTCCAGCGCACGCAGGGGCTGAGGCGGGAAGATCACCGCCCCGTCATCGAGCCGCTGCTGCAAAAAGTCCAGCACCTTCTGCCCCAGGGGCGAGAAAAAGAAACTGTCGACCAGTTCCTGCCAGCCCGGCGCAACAGGCCAGTCGCTGGGGTTGGCGCTCATCAATTGCGTAGCTGCTTGCGCTGATGAATCGGTCATTTCAGGCCACTTTCTCTCTGAAAACAAATAAAGGCAAGCGCGAGATGCTTCTTTTATGAAAGCATTCCACACTTGCCTTGATCGTAACGCGCTGGCTCATGGCCTACCTTAAGAGCCGCTCACGCTACCCAGTCAACCGCAGGTTGACGTTGGAGACGAGGCGTGCAGCCGCAGGCAGTACAAGTCGTACGACAAGGCTGCGCAACGACGTATCCAGGGTTGCATGAGGGGTCTCCAGGCGTTTAGCCAAACAGCTTGGCCAGTGCCTCGCCAGGATCTTTGGCGCGCATGAATGTCTCGCCCACCAGGAAAGCATCAATGCCTGCATCGCGCATGGCCTTCACATCGTCCTTCGTGGCAATGCCTGATTCAGTGACCAGCAGGCGATCGGCTGGCACGTCTTTTTTCAGCGCAATCGACGTCTGGATATCGACCTCAAACGTGCGCAGATTGCGGTTGTTGATGCCCACCAGCGGGGTCTTCAATTTCAGCGCACGCTGCAGCTCTTCGCCGTCGTGCACCTCGACCAGCACGGCCATGTCCAGGCTGTGGGCAATCTGCTCCATCTCGGCCATCTGCGCATCGTCCAGACAGGCGGCAATCAGGAGCACGCAGTCCGCGCCCATCACGCGCGATTCGTAGATCTGGTAGGGGTCGACCATGAAGTCCTTGCGCAGCACCGGCAGCAGCGTGCTGGCGCGGGCCTGCTTCAGAAAATCTGGCTCGCCCTGAAAGAACTGGCGGTCCGTGAGCACCGACAGGCAGGCTGCGCTGATCTTGCCGTTGCCCACCATGTAGCTCTGGGCGATGTCCACGGGGTCAAAGTCTGGGCGGATCACGCCCTTGCTGGGGCTGGCTTTTTTCACTTCGGCAATCACGCCGGCCTGGCCCTGGGCGATTTTGGCGCGGATGGCGCCCACAAAGTCACGCGTAGAGACGCGGCTTTCGGCATCGCGGCGCATTTCCTCGAACGCAATGGCGCGCTTGGCAGCGGCGACTTCCTGGACTTTGACGTCGCAGATTTTTTTCAGGATATCGGACATGGTGTGCTTTCTGTTCTGGGGCCGCGCCCGGGGGCATGGCGATGCGGGCTATTGTCTGCGCTCTGGCGTTCAGGCGGACAGCTGGCTGCTGTAAGTCACCAACGCGTGCAGCTTCTTCAGCGCTGCGCCACTGTCAATCGCAGCCTGCGCACGCTGCAGGCCCTCTTCAATGCTGGACGCCACATTGGCCGCATACAGGGCCGCACCAGCGTTCAGGCAGACGATGTCACGCGCGGGGCCTTGCTCACCCTGCAGCACGCCCATGAGCATGGCTTTGGAGTCTTCCGGCGTTTCCACCTTGAGCGCGCGCGTGCCTGCCATGCGCAGGCCAAAGTCTTCGGGGTGAATTTCGTATTCACGCACCACGCCGTTCTTGAGTTCACCCACCAGCGTGCCTGCGCCCAGGCTGATTTCGTCCAGCCCATCGCGGCCATAGACCACCAGTGCATGCTCGGCGCCCAAGCGCTGCAGGGCTCGCACCTGGATGCCGACCAGATCTTCGTGGAACACCCCCATGAGGATGTTGGGGGCGCCCGCCGGATTGGTCAGGGGGCCGAGGATGTTGAAGATGGTGCGCACACCCAGCTCCTTGCGCACGGGGGCCACGTTCTTCATGGCAGGGTGGTGGTTGGGCGCGAACATAAAACCGATGCCCACATCACGGATGCAATCCGCTATTCGTGAAGGGCTGAGGTTGATGTTCACACCCAGCGCTTCCATAGCATCCGCGCTGCCGGATTTGCTGCTGACGCTGCGCCCGCCATGCTTGCTCACTTTGCCGCCTGCGGCCGCAATCACAAAGGTGGCGCACGTCGAGATGTTGAAGGTGTTGGCACCATCACCGCCGGTGCCGACGATGTCCACCAGATGCGTCTTGTCGTGCACCTGCACCTTGTTGGAAAACTCGCGCATCACCTCTGCTGCTGCGGTGATTTCGCCAATGGTTTCCTTCTTCACGCGCAGGCCGGTGATGATGGAAGCCGTCATCAAGGGCGACAGCTCACCGCGCATGATCATGCGCATCAGCTCCAGCATTTCGTCGTGGAAGATTTCACGGTGTTCAATCGTGCGTTGCAGCGCTTCCTGGGGGGTGATCTTGGTCATGGCACATCCTTTGCTATTTCTTTAGAAGCTGCTTGCGCTTGCAATACCTGGCTTTTAGATATTTATTGCTTTCAAATCCAATAAAAACCAGCGCTGGCAGCTATCAAAAACAAAGGCCGCCTGCATGCAGCAGTGCGGCCTTGGGGCTTACTTCTGGTCGAGAAAGTTTTTGAGCATGGCGTGGCCGTGCTCGGTCAAGATGCTTTCGGGGTGGAACTGCACGCCCTCCACGGCCAGCGTCTTGTGGCGCACGCCCTGGATTTCGCCGTCCTCGCTGGTCGCGGTAATTTCCAGGCAATCCGGCAGCGTGTTTTTATCAATCACCAGCGAGTGGTAGCGGTTCACCGTGAACTGCTTGGGCAAGCCCGCAAACACGCCTTGCTGGTCAGTGGTGATGACACTGGTCTTTCCGTGCATTTGCTGGCCCGCGCGGATGATGTCGCCCCCAAAGGCCGCACCAATGCTCTGGTGGCCCAGGCACACGCCCAGCACGGGCAGCTTGCCCGCAAAGTGCTGGATGGCAGCCACTGAAATCCCGGCCTCTTTGGGAGAGCTGGGGCCGGGCGAGATCACCACGCGCTCCATGCCTTGTTCAGCCACCAGCGCAATCACTTCTTCGAGCGTGATTTCGTCATTGCGCACCACGGTCACGTCAGCCCCCAGCTCACCAAAGTACTGGACGATGTTGTAGGTAAAGCTGTCGTAGTTGTCGATCATCAGGAGCTTCATGCCTGTGCTCCTTCGCTCTTCTTGGGCTGCAGACCTGCAGCACGCAAGCGTGCCAGTTCCTGGCGTTCGTAATCGATATAGCACTCCATCATCGCGCGATAGATGCGCTCAATCAGCTCTGGGTTGCCGCCCTGTGCCTCCGCCATGGGGCGTACGCGATCGATGATGGCCTGAATGCGTGCCTCATCACGCACCAGGTTTTCGTCGTTTTTGACCTTGGCGGCCTGTGTCATGTAGCCGCTGCGCTCCACCAGCAGAGGCACCAGAATGTCATCCAGCGCATTCACACCGGCACGCACCTCTTGCATGCTCTGGCAGTCTTTGACTTTGTCGATAGCTCGCATCATTCCAGGCCCTCCTCTACCAGTTCTGCCGCACGCAGCAAGGCACGCGCCTTGTGCTCGGTTTCGCGCCATTCCATTTCAGGCACGGAATCAGCCACCACACCGGCAGCCGCCTGTACGTACAAATGGCCGGCCTTGATCACGCCGGTGCGAATGGCAATCGCCATGTCCATGTGACCGGCAAAGCTCAGGTAGCCCACCGCACCGCCGTAGATACCGCGCTTGGTGGGTTCGAGCTGGTCAATGATTTCCATGGCATGCACTTTGGGCGCACCCGAGAGCGTGCCTGCGGGAAAGGTGGCCTTGAGCACATCCATGCTGCTCATGCCGTCCTGCAAAATGCCTTCGACGTTGCTCACGATGTGCATCACGTGGCTGTAGCGCTCCACCACAAAGGCTTCGGTCACCTTCACGCTGCCAGTCTTGGCGATGCGGCCAATGTCGTTGCGCGCCAGGTCAATCAGCATCACGTGCTCGGCGCGCTCCTTGGGGTCGGCAATCAGCTCGGCCTCCGTCGCCTTGTCTTTCTCGGGCGTAGAGCCACGTGGGCGTGTACCTGCCAGCGGGCGGATGGTGATCTTCTGCCCTTCTTCCACCTGCTCCTGACGCACCAGAATCTCGGGGCTGGAGCCCACGACCTGGAAGTCACCAAAGTTGTAGAAGTACATATAGGGCGAGGGGTTGAGTGAGCGCAGCGCACGGTACAGGCTCAGCGGCGACTCGGTGTAGCGCTTGTGGATGCGCTGGCCGACTTGCACCTGCATGAATTCGCCGGCAGCAATCAGCTCCTTGGCGTGCTCGACGGCCTTGAGGTAATCCTGCTTGGCAAAGCTGCGCTCGGCGGGGTGGCTGTCACCGCCCTTGATCTGCGGCACGCTGACCGAATAGCGCAGCTGCTCCTTGAGCTGGCGCATGCGCTTTTTGCCCTTGCTGTAGGCCTCGGGCTCAGCCGGGTTCACATAGACGATGAAGTACAGCTTGCCCGAGAGGTTGTCGATGACAGCCAGCTCTTCGCACAGCAGCAGCAGGATGTCGGGCGTACCCAGCGTGTCGGGCGGGCATGTGGCTTCGAGCTTTTTCTCGACATAGCGCACCGCGTCATAGCCAAAGTAACCGGCCAGACCACCACAAAAACGCGGCAGACCCGGCACCAGCGCCACTTTGAAGCGCTTCTGGTAGTCCGCAATAAAGTCCAGCGGATTGCCGGCGTGGGTTTCCACTACGGTGCCGTCGGTCACGACTTCCGTCTTGGCCGCAGCCCCAAAGCCGCTGGCACGCAAGAAGCTGCGCGCGGGCAGACCGATAAAGCTGTAGCGGCCAAAGCGCTCGCCACCCACGACGGATTCCAGCAAAAAGCTGTATTTGCCATCGCCCTGGGCGTGCGCCAGCTTCAGGTACAGCGAGAGCGGGGTTTCCAGATCGGCAAAAGCCTCTGTCACCAGAGGAATGCGGTTGTAGCCTTGGCTGGCCAGGCTTTTGAATTCAAGTTCTGTAATCACAGAGCAGGGTTCCCGGTGGGGCAACGCACTGCGCAGGTTGTCTTTGGTAAGGCAGGCGCTGCGATTCATTCAAACCATCCGCGGCGGTGGCGGACATGGGCGCGCCCTATGCTTTGCGGGCGCAATCAGACGGTCATAGCTGCAGGCTTACGCCAGGGCCAGGCTCCCCGGTCCGCGCAACCTGTGATGAACGTGTAGTGAATGAACATAGCGAACGAGTGTAGCGCATGCAGGAGCGAATGCCCATATGTCGGCACCTGCACGTGGATGATGCCGCTCGTCGCCAATTCAGTGTTAGCCCTAAAGTGGTTTTCCCGTGGAATCCATGCTTTGCCGTTGTGCGCATCAGGCCTGCACATCACAATGAGATACACAAAAAGCACGATCGTGCGTTTTCTCATTACATGGAGGACACCATGCGCACTGCCTGGGACTTGCTTCGCTGGAGTTTTGTGAGCGTGTTTGCAGCCCTGTCATGCTGGGTACTGCCCAGCTGGGCGCAGACGGATGATTCGCCTGCCCTGGCCACCCACCCCAAGACCGTAGAAGTGGCAGGCCAGAGCCTGCAGCGCAACGGTGCGGGCATTCGTACCAAGGCCATCTTCAAGGTCTACTCTGCCGCGCTGTATCTGGAGCAGCCTGTCACTTCACTGGACGAAATTGCCCCGCTGCAAGGCCCCAAGCGCATGGCCGTGCGCATGCTGCGCACCATCAATGCCTCGGAGCTGGGCAAGCTGTTTGCCCACGGCATGCAGGACAACATGGACAAGCAGCAGTTCTCCAAGCTGGTGCCCGGTGTGCTGCGCATGAGCGAGGTCTTCAGCCGCCACAAGGAGCTCAAGCCCGGCGACCAGTTCACCCTGGACTGGATACCCGGCAAAGGCATGGTGCTCAGCGTCAACGGCCAGCCCGAGCCTGCGGAATTCCCCGAGCCTGAGTTCTACCAGGCCATGCTCGGCATCTGGCTGGGCCCCAAGCCTGCTGACGCCCGCCTGAAACGGGCTTTGCTGGGCGAGCAGCGCATCGAATAAGCCCCGCGTTGTCACACGCTTCCATGCAAACAGCCCCGCCATGCGGGGCTGTTTTTTGCGCTGTGCATGTCCTGTGCTCAGGCCACCAGATCGCGGTAGTAGTTGGGCAGCGCAAACAGGGCGCCGTGCACTTCAGGGTTGTAGTACTGCAGCTCCTTCACACCACGTGCCTGCAGGCGCTGTTGCACGGTGGCGGCATCGAGCGCCTTTACATCCAGCGCATTCGAGCACACGGCCATGCCCCAGTACGCACCGTACAGCGGCACGTACACGCCATAGCAGCACACATGCTTGAACAGGCCGCGCAGCGTCTGGCTGAGCTGGCGTACCTGCTCGGGGTGGAAGATGGGGCTGCCCAGGTGCAGCACCAGGGCACCATCGGGCGTCAGCACGCGTTGCATGCGCTGCAGCGCTGGCGTCTGATAGAGCGGGCTGGCAGGCGTGTCGGGGTCGGTCAGGTCCATGACCAGCAGGTCAAAGCGCTCCTCGGTCTGGTCGATCAAGGCCATGCCATCGCCAATGCGGATCTGCAGGCGCGGATCGTTCCAGACATTGCGGTGCACTTTTTCCAGCTCCGCCTTGCTGGCTGCAATCACCGCCTCATCCAGCTCGGCCAGCACCACGCGCTGCATGGTGCTGTGCTTGAGCAGCTCTTCAGCCATGCCACCATCACCGCCGCCAATGATCAGTGCCTGCTTCGGCGCTGGATGGGCAATGGCTGCGGGGTGCGCCATGCACTCGTGGTAGAAAAATTCATCGCGCTCACTGGTCATGAAGTGGCCATCCAGGCGCATGACACGGCCAAAGCAGGCGGTTTCCATCATCTCCAGCGTCTGGAAGGCGGTCTGGCGGCGCTGCACATGGCTGGCTCGAAAGCCAAAGGCTGCGTCAGGCGTGAGCTGCTCCATCACCCAGGGGTACTGACCCACGCCATCGGTGGCGATATGACCGCGCCACAGCTGCTGACGCACGGCATGCTTGGGCTGCAAGGCTTGCACTACGCCTTCCATCAATGCCTGCGCCTTGGGAGAGTTGTCTGCCGAGAAGTTGCAGACATAGACATCAATCGTCACATTGCCAGTTTCTGGCCAGGTGTGAATGGCCAGGTGAGACTCTGCCAGCAAGATGGTGCCTGTCACGCCGCCTGGCTGCCCCTGCCAGTCCGGAAACTTCACCCAGCGTTCATCGACCAGGGTCAGGCCCGAAAGCTCCGTCTGATTGCGGCACAGTGCGGCTATCGCATCTGCATCCAGCATCAACTGTGAATCACAAGCGCATTGGTACAAATCTGCCGTCAGATGCAAACCTTGCATGGCGTCTAATCCTCCCAGTGACTGTGCCGCGGGTGAAGAGCTTCTCCCCCGGACATTTAGACAAATTTTGAATAAGCAAAAGCCTGCAATGGTAATAAAAAAACGCGCCTTCTACAGAAGGACGCGTTTTCAGAGTTTTTGCACCAATTTGGCACCATCACTGCGCAAGAAGCTGCGTGATGCTGGAAATATGCCCATCTGCAGCGACCTGCTCCACAGGCTGACCATGGTTGTAGCCATAGGTCACCAGCACCACGGGACACCCCGCAGCGCGGGCTGCCTGCGCATCATTGCTGGAATCTCCAATCATCAGCGTGCGCGCAGGTGCTGTGCCCAGCGCTTCACAGGTTTTGAGCAGCGGCAGCGGGTCTGGTTTTTTCCTGGCAAACGAATCACCACCAAACACCTGCTCAAACAGGCCATCCAGCCCCTTGGCCGCCAGCAGCGGGCGCGTGAAAGACAGGGGCTTGTTGGTCACACAGGCCAGACGCAGCCCAGCGCGTTTCAGCCCCTGCAGTCCTTCCAGCACCCCGGGATAGACGCGGGAATACTGCCCGTTGATCGACAGGTAATGGAACTCATAGCGCTGCAGCGCCTGCGCAAAACGCTGCTGCACGGCTTCGGCCAGTGCTTCCTGCGACTGCCCGGCCTGCTGCAGCACATGGGCCAGCACGCTGCGCAGCAAGTGCTCCGTGCCCTTGCCCACCATATGCTCAATGGCCTGTGCAGGCAGTGACGGCAAACCCAGGTCAGCCAGCATGCGCGAGATAGCCTCGGCAAAGTCGCCAATGGTGTCCACCATGGTGCCATCCAGGTCCACGATCGCCGCATCCAGTTCCACCGCTTGCGTCGCAGCGCCAATTTTCAGCAACACCGACATATATTCCCTCAAAAACTATAGCATCCAGCGCTTATCTGACGGGCGCTAGATCCAAAAAAACACTATAAAAAAGGCCTGCAGATGCAGGCCTTGGAGAGCAAAACAGCGATCACCGCGCCGCGGCAATCAGGCTGCCAGATTGGCACGCATCTGGTCAATCACGGCCTTGTAGTCTGGCTTGCCAAAGATGGCACTGCCCGCCACAAAGGTGTCCGCACCGGCATTGGCCACAGCGCGGATGTTGCCTTCCTTGATGCCGCCGTCCACTTCCAGTCGAATGTCCTTGCCGCAGGCATCGATGCGCTTGCGCACGGCTTCGATCTTGCGCAGGGTGCTGTCGATGAAGCTCTGGCCGCCAAAGCCGGGGTTCACGCTCATGAGCAGAATCAGGTCCAGATCTTCAATCACCCAGTCCAGCACATCCAGTGGCATGGCGGGGTTGAACACCAGACCGGCCTTGACGCCGTGCGACTTGATGTTCTGGATGCTGCGGTGCACGTGGGGCGATGCATCAGGGTGGAAGCTGATGTAGTCTGCGCCTGCCTTGGCAAAGGCGGTCGCCAGCTCGTCCACGGGCTGGATCATCAGGTGCACATCGATGGGCACAGGCTGGCCTTCAGGCGTGACGGCATGAGGCTTGAGCGCCTGGCAGACCATGGGGCCAAAGGTGAGATTGGGAACATAATGGTTGTCCATCACGTCAAAGTGAATCCAGTCAGCGCCAGCTGCGACAACAGTGCGTACTTCCTCACCCAGACGGGCGAAGTCGGCGGACAGGATGGAAGGAGCGATACGGTACGTGGGGTTCATGCCGTCAATTGTCGCAGTTACCATAGCCACATGCCCAAATACGAGTTTCAGGTAGAAGCACAGGCCCAATACGAGGCCGAACAGTCCGCGCCTCAGCAAGGCCTGTTTCGCTTTTCGTACACCATCACCGTGACCAATACGGGAGATGCTGCCGCCCAGCTGATTGCACGCCACTGGTACATCACCGATGCCAGCGAGACACAGCAGGAAGTCCATGGACTGGGTGTTGTGGGCCGCCAGCCCTTGCTGCAGCCCGGAGAAAGCTTTACCTACAGCAGTGGCTGTGAGCTGCGCACCAGCTCCGGCAGCATCCATGGGCACTACCTGTGCGTGAGCGAAACCGGCGAAACTTTTGAAGCGCCCATCGCTCCTTTTGTGCTGGATGCCTCGCTGACCGAGATGCACCTGCACCGCATGACTTCCCCCTCTTCCCGCACCCTGCATTAAATGCCGCGTAAAACCCATGATCTCCCCCGCCTGCTGGCGGAACTTGACCCCAACGCAGAACTGGCACAGCGCCACCTGTGGCTTATTCATGTGCTGCAGTGGATTCGCGCAGCCCAGCCATCGGTGGAAGTGGCCGTAGGGCGTGTCGAGCAGCTGGTCAATGCCTTTGAAAACGATGCCGAGGCACACCAGCGACTGATGGCCTGGTGGCTGACCTTTATCGACCACGTAGACATCACCACGCTGCTGGCCGACTTTGGTTTTGCGCCACGCACCGCCATGATCACCGAGCTGGCAGAGCGCCTGCGCAGCAAGATCATGCCGGGCACACCAGAGACCATTGACGCCTCCGAGCTGTTTTCGATTGCCCTGCCTGATGAGTTTGATGCCCGCTGGCTCAACGCGCTGCCCGAGCCGCTGCTGCAGCGCATGGCACAGCTGCTGGCCCCGGCAGACAGCCAGGGTGCCAGCCACTGGCAGCACGCCCTGCTCAACGCCATCACCTACTGTGCAGGCCAGATGCTGGCCACCGGCTTTGCGCCCGAGCTGCGCCTGCGCATGAGCGAAGAAGCACGTGAAGCGCGGCCTTTCCATGACCTGATTCGTGACGTAGAAAGCCTGCGTGTGGAAGTGCTGCACGGCCTGCGCACCACCGACCGTCTGGAAGCTGCCGAGCGCCGCCTGCGTGAGCGGCTGGATGCCTGCCGCGCCGCCATTGGCACGGTCTACAACCACTTCGGTGATGAAGGCATCTCCGTGGGGCTGGTGTTCCGCCTGCGCCAGCTGCGCACCCGCATTGTGCGCATTCGCCAGCTGCTCGACTGCCTGACCAGCGAGCGCCCGGAGTACGAAGCCGTGCACCTGCTGGCAGGCTTTGTCAGCGTGGGGCGTGACCGGCGCAGTATCCGTTCGCTGATTTCCAGCAACACTTCTTTGCTGGCCGCCAAGGTCACAGAGCGCAGCGCGGAAACGGGGGAACACTACATCACCCGCAACAGCGCGGAATACCTGCAGATGGTGCGCCGCGCAGCAGGTGGCGGCATGGTCATGTCGGTCACCACCATGCTCAAGTTCGGCATTACGGCGCTGGCGTTTTCAGCCTTCTGGGGCGGTTTCTGGGCAGGCATCAACTACGCGGCCAGCTTTGTGCTGATTCAGTTGCTGCACTACACGGTGGCTACCAAGCAGCCTGCCATGACGGCCCCTGCCATGGCTTCCAAACTCAAGAACATCAACGAGCCCGGTGCCGTTGACAGTTTTGTGGATGAGGTGGCCAACCTCACCCGCACCCAGATGGCAGCCATTCTGGGGAATGTGCTCATCGTCTTTCCTGCCGCACTGGTGCTGGCCTTGGTGTACCAGTGGATCTTCCAGCACCCGCCACTGGACACCGAACACGCTACCTATGTCATTGAGTCGCTGGACCTGCTGGGCCCCTCTCTGCTGTTTGCCGCCTTCACGGGCGTGCTGCTGTTTGTCAGCAGCCTGATTGCCGGCTGGGTGGAAAACTGGTTTGTGCTCAACCGCCTGGACTCGGCCATGCGCTACAACCCGGCCATCACCCGCATGCTGGGCCAGGAGCGTGCACGGCGCTGGAGCCTGTTCTGGCGCAACAATATTTCCGGCTTTGCCGCGAATATCTCGCTGGGCCTGATGCTGGGGCTTGCGCCCTCGATTGCAGGGTTTTTCGGCTTGGGGCTGGAAGTGCGACATGTCACACTGTCTTCAGGACAGCTCGGGGTAGCCAGTGCTACCTTCGGTCTGGAAATCCTGCACGATGACGCATTCTGGTGGGCAGTTGCCATGCTGCCATTCAATGGTGCCATCAACGTTCTGGTGAGCTTCTGGCTGGCCTACAACATGGCGCTGCGCTCCCAGAACATCACCGGCGTGGAACGGTCGCGGCTGTATGCCGCCATTTTCCAGCGCCTGCGCAAGCGCCCGCTGAGTTTCCTCGCTCCCTGAGGAGCGGCTCACACCCTGCAAATCACTGATTTGCCAGCACGTTGCCGTGCGAAGCCACAGGGCCATGCCCCAGGCTTCGCCAGTGCGTGTCGGGTCTGGGTGAACGGTTTTTGATTCAGGCGCTCAGTGTGCTTCTCCTTGCTTGCGCATCATGAGGAGATACAACGAGGATGAAGGCATGAACCAAGATCCCAACTTCTGGACACAGTGGCTCCCCGCTTCGCTGGAGCTGCATACCCTGCAATGGGCCACCTTGCTGGCTGCCGCCGCACTGCTGGGCTATGTGCTGCAGCGCCACTGGCACATTCCCAAAGTGGTGGGCTATGCCCTCGTAGGTTCTGGCGCAGGGCTGCTGGGGCTGGGCCACACCCTGTGGCCCGTGCAGGGCGGCATTCTGCTGCTGTTGCAGCTGACCATGTCTGTGGTGCTGTTTGAGTGCGGCGGCCGCATCACGCTGCGCTGGTTCCGCCACAACCCCATGGTGCTGGTGCAAAGCCTGCTGGAAGCGGGGCTGACCTACGGCGCCGTGTTCTGGTCGCTGCGTGCCCTGGGCCTGGAATCCACGACCGCCTGCGCGCTGGGCCTGATTGCCATGGCGGCCTCCCCCGTCGTGCTGGCCCGCGTGGTGCAGGACATGCGCGCCAGCGGCCACGTGACGGACCGCGCACTGGTGCTGGCGACGCTGTCCACCCTCTACGCCCTGATGCTTGGCTGTGTACAGATGCAGTGGCTGGCACAGGATGCTGCAGCCCCCTGGTGGCAGGGTATCTGGCCCGCTGCACAGGTGCTGCTCAGTTCTGCTGCCGTCGCGCTGGTGCTGTGTGCCGTCATGCGGCTGGCCCTGAGCTGGATGAGCCCGCTGAGCGAAAGCACATCGCTGCTGCTGCTGTGCCTGATTGCGGCAGGAACAGCCATTGCCGAGCTGATCGGTGGCTGGGCACCGCTGACAGCCCTGCTGGCCGGCATGCTGCTCAAGCAGTGGCAGCTGCGCCCCTGGACCTGGCCACGCCAGCTGGGCACGGCCTCATCGCTGCTGTCCCTGCTGATGTTTGTGCTGGTTTCGGCCATTGCCGCGCAGGTGGCGTGGACAGCCTCCGTGGCCGCGGCTGTGGTGGTGCTCATCGTAGTGCGCCTGCTGGCCAAGGCAGTGGGCGTGGGGCTGGGCAATATGGGCAGCGGTGCCAGCTGGCGTCAGGCCGTGTGGGTGGCAGGGGCCATGATGCCCATGTCGGCCGTCGCCCTGCTGCTGACCCTCAAATTCATCGCCGCTGCGCCAGATGCGGCGCAGGCACTGATCGCAACGGCCATGCCCGCCATCTGGGTGCTGGAACTGGCCGGAGCCATCGCCGTAGCCCTGTCGCTGCGCCGTGCAGGGGAAACCGAGGCCCCGGCGCGCGTGCCAGTGGCCCAATCACCTCGCAGCGGAGACTGACAACATGCCACTGGAACACTTCTCCCCTTCCTTGCCCCTGACTCTGGGGGTAGAACTGGAACTGCAGCTGGTCAACACCCACGACTACAACCTGGCGCCCTACGCCATGGACATGCTGCGCCTGATGGAAAAACAGCAGCTGCCGGGCAGCGTCGTGCCCGAGATGACGCGCAGCATGATTGAGGTCTCCACCGGCATCTGCCACAGCGCGTCCGAAGTGCTGAGCCAGCTCACCCCCATTCGCAATGCGCTGGTGCAGTGCGCGGACAAGCTCAACATCGCTGTTGTCGGTGGTGGCACCCACCCGTTTCAGGAATGGCACCAGCAGCGCATCTACGACAAGCCACGCTTTCATGAGCTGTCGGCGCTGTATGGCTATCTGACCAAGCAGTTCACCATCTTCGGCCAGCACATCCACATTGGCTGCCCCGATGCAGACGCCGCCCTGCTCATGCTGCACCGCATGAGCCGCTACATCCCGCACTTTATTGCGCTGTCAGCCTCCAGTCCCTTTGTACAGGGGCATGACACAGCGTTTGACTCAGCGCGGCTGAATTCGGTGTTTGCCTTTCCGCTGTCAGGCCGTGCGCCCTGCGTGCTGACGTGGCAGGCCTTCGAAGCCTATTTCGACAAGATGACGGCCACCGGCGTGGTCAAGAGCATGAAGGACTTTTACTGGGACATCCGGCCCAAGCCAGAGTTCGGCACCATCGAGATCCGTGTGTTCGACACCCCGCTGACCATTGAGCGCGCCGCAGCACTGGCGGGCTATGTGCAGTCGCTGGCGGCGTGGATGCTCGATACCCAGCCCTTTGTGCCCACGGAAGATGACTATCTGGTCTACACCTACAACCGCTTTCAGGCCTGCCGCTTCGGGCTGGAAGCCGTGTATGTGGAGCCCGGCAGCGGCCAGCACATTCCGCTGGCCGAGCACATCCGCCAGACCATGGAACGCATTGCGCCCTACGCTGTGCAATATGGCGCAACGCCTGCGCTGCAGATGCTGCACAACGACGTGTCAACCAGTCACAATGACGCACGTTGGTTGCGGGAACGCCAGGCCCGGGAGCAGTTGCTGGGCGAAGTCACGCGTCAGGCCTCCCGGCGTTTTCGCGGCGAAGCCCTTTGAAAAGCAAAAACAGTAGCTGCTACGGCTTGAAAAACAACCACTTCAGCATACTTTCATGCTGAAAGCATTTAAAAATCAGCGCTAGGCGCTCCTATTTTCATCATGGGTGAATTTGAACTGATCCGCAGCTTTTTCCAGCGCCCGGTGCGCCGCTCCCCACTCGGCGTGGGTGACGATTGCGCGCTGCTGGCCCCTGCACCAGGCATGCAGCTGGCGGTCTCTACCGACATGCTGGTGGAGGGTCGCCACTTTCTGGCGGATGTGAACCCCCAGCTGCTCGGCCACAAGGCGCTGGCCGTCAACCTCAGCGATCTGGCTGCCAGCGGCGCCAAGCCACTGGCCTTCACGCTGGCGCTGTCCATGCCGCGTGCCGATGCCAACTGGTGCCAGGCCTTTGCCGAAGGCCTGTTTGCCCTGGCCGATCAACACGAGTGCGAACTCATAGGCGGCGACACCACACAGGGGCCGCTGAACATCTGCATCACCGTGTTTGGTGAAGTGCCTGCGGGCCAAGCCCTGCTGCGCCGGGGCGCACAGCCCGGAGATGACATCTGGGTCAGTGGCTCGCTGGGCGATGCGCGTCTGGCACTGGACGCCCTGCTGCGCCAGCATGCCCTGCCCCCCGCTGTGCTGAGCCAGGCTCGCCAGCGGCTGGAGCAACCCACGCCGCGCGTGGCACTGGGCATGGCCCTGCGCGGTATTGCCAACAGCTGCCTGGACATCAGCGATGGTCTGCTGGGCGATCTGGGCCACATTCTGGAAGCCAGCGGCGTAGGCGCACGCATTGATGCCAACATCACCCGCAACCTGCTGCAGGCCCGCCGCCACCCCATGATGGCGGCGCTGGCCATCAGCCGCATTGATGCCTGTACCCTAGCCGGTGGCGATGACTATGAGCTGTGCTTTACCGCACCCTCCAGCGCACAGGCTGCCGTGCGGGATGCCGCCGCACAGGCTGGTGTGCCCGTGACCTGCATTGGCCGCATCGAGGCCGAGCGCGGCGTTCGCGTCATGGCACCCGGTGGCCAGCAGCTGCCACTGCGCTTTTCCAGCTTTGACCACTTCGCCTGAAGCACCGCAGGCGCGACTTCTACAATCCGCCCATGGAACCTATTACCGATGTGGAGCCCAAGCACTCCACCGCAGCTGAAGGCGCGCCCATTCGCCCCACGGTGCGTTTTTTGCTGCAGCACCCTGCCCACCTGATCGCCATCGGCTTTGGCTCAGGCCTGAGCCGTGTCGCACCCGGCACCGTAGGCACGATGTGGGCATGGCTGGCCTATCTGGTGCTGCAGCAATGGCTGAGCACGGCACAGCTGGGCTGGCTGATCGCCATCAGCATTCCCGTGGGCTGGTGGGCCTGCACCGTCACCGCACGCCATATGCGCGTGCCAGACCCCGGCTCCATCGTCTGGGATGAAGTCGTCGCCATGTGGATCGTGCTGTGGCTGACCATGCCCATGGGCTTCTGGGGACAGCTGACCGCTTTTGCGCTGTTTCGCTTTTTTGATGCCGTCAAACCGCAGCCCGTCAAATGGGCAGATCGCCTGTTCAAGGGTTTGGGCCCCAAGGGCGGCTGGGGCATCATGTTCGACGATCTGGTCGCCGCGTTCTGCACCTTGCTGGTCATGGCGCTGTGGCGACACTTTGTGGGATAAGCCATGTCTTGCGACCCCAACCTGCTCCCCATCCTGCAGCAACTGGCCGATGCCCTCCAGCAGCGCGGCTGGATGCTGGCCACGGCAGAAAGCTGCACTGGCGGCATGATTGCCGCAGCCTGCACGGATTTACCAGGCTCCAGCAACTGGTTTGATCGCGGCTTTGTCACCTACTCCAACGACGCCAAAACCGAGATGCTGAGCGTGCCTGCTGCCTTGATTGCAGAACACGGAGCGGTGAGCGAAGCCGTGGTGCGAGCCATGGCAAAAGGAGCCATTACACATTCCAAGGCACAAGTGAGTGTGGCCGTCAGTGGTGTGGCTGGGCCTGGTGGTGGAACGCCGGAGAAACCTGTGGGGACGGTGTGGGTGGCGTGGCAAATAGCCGATCAGACTTATAGCCAATGCGTGCAGTGGGAGGGTGATCGATTGGCAGTACGCCAACAAACTACACACCATGCACTTCAGCAACTGCTGCTGTACTTGCTGCAGGCTCAATAAACCAGCTCTGCAGCACCGCCACAATTGAGCTGTGCACCATATTCAGCCCCCGCCAGCACTTGGGTCTTGAATCCGCCCAATCTTAAAAGTGCTCGGCACATTTCTGCACTGGTGGCTCAGCCAGCATCCTGGCAGCATCGCTGCCTAGTGCCCCATCTCACAGCCGCGACGCCATGGAGCCGTGTCAGCAATTACTCATAAAATCCGCGTCTTTGTAAGCATCTGTCTTACAAGAGACAATGCCAACCTTCTATCCACACCGTCCTTCGAAAGTGCATCCATGTTCCTAGCCTTTGTGCGTCCCTTGCTTGGCAAGCCTCTCGTGCGCTGCGCATGGCTACGCCCAATGTCCGTGGCAGCGGTCATGTGTGCTTCGCTACTCAGCCATGGGGGGGCACATGCAAGCCCTGCTGCCGTTGATGAAGTGCAGCAATTGATGGAAAAAGGGCAGCTCAGCGCTGCCGCCCAGCGTGTACAAGCCCAGCTCAAAAAAGACAGCAGTGATGTGCAGTTGCGGTTTCTGCAGGCAGTGATTGCGGCTGAGCAAAAAAAATACGATCAGGCCATCCGGCTGTTTACCGCGCTGACCCAGGACCATCCCACGCTGCCCGAGCCCTATAACAATCTGGCGGTCATTTATGCCTTCCGGGGAGAGGACCGCAAGGCAGCCCAGGTGCTGGAGCAGGCCATCCGCACCAACCCCAGCTACGCCACCGCGCACCAGAATCTCGGGGATGTCTATGCACGCATTGCCAATGAAGCCTATGCCAAGGCCTTGCAGCTGGACAATGCACAGAAAGCGGAAAAGCCCAAGCTGACGCTGATCTCCCGCATCGCCACACCTGCTGCCACGGCCAGCGCCCTGCCTGCCCCCACAGCAGCGGCTGTCACCATCGCTGCAGCCACAGCACCAGTGCCTGCTCCGGCACCTGAACCCGCACCGACTCCTGCACCGGCTGCTCCTATCACGACCACGCCAGCACCTGCAGAACCAGCAGCAACGGCTGCCCCCCCTGCAGCGCCTGCTCCTGAACCCAAGCCTGCTGCAACACCTGCCAAGGCTGCTGCAGACAGCGCCGCTGAGCACAATGCCCGCAAGGCACAGGCTGCCGAGCAGGAGCGCCAGGCCATGAAAGCGGTGGAAAAAGCTGTGGCTGCCTGGGCTTCGGCCTGGGAAAAACAGAACATGAATGCCTATTACGCGGCCTACAGCAACCGCTTTGACCCGCAAGGCATGAGCCTGTCTGCATGGAAAGCAGAGCGCAAAAACCGTATCGTTGGCAAGCCCGCCATCTCTGTGAAAATCAGCGACCTCAAGATCACTGTCAACGGAGACCGCGCCTCCGCCAGCTTTCGGCAGCAATATTCTTCTGGCGGCTACAGAGCCTCCACCAACAAGACACTGCGTATGCAAAACGAAGGAGGCAAGTGGCGCATTACTCGAGAAGAAACTGGCCGTTAATGTTGCGTAATTTGAATCTTTCACGCCTGCAGCGCAGCTTGCGCATGCTCTTCTCGGCACTGGTGATTGCTGGTACATGCACCGGGCTTCAGGCCGCGGACGACAGCAGCACATCGCCCGAACAACGCGTACAGGCTGAAAAGCGCCTGGTGGAAATCCTGGCGAAGATCGAGCGCCACGAAATCAATGAAGCCTTCCGCGCCGTCAAGGCATTGACGGAGGAAGTCCCGAACTTCCGCGCTGCACAGCTGCTGTATGCCGACATGCTGCGCCTGCGCACGGGCAGTGCCCCGATCGGCGAGCAGCTCGCACGCTCGCAGGCCACGCCCAGCAAACAGAACATTGGCGTTGCCGACAAGAACATTGCACCTGCCGAGTTCTACCAGGGCCTGCAAAGCGAGCTGCAGCGCAGACGCCAGGCCCTGCTGGATGCACCTCCGGTAGGCAAGATCCCCAGCAGCTTCATGCGCCTGAGCCCCAGCGTACGCCATGCAATTGCGGTGGATGCCAGCAAGTCACGCCTGTACGTGTTTGCCAATCGCCCAGAAGGCGTGCAGCTCATCAGCGACTTCTACGTCACCATTGGCCGCAACGGCGTGCACAAGCGTGTCGAGGGCGATCAGCGCACGCCGCTGGGCGTCTACTTTGTGGGCCGCCAGATCCCCGGCGAGAAGCTGCCTGACCTGTACGGCAAGGGCGCGCTGACCGTGAACTACCCCAATGACTGGGACCGCATGCTGGGCCGCACCGGCAGCGGCATCTGGCTGCATGGCGTGCCCTCGGACCAGTTTGCACGCATGCCCCAGGCCAGCGATGGTTGCGTGGTGCTCTCCAACCCTGACATCGCCTTTCTGATGGCGTCCATCGACCGGCGCACGCCCGTGCTCATCACGGAGAAGCTGGACTGGGTCGCGCCCTCATGGACGGAACACCCTGACAGCTTCACGCAGGAGCTGGAGCGCTGGCAAACCGCCTGGCAGCAGGGCGACACCAGCAGCCTCAAGGCGCTGTACAGCCCGGAGCTGACGGAAGATGGCGCGGCTTTCAACCAGCGCAAACGCCGTCTGCAGAGCATGGGTGCACTGTCTGACAAGGCCACCAAAGACGCATCGATCTACCAGTGGCAGGAAGATGCAGGAGAGATTCGCATCGTCAACCTGCATGTAGCCCAGGGCAGCACCGCCACCGTGCGCCAGTACTGGCGCAAGCAGGATGGCCGCTGGCAGATTTTTTCGGAAGACATGCTCAGCTGAAGCTGCGCCCGCTCCATAAACAAAGCCCGCGTCTGCGGGCTTTGTTTATGGGCAATCTGCAAGCCGTGCCTCAGGTCTTCATGCGCTGAATCAGGCGCTGGCTGTTGGCATTCATGCCCAGCAGCTCGACCGTGCAGCCATGCTGCTGCAGACGCTCCACCACCTTGTCCAGCGCGCCGATGGCGGTGATATCCCAGAAGTGTGCGCCGCTCACATCAATGCGCACAGGGCGCCCCGCCACGGCCAGCACATCAAACTGCTCGACCAGCGCATCGGCCGATGCAAAAAACACCTGCCCGCTCACATACCAGGTGCGCGTGCCCGTGGCTGCGTCGTCTTCGTGGCGTACCTGCAGCATGCCTGCGACCTTGAAGGTAAAGAACACACCAGACAGCAGCACCCCGGCGATCACGCCTGCCGCCAGATTGTGGGTAAAGACGGTGATGACCACGGTGGCCAGCATCACGGCACTGGACAGGCGTGGATAGCGCACCAGATTGCCGACGGACTTCCAGTCAAAAGTCGAGGCCGACACCATCACCATGATGGCCACCAGCGCCATCACTGGCACCTGCGACACCCAGGGCTTGAGCAGCACCATCAGCACCAGCAGAAACACGCCAGCGAACAGCGTAGACAGGCGGCCACGGCCCCCGTATTTCACATTGCCCACGGCCTGGCCGATCATGCCGCAGCCCGCAATGCCGCCAAACACGCTGGAGGCCATATTGGCCAGCCCCAGCCCCGTGCACTCGCGGTTCTTGTTGCTGGGGGTGCCCGTCATTTCATCGACCACGGCCGCCGTCAGCACCGACTCCAGCAGGCCGACCATGGCAATGGCCAGCGCAGGCAGCATGATGATGCGCAGCGTATCCAGCGTGGCGGGCACCTCAGGCAGGCCAAACAAGGGCAGCGCATCAGGCAGCTTGCCCAGATCAGCCACGGTGGCTACAGGCAGACCCAGCATGGAAGCCCCCACGGTGAGCAGCACCACGCAGATCAGCGGCGATGGAATCAGCAGCAGCGCCTTGAGCTGCAGGCGCTGCCCCAGCCATGGCAGACCGTAGATGATGAGCAACCCGGCAGCCAGCATGGCCCAGGTGGCCGTATTGGCGCCCTGCAGATGCGGCAGCTGCGCCGCAAAAATCATGATGGCCAGCGCGTTCACAAAGCCGGTGCGCACCGAGCTGGAGACAAAGCGCATCAGCATGCCCATCCTGCACAGGCCAAAAACGATTTGCATGGCACCGGCCAGCAAACCGGCCGCAAACAGATACTGAATGCCGTGCGAAGCCACCAGGGGCGCAGCCACCAGCGCCACAGAACCCGCAGCTGCTGACACCATGGCCGGACGCCCGCCAAACACGGCAATCACGATGCTGATCACAAACGAGGCAAACAGGCCCACCGATGGGTCCACCCCCGCCACAAACGAGAAGGCGATCACCTCAGGAATCAGCGCAAACGTTGCCACAGCACCGGCCAGCAATTCACGCGGAATGCTGGGCGCCCACTCCATGCGCAGCCGGTTCAGCAAAGACAAAGACATACAGAGAGCCAATCAAGCAATGAGGAACGTGATGGTAGAGCTTTGCCGGGCATCACGCCGACTTACAAAAACAAGAGCTGCCAGCGCTTGAAACACAAGGGATTCGGATAGAAAACTATCTCAAACCTTTGCAAATCAAGCGCTGGCAGCTCTATTTTCTGGAGTGCCAGAGCACTCAGAAGGGCTGACTCAGGCCATCCAGCGTTGCGGAAACCACGCAGCAAATCGAAGATTTGCGTTGGAGACGAGGCGCGAAGCCACAGACAGTACAAGGCGTACGGCAAGGCTTCGCAACGACGTATCCAGCGTGGGGTTCGCAGCGCTTACGCGCCGCAGCACTTCTTGAACTTCTTACCGCTGCCGCAGCTGCAGGGATCATTGCGGCCAGGCAGATCGCCCTTGACGATGGTCTCCACGCGGGGGCCCATGCTGCGCCACAGCTGGCGCAGGTCGTACACGGCCCAGATGGCTTCGCCAAAGGCGTCCAGACGGTCCTGGCTGGTCGATGCGGGGCCTGCTTCGTCATACAGGTTCAGCTCGGGCTCGCCATCGTCGTCTTCGGTCAGGTTGACGATGAACTCCATGGCTGCGTCCAGCATCTGCGCCGCTTCCTTGTCGCGGGGAGCGGCCCATTCCTCGGCCCAGTTTTCCACCACAAACATAAAGCCCAGCGCCCAGACCTGTGCCAGCGAAGGCACTTCCTCGTCCGCCAGCTCGGCACGCTCGGCCTCGGGCAGCAGCAGCAGGGCACCACGGGTGTCCATGATTTCAGGCTGGAAGGCGGCTTCGTCCTGCAGCGACTTGATGGGTGCATCGAGCTGCTCGCGGATTTCTGCCAGACGCAGCTGGGCCAGTTCCAGAAAGCGAGTCTGCTGTGCTTCGTCCTTGAAGACGTCCAGCTTGGGCAGGGGCTGGCCTTCGGCCACTTCCAGGGTCTCGCCATCGCCCAGCAGCATGGGCAGCCATTCAGCGACGGGAATCTCACGGCGTGTGCAAACCACAGCGGCCAGGAAACCATCACAGAACTCCCACTGTGGAATCTCATCTTCGCGGGTGCGCAGGTCTTCGAGCATGTTGTCCAGCTCTTCGAGCATGTCCGTGCTCAGCGCGGTGTGGGCTTCCACAGCTTGGTCTTCGGTGTTTTCCATGGTGTACTCAAAATAGTTAGCGGGCACAGGGCCCATGTACGAATTCGGCGGTCTCCTGCATGACGCAAACGCCGACATTCGCACAATCAGTGCAAAAGGGCGGGACATGCATGCCTGTGGCATGCGCGGCCGATGTCGGGCAGTGTAGTCCGTGCGCCAAGTCCGTGCCCGTTACACAGGAGTTGTCTGCATGTCCACTGGTTCTTCCTCTCGCGTAAGACTTTTCCCCATCCGCTACACCGTCTGGGCGCTGTGCATGCTGGCCAGCGTGCTGGGGCTGGCGGCGGCGCTGGCCTGGGGCGGCTGGTGGTGGCTGCTGCCTGCGGTAGCTATCGCCCTCAGCGCGCTGGGCTGGGTCGATGTGCAGCAGACGCGCCATGCCATCTTGCGCAACTATCCGGTCATTGGTCACATGCGTTTCTGGCTCGAATACATACGCCCCGAGATGCGCCAGTACTTCATCGAAGGCGACCATGAAGCCCTGCCCTTTTCCCGCGCCCAGCGCTCGCTGGTCTACCAGCGCGCCAAGGGCGAGCCAGACAGCCGCCCTTTTGGCACGCTGCTGGATGTGTCTGCCAATGGCTATGAATGGGTGAACCACTCGCTCACGCCCACCAAGCTGAGCACCCAGGACTTTCGCGTCTGGATTGGTGGCGAGCCCGGCCAGCCCCTGCCCGGCAAGGAGGTCTGCACCCAGCCCTACCACGCCAGCATCTTCAACATCTCAGCCATGAGCTTTGGCGCGCTCTCGGCCAATGCCATCCTGGCGCTGAATCTGGGCGCACGCACCAGCGGTTTTGCACACGACACGGGGGAAGGTTCGATCAGCAAATACCACCGCGAGCATGGCGGTGACCTGATCTGGCAGATTGCCTCCGGCTACTTTGGCTGCCGCAACCCCGACGGCACGTTCAGCAAAGAACGCTTCATCGAAAACGCACGCGACCCGCAAGTCAAGATGATTGAGCTCAAGCTCAGCCAGGGCGCCAAGCCCGGCCACGGAGGCATGCTGCTGGGCGCCAAGGTCACGCCGGAAATTGCCGCCGCCCGTGGCATTTCCGTGGGGCAGGACTGCATCAGCCCCAGCACCCACAGCGCGTTTCATACGCCACTGCAGCTGATGCAGTTTCTGGGCAGGCTGCGCCGCCTGTCCGGTGGCAAGCCTGTGGGCATCAAGCTCTGCGTAGGCCACCCCTGGGAATGGTTTGCCATGGTCAAGGCCATGATGGAAACCGACATCACGCCCGACTTCATCGTGGTGGACGGTGCCGAAGGCGGCACGGGTGCAGCCCCTGTCGAATTCACCGACCACGTAGGCGTGCCGCTGCAGGAAGGCCTGCTGCTGGTGCACAACACGCTGATCGGCGTGAACCTGCGCCACCGCATCAAGCTCGGAGCCGCAGCCAAGGTGATTACGGCGTTTGACATTGCCCGCATGATGGCGCTGGGCGCCGACTGGTGCAATGCAGGGCGCGGTTTCATGCTGGCGCTGGGCTGCATCCAGGCCCAGACCTGCCATACCGGTCACTGCCCCACGGGCGTCACCACACAGGACCCACTGCGCCAGAAAGCGCTGGTGGTGCCCGACAAGGCCACGCGCGTGGCCAACTTTCACCGCAACACCATGCATGCGCTCAAGGAGCTGGTACAGGCTGCCGGGCTGCACCACCCCAACGAAATCACGGCCCACCACATCGTGCGCCGCACCAGCGACTCGCAAGTCCACCAGCTGGCCAACACCATCTTGCGCGTACAGCCCGGTGCCCTGCTGGGCCCGCTGGACGAACAGCACAATGTGTTCAAAAACTACTGGCCCCGTGCCAGCGCGCAAAGCTTCCAGATTGCGCCCCCACCGCTGCAGCCCTCGGCTGCCGCCCCCAAAGAACAAGGCACAATCACCGGCTAGACCTTGGAGCGCACGCCTGCCTGGCGCTCGCGCTCATGCCCTGTTTGCTCTGCCCGACCGTGCCTGTGCCAGCTACCCACTCTTCCATGGATTACCTCGCTTTTCTTCAAGCCCATGTGCGCAGCCAGCCGCACAGCGTCATGCGCTATGACGAGGGAGAAGAAAGCCTGTGGGTCAAACGCGCAGGCGCACTCAACCCGCAGTGGCGCTACCGCGTGCTCGGGGCCTTGGCCCGCGTCTTCAAGATGCCAGTGCTCAGCCCCGTGCCCAACCCCGGCGGCAAAGTCGCCGTCGCCACCGAGGTGCGCCGCCTGCAGGACTTTGCCGCACGCGGCCTGCGTGCGCCACAGGTGCTGGCATCTACAGAGGATGGCTTTGTCATGCGCCACCTGGGCCAGCCCGGCGAAGACACTCCCAGCCTTGGCAATGCCATGGAAGACGCCATCGCGCGGGGCCCCAATGCCGTGCTGGCGCTGTGGAAGCAGGGTCTGCAGGCCATCAGCAAAGTCCACCGTGCAGGCTCCACACTCAGTCAGGCCTTTGCGCGCAACCTGGTGCGCTGCCCCGATGGGGTGATTGGCTATATCGACTTTGAGGACGACCCGGCCGCCCACCTGCCCCTGCCCATCTGCCAGGCACGGGATGCGCTGTGCTATGCCCACTCCACGGCCTGGATTCTGGCCAAGGCCGACGCGCTGGCTGAAGGCCGCAAACACTGGAAGGCCTGGGTGCAGACGCTGTCACCTGAAACCCGTGACGTGCTGCAGCACTCGATTGCCCGCCTGGCATGGGCCGGTCGCCTGCCCATGGACCGCAAGCTGGGCCGCGACGGCCAGCGCATTCGCATGGCTTTTGAGCTGATCCGCGCTGACCGATAACGCAGCTAAAAAAGATAGCTGCCAGCGCTTGCTGCATCAGCGCTAGAGCCCAAAAAACCTCTTCAAGCTGATATACCCCGCAAGTTTTTATGTCTTTCTCACCAAACAAGCGCAGGCACGTGAACACCGCAGTATGATTGCGCCCATCGGTTCAGTTGTTGCAGTGCAGCAGCCGACCATCAGAATTACCGCGAGGTGGAGCAGTCTGGTAGCTCGTTGGGCTCATAACCCAAAGGTCGTTGGTTCAAATCCAGCCCTCGCAACCACATAAAAAAGCCTTGGTGAATACATGTTCGCTAAGGCTTTTTTCTTGTCTATTCCTGCAGCCACAGGAAACATCCGACACGCTGCAACACCGCATGCCTGCTTGCTTTCAGCACTGAACACCACTGCTTGGGAGGGTGTCCGAATTTTTGTGTAAACGGTTCGGACGTCAGTTCGCGGAGAGTCCGTCTCCAAACTCAATCGTAAACCGATTCAAAGCTGCCTTCCAATCTCGGATGGGCATCGTCCACTTGCGGCTGATGTTGTGCAGTGCCAAGTAAAACAGCTTGAGCAGTGCCTCATCGCTGGGGAATGAGCCGCGACTCTTGGTGATCTTTCTCAAGCTCATGTTCACCGATTCAATGGCATTGGTGGTGTAGATCACCTTGCGTATCTCAGCCGGATAGTCAAAGAACGGCGTCAGGCGAGCCCAGTTCTTGCGCCAAGACTGGATGATGCTGGGGTAAGTATCTACCCATTTAGCCTCGAACTCCTGCAAGCATTGTTGGGCCTCTTGCACGGTTGCCGACTGGTAAATGCGGCGCAGATCGGCTGCTACTTGAGCTCGCTGCTTCCAGGGCACGTAGTTCAGGCTGTGGCG
>NZ_VZOT01000015.1 GCF_008801935.1 Comamonas kerstersii
CACGTCAAAGTTCGCTACCGAGGCTTGAGAAAGAACACGCAGCAATTGCATACCCTGTTTGCCTTGGCGAACTTGTGGATGGCCCGTGGCCGTTTGCTGAAAAACAGCCAATCCAAACCTGGTGTGGGTGCATAAAAAGCAAGATGCCCGCGAAACGCGGGCATCTTGAGTGCCAGGGGCAAGGGAACATCACACTCGTTCAAGCACTATCACGCTTGAAATCGAGTTATGCAGAGGTTCCTTAGTTTGCAGGCGCGTAGTGTTCCATTCTCCATGGGTGCCAGATGACAGCAATTGCCTAGATCGCCGGTGATGAGCATGTATGGGGCATCAGCCTCTGAGCGAAAGTACGCAACATAGGTTTATTGGCCTCATGTGCTAGTGCGATAAATAGGCCGATCAATACACAAAAGAGAATTGTCACACAATATTACATTTCATAATGCGGAAATTTTCTGGTTTTCCGCCTAAATCATCTAAATTTTCAATAAAAAATACTCTATATGTCTTTAAATACGCTTAATTTGAATGAAACTAAATTCTGAATATGCGCAAGATGGCAGGAGATCAACTAATTTTCACCGATGATGAAGGATTGGTTTAGTAATTTGTGTCTATCTCCTTTTAAATTCTGAAAAATTTCAGCTAAAAATAGACAAATTTCGCGCAATAGTAATTTCGGTATATGTAGGACGAGCGGTAGATCTGCAGAGGTTTTTTTGTGCTGACAATGAATGGGATACCTTTTCAGAGGATTTATTTCTCATGTCACACACTTCTTGCACATCTCCCGATGTCTCTTCCGTAACCAGCCAAACGGTGAATTTCCACCAGCCTGTAGTCCGTACGACTGCTGATGCGGCTGCACAGCGATGGCCTGTAGAGGCTGTGCAGCAATTGCTGGATTGGCCCTTCATGGATTTGATGTTCAAAGCACAAAGCGTGCACCGTGAACATTGGCCGGAAGGTGAAATTGAGTTGGCGACTTTGCTGTCTGTGAAGACCGGCGGATGTCCAGAGAACTGTGGATATTGCCCACAGTCAGCGGAGTTTGATACCGGCGTGAAAGCAGAGAAATTGATGAGCGTGGAAGAAGTCACGCGTGCCGCCAAAGCTGCGCAAATTGCAGGAGCCACACGCTTTTGCATGGGAGCTGCATGGCGTGCTCCCAAGGATCGCGACATCGAAAAAATGAATGAGCTGATCGCTGCTGTCAAAGGGCTAGGAATGCAAACCTGTGCCACGCTGGGTATGTTGCAGCCACATCAAGCTCAATCTTTGCGTAGCGCTGGGTTGGACTACTACAACCACAACCTGGACACTGCACCAGAGTATTACCAAGACGTGGTGAGCACGCGGCAGTACCAAGACCGGCTCGACACCTTATCTGCTGTGCGTAATGCAGGCATCAGTGTGTGCTGCGGCGGCATCATTGGGATGGGTGAAGCACCAGTGCACCGCGCAGGATTGATTGCGCAGCTTGCCAATATGGAGCCTTACCCAGAATCAGTGCCTATCAACAGCTTGGTGCGTGTGCCTGGTACACCCTTGGCGGACAGTGATCCCGTCGACCCCTTGGACTTTGTGCGGGTGATTGCTGTAGCTCGTATCACCATGCCCAAAGCACGCGTTCGCCTATCTGCAGGTCGTCAGCAATTAGGTGAAGCGGTGCAGGCTTTGTGCTTCATGGCTGGAGCCAACTCCATTTTCTACGGCGACAAGCTCTTAGTGACGGGTAACCCTGATGTTGAAGCCGACACACAGTTGATGCAAAAGCTTGGGCTTAAGGGGCTGCGCATAACTGCTCACGCCAAATAGTTGCTAGCTCTACCGCGTTGAAGCAAAGGCGCAGACCTCACTAGCGTCATCCACTCCCCCCACCTTTAAGTCTGTATGACGTGCTAAATAAGCGGCCGTCACGGCGCAGCTTTGCCTGCGCAAGGAGACATCTATGTCTACATCATCACTCGCTGAGCGCAGCCTAGCTGCTGTTTGGCACCCTTGTACCCCAATGAAGCGACACGAGCATGAGCCTTTGCTGGCCATCGATCGCGCTGAAGGAACTTGGCTGTACGACACGCAAGGCCATCGTTATTTGGATGCGATCAGCTCATGGTGGGTCAATCTGTTTGGTCACAGCCATCCGCATATCCGCGAAGCACTCACGCAGCAACTGAAGCAACTGGACCACGTGATGTTAGCTGGTTGCACCCATGCCCCTGTCGTGGAGTTGTCTGAAAGGTTGGCTGCGCTGACTGGGCTCGGTCATGCGAGTTTTGGAAGTGACGGAGCTTCCGCAACAGAGATGGCACTCAAAATGAGCGCTCATTACTGGCGCAATAGCGGGCAACCTGAAAAAAATAGCTTTGTTGGTTTGGCCGGTGGTTATCACGGAGAAACTGTGGGTGCGCTCTCTATCACGGATGTAGAGATATTCCGCAGCGCCTACGCACCTTTACTGCGCCTGTCTGCCACCGTGCCAAGCCCGGATAAAAGACAAGCCTTGCCGGGAGAGTCTGCCGCTGATGTAGCGCGACGCGCTGCGGCCAAGCTGGAGGTGTGGCTGCAACAGCACCACGCGCATACCGCCGCTTTGGTAGTGGAGCCCTTATTACAGTGCGCAGCTGGCATGGTGATGTATGACCCACTGTACTTGCGCTTGGCGCGTGAGATGTGCACCCGCTATCAAGTGCATTTGGTGGTCGATGAAATTGCCACTGGCTTTGGGCGCACAGGCAGCATGTTTGCTCACCAGCAGGCAGGCATTCGACCAGATTTCATCTGCTTATCCAAAGGTTTGACGGGCGGCACATTGCCTTTGTCGGCAGTGCTCACCACGGAGGATGTCTACCAAGCTTTTTATGGAACAGACACTGCTCGCGCGTTTTTGCACTCACATTCGTACACAGGCAATCCTTTGGCGTGCCGCGCAGCATTGGCCACCTTGGAGCTTTTTGAAAAACGCAATGCACTGAAAGAAAACCAAGAGTTGGCAAAGCAACTGAGTGCAGCATTCCTTCCCCTCACTACCCATCAACGGGTGCGACATGCACGCCATTTGGGGATGGTGTGGGCTTGGGACATAGATACCACTTTGCCAAATTTTGCCCAGTGCTATCACGCTGCCGCAAAGGCTCGTGGGCTGTTGCTACGTCCTATTGGCAACACCTTGTACTGTATGCCGCCTTATGTGTTGCAAGCCAAAGAGGTGCAACACCTGTCTAGCCAAATGCTCGCAGCACTTGAGGACTGCTTGGCGCAAGAGGCGCAGCAGTATCCATTGATTTAATACCTGATAGGGGTAATTTCTATGATCGCTTGTTTTGTCACCGGCACCGATACCGGGGTCGGTAAAACGCTTTCCAGTTGTGCCCTGCTGCATGCACTTGCGCAGCATCACCCACGCGTGGTGGGTATGAAACCTGTAGCCTCTGGCGCACAGCGCGATGGGCAGGCCGGGTGGGCAAATGAAGACAGCATTGCCCTGCGCACTGCCAGCACATTGAAGGTGGCCGCTTCTTTAGATAACCCATTCTTACTGGCCGATCCAGTCTCCCCCCACATCGCCGCTGAGCGGGCGAAGGTGGTCGTCACACTGCCCCCAATTCTCGCGGCGTTCCAAGCTTTGCACCAGCAGGCTGACGCCATCGTAGTGGAGGGGGCTGGAGGCTGGCAGGTGCCTTTGTCACCCAGCTTGCGCATTGCAGATCTGGCTTTGGCGCTGCAATTGCCGGTGGTCTTGGTGGTGGGCATGCGCTTGGGGTGTCTCAACCATGCGTTGCTCACTGCGGATGCCATTCGCGCCAGTGGGCTGCAGTTGGCGGGCTGGATTGCCAGCCATGTGGACCCACACATGCTGGAGCCCGAGGCCAACATGAATTATCTGCGGGCACACATAGGTGCTCCCTTGTTGGCTGATATCCCATGGCAGGCGCAGCCTGATGCCAGCACCATCACTGTGCATCTACCCAAGGAGTGGACATGCAAGCCTTAATGCCTGACTCTTGGTTGCAAGCCTTGCCCCAGCAATTGCAAAAACTGCAAGACCAGCACTTGCAGCGACACAGGCGTGAGGTAGTGCCTGCGGGGGGGGCGCATGTCAAAGTGAATGGCCAGCCAATGCTGCAGTTTTGCAGCAATGACTATCTGGGTCTGTCACAACACCCCGCGCTGATCGAGGCTGCTCGCCAAGGCGCTTTGGAGTTCGGCGTAGGCGCTGGGGGATCCCCGATGGTTAACGGCCACAGTACCGCCAATGCGCAATTGGAGGAGGCACTGGCCAGTTATGTTCAACTTCCTCGTGCTTTGTATTTCTATGCGGGTTTTGCGACCAATGTCAGCGTGATACCCGCCCTAGTGGGGGCAGATGATGCTATTTTTTCCGATGCACTGAATCACGCCAGTTTGATAGACGGCTGCCGCCTCTCACGCGCCAGCATTCACCGCTATGAGCACACTGACCTTGCTGATTTAGAGTGTCGACTTGCCGCTAGTTCACATCGCCGAAAATTGGTGATCAGTGATGCCGTTTTCAGCATGGATGGGGACGTTGCAGACATCCGCGCGCTGGTGGCATTGTGCGAGCGTTATGACGCACTACTGATGCTCGATGACGCCCATGGTTTCGGTATTTGCGGCCCCCAAGGGCGTGGCAGCTTGGCTGCTGCTGGCCTAACTGGCACGAATGCCAGCCCTCGCGTGCTGTATATGGGTACGCTCAGCAAATCTGCGGGTGTTGCAGGTGGTTTTGTGGCCGGCAGTAATACTCTGATCGAATGGTTGTTGCAGCGTACGCGCAGCTACACCTTTGCAACAGCCGCTCCAGGGATGTTGGCGCGAGCGCTGCAACAGAGTTTGTCAGCGATGGAAGAAGGCGACCATTTACGCAGCCAATTGCAAGCGCGTATTGCGCAGTTGCGCGCTGGTTTAGCGCCAGTTTTAGCCATGACAGGCTGGCAGCTATTGCCATCGAACACGCCTATTCAAGCTCTGGTCATTGGTGACAACAGCAAGGCACTACAACTGATGGAGGCACTGCGAGAACGCAGCATTTGGGTGCCTGCTATTCGCCCACCTACCGTCGCTGCAGGTACCGCACGCTTGCGCATCGCTTTGTCGGCCGCCCATACCCCTCAAGATATCGTGCAGTTGGTGAACGCTTTGCAAGAAATCGCTGGTCGGTCGCGATGATTAACAAGATCTCAAGTGATTTGTCCGTAGCGATTGGGCACGTATCTGATGGGGATACCGTGTTGGTGAGTGGCTTTGAGCAAGCTGGTGCACCTGAACTACTGATTCAGGCACTCGTTGAAAACGGTGCGAAAGAGTTGACAGTGGTGAGCCATGGTGCGGGACCTGACATTTCTGGTAGCTGCAGAAATAGACAAGAAAAAAGCCTTGGTGAACATGGATTCACCAAGGCTTTTTATGTGGTTGCGAGGGCCGGATTTGAACCAACGACCTTTGGGTTATGAGCCCAACGAGCTACCAGACTGCTCCACCTCGCGGTAATTTTGATGCATGATGACGACGCTAGCAAACTTGTGCTGTGGTGCCCGGGGCCGGAATCGAACCGGCACGCCTTGCGGCGGCGGATTTTGAGTCCGCTGCGTCTACCAATTCCACCACCCGGGCGTCATCAGTGCGTGGCCGGAATTATGGCACATTTACGGGATGCAAAAAAAATATTCTTCGATTGAAGCAGCCATCGGTTCAACGCCGCTGGTCGCTTTGCAGCGTATCGAGGCTGCAGCCAATGCGCAGCGCGGCAACGTGGTGCTGGGCAAGCTGGAAGGCAACAATCCTGCAGGTTCGGTCAAGGACCGTCCTGCACTGTCCATGATTCAGCGTGCTGAGGAGCGCGGCGAGATCAAGCCTGGCGACACCTTGATCGAAGCCACATCGGGCAACACCGGTATTGCACTGGCCATGGCTGCTGCCATCAAGGGCTATCGCATGGTGCTGATCATGCCTGAGGACTTGTCCATTGAGCGTGCCCAGACCATGAAGGCTTATGGTGCGGAGCTGATCCTCACGCCCAAGAGCGGCGGCATGGAATACGCACGCGACCTGGCCGATCAGATGGTGGCACAGGACAAGGGTGTGGTGCTGGACCAGTTTGCCAATGAAGACAACCCCCGTGCGCACTATGAGACCACAGGCCCCGAGATCTGGGAGCAGACCGGTGGTGAGGTGACCCACTTTGTGAGCGCCATGGGCACGACCGGCACCATCACAGGCGTGGCCAAGTTCCTCAAGGAAAAGAACCCCAACGTCAAGATCATCGGTGCCCAGCCTTCGGAAGGCTCACGCATTCCGGGCATTCGCAAGTGGCCGGAGGAATACCTGCCCAAGATTTACGACGCCAGCCTGGTGGACGAGCTGGTCTATGTGAGCCAGGATGATGCAGAAGACATGTGCCGCCGCATGGCGCGTGAAGAAGGCATCTTCGCAGGCATTTCTGCCGCAGGTGCCTGCTGGGTCGCGCAGGAGATTGCCAAGCGCGAGCAGAACGCCACCATTGTGTTCATCGTCTGTGACCGTGGTGACCGCTATCTCTCAACGGGCGTATTCCCCGCCTGATTGAGCTTCACCACAAGCAAAAGGTCGCGCTGCTGCGGCCTTTTTTATCGCCCATACCTACAAGGAAAGCTGCTCCATGAGCCATGAAATGCGTTTTTGCCCCAGCTGTGCCACGCCTTTGCAGTGGAGGTCGCAGCAGGAAGACAGTGGAATGAAAGCGCGGCTGCGCTGCCCGGCCTGTGACTGGACGCACTGGGGCAACCCCACGCCCGTGCTGGCTGCGGTGGTGGAAAATGATGCAGAGCAGGTACTGCTGGCGCGCAATGCACTGTGGCAGGAAGGCATGTTCGGCCTGATCACGGGCTTTATGGAGGCCGGTGAGTCGCCAGAGGCCGGGATTTGCCGTGAGGTGCTCGAGGAAACCGGCTTGCGCGTGAAAGCGCTGCGCATACTGGGTTCGTGGGAGTTCCTGCGCATGAACCAGGTGCTGATTGCCTACCACGTGCGTGTAGAGGGCGAAGTGCGTCTTTCGCCAGAGCTGGTGGAGTATCAGTGGAAGAGCGCACAGGAGGCGCGCTGCTGGCCATCGGGTACAGGCTATGCGCTGGCACACTGGATTCGCAGCAAGGGGCTGGAGCCACAGTTTGGCGCTTTCCGGCCCAATCAGTCGCCAGAGCCTGATCCTGCCAAGTGGCCGCCGCAATACTGGGCCGAGGATGGCCGCTTTATGCTGCCGCCTGCGGTGTAGGCATGGGAGTGTTGCCGTACGCCACATGCGTGCACGGACTATGGATTTGCTGCGCTGCCTACAATGCAGGCAGTAAAAGGAATCTCAGTCATGGAAATTCACCAGGAAATTGACACACGCGGTCTGAATTGCCCCCTGCCTATCCTCAAGGCCAAGAAAGCCCTGGCCGCCATGAGCAGTGGTGAGCTGCTGAAGGTGGTGGCCACGGATACCGGCTCGCTCAAGGACTTTCAGGCCTTTGCCAAGCAGACCGGCAATGAGCTGGTGCAGCAGGAGACAGTGGGTGATGAATTCATCCACATCCTGCGCCGCCGTTAAAAATAAGAGCTGCTTACGCAAGAAAGGCCTGCATTTGCAGGCCTTTTGTATTGGAAACGCTTGAAAATCCAGCGTTAGATGCTCAGATTTTTGAGGTAGTCACGGAAATGCGCGCCCACATCGGGGTGCTGCAGCGCCAGCTCGACCGTGGCTTCCAGAAAGCCTTCCTTGCTACCGCAGTCATAGCGCTTGCCGATGTACTGGTAAGCGTAGACGGCCTCGTGCTGCATCAGGCGCTCGATGGCATCGGTCAGCTGGATTTCTCCGCCCACGCCCTTGGGCTGGTTGCGGATTTCCTCAAAGATGCGTGGTGTCAGCACATAGCGGCCAGCCACGCCCATGCGAGAGGGCGCCACTTCGGGAGCGGGTTTTTCTACGATCTGGTCAATACGCATCAAGGGGCCGCCAGCTGGCTCGCCCTTGACAATGCCATAGCGCTTGGTGTGCTCCTGTGGCACTTCCTGCACGGCCAGCAGTGAGCGGCCTTGCTTGGCAAAGGCGTCGACCATCTGTTTCATCACGCCGGGGCCACCAGCTTCGCCGCGCATCAGGTCATCGGCCAGGATGACGGCAAAGGGCTCGTTGCCCACCAGCGGCTCTGCACACAGCACGGCGTGGCCCAGGCCCAGCGAGCGGGGCTGGCGCACAAACAGGCAGTTCATGTCTGCAGGGGCAATGCTGCGCACCAGGTCCAGCATGGCATGTTTGCCAGCGCGCTCGAGTTCGTTTTCCAGTTCGTAGGCGGTGTCGAAATGGTCTTCAATCGCGCGCTTGCTGCGGCCGGTGACGAACACCATGTCGCGAATGCCTGCTTCATAGGCTTCTTCCACGGCGTACTGGATCAGGGGTTTGTCCACCACGGGCAGCATCTCCTTGGGTGATGCCTTGGTGGCAGGCAAAAAGCGGGTGCCAAGACCAGCGACAGGAAAAACAGCTTTGCGAACTGGGGTTTGGTTGGACATGGTCTTAATCCTTCTTGTTCTGGATGGAAAAAAGGCGCAGAGAACTGCGCCTTTTTGTTGCTCAACGACGAAGCATATCAGCCCAGACGGGCCAGTTGCTCCTGAATGCGGGCCAGTGTGGCGCCAAAGTCAGCAACGCGCTTTTTCTCCTGCTCCAGCACGGCGGCAGGGGCCTTGGCGCAGAAGGCTTCGTTGCTCAGCTTGCCGTTGGCCTTGGCGATTTCGCCTTCCAGGCGCTTTGCTTCCTTGGTCAGACGGGCCTTTTCGGCTTCCACGTCAATTTCCACAAACAGGGCCAGACGGGCATCGCCCACCACGGACACAGGTGCAGACTGCGCTTCGGCCTGCCATGCAGCTTCATCTTCAAACACCTTGACGTCGCTGAGCTTGGCCAGGTTCTTCAGCACGGCAGCGTTGGCACGCAGGAACTCTGCAGCTTCGGCGTTGTCGCCCATGACCAGCAGAGGCAGGCGCTGGGCGGGGGAGACGCCCATTTCACCACGCAGCGTGCGGCAGCTGTCCACCATGGCCTTGATGCGTTCCACGTAGGCGATGGAAGCCTCGTCGATCTTCTCGGGCTGGGCTTCGGGGTAGGCAGCCACAGCAATCGATGCACCTTCGCGGCCTGCCACAGGTGCCACTTTCTGCCACAGCTCTTCGGTGACAAAGGGGATGATGGGGTGGGCCAGACGCAAAATGGTTTCCAGCACGCGGATCAGCGTGTGGCGTGTGGCGCGCTGCTGGGCTTCGCTGCCGTTCTGGATCTGCACCTTGGCAATTTCCAGATACCAATCGCAGAACTCGTTCCAGACAAAGTCGTAGATAGTGTTAGCGACGTTGTCCAGACGGTACTCGGCAAAGCCCTTGGCGATTTCGGCTTCCACCTTTTGCAGCTGCGAGACGATCCAGCGGTCAGGCTGGCTGAACTGCATATAGGCTTTTTCTGTGCCGCAGGCCGACTTGTCGTGGGGCAGCAGACCGCAGTCGTAACCTTCGCAGTTCATCAGCACAAAGCGGGACGCATTCCACAGCTTGTTGCAGAAGTTGCGGTAGCCCTCGCAGCGCTTGCTGTCAAAGTTGATGGAGCGGCCCAGCGATGCCAGTGCGGCAAATGTAAAGCGCAGCGCGTCTGCACCGTAGGCGGGAATGCCTTCTGGGAATTCCTTTTGCGTGTTCTTGCGCACTTGCGGTGCGGTCTCGGGCTTGCGCAGGCCGGTGGTGCGCTTCTCGAGCAGGGGCTCCAGTGCAATACCGTCGATCAGGTCCACGGGGTCCAGCACATTGCCTTCGGACTTGGACATCTTCTTGCCCTGTGCATCACGCACCAGGCCGTGGATGTAGACATGCTTGAATGGCACGCGACCGGTGAAGTGCGTGGTCATCATGATCATGCGCGCCACCCAGAAGAAGATGATGTCGTAGCCCGTCACCAGCACGGAGGAGGGCAGGTACAGGTTGAAGTCGTCATCAGCGGCATCGGTCTGGTTGGGCCAGCCCATGGTGCTGAAGGGCACGAGGGCGGACGAGTACCAGGTGTCCAGCACGTCGGCATCGCGGCGCAGCTGCTTGCCGGGGGCCTGCGCTTGCGCTTCTGCTTCGTTGCGGGCAACGTAGACATTGCCTTCTTCGTCATACCACGCAGGAATCTGGTGACCCCACCACAGCTGGCGCGAGATGCACCAGTCCTGGATGTTGTTCATCCACTGGTTGTAGGTGTTGACCCAGTTCTCGGGCACAAACTTCACGTCGCCATTGGCCACAGCGTCGATGGCTTTCTGTGCAATGGACTTGCCGGTAGCATCGCCTTCGCCGACCTTGTTCATGGCCATGAACCACTGGTCGGTCAGCATGGGCTCGATCACCTGGCCGGTACGGTCGCAGATGGGCACCATCAGCTTGTGCTTCTTGATCTCGACCAGCAGGCCCAGTTCTTCCAGATCCGCCACGATGGCCTTGCGGGCCACAAAGCGGTCCATGCCACGGTATTTCTCGGGGGCTTCGTGGTTGATCTTGGCGGTCAGGTCCAGCACGCAGATCATGGGCAGGTTGTGGCGCAGGCCGACCTGGTAGTCGTTCTGGTCATGGGCAGGGGTGACCTTCACCACGCCGGTGCCGAATTCCTTGTCCACGTACTCGTCGGCAATCACGGGGATTTCGCGGCCCACCAGCGGCAAAGTCACGGTCTTGCCAATCAGGTGCTTGTAGCGCTCGTCTTCTGGGTGCACCATGACGGCCACGTCGCCCAGCATGGTTTCGGGTCGGGTGGTCGCCACCACCAGCTGACCAGAGCCATCGGTCAGAGGGTAGGCGATGTGCCAGAGGCTTCCGTCTTTTTCCTGGTTTTCCACTTCCAGGTCAGACACGGCGGACTGCAGCACAGGGTCCCAGTTCACCAGGCGCTTGCCACGGTAGATCAGACCTTGCTGATACAGACGCACAAAAGTCTCGGTCACGACCTTGGACAGCTTGTCGTCCATGGTGAAGTATTCGCGGCTCCAGTCCACGGTGTCGCCCATGCGGCGCATCTGGGTGGTGATGGTGTTGCCGGACTTTTCCTTCCACTCCCAGATCTTCTTGACGAACTCGTCACGGCCCAGGTCATAGCGGCTCACGCCTTGCGTTTGCAGCTGACGCTCCACCACGATCTGGGTGGCAATGCCAGCGTGGTCGGTGCCGGGAATCCAGGCCGTGTTGTAGCCCTTCATGCGGTGATAGCGCGTCAGCGAGTCCATGATGGTCTGGTTGAACGCGTGGCCCATGTGCAGCGTGCCAGTCACATTGGGTGGTGGCAGCTGGATGGCAAACGCAGGCTGGCTGGCATCAGGCTTGCCTGTGCCGCGTACGCCTGCAGCGCCATAACCGCGCTTTTCCCATTCTGGGCCCCAGTGGGCTTCGAGGGCAGCAGGTTCAAAGGATTTGGACAGGCTGTTCAGGCCTGGCTGGGCAATGGATTCACTCATGGCGTGTTTGCAAATGAAAACGGCATCCTGCTTGCGGGATGCCGTCTGGTAGCTAGTAGCTGAAATGACGGATTACCAAGGATTTTAGCGACCCCGTTCCTGCACCAGTCAGGGTGGGGCATTGTTTTGCGCTGTAATGGGTTCCAGCGCAGATGCATAAAGCCTTGGTAGCTATGGTTTTGAAAGTCATGCCGTCTGCTGCAGCGCGGCTTCGCGCCAGGCATGGGCGGCTGCGGCATGGTCTTCGCGCTGCTCGGCCAGCAGGGCCAGGGCTTTCCAGCTCTGGGTGCGCAGTGCGGGCTCCTGCAGGCGCTGCAGCGCCTGGCGCAGCAGTTGCTCGCCCTTGCCCCACAGCTGGCGCTGCACACAGGCCATACCGGCCAGATACTGCAGCAGCGCATCCTGTGGCGCAGCGCGCTGGGCTGATTCAATGCGTGCCAGCCAGTCTGCATCCAGATCTTCCAGCGCCTGCTGCAGGCACATGAAGAGGCGTTGCTGCTGGCCTGCATGCATCTGTCTGGGGGACTGTACATAGCGCTCCCACAGCGGCAGCAGCCAGCTGCGTGCGGTCGTACTGTCTCCACCTACATACAGCCAGCGCTGGGCAAAGCTCAGCACAATGTCTGCATCCTGGCGTTCCACGCTGGGCAGATCGCTCCACAGTTGCTGTACCTGGGCGCTGTCATGGGTGTCGTGCAGCTGCTCCTGCAGCAGGCTGCGGACAATACCGCTGGCTGCCTCGGTAGACAGGCCACCGTGCTTGTACAGCAGGCGCGCAGTCTCCAGCGAGGTCTGCACTTCCCGCGCCAGGCGACCGGCCTTGAGCTTGATGCGCAGCGCCATGGTGCGGCGCTTGGCGCCGGGAGCAAGCTGGTCCAGGCGGCGCAGGGCTTCCTGCGGGTCGCGGTCGTCCAGCGCCCAGCGCGCAGCACGCATCTGCGCACCTTCGCGCACTTCCTGCTGCTGCTGGCTGCCGTTGAGCGGCACATCTTCCAGCGCCTGGGCGTAGTGGCGGTCACGCTCTTCCACATTGCGCAGAGCGTGCGCGCTGTCGGCGGCAAACATATGGGCAATGGCGCGCATGGTGGAGTCTTGGGGAACCTTGGCGTGTTCATTGCGCAGCTCATCGCTGAGCTTGAGCAAGGTCTGCGCCGACTTGCTGGCGCGTACATAGCGGCCTGCCTGCAGGTGGGAAAAACTCTCGACGAAGGCCAGGTACATCTGGCGCTCCTTTTGCTGCTGGCGCCAGCGCTTGGCGTTCTGGGGCAGCATGAGCAGTGCAGAGAAGGCGCGCAGTGCCGCATAGCCGATGGCAAACGTGGCCAGCAGCGCCAGCAGCAGCATGTTCAGCGAGATATCGACGCGGTAGGGTGACCAGAACAGGCTGACCATGCCCTCGTTGTTGCCTGCGAACAGGGCAATGGCAACGGCCAGGGCAAACAGACCGACAAACCACAGGGCTGCACGGATCATGGGCATCTCTCCTTTCAGAGTGCGGCAGCAGCCGTGGACAGAGCGGTCAGCGTATCGTCCAGCGAAGGCTGCTGGCTGGCCTGCATATGGGTCTGCAGTTGTGCCAGCACGGCCTGGGCCTGGTGGATGCGGCGGGAGTTGCTGTCAAAGTACTTGCCCAGCGAGGCCTGTGCTGCACCGATGTCGGCACGTGCTGCATCGTACTGGCGCGCCAGTACGGCCAGACGTGCATTGAGCAGCTTGAGCTTGATGTTCTCGCGCACAAAGAAGGCCTGCTCGGGGGCCATTAGCATGGCATCGGGGTTGTCAATGCGGCTGACGCGCAGCAGATCGCGTGCTTCTTCACGCACTCCGAACCAGATGCGCTGGCCCCAGTGCACCCACCACTGCCATTGCGCAGGGCTGGAGGCTTCGTCGGCGGCAGAGATATCGGGCTCAGGTGCCGTACGCAGCGGCTGGCGCAGTTCCTTGGGCACTGGGGGGCTGTTCTTGACGTGCAGGTCATCGACCATGTGCACCACATCGTCGATGCGTGCCAGCAAGCCGGCGGTGTCTGTGACCTTGATCTGGGTCAGTCGCTCCAGATCTTTTTCCATGGCCTGCTGTACCGGTGCAAGACGTGGCTGGGCTGCGCGCTCAATGCGCTTGATGCTGCTTTGCAGCGTCGCGACCAGTGGCTCGGTGCTGCCCGTCAGCTGTACCTGTTGCTGGGCCATGCGGATGGCAGATTCAATGTCTACCAGCAGGGTGTCGTCGCGTGAGCGGGTCAGGTTCTGCACCAGGGTATCGAGCTGTCCGCGTTGCAGGCTGACTTCGTTGACACGCATCTCCATGACGGAGAGCTTGGCACTGGCGTCACGCACCAGATCCTGTGATTCGCGGGCCAGGGCACGTGCTTCCGTAGCCTGTGTGGCGGCATCCGCAGTCTGGCGGGCCAGCTGTTCCTGCATGCCATCCACTTTCTGCCAGAGCATGACGCTGCAGCCCAGGCCTGCAGCACCTATCACCAGAGATAACCAGGTCCAGCCGGGAGTGGCGGGGCGGGGGGCATATTGCTGCTCCACAGGAGCGGCTTGCGAAGGGGTGGAAGTGCCGTCAGAAGAGGTCATGCGAGGGATTTTATCGACGCCGCAATGCTGTGCACGGCCGGCAGGCTCTCGATCACCTGACCAAAACCCGCCTGTCGTGCCTGCTCGGCAATGCGTGGATGGGTGATCAAGGCAGTATGCGCCTGCCAGGACCAGCTGCTGTGGCAGTGCACCAAATGTTGCACACATTCGGAACTGCTGAACAGCCACAGCGCCTGCTGGGTGCGCAAGCTTTGAATATGTGCCAGCAGCGCCGGTGTGGCTTGCGGTGCCTGGCGTTCGTAGACCGAAACAAAGTCGATCTGCACGCCGTGCTGCTGCAGCTGCTCACTCAGCCACTGGCGGCCCTGGCCACCGGGCTGGCTGCCATCGCCGCCGCGCACGATGAGTACCCGGTCACCCGGCTGAATGTGGTGGCGAGCCTGCGCCCACAGTGCCTCAGAATCAAATTGAGGAGCATCTGGCGCAGGCTGGATAATGCTTTGTGCCGAAATTCCTTCAGAAAGCAGGGCCTTGCTGGTGCCGGGGCCGGGCGACCAGTACTGGGTCTGCACAGGGGGCGTGATCGCCTGTGCCTGCAGTGCCGCAAAGAAATAGCGCACGGCATTGCCGCTGACAAACATCAGTGCGCGGTAGCGCGCCAGCTGTGGCAGGGTCTGCTGCAGGCTGGCGATGGCAGCCGGGCTGCGGCTGGGGCCAATCACCATCATGGGCAGGGCGCAGGCCTGCAGGCCAGCATCCTGCAGCTGCTGTACCCACAGCGCGGCATCGGGCTGCGGGCGGGTGACGACCACGGTCGGCATGGCGTACGGCTTCAGTGGGGTTGCACCTTGGCGCCGTTGGCCTGCAGCTGGGCAGCCACGGCAGCGCCCAGTGCCTCGGCCTGTGCCAGGGTAGTCACCGTGGCGCTTTGCTGCACACGGACCAGAGGCTGCACGCCTTCGGGGTCGCCCCAGGCAGCATCCAGCTGCATCTGCGTGCCGTCGAGCACTGCGTGTGCAGCCAGCGGCACGGAGCAGCTGCCGCCCATGCCACGGCTCACAGCGCGCTCTGCGGCTACGCGCAGCCAGGTGGGCATGTGGGCCAGCGGAGCCAGCGCCTCGGCCAGGTCCTTGCGGTCGGTGCGAATTTCAATGCCCAGCGCGCCCTGACCGGCGGCGGGAATCATCTGTTTTTCGTCAAAGATGGTGCGGATGCGCTCGTGCAGGCCCAGGCGCTTGAGGCCAGCGGCAGCCAGCACGATGGCGTCGTACTGGCCTGCGTCGAGCTTGCGCAGGCGCGTGTCCAGATTGCCGCGCAGGGGCTCGATCTTCAGATCGGGGCGCAGGGCTTGCAGCAGCACCTGGCGGCGCAGGCTGGAGGTGCCGACGACCGCGCCCTGAGGCAGGGCGTCCAGACTGGCGTATTGGGGCGAGACAAAGGCGTCGCGCGGGTCTTCACGCTCCATCACGCAGGCCAGAGCAAAGCCTTCGGGCATGTCCATGGGCACGTCCTTGAGCGAGTGCACGGCGATGTGGGCACGGCCTTCTTCCAGCGCCACTTCCAGTTCCTTGACGAACAGGCCCTTGCCACCCACCTTGGAGAGCGTGCGGTCCAGAATCTGGTCGCCCTTGGTGGTCATGCCCAGCAGTTCCACGGTGTGGCCGCGTGCGCGCAGCAGGGCCTGCACATGCTCGGCCTGCCACAGGGCCAGGCGGCTTTCACGGGTGGCAATCACAAGAGGGGAAGAAGAGGTATCAACGGTCATGAGAGGTTCAGCGGCCACAGCCTTGAGATCAATGGGCGATGCTAGCATGCTGCGTTGCCGCATGAAGCGGCAGGAGTATTCGCCAATATGACCGCAGTCAAGACACAGAAGAACAAAGGGGATGTTGCGTCGCATCTGCCTGCCAGGGCCGCTGCTGCACGCCACAATGACAAGGATTTACCGCTGCTGGAAGATATCCGGCTGCTGGGCCGCATTCTGGGAGACATCATCCGTGAGCAGGAAGGCGAGGCCGTATTTGCACTGATCGAGCAGGTGCGCCAGCTGTCCGTAGCGTTTCGCCGCGATCACGACCATGCGGCTGACAAGGCGCTGAAAAAGCTGCTCAAGGACTTGAGCACCGACCAGACGGTGAGCGTGATCCGCGCCTTTACCTATTTCTCGCACCTGGCCAATCTGGCCGAAGACCGCCACCACATTCGCCGCCGTGCAGTGCACGAGCGTGCAGGCAATACGCAGGAAGGCAGCATTGAGGTGGCGCTGTCGCGTCTGCGCTGGGCAGGCATTACGCCGGATGAGATTGCGCAGACGCTGGCCAGTGCCTATGTCTCGCCCGTGCTCACGGCCCACCCCACCGAGGTGCAGCGCCAGAGCATCTTGCAGGCCGAGCACGACATTGCCCAGCTGCTGGTGGAGCGGGATGACATGCTTGCCCGTGCCCAGCTGTTCAACAGTGCCAGGGATGCGCTCACGCCGCGTCAGCTCGCAGCCAACGAGGCGCAGCTGCGTGCCCGTGTGGCCCAGCTGTGGCAGACGCGCCTGCTGCGCTACTCCAAGCTCACCGTGGCCGACGAGATTGAAAACGCGCTCAGCTATTACGAAGCCACCTTTCTGCGCGAAGTGCCCAAGCTCTACGCCGCGCTGGAAGAGGCGCTCGATGGCCGCGCCGTGCACAGTTTTTTGCGCATGGGGCAGTGGATTGGGGGCGACCGCGACGGCAATCCGAATGTGACGGCGCAGACCCTGGAGCTGGCACTGCGCCGCCAGAGCGAAGTGGCGCTGCGCCACTACCTGACGGAAGTGAACTACCTGGGCGCGGAGCTGTCCATGTCTGCGCGCCTGGTGCAGGTGTCGCCCGCGATGCAGGCGCTGGCCAATGCCTCGCCCGATACCAACCTCCACCGTCAGGACGAGCCCTACCGCCGCGCGCTGACAGGCGTGTACGCCAGACTGGCCGCAACCCTGGAGCAGCTCACGGGCGGCAAGGCCGCGCGCCATGCGGTGCCCCCGCAGAACGCCTATGCCAGCGTGCAGGAGTTTCTGGCTGACCTGCAGACCATTCATGACTCACTGCTGCAGCACCATGGCGAGGCACTGGCTGCGCAGCGTCTAAACCCCTTGATACGCGCCGTGCAGGTGTTTGGTTTCCATCTGGCCACCGTGGATTTGCGCCAGAGTTCTGACCAGCACGAGGCCGTGCTGGCCGAACTGCTGGCGACTGCACGCATGGAGCCGGATTACGCCCAGCTGGACGAAGCCGCCAAGTGCGCCCTGTTGCAGCGCCTGCTGGAAGACGCCCGCCCCTTGCGCGTGGTGGGAGCCAGCTACAGCGACTTCACGCGCAGCGAAATGGCCATTTTTGAAACCGCGCGCCAGATGCGCGAGCGCTATGGGGCGCAGGCCATCATCCACTACATCATCAGCCACACGGAAACGGTGAGCGATCTGCTTGAAGTGCTGCTGCTGCAAAAGGAAGTGGGGCTGATGCACGGCACGCTGGGTGATGCCCAGGCCACGGTGGATCTGATCGTGGTGCCGCTGTTCGAGACCATTGGCGACCTGCGTGCGGCGGCGGACATCATGCGCCGCTACTACGCCATACCCGGCGTGGCTGCTTTGCTGCAGCGCTCGGGCAGCGTGCAGGACATCATGCTGGGCTATAGCGACAGCAACAAGGATGGCGGCATCTTCACCAGCAACTGGGAGCTGTACCAGGCTGAACTCGCACTGGTGGAGCTGTTTGACACACTGGGCGTGCAGCACGGCATTCGCCTGCGGATGTTCCACGGCCGAGGCGGCACCGTGGGGCGCGGCGGTGGACCAAGCTACCAGGCCATTCTGGCCCAGCCACCGGGCACGGTGCGCGGGCAGATTCGCCTGACCGAGCAGGGCGAGGTGATTGCCTCCAAATACGCCAACCCTGAAATTGGCCGACGCAACCTGGAAACACTGGTGGCCGCCACACTGGAGGCCACGCTGCTGCAGCCCACCAAGCCGGCAAGCAAGGCTTTTCTGCAGGCGGCCGAGCAGCTGTCGCAGGCCAGCATGGCGGCCTACCGCAAGCTGGTCTATGAGACGCCGGGCTTTGCGGATTATTTTTTCAGTGCTACGCCGATCCGCGAGATTGCGGAGCTGAACATCGGCTCACGCCCTGCATCGCGCAAGGCCACGCAGGCCATTGAAGACTTGCGCGCCATTCCCTGGGGCTTCAGCTGGGGGCAATGTCGCCTGACGCTGCCCGGCTGGTATGGCTTTGGCGCAGCGGTGGAGGCGTTTTTAAGCAGTGGCGAAGACCCGAAACGCCAGCTCGCGCTGCTGCAGAAGATGTACCGCCAGTGGCCGTTCTTCAAGACGCTGCTGTCGAACATGGACATGGTGCTGGCCAAGAGCGATCTGGCGCTGGCCTCGCGCTACAGCGAGCTGGTGCAGGACAAGCGCCTGCGCAAGAAGATCTTCTCGCTGATCGAGGCCGAGTGGCTGCGCACCGTGGATGCGCTGAACCGCATCACGGGCGAGACCGACCGTCTGGCTAGCAATCCTGCGCTGGCACGCTCGATTCGCCATCGCTTCCCCTACATCGACCCGCTGCACCACCTGCAGGTGGAACTGGTGCGCCGCTGGCGCGATGGGCATGCCGAAGAGCGGCTGAAGAACGGTATTCACATCTCCATCAACGGTATTGCCGCAGGGGTGCGCAATACGGGCTGAGGCTGAAAACTTTCAAAAAAATAGCTGCTTGCGCTTGATTAGCAATAGTTTCAGATGCTTTTATATCTGAAACATAAGCAGATCAAGCGCTGGCAGCTATGAAATTCAAGGCATCAGCGACAGCGCATAGGGCAGGCTCACTACGCCCAGTACGGTAGAGAGTGTGACTAGGCCCGCGATATACGGCCCGTTGTAACCCATGCGCGCGGCCAGCACATAGCAGGTAGAGGCCGTGGGCAGGGCAGAGAACAGCAGCAGCACCAGCGCCTGGTCGCCCTGCAGGCCAAACAGGTGAATGCAGCCCAGTGCCACCAGCGGCTGAATCAGGTGGCGAATGCCCAGCACGCAAACGCTCAACCGCTTGGTCTGGGTGAGCAGGCCCAGCTGCATGCCTGCACCAGCAGACATCAGGCCCAGCGCAATCGAAGCCGCACCCAGGCGCGCCACGGGGGGCTCCAGCCACTGCGGCATGCGAAAGCCCAGCAGGTTCGCTGCCAGGCCGCACAGCGTGGCCACCACCAGCGGATTGCGCACCAGCTGTGCCCAGAAGCTCTGCTGGCTCTCGCGTGCCATGGGCCAGACTGCGGCGATGTTGAACATGGGCACGCAAAAGCCAATCAGCACCGAGATGAAAAACAGCCCCTGCGAACCGGCCAGCCGGTCAGCCAGTGCCAGCCCGATGAAGGAGTTGAAGCGAAACGCCACCTGCGCTGCACAGGCGTGGTCGCGTGCGCCGATGCTTTTGCGCAGGCCCGGCCACCAAGGCAGGCTGTAGGCCAGTGCAATACCTGCCAGCCCCAGGGTGATGCCTGCAGCAATCAGGCTGGCGGTGGCATCCCACTGCAGCGGGCTTTTCACAATGGAGTGAAACAGCAGCACCGGAAACAGCAGGTAGTACACCAGCGCTTCCACGCTGTGCCAGATGGGGCGGTTGAGTGGGCTGAAGCGGCAGAGCAGATAGCCCAGCAAGATCAGGGCAAAGTCAGGGAAAAGCAGCTGGGCGTAGTTCACGGGGGCGAAGCTTACTCCTATCCCGATGGCTGTCTGGGCTGTGCAAGGCAGCTTGCCTGGAGAAAAGGCTAGGGAATTTACGGAGGAAAAACGGCCAAAAAATGCCACCGCTTGTCGGCCTGCTCCACTAGAGTCATCCCACCCTAAACGCAAACTTACAAAAGTTGAGGAGGCTGACTACTATGAAACGTCGTACCTGTCTGGGACTGGCTTTTGCATTGCTGGGCACTGCGTCCATGGCGCAGCAGGCGTATCCGTCCAAGCCCATCAAGCTGCTGGTGCCCTTTGCGCCTGGTGGCACTACCGACATCATTGCGCGCGTGATTGCCGATCCTCTGAGTCGTGAGCTGGGGCAGCCCGTGATCGTGGAAAACAAGGGCGGCGGTGGCGGCGTGATTGGCGCTCAGGAAACCGCACGCTCTGCACCAGATGGGTACTCGCTGGGGATTGCCACGGTGTCGACCACCGCCACGAATCCGGCCATCAACCCCAAGATTCCCTACAACACCCTCACGGACTTCACGCCCGTCATCAATATCGCAGCCACACCCAATGTGCTGGCGGTGAACCCCAAGTTTGGCCCGACCGACTACAAGAGCTTTGAAGACAAGGTCAAGAACTCCAAGGGTGAGTTCTCCTATGCCTCTTCTGGTACGGGCGGCATTCAGCACATGCTGATGGAGCTGTACAAGAACCTGACTGGTACCTTCATCACCCATATCCCCTACCGCGGAGCAGGCCCGGCGCTCAGCGACACGGTCTCTGGCCAGGTGCCCATGATTCTGGACAACCTGCCTTCGGCTCTGCCCTTCATCAAGGACCGGCGCCTGCTACCCATTGCCGTGGCTGCGCCTGAGCGTCTGGCCGTACTGCCTGATGTCCCCACCTTCAAGGAAGTGGGTCTGGAGCCTGTGAACCGCATGGCCTTCTACGGCATTCTGGGCCCCAAGGGCATGCAGCCAGAGGTAGTGGAAAAAATCAATGTGGCTGTCAAGAAAGTCCTGCAGGACCCTGCCGTGCGTCAGCGCATTGAGGACACGGGCTCGCTGGTCGTAGGCAACAGCCCAGCGGAGTTTGCGGATCAGATCAAGAATGAGTACGAGGTCTACCGCAAGGTGGTGCAGGACCAGAAGCTCACACTGGAATAAGCTCCTGGACACAGGGTGTGTACCCAGGGCGCTGCATCCGAAAGGTGCAGCGCCTTTTTTTGTTCACAATCACGGCATGAGTGATGCTGCATTGCAGGCCAGTGTGCTGGCGATTGATGACTTTATCGAGGCCTTGTTTCTGGAGGATGGTCTGTCGACCAACACCTTGCAGGCCTACCGCCGTGACATGACGGCCTGTGCCCAGCATCTGGCGCAGTCGGAAAGTGCATGCTCGCTGCTGCAGGCGCAGGAGCATGACTTGCAAGATTTTCTGCAGGCGCGGCATGCACAGGGCGTGAAAGCTGTCTCCAGCAACCGCAGCCTGAGTGTGCTGCGGCGCTTTTACCACTGGGCATTGCGTGAGCAGCGCGTGCAGGCCGACCCGACTGTGCGCCTGCTGGCCGCCAAGCGGCCTTTGCGTGTGCCGCATACGCTGACGCAGCAGCAGGTGGAGGCCTTGCTGCTGGCGCCCGATGACAGCACGCCGCTGGGCCTGCGTGACAGGGCCATGCTGGAGCTGATGTATGCCAGCGGCCTGCGGGTGAGTGAACTGGTGAGCCTGCAGGTGCATCAGGTTGACATGCAGGCCGGGGTGCTGCGCACCGAGGGCAAGGGGCGCAAGGAACGTCTGGTGCCCTTTGGTGAAGAAGCGCAAAGCTGGCTGCAACGCTATGTGCAGCAGGCGCGTGCCGTCATTCTGGGCGGGCAGGTCAGCCACGATCTGTTTGTCACCCAGCGCGGCAGCGGCATGACGCGTGTGATGTTCTGGATGCTGGTGAAAAAATATGCTGCACTCGCTGGCATTACCGCGCCGCTGTCTCCGCACACCTTGCGCCACGCGTTTGCCACGCACTTGCTCAACCATGGCGCAGACCTGCGTGTAGTGCAGATGCTGCTGGGGCATGCCGATATTTCAACCACCACCATCTATACCTATGTGGCCCGGGAGCGGCTGCAGCAGCTGCACGCCAAGCACCATCCGAGAGGATAAATTGCGAGTAAGAAAAGCTGATGTTGGTTTAGTGATTTTGATTTGGCAAGATAATTGTATTTATTTGTCAATCCGGAGTAACGATCATGAACGCCTTGCGCCGAGGTGTGCTCACCGCCGCACTGTGTGCCGCGGTAGTGCCTGCTGTTTCTTGGGCAGACGCTGCACAGTGGCCGAACAAACCCATTCACATCATTGTGGCCTATCCCGGAGGCGGTGTGAGCGACGTGGTGGCACGCGCACTGGGTGAGAAGCTCAGCACGCAGCTGAACACGCCAGTCGTGGTGGAAAATAGGGCGGGCGCAGGTGGCGTGATTGGCATGGATGCCGTAGCTAAGGCTGCACCTGATGGTTATACCATCGGCTTTTCGGCCATCAGCCCTCTGGCTTTGACGCCGCATCTGAATGGTACGCCCTTTGACCCTGCCAGAGATATCACCCCCGTTGTGAGCGTGATGTATTCGCCGGTACTGATTCTGGGCACGACAGCCAACCGTGCTGCCAGCTTCAAGGAGCTGCTGGAAGAGTCCAAGGCCAGCCCCGGCGTGATTCGCTGGGCTACGGCTGGTCTGGCATCGCTGGGCCACATCGTGCTCGAGCAGATCAAGTACGAAGGCAAGGTGGATATCACCCATATTCCTTACAAGGGAGGCGGACAGCAACTCAATGACGCGCTGGGCGCGCAGTACGAGGTGCTGTCTACCAACGCCGGCCCTACCGTGATGCAGCACATCAAGGCAGGCAAGCTGCATCCGCTGGCAGTGGGTGCGCCTCAGCGTCTGGAAAGCATGCCCAAGGTGCCTACGCTGGCAGAGCTGGGTTTCCCAGCCGCCAACACAACCTCGCTGTTCGGTATCTTCGCACCAGGCAAGACACCTCAGGACATCGTGCTGCGCCTGAACCAGGAGCTGAACAAGGCATTGGCTGAACCTGATATTCAGGCCAAGCTCAAAGCCTCAGACAATGTGCCCATGGGCGGTGATGCGCAGACTTTCGCCAAGCAGATTGCTCAGGAGTCTGCCAACAATGCACGCATTGTGAAGGCAGCCAATCTGCAGGCCAACTGATTCATCATTGTTCTGCACGCAAAGCGCCACCCGAAGGTGGCGCTTTTTTATCTGTGCAGCGGAAACGGCAGGGAAGAATCAGATGTCCATTTCGGTCAGCGTATCTGCCCATGCCAGGGCCTGTAGGTGTGCCCAGTTGACCTGGTGGTTGGACAGATGCAGGCTTTCCACGTGCTTGGCAAAGGCTTCATCATTGCCGCTCTCGCAGGCCAGCGCCAGTTCCAGGAAGGGGGCATAGACCCCGGTGCGGTGCAGCAGGGCATCGACCACGGGCTGCGGCAGTGCCACGGCGCTGAGAGCCTGCTCCATGGGCATGCCCAGCATGGTGTCGAGCATGGAGAACACGCCCACCACAAAGGCATTGTCAGCTTCTTCGGCAGACAGCATGTCGGTCGCCAGCAGTTCCATCAGGCGGCCGCGTACCACCGCAATATGACCCGCTGCCGGGGTGTTGCCGCCGTTGCGCGAGGAGGTCAGCAGCAGAGCCGCCCAGCGAAACAGCTTTTTCATGCCCAGAATCATCACTGCATGGCGGAACGAGGTGATCTCGCACGACAGTCCAAAGCCTGACGAATTGATAAAGCGCAGCAGATTGAAAGACAGGGTGGGGTCTTTCTTGAGCAGGTCTTCGATCTCTGCCGAACTGCTTTGCTGGCGGATCAGGTTGAGCAGCTGCAGGATGATGGCCTGAGAGGGGCGGATGGTCTTGGCCTGCACGACATCAGGCTTGGCAAACCAGAAGCCCTGGAACAAGGTCACGCCCAGCGCCTGCATGTGTTCGTACTGCTGCTGTGTTTCTACTTTTTCAGCCACGATCTGTGCGCTGGTGTGGGCACGGATAAAGCGCACCAGTGCTGCTGCGTTTTCCAGCGGGAGGCCCAGGATGTCCAGCTTGATAAAGCTGGCCAGGGGCAGCCAGCTGGCATAGCTGCTGCGCAGCATGTGCTGATTGAAGGCCAGGCGAAAGCCACGCTGGCGCAGGGTTTCCAGCACTGGAATGATGGCTTCAATTTCCTCTGCGCTGGCTTCCTCCTTGAGGGTGGGCACCTCCAGCACGACCTTGTCGGGGTGCACCAACTCCAGGTGACCGCCTGCCAGGCTTTCGTGAGTGCAATTGATGAAGACCAGCTTGCGGCCTACCAGCATCTCGGTGCCGGTATAGGACAAGGCATTGAACAGCATGGCTGCATCGCTGGCAGCGGTATGGGCAGCCGCCGCTGTGGTGCGGTCGAACAACTCGTAGCCAAAGACCTCGCGACGCTCATTCAGGATAGCCTGCCGTCCGATCATGGCAACCGAATCGTCGGGAATGCCGGGGGCGGGCGGTGTAGCAGAAACAGCGGGCGTGGTCACAGAGTTCATGGCAGTCAGCGCAAAAAAAGCAATGTAGTCTTTAAATGTAGCGCTATGTGTATCGTGTAAGCAAACGTACTTCTCTGGCGGGCACGCAGACCGGATTACTGCGTGATCTGGTCGCACCAAGCCAAGGCCTGCAAATGAGCCCAGTTGATTTGCTGGCTGTTGAGGCCAAGGACTGAGGCTGCCTGGTCGAAAACGATGTCATCGCCGCTTTCACAGGCTTCGGCCAGGGTGAGCAGCTCACCAAAGACTCCTTGGCGTAGCAGCAGGGCATCACGCACGTTGTCGGGGAGGCGAATCAGCTGCAAGGCTGCGGTAAGTGGCATGTTGAGCATGGCGTCAAGCAGCGAGAACACCCCTACGAGGAAGGCTTGCTCGGCATCGTCTTCGCTCATGAACTCCATGGCCAGCAGTTCCATGAGTCGTGCGCGAATCACGGCGGTATGCCCAATGGTCGGGGTGGAGGTTCCGAACTGTGAGGCAGTCAGCAGCAGGGCAGACCAGCGGAACAGCTTTTTCAGCCCCATGATCATGATGGCCTGGCGCACGGAAGTAATGGCGCGGGAGCTGTTAAAACCAGCAGAGTTGATCAGCCGCAGCAGATTAAAGGCCAGTCCGGCATCCTTTTTCAGGACATCTTCAATTTCATCGGTGCTGGCTTGCTGACGCAGCAAATTGATCAGCTGAATGATGCTGACCTGGTTGGGGGCCAGCAGCTTGGTTTCAACTACAGCCGGGCGTGAGAACCAGTAGCCCTGGAACAGGGCCGCGCCCAGGCTGCGTGCCAGCGTGAACTGTTCTTCCGTTTCAATCTTGGTAGCCACCAGCTGCGCCTTGCTATGGCGGATGGCATGGCTGGTGAGCACTGCCAGCTGCTCGGGGCGCAACAGGTTCATATCCAGCTTGATGTAGTCTGCCAGCGGCAGCCAGGTGGCATAGGCCGACTCCAGCACCGTGTGGTTGAACGAGAGCTTGAAGCCGCGCTCGCGCAGCGAACGCAAAATGGGCAGGCGCGCTAAGGCTTCCGAGGCCGCCACGTGGCCCAAAGGCTCCACCTCCAGCACCACTTTTTCAGGGCTGAGCAGCTCCAGGTGGCCGCCTGCCAGACTTTCGTGCGTGCTGTTGACGAACAGCAGCTTGGTGCCCACCAGGTCTTCACGGCCTGTGTGTGACAGGGCCGTGAACAGCAGCAGCACATCCGTAGCTGCGGTGTGCTCCATGGGCGCGCGGGAGCGATTGAAAAGCTCATAGCCGATGACCGCTTTTTCGGCATTCACAATGGCCTGTCGCGCGATCATGGAGGTGCCCTTGGAGGCAGTAGCGGCCGGCGCAGCAGGAGAGGAGGAGGAATTGGCGGGCATGGTGGGAACGTCTGGGGATCGGGGTGTCAATGCTGTTCAAGCCAGGCGATTTCTTCGTCGGTGAATCCAGCGGCTTGACGGGCCTCTGTATTAAAAGGCGGGCGCGGCCGCGGCGCTTCATATTTATGCGCCAGTACAGTGTAGTAGGGTTGGGGATCCAGACCGTAGCGCTCACATAAGAAGCGATACCAATGGTTACCAATGGCCACGTGGCCGACCTCTTCTTCCAGGATCACATCGAGTACGGCCACGGCGGCCAGTGCATCCGGGGTTCCGACCTGGCGCAGCTTGGCCTGGATCTGCGGCGTGGCATCCAGCCCGCGCGCTTCCATGGTGCGTGGCACCAGGGCCATGCGGGCGGTGATGTCGCCCGCCGTCTTTTCGCACATGGTCCACAGCCCCTGGTGGGCAGGGAAGTCGCCATAGTCATGGCACTGCTGCTTGAGCCAGTCGCAGATGAGCAGAAAGTGCTTGCCTTCTTCACCGGCCACGCGCAGCCAGTCCAGGTAGTACTGGCGCGGCATGTCATCAAAGCGCCAGATGGCATCCAGCGCCAGGTTGATGGCATTGAACTCGATGTGTGCAATGGCATGCATCAGAATGATGCGCCCCTCCAGCGTCGCAGGTGAGCGGCGTGCCACCTCGGTGTGGTGGCGCAGCTCGGGGCGTGCGGGATGGCCTGGTAAGTGGGCGTCAGGGGGAAGGGCGGGGGATTGCTGGGCGATGTCCCATTGCTGAGACTGAGCATGCATGTGCATGGCCTGTGCTGCCTTTTCAGCAGCATCGCAGAGGCGCAAAACCTCGAGTGCGCGTTGTCGGAGCTCCATACCTACAATTGTATTTTCCCGTAGGCACAAAAAAGAGGAGACAAGATGGCCGTGTATGAACTGGAGGGTGTAGCCCCGCAGATTGCCGAGAGCGCATGGATTGCTGACAGTGCGCAGGTCATGGGCGATGTGCAGCTGGGCGCTGATGCCAGCGTGTGGTTTGGCACCGTGGTGCGAGGGGATACGGCCCACATTACCATTGGCGAAGGCACTAATGTGCAGGATGCCAGCGTGCTGCATGCTGACGAAGGCATGCCACTGACGATTGGCCGCCATGTCACCGTAGGCCATCAGGTCATGCTGCATGGATGCACGATTGGGGACGAGAGCCTGATCGGCATCGGTGCGATTGTGCTGAACGGGGCCAAAATTGGCAAAAACTGCTTGGTGGGTGCAGGTGCACTGGTGACCGAGGGCAAGGAGTTTCCGGATGGCTCCATGATCATCGGAAGCCCGGCCCGTGTGGTCCGGCAGCTGACCCCAGAGCAGATCGAGGGACTGCGCCGCAGTGCGCAGCATTACATCCATAACGCGCGGCGCTTCAGGGCGGGACTGCGCAAGCTGGGCTAGCCGCCCGGCATTTCACCAACACTGATCGGGATACACACAGCGTGTCTGAACTCCACAAATTCCTTTTTGATGGCCTGCCGGTTCGCGGCATGATCGTACGTCTGACTGACGCCTGGAAGGACATCCTCCAGCGCCGTGCCAGCAATACCTCCACGGGTGCCTACCCAGTGCCTGTGCGTGAGCTGCTCGGTGAAATGGCAGCCGCCAGCGTACTCATGCAGTCCAACATCAAGTTCAATGGCGCGCTGATTTTCCAGATTTTTGGCGACGGCCCGGTCAAGGTGGCTGTGGCTGAGGTGCAGTCTGACCTGGGCTTGCGTGCCACGGCATCGGTCAACGGTGATGTGCCTGTCGGCGCTTCGCTGGAGCAGCTGGTGAATGTGAACGGCGTGGGCCGCTGCGCCATCACGCTGGACCCTAAGGACCGCCTGCCCGGTCAGCAGCCTTACCAGGGCGTGGTGCCCCTGACCAGCCCTGATGGCCAGCCACTGAACAAGATTTCGGACGTGCTGCAGCACTACATGCGCCAGTCCGAGCAGCTGGACACCACCATTGTGCTGGCCGCCAACGACGAAGTTGCCGCAGGCCTGCTGATTCAGCGCATGCCGCTCAAGGGTCAGGACAACCTGGCAGGTGCCACCGAAAGCGCACAGGATGAGCAGGACCGCCTCGGCGCCAACGAAGAGTACAACCGCATCGCCACACTGGCTGCCAGCCTCAAGCGCGAAGAGCTGCTGACGCTGGATGTGGACACCATCCTGCGCCGCCTGTTCTGGGAAGAAAAGCTGCTGCGCTTTGTGCCTCAGGATGGCGACAACGGCCCCCACTTTGCCTGTACCTGCAGCCGTGAACGCGTGGAAGGCATGCTGCGCAATCTGGGCAAGGAAGAGGTGGACTCCGTGATCGCTGAACGCGGTACGGTGGAAGTGGGCTGCGACTACTGTGGTGCTGAGTACCACTTTGATGCGGTCGATGCTGCGCAGATGTTTGCGGATGCATCGACGCAGGCCCCCGGCTCTTCCTCGGTACAGTAAGCACTGCTTGCCCGAAGCGGGCTTGGCCATAGCGCTTCTCTGAAAAAGAGAGCTGCTTGCGCTGGTTAAATCAGGGTTTCAAATACTTTTGTATGTGAAATGCTGATAAATCCAGCGCTGGCAGCTCTTTTTTTTATGTCTGCTGGGTGGTCTGACTGCGCTGCAGCAGGTGCTGGAACAGGGACTGCTCGCTGCGCGCGTCCAGGCACTCGGGGCAGTCTGCATCAGTTGCAGAGCCTGCATCGGTAGTTTCTGCCTTGATCCAGGGGGCCAACTGGCGGGCCTGCTGCGCGGCGGAGCCATACAGCATCTGGATGGTGAAGTGCTGGGCCTGTGGCTGCAGCATGTGCGCACGCCACTGGGCTTCCAGGGCCAGTGCGGCGGCATCGCAGGCAGTGGGCAGCAAGGCCCACAGAATCAGGGGATGGGTGTCAGGAGCAGGGCTGGGCCAGCGGGTGCTGGGCTGCAGGTTGTGGAGCTTGACCCGGTCTGCGGCAGCTGCCTGCAGTACCTGGGCGCAGTGTGCGGCGCTGGCACACAGAAGGATGCGGTCGTGCATCAGAACTGAATGAAAAGAGTCAGGCGGAACAAGGCGCTGGCTCAGGGGCGCATGATGTGCACATAGATTTCGTTAGGCTTGACCATGCCCAACTCATAGCGTGCTTTTTCCTGGATGGTTTCCTTGCCTTCGCGCAGGTCGTTGACCTCGGAGGCCAGGCGTTCATTTTCCTTGCGGGCAGCGTCGTTGGAGGCACGGAGTTCGTTGATCTGGCCCCGCAGTTCGGCGACACGGTCCATGCTGCCGGCACCCCACCACAGCTGGGCATGGGTGATGGCCAGCAGACTCAGTAAAACAAGGGTGACGATGCGAGAAACCATGGTGCAAATTGAAAAAACGGGGCCGCGGTGAGCCCCGTTTTTGAAGTCAGGCGCGAGCCTAGAGATTAACGCAGGTTATAGAAAGCGTCACGGCCGGGGTAAACCGCCACGTCGCCCAGATCTTCTTCGATGCGCAGCAGCTGGTTGTACTTGGCGATACGGTCAGAGCGGCTCATGGAGCCGGTCTTGATTTGACCAGCATTCAGGCCCACGGCGATGTCAGCAATCGTGCTGTCTTCGGTTTCACCCGAACGGTGCGAGATCACGGCGGTGTAGCCAGCGCGCTTGGCCATTTCGATGGCGGCGAAGGTTTCGGTCAGGGTGCCGATCTGGTTGATCTTGATCAGGATGGAGTTGGCGATGCCCTTGTCGATGCCTTCCTTCAGGATCTTGGTGTTGGTCACGAACAGGTCGTCACCCACCAGCTGCACCTTCTTGCCCAGACGCTCGGTCAGTACCTTCCAGCCTTCCCAGTCGCCTTCGGCCATGCCGTCTTCGATGGAGATGATGGGGTACTTGTCGCACCAGCCGGCCAGCATGTCGGTCCACTGGGTGGCGTTCAGGGTCATATTGCCTTCGCCAGCCAGCACATACATGCCGTCCTTGTAGAACTCGCTGGAAGCGCAGTCCAGTCCCAGAGCGATGTCTTCACCGGCCTTGTAGCCTGCAGCGGTGATGGCTTCGATGATCAGCTGAATCGCAGCTTCGTGGTTTTCCACGGAAGGGGCGAAGCCACCTTCGTCACCCACGGCGGTGGACATGCCACGGTCGTTGATGATCTTCTTCAGGGCGTGGAACACTTCTGCGCCCCAGCGCACGGCTTCGCGGAAAGTAGGTGCGCCCACGGGGATGATCATGAATTCCTGCAGGTCCAGCGAGTTGTTCGCGTGGGCACCGCCGTTGATCACGTTCATCATGGGCACGGGCAGTTGCACGCCGCCCATGCCACCGAAGTAGCGGTACAGGGGCAGCCCAGCTTCTTCAGCAGCGGCGCGGGCCACGGCCATGGACACGGCCAGCATGGCGTTGGCGCCCAGGCGGCTCTTGTTGTCCGTGCCGTCCAGGTCAATCATGGTCTTGTCCAGGAAGGCTTGCTCTGCGGCGTCCAGACCGACCACGGCCTGTGCGATTTCGCCGTTGATGTGCTCTACGGCCTTGAGCACGCCCTTGCCCAGGTAGCGGCTCTTGTCGCCGTCACGCAGTTCGATCGCTTCGCGCGAACCGGTCGATGCGCCGCTGGGTACCGCTGCGCGGCCCATCACGCCCGATTCCAGCAGCACATCACATTCCACTGTGGGGTTGCCACGGCTGTCCAGAACTTCACGTCCTACGATGTCAACGATTGCACTCATGGGTTTTCCTCTTCAGGTTTTTTACAAACTGGGTGCTGCGCAGGCTGGATGTTGTTGTTGCTCGGCGCCTGGCATGCAGAAATCGGGTCGGTACATGTGAAAAAAGCACGTTCCACGGAGCGTGCTTTTTCGCGTTGGCTAATTCACGTATCGTGCGGTGCGCATCTTACGCAAACTCAGGCCGAAAAGTTGTTTTCGAGGAAACCGTTGCGCTTGGTCACGTCGTCCAGCGCCACCAAAGTCTCCAGCAAGGCCTTCATGTGCTTCAGGGGTACAGCGTTGGGGCCGTCGGAGAGGGCATTGCATGGGTCGGGGTGGGTTTCCATGAACAGGCCTGCCACGCCCACGGCCACAGCGGCGCGGGACAGGACAGGCACCATCTCGCGCATGCCGCCACTGGATGTGCCATTGCCGCCAGGCAACTGCACGCTGTGGGTGGCATCAAACACCACGGGGGCGCCGGTTTCGCGCATGATGGCCAGCGAGCGCATGTCGCTCACCAGATTGTTGTAGCCAAAGCTGGCACCGCGCTCGCACGCCATGAAGCTGTCTTCAGGCAGGCCCACTTCCTTGGCAGCAGCGCGTGCCTTGTCGATGACATTCTTCATGTCATGCGGCGCCAGGAACTGGCCCTTCTTGATGTTCACGGGCTTGCCGGACTGCGCTACGGCGCGGATGAAGTCCGTCTGGCGGCACAGGAAGGCGGGGGTCTGCAGCACGTCGACGACGGCGGCCACATGGGGCACTTCGGCTTCGGTGTGGACGTCCGTCAGCACGGGCACGCCAATTTCCTTGCGTACCTTGGCCAGAATTTCCAGGCCTTTTTCCATGCCGGGGCCACGAAAGCTCGTGCCCGAAGAGCGGTTGGCCTTGTCGAAGCTGCTCTTGAAAATAAAGTTGATGCCCAGCCCGGACGTGATTTCCTTGAGCTGGCCAGCCACGTCCATCTGCAGTTGTTCAGACTCGACCACGCATGGGCCAGCAATCAGGAAGAAGCGCTTGTCCAGACCGATGTCAAAGCCGCAGAGTTTCATGGCAGTGTTCCTTGTGTGCATGTCTACATGCTTCAAAAACCAAAGCTGCTAGCGCTGGTGATTCAAAGACTTCACATGCATTTGATGCTGAAGTCGTGAATTATCAAGCGCTGGCAGCTCCTTTTTTTAAAGACGCGTTTCCGTTATCAGGAAATTACGCCTTTTTACCGCCCTTGGCGTGGTTGTCCATGGCCGCCTTGATGAAGGCGTTGAACAGGGGGTGGCCATTCCAGGGCGTGGACTTGAACTCGGGGTGGAATTGCACACCGATGTACCAGGGGTGAACTTCCTTGGGCAGTTCCACGATTTCGGTCAGCTGCTCGCGCTGTGTCAGCGCAGAGATCACCAGACCGGCTTCGCGCAGCTTGTCCAGATACTGCACGTTAGCTTCGTAGCGGTGGCGGTGGCGCTCGGTCACCACGTCGCCGTAGATGCTGTGTGCCAGTGTGCCGGGCTGCACGTCGGAAGACTGCGCGCCCAGACGCATGGTGCCACCCAGGTCGGAGTTGGCGTCACGGGTCTTGATGGTGCCGTCTTCGTCCTTCCACTCGGTGATCAGGGCGATCACGGGGTTGGGCGTGTTGGGGTCAAACTCGGTGGAGTTCGCGCCTTCCAGACCAGCCTTGTGGCGTGCGTACTCGATGGTAGCCACTTGCATACCCAGGCAGATGCCCAGATAAGGCACCTTGTTTTCACGGGCGTACTTGGCCGTGGAGATCTTGCCTTCCACACCACGCGAACCAAAGCCGCCGGGCACCAGGATGGCGTCGTACTTGGACAGCTGCTGCTTGGCGTTGGCGTCGGTGATGGTTTCGGAGTCCACGTGGGTGATCTTCACGCGCACATGGTTGCGCAGACCGGCGTGCTTCAAGGCCTCGTTCACGGACTTGTAGGCGTCGGACAGCTCCACGTACTTGCCGACCATAGCCACTTGCACTTCGCCTTGTGGGTGCTCGGTCTCGTAGACCAGGTCGTCCCAGCGCTTCAGGTTGGCGGGCGCGGTGTTCAGGCGCAGCTTGTCGCAGATCAGGCCGTCCAGACCCTGCTCGTGCAGCATGCGGGGCACCTTGTAGATGGTGTCCACGTCCCACATGGAGATCACGCCCCATTCAGCCACATTGGTGAACAGCGAGATCTTGCTCTTTTCTTCCTCAGGCACGGCGTACTGTGCGCGGCACAGCAGCGCATCGGGCTGGATGCCGATTTCGCGCAGCTTCTGCACGGTGTGCTGGGTAGGCTTGGTCTTGAGCTCGCCTGCGGCTGCAATATAGGGCAGGTAGCTCAGGTGCACGAAGGCCGCGTTGTTGGGGCCCATCTTCAATGCCAGCTGGCGGATCGCTTCCAGGAACGGCAGCGATTCGATATCGCCCACAGTGCCGCCCACTTCGCAGATCGCTACGTCCACGGCATCATCAGTGCCGATGCCAGCGCCGCGCTTGACGTATTCCTGGATTTCGTTGGTGATGTGGGGGATGACCTGCACGGTCTTGCCCAGATAGTCACCACGGCGTTCCTTTTCCAGCACAGACTGGTAGATACGACCGGTCGTGAAGTTGTTGGATTGCTTCATGCGCGTTTCGATGAAACGCTCATAGTGACCCAGGTCCAGGTCCGTCTCGGCGCCGTCGTCCGTCACAAACACTTCGCCGTGCTGGAAGGGGGACATCGTGCCGGGGTCCACATTGATATAGGGATCCAGCTTGATGAGGGTGACTTTGAGGCCGCGCGATTCGAGCAGCGCAGCAAGGGAGGCTGAGGCGATTCCCTTGCCCAGGGAAGACACCACACCGCCTGTGACGAAGACGAATTTGGTCATGTCTTGTGTTTTTATGGTGGTGGTAAAGCGAGATTATAGGTTCCGCCGGACAAAGGCCGTGGCGCGCTAGGTCAATCGACCTTGGGCATATCGCTGGTTATGCAGCATGCGTATTGACAGTTGCAGCGCGCCGCCTCTGCTACATTCGGCCCATGCAAGAACTCGCTGGCAAACACATTGTTCTGGGCCTCTCCGGGGGCGTTGCTTGTTACAAAAGTGCACATCTGTGCCGCCTGCTGACCAAGGCAGGTGCCACCGTACAGGTGGTGATGACGGAAGCTGCCGAGCAGTTCATCACCCCTGTGACCATGCAGGCGCTCTCGGGCCGCACGGTCTACACCTCGCAGTGGGATGACCGCGAGGGCAACAACATGCCCCACATCAATCTGAGCCGTGAGGCAGACGCCATCGTCATCGCGCCCTGCAGCGCAGACTTTGTGGCCAAGCTAGCCCAGGGCCGGGCCGATGAGCTGCTCAGCCTGATGTGCATTGCGCGCCCCATCGAGCGCGTGCCCCTGCTGCTGGCACCCGCCATGAACCGCGAGATGTGGGCCCACCCCGCCACCCAGCGCAATTTTGCCCAGGCGGCCGCCGATGGCGCCCATGTGCTTGGCGTGGGTGTGGGGGAACAGGCCTGCGGGGAAACAGGCGACGGCCGCATGCTTGAGCCGGAAGAGCTGATCGAAGACATTGCCGCTTTTTTTGCCCCCAAGGTGCTGGCCGGGAAAAAGCTGCTTATCACTGCTGGCCCCACCTTTGAAGCCATTGACCCGGTGCGCGGCATTACCAACCTCTCCAGCGGCAAGATGGGTTTTGCCATTGCAGCGGCGGCCAAGGCGGCCGGTGCAGAGGTGACGCTGGTTGCTGGCCCCGTGCATTTGCCCACGCCACGTGGCGTGCAGCGCATCAATGTGAAGTCTGCTCTGCAGATGCTGGACGCCGTGCAGGCCCATGTCGGTCACGCCTCTATCTTTATTGCGACCGCGGCTGTGGCCGACTGGCGTCCTGCCAGTGCCGCAGACCAGAAGATCAAGAAAGACGGCTCGGGCGAAGTGCCTGCGCTGGCTTTTGTGGAGAACCCTGACATTCTGGCCACCGTGGCCAAGAGCGAGCGTGCCCAGCGTGGCGAGCTGTACTGTGTTGGCTTTGCAGCGGAGAGCCATGACTTGCTGCAGCACGCCACAGCAAAACGTGTGCGCAAGGGTGTACCTTTGCTTGTAGGCAATATCGGGCCAGCGACTTTCGGGCAGGATGACAATGCATTGCTGCTGGTCGATGCCAGCGGCCACCGTGAACTGCCCCGCGCCAGCAAGACCGAACTGGGCCGCCAGCTGGTGGCAGAACTGGCACGACGACTGCCGACTGCACAGACCAAGGCCTGAATCACATCAAGAAGTGGAGGGAAGCAATGGCGCTACTGCCTAAAAATCACCATCGCAAGACCCGCCTGTTTGCGCCTTCCCGTCCCAATTACAGCGACTTCAACAGCCCGCCGGATGGCGACTATGTGCGCTATGTCGAAGATCTGATGGCCTGGGCCGAGCATGAGCAGCAACGCCAGCGCCTGCGTGCGCTGGGTGAAAAGTCTGCCCTGCAGTCTTCCGAGCAGGAGTGGGGCCGCACGCCCGCCGCACCAGCCCTCAAGCCTTCCAGCACAGCAGTGCCCACCACCGAGCCCGGCAGCGTGGAAGGTGCTGTGGCGCGCTTTCAGCGCAAGGCCCAGCAGTTGCAGCAGAAAGCCCAGGCCCAGGGTACATCCAAGGGCAAGCCGCAGGCCAGCTCGCTGGGCTGGGTGCTACTGATTCCCATGCTGGTGGTGGCTGGCATTTTTGCGCCCGACCTGCTGCCCGTGGTCATTGTGCTGTGGGTGGTGTTCAGCGTGATTCAGAGCGTGCGCAAGGCTTCTCAGTCCAATAAGCGCTGAGCCAGCGCCTTGCCATTACCCCTTACCATTGCTGCCCATGCAAGTAGATATCAAGATTCTGGACGCGCGCCTGCGCGACAACATGCCTTCCTACGCAACCCCTGGCAGCGCTGGATTGGATTTGCGTGCCTGTATTGATGCGCCTGTGACGCTGGAGCCCGGTCAGTGGCAGCTGATTCCCACAGGCATGGCCATGTACCTCAAAGACCCCGGCTATGCCGCCATGATCCTGCCGCGCTCCGGCATGGGCCACAAGCACGGCATTGTGCTGGGCAATCTGGTGGGCCTGATTGATTCGGACTACCAGGGCCAGCTCATGGTCAGCGCCTGGAACCGCTCGCAGACCGCGTTCACGCTGCAGCCCATGGACCGACTGGCACAGCTGGTGATCGTGCCCGTGGTGCAGCCCAGCTTCAACGTGGTGGACGAGTTTGAAGCACCTTCCGAACGCGGTGAAGGTGGCTACGGCTCCACCGGCAAGCAGTAATTTTTCACCCCATTTATAAAAAAGGACGAGATCAATGAGCCATAGCTTGCCGCCATGCCCCGCCTGCGCTTCTACGCTGACCTATGAGGATGGCGATTTGCTGATCTGCCCTGAGTGCGGGCATGAGTGGTCTGCCGCCGCTGCTGCCGAGCAGGACGATGATGCGCTGGTGGTCAAGGATGCCAACGGCAATCTGCTGCAGGACGGCGACACGGTCACCGTGATCAAGGACCTGAAGATCAAGGGCGCCTCTTCCGTGGTGAAGGTGGGCACCAAGGTCAAGAACATTCGTCTGGTGGGGGGTGACCACAACATCGACTGCAAGATCGATGGCGTGGGTGCCATGAAGCTCAAGTCGGAGTTTGTGCGCAAGGCCTGATGTCTGCCAGTGCCACACAGGCACTGTATTTTTCCTGTTCCTGTATTTGTAGCTGCTTGCGCTGAATAGGCAAGGGTTTCATGGCGAAAGTTATGTGAAACCCTTGTTTTTCAAGCGCTAGCAGCTCATTTTTTTGGATTAACGGATTCTGATGCCAGCGGCAGCAGCAGCTCCAGCCGCAAGCCGCCCAGTGGCGAGGGCAGCGCCTGCACGCTGCCGTCGTAGGTGTGGGCCAGCTCCTGCACGATGTGCAGCCCCAGGCCGCTGCCGGGGCGGTTTTCATCGAGCCGCTGGCCGCGCTCAAAAATCTGGCGGCGTTGCTGGGCATCGGCAATTCCGGGGCCATCGTCATCAATGCAGATCTGCAGCTGCTCCTGCAGAGGCTGCACGCTGATGCTGACCTGCTGGTGCGCCCATTTGCCCGCGTTGTCCAGCAGATTGCCCAGCATTTCGAACAGGTCCTGCTCTTCACCCTTGAAGGCCAGCTGCGAGGCGTCGTTCTCCTGCGCAAAGTCGATATGCGGATACAGCCGCGCCATGGTGCGCAGCAGGGCCTGCAGGGGCTGCTGCACCGGTGTGCGCAGGCCGGTCGCACGCACGGCGGCGGCTGCGCGTGCGCGGGCGAGGTGGTAGTCCACCTGACGCTGGGCGGTGGCGACTTGTTCGCGCACCAGCAGGGCCAGGGGTGAATCCTCCTGCGCTGCCGCATTGCCCAGAATGCTCAGGGGCGTGTGTACGGCATGGGCGAGATTACCCGCCTGGGTGCGCGCGCGCTGCACGATGTCTGCATTGGCGCGCAGCACGTGGTTGAACTCGCTGACCAGTGGTTGCAGCTCATGAGGAAAGGGCCCGTCCAGCTGGATGGCCTCACCGGTGCGCACTGTGCCCAGCTGCTGGCGCAGCAGCTGCAGGGGGCGCAGGGCCAGCTGCAGCTGTACCACCACGGCCAGCACCAGCCCTGCAGCCAGCAGGCCCAGGGCGATCAGCAGCATGTGCGTAAAGCGCTGCAGGGGCTCGGCCAGCAGTTCCTGGTCGGCAGCCACGGTCAGGCGCAGCAGCGGGGCATTGGCTTCGGGCAGCTGCAGGGTGCGGCTGACGGCCAGCAGCGTATGGCCCTGCAGGGCATGCAGATGCAGTACGGCGTAGCCCTGGGGCTGGCTTTGCCGGGCGCTGTGGGCGGGCAGCTCCAGCACCTGGTCCCAGAGGGAGCGCGAGCGCTCCACGCCGAGCTTGGGTGCTGCGTCCGCAGGCAGTTCATCGACCTGCCAGTACAGCCCGGACAGCGGTGTGGCAAAGCGCGAATCGCTAGCAATGGGCTGCACTTCAATGGTTTGCTCAGGGCTCAGATTGACGGCGGCACTGAGCTGGTTGAGCTGATGCACCAGCTGGTTCTGCAGCTGCTGGGCAATGTGTTTTTCAAACAGATCACGCAGGCCCCAGCCAGCGACGGCAATGGCCATGGCAATCCAGATCAGCGTGCTCAGCAGCAGGCGCAGCCGCAGGGAGCCGTGGCGCAGGGACAGGGGCGTGGGCCAGTGCAGCTTCACGCGCTGGCCTCGCTGTCGCTGGCCTGCAGGCGGTAGCCCAGGCCGCGCACGGTTTCTATGCAGCCGGGTGGTAGCTTCTTGCGCAGGCGACCCACAAAGACTTCGATGGTGTTGGAGTCGCGCTCGCTGTCGCCGGGGTACAGGTGCTCCGACAGCTCGGTGCGTGAGAGTACTTCACCGGGGCGCTGCATGAGCAGGGACAAAATTTTGTACTCGTGGCTGGTCAGCAGCAGCGGCATGCCGTGGACCGAGACCGTCGCCTGGCGCGTGTCCAGCAAGATGGGGCCGCACTGCCACTGCGCGCTGTGGTGGGGCGACAGACGCCGCAGCAGGGCGCGCAGCCGGGCCAGCAGCTCTTCCATGTGAAAAGGCTTGGTCAGGTAGTCGTCTGCCCCTGCGTCCATGCCTGTGACTTTTTCGTGCCAGGCATTGCGCGCCGTCAGAATCAGCACCGGCATGTTGCGCCCGTGGGCCCGCCAGTGGCGCAGCACGCTCAGGCCATCGACCACGGGCAGACCCAGGTCCAACACCACGGCGTCAAAGTCTTCTTCCTGGCCCATGTAGCGGCCTGTGGCGCCGTCGCTTGCCACCTCCACCGTATGGCCTGCTGCAGCAATGGCCTGCTGCAGTTGCTGCGACAGCAGGGGCTCATCTTCCACTACCAGAATGCGCATCAGTCACGTCCTTTTCTGCGAATGCGCAGCACGCGCCCATCGACGGCATCCACCTTGAGCTTGCTGACCTCGCCATTGGGGTGCAGCAGGCGCAACTCATAGATGAAGCGGCCATCGTCGTGTTCAAACTCAATCTTGATGACCTGGCCGTTGTGTTCACGCTCGACCTGGTCCAGCACGGTGCGCAGCGGCAGCACCTTGCCCTGCTGCAGTGCCTGGCGTGCCAGTTCATGGTCGCTTTCGTCGGAATAGGCGGGCGGCAGCATCAGCGCAGCACCGGCAGCCAGTGCGCCGATCAGGGTCAGACTGCGCAGACCGCTGCGCCATGTGAGAGCAAGCATGTAGTGGCCTCCTTCAGACAGACATTCTGACGTTATAGCGGATGGCAGATGAATGCCAGATGAACACGCGCTTCAGACTGCGTTCAGGCGTGGTTTTGAACAATGCAGTCAGGTCAGCAAGGGGCTGATCACCAAGCATTCAACAAGGAGTACCACCATGAACCACATCCGCAACGCATTCACCGTTTCCAAGGCACGCAACTGGGCTGCTGCTGCATTGTTTGCAGGCATGGCTGCTGGTGCCATGGCCCAGACACAGCCTGCAGCGCCTGCTGCCGCTCCCGCCGTCACAGCCGCACCTGCAGCAGCAGCTGCCCAGCCTGGCCGTATGTACTACGGGCCTGCGCTGACGATTCGCCAGATCTATGACCAGCTCGACGCTGCAGGCTACCGTGATCTGCGTGAAATTGAATGGTCCGATGGCCGCTATGAAGTCAAGGGTCGCAATGCACAGGGCGCACGCGTCAAGCTGGAGCTCGATGGCAACACTGGCGCTATCCTGCGCGAGCGCATCAAGCGCTAAGACGCGGTGCGCTGGCGCACCCAAAGGTAGTTCATTTCAGACATAAAAACAGGGAGGTTAGACATGCAAGTTCGTATCGCCTGGGGTATCTGGTGGCTGGGGCTGACCCTGGCCTGGGCTGCCGCCGCCGCGCCGTGGCAGGGCATGGCAGCGGCCAGTGAGCCTGCTTTCTGGTGGCAGTTGCGCCAGCATGCGCTGTATCTGAGCGGTATCTGGAGCATTGGCATGATGAGTCTGGTGATGCTGCTTTCGCTGCGCCAGCGCTGGATGGAGCGGCCGCTGGGCGGTATGGATCAGGTCTATTGCCTGCACAAATGGGCAGGGATTGCAGCGGCGGTGGCTGCAGTGCTGCACTGGGGGGCCAAGGAGTCCAGCGGTCTGATCAAGGGCATGGTGGGCACGGCAGGGCGTGTACCGCGCGAAGCCGTACTCAGCTGGGCCACAGACTGGCGTGGCACGGCCAAGGACCTGGGTGAGTGGGCGTTTTACGCCCTGCTCATCATGGTGGTGCTCACGCTGTGGCAGCGCCTGCTGCCGTATCGCCCCTGGCGCAAGCTGCACCGCGTCATGCCTGCGCTGTATCTGCTGCTGGCATTCCACACCCTGGCGCTGACGCCGCTCACCTTCTGGCAAGCCCCGCTGGGCATGGTGATGGCAGCGCTGCTGCTGGTAGGCAGTGTGGCTGCGCTGTGGTCACTGGCTGGGCGCATCGGGCGTGGCCGCAACCGCTATGCCGCGCAAGTGCATGAAGCACGTGTGCTGGGTGGCGCTGCTGGACAGGCTCCGCTGGAAGTGCTGTGTGCCATGCCCAAGAACTGGCCAGGGCACCGTGCCGGGCAGTTTGTGTTCGCCAGCTTTGAAGGCGCAGAAGGCCCGCACCCCTTCACGATTGCCAGTGCGCCCGAAGGCTGCGGTCGCACGGCCGATGGCAAGGAACTGCTGCGTCTGGTGATCAAGCCGCTGGGTGACTACACCCGCCGTCTGCCCAGTTTGCTGCAGCCAGGGCAGGCGGTGCAGATCGAAGGCCCTTATGGCTGTTTTGATGCGCAGGGTGGCGCAGCACGCACCCAGGTCTGGGTGGCTGGTGGCGTGGGCATTACCCCGTTTCTGGCGCTGCTGCAGGCACGCCAGCCCGGTGTGGCATGCAGGGATGGCCTGCAGCCTGCGCATCTGCACTACTGCACGCGCAATGCCGCGCAGGATGTCTTGCTACCCCAGCTACAGGCTTTGTGCGAAGCGGCACAGCCCAGCGTGCGCCTGCAGGTGCATGATGCGGCGCAGGGCGAGTATCTGACGCCCGAGCATCTTGCCCAGTACGGTGCGCAGCTGGACATCTGGCTGTGTGGGCCTGCAGGCTTGGGCAAGGCCATGCGCCAGGCGCAGCAGCGCGGCTGGCGTATTCACCAGGAAGCCTTTCAGATGCGTTAAGACCTGTCAGCACTGACCTGGTTGCTTAAGAAAAAAGAGCTGCCAGCGCTTGATAAATCTATGTTTCCACATAAAAACTATGTGAAAACAAAGAAATATCAGCGCTGGCAGCTCTTATTTTTGTTGCAATCTATACGGCTTAGTGCAGCGTAGGTGTGCTGGGCGCTTCGGGGGGCAGAATGCGGAAAAAGCCTGTGCCTGCAGTGCCACGGCCGACTTCTTCCTCGGTGGCTTCACGCACGGCTTCCACCTTCAGCTCAATGCGCAGCGCAATGCCGGACAGCGGGTGGTTGCCGTCCAGCACCACGTGCTCGGGGTAGATCTCGGTCACGGTGTACAGCGCGTCCTTGGGTGCTTCGGGATTGCATCCGGGGGGCAGGCTGTAGCCTTCGAAGGTCATGCCTTCTTCGATTTCTGCGGGGAACAGTTCGCGCTTTTCCAGAAAGATGAGCTGGTCGTTGTAGTCGCCAAAGGCGTCTTCAGGCTCCAGGTGCAGCTGCAGCGTGTCGCCCACCTTGTGGCCCTGCAGTGCTTCTTCAATACGCTTGAGCAGATCGTCACCACCGACGAGGAATTCAACGGGTGTGTCCAGAACGTCCAGTTCTTCACCCAGGGTGTCCTTGAGGGTCCAGGTCAGTGCAACGACGCATTGAGAGGTAATTTCCATGAAAGTGCAGCCTTGTGCGGACGGTGCCGCGAGGAAAAAAGAAAAGACCGCGCAGGGGCGGATCACTGCGGCTGATTTTCCCACGACTGCCAAGCTGGGGCTGCAGAGCCGGGCATTGGCAAGAACAGCACCATAAAAAACGCCACCCGCAGAGGGTGGCGTGGTGTTTCAGCGTGCGCGGCGCTCAGATATCAATGCCGCACTTGCCGGGGGCCAGAATGCCGTTGGGGTCCAGCGCGCGCTTGATCTTGCGTTCCACTTCGCGCTTGACGGGGCCGTAGCTCTGGGCCACGCGCTCCTGGAAGGCGGTGTTGACGCGATAGACGGCGTAGCCGTGTTCTTCAAAAACATCCAGCAGCTCGTTGAAGCAGGCGTTGGCACGCTTGGTTTCTTCTTCGTTGCTGCGGTCGTACAGCACGTCAATGACGTGGTGCATGTCGCGCCAGCCGACGATGAACTCGCCCACATAGTCAAAGCCGTACTTGTTCAGAATGTCCTTGGCCAGGGTCTTTTGCTTGTCGCACTCGCTGCCGCGTGCCTGCGACACAGGGGCGAACCACATCGAGCCACCGCCCCCACGCCAGTTGTACAGACCAAACTCCTGCAGGTTGGGCACGCCGGACATGAGCTGGGCGCGGTACTTGAAGGGCTGGGTGTCACCCGCTTCTTCCTGGGTGATGAGGCGACCCTTGCCGAGCTTCTTGAGCGCATCGGTGACGATCTTCCAGTTCACATCTACCTGCTCCTGCGTGCCGTACAGCGCGGCATACACGTTCCAAGCGCCCAGGTGCTTGTCCTTCTGGATCTGCTTGAGGATGGCTTCGGGCGTAGCGCCGGGTTCGGTGGTGTAGTCTGAGCGGCGGGTGTTGCAGGTCGAGGCTTCCCACAGCAGGCCAGCAATCACCACCGAGTTGGGGATGATCTGGGCAATGCGCAGGGGGCGGATGAATTCAACGATCTCGTTGATGTCGCTGTCTTCGTCGAACTGGATTTCAAAAGGCTTGAAGACCGGGGGCTTGGGCATGAGCCAGAAACCCATCTTGGTGCAGATACCGTAGTTCGACTGGGTGAACATGCCGTCCAGTGTCGGGCCATAGCCCCACTTGAAGACCTGCCAGGAGTTCTCGCCCTTGACGCCACCCATGCCGGTGCGCAGCACATCGCCATTGGCCATCACCACTTCCATGCCGCACTGCATCATGAAGTGCTCGCCATAGGGGGTATAGCCCACGCCACGGTCCATGGTGTTGCCCAGTGGGCCTGCAATGGCCGAAGGGGCGGAGAAGGACAGCATCAGCGGGATGTTGTTGTCCTGCAGGTAGTCATACAGCTGCTGGTAGGTCACGCCGGGCTCGACCAGTGCTGTGCACAGCTCGGGATCGATGTGCAGGATCTTGTTCATCTTGCGCAGATCCAGAATGATCTGACCGCGCTGCACGGGAGCCGCAGAGCCGTAGCCAAAGTTGCGGCCGGTGGAAATGGTCCACACGGGCACCTTGAACTCGTTGCAGATCTTCACGACCTGCTGCACCTGCTCCACGGTGGTGGCCGTCACCACGGCAGAAGGCACGTGCTCTTCGGTCGGCACGGCCATCATGATCTTGGAGTAGGGGCGAACCAGGTCTTCCTGGATCATGACGTTGTCTTCGCCCAGCGTCGCCTTGAACTTGGCGATGGCGGCGTCGAAGGTGTTCTCGCTCATGCCCTCGGGCAAGGCCATGTATTTGCTAGTCATACGCGGTGTTTCCTAGTATGGGTTTAGATCAGGCAGCGCAGGGCCACGCGGGATTCTTGGCCGGGCTGTGCAGGGGCAGCGTGGCTCTGGCCGCTGACCAGGGTCTGGCCCAGCTGCTGCGCCCAGCCTGTGGCATCGGCGGCAATGCGGTGGTGCTCTTCAGACAGCACGCGGCCACCGGCGGAGCGCACCAAGTCCAGCACCAGGGTGGCGCTGGCGTCATCGAGCAGGCCGACGAGCAGCGTGTCCTGCTGGTCATGGAGCATGGTGTGCAGCTGCTGGAAGCTGGCACTGTCAAAGCCCAGCAGCTGGCTGTGCTGTACACGGGCTGCCACAGACTGCGCGCCCTGCACAAAGGCGGCTTCCAGTGCGTGACCATGTGTGGCCGAGGTAATGGCCAGCACTTCCTGGCCTGCTGCTGCGGCAGGCTTGCCGGTACTGGCCTGTGCCAGGCCCATGCCGGTCAGGGCAAAGCCCGCGGCGGTCAGGGTCTGCAGAAAGGCACGACGGTTGGTATGCATCATGGCTTCCTCGTTCAGCGCAGCTTGGCTGGATCTTCGGTGAATGGCAGCTTGGTTTGCGACAGGTATTCGCCCAGGCTTTGCAGCGTGGCGTCGTCAATGTCGGTCACGCGAAACGCTGGCATGGCGTTGAAGCCGTTGCGCGCAATGGCGGCGAAATACTCGGGCGGCAGGCCACGGCCTTTCAGATTGGGGCCTACGCCAGCTTCGTGGCACTTGGCGCAGATCTTCTCGTAGTAGCGGTGGCCGGATGTGATGTTCTGTGGGTCTGCGGCAAAAGCGGGTGCAGTCAGCCCGGACAGCAGGGTCACTGCTGCCAGATGGATGCGGAACTTCAAAGGGATTCTCCTGGGATGCGGTGTGTCGGGCAGCCATGTGGCGGTGGCTGCCCGGCGCTGGAGGTCAGAGAAAAAACTCAGAAGGGGTACTGACGGGGGGTGGTCTGCATGGTGATCCAGCGCGTTTCGGTGAACGCGTTGATACCTTGCTGGCCGCCAAAGTGACCATAACCCGAAGCCTTGACACCGCCGAAAGGCATTTGTGCCTCGTCGTGCACGGTGGGGCCGTTGATGTGGCAGATGCCGCTGTCGATGCGGGCCGCCACGCGCCAGCCGCGTGCGGTGTCGCGGGTGAACACGGCAGACGACAGGCCAAACTCGTTGTTGTTGGCCACGGCAATGGCTTCTTCTTCGCTGTTCACACGCACGATGCCCTTGACGGGGCCGAAGGTCTCTTCGTGGAAGATGCGCATCTCGGGCGTCACATGGTCCAGCAGCGTAGCGGGCATCAGCGTGTTTTCGGCCTTGCCACCGCACACCAGCTTGGCACCCTTGGCCAGCGCGTCATCAATCATGGCGTTGCAGCGCTCCACGGTGGCCATATCGACCACGGAGCCCAGCACCACAGGACCCTTGCGGGGGTCGCCCAGAGGCAGCGACTGTGCGCGTGCTGCCAGCTTGGCAATGAATGCATCAGCGACCTTGTTGTCCACCACAAAGCGCTCGGTAGACATGCAGATCTGGCCAGAGTTGGCAAAGGCACCAAAGGTGGCTCCGGCCACGGCGGCGTCCAGATCGGCGTCGTCCAGCACGATGAAGGGGGCCTTGCCGCCCAGCTCCAGCAGCGCAGGCTTGAGGTGCTTGGCGCAGGTCTGGCCAATGATCTTGCCCACGCGGGTGGAGCCCGTGAAGCTGATGCGGCGCACCGCAGGGTGGGCAACGATGGCTTCCACAATCGCGCCAGCGTCGGCGGGGGCGTTGGTCACAAAGTTCACCACGCCTTCGGGCAGGCCTGCTTCCTGCAGGGCTTCAATGATCAGGCCGTGGGTGGCAGGGCACAGCTCGGAGCCCTTCAGAATCACGGTGTTGCCGCAGGCCAGTGCGGTGGAGATGGAGCGCACCGCCAGAATCACGGGGGCATTCCAGGGGGCAATGCCCAGCACCACACCGGCGGGCTGGCGCACGGCCATGGCTACGCTGCCGGGCACGTCGGAAGGAATGATCTCGCCATTGATCTGCGTGGTCAGCGAAGCCGCTTCCAGCAGCATGCTGGCCGACAGGTGCACGTTGAAGCCTGCCCAGATGCCGGATGCGCCAGTCTCGGCGGCCATGGCAGCGGCAATGGCATCACCCTTGGCTTCCAGCGCCTGCGAGGCCTTCATCAGCATCTGGCGGCGGGCGTTGGGGCCCATTTGCGACCAGATGGGGAACGCAGCGGCGGCGGCGTCACAGGCGCGGATGGCATCTTCCACCGTGGCAGCAGGTGCGCGGGTGGCAATGCTGCCGTCCAGGGGGTTGAGGCGGTCAAAGGTGGCTGCATTGCTGGCGTTGACGGACTGGCCGCCAATCAGCATTTTTTGCTCGATCATGGAGCACTCCTTGATGTAGTTCGACGTAAGAGTGTGTTGCCGGTGACATGCAGCAACACCAAACAGTGACACAGGCACGGTCAGGCAGATGCCTGGCGTGCTGTTCACGACAGATCAACTCGGGGCTATGCGAAGTCTGTACTGCTGCATATCTTTGTCTCCTGTGCCTTGTGGGTGCGCTGCATCTTTGTGCAGATGGCATGGTGCAATCCTAGAACGCTGCACCATCTTGGGACTGCGCGAATGCGCACAATTTGTTTGACGGTTTGTGCAGATATATTCGGGTTTTCCCTTGATACGCCGCAAAAGTCTGACGTTTTGTCATCTTGCACGTATAAGGGGGAAATTTTTCATAATCTGGGTCAATGCAGCCGGCAGTCGGTTGTGTTAAGTGCACCGAATGGGTGCGCAGCACCTTTAGGCAAGGAGACAGTTTTCCCATGAAGCAAGGCTTTGCGCTCAGCACCGATGGCATGAATGGCCGCGAAGCTGCGCAGGCGTGGCATGACTGGATGGCCATGCTGTTCGCTGGCATCGACAGCGATATCTACGGCGACACCAGCTTTGAAGGCCGGGTGCGCGTAGAGCATGCGGGAGATGTGGTCATGACCAAGCTGGAGGCTGCGCGCCACCGGGTCATGTGCACGGTGCAAAGCGTCCAGGGGCAGGGCGCGGATTACCTGAAGATCGTCGCTCCCTGGCAGGGCATTGCCAATGTGCAGCAAGGTGACTGCAAGGCCAGCGCCCGCAGCGGCAGCTGGGTGATCTATGACACCTCCCTGCCTTATGAAGTAGCCAGTCCGGAGTGGTCGGAATACCTGGTGGTCATGCTGCCCAAGCAGAGCATTGTGGAGCGTGGCCTGCGGCTCGATGGCCTGATGGGGCGCAATATTGGTGGCTGCAGCGGCATTGCCCGCATTGCGCTGGAGACCATGCGCAGCACCTACCAGGAGCTGCCTGCCATGACGCCTGCGGTGGCCCTGCGTGCCGGGGAGCTGCTGCTGGACATGGTGCATCTGTCTCTGCAGGAGCTGGCAGGCCAAAGCACGGCCATGACGCAGCAGCTGGCACTCAAGGACCGTATCCGAGCCTATGTGATGGCGCATCTGCGCGACCCTTCGCTGTCCGTAGAAAGCGTGGCCCAAGCGCTCAACTGCAGCAAGCGCCACCTGCACAATGCCTTTGCCGATGAGCCCGTCAGCGTGGGCGGCTTCATCCAGCAAAACCGTCTGGAGCTGTGCATGCGCGAGCTGCTCTCGCCACAGCTCAAGCACTACTCGATTGCCGATGTGGCGCAGCACTGCGGCTTTGGCAGCAGCGCGCATTTCAGCCGCGCCTTCAAGACTTATACCGGCATGTCGCCCAGCGAATTTCGCGCTATCCGCGTGCAGGCTGATACGGCGCTGCAGCGCTGAGCAGGACTTCCTGCGCGCTGTGCGTGTGCGCGGGGAAGCCAGCGCATATTCTGTGGTTGAGCTGTGGTGCATCAAGCCGCCTCAGCGCTGGCATAAGACAATGGTGGCTGGTTTATAGATTTTTCCCCTCACACCATGGACATCAAAGCCCCTCTGACATTGCTTGGCGGTATTTCGCCTGAGAAATTCATGCGTACTTACTGGCACAAGAAGCCTTTGCTGATTCGTCAGGCAATTCCCGGGTTCAAGCCAATTCTCAGCCGCGCCGAACTGCTGGCGCTGGCCGGTGAGGAAGGTGTGGAATCGCGCCTGATTCAGCAGCTGGGTGAGGGGCAGTGGAAGCTCTCGCACGGCCCCTTCTCGCGTCGCAGCTTTCCTTCGCTGACCAAGCAGGGCTGGACGGCACTGGTCCAGGGCGTGGACCTGCACAACGAAGCAGCACACGCGCTGCTGCAGCAGTTCCGTTTTGTGCCTGATGCGCGCATGGATGATCTGATGATCAGCTTCGCCACCGACCAGGGCGGCGTGGGCCCCCACTTTGACAACTACGACGTATTCCTGCTGCAGGCCCATGGCAAGCGCCGCTGGCGCATTGGCCGACAGAAAGACTTTTCGCTGCAGCCTGATATGCCGCTGAAGATTCTGACCCATTTCGAACCTGAGGAAGCGTTCGTGCTCGAGCCCGGCGACATGCTGTACCTGCCACCCAAGTGGGCGCACGATGGCATTGCTGAGGGTGGCGAGTGCATGACGTACTCCATTGGCTTTCGCTCGCCCAAGCAGGACGAGATGGCGCGCGAGATCTTCCTGCGCATGTCCGATGCGCCCGATGAGTGCCCCAAGGACGTGGTCTACAAGGACCCCAAGCAGTCTGCTGTCGCCAACCCTGGCCAGATTCCAGAAGGCCTGTACGCATTTGCGCGTGAAGCTCTGCAAAAGGCACTGGCCGAGCCTCTGGCGCTGGAGCGTGCGCTGGGTGAGTACATGACTGACCCCAAGCCCAATGTCTGGTTTGAACCTGCAGACGGCTACGCCATGATTGAAGGTGTGCGTCTGAACCGCCGCACCCGCATGATGTATGACGCCAAGCACATCTTCATCAATGGCGAGAGCTACCTGGCCGGTGGCAAGGACGCCAAGCTCATGCAAAAGCTGGCCGACACCCGCGTGCTGACACGCCGTGAAGTGCAGCAGTTCAGCGACGACGCGCTGGAGCTGCTGTCCGAGTGGGTGGATGCAGGCTGGGCCGAAAGCGTGAACGACTAACACTGGCACGCGTCACGCTGCACATCAGCCATGTGCAGCGTGGTGTTGCTTGCAGGGAGTACCTCTGGACATCACAAACGGTTACAAAAACTGTAGCAAATGCCTGTCAACGGAGTTCTGAGAGCAGGCGTTAAGGTGGGGAAGTCTGCGAAGTTGTGATCGAGCTGATCGCCGCGCAGAGGGCAGATAGGTCACGCAATAGCGTGGAACTGCATAACTTTTTTCTACCCATCGAGGTTTAACTATGAAGAACGCTTTTATCCTGGCTACCGTTATCGCTTCTGCTGCTTTGGTTGCTTGCGGCAAAAAGGAAGAAGCTCCTGTAGCGCCTGCTCAAGCTCCTGCCGTGGAAGCACCCGCTCCTGCCGCTGAAGCACCTGTGGCACCCGCTGTGGACCGCGCTGCTGAAGCTGCTGGTCAGGCTGCCGAGCAAGCCGCTGACAAGCTGGAGCAAGCTGCTGAAGCTGTGAAGGAAGACGCTCAGCAAGCTGCTGAAGCCTCCAAGGAAGCTGCTGACAAGGCTGTAGACGCTGCCAAGGAGCAGGCTGACAAGGCTGCCGAAGCTGCCAAGTCTGCGATCGAAGCCACCAAGTAATCATTCCCTGCAACACCCGGCATTCACTGCCGGAGGTGATGTACACAAAGACCCGCTTGCATGCACATGCAGCGGGTTTTGTTTTATCTGCTGTCTGTGGGGCCAGGTCTGGCGCAGTGCATGGTGTGGCGCAGCTGCTTCATGTCGCCAGCGCCCGAGGCATAAAAAAACCGCTCACCCGGCTGGGGAGCGGTTTTTGGTTGGCCAGCAGGCCTGAAGCGCTTTACTTCAGGTCGTCTGCAATCACGCGCACGATGCGCTGTGCGGCCTGCGTAGTCTCGGGCTGGCCCTTGGCGTCGAGCACGGTGACCTGGGTCTGCTCGCCGCTGCTGCGCACGGCAATCTGGTACTGGCTGGGCTTGTTCTCAGGCTTGCTGCTGAACAGGCCGCTGAACCAGCCCTTCTTCTTTTCTTCCGTATCAGGGTTGGGTGCCACGTAGCGCACGTAGTACAGGCCCTTGGAGCGGTCGCGGTCTTCCACGGTGAAGCCGGTACGGTCCAGTGCCACGCCCACGCGGCGCCATGCACGGTCAAAAGGCTCTTCCAGTTCCACGGCTGGCTGGCCGTTGATGGTCGCAATCTTGGCGGAGGGGGCGGCCTGCACGGCCGTGGCCTTGTCGGCTGCCACCAGTGCGCGGGACTGCTCTTCGCTCGTGCCCAGCTTGATCATCAGGCGGCGCAGGAATTCGGTTTCCAGCTCAGGGTCAGCATCGCGAGGCTGCCAGACGGTGGAGTCCTTGTTGCTGTTGCTGTAGACCTCTTCCATGCCACGGTGGGTGATGAAGATTTCGGTCTTGCCGTCAGGGCGGCGCTCCAGACGGGTGCGGAAGCGGTCGCGCTCGCTGGTGGAGTAGAGCGAGTCAAACAGCTTGCCGATGGTCGAGCGGATGATGTCCTGAGGCAGCTTGGCGCGGTTTTCCGCCCAGTCGGTCTCGATGATGCCCAGGTCAGGCTTTTCCTGTGACAGGTTGAAGCCGTGGTCAATCCAGAACTCGCGGGTGGGTTCCCACAGCTGGTCGGCAGGGCGGTTGACCACCAGCCAGCGCTTGTTGCCGTCGCGCATGATTTCCACGTCACCCACCTTCAGGGGCGCTGCGCGCTCCACGACAGGCACCTGGTTCTGCTGGCCAGCGGCCAGCGCCACGGCAGAGACCGAGCGGTCAGGTGCTGCCGTGTAGCGGGTGTCGCGGGTCAGCTGTGTCAGATCTGGAGGTACTTCCAGCGTGCTGGCCTTCTTGGCGCTCTTGTAGTCGATCTTGCTCTCTTCAATCACAGAGCAGGCAGACAGTGCAACAGCCAAGCCGATCAGGCTTAAGCGGGCGGTAGTTGTGGTCACTTTCACGCGGAAATTCCTCGAGTGATACAAGACAAATAAAGCAATGCGGATTAAATCAGACCAGCATTACGCAGCGCGGTTTCTACCACAGGCTGGTTGGCTGCCGACAATTCTGTCATGGGCAGACGCAGCGTACCGCCACAGTGGCCCATGCGTGCCACGGCCCATTTCACTGGGATGGGGTTGGACTCCACGAACAGGTGCTTGTGCAAAGGCATCAGCTTGAACTGGATTTCCATGGCGCGCTGGATGTTGCCAGCCAGGGCAGCGGCGCACAGCTCGCTCATCAGGCGGGGGGCTACGTTGGCGGTTACGGACACATTGCCGTGGCCGCCGCACAGCATCAGCGCCACAGCGGTGGGGTCATCACCGGAGTACACGCCAAAGCCCTGAGGCACATCGCGGATCAGCCATTGTGCACGTTCGATATTGCCGGTGGCTTCCTTGATACCGAAGATGGAATCAATCTGTGCCAGACGCAGCACGGTGTCGTGCTGCATGTCTGCGCCGGAGCGGCCGGGCACGTTGTAGAGCATCATGGGCAGATCGCCGACGGCTTCAGCAATGGCCTTGAAGTGCTGGTACTGGCCTTCCTGCGTAGGCTTGTTGTAGTAGGGCACTACCTGCAGCTGGCTGTCGGCACCAACGCTCTTTGCAAACTTGGCCAGCTCAATGGCTTCGTGGGTGCTGTTGGCACCGCAGCCGGCCATCACGGGCACGCGGCCTGCAGCCTGTTCAACGGCCACGCGAATGATTTCGCAGTGCTCTTCTACGTTCACGGTGGGCGATTCGCCCGTAGTGCCCACGACGCCAATGCAGTTGGTGCCCTCTGCGACATGCCAGTCGATCAGTTTGCGCAGGCTCGGGTAGTCGACGCTACCGTCCTCATGCATGGGGGTGACAAGGGCAACGATGCTGCCTTTCAAGGCGACTGTAGATGTGGTCATGACCGCGAGAGAAAACGGGAAAAGGGCATTCTAACGATTGCGCCAGCATGCAATGCAAGCAATGTATTCGCGTTGACCCTAGACAACACGGATTTGCGCAAACTTTGCAGATAGTCACTCAAAAAAATGAGCTGTCAGCGCTGTTTATACAAGCAATTGCGATCTATTTATATGTAAAATGCTTTCAAATCAAGCGCTGAATGCTCTTATTTTTATGAGGATGCGCCTTGGCTGTCTGTCTGCGCTGATAGGCAATGCTGCCTTGTCTGACATCGTGTCACCCAAGGATGCGGCATACACAAGTCTTCACAAGGAGACGGTGTATGAGCGTGAATAAATGGTGGTGGCAACTGTCAGGTTGGCTGCAGACTGTGGGTGCGCACCACACTGATTGGCTTGCTGGGGGTGCTCACGGCATTGCTGGCTGCGGTGGTGGAGATCTGGATTCCCTGGGAGCTGCCGGGCTTTGTAGATGTGGCAGCCATTGAAAGTCTGCTGACCATCATTGCCTCCAGCATGCTGGCTGTGACCACGTTTTCGCTGGGTGTCATGACCTCGGCCTACGGCTCTGCCACCAGCAACGTCACACCGCGCGCCACCAAGCTGCTGATGGAAGACCCCATCACCCAGACGGTGCTGGCCAGCTTTATTGGCTCATTCATCTTCAGAGTGGTGGGCATGATCGTGCTGCGCTTTGGTGCCTATGGTGAACGTGGGCGCGTGGTGCTGTTCATCGTCACGATTGCCGTGATTGCCCTGATCGTGGTCAACCTGCTGCGCTGGATTGACTACCTCACCCGCTTCGGGCGCATGGGGGAGACGATGGGCCGCGTCGAAGACGCCACCCGCACCGCGCTGCAGCAGTGCCTGGCGCAGCCCTATCTGGGCGGGCAGTGCTGGCCGTTTCCGCAGCACCCGCCGCAGGCAGGTATTGCGATTGCTGCAGAGCAGGTGGGCTATGTGCAGCACATCGACATGCCCGCGCTGGCGCAGGCTGCCAAGGAGGCAGGAGGGACGATCTACATGGGAGCCACACCGGGCAGGCATGTGTTTGTGGACTCACCGCTGGCGTGGCTGGTGTGCAGTGCACAGACATCGCCCGAAGTGCTGGAAGCGGCTTTGTCCGCCATACGTGCCAGCTTCAGCGTGGGCAATGAGCGCAATTTTGAGCAGGACCCGCGTTTTGGCCTGGCGGTGATGTGTGAGATCGCCTCGCGGGCGCTCTCTCCTGCCACCAATGACCCGGGCACGGCGCTGGACGTGATTGCGCGCAGCACCCGGCTGCTCAGTGTCTGGGCGCAGGGGCTGCGTGAGCGCGAGGCGCAGGAAATTGCTGCTGACTAACCGGAGATCTTCGTGCCCCCGCTGCGCAGCGCAGACCTGTTCGATGACGCCTTCATGCTCATGGCTCGCGATGGCGCAGGGCTGGTGGAAATTCAGCTGCGCCTGCAAAAGTCACTGGCGGCGCTGGGGCGCATTGGTCATGGCGAATTCCGGCAAACCGCGCGCGAACAGGCTGAACTGGCGCTGGCGCGTGCCGATGTGGCCATGGCACTGGAGCACGACAAGCAGCGCCTGCATGCCCTGGTGCAGGAGTTAAGGCAGCAAAGCTGCGGGCGCAGCCGCCGCGTCTTTGACGGCTGCAATGCGCTGCACGACGCGCTCTGGGCTGTGGCGCAGGCCGTGCTCATAGGCCACCACCTGCCAGCCGCTGCACACCTGCAGCAGCTCGCCGGGGGCCAGCAGAAAGTCCGGGCGCGAGGGCTTGCCGTAGGCGGCATTGCCCTGGCCAAAGGTTTCATAGATCAGCAGGCCACCATCGCGCACGCTGCCCAGCACCTGGGGCCACAGCGGCCGCCACAGGTAGTTGGTCACCACCACGGCATCAAACTGCTGGCCGGGCAGGGGCCAGGGGCCGTTTTCAATATCCGCTTCAATGGCGCGCACGCTGGCAGGCAGCTGTGCCAGGGCTTGCGGATTGCGGTCAATACCGGTGACATGGTGGCTCAGTGCCGCCAGAAAGCTGGCATGGCGGCCATTGCCGCAGGCCACGTCCAGCACCTGTGCGCCTGCAGGCAGCAGATGGGCAAAGCGCTGCACCCATTCAGAAGGGGCAGAAAGTGCAGACAGTGCAGAAGGTGCGGGCGCAGGCGTGCTGCCCTGCGGCAAAGCAGTAGAACAAGTCATGGGGTGTGGGGTCAGAAGCAGGCCCAGACCTGGTCTGCCAGCGTCAGCATGAAGTCGGGCTGCAGGTACATGGCAAATACGGCCAGCAGGGCCAGGCAGACCACCACCCAGATCACGCCGCGCAGCCACGCGGGCAGTCTGGGCATGGAGGAGGGGGGAGAGGTGGTGGACATGCCTGTTATTGTGACAGCAGTGGCTGCAGCTTACGCCGCCGTTGCTGCCTGACGCTGCAGTGGCGCTTCACGCACGGGCAGGTTGACGAGGGCGGCAAATACGCCCAGCGCAATCGACAGATACCAGACCATGTCGTAATTGCCATTGATGTCATACAGATAGCCGCCCAGCCACACGCCCATGAAGCTGCCAATCTGGTGGCTGCAGAACACAAAGCCACCCAGCATGGACAGGTGTTGCACGCCAAAGATCTGTGCAATCGTGGCGTTCGTCAGCGGCACGGTAGACAGCCACAGAAAACCCATGGCTGCGGTGAACAGGTAGACCGACCAGTCCGACAGCGGAGTCAGCAGGAACAGCACCGTGACTACCGAGCGCATGCCGTAGATGCCTGCCAGCACATAGCGCTTGCGCATAGGGTACTTCTGGCCCAGATTGCCCGCCAGATAGGTGCCAAAGATATTGAACAGCCCCACCAGCGCCAGCCCCACGCTGGCCACATGGGGCGACATGCCAAAGTCCTTGAGGTAGCTGGGCATGTGCACACCAATAAACATCACCTGAAAGCCGCAGACAAAGTAGCCCGCCGTCAGCAGCACAAAGCTGGGGTTGGTCCATGCCTCCTTGAAGGCCTGCAGGGTGGACTGCTGGCGCTGCACGGGTTTGCCTGAGGCAAAGCCCGGCTCACGCAGGCCAAAGGCCAATACGGCAATGATGAGGGCCATCACCGCCAGAATCATCAGCGCATTGCTCCAGCCAAAGGCGCTGATCAGGCCGCCCTCTACCGGCACCATGAAGAACTGGCCAAATGAGCCCGCCGCCGCCGTCACCCCCATGGCCCAGCTGCGCCGCTCCGGGGGAATCTGCCGCCCCAGCACACCATAGACCACGGCGTAGGTCGTGCCCGCCTGGGCCATGCCAATCATCAGCCCGGCAAACAGCGCAAACAGCAGCGTGGTGGGGGCCAGCGCCATGCCCACCAGCCCCAGTGCGTAGAGGATGGCTCCGCCAATGAGCACTTTGAAGGCCCCCATGCGGTCGGCAATCATGCCGATGAAAATGCCAAAAATGCCCCAGGACAGGTTCTGGATGGCAATGGCCAGCGAGAAGCTCTCACGCGTCCAGCCCATGTCCTGCGTAATGGGCTGCAGCCACAGGCCGAAGCCGTGGCGAATGCCCATGGACAGGGTGACGACCATGCCGCCGCACAGCAGCACCTGCAGCATGGGCAGGCGTTGGGGCGTCGTTTGTTGTGTATGGTTTTGCATGACAGCAATGTAGCGAAATGCGTTTGCAAAAGCTGCAACCTGCGCGATATGCATTGCACAAAGCTGCCATCGAATGGCACGATGGACGTTTTCAGACCCGTTCACCCCGCCGCCATCCGGTGCAGCCATGCCCGCCTGTGGGCCTGTTCAGCTGGCATGCGGCATGGGCGTGAGCGGTGCCCATGCGGGGCCATGTGCCCTATTGCAGCCGGAGTCGACGATTGGTTACTGTGAATTTATCCAGCACTGAGCTGTGGCCGGAACTACAATCCGCCCCCATGGCAGCTAAACCCTCTACTTCTGCATCCGCCTATTCGGAAGGCTCAATCCGTGTTCTCAAGGGCCTGGAGCCCGTCAAGCAACGCCCCGGCATGTACACCCGCACCGATAACCCCCTGCACATCGTGCAGGAGGTGATCGACAACGCGGCGGACGAAGCACTGGCCGGATACGGTAAAAAAATCAAGGTCACATTGCACAGCGACGGCTCCGTCAGTGTGGAAGACGATGGCCGCGGCATTCCCTTTGGCCTGCACCCTGAAGAAAACGCTCCCGTGGTGGAGCTGGTCTTTACACGCCTGCACGCTGGCGGCAAGTTCGACAAAGGCAATGGCGGCGCGTACAGCTTCTCCGGCGGTCTGCACGGCGTGGGCGTCTCGGTGACGAACGCTCTGGCCACGCGCCTTGAAGTGACGGTGCACCGCGACGGTCAGGTCGCTTCTCTGGCCTTTGCTGGCGGTGATGTGGTTGAACCCTTGACCACCCGCGACATGGCCAGCGGCGACCGCAAGCACGGCACCACGGTGCGTGTGTGGCCAGATGCCAAATACTTTGACAGCGCCAACCTGCCCATGCATGAGCTGGTGCACCTGCTGCGCTCCAAGGCCGTGCTCATGCCCGGTGTGAGCGTGACGCTGACCAATGAAAAGAACAAAGACGTTCAGCAGTGGCAGTACAAGGGTGGCCTGAAGGACTACCTCTCGCAGACGCTGAATGCCGACCCCGTCATCCCGCTGCTCGAAGGCGAAGCTTATGCCGACAAGCACAGCGACACCTTCAGCGAAGGCGAAGGCGCCGCCTGGTGCCTGGCCTTTACCGAGTTGGGCACGCCCGTGCGCGAAAGCTATGTCAACCTGATTCCCACCACCGCAGGCGGCACGCATGAAAGCGGCCTGCGCGATGGCCTGTTCCAGGCTGTGAAAAGCTTTATCGAGCTGCATGCGCTGCTGCCCAAGGGCGTCAAGCTCATGCCTGATGACGTCTTCGCCCGTGCCAGCTTTGTGCTCTCGGCCAAGGTGCTGGACCCGCAGTTCCAGGGCCAGGTCAAGGAAAAGCTTAACAGTCGTGACGCCGTGCGTCTGGTCTCCAGCTTTGTGAAGCCCGCCATGGAGCTGTGGCTCAACGCCAATGTGGAGCACGGCAAAAAGATTGCAGAGCTGGCCATCAAGGCTGCCCAGACCCGCCAGAAAGCGGGTCAGAAGGTGGAAAAGCGCAAGGGCTCCGGCGTGGCCGTGCTGCCCGGCAAGCTCACCGACTGCGAAAGCCGCGACATCTCCGTCAATGAAGTGTTTCTGGTGGAGGGCGACTCCGCCGGTGGTTCGGCCAAGATGGGTCGCGACAAGGAAACCCAGGCCATCCTGCCCCTGCGCGGCAAGGTGCTCAACACCTGGGAAGTGGAGCGCGACCGCCTGTTTGCCAACAACGAAGTGCACGACATTTCTGTAGCGATTGGCGTAGACCCCCATGGCCCCGATGACGAGCCTGACCTGTCCGGCCTGCGCTACGGCAAGATCTGCATCTTGAGCGATGCGGATGTGGACGGCTCCCACATCCAGGTGCTGCTGCTGACACTGTTCTTCAAGCACTTCCCCAAGCTCATCGAGACAGGCCATGTCTACATCGCCCTGCCGCCGCTGTTCCGGGTGGACGTGCCTGCGCGCGGCAAAAAGCCTGCGGCCAAGGTCTATGCGCTGGACGAGGGCGAACTGAACGCTATCCTCGACAAGGCCGCCAAGGAAGGTGTGGCACGCGAGAAGTGCCAGATCAGCCGTTTCAAGGGCCTGGGCGAGATGAACGCCGAGCAGCTGTGGGAAACCACCCTCAACCCCGACACGCGCCGCCTGCTGCCCGTGCAGGTGGAGGATCTGGACCTCGCCACTTCCGAGCTCATCTTCGGTCAGCTCATGGGCAAGGGCGAAGCCGCCGCACGCCGCGAGCTGATGGAGCTGCACGGCAACGATGTGGAAGTGGACATCTGAGCCCGTGCCCGCCAAGGCCTGCCCCTTGTTCTTTTTTCAGCAGCAGTGCGCCACCATGCGCACTGCCTTATCTGACAAGGTCTGCTGCCCCGGCAGCAGCCCACCCCCGACATACGTATGAGCGATCAACCCGAAGTCGAAGCAGTTCAACCCTCTACCGCCGCAGCACCTTTGCTCGATCTGGCCACCCAGGCGTCCGGTGACGTGCTGGAGCTGGGCCAGTACGCCCGCCGTGCCTATCTGGAATACGCGCTGAGCGTGGTCAAGGGCCGTGCCCTGCCGGATGTGGCGGATGGCATGAAGCCCGTGCAGCGCCGCATTCTGTACGCCATGGGCCGCATGGGCCTGAGCTACTCCGGCACCAACAACAACACCCCTGCCAAGCCCGTCAAATCCGCCCGTGTGGTGGGTGACGTGCTGGGCCGCTTTCACCCGCACGGTGACCAGTCCGCCTACGACGCCCTGGTGCGCATGGCACAGGACTTCAACCAGCGCTACCCGCTGATCGACGGCCAGGGCAACTTCGGCAGCCGCGACGGTGACGGCGCAGCCGCCATGCGCTACACCGAAGCGCGCCTGAGCAAAATCACCACGCTGCTGCTCGATGAAATCGACGAAGGCACGGTGAACTTTGTGCCCAACTACGACGGCTCCACGCAGGAGCCCCAGCAGCTGCCCGCACGCCTGCCCTTTGCCCTGCTCAATGGCGCCAGCGGTATTGCTGTGGGTCTGGCCACCGAAATCCCCAGCCACAACCTGCGTGAAGTGGCCGATGCCTGCGTGGCGCTGATCAAAAAGCCCGCCATGCTGGACGATGAGCTGTACGCCCTGATTCCCGGCCCGGACTACCCCGGCGGCGGCCAGATCATCAGCAGCGCGGCAGACATTCGCCATGCCTACAGCACCGGCCGCGGCAGCCTGAAGGTGCGCGCACGCTGGACGATCGAAGAGCTGGCGCGCGGCCAGTGGCAGATGGTGGTCAACGAACTGCCGCCCGGCGTGTCGGCCCAGAAAATCCTGGAAGAGATCGAAGAACTCTCCAACCCCAAGGTCAAGGCAGGCAAGAAGGCGCTGACGCAGGAGCAGCAGCAGCTCAAGGCCACGGTGCTTTCCGTGCTCGACAGCGTGCGCGACGAGTCCAGCAAGAGCGCCCCCGTGCGTCTGGTGATCGAGCCCAAGACCAGCAAGACCCCGCAGCAGGAGCTGATCACCATCTTGCTGGCCCACACCAGCCTGGAAACCTCGGCCAGCATCAACCTCACCTCCATCGGTCTGGACGGCAAGCCCGTGCAGAAGTCGCTGCGCCGCATGCTCGAAGAGTGGGCGGCCTTCCGCCAGCAGACCATTACCCGCCGCTCGCAGCACCGTCTGGAGAAGGTGCAGGCCCGCATCCACATTCTGGAAGGCCGCCAGATCGTGCTGCTCAACATCGACGAGGTGATTGCCATCATCCGCGAGAGCGACGAACCCAAGGCCGCGCTGATGGCCCGCTTTGACCTGTCCGAGCGCCAGGCCGAAGACATTCTGGAAATTCGCCTGCGCCAGCTGGCCCGTCTGGAAGCCATCAAGATCGAAAAGGAACTGAACGAGCTGCGCGAAGAAGAAGGCAAGCTGCAGGACATTCTGGCCAACCCCAGGAGCCTGCAGCGCCTGATGGTCAAGGAAATCGAATCCGACGCCAAAACCTTTGCCGACGAGCGCCGCACGCTGATTCAGGAAGAGAAAAAGGTGGTCGCCGAAATCAAGGTGCCCGATGAGCCTGTGACCGTCATCGTCTCGGAAAAAGGCTGGGTGCGCACGCACAAGGGCCACGGCCATGAGGCAGGCAACTTCAGCTTCAAGGCGGGCGACCAGCTCTGGGGCACTTTCGAGTGCCGCACGGTGGACCAGCTCATCGTCTTTGGCAACAACGGCCGCGTCTACAGCGTGGCCGTGGCTACGCTGCCTGGCGGCCGTGGCGATGGCCAGCCCATCAACACCATGATTGACCTGGAAGCAGGCACCCACATTGCCAGCTACTTTGCAGGCCCGGTCTCGGCCCAGCTGCTCATGAGCGGCAGCGGTGGCTACGGCTTTGTGGCCAAGGTGGAATCCATGCTGGCCCGCAACAAGGGCGGCAAGGCATTCGTCACCATTCAGGACGGCGAAACCCTGTGCCAGCCTTCCATCATCGGCGGCACCAATGGCAGTACCCCGCTGCCAGATGCCACCCATGTGGCCTGCCTGACCACGGGCGGCAATGTGCTGACCTATGCACTGACCGAACTCAAGACCATGAGCGGCGGCCGTGGCCTGCAGCTGATCAAGCTGGAAGACAAGGACGCGCTGGCCGGTGCTGCAGCCTATACCCGCTCGGTACGCATCACCGGCGTGGGCCGGGGGGGCAAGGCCAAGGAGGAATCCCTGGAAATCCGCTCCCTCAACAACGCGCTGGGCAAGCGTGGTTCCAAGGGCAAGGCCACGGGCTGGACGTTCAAGCCCAACGGCATTTTCCGCGTTGAGTAAATGTGATAGCTATTAGCGCTTTCTGGACGGGCGCTAGAAGCCAAAAAGGCTGTTAATCCTGTAAAGGGTTGGCAGCCTTTGTTTTTTCTTCTTTGCTTGTGAGAGAGAGGGCTTTTCTCCCTCGCCCGCTTGCGGGAGAGGGTAGGGGTGAGGGTGGTGTTTACTCCTTCCCCCGCTGGGGGAAGGCAGGGATGGGGGCCAGCTCTGTTGGAGGTTGCCAGGCAAGCGCTGCACGACAGTCGCCAGTTTTATGAATGAAATATGGCTCCAACGCAGATGCAGAAAGCGCTTGCAGCTATGAATTTGGCATTCGCTCCCTCTCCCGCTTGCGGGAGAGGGTAGGGTGAGGGTGGTGTTTACTCCTTCCCCCGCTGGGGGAAGGCAGGGATGGGGGCCAGCTCTGTTGGAGGTTGCCAGGCAAGCGCTGCACGACAGTCGCCAGTTTTATGAATGAAATATGGCTTTAGCGCAGATACAGCAAGCGCTGATAGCTATGAATTTGATATGTACTCCCTCTCCCGCTTGCGGGAGAGGGTTGGGGTGAGGGCGGTTCTGCTTCTGGTTTGGTTGCTGCTATGGGTTTGTTTGCAGAGGCTGGGTGGTTACACCGACGGGCAATTCTTTGTTACTCCAAAGAGTCGCTCGCCGAAGCAACGTAGGTGTCGGGTCCCGGACGATTGGCTACTTAAAAACAAGTGTCCGTTGCTGCATGGCCGAGAGGTACTTCGAGAAGTTCTGGCAACATGGCAAGCCCGCGTTCGGTTGGGTGATGGCCTTTGGTGCGCACGGCATGGTGCTGCCGCTGATGGGGATTGGCCCCATGGTCTGGAATATTCCGCTGGATGGCGCGATCTCTGAGGTAGTGGGTACCACGATCTGGATGTGGACGATTGAGTGCGTTCGCCGCCAGATGTTGTGTAAAGCTTGAATGACTGCATCCATTGGCTGAGCGCCAGTGTTTGCGGAATGAACCGATGCTTCTACGCCAGCCACAGGCTGGCGTGGTCTCTAGACACAACCAACTTCCGGCACTGGTCTGCGCGGATGTGCCACAGGCGTGAGTCAACCCGCGCCTGTGGCTGGTGCTTGATTCAAGCCCCGGCAACTCATGGCCTCAGTACGGTTTGCCCCACCAAGCAGATTCAGGGCATGTCCGGGTTATAGGGCTGTTCCCCGGGTGAAAGCTCGCCGGGGTTAAAGGGGTCTTCGCCGGGTGAAAGATCACCGGGGTTGAAGGGGTCTTCGCCGGGTGAAAGGTCACCGGGGTTATAGGGCTCTTCACCGGGCGAAAGCTCGCCGGGGTTGAAGGGTTCCTCTACGGGGGGCTGTGTTGCCTGAAAGCCGGGGTCTTGCAGTTGCAGATCCAGCAAGGCCTGCTGAGGGTCAATCACATCGTCATTCGGCCCGGTAAAGGGCTCGGTGCCAGGCACGGCCACCAGGCTGGGGTCAGGGAGATCAGCAGCGGGTGCGTCTGTGTCTTGGTTCAGCAGGCTTTGCAGTTGCTGCATCTGGTCCAGACTGGGGGTGGATTCCAGCTGCATCAAGGCGGGATCAGGGGTAGCCGGTGCTGGAGGGGTAGCAGGTGCAGTAGGGGTAGCAGGCTCTGGAGGGGCGGCTTGTGCGGCAGCGCGTTTTTGCAGCGCTGCCTCACGTGCCTTGGCGAGTTGCTCTGCGGTCGCGGTAGGGGTGGCTGGTGCTCCTGCTTCGGCTCGCGCCCTTTCGGCTTCCGCCTTGCGCTGGGCCAGCAAGGCCGCCGCGCTGTTGGTGGCTGCAGGGGGGGGCGCAGCAGGCGTAGCCCCTGACAGCTGCGTTATCAGTTCGTTGATTTGTGCTTGCTGCTCAGGGCTGAGGTTGGGCTGTTGCTGCAGGGCCTGGAGCAGGGCCTGTGCCTCCTCGCCAGACAGGGAAACAGGCACCGTGGAGGACGCTGCTGTGCCAGCAGGTGCATTGAGTAATGCTCGGTTTGCGTTGGCAATATCGGTCAGATTCTGGACGATGGCATCTATCAAGGGATTGGGTGCTAAGGTGACGCCAGATAAGAATGGCATGCCCTGCTGTGGGGTGTCGTTCAGTGGCAGGGTGGCCATCTGGCTGGGGTAAATCTGGGTATCTGGGCTGGGACTGCTACCGCCTGAGGGGGGGGCACCAGTGCTGACTGCGAGGTAGGTTCTGCCGTCGGGCGTGGTGGTGACAAAAAAATTGGTGGCCTGGGCCTGCGAGACCAGACCCAGTGCCAGCAGTGCTGCGGCCAGTGTGTGGCGGGAACGGAAGGGGGGTAAAGCCAGTGGCATATCGACCTCTGCGGGTTAGAACGCGTAAGTCAACGACACATTCACAGAGCGGTCGTTGTAGGTGGCCATGTCGTAGTTGGAGCGCACGCGCAGCCATGACAGGCCCAGATTGGCAGAGACTGCTTCGGTGAGCGGAATCTGCTGTGCAAAGCCGACGGAGTAGTTGGAGGTGCGCTGCACCTGATCCAGGCTGATTTTGGTGTCGGGTGCCTGGTGCTTTTTGTGGGCGTAGCTGGCGTAGATGCTGCTGCGCCAGGGACCGGGGCTCCAGGCAAAGGGCGAGGGGTAGCTGGTGCTGGCACCTGCCGTCCACAGGTTGCGCTGCAGGCTGTAGGCATGATCGTGGGCCGAGCGCTTCTCGTGCATCCAGCGGGCATACACCATGGCGCGAGTGCTCCACTGGTACTGCCAGCCAGCGGTCAGCGCATTGCGGTGCTGGTCTTTGGCATTGCCTGTGGGGTGGGTGCTGTTTTGGGCATAGTTTTCGCGCAGGTGGTGCCAGGACAGGGTCAGCAGCTGCCGGGGTGCAATGCGCCAGTTGCTGTTGACTTCCAGCCCCTGGCTGTCCAGGTAATGGGCGCGGGCCAGGTCTACGCGGTGGGCTACCAGCTGCACACCCAGCTGGCCTTGCAGGCCCCAGCGTGCCATGGAGAAGGTGGGGCCGGTGCGCAGCGACATTTGCTGGCGGCGGTTGCGGGGCACATGGTGAGGCAGGGCGGTAAGGACGTTGCCCGAGGTCTGCCAGTAGTCACCTTGCTGGTTCCAGTGCCAGCGCCAGCCCAGTGAGGCATTGGCTGTGCGCATCACATCCGAGCGGCGCGCTGCGCTGTCCCACAGGGGGTAGATGGCGCCCAGAATGTCTACACGGTCGCCAGCAGGCCCGGCGTTGGCGTTGTGCTGTGCGGTCAGCCCCAGCGTGACGGAGCCGTACAGGCGGTGCACGTTCAGGGCCTGGTTCAGCTGTGCCAGGCGCTGCTGCACCACGGCACGCACGTCAGGTGGCAGATCATTGGCACGCAGCAGTTGCTCATAGCCTGCGCGGGCGCTGTCCAGCTGCTGCATGCGGTGGTCCAGCATGGCCAGCTCCATGGTGGTGGCCAGGTGCCCGGGGCGCAGCCGCAAGATGCTCAGATAAGCTTCTCGTGCTTCAGCCATGCGCTGCGCCTGCAGCAAGCGATGGGCATAGGTGTAGAGCGCGTCGACGTTGTCGGGGTGCCGGGCCAGATAGGCTTCCAGCTCTGCAATTTGTGGAGATAGTAATGCTGAGGAACTGTCAGCAGGGGGGGTGATAGTGGTCTGTGGGGTGGTTTGCGCCGATGTAGCGCTTGTCAATGTGAATCCCAGCAACACTGCTGCGGCTTGTGTGGGAAGTCGGCCGGTGACTTGTCTCTTGAGTCGGTGGGTATGCATGTGCTTGTCTATGCGGACGGAAGACCCATTGCTGCGCAGTTGCAGCCAGAAGGGGTGACCAACTAGGCCAGTTTGCGTCGCGCGAAGGTCATCTGCTGGCAAGGTCTGGAGTTCAAAAAATACCAATGCAGGCAGATGAAAATGCGGAGGAAAGCAGCTGGTGCGTAAAAAAGATGGCCAAAGGTAGTGGATTGCTCAGAAGTCTGCAATCACGGTTTTTAGTGAGTTGTATGTTTTTTGTGACACAAAATGTAAATTTATGCTTGGTTCACTGTGTTGTGTGATTGGTGAAGTTTTCTGGCGTTAGCTGAGAGGTACGGCTGTCGTGCAGCGCTTGGTAGCCAGCTTCCAACGGGTCTAGCACCCATCCCCGCCTTCCCCCAGCGGGGGAAGGTGAGCCGGCACCCTCACCCCAGCCCTCTCCCGAAAGCGGGAGAGGGAGTGAATACAAAATTCATAGCTACCAGCGCTTGCTGGATGCGCACTAGGGAACCTCTGCATAAGTCCCCAACGCATGTGCTTGCACATGCGTGCCGGGTGCGGCAGCATCCCGGCCTATGCAGCAATTTGATCTTGGCCTGAACCTTTCCACCAAAAAAACACGTAAACGTGAATTCCTGGAGCAGATGCAGCAAGTCGTTCCATGGCAAGAGTTGGTGGACTTGATTGCGCCATATGCACCTGAAGGTCGCAAAGGGCGGCCTCCATTTCCTGTGGAGATGCTGCTGCGCATTCACTTTATGCAGCAGTGGTTCAACCTCAGTGATCCAGCTATGGAAGAAGCGCTGCATGACATGCCCTTGTTTCGGGAATTCGTTGGCCTGT
>NZ_VZOT01000016.1 GCF_008801935.1 Comamonas kerstersii
GCTTCTTCGACGGCAATCTCGTCAAAGGGGTTCATGCTCATCTTGACGTTGGCGATGTCCACGCCTGTGCCGTCGGACTTCACGCGGACTTTGACGTTGTAGTCCACCACGCGCTTGACTGGGACCAATACCTTCATGGTTTTGCTCTTTCAGAAATTGTTGGTTAAAACGGTCGCTAACGCTTATACATCAAGCGCCAGCAGCTATGAATTCAATAATTTGAAATTGTGACTTCACAAATAGCGAGGTGATATGAGCAAAACGACTTACTCCGCCACCATGCCCTTGTCCTTCACCACCTTGGACCACTTGGTGTAGTCCGCTTCCAGACTGCGCTGCAGTTCTGCCGCTGGCATGAATTTGGCAATCGCTCCAGCGCCCAGAATGCGCTGCTGCACATCGGGCTGCGCCAGGATGTCCTGAACTTCCTGGTTCAGGCGCTCGACCACTGCAGGATCCATGCCCTTGGGGCCCAGCAATGCGCCCAGCGATACGGCTGAGAAGCCATCAATACCCTGCTCGGCAATGGTCTTGACTTCAGGGATGACCGAGACACGCTCGGGCGAGCCCACGGCAATCGCGACAAGCTTGCCGGACTTGATATGCGGCAGGGCCGCGACCAGGTCGGCATACATGATGGGCACCTGGCCACCAATGGTGTCGGTGATGGCGGGCACGCCGCCACGGTAGGCCACGTGCTGCATATCGAACTGGCCCATCTCCTTGAGCAGCTCCATGCTCATGTGGCCGAAGCTGCCAGCACCAGAGGTGGTGTAGTTCAGCTCGCCCTTTTTGGCGCGTGCAGTTTCAATCAGCTGCGGCAGCGTAGTCACGCCAGGCAGCTTCTCGGGATTGACCACCATGGCAATCGGCAGGTCATAGACCATGGAGATGGGTGTGAAGTCCTTGGTGACCTCATAGCCGGCGTTTCTGAAAAACAGCGGTGCAAACAGTGTGGGAGTGGCCAGCATCATCAGGGTGTGCCCATCAGGGGCTGCACGCTTGACCTGCTGTGCAGCAATCGATCCCGAAGCACCAGCCTTGTTTTCCACAATCACAGGTTGACCCAGGCGGTCTGCCAGCTCCTTGCCCACGATGCGCGAGACCACGTCGGTGGGCCCTCCGGGAGGGAAAGGAACAATCAGGGTAATGGGCTTGCTGGGCCATGCGGCCTGCGCCCAGGCCGATCCGGCCACCAGGGTGGCAGCGGCTGCCAGCAGGGTGCGGCGGGTGATGTTTGTCAAACGCATGATTCTGTCTCCGTTCGTTGTTGTTTAGTCGACCTTGGCCTCAGCCACTTCAATCAGCTGCTTCCAGATGGGGGCTGCCTCGGCATAGGACTGGGCAAAGGCCTCCGGGGTGCTGAACACGGGCAGAAAGCCTGCTCCGTCCAGGCGCTCCTGCACCTTGGGGTCCTGCGAGGCTTGCTGGAGCGCTGCATACAGCGCATCCACAACCTCTTTGGGCGTACCAGCAGGCAGCGCCATGCCGACAAAACCGGCGATGGTGTAGGCATCATCGGTCACGCCCTGCTCGTAGATGGTGGGCAGATCAGGCAGCACAGACATGCGCTGCTTGCCTGTTACGCCAATGGCCTTGAGGCGGCCAGTTTCAATAAAAGGCTTGGTGTTCTGTGCGCTGGAGAAGCACAGCTGCAGCTGACCGCCAATGAGTTCCTGAATCATGGGCGCCTCGCCACGGTAGGCCACATGGCTCATGTCGGCATCCATGGTCTTGCTCATATAGGCACCACCCAGGTGGGCGTAGGAGCCCACACCCCAGCTGCCGTACGACACCTTGCCCTTGTTGGCCTTCACCCAGGCCCGCAGCTCCTGCATGTTGTTGGCAGGCACAGAAGGATGGACCACCAGTGTGACGGGGGCGGAGGCAATCTCCGACAGCATCAGCAAGTCCTTCTGGGGGTTGTAGGCCATCTTGGAGTACAGAAACTGGTTGATGAGCAGCGAAGTGCTCAGCGACACCACCACGTTGTAACCATCGGGCGCCGACTTGGCGACCTGGTCCGTGCCCAGCATGGCCGATGCACCGGCCTTGTTTTCCACAATGATGGGCTGGCCCAGCTGCCTGGACATGGCTTCTGCCAGCACGCGCGCGACGATGTCGGTCGCACCACCGGGGTTAAAGGGCACGACAAAGCGGATGGGCTTGCTGGGATAGTTGGCCTGGGCCCAGGCAGGCAAGCCGATCAGGCTGGTACCTGCTGCCGCAGCCGCTGCTGCCAGGATGTGGCGGCGTGTTGTGGTGTGTGTGCTATCCATGTGGTTGTCTCCCAGAAATTGCGGTGTGGATATAGAAAGCAGCCGGGCCTCCTCCCTGAACACGCTGCCCTCTTTGGGAGCAGTCATGCACAGACCCGGCCAGAAAAATCAGCCCTGCTGCTCAGGCAGTGTGAGCACGCCTTTGTCCTTCAGGGACTGCAGCTGTTCATCGCTCATGGACAGCAGTTCCTGCAGCACAGCACGCGTGGAGTCACCCAGCGTGGGCGGTGCATTGCGGATGGGCAGGCGCTGACCGTCCAGACGATAGGGCGGCGCAAACACCCAGGTCTGGCCGACCACGGGGTGCGGCATCTGGTGGAACATGCCAGCCTGTCGTGTGCGCTCACTGGTCAGGGCTTCATGCAGGCCCGCAACTTCACCGCAAGGGATGCCTACGGCACGCATGCGTTCGAGCAACTGCTGACGTGGGTGGCTGGCGATGACCTGCTTGAGCAGCGGCAGGATTTCGTGGCGGTTCCGGGCACGTTCCACATTGGTGGCGTAGCGTGGGTCTTCAAACAGGTCGGGGCGCTCAATCACATGGCGACAGAAGGCCTCGTACTGGCGGTTATTGCCCACGCCGATGATGAGCGGGCCATCGGCCGCATCAAACAGGCCATAGGGCACGATGGAAGGGTGTGCATTGCCATAGCGCTGTGTGTCGTGGCCCAGCAGCATGGCGTCCAGCGCGTAGTAGCCATTGATGGTCAGGCCGCAGTCGTACAGTGCCAGCTCAATCTGGCGACCGCGCCCTGTGCGGCTCTTGCGGTAGAGCGCCGCCAGCACGGCCTGTGCGGCGTACATGCCGGTCATCAGATCAACCACGGCCACGCCAAACTTCAGCGGCGGTGTGCCCTCTTCACCATTGATAGCCATCAGACCCGCTTCAGCCTGGATGACCAGGTCATAGCCCGGGCGGTGTGCCTCGGGCGTGTCGCTGTTGTAGCCCGCAATGCTGCAGTAGATCAGGTCCGGCTTGATGGACTTGAGCTTTTCGTAGCCCAGGCCGAGCTTGTCCGCACCGCCGTGCTTGAAGTTGTGAATCACCACATCAAACTGCGGCAACAGCTCATAGATGATCTGCACACCTTCGGCGCTTTGCAGATCCAGCGTGATGGACCGCTTGTTGCGGTTCATGCTGTTGTAGTAGGTGGTTTCGGTCTTGCCAATGCGCATGCCCCAGTCGCGGGTGTCATCTCCGCGCAGCGGGTGCTCGACCTTGATCACCTCTGCACCAAAGTCAGCCAGTACCTGGCCACACAAAGGGCCTGCAAACACACGCGAGAGGTCCAGTACGCGCACTCCCTCCAAGGGAAAGTCCATGCCTTCAGGCAGTGTTGTCTGTGTCATTGTTCTCGTCTCCCTGAGCCTTGGGTTACACGCATCACACCTGTCTCCGCCGTGATGCGCAATGTGTTGGTCATGCCAGCCCTACTCTGTCAGCGGCACAGATGCAGGCTGGCGAAACTGCGGGCTGCGTTTTTCCAGAAAAGCGGCAATGCCTTCGCGAGACTCTGCGCTCTCCTGCGACTGCACCATGTACTGCGCTTCCAGCTCCAGCTGCTGCTCCAGCGTGTTGCGTGGTGCTTCACGGCACAGGTGCTTGATGCGCGACATGGCCAGCTCCGGTCCCTGAGCGACTTGCTGCGCCAGCGCCAGTGCATGCACGATGGCCTGCCCGGGCTCTGCCAGCCGGTTCACCACACCCAGCTGGGCCATGCGCTCGCCGCTGATGCGCTCGCCGGTCAGGCACAGCTCGGTCAGCACCTGGCGTGACACGAATTCCGAAAGAAAGGCCGTTGCACCACCATCGGGCGTGAGGCCGACCTTCACATAGGCCACCGAGAACACGCTGTTCTTGGCCGCCACCAGCATGTCGCAGGCCAGCGCCAGCGACAGCCCCGCACCTGCGGCTGCGCCTTCGACCGCGGCAATCACGGGCTTGGGGCAGTCGCGCACAGCGCGGATCAGGTGGTGCAGGCCCTCGAGCTTTTCGCGGCGCTCCTGCACAGGCAGTTCCCGGCGCTTGGCCAGCTGGCGCAGATCACCGCCTGCGCAAAAGTGGCCCCCCTCACCCGTGAGGATGACGGCGCCAATGCTGCTGTCCTCTGCCGCCTGCACCAGTGCCGTCGTCACGGCTGCATAGAACTCGGGCGACAGGGCATTGCGTGCAGCAACGTTGTTGTTGGAGAGGATGAGCACCTCTGCCTCACGGCGGATCAACAGGGGGGTATTCACAGCATGTCTCCGGATATGCAACGCTGGCCTTGCTGCCAGCGGGCAGCAGCCCCTGCACGGCAGGCAGGGGCTACACGTACCAGACAGCACCAGCTGTCTGGCGAGGCAGTGCTTACGCTGCCTGGTTCAGCGCAATAAAGCGCGCCAGATGGTGGTCTTCGTCACCGAACTGGTGGTCGATCATGACCAGACGCTTGGCGTAGTGCGCCAGTGGCAGCTCCCAGGTCATGCCAATGCCACCATGCATCTGGATGCTTTCCTGTGCCACCTTGGTGCCCACATAGCCCACGGTGTACTTGGCAGCAGCCAGCGCCTTGGCCTTGGCTGCACCTTCGGCGTTGTCGATGGCGTCTGCCGCATTGATCACGGCAGAGCGTGCCTGCTCCACTTCCAGCAGCACATCCGCCATGCGGTGCTGCAATGCCTGGAAGGTGCCGATGGCCACGCCAAACTGCTTGCGGGTCTGCAGGTACTCCAGCGTGTGCTGCTTGGCCACATCCATGGCACCGACGGATTCCGCAGCCAGTGCCAGCACGGCATAGCCGCTGATGCGCTCCAGCACTTCGTAGCCCTTGCCTTCAGCACCCAGCAGCGCGTCAGCGCTCAGCTGCACGTTGTCCAACTTCAGCTCTGCCACACGACCGCCTTCAAAGCGCTGCATGCTGCGCTTGGTGATGCCAGCCGCGCTGCCATCCACCAGGAACAGGCTGATGCCATCCTGGTCGTATTGGCTGCCCGATGTGCGGGCAGACACCAGCAGCAGATCCGCCTTGGCACCAAATGCCACCACGCCCTTGGCGCCGTTGAGTACCCAGCCGCTGGCCGACTTGGCTGCGGTGGTGGAAACATTGTTCAGCTCATAGTGGCTGCCGGGCTCGTCGTGCGCCAGCGCTGCAATCACGCCACCCGCGATGATGTCTTCCAGCTTTTGCTTTTGCGACTCGGTACCCGCAGCGATCAGGGCCTGGCCCACCACCAGTGCGCCCAGCAGGGGCTCGGCCACCAAGCCACGACCCAGGGCTTCAAACACCACGCTGATGTCAAAGCCTGCGCCGCCAAAGCCGCCGTCTTCTTCCTTGAACAGCGCGCCAATGGCGCCCAGTTCGGCAAACTGGGCATACAGCTCGGGGCTGTGGCCTTCTTCGCCATAGGCCAGCTTGTTGCGATGCTCGATGCCGTATTGCTCAGAGACAAAGCGGTTCAAGGTGTCCGCCAGCATGCGGCGGTCTTCGGTATGTTCGAAGTTCATGGTCTTGTTCCTTCTCTCGCCTGAATCAGAGGCCCAGGATCATCTTGGAGATGATGTTCTTTTGAATTTCATTCGAGCCGCCGAAGATCGACAGCTTGCGGTAGTTGAAGTAGGCCGCAGCGGCCGAGAATGCTTCCTCGGGGCCCACGGTAGGCTCCGTATTGGTGCCGTGCATGGCAGCTTCTTCAAACGGCACGGCATAGGGGCCCATGACGCGGCGGATCAGCGACAGAATTTCCTGGCGGATTTCCGTGCCCTTGATCTTGAGCATGGAGCTTTCTGCACCGGGCACACCGCCACCCGCCACGGCGGCGATCACGCGCAGATTGGTGGTCTTCATGTTTTCCAGATCGATCTCGACCTTGGCCAGACGGGCAGCGAACAGCGGGTCCTGAATCAGAGGCTTGCCGTTGTAGAGCGTGCGGCTGGCAGCCAGCTTGAGCTTTTCCAGCGAAGCCATGGAGAAGCCCACGCCCGCGATATTGGTGCGCTCGTAGGTCAGCAGGTACTTGGCGTAGGTCCAGCCCTTGTTCTCTTCGCCCACCAGGTTTTCCACAGGCACCTTCACATCGGTGAAGAACACTTCGTTGACTTCGTGCTCGCCATCCAGCGTGATGATGGGGCGCACTTCCACACCGGGGGTGTTCATGTCGATCAGCAGGAAGCTGATACCGGCCTGTGCCTTGACTTCCTTGTTGGTGCGCACCAGGCAGAAGATCATGTTGGCGTGCTGGCCCAGCGTGGTCCAGGTCTTCTGGCCATTGACGATGTAGTGGTCGCCATCGCGCACGGCCGTGGTCTTCACGGAGGCCAGGTCGGAGCCGGAGCCGGGCTCGGAATAGCCCTGGCACCACCAGTCAGCGCCATTCAGGATGCGGGGCAGCCAGTAGCTCTTCTGCTGCTCATTGCCGTACTTGATCAGGACGGGGCCCAGCATGTTCACGCCAAAGGGCACCAGGCGGGGGGCACCAGCCAGCGCGCACTCGGTTTCAAAGATGAACTTTTCGACCGCACCCCAGCCTGGGCCACCGTATTCCTTGGGCCAGTGGTTGGCCAGCCAGCCGCGCTCGTTGAGCACATCGTGCCAGCCCTGCAGGTCCTGCTTGCCCAGGATCTGGCCGCTCTGGACCTTGTGCGCCAGCTCGGGGCTGAGCTTTTCTTTCAGAAAGGCCTGCACTTCCGCGCGGAAGGCTTGTTCTTGGGGGGTAAATTGCAAATCCATTGCTATTCCTCGGGGAAAAACCAGATCAGAAAATTTCAAACAGGCCTGCTGCGCCCATGCCACCAGCGATGCACATGGTGACGACGCCGTACTTCACCTTCTGGCCCTGGGCCTTGCGGCGCTGGCCTTCGAGCAGGATGTGACCGGCCAGACGCGCGCCCGTCATGCCAAAAGGGTGGCCGATGGAGATCGCGCCGCCGTTGACGTTCAGGCGTTCCATGGGGATGCCCAGCTGGCGCTGGCAGTACAGCGCCTGGGAGGCAAAGGCTTCGTTCAGCTCCCACAGATCGATGTCATCCACCGTGAGGCCGTGGCGCGCCAGCAGCTTGGGCACGGCAAACACAGGGCCGATGCCCATTTCGTCAGGCTCGCAACCAGCGACGGCAAAGCCACGGAAGGCGCCCAGGGGCTTCAGGCCCAGACGCTCGGCCACCTTGGCCTCCACCACCACGCAGGCGCTGGAGCCATCGGACAGCTGCGAGGCATTACCGGCGGTGATGAAGTTGCCGAGGCCCTTCACGGGTTCGAGCTTGGCCAGGCCTTCCAGCGTGGTGCTGGCGCGGTTGCAGTTGTCCTTGGTGGCGACAACGTCACGGTAGGTGACTTCGCCGGTTTCCTTGTTCTTCTCCGCCATCTTGGTGGCGCAGGCAATGATTTCGTTATCAAACAGACCGGCAGCCTGTGCTGTGGCGGTGCGCTGCTGGCTCAGCAGCGAGAAAGCATCCTGGTCTTCACGCGAGATGTTGTAGCGCTTGGCCACCACATCGGCGGTGTCGATCATGGCCATGAAGAGTTCTGGCTTGTGCTCGACCAGCCAGGGGTCCATGTCGGTGGGCAAATTGTTGCCAGGGCGGATGCCGGAAATGCTTTCCACACCACCGGCAATCATGGCGTCCACCCCTTCAGCCACCACGCGGCCTGCAGCAATGGCAATCGACTGCAGCCCCGAAGCGCAGTAGCGCGTGATGGTCGTGCCCGCAATGCTCAGCGGCAACTCGGCACGGATGACGGTCTGGCGGCCCAGGTTGCGGCCCTGAAAGCCATCGGGGTTGCCGCAGCCGAGGATCAGGTCCTCGATCATCTCGGGGTCTACACCCGAGCGCTCCACGGCCGCCTTGACGGAAAACGCGGCCAGCTGTGCGGCTGGCGTGATGTTGAACTCGCCACGGTGCGACTTGGTCAGCGGTGTGCGTGCGGTGGAAACAATGACGGCTTCACGCATGGTATGTGTCTCGTTACTGTTTTTGATAGCTGCCAGCGCTTTCCAATACTTGTTTTCAAATAGTTTTCTATCTGAAAAGCTTGTCAATCAAGCGCTGGCAGCTACGTTTTTTATGAATATGGCAAGGAGCGTCTTTGCGCTCTCTCACCACGCTCCCTGATGGGGCTTGGTGCCCCTTCCTCCTGGTCACATGCCTCAGGCCGCAGCCTTGTTCAGCGAATCGAAGTTCTTGCCTTCGGCCACCAGCTTTTCCAGCAGCGCAGCAGGCTTCCAGAACAGCGGGTCTTCCTTCTCGAATTCCTTGATGTCCGCCAGGATCTTGTCCAGACCCTGCATGTCGGCCCACTTCAGCGGGCCACCACGCCAGCGGGGGAAGCCGTAGCCGGAGATAAAGGTCACATCCACGTCCAGCGGACGCAGGGCAATGCCCTCTTCCACGACCTTGGCACCTTCGTTGACCATGGAAGCCATGTAGCGGCGGATGATTTCTTCCGGCGTGAACTTGCGGGGTGTCACACCCTTCTTGGCACGCTCTTCGTCCACAATGGCCAGCACTTCGGGGTCAGGCTGGCCCACACGTGCACCCTGTGGGTACAGATAAAAGCCACGGCCGGTCTTCTGGCCAAACCAGCCACGCTCGCAGATGCGGTCGGCAACGTGAACGTAGCGTGCCTTGGGGTCACGGGTCGCAGCACGGCGCTTGCGCGTGGCCCAGCCAATGTCACCACCGGCCAGGTCCGTCACCTGGAAGGGGCCCATGGGGTAGCCAAAGGCGCGCACGGCTTCGTCGATTTCGTAGGGCGAAGCACCATCTTCCATGATGTAGTCAGCCGCCTGCTTGTACACCGCCAGAATGCGGTTGCCGATAAAGCCATCGCACACACCGGCACGCACGGGCACTTTCTTGAGCTTCTTGGCCAGCTCAAACGCGGTAGCCACCACGTCTGCAGACACCTTGGCGGGCACCACGATCTCCAGCAGCTTCATGATGTTGGCGGGGCTGAAGAAGTGCAGACCAATCACGTCCTGTGGGCGGCTGGTGGAAGCAGCAATCGCATCAATGTCCAGGTAGGAGGTGTTGGTCGCCAGCACGCTACCGGGCTTGCACACACGGTCCAGTTCCTTGAACACGGCTTTTTTCACGTCCAGGTCTTCGAACACGGCTTCGATCACCAGGTCCACGTCCTTGAGGTCGTCATAGCTGGTCGAAGGGGTGTAGCGCGCCATGATGGCGGCCTTACCTTCTTCAGTCATACGGCCCTTGGCGATCAGGCCGTTGTAGACCTTTTCCACATTGGCCTGACCACGGGCGATGGACTCGGCATCACGCTCAATCATGATCACGGGGAAGCCTGCATCCAGCGCCGCCACCGTGATGCCTGCGCCCATGGTGCCGCCACCAATGATGGCCAGCTTGGCAAACGCACGGGGAGCTGCGGCCTTGGCCTCGGGAATCTTGCTGACTTCACGCTCGGCAAAGAAGGCGTGAATCAGGCCCTGGCGCTGAGGGCTTTCCAGGCACTGCAGGAACAGCTCGCGCTCCTTGGCCAGACCCTGCTCAAAGGGCAGCTCCACCGCCGCCTTGGCGCATTCAATGATCTTCATGGGCGAGAACAGGCCACGCGCCTTCTTGGCCGTCTCGATGGCCAGCGCTTCCAGATCGGCCAGTGCAGCCATCTTGTCAGCGATCTCGATGTCACGGGTGCGGCGCACGGCGCCACCGGCTGCCAGCAGTTCACGGGTGTAGGCCAGGCCAGCGGCCAGGGCGTCGTCACCCTCGACCAGCTTGTCGACCAGGCCAGCTGCCGCTGCCGCCTTGGCGTTCAGGTGCTTGCCGCTGAGCATCAGCTCGGTCGCGGCCCTCACACCCATCACGCGGGGGGCACGCTGCGTACCACCGGCGCCAGGCAGCAGGCCCAGGTTCACTTCGGGCAGACCCAGCTGCGCCTTGGGCAGGGCCAGGCGGTAGTGGGCCGACAGGGCAATCTCCAGGCCACCGCCCAGTGCCGCGCCATGGATGGCAGCCACGACCAGCTTGCCGCTGGCTTCAATGGCGTTGCACACCTCGGGCAGCGAAGGAGGCATGGCAGGCTTGCCAAATTCACGGATGTCCGCACCGGCGATAAAGGCCTTGCCTTCGCCCACGATCAGCATGGCCTTGACGGCAGCATCCGCCGCAGCTTGTTCCACCGCAGCCAGCAGGCCAGCACGTACGGCCTGGCCCAAAGCGTTCACGGGTGGATTGTTGACAGTGACCACCAAAACCTCGCCATCGAGGCGGGTCTGAACTACGGATGCGGTGCTCGCAGAACTCATTACACAGGTCTCCGGATATGCGTTGTACGGGGAAAAGCCGTTTTTACTACGACAATGGTTCTTTACAATCGCTGCATAAGTTGACAGAGCGTCAAATAACTTTGAACAATAGCAAGGGAAAACCCTAGATGGACCTGCAATCGCTGACCTTGCTGGTGGAAATCATTGACAGCGGCAACCTCAGCCAGGCGGCACGCAAGCTCAAGATGACGCGCGCCAACGTGAGCTACCACCTGGCCCAGCTGGAAAAGCAGGTGGGCGTGCAGCTGGTCAAGCGCACCACCCGGCGTGTAGAGCCCACCGAGGTGGGGCTGCGCCTGTACGAACATGGCCGCAACATCCACAACGAAATGCTGGCTGCACGCGAGACCATCACCAGCCTGGGGCAGGAACTGCGCGGGCGCGTAGGTATCAGCGTGCCCAGCGGCTATGGGCAGATGGTGATGAGCCCGTGGCTGATCGAGTTCAAGCAGCTGTACCCTGGCATCGTGCTGGACGTACTGTTTGAAAACCGTGCCGACAACCTGCGCGATGAGGTCGATATTGCGATCCGGGTGATGCCGGAGCCCCCGCTGTCCGTGGTGGCGCGTGCGCTGGGCGATGTGCGCTATGTGGCCTGCGCCTCCAGAAGCTATGCCGCACAGCACGGCCTGCCCCAGACGCTACTGGAGCTGCGTGCCAGCCCCTTGATTACCTCGGGCGTGATTGGCCGCCAGCTGCGGCTTTCGGCCTATCAGGGGCTGGAGCGCCAGGAAGTGATGCTGGAGCCCACGCTCAGCTCCGAGCACTTTCCGTTTCTGCGCGAAGGCATTCTGGCGGGGCTGGGCGTCGGGCTGGTGCCGGACTATGTGGTCAAGGACCAGATTGCCAGCGGCGAGGTGCTGACCACCTTGAGCGAATACCGCCTGAGCATTTTTGGCACGCAAATGTATCTGCTGTATCTGCCCAACCGCCACCAGACCAAGGCGGTGCGCACCTGCATTGACTTTCTGCTGGCCAGAGCGCGTGGTGAAACGCCGCCCAGCCACTAAAACAGCAAAAAGCCCGCACCAGGCGGGCTCAGTACGCTGCGTTCAGACATCCGCTGTCAGGAACGTTGGCGTGCATCATCACGGTCACGCCGCGATGGCCTGTGCTCCCGCCCCTCATCACGGCGCTGCGGACTGGGCCGTGCATGCTCGGGCCGAGGCTGGCTGGGGCGAGCATGTTGCTGCGGTGCAGGTCTTTCATGCGGCCGCATCTGTGGGGGACGTGGCCTGCTGTCCGGGCGCAGCATCGGCGGGCGTGGCTGCGGCGCAGGCATGGCCTGATGCGGTCGTGGCGGCTGTATATGCGGGCGGTGTGGTGGTGGCGGAGGTGGTGCGGGGCGATGGCCCGGCGGCATCCAGTACCCAGGTCGCCAGTCATAGCGGCTGCCCGTCCAGAACCAGCCCCCTGCCTGCCAGACATGCCGGGGAGAAGGCGCGCGGTAGCGGTAATCCACACGCGGCGGTGGTGGGTAGCCATAGGTGGTGTAGACGGTCGTGCTGCTGTAGCTACTGTCTACCGGTGGCACCACACAGCCGCTGAGCAAGGCCGCGCCACCCAGGCAGGCCACCACGGCAGCGCAGCGCATCCAGCGGCTGTTAGGCAAGGCAATCGACTGTGGCATGGTGGCTCCTTGTTCATGGGCTGGGGCAGCCCGTACCTGTACATAACGAAAAACCCCGGTCAGATGCTGACCGGGGTTGGCGTCACGGCGGTAAAGCCTGCGTAAAGATGGGATGCAAGTTGTGACAGCGGATGAAGCCCTCAGGGCTTCATGCCTCTATCAATACTGGCTGCTTTGCAGGGCTGCAATACGCTCTTCAATCGGAGGGTGGGTAGAGAACAGCTTGCCGACATGGCCGGTAATACCCATGGCTGCCACCGTCTTGGGCAGCTCACCGGGCACCATGCCACCCAGACGTGCCAGGGCGTTGACCATGGGCTGCTTGCGGCCCATCAGCTGCGCAGCGCCTGCGTCGGCGCGGAATTCGCGCTGGCGCGAGAACCAGGCCACGATGATGGCAGCCACAAAGCCCAGCAGAATGTCCATGACGATGGTGGTCACGTAGTAGCCAATGCCGGGGCCGGAGTTTTCGCTGTCGCCCTTGCGCAGGAAGCTGTCCACGGCGTAGCCGATGATGCGCGACAGGAACACCACAAAGGTGTTCATCACGCCCTGAATCAGCGTCATGGTCACCATGTCGCCATTGGCAATGTGTGCCACTTCGTGGCCAATCACGGCCTCGACTTCTTCACGCGTCATGCCTTGCAGCAAGCCGGTAGACACCGCCACCAGGGCGTTGTTCTTGAAAGCGCCAGTCGCAAAGGCATTGGGTTCGCCTTCGTAGATACCCACTTCAGGCATGCCAATGCCGGCCTTGTCGGCGAACTTGCGCACGGTGTCCAGAATCCAGGCTTCATCAGCGTTGCGCGGCTGTGTGATCACATGCACGCCACTGGTCCACTTGGCCATGGGCTTGGAGATCAGCAGCGAAATGATGGCGCCACCAAAACCCATGATGAAGGCAAAGCCCAGCAGTGCGCCCAGATTCAGGCCGTTGGCGGTCAGAAAACGGTTGACGCCCAGCAGGCTGGCCGTAATACCCAGCACGGCCACGACGGCAATGTTGGTCAACAGAAAAAGTGCAATACGTTTCATGGGGTGTGATTCTCCTCAAAGAGGGGAAAACAAATGACTGTGTATGGATGTATGGGCAATGGCGCCCCATTTCAAGCAGCGCCCGCTGGTTAGCGTCATGTTGTGGGGCGCGCTGCGCGAAACACTAGAGGATCATCATAAAAGGAAAGTTCCTCGTTCTGTGCCCACCACCCCGGCACACCCAGTACGGGCAAAGGGCTGAAGGGCTTGGTGGCCAGCACATCGGCACAGACAAGCATGTCGCGTGCCATGTGTGCATCCAGCGCGCTACTGACCGCATCGCCAGACGCCTGCAGGGCGGCAGCTGTGTCTGGCGTCCACGGCAGGCACAGCACATGGGCGGTCATCGGCTTGCGTGGCTGCACCAGTTTTTCCAGCAGGGCATGGCCCACCGGCCACAGGCAGCTTTGCGCCCACAGCGGGCGCAGCTCCACCATCAGGCGCTGCCACTGGCGCGCACGCAAAGCCTCCACCAGCGGCTGCGGTGCCAGCCAGATGGCGCCGTTTTCGTCCAGCACGGTGATGGCATCGCGCAGCGGCCCCCGGCGCTGGCCCACACCATCGCGCGCAATGGCCTGTGCCTGCAGCTGGTTCAGATGGAGCTTGAGCTGTGGCCAGTGCAGCCAGATCAGCCCGTTGAAAACGTCGTGCAAATGGTCCCGCGTAGGCACGCAGCGCTGCTCGCGGATAAAGGTTTCATACGCCACACCGTCCGGCAGTGCCTCCTGCGGCACAAAGCGCAGACCAGCCTCCTGCAGCGCAGCAGGCAGATACTGGTTCAGCGCCGCATGCACAGGCAGCCCCTGCGCAATCTGCGCCACCATGGGCTGGCCAATGCGCGCCACGCTGGCCAGCCAGGGGCGGGACCAGTCGATGCTGGACACCCACGCATGCGGTGCAAAGGGGTTGATGGTGTCCATGACAGATGCGATACGTGCTTCATTCATAAAAAAGGAGCTGCCAGCGCAGCTCCTTCAAGGCTTTGGACTATAAAACTATTGCAAATGCTTGATTAGCAAGCGCAAGCAGCTATCAGTTTTAATCCACCATCTTCCAGGGCAGGGCTTCACCAAAGCGCAGTGGCTTGAGGATGGCACCTTCGCCGTATGCAAAGCTCGCAGGCGGTGTCCAGCTTTCCTTGACCAAGGTGATGGTGTCGGTATTGCGGGGCAGGCCGTAGAAATCTGCACCGTTGAAGGACGCAAAGGCTTCCAGCTTGTCCAGCGCGCCGGCGTTGTCGAACACCTCGGCATACATCTCGATGGCAGCATGGGCGCTGTAGCAGCCTGCGCAGCCGGTGGCAGCTTCCTTCAGATGGGCTGCATGCGGTGCGCTATCCGTGCCCAGGAAGAACTTCTTGCTGCCGCTGGTCGCAGCCTGCACCAAGGCCAGACGGTGGGTTTCGCGCTTCAGAACCGGCAGGCAGTAAAAGTGCGGGCGCACGCCACCCAGGAAGATGGCATTGCGGTTGAACAGCAGGTGCTGGGGCGTGATGGTGGCAGCCAGAAAGTCATCGGCCGCAGCCACGTATTCGGCCGCTTCCTTGGTCGTCACGTGCTCCATGACAATCTTGAGTTCTGGGAAGTCTTTGCGCAGTGGCTTGAGCTGCTGCTCGATGAACACAGCTTCGCGGTCGAACAGGTCAATGCTCTGGTCGGTCACTTCACCGTGCACCAGCAGCACCAGGCCTTCGCGCTGCATGGCTTCCAGCGTGGGGTAGATCTTGCGCAGATCGGTCACGCCGTGGTCGGAGTTGGTGGTAGCACCTGCGGGGTAGAGCTTGCAGGCCACCACGCCTGCGGCCTTGGCGCGCACGATTTCCTCAGGGGTGAGGTTATCGGTCAGGTACAGCGTCATCAAAGGCTGGAACTTGCTGCCTGCTGGCGCGGCCGACAGGATGCGCTCGCGGTAAGCGGCCGCCATCTCGGCCGTGGTGACCGGTGGCTTGAGGTTGGGCATGATGATGGCACGGCCCATCTGGCGTGCGCTGTGGGGCACCACGCAGCGCATGGCATCGCCATCACGCACGTGCAGGTGCCAGTCATCGGGGCGGGTAATGGTCAGGGTCATGGGGGAAGTCATAGCCCTATTGTCACATTGACTGCCTGCGCGCCACGCAACACATGGCGTGCATAATGAGAAACGCTCTCAATTGAAAAGAAGAAAAGTTATGACACAGGAAATGACAAAGACAGCACCCGCCTTTGAGCGCGTGCGCCACCCCTTCAAGGCCCGCCATCTGCAGCTGCTCTCGCGCGAACAGATCAGCCCCGGTTTTCTGCGCCTGACGCTGGTCGGCGAGCTGCGCGACTTCTGCAGCGACGGCTTTGATGACCATTTCAAGCTCATCCTGCCGCAAGATGGGCTGGAAAAGCCCCTGCTGCCCCAGATGGTGGATGGCAAACCCTTGATCGACGGCCCCCGCCCCACCATGCGCGACTACACACCGCTGCGCTGGACCACCAACACCCTGACCGTGGACTTTGCCCTGCACGAGCACGGCCCCGCCACCGAATGGGCACGCACGGCCCCCATGGGATCCTGGGTAGGCGTGGCTGGCCCACGCGGCTCCATGGTGATTCGCAAGGACTTTGACTGGTACTGGATGCTGGCCGATGCCAGCGGCATGCCTGCCGTAGAACGCGCGCTGGCCGAACTGCCTGACACGGCACGCGTGACCGTGCGCCTGGCCGTGCCTGCCGCCGACCGCCGCACTCTGACCTCGGAAGCACAGGTTGATCTGCAGTGGGTAGATGCGCTCACCGATGCCGCCCAGGCACTGGAGTGGCCAGAAGGCGAAGGCTTTGTCTGGGCCGCAGGCGAGCACAGCGAGATGGCAGCACTGCGCAAGATTGCTGTGGCCAAGGGTGCATCGCCCAAGCGCATGCGCATTGCCGCCTACTGGAAACAGGGCGAATCTGCACACCACGCAGAACTGGCCGATCAGGCATAAAAAACCATAGCTTCCAGCGCTTGATGCATGGGCGCTGAAGGCAGTTTGGGCATAAAAAAAGCCGCTGAAACCAGCGGCTTTTTTGTGGGGTGATGCCTGCTGACTCAGTGCTGCAGGATCTTGCCCAGAAAGTCCTTGGTACGGGGCTGGCGGGCTTCGGGATTGCCAAAGAACTCGTCCTTGGAGCAGTCCTCCAGAATCTTTCCGCCCACGTCCATGAAGATCACGCGGCTGGCCACCTTGCGGGCAAAGCCCATTTCGTGCGTCACGCACATCATGGTCATGCCTTCGTTGGCCAGGCCCACCATCACGTCCAGCACTTCACCCACCATTTCGGGGTCGAGCGCTGAAGTGGGTTCGTCAAACAGCATGACCATGGGGTCCATGGACAGGGCACGCGCAATCGCCACGCGCTGCTGCTGACCGCCCGAGAGCTGACCGGGGAACTTATCCTTATGCGCCATCAGGCCCACACGGTCCAGCATCTTCAGGCCGCGCTGCTTGGCGTCGTCCATGCTGCGGCCCAGCACCTTGACCTGGGCAATGGTCAGGTTCTCGGTCACGGTCAGGTGGGGAAACAGTTCAAAGTGCTGAAACACCATGCCGACCTTGGAGCGCAGCTGAGGCAGATTGGTCTTGGGCTCATGCACGGCAATGCCATTGACCCAGATCTCCCCCTTCTGGATGGGCTCCAGCGCGTTGATGGTCTTGATCAGTGTGGACTTGCCCGAGCCCGAAGGGCCGCACACCACCACCACTTCACCCTTTTGGATGCTGGTGGAGCAGTCGTTCAGCACCTGAAAGCTGCCGTACCACTTAGAGACGTTCTTGAGTTCAATCATGAATAAATCCTCAATCCTTCAGACCACGCATCAGCGGATGATGGCAATCTTCTTGTGCAGACGTTTGACCAGATACGACAGGCTGTAGCAGATCACAAAGTAGGCAGCTGCCGCGGCCAGATAGGCTTCCATGGGGCGACCAAAGTTCTTGCCCGCCACTTCAAAGCCCTTGAGCATGTCGTAGGCGCCAATGGCATACACCAGCGAGGTGTCCTGAAACAGAATGATGGTCTGTGTCAGCAGCACGGGCAGCATGTTGCGGAAGGCCTGTGGCAGCACCACCAGACGCATGTTCTGGCTGTAGCTCATGCCCAGCGCCTGACCGGCATAGACCTGGCCACGCGGAATCGACTGAATGCCCGCGCGCATGATCTCGGAGAAGTACGCCGCCTCAAACGCGATGAAGGTGATGATGGCCGACAGGTCTGCGCCAATGGGCTTGCCGATGATCATGGGCATCAGCAGGAAGAACCACAGGATCACCATCACCAGGGGAATGGAGCGCATGCCGTTGACGTAGATCGTCGCAGGCAGCACCAGCCAGGCCTTGCCAGACAGGCGCATCAGCGCCAGCAGCGTGCCAAAGAAGACACCACCCAGCGTGGCAATCACCGTCAGCATCACGCTGAAGTAAAAGCCCTTGAGCACGAACTGGCTGATCAGCTCCCAGTTATAAAAAGACCAATCAAGTGCGAGATTCATGGCTTAGTGCCCTCCTGCCGCAGAGGCTGCAGACAAGCCCGGCACGCGGGTACGTTTTTCAATGAAAGCCATGATGCGGTTGATGGCGAAGGCCGAAATCACATACAGCCCCGTCACCGCCATGTAGACCTCAATGCCACGGCCGGTTTCTTCCTGCGCCTGCATGGCAAACAGCGTCAGCTCTGTCACCGACACCGCAAACGCCACGGACGAGTTCTTGAAGATATTCATGGTCTCGCTGGTCAGCGGCGGAATGATGATGCGCAGCGCATTGGGCAGCAGCACATAGCGGTAGGTCTGCCAGGTGGTAAAGCCCATGGCCAGACCGGCATAGCGCTGACCGCGGGGCAGCGCCTGAATGCCGGAGCGCACCTGCTCTGCAATACGCGCCGAAGTGAAAAAGCCCAGCGCCAGCACCACAAGGATGAAGCCGGAAACCGACTTCATGGCAGGGAAGATGGCTGGCACCACGTGGTACCAGATAAAAATTTGCACCAGCAGCGGGATATTGCGAAACAGCTCCACCCACGCATTGCCAAAACGCACCGTCCAGGGGCGGTTTTCCAGAGTACGCAAGGTACCGATCACCAGGCCAGCAGCCAGGGCCAGCGCCAAAGCCAGCAAAGACACAGACACGGTCCAGCCCCAGGCCGACAGCATCCAGTCCAGATAGGTGATGTCGCCGTCAGAGCCGAAGCAGCTGCCGCGCACTTCACGATCGATGGTGTCCTCACAGAACACCTGCCAATCCCAATTCATAGGATTTCCTTCCACTTAAACCTGCAATGGACCAGCGGTGCAGCTGGCCCGGAAGCAAAAACGCCCCGCTCCGCGTTCCGGCAGGCGGGGCGTTTTTCACTGATGGATCAGTTGTTGTAGGCTTCCTTGGGCTTGTTGTTGGGGTTGTTCCATGCCTCACGCGTAGCGTCAGACAGGGGCAGACCCACGGCCACATTGGCAGGAGGGATAGGCTGCATGAACCACTTGTCCCACAGCTTTTCCAGCGTGCCGTCCTTGACCTGGCGGGCGATGGATTCGTTCACGGCCTTCAGGAACTCAGGATCGTTCTTGCGCACCATGCAGGCGATGGGCTCGGTAGACAGTGCTTCACCCACGATCACGAAGTCACCCGCGTTCTTGGACTTGGAGATATTGCCCGCCAGGATGGAACCATCCATCACGAAGGCGTCCGCACGGCCGGTTTCCAGCAGCAGGAAGCTGTCGGCATGGTCCTTGCCCATTACGTTCTTGAATTCAATACCTTCGGCACGCTTGTTCTGGCGCAGCAGCTGCACCGATGTGGTGCCTGTGGTGGTGGCCACGGTCTTGCCGTTCAGGTCCTTGACATCCTTGATACCAGAGTCCTTGCGGGTGGCAATGCGCACCTGCTCGATATAGGTGGTGTTGGCAAAGTCCACGTCCTTCTGACGGTTCATGTCATTGGTGGTCGAGCCGCACTCGATGTCCACCGTACCGTTGACCACCAGAGGAATACGGTTCTGCGAGGTCACAGGCTGGTATTTCTTGTCAATCTTCTTGCCCAGCTTCTTTTCCAGATCAGAAACAATGTTCTCGGCCATTTCGGTGTGGAAGCCCACGTACTTGCCATCACCCAGGGTATAGGCCAGCGCGCCCGAAGACTCGCGTACCCCCAGCGTGATGCTGCCCGACGAATTGATCTTGGACAGCGTGTCATTGGCCTGCGCCATTGCACTACCTGCCGCCAAAGCCATCACCGCTACCGCCAGCAAATGTTTCTTCATAGAGTGCTCCTCTGATCAAACTTGGTGAACATGCATGCTTGTATACGAATGCATAGAGTCATGCCTGCTACGCATAACGAGAAACTATTGTCATGCAAGCGACACGTCAAATTCCAGCCTCAGCATCGCCAAGTGGAATGACTACCATCGTAAAAGCTATATCTGTGCCAGAAACACAAGTTTCTTTAGTGAAAACCCTGAAATCGCATATTGCGTGGAGACCATAAAAAAGCGACTTCCTGAAGAAAGTCGCTTTTTTTCACAGTCTGATTGCAATGGTGGTCAGTCTGCCTTCTTTTTCTCCTGCTGCACCGCCTGATGCTGCAGAAAGCTCCACAGGGCTTGGCCTACGGACTTGTGGTTGTCCTTGCTGGTTGGCTTTTCACGGTAAGCCAGCACATCCATGGGCAGCTGGAATTTGCTCGAACCAGCGGGCACGGCACTGACCAGACGCCCGCTTGCCAGTTCATTGCGTACGGCACTAAAAGGCAGGAAGGCCACACCATGGCCTTCAATGGCCATGGCCTTCAGACCTTCAGCCATATCGGTTTCATAGACACGCTCCAGATGCACGGGCATGTCCGCTTCCTTGAGCAGCAGCTCCGTCAGGCGGCCCAGATAGGCTCCGGGACCATAGGCCAGGAAGGGCAGGGACTGCGTTGCCGTGCCGGGCAAGGTAAACAGAGGATTGCCATCGGCATCCGGCTTGGCGTAAGGCGCCAGCAGCTCTTCGCCCAGACGCACCATTTCGTAGCGCGCAGGGTCCAGCTGCAGAGGCTGGGAGCTGTGGTGATAGGCAATCAGAAAGTCGCAGCCGCCCTCGACCAGGCGCATCACGGCGTCGTGCACATTCAGGGCAATCAGACGGCTTTTGAACGGCCCGAACTGCTCCTGCACCTGCGACACCCAGGCAGGGAAAAATGTGAAGGCCAGGGTATGGGGCACAGCAAAGCCCACCATGCCCTTGTCACTACTGGCATGGGCACGCAGCATGGAGCGGGTGCTTTGCAATGCCTGCAGCATCTCCAGCGCCTGCTCATACATGGTCTTGCCTGCGGGGGTGAGACGCGTGGGATAGGAGCTGCGGTCGACCAGATCAGTCCCGGCCCATGCCTCCAAGGCCTGTATCCGGCGCGAGAACGCCGGTTGGGTCACATGTCGCAGCTGGGCGGATCGGCTGAAGCTGCGCGTTTCAGCCAGACTGACAAAGTCTTCAAGCCATTTGGTTTCCATAACCGCGATTATCGCCTTGCCGCAATCTGACGGCAGGTGAACTTGCACATAGTCAATATGAATAAATCCACCAATAATGTGGCACGGCGTGCTGGCCACCCTTGCCTGCGCCCCGCATCCGGCTGACGTGCACAACACGGACCAGTCCGGAATCGATATCGAACGCTGGGCCACCCCCAGTTGCCTGCTGCAGTGCAGGGGCACGTTCGGTCATTTGCCTAGCTCTTGTTTCCGATTCCGCGACATGTCTGACCACCATCCCAGCCCGGCCGCCAAGGCCGAAGGCTCTGCCGAGCCACGTTCTCTGCGTATTGAAGACTGGCTCACCGTCATCATCATGGCCCTGCTGGCCCTGATTACCTTTGCCAATGTGCTGGTGCGCTACTTCACAGATGCCTCGTTCGCCTGGACCGAGGAAATCTCCATCTTTCTGATGATTGTGCTGGCCCTGGTCGCAGGCAGTGCCGCTGTCGCACGCGACCAGCACATCCGCATCGAGTTTTTCACCAGCAGTGGTTCTGCAGCCCGAAAAAAGGCGCTGGCGCGTCTGGGCTCTGCCTGTACTGCTCTGCTTTTTGCCATCATCGCTGTGCTCAGCACCCGCCTGGTCTGGGATGAATGGCGCTATGAAGAAACCTCGCCCGGTATCGGCGTGCCGCAGTGGTGGTACTCCATCTGGCTGCCAGTTTGCTCGCTGGCCATCACGCTGCGTGCCATCGGCCTGTTCATCCGCCAGGGCAAGCGCTCGTATGAAGACGTGACCCCAGAAGACAAGCAGGGAGACAAGGCATGATTGTGACCCTGCTGTTTGTCGCCTTTCTGGTGCTGATGTTTCTGGGCGTGCCCATCGGGGCTGCACTCGGCCTGGCAGGCGCAGCCTGTATCGCACTGGCCAATATGGACGTGCAGTGGTTCGGCCTGCTGGCCGTGCCACAGAACTTCTATGCAGGCCTGGGCAAGTACCCCCTGCTTGCCATTCCCATGTTTGTGCTGGTGGGCTCCATCTTTGATCGCTCTGGCGTGGCGGCCCGTCTGGTGAACTTTGCGGTGGCCATCGTGGGCCGCGGCCCCGGCATGCTGCCGCTGGTTGCCATCTGCGTGGCCATGTTCATGGGCGGTATCTCTGGCTCTGGCCCCGCCACGGCAGCTGCCGTAGGTGGCGTGATGATTGCCGCCATGGCACGTGCAGGCTACCCGGCCCCCTTTTCCGCCAGCGTAGTGGCAGGCGCTGCCGCGACGGACATTCTGATTCCACCTTCGGTGGCCTTCATCGTGTACTCCGTGCTCGTGCCCGGTGCTTCCGTACCTGCGCTGTTTGCTGCGGGCGTTTTCCCCGGGATTCTGGCCGGGCTGGCGCTCATCATTCCCGCCGTATGGATGGCGCGCCGCCACAAGATGGGCCAGCTGGAAGCCAGCCTGCCCCGGCCACCGTTCTGGAAAAGCCTGCGTGAAGCCATCTGGGGGCTGGCTGCACCCGTGGTGATTCTGGGCGGCATGCGCGCTGGCTGGTTTACTCCGACCGAAGCCGCCGTAGTGGCGGTGTTCTACGGTCTGTTCGTCGGCATGGTGATCCACCGCACCATCAAGCTGCGCGATCTGTTTGCCATCTTCCGCGAGGCGGGTGAGCTGTCCGCCGTCATCCTGCTGGTGGTCGCGCTGGCTGGGGTCTTCGCCTTTTCGCTGTCCACACTCGGCGTGATTGACCCGATCACCCGCGCCATTGTGAGCTCGGGCCTGGGCGAAACCGGCATCCTTGCACTGCTCATCGTGATGCTGCTGGTGCTGGGCATGTTCCTGGACGGCATTTCCATCCTGCTGATCTTTGTGCCACTGCTGGCGCCGCTGATGCTGCACTTCCAGTGGGATGTGGTCTGGTTCGGCGTGCTGCTGGTGCTCACGGTGGCCATTGGCCAGTTCACCCCGCCCATGGCCGTGAACCTGATGGTGGCCAGCAAGATTGCTGCCGTACGCATGGAGCAGACCACCCGCTGGGTGATCTGGCTGGTACTGGCCATGTGCGTCGCCATGCTGCTGGTCGCTGTTTTCCCCCAGATTGCGCTGTGGTTGCCGCAGCGGCTGGGCTATTGATTTTTCTTTCGCACAAAAACTCAAGCTTCATAAGGAGACAAGCCATGAAACTGCGTAGCTTTCTGACGGCCACCGCCGCTGCCGCCACCTTGCTGACTCTGGGCCTGCCCACGGCCCATGCACAGCCCAAGTACAAGGATGAGTACCGCCTGTCGGTCGTGCTGGGCACGGCCTTTCCATGGGGCAAGGGTGCAGAAATCTGGGCCGACAAGGTGCGCGAGCGCACGGATGGCCGCATCAATATCAAGCTCTACCCCGGCACCTCGCTGGTGCAGGGTGACCAGACCCGTGAATTCAGCGCCATTCGCCAGGGTGTGATCGACATGGCCGTGGGCTCGACCATCAACTGGTCGCCCCAGGTCAAGGCCCTGAACCTGTTCTCCCTGCCCTTCCTGTTCCCGGACTACGCCGCCGTGGACGCCGTGGTGCAAGGCCCCGCGGGTGAAGAAATCTTCAAGACCATCGACAAGGCCGGCGTGCTGCCACTGGCATGGGGCGAAAACGGCTACCGCGAAATCTCCAACTCCAAGCGCCCCATCACCAAGCCTGAAGACCTCAAGGGCCTGAAGATCCGTGTCGTGGGCTCTCCCCTGTTCCTGGACACCTTCACCGCACTGGGCGCCAACCCCACACAGATGAGCTGGGCAGACGCCCAGCCTGCCATGGCCAGCGGTGCCGTGGATGGTCAGGAGAACCCCATCCCCGTGTACATGGCCGCCAAGCTCAACACCGTGGGCCAGAAGTACCTGACCCTGTGGGGCTACATGAACGATCCGCTGATCTTTGTGGTGAACAAGGACGTGTGGAAGAGCTGGACGCCTGAAGACCAGGCCATCGTCAAGCAGGCTGCACTGGATGCTGCCAAGGAGCAGATCGCCATCTCCCGCAAGGGCACCATGGAAGCTGACAAGCCGCTGATCAAGGATCTGAATGCCCTGGGCGTGGAAGTGACCGATCTGACACTGGAGCAACGCAAGGCCTTTGCCGATGCCACCAAGAGCGTCTATGCCAAGTGGAAGCCACAGATTGGCACCAACCTGGTGGAAATGGCAGAAAAAGCCATTGCCGAGCGCAAGCAGTAACTGCCAGCCGGTGAATCGCGCTATGGAGGGAGCCTTCGGGCTCCCTTTTTTTATAGCTTGCAAGGCTTGCTACATCAGCGCTGGAGCCTAATTTTTCTATTAAAACACTGACCGCTGATACAAGCCGCAACAACCATCAAAAAAGAGCTGCCAGCGCCCATGTAGCAAGCGCTGGCAGCTCTTTTTTTTACAGCGTATCAGGCTGCAGTCTGAATCAGCGGCGCCTCCCCCATCAGCAGCTGCTCCTGGCGAATGGCTTCATGCCCCTCACCCAGCAGCAGCACCTGGCGCAGCACATGGATGATGGTCTGAGCAAAGCCCAGGTCATTCATCAAAGAGCTGACGGTCAGACTGTCAAGCAGACCACCGCGGATGGCTGCAAACAGATGCTTGCGGAACTGGGCATCAAACGCGGCGATGCTGGCATCCAGCGCATGCAGCTCCTGCGTCCATTGCGACTCAGGCATGTCCGCCACACTCAGGGCATGGATGTCGCGCAAGGTCTGCAGCATGTACAGGCGCAGCTCCAGATAGCTGCTACGCGCGGCGGAGTCATCGGGCTGCATCAGGAATTTGTGCATATTGCGCTGCAGGCGGTGGGCATCCTTGACCGCATCTACCAGCTGAAAGGCCGCCACCTGGCTGCTGTGCCAGAACGCCTGCTGCGCGCCATCCAGCGGCTGATCCATGCGCCCCATGAACTCCAGCAGATCGGCATACACCCCCTTGATGTGGTTGCGGTAGAGCACATCGGCATTGATGGCCTGGTGCTCCAGACGGCTGCGCAGCTGCGGGTCTTCGCGCTCCGGGCCATGGCGCACATCAGGTGGTGCATACAGCGCGTGGGCCACCACCTCCAGCGCCAGACGTGCCATGTGCTGCAACTCCTTGGCCACGGCACTGCTGGCACTTTCTGCCGTCTGCAAGGATGTGGTCTGCAGATAGCGCGCCCGTGTGAGCTGTACCACCTGCCCGGCACCGGTTTCAATCAGCACCGAAGGCTCCTGCGCGTCAGGCAACCAGCGCTCCAGCGCCTGGGCCAGCTGCTGCTGAAAAGGCCAGAACACCAGCACGCCCATGGCATTGAACAGGGTATGGAACATGGCCAGCTGAATCAGGGTGTTGTCACCCATACCCATCCAGCCTGTGGCGTGTACGACCAGCCAGGTCATGGGCGGCAGCAGGAAGAAGGCAATCACCGTCGTCGTACCGTTGAACACCATGTGTGCCACCGCCAGACGCTGACCGCTGCGCGCGCTGCCAATCAGGCCCATGACACCTGTTGATACGGCCGATCCCAGGTTGGAGCCAATAGCAATGGCCAGCGCCTGATCCAGCGCCAGCTGCTGGCTGGCCAGTGCAGCCAGTGTCAGCATCAGCGTGGCGTGGCTGGACTGCACGACCACCGTGATCAGCGTCCCCACACCCACGAACAGCAGTGCACCCATCGCACCATCGGCGCTGTAGCGGTCCAGCCGCAGATCCCCAAAGCTGGAGAAGCCGGACTTGATCTCATCAATGCCCATGAAGATCAGCGAAATGCCCAGCAGCAGACGACCTACGGCCTTGCCCCTGTCGCCCGACATGCCCAGCAAAATGCCAAACACCAGCAGCGGCATGGCCACTTTGGACATGCTGATGTTCTGCCCTGCCAGTGCCAGCAGCCAGATACCGCTGGTGGCACCCAGGTTGGCACCAAACAGCACGGCGATGCTGCCCACCAGCGTGATCAACCCGGCACTCAGAAAAGCAATGGTCAGCAGCGACACCAGTGTGCTGGACTGCAGCAGCAGACTGGCGACCGAGCCAAACAGCAGCCCCTTGAAGGGCGTGGATGTGCTTTTGCCCAACCACTGCTCCAGCCTGCCGCCGGCCAGGTTCTTCAGGCCCTGCTCCAGGCTTTGCATGCCGAACAGAAACAGCGCCAGCCCGGCGCACAGCTGCAGCCAGCCGCTACTCCACCAGAACGACCACGCCAGCGCCGCCAGCGCCAGAACCATCAGCGAATGTTTGGAATACACAGGGCTGAACACATCACACCTTTTTTTCAGTTGTTCTTTTTGCTGGGGTCTCTAACTACCCCATACACCCAGCTTGCATGGGCGTGCACAGCGCGCAATGCTGCAGGCAGTGCTGCATGACTAGCGCGCAGAATGTAAGCAGTTGTCAACGAAACCGCGCAGTGTAAGTGGCAGACTGCACTTAGATCGGGGTGATCAGGGATTGCCCGGAGAAATATCGCAAGCTGTTGTCTAGGAACAAATCCACGGTGGCCTGCACGGCCTCGGGCGACCAGCCCGCCACATGCGGTGTCAGCACCACCTTGCTGCTGTCCAGCAGCTCGGCAGGCGGCAGCGGCTCGCTCTCATACACATCCAGCCCGGCTCCCGCCAGACGACCTTCACGCAGGACCTGCGCCAGTGCGGCGGTGTCGATCACCGAGCCACGCGCGATATTCACCACATAGCCCTGTGGGCCCAGCGCATCGAGTACCTGGGCATTCACCAGATGCCTGGTGGCTGCGCCACCGGGCGTGGCAACCACCAGCACATCGGCCCACTCGGCCAGCCCCAGCACGCTGTCGAAGTAGGTGTGGGACACACCCGCCTTGGGCTTGCGGTTGTGATAGCCCACAGGCATGTCAAAGCCCTCGGCGCGGCGGGCAATCTTCTGGCCGATGGTGCCCAGCCCCAGAATGCCCAGGCGCTTACCCGAGACATTGGGCGGCAGCTCAATGGCATTGCGCCATACGCCCTGGCGCGTGAGCTTGTCCAGATGCACGATGCCGCGCACAGCCGCCAGCACCAGGCCAAAGGCGTGATCGGCCACGCAGTTGTCGTTGGTGCCAGTACCATTGAACAGGCCAATGCCACGCGCACGGGCATGGGCCAGATCAATGTTTTCATAGCCTGCGCCCAGCGCCCCGACCAGACGCAGGCGAGGCATGGCCTCCATCTGCGCAGCGCTCAGGCCAATTGCACCAATGGTCAGCACCACCTCCACCTGCGCGCCATGCTCGGCAATGGCCTGTGCACACTGCTGGGCATCGGGGGCGTACAGCACCTCAAAGTGCTGGGCCAGCTGGTCACGGTGTGCTTCCGAGAGCACATGCAAAACAAGGAGAACAGGCTTCAAGGCAGACATGGCAGAAAAGGTCGGTCAAGGTCAAAGCGCCTATTCTGAATGCTCTGCGCTTTGTTGCAGCGCCCACATTTGGGCATAGCGGCCACCTTGGGCCAGCAAGTGTGCGTGTGTGCCGCGCTCGATGATCTGGCCGCCGTCCATGACCAGAATCTCATGGGCATCGACCACGGTAGACAGGCGGTGTGCAATCACCAGCGTGGTCTTGCCCTGAGCGGCGCTGGCCAGTTCCTGCTGAATGGCACGCTCGGTCTGGCTGTCCAGCGCTGAGGTCGCCTCATCAAAGATCAGTATCGGCGGGTTCTTGAGCAGGGTGCGCGCTATGGCCACGCGCTGCTTTTCGCCGCCTGAGAGCTTGAGTCCACGCTCCCCCACCCTGGTGGCATAGCCCTTCGGGGTAGAGATGATGAAGTCATGAATGCGCGCAGCCTTGGCGGCTTCCTCCACCTCCTGCTGGGTGGCTCCCGTGCGGCCATAGGCGATGTTGTAGGCCACGGTATCGTTGAACAGCACGGTGTCCTGCGGCACGATGCCAATGGCGCGGCGCAGGCTGTCCTGCGTCACACCACGGATGTCCTGACCCGCAATGGTGATGCGGCCGCTTTGCACGTCATAAAAGCGGTACAGCAGGCGTGCCAGCGTGCTCTTTCCTGCGCCGGATGCACCGACCACGGCCACGGTCTTGCCCGCTGGCACGCTAAAGCTCACGCCCTGCAGGATGGGACGTTCTGGGTCATAGGCAAAGCGTACCTCTTCAAAGCGTACCTCGGGCTGTTCGTGCAGCTGCAGCGGCTGGGCCGATGGCTGATCTGCCACCTCGCGCTCGCGGTCCATGAGGGTGAACATGCGCGAAAGGTCTGCCATGCTCTGCTTGATTTCGCGGTACAGCGTGCCCAGAAAATTCAGCGGTATGTACAGCTGAATCATGAAGGCATTGATCATCACAAAGTCGCCCAGCGTCAGCGTACCTGCCACCACCCCCTGCGTGGCGCGCCAGAGCATGGCCACCAGCGCCGTAGCAATGATGAGCTGCTGCCCGCCATTGAGCAGACTCAGCGTGCGCTGGCTTTTCAGACGTACGCGGCGCAGCTCCTGCAGGTTTTCGTCATAGCGGTGCGCCTCAAAGTCTTCGTTGTTGAAGTATTTGACGGTTTCGTAGTTCAGCAGCGCGTCCACCGCCTTGGTGTGGGCGGCCGAATCCTGCGCATTCGCGGCGCGCCGGAACTGCGTGCGCCACTCCGTGAGCTTGACGGTGAAAGTGATGTAGCACACCAGCGCCACGGCTGTGATGGCTGCAAAGCCCCAGTCAAAGCTCACCGCCAGAATGCCCAGCACCAGCAGCATTTCCATCAAGGTGGGCAGGATGCTGTAGAGCGAGTAGGACACCAGTGACTCGGTGCTGCGCACTCCACGCTCGATGTCACGCGTCATGCCGCCGGTCTGGCGCTCCAGGTGAAAGCGCAGACTCAGACTCATCAGATGGCGGAACGTGGACAGTGCTATCGCGCGCGATGCCCCCTGCGTAGCCTTGGCAAAGACCAGATCGCGCAGCTCGGTAAACAGCGAGGTCGAAAAGCGCAGCGCCCCGTAGGCCAGCAGCAGCCCTACGGGGACGACCAGCAGCGCCTTGCCATCGCCCGGCTTCACGTCCAGCGCATCCACCAGTTCCTTGAGCAGCAGCGGCACACCCACTACTGCCAGCTTGGCTGCCACCATGAACAGCAAGGCGGCCAGCACGCGCCATTTGTACTGCCACAGATAGGGGAGCAGGCGCCGCAGGGCGGCCCATTCCGCAGCATTAGCCACTGAAGTGCTGGAGGGATCTGGTGTTTCGTGTGAACCGCTGCGACGCATGGAGGACAATTCGGGTCTGTTTGTTTTACTGCCGAATTGTCACCCATGCCTCGTTCTCCTGACTTGCCCAGCGTTGCACTGCCTACTGATAAAGAGCTGGTGCTCAAAGTCGTTCCCATGCCTGCCGACTGCAATGCCAATGGCGACATCTTTGGTGGCTGGGTGATGTCTCAGGTGGACCTGGCAGGCTGCACACTGGCCATGCGCCTGGCCGGTGGTCGCATGGCCACCGTGGCTGTGAAAGAGTTCATCTTCAAGCACCCCGTGCGCGTGGGCGATGTGGTGTCGCTGTATGGCTGCATTACCCACGTAGGTCGCACTTCGGTGACCGTGGACATGGAAGTGTTTGCCGAGCGCATGAGCCACCAGGGCCAGTACGTCAAGGTGACTGAAGCCGTGCTGACCTATGTCGCCATTGATGACGAAGGCCGCCCCCGCCCGCTGAATACACCTGCACCGGAAACTGCACCTACGGCCATCCTGCCCCAGCAGGACTGAGGCGGGGCAGGCTTTTTCTCCCACTGTTTCTTTTCCCTCCCCGCTGGGTGAGGGTGAGGGTGGGGGCCAAGCTGGTGCATGCTGCCCAACCTGCTCAGATTCCAGGCACTGCCGGCCCCCATCCCTGCCTTCCCCCAGAGAGGGGAAGGAGAAAATGCCCCTCACCCTGACCCTCTCCCGTAAACGGGAGAGGGAACAAAGCTGGGATGCAACGCCCTCTCCCACTTGTGGGAGAGGGCTGGGGTGAGGGTTTGCCAAGGCTTATGCATCACCTCGATGGTGAGGCCCTGCACCACCTGGGCCGCGCGGGCACTCAAGCTGATGTTGCTTCTGCCGTCTTGGGCTTGGCAGCTGCTGAAGTGCTGCTGGTCACGGCCTTGGTACGCTGCCCTACGCCCACTTCAATCTCGCCCGAGAGCTGGCCACCCTCCTCAATCACGATCTTGCCGTAGCGAATCTTGCCGCTGACGCGCCCGGTGCTGTGGATCACCAGCTTTTCACGCACGGTCAGCGAGCCCGCAAACTCGCCATGAATCTCGGCAATATCAATTTCTGCAGCACCGTGAAAAGCGCCCTGCTGCGCAATGTGGATGACGCGCGAATCCATGGTGGCCTCAACCGTCCCCTCGACCACCAGTGTGTCGCAGTCCGTAATTTCTACGCCCTTGAGCTTGATGTTGGGGCCTACGGTCAGCTTGCTGCCGCCCTGGTCTGCCGTATTGCTGGAAGCACTTGCCGCAGCAGGCGCAGCAGGCGCAGCAGGCGCAGCACTGTTGCCATGGACCATGCTGCTGGGAACAGATTCGTGCACGGTGGATGCAGCAGGCTCTGCTGCGGCGTTGCCTGCAGGTCTGAAGCCGCCCACGGGATTGCTGGGGCGGTTGACGAAGCTTTGCGGCTCTCGCTTGGAAAAGAATGGGTTGCTCACGGCCATGGATCCTCCTCAATGAAAGTCTTGAGCATAGGAATCCTGCCGCTGCACACGCTCGCTGGTTTCGCAACAGCCGTAAGCAAAGACTACGGTTGTGGCGTCTGCTTACGTGTGTTGCGCTCTCAAACAAATAGCACGGCGCTGCAGACTCAGGAAACAATATACGCAGCCATGCCAGCGGAGAGCAGCTCGCCCGTTTCACTCAGAAACTCCATGCGGGTCGTGGCCACGCGCGAGCCCAGACGCAGCACTTCGGCACGCACCACAAAGCGCTGACCAATGCCTGGGCGCATATAGTCCACGCGCAGGTCAATGGTGCCAATACGGCCAAAGCGTTCCACGCGCTGCTGCCACGGCTCTGCCATGTGCTTGGCACCCAGGGCGGCCATGACGGCTACGCCACCCACCGCGTCCAGCGCCGCGCTGATGGCACCGCCGTGGATGCGGTTGATGGCAGGGTGTCCCACCAGATCTGGCTTCATCTCCATGCTGGCCACGGCCGTGGTCGCATCGGTGCTTTCCAGCTTCAGCCCCAGCACCTTGTTGAAGCTGACGTATTCCTCCGTCACATGCTTGAGCGCGGCCAGAAACTCGGGCTCGAACTGCAACGCCTGTGCAGACTGGGATGGCTTGGGTGTCATGGCATGAACCTCTCTTAAAAAAAGAGCTGCCAGCGCTTGATATTGCTTGGTTTTCGAAATGAATTCCATGTGAAACCAAGCAATTTCGGGCGCTAACAGCTTTTGTTTTTATAGCTCGGTATTCAGGCCAGCCTAGAGCTGGCTGAAGTCGGGCTTACGTTTTTGGTGAAAGCGCAAACCTTGGCTTCGCCATTCAGCGGAGACAAGCTCCGCCTCGATTTCAGCACTTGCTGAAATCAGGTTTTCTCTTTTGGCGAAAGCACTCGCCCGCTGCGCGGTACGGCCTGCTTACGCATGCCTACCGACTTCAGCATTTGCTGAAGTCTGGCTTTCTTTTCTAGTGAAAGAGCAAACCTTGGCTTCGCCATTCGGCGGAGACAAGCTCCGCCTCGATTTCAGCACTTGCTGAAATCAGGTTTTCTCTTTTCCATAAACGCGGTAAAGGCTTCGCGGGCAGCGGGCTCAACCAGCATGCGGCTGAAGCTCTGGCCTTCGGTCGCCATCTGCGCATTGATGGCGTCGCGCTGGCCGGCCTTCATCAGGCGCTTGGTTTCGATCAGTGCCGACATGGGCTTGGCCGCCAGCTTGGCCGCCTGCGACTGGGCGTAGGCATTGACCTCGGTCGGTGGCACCACGCGGTTGACCAGGCCCACTTCGAGCGCGGCTTCTGCCATGAAGGGCTCACCCAGCATCAGCGCTTCGGCGGCGCGGTGGTAACCCATCAGGCGGGGCAGCAGCAGGCTGGACGCTGCTTCAGGGCACAGACCCAGGTTCACAAAGGGCAGCGAGAAGGCGGCGTTGTCACCGGCATAGACCAGATCGCAATGCAGCAGCATGGTGGTGCCAATACCAACGGCCGGGCCTGCCACAGCAGCAATCAGGGGCTTGGGGAAATCTGCCAGCGCATGCAGGAACTGGAACACGGGCGCTTCCTGGGTCAGTGGCTGGCCACTCTGGCGAGAGAGAAAGTCGCCAATATCATTGCCTGCGCTGAACACGGTGGCATCGCCCTGCAGCACCACCACACGCACGGCCTCGTCGGTCGCAGCGCTGCGCAGCGCTTCGGCCAGCGCCGCATACATGGCCTGGGTGATGGAGTTTTTCTTGTCCACACGGTTGAAGGTAATGGTGCGCACACCGGCTTCGGTGTGCACCAGGATGTCTTGGTGAGCGGTTTCTGTCATAGGTTTTCCTGAATAAAGCAACAAGGCGGCACAGCACAGCGCTGACTGTGCCGTTGCCGCCTTATTCCTTGTAATAAACGATCTGGTGGCTGGTCGCCAGCAGGCTGCCTTCGGCATCCCACAGCTGGGCGGTCTGGTCAAAATAGCCATTGCGAAATGCCTGTGCACTGGCCTGTGCCAGCACATGGCGATCTGCCTGCTGTGCCAGCTGTTCCGAGCCAGCGTGGAAATATACGGTCATACCGACCGTGCCTGCAGGTACCCGGCGCGCACGCTGCAGCCAGATACGGGGAAAAAACACATCGCACAGGGCCGCCAGCGCCGGAAAGTCCAGCGGACGTGGCGGGTCATCGCGCACCCACAGCTGGGAAATGCTTTCCTGCCCGCTGTCGTCCCAGACCGTGGGAATCGCCCCCTGCACCACACGCATGTCGTAGCGGTGCAGCCATTCCATGGCGCCCTGGGTGTCGTAACGCTCGCAGGTTGCAGGATCTGGCATGGCAGGCGGGTCCAGGCTGTCCATGCTGAAGGTCTCGCGCCGCACGGCGGTGATCACCGTGGCTGTGGTGCAGATCTCGTATTCGCCTTCCGCATTGCGCTGGCCCATGCTCACGGTCCAGTGCTGGGTCGAACGGTTGGTGCGCACAGCCACGGCTTCGATGCGCATATCACCACTGGCCACAGGCCCGGCAAAGTTGACGGTGATGGAAACCGGCTCACCCAGCAGGTTGGGCTGGGCCAGCACAGCCTGCAGCATCTGTGCGGCCGTAATCCCTCCATAGGGGCCGACCATGTTCCAGTAGGCCGCAGGCGCAGTGGCCTGCATGCTGCCGTCGTGCTGCGGCGTCATGCGCAGCGCGACATCCAGCGGATGGAAACCTGACACAACGGTGGTGTTGGCGTCTTGAACGGTGCTCATATCATGGGTTCTCCGAGAAAAGCTCACCCTGACCACACTGCCTGCTGGCAGCCATGGCCCTGCGTTCCATGCCCATGACTGTAGCGCCATTGCTTGCAGAGGGCTGACCTTTAGGCGTCACCTCTCCCAGGTTCCAGCGCTCCAGCACCGCGAGTGCGCGGGGCCACAAGGTGTGCTCCATCTCGGAACGAAAGAACCCAAAGTGCCCGATACGGCGTCCGGGCACATCCAGCATGCGCAGGCGTTCGATGCGCTGCGCGCTGTTGCGGTACCAGCCGACCAGTGATGCCGTGGAACGCCACGACATCATCTCGTCGTCCTCGACCGAAAACGCATGCACGGGGTAACGTGCCGCTGCATATGCCTTGCGCAGTGCTTCCCCCTCTACCCCAATGCCATAGTTGGGGTGGAGACACCATCTGCGCCACTGCCAGAGCACGCCCGCAGGCAGATTGCCCACCAGCCCCAGCTTTTTACCCGGCAGGCAGCCGCACACGGCCGTGACCACCGGCGCAATCACATGCCACCACAGCAGCACCTTGCGCCGCGTGGGTGTGGCGTTGTCACGCCAGTAACCACTGCCGCTGGCAATGGCCAGCATGCCGTCAATGGGCATATCACTGCCGTTGATGCCAGGCAGCTGCGCCCCAACGCTGTGGCCCAGCCAGTACAGCGGCAACTGCGGAGCCTGGGCACGCACATGCTGGGCCACGGCGGCGCAGTCGGCTGCCCAGTCCAGCAAGTTGGCCTTGGCCTTGCGCAGCGGCCCATGCAGTGACTCCGCATGTCCACGGTAGTCAAACGTGGTCACGGCATAGCCGTGAGCAGCCAGCCACTGGGCAAACGCCGTGTAGTAGCGCTGTGGCACGCCCACCGCCGCCGCAATCACTGCCTGGGCATGTACCGGTGCATCCACAGGCTGGCAGCGCCGCAGCGCCAGAGGGCCAGCGACGCCGGGCACCTCCAGACTGAGCGACTGCCAGCGCACGGCGACTGCGTAATCCGTGGCTGCATCGTCCATGGCTTAAACGCGCTCGAAGATGCCCGCCGCGCCCTGGCCGGTGCCCACGCACATGGTGACCATGCCGTACTTCAGGTTGTGGCGGCGCAAGGCGTGCACCACAGTCGCGGCACGGATGGCGCCAGTCGCCCCCAAGGGGTGACCCAGCGCAATTGCGCCGCCCATGGGGTTGACCTTGGCGGGGTCCAGACCCAGCGTGTTCATCACGGCCAGAGACTGGGCCGCAAAGGCTTCGTTCAGCTCGTACCAGTCAATATCCTGCTGGTTGATGCCTGCATAGCGCAGCGCGGCAGGAATGGCTTCGATGGGGCCAATGCCCATGATTTCGGGTGGCACGCCACGTGCGGCAAAGCTCACAAAGCGGGCCAATGGTATTAGACCAAACTGCTTGACGGCTTTTTCGCTGGCCAGAATCAGTGCACCTGCACCATCGCTGGTCTGTGAGGAGTTGCCGGCCGTGACCGAGCCACGTGCCGCAAACACGGGCTTGAGCTTGCCCAGCGCTTCCAGCGTGGTGTCTGGGCGAGGGCCTTCATCCAGGTTCACGGTGCGGCTCTTGGTGATGACTTCACCGGTCGCCAGATTGGGCGTGCGCTCGATGACTTCGATGGGCGTGATTTCGTCGGTGAACTCCCCCGCCTGCTGCGCCTTGATGGCACGCAGGTGGGACTCCAGCGCAAAGGCATCCTGCTGCTCGCGGCTCACCTTCCACTGCTGGGCCACTTTCTCGGCCGTCAGGCCCATGCCGTAGGCAATGCCGACGTTCTCATCCTGGGCAAACACCTCGGGGTTGAACGAAGGCTTGTTGCCGCCCATGGGTACCATGCTCATGGACTCCGCACCACCGGCGATCAGCACATCGGCCTCACCCACACGGATGCGATCTGCCGCCATCTGGATGGCCGAGATACCGGATGCACAGAAACGGTTGACGGTAATACCGCCCACAGGGTGCTGGAACACCATGCCCATGACCATGCGCGCCATGTTCATGCCCTGCTCGCCTTCGGGGAAGGAGCAGCCAATGATGGCATCTTCAATCGCCTTGGGGTCCAGCGCAGGCACCTGCTGCAGCGCAGCGCGGACGGAGGCGGCCAGCAGATCATCCGGACGGGTGTTCCTGAAGTAACCGCGCCCCGAACGACCGATGGGGGTACGTGTAGCGGCAACGATGTACGCGTCTTGTACTTGTTTCATGGAGATTACTCCTTGGGTATTTAACTCCTTCCCCCTCTGGGGGAAGGCGGGGATGGGGGCCAGCCCAGCACGGACAACTGCTGTGCTATCGCCTGCAAAATCCCATCCAGATTTCTGAAAGGGGCATCGGATGCAAAACGCATCACCACAAAGCCCTGCGCCTGAAAAAATGCATCGCGCTGAGCGTCATAAGCCTGTTGCTGCTGATGCTGTGAACCATCAAGCTCCACAATCAGCTTGGGCGACAGGCATGCAAAATCCGCCACGTAGCAGCCCAGTGGGTGCTGGCGACGAAACTTCACCCCCAGCTGCTCTGCGCGCAAAGCATCCCAGAGCTTGCTTTCGGCATCCGTCATCGCACGTCGAAGCTCACGCGCATGAGAACGAGCTGAACGGGTAGATTGGTTTTGCATGGTCTTATGACTGCATCAGGCCCCCACCCTCACCCTCCCCCAGAGGGGGAGGGAATGGAATGGCGAAGCCACAGCGGTTTCATCAATTACGCACCGGCTTGCCCGTATTGAGCATGCCCAGAATCCGCTCATGGGTCTTGGGCTGACCAATCAGGTGGCAGAAGGCCTTGCGCTCCATGGCCAGCAGGTATTCTTCGGTCACCAGCGAATTGGCCTCCACTTCGCCGCCGCAGACAATCTCCGCAATCATCGAGGCGATCTTGAAGTCATAGGCGCTGATAAAGCCGCCATCGCGCATGTTCACCAGCTGCGCCTTGATGGTGGCGATGCCGCTGCGGCCTGCCACGGGGAAAGGACGCTTGAGCGGTGCACGCCAGCCTCCGTCGGCCATGGACTTGACCTCATTGATGGCCACAAACAACACTTCGTCCTTGTGCGGCACGATGATGTCGGAATCGAGCAGATAGCCCAGCTTGCGCGACTCGATGGCCGATGTGCCCACCTTGGCCATGGCGGCTGCGGTAAAGCCTTCGGTCAGGAAGGGCAGCAAGTCCTTGCCCGTGCTGGACTTCGCGTTTTCCGCCGCGCGGCGGGCGATATAGGTCAGGCCACCGGCACCGGGAATCAGCCCCACGCCCACTTCCACCAGACCGATGTAGCTTTCCATGTGGGCCACGCGGCGTGCTGAGTACACGGCCAGCTCGCAGCCACCGCCCAGCGCCATGCCGTGGATGGCAGACACCACAGGCACCTGGGCATAGCGGATGCGCAGCATCAGGTTCTGCAGCTCCTGCTCAATGCTTTCGATGGCATCTGCGCCACCAATCACAAAGGCTGGCATGGTGGCTTCCAGGTCAGCGCCCACGCTGAAAGGCGCGTCGCCCGACCAGATCACCATGCCCTTGAAGTCCTGCTCGGCCACGTCCACGGCTTCCATCAGGCCTTCCATGACTTCGGGGCTGATGGCGTGCATCTTGTTCTTGATGCTGGCGATCAGCACCTCGCCTTCCAGCGTCCAGGTGCGCAGTGCCTTGGATTCAAAAATGGTGGTGCCAGCGGTCTTCCAGTCGGGCAGATTGGTTTCACCCAGCAGGCGCTCGGGGAAGATCTGGCGCTCATACACGGGCAGCACGCGGCGGGGCACAAACTTGCCCTGCGCGGGGCTCCACGAGCCTTCGGCGGTGTGCACGCCACCAGCCTCGGCCACAGGCCCTTCAAACACCCACCTGGGCAGCGGCGCCTTGCACAGCGCCTTGCCTGCGTCGATGTCTTCCTGAATCATCTTGGCCACTTCCAGCCAGCCCGCTTCCTGCCACAGCTCGAAGGGGCCCTGCTTCATGCCAAAGCCCCAGCGCATGGCCTGGTCCAGATCACGTGCTGAATCGGCAATGCTCTCGAGATGCACAGCGGCGTAATGGAAGCCATTGCGCAAAATCGCCCACAGGAACTGACCGGGCGCACCTTCAGCATTGCGCAGCAGCTTCAGGCGTTCCGCCGCAGGTTTTTTAAGCATGCGGGCGTACACGGCATCGGCCTTTTGCCCAGCAGGGATGTAATCCTCGCTGTCCAGCTCGAACTGCAGAATTTCGCGGCCCACCTTCTTGTAAAAACCGGCCTTGGTCTTCTGACCCAGGTGGCCCAGCTCCAGCAGCTTTTGCAGCACAGGCGGCGTGCCAAAGCTGTCGTAGAAGGGATCGGTCTCCAGGCTCAGGTTGTCCTGCAGCGTCTTGATCACATGGGCCATGGTGTCCAGGCCCACCACGTCGGCGGTGCGGAAGGTGCCGGACGAGGCGCGGCCCAGCTTCTTGCCCGTCAGGTCGTCCACCACATCGTAAGTCAGGCCGAAGTTTTCCGCCTCCTTGATGGTGGAGAGCATGCCTGCAATGCCGATGCGGTTGGCGATGAAGTTGGGCGTGTCCTTGGCGCGCACCACGCCCTTGCCCAGATCGCTGGTCACAAAGGCTTCGAGCTGGTCGAGCACTTCGGGCTCGGTGGTCGGCGTGGCAATCAGCTCCACCAGCGGCATGTAGCGTGGGGGGTTGAAGAAGTGAATGCCACAGAAGCGTGGCTTGATGGCTTCTGGTAAAGCTTCGGAAAGCTTGGTAATGCTCAGGCCCGAAGTGTTGGATGCCACCAGCGCATGCTTGGCCACATGGGGAGCGATCTTGGTGTAGAGATCCAGCTTCCAGTCCATGCGCTCGGCAATGGCTTCGATGACCAGATCGCACTGCTTGAGCAGCTTCAGGTGCTCTTCATAGTTGGCAGGCTGAATCAGGTCGGCATCTTCGGCCACGCCAATGGGCGAGGGCTTGAGCTTTTTCAGATTGGCAATCGCCTTCTCGGCAATCGCGCTCTTGGGGCCTTCCTTGGCGGGCAGGTCAAACAGGATGACCGGCACCTTCACGTTCACCAGATGGGCCGCGATCTGCGCCCCCATCACACCGGCACCCAGCACGGCAACTTTTTTCACATTGAATCGGGACATGGGAGTGTTCCATTGAATGCCGAGCCTCGGCGCTGCATGGCACCCCACCAGGATGGTGCACAGCAGGCCGGGTCAGCGAAGTACTTCTTACTGCACGCGCACCCAGGTCTGGGTGCGTCCAAACGGACCGATGGAGCCGCGCACTTCCAGCTTCTGGCCGCCGTCCACAGGCGTCAGGCGCAGGGTGTAGGTCTTGCCGTTTTCAGGGTCGAGGATCTTGCCGTCTTCCCAGACGGTCTTGCCCTCGGCCTGCTTGGCACCACGGATGATTTCCAGGCCCACGATGGGCTTGCCCTTGCGGTCGTCCGTGCACTGGTCACAGACAGCGCTGGGGTCCGCCCCTTCGCGCAGAATGCGCTCCACCTTGCCGATCAGCACGCCGCTGCTTTCGGAGATGCGCACTTCCGACTTGGGGGCACCGGTTTTTTCATCCACGCTCTTCCAGAGGCCGACGGGCGACATCTGGGCCATGACGGGCGTACCGATAGCTACAAAAACCAGAGCTGCTAGCGCTTTTTTCATGGGGATCTCCGAATTAAAAACCTACACATTGCTGGAAATACAAGCGGCTGCAGCTATTTAAAGCAGAGCAGCATCCGTATCCATCAACACCTTGCTGCCAGCACGTGCCGTGCGCATCAGCGAAGCGGTCTCAGGGAACAGGCGCGCAAAGTAGAAACGTGCGGTCTGCAACTTAGCCTGGTAGAAGGGGTCGGTATTGCCTTCGGCGATCTTGCGCAGTGCCACCTGGGCCATGCGGGCAAAGAAGTAGCCAAACACCAGGTGACCGGCCACGCGCAGGTAGTCCACGGCAGCAGCGCCCACTTCGTCGGGGTTTTGCATGCCCTTAAAGCCGATTTCGGTGGTGAACTTGGTCATCTGCTCGCCCAGCACGGCGATGGGGTTGATGAATTCGGCCATCTTTTCGTTGACGCCTTCTTCCTCCACCAGCTGCGCCACCAGCTTGCCGAACTTCTTCAGCGTTGCGCCCTGGTTACTCAGCACCTTGCGGCCCAGCAGGTCCAGCGCCTGGATGCCGTTCGTGCCTTCGTAGATCATGTTGATGCGGTTGTCGCGCACAAACTGCTCCATGCCCCATTCCTTGATGAAGCCATGGCCGCCAAACACCTGCTGCGCAGCGGTGGTGGAAATCCAGCCGTTGTCGGTCAGGAAGGCCTTGACGATGGGGGTCAGCAGCGCCACCAGCTCGGCGCTGTCCTTGCGCACCTTTTCGTCGGGGTGGTTCAGTTCCTTGTCGATCAGCAGCCCGCAGAAGGTAGACAGCGCACGGCCACCTTCGGCATAGGCCTTGGCTGTGAGCAGCATGCGGCGCACATCGGGGTGAACGATGATGGGGTCCGCAGGCTTGTCCTTGGCCTTGGTGCCGGACAGGCTGCGCATCTGCAGACGGTCCTTGGCATAGGCCAGCGCGTTCTGGTAGGCCACTTCGGTCAGGCCCAGCGACTGGTTGCCCACGCCCAGACGGGCTGCGTTCATCATCACAAACATGGCCTGCAGGCCCTTGTTGGGCTGGCCCACCATTTCGCCCACAGCGCCGTCCATCACGATCTGGGCGGTGGCGTTGGCCTTGATGCCCATCTTGTGTTCCAGACCGCCGCAGTAGATGGCGTTGCGCTCACCCAGCGAGCCATCGGCGGTCACCTTGTACTTGGGCACCACAAACAGGCTGATGCCCTTGGAGCCTGCAGGTGCGTCAGGCAGACGCGCCAGCACCAGGTGCACGATGTTGGAGGTGAAGTCATGCTCACCCGCAGAGATAAAAATCTTGTTGCCGGTGATCTTGTAGGTGCCATCGGCCTGAGGTTCTGCCTTGGTACGCAGCAGGCCCAAGTCGGTACCGCAGTGGGGCTCTGTCAGGCACATGGTGCCCGTCCACTCACCGCTGGTCAGCTTGGGTAGGTACTTGGCCTTCAGTTCATCAGAGCCGTGTGCGTGCAGGGCTTCATACGCGCCGTGCGACAGGCCGGGGTACATGGTCCAGGCCTGGTTGGCGCTGTTGAGCATTTCGTACAGGGCCGAGTTCACCACAAAAGGCAGGCCCTGGCCGCCGTAGGCAGGGTCGCAGGACAGTGCAGGCCAGCCTCCTTCCACAAATTGCTGATAGGCCTCCTTGAAACCCTTGGGCGTGGTCACCTCATGCGTGGTGGCGTCCAGCTTGCAGCCTTCTTCGTCACCGCTGATGTTCAGCGGGAACACCACATTGGCCGCGAACTTGCCTGCTTCTTCGAGCACGGCGTTGATGGTGTCGGCATCCACCTCCGCGTGCTTGGGCATGGCCTTGTATTCTTGTTCAACGCCAAACACTTCGTGCAGCAGGAACTGCATGTCGCGCAGCGGTGGGTTATAGCTAGGCATGGTTGGTCTCCTAATGAATCAGCAATAACAACAGAAAGCGGCTTACGCCTGGGTGGGGGATGCGCCGTAGCGCAGCAAAATGTTTTCAAAGCCCGTCAATGCGCGCTGCAAGGCACCAGGGCTGCGCAGAAAGCGCGCCTCGTAGTGCAGCACCAGAATCAGGCCGTGAATTTCCGAAAGAATCTGGTTCTCGTCTGCATCGGGCTGTAGATGGCCCAGTTCCTTGCACAGACCAATGGCGCGGCGCAGCGCCACATGCCAGGCACCCACGGAGTTGACCAGCGCCTCACGCACGGGGCCGATGTTGTCCTGGAACTCAATGGCACCGCTGATGTAGATACAGCCGGAATCGAGCTCAATGGTGGTGCGCTTCATCCAGTTATCAAACAGCGCACGCAGACGCGGCAGGCCGCGCGGTGCCTGCATGGCGGGCAGAAATACCTCCTGCTCAAAGCGCTGGTGGTATTCGCGGATCACGGAAATCTGCAGCTCTTCGCGCGAACCAAAATGCGCAAAAACGCCTGACTTGCTCATCTGGGTGGCTTCTGCCAGACTGCCAATCGACAGGCTTTCCAGCCCGTTGTGCATGGCCAGCTGCAAGGCCGTATCAATGATGTAGGCCTTGGTCTGCAGCCCCTTGGGGGAAGCACGGTGCCCCGTGGCTACGCTGCGCGTTTTACGCTGCAGCTCGGAAGGAGAAGATGGGACCGTGGGGAAAATATGTGGGATAGAGGACATGCATTCACAAATAAAACGAACGTTCGTTCTTTTTTGAATCGTAAAAACATTGCCCCACTTTGCGCATAGGTGCTAACCCTTGCGTGATGCACTTTCCGCCTGACGCATTCCGGCAATATCCGGCTGCCTGCAGACAATAAAAAAAGGGTGACCACCGAAGCGGTCACCCTGCATGTTTTTGCTCGCCGTGAACGATGCTCCGGCCTGCTCAGATCAGCATCGCCAGGCTGGCATCCAGATGCTCGGTAGGCTGGCGACGGAAGCCTGTGCGCACAAAGCGCAGCAGACGGCCCTGCACAAAGCTCATCAGCACGCTGGCGGCGACCTGTGCTTCCACCGTAGGTGTGGCCGAGCCCAGTGCGCCAGCCGCAGGGCGCAGGCACTGGCGCAGCGTAGATTCGATGCGCTCAAAAAACTGGTTCATGCGCACCTGCAGGCGCTCGTGCTCCAGCAGCAGGGCGTCGCCCACCAGCACACGCACCATGCCGGGGTTGCGCTCTGCGAACTGCAGCACCAGGGCCACGATGCGCACCGCACGGCGTGCGCCGTCTTCGGGGGTGAATTCCAGCACCTCGCCATCTCTGCCCATCACTTGCTGCACCAGAGAGAAGACCGACTGCTCGATGAAATCGATCAGGCCTTCAAACATCTGCGCCTTGCTCGCAAAGTGGCGGTACAGCGCAGCTTCACTGACAGAAAGATTTGCCGCCAATGCAGCCGTGGTGATGCGGTCGCTGCCGGGCTTTTCCAGCATGGCCGCCAGCGCCTGAAGAATCTGCTCACGACGCTCGCCGGGTTTGGGACGCTTGCGCGTACGAGGAACCTCTTCCAACGTAGCAGTTGCAACAACAGTCTCGGCTGTTTCGGTCAGAGGGTTCAGAACTTCAGATTCGGACATAAGGCAAGCAAATCAACAGGTAAATCGACTCATTCTCTCACAGAGAATCCGCAAGGTAACTGATTGTCAAATCAGCAAAATCATACCGCGTTACTCTTTAAATAAGAGCAGTACACGCAGGCCCCGCCCCGCTAATCCGGCAGAAAAACTCAATTGCGCCGCATGCGCCTGTGCGATTTCCTGCACGATGGCCAGCCCCAGCCCGGAGCCATCCGCCGTAGACCCTGCCACTCTATAAAAACGCTGTGTCAGGCGTGTGTACTCACCCACGGGCACCCCGGGGCCATCGTCTTCCACCTCCACGTAGACCCGCGATTGTCCCCCTTCCGCATGACGACGGCCACAGCGCAAAGTCACTTGACCACCATACTGGGAATACTTGATGGCGTTGTCCAGAATGTTGCCAAGCATTTCACGCAGCAGCCACTCATGGCCAGAGACATGGGCGGCCTCGGCCTCTAGCCCCAGATCAATCTCTTTGGCAATCGCGCTGTCCAGAAATGACTCAAACAAAGCCTCGCACAGGCTTTTGATATCCACGCGCTCCATCGCCGTGCCCTGCTTGAGGCCGCTGTCCACGCGCGACAGCGCCAGCAGCTGGTTCGCCAGCTGTGTGGTGCGGCGCGATGCATGGCGCAGGCGCTCCACCTGCTCACAAGGCAGCACAATGCTTTGCTCGGGCGCAGCCCTGGCCATGAGCGCCCAGGCCTCGACCTGGGACTGCAGCGCCGCCAGCGGTGTACGCAGCTGGTGCGCGGCATCCGCCACAAAGCGCTGCTGTGCATCGGTAGACGCACGCTGACGCTCCAGCAGGCGGTTGAGCGCATGTACCATACTGCGCACCTCAGGGGCATCCGTGGCCTGCAGCTCCACAGGCCGCAAATCCAGCGGCGCGCGCTCCTGCGTCAGCTGGGCCAGTGCGGCCCACGGCTGCAGCACCTTGCGCAGCCACAGCCATGTCACGCCCAGACACACCAACAGCATCAGCACCAATACCAGGCCAGGCACTGCCAGCGCAGACCATCCAGCCAGCGGCTCACTCTGCTGCTGGGCCAACTGCTGGGCCAGTCGCCAGCCCAACCAGACGGCGGCAGCCAGCAAGGCCAGCACTGGCACAGTCAGCCAGCACAGCAGCTGCAACCAGCGCTTGTGCGTGCTCAGGCGCATGGGCTGAACCTCAAAAACAATAGCTGCCAGCGCTTGTCAAATCTCGTATTCAGCATGAAAAGTATTTGAAAAGCTTGATTGATCAGCGCTGGCAGCTACTTTTTTCATACAACGCCTCAGACAGTGGCGACTGCTTCGGCCTGAATCACATCCAGCCGGTAGCCAAAGCCCCGGATGGAGCGCAAGGCCACGCCATACGGCTCCAGCTTGGCGCGCAGGCGCGAGACGTAGACCTCTACGGCATTGGGCGTGATTTCCTTGTCCCAGCCCGTGAGCGCCTGCAGCAGCTTGTCCTTGCTGGCAGGCTTGGGCGCGTGGATCATCAGATACTCCAGCACCGTCCACTCACGTGGGCCCAAATCAATGGTCTGGAACTCCCCCACGCCCTCCTGCCCGCCCAGCCACGCGCCGGCGCTGCGTGCTGCCGTATCCAGCGTCAAGGGGCCAAAGTGCAGCACCGCGCTGTTGGCAGCCTGAGAGCGACGCAGCAGCGCACGCAAGCGCGCCAGCAGCTCAGGCAATTCATAGGGCTTGACCATGTAGTCGTCCGCGCCCAGATCCAGCCCCCGCACACGGTCATGCAGCGCATCGCGCGCTGTCAGGATCAGCACCGGCATGCTGGCACAGTCCATGCCCTTGCCGCGCATGCGGTGCAGCAGCTCCAGCCCGTCCATGCCTGTCAGGCCAATATCCAGAATGGCAATATCAAACGACTCACTGGACAGCGCCTCCAGCGCACGCTCTGCGCTGCTGACCCAGTCCACCGCATAGCCCGCATCGGTCAGCCCCAGCTTGATGCCGCTGGCCACCATCAAATCATCTTCTACCAACAAAAGGCGCATGACTGTCTCCTCCCCTTTTTTGGATGTGCATGCTTTGTTTGCGCTGGTACAGATCTACCGTAGCTGGCGGTGCAATCCCCCAGCAGGTTTTTTGTCGTTATTGATCTGCAGTGAAATCCAGCACCCGATTTTGCATGCTTTGGCCGATAAGAAAGAGAAAAAGCTGGCCCCCCCCTCACCCCCGCCCTCTCCCACAAGTGGGAGAGGGAGTGAAGGCCATCCCCTCTCCCGTTTACGGGAGAGGGTCAGGGTGAGGGTGCTCCTTCCACCAGCCCACCTTTGTTCCGCCCCCTCTGGCCTTCTCTCCTTCCCCCTCTGGGGGAAGGCAGGGATGGGGGCCGGGCACGGCCCTGAATATGAGCAGGTGAAGTAGCAAATGCCAGGTTGGCCCCCACCCTCACCCTCCCCCAGCGGGGGAGGGAAAGAATCACCCTCACCCCTGCCCTCTCCCACAAGTGGGAGAAGGAGTACACACAGGCGATGGTCAGGCAGGTAGTAGGGATGCATTGGGTTGCCCCACACCCTCACCCAGCGGGGGAGGGATTTCTTGTTCCCTCTCCCGTTTACGGGAGAGGGTCAGGGTGAGGGTGCTCCTTCCACCAGCCCACCTTTGTTCCGCCCCCTCTGGTCTTCTCTCCTTCCCCCGCTGGGGGAAGGCAGGGATGGGGGCCGGGCACGACCCTGAATATGAGCAGGTGAAGTAGCAAATGCCAGGTTGGCCCCCACCCTCACCCTCCCCCAGCGGGGGAGGGAAAGAATCACCCTCCCCCTGCCCTCTCCCACAAGTGGGAGAGGGAGTGCATGCACCAAAGAAAAAATACCCTCTCCCGTTTACGGGAGAGGGTCAGGGTGAGGGTAAATCGCTCGCTCAGTGGCTACGAATCATGGTGCCGTAGGCCTGGTCCGTCAGAATCTCCAGCAGCATGGAGTGCGGCACACGGCCATCGATGATATGCACGGCATTCACACCCGCCTTGGCCGCATCCAGCGCGCCGCTGATCTTGGGCAGCATGCCGCCAGAGATCGTGCCATCCGCAAACAGGCCATCAATCTCACGCGCGGTCAGATCGGTCAGCAGCTCACCAGACTTGTTCAGCACGCCGGGCGTATTCGTCAGCAGCACCAGTTTCTCTGCCTGCAGCACGGTCGCCAGCTTGCTGGCCACCACGTCGGCATTGATGTTGTAGCTCTCGTTTTCTTCGCCAAAGCCGATGGGGCTGATCACAGGAATGAAAGCATCGTCCTGTAGTGCTTTCACCACACTGGGGTCAATCGACACAATATCGCCCACCTGGCCCACATCGTGCTCAATGCTGGGGTCTTTGTTGTCCAGCATCTTCAGCTTCTTGGCACGAATCAAACCACCATCACGCCCCGTCAGGCCCACGGCCTTGCCACCTGCCTGATGGATCAGGCCCACGATGTCCTGCTGCACCTCACCAGCCAGCACCCACTCCACCACTTCCATGGTCTCGGCATCCGTCACACGCATGCCCTGGATGAACTCACCCTTCTTGCCCAGTCGGTTCAGTGCAGTCTCAATCTGCGGCCCCCCGCCATGCACCACCACCGGGTTAATCCCCACCAGTTTCAGCAACACCACGTCTTCGGCAAAGTCTGCCTGCAGCGCAGGGTCGGTCATGGCATTGCCGCCATACTTGATCACCATGGTCTTGCCATGGAACTTGCGGATGTAAGGCAGCGCCTGCGCCAGAATTTCTGCTTTGTCGCGGGGGGTGATGTGGGAAAGGGTTGTCATGGTCATCTACCAGCAGTACATGGGACAATAAGGTCAAACAAACTTCGCATTGTGCCCCAGTCCACGCTGGCGGCACACATAGCCACGCCCCCACATGTTTTTCAGTCACTTTTCCCCGCTAGAGCTGGCTCGGCTTGATGCCCTCATCGCCGCTATAGCATCTTTGCTCACCTGCCTGTTCCTCGTAGGCACCAAGAAGTGGCATGGTGCCTTCTCCATGGACTCCAGCACCGGCGTGCAAAAGTTCCACACCGCTCCCACCCCGCGCATTGCAGGCATTGCTCTGGTCGTGGGTGTGCTGGCAGGCTATGCCTTCTCCAGCCACAGCCCAGCCGCTGCAGAAAAGCGTCAAATCCTTAGTGCTATTTTGATGGCAGGCATGCCCGCCTTTATCTTTGGCCTGCTGGAAGACATCACCAAAAAAGTCTCGGTCAAAACCCGCCTGCTCGCCACCATGGCCTCTGGCCTGCTGGGCTGGGGCATTACAGGCGTGTCGCTCACCAGCGTAGATATCTGGGGTGTGGACTGGCTGCTGGGTTTTACTGCTGTGTCTGTGCTGTTTACCGCCTTTGCCGTTGGCGGTGTAGCCAATGCCATCAATATCATTGATGGTTTTAATGGTCTGACTGCAGGCGTTGCCCTCATCATGCTCGCAGCCTTTGGCCTTATTGCACGTGAAGTAGGCGATATTCCCCTGGCCTTTGCCTGCCTGATTATCGCAGGCGCTGTACTAGGCTTTTTTCTGGTGAACTGGCCCTTCGGAAAAATTTTCCTCGGCGATGGGGGGGCATATTTCCTGGGCTTTACCTTGGCATGGATTGCCATTTTGCTGCCTCAACGCAATGCACAGGTGTCGCCTTGGGCCAGTTTGCTGATTTGTTCGTATCCTATTATTGAAGTTGGCTTTAGCTTTGTACGCAAATCACTGCGAGAAGGCTACCACCCCAGCCAACCTGATGGAGTACACCTGCATATGCTGGCCAACAAACGCTGGGCTCGCAAGATTTATGGTGAATTTTCACAAACACTGCAAAACGGCCTGACTTCGCCCTTTTTATGGCTGTATGCAGCCCTTCCTTGTGCTGCAGCGGTTTTTAGCTATCAGTACACATGGCTGTGTGCTGTGCTGCTGGTTGCTAGCATTTTGGTGTATCTGGCTATGTATAGTAAGTTGGCTTTTTTTAGCTGGGTGCCAAAGAAATGAAAATTTGTCTGATCGGTACTGTAGCCAGCAGTACGTTGAACTTTAGAAAAACATTTATTGAACTCCTGATCCAAGAAGGTCATGAGGTATATGTCTTTGCCACAGATTACAGCAAAAAAACTTCTGCAGCCATTACAGCGCTAGGTGCTGAGCCTGTCAGCTACCAGCTCAATCGAGGCGGGCTAAACCCTTTTGCTGATATAAAAAGCACTATACAACTCAAAAACAAAATCAAGGCAATTTCTCCTGATATTGTTTTTTCTTATTTTGCAAAACCTGTCATTTTTGGCACACTTGCTGCAAAACTTGCCAAAGTACCACGCATTGTCGGTATGCTGGAAGGCTTGGGCTATGCCTTTACCCCAGAGCCACCGCACAAAAAAGAAAGCTTCAAGAAAAAACTGGTTCGAGCGGTACAGATTTTCTTGTACAAGATATCTTTCAGATATCTGGATAGAATTATTTTCCTCAACCCAGATGACCCTGTTGACCTGCTTGAAAAGCACAAAATTAAAGTCAAAGATGTGCAAATTCTGGGTGGCATTGGTGTTGACCTTGAAAAATTCAAACCCACCCCACCCTCACTCAACCCCATACGTTTCTTGTTTATAGGTCGCCTGCTTGCAGAAAAAGGGATTTTTGAATTTCTTAAAGCCGCTGAAATTGTCAAAAAACAGCATCCAGAAGTTGAATTTATTGTCTTGGGTGCCATTGACAAAGACAACCCCAGCAGCCTTTCACAAAGTGATCTGGACTACTATAAACAAGCCAATATCATCATCCACCCTGGCCATGTTGACAATGTGCAGGCGTGGATTGAAAAGTCCAGTGTTTTTGTCTTACCTTCATACTACCGTGAAGGTGTTCCTTGCAGTACGCAAGAGGCTATGGCATGTGGGAGAGCGGTGATTACTACGGATGTTGCCGGATGCAGGGAAACTATAATAAATAATTTCAATGGATTATTAACACCCACAAACAACCATCAACTATTAATAGGGAATTTTCTATTTTTTATCGAAAATAAAGAAAAAATTATACAATTCGGAGATAAAAGCAGAATACTTTGCTCAAAAAATTTCGATAGCAAAAAACAAAATCAAAAACTAAAAGAAATCATCCTTTATGAATAATCAAATATCCGTAATAGTACCCTGCTTTAATAATGAAAAAACCATTAATAGAGCAATTCAATCCATTTTAAATCAAAGCGTTAAACCAAAAGAAATAATAATTATTGATGACAAAAGCAAGGACAAAACAATTGAAAATGTAAAAAAAATTCAAGAAGAAAATAATTCACAAAAAATAACATTGATTGAATTAAAAGAAAATTACGGCGCAGCCAACGCGAGAAATATTGGCTGGGATCACGCAAAGACAAATTATATAGCATTTTTAGATGCTGATGATACCTGGCATCATAGAAAAATTGAATTACAATTATCTTTTATGTTAAATAACCCCCATGCCGATCTATCAGGGCATGCAATGGAGCTGTACTCAGAGAAAAAAATAATTAATCACAAAGAAGTTTTTTTTAGAAAAATTTCCAAAACACATCTTCTTTTAAAGAATAAATTTCCAACACCATCAGTAATGCTAAAAAGAAGCATTCCAATAAGATTTAAAAAAAATCAGCGTTATTCTGAAGATTACTTACTATGGCTTCAAATTATTCACAATAACTATCAATGTTATTTTTGCAACCAAATTTTAGCTTTTGTTCACAAACCATTTTACGGAAGCGGCGGCCTTAGCGCCAATTTATCTGAGATGCAAAAACATGAAATTGGAAATTATAAGTCATTGCTTAACGAAAAATTCATCTCTACACCTACTTTTATATTAGCATCAACTCTATCTTACCTAAAGTACACAAAAAGGTTAATTTTAAACTCAACTAAATAAAATCTTCAAAAATTATCATATCGACAAAACAATCAGTAATTCAAAATAATATTTAAAAAAATACAAAAAAATAGCAGCAAAATAGCAGCAAAATATCAGCAAAATATCAGCAAAATAAATTAAACACTGCAATTAAAATGTTACCCTATATAGTTTCATATTTATCCTCTTTACTTTACATCTTCTTCCAAGGGAGAAAAAAATCAAAACTAATATTCTTTTTCTGCTTATTCCCAGCATTTTTTATTTCAACACTCAGAGGATACGTAGGAACAGACACGCACGCATACAACTCTATTATTTCAAAAATAATAGAATATGACCTAAGACTAGAATCGATCAATATTGAGCCCATTTTCTACATAACCGCAAAGCTATTAGGCTTTCTTTCACCAACCCCCCATTCAACGCTATTAGCTTTAACTGCATTTTATTGCTTTTTATACTACAAAGCATTTTCAAAAAATTTCACCAATAGACTCATTTCTTGCACTTTAATTTTCCCATTATTTTTTTTTGACAGCGCTATGAATGGCATTAGATACGGAATATCTTTTTGCCTGATAAAAATAGCGATCGACTTTTTTATTCAAAGAAGTTTTTTAAAGTTCACAATATTTTTTATACTGTCTATTGGTTTTCACATTAGCAGCATATTAATACTTATAATAATATTGACTAAAAAATTAAACTTCAGAGGATTTTTTGCAATCGCCTTTATATCCACAATATTTTTAGGATTATCATCAAATCATTTACTTGAAAAATTCAATCTATACTCAGAATATGAGTCACCAAATTCTATATCTGGACTATCACTAGTTTTAATCGGATTAATTCTATCGTCTCATTCTATAATATTCCTCAGAAAATCATTATTTTTCTCTTGGCCTCAGATTTTTACATCTTCTTTATTTTTATTTTGTTTTTATTATTTATCTTTATATAGTTACGCAGGCCTCAGACTAATGCAAATTGTCGTATGGACACAAATTATATTAATAATATATTGCTACCCTGATTCAACAAGTAAAAATTTACAAAAATTTTTATTTTTAATTTTATCTTTAATATTTTTCATTATTAAATTTAGGCACTTTTATTTGGATAACACTGGATATAGTCCATTTAATCCTTTTCACTTTTTTTGGCAGTTAAACGGCGCTTTTTCGTAAATCAAATTTAAAACGGTAATCCCCTGTATCCCCCTGAGTCAGAATAGTTGTCGCTTCGATAGAAGTCGAATGAACAGGGGCGAAACGAACAGAGGAACAAGTGGCGAGATACGGACAAGCATTCAAAGACAACGTGGTGGCAAAGTTACTGCCTCCCGAGAGTGCGGTACATGTCAAGATAGTTGTCGCCTCATTTATGCCGCTAGACGTATTTTTTGCGTGATGCTTTCGATCCTTTCTGGCCCCCCCCTGAGTCAGAATAGTTGTCGCCTCGATAGAAATCGAATGAACAGGGGCGAAACGAACAGAGGAACAAGTGGCGAGATACGGACAAGCCTTCAAAGATAGCGTGGTGGCGAAGTTGCGGCCTCCCGAGAGTGCCTCCTTGCAGCAGGTGTCGTTGCAAACGGGTGTGAGTGAATCAACGTTGCCCCCCCCCCAAAACAGCGGCTTGCCATGGCAACATAGCTCTACTTCTCAGAGCGATGGTTTAAGGGGAGATTACCCACGCTTCAATTGTGCCCAATCGGAAGCAAGCACTTTGCAAATTTCAACAGACCCAAGTTCTGGATTCTATAATTTTTTATAATTTTTAAGCAATCTTAGAATAAATAATAATGTTTGAACACACTTATTTTGCCCTAAAACTAGCTGAATCCTATATAACTCAGTAAGAGTACCTAAAACATCAACACTACTAACACCAGAATCATTAAAAAAACCAACTTCCTTTTTAATTATTTTAACATTGGCACCTCCGCGAATTGCTTTTAATGTAAACAACTGATCTGCAGCTATTGGAAATTTTCTTGAATAAAAACCAAATTTATCGTGCAAGCTTCTTCTATAAATAGCACCAACAGCATGTGATGATACATATTCCGCCATTCCTGAAAACCAGCTTCTTCCTCGACATCCAGCAAAATAAATTTTGCTCCCACATTTTATAGAAGCCGTTACAATATCAAAATTTCCGCTAATTTCCGATTTATAATTCTTAATAGCATTTGGATACAGAAAATCATCCGCCCCTACAACCAAATAAAACTCACCACTCGAAATCTTAATAGCTCGATTCAAAGCATCATAAATACCAAAATCTTCTTGACTTGATATTTTTATATTCAAATCAGTAATGGATTGCAGCAACTCCAAAGTACCATCCGTAGATGCCCCATCTGCGACAACCCATTCAAAATCTTTGTCTTCTTGATTACGCAAACTCTCAATGAGTTTTGGCAAATGCTCAACAGCATTATATGTTGCGGTAATAACACTTAACTTCAAAATCAACCTCTTATATCTTATAGGACATCAAACTCGTCCATATTGGTCTTTGAGCCTCACAATATCATCCTCACCCAAATACGTCCCAGACTGTACCTCAATCATCTCCAAAGGAATCACACCGGGGTTCTCCAGGCAATGCACCTGCCCAATCGGGATATAAGTAGATTGATTTTCTGTTACCAAAAAAGTCTTCTCGCCATTTGTTACTTTGGCGGTGCCAGATACAACAACCCAATGCTCTGCACGATGGTGGTGCATTTGCAGAGAAAGTTTAGCGCCAGGTTTTACTGTAATACGTTTGACCTGATAACGATGACCGCTATCAATGGAGTCATATTTGCCCCATGGACGATAGACGAGTCGATGATTTTCATGCTCTTTCCGACCTGATTTTTTCAGCTTGGCAACGATATTTTTAATATCCTGTACACGTGACTTTTCGGCAACGAGCAGGGCATCGTCAGTATCTACGATAACCAGATTTTCTACACCCAATACCGTCACTAGCTTGCTATGGGCTGATACCAAACAATTTTGGCTATCTTGCAAAATGACATCGTTGTCAGATATTTTTTCGCCTGTGTTGATAACGTTGCCGTTATTATCTTTTTCACTGATTTCCCACAGCGTAGTCCAGCTACCTACATCGCTCCAGCCTGCATCCAGCGGTGTCACTACTACAGGGTTATCAGTCTGGCTACAAAGGGGTTCCATCAATGCGTAGTCAATGGAGTTATCAGGGCAGGCAGCAAAGGCCTGTGCATCAATACGAACAAAATCCTGATCAGCTTTAGTTGCCGCCATTGCCTTTTCGCAGGCTTGCAGCATTTCAGGCTGGTACTGCTTGAGTGCTTCCAGATAGCGATCGGCGCGCAGCATGAAAATGCCACTGTTCCATAAATAATTGCCGCTATCCAGATACTGTTGTGCTGTCGCAGCAGAGGGTTTTTCTACGAACTCCTGCACCTGACGAATGCCGCTTTGTATTTCATGCGCCATGCGGATATAGCCATAACCGGTCGCAGGCGCTGTGGGCACAATGCCCAAAGTACCAAATCCACCAGCTTCGACTTGTGGCCGCAAAGTACGCACGGCCTGCTGGAAAGCAGCCCCATCCTGAATGACATGATCTGCAGCCAACACCAGCAGAACTGGTGGTTGTTCTGCTTGAGTGTTTTGCATGGCGTGCAAGGCTGCAAGTGCAATGGCAGGAGCTGTGTTGCGCCCTACGGGTTCCAGCAAGATGTCTGCGCTCTGTGCCTGCTGGCGTAGTTGTTCAGCCACCAGAAAGCGGTGCTCTTCGTTGCAGATCACGATGGGGCGTGTAACCTCCAGCCCGTTCAGCCTGGCCAGAGTTTCCTGCAGCAAGGTGTGCTGACCATGCAATGCCAAAAACTGCTTGGGATAGGCGGTGCGTGACAAGGGCCAGAGACGTGTACCAGAGCCTCCGGCCATGATGACGGGAATCATTGGAAATACCATTTTGTATGTTCGTGTACTTGCGGATCATGCAGCAGTTGCTCAGGTGTGCACCAGCGCCAGGCACTGTGCTGGCTTAGCGGAAGTACGTCGTCTAAGCCTATCTCGAGCTTGAAGGCATTGACCACATAGTGCGTGCTGATATGCGCGTAAGCGGGGTCATCAGCGAACACATTGTCGCTGTAAAAGTGCTCGAACAGGCCTTGATGCGCTGCATCCTGCAAGCTGAACGCTTGCCCCAGCTCAGCCAGCGTCAGACGTTCAAATGCCTGTGCCAAGGTTTCACCTTTGCGCACTCTGCCACCCGGCACAAACCAGAAACCTTGGGCTGGGCGGTTGGTGCGCAACCCCAGCAGAAACTCGCCTTGGCCGTTTTCCACCAGAAGATCTAGGGACACCAAAGGTGTTCTGTCTATGACTTGCGCAAACTCATGGACCGGCAAAAGCATTTACATGCGTGCCTTATCTTGGTGCTGCAAAAACCACTCGTAGGTGCTGCGCAGGCCATCTTCCAGCGTAATGCTGTATTGCCAGCCTAGCGCCTTCAGGCGTGACACGTCCATGAGCTTACGGGGTGTGCCATCCGGCTTACTGCTGTCAAACTTCAGCGCTCCAGCAAAACCCACTACTTTTTTCATGGTCTGTGCCAGTTCGGCGATGCTGCAATCCGTGCCGGTTCCGACATTGATATGTGAAAGCATGGGCTGGGTATGTGCCTGGTAAACCTCAGGTGCCAGATTCACCACATGCATGCAGGCTGCGGCCATGTCATCCACATGCAAAAACTCTCGCATGGGTTTACCACTGCCCCAAACCACAACTTCGCTGGCATTCGCCAGCTTGGCTTCATGAAAACGGCGCATCATGGCAGGAATAACGTGGCTGTTTTCTGGGTGAAAGTTGTCACCGGGGCCGTACAAATTGGTGGGCATGACGCTGCGGTAATCGCGCCCATACTGACGGTTGTAGCTTTCGCACAGCTTGATGCCTGCAATCTTGGCAATGGCATAGGGCTCATTGGTGGGCTCCAGCGTGCCTGTGAGCAAGGCATCTTCACGCATAGGCTGCGGCGCCAGCTTGGGGTAAATGCATGATGACCCCAGAAACAGCAACTGCTGCACACCAGCCATGTGGGCTGCATGGATGACGTTGGCCTGAATCATCAAGTTTTCATACAAAAACTCTGCAGGGTAGGTGTTGTTGGCATGAATGCCACCAACCTTGGCAGCAGCCAGATACACCTGATCCACACGCTCTTCCGCCAGAAAGCGCTGCACTGCAGCCTGATTGGTCAAATCCAGCTCTGCACGGTTGCGGGTCACCGGTTCCACATTGCCATCGCGCTGCAGCGCTCGTACCAGTGCAGAGCCCACCATGCCGTTATGCCCGGCCACAAACACACGTTTTTTCATGGCTTACTCCATGCTCACCGGTACTTCATAGCCGTGTGCCTTCAGCAAGGCATGGCGCTTGGCAACTTTCAGGTCCTCACGCACCATCTCAGCGCACATTTCCTGTACCGTAATCTGTGGCACCCAGCCCAGTTCGCGCTTGGCCTTGGCTGGGTCGCCCAGCAGGGTTTCCACTTCAGCAGGGCGGAAGTAACGTGGGTCAATACGAACCAGTACATCGCCTGGCTTGACGGCAGGGGCTTTGTCTCCCGACACCGATTCCACAATGCCCACTTCATCAATGCCTTTACCTTCAAAGCGTAGCTTGATGCCCAGCTCTGCGGCAGACCATTCAATAAAGGTGCGCACGCTGTGCTGGACGCCGGTGGCAATCACAAAGTCTTGCGGCTGGTCTTGCTGCAGCATCAACCACATCATGCGTACATAGTCTTTGGCATGGCCCCAGTCACGCAGAGCATCAATATTGCCCATGTACAAGCAGGTATCCAGCCCCTGCGCAATATTCGCTAGGCCGCGGGTGATCTTGCGGGTGACAAAGGTTTCACCACGGCGGGGGCTTTCGTGGTTAAACAAGGTGCCATTGCAGGCAAACATGCCATAGCTTTCACGGTAATTCACCGTAATCCAGTAGGCATACAGCTTGGCTACTGCGTAGGGTGAGCGTGGGTAGAAGGGCGTGGTTTCTTTTTGCGGTACTTCCTGTACCAAGCCAAACAGTTCACTGGTGCTGGCCTGGTAAAAGCGGGTTTTCTTTTCCAGCCCAAGCAGGCGAATCGCTTCCAGCAAACGCAATGTTCCCATTGCATCTACGTCTGCGGTGTATTCGGGCGACTCAAAACTCACGGCCACATGCGACTGAGCGCCCAGGTTGTAGACCTCATCAGGCTGCACCTCTTGCAGGATGCGTGTGAGGTTCGAAGAATCCGTCAAATCACCATAGTGCAGAATAAAGTTTTTATTTTCAATATGCGGATCTTGGTAAATATGATCCACACGCTGGGTATTGAACAAAGAAGCACGGCGTTTGATACCGTGAACCTCATAGCCTTTTTCCAGCAGAAACTCAGCCAGGTAAGAGCCGTCTTGGCCAGTAACACCTGTAATTAACGCAATTTTTTGAGCCACAACAACCTTTCAAAAACTATTCCCCAGATAAAATCTTCCCATGAAATCTTCGCCACAAATAGAAAGATATTAACGCACAACCAAAAAATTCAGTTATCAAGAGTGTGATAGCAGCCCCTTTTTCAGCGGCAATATCTATCATTGGCCACATCATCGCCAAGCATAACAGTGCAGCAAACATAAATGATCGATTAAATTCACGACCCATGCCCAATGGTATCATTATTTGAACACCTAGCAAGTTAGACACCCCCACAAAAAAAGGAATAGGCGACATCCATTGCAATACAACAACAGCCTGCTCATATCCAGAGCCAGCAATAATTTTTATCAAATCTTCCGCAAAAAAGTACAACAAAAAGCTTGCTACCAGTGACACAAAAAAAATACCTATCGCACTCTTTCTCAATAACGGAAGAATTGCATCTTTGTTATTCTCCATGAGAAAACTTATTCTCGGAAAAAATGCCTGTGTGATAGGATTAATTAAACTTTGTGCACCTGATCGAAGCTTGTCTGCCACGTTGTAGCAAGCAAGAGCAACTGGCCCCATCATCCAACCCAATACCAAAGGCATCAATATTGCGTATGAACTAATATAGACGCGTGATGTAAATAATACCCAACCTTCTTTCAACTCCTTCACAACACCATAAAGACTAGGTTTACAAAAATAAAAAAAATCCCCTCTAAAAATAAAAATCAAAGAAAAAATTCCAACCAATACAGTAGATATAGAACTTGAAAATATAGCCCACTCTACATCTGAACTATTTTTTACCACCAAAAACAATAAAATCAATCCAAAAAATTTCCCAAAAAATTGAAAAAATGCCGCCATACGCATTTTTTCAATTCCCTGAAGGAACCACAAAGGGAACAAAGCACTCCCAAAAACTGACAAAAAAGCCAGCGCATAAAAATGCGCATCTACTCTTAAGTTGTCAAACAAAAAAACCAAGCCGCTGCAGGCAAAAGCACTAAAAATAACAAGAAGCCATTGTGAGCAGAAGACATTGATAAAAATTTTCCCAAGTTGCCTTCGATCATTTCGACTAGCAGCAACTTTACGAGTACCACTCCAAGAAAACCCATATTCAACAAGCAATATAAAATACATCATAAATGCTTGCGCAAAAATCACCTTTCCAAAATTTTCCACCCCTAAAATTCTTGCCAAATAAGGCACGGAAACCAAAGGCAAAATGTAATTACTTGCCTGAACAACAGCCAATGCAATGACGCTTGACTTTAAACTATCTGTTTTTTTCATCTTGCAATATTCACAGGTCAACTTAAATAAATAGCTGACCTGTGAATCTTTAGGCAACCAACTTCGCCAAATCTGCCACCCGATTCATCGCAGCATGCAGCGTAGCCAGCAAGCCCAGGCGGTTGGCCTTCAAAGCCGCATCTTCGGCATTCACCATCACATGCTCAAAGAAAGCATCCACAGGTGTACGCAATGCTGCCAAAGTTTGCAGGCTGGCCTTGTAGTCGCCTGATTCAAATTGCTGCTGCGCCTTGGGGGCCACAGATTGCAGCGCGGCATACAAATCTTTTTCTGCCTGCTCCACCAGCAGCGCTTCATTGACCTGTGCCTGAATATCGCCTTCGGCCTTTTTCAGGATATTGCTTACACGCTTATTCGCAGCAGCCAGCGCTTGCGCTTCTGGCAGGGCGGCAAAGGCGCGCACGGCTTCCAGACGCTTTTGCACATCCGACAGGCGCTGTGGGCGCAGAGCCAGCACGGCTTCCACTTCCTGAGCGGTATAGCCTTGCTCGCGCAGGCTGACGGACAGGCGGTCAAAGAAGAAGTCTTCCAGCTGGGCCGTGGCGTCAGTGATCTTGTCGCCAAAGGCTGGCACAGCGCTTTGGAGCAGGGCGTGCAGTTCCAGCGGCAGGTTCTTTTCGACCAGCATGCGGATCACACCCAGCGCATGGCGGCGCAGGGCGAAGGGGTCTCGGTCGCCCGTGGGCAGGTTGCCAATGCCGAACATACCGACCAGCGTTTCCAGCTTGTCGGCCAGCGCCACCGCCACGCCTGCATCGCCACGGGGCAGTTCGTCACCGGCAAAGCGGGGCTTGTAGTGGTCTTCAATAGCGTCTGCAACAGCTTCATCCAGACCGTCATTCAGCGCGTAGTAGCGGCCCATGATGCCTTGCAGCTCGGGGAACTCACCGACCATGTCGGTCACCAGGTCGGTCTTGGCCAGCTTGGCGGCCAGATCAGCCTGTGCCACCAGCTGTGCATCGCCCAGTTGCTGTGCAATGGCCTTGGCAATGGCGCGCACGCGCTCTACACGCTCGCCTTGCGTGCCCAGCTTGTTGTGGTAGACCACCTTGCCCAGACCTTCCACACGGCTTTCCAGCGTCTTTTTGCGGTCCTGGTCAAAGAAGAACTTGGCATCAGCCAGACGGGGGCGCACCACGCGCTCGTTACCGCCGATCACGGCCGATGGGTCTGCGGGGCTGATATTGCTGACGATGAGGAACTGGTGGGTCAGCTTGCCGTTGGCGTCCAGCAGGGGGAAGTACTTCTGGTTGGCCTTCATGGTCAGAATCAGGCACTCCTGCGGCACAGCCAGGAATTCTTTTTCAAATTCGCAGACCAGCACATTAGGGCGCTCGACCAGGGCGGTGACTTCATCCAGCAGGGCTTCGTCTTCAATGGGGCGCACGCCGCCGCCAATGCGTTCAGCCGCTGCCTGCAGCTGGCGCGCGATGTCAGCACGGCGCTCGGCAAAGCTGGCAATCACTGCGCCTTCTTCACGCAGCTGTTCGGCATAGCTGTCTGCGCTCTGGATCACTACGGGCTCTGCCTTGGCTTCAAAGCGGTGGCCATGGGTGGTGTTGCCTGCAGTCAGGCCCAGTGCCTTCACGCCGATCAGCACCTGGGTGCCATGCATGACGACCAGACCGTGGGCGGGGCGCACAAAGTGCACGCTGGTCCAGCCATCCTGCAACTGGTAGCGCATGACCTTGGGGATAGGCAGCTTGGCAATGGCTTCGTCCAGTGCCTTTTGCACGCCATCGGCCAGCACCACCCCCTTGACGGTGGATGCGTAGTACAGCGCTTCGGCCTTGCCTTCACCCTGGCGGGTCAGGCCTGCAACGGCAGATTCGTCGGCACCCAGTGCAGCCAGCTTTTTGAGCAGTGCGGGAGTGGGCTTGCCTTCCGCATCCAGGCCTACGGACACAGGCATCAGCTTTTGCGATACGGCCTTGTCTTCGGCCTGGGGCAGCACTTCGGTGATGTGTGCCGCCAGGCGGCGGGGCGAGGCGTAGGCCGTCACACGTGATTCGCTGGATGCCAGCAGGCCCTGGGCCTTGAGCTGGTCAAACAGCACGCCCGCAAAGGCATCGCCGAGTTTTTTCAGGGCCTTGGGGGGCAGTTCTTCAACAAACAGTTCAACGAGGAGGTTTTGTGCGTTCATGGTAATTTTTTGATAGCTGCTGGCGCTTGTGTGGTGGGCGTCAGGGGCGAATTTGTTGCATAAATTTTGGTGGGAGAGTCCTCACCCTCACCCCGGCCCTCTCCCGCAAGCGGGAGAGGGAGTGAATACGGCAGATGGTAATGGCTGGTACCGGCCACTGACAGGCTGGCCCCCACCCCTGCCCTCCCCCAGCGGGGGAGGGAGTAGATGTGCGGCACTGTCTTGGTCATAAAGCACTGCATGCGGTGTCTTTATCTAGCTGACCCTGCCCTCTCCCAGCGGGGGAGGGAGTAGATGTACGGCACTGTCTTGGTCACAAAGCACTGCATGCGGTGTCTTTCTCTAGCTGGCCCTGCCCTCTCCCAGCGGGGGAGGGAGGTTTCGGATCAAGCGGCCTTCTTGGCTTGCTGCTCGGCGGCCTTGGCCAGTTCGGCCAGCACTTCTTCGGCATGGGCCTTGGGGGCCATGGGGAAGCCCAGGCGTGCGCGGCTGTCCAGATAGCTCTTGCCCACGGCGCGGGCCAGGTTGCGGATGCGGCCGATGTAGGCGGCGCGCTCGGTCACCGAGATGGCGCCGCGGGCGTCCAGCAGGTTAAAGGTGTGGGCGGCCTTGAGCACTTGCTCATACGCAGGCAGAGCAAGCTGTGCTTGCATCAGCTTGTTGGCGGTGTCTTCGTGCGCGGCAAAGGCGCTGAACAGGAAGTCGGCGTTGGAGTGTTCAAAGTTGTAGGTGGACTGTTCCACTTCGTTCTGGTGGAACACGTCGCCATAGGTCAGGCCATCGGTATAGACCAGGTCGTACACCGATTCCTTGCCCTGCAGATACATGGCCAGGCGTTCCAGGCCGTAGGTGATCTCACCGGTCGCGGGCTTGCAGTCGATACCTGCTACTTGCTGGAAGTAGGTGAACTGGGTCACTTCCATGCCGTTAAGCCACACCTCCCAGCCCAGGCCCCATGCGCCAAGGGTTGGGTTTTCCCAGTCGTCTTCCACAAAGCGGATGTCGTTTTTCTTCAGGTCAAAGCCCAGCGCTTCCAGCGAGCCCAGGTACAGCTCCAGAATGTTGTCAGGCGCGGGCTTGAGCACCACCTGGAACTGGTAGTAGTGCTGCAGGCGGTTGGGGTTCTCGCCATAGCGGCCATCCTTGGGGCGGCGGCTGGGCTGCACGTAGGCGGCCTTCCATGGCTCAGGGCCAATGGCACGCAGGAAGGTGGCGGTGTGCGATGTGCCTGCGCCTACTTCCATGTCATAGGGCTGGAGCAATGCACAGCCGTGTTCGGCCCAGTAGGACTGCAGTTTCAGAATGATTTGTTGGAAGCTCAGCATGACGTTAGCGGTGTCTGTGCCGCACAGGCCATTGGCCTACGCAGGCGGTCGTTATGGGTGTTCAGAAAGGCCCGGCAACTTGCAGGCACGGCTGATGCCGCGCACGGGCGCATAAGGTAACGATTCTAGGCGTGTTGCTGCCAAGTTTCTGTAGCTGTTGGTGTGTCAGTGAAGCCCACCCAGACTTACCTCTCAAAAAGTGAGCTGTTAGCGCTTGATTTGCTTTGATTTCAATATCTTTTTGGCCTGAAATACTTGAATTGCAAGCGCCAGTCGCTCATCTTTTTGCAATCCGCAGCACCCTACAATGCTTTGCAGCTTTTTGAACCACCACCTGCGAGGACATTGGCATGAACCTGTTCAACATCATCAAGAACCAGCTGATTGAAGTCATCGAGTGGACGGATGACTCGCGCGACACCCTGTCTTACCGCTGGCCCGATGAGGACAAGGAGATCAAGAACGGCGCACAGCTGATCGTGCGCGAATCGCAGCAGGTGCAGTTTGTGGCCGCAGGCCAGTATGCCGACCTGTTTGGCCCCGGCAAGCACACGCTCAGCACAGAGAACGTGCCGGTGCTCTCCACCATCCTCGGCTGGAAGTACGGTTTTCAGTCGCCCTTCAAGTGCGATGTCTACTACATCAACACGCGCCTGTTTACGGGCAACAAGTGGGGCACATCCAACCCCGTGCTCATGCGCGACAAGGACTTTGGCGTGGTGCGCATCCGCGCTTTTGGTACGTATGACTTCCGCATTGTGGAGCCCGCCAAGTTCCTGAAGGAAGTGGCTGGCACGGACCAGAACTTCCGCATCGACGAGTTTGCCGACACCATGCGCTCGCGCATCGTGAGCGTGTTTACCGAAGCACTGGCCAAGGCGCAGGTGCCCGTGCTGGATGTGGCCACGCGCTATGGCGATTTGGGTAATGCGCTGGTACAGATCATCAACCCGGCGATGGTGGACAAGTACGGTCTGGAAGTGACCAGCTTTGTACTGGAGAACGTCTCTGTGCCGCCCGAGGTGGAGCAGGCCATCGACAAGCGCTCCAGCATGAGCGCCATTGGCAATCTGAACGACTATGTGAAATACCAGATGGGCCAGGCCATGGCCAATGGCGGCGAAGGTGCAGCTGCTGCCACCATTCCCGCCACCATGGCCATGGGCTTTGGCATGGCGCAGGAGATGATGAAGCAGATGCAGCAGCCTGCTGCAGGGCAACCAGCCTTTGGCGCACAGGTGGCACACGATGCGTTTTCTCCCGCTGCCGCGCAGGCGGCACAGGCACCTGCACCGGCTGCTGGCCTGCAGGTCTACACCCCAGAGCAAGCCGCCCAGCTGCTAGGAGTGGATGTGGCCGATGTACTGGCAGAGCTGGAAGCTGGCAACCTGAAAGGCCGCAAGATTGGCGCCAACTGGCGCATTGCGCAGGCGGCGCTGGATGCGTTTTTGAGGGGGTGAGAGGGGGCTCCTTCCCCCTCTGGGGGAAGGCAGGGATGGGGGCCAACACCGCCCGGAACAAACACAGTCTCTCAACCAGGCGTCAGGCTGGCCCCCACCCTAACCCTCCCCCAGTGGGGGAGGGAATTCTTTTTCCCTCTCCCGTTTACGGGAGAGGGTTAGGGTGAGGGGGTGTTCTCCTTCCCCCTCTGGGGAAATGCAGGGATGGGGGCCAACACCGCCTGGAACAAACACAGTCTCTCAATCAGGCATCAGGCTGGCCCCTACCCTAACCCTCCCCCAGTGGGGGAGGGAATTCTTTTCCCCTCTCCCGTTTACGGGAGAGGGTTAGGGTGAGGGTGTAAAAATCCCACCTCTTGCCTGTTTCACCATTTCACTGCTTGTGACTGACTCTGCTGCCTATCAACCAGCCCCTGACGCTCCCAAACCCTCCATGGTGCGCAAGCACCCCTGTCCGGAGTGCGGCGCAAATCTGGAATGGAATGCCAAGGCCCAGTCGCTCAAATGCCCGTACTGCGGCACGGTGGTGCCGTGGAGCGATGAGGTGCGCGAGGAACTGGGGCAGGAGGTAGTAGAGCAAGACCTGGCGGAAGCCCTGCGCAACCCGGCCACAGGCCGCGGCTGGGGCAGCCAGCGCTATGAAGCCCAATGCCAGAGCTGCCACGCCATTTCCGTTTTTATGGACGGGCGCGTGGCGCAGCGCTGCGACTTCTGTGGCTCACCATCCATCGTGGCCCATGAGGAGCGCAATGACGCCATCACGCCGCAAAGCATCTTGCCCTTCAAAATCAGCGATGGACAGATCCGCGACCACATTCGCCAGTGGTATGGCTCGCGCTGGTTTGCACCGAACAAGCTCAAGCACGCCGCCCTGACCGATACGCTGCATGGCGTGTACCTGCCCTACTGGACGTTTGACGCCCATGTCAGCGCCCAGTGGTGGGCCGAAGCCGGTTATTACTACTACACCACCGAGACTTATCGCGATGCCAATGGCAACACGCAGACACGGCAGGTGCGCCATGTGCGCTGGCAACCCGCCGCAGGCCATCTGCGCCACTTTTTTGATGATGAGCTGGTGCCAGGCACGGTGGGCGTGCACCCCAAGCTGCTGCGCGAGGTAGAACCCTTTCCCACCACCACAGACCTGAAACCCTATACGCCCGAGTTTGTACGCGGCTGGACGGTAGAGCGCTACCAGGTCGATCTGCACAAGGCCGCCAAGCACAATGAGCAGGATATGGATGCCCAGGTGCAAGCCATGTGCGCGCGCCAGGTACCCGGTGACACCTACCGCAACCTGCGCGTGCAGCGCGAGTATGCGGGCCGCACCTTCAAGCATGTGCTGGTGCCTGTGTGGGTGGTGGGCTACACCTATGGGCGCAAGCACTACCAGATTATTGCCAACGGCTACACCGGCCAGATTGCGGGCGAGCGGCCGTATAGCTGGGTGAAGATTTTCTTTGCGGTGCTGTGTGCGCTGGTCGTGGCAGCGGTGGTGCTGGGAGTGATGCAGCAGTAGCTACCCTCACCCCAGCCCTCTCCCACAAGTGGGAGAGGGAGTAAAACCCCATGCGCTGAGCCTTTGCTATTCCCTCTCCCATTTATGGGAGAGGGTCAGGGTGAGGGGAGTTCTCCTTCCCCCCTGGGGGAAGGCGGGGATGGGGGCCAACACTGCCTGGAACAAACACAGTCGCTCAATCAGGCGTCAGGCTGGCCCCCTCCCTAACCCTCCCCCAGTGGGGGAGGGAATTCTTTTTCCCTCTCCCGTTTACGGGAGAGGGTCAGGGTGAGGGGCGGGTTCTCCTTCCCCCCCTGGGGGAAGGTGGGGATGGGAGCCAACACTGCCAGGAACAAACACAGTCG
>NZ_VZOT01000017.1 GCF_008801935.1 Comamonas kerstersii
GCTTCTTCGACGGCAATCTCGTCAAAGGGGTTCATGCTCATCTTGACGTTGGCGATGTCCACGCCTGTGCCGTCGGACTTCACGCGGACTTTGACGTTGTAGTCCACCACGCGCTTGACTGGGACCAGTACCTTCATGCTGCAGCTCCTTGGGAATCGGTGAGATTGCAAATGGTTGAAATTGACGTTGACGTAAATTGGCATGCATTCTATGTGGCACTGCAACAAAAAACTGTACAGTGCGAACCAATGCAGCAACTCAAAAAAGAACGATCGTGCCATTTTATGCACGCATCGTCTTGCAAACAGAGTTATTTCACGCGAACTAGGTAGATTCCCTAGTCATCAGATTGCACCGCGCCAGTGCGGCTGACGCTTTTGCGCAAAAGCCTGTGCACCTTCCTGGGCATCGGCATCCATCATGTTGCAGGCCATGGTTTCACCAGCCAGCGCATAAGCTGCATCCAGCCCCAGTTCACGCTGGCGGTACATCAAGGCCTTACCCATGCGCACAGCCGTTGCTGGCTTTTGCACGATGGACTGCAGCAGCTGTTCCACCTGCGCATCGAGCTGCTCTGGCGGCACGTCACGGTTGATCAAGCCACGTGCCTGCGCTTCTGGTGCACCGATGAAGTCGCCCGTGAGCAGCATCTCCATGGCGTGCTTGAAGGGCACGTTGCGCACCAGCGGCACGCTGGGCGTCGCACAGAAAAGGCCATAGTTGATGCCACTGGTGGCAAAACGTGCCTCGGTACTGGCCACCGCCAGATCGCACTGCGCCACCAGCTGGCAGCCTGCTGCCGTGGCAATGCCCTGCACACGCGCAATCACCGGCACGGGCAGGCGCGTAATGCTCAGCATCATGCGCGAGCACTGTGCAAACAGTTGCTGGTAGTAGCTCAGTTCGGGGTGTGCAGCCATGTCCTTGAGGTTGTGCCCGGCACAGAAGGCCTTGCCATGGGCAGCCAGCACCACCGCACGCAGCTGCTCATCCAGCGCCAGGGTGTCCAGCGCATGCTGCAGGGCCTGCAGCATCTCCTGCCCCAGCGCGTTAAAGCGGGCGGGATCATTCAGGGTCAGCGTGACCACACCACGTGCGTCACGGCTTTGCAGCAAGATGTCACTCATGATTTACAGATCAGCAAGTACGCGAAGATGTGCCTCCACACTGCGCGACAGAGGCCCCATCATGTAGCCGCCTTCCAGACAGGACACGACACGTCCGTGACAGAAGCGACGCGCCACATCCTTGATGCGCTCGGTCAGCCAGATATAGTCGTTCTCGGTCAGGTTGAGCTGCCCCATGTCGTCATCGCGGTGGGCATCAAAACCGGCGCTGATGAAAATCATCTCGGGCTTGAAGGCTTCCAGTCGCGGAATCCACAGCATCTCGACCAGCTCACGGATGTCCATACCCTTGGTATAGGCCGACACCGGAGTATTGAGCATGTTGGAAGCCGGGTCCTTGTCTCCGCTGAATGGGTAGAAGGGGTGCTGAAAAAAGCTCACCATCAGCACGCGGTCGTCACCGGCCAGAATGTCTTCCGTGCCATTGCCATGGTGTACGTCAAAGTCCACAATCGCCACGCGCTTAAGATGGCGGCGCTGCAGCGCATGCAGGGCAGCAATGGCAACGTTGTTGAAAAAACAAAATCCCATGGCCTTGTTGCGCGTGGCATGGTGACCGGGGGGGCGAATGGCGCAGAAAGCATTTTCCAGCGTGCCATCGAGCACTGCATCGGTCGCTGCCACGGCTGCACCGGCCGCATGCAGCGCAGCAGTCAGCGTGTGTGCATTGATGGCGGTATCGGTATCGATCTGCGTATATTCAGGGCCACCTGCCGCCTGCTCTTCCACCAGCCGGTCCGTGAGCCCACGCAGCGCTGCCACATGCATGCGGTCGTGCGCCAGTTCCACATCCCCTATCGCAGCCTGAGGTGCTTCCATGCGTTCCACACCATCAAACACCCCCGTCATCAGCAGACGATCTTCAATGGCGTCCAGACGCTCGGGGCTCTCGGGATGCCCCGGTCCCATTTCATGCCGCCAGCACGCACGGTGAGAAAAATAGCCTGTCTTCCCCACGTTTCTTGTCCCCTGTTTTTTTAGGTGTCGCTCACACTGCTGTCGATGCCGCGTGGCTCATCACCCGCCGTCATTCATCCAGTGCACAGCGCTTATCAGCGTCTACGTTTTGTCTATGCATTCGCACCACATTCGCTCGCTTCTGAACCAGCTTAACACGGTCCTCGTTGGCAAAACACAGCAAGTACAAGACTGTGTCGTATGCCTATTGGCAGGCGGTCACCTGCTCATTGAAGACTTGCCTGGCGTGGGAAAAACCACGCTGGCACATGCCCTGGCGCACAGCTTTGGCCTGCAGTTTGCGCGGGTGCAATTCACCTCCGACCTCATGCCCAGCGACCTGACTGGCGTGTCCGTCTACGACCGGGGCAGCGAAGGCTTTGTCTTTCATCCAGGCCCGCTGTTCACCCAGGTGCTGCTGGCCGATGAAATCAACCGCGCCAGCCCCAAGACGCAGAGTGCGCTGCTGGAAGCCATGGAAGAAAAGCAGGTCTCCGTCGAAGGCAAGACCCACACCCTGCCTCAGCCGTTTTTTGTGATTGCGACACAGAATCCGCTGGAGCAACTCGGGACCTACCCGCTACCCGAGAGCCAGCTGGACCGTTTTTTGATGCGCATCAAACTTGGCTACCCCGATCGCCAGGCCGAGCTGCAGCTGCTGGCCAACCACGGCCACCGCAGCATGGTGGATGCGCTGCCTGCACAAGTCACACTCGATGAGCTGCGCAGCCTGCAGCAAGCTGTGCTGCACATCCATGCAGCGCCTGCACTGCTGCATTACATCCAGGATCTGCTCGACGCTTCGCGCAGCGGCCAATGGTTTGTGCAGGGCCTGTCGCCACGTGCAGGCATTGCCCTGCTGCGTGCTGCCAAGGCACATGCGCTGGTGCTGGGGCGCGACTATGTCTCGCCCGACGATGTACAGGCTATCTTTGTACAGACCATGGCCCACCGCCTGCATGCCGTGGCCAACGCCGGGCGAGGCACGGTAGAGCAAGTGCGTGCCATGCTGCAGGCCATCGCCATTCCGTGATGCCACACGCCCCACACCCCACACGCAGCCGCTGGCGGCAGACCCTGCATGACTGGGCAGCACGCCGCCAGCGCCCCCACCCTCTGCACACGCTGCAGCAGCGCAATATCTATGTGATGCCCTCTGCGGCAGGCTGGGCACTGGCTGCCACACTGATGGTGCTGCTGGTGGCCAGCATCAACTTTCAGCTCAATCTGGGCTATGCCCTCACCTTTCTGATAGCAGGCAGCGCACTGGCCAGCCTCTGGATGGGGCACCGCAATCTGCGCGGCCTGCAGCTGCGGCTGGACAGCCTGCAGCCCGTCTTTCAGGGCGAGCGCGCCCACATTCCCGTGCTGCTGCATATCCACCAAGGACAGCGGGCGCGCCATGGCCTGTCTCTGGCGCTGGACCGGCTGCACGGGCCTCTGGCCTGGGCGCATACCGATGTCGCACCCGGTCAGACTGCGCGCGTAGAACTGGGCTCCGTGCCCCACCTGCGCGGCTGGCACCAGGTGCCCCGGATTCTGCTGGAAAGCCGTTTTCCACTGGGCGTCTTCCGGCTGTGGAGCTACTGGCAACCCGATGACCGAGTGCTGGTCTACCCCGCCCCCGAAACGCCCATGCCCCCGGTTCGCTTTGGGCAAGCCAATGCGCATGGCTGCGCCCCCATGCAGCACAGCGGCAGCAGTGAGTTCGACGGCGTACGCAGCTACCAGCGCGGCGATGCCATGCGCCAGGTGGTCTGGAAAAAAGCCGCCACGGCACTGGCCTCTGGCAGCGGAGAACTGGTCGTGCGCGACAGCGCCCGCACCTCCACCCACACGCTGTGGCTGGATGCACGCGCCACCGGCCTGCGCGACCCGGAGGCACAGATTGCAAGGCTCACTGCCTGGGTGCTGTTTGCCCATGCGCAGCAATGGTCATGGGGACTGGTGCTGCCCAGTGGGCAACGCATTGCACCCGCCGGAGGCAGCGCACATTTGCACACCTGTCTGGCCGCGCTGGCGGTGGATGGCACGCACGCTGCCACAACCAGAAAAATATGAACAAAAAACCACGCCAACGCTTGATACACCTGCCCTGATAGCTATAGATCATGAAGCGATACCTCACCACCATGCCACGCGAAACCCGTGACACCCTGCTGGTGCTGGGCGTGGTGATACTGGTGCTGCTGCCCCATCTGGCTTTTCTGCCGTGGTGGGTCAGTGCGCTGGCGCTGCTCATCCTGACATGGCGGCTGGGCACGGTACTGCGGGGGCAGGCTCTGCCACGCAAATGGCTGCTCAACACGCTGCTGGTGCTGGCCGTCGCAGCCACCGCTCTGCAGTACCGCACCATCGTCGGGCCTGAAGCCGGCGTGGTGCTGATTTTGCTGCTGCTCGTGCTCAAGACGCTGGAGGTCCGTGCGCGGCGCGACGCCATGGTGATCTTCTTTCTGGGCTTTTTCACGCTGCTGACGCTGTTTCTGCAGTCGCAATCGCTGCTGATGGCCTGCGCCATGCTGCTGGCGGCCTGGGGGCTGCTGGCCGCGCTGGTCAACGCCCATATGCCTGCGGGCTACCCGAGCCTGGGGCAGCTGCTGCGCACCTCCGGGCTGCTGATGCTGCTGGGCGCCCCTGTCATGCTGGTGCTGTTTCTGAGCTTCCCGCGCTTTGGGCCGCTGTGGGGCCTGCCTGCGCAGGAAAGCAAGGCCAGAACCGGGCTGGGCAATCAGATCACCGTCGGGCAGGTGGCAGAGCTGGCGCAGGACTTCAGCGTGGCCCTGCGCGTGCGCTTTGCACTGCCCGATGGGCAGACGCCCCCGCAGCACCTGCTGTACTTTCGCGGCCCTGTGCTCAGCCATTTTGATGGCCGCCAGTGGCAGACAGGCAGTGACGAAGCCCCCATGCGCCCCAGCCAGCAGGCCACCGGTCTGGGCCAGGCCGTGCCCTATGAGCTGACGCTGGAACCGCACCACCAGCGCTGGCTGCTGACGCTGGACGCCACGCTGCAGCAGCCAGACATGCCACGGCGGCGCATGCTGCAGACCAGTGATCTGCAATGGCTGGCCTGGCGCCCCATCACCGATGTGCTGCGCTACCAGGCCCAGGCCCATCTGCATTTTGTCTATGGCCAGCAGCTGTCTGCCTGGCAGCGCAAGCCCTACCTGCAGCTGCCTGCAGACCTCAACCCGCGCACCCTGGCCTGGGCACAGCAGCTGCGCGCACAGCACGGTGCGGACGACATGGCCATCATCCAGGCCGCGCTCACGCAGCTGCGCCAGGGGGGCTACACCTACACACTCAGCCCCACCGTGGTCAGCAGCCCGCACACGGCCGATGCCTTCTGGTTCGATACGCGCGATGGCTTCTGTGAACACATCAGCTCTGCCTTTGCCGTGCTGATGCGCGCTGCGGGCATTCCTGCACGACTGGTCACGGGCTATCAGGGCGGAGAGCGCAACCCGGTCGATGGCCTGTGGACGGTGCGCCAGAGCGATGCCCATGCCTGGACCGAAATCTGGCTCCCCAATGAAGGCTGGCTGCGCATCGACCCCACCACGGCCGTGGCCCCCTCCCGCACCGAGCAGCTGCAGCGCCTGAGCCCACCGGCGAGTGCCTGGACCGGTGCGGCGGGCCGGGTCATGGGCTGGGACGCCATGCAGCAGCTGCGTGCACAGTGGGAAGCCATCAACCACCGCTGGAATGACTGGGTACTGAACTACACGCGCGGCGATCAGGCACAGCTGCTGCAGCGCCTGCGGCTCAGCCAGAACCTTGTAGCAACCCTGGCCACCGCACTGGGATGTGGCATGGCCCTGTTGCTGGCATGGCTGGGCCTGCAGCGCTGGCGCCAGCACTACATCGCCGATCCCTGGCAGCGCCTGATGCACCGCGCACGCCGCAGGCTGGCGCAGGCGGGCATTGCCCATGCTGACAGTCTGGGCCTGCAGGCGCTGGCACGCGCAGTCCAAGCACAATGGGGGGATGATTCGCGCCCACTGCAACAGTGGCTGCAACAGATGGAACAATGGCGCTACGCACCACATGATGCGCAGACACCCAGTCTGCGCACATTGCAGCGCCATTACCGCGCATTGATCTGGCCCCGCACTTCATGAAACGCCTGCTTTCCCATTCGCTTCTCCTGGCCCTTGCCGCATGCTGTAGCTTTCACATTCCGGCTTTCTCGCAAAACAGCGCCACCAAGCGCACCAGCATGCAAACGCCCTATGGCCAGCGGGCGGATGCACAGCAGTGGGCTGAAGACATGGCGCAGCGCCATGGGCTGGACCCCGCATGGGTCAAGGCACAGCTGGCACAGGCGCGCTTTCTGCCGCAAGTGCCCAAGCTGATGACGCCAGCGCCCAAGACCCGCACCACGGCGCGCGACTGGGGCGACTACCGCCGCCGCTTTATCGACCCCGTACGCATTCAGGCCGGTGTGCGCTTCTGGAACGAAAACGCCGACACCCTGGCACGTGCCGAGGCTCAATACGGTGTGCCTGCGTCCATGATCGTCGGCATCATTGGTGTGGAAACCATTTACGGCCGCCACATGGGCAATCTGCGCGTGCTCGACAGCCTGAGCACCCTGGCCTTTGACTTCCCACAGGCCCACCCGCGTGCGGCCGAGCGCCAGCGCTACTTCCGCGGCGAGCTGGAGCAGTTTCTGCTGATGATGCACCAGGCAGGCACGCCCACCACCGGCCCGCGCGGCAGCTACGCCGGGGCCATGGGGCTGGGCCAGTTCATGCCCAGCAGCTGGGCACAGTGGGCGGTGGACTTTGATGGCGATGGCCGTATTGACCTGTTCAACAGCCCGGCCGATGCGATTGGCTCCGTGGCCAACTACTTCAAGGCCCATGGCTGGGTACCCGGCATGCCCGTGTGGTACCCCGCGCGCTTTCAGGCAGAGCAGCTCGATTTGCCGACCCTGCTGGCACCCGACATCCTGCCCAGCTTTACCCCTGCGCAGATGCTGCGTCTGGGCGTACAGCCTGAAGGCGGCATGGGGCATGAAGGACTGCTGGCCCTGATTGAGCTGAAAAACGGCGAAGATGCGCCCAGCTACATCGTGGGCACACAGAACTTCTACGCCATCACGCGCTACAACTGGTCGAGCTACTACGCAGCCGCCGTGCACGATCTGGGCGAAGAAGTCGCCGCTGCACGCCAGGGCAGCGTGCCCGGCATTGTGCTGCCCGTCATGGCACCACAGGCGGAAAGTCCTGTGAGCCCCATGAACCCCACCAGTGCTGACAGCCCCGTGGGCCGCATCACCATCCGCGAGCATTCGTGATGCCTTCATGCGCAATGACAGCTTGCGCACTTGCGCAAGCGGATCAACCTGCACAAGGCGTGCAATCCCTGCGGGGGATGCTCCTAGTAGCAAGCCAGGCCTGAAATACGCACGCTGTATGTCTTCACTCACCTCACGGAGACAGGCATGCAACGCTGGAAACTTTCCCCCTTGTCACTCGCCTTCTGCGCACTGGGTCTGCTGGGCAGCGCCGCCCACGCCCAGTTCAAGGAGCCAGACGTCGTCAAGATTGGCTTTATCACCGATATGTCCAGCCTCTACGCTGACGTGGAAGGCAGGCACGGTGCCACGGCCATACAGATGGCCATTGATGACTTTGGCGGCAAAGTACTGGGCAAGCCCATCGAACTACTGACGGCCGACCACCAGAACAAGGCCGATATTGCCGCCAGCAAGGCCCGTGAATGGATTGACCAGCAGAACATCAGCCTGGTCTTTGGCGGCACCAACAGCGCCACGGCACTGGCCATGGCCCAGGTAGCGACCGAGAAAAAACGCGTCTTCGTGGACAACGGCGCGGGCACTTCCGTGCTGACCAATGAGCAGTGCAGCCCCTACATCGTGCACTACGCCTTTGACACCGTGGCCCTGGCCAAGGGCACGGGCAAGGCCGTGGTGGAAAACGGTGGCAAGACCTGGTTCTTTCTGACGGCCGACTACGCCTTTGGCCATGCGCTGGAAGCAGACACCACCAAGATCGTCGAAGCCAATGGCGGCAAGGTGCTGGGTGCGGTCAAGACGCCGCTGAACGCCAGCGACTTCTCCAGCTTCATGCTCCAGGCCCAGAACTCCAAGGCCCAGATCCTCGGCCTGGCCAATGCAGGGGGCGACACAGTCAACTCCATCAAGGCTGCCAAGGAGTTTGGCATTGACAAGGCGATGAAGCCCGTGGGGCTGCTGATCTTCTTCTCCGACATCCACAGTCTGGGCGTGAAGAACACCGCGGGTCTGCAGTTCACCACCAGCTGGTACTGGGACATGAATGACGAAAGCCGCAAGTTTGCCGACAAGTTCATGGCCAAGACCAAGCGCCGCCCCAGCGAAATCCAGGCCGCCGACTACTCGGCCACCATGAACTACCTCAAGGCCGTAGAAAAAGCGGGCACGCTGGAAGCCGACAAGGTCATGGCTGCGTGGAAGGACATGGAGATCAACGACTTCTTTGGCAAGGGCCGCATCCGCCCCGATGGCCGCTATGCCCACGACATGTACCTGATGGAGGTGAAGTCCCCCGCCGAATCCAAGGGCACCTGGGACTACTACAAGCGGGTCAAGACCCTGCCTGCCGAGGAAGTCTGGACCACCAAGGAAGAAAGCAAGTGCCAGTACTGGAAGTGAACTGAACGCTTCAAACCACAAAAAAATGCAGACCGGGTGTCTGCATTTTTTATAGCTGCCTGCGCTGATAAATGCTTGATTTCAGATATTTTTATATCTCAAACCATTGCCACACCAGCGCTAGATGCTCTCTTTTTAGAAGTTCCGGCTTCAGGCCGCAATCGCCTTGGCCGAGCCGACCTGCTTGCGCAGCTCAAACTTCTGGATCTTGCCCGTGCTGGTCTTGGGCAGCTCACCAAACACCACGGCACGCGGCACCTTGTAGCCTGCCAGATGCTGCTTGCAGTGGGCAATGATATCCTGCTCCGTCACCTCCGTGCCAGGCTTGATTTCGAGGAAAGCGCAGGGTGTCTCGCCCCACTTTTCATCCGGCTTGGCCACCACTGCAGCTGCCAGCACAGCGGGGTGGCGGTAGAGCACGTCTTCCACCTCAATCGAAGAGATGTTTTCACCGCCCGAGATGATGATGTCCTTGCTGCGGTCCTTGATCTGGATATAGCCATCGGGGTACTGCACGGCCAGGTCTCCGCTGTGGAACCAGCCGCCACGAAAAGCATCGTCCGTCGCCTTGGGGTTCTTGAGGTAGCCCTTCATGGTGATGTTGCCGCGGAACATGATCTCGCCCATGGTTTCGCCATCCATGGGCACAGGCTGCAGGGTTTCGGGGTCCATCACGCGCACTTCACGCTGCAGGTGGTAGCGCACGCCTTGACGGGCGTTCAGCCGCGCGCGCTCGCCAATGTCCAGCTGCTGCCAGGCTTCGTGCTTGGCGCAGACCGTGGCGGGGCCATAGGTTTCGGTCAGGCCATACACATGGGTCAGATCAAAGCCCATGGCTTCCATGCCTTCGATCATCGAAGCCGGTGGCGCAGCGCCGGCCACCATGGCCTTCACGCCTGCAGGAATGCCTACCTTGAGTTCGGCCGGTGCATTCACCAGCAGCGACTGCACGATGGGCGCGCCGCAGTAGTGGGTCACGCCATGGTCGCGGATGGCATCAAAAATCGCCTTGGCTTCCACGCGGCGCAGGCAGACGTTCACACCCGCACGCGCTGCCACGGTCCAGGGAAAGCACCAGCCATTGCAGTGGAACATGGGCAGCGTCCACAGATAGACGCTGTGCTTGGGCATGTCCCACTCCAGCACATTGCTGATGGCATTGATGGCCGCGCCGCGGTGGTGATAGACCACGCCCTTGGGGTTGCCCATGGTGCCGCTGGTGTAGTTCAGCGCAATGGCGTCCCACTCGTCTTCCGGCATTTCCCAGGCAAAGTCGGCGTCACCCTGGGCCACAAAGTCTTCGTAGCTGATGCTGCCCACCTGCGTGGCAGCAGGGCCGTAGAGTGCATCGTCCACCTGAATCACCAGCAGCGGCTCGGTGCAGGTGCGCAGCTTCAGCGCCTTGGCAATCACACCGGTGAACTCGGGGTCTACGATCAGCGCCTTGGCTTCGCCATGGTCCAGCATGAAAGCCAGTGCCTCGGCATCCAGACGGGTGTTGAGCGTGTTGAGCACGGCACCAGCCATGGGCACGCCGAAGTGGGCTTCCACCATGGGCGGCGTGTTGGGCAGGATCACGGCTACGGTGTCGTTCTTGCCAATGCCTGCCTTGCGCAGGCTGCTGGCCAGCTGGCGGCAACGCGCATAGGTCTGGCCCCAGGTCTGGCGCAGATCGCCATGTACGATGGCCAGCCGCTCGGGGTAGACGCTGGCCGTGCGCTCGATAAAGCTCAGTGGGGTCAGTGCGGCAAAGTTAGCCGCGTTGCGGTCCAGATTCTGCTCGTATTTGCTTGTCATCTCCCTGTTCTCCTGTGTGTTTTCTGGATGATGAAAACCCATCTCGATGAGTCCCCCATACTTTCCCTAATGCGGCCGCTGAACAACATCCGCAAATACCCGCTGGTGCTACCTCTTTCTGTTGATATGTCGCAATACCAGTCGTTACAGCATCGAGTGAAATGGGATCACCATCTGGACTGGTTCTAAAGCAGGCCGTGTAGTGCGATACCTTCAGGGCCACGCATGAACTCGGTACAGGTGGTCGTGCCCTGTTTACACAGGCGCCGCTTACACCACTGGGCAGGCCGCCAGGTTTGCACTTGAGATTTGAGACGAGGGGTAAAGCCAATGGCTTTGCAACGAGGTATCAAGCGTGGTGCTTGCAGTGCTCAACAGGACATGCCCTCAAAAAAGTACAAGCGCTTTGGAGCCACACATGAAACTGAAACTCCGACCTCTCGTTGCTGCCGCCATGGTGGTTGTAGGTTTTGCTGCTGCCCCCAGCTGGGCACTGCAGCCTAACAACGAGCCCATCTCCCCCATTGAACCCGCCAAGGTGACCAACCCTGCCCTGGTCGAGCTGGGCAAGAAGCTGTGGTTTGATCCTCGACTGTCCAAGTCTGGCTTCATCTCCTGCAACTCCTGCCACAACCTGTCCATGGGTGGCAGTGACAACCTCAAGACCTCCATCGGCCACAACTGGGCGGAAGGCCCCATCAACTCGCCCACGGTGCTCAACTCCAGCATGAACGTGGCCCAGTTCTGGGATGGCCGTGCTGGCAGTCTGAAAGAGCAGGCCGGTGGCCCCATCGCCAACCCCATGGAAATGGCCTTCACGCACGAGCTGGCCGTGGACATGCTGAACTCCATCCCCGGCTACCAGGCGGAATTCAAGCAGGTATTCAACAAGGACAAGATCGACATCGACCAGGTGACCGATGCCATCGCCGCCTTTGAAGAAACCCTGGTGACCCCCAACTCCCGCTTTGACAAGTGGCTCAAGGGTGACCAGACCGCGCTGACCAAGGATGAACTCGAAGGCTATGTGCTGTTCCGCGACAGCGGCTGCGTAGCCTGCCACAACGGCGTGGCCGTGGGCGGCAACTCCTTCCAGCGCATGGGTCTGGTGGAACCCTACAAGACCGACAACCCCGCTGAAGGCCGCGTGGCTGTGACTGGTGCCGATGCCGACCGCTTCAACTTCAAGGTACCCACCCTGCGCAACGTGGAGCTGACCTACCCCTACTTCCACGATGGTGCAGCTGACACCCTGAGCGAAGCTGTGGACACCATGGGCCGCATCCAGCTGGGCAAGAAGTTCACGCCCGAAGAAAACGCCAAGATCGTGGCCTTCCTGAAAACACTGACTGGCGATCAGCCTCAGTTGACCATGCCTATCCTGCCTCCTTCGAGCGACAAGACACCTCGTCCTGAGCCTTTCGCCAAGAAGTAAGGCAGCCTATTCACCAGGCCTTGCGCCTGGTGTCTGAGACGCTATGACAAAGCCGCAAAAGCTGTGCACCACATGCTTTTGCGGCCATTGTTTTCCCGGGCCACATGCCTATTCAGACGGGAGCGCATGCCAAGCGGTAAGCGCCCGCTGCTGCCCAGCCTTCAGCATGCCCTCTGCTTTCACCAAGGGAAAAAAACACCATGCATTCCACACCAGCACCACTTTCTCTGCCAGAGCGCCTGCGCGCCGCTGGCATTCTGCCCACGCGCCAGCGACTGGCGATTGCGCAAGTGCTGCTGCAGCAGCCCGTGCACATGTGTGCTGACGAGGTGCTGCTGGCCGCGCGCAAGATCTTGCCCACGCTCTCACGCGCCACTGTCTACAACACCCTGCCCGTGATGGTGCAAGGCGGTCTGCTGCGCGCACTGCGCATGGATGCAGAGCGCATGATTTATGACTCCCGCGTCGAGGCCCACTCGCACATCTACCATGAGGACACAGGCATAGTGCAGGACCTCGATGCCAGCGAACTTTCGCTGCCGCATATTCCCTCCCTGCCATCGGACCTGGAAGTCGTCGGCTATGACCTCATCGTTCGCGTGCGAAAGCACACCACCCACTGAGCGAAAACCCTTAAAAACCCATCAAAGCTCTCAGACTTTCAGAAAAACTTCAGAAAACTTTTTTATTTCAGTAATTACTAAAATCAATAAATAATCATTAAAAACAATGTATTAAACAAGATTCACCCTCACCTGCCGGCTTAGAAAATTCAACCAGAACAAGTCTTCTATAAGACATCTTTTATGAAATAAAAATTTCCCGCACACAGTCGCAAATCCTTCCTACAATCCTGCCATCAACTCGCAAACAAGCCCTGCACTTCCAAGTGCATTTCACATGCTTGCAAGCTGGTAGGAACAACAGAGGAAACGCTCTGAGACTCATCAGAGCGGAGGAGACCAGGCCTGCACCATGCAGGCCTTTTTTTGTCTGTGCAATTCAAAAACAATAGCTACCAGCGCTTGCCAACAAAGCAATTCAGAATCAAAAGACTCTGAAAGCAAACAGAATCAAGCGCAAGCCGCTCTTGTTTTTATTGGTTTGCCTGCGCCAGCGCCCATTGCACATGCTCGCGCACGATCTCGCTGTCATGGCTGGCACGTTGCTGCAATGCGGTCTGGATGGCTGCCCGGTCATCGGCAGACAGCGCCGTAGTCAACGCATTGCCCATGGCCACGGCAATATTGCGCAGCCAGCGCACATGGCCAATGCGGCGAATCGGGCTGCCCTCGGTGCAGCGCAAAAAGGTGGCCTCATCCCAGCTGAACAGCTGCACCAGGGTGCTGCCCACCATGCCACCACGCACATCAAAGTCCGGCAGGCTGGCGCGCTGGGCAAACTTGTTCCAGGGGCAGGCCAGCTGGCAGTCATCACAGCCGTAGATGCGATTGGCCAGCAGCGGCCGCAACTCCAGCGGGATGGGACCGTCATGCTCAATGGTCAGATAGGAAATGCAGCGCCGCGCATCCACGCGATGCGGCGCGACGATGGCTCCCGTAGGGCAGGCGTCCATACAGCTGCTGCAGCTGCCGCAGTGCGCTGTGACGGGGGCAGTTTCCGGCAGCGCCATGTCCACATAGATCTCGCCCAGGAAAAACATGGAGCCCGCATCGCGGCTGAGCACCAGGGTGTGCTTGCCGCGCCAGCCCTGGCCGCTGCGCCGGGCCAGTTCGGCCTCCATGACCGGGGCGGAATCCGTAAAGGCGCGGTGGCCCATGGGGCCCAGCTCCTGCGCAATGCGCTCGGCCAGCTTCTGCAGGCGGCTGCGCAGCACCTTGTGGTAATCCCGCCCACGGGCATAGACCGAAACAATCGCTTCCTGCGGCCTGTGCTGGCGCGCCCATTCCACGGTCTGCCAGTCATCCAGCGTGTCGCGCGGCAGGTAGTCCATGCGGGCGGTAATCACACTCACCGTGCCCGGCACCAGCTCCGCCGGACGGGCACGCTTGAGGCCATGGGCGGCCATGTAATCCATACTGCCGTGAAAACCTGCGGCCAGCCATTGCAGCAGCCCGTCCTCACAAGACGACAAATCCACGCCGGAAACGCCAATTTGGGAAAATCCCAGCTCGCGGGCCCAGTCCTGCATCAAAGGAATCAATTGACTGCTGCAAACCATAACCCACCGATTGTAGAAAGCACCATGCAAGACGAGCGCGTACTGACCTGGCAAGACGAGACAGCCACTGCGGCTTTTGCGGCCGAACTGGCTGCCATGCCCGAGGTGCGCAATGCCTACATCACGCTGCACGGTGACCTGGGCGCAGGCAAGACCACGCTGGTGCGCCACCTGCTGCGCAGCCTGGGGGTGCAGGGCCGCATCAAGAGCCCGACCTATGCCGTGGTGGAGCCACACGAAACGCCGCAGCTGAACATCTGGCACTTTGACTTCTACCGCTTTGACGACCCACGCGAATGGGAAGATGCGGGTTTTAGAGATATCTTCGCCAGTGAAGGACTGAAACTGGCAGAATGGCCGGAAAAAGCTGCTTCGCTGACTCCACCAGCGGATCTAGCTATCTATATTGAAGCAATTGACGAAACACAACGCCGTGTCACTTTGCGCACCAGCACAGAGCGTGGACGGCACATGCTGCAGCACTGGTCACAATGAGCGAAGACGCCGCGCACCCCCTATTTACCGCTTACCGACCTAACCGACGCACCCTGCTGCAAGCTGGCAGCCTGGCCCTGCTGCTGGCCGGCAAACAGCACCTGGCCTTTGGAGCCACCATTGTGGCCGTTCGCGTATGGCCGGCCGAAGACTACTCCCGCGTGACGCTGGAGTCCGATGTGCCGCTGTCTGCCAAACAGACGCTGGTGGATGACCCGCCACGTCTGGCCGTAGACATCGAAGGCCTGCAACTGAACGGCGAACTCAAGGAGCTGGTCGCCAAAGTCCAGCCTGACGATCCGAATATTGCGGCCATCCGCGTCGGCCAGAACTCGCCCACCGTGGTGCGCCTGGTGATAGACCTCAAGCAAAAGGCCGTGCCGCAAGTGTTTTCGCTCAAGCCTGTGGCCAGCTACAAGCACCGCCTGGTGTTCGACCTGTATCCCGCCACGCCAGTAGACCCGCTGGAGGCCCTGATTCAGGACCGCCTGCGCGATGCAGCAGACCCAACTGCGCCTGCCCCCAGCGCATCATTGCCTGCAGACAGCGATGACCCGCTGGCTGACCTGATTGCCAAGCACAGCGGCCCGGACACCCCCGCCGCGCCTGCTCAGCCTCCGGCCGCACCAACCCAGCCCAGCGCCCCTGCTGCGCCCCCAGCGCCAAGCACAGCCAAAAAGCCTGCGAAGACACCAGGCAATGCCACCAAAACCGATCGCATCATCATTGTTGCGCTGGACCCTGGTCATGGAGGCGAAGACCCGGGTGCCATCGGCCCCAAGGGCACGCGGGAAAAAGACGTGGTGCTCCGAATTGCCAAACAGTTGCGCGATCGCATCAACAAAAGCTCTGTGGGCGGCAACCCCATGCGTGCTTATATGACACGTGATGGCGACTACTTCGTGCCCCTGGGCACACGCGTGCAAAAAGCGCGTCGCGTGCAGGCGGACCTGTTCATCAGCATCCACGCAGACGCCTTCACCCGGCCCTCTGCCGCCGGTGCCAGCGTGTTTGCCCTGAGCCAGAAAGGTGCAACCAGCACGGCAGCGCGCTGGCTGGCGAACAAAGAAAACCAGGCTGACCTCGTCGGTGGCCTCAATGTGCGCAGCCAGGATGCTGCCGTGCAGCAGATGCTGCTGGACATGAGCACCACCGCCCAGATCAACCACAGCCTCAAGCTCGGCACCGCACTGCTCACCCAGCTGGGCAGCTTTGCCAAGCTGCACAAGCCACGCGTGGAGCAGGCAGGCTTTGCCGTGCTCAAGGCGCCAGACATTCCCAGTGTGCTGGTGGAAACGGCCTTCATCAGCAACCCCGGCGAAGAGCAGAAGCTACGCAGCCCGGCTTACCAGGCCAAGCTGGCCGATGCACTCATGAAAGGCATCCTGCAGTACTTTGCCAAGCACCCACCCATGCCGCGTTCACGCTCCATCTGACGGAACGTTGCAACCGCTCTCCCCAAAACCCACGCCTGAAAACGTGGGTTTTTTGCATCTTGCATCCATGCTTTCTCCTCCCGCACGGCTTGATGCAAGACGGCATGTGGCTCATGCCGATGCCTTCTGACACTGTTTGACAAACACATGCTCTTTGATGTCAGAGAATTAATAAAAACAAAAAACCAAACAACTCAATTCAAATAATTTATAAGCCCCATGCGCTGTCATCGAGTGACACCTGAACTGCGAGGGACAGTTCACCCACGACCGTACCGACGCATCCTGTGCTTCAGCCTGCTTTGTGCATGCCTGATAGCAGGCCCCGTGCGCAGCCATGCCAGCAGTACGCTGCTACAGCAGGCACAGGCTCTGCGTGATGCCAGAGACTGGGACGCAGCCCTGAAGCTGTACCGCCAGGGCCAGCGACAGCATCCCGAAGAAACGGCCTACACCTGGGGCGAAATCTATGTGCTGGCAGACAGCGGCGCTGCAGCGCAGGCCGTGACCATGGCCCAGCATCTGCTGCTGCAACAGCCACGCAATGTAGATGCACTGCTAGTCATGGCCTATGCCCAGCTGCGCCAGCACGGGGTGTTTGCCAGCCTGGAGTATGTAGACCGGGCCATGGCCGAGGCCGGTGAGCGCAGCTACGTCGTCCGCGAGTATGTGCTGGCACTGCAGCGTGCCCACCAGCCAGAGGCTGCCCTGCGCATCGCGCAGCAATACCCCGGGCTGCTCAGCCCCATGCAGCACTGGGAGCTGCAGGCCGATGCGCTGGCATTCAGCGTGCGCTTTGCGGACCTGAGCACGCGCAGCGAAGAGGAACGCTTTGCCATCGCCGACCGCACACTGCAGCAGTACAGGCAACTGCTGACACAGTTGCAATACGCAGGAGCAGGCGCTGAGCCCCTGTACCAGCGTGTGCGCCTTAACCGCCTGCAGGCTTTCCATGCGTGCTATGCCATGCAAGAGCTGGTGCAGGAATTCCAGGCACTGCAGACAGAAGGCGTGTCCATCCCGGACTACGTCATGGCCTAGGTGGCTGCAGCCTATCTGTACCTGCGCCAGCCAGAACGAGCGGCGCAGCTGTATGAGCAGCTCATACAGCGCAGCTATCTGCGTGAGGATGCAGGCATCCGCCGCAACCAGGATCATGGCCTGCTGTTTGCCTATGCCGACCAGGGCGCTGTGGGCACTGCACAGCAGCTGGCACCGGTGCTGGCACAGCACTACGCCCCATGGCGCTATGTAGAGGGCGATGCACAAAAAATTCCGAATGCGCCGTACCTCGACGCCATCCATACCTCGACCCTGATGGACCTGTATGCCAATGCCACGCCCAATGCGCAGCATCGGCTGGAACACATGGTGCGCACCGCACCCGCCAATAACAATCTGCGCACCGACCTGGCACAGCTGTACCGCATACGTGGCTGGCCCAGGCTGGCAGAGCAGGAACTCAAAATTGCCGAAGCCGCGCTGCACGCGCACACGGCGTGGAAGTGGAACAGGGCCTGACCGCACTGGACCTGCAGGAGTGGCAGCAGGCTGAGCAGCTCAGCGCCGATGTGCTGGCACGTTTTCCTGAAGACCAGCGTAGCCAGCGGCTGGCGCGGCTGTGGCAGGTTTACCAGATGCGTGAGCTGCAGGTTTCTGCCTACAAAGGACTGAGCCAGCACAACCCCAGCGCCGGCAGCCGTTGTCAGGTCCCGGATGATGGCGCACGTTCTTGATGAATAAATCAGGTGCTTTCATCTTCCATTTTTTGAGTGCTTGAACTGGGGCTTCGTGCCCCAGTGCCTTTTGCGGTAAGTGGTGGTGATACAGCCAGACAAACCTGTGCAGCGTCTTTTCCAAATCCTCTGCGCTGTTGAAGTGGTGCGAGCGCAGTACTTGACGCAGGCGGCCATGGAAGCGCTCGACCATGCCGTTGGTTTTTGGCGTCCTGGGCTTGGTGAGCCGATGTTCTATCCCCAGTGCTTGGCATGGCTGGTCGAATTCGTGCTCGCCTGTGGGCTGGCGAGTGCGACTGCCAAACAAGCGGTCTGTGAACGCTTTGCCGTTGTCGGTGAGGATGGTGTGAATCCTAAATGCTGCAGCTTTGCGGACGGCGGCCAAGAAGGCTTTGGCGGACGCTGCCGTCTTGTGTTGCTTGATATCAATGAACACCCAGCGTGTGGCCCGATCAATGGCAACAAAGACATAGCGGCGCTTGTCCTCATCTTGCATCTGGGGCAGGTACTTCACATCTACATGCACATAGCCAGGCTCATACGCCTTGAAGGGTTTGTGCTCGCTCTCAGGCTTGGGCTGTACGGGCAATCTGGAGTAGCCTCGTCTGCGCAGCAAGCGATCCAGCGCAGAACGGCTCATGGCCGGCTCAATAAACTCTCGCACCACCGCCAACAAGTCATCCAGAGGTAGCCGCAGCTGGCTGCGCAGATAAATAACCAGCTCTTGCTGCCCTGCATTGAGCGTAGTTTGCAGGTGATGGGCCGTGTGGCTGGCGTCATGCACCGTGCTTGTGCTGCGCCACTTACGCACGGTCGCTATGCCAATGCCGTATTGCTGTGCTAACTCTCGATCTGTACCAGTGGCTTGCTGCAATGCCAGGCGGGTGGCAGGTGTGGTCGTGGCGTTCTTATGAAGACTGATCAGCATGGCAACGCCTTGGCACGGGCTTGCCATGTTGCCAGAACTTCTCGAAGTACCTCTCGGCCATGCAGCAACGGACGCTTGTTTTTAAGTGGCCAATCGTCCGGGACCCGACAGCTAGTGCTCTGCGTGCCGGACCTTCGTGGTTTCAAGCACATGCTTGGCAGTACGGCCATCACCGACCTCTGCCGCGTGAATGCTTGCTGCGCGCTTATCCCCCACGCTACCCAGCTGATACTCCATCTGCCAGTCCATGGAAGCGTAAAACAATATCAGCGCACACCACAGCGCAGAAAGCCATGCGAATATCACAAAGCTCATTATTCGGAATAACGGCATAGTGCTTGATCTCTGCAAAATATTTTTATTTCATCCATCTTTTTTCAACCTGAGGTGACACATGCAGCCTCAGTCATTGCAATACAAAAGCAACTACTCACACCCGGCATTTGATCTTTTCCCGCTGGGTTGACGGCTGAACACGGCACGCCCTCTCACTTTTTTCCTGCCGCCTCACACAGCTCTTTCATGCGCATAGCAGCTGGCAACCTGTTTCAGGGCAAAGTCTAGGCAGGGCGCCCATCTGCATGTTTAGGAAGCTTCCGAAAATGTGCATACCTGTAAAAAATGCGTTTTTTCATGCACATTTTTTCCATGTAAATCTGCCCGTTGACAGTGCTGAAAAAATGGCCACTTCATTCATGCAAAAAAATATCTGTAGATGCGACGGCTGCACCCATGCCGTAAATCATTCAAAAATCAGGCATAAAAAAACGCTGCCAGCGGCAGCGTTTGAGGGAGAGCAGCAGAAAACAGCTCAGGCGGTCTGCTTTTCCTGACGGCCAGCCTTCCAGCCGCCGTAGATGGCGATCAGGCCAGGAATCAGAATCAGCGCCCAGATGATTTTCTCCAGGTGCTCCTTCACCCAGGGCAGATTGCCGAAGAAGTAGCCTGCCGTCACGATGCCCACCACCCACAAAATGGCCCCCGAGACATTGAACATCGTGAACTTGCCGCGCGACATATGGGCCACACCAGCCACAAAAGGCGCAAAGGTACGGATGAAGGGCATGAAACGCGCCAGGATGATGGTCACACCGCCATAGCGCTCATAAAAGTCATGCGCACGGTCAAAGGCCTTGCGGTTAAACCAGCGCGAGTCTTCCCACTGAAACACCCGGGGGCCGAAAAAACGCCCGACGCTGTAGTTGCACTGGTCGCCCAGCACCGCAGCCACCAGCAGGATAGGGACGGCAATGGAGTAGTCCATCATGCCTGCACCACACATGGCGCCCACGATGAACAGCAGCGAATCCCCGGGCAGAAACGGCATGACCACCACGCCGGTTTCCACAAACACGATGATGAACAGCAAGGCATACACCCAGGGGCCATAGGCCACCACAAACGCCTCCAGGTGCTTGTCGACGTTCAAGGTAAAGTCAATCAAAAAAGCAACGATTTCCACAATCCATATCCTTTGCAACAGTGCACCACCCAGACGTCAGCCTGACTGGCAGAGCACGGCCTGCACTGTACCGCGTTGCAGACGCGGCCCTCACTTTGCGTGACAGGCATCACACTTGTTTGCAGCAAAAAAACATTCGTTTACGTAATTCACGCGGCCATAACAGCTACTTTGCAAGACCGCTGCAACATTGCTGGCACAGTCACTGTCCATGCGCTGCAGGCACTGCAGCACCCGCTTACTCAACAGGAGCCGAACATGAACACACGTACCATCTTCCTCAGCGGCGCACTGGCTATCACCTTGGCCATGGCCGGCTGCGCCACCAATTCCCCCAGCAATGCGCAGATTGGCACAGGCGTTGGCGCAGTCGCAGGTGGCCTGCTCGGCGATGCCGTCTTTGGTTCCACACTGGGCACGGTGGGCGGTGCAGCCGCCGGTGCACTGATTGGCAATGAAGTGGGCAAAAAATCCGACCAGCCACACCGCGGCAAAAAACGCCATTGAATATTTTTCGCTTTCCCCTTCTTTGGCCGCTTCCTGAAGCGGCTTTTTTTACGCCTGGCTACAGCCCTAAACCACGCACAGCCTGTATCAGACAGCCACACTGCATAGAATCACCGGGGTGGATATCCCTCATACCCCCCCTCTTACCCGCCGTTCCATCCAGGACCTGCCCGATGAGCTGATCAGCCAGATTGCGGCAGGTGAGGTGGTCGAACGCCCTGCCTCTGTCGTGCGTGAGCTGGTCGATAACGCCCTGGACGCTGGTGCCACCCAGATCACCGTACGCCTGCTCGCGGGCGGTGTGCGCCTGATTGCCGTAGAAGACGATGGCTGCGGCATTCCCCGTGAAGAGCTGCCCGTGGCCCTGCGCCGCCATGCCACCAGCAAGATCCGTGATCTGCAGGAGCTGGAACACGTAGGCACCATGGGCTTTCGTGGCGAGGCACTGGCAGCCATTGCCTCGGTGTCCGAAACCTCCATCCTCTCGCGCCTGGACGGTGAGCCACAGGCCTGGCTGCTGGAAGCGCGCAGCGGCGAACTGCGCCCCGCTGCACGCAGCCGCGGCACCACGCTGGAAGTCAAGGAACTGTTTTTCAGCACGCCCGCACGCCGCAAATTCCTCAAGAGCGATGCCACGGAACTGGCGCACTGCATCGAGTCCGTGCGCCGCCATGCCCTCGCGCGCCCCGATGTGGGCTTTGCCATCTGGCACGAAGGCAAGCTGGTCGAGCAGTGGCGTGCCGTCAGCTTTGATCCGCAGGACAGCCAGCAGCGCGCCGACGCTCTGGCCCGGCGTCTGAGCGATGTGCTGGGCGACGATTTCATCGCCAACACGATTCCTGTTTTGCGCACCTCGGCTTCCAGCGGCATCACCGTCTATGGCCGCGCAGGCCTGCCCGATGCCGCACGCAGCCGCCCGGACCAGCAGTACTGCTACGTCAACGGCCGCTTTGTGCGCGACAAGGTCATCACCCACGCCGCCAAAAGTGCGTATGAAGACGTGCTGCACGGCCAGAAACAGCCGATTTACGCGCTGTACATGGAGATCGATCCCGCCCGCGTGGACGTGAACGTACACCCCACCAAGATCGAGGTGCGCTTTCGCGACAGCCGCGAAGTGCACCAGGCCATCAAGCATGCCGTGGAAGACGCCTTGGCCGCCCCCCGCGCGGCACTGCTGGCCCAGCAGGAGCAAGCCGCCGCAGGCACTGCCGCACAGTCAGACGGAGTCGCCGCCACCACCAACCCCAGCGCGCTCTGGCAACCCAAGGTGAGCGCACCTGTACGCCCAACCATGAAGGCGCAAGTGCAGTTCAGCATGCCGCTGCAGGAGCAGGCTGGGCACAAGGTCAGCGACCTGCAGGCGCTGTGGGCCCCACTGCGTGAAGCCAAGGCCGATACGCCACCTGCCACCGCCCCCGCATCTGTACCCACTTCTGCATCTGCCCCCCCATCTGCACCTGCAGCTACAGCTACAGCTACAGCTACAGCTACAGCTACAGAATTACAAGCTACCAGCGCTGTATCCACAAGCATTTCAGATACAAAACATACGGAAAACCTTGCTAATCCAGCGCAAGCCGCTGCTGTATCTGAAGCATCCAACCCTGCACCCACAGCCAGCAACTGGCCGCTGGGCCGTGCTGTGGCGCAAATCCATGGTGTCTACATCCTGGCCGAGAACGCGCAAGGCATGGTGATTGTGGACATGCACGCCGCCCACGAGCGCATCGTCTACGAGCGCCTCAAGGCCCAACTGGGCAATGACCAGCCCATTGCCAGCCAGCCCCTGCTGATACCTGCCACCTTTGCCGCCACGCCGCAGGAAGTGGCCACGGCCGAAGCCCATGCAGAGACACTGCGCGTGCTGGGGCTGGAAATTGCGCCGTTTTCGCCCAAGACGCTGGCCGTGCGCGCCGTGCCTGCTACGCTGGCGCAAGGCGATGCCGTAGAACTGGCGCGCAGCGTGCTGGCGGAGCTGGAGCAGCATGAAGCCTCCGGCGTCATTCAGCGCGCACGCAATGAAATTCTGGCCACCATGGCCTGCCACGGTGCGGTGCGCGCCAACCGCAGGCTCACGCTTGACGAAATGAACGCCCTGCTGCGCCAGATGGAAACCACCGAGCGCTCTGACCAATGCAACCACGGCCGCCCCACTTGGCGGCAGCTGAGCATGAAAGAGCTTGACGCCTTGTTTCTGCGAGGCCGTTGATCATGGCTACGCCCACCACTTCTTCTTCCCAACGCATGTCCATTCCCTTTTTCGCACGCGTGCGCGCGGCGCTCGACACCTTCTCTCCCACCGAGCGCAAGCTGGCCCAGGTGGTGCTGGACTACCCCATCAACCTGGCAGGCTACAGCGCCAGCGAACTGGCTCAGCTGACGGGCGTATCCAACGCCACGGTCACGCGCTTTATCCGCCGCCTGGGCTATGACAGCTATGAAGAAGCTCGCCGCACCGCGCGCCTGGAAGCCAGCACCGGCGGCCTGCCCCTGCCAGCGGCCGACGTCAGCATCTCGCCCAGCACGCCCAACTGCGCCTTGCTGTGGCAGCAGCTGCAGGACAACCTGACCGCCACGCTGGCGCAGATTCCTGCCAGCACCATGGATGCCATGGCCTCGGCCCTGCACCAGGCTCCGGCCATCTTCTGCGTGGGCCTGCAGCACAACCACATGCTGGCGCGTTCCCTGCGCGGCCACCTGATGGCGGGGCTGGACAAGCCTATCTACGGCGCACCGGCCGCGGGGGAAACCGTGGAAGACGTACTGGCCCGCATTGCACCGCGCGACATGGTGGTGCTGTTTGCGCTGGGCGGCATCCGTGCCGACATGGCCGACCTGTGCGAGCGCGCCCGCAAGCTCGGCGCCAAGCTGATCTGCATTACCGACACTGCCAGCCATGCACCCCCTTCGGACTGGCTGCTGCGCTGCCACACCACATCGCATGCACCCGAGGTGCGCCACCTCACCGACACCAGCGCAGCCCAGGCACTGGCCTACGGCCTGGCGGCCCACACCATCCAGTGGGGTGCGATTCCGTTTGAGCTGATCTGAAACGGCTCACACAGCCAGTCATTCATTGTTTTTATAGCTTGCAGTGCCTGAAGTTCAAGGACTTCAGGCGCTTTTGTATTTGAAGTACCCATAAATCGGGCGCTAGCTGCTTGTAAAACTGAAGCAGCCTCAGCGCTGCATACCATGCGCCATCAGGCATGGCCTACATATCCAAAAGAGAGCAATCATCACAGCACACCCGGAGTGCTATCAAAAATCAAGCGCCAGACAGCTGCAACCGCCGCACTTCCTCTGTGCAGCAAGCGCCAAAAACTGTGCATGCACGCACTGACATTGTTCAGTTATGCACCAAACTTATACATGTCATGCCTGTTTTGGTGCATGAAGGCATACATTTTTGGCATAATTTTGGGCATGCGCTGTGGCGCTTTTATTTTTGTGCCTTGAAAGACCTGCTCTCCATGAAGTACGCCAACCTCGACCAATTTCTGCAAAACGTCGCTGATCGCAACCCCGGCCAGCCTGAATTCCTGCAAGCCGTCACCGAAGTGATGGAGTCGCTGTGGCCCTTCATCGAGCAAAACCCCAAGTACGCTGACCAGGCCCTGCTGGAGCGTCTGGTGGAAGCTGAGCGCATCATTCAGTTCCGCGTCTGCTGGACCGACGACAAGGGCCAGGTGCAAGTCAACCGTGGCTACCGCATCCAGCACAGCATGGCCATTGGCCCTTACAAGGGCGGTATCCGCTTCCACCCCTCGGTCAACCAGTCCGTGCTGAAGTTCCTGGCGTTCGAGCAGACCTTCAAGAACGCACTGACTACCCTGCCCATGGGCGGCGGCAAGGGCGGCTCCGACTTCGACCCCAAGGGCAAGAGCCCTGCCGAAGTCATGCGTTTCTGCCAGGCCTTCGTGCAGGAGCTGTTCCGCCACGTAGGCCCTGATACCGACGTACCTGCGGGCGACATCGGCGTGGGCGGCCGTGAAGTGGGCTTCATGGCAGGCATGTACAAGAAGCTGTCCAACAGCGCTGCCTGCGTATTCACCGGCAAGGGCCTGAGCTTTGGCGGCTCGCTGATCCGCCCTGAAGCCACCGGCTACGGCACGGTGTATTTCGCGGAAGAAATGCTCAAGACCCGCAGCCAGTCTTTCCAGGGCATGACAGTCTCCGTCTCCGGTTCTGGCAATGTGGCCCAGTACGCCGTGGAAAAGGCCATGCAGCTGGGCGCCAAGGTAGTGACCGTGTCCGACTCTTCGGGCACCGTGTACGACCCTGCAGGTTTCTCGCCCGAGAAGCTGGCCATCCTGATGGACATCAAGAACAACAAGTACGGCCGTGTGAGCGACTACGCCGCCCAGGTGCCCGGCGTGGAATTCCTGGCAGGCCAGCGCCCCTGGAGCATCAAGGTCGACGTGGCTCTGCCTTGCGCCACCCAGAACGAACTGGACGAAGCCGATGCCAAGCAGCTCATCGCCAACGGCGTGCTGTGCGTGGCTGAAGGCGCAAACATGCCTTCCACCATCGAAGCGGCCAAGGCCTTCGAAGCCGCTGGCGTGCTGTACGCCCCCGGCAAGGCATCGAACGCGGGCGGCGTGGCCACATCCGGTCTGGAAATGTCCCAGAACGCTGGCCGCCTGAGCTGGACCGCCGAAGAAGTGGACGCACGCCTGCTGCAGATCATGCAAGGCATCCACGCCGCCTGCCTGAAGTATGGCAAGCGCAACGACGGCTCCGTGAGCTACATCGACGGCGCCAACATCGCCGGCTTTGTGAAGGTGGCTGACGCCATGCTGGCTCAAGGCGTGATCTGATCGCCTGGGCGTTTCACTGAAAGTACCGAAAGGGGCCGCAAGGCCCCTTTTCGCTTTTCAGCACTGCGGAAAATGCCTGGCGGCCAACGCACAGGCATACAAAAAAGCCCCTCAGGCACGGCCAGAGGGGCTTGGTCTATGTAGCAATAAAAAAAGAAACGGAATTATTCGCGCCAGTGCTCGGCCACCCAGGTGGCAGGCTTGATAAAGCGGAAACGCCGGTTGCGACGTCCTGCCAGTGCATCCGGCGGATTGCACTCACCATGGAAGATCACGATGCGCGCGTTATCCGGCACAAACGGTGGCTTCCAGTAATTCGTGGGCCAGGAGGGAATGCAGTGGTACTTGAAGCTGGGGCACCATTCAGCAGGCCAGTATTTGAGCTTGCCCTGCTTGTGCAGCACATCCGACAGATAGGCCTGCTCGTTACGGAACTGCTTGCGGATTGCTTCAAAGTGACCGCGGAAGTACTCGAGCACATCAGGGTGCGCACCCAGCTCAAAGCGGTAGACGGAAGAATTGCCAGTGATGCGCCATGGGCGCTTGTGGTCGTGGATGATGAGGAATTCACCGGGATAGGTGAAAAAGTCATCCAGCGGACCGGTAATCACCACATCCACATCCAGAAACAGCGCCGTGCCCTTGAGGCCATGCAAATCCTTGCTGAAGGTGGTCAGCTTGGTCCAGCCGCGCTCGGGAATGCCAGGCGGCAGGTCCAGCGAAGGAATCGGCAGACATTCCACCTCGGGACGAATCCCTTCGGAATTGTCGGTCAGGCAGACAAAGCGAAAATCACCACTGAGATGGCGACGCACCATGGCATACAGGCGGTTGACGTACTCAGGCCCGTACTTGGTGCCCCACTTCATGCACAGAATGTGACGCTCGGAAGATGTGGAAGCAGTAACTGTCATGCAGCAGTGCGCCTTTAATCAGGACGACCTTTTTTGAGCGACTTGGGCTTGGCCTTCTTGGCACGCTTGATCAGGCCACCCTGTGTGAGGCGCTGGTTACCCAGCACGCGGATCTGCTTGACCGTAGGCTTGGTGCCTGCGCGGCCAAACTTCAGCAGCTTGACGTCACGAGGACCGGGCATACGGTCTTCGTCAAAGGCCTTGTCCTTCTCAGGAATGGGACGCCACAGCACCAGCAGCTTGCCGATGTGCTGGATGGGGGCAGCGTTCAGTTCGTCGCACAATTGCAGATAAACCTGCTCACGTGCGGCGCGATCGTCACCGAACACACGAACCTTGATCAGGCCGTGGGCGTTCAAAGCGGCGTCAACTTCCTTCTGTACGGCCGGTGTAAGGCCGTCAGCACCAATCATGACCACAGGGTCCAGATGGTGGGCATTGGCGCGGTGTTCCCGGCGCTCAGCGGGAGTTAATTCAATTTGGGGCATGCCCGTATTATCGAGGCAGGAAGAAATTTGCGATGAATACCAAAACGAAAAGCAAGAAGGTCAACAAGAATTGGCTGCATGCGCACATCAACGACCCTTATGTGCAAGCCGCACAAAAGGACGGCTACCGCGCACGCGCAGCCTACAAACTCAAGGAAATTGACGAGACCTTCAAGCTCATCAGGCCCGGCCAGATTGTGGTCGACCTGGGCTGCGCCCCCGGCGCCTGGAGCCAGTACCTGCGCCGCAGACTATCGCCCACCGGCGCAGCCGCAGGTGAACTCAACGGCACTATCATCTCTCTGGACCTGCTGCCCATGGAGCCGATTGAAGGCGTGCACTACATCCAGGGCGACTTCCGCGATGAGTCTGTACTCACTCAACTGGAAGATGTGGTTCAGGGTCGGCCGGTGGATGTGGTGGTTTCGGATATGGCCCCCAATCTCTCCGGCCACAGCACCACCGATGGCGCACGCGTAGCCCACCTGATCGAGCTGGCCGTGGACTTCGCCACCCGCCACCTGCGCCCAGAAGGCGCGCTGGTCACCAAGGTGTTCCACGGCCCCGGCTACGACGAACTGGTCAAGCTGTTCCGTGAGCATTTCAAGGTGGTCAAGCCCCTGAAGCCCAAGTCTTCGCGTGACAAGTCCGCAGAAACTTTCCTGATCGGAATCGGTCTGAAATAAGACGGCAGCCCCCTTGCTGGCGCAGAAAAACCTTGAATCCCGTTGTCTTGGCGGGAATAGGGTCTCGGCGCTCTCGCTTGAAAGACCTAAAATGAGCCACATCTGGGAAACACCCCTTTCCCATATGAATGTTTCTCCTCTTTTCCTCTGGAGCCCCGCTTGAACAATCAGTGGTTTTCAAAAATTGCCGTCTGGCTGGTCATTGCCATGGTGCTGTTCACGGTATTCAAGCAATTTGATACCCGTGGCAGTGCAGGTGCTGCCCAAATCGGCTATTCGGAATTCCTGGCAGATGTGCGTAGCAACCGCATCAAAAGTGCAACCATCCAGGAAGGCCCCAGTGGCACCGAAATCGTTGCACTCACAAACGATGATCGCCGTGTTCGCACCACTGCGACCTATCTGGATCGCGGCCTGGTCGGAGATCTGATCGACCACGATGTCAAGTTCGACGTCAAGCCCCGTGAAGAAGGTTCTCTGCTCATGAGCCTGCTGGTGAGCTGGGGCCCCATGCTCCTCTTGATTGCTGTGTGGATCTACTTCATGCGCCAGATGCAAGGTGGCGGCAAGGGCGGCGCTTTCAGCTTTGGCAAGTCCAAGGCACGTATGCTGGATGAAAACAGCAACAGCGTGACCTTTGCTGACGTGGCTGGCTGCGACGAGGCCAAGGAAGAAGTCAAGGAAGTCGTGGACTTCCTGAAAGACCCCAACAAGTTCCAGAAGCTCGGCGGCCGCATTCCCCGTGGTCTGCTGCTGGTCGGCCCTCCTGGTACAGGTAAGACCCTGCTGGCCAAGTCGATTGCCGGCGAAGCCAAGGTGCCTTTCTTCTCGATCTCCGGTTCGGACTTCGTAGAAATGTTCGTCGGCGTGGGCGCTGCCCGTGTGCGCGACATGTTCGAGAACGCCAAGAAGAACGCTCCCTGCATCATCTTCATTGACGAAATTGATGCTGTGGGCCGCCAGCGTGGTGCCGGCATGGGTGGTGGCAACGATGAACGTGAGCAGACACTGAACCAGATGCTGGTCGAGATGGACGGCTTTGAGACCAACCTCGGCGTGATCGTCGTGGCTGCAACCAACCGCCCCGACATTCTGGATGCTGCCCTGCTGCGCCCCGGCCGTTTTGACCGTCAGGTCTATGTGACGCTGCCTGATATCCGTGGCCGTGAACAGATCCTGAACGTGCACATGCGCAAGATCCCTGTGGGTCAGGACGTGAACGCTTCCGTGATCGCCCGTGGCACGCCCGGCATGTCCGGCGCTGATCTGGCCAACCTGTGCAACGAAGCTGCTCTGATGGCTGCACGCCGTAACGCGCGCACTGTCGAGATGCAGGACTTCGAAAAGGCCAAGGACAAAATCATCATGGGCCCCGAGCGCAAGACCATGGTCATGCCCGAGGAAGAGCGCCGCAACACGGCCTACCACGAAGCGGGCCACGCCCTGATCGGCCGCCTGCTGCCCAAGTGCGATCCTGTGCACAAGGTCACCATCATCCCTCGTGGTCGAGCACTGGGCGTGACCATGAGCCTGCCCGAGAAGGATCGCTACTCCTACGACAAGGAGTACATGCTCAACCAGATCGCCATGCTGTTCGGTGGCCGCATCGCAGAAGAAGTGTTCATGAACCAGATGACCACTGGTGCATCGAACGACTTTGAGCGCGCTACCCAGATCGCCCGCGACATGGTGACCCGCTACGGCATGAGTGATGCACTTGGCCCCATGGTGTATTCCGAGCAGGAAGGCGAACCCTTCCTGGGTCGCACCTTCAGCCGTGGTGCCAACCTGTCCGAAGCCACCATGCAGAAGGTGGATGACGAAGTGCGCCGCATCATCGATGAGCAGTACAATCTGGCACGCAAGCTCATCGAAGACAACCAGGACAAGATGCACGCCATGGCCAAGGCCATGCTGGAGTGGGAAACCATTGACTCCGAGCAGCTGGACGACATCTTTGCTGGCAAGGAGCCCCGTCCTCCAAAGGACTTCGTTCCCCGCACGCCCAACCCATCGGACGACAACAACAACTCCAGCGGTGGCGCTACATCCGTAGACACCAATCCATCGCCTAGCGCTGCCTGAGACAGCACTACACATCAGACGGGGCCATAGTGCCCCGTTTTTCTTTGCCCATTGGAGATCAACGTATGCCGCAATGGCAAACCACCCATTTCCTGCTGGACCTCAAGCGCCCTCTGATCATGGGCATCGTCAACAACACCCCAGACTCGTTTTCGGATGGCGGCAAGTACCAGGGCCAGCGTGCCCTGCAACATGCCGAGCAGCTGATCAAGGACGGTGCGGATATTCTGGATATCGGCGGAGAGTCCACCCGCCCCGGCTCGCCCGCCGTCCCCCTGGAGGAAGAACTGGCACGCGTACTGCCCGTAGTACAGGAAGCAGTCCGGCTGGGCGTGGCTGTTTCTGTGGATACCTACAAACCACAGGTCATGCAGGCTGTGCTGGATCTGGGAGCGGACATCATCAATGACGTCTGGGGACTGCGCCAGCCCGGCGCACAGGATGTGGTCGCAGCCCACCACAGCTGTGGTGTCTGCCTCATGCACATGCACCAGACGCCGCAGAACATGCACCTGCAGCACATGCAGGGCGATGCTGTCCCTCAGGTATGCGACTTTCTGCTGCGCGAAACCCAGGCATTGCTGGATCGTGGCGTGGCACGCAATCGCATCGTCTGGGACTATGGCATCGGCTTTGGAAAAAGCGTGCCACAAAATTTTGCCTTGCTGGCGCGACAGGCGGAGCTGCTGGATTTAGACTTTCCCCTGCTCGCCGGATGGTCCCGCAAGGGCTCACTGGGCCAGGTCAGTGGACTGCCGGTGCAGCAGCGCATGGTTCCCAGCGTCGCAGCGGCCCTGCTGGCCGTAGAACGCGGCGCACGCATTGTGCGCGTACATGATGTGGCTGAAACCAGGGCTGCACTGTCCGTCTGGCAAGCCATGCACGACCAGACACACAACAACGCATCACAAGAGAATTGACAATGGCTCGCAAGTATTTTGGCACTGACGGTATTCGCGGCAGAGTGGGGCAATCGGTCATCAACCCCGACTTCGCCCTGCGTCTGGCGCACGCCGTAGGCCGCGTGCTCAAACAGCAGCAAGAGCGCCCCACTGTTCTGATTGGCAAGGACACCCGTATTTCTGGCTACATGCTGGAAGCAGCCATGGAGGCCGGCTTCAATGCCGCAGGAGTGGATGTCATCTTGCTCGGCCCTCTGCCAACACCTGGCGTGGCCTACCTCACCCGCACCCAGCGCGCCAGCCTGGGCGTAGTCATCAGTGCCAGTCACAACCCGTACTACGACAACGGCATCAAGTTCTTCAGCGCACAGGGCAGCAAGCTCGACGATGCCTGGGAAGAAGCCGTAGAAGCTGCGCTGGAAGATGCGCCGCAGTGGGTGGATTCATCAGCATTGGGCAAGACCCGCCGCCTGGATGATGCCGCAGGCCGCTATATCGAGTTCTGCAAGAGCACCTTTGACAATCAGCTGTCATTGCACAGTCTCAAGATCGTGGTCGATGCTGCCCACGGCGCGGCCTATCACATTGCCCCCAAGGTCTTGCACGAACTGGGTGCCGATGTCATCACCATCGGCTGCGACCCCAATGGCCTGAACATCAACGATGGCGTGGGTGCAACCCATCCTGAAGCACTGGCTTTGGCAGTGCGTGCCAACCACGCCGACTATGGCGTGGCGCTCGATGGCGATGCAGACCGGCTGCTCATGGTGGATGCCTCCGGCCGCATCTATAACGGCGATGAGTTACTGTACCTCATGGTGCAGGAGCGCCTGCAGCGCGGCGAGCAAGTCGCAGGTGTGGTCGGTACGCTCATGACCAATATGGCCGTAGAGATTGCCTTGCAGCAGCAGGGCATTGGTTTTGTCCGCGCCAAGGTGGGAGACCGCTATGTGCTGGAAGCCCTGAACGACAAGGGCTGGCTCATCGGGGGCGAAGGCTCGGGGCACCTGCTGGCACTGGATAAACAGACCACAGGCGACGGTCTGGTCAGCGCCCTGCAGGTGCTGCAAAGCTGCGTACGCAGTGGCAAGACACTGGCTGAGCAGCTGTCAGCGCTGACGCTCTTTCCGCAGACGCTGATCAATGTGCGCCTGTCCCCTGAGCAGGACTGGAAGCAGAACCAGCTCCTGGCCCAGGCCCAGCAGGAAGTGGAGCAGCAGTTGGGCAATACCGGCCGCGTACTGATTCGTGCCAGCGGCACAGAGCCATTGCTGCGTGTGATGGTGGAAGCACGTGATGCAGACCTGGCCAGCCACTGCGCACAAAAGCTGGCGGACGCCGCCAAAGCGGGTTAACACTTACTGCTGATTGCCGCACTGTGGCCGTGCGAAATGCTTGCATTTGTCGGCCGGCCCGCCAACAATTGGTTTTGCACCCTGAGGGTGCAAGCCCCAAGCCCGGACAACCACCGTTGCCCGGGCTTTTCTCTGTTACAGCACAGATGCAGAACAAGTCCTACAACCTGGAAGTCATGCTGTAACACCCTTTTCGCCTTATCCTCCAGCCTAGTCGCCACAGCTTTGCATGCACTGGGCCGGACCTTCTTTCACAGCGGTTTAACCGCACCTCCGCGAGGAAGTATTTCATGGCAACCCAAAAACCTGCTATCACCGTGTCGTCGCTGGACATGGATCGTTTGGAAGCTTTGCTGGACAAGCTGCCCCAGAATTTTCCAGGCCGTGACGCTCTGGAAGCCGAGCTGGACCGAGCTGACGTACTCGATCCTCAGGACATGCCTGCTGACGTGGTGACGATGAACTCCACCGTCCGCTTCTCCCTGCAAGGTACCGAAAACAGCCAGACGCTGACACTGGTCTACCCCAAGGAAGTCGATGGCAGCCCGGACAAGGTTTCCGTCTTTGCCACCGTAGGCACAGCACTGCTGGGTCTGCGCATCGGTGACACCTTTGAACTGCCCAGCCCCACGGGCAAAGTCGTCACCGTCAAAGTGGAAGCCATCACCTACCAGCCAGAGCGCTCTGGCGAACTGCATCGCTGATACAGCAGCTACCGGCGTGCCTTGCACGCCACATCCTGCGCAGAGAGTCCATACCGGTAAGCATCAGTAAATTCAGCAATTGCAGTAATTTCCCCATTCCTAGGCACAATCTGGGTATGACACAAAACACCCCACTTCCTGCACTGACACGGCAATTCGTTTCGCACTTTGGCGAAATGGGTAGCCGTTGGGGCATCAACCGCACCGTAGGCCAGATCTACGCATTGCTGTATTTGTCACCACGTGCACTCAATGCCGAAGAGATTGCCGAGACCCTGGAGTTCTCGCGGTCCAACGTCAGCATGGGCCTGAAGGAGCTGCAGTCGTGGCGTCTGGTCAACCTGCGCCACCACGCCGGTGATCGCCGTGAATACTTTGAAGCACCACAAGACGTCTGGGAAATTTTCCGCCGCCTGGCCGAAGAGCGTCGCCGCCGCGAGATCGAACCCACGCAGTCCATGCTGCGCTCTGCACTGCTGGAAGAAGCTTCCAGCGATGATGAACGCTATGCCCAGCAGCGCATGCAGGACATGTATGAGCTGATTGAGAAACTCATGACTTGGTTCGACGATGTCCAGCGCCTCAAGCCTGAAACTGCCATGCAGCTCATGGGCATGGGTGCTGCCGTCACCCGGGTACTGGACTTCAAGGATCGCCTGCTGGGCGGTGAAAAGTCCAAGGGCAAGGATGAAAATCCAGCTGCCTGAGTCTGAAGGTTATCTTCTTTCAAGCCTGCGTTACGCAGGCTTTTTTTATGTACTGCTGCACTGCCCACTGGGCGAAACAGGGTATTGGATGACAGCATCGTTGGCCCGTATCTGCTTAGCATGACAAGCGCTTACCCATTGTCATACTTGCTAACAAAGGCTTCTACGATGGAAAAAAACGACCTGAAAGGTATTCACAATTACACAGCACCCGCTGGGGGCTGGGGTGCACTCAAGGCCACTGCCTGGGCTATTGCAGAAGAAATGCATGTCTGCCAGGCAGCTGAAACACTGCTGCACACCAACAAGCCTGACGGATTCGACTGCCCGGGCTGTGCATGGCCTGACAAGGAACACACTTCTACCTTTCAGTTCTGCGAAAACGGCGCCAAAGCCGTCACATGGGAAGCCACCAAAAAGCGTGCAACGCCCGATTTTTTTGCGCAGCACACGGTCAAGGAGCTGCTGAGCTGGAGCGATCACGATCTGGAAGACACAGGGCGTCTGACCCACCCCATGGCCTACGAGCCTGGCAGCGACACCTACCAGGCCATCAGCTGGGAAGAGGCCTATGCACGTATTGCCCAAGTGCTGCAGCAACAGTCAGACCCCAGCAGCGTGGAGTTCTACACCTCAGGCCGGGCCTCCAATGAAGCGGCTTTTCTGTTCAACATCTTTGCACGGGAGTACGGCAGCAACAACTTCCCCGACTGCTCCAACATGTGCCACGAGCCTACCAGCGTGGGCCTGCCCAAGACCATTGGCCAGGGCAAGGGATCGGTCTCCCTCGATGACTTTGACCGCTGTGATCTCATCTTGAGCTTCGGGCACAACCCAGGCACCAACCACCCACGCATGATGAGCAACCTGCATGACTGCGCACAGCGTGGCGTGCCGATTCTGGTGTTCACCCCCTTGCGCGAGCGCTCGCTGGAGCGCTTTGCCAACCCGCAAAGCCCTGTGGAAATGGCAACCGGTGGCTCCAGCCGTATTGCGTCCTCCTACTACCAGCTCAAAGTCGGCGGTGATGCCGCAGCACTCAAAGGCATCATGAAAGCCCTGCTGGAGCTGGATGCCCAGCAGCCTGGCGTGATCGACCATGCCTTTATTGCCCAGCACACCTCGGGCTTTGAGGCTTTCAGCGCTGATCTGCAAAACAGCAGCTGGGACAGCATAGAAGCAGCCAGTGGCTTGCCCCGTGCCGCCATGCATGAGATTGCCAGCATCTACGCCGCATCGCATGCTGTCATTGCCACCTATGGCATGGGTATTACCCAGCACATCACTGGCACCCACAATGTGCAGCAAATCACCGCGCTGCTGCTCATGCGCGGCAATATGGGCAAGCCCGGTGCTGGCATCTGCCCATTGCGGGGACACTCCAACGTACAAGGCAACCGCACGGTTGGCATTACCGAGCTGCTCAATCCCGCGCTCTTTGACCGCATTGAACAAACCTTCGGGTTTCGCCCTCCGAACAAGGCAGGACACAATGCGGTTAGCGCCCTGCAGGCCATGAGCGAAGGTAGCAGCCGTGTACTCATCAGCCTGGGGGGCAATTTTGCTGCCGCCATGCCAGACCAGGCACGCTGCCAGCAAGCCATGCACAACCTGGAGCTGGCCGTCCACCTGAGCACCAAGCTGAATCGCTCACACTTGCTGATTGGCAAGGCATCCATCATCCTGCCTGTACTCGGACGTACCGAGCGTGATGTTCAAGCCAGCGGCCCGCAGGCGGTAACGGTGGAAGACTCCATGTCCATGGTGCATGCATCTCGCGGTGCGCTGCCACCTGCTTCAGCAGAACTCAGATCAGAGCCAGCCATCATCGCGGGCATCGCCCAGGCCACACTGCCAGCAAGCCGTGTCAACTGGGCCTATCTGGTTGAAGACTATGACCGCATTCGAGACCTGATCGAGCAGGTTTACCCAGACTTCAAAGACTACAACGCCCGCATTCGCCACCCCGGCGGCTTCCGTCTGCCGTTGCCTGCCACGGAGCGCATCTGGAAAACAGCTTCCGGGAAAGCCGAATTCCATGTCTTTCCCGGCCTGCATGAAGACCCTGAGTTCACAGACGTGCTGCGGCTGACCACCGTGCGCAGCCACGACCAGTACAACACCACCATTTACGGCTATGACGACCGTTATCGCGGTGTATTTGGCCGGCGCGATGTGCTGCTGATGCATGCACAGGACATGGCCGAGCGCGGCATCGAAAAAGGTGCTCAGCTGGTGGTGCAGACAGCCTTGCCCGGCCAGCCCCACAGACGACTGGTACTGACTGCCGTCCCGCATGACATTGCCAGAGGCAGTGTTGCTGCCTACTTTCCTGAGGCCAACGACCTGTGCCCCATGGAGTACCACGACCCAGACAGCGGCATCCCCTGCTATAAGTCTGTGCCCGTGACCCTGGAGCCGTTGGCTGGCTAGGCCAGCACTGACTTTGCAAGCACTGCATCAGGCCATGCGCGGCGCATAGCCTGATGCCTGGATCCATTGCCTGGATCAGTGACCTGCAACCTGCGCGCGCACGTCCTGCAAATAAGTCTTGAGGCGCTGGCGGTGCTCTGCCCCCAGGCGCAGCAAGATCTTCTGCCCTGCAGACAGTGACTGCAGCTGAGGATCAGCATATTCGTAGCGCAGCCAAGGCTGCTGCGGCGCGATCTGGCCCTGTACCTGCACCAGCGTTACAGCCAGCGGCCCTGCTGGCTCGGGCGTGAGCAGCAGATGGTCAATGACTTCCACCAATCGGTCATTGAAATATTTACCGGGATAGCCCAGCTCTTTATAGGTCGTCTGCAGCACGGGGTAGGCCTGTCGATACCAGCTTGCCGCCTGTGTGGGGGCGATGCCAGTCACAAAGTCCACCACGGCGTCATAACGGGCACTGTTGGCTGGTGCGATCTGCTGCCCCTCAGCGCCTTCCTCCAGCAATATCTTGCCGCCCACGGGCGACAGCGGCCACAGGCGCGGCGCTGCATGACTGCGCGGCAGGTTATCGATGGTAGCCACCACATGGTGGGCCAGACCTGGCAGCATCAGGAACTTCAGCGCAGGCTTGCCCAGCCATTCGACAGCCCAGCGGTCCAGCGAAGCCGCATCCGCCACGGGCTGCACATCCCCCGTCTGCTCGGGCACAGGGTGCTGAGGGCCTGGCTCCGTTGGCGGTGCGAACTCCTGCAGGGGTGCTGCTGGCACCGCCTGTTCAGGCGCAGCCGCCTCTGGCTCTGGTGGGGCTGCAGGAATGGCAGGCGGCGTCGGTACAGGCACGGTCTCTTGCGTCAGCCAGTCATCCTTGGTGTACCAGGCTACAGCTGCGGCGACAGCGATCACGACGCCCCCCACCAGCCACTTACTAGTGCCCGTTGGGCGATGTTTTTGCTGCAGGGGTGGTCGCAAATCATGGTCAGTCATGCTTTTCCTTTCAATGCCGTACATCCCACCATTGCTGTGGGAGATGCAACCATCCTAGCGCGCCTGCAAAGCATGACCAAACCTGAAGCGCACTGGCTGCAGGCCATGCAGCCAGTCAGCCCGTACGCAGCGCTTAATCGTGGTAACGCTCCGCCAGGGAATTGGCCGCCAGCATCGCGTCATACACCTCTTCCTCGGTGATCACGCGGCCCATATTGCCCATGGTGTCGTTCTTGTCGCAGGCCAGCTTGGCTACCTGACGCCACTCAGCCTCCACCCATTCGGTCAGGCCAAAGTCGCGCAACGACAGGGGCAAGCCCGCAGCCTTGATGATGCGGATCACTTCCTCCACCTCTGCCAAAGGCGCGTTTTCCAGCACCAGTTGGGTCAGCAGGCCAAAGGCCACTTTCTCACCGTGCTGGGCGTTGTGCAGTGCAGGCACCACAGCCATGCCATTGTTCACAGCGTGAGCCGCTGCCACACCGGCTGCTTCCGCACCTACACCGCTCAGGTAGATCGTGGCTTCAATGGTTTCTTCGAGGGCTGGCGTCACCGCCTTGTTGCGCACAGCGTCCATGGCGGCATCAATGTTCTTGCGCAGGATTTCATAGCACATCTCACCCAGCCCCAGCCCCGTGCGCGAGGGACGCTTGAGAATCAGGTTGGTGCCATTGCAGCGCCATGCCGCACGGGCTTCAAAGTAGGTCGCCAGTGCATCGCCCACGCCCGCTGCGAAAAAGCGTGCGGGTGCCTGCGCAATGATCTGCGTGTCAGCCAGCACGGTATCGGGGTTGTGGGGCATGAACAGGTAGTGGTCAAACTCGCCGTTGGGTTTGTAGATCACAGACAGGGCCGTGCAGGGGGCATCAGTCGATGCAATCGTGGGCACCAGAATCTGGGGCAGCTTGCAGTTGTGGGCTACGGCCTTGGTCACGTCCAGGCCCTTGCCACCACCCACACCCAGCAGCACATTGCAACCCGCCGCTTTCACGGCAGCTTCCAGGCGTGCCACTTCATCGGTGGTGCACTCGCCGCCAAACACATCTACATGGGCACGAATGCCCTGAGCCGCCAGCTGGGGCACGGTCTGCTCAACGATGCGCTGCTGGAAGAACTGGTCGGCAATGATGCAGACGAAATCACCATGCTCGGCGATGTATTCGCCCACCTGATTGAAAAGACCAGCGCCAATCAAAAACTTTTTGGGAGAAGAAACAGAACGTGGAGTCATGGAAATCTCTGATTACTCGTACTAGGGTTTTCCATAATGCCTCGTCTGCCCTCACCTCCTGACAGGCCTGAACAGGCTTCTTGATGCGGATCAAGCAAGCCATGGTTTTTGTGACAACTGTGGCCTGCGCGGTCAACCTGCGCGCAAGGTGGCTGCATCGCACCAGCGCTGCGCCACCTTGGGTGTGGTGATGCACACAGCCTCGTGCGTCACCGTGGTTACGGCGCGCTCCAGCAACTGGATGTCGGCCTCATGCTGGCGTGCCACATGCGGGTCTTCAAAGAAAATGGCGCGCTGGCAGCGGCGCTCCAGCACCAGATCGGCAATCTGTGCATCGCCACCCAGCGGGCCGCTGTTGTAGCGATCCACCCAGGGTTTGTCTGCGGGCCAGCCTTTGCTCCAGGCCATTTCATTCAGGCGCTGGCCCGTGGTGCCTGTGCCCACACGGCGCTTGAAGCGTGAGAGCAATGCAAAGTTCTTCTCTGCAAATTCCAGCATGGCGGGCTTCATGGCATCGTGGGCAATCAGCGCCACAGTCTGGTTTTCGTAGTCGTGAAAGCGGTCGGCATTACGGTCGGGCTGCAGACCTGCATGCATGCGCTCCATTTCTATCCAGTCACGGGCGCTGGCCACCGTAGACAGAAAAGGCTTGCCGTGAATCACGCACTGGCGCTTGAGCGCCAGCGCTTCGGGAAAGATAGACGATGGATCCACCGGGTCCGTGAGGTAGATCGCACCGTCCAGCGTACGCCCTTCCCCCATGCCCACCACCTCGGCCACCAGCTTCATCAGGCCACCTTCACGGCCATAGGGATAGCGCACCAGACCAGGGTAACGGTGCAGCATGTCGGCTGCCGCAATGGCGTCATAGGTACGGCCCACGGCATGCAGGCCCAGGTGCAGTTCACGAATGCCGGACTCGCACGCGCGCAGCAGTGCAAACAGGGCGGCATCTTCGGTTTGGTGGTGGAGCCGGTTGGCAGCAATACCCAACAACATCATCACATTGTCCTTTTCAAGCAGGGGCAGCCGTGCTGCTGCCCGCGGCGCACAAGCATAGATGCAATCGATGCCCTCTGGCAGGCCAAGGTCAGATACTCAGAAAATTCCATAGCTGCATCGGCTCACTCCATGGGCGTTATCGGCATTTTTCACCTGAAACGTCTGACCCAAGCGACACCACACAGCAGACAACTCTGCTAGCCTGCGCATGCCGCAGCGCAACAGCGGCTTTTGTTTGTACTGGATTCCTGCTTCGTGTCTCATACCCCTGCCACTGCGGCGGCGGCACCAGCCGTCATGTCCCCCGTCTTCATCGTTGTACTGCTGGCCGTGCTGCTGGGCTTTCAACCACTGACCACGGACCTGTACCTGCCCGCCCTGCCGCAAATCTCACAGCAGCTGCAAGCCACCGTGGCCCAGACCCAGACCACCTTCTACGCCATGGTGCTGGCATTTGGCTGCTCACAGCTGGTGTGGGGGCCGCTGTCTGACCGCTTTGGTCGCCGCCCCATTCTGCTCACCGGCATTGCGCTGTATGCCCTGTCTGGCTTTGGCTGCATGCTGGCTCCTGACATGAACATGCTGATCACCATGCGCAGTGCACAGGGCATGGCACTGGGCGCTGTGGTCATGGCCGGGCGCGCCATTGTGCGCGACCTGTACCAGCCCGTAGAAGGTGCACATGTCATGTCCAAGGCACTGACCGGGCTGGGGCTGATTGCCTGCACCAGCCCCATCCTTGGCAGCTGGCTGACCACCCAGTACGGCTGGCGTGCCACCATGGCCGCACTGGGCGTGGTGGGCATCATCGGCTGGCTCATGGTCTGGCTGCGTTTTCGTGAAAGCGTGCAGCAGCCCAACAAGCAGGCACTGCAGCCACGGCTGCTGCTGAGCAGCTGGTCACAGATTCTGCGCCACCGCACCTTTCTGGCCTACACAGCTACCACCACCAGCTCCTATGGCAGTCTGGTGATCTTTCTCACAGCATCCCCTTTTGTCTTTATCCAGGTACTGGGCTGGACGCCCGGGCAAGTGGGCTGGCTGCTTTCGTGCAACGGCATGCTCTACATCGGTGGCACCATTTTGTGCCGCAAGCTGCTGCAACGCATTGGCCTGCGCCAGACCGTGGCCTTCGCAGGCTGCCTGGCGGTAGCCTGTGCCGCCATTTTGCTGGCACTGGCATTCAGCGATGTGCGCCATGGCCTGCCCTATGCAGCCACCTGCATGCTGTTTTCCGTCTCCCACGGCCTTCAGCAGCCCTGCGGGCAAAGTGGCGCCATCAGCCCCTTTCCACAGGCCGCAGGCATGGCTTCTGCACTCAATGGCTTCATCATGATGCTGTTTGCCTTTGCCTCCGGACAGGTGCTGGGCCGCAGCTTCAATGGCACTGTATACCCCTTGGTTTTCGGATTGAGCTTCTGGTGCCTGTGCGCAGCCTTGGCATCATGGACGCTGGTGCGCCGCCATGGCGAACCCGGCAGCCACTGATGCCTTCGACGCAGGCTGTCGCCCGGTTTGATTTGTTTGTTCCTGCTTGACCTTGACAGCCTCCACTTCCCCCCTGCCCTGCATCGCGATTGCAGGCCCGACTGCCTCCGGCAAAACCAATGGCGCACTGGCACTGGCTGCCGTACTGGCTCAGCGCGGCCAGGCCAGCGAAATCATCAGCGTGGACTCTGCCCTGGTCTATCGCGGCATGGACATTGGTACGGCCAAGCCCACCCCTGAAGAACAGGCGGCCGTTCCCCACCACCTGATTGACATCATCGACCCCCTTCAGTCCTACAGCGCAGCAGAGTTTGTGCAGGACACCCAGCGCCTGGTCGCCGAGATTCGTGCACGCGGCGCTATCCCGCTGCTGGTGGGTGGCACCATGCTGTACTTCAAGGCACTGCTGGATGGCATTGATGAAATGCCCGCAGCCGATCCTGAAGTGCGTGCCAAGCTGGATGCACAGGCGGCTGAAATAGGCTGGCCTGCCATGCATGCAGAACTGGCCAAGGTGGACCCTGAAACCGCAGCCCGCCTGGCACCTGGCGATAGCCAGCGCATTCAGCGTGCGCTGGAGGTCTGGCATGTCTCCGGCCAGCCACTGTCGAGCTTTCATCAGGCAAAAAAGAGAGCTGCTGAGGCAGGACCAGCCTTCGATTGCACGCTTTTTTCCTTGGAACCCAATGACCGTGCCTGGCTGCATGCACGCATTGCTCAGCGCTATGAGAGCATGCTGAACGCGGGCTTTATTGACGAAGTCAAAGCCCTGCGCGCACGTGGCGACCTCAACCCCGATCTGCCCAGCATGCGCTGCGTGGGCTACCGCCAGGTCTGGGAAGAGCTGGACTGGCAGGAACGCAAAGGCGCAGCTGACATCAACCTGCATCTGGTGCGCGAGAAAGGCATTGCCGCCACGCGCCAGCTGGCCAAGCGCCAGATCACCTGGCTGCGCAGCATGCCCCAGCGCCACACCATTGCCTGCGATGACCCACTAGCCACCATGAAACTGGTGGAAGCAGCGCTGCGCTATCTGCCTCAGGGCTGAAGCACTGCAGCAGGACCAGAGTGCATGACAGCTGCTTACGACTGCTGCGCCAGATATGGTTTAGCCTGCAGGCCAAGGAGTTTTTCCATGCACACACGCTATCTGGCCATTCTGGCCCTCGCCATCTCCGCAGCCCTGAGCGGCTGCGCATCTTCTGGCAACTACCAGCCCGGTGAGACTTCTGCAGGCTCGTCCAGCGGCATCACCGTCTATGGCGAGATTGATGCCAGCGTAGGCCGCGTGCGCTGACACGGCCTCTCAGCTCTCTCTGCCGCCTCGCAGCGGCCTATTCCTTGCGCTCGTAAGGAATGCCGTTGCGCTCCAGGATTTTTTCCATCAGCACGGTGTACAGCGGCCTGCCGCCCAGCCACTGCGCCACGATGGTGGCTCCCAGGCAGGTGATGATCATAGGCAGCAGCAGTGTGTAGCTGGCCGTCATCTCCAGTACCAGCACTGCCCCGGTCAATGGGGCGCGCACCGTGGCGGCGAACAGCGCCCCCATGCCTGCGATCACGAACGAGCCCATCTGTAGCTGACTCTCCGGAAACATCATGTCGGCCACATAGCCAAAGATGCCACCAAAGCTGGCCCCCAGCGCCAGCAGGGGCGAGAAAATACCGCCCGCAGCCCCGGAGCTGAAGCTGATGGTGGATGTCAGAAACCGCAGCACGAACACCAGCATCAGCAGGCCCAGACCAATCTGCCCGGCAGATACCTGGTGCACCACATCAAAGCCGCCGCCCACGGCCTGCGGCAGATACAGACCAAACAGGCCGCAGCACCCGCCAATAAAAGCCCCCGTGAGCACAAAGCGCAGCATGCTGCCCTGATAGAAGTCCAGAAACTTCTGCTGCAGCCACAGCAGGAACTTGTTGAAGCCAATACCGATGACGCCAAACAGCAGCCCCAGCACCAGATACAGCCACAGCGTGCTCTGTGCAGGCATGTCATAGCTGCCCAGCAGCAAAATAGGCGACTGCCCACTGACCATACGGCATGCAATCGTCGCCATGACGGCCCCCACAAACACCGCCTTGACCGAAATCAGGTTGTAGTTGAACTCCGAACGCATCTCTTCGATCACGAAAAGGATGCCTGCCAGCGGCGCGTTAAAGGCCGTGGTCAAGCCCGCTGCGGAACCGGCGGCCAGCAGGGTGTGGCGGGTTTCCCTGTCTTTGACGCGCCCGACATCTGCCACCATCTGGCCGATATTGGCGCCCAGCTGCACAGTCGGGCCTTCACGGCCCAGCACCATGCCAGAGCCCAGGCTGCCCACGCCACCCAGAAACTTCACCGGAATCACACGCCACCAGCGCACAGGGCGCAGGTCCTGCATGGAGGCTTCAATCTCCGGAATGCCCGAGCCCCCCGTCTCTGGCGCAAAACGCTTGACGATGTAGTAGGAAGCACCCGCCAGCAGCGCAGACACGGTGAACGTGGCAGCAATCACGGCATAGGTGTTGGAAAACCACTGGTCCACCCAGACCGAACGCTGGCCGAATACCCAGCTGGTGGCCATCTCAAAAAAAATACCGACAAAGCCCACCAGCGTGCCGATGACCAGAGATAGCAGCACCGTTTTGATGGCAAGTTTTTCCGTGGCTTTGATCTGTATGGGGTGAGGCATGAGCTTCCTGGTGAGCGTGACAATGCAGACAGGCCATGCAGAGATCACCGCCTTGGCCGAACCGCTGCACTGGTACAGCACTTATAACGCAAGAAACATCCGCTCAGAAACTCACCCTTGGGGTCTGCACCTTTGCCGCCCCTGCTGCCGAACCAGCTGCTGCCAGCCAAGGCTTTTGCCGTCCAGGTAGCAAGGCATGTGAGTGCAAGCAGACATAAAAAAACCGCCGGGGTAGATCTCCCGGCGGTTTTTCTGGCAATGCTGCAGTTTTGGCTTACTGGCCGCTGCGAGCGATTTCCTGCTCCACTTCAGCATACACCTGCTGCACGCGCTCGGAAGGTGGCTTGCCCAGCCAGCTCACCACCACAATGGCGATGGACGAGAACACAAAGCCAGGCACGATTTCATACAGATTCAGCCAGCCGTACTGCTTCCACACCAGCACCGTTATCGCACCCACCAGCATGCCAGCCAGCGCGCCGTTACAGGTCATGCGCTTCCACAGCAGCGAGAACAGCACGATGGGGCCAAAGGCCGCACCAAAGCCTGCCCACGCATAGCTCACCATGCCCAGCACCTTGGAGTTGGGGTCCTGCGCAATCAGGATGGCAATCACGGCAATCGCAAACACCATGGCACGGCCAAACCACACCAGTTCCTTGTCGCTGGCACGCTTGTGCAGGAACTGCTTGTAGATGTCCTGCGTCAACGCGCTGGAGCACACCAGCAGCTGGCACGACAAGGTAGACATCACCGCTGCCAGCACGGCAGCCAGCAGTACGCCGGCAATCCAGGGGTTGAACAGCAGCTTGGCCACTTCCAGGAACACGGTCTCTGCATTCGCATTCACCGCACCAGCCACCTCGGGGCGCGAGCCAAAGTAGGCAATGCCAAAAAAGCCCACGGCTACCGCGCCACCCAGGCACAGAATCATCCAGGTCATGCCAATACGGCGGGCGTTGGGAATGGTCTTGACCGACTCCGCCGCCATGAAACGCACCAGAATGTGAGGCTGGCCAAAGTAACCCAGACCCCAGGCCAGCAGCGAGATGATGGCAATCCAGCCATGGCCCTTGAGCATGTCAAACGCACCCTCACGTGCCGTAGCAATTACGTCCATGGAAGCACCCACGCCACCATCGGCGTAGATCACCATCAGCGGTGCCAGAATCAGCGCCGTAATCATCAGCGCCGCCTGAATGGTGTCTGTCCAGCTCACAGCCAGAAAGCCGCCGATGAACACATAGGCCATGGTGGCAATCGCACCCACCCACAGCGCGGTCTGGTAGTCCATACCGAACATGGACTCAAACAGACGCGCCCCCGCCACCACACCCGAGGCGCAGTAAATCGTGAAGAACACCAGAATCACCACCGCCGTCACAATGCGCAGCAGGCTGCTGCGGTCTTCAAAGCGGTTGGTGAAGTAGTCGGGCAGCGTCAGCGCATTGCCCACCTTCTCGGTATAGACACGCAGGCGTGCCGCCACAAAACGCCAGTTCAGCCATGCACCCATGCACAGGCCAATGGCAATCCATGCCTCTGACAGTCCGGACAGAAACACCGCCCCCGGCAAGCCCATCAGCAGCCAGCCACTCATGTCCGAAGCACCGGCTGACAGCGCTGTCACCACACTGCCCAGGCTGCGACCGCCCAGGATGTAGTCCGAGAGATTGCTGGTCGCGCGGTAGCCCATCCAGCCAATCAGCAGCATGCCAATCAGGTAAATGGCAAACGTCACCAGCGTGGGTGTATTTGCAGTCATTGTTCTCTGTCCTCCAGTGTTGTCATGGCAAAGGGCCTTGCTCACACCCGCTCTGCAGCCACTGCCTCAGGCAGTACCCGCAAACAATTTGCCACCATCACCACGGACAGAAGAAATCCCAGCAAGAGCGCTCACATGCCCTGCACACCCGGCTTTTTTGCCGCTCCCTCATGCCGTCGTGCGCCATCCAGTGAGCCTGCACAAGCCTGTGCAAACCGGAGATTGGAACAGGTGTTACCAAGTCATTCCCGGTGCAGCCTGTATGCCGCCTTACGCCCATGGGGAATTGGTGCTTGCTCACATACTGGCACAGCGCCTGCGACAGGTCTGTAACTTCTGGCAGCAAGCACCCCTATGCACACCTGAACGCGGCAATTTCTGTACAGTCTGGCCCCTTACAGCCCGGCACACACCATGAATCCAGATCTGAACGAACGTCTCTCCGAACTCAAGAAAATCGAACTGTGCGACGCCTGCGCAGGCATTCAGCGCAACTGGCGCAAAGCACCCGGTCACGTTGAGCTGACCCAGGGCAGCAACTACAAGCGCGAACGCGAAACCGGCACTGTCACCGTCACCCGCTATGTGTGCGAGCGCTGCGGCACCAACTGGGAATACGAGAACGACAAGAACAATATGCACGCCGGCTGGTCAGTCACAGGTCGCCGTTCCTGATATGCATTTTTGATAGCTGTCGGGTCCCGGACGATTGGTTACTTAAAAACAAGCGTCCGGGACCCGACACTTATCGACAACAAGCCCGGCGCAGGAGCCATGCTGGGGGCTGAAGCTGCCGTGCGTTCAGCTGCCGATGGCTACAACATCCTGGCTGTGAACATGACGCACTCCGTCAACGCCACGCTGTTTCAGGGCCGCGTCAAGTTTGATCTGAACAAAGACCTCAAGCCCGTGGCCTTCCTCGCGGGCTCCCCCGTGCTGGTGGTCGTGCCTGCCAACAGCCCTATTCACAGCCTGGAGGATCTGGTCAAAGGCGCCAAGCAAAAGCCGCTGAACGCTGGCTCCAGCGGACTGGGTACGCCCTCACACCTGTCACTGGCGCTGTTCAACCAGCTCAATGGCACCAGCATCCAGCACATTCCCTACAAGGGTGGCTCACCCTCGCTGTCGGACCTGATGGCCGGTCAGCTGGATGTGATCTTCAGCAACTTCCCTGAGTCCATCCCCTTTGTCAAGGCTGGCAAACTGCGCGCCATCGCCATTGCGACCGACCAGCGCAACGCCCAGGTGCCAGAAGTGCCCACCACCGCTGAAGCAGGCATGCCCAAGCTCAATGTGGAACAGTGGACCGCGGTAATGGTGCCTGCCGCCACACCCGATGCTGTGGTCAACACCCTGTCCCAAGAGCTAGTGCAGATCATGCAGATTCCAGAAGTGGTGGCCAGAAGCACCGAACTCGGCTTTCGCGTAGACCCTAAAGGCCCGGCGGAATTTACCCAGTTCTGGAATGCCGAGGTACAGCGCTGGAGCGAAGTGATTCAGGCCGCAGGCATTACAGCAGACTGATCAACATCCATAATTTCTATAGCTATCAGCGCTTGATCCACGGGCGCTAGAGCCAAAAAACACTATAAAAAAACAAAGGCTGCTTGAAACATCAAGCAGCCTTTTTTCCGTCCCCCCTATGAAGCGCTCAGAACCCAGCGCCCGGCTGGCTCAGATACTCCCGCTCTGACGCCGTGCTCTCTCGCTCCAGGATGGCATTGCGGTGCGGAAAGCGCCCAAACTGTGTAATCACCTCACGGTGGCGAATGGCGTAATCCAGTGTCGTGGCAAAGAACTCGCGCAGCTCGGGCGTGGCAGCTTCCTGGTGCAACTGCTCGAAGGCCACCACGCTGTGCTCCTGCATCAGCAGGTCTTCCGAATGCTCCAGCGGCAGGTACATAAAAATGCGCGCCACGGTGGGAATGCTTTCGTCCGTGTCCCAACCCAGATCAATCGCCTTGAGCGCCAGCGCCAGTGCGCGCTCGTCGCCTGCAAAGCTCTTGGCCGTGCCACGGTAGGCATTGCGGGTGAACTGGTCCAGCACAATCAGCACAGCCAGCATGCCCAGCGGCTGCTCCAGGGCCTCACCGTCAAGCTTGCCCATCAGCGCCTCCTGCAGCAGGCCACCAAACAGCTTGCGGATTTCCTCATCTGTGGTTTCCGACTTGGTAAACCACAGCCGCTTGCGCGTCAGGGCTGAGGCGTTGTCTGGAAACTCCGCGCCCAGCCAGTACTCCAGCACCTGCGACAGACGGGGGTCCAGCGCATGCGCAATCGGAATGGACAGATTCTTGGACGTTTCGGACATGGCTCAGCACCTTTCTGCTCATCAATAAGAGCGGCAAACAACCCCGCACACTGCAGTGCATCCTGCATCCAGCCTCCGCGCTTGGCAAGTCAGTACACAACCCATGCTGCGTGGCTGGCAATGCAGATACAAAAACTATAGCCGCCCACAGCCCTGATGCAGGCCTGCAGCAACCGTTCGTCGCTTTTATCAGGCAGTGCTTCGATTATCAAAAAAAAGCTGCCAGCGCTTGATGCATCTGCCCTGGAGGCCAAAAACACTCAAAACCAGCCCCAGCCTGCTGCTTACATTGAGCTTGCAACTGTCAGCCAAGACTCAGCAAAAGCCTCTATAAGCTCGCAACAAACAGATACATAACAGGCGAGAACCAGCAGCGTTTCAACGCACAGCGCCGTTCACCACTGCTGGGTAAAGAGAGACATGGCAACGCTGATCCCTGCACTAAGGAGCCTCTGCATAAGTCCCCAACGCATGTGCTTGCACATGCGTGCCGGGTGCGGCAGCATCCCGGCCTATGCAGCAATTTGATCTTGGCCTGAACCTTTCCACCAAAAAAAACACGTAAACGCGAATTCCTGGAGCAGATGCAGCAAGTCGTTCCATGGCAAGAGTTGGTGGACTTGATTGCGCCATATGCACCTGAAGGTCGCAAAGGACGGCCTCCATTTCCTGTGGAGATGCTGCTGCGCATTCACTTTATGCAGCAGTGGTTCAACCTCAGTGATCCAGCTATGGAAGAAGCGCTGCATGACATGCCCTTGTTTCGGGAATTCGTTGGCCTGTCATGGGGCAGTGCCACGCCTGATGAGAGCACTATCCTGCGGTTTCGTCATCTATTGGAAACACACAAGCTGGCCGAGCAAATCCTGAAGACCGTCACGGACTTGCTGGAGCGTAAAAAGCTGCTGCTTCGCACGGGAACCATCGTGGATGCCACGCTGATTGCAGCGCCCAGCTCAACCAAAAACAGCACCAAATCTCGTGATCCAGAGATGCACCAGAC
>NZ_VZOT01000018.1 GCF_008801935.1 Comamonas kerstersii
TCACAAGTGTGAGGGGCAGTCACTACCGCCAGCAGATGGGCGCTTGTTCCCTCTCCCGTTTACGGGAGAGGGTTAGGGTGAGGGGGCTATGAAGCAAAAAGGAGACCGCAGTCTCCTTTTGTTGTGGGCTGGCCCTCACCCCAGCCCTCTCCCACAAGTGGGAGAGGGAGTCACTACGCCAGCACAGGGGCGCTAAACACCAGTCGGAGGTGTAGATGCATCGGGCTGGCCCTCACCCCAGCCCTCTCCCAGCGGGGGAGGGAAAGTGGCGCTTATCCCAGCCCACTCTCACAAGTGTGAGGGGCAGTCACTACCGCCAGCAGATGGGCGCTTGTTCCCTCTCCCGTTTACGGGAGAGGGTTAGGGTGAGGGGGCTATGAAGCAAAAAGGAGACCGCAGTCTCCTTTTGTTGTGGCTTGGCACCAGCCTCGGCTTATGCCGCAACTGGCTCTGCCATGCCCTGGTGGCGCAGCAGGGCGTCCAGCTGGGGCTCACGGCCGCGGAAGGCCTTGAAGTTGTCCATGGCGCTGCGGCTGCCGCCCATTTCCAGGATGTTGTGCAGGTACTTCTGCGCAGTTTCCTGGCTGGCGGTGCCGTCCGAACCTTGGGTTTCTTCGAAGGCCGCGTAGGCATCGGCGCTCAGCACCTCGGCCCACTTGTAGCTGTAGTAGCCAGCGGCATAGCCACCTGCAAAGATGTGGCTGAAGGTGTTGGTGGAGCGGTTGTAGTCGGTCGTTGGCAGCACAGCCACTTCATCACGCACTTGCTTGAGCAGTGTCAGGTAGTCGCCATCTTTGGCGGCGCCGGTGTGCAGCAGCATATCGAATAGCGCGAATTCGATCTGGCGCAGCGTGCCCATGCCGGCCTGGAAGTTCTTGGCGGCAATCATCTTGTCGTACAGCGCACGGGGCAGTGGCTCGCCGGTGTCCACATGCGCGGTCATGTCGCGCAGCACGTTCCATTCCCAGCAGAAGTTTTCCATGAACTGGCTGGGCAGCTCGACGGCATCCCATTCCACGCCGTTGATGCCGGACACGTCACGCTCGTTGACCTGCGTGAGCATGTGGTGCAGCGCGTGGCCGGATTCGTGGAACAGGGTGATCACGTCATCGTGCGTCAGCAGGGCAGGCTTGCCATCTACGCCATCGGCAAAATTGCACACCATGTGGGCCACAGGTGTCTGCAGTGTGCCTGTGTCGGGGCGCAGCCAGCGGCTGCGCACATCGTCCATCCATGCGCCGCCGCGCTTGCCTTTGCGGGCGGGCTGGTCCAGATAGAACTGACCGACCAGCTGGCCGTTGCGCTCCAGTCGGAAGAACTGCACGTCCTTGTTCCAGACAGGCGCTTCGTCCTTGACGATCTTGACGTCAAACAGGCTTTCAATGATCTTGAACAGGCCAGCCAGCACCTTGGGTGCCGTGAAGTACTGTTTGACCTCCTGCTCGCTGAAGGAATAGCGCGCTTCCTTGAGTTTTTCGGAGATGTAGGTCCAGTCCCAGGGCTGTGGGTCGGTAATGCCCAGCTCCTTGGCGGCAAACTCGCGCAGATCGGCCACATCTTTTTCTGCGTAGGGGCGGGCGCGGCGGGCCAGGTCACGCAGGAAGTCAATGACCTGCTGCGGCGACTGCGCCATCTTGGGCACCAGCGAAACTTCGGCAAAGTTCTGGTAGCCCAGCAGCTGGGCCTCTTCCTGACGCAGGGCCAGAATTTCCTGGATGATGGCCGTGTTGTCGTACTTGGCCAGATCGCCCTCAGCCTGCTCGGAGGCGCGGGTCACATAGGCGCGGTACAGCTTTTCACGCAGTGCGCTGCTGTGCGCAAACTGCATCACGGGCAGGTAGGAAGGGATCTTGAGCGTGAGTTTGTAGCCTTGCTTGCCATCGGCCTCGGCAGCAGCCTTGGCGGCCTGCTTCACATCTTCGGGCACACCGTCGAGTTCCTGCTCGGTGGCGTAGTAGGCCCAGTGGTCGGTGGCATCCAGCGTGTTTTCACTGAACTTCTGCGCCAGCTCGGCGCTGCGCTCCTGAATCTTGGCAAAGCGCTCACGGTCTGCACCTTGCAGCTCAGCGCCGGAGAGCACAAAGCCGCGCAGCGAATTCTCATGCGCCTTTTTTTGCTCTGGGGTAAGGGTGGTGGTGTCAATGGCCTTGTACTTGGCGTACAGGCGTTCATCGGCCCCCAGGTTGGTCCAGAACTCTGTGACTTTGGGCAGCGCTTCGTTGTAGGCGGCACGCAGTTCAGGGCTGTCGGCCACGCTGGAGAGGTGGCTGACGGCGCTCCATTGCATGCCCAGCTTTTCGGTGGCGACGTCCAGCACTTTGGCAATCGCGTTCCAGTCTGCGGGGAAGTCCGGCGCTGTGACTGTCTCCAGCGCCACCTGGGCGCGCTCAATCAGGGTGTCGATGGCAGGGCCGACGTCTGCAGGCGTGATGCGGTCAAACAGCGGCAGGCTAGAGGGTTCAAGCAAAGCATTGGTCATAGCAAAGCATTTTGCTCCAACTGCCTGTGTTTCAAGGGCGTATAAAAACTATTTTCTTGATAGCTGCAGGTGCTGGATGGACGTGCGGTTTGCCAGGCTTTCGATGTGTGCAGAAGATGTTGGGTCAGCAGCGCATCATCTGGTTCAGCAGGGTGGAGTCTCCTGTACTGTGATGCATGCGGTTTGGCTTGGGCTTGCGCCTGTGGAACTGTCTGCTCAGGCTGGAGATCTGTATCGCTTTCGCATTGGAGTGCGGCAGCTTTGCGCGAATTGCTGAAAACATCAGCAATTCGGTACATCTTTCGAAAATTTTTTTGAGATTTGACAGCGTTTTTGATCAGAGAGGCCAAAAACTATGTGCATAATCTCGGCTTCTCTGAAGGGGAGTCGCCAAGTTGGTTAAGGCACCGGATTTTGATTCCGGCATGCGAGGGTTCGAGTCCTTCCTCCCCTGCCAGATTTTGTAGCTGGTCTGTTTGCAGGCCGGTTGCGTGTAGGGGAGTCGCCAAGTTGGTTAAGGCACCGGATTTTGATTCCGGCATGCGAGGGTTCGAGTCCTTCCTCCCCTGCCAGATTTTGTAGCCGGTCTGTTTGCAGATCAGTTGCGCGTAGGGGAGTCGCCAAGTTGGTTAAGGCACCGGATTTTGATTCCGGCATGCGAGGGTTCGAGTCCTTCCTCCCCTGCCAGAACACAAAACCCAGTCAGTTCACTGACTGGGTTTTTTTTTATGCCTGTTGCACAAATAAATGCCTATGTGCTGCCGTGGTCAGGCGTGCTATCAGCGGCATTCTGGCTGGCCCTATGCAGAGCCAGGCCGTCTGCCTAAGCCAAGGCGACGATGCGTACGTGCAAGGTCTGACCGCTGGCAATGATTTCGAACAGCCGGTCGATATTCGGGTGGCTGCCTGGGTGCTGGCGCGCAGCTTCTGTGTGCTCGGCAAACAGCACCAGCCCTTCTTGCGCAGCGGCAGCAGTGATGACACCACCATGCTTTGCAGCGAGCGCGTGGTACACGCGCACGGAACCGGCCTTGCCGGGCAGGTTGGGGATGCGGGCCACAGTGTTGCCCTGTGCATCCAGCAGTTGTAGTTCGGCAATATGGTCTACGGCGGGAAGGGTTTGCAAGTTGTCGGCGAAGGGCATGAAACGCTTTCAAGTAGAAAAAAATGAGAAGGCAGCCGGGCAGCAGGCTGCCGTGAAAATGTGCGTCCTATGCATCAAGCATCAAACGGCTGGACAGGCCGCAGAGCATTTTCCATCAGCCACAGGCGTTGGCGTGCACGGGTCATGGCAACGTACAGGCGGTTGCGCTCCAGAAAAGCTGTGGTTTTTTCTGCCGGTGCAGGAAAGCGACCGGGCTCCAGAAAGGGCAGGGCCACGTAGTCAAATTCCTGGCCCTTGGCCTGTTCAATGCTCAGCAGCTGAAAGGCAAAGCCGCCTCCTTGGCGCAGGGTTTTGCCGTGGCGCTGCGCCATGGTGGCTACGTGGGTCAGCACATCGGCTACTGGCATGTCTGCAATGGCTGCAATAAAGGCCTGCACACGGGCTCGCAGCTGGGCGCGGTCCTGCTCGGGCATGGGGGTTGCTGCAAACAGACCCCAGATGTCCGCTTGCTGCAGCAGCTGCGCTGCGTTGTCCTGCAGTGCCAGCGGCAGCTGCAGAAAGTTACCAAAGGCCGCGAAGTTGCGCTGGCCGCCTTGCAGGCTTTGTTCACCAATCAGAAAGCGCCAGATGGCCTGTGGGTAGGCCTGCATCTGCGCGGCCATGGTGGCCAGATCGCTGTCCTCCTCATTGCTGCGCTGGCGAATCTGGCCTTTGCCGAAGTACAGCGCACCGTCGATAAAGGCGCTCAGAATGTCTGTGCCCAGCATGCAGCGCGTACTCTTCCAGTCAGCCGCCTGCATGCTGTGGGCATAGAGCAGGCCCAGCAGCAGCGCAATATCGCGGTGCTGGTAGAACGGCTTCAGACCGTGCAGGCTGACGCTTTGGCCTGCGCGATGGATGGCCCATTCCAGTGCGATGGCATCATGCGCGTGGCGCAGGATGATGGTGAGCGGCCGCACAGGCTGTGCAGGGGCTGCTGGAATGCTGGCCTGTGCCTGCAGCAGCTGGGCGATGCATTGCGCATCGCTTTCGTAGCTGCAGCGCGTGACGGTGCTGCGCCGTGTGCTGGGTGCCTTCATGTCCACCGCAAACCACTGGTTGACGGCCTGTGCAATCTGCGGGCCAAAGCGGCGCGACTGGGTCAGCGGCAGGCTTTGCGTGGGCAGGGGTAGAAAGTCGGCCAGCTGGTGCAGCTTGTCCTGAAACACAGACCAGGCCTGGGCCTCAATGTGCTGGTTAAAGTCGCCTGCGCCCAGAAACCGTGCCTGCGTGGCCTGCAGCAGCTTGCGCAGCACGGTGAGTGCCGCCAGGTCCAGATCGTGCATTTCGTCAAACAGCACAAGCTCATACGAGGCGTGCAGCTGCGGTGCATCGTCCTGTGCCAGGGCGTAGGTGCAGTCGCCTTCGGCGTAGTAGCGGATATCGCCGCAGTGGTCGATGCGCAGGCGCTCATAGGCCGCAAACAGCCGCGCCTGCGTGTAGCTGAGCTGGTAGTTGTCGCAAAAGTCAGCCAGATCACCACCTTCTTCCTGCACACGCTGCAGCAGCAAAGACTTTTTGGCAGCGCGGTTGAAGGCGGCAAAGGCTTGCATATCCACTTCAGACGGCAATTCAATGCGTGGATCGGGGCGTTGCTGCAGCTGCTCTTCCAGCAGACGTAGGGCTTGCTGGGCCTGCTCGCGCAGCGCTACAGGGTCGGTCAGAAAGCGTGTGGCCGGGTCATGCTGGCGCAGCACGCGTGCGCACCAGCGCTCCAGCGTGGTGATGTGCAGATTCGCGGGCACGGCCTGCGTCAGCTGGCCCAGACGCTGGCGAAAGGCTTGCACCCCGGCGTGTGAACAGGCCAGCACAAGAATGCGCGTCTGTGGCCGCTCTCGCAGCACATGCACCGCGCGGCATGCCAGGGTGGTGGTCTTGCCAGTGCCTGCCAGCGCGGCAATGATGGCAGAGGGCGCGTCGCTGTAGACAATGGTTTGCTGCTCGTGGGAGAGCATCAGTGTCTGGCCGTGGTCGGTCAGAAAAGCATTGGGGCGTTGCATGGTTTCAAAGTGCATGACTGTGTGTCAAACAGTCCTTGGTCAATGTGCAGGCCAGGCCTGCTTTCAGCGGTGTGTTGTGCAGAGCGTTCTGAGCAGGCAAGTGCGGCAGATGCTCAGTCTTCATGACGGCGAGCACCCATGCCCATGCCAAGCCCGAGACCGCCCCCCATGCCGCCGCCACCGGCTCCACCACCGCCGCCACGGTTGCCTCCGCCTGCACCCCCTTCGGTGTTGCCCGCACGGCGCCCGCCAGGGCCTCCGGCGCTGTTGGGGCGCAAAGGGCCCTGGTTAGGGATGGCTACATCGCTGGGAATGGCTTCCAGATCCAGCGCATTGCGAATGTACTGGCGCAGTGAGCTCGCCAGCATGGCAGTTTGCACGGGGCGTCCCGCGACCAGGTCCTGGGCGGCCTGTGCAGCCATGCGCACCTGGTCTTCGGTACCCAGCAAGATGATGTCAGACAAGGCGGCCTCTACGGCATCGCGTGTGCGGCGCTGGCGTTCGGAGCTGCCGCCGGTAACGGGGCTGTCGTCATCTTCATCGGGTTCTAAAAAAGGTGTGGGTTCATCTTCCGGGCGCTCTCCGGCCTGCGTCATGGTGCGTGCATCCCGCAGATGCACGGGGCTGACGGTCAGATTGCCGGTGAAGGAGCTGCCCAGCGTTTTGTAGGCAGCAATCAGGGTGCGCAGTCGTTCATTGATCTGGCGGTTCTCGCGCTCGCGCTTTTTCTGAATGGTCTGCATGAACAGCAGACGCACGCCCATCATCAGCAGCGTCATCAGCAGCAGACTCATGATGGTGACGAGGATGGACGACCAGGAACTGAAATCAAACAGGGCACCGCGCATAGGTACTGCTTTCTGTGGGAAGACGCTAATTTTTTAGCGGAGGATGACGTTCATGATGTAGTCCCATTCCTCCGGGGTCACAGGCGTGATCGACAGGCGATTGCCGCGCTGCAGCACGCGCATGTTCTCCAGCGCCTGATGCTCCCGCAGTTCGGCAATGGAGACATAGCGGGTTTTCTTGACGGCCTGCACATCCACCATCAGCCAGCGGGGCTTGTCGGGGGATGACTTGGGGTCATAGTACGGATCGGCCGGATCGAACTGCGTAGGGTCTACGCGCAGATTGCCTGCAATGCGTGCGATGCCGTAGATGCCCGGCTCTGCGCAGCTGGAATGCCAGTACAGCACGCCATCGCCCACCTGCATCTGGTCGCGCATGAAGTTGCGTGCCTGGTAGTTGCGCACGCCCGTCCAGGGCATGAGTTGCCCGGGGGCCTGCAGGGCGTGGTCTATGGAGTATTCGTCGGGCTCGTTCTTCATGAGCCAGTATTGCGTACAGGTCATGGCGCTATTGTCAGGGCAGCGGCAATGCCTTGTGCGCGTACGTGCAACGGCATGGCGGTGTGTCTGTTTCACGCAGGGTGGCCGCGCTGCCGAACCTTTACCGCGCGGTGGGGCGCTTAATATGTATGGCATGAAAGAACAAGCTCGCCACATCACTACCGAACTGGTGCACCACAGCTACCAGCCCCCCCAGGCCTTTGCCGCCCCTCAGCCTGCGGTGCACAAGGCATCGACCGTCATTTTTGACAGCGTGCAGGACATGCGCACGCGCCGCTGGCTGGACAAAAGCGGCTACACCTACGGCCTGCACGGCACGCCGACCACCTACCAGCTGGAAGAGCGCCTGTGCAGCCTGGAAGGCGGTAAGCAGTGCCTGCTGGTGCCCAGCGGCCTGTGCGCCATCAGCACCGTGGCGCTGGGTTTGCTCTCGGCCGGTGATGAGGTGCTGATTCCCGACAACGCCTATGGCCCCAACAAAGACTTTGCGGAGCACGAGCTGGCGCGCTGGGGCATTCGCCATGCCTGGTACAACCCTATGGATGTGGCCGATCTGCAGGCCAGGATCAGCCCCGCGACCAAGCTGGTGTGGCTGGAAGCGCCGGGCAGTGTGAGCATGGAGTTTCCAGACCTGATCGCGCTGGTGCAGGCCTGCCAGGCGCGCGGCGTGACCACGGTGCTGGACAACACCTGGGGTGCAGGCCTGGCTTTCCAGCCTTTTGATTTGCTGGCCGATGGCGGCAGTCTGGCGGTGGATGTCTCTGCCCACGCGCTGACCAAGTACCCCAGCGGCGGCGGTGATGTGCTCATGGGCAGCATCACCACCGTGAACCAGGCGCTGCACATGCGCATCAAGCTCACGCACATGCGTCTGGGTATTGGCATTGGCGCCAATGATGCAGAAGCCGTGCTGCGTGCGCTGCCCAGCATGGCGCTGCGCTACCACGCACAGGACCAGTCTGCACGCCAGCTGGCAGCGGCCCTGCAGCGCCAGAGCGGCGTGGTGCAACTGCTGCACCCTGCGTTTGAAGGTGCGCCCGGGCATGCCTGCTGGCAGCAGCTGTGTGGCGCTGCCAACCAGGGGCAGGGCGCAGCGGCTGGCATCTTCAGCGTGGTGATAGATGCCAGGTTTGAGCAGGCCGCGATTGACCGTTTCTGTGACAGCCTGCAGCTGTTCAAGCTTGGCTACAGCTGGGGCGGCCCCATGAGTCTGGTCATGCCCTACGACATTGACAGCATGCGTGCCAACGGCCGTGGCTGTGTGCAGGCGGGCACCGTAGTGCGCTTTTGCATTGGTCTGGAAGACACGCAGGACTTGCTGCAGGATCTGGCCCAGGCCTGGGAGCAGGCCTTTGGGCAGGCATGGCAGCACTGAGTTGAATTGAGTTGTAAGCTACTTAAATAGGAGCTGCCTGCGCTTCAATTTAAAGAATTTCAGATATAAAACTATCTAAACCCCTTGTATTTCAAGCGCTGGCAGCTATTTTTTTGTTCGTCGGCTTCACAACTTTGTCTGACGTACAGACGCATGCTGTTGCCTCCATACTGGTTGGCATTTCTTGGCTAACCAATGCTTATTGCCTATGCAACCTGACACTCAAGCCCCAACCACCGCCGCGCGCAAGCCGCGCATGACTTTTGCCCCTGCCGTTGTCTTGCCTTCCTTGCTGGTGCTCGGTGCCCTGCTGGTGCTCTGCGGTTTTTATCCCCAGCGTGCAGACCAGCTGTTTGGCAGCGCGCAGGCCTGGGTGGTGACGAATTTCGACTGGTTCTACACCGTGGCCGTGACGGGTTTTCTGGTGTTTCTGGTGCTGATTGCCTGGAGCCGCTATGGCGATATTCGCCTGGGGCCAGATGATGCCAAGCCCGAGTTCAGCTTTGCCTCATGGACGGCCATGCTGTTTGCGGCTGGCATGGGCATCGGGCTGATGTATTTCGGCGTGGGTGAGCCGCTGCAGCACTACCTGAATCCACCCACGCAGGAGGCAGGCACACCGGCTGCTGCGCGTGAGGCGCTGACTTCTACCTTCTTTCACTGGGGTTTTCAGGCCTGGGCCATCTATGGCGTGATGGGGCTGGTGCTGGCGTATTTTGGCTTTCGCTACAACCTGCCGCTGACCATGCGCTCGGGCCTGTACCCGCTGCTGCAAAAGCGCATCAACGGGCCCATTGGTCACAGCGTGGATGCCTTCGCTTTGGTGGGCACGATTGCCGGTTTGGCCACCACACTGGGCTATGGCGCACTGCAGCTGGCGGCAGGCCTGAATCTGGTGACCGGCTGGGATACAGGAACCACGGCGTTTCGTATCGCCGTGATCGTCGTCGTCGTGGGGCTGGCGGGTCTGTCCGCAGCCTCCGGACTGGACAAGGGCGTCAAGCGCCTGTCAGAAGTCAATCTGCTGATTACGTTTGCCCTGCTGGGCTTTGTGCTGCTGTGTGGCCCCACGGTGTTTTTGCTGCAGGCCTTCAGCGAAAACATCGGCAACTACCTGTCCAGCCTGGTGGGCATGTCGCTGCGTACCTTCACCTATGAAGTCGCCAAGGACGATGGCTGGTTTGGCGGCTGGACCATCCTCTACTGGGCGTGGTGGATCTCCTGGTCGCCCTTTGTGGGCATGTTCATCGCGCGTATTTCGCGTGGCCGCACGGTGCGTGAATTCATTGTGGGCGTGCTGTTCATTCCCACGGCGTTCAACCTGCTGTGGATGACCGTGTTTGGCAATGGTGCGATCTGGATCGACACCCATGTGGCGCAGGGCGCGCTGTCAGCGACGGCCAGCAATGTGGATGCGCTGCTGTTCCGCTTCTTTGAATATCTGCCGCTGGCCAAGGCTGTGTCGTGGATCGCCGTCTTGCTGATTACCCTGTTTTTTGTGACATCGGCTGACTCGGGCGCCTATGTGGTGGATGCGATTGCTTCGCGTGGCCACCCACAGTCCCCTGTCTGGCAGCGCCTGTTCTGGGCGGCCGTGCTGGGTATGACTGCCGTGGTGCTGCTGCTCGCCGGTGGGCTCAAGGCCTTGCAGGCCATGACACTGGTGACCGCTTTGCCTGTAGCCGCCATCATGGTGCTGCTGTGCATAGGCCTGTGGCGCGGCATGAAGGCCGACCTGGCGCATGCCGGGCAGGATCTGGCGCCTGCTACCAGCTTCTGGACAGGCCAGCACTGGCGCAAGCGCCTGGAGCAGATCGTGCGCCAGCCTACAGAGGCAGATGTCAACCGCTTCCTTAAGGTATCGGTACTGCCTGCCATGCAGGAAGTAGTGGCTGAAATGCGCAAGCAGGGCGTAGATGCTCGGGTGCAGGATGACACGGCAGTGACAGAGGGTGCGGATGCAGGCTCTGTGCGCCTGATCGTGCCGATTACCGGGCTGCGTGACTTTGTCTATGGCGTGCGACCCGTCACACGCAGACTGCCGGGCTTCATGCTCACCGAGGTGACGGACGACGAAGCAAACGTGCGCCGCCACGTGGTGGAGCCCATCACCTTCTTTGAAGACGGCCGTGAAGGCTATGACGTGCAGTATCTGCGCCAGGAGGAGCTGATTGCTGACATCCTGCGCAACTACGAGCGCTACCTCTCGCTGATGGCCGACCAGCGCACCGTGCTGCTCAACCGCGCACCCGGGCATACGGAGTAACGCGCCTTTGCACTGAATACCCCCATGCCGCAAGTACACACGTGGCATGGGGGGTGTGACAGGTGCTGATGTCATGCTTGTGAATTCATGACATTTTTATGACGATGCAGGCTTTTACCCGGGTTACCTCGGGTAAAGACGTCATGACCGAATGCGCGACAAGCCCCGTCCAAGTCAGTTAGTCGCGCAGCGACTTGGAGGCCAAGCCGTCTGATTTGGGCGGGGAAGGATAGCGCTGCCCGCGCAAGCGGGCATGGGTATTCAATGGGGTGTTTGCTGCTGCTCGATATATCTGCGGATTACGTCAATTGGCGCACCGCCACACGACGCGGCAAAGTACGAAGGCGACCACAGCATGTTTTTCCAGTACCTCTTCGCCATATCAGGGCGCTCCTTGCGCAGCATCCGACTGGAGACACCCTTGAGACTGTTCACGAGACTTGCCACGGCCACCTTGGGCGGGTAATGCACCAGCAGGTGTACGTGGTCATCTTCGCCATCCATTTGCACTAGCTCTGCCTCAAAGTCTTTACACACCCGCGCAAAGTGCAGCCGCAGCCTTTCGATGGCATCGCCATCGAAGACATGGCTGCGGTATTTGGTAACAAAGACCAAATGAACGTGCATTTGGAAAAAACAGTGTCTGCCAGATCGTAAGTCTTGATTATTTGCCATAGACCAACTATAAATTACCCTATGGAAACGACCAAGACCCTCAAGTTGCGCATTAAAGACAAACACGCTCGCGTGTTGTCTGCAATGGCACGCGAGGTCAATACGGTCTGGAATTTTTGCAATGAGACAAGCCATCGCTCTATCCGAGAGCGATTCAAGTGGCTGTCTGCCTACGACTTGCAAAAGCTCACGGCGGGCTACAGCAAATGCGAGGGGGTGCAAATTGGCTCAGCAACTGCGCAGCTTGTCTGTGAGGAATATGCACTAAGGCGCAGGCAGTTTAAAAAGGCCAAGCTGCGCTGGCGTGTGAGCAACCCCAAGAGCAGCAAATACAGCCTTGGCTGGATTCCTTTTAAGGTCGGTGGAGTCAAGTACAAAGCAGGCCAGGTTGTGTTCGCAGGCCACAAGCTCAGCTTGTGGGACAGCTACGGGCTGGCAGACTACGAGCTGCGGGCAGGCAGCTTTGTGCAAGACACACGCGGGCGCTGGTATCTGTGCGTAGCGGTCAAGGTGCAGGTCAAGCCCAGCACTGCCACAGGCAGCATTGGTCTCGACTTGGGGCTTAAAGAAGCTGCCACAGCCTCCAATGGACAAAGTATCGAAGGACGCTTCTATCGCAAGCTAGAGGCCAAGCTAGGCATTGCGCAGCGTGCCCATAAAAAGCAGCGTGTCAAAGCCCTGCACGCAAAGATTGCGAACCAGCGCAAAGACATGCTGCACAAGTTCAGCACCCGGCTAACAAAAGAGTACGGTGCGATCTTTGTGGGCGATGTGAGCAGCCAAAAGCTGGTTAAAACCAAGATGGCTAAAAGCACGCTGGATGCGGGCTGGTCAATGCTAAAGACGATGTTGGAATACAAGAGCCAGCAGGCCGGTGTCGTCTTTGAAGTAGTCAACGAAAGCTACACAACCCAGACTTGTTCGTGCTGCGGGAGTATTCCCGCAAGCAGTCCGAAAGGTAGAGCAGGTTTGCGAATAAGAGAGTGGACTTGCAGCGATTGTGGTGCGGTGCATAACCGCGACACCAACGCTGCAAGGAACATTCTCGCGGCGGGACTTCGCCGTCTGGAAGCAGGAATCACCGTCCTTTAGGGCGGTGAGGAAGTCAACTGAGCGCGCCATGGACGCTGCAGAATTTTCGCAATGCCTGGGAAGCGGCACCTTTTGCGCGCTACTTTCTGAACACCACGCTGCTGGTGCTCATGATTTTGGCGGTGCAGCTGGTGCTGTCTACGCTGGCGGCCTTTGCGTTTGCACGCTATGAGTTTCGCGGCAAGAACGTGGCTTTTGCGCTGGTGCTGGTGCAGCTGATGATCATGCCGGACATCCTGCTCGTGGAGAACTACCAGACCATGGCACGCCTGGGGCTGGTAGATACGCTGTTTGCCATCGGCCTGCCGTACTTTGCTTCAGCGTTTGCCATCTTCTTGCTGCGTCAGACTTTCATGGGCATTCCCAAGGAGCTGGACGAAGCCGCACGCGTGGAAGGTGCCAGCACTTTGCAGGTGCTCTGGCGCGTTTATGTGCCGTTGGCCAAGCCCGTGTACACCGCGTTTGCGCTGGTATCGGTGAGTTTTCACTGGAACAACTTTCTGTGGCCGCTCATCATTACCAATAGCGTGGAGTCGCGCCCACTGACGGTGGGGCTGCAGGTGTTTTCCAGCGTAGAGCAGGGCGTGGACTGGAGCACCATCACCGCCGCCACATTGATGACTTCTGCGCCGCTGCTGATCGCTTTTATCCTGTTCCAGCGTCAGTTTGTGCAGAGCTTCATGCGGGCTGGTATCAAGTAAGCAGCGGGCGGCGGCTCAGCTATCCGCTGCTGCAGGCTTGCTGCCCAGCACTTGCTTGCAGGTGCTGATCCATTCCGCCATGGCCTTTTCAAAAAGGCTCTGTGGGTGTTGCACGATCTGTGGCCAGCGGCGTGTGCAGGCGTCAATACAGTTTTCAACCTGCCACAGGGCTTCGCGGTTGATCAGCACCAGCTCTGACATGCTGGATGGGGCTTCCTCGAGCATGGCCAGCCAGTCTGCCTGATGGCGGGGGTGTGAGCCTGCTTCGGCCAGCGCTTTCTCCAGTGCCACCAGACGTGCGTCGACGTAAACGCCAGCACGTCCACTGGGCATGGCCTGCCAACGTTCCGGAAACTGGCGCTTGCACAGCATCCATTGCTGAAAAATCGCTGCCAGCGTGGCAATCTCACGCCGGACTTCGGCCTGTGTGTGCTCCCGTGCCTGTACAGGCTGGGCTGTATCTGCACGGAGCATGGCGTGGATATGCTGCATCAGCTGCCTGTCAAAGCGGTTGTGGTTCATGCGCAGCACCAGGGACAGCCGCTGTGCGGGCATATCGCGGTATTTGTCGTAGAAGGCAGAGACCACTTCGGCCAGCATCAGGATGCGGCCCATGGACGAAATCGCATCGCCACTGATGCCGCGCGGGTAGCCGCTGCCATCCATGCGCTCATGGTGCTCCAGCACAGCCTCTTCAATCTCGTGTGAATAGGCCTTGCAGTTGCGCACCACCAGCATGCCTGTGACGCAGTGGGCGGCCAGATGCTTGCGCTCCTGGTCTGTCAGTTTGTGATTGCGGTTCAGCCAGCTGGGTGGCATGTAGAGCATGCCTACATCGTGCAGCATCGCAGCAGCAGCCAGCTGTCCACATTCACGCGTCTTCATGCCGGACTTGATGCCCAGGTACACGGCGCTCATCATCATGGTGATGCTGTGTGCGTACAGCACGGGCAGCTGTTCGCGCATGACGCTCATCTTGAAGCTGGCCTGGTAGGGCCATGGCATCTGGCGCACAGCTTCCAGCAGCATGTGGCTGTCAGCACCAAGATGAGCTTGCAGTGAACGACCCAGCGCTGATTCGGAGCACAGGCGCAGCACCTCTTCCTCGATCGCACGCACATCCACACCATTGCGTATGAGCAATTGCTCGTCAATGGGGGTGGCCAGCTTGTGCTGGATCAGTTGCTCGTACAGGCGACTGTCCAGCCGAACACCTTTTTCCAGCAGCTTGATGCCGGTCTCAGAGTAAATGGCCCCGCCCGTCACCACTTCTTTCTTGTCTGCCATGTCTGTGACAGCGCGTAGAAAGTGTGCGTCGTTATGCAGGCGCTCAGGAGCCAGCAAATCGTCGGGTTCCTCTACGCTCACTCCCTGCATGCAATCTCCATTCTCTGAATCAAGGCAGCCGATGGTAGTGGATTGCACACAGTGCCAGACAAGAAAAAGCCCGCATGGTGCGGGCATTGGCGTTTGTCAGCAGTGTCAACGCTCAGCGAAGCAGCGTCACACCGGTCTTGCTCTGGATTTCTTCAAAGCTGACGTCAGGTGCCAGTTCCACCAGTTTGAGACCTTCGGGCGTGACGTCCATCACGCCCAGATCGGTAATGATGCGGTCCACAACACCTACACCTGTGAGCGGCAACGTGCACTGGGGCAGGATCTTCAGGTCGGTCGTGCCGTCCTTCTTGCGTGCCACATGCTCCATCAGCACGATGACGCGCTTGACGCCTGCGACCAGGTCCATGGCGCCGCCCATGCCCTTGACCATCTTGCCCGGAATCATCCAGTTGGCCAGATCGCCTTTTTCGCTGACCTGCATGGCTCCCAGAATTGACAGGTTGATCTTGCCGCCGCGAATCATGGCAAAAGACTGGTCCGAGCCAAAGATGGATGAGCCTGGGATGGTGGTCACGGTCTGCTTGCCGGCATTGATCAGGTCAGCATCCACCTGGTCTTCGGTGGGGAAGGGGCCAATGCCCAGCATGCCGTTTTCGGACTGCAGCCACACTTCCTTGTCGCCTGTGTGGTTGGCTACCAGTGTGGGGATGCCAATACCCAGGTTCACGTAGAAGCCGTCTTCCAGTTCTTGCGCCGCACGTGCGGCCATTTGGTCTTGGGTCCAAGGCATGTCAGGCTCCTGCTTTGTCGTTCTTGGTTTCGGTCATCGTGCGTTTTTCAATGCGCTTTTCGGGGCTGGGGTTGTGCACGATGCGGTGCACGTAGATGCCGGGCAGGTGGATGTCGTCCGGTGCAATTTCGCCCAGTTCCACGATCTCCTCCACCTCCACAATGCAGATCTTGCCGGCTGTGGCCGCAGCAGGATTGAAGTTGCGTGCCGTCAGGCGAAACTGCAGGTTGCCGCTGGTGTCCGCACGGTAGGCCTTGACCAGCGATACATCGGTGACGATGGAGCGCTCCATCACATAGGTCTCGCCATCGAACTCGCGCAGTTCCTTGCCTTCGGCAACCATGGTGCCCACGCCGGTCTTGGTGAAGAACGCAGGAATACCGGCGCCACCAGCGCGCAGCTTCTCGGCCAGTGTGCCCTGCGGGGTAAATTCCAGCTCCAGCTCGCCTGCGAGATACTGGCGCTCGAATTCCTTGTTCTCGCCCACATAGGACGAGATCATCTTCTTGATCTGGCGCGTCTCCAGCAGCTTGCCCAGACCAAAGCCATCCACACCGGCGTTGTTCGACACCACGGTCAGATTTTTCACGCCGCTATCGCGCAGGGCGTCAATCAGTGCTTCAGGAATACCGCACAGGCCAAAACCGCCGACGGCGATCAGCTGTCCATCAGCGACCACGCCCTTCAATGCCTCATGGGCTGAGGGATAGAGTTTTTTCACGCTTGTCTCCTTGTTGGGAATTTATGCTTCGTAAGATACTACGTAGCTACATACGTAGTTTTTCCTAGAGAGTTGCACTATGGAGCTTGATCACCGACTCGCCTTTGACCTTGCCCCCGTGGGTTTGGTGATCTCGCGCAACCGCATCATGGTGGACTGCAACCAGCGCGTGTGCGAAATGTTTGCCATGTCGCGCGAAGTCATGGTCGGGCAGTCCTTTCAGCTGCTGTACCCGAGCATTGATGAGTATGAACGCCTGGGAGCACGCATGGCACCCATTCTGAATGCGCGGGGCACGTATTCAGACAACCGCATCATGCGGCGTGGTACGGGCGAGACCTTCTGGTGCCATGTGAGCGGGCGCGCACTGGACCGCAATGATCCGCATGCAGCAGGCATCTGGAGCTTTGAAGACATGAGCGAGCAGCGTCCGGTCAAGGCAGAGCTCACGGGCCGCGAACGTGAAGTGGCAGCACGTCTGCTTGAAGGCCTGACTTCCAAGGAGATCGGGCGTGTGCTCCATATCAGCCACCGCACGGTGGAAATTTACCGCGCACGTCTGATGCGCAAATACAGCGCCAGTACCACGGCCGATCTGGTGCACAAGCTGCTGACGGCATAAGTCGTAACGGTCCAAGCTGCTTGCTGGAGCAGCGTTTCTAATCTGCATCATGCATCTCGCAATGGTCTTGTAGTCCAAGTGCGCGATCGACTGCTGCTGCCTTGTTCTTTAAAAGCTTCCGCGACAGACTGAGGAACTTAAGTTACATGTGGCATCTCCCTTGATAGGAGTGCCATGGCAGTTACATGCTGCGCTTGCAGTTTTGCCTATGGGTGCACTTGGTATTTTCAATCGAAAACGCATACCGGATGTCACATGACTCCTGCATAATTCGATCCATAGATTGCTTATGTCTATCTAATTTCAAATCTGATATCAATTATTAATTGATATCTTCGCCCACCACGACTTGCGTTGTTGCAAGTTCAATTCAACGGAGATCACACATGACAGCTGAATCGAAGTGCCCTTTCCACCAAGAAGGTCAGAACCCAGGCACTGCTGCCAAAGGCGGCACAACTAATCGCGACTGGTGGCCTAACCAGCTGCGTGTGGACTTGCTCAGCCAGCACTCGTCCAAGAGCAACCCCATGGGCGAAGACTTCAACTACGCTGAAGAATTCAAAAAGCTCGACTATGAAGCCCTCAAGCGCGACCTGCGTGCACTGATGACGGACTCCCAGGATTGGTGGCCTGCTGACTTTGGTCACTATGGCCCTCAGTTCGTGCGCATGGCGTGGCACTCTGCCGGTACCTACCGCATGCAGGACGGCCGCGGTGGCGCAGGCCGTGGTCAGCAGCGCTTTGCACCGCTGAACAGCTGGCCCGACAACGTCAATATCGACAAGTCTCGTCGCCTGCTGTGGCCCATCAAGCAAAAGTACGGCAACAAAATTTCCTGGGCTGACCTGCTGATCCTGACTGGTAACGTGGCGCTGGAAACCATGGGCTTCCGCACTTTCGGTTTTGCCGGTGGCCGTGTGGACACCTGGGAACCCGATCAGGATGTGTACTGGGGCTCCGAAAAGGAGTGGCTGGCACCTACCGCCAACCCCAATAGCCGTTACTCCGGTGAGCGCGATCTGGAAAACCCACTGGCTGCCGTGCAGATGGGCTTGATCTACGTGAACCCCGAAGGTCCAGATGGCAACCCCGATCCCCTGCTGTCCGCCCGTGACATTCGCGACACCTTCGCCCGCATGGCGATGAACGACGAAGAAACTGTGGCGCTGATCGCTGGTGGTCACACCTTTGGTAAGACCCACGGTGCAGGCCCTGCTTCGCATGTGGGTGCAGACCCTGAAGCTGCGGGCCTGGAAGCCCAGGGCTTGGGCTGGGCTTCGAGCTTCGGCAAGGGCAATGCTGGCGACACCATCACCTCCGGCCTGGAAGTGACCTGGACCCAGACGCCTACACAGTGGAGCAACTTCTTCTTTGAAAACCTGTTCAAGTACGAATGGACGCTGGAGAAGTCCCCCGCTGGTGCCTGGCAGTGGGTGGCCAAGGACGCGGACGATGTCATCCCTGACGCACACGGCGGCCCTCGTAAAAAGCCCACCATGCTGACCTCGGACATTGCCCTGCGCATGGACCCTGCTTACGAGAAGATTTCTCGCCGCTTCCTGGAAAACCCACAGGCATTTGCTGAAGCTTTTGCCCGTGCATGGTTCAAGCTGACCCACCGTGACATGGGCCCCCGCTCGCGTTACCTCGGCCCCGAAGTGCCAAAGGAAGAGCTGATCTGGCAAGACGTGATTCCTGCACCTTTCTACGCTCCTGTGGGCGAAGCAGAAATTGCAGCCATCAAGGCCAAGATCCTGGCTTCCGGCCTGAGTGTGCAAGAACTGGTGGGTACAGCCTGGGCTTCGGCATCCACCTTCCGTGGTTCCGACAAGCGCGGTGGTGCCAACGGTGCTCGCATCCGCCTGGCTCCTCAAAAGGACTGGGCTGCGAACAACCCTGCCCAGCTGGCCAAGGTGCTGGCAACACTGGAAAGCATCCAGGCTGAGTTCAAGATCTCGTTGGCTGACCTGATCGTGCTGGCCGGTGGTGTGGGTATCGAGAAGGCAGCAGCAGACGCAGGCGTGCAGATCACCGTGCCTTTCACGCCTGGTCGCAGCGATGCCTCTGCAGAGCAGACCGATGTGGAATCGTTCTCGGTGCTGGAGCCTCAGGCTGACGGCTTCCGTAACTTCCAGAAGGCCAAGTTTGCGGTGCCTGCTGAAGCCATGTTGATCGACAAGGCCCAGCTGCTGACGCTGACAGCCCCTGAAATGACCGTGCTGATCGGTGGTCTGCGTGCCATCAACATCAACACCGACGGCAGCAACACCGGCGTGTTGACCAAGACGCCTGGCAAGCTGACCAACGACTTCTTTGTGAACCTGCTGGACATGAGCACCCAGTGGAAGCCTCTGGACAACGGCAACTACGAAGGCGTGGATCGCAAGACTGGCGAAAAGCGCTGGACTGGCACCCGCGTGGACCTGGTGTTCGGCTCGAACTCCATCCTGCGTGCACTGGCTGAGGTCTATGCCGAAGTCGGTAACGAGCACAAGTTCTACCAGGACTTTGTGGCTGCCTGGGTCAAGGTCATGGAGCTGGACCGCTTCGACCTGAAGAAGTAATGCAGCGAGGGCTGGTGTTCACCACCAGCCTGTTGCTGAAACGACTGAAAACGGTCATTTCAAGCGCCCTTCGGGGCGCTTTTTTTATGCCATCTTGGGGATGGCTGCAAGACGTAAAAAAGCGCTCTGGCGAGCGCTGTAGATCCTGGGTATGGCTTTAGCTGGGTAGCTGATCATTGGGTACAGCTACCTGCAGATGCAAGATGCTGAAGTACAGCGATACATCGCCTTGCTGGTCCACATAGGTGCCCAGTGCTCGCTGCAGCCGTGCAGCAATTGCCAGACACTCCGTGGCTTCTGGGCGGCCGCCCTGGATGCAGGGCGTGGTCAGCAGTGCCAGCTGATGTTCTCGGCCAAAGTCATAGACCACTTCGAGGGCCTGGGCGTGCTGAACAGGAATGGCTTCATTGCCCCAGCTCCATACGAACGTGCCGTCTTTGTTGCTGCTGGTACCAACCAGACACACTGTTGCCACAACCTCGTGCAAAGGGCCTTCGAAGGCCAGCAGTGCACGTTCCAGATCCCAGCGGCATTTCAGCGGGGCATGCAAACCAAACTGCTGTGGCCATTGTGCATTTTGGGCCAGCATGTTCTCTACGGCTTCACGGCTCCAGGCCGCCCAGTCGGTGCTTGCGCTTGCTTGTGTGTCGCTCATTCCCTATCCATGGTGTTTGTCATTGCCTGCATTGTCCGTCACATGACGATCTTGGTGCAGGCATTTGACTATGCTTGGGAAAAACTGTGAGGAGACAAACCTTGAAAGCGCGTTATCCCTTCCCTGATCTGAACGTTTTGCCTGAAGACATCCGTGCCCGCATTCTGGAGGTGCAGGAAAAGGCAGGCTTTATTCCCAACGTGTTTCTGGCGCTGGCGCGCCGCCCGGCCGAGTGGCGCGCATTCTTTGCCTACCACGACGCACTGATGCTCAAGGAAGAGGGCAGCCTGACCAAGGGAGAGCGCGAAATGATCGTCACTGCCACCAGCGCAGCCAACCAGTGCCTGTATTGCGTGGTGGCCCACGGAGCCATCCTGCGCATTTACGAGAAAAAGCCGATGGTGGCGGACCAGGTTGCGGTGAACTATCGCAAGGCCGACATCACGCCGCGCCAGCGTGCCATGCTGGACTTTGCGATGAAGGTCAGCCAGCGCAGCCACGAAATTGAAGACCGTGACTTTGAGCTGCTGCACGCACATGGCTTTGATGATGAAGACATCTGGGACATTGCCGCCATCACTGCGTTCTTTGGCCTGTCCAATCGCATGGCAAGCTTCAGTGGCATGCAGCCTAACCCGGAGTTTTACCTGATGGGGCGCATCCCCAAAAGCCGCTGAAAAACAAAACCTCCACAGACTTTGGCAGCCTGCGGAGGTTGTTCAATGTTCAGCCTTGCAGCTATGGGCTGATTACTTGGCCGCAGCCGTGCGCTCAGCGGCTTCCATGGTGTTGACCAGCAGCATGGTGATGGTCATGGGGCCCACGCCGCCGGGTACGGGGGTGATGTAGCCAGCCACGTCCTTGCAGCCGTTGTAGTCCACGTCACCGCACAGCTTGCCTTCGTCATCGCGGTTCATGCCCACGTCAATCACTACGGCACCGGGCTTGACCATGTCGGCGGTCAGCACATTGCGCTTGCCTACGGCAGCGACCACGATGTCAGCTTGGCGGGTCATGGCGGCCAGATCAGCAGTGCCGCTGTGGCAGATGGTCACAGTGGCGTTGGCAGCCAGCAGCATCATGGCCATGGGCTTGCCCACAATATTGGAGCGGCCGATGACTACGGCGTGCTTGCCGCGCAGATCTTTCATGCCAATGGATTCCAGCATCTTCATGCAGCCGTAGGGTGTGCAGGCCTTGAAGCCCACTTCACCGACCATCAGTGCACCGGCACTGGCAACGTGGAAGCCATCGACGTCCTTGGAAGGAGAAATGGTCTCGATGACCTTGTGGTCGTCAATGTGCTTGGGCAGGGGCAGCTGCACCAGAATGCCGTGGATGCTGGGGTCGTTGTTCAGCGCTTCCACGCGTGCCAGCAGCTCTGCTTCGGTCATCGACGCATCGTACTTTTCCAGCACGGAGTGGAAACCCACGTCTTCGCAGGCCTTGACCTTGTTGCGCACGTACACCTGAGAGGCCTGGTTGTCGCCCACCAGAATCACAGCCAGACCAGGTTTGGTACCTTGGGCTGTCAAGGCTGCTGCACGCTGGGCGACTTCGGAACGCAGTTGGGCGGAAAGGGCTTTGCCGTCAATGATTTGGGCTGTCATGGTGATGCTGGAGGAGGAAAGACATCAAAAGAAAAAGCTGCCGGACCTGTACAGGCGCTGGCAGCCTTTGAGGGTAAGCCCCGAATTTTATGCCGGGACTTTGGATGCTGAAGATGAACCCAATGCAATCTTGAGCAGATCAGCCACGGTGTTGGCACCCAGCTTTTCCATGATGTTGGCGCGGTGCGCCTCCACGGTCTTGATACTGATGCCCAGATCGTCTGCGATTTGCTTGTTCAGGCGACCGGCGACGATGCGCTCGAGCACCTGCGATTCGCGGCCAGTGAGCTTGGACAGCAGCGCTTCACGGCTGGCTGCCTGCTGGTGGTCAGTAAATGCTTCCTGTGCGCGTTCGAGCATGCGCTCCACCACACTCAGCAAGTCATTTTCGTTAAAAGGCTTCTGGATAAAGTCCAGCGCGCCTTTTTTCATGGTGTTCACCGCCATGGGCACGTCGCCGTGACCGGTGATGAACACGACGGGCAGGGGGGATTTGCGTTCCAGCAGCTTGTCTTGCAGCTCCAGACCTGTCATTCCTCCCATGCGGATATCGGCAATCAGGCAGGCCACTTCGCGGGGGTCATAGCGCGAGAGGAATGACTCGGCGGAGTCAAAGCAGCGTACGCGATAGTCTTTGCCCTCCAGCAGCCATTGCAGCGAATCGCGTACGGCTTCATCGTCATCGACTACGTAGACTGTGCCTTTTTTGGGTGTCAAGCTCATGCAGGTTTCCTTGTATTTGGATTTATCGCCGAAGAAAGGTTGTCTCCTTTTCCTGAGTTGCTCACACAAGCCTTGGAGCCATCTTTAAGAAGCCTGGGCGTAAGACTTGTGTAAACCACTCTAAGTGCTGGCCAGAGGTATCCAGAAGGAAAACCGGCAGCCAACCACTTCGGAACCATTGTAGATGTTCTCAGCAGCCATGCGACCCTGATGTGACTCGACAATGGATCGGCACAGGTTCAGACCAATGCCCATGCCTTCGTTTTTAGTGGAAAAAAAGGCTTCGAACAAGCGTTCCTGCACTTCGGGCGGCAGGCCTTTGCCTGAATCCTGCACGGAGAACTCCACGCCCTTGAGCCCTGTGGACTCCTTGGGCTCTACGCGCAGCTCCACATGACGCTGTGAGGGTGGGCGCTGGGCCTGCTCAATGGCTTCGCCAGCGTTCTTGATCAGGTTGATCATGACCTGCTCAATCAAGATGGTGTCCGCCATGACCGGCGGAATGGCCGGAGCCACCCAGTGCGTCAGGCGCACATTGCGCCGGCGCATTTCAATATTGGCCAGCTCCAGTGCTTCTTCCACCATGGTTTCCACGTGCGCCAGGGTGCGGTTGGGCTCGCTGCGCTTCACAAAGGAGCGAATGCGCTGAATGATCTGGCCCGCGCGCTGGGCCTGGTGGGCGGTCTTTTCCAGCGCAAAACGCATTTGCGATTCGGACAGCGATCCACTATCGAGGCGCGTCAACATGCCGCTGCAGTAGTTGCTGATGGCGGTCAGTGGCTGGTTCAGCTCATGCGCAACGCTGGAGGCCATCTCGCCCATGGTGATCAGGCGGCTGGCGGTTTGCGCCTGCTCGGCCTGGCGGGCTGCCTGCTCTTCGGCATGGCGGCGGGCGGTGATGTCGGTGGCAATCACCATCTGCGCCAGGCGGCCGTCCACCCAGCTCAGGTAGCGGGAGCGCACTTCCAGCCACTTGCCCAGTTCCGCCACATAGATTTCGGCGTTATTGCTGCCAGCGCTGGTCAAGCTGTCGGTGGGCAGGCCCATGAGCCCGTCTTCATCGTCTACCGACTCATTGCGCTTGCTGGGCAGGCCGCCTTGCTGCACTAGCTGCAGGTGTCCTTCGGTCTGTGAGCCAAACCACTGGCGGTAGAGCTTGTTGGCAAACAGCAGTTCTGCACTACCCAATGGTGCTACGGAAACTGAAGCATCCAGCGCTTCCAGCACAATGGTAAAACGCGCATGAGAGGCAGAAAGCTGATCGCGGATGCGCTTGGATTCCGTAATGTCCGTCATGGACGACATCCAGCCTGTCTGGTTGCCATGCGCATCGACGAGCGGCGAGATGTACAGGCGCGCATCAAAGATAGAACCGTTTTTGCGCTGCACCCGCACCTGAAAGCCGCCGGGCGAGCTCTTGCCGCTGAGCTCTTCGTTGAGCTTGCTCTGCAGAATTTCGTAGTCAGCCGCAGGCCAGTAGGAGTAGGGCGGCGTCTGGCCTACCAGCTCCTGCTCATTCCAGCCCGTCATCTGGCAAAACGCAGCGTTCACATAGGTGATACGGCCCTGCATGTCCAGCGCACGCATGCCGGTGAGCAGCGAGTTTTCCATAGCGCGGCGGAAATTGGTTTCCGCCACCAGCGCTTCCTGTGTGCGCAGGCGCTTGCGGGTATGGCGCCAGGTGGCTACCAGCAGCCAGGCGGTGAGCATGCTCAGCGTCGCCACCAGCCAGAACATGCCATTGCCAATCATGCTCATGGAGGTGCGGTATGCCTGCGCCTTGAGATTGAGTGCCTCCCCCACGGGCGCAATCGGCATGCTGTATTCCGTGGACTTGGGGGTGTTGATGTCGTACCACTTCCTGTCGGCCTTGGACAGCGTCAGTGGCGTGCCAGCAATCACCGTGCCCTGACCATCGGTCAGCGTCATGGCGTAATGCGCCAGCAGCTCGCTGGGGGTGGCATAGCGCATCAGGCTGTCGGGCGAAAACTCCGCCATGACGGTGCCGCCAAAGCTGCTGATGCCCAGCACGGGAGTCTGAAACTGCAGCATTGGCGGGTAGTCACCAGGCTTGGCCAGTGGCTGGGTGTACACAGGCAGGTGTGTGGTCTTGACCTGCTCAAAGCTGTGCGCTGCTGCGTCGTCCTGCAGTTTTTCCGAAGGCATGCGCAGGCGTTCGCTGGACACGGAAGGCGTGGCGTAGCTGGTAATGACGCGGCCATCGCGGTCCACCCAGGTCAGGCTCTGCAGCTCTGGGTACTGGGTGGTCAGCACTTCTGCGCGGTTGGTGAACTCGGAAGTGCCAATGTCTCCGGCAGCCAGGTCACGGGCCAGCAGCATGACCTGTTCCTGGCGTTCCAGCAGACGCAGGCGCATGCGCTGCTGGGCGTATTCCACATCGCGCTGCAGGGCCTGGTTGTCGCGGTCGATTTCCTCCGAGCGCAAATACCAGAAAGCGGCCACGATTGCAGCCATGAACAGGGCAACGGAAACCAGCGGTGCCAGTGCGGCCAGACGGTCCTGTCGGGTGGGGGAGAGGCTGCGCCACCAGGAACGCCACCACTGCGTGGGATCGGCGCTGGAAAAGCTGCTGGCTGTCTTTGTCTCTGTGTTCTTTTTTCTGAATAAAACCATGTACGCAGTGTAGGGGAATCCTAGTGATTTCACTGAGTTTGCATGTGGTTTTGCGGTGTTTCAGAGTATGTGCGCTTGCAGCAATTTTTCACAATAAGAAATGATGGTGCATCATTTGAAATCTGTAGAAAATGTGCGAAACTGCAAGTTGAAATGGTCAACGTATTGCGCGTCTTTGTCTCTCTAACAAGTCGTGGTCCACTGAGTAAGCTCAGAGCATTGCGGTCTTAAGGAAGCAAAGTAGATGGCACGCATTACATCCCTGACCGCGTACCTGCAGCCTCTTGAACAGGAGACAGACAATGACAGCTCAGACCGACCCTCAGGCCGGCGCTAACGTAAAGCCCAGCCTTGACCCCCAGGAAACCCGCGAGTGGATGGACGCGCTGTCCGCCGTCATCGACCGCGAAGGTGCGCAGTACGCGCACCAGCTGATCGAAGAAGTGCTGGAGCATGCCCGCCAGAACAGCGTGGACATGCCTTTCTCTGCACAGACCGGTTATGTGAACACCATCGAGCCTTCGCAGGAAGCCAAGTGCCCCGGCAACCTGGAAATCGAAGGCCGCCTGCGCGCCTACATGCGCTGGAACGCCATGGCCATGGTGGTGAAGGCAAACCGCCACAACCCACCCGAAGGTGGTGATCTGGGCGGCCACATTGGCTCCTTTGCCTCGCTGGCCAACATGTTTGGCGCAGGCTTTAACCACTTCTGGCATGCCGAGAGCGAAAACCACGGCGGTGACTGCATCTACTTCCAGGGCCACGTATCGCCCGGCGTGTACGCACGCGCCTATCTGGAAGGCCGCCTGAGCGAGGAGCAGCTGCTGAACTTCCGCCAGGAAGTGGATGGCAAGGGCCTGTCCAGCTACCCCCACCCCAAGCTGATGCCCAACTTCTGGCAGTTCCCCACGGTGTCCATGGGCCTGGGCCCGCTGATGGCCATCTACCAGGCGCGCTTCCTGAAGTACTTGCACGCACGTGGCATTGCCAACACCGAAAACCGCAAGGTCTGGGTGTTCTGTGGCGACGGTGAAATGGACGAGCCCGAATCCCTGGGCGCGATCGGCCTGGCCGCACGTGAGAACCTGGACAACCTGATCTTCGTGATCAACTGCAACCTGCAGCGTCTGGACGGCCCCGTGCGCGGCAATGGCAAGATCATTCAGGAGCTGGAAGGCGAATTCCGCGGCTCTGGCTGGAACGTCATCAAGCTGTTGTGGGGCAAGGGCTGGGACGAGCTGCTGGCCAAGGACAAGGACGGCGTGCTCAAGAAGATCATGATGGAGTGCAACGACGGCGACTATCAGGCCTTCAAGGCCAACGATGGTGCCTACGTGCGCAAGCACTTCTTCGGCCGCGACCCCCGCGCGCTGAAGATGGTCGAGCACATGAGCGACGACGAAATCTGGAATCTGCGCCGTGGTGGTCACGATGCGCAGAAGGTCTACGCCGCTTTCCATGCTGCCAACAACCACAAGGGTCAGCCCACTGTGCTGCTGGTCAAGACCGTCAAGGGCTTTGGCATGGGCAAGGTCGGTGAAGGCAAGAACACCGTGCACCAGACCAAGAAGCTCAGCGATGAAGACGTCAAGGCCTTCCGCGACCGCTTCAACATCCCAATTCCTGACAGCCAGATCGCCGATCTGCCTTTCTACAAGCCAGCGGACGACACCCCTGAGATGAAGTACCTGCACGAGCGCCGCAAGGCCCTCGGCGGCTACCTGCCTCACCGCCGCGAAAAGGCCGACGAAGCCTTCACCGCGCCTTCGCTGGATACCTTCAAGGCCATTCTGGAGCCCACACCCGAAGGCCGCGAAATCTCCACTACGCAAGCCTACGTGCGTTTCCTCACGCAGCTGCTGCGTGACAAGAACATTGGCCCCCGCGTGGTGCCCATCCTGGTGGACGAAGCCCGTACCTTTGGTATGGAAGGCCTGTTCCGCCAGATCGGTATCTACAACCCCCACGGCCAGAAGTACACCCCTGTCGACAAAGACCAGGTCATGTACTACCGCGAAGACAAGGCCGGCCAGATTCTGCAGGAAGGCATTAACGAAGCCGGTGGTATGGCATCGTGGATTGCGGCTGCGACGAGCTACAGCACGTCCAACCGCATCATGATTCCTTTCTACGTCTACTACTCCATGTTTGGTTTTCAGCGCATTGGCGACCTGGCATGGGCAGCGGGCGACATGCAGGCGCGCGGCTTCCTGCTGGGCGGCACATCGGGCCGTACCACACTGAACGGCGAAGGCCTGCAGCACGAAGACGGTCACAGCCACATCCTGGCCAACACCATTCCTAACTGCGTGAGCTACGACCCCACCTTCGCACACGAAGTGGCAGTCATCATGCAGGACGGCCTGCGCCGCATGGTGCAGAACCAGGAAAACGTCTTCTACTACATCACGCTGCTCAACGAAAACTACGCCATGCCCGGCCTGCAGCCGGGCACGGAGCAGCAGATCATCAAGGGCATGTACCAGTGCAAGCCTGGTCAGAAGGTGCCCCAGGCCGGCCTGCGCGTGCAGCTGCTGGGCTCCGGCACCATCCTGCGCGAGTCCCTGTTTGCGCAGGAGCTGCTGGAAAAAGACTGGCAGATCGCTGCGGACGTGTGGAGCTGCCCATCGTTCAACGAACTGACCCGCGACGGCCAGAACTGCGAACGTCACAACATGCTGCATCCGCTGGAAACCGCCAAGGTGCCCTTCGTGACGCAGCAGCTGCAAGGCACACAAGGCCCCGTCATTGCGTCTACCGACTACATGAAGGCCTACGCCGAGCAAATCCGCCCCTACATCCCCAAGGGCCGCAACTACAAGGTGCTGGGCACAGACGGTTTTGGCCGCTCGGACTTCCGCCGCAAGCTGCGCGAGCACTTCGAGGTGGATCGCCACTTCATCGTGGTCGCTGCACTGAAGGCGCTGGCCGAAGAAGGCAAGCTGCCTGTGACCAAGGTGGCCGAAGCGATTGTCAAGTACGGCATCAAGGCCGACAAGATCAACCCCCTGTACGCCTGATAGAGCACCGGAGACATAGATATGGCATTGACAGAAATCAAGGTCCCGGACATCGGCGACTTCGACAGCGTCGGCGTGATTGAAGTGCTGGTCAACGTGGGCGACACCATCAAGGTTGAGCAATCCCTGATCACCGTAGAGTCCGATAAGGCCTCCATGGAGATTCCTTCCAGCCACGCAGGCGTGCTCAAGGAACTGCGCGTCAAGCTCGGCGACAAGGTCGCTGAAGGCGCAGTGATTGCCGTGATTGAAACGGCAGACGCAGCCCCTGCACCAGCACCCGCTGCAGCCCCTGCTGCAGAAGCAGTAGCTGCTAGCGCAGCTCCTGCGCCAGTTTCAGAACAAAAAGCAGCTGAAGTTCCCGCTACACCAGCGCAAGCTGCTCCTGTAGCTGCAGCAAGCTCTATGAATATCGCCATTCCTGACATTGGTGACTTCAAGGACGTGGCCGTCATTGAAGTGCTGGTCAAGGTGGGCGACACCGTAGAGGCAGAGCAGTCGCTGTTCACCGTGGAGTCTGACAAGGCTTCCATGGAAATCCCATCGCCCGCCGCTGGCACCATCACCGCCTTGAGCCTCAAGCTCGGTGACAAGGTCAACGTGGGTGACGTGGTGGGTGCCATGACAGTGCAGGGCGCTGCAGCACCTGCTCCTGTGGCTGCTACTCCCTCGCCCGCTTCAGCGGGAGAGGGCAGGGGTGAGGGTGCAACGGCCTCTGTGCCAGCACCTGCACCTGCAGTTGCCAACAGCCAGCCCTCACCCCAACCCTCTCCCGCAAGCGGGAGAGGGGGCGAAGCTGCCCACAACCCCACCGTGGCACCTTCGGGCAAGCTGCCCCATGCCTCGCCTTCCGTGCGCAAGTTTGCGCGTGAGCTGGGCGTGCCGCTGGAAGAGGTCAAGGGCTCCGGCCAAAAGGGTCGCATCACGCAGGAAGACGTGATGGCCTTCACCAAGTCCGTCATGGCGGGCGCGATGCAGACACTGGCCCAGCAGGCTGCTGCCCCCAAGGCCGCACCTGCTGCCGGTGGTGGCGCAGGTCTGGACCTGCTGCCCTGGCCCAAGGTGGACTTTGCCAAGTTCGGCCCTGTGGAGCGCAAGGATCTGTCGCGCATCAAGAAGATCTCGGGCGCCAACCTGCACCGCAACTGGGTGATGATTCCCCACGTCACCAACAACGATGTGGCCGACATCACCGAGCTGGAAGCCTTCCGCGTGCAGACCAACGCCGAGCAGGCCAAGGCCAAGAGCGATGTCAAGGTCACCATGCTGGCCTTCGTCATCAAGGCCGTGGTCGCTGCGCTGAAGAAATTCCCAGAGTTCAACGCCTCGCTCGATGGCGACACCTTGGTCTACAAGCAGTACTACAACATCGGCTTTGCGGCAGATACGCCCAACGGTCTGGTGGTGCCTGTGCTCAAGGACGCTGACAAGAAGGGCATCCTGCAGATCAGCAAAGAGATGGGTGAGCTGGCCAAGAAGGCCCGTGACGGCAAGCTGGGCGCTGCAGACATGCAGGGCGGCTGCTTCTCCATCAGCTCGCTGGGCGGCATTGGTGGCACCAACTTCACGCCTATCGTGAATGCGCCTGAAGTGGCCATTCTGGGCCTGTCGCGCTCGTCCATGCAGCCTGTGTGGAACGAAGAGAAGGAAAAGTTTGTGCCGCGCCTGATGCTGCCTTTGAGCCTGTCGTACGACCACCGCGTGATCGACGGCGCAGCCGCTGCACGCTTTAACGCCTTCCTGGGCCAAGTGCTGGCGGACTACCGCCGCATCTTGCTGTAACGAAAGGGCTGCTACCTATGGCAATCATCGATATCAAAGTGCCCGACATTGGCGACTTCGCCGAAGTCGGCGTGATCGAACTGCTGGTGCAGCCCGGTGACACCGTCACCGTGGACCAGTCGCTCATCACCGTGGAGTCGGACAAGGCTTCCATGGAAATTCCTTCCAGCCACGCTGGTGTTGTGAAGGAATTGAAAGTGAAGCTGGGCGACAAGGTCGCTGAAGGCTCCGTCATCCTGACGCTGGAAGCCGCTGGCGAGGCTGCACCTGCTGCACCTGCTGCTGCTCCTGAAGTGCAAGCAGCTAGCGCACAGCCTGCAAGCGTTTCCGCGCCAAATGCATCACAAAGCCAGTCTGTGCCAGCGCCAGCAGCTCCTGCACCTGTAGCAAGCAGCTACGCAGGTCATGTGGACCTGGAAGCAGACGTCGTCGTCATCGGCGGTGGCCCTGGCGGATACTCTGCCGCCTTCCGCGCGGCTGATCTGGGCCTGAAGGTTGTGCTGGTTGAGCGTTACAAGACGCTGGGCGGCGTGTGCCTGAACGTGGGCTGCATCCCATCGAAGGCACTGCTGCACGTGGCGGCGGTGATGGATGAGGTCAAGCACCTGGAAGTGGCCGGCGTCAAGTTCGGCGCGCCTGAGGTGTCGATTGACCAGCTGCGTGCGCACAAGGAAAAAGTCATTGGCAAGCTGACCGGCGGCCTGGGCCAGATGGCCAAGATGCGCAAAGTCACCATCGTGCGTGGCGTGGCGGCCTTCGTTGGCTCGCACCACATTGAAGTGCAGGAAACCACCGGCGAAGGCAAAGAACTGGCTGGCAGCAAGAAGGTGGTGCAGTTCAAGAACGCCATCATTGCCGCTGGCTCTGAGGCCGTACACCTGCCATTTCTGCCCAAGGACGAGCGCATTGTGGACTCCACCGGCGCGCTGGCGCTCAAGGAAGTGCCCAAGCGCATGCTGATTCTGGGCGGCGGCATCATCGGCCTGGAAATGGGCACGGTCTACTCGACCCTCGGCGCACGCCTGGACGTGGTGGAAATGATGGACGGCCTGATGCAAGGCGCTGACCGTGATTTGGTCAAGGTCTGGCAGAAGGTGAATGCCCACCGCTTTGACAACATCATGGTCAACACCAAGACCGTGGCGGCCGAAGCAACGCCCGAAGGCATCAAGGTGAGCTTTGAGCCTGCCAAGAACGGCGTCACCGTGCCTGAGCCCCAGACTTACGATCTGGTCTTGCAAGCTGTGGGCCGCACGCCCAATGGCAAGAAGATTGGCGCAGAAGCCGCTGGCGTGAGCGTGACGGATCGCGGATTTATCAATGTCGACATCCAGATGCGCACCAACGTGCCGCACATCTTTGCCATTGGCGACATCGTGGGCCAGCCTATGCTGGCGCACAAGGCGGTGCATGAGGCGCACGTGGCCGCAGAAGTTATCGCCGGTGAATTGCAGGGCAACAAGGAACTGGCATCCGCCGCGTTCAACGCCCGCGTGATTCCTAGCGTGGCTTACACCGACCCCGAAGTGGCATGGGTGGGCCTGACCGAAGACCAGGCCAAGGCACAAGGCATCAAGGTCAAGAAGGGCCTGTTCCCCTGGGCCGCCTCCGGCCGCGCCATTGCCAATGGCCGCGACGAAGGCTTTACCAAGCTGCTGTTTGATGAAGAAACCCACCGCATCCTGGGCGGCGGCATCGTCGGCACGCACGCAGGCGACATGATTGGCGAGATTGCGCTGGCCATTGAAATGGGCGCAGACAGCGTGGATATCGGCAAGACCATCCACCCCCACCCCACGCTGGGCGAAAGCATTGGCATGGCGGCAGAAGTGGCGCATGGCAGCTGCACGGATGTGCCACCGGCACGGCGTTAAGCGCACTTTCTGAGAAAGTGCTGCAAAGCAACAAAGGCAACCTTCGGGTTGCCTTTTTTATTACATATTTTTATAGCTGCTAGCGCATGCTGGATAAGCCTTAGAGGTTGATTGGGCTGATATTTTTTATCTGTGCTTTGCCGCTTGTGCTTGACTCCCTCTCCCGCAAGCGGGAGAGGGCAGGGGTGAGGGGGTATGCAATTCAATGGTGGAATCAATCATTGCGTATTCGTTGTCTGCCTGAGCGCTCAAGACAGCAAAGACTTTCTGCCAGACACCCGTACGACTCCAACGCATGTGCCGCAGATGCACGACGCGAAAGTCGCCAAACCGTTGGGGTAAATCACGCCATGACAGATACCGGCTTCGCCCTGATAGGCAGTCCTCGGCTGGGCGTCATGTAATACTGCACGCCTTGTGCATAGCGCCCACCCGTGACATGAGCTTTCGCTTGGACCCATCGATTCACCGTTCTACCCTTCACGGCATCCTGCAGGCCGGGGCAGGCCCCTTCATCACCTTTCGCAGTTATCAGCTGGCAGCAGGGCGGCGCATTATCTGGAAGGCGCGCGAGCATCGCAAAGGCTTGTTGCGTGCGGCGCGTGCCATGGAGCATCTGCCTGTGCCGTTGTGGAAGTCGCGCGGCTACAACCGGCTGATGGGGGGCACTTTTGCGGTGGGGTCAGCGCTGTTTATTCTGGGCAGCGTGCTGTCCATGCTGCCGCAGGCGAGCGCTGCCTTGCTGGCCTGGGCCAACGTGATCTTTTTCATGGGCTCGATACCCTTCACGCTGGCTGCCTATATGCAGCACTTTCAGGCAGCCAATACAAGCAGTTTTACGCCAGACCCAGAGGGGCAGGCGCGCCACACCCGCATTCAGCTGCTGGGGTGGCAGCCCAGAGATGCTGGCTGGCTGAGTACGCTGACGCAGTTTCTGGGGACGCTGGCCTTTAACGTGAGCACGCTCAGCGCGGTGAAGCTGGGCAGCCTCTGGTATCTGCAGGATCTGCTGGTCTGGGCGCCGGATATGCTGGGGTCGGTGCTGTTTCTGGTGTCTGCCTATCTGGCCTTTGTAGAGGCCAATCACAGCTTCTGGCGCTGGCGGCTGAAGGATCTGGACTGGCAGATCGTGTTTGTGAATCTGGTGGGCTGTATCGCCTTCATGATCGCGGCATGCACGGCCTTTGTGCCACAGCAGGGGCAGTCGAGTGCAGTGGCGCTGTTTTCCAATGCGCAGCTGATGCTGGGGGCCGTGTGCTTTTTGATTGGTGCCTTGCTGGCGGTGCGTGAAGCCAAGGCGGCGGATCGCGTCTAGATTTCAACAAGTTTCATTTTTCATAGCTTTCAGCGCTTGCTGCATAAACGCTGGAAGCATTTTTAATGCTTATTTTGTGTGCGTTCATTGCGCGGGTTGCGCGGCCAGTGTAGTGGCAGTGGCAGTGGCAGTGGCAGTGGCAGTGGCAGTGGCAGTGGCAGAGCCTGTGGCTCCCAGTGTGCTGGGCCGCACTTCAATCTGCTTGCCGCGCATGCCGGTAGCTTCGCAGGGACGTTCCTGAAACGTGGTGCGGCCTGTTGCCGGGTCCTGGCATTGGTAGATGGCCCAGGCGGCTGTGGGTGCGTGCAGCCGTGCTACCGCTGGCTGCTTGCGTGCCGCTATATTGCGCACACTACCAGCATCAGACAGGGGGCAGACTTGTATTTCACCGTGGGCGAAGTTGCCCAACGCACGCAGCTGACGGTGCGCACCTTGCACCATTACGACACGATTGGGCTGGTAAGACCCAGCGGGCGCAGCCCTGCTGGCTATCGGCTCTACCACGTACAGGACATTGAGCGCCTGCATGCGGTGCAGTCCCTCAAGCAGCTGGGGCTGAGTCTGGAAGCCATTGCCGAAGTGCTGCAAGGGCAGGGCGTACAGCCACTGGTACTGATTGAACAGCAGATGGCACAGGTCCAGCAGGCCCTGGAGCAGGCACAGCTGCTCAAGGACAAGCTGCTGCTGGTGCGTGACCAGCTGCGCAGCAGTCAGGCTGCAGCAGACAGCGCACAGGCCTTGCTGCAAGGCATGCAGCTGCTGTCCAGCTACCAGCAGTTTTTGCCCGTGGGCCAGGTCCGCCGCTTGCTGAGCAGCTGGCGCAGAGCCAGGGGGCAATGGCAGCCGCTGGCTTTGGCCTTGCAGCAGTGCCAGCAACAAGGCCTGCCTGCCGATGCCCCCGAGGTGCAACAACTGGCGCAGCAGTGGATGCATGTGGCCATGGCCGTGTTTGGTGGGCAGCTCAGCACCATTCGCCAATGGGCGGATATGCACAAACACGCCCCGCAGACGGCGGCGCACATGGGGCTGGATACGGCCTTGCTGGCTTATCTGGAGCAGGCTATTGGCATGCGTATGGCGGCATTGCTGCGGCATATGAGTGCGCAGGAGCTGGAAAAGCTCGATGGCAGCCTGGGGCCCCAATGGGTGCAGCTGGCTGCTGATGCGCAAGCGCTGGTAGCTGCAGGCGTGGCTGCTGATACGCCGCAGGCCCAGGCACTGGCGAGCCGCTATGCCGAATTGCTCCACCGCACGGTGCGCCATGATGCAGCGCTGGCCGAGAAGATGCGGCGTGCCTACCACCAAGAGCCGATCCTGAGCCACGGGCATTACCTGTCACCTGCATTGCGCAACTTTTTAGAAAAAGCGCTTGACCCTGACGTTACGTGAGCCCTGACAGTCGTGCTTTCTAAGACTCGCTCACACCACCCTTGATACGTCGTTGCGAAGCCTTGTCGTACGCCTTGTACTGCCTGCGGCTTCGCGCCTCGTCTCAAACGCAAACCTGCGGTTTGCTGGGTGGTGTGCGCGACTCTCCATGGAAAACCACCAAGAAAGCACATTCATGACGACCCACTTCAATCCCGCTTCCTGCCCAAGCCCTTCTGCATTGCGTGTGGCCGCTTCGCGGGCGCTGCACCAGCTGCTGGACACACAGCGTGTATTCGATGACCCCTTTGCCATAGGCATTCTGGGCGCAGCCACTGCCGCCCAGCTCATGCTGGACCCCGATGCCCATAACGATGTGACGGCGCGTTCCATGCGCGCAGGCATGGTGGCGCGCTCGCGCTTTGCGGAAGATCGTGTGCTGCGCGCCATTGCCGCAGGCGTGCAGCAGTATGTGATCGTGGGCGCAGGGCTGGACACCTGGGCGCTGCGCCATGCCCAGACGCTGCCGAGCGTGGAGGTGTTTGAGCTGGACCAGCCTGCCATGCAGCAGTGGAAGCAGCAGATGCTCCTGGCCAATGGCTGGCACCTGCACCCGCGCCTGCACTGGGTACCTGTGGATTTGCGGGAGCAGGCCGCACTGCAAGACCCGCAGCGGCTGGGCTGGAGCCGCAGTAGCCCGAGCGTGATCAGCATGCTGGGCGTGCTGGTGTATCTGCACCAGCACGAGGTAGCGCACAGCTTGCAGCGCCTGCGTGCATTGCCCGCAGGTTCTGTGCTGGTGCTGGACTACCGGCTCGAAGACCAGTGCCTGCCACCTCTGGAGCGCAGCATGATGCAGTTCACCGGCCAGATGATGGCGGCAGGCGGCGAGCCCTGGCTGTCTGCGCACACCCCGGATGGCATGCGCCAGTTGCTGGCAGAGGCGGGTTTTACCGTGGAAGAAGATCTTGGTCCGCAAGCGCTGAATACGTGCTACTTCGCACGCCGCCGTGACGGGCTGCAGATTGCAGGTGGGGGGTTTCGTTATCTGAGTGCCATCAAGCACTGATGGCTGCCCCCGTATGCGCTGTGGTGGCATGCGGGGGGGCTTTGCTGGCTTATGCCTATGCCTTGGGCTGAACCGCAGGGCGGGTGCGGTAGAACTGCATGGGGAACTCTTTCATTTCCTTGGCATGCTGGTTCAAGACCGACTGCTTCATCTTGCCGACCACGTGCATCTCGCAGGGCTTGCAGTCAAAGCGCAGGGTCAGCTTTTCTTTGCCGTTGATCAGCTGCAGTGGTTCGGCCTTGATGGTGCCCTTCACACCAATCACGCCCTTGGCCTGCTTGGGACAGAGGCTCATGGAAAAGCGCACGCAGTGCTTGGTAATCATCAGGCTGACTTCGCCCAGCTCTTCCTTGCTCTCATACGCTGCGTCGATGACCTTCACGCCGTGCTTCATGTAGAAGTCATGGGCCTTGTGGTTGTAGACGTTGGCCAGATACGTCAGCGTCTCTTCCGGGAAGGGTACGGGCGGCTCTACCGGCTTGGCACGTGGCAGGCGCACAAAGCCGTCTGCACGGGCCTGCTCCAGCGCAGCCACGGCATCGCGGCGCAGCTGGTTCAGGGCGGAGGCGGGCACAAACCAGGGCTGGCTGATGGACAGGCTGATGTCGTTGACTGCAAAAATCGTTGCGCCAAAGCGGCCCAGCTGTTCGCGCAGCGTGGCTTCGGCTTTGGAAGCATCCGTTGCAGCCTGGTGTTCCTGCGCAATGGCTGCACTGCCCACAAAACCGTCTTCATCGGTCAGCGTTAGCGCAAAGCCGTCGGCGGTTTCCTTGAACTCGGCCCACAGGCCAATGCGGCGGTCGCTCGACTTCTTGTCGAGCATGCGCACCCAGTTCATGTCACGGTTGCGGTTGATTTCCAGGCCTTTGCGTAAGTCCTTGAACTCGGCAATCTCGTTCTTGGGGAAGACACGCCAGATGCCTTTCTTGGCATTCACGCACTCGGCGCGGTTGATGTGCACACCTACCAGTTCCTTTTGCAGGTCGTAGTAGCACAGACCGTCGCCGTTGTTGAAGATGGCGGTCTTGTCGTTGCTTTCAAATTCAAACCACTTGTCACCCACCTGTGTGACCCAGCCCACGGCGCGGCCTGGGGTTTTGGGCGTGTCAAACGCACCAATGTCCTGTTTGCGGCCGTTGACAAAGTAGTCTGTGAATTCGCGGTTGAAGTTCTGGTCAGGGTCGGGATTGAAGGTGAAGGTGGTCGTGCCCGAGGACGAGCGTGCCAGCGGGTAGTCCGAGACTTCGCGCTCTTCAATGATTTCGTCGAGCAGCTTGCGGTAGTGGGCCGTGATGTTCTTCACGTAGGCCATGTCCTTGTAGCGGCCTTCAATCTTGAAGCTGCGCACACCGGCGTCGATCAGCGCACGCAGGTTGTCGGACTGGTTGTTGTCCTTCATCGACAGCACATGTTTTTCGTGCGCAATGATGCGGCCGTTGGCGTCCAGCACCTCGTAGGGCAGGCGGCAGGCCTGGTTGCAGTCACCACGGTTGGCACTGCGGCCCGTGTGGGCGTGGCTGATAAAGCACTGGCCCGAATACGCCACGCACAGCGCGCCGTGGATGAAGTATTCAATGGTGGTGTTTGGATTGAGCACATCGTGCACGGCCTTGATCTGCTTCAAGTCCAGCTCGCGTGCCAGCACGATCTGGCTCAGGCCCACGTCCTGCAGGAACTTGGCTTTCTCGGGCGTGCGAATGTCGTTCTGGGTGGAGGCATGCAGCTGGATGGGGGGCAAATCCAGCTCCAGCAGGCCCATGTCCTGGATGATCAGCGCGTCCGCGCCGATGTTGTACATGTCCCAGGCCATCTTGCGCGCGCCTTCGAGCTCATCGTCGCGCAAGATGGTGTTGAGCGTGATGAAGATGCGGCTGCCAAAGCGGTGGGCGTGCTTGACCAGACGCTCCAGATCACGCGTCTCATTGCCTGCCGTGGCGCGTGCGCCAAAGCCGGGGCCGCCGATGTACACAGCGTCCGCACCGTGGTTGACCGCTTCAATACCAATGTCGGCGTTACGTGCGGGGGAGAGAAGTTCGAGTTGATGAGGCAATAGAGACATAGGGGGCGAATTATCCGTGCGCCACACGCCTGTGTGGGGAATGGGGGGTATTGTGAAACGATGCTGTGAGCAGTAGCGGTCAGCAGCCAAACAGCAGCTGGCGATCTTGTCCTATAGCCGTTGCACAGCTTTATGGGCAGGGTAGAGCTTCCCGCTTTAAGGTGCTTTCCTATTTCTTCCATGGCTCTTGAATTCAGTTCTTACTACACCCTGATCTGTGCGGCAGTGGTGCTCATCATTGGCAGCTTTCTGGTGCGCAAAGTGCCGCTGCTCAACAACTTCAATATTCCGGAGCCTGTGGCGGGTGGTCTGGTGGCTGCCCTGGTCTGTTTAGGGGTGTATCAGTTCACGGGCTATCGCGTCAGTTTTGATGCGGAGTTGCAAAACGCCTTCATGCTGGTGTTCTTCTCTTCCATCGGACTCAGCGCCAATTTCTCCAAGCTCAAGGCGGGCGGGCGGGCCTTGCTGGTGTTTCTGCTGGTGATTGTGGTGTTCATCGGTGTGCAGAACACGGTAGGCATCACCATGGCCAAGCTGCTGGGGCTGGACCCACTGATCGGTCTGGTGGCTGGCTCCATCACCTTGCTGGGTGGGCATGGTACGGCGGGTGCGTGGGGCGCGGTGCTGGAGCATGAGCATGGCGTCAAAGGTGCGATCACCCTGGGTCTTGCCTGCGCCACTTTTGGTCTGGTGATTGGTGGCCTGGTCGGCGGCCCACTGGCCAAGTGGCTGATCCGTCGCAATGGCCTGCGTGGTCCGGTGGCAGATGGCAATAGCGACAGTGAGGAATCGGCCATGCCCAATTTCTCGTCGCCCCACAAGAACCGCCTGATTACGGCAGAAGCTGCGGTGGAAACCCTGGCCCTGTTCGCGGGCTGCCTGGCTTTTGCGCAGTTCATGACCGAGCTGACGGCAGGCTCCAGCTTCAAGCTGCCCACCTTTGTCTGGGCGCTGGGCGGCGGGGTGCTGATTCGCAATGCGCTGGACTATGTGTTTCGCTTTGAGGTGTTCGACCGTGCCATTGACGTGTTTGGCAATGCCTCGCTGTCGATCTATCTGGCCATTGCGCTGCTGTCGCTCAAGCTGTGGGAGCTGGCTGATCTGGCTGGGCCGCTGGTGATCATTCTGGCGGTGCAGACCCTGGTGCTGTTGCTGTACGTGGGTTTTGTGACCTTCCGAGTGATGGGCAAAGACTATGACGCTGCCGTGCTCTGCGCCGGCAACTGCGGCTTTGGCATGGGTGCTACGCCCACGGCGGTGGCCAACATGCAGGCCATTACCAACCAGTACGGCTCTTCATACAAGGCCTTTCTGATTGTGCCCATGGTGGGGGCTTTCTTTATCGACATTCTGAATGCGGTGTTCATTCAGCTCTTTCTCAAGTTCTTGAGCTAATGGAAACAAGAGGGCCATGACGGGCAGAGATAATTCCGGCCCATGACGATTGCCTTTTCTGACCACGAACACTGGATGCGCCACGCGCTGCAACTGGCGCAGCAAGCTGCGGCTGCGGGCGAAGTGCCCGTGGGGGCCGTGGTGGTCAAAGATGGGCAGATGGTAGGCGAGGGGCGCAATGCCCCTCTCTCGTGCAATGACCCGACGGCCCATGCCGAAGTGCAGGCACTGCGCGCTGCGGCGCAAAAGCTGGGCAACTACCGGCTCGATGGCTGCACCCTGTATGTGACGCTGGAGCCTTGCACCATGTGCAGCGGCGCCATGCTGCATGCGCGCGTCGATACCGTGGTCTATGGTGCGGCCGAGCCTAAGACGGGCGCTGCAGGCTCGGTGCTCAATGTGTTTGGCTACCCCGCCATCAACCACCAGACCCAGGTGGTGCGTGGTGTGCTGGCCGAAGAATGTGCGGCAGTGATGGCGGCATTCTTCCAGCAGCGCCGCGCCCAGCAGCGTGCGGTGGCGCTGGCCAATCACCCGCTCAAGGACACAGCGCTGCGCCACCCGGACAGCGCCTTTGCCGACCTGCCTGACTGGCCTTATGCGCCGCAGTGGCGCAGTGACCTGCCTGCACTGGGCGGTTTGCGCATGGCCGTGGTGGACGAAGGCCCCAGGAATGCCAGCATGACCTGGCTGTGCCTGCATGGCGCGGCCAGCTGGGGGTATGGCTTCCGGCATCTGGTGGTGCAGTGGCTGGTGGCAGGCCATCGTGTGGTCGTGCCCGATCTGCCCGGCTTTGGCCGCAGCGATCAGCCCAAGCGTGACAAGGCGCATACGGCAGACGGGCATGTGCAGCTGCTGCAAGAACTCGTGCAGGCCATGGACTTGCATCAAGTGGTGCTAGTAGGCGAGGGCGATGGCGCACGGCTGGGACTGGCGGTGGCGCAGGCCATGCCCGAGCGATTTACTGGCTGCTGGCTGATCGATAGCTGGCCCGATGCGGATGTGCCCAAGCCGTTGGCGCAGTGGCTGCAAGCCGCCGCCAACAAGCCGCAGTGGGATGTAGTGCAGAGTATGGTTCAAGCAGGTTTTTGGCCTATAGGGCAGATGCAGCAAGCGCCACTAGCTATACCTTTTGCACAGGCCGGGCACCGCGCAGCGCTCAAGGCCTGGCCGCGGGTGCAGGCGCAGCTGCCTGCGGTGCCGCATGAGTTGCTGAGAGGCTGGATGGAGCAGGGCAAGTGCTGGATCACCCGCAGCGCCACCAACACCCTGATGCCACAGGCCGCGTGGGAAGCCGCCTGGCGTGACACCCTGTCTGCACTGCGGCAATACCCACAGGCGCTGCAACAGACCCCCTTGTTCCCTATGGTTCCCGCGCAGGCAGCCATCAGCGCGGCGCAGGCTATGGAATACTTTGGGGCAACAGCCAGGGCGGTTGCGTCCTAGCCAGCCAACATTGATAGATCTATATGGAGCATGCAGCCCAGCCGCTGCATGACACGCTGTGGCGACTTCCAAGAAAAAAACCTCTCCCGCACCTGAGCATGCACACGCACATGACGAATATGGCTGCGGCGCACACGACTGCTGCCAGCATGATCACGAGCATGGACATACGCATGCCCACGGCGAGCACTGCGACCACCACCACGATCATGCGCACGATGGTGGCTGCTGCGGCCATGACCACAGCCACGGCCCCAGGCACATCTATGTGTATTCCCCTTCGGGGGCCGTGCGTGACAAGACCGCGTTCAAGCGCGCCATCAAGCGCCTGCAAGCCATGGGGCATGAAGTGGAAGTCGATACCGACGCCTTGAGCAGCTACCAGCGCTTTGCCGGTGACGATGCCACACGCCTTGCCGCCATTGAACGTGCTGCCGCCAGCGGTGCTGATGTGGCCCTGATCTCGCGCGGCGGCTATGGCCTCACACGCATCCTGCCCGGCATCAACTACCAGGCCGTGGCCAAGGCTGTAGAGCAGGGCACGCACTTTGTGGGACTGAGCGATTTCACCGCCTTCCAGAACGCCTTGCTCGCGCAGGCTGGTGCGGTGAGCTGGGCGGGCCCGGCGCTGATTGCCGACTTTGGCCAGAAGGACGAAGTGGACGACATCATGCTCGACTGCTTTGAAGACCTGCTCTACGGCCACGGCGAAGGTGCGGGTTGGCGCATGCCCAAGCAGCCCGAAGGTGCGGTGCCTGATGATTTCTACGTGGAAGGTGGCGCCACGCTGTGGGGCAGCAATCTGGCCGTGCTGGTGTCGCTGCTGGGCACGCCGTACTTCCCGCAGGTCGAGGGCGGCATTCTGTTCCTCGAAGACGTGGGCGAGCACCCCTACAAAATCGAGCGCATGCTCACCCAGCTGTTGCATGCCGGTGTGCTGGCCCAGCAAAAAGCCATCGTGTTTGGCCAGTTCACGGAGTTCAAGCTCACCAGCCACGACAAGGGCTACAAGCTGCAAAGCGTGATTGACTGGCTGCGCACGCAGGTGAAGATTCCCGTGCTGCAGGGCCTGCCTTATGGCCATGTGGCCACCAAGGTGCTGTTGCCTGTGGGCGCGCCCGTGTCGCTGTCGGTGGAAGGGCGCGACGCGCTGATCTACTGGGGTCATGCCCATTAATTAAAAACAAGAGCTGCTAGCGCTTGATGGACGGGCGCTGGTGGCCAATTTGGCTTGTAACTTTTCAAGAGACATTCCATGGGCAAAGTCGCCTTGCAATGGACGGATGACATGCTGGCCCAGCTGGGCAAGGAAAAAGACGCCGTGCTGGCCGAGCGCTGGGGCACCACGGCCAAGACCGTGAACCTCAAGCGCAATGCGCTGGGTATTCCCGCGTTTGGTCATGTGCAGTGGACGCCAGAGATGCTGGTGGCACTCGGCACAGACAGCGATGCCGCACTGGCCAAACGCTGGGGCATGAGCAAAGCCAGTGTGGT
>NZ_VZOT01000019.1 GCF_008801935.1 Comamonas kerstersii
CCTTAGCTTCGCCGCCGAAGTGCTTGGACAGCACAGTAGCGATAGCAGCTGTCAGAGTGGTCTTACCGTGGTCAACGTGGCCAATAGTACCCACGTTCACGTGGGGCTTGGTACGCTCGAATTTTTCCTTTGCCATTGCAAATTCTCCAACTAAAAGAGCAAGCCTGTGTATCGTTTTTAAGGTCTGCACCGCATTGCTTGTTCACTTCGCACAGGCAACAAAGTGGCATGCAGTCGCAGACCGGCAATCCAACTGCAGCAGCCGCCTTGCGACAGCTGCTGCAACCAAACGGTCAATTATGACCGATCTGGCAATTACTTGGCGCGAGCAGCAACGATGGCTTCAGCCACGTTACGAGGCGCTTCAGAGTAGTGCTTGAATTCCATGGTGTAGGTCGCACGACCCTGTGTCATGGAACGCAGCTGAGTGGCGTAGCCGAACATTTCGGACAGAGGCACTTCAGCCTTGATGGTCTTGCCACCACCAACCATGTCGTCCATGCCCTGCACCATACCGCGACGGGAAGACAGGTCACCCATCACAGTACCAGCGTAGTCTTCAGGTGTTTCCACTTCCACGGCCATCATGGGTTCCAGGATGACGGGGTTGGCCTTCTTAGCGGCTTCCTTGAAACCGAAGATAGCAGCCATCTTGAACGCCTGTTCGGACGAGTCCACGTCGTGGTACGAACCGAAAGTCAGACGCACGCGAACGTCCACCACAGGGTAGCCAGCCAGCACGCCGGAGGTCAGCGCTTCTTCCACACCCTTCTGCACTGCAGGGATGTATTCGCGAGGCACCACTCCGCCCTTGATTTCGTCCAGGAACTCGAAGCCCTTACCTGCTTCCAGGGGCTCCAGTGTGAACACCACGTGACCGTACTGACCCTTACCACCAGACTGACGAACGAACTTGCCATCCACGTCCTTGACGGTGTTGCGCACGGTTTCGCGGTATGCAACCTGGGGCTTGCCCACGTTGGCTTCCACGTTGAACTCGCGCTTCATACGGTCAACGATAATTTCCAGGTGCAGCTCGCCCATACCGGCGATGATGGTCTGACCCGATTCTTCGTCGGTACGCACGCGGAAGGATGGGTCTTCAGCAGCCAGACGCGACAGGGCAATACCCATCTTTTCCTGGTCAGCCTTGGACTTGGGTTCCACAGCCTGTGCAATCACAGGCTCGGGGAACACCATGCGCTCCAGCACGATAGGTGCAGAGATGTCGCACAGTGTTTCACCGGTGGTCACGTCCTTCAAGCCCACGCAGGCAGCGATGTCACCAGCGCGAATTTCTTCCACTTCCTGGCGCTCATTGGCGTGCATCTGAACGATACGGCCGATACGTTCCTTCTTGCCCTTGGTGGCATTCAGAACGGTTTCGCCCTTGGTCAGCACGCCGGAGTACACGCGCACGAAAGTCAGCTGACCAACGAATGGGTCGGTCATCAGCTTGAATGCCAGCGCAGAGAACTTCTCTGCGTCGTCAGCCTTACGTGTCAGCTTCTTCTCTTCGTCGTCGGGATCGGTACCGGCAACGTCAGGAATGTCCACAGGCGAAGGCAGCAGGTCCAGCACGGCGTCCAGCATGCGCTGTACACCCTTGTTCTTGAACGCGGTACCGCACAGCATAGGCTGGATTTCGGTAGCGATAGTGCGCTGACGCAGACCGGCGATGATGTCTTCTTCAGACAGGTCACCTTCTTCCAGGTACTTGTTCATCAGCTCTTCGCTGGCTTCAGCAGCAGCTTCCACCATGTTTTCGCGCCACTTGTTGGCAACGTCAACCAGCTCGGCAGGGATGTCCTTGTATTCGAACTTCATGCCCTGAGAAGCTTCGTCCCAGATGATGGACTTCATCTTCAGCAGGTCAACCACGCCCTGGAAGTTGTCTTCAGCACCGATTGGCACCACGATTGGCACGGGGTTGCCGCCTAGGCGTGTCTTGATCTGGTCCACGACCTTGAAGAAGTTGGCACCGGTACGGTCCATCTTGTTCACGAAGGCCAGACGAGGCACCTTGTGCTTGTTAGCCTGACGCCACACGGTTTCAGACTGAGGCTGCACGCCACCCACAGCGCAGTAAACCATCACGGCGCCGTCCAGCACGCGCATGGAACGCTCCACTTCAATGGTGAAGTCCACGTGGCCGGGGGTGTCGATGATGTTGATGCGGTGCTCGGGGCGGGACATGTCCATGCCCTTCCAGAAGCAGGTCACAGCAGAGGAAGTGATGGTAATACCACGCTCTTGCTCTTGCTCCATCCAGTCAGTGGTTGCAGCGCCATCGTGCACTTCACCCAGCTTGTGGGTCACGCCTGTATAGAACAGGATACGTTCGGAAGTAGTGGTCTTACCTGCGTCGATGTGGGCCGAGATACCGATGTTGCGGTAGCGGCTGATGGGGGTCTTGCGAGCCATGATTGATCCTTGATTGATCGGGGAGAGAGTCTGCGAGCACCCTGCCTTGTGCGCTGGGGCCAGCAGTTCTATATGAGGACGCCTTGAATCAAGACAAGGCCGCGAGCAAGATTTGCGAGCGGCCTGTCTGTTTCAATCCGCTAAAAGCAGATTAGAAGCGGAAGTGGCTGAATGCCTTGTTGGCTTCTGCCATACGGTGCACTTCGTCACGCTTCTTCATGGCGCCGCCACGGCCTTCGGTAGCTTCCATCAGTTCGTTGGCCAGACGTTGTGCCATCGACTTTTCGCTACGCTTACGCGCAGCTTCCTTGATCCAGCGCATGGACAGAGCCAGACGACGGACAGGACGCACTTCCACAGGCACTTGGTAGTTAGCACCGCCAACACGACGGGACTTCACTTCCACCATAGGCTTCACATTGTTGATAGCCGTGGTGAACACTTCCAGAGCATCCTTCTCAGGCTGCTTCTTGGCGATCAGCTCCAGGGCACCGTAGATGATGCGCTCTGCAACTGCCTTCTTGCCGCCTTCCATGATCACGTTCATGAATTTGGACAGCTCAACATTGCCGAACTTAGGATCCGGCAGGATTTCACGTTTGGGGACTTCGCGACGACGTGGCATTTTTTACCTCTATCTTTGCTTCAGTTGGTGACTTTTCAGACACCGCGAGAGTCAATCTCTGGACTCCCACTTACTCGACCCGCGCAAAACACTTGCGTTTGGGGCCACTACGTTTGACCGCGCCAGTCAGGCGAATCAAACACCGTTGTGTTTCAGAACCAGGGCTGATTACTTAGCCTTAGGCTTCTTAGCACCGTACTTGGAACGGGCTTGCTTACGGTCCTTCACACCTTGCAGGTCCAGAGAACCGCGAACGATGTGGTAACGCACACCTGGCAAGTCCTTTACACGGCCGCCGCGCACCAGCACAACGCTGTGCTCTTGCAGGTTGTGGCCTTCACCGCCGATGTACGAAATCACTTCGAAACCGTTGGTCAGACGCACCTTAGCCACCTTACGCAAAGCCGAGTTAGGCTTCTTAGGTGTTGTGGTGTACACGCGAGTGCAAACGCCACGACGCTGAGGGCAGTTTTCCATAGCAGGGCTCTTGGATTTAACAACTTCTACCGTGCGGCCCTGGCGCACGAGTTGGTTAATGGTTGGCATATATACGTCCCTAAACGTAAAAAACGAAAACGTGAAACCCTTCGGAAATACCGAAAAGCCCTCCAATGTACCAGTTTGGGAAACCCGGGGCAAGTCACATGTGATTAAACAGCAGGCACTTTGAAGGCCTTAGCCTGCCCGCTGCTCTCACCGGACTGCTTAGCGAATCCACAGGCGGATCGCATCCCAGGTACGCCCGAAGAAGCCACCCTCTGTCACGCTTTCCTGCGCGAAGATGGGCAGCTCTGCAGCCACCTGATCTGCCACCAGCACCTTCAGTACACCTACCTGCTGGCCCTTACTGATCGGGGCCATCAAAGGATCTGTGCGCACAATCTGGGTCGTCACCTTACCGGAGCTGCCGGAAGGCACCGTCACCACGGTAGGCGTTTCACGGCCAATCTTGATGGTGCTCTGAGAACCCTTCCAGATGGGCGCTTCTTCCATGGTCTGACCTGCGTCGAACAGCTTGACTGCGTCATAGGCGGTATAGCCCCAGTTCAGCAGCTTCTGGCTTTCGTTGGCGCGTGCATTGTCGCTGGCCGCACCCAGCAGGATGGAGACCAGACGGCGTCCACCCACATTGGGAATATCGCGATTGGCCGTAGCAATCAGGCAGTAACCCGCAGCATTGGTGTGCCCTGTCTTCAGACCATCCACGGTCGGGTCACGGAACAGCAGTGCATTGCGGTTGCGACTGTTCGCCGCAGGTGTGCCCTCGTAGCGATAGTCCTTGATGGCGTAGTAATGCATGTACTCGGGGAAGTCACGCATCAGACGCATGGACAAGGTCGCCAAATCGCGGGCCGTGGTGTAGTGGCCGGGCTCGGTCAGTCCTTCAGGGTTCTTGTACGAAGTCCCATTCATGCCCAGCGCCTTAGCCTGTTCATTCATCAGGCGCACAAAGTTTTCCTTGGTACCGCCCACACCTTCAGCCAGCGCCATGGTGGCGTCATTGCCAGACTGCACGATCATGCCCTTGAGCAGGTCTTCCACAGGCACCTGCATCTTGGGGTCGATGAACATGCGCGAGCCGGGCATCTTCCAGGCCTGCTCGCTCACAGGCAGACGCTGCTCCAGCGTGACCTTCTTGGCGCGCAGCGCATCAAACACCAGGTAGGCCGTCATCAGCTTGGTCAGCGATGCGGGCTCGATCGCCACGTCCACATCCTTGGCCGCCAGAATCTGATTGGCCGTCACATCCACCAGCAAATAGTTGTTGGCAGCGATTTCTGGTGGCTGCAACTGTGCAATCTGGGCATTGGCCCACAGCGGTGCCAGAGCAGCCGTCAGCGCCAGTGTGCGCAGGGTCGAAAAAATAGGTTTCATGAACAACTCGGTTTCTTCAGAATCAAAGAAGGCACGCTTCAGCCGTGCGAAGCGCTCAGGTGGCGAGCCACCAACCCCTTGAGCAAGGGCAATTGCCCGTGGAAGAAATGTCCTCCATCGGGGATGACGGTCACCGGCAGAATCTGGGGGCGCGCCCAGTCCATCACGGACTGCAGTGGCACGGTGTCATCCTTTTCACCATGCAGCACCAGCGTGCGTGCATGCGCCTCGGGCGGCAAAGTCGCTGGCTCAAAGCGGCTGGCAGCGGTGCCCACCAGCACCACCTTTTCCACACGGCCAGTTTCCCACAGCGCGGCCACGGCATGGGTGGTCACAAAAGCGCCAAAAGAAAAGCCCGCCAGCGCCAGCGGCCCCTGAGGAGCCACCTGGCGCACGACTTCCAGCAGATCCTGGGCCTCACCCTTGCCTGCATCGTGCACGCCTTCGCTGGCACCCACACCACGGAAATTGAAACGAATGGCTTCCCAGCCGGTCTGCACGAAGGCACGCGCCAGGGTCTGCACCACCTTGTTGTCCATCGTGCCCCCGAACAGCGGATGCGGATGTGCAATCACCGCCACCCCCTTGGGCGTACCTGCAGGACGGTCACGCAGCGCCTCAATCTGGCCTGCCATGCCGGTCAACATGAATCGTTCGGTCTGTGCGTTCAAGTGCCCCCCTGTGACAACTCTCTCATTGATAGCTAGCAGCGCTTGACTGGCAAGCGCTGAGCGGCAAAAAGTCTCTTAATCGGCGTAGGAGTCTGATTTAACGGCCAAGTTCCGGAGGCACCAGCAGACGCTCCACGACCTGACCATTTTTGAGGTGAGACTCCACGATTTCGTCGATATCTGCCTCATCGACAAAGGTGTACCAGGTGCCTTCGGGATAGACCACGGCCACGGGGCCCGCCGCACAGCGGTCCAGGCAGCCGGCCTTGTTCACGCGCACCTGTCCCTTACCTGCCAGGCCTGCTTCCTTGATGGCCTTTTTGCAACGGTCAAAACCTGCCTTGGCACCGTGCAGATGGCAGCAGTCTTCACCATTGGGGCGCTCATTCAAGCAAAAGAAAATATGGCGGCTGTAGTAGCCGCTGGGTGTGTTCTCGCTCATGATGCATTCATTCTAGGAGCCGCCTGACGCCGGGTCAGTTGCAAAGCCACATACGCCAGCACGGCATAGGGCCAGATCCAGCCCAGCCACTGCCCGACCCCGTAAAAGCGCATGAAGCGCCCCTGCTCCCAGGACTGCAGGTGGTCCGCAAAGTAAGGGTTCAGCGGTGCCTGATTGAGCCAGTTGAGCTGCCACATCAGCACCAGCATCAACAGCACAGCGCACCAGCGGCGTGGCACCGGCAGCGCGGCAGCGGCCAGCAGCACGGCAGCTCCCAGCCCCACCTGGGTGGGCAGTGTGAACCATTCCCACGCATGGTTGGGGCCATAGGCCATGGCGGAGGACAGCAGCGTGGCCCCGATGCCAGCCAGCACGATCAGCACCGCCAGCACGGCACGCCGCGCCACCGAGGGCAGCAGCAGATAGGCCAGCAGGCAGGGCGCCAGCACCCCGAGCATGACGCACAGCATTTCCGCACTGGGCGCCAGCGGCACCAGTGGTTCTTCACGCAGCGGCAGCCAGTCCATGAAGGGGGTGCCCTCCAGCCAGCGGTCCAGCGTCTTGTCCAGACGCTCCAGCACCTGTCCCAGCCCGAATGGCAGGCCAGAAGGAAACAGCAGCGCCACAGGCCACAGCCCCAGCAGCACCATGCCGCCGGGCTCCTGCTCCCCCACCCAGCGCTGGCGCAAGCTATTCCAGCGCTCGAGTACCCCTATCCACGCCAGCACACCGGCGAGCAAAGCACCCAGCAGCGCACCGCCCGCATTGAGCACAAAGTCCAGATTGGAAGGCACACGCCGTGGCAGGAAGATCTGCAGAAACTCCATGCTCAGCGACAGCAGCGCGCCCAGCACAAAGGCCAGCGGCACGGCGACATGGCGCAGCCCGCTGCGCAGGCAGCCCAGGGCCAGCAAAAAGCCCAGGGGAACATAGCCTGCAATATTGATGTTGACGTCAAACCACGTCCAGTACGGTGGAGGCAGTGGTGCGGTCACAAACACCCAGGGCGAAATACCCTGGGCACGCCAGCCTTCAAAGGGGAACAGACTGGCAAACACAATCAGCGCGGTGTAGAGCAGGGCCAGCGGCCATGCCAAAGTTCGGAACACAGACTGCCCCTTTCAGCGCAGCATCACCACATTAAAAAGGCTTGACGACCACCAGAATCACAATGGCAGTCAGCAGCAGCACGGGCACTTCGTTGTACCAGCGAAACCAGCGATGGCTGCGCTGGCAGGTTTCCGCCGCCAGCTGGCGCAACAGACGCGAGCAGCTGTAGTGATAAACCACCACCAGCGCCACCAGCAGCAGCTTGGCATGCAGCCAGCCCCCCGTAAATCCATAGCCCAGCCACAGCCACACACCGAGCGCCAGCGCAGGCACGGCCAGCATGGTGGTAAAGCGCAGCAAACGCTGTGCCATGCCAATCAGGCGCTCACGCTCTGACACGGAACCGGGCGTCACCATGGCCAGGTTCACAAAAATGCGTGGCAGATAGAACAAACCGGCAAACCAGCTGGCCACAAAAACGATATGAAAAGCTTTAATCCATAGCATGGGCACAGTGTAAGCTGGCCCGATGGCACAAAAAAAAGCCCGGCAGTGCCGGGCTCTGAAATCCTCCAAAAAGAGGCCTGCTCAGGGAGGTGAAGCAGGGAAAGCAGCCAGCTGCTTTCGGAGCCCAATCTAGCATTCCCCCCCAAGCTGCACACCCGGGTAATCCCGCCACCCTGCTTCGTGCTGCATGCACTCGCCAGCGCTGTGTAACAGGCGCACAATGGTGGGTATGCATTTGTCTAGCCCTACCCCTTTCCCGCAAAGCCGTCCACGCCGTCTGCGCCGTGACGCCTTCACCCGTAACCTGGTGCGCGAAAGCCACCTGTCGGCACACGACTTCATCTACCCTGTGTTCGTGCATGAGGGTCAGAACCGCCGCGAGGTCGTGCCCTCCATGCCCGGCGTGGATCGCCTGAGTCTGGACCTGCTGCTGCCTGTGGCCGAAGAGTGCGTGAAGCTGGAAATCCCCGTGATGGCGCTGTTCCCCGCCATTGATGCCGATCTGAAGGCCCCTGATGGCAAGGAAGCCCTGAACCCCGATGGTCTGATCCCCCGCGTCATCCGTGCACTCAAGAAAGAATTCCCCCAGCTGGGCGTGATGACCGACGTGGCCCTGGACCCCTACACCAGCCACGGCCAGGACGGCATCCTGGACGAGACCGGCTACATCCTCAACGACGAAACCGTGGAAGTGCTGGTGGGCCAGGCCCTGAACCACGCCGAAGCCGGTGCCGACATGGTCGCGCCCAGCGACATGATGGATGGCCGCATTGGTGCCATCCGCGAAGCACTGGAGCTGCAGGGCCACATCTACACCAAGATCATGGCCTACAGCGCCAAGTACGCCAGCAGCTTCTACGGCCCCTTCCGTGACGCCGTGGGCACACGCGGCGCGCTGGGCAAGGCCGACAAGAACGTCTACCAGATGGACCCTGCCAACTCCGACGAAGCCCTGCGCGAAGTCGCCATGGACATTGCCGAAGGCGCAGACATGGTCATGGTCAAGCCCGGCATGCCGTATCTGGACATCGTGCGCCGCGTCAAGGACGAGTTCAAGGTGCCCACCTTTGCCTACCAGGTCTCGGGCGAATACGCCATGATCAAGGCCGCTGCGGCCAATGGCTGGCTGGACCACGACGCCGTGATGATGGAAGCCCTGCTGGCCTTCAAGCGCGCCGGGGCCGACGGCATCCTGACCTACTTTGCCATCGACGCAGCCAAGAAGCTGCGCGGTCTGTAAGCTAGCCCCATCCAAGGCTGGAAGCACCAGGCAGTCTGCGGACTGCCTTTTTTATTTTTCATAGCTGCCAGCGCTTGCTACACCTGCGTTTCCACCCATTTTGAGCTTGAACTATGCGACTGCTGCTCATCCAGCCTTCCCGCAAAACCGTACACGACCTGGGCGAATGGCCGGGCGCTGCACCGCAGCCCCTGGCACCACCTGAGGACGATGGCTTTTACTGGCTCTCGGCAGAGCGGCCAGAGCTGGAAGTGCAGCTGCCCGCCGTGCAGGCGCTGCTGCAGCAGCTGTGCGGCACACCGCTGGTGGACCTGCACGTGTCGGACCTGCTGAACGCGCAGATCCCCTCGACGTTTGACTTCACCTCGGACTACGACGTGATGCTGTTTCGCAGGCTGCGCCACTTCCCGCGCGTGCCGGAGCAGAACGCCCTGCAGCCGCTGGAGACCGTGCCCGTGGGCTATGCGGTGTTTGACCAGCTGCTGCTGAGCATCCACCCCCCTGCCTGTGCGCTGCGCGCCCAGAGCATGCAGCGGCTGCTGGAGCCCGGCAAGCTGCCGGAAAAACGCAGCATTGCCACGCGGCTGCCGCCCAGCAGCGCCGACCTGATGCTGCGCCAGCTGGACCAGATGATTGACGGCTACCAGAGCCTGCGCCGCGACATGGCGCGCCAGCTCGATATCTGGCAGATGGCCCTGCTGAACCCACGCTCGCGCTTCAGCAACTGGACGCAGATCCTGCAGGCACGGCTGTCGCTGCACCAGCTCGATGAAATCTGCGAAGACCAGCGCGCTGCCGTACAGGACTGGATCGACACCTTGCGCACCTGGCAGCACACCGACAGCGGCAGCAACGAGCGCCACGCGCTGGAGCTGCTGCTGGTGCGCTCACGCGACGTGCTGGAGCACATCGAGCGCGTCATCCACCACGTGCACCGCATGGAGCAAAGTGCGGAAGTGGCCGTCCAGCTGCACTTTTCCGCGCAGAGCAACCGCACCAACGACATCATGCGCGTGCTGACCACGCTGACGGCCATCTTCCTGCCCCTGAACCTGATTGCCGCCATCTTCGGCATGAACTTTGACGTGCTGCCGCTGGTGCATGAGCAGGATGGCTTCTGGTGGGCCATGGGCGGCATGCTGAGCATCAGCCTGGTGCTACTGGTGTTCTTCTGGCGCAGGCGCTTTATTGAAAAAGACAGTCTGATGGGCACGCCCTACGGCGAAAAGTCATAAAAAAAGAGCTGCCAGCGCTTGATAAATCAGCATTTCAGATACTTTTCATTCTGAAATGCTTGATACACAAGCGCAGGAAGCTCTACTTTTTATGAATCGCTAAGGCTATGCCTTCAGGTGCTGGTCCAGAAACTCCAGCGTGCGGTCCTTGGCCTGCACGGCGCTGGCATCGTCATAGCTGCCGCGCTGGTCGCAGTTAAAGCCGTGGTCGGCGTCATACACATGCACCTGCACTTCGGGGTGTGCCGCGCTGAACTGCTGCACGCTCTCCTGCGAAATATGCGCATCCTTGGCTCCAAAGTGCGCCAGCACGGGCACCTGGGGCTGGCGGGCAATCTCTGGCGGCACTGTCATGCCACCGCCGTAGTAGCAGACGGCGGCCGAAACGCCTTCAATCAGGCCAGCTGCGCGCCAGGTCAGCAGACCGCCCCAGCAAAAGCCCACCACGCCGACCTTGCAGCCGCTGTGCTGCGCCACCCACTGCACGGCAGCGCGCACGTCCTGCATCACGCCTTCGCCGGGCAGCGCCTCGGCCGCAGCCTTGAGCTGTATGCCACGCGCCATGGCTTCTGCGTCATAGCCCAGCTGCACGTCAAACTCCAGGCGCGTGAACAGCGCAGGAGCAATCGCCACAAAGCCGCGCGCGGCCAGCCGGTCGGTGACGGCGCGAATGTGCGAATTCACGCCAAAGATTTCCTGCAGCACCACCACAGCGCCACGCGGCGTGCCATCGGGCTGCGCCAGCCATGCAGGAATTTGCGTGCCATCCTGCGCAGTAAGTTGTACAAACTGACCCATCACTGTCTCTCCTTGTTGTGTCGTGTTCCAATGTACACAAGCGCCACATAGGCTTGCCATACACAGGTAGCAACTTTAAGCAATCTGCGTTCCACTTGAAGCATCACCACCCGTCTGTTCTTCGCCCATGGATCTCAAACCGCTGATTACCCTGGTCGCCATCATTAACCCCCTGGCCATCGTGCCGTTCTTTATCCATTACACACAGGGGTTTGATGAAGCACAGAAAGCCCAGACCATCCGCGTGGCGGCTTTCAGTGCCTTTGTGGTGATTGCCGCCTGCGCACTGCTAGGGCTGCAGGTGCTGGACTTCTTCAATATCTCGCTGGAGAGCTTTCAGGTCGGCGGCGGCCTGCTGCTGCTGACCAGCGCCATCAACATGCTCAATGCACGCCCTGCCGAGGCGCGCCCCAATGAACCCACGCTGGAAGCTGGTGCCGAAAAAGCCGCCATGGGCAACAGCATTGCCGTGGTGCCGCTGACCATTCCGCTACTGACCGGGCCTGCTGCCATGTCCACGGTGGTGATTTATGCCGACCAGGCCACCAGCTTCTGGCAGCACCTGGCCCTGGTGGGCTATGGCGTGGTGGTGGCAGCCTGCGTGTGGGGGAGCTTTTCCATGGCCGAGCCCATTGCCCGCGTGCTGGGCAAGACCGGCATCAACGTCATGACCCGTCTGATGGGGCTGATTCTGGCCGCCCTGTCCATCGAGGTGATGGCGGGCGGGCTGGTCAAGCTCTTTCCTGTGCTCAACGGCTAAGCGCTGCCAGCAGCGCTGACGGCCTGCGCCTGCTGCGCCACCTTGTCCACCTGCGCGGCGTGCTGTTCATGGTCATCCTGCTTGGAGCAGGCACCACCGCAGCCGCTGATCAGCCCCTCCGGCAAGGCCTGGGCGTTGCTGACAGCCCCGGTTGCCGGGTCAAAGCCCACACTGCCCATGTGCTGCGCCAGCGCCGCATCCATGGTCTGCGCATGGTAGCTGAACCAGTCGGCCAGCTCCGGCGTCATGCCCCGCACCATGCTGCAGTCGCCTTCGGCGCAGCACTTGGCGCCTTCACGCATGATGTCCAGCACCACCTTATGCTGGGTGCTGTGGCAGTTGTCGGCCGCAAAGCCGGTGGCCTGCATCCAGCGGTCTTCCTGCCCAAAGTGGGCCTCGGTATGGCTAATCAATGCCTGCCACAGGGGCAGCAGTGCTTCATCGGCTGCGTTTTCCACTTCGGTCAGCAGGTCGACAAATTCCCTGTGCGTCTCATCCATGATGGGAACGTTGAGCACCAGGGCTTCGCTCCATTCCAATGTCGCCATCTGGCAACTCCTTTGATCGTGTGAACTTGAATGGCTGCAAGTCTTAGGCAGGTCATGCTCACAGGACTTGCTCCACATCAAGTTCCACCAGCGCCATACATGGCTTGACACCTTTGTTTCGTCCAGAACAAAAAATCCCCGCTGGCGGCATGCACCAGTGGGGATGGGAAAGGGCTTTTCAGGGATTCAACGCTGGTGCTGGAGCACACCATCCATCCATGTCACCAGTTGCTGGCCCAGCGTATCTACCGCCTGCACCATGGCTTGCACGCCGGCGGCGGCATTGGGTGCAGTGGCTGGCTGCTGCACGGTAAACACCTGCTGTGCCAACAGCACATCACCCTGCGGCAATGGGTTGACCAGGGTGGCGCGCAGGCGAATCATGGCGGCGCTTTGCTGCTCGGCGCTGAAGACCTGGCTGAACTCTTCCAGACTCCAGCGCAACACGGGCACGCGCTGGCCCTGCACGGAGGGCAAGGCATCGCCCACATCGGCGTAGAGCACCACACGGCCACCCTGACTCAGATGCTCACCCAGCCGCTGCTGCACCAGGCTCGCAGGTGGCGCACTCCAGCGCGCCTGGCTGTAGGCGTGCAGCACCTGGGCATCGGCATAGGTCAGGCGATAGCGCATGGCCGTGCTGCCGTCGCCCAGCAGTGGCGACTGCAAAGGAGCCAGCGCCACAGGCGCTGCCTGTGCACTGGCCTGCGCCTGCGTAGCTACCGGCACGGCAGCGCCCAGGTCATAGCGCGCCATGGGCCGTGGGGGCTGGGGCAGGCTGCCGCAGCCTGCGAGCACCAGTGCCAGCGTCACACCCCACCACCAGCGGCCTTGCTTGGCGGGGAATACGGTCTTCTGTGCTTGTTGCATGTGGTCCATCCTTATCGTCCGGAAGCAGGCGCTACAAAGCCGGGTTCACCGGGGCCTGGCACATTGGGCGAGCCAAAAATCAAAGCCTGTGGATTGGCTCCAAAGCTGCTGGCTGCGCCGCCGAGCTGGCGCGCAGCGGTAGAGACATCGTCCGCCGCCTGATTGATGCTGGGCAAGGTGCTGCGGTCAAACCGCTCGGCAGCACGCGCCATGGACTGCGCACTGTTGACCACCTGCTCCAGCGCCCCTCCGGGCTGCTGGGCGGCCTGGGTCATCTGGTGCACATCACGCACCAGATGGGCGGCTTCCGTACCTGCTTGTGTGAGTGCCTGCATGGCTTTGCGCGCATCCTCGGCCAGCGCCGGGAATTCCTGCACCGCAGGCGCCACCTTGTCATGCAGCGTGGTGTTGATGGCGCGGGTCGTGGCACTCACATTGCCTGCCGCCTGCGCCAGGTTTTCCAGTAGCTGGCTGAAGCGCTCCTGGTTGGCGTCGCCCAGCAGCTGGTTGATACGTGCTGTGGCTTCATCCACGCGGGTGAGGATGTTCATGCCCTGATCGGCCAGCACATTCAGCTGGGAAGCCTTCATCAGCAGGCGCGGAATATCGCTTTCGCCCCTGGGTAGCGCTTCCTTCAGGGGGGGCACCAGATCGTCCAGCTGCACATAGGCCAGCCCCGTCACGCCCTGATAGCCCAAGGTGCCATAGGTTCCTGTAGGCGTCACGGGTGCCTTGCTGTCTACGGCAATGCGGATCAGGACCTGGCCTTTGTTCAGATCGTCAAAGGTAATGAGCGTGACCTTGCCCACCGCCACGCCCTTGTAGCGCACCGTGGCCTGGTTCTGCAGGCCGCTGATGGCTTCTTCCGTGGTCATTTCGAACTCCCGGTAATCGTTGCGATCGCGCGTGAGCCATAGTGTCAGCCCGATCAGCAGTGCCAGCAGGCACAGCACAAAGCTGCCTGCGGCCATGGCATGTGATTTGTTTTCCATGCTTATTGCCCTCCAACAGGGGCAGGAGCCATGGCGCGACGGCCACGCTCTCCCTGAAAAAACGTGTGAATAAACGGGTGGTTGAACTGCGCCACCTCGCGCGGCGAGCCCGTCACAATGACGCGCTTTTCCGCCAGCACCGCCACGCGACTGGACAGCGCAAACAGCGTGTCCAGGTCATGCGTGACCATGATCATGGTCAGCCCAAGATCGTCGTGCAGCTCGCGCAGCAGTTCGCAGAATTCGTCAGAACTTGTCGGATCCAGCCCTGCCGTAGGTTCGTCCAGCAGCAGCAAGGGTGGGTCCATGATCAGGGCACGGGCCAGCGCCACGCGCTTGATCATGCCGCCTGACAGGTCAGAAGGCATGCGCGTCGCGTGCTCGGGCTTGAGGCCCACCATCTGCAGCTTGATCATGGCGGCTTCATCGACCATGGCATCAGGCAGTGTGCCCTGCTCGCGCAGTGCAAAGCCAATGTTCTCCAGCACATTGAAGGCCGAATACAGCGCCCCCTGCTGAAACAGCATGCCCACCCTACTGGCAGCCTGTGCGTTGCACAGCTCGGCTGCCGGGCGGCCCAGCGTAGTCACCGTACCCTTGCCAGGGTGCAGCAGGCCCAGAATCTGGCGCAGCAGCACGGTCTTGCCCGTGCCCGAGCCACCGACGATGGACAGCATTTCGCCCTGGTGCACCGTCAGATCCAGATCCTGATGCACCGCAAAAGCACGCTCGCCTTCACCAAAAATGCTCCACAGCTTGTCGATCACCACCACTGGTGGCGTAGCTGGAGCTGGGGTAGTGGCAGTCTCAGTCATGGCTTAGAACCCCACATTCTTGAAGGCCACCGCAAAAATGGCATCCACCACGATCACCATGGTGATGGACGACACCACCGAGGCCGTGGTCCCCGCACCCAGGCTCTGCGTATTGGGCTTGACCTGCAGGCCCCAGTGACAGCCAATCAGCGCAATAAACACCCCGAACACCACGGACTTGGCCGTGGCCAGCACCAGATTGCCGATGCTCACGGCACTAGGCAGGGTTTCCAGAAAATAGGCGGCAGAAATGCCCAGCGTCAGATCGGATGCCAGCATGCCGCCACCCAGCGCTGCCAGCGTGGTCCACAGACTGATCAGGGGCATGGACAGGGCCAGCGCCATGGCACGCGGCATGACCAGGCGAAAGCCGTGGCGTATGCCCATGACCTGCATGGCGTCAAGCTCTTCCGTCACGCGCATCACACCAATCTGGGCTGTGATGGCCGAACCCGAACGGCCAGCCACCAGAATGGCTGCCAGCAGCGGGCCCAGCTCCCGCACCAGCGAGATGCCCAGAATGTCTACGATAAAAGTCTCTGCCCCGAACTGCCGCAACTGCAGCGCCATCAGATAAGCCAGCACCACGCCAATCAGAAAGCCCACCAGCGCCGTAATCGGCAGCGCCATGGCCCCCATGTTGTACAGATGACCAGAAAAATCACGCCACGGGCCCTGGCGAGGATGGCGAATCAGATAGCCCAGATCCAGCACCAGCTGACCGATCAGCTCCACCAGGTGCCGCATGTGGCCCAGAGCCCCCAGCACCAGCAGACCCAGCTGGTTGACCCGGTCCATGAGGCCCATGGAAGGTCGCTGCGGCAAGGGGGCACGCTGAAACTTGGCCACACGCTCGATCATGGCGCGCTGCGCCTCAGAAACACGGACGCGCGCAGGCCACTGATGCTGCCAGTGCTGCCACAGCAGCTGCGCGCCGATATGGTCCAGCCACTGCAGGGACTCCAGATCCCAGCCCACATCCGGAGAGATGCGGTTGCTGCTCAGTGCCTGCTTCAGTGCCCGCCAGTTCGTGCGCTGCCCCAGCTCTGCCGCCCCCCAGCGCCCTTGCAGCTGCACCCATGCACCCTGTGCATCGGCGGTGGTGTGCAGTCGCGGTGAGGTGTCGTCGTTCATAGCGGTATGTAAAGCCCAAGTCCCGCAAGCTTACAAGCATTCACATCCATCCTCACCATCAGGGCTGAGAGAAGCAGTCATTGTTCATGTCTTCCTACACGACCTCATAGTTTCCCTATCGACACATTGCGCCTTCTTCCCACAATGCGAGAGGGGCGTCCTGCAGCAGGCCGCTCAGGCATTTTTACCACTGCGACCGGGAGCATCATGAGCGAGACCACGTTTGACTACATCGTCATAGGAGGCGGCACAGCAGGCGCATTGCTGTGCAATCGGCTGACGGCGAACCGCAATGTGCGCGTGCTACTCATCGAAGCTGGTCGCAAGGACGACTACCACTGGATCCACATTCCTGTGGGCTACCTCTACTGCATTGGCAACCCGCGCACAGACTGGCTCTACCAGACCGAAGCAACGGAAGGCCTTCATGGCCGCAGCCTGCGCTATCCACGCGGCAAAACACTGGGTGGCTGCTCCAGCATCAACGGCATGATCTACATGCGTGGCCAGGCACGTGACTATGACCACTGGGCCGAGTTGACCGGTGATGACACCTGGCGCTGGGACAACGTACTGCCCGCCTTCAAGCGGCATGAAAGCCACTGGCGGCTGGACGAAGGCCAGCCCCATGACCCGGCATTTGCCGCGCTGCACGGCAGCAAAGGCGAATGGCGCGTGGAAAAGCAGCGCCTGCGCTGGGACATTCTCGATGCCTTTGCCCAGGCCGCACAGCAGGCCGGCATACCCGCCACGGATGACTTCAACCGCGGCAGCAACGAAGGCGTGGGCTACTTTGAGGTCAACCAGAAAAACGGGCTGCGCTGGAATACGGCCAAGGCTTTTCTGCGCCCCAAGTGCTATGGCCGCCCCAACTTTGAGATGTGGACCATGGCCCACGCCAAGCGCCTGGTGCTGGAGCGCCAGAGCGACGGCAGCCTGCGCTGCACCGGCGTACGGGTGTGGGATGGGACAGAAATCGTCCAACTGACGGCCACGCAGGAGGTGCTGGTCTGCGCCGGAGCGATTAATTCCCCGCAGCTGCTGCAGTTATCCGGCATCGGCCCTGCACAGCTGCTGCACGACAAAGGGATTCCACTGCAGATAGACCTGCCCGGCGTAGGCGCCAACCTGCAGGACCATCTGCAGATTCGCTCGGTCTACAAGGTCCAGGGCTGCACCACGCTCAACACCATGTCGGCCAGTCGCCGGGGCAAGCTGCGCATGGGGATGGAATACCTGCTGCGCCGCACCGGCCCCCTGAGCATGGCCCCCTCTCAGCTTGGCGCCTTCACGCGCAGCCGCCCGGATCTGCCGCACCCCAATCTGCAATACCACGTGCAACCGCTGTCGCTGGACGCCTTTGGCGAGCCGCTGCACCGCTTCCCGGCATTCACGGCCAGCGTCTGCAACCTCAACCCCACCAGCCGCGGCAGCGTCACCATCCAGAGCCCCAACTTTGAGGAGGCGCCAGCCATTGCCCCCAACTACCTGAGCACCCCCGAAGACCAGCAGGTAGCCATCGACAGCCTGCGCCTGACGCGGCGCATCGTGAGCCAGCCTGCCCTGGCGCGCTACCAGCCCGAGGAATACAAGCCCGGTGCGCAGTACCAAAGCGATGAAGCCCTGCTGCAGCTGGCTGGCGAGATTGCCACCACCATCTTCCACCCCGTGGGCACCACCAAAATGGGACGCAGCAATGACCCCATGGCCGTGCTCGACAGCCGCCTGCGCGTGCGCGGCGTGCAGGGGCTGCGCGTGGTGGATGCTGGCGCCATGCCCACCATTACCAGCGGCAATACCAACAGCCCCACACTGATGCTGGCCGAAAAAGCGGCCGAGTGGATTCGTGCGGACTATCAGGCCAGTCAAGGCATCAATGCCTGCACACCCACCGATACGGCGATGCCCGCCCAGGCAACAGCACATGCCGAGCCTGCATCACTCACGGTGTAGAACGCTACCTGCCTGGGGCGTTTTCACCACCCTAGCGCAAGCCGCCGACATAGCGCGGCGGCTCTTCCTCCTGCGCCGTACTGCCCCTCCGCAACCCTTGGCTCACGCGCTGCACCAGCGGCGCTGCCTTGGTGGTGGACTCCGCCTGCAGCAAGGCATCCAGCCTGCTGGCCAGCTCAGCCAGGCTGGGGTCATGCAGTTCCTGCGCTTTTTCATGGGCCAAGCGCACCATGGCCTGCGCATAGACATCGTTGACCGCCATCCAGTCTGTATCGGTCACACGGCCTGCCTTGCGGCGCAGCGCAACATGCAAATGAGCGGCTGCGGCGATACGTTCACTGTTTGCCATCTTGCTCTCCTTGCTGGCTGCCCAGTGTGCAGCCTGGTTAGCCCACAGACATCAGCGCCCCAATACGCTCAATGCCCGACCTGCTCACGGTGCTGGCTGATGTCCAGCCCCATCTGCTCATCGTGTACATCCACACGCACGGCGATGATGCGGTCCGTCACCCACATCAGCACGCAGGTGGCGACAAAGCTGAACACCGCGACCGCGACCACCACCACGGCCACCGCCTGCGCCAGCACATTGCCGTGCACACCAGCAATCGTGTAGCTAGCAAACACGCCGGTCAGCAGCGCACCCACCATGCCCCCCAGGCCGTGGACGCCAAATACATCCAGCGCATCATCGGCACCCAGCCAGCGCTTGAAGCCCGTCGCACCCCAGTAGCAGACCAGACCAGCGATCAAGCCAATCACCGCACCCGAAGCCATGCTCACATAGCCCGCTGCAGGCGTGACCGCCACCAGCCCTGCCACCAGGCCTGAGCACAGCCCCAGCAGGGAAATGCGGCGGTGGAACAGCCACTCTCCCAGCGCCCAGCCAATGCCGCCGCAGGCAGCTGCCAGGTGTGTAACCACCATGGCCAGGGCCGCACGACCGTCGGCCGCCAGAGCAGATCCACCGTTAAAACCAAGCCAGCCAATCCACAGCAGGCTGGAGCCCAGCATGGTCCAGCCCAGGTTGTAGGGCTGGAAAGGCTCGCGCCCGTAGCCTGTGCGCCGGCCCAGATAGCAGGCACAGGCCAGCCCGGCTGCACCCGCATTCACATGCACCACAGCGCCACCGGCAAAGTCCAGCGCGCCCATGCGTGCCAGCCAGCCATTGGGCTCCCACACCCAGTGGGCCACGGGCACATAGACGAACAGGCTCCACAGCAGCATGAACAGCATCAGCGCGCCAAAGCGCATGCGCTCCACCAGTGCACCCACGATCAGTGCCGCAGTGATGATGGCGAAAGTCATCTGAAAAATGGCATAGGCCGCCTCAGGAATGCGCGGCGCAATCGGATTGATGGCGACTTGCTGCGTCAGCAGCTGGTAGTCCAGCCCGCCGAACCACAGCCGGTCCAGCCCACCAATCCATGCCGAGCCCGGCGTAAAGGCCAGCGAATAGCCCACGGCAAACCACACCACACTGACCACGCAGGCCGTGCCCAGTACCGCCGCCAGCGTATCCAGCACGTTCTTGCGCCGCACCATGCCGGCGTAGAACAGGGCCACACCGGGCAGTGTCATCAGCAGCACCAGTGCAGCCGATACCAGAACCCAAGCCGTATCAGCACCGCTGATCTCGGCAAAGCCCACCATGCTTTGTGCCTGTGCGCTCCACGGTGCTGCCAGCCCCAGTGCTGCCGCACACCTCCTTCCCCCCTCCGCGTCGCTTGTCTTGCCTGCTCATCTTGGTCCCTCATGACTTGTCTGATTGGCTCTTATGAGCAGCGGACAAGCACAAGCCATACCTGCACAGTTTTCAGCCTGTCAGTCGACCTGCATCAAGCTTGCGGGAAATCCCCGATGCACCATGCTCGGGCAAGTCTTACAGTCAATTCACTCTAGCGCGCACCAAGGTGCAGCAGCAAGGAGGAGCCCGAGGAGACAACTCGACACAACAAGACCAAAATTTATCAAGCATCCAATCATGAGATGCCTTCGCAAAGCGCCGGAACTCCCGGCGCTTTTTGTTTATGCCGCAGCACCCGCATCTGCTGCCGCATCCCGCACAATGCAGCACTATGGAATGGATATTTGTCTCCCTGGCTTCAGCCCTTGCAGGCTTTGTGGATGCCATCGTCGGCGGTGGTGGCCTGATCCTCGTGCCTGCCATGTTCGCAGCCTTTCCGCAGACTGCACCCGCCACCCTGTTTGGCACGAACAAGAGCGCAGCCGTCTGGGGAACCGCCATGTCGGCCTGGCAGTACAGCCGCCGCATCTCCATCACCTGGGCCACCATCATTCCGGGCATTGCCGCCGCAGGCGTGGGTGCCTTTCTCGGGGCCTGGGCCGTCACCCTGATTGACCCGGGCTTTCTGCGCAAAGCCCTGCCCTTTATCTTGCTGGCCGTGCTCCTCTATACGCTGGCCAAAAAGGACATGGGCCGTGAGCACACGCCGCTGCACAGCCCCCGCGCCACGCAATGGCTCACGGCGGCCATTGGCCTGGTGATTGGTTTTTATGACGGCTTTTTTGGCCCGGGTACAGGAAGCTTTTTTGTGTTCCTGCTGGTGCGCCTGCTGGGCTATGACTTTCTGAACGCCTCCATCAACGCCAAGCTGATGAATGTCACCACCAACCTGGCCGCCATCGTGCTGTTTGCGCTCAAGGGCCATGTCTGGTGGCACTTTGCCGTGCCGCTGGCAGTGGCCAATGTACTGGGCAGCGTGCTGGGCACCTGGATGGCGCTGCGCCACGGGGCAGGCTTTGTACGCGTGATCTTTATCGTCGTGGTCAGCCTGCTGATCTGCAAGACTGGCTGGGACGCCTTTGGAAGCTAGTGCTCGCTTCATCACAAATAGACATAGACACTTAAGGTCGCAGGCATAGCCTTCTGCAGCCGAGAAGGCTGCACTTCTATAATGGAGGGCTGCTTTCGCCTCCTGCCGCTCTTTTTCGGTGCATTACTTCATCAGGAAATCAGCGGCGCAGCGCCTTGCTTGATTGCGCGCTGTGGCCTTTACTTTTCTCCGAGCCGCGTGGTGCGTTCGGAAGGCTCCATCTCTGGAGCCGGAGGCCAAGAATCCTGCGACTGCATCCAGGAAACCCATCATGAAACGCATTTCCCTGATCGCCGCTGCCGCCGTGGCAGTGCTGGCTGCTACTGGTGCCCACGCCCGTAGCCTGGAAGACATCCAGAAGGACGGAACCATCCGTCTGGCCACCGAAGGTTATTACGCCCCCTTTGCCTACTTCGAAGGCAAGCAGCTGACCGGCTTTGAAGTCGAACTGGCTGAACTCATGGCCCAGAAAATGGGCCTGAAGGCCGAGTGGAAGACCATCTCGTTCGACGCCCTGCTCACCGGCCTGAAGCAGGACCGCTGGGATCTGGTGATCTCCTCGCACGGCATCACGCCCGAGCGTGAAAAAGCTGTCACCTTCACCACGCCCCACTACTGCTCGGGCGCACAGGTAATCTCTACCGATCCCGCCATCCAGTCCGGCAAGGACCTGGCAGGCAAGACCGTGTCGGCCCAGACCGGCACCACCTACCTGGACTACGTGCAAAAGAACGTGCCTGGTGTGAAGCGTGTGGTGAACTTCCCCACCAACGAAGCCGCCATGAACGCTCTGATGACCAAGCGTTCCGACGCCTGGGTGACCGAGCGCTTCCTGGCCAAGGAAATGCTCCAGAAGAACCCCAAGATCAAGTTCAACCAGGGTGAACTGCTGTTCGTGGAAAAAATTGCCGCCGCCGTCTCCAAGGACAACCAGGCCCTGGCTGACGCCTGGAACAAGGCATTTGCTGAAGCACTGCAGGACGGCAGCTACGCCAAGATCTCGCAGAAGTGGTTCCAGGAAGACATCCGCTGCCCGGAATAACACGCATGGGTTGATGGGCTGCTGCCACGGCAGACAGCCCCTCCCGACGCCCTGACGGAATTGCGCCAGGGCGTTTTCGCTTTTTACATCCCGGACTTTTTTCCTATGTTGACCGCTATCTGGCCCTCTACCTGGAGCCGTACCCAGCGCAGCAACGCCACCCTGGTCACCGCACTGCTGGTGATGATCGTCGTGGTCGCTGCACTCGGCCAACTGCTGGCCCTGCTGCCTGAGCCCATTGGTGACCACGCTGCCGAATTTGCCGAAGGCGCACGCACCACCCTGTATCTGACGCTGATCAGCGGCGCCATCGGCCTGGTGCTGGGCGTGGTCGCCGCACTGGCCCGCACCTCGGGCAATGCCCTGCTGCGCACCATCTCGGGCGCCTACATCTGGATCATCCGCGGCACGCCCCTGCTGGTACAGATTCTGTTCATGTACTTTGCACTGCCCGTGCTGGTTCCCGGCCTGAACCTGCCGGACTTTGCCGCTGCCGTGATTGCACTGGCGCTGAACGTGGGTGCCTATAACGCCGAAGCCGTGCGCGCAGGCCTGAATGCCGTACCCCGCGGCCAGACTGAAGCCGCGCGTGCCCTGGGCCTGCCCAGGAGCCGCGTGTTTCTGGACGTGGTCTTCCCCCAGGCTTTCAAGATTTCCCTGCCTCCGCTGGTGAGCAACTTTGTGGCTCTGCTCAAGGACTCTTCGCTGGCCTATGCGATTGGCGTGGTGGAGCTGACCAATGTGGGCAACCGCATCCAGTCCGCCACCTTCCAGCCGGTCGAAACACTGATCACCGTGGGCGTGACCTATCTGGTGCTGACCACACTGGTCACACAGGTCACTGCCGCTGTGGAATACCGCTTTGATGTGGAAGGACGCCAGAAATGAGCACCGCCTCCAACACTCGTACCCCCTACATCATCTGCGACAAGGTCACCAAGAGCTTTGGCGCGCACCAGGTGCTCAAGGGCGTCTCGACGAGCTTCAGCAAGGGTGAGGTGACGGTCATCATCGGCGCATCCGGTTCAGGAAAGTCCACGCTGCTGCGCGCCATCAACCGGCTCGAGCCGCACGACGGCGGCACCATCACCATCGGCGGTGTGGCGGTGACGGACGACGAAGCCACGCTGCAAAAGCAGCGCTGCGAAGTAGGCATGGTGTTCCAGCAGTTCAACCTGTTCGGCCACATGACCGTGCTGGACAACGTGACACTGGCCCCGCGCCGCATCCACAAGATTTCGCGCGCACAGGCCAATGCCAAGGCCATGCAGCTGCTCGAGCGCGTGGGCATGCAGGCCCATGCCCACAAGTACCCCTGGCAGCTCTCGGGCGGCCAGCAGCAGCGCGTGGCCATTGCGCGTGCGCTGGCCATGGAACCTCAGGTCATGCTGTTTGACGAGCCCACCTCGGCGCTGGACCCCGAGATGGTGCAGGAGGTGCTGGAAGTCATGCGGGGACTCGCCAAGAGCGGCATGACCATGATCGTGGTCACACACGAAATGGGCTTTGCGCGTGAAGTGGCTGACCGCGTGATGTTCTTCGACCAGGGCTGTATCGCCCACGAAGCGCCGCCTGCCGAGTTCTTTGCCAACCCTGCGAACGAGCGCATTGCCGCCTTCATCGGCCGCGTCGCGCATTGATCACCAGCATCAGATATTAAAAACAAGAGCGGCTATCGCTTGATATATCTCGATTTCAGATAGTTTTCTATTTGAAACCCTTGATTTATCAGCGCTAGCCGCTTTCTTTTTGCAAGCATATTCATGCGTACTCAACGACTGGGGCTGCTGGCCCTGCTGCTGGTCACTGCCGTCTGGGGCACGACCTTCCCCGCCATGAAGCAGCTGACCAGCGATCTGTCTGCCCTGCAGATCATCTGGCTGCGCTTTGGCATGGCCGCACTCGTGCTGCTGCCGCTGTGGTGGGGCATGCGCCGTGCCGAATGGCGCTGGGGCCTGGGGCTGGGCGTGCTGAACTTTGTGGCCTTCTGGCTGCAGATTGAAGGCCTGCACCACACCACCAGCAACCGCAATGCCTTTGTGACGGGGCTGAACGTGCTCATCGTGCCCCTGATTGCCTGGCTGGTACTGCACCGCAAGACCAGCTGGAACATCTGGGCCGCCTGCGCGCTGGCCGTGGTGGGCATGTGCCTGATGTTTTTTGAAGATGCTCCGTGGAACTGGGGCGACACCCTCACGCTGTGCAGCGCCGTGGTCTACGCCATCTACATTCTGACCATGGAAGCCGCCGCCCTGCGCAACCAGAGCGCCCCACTGCGTGCCACCCGCATGGCTGCAGCCCTGGCCAGCTCCATGTTTGCCTGCACCACACTGGCCCTGCTGGTGCAGCCCCACGGCATGCAGCAGCTGGCTGTGCAGGCCCAGAGCATGCAAGCCCCGCAGTGGATGGCCATGGTGTATCTGGGCCTGATTGCCAGTGCCGTGGTCGTGGTGCTGCAGGCCTGGGGCCAGCAGCGTGTAGACGCCATGCGCAGCGCCATTGTGTTTGGACTGGAGCCCGTGTTTGCTGCCATCACCGCATGGTGGCTGATTGATGAGCGCATGGGGCCCGTCGCCATGCTGGGCGCAGCGCTGATTGTGCTGGCACTGATCTGCAGCCAGTGGACACCGGCACACCACTAGGGCGTGTTCACATAAACATTGGGTTCGCGCAGCCACGACAAGGCTGACAATGCGCGACGCACGGCGCAGCGCGGGTGCGCACCCGCGCAAGGCGGGCAACAATGCAGTGGCGGCCTTGTCGTGGCTGCCCCTGATTATGGAGATCACAAATGGGGTTGAAGGCTTGGGGCGGTCTGCGTTGTTGCGGCGGCTTGCAAGGCGCCCGGCATTGCTGCGCCACCGCGCCTAGCATCCCATCCCCAAGCCTTCAACGCGAATCTCAAGCTTTATGTGAGCACGCCCTAGGCCAACTAGGCCATCCGGCGAGCAGACCTCAATCTTCTTCAAGCGCTTCGTCTGCGCCCTCTTCCTCACGCCTGCCAGGCGCTGCTGGCACGTTCAGCGGTGCTGCGTCGGGCTTCAGCAGATCGCCCTCACGCAGGGGCTCCAGCCTGCGCTCGGTCAGGCCGGGGATATGGACGCGCTCGTACCTGGCCATGACTTCGGCCGCACTGCGTGGCTGGCCAATGGGGCGCGTGGCCTGGCCCTTGCGCACGGCTGCCAGGTCTGCCTCACTGGGGTACTGGCCCAGCAGCCAGTAGTCAAACACGCGGCGTGCAATAGGTGCAGCCGCGGCCGCACCAAAACCCGCGTTCTCCACAATCACGGCCAGCGCAATCTGTGGGTTTTCGGCCGGTGCATAGGCAATGTAGAGCGAGTGGTCGCGCTGGTGCTCAGCCAGCTTGGCTGCGTCGTATTTGTCTTTCTGCCCAATGGTCACGGCCTGCGCCGTGCCAGTCTTGCCCGCTGATGTGTAGGGCGCACCGGCAAACACATGGCGCGCCGTGCCTTCCACTGTCACGGCCTGCACGGCGCTGCGCACGGCTTCGACGTGCTCGGGCTTGTAGCCCAGATCCTCGCCATCACTTTTGTACAGCGGCTGATAGGCCTGTGTGCCCGCCTGGATCACGCCCATGCCCAGATGTGGACGGTGCTTGACGCCGTGGTTGGCCAGCATGGCCGTGGCCGAGGCCAGCTGCAGCATGGTGAAGTGGTTGTAGCCCTGGCCGATGCCCAGGGAGATGGTCTCACCGGCATACCACTTCTTCTGCTCGGGGCGCCTGTAGGCCTTGCGCTTCCACTCCGTGCTGGGCAGCACGCCTCTGGCTTCACCATGCAGGTCTATGCCCGTCTGGCTGCCAAAGCCCATGGGCGAGAGGTATTCATGAATCAGGTCCACGCCCATGTCATTGGCCAGCATGTAGTAGTACACATTGGACGACTTGATGATGGAGCGGCGCAGATTGGTGGGCCCGTTGGGGTGACCGGAGCGGAAGGTGTGGCCACCAAAAGTCCAGCTGCCGTTGTCCTGGATGGTGGTGTCCACGCGGCGCTTGCCAGATTCCAGGCCTGCCAGCCCCATGAAGGGCTTGTAGGTGGAGCCCGGCGGGTAGGTGCCGCGCAGCGCACGGTTGAGCAGCGGCCGGTCAATGGAATTGTTCAGCATGTCCCAGCTTTCCTGGTCAATGCCATCCACAAACAGGTTCAGGTCGTAGGTCGGCTTGCTGACCATGGCCAGCACTTCCCCGTTGCGCGGGTCAATGGCTACCAGCGCCCCACGGCGGTTGCCAAACAGGTCTTCGGTCAGCTTTTGCAGGCCGACGTCCAGACTCAGCACCACCGAGTCCCCGGGCGTGGCCGGGCGGCTGTTCAGGCGGCGCACGGCAAAACCACCTGCCGTGGTTTCCAGTTGCTCCCAGCCCGTCAAGCCGTGCAACTGCTTTTCATAGCTTTGCTCAATGCCCAGCTTTCCGATGACTTCGGTGCCACGATAGTTGGCGTAGTCCTCGCTGTCCTCGATCGCTTCCTGCTCTTTCTGGTTGATGCGGCCGATATAGCCCACCACGTGGCCTGCTACGTCTTCCAGCGGGTAGTTGCGGAAAAAGCGGGCCTTGATGTCTACGCCCGGAAAGCGCCAGCGCTGCGCCGCAAAGCGCGCCACTTCTTCATCGGTCAGGCGCGTACGGATGGGGATGGACTCAAAGCGCTTGGAGTCCCCCATCAGCCGCCGGAACTTGCGCCGGTCGCGCGCAGTGATTTCCACCACCTCAGACAGGGCGTTAATGGTCTCTTCCAGGTTTTTCACCTTGGAGCGCGTGAGCTCCAGCGTATAGGCCGAGTAGTTGCTGGCCAGCACAATGCCGTTGCGGTCCAGAATCTGCCCGCGATTGGGCACGATGGGCACCACCGCCGTGCGGTTGCTCTCTGCACGCTGGGCAAAAGCGTCGTGGCGCACCACCTGCAGCATAAACAGGCGGAACACCAGAATGCTGAACATGAGCAGCACCACCACCGCCACCACCAGCAGACGCAGGCGAAAGCGGGAGAGTTCATGTTCGCTGTCGCGGACCTCAAAGCTGTTCATGGCAACGGCCCCTCATGCACGGCTTCACAGCGGACGGTCACGGTCTGAGTCCGGCGCACGGCGCTGGGGCGCAAGCAGCAGCACACTCAGAAACGGCCAGAGCACCATCTCGAACACCGGAGCCAGCGCAATCGACAGACCGGGGAAAATCCCCCCCGCCAGCATGCGGATGGCCATCTGCAGCACCGCCGCCAGCACGAACAGCGGCAGCATCTGCACGGCCTGCGTAAACAGCGAAAACCACATCATGCGCCGGCTCAGGCGTTGCGATGCATAAATCACCAGCACATAAGTGAGCGCATGCTGACCCAAAAGAGAAGTCTGCTGCACATCCACTGCCAGCCCCAGCAAAAAGCCCACACTCATGGGCATGCGGTTGGGGTGGTGCAGTGCCCAGAAGGCCAGTACCAGCATCAACAGGTCAGGCATCCAGACATAGCCGCTCCAGGGCAGCAGACTCAGCACAAAGGCCAGCGCTACGCTGAAAGCGATGAAAGTGGGGTTCACTGGCAGCAGCAGCTGCTGGCCACGCGGCATGATCATGGCTTGACTCCTGCAGCCTGTACCCCGGCTGGCACGGCGCGGCGCTGGGCAGACTTGTCTTCACGCTGGTTCTGCGCGGCCGTCTGTGGCTCTGCGGCCAGCTCATGGGCATCGGGCACATGCTCGGCCTTGATCACATTCAGCGGCGTGAGTACCACCACATGGCGTGCGCCATCCAGACGCGCCATGGGCTCACAGTACACACGCATGAAGGAAGACTGCAGGCGGCGCTCCACCTCCACCACACGGGCCACGGGCAGGCCCGCCATGTAGACGCCATCTACACCGCTGGTGACCAGCTCGTCACCCACGTCAATATCTGCATCATTGGGCACAAAGCGCAGCTCCATGCCGTCGCTGCGCAGGTTGGAAGCATCACCAAAGGCTACGGCACGCTGGCCGGTGCGCAGCACCATGACGGGAATCGCCTGTTCACGGTCAGACAGCAGCGTCACCTCGCTGGAAAACGGCTGCACGCGCGTGACCTGGCCCAGCACACCCAGGTCATCCACCACGGGGCTACCCGCCACAATGCCTGCCACCTGCCCCTTGTCCAGCACCACGCGGCGCGTGTAGCTGTCCGGGGACTCATACATCACCTCTGCAGCCACCGAATCCACCACAAGGCGCGGGCGCAGCTCCAGCAGATCGCGCAGCTGCTGGTTCTCGGCCAGCAGTTTTTCGGCGTCATAGGCCTTGAGCGACATGGCAGCCATCAGCCGACGGGCCTCCGCGGCTTCTTCCTGGGCCTGGCCCAAGTCCTGGAAATAGTTTTTGGCACCGCCGAGCCACTCCACGGGCTGCATCACCGCCCACTGGATGGGAAACAGCACGGCAGAGACGGCCTGGCGCACCGGCTCCGTGAGCTTGAAGCGCACGTCCGCCAGCATCAGCACCACGGCCAGGGCACACAGCAGCAGGGCGCGCGTGCCAGCGGCCACACTGTGCTTGAAAGAAGAGGGGGCGTCCCGTTCCAGCGTTCGCAAACTCATGCTTGCTGCCTTGGGATATGCGAACGAACACCACCGTCCAGGCAGTACGGCGCAGGGGAAAGGTGTGCGTTCGCTAAGAACATGGGAAGCGATTCCAGCAAAAAAACCTGCGGCCCAGCTTCATGCTGCAGGCCGCAGGTCAGGGGCAGACAGCGATCAGTCGCTGGTAAAGATGCTGCCCTGGCGGTCCAGGCTGTCCAGCGCCATGCCGCAGCCACGTACCACGCAGGTCAGGGGCTCTTCAGCCACCAGCACGGGCAGGCCGGTTTCTTCTGCCAGCAGACGGTCCAGGTCACGCAGCAGCGCGCCACCACCGGTCAGCATCATGCCGCGCTCGGCAATGTCGGCACCCAGCTCGGGAGGGGTCTGCTCCAGCGCGTTCTTCACGGCAGAGACGATCTGGTTCAGCGGCTCGGTCAGCGCTTCCAGCACTTCGTTGGAAGAGATGGTGAAGCTGCGGGGCACGCCTTCGGACAGATTGCGGCCCTTGACTTCGATTTCCTTGACTTCAGAGCCGGGGAAGGCCGAGCCAATTTCCTTCTTGATCATTTCGGCCGTGGGCTCACCGATCAGCATGCCGTAGTTGCGGCGGATATAGCTGATGATGGCTTCGTCAAACTTGTCACCACCCACGCGCACGCTGCCCTTGTAGACCATGCCGCCCAGCGAGATCACGCCCACTTCGGTGGTGCCGCCGCCGATGTCCACGACCATGGAGCCGGAGGCCTCAGACACAGGCAGGCCCGCGCCGATACCGGCGGCCATGGGCTCTTCAATCAGGTAGACAGCGGTTGCGCCAGCGGCTTCTGCAGCGTCCTTGATGGCACGGCGTTCCACCTGGGTGGAGCCGCAGGGCACGCAGATGATGATGCGGGGGCTGGGCGTCATCACATTGCGGGGGTGCACCATCTTGATGAACTGCTTGATCATCTGCTCGGTGATCACAAAGTCCGCAATCACGCCGTCCTTCATGGGGCGGATGGCTTCAATATTGCCGGGCACCTTGCCCAGCATGGCCTTGGCTTCACGGCCTACGGCCTGAATGACCTTCTTGCCGTGGGGGCCGCCCTCGTGGCGAATGGCAACCACCGAAGGCTCATCCAGCACGATGCCCTTGTCACGGGCAAAGATCAAAGTATTGGCAGTGCCAAGGTCAATAGCGAGGTCGGTGGAAAAGTACCGACGTAAAGCACCGAACATTCAAAAATCCTCTCAGGCACAGCATGCGCTTCGGCCTGCTATCGCCGGGGTGTTGGTTCAACTGAAAAATGTGGGGAAGCAAAAAGAGGCTTTTTGCACAATCTATGCCATCGCAAGATGCTGATTGTGCAAAGCACAGATAATACCGTATCCCCTGTGAATAACTCATGGCGGCGGGTTCTGGATGACACCTGTTTACATCCAGTTTCGAGCCGCAGAAACACTATGGCACTCACATCCCAAGACATTGACCGCATCGCCAACCTAGCGCGGCTCGAGCTTTCTTCAGAAGAAAGTGAGCGCATGCTATCTCAGTTGAACAGTTTTTTCGGCATTGTCGAAAAGATGCAAGCTGTGGATACCTCGGGCGTGCAGCCTCTGGCACACCCCGTAGCCGCCATTCAGGACGTGGTGCTGCGCCTGCGTGAAGACCAGGCCTGGGAACCCAATCAGCGTGAAGCCAACATGCAGAACGCCCCTGCGCAAGGCGAGGGTCTGTTCCTCGTTCCCAAGGTCATCGAATAAGCGAACAAGCAGCACCATGAGCAATACCGAACTGCACAATCTGGGCGTGGCCGAGCTGGCTGCCCAGCTCAAGAACAAGCAAATTTCCGCCGTCGAAGCCGCCCAGCACTTTCTGGCCCGCGCCAAGCAGCACCAGCACCTGGGCGCTTTTGTAGCCATCAATGAAGACGCCACGCTGGCCCAGGCCAAGGCAGCGGACGCGCTGATCGCCGAAGGCAAGGGTGGCCGTCTGGCCGGTGTGCCGATTGCGCACAAGGACATCTTCGTCACCAAGGACTTCCCCACCACCGCCGCCTCCAAGATGCTGGAAGGCTACAAGTCGCCGTTTGACGCGACCGTGGTGACCAAGCTGGCCGACGCCGGTGTGGTGACGCTGGGCAAGCTCAACTGCGACGAATTCGCCATGGGCGGTGCCAACGAAAACTCCGCCATCGCCCCCGTGGGCTTTGACAGCGCCCAGCCCGTGCGCAACCCCTGGAACACCGAGCGCGTGCCTGGTGGTTCCTCCGGTGGCTCTGCCGCTGCCGTGGCAGCCCGTCTGGCCCCTGCGGTGACAGGCACAGACACCGGTGGCTCGATTCGCCAGCCTGCGTCGTTCTGCGGCATCACCGGCATCAAGCCCACCTATGGCCGCGCTTCCCGCTACGGCATGATTGCCTTTGCCTCCTCGCTGGACCAAGCAGGCCCCATGGGCCGCAGCGCCGAAGACTGCGCTTTGTTGCTGAGCGAGATGTGCGGCCCCGATCTGGACCGCGACTCCACCAGCCTGGACGTGCCTGCCGAAGACTTCACCGCCAAGCTGGGTGACAGCATCGAAGGCCTGCGCATTGGTGTGCCTGCCGAGTTCTTTGGTGAAGGCCTGTCTGCCGACGTGCGCACTGCCGTGGACGCAGCCCTGAAGGAATACGAAAAGCTGGGCGCCAAGCTGGTGCCCATCAGCCTGCCCCGTACCGAGCTGTCTGTGCCCGTGTACTACATCCTGGCACCCGCGGAAGCATCGTCCAACCTGTCGCGCTTTGACGGCGTGAAGTTCGGCCACCGTGCCAAGGACTTTGCCGACCTGAACGACATGTACAAAAAGACCCGCGCCGAAGGCTTTGGCGACGAGGTCAAGCGCCGCATCATGATCGGTGCCTATGTGCTGTCCGAAGGCTATTACGACGCCTACTACCTGCAGGCGCAGAAGATCCGCCGCATGATTGCCGACGACTTCCAGGCCGCCTTCAAGGACTGCGACGTGATCGCCGGCCCCGCTGCGCCCACCACCGCATGGGCCATTGGCGGCAAGGCGGACCCCGTGTCCAACTACCTGGCTGACGTGTTCACCCTGCCTGCATCGCTGGCGGGTCTGCCCGGCCTGTCCCTGCCCGCCGGTTTTGGCGAAGGCGGCATGCCCGTGGGTCTGCAGCTGATCGGCAACTACTTTGCCGAAGGCAAGCTGCTCAACGCAGCCCACCGCTTCCAGCAGGCGACGGACTTCCACCTGCAACGCCCCGCAGGCATTTAAAAACGATAGCTGCCCGCGCTTGATCTGCAAGGTTTTTAGAAATAAAACACTTTGAAATCAAGCAAATACGAGCGCTAGCAGCTTTTCTATTCATAGCAGCAAGGACACATCAGCATCATGACTGCGAAACTGATCAACGGGTACGAAGTCGTCATCGGCTTTGAAACCCACGCCCAACTGGCGACCAACTCCAAAATCTTCAGCCGCGCCAGCACCGCCTTTGGTGCCGAGCCCAACACCCAGGCCTGCGCCGTGGACATGGCCCTGCCCGGCACCCTGCCCGTGATGAACAAGAAGGCCGTGGAATGCGCCATCAAACTCGGCCTGGCGCTGGGCTCGCACATCGCGCCCCGCAGCATTTTTGCGCGCAAGAACTACTTCTACCCCGACCTGCCCAAGGGCTACCAGATCTCCCAGTTCGAGATTCCCGTGGTGCAAGGCGGCGAAGTGAGCTTCTACGTGGGCGACAAGCTGCACACCGTGCGTCTGGTGCGTGCCCACCTGGAAGAAGACGCGGGCAAGTCCGTGCACGACCAGTTCCCCACCGAGTCCGGCATTGACCTGAACCGCGCGGGCACACCCCTGCTGGAAATCGTGACCGAGCCCGATATCCGCAGCACCGAAGAAGCCGTGGCCTACGCCAAGGAGCTGCACAAGATCGTGACCTGGATTGGCATTTGCGACGGCAATATGCAGGAAGGCTCGTTCCGCTGCGACGCCAACGTCTCCGTGCGCAAGCCCGGTGCACCGCTGGGCACCCGCCGCGAGATCAAGAACCTGAACTCGTTCAAAAACATGCAGATCGCCATCGACTACGAAATTCGCTGGCAGATCGAGCAGATCGAAGACGGCTACGAGA
>NZ_VZOT01000020.1 GCF_008801935.1 Comamonas kerstersii
TGACTCAGCTGATCGCTGAAATTGACCGTGTAGCCAAGACTTCAGAATTCAATGGCACCAAGTTGCTCAATGGTGATTTTGCTGGTGGTGTATTTCAGGTGGGAGCTGCTGCTGGTGACAATATCACTGTAGGCGCTTTGGCGAATGTTCAAGCTAAGGAATTATCAAACATTAGTTATGCAAAAGCCGCAACAACGGTGACTTTAGACACATTGGGTGCCAAATTTGAGGAGTCCGGTACTCTTGAATTTGCTGGTGTCAAGGTGAGTCTTGACGTAGCTGGCAGTGCTAAAGAACGTGGTGGACAAGTTGTGGCTGCTATTAACGCGCAGTCGGCTAGCACAGGCATTGTTGCTTTTACAGAAGGTGACAATGTAACTATCTATTCAAATACTGCAGTTGCAACTGGCGAAAACAAGGTTACTTGGACGAAGACTGGTGACACTACCGTCGCTGATGTTCTCGATGTCGTTACTGCAGCCCAGGCGAATCAAAAAGGTATTGATACCTTGTCCGTAAAATCGCAAGCCGATGCATGGGTTGCTTTGAAGAAGATTGACGACGCGATTAATAAGATCAGTTCTGCACGAGGTGATCTGGGTGCGCTGCAAACCCGTTTTGAAAAGTCGATTGAGAATATCGACATCATGAACGAAAACATTTCTGCTGCCCGTGGCCGTATTGTGGATGCGGACTTTGCCGCGGAAACTGCCAACCTGAGCCGCTCGCAAATCCTGCAGCAAGCTGGCACTGCGATGGTGGCACAGGCTAACCAGCTGCCACAGAACGTACTGAGCCTGCTGCGCTAAGTACGGCTTGCTGCGCTGCGCAGCAAGTTTTTGAAAGTTTGCTTTGATGACCAGGCTCTCCGGGGTTTGGTCTTTTTTTTGTTTGTAACAGTGCGTTTTTTGTTCTCAAGTTCTGCGCAGGACCGCCGAAAAAACATGCACAGAGGGCGAGCCGGGCCTTGCAGCAGCAAGACCATGGAAAGCAAGTGAAACACCGCCCCGCTTAGCAAACGCAAACTTTCGAGCATTACGGTATTAGGAGCATTCGCCATGGCCATGACCATTAACACCAACGTCGTTTCCATCAACGCACAGCGCAATCTGAGCCTGTCAGGCAGCCAGCTGGGCACCGCCATGCAGCGCCTGTCTTCGGGTCTGCGAGTGAATAGTGCCAAGGATGATGCAGCAGGTCTGGCCATTGCTGAACGTATGAATGCCCAGTCCCGTGGCTTGAGCGTGGCAGCGCGTAATGCCAACGACGGTATCTCGCTGGCTCAGACCGCTGAAGGCGCACTGGGCAAGGTGGGCGACATGCTGCAGCGCATGCGTGAGCTGGCTGCGCAGGCTTCCAATGCCACCAACAGCAAGACCGACCGTGAAGCACTGCAGGCCGAAGTGTCGCAGCTGATCGCGGAAATTGACCGTGTGGCCAAGACTTCGGAATTTAACGGTACCAAGCTGCTCAATGGCTCGTTCGCAGGTGCTGTGTTCCAGGTGGGGTCTGCTGCTGGTGACAACATTACTGTCGGAGGCTTGACAGATGCAACGGCAGCTAAGCTGTCTAGCATTTCGTACACCCAACATTCCGCTGCAGTATCTACTATTGCTTCCGATGCGACTGTTCCACCTGCAAATGGGTTTAATGCGGCTGTGACAGGCTTGAAAGTCAATGGTGTCGATTTGGATACTATTGCCGTAGCAAGCTCAGCAACCGAGCGTGTGGGTCAAGTGGTGGCAGCCATCAACGCAAAGACAGCAGACACGGGTGTAACTGCCTTCTACGAAGGAGGAAAAATTGAACTGCGTAGCAGCTCTGCTACCGGGATTGTTTTAGCAGGGGCTGGTTGGACTGCGCAGGCAACAGGCTTGGCAACTTTGGCAGCTACACCCACAGCTTCAACTTCTACTGGCATCAGTACTGTCGATGTTTCAACACAGTCTGGTGCATGGCTGGCGATGAAGAATATCGACGACGCCATCAACAAGATCAATAGCTCTCGTGCCGATCTGGGTGCGCTGCAGACCCGCTTTGAAAAGTCGATTGAGAACATCGACATCATGAACGAAAACATTTCTGCAGCGCGTGGCCGCATTGTGGATGCCGACTTTGCGGCAGAAACTGCCAGCCTGAGCCGTACCCAGATCCTGCAGCAGGCAGGCACGGCGATGGTGGCGCAGGCCAACCAGCTGCCCCAGCAAGTGCTGAGCCTGCTGCAATAAGCTGGTCAGCGGCTGCTATCCGCGAAAGCCGGGTGCAGTAAGACAAGAAGATAAAACGGTGTCAGCTCGGCAGGGCTGGCACCGTTTTTGGCTTAAGTTGTGGCACTTTGCGCCGATAAAAAGGCTGTGGGCTGGCAGGTGAGTCGCAACTTCTAAGCGGTGCACACCTTTTTATTCAGGCTTTTGCGTGGTGCGTAAACCCCAGACAATACGCGAGTCTCAATCCGTGGATGTGTTTGTCTGCGGCAATCAGGTCTTCAAGGAGTTCAAGATGGCAATCTCTTCAGTGGGTATCGGCAGTGGTCTGGATGTGGAGAGCATCGTCACGAAGATGTTGGCGCTGGAGCGGCGCCCTATCAAGACCTTGGAAGCCAAGGCAGAGTTCATTGATGCCAAGATTTCTGTCCAGGGGCAGATCAAGTCCATGGTGTCTGACTTGCATGCCGCCTTGTTTGACCTGACGCTGGAAGGTACCTGGAAGACGGCCAAGGCAACGACCTCTGGTTCCAGCGTGTCTGCCAGCATTTCTGGCCCGGCTGCAGCGGGTAACTACAACATCGAGGTGACATCGCTGGCGCAAAGCCAGACGGTGGTGTCGTCCAAGCTGGGCGCTGAAGACAAGCTGGGCGCTGGCAAGCTGGTGTTCAGCATTGGCTACCCTACGGCCAAGCCGCAGACGGCCATTGAGCTGGATGGCTCTGAAACACTGGAGCAGGCGGCGAAAAAGATCAATGATGCCAATGTGGGCGTACAGGCCAGTGTGATCAAGGATGCCGAGGGCAAGCAGCAGCTGGTGTTGACAGCCAAGAACACGGGGCTGGATGGCAAGTTCTCCATGCAGGTGGAGGGTGCAGCGGCGGGCTCCCGTCTTGCTGCCTGGGGTAATTACACCCCCGGCAATGCGCCTGAAGCTGTGAATGGTGAGGGCTTTTTCCTGGCGCAGGAAGCGAAAAACGCCAAGATGACGCTCAATGGTGTGGAGCTGGAGTCAAGCACCAATACCTTTGCTGGTGTGCTCAATGGTGTTTCACTGTCAGTGACGGGTGAGGGGAAATCTCTGCTGAGCGTGACGCAGGATACCGAGGCCATCAAGGGCAAGATTCAGAAGTTCGTGGATGCCTACAACTCCCTCAATGAGTTGTTGACCGCATCGACCAAATACGACAAAGAAACCAAGACTGCGGGTGTGTTCCAAGGCGACAGCAGCATTGTGAGCATGCAGAACGCATTTCGCATGCTGACGCAGAACGTAGCGTCTCAGGCGCAAGGTGCATTCAAGCGGCTGGCGGACATTGGTATTTCCATCGCCAACCCCACGAAGGCCAAGGTGTCTGGTGAGCTGGTGGTTGATGCTTCCAAGCTCAATACGGCGCTCAATGATCTGGAGTCCATGCAGGGGCTGTTTGCGACCAAGTCCAGCAATGCTTCGAGTGATGGTGTTGGTATTGCCGTTGCTTTCCGCAACTTCACTTCTGGTTTGCTCGATCTGGAGGGTGCCTTGAATACCAAGGAAGACTCCTTGAGCAAGGAGCTCAAGCGCAATGGTGAAGAGCAAGAGAAGGTGGAAAAGCGCGCGTCTGCTGCAGAGGCGCGTTTGCGTGCGCAATACACCGCCTTGGACGTCAAGATGGCTTCGCTCAGTTCATTGAGCTCCTATGTGGAGCAGATGGTGGCTTCTTGGAATAAGTCCAAGGATTGATATTTTTTTGCTTGAGTTCTGGCGGCAAGTGCCGAAAGAACTCAGGTACAGCAACAAGTTTCAGGGGTTCACATGTTTTCTTCTTCAGGTTACGGCGCAGCGAATGCATATCGTCAGGTGAGTGCGCATTCCGGTGTGGAAAGCGCGTCGCCGCATCAGCTGATTCAGATGCTGTTCGATGGCCTGTTCCAGTCGCTGAACGCAGCACGCGGTGCGCTGCAGCGCGGTGACATTGAGGAAAAGGGCCGTCATATTTCCAAGGCTGTGCGCATTCTGCAAGAAGGCCTGGTGGTGGGTCTGGACTTGGAAAAAGGCGGTGAATTGGCCGCTAATCTGAAGTTGCTGTATGACTATTCTGTGGCCCAATTGACAAAAGCCAATGTTCGCAATGACGAACATTTGGTTGAGGAGGTGATCAAGGTTTTGCAGCCAGTGGCGCAAGGCTGGAAAGAAATTGGACCCACTGCCAACCAGACGATGTAAGGGGGTGGGCATGCAGGAGAATAGCTTGCTGGACTATTACAAGGCCATAGAGGCCAAGAGTGCGGAAATGTTGTCAGCAGCGATGCAGCAGGACTGGGATGGCGTCATGGAGTGCGAGAAGCTGTGCTCCTTGCTCATCGATGAGTTGCGCGTGCAGTCGCAGGCTGTGCAGCTCACTCCTGAACAGCGCAAGGAAAAGACGCGCATCATGCAGAGCATCTTGCGCAATGACGCACAGATTCGCGTACTGGCTGAGCCCTGGCTGGCGCAGATTGAACATATGGGCAAGATGCCCGCCACTTCCGTGCTGCACTGAAGACGTAAAGTATCGCTATACCCTCCAAGGTTTGGTGTAAGCCCATCTGCTGTCATGGCAGGTGGGCTTTTTTATGGTCGCAGTGCTGCGCTGGGAGCGTGTGGGTGTTTCAGCTTGCAGTGAAGCGATCAGCTTGTATATTGATAGCGACTAGCGCAGTTGAAATCTGCGTTTGAAGCTAATTTGTAGCTGAAAGCCTTGTCTATACAGCGCAAGGTGCTCTTTTTTTCTATTTTTTGCAGACAAAAAAAGACCGCAACCTACAGAGGGTGCGGCCGTAAAGGTTTTTTTGAAGGGTGAGCGTTCTGGCATGCCGCTGGCCGGTGCCGGGCGGCAGGCACAAGCAGGTGCTCAGACCTGCATGTTCATGACATCGGTATAGGCCTGTACCAGGCGGTTGCGCACATGCAGCGTGGCCTGAAAGCCAATCTGCGCCTTTTGCATGGCAACCATGGTTTCTTCCAGGCTGACCGATGGGTTCTCCATCTGCACTTCTTTTTGCAGGTGGGAGGAGTGATTCTGTGCAGCACTGACGGAGCGCAGCGCGTTCTCCAGCGCAGTGCTGAAGCCGTGGCCTTCAGCTTCTGCCTTTTGCACAGGCTTGGTCAGGCGTTGCGCCATGTCGCTGGACATGGTGGTCAACGGAGATGTGGCGCTATGAAGGCGAAAGTCCATGATGGTTTCCTGAACTCGTTATTGATCGATGGCCGCAATCGTAGGCAATTGCAAAAGATGCATCTGCGCGAATAAATGGGAAAACGGGTGCCTTATCGGGGGAACGTGGCGGGCGGAAGTTTGAATAATCGTTGCAACGTTGGGCTCCGTGTTGGGCTCAAGCCCTCCATTTGGAAAGAACGATGTCCGCAGTTGCAGAAATTCCTGTTGAACCAAACGCCGCTCCCGCCGCCACTACGGTTTCCTGGCGCGAGAAGGTGGCAGCACTCGATAGAAATCAACGCATCATGATTGGTGCGGTGGGCGCCCTGGTTGTCGCCGGCCTGGTGGCCGCGCTGATGTTCAGCCGCCAGCCGGATTACCGTGTGCTGTTCAGCAATCTGAGTGACAAGGACGGTGGTGCCATCGTGGCCCAGCTGGCGTCCATGAACGTGCCTTACAAGTACACCGAAGGTGGCGGCGCCATCATGATTCCGGCTGACCGTATCCATGATGTGCGTCTGAAGCTGGCCACCCAGGGACTGCCCAAGGGCGCGGTCTCGGGCTTTGAAATCATGGAGAACAGCAAGTTCGGCATCACCCAGTTTCAGGAGCGCGTGAACTATCAGCGCGCACTGGAGGGCGAGCTGACGCGCTCCATCATGGGCCTGTCTGCCGTGCAGAACGCGCGCGTGCACCTGGCCCTGCCTAACCAGAATGGTTTTTTCCGTGAGCAGCAAAAGCCTTCGGCTTCGGTGCTGCTGACGCTGTACCCCGGCCGCATGCTGGACCGCACGCAGATTGCGGGCATCGTGCACCTGATTGCTTCCAGCGTGCCAGAGATGCTGCCTTCGGCCGTGAGCGTGCTGGATGACTCCGGCAAGCTGCTGTCGCAGGCGCCGAACCCCGATGAAAGCCCTGTAGACATTCAGCAGCTGATGTACCAGCAGCAGCTGGAAAAGCAGTACACACAGCGCATTCTGGACATTCTGGAGCCCGTGGTGGGCAAGGGCAATGTGAAGGCGCAGGTGACGGCTGAGCTGGACTTCTCGCGCTCGGAATCGACCTCGGAAATCCACGCCCCCAACCAGGGGCAGGCGCCCAGCGCGGTGCGCAGCCAGCAGGTGCTGGAAGCCATTGGTGAAAAAGAACCCGTGCCCCCTACAGGCGTGCCCGGTGCCGTCAGCAACCAGCCACCGCAAACGGCTGCAGCGCCTGTCAATGGTGCGGCTCCCGTGTTGCAGGCAGCCAATGCCGAGAACAGCAACATCCTGACCATTCCAGGCAGCAAGCGTGAGTCTGTGACCAATTACGAGGTGGACAAGACCATCAAGGTCACACGCAGCAGCACCGGCACCATCAAGCGCATGACTGCTGCCGTGGTGGTGAACTATCTGCCCGGAGCAACGGCTGAAGGTACTGTGGTGCCACAGGCGCTGACGGAGGCGCAGCAGGCACAGATGCTGGCGCTGGTGCGCGAGACCATTGGCTACAACGCCGAGCGTGGTGACTCGGTCAACCTGATGAATGCACAGTTCCAGCAGGACACGGGCCGTCTGGCGTCCGATCTGCCACTGTGGCAGCAGCCCGAGACCATTGCGCTGGCCAAGTCGGTGATGTGGCCCGTGGGCCTGGTGCTGGCAGCGCTGATTCTGGCGCTGGGTGTGGTGCGCCCCATCCTCAAGGCACGCAAGAAGAAGGAGCAGGCACAGCTGGATCTGTTGGCGGCCGATGAGATTGAGCGCCCCGCACTGGCTGCACCGCTCAAGCCCGGTGAGCCTACGCCTGAAGAACTGCGTCTGCAGCAGGCGCGTGCGCTGGCCAAGCAGAACCCCATTGCGGTGGCCAATATCGTCAAGACCTGGGTCAATGGCGAAGCGAATTAATGGCCTTGGGCTGTGCTTAACAACACCGACAACACAAAGAGTTGCATATGGATGAACGAGGTCTGAACGACGCCGCGATTTTGCTGATGTCTCTGGGTGAGGAGGAGGCAGCGGAAGTTTTCAAGCACCTCTCGCCCAAAGAGGTGCAGAAGCTGGGTGAGACCATTGCGCGCATGCGTGGTGTGTCCAAAGAAAAAGTGGACTTTGTGATTGCGCGCTTTACCGATGACTGCGCGGCGCAGAGCCTGCTGGTGGAAGACGCGAGCGATTACGTCAAGTCTGTGCTGCGCCGTGCGCTGGGCGATGACAAGGCTGCGCTGCTGCTGGACCGCATTTTGCAGGGCGGTGATGTCTCGGGCATTGAAAGCCTGAAGTGGATGGACCCCGTGTCCGTGGCCGAGCTGCTGCGCAATGAACACCCGCAGATCATTGCTGCCATCATGGTGCACCTGGAGTACGACCAGGCCGCTGCCGTGCTGATGCAGCTGCCCGAGCGTCTGCGCAGCGAAGTAGTGCTGCGCGTGGCGACGCTGGAAGGTATTCAGCCTTCGGCGCTGAAGGACCTCAACGAGGTGCTGTACAGAGTGCTTGCCGGTGGCGACAAGATTCGCAAGACATCGCTGGGTGGTGTGAAGACCGCTGCCGAGATGATCAACCTGCTGGGCAGCAATGCCGATGTGGCCGTGCTGGACACCATCCGCAACTACGACGCGGATCTGGCGCAGAAGATCATGGACAAGATGTTCGTGTTCGACGATCTGGTCAAGCTGGACGACCGCTCCCTGCAGCTGGTGCTGCGCGAGGTGGCCTCCGAAACACTCATCGTCGCGCTCAAGGGAGGCTCCATGGAAGTGCGCGACAAGATTCTGGCCAATATGTCCATGCGTGCTGCAGCTGCACTGCGCGAAGACCTGGAGGCCCGAGGCCCCATGCGTCTGTCCGAAGTGGAGGCACAGCAAAAGGAAATCCTCAAGGTGGTGCGTCGCCTGGCCGACGAAAACCAGATCACGCTGGGTGGCGGTCCCGAAGACAGCTTCGTCTGATGCGGACAGTGACAGGAAGACGGTGAAACACATATGACACGCTTCATCCCCAGCGAAGAAATTGACCAGCAAAGCGTGCGCCAGTGGCACTTTGGCAATGTGCGCAGCAGTGCACGGCAGGGCTTTATGGCCATGCCAGAGATGACGCTGGACCCTCTCCTGACAGCACCTGTGCAGCCCGAAGTGGCAGAGCCTGCGGAGGCAGAGGCCGTGGTGGAGGCTGAACAGGCAGCGCCGGCGCAGGAAGCAGCGCCCGTACCTGTGGTGCCCATGTTTACCGAGGAAGAACTGCAGCAGCATGTGCAGCAGGCCGCAGAGCAGGCCCGCGCCGAGGCTTACCAGCAAGGGCTGCAGCAGGGCCAGCAGGAAGCAGCGCATGAGTGGCAGCAGCGCATGGCCGACTATCAGAACAATGTGGGCCGTGAGGCAGCGCAGCGCCTGAATGAAGTGCTGCATGCGGCCGCAGAGGCGGTGCAGGGTCTGCAGCAGCAGATGTCGCAGGACTTGCTGCAGCTGGCTGTGGATATTGCGCGCCAGGTGGTGCGTCAGGAGCTGCGCTGCAATCCGCAGGCGCTGCAGCCGGTTGTGGCCGAGGCGCTGGACATGCTGGGTGCCGAGAGCAAGCCTGCCGTGGTACGCCTGCACCCCGAAGATTTTCAGCGCCTGCAAGCGCATCTGCGCGAGAGCCTGCCCAACCCCAAGGTGGAATGGCTGGCCGACCCCAGCGTGCCTGCGGGTGGCTGTCTGGTGCAAAGCCAGGGTGCCCAGGTGGATGGCACGCTGGAGCGCCGCTGGCAGCGTGCCGTAGCAGCACTGGGTCTGGTTTCGACCTGGTATGAGGAGGCACCACATGCCTGATGCGCAGCCCAAGTCTGCCAGCCCCGTGGTGGCGCAGCTCAAGGACATGCTGCAGCTGGGGCGTGAGCGCGTCAATCAGCCACTGCCGCTGCAAAGCCATGGCACCCTGACGCGCCTGACGGGTCTGGTGCTGGAGGCCAGCGGCCTGCGCGTGCCTGTGGGCTCCCAATGTCACCTGCAGATGCCGGGCGCGGAGCCTGTGCTGGCCGAGGTGGTGGGCTTTGCGGGTGAGCGTGCTTTTCTGATGCCTGCGGGAGATATTCAGGGCCTGTCCTGCGGGGCCGTGGTGACGCCTGCTGAGCCCTTTGTGCCGCCGCTGCGCCTTGGTGATACCAAGGTGCCATCGCTGGCTACGGGCGTGCTGCGCCTGCCCATGGGCGATGGCCTGCTGGGCCGGGTGATTGATTCACAGGGCCAGCCTTTGGACCGTGCAGGTGAGCTGCAGGATGTGGTGGCTGAGCCGCTGGATCGCGAGCCCATCAACGCCATGGAACGCGCCCCCGTGCGTGAAAGCCTGGATACCGGCGTGCGTGCCATCAACAGTTTGCTTACTGTGGGCCGTGGCCAGCGTCTGGGTCTGTTTGCAGGCTCGGGTGTGGGTAAGTCTGTGCTGCTGGGCATGATGGCGCGCTACACCAAGGCCGACGTGATTGTGGTCGGTCTGATTGGTGAGCGTGGCCGCGAAGTCAAAGAGTTCGTGGAAGACATTCTGGGCGCGCAGGACCGCTCGCGCGCCGTGGTGGTGGCCGCGCCTGCCGATGCTCCGCCGCTGCTGCGCATGCAGGGCGCCAGCTACGCCACAGCGATTGCCGAGCATTTCCGGGACAAGGGCAAGCATGTGCTGCTGCTCATGGATTCGCTGACCCGCTATGCACAGGCACAGCGCGAGATTGCGCTGGCCATTGGTGAGCCACCAGCCACCAAGGGCTATCCGCCCTCGTGCTTTGCCAAGCTGCCTGCGCTGGTGGAGCGCAGCGGCAATGGCCTCAATGGCGTGGGCTCGATCACGGCCTTCTACACCGTGCTGTCCGAAGGCGACGATCAGCAGGATCCGATTGCGGACGCTTCGCGCGCCATTCTGGATGGCCACTACGTGCTCTCGCGCGCGCTGGCTGAGCAGGGGCACTACCCTGCCATTGATATCGAACAGTCGGCATCGCGCGTGATGCACAACGTGGTCTCGCGCGAGCATTTCGAATTAGCTAGACGGTTTAGAGCCGTCTATTCGCGCTATCAAAAAAGCAAGGATTTGATACAAGTAGGAGCTTATGTGAACGGCTCCGATCCTTTGGTGGACGAGGCCATTCGCTTGCAGCCAGCAATGGCCCGTTTCCTGCAGCAGACCATGTTTGAGTCTGCTTCCATGGAACAAAGTTTGGCAGACATGGCAGCCGTCTTAGGCCAGCCAGGATGAGATAACGAGAGGGATTTGGAATGTCTTCGCTCAATGCTTTGATGATCGCAATTGAAATGGCCGTGCGCAAACGTGATGACGCACGCCAGGCGCTGCGTGAGCGTCAGCATGCCTTTGATGCTGCCAAGTCCCAGATGGAGCAGCTGGAGAACTATGCCGCAGAAATGCAGCAGCGCTGGGGTGCGACGGAAGGCGCTTCGCTCAAGCCTGAAGTCATGGTGCACCACCGGCAGTTCATGGAGCGGCTGGAGCACGCCATCAACCTGCAGACACGGGTGATTGCAGACCAGTCCATCCGCCTGGAAGCTGCACAGAAAGCGCTGATGGCCGCAGAGCTGCGCCTGACCAGCCTGAACAAGGTGGTGGAAACACGCCGCCGTGACATGGAGCTGGCGCAGATGCGCCGCGAGCAAAAGCAGACGGACGAACGTGCCGCGCTGCAATTCATTGGCCGAACGTTTGGCATGCAGTTTCAGGAGGCATGAGCATGGATATTCAGCAAGCGATGGTGCCCAAACCCAAGGCCAAACATGCAGACAAGCCTGCAGCGCAGGACAAGCCGGAATCTGTCGATGAGCGCTCTGGTCAGACCAGTGCGGCCAAGTTTTCCCGCTTGCTCAAGGGCCTGCGCCAGGACGATGTGCAGACACTCGATGGCGCCGCCCTGTCCTTGCAGGATCAGGCATCGCTGATGACGGCAGAACTCAAGGACTTGCCGCCGGGCGAGGTACTGGCTACCGCGCTCAGCCTGGATGATTTGCTGGGCCAGGCGCAGCGCCTGCTGGGTGCAGATGCTGGGTCAACCGGGCAGGCGGCAGGCCTGTCATCGCAGGCGCAAGGGCGTGGTCTGGGTGCACAGATGCATGTGGCAGCAGGCCAGCAGGTGGCCACCGTCGCCGCTGGCGTGCAGACAGTCGCACAGGCAGAGGGCGCTTCGGAAGCCCCCGCCGTGGTCCAGTCTGCTGCCACCGCGCTGCTGGCGCAGGCTGCAGATGCGGCGGAAGTGGTGGAGCAGCTGGTCACGGGCGATGCACCGCGCAGCGCCGATGCCAGTGGTCGCTTTAGCCTGCAGGGCAACTGGACGCTGGACGATGGCCAGGCCGAAATGCAGCCCACGCTGCAGCGCGTGATGGCGCAGGTGGAGCAATGGGCGGCCAGTGCAGGCGTGCAGGCCAGGCCAGGTGAGCGTGCAGACGGCACCCGCAGCGCATCTGCCAGTGGCGTGGAAGCGCTGGGTGGTGGGCAGGGCAGTGGCACACGGCTGATGGACACTGCAGTGCGCGAAGTCCAGCAGGCGCAGGACGCCATGTTTGAGGCGCAGCACGATGCGCCGGTGGAAGACATGCGCTTCTGGCTGCGAGGCAAGCAGCAGCGTGCGGAAGTGGTGATGGAAAAGGATGGCCAGCCTGTGCGCGTGCAGGTGTCCGTGCGCGGCAATGAAGCCCATGTGACCTTCCGCGCAGACCAGATGCAGACCCGTGCACTGCTCGATGACAATGTGGCGCAGCTGCGCGAGCTGCTGCAGCAGCAGGGGCTGGAGCTGGCCGGTGTACAGGTGCAGGCGCAGACCGATGGCGATGCGGCGCCCCACAGCGGCGCGCAGCGCCATGCCTGGCAGGACGGACCGGCACGCCATGGCGTGGTGGAAGTGCCTGTGCAGGCCCACCAGGCTGAGGCTGCACCGCGTGTGCCGCAAGGACGCGGGCTGGACTTGTACGCCTGATCGAGCGCCGGCCGGAGGCCGTGCGCGGAGGTAGACGACTTTTTTGTCGGCTATTTCAGCCTTTTATTCTGGCTATGATTTCGGGCTTCTTCGAAATAATAAGACCTTAGTGTGCTGCGTCCTGGATGATGGGCGCAGGAACAGCCAGATTTGAGCCAACACACTTTTATCCCTGAAGGAACATAACGTGGCCGCAACCCATACTGCCGCCGCTACGGCGCAAGGCAAGAGCAAAAAAGTAATCGTGTTCGGTGCTATCGCCGCCTTGCTGGTCGTTGTGATTGCAGCAGCTGCGCTGTTTTTTGCCAACCAGTCAAAAAGCGACCCCTATGCTGAAGACACACCTGCCAGGAAGGTAGCGCTGGTCCCCACCTTCCTGCCACTGGAAAACATGGTGGTGAACCTGGCCGACCCCGGCGGTGAGCGCTATGCCCAGATTGGCATTACGCTGGAGCTGCAGGATGAAGCCACGGCAACCACCGTCAAGCAGTACATGCCCAGCATTCGCAATGGCATTTTGATGCTGGTGTCGCAGCGCACAGCCGATGAGCTGCTGCAGCGCGAAGGCAAGGAACAGCTGGCCACAGATATCCTGCGTGAAGTCACACGCCCCATGGGCTGGGACAAGCAGCGCCGCGAGATGGAAGACGATGAGTTTGACACCCCTCGCCGCCGTGCCAATCCGGTGCGCCGTGTGCTGTTTTCCAGCTTCATCATCCAGTAAGCGCAAGGAGTTATCCGCATGAGCGATTCTTTCCTGTCGCAAGAGGAAGTTGATGCACTTCTGGAAGGGGTGACGGGCGAGCGCCAGAAGTCTGACCTGGAAGAAGTCGAAGAAGGTGCGGTACGCAACTATGACATTTCCAGTCAGGAGCGTATCGTCCGCGGGCGCATGCCCACCATGGAAATCGTGAACGAAAGGTTCGCGCGTAATTTCCGTATTGGTCTGTTTAACTTTATCCGCCGCAGCCCCGAAGTGTCCGTGGGCACGGTGAGCGTGCAGCGCTACAGCGCCTTTTTGCGCCGCCTGGCAGTGCCCACGAACTTCAACATCGTGGCCATTCGCCCCCTGCGCGGCAATGGCCTGATTGTGTGTGAGCCCTCGCTGGTGTTCGGCATTATTGACACCTTGTACGGCGGCACGGGGCGCCTGCAGACGCGTATTGAAGGCCGTGACTTCTCGGCCACCGAGCAGCGCGTGATCAATCGCCTGGTCGATGTGATCAGCGAGGAATACAAAAAAGCCTGGCATGGCATCTATCCGCTGGAGTTGGCTTACCAGCGCTCGGAAATGCAGCCACAGTTCGCCAATATTGCAACGCCCAGCGAAATCGTGGTGTCCACCTCGTTCCAGCTGGAAATTGGCGATGTCTCCGGCTCCATCTACATCTGCATGCCTTATGCAACCATGGAGCCCATTCGAGACATTCTGTACTCGTCCACCCAGGGTGACTCCATGGAAGTGGACCGCCGATGGGTCAAGGTGCTGACGCGGGAAATCCAGTCCGCCGAAGTGACGCTGGTGGCTGAGCTGGCCCGCGCCGATGCAACGGTGGAGCAATTGCTGGCCATGAAGCCGGGCGACTTCATCGAGCTGGAGCGCCAGCCACGCATCAAGGCGTCGATTGGTGGCGTACCGATTTTTGAGTGCCAGTACGGCACGCACAACAACAAATATGCGATCCGCATCGAGCAGTGTCTGCGGGGTGTGGATGCGAACTGGACCGGAGAGAAGAATGGCAACTGATCAGAACAACAGCGGCAGCATCCCTGGGGATGATCCCTTCTCGGATTGGGCCGAAGCACTGGAAGAACAGAAGCAGACCGACGCCCCCCGCGATACGCTGGACGCCGAGCAGGGTGGCCCACTGTCGGGCAAGCCTGCCTATGCATCGGGCCCTGTGGGCACCGAAGTGCCGGTGAACGACATCAACATGGTGCTGGACATTCCTGTGCAGCTGTCCGTGGAGCTGGGGCGCACCAAGGTGCCCATCAAGTACATCCTGCAGCTGGCCCAGGGTTCGGTGGTGGAGCTGGACGCTCTGGCTGGTGAACCCATGGACGTGCTGGTGAACGGCTATCTGATTGCCCAGGGCGAGGTGGTGGTGGTGAACGACAAGTTCGGTATCCGCCTGACCGACGTGGTCACACCTTCTGAGCGCTTGCGCCGCGTCAGCCGTGGATAACGTGAGCTGGACCTCTTCGCTGCTGGCGCTGTTCCTCATGATCGGCGCGCTGGCAGCGCTGCCCTGGGTACTCCGGCGCTGGCAGCAGCGTCAGCAGGGCCTGCATGGGGCAGACAGCGTCAGCACCAAGGTGCTGTCTGCCGTGGCCATTGGCCCCGGGCAGCGTGTGGTGACGGTGGAGGTCGGCCAGGGTACGGAAAAAACGCGCCTGGTGCTGGGCGTGACGGCGCAGCACATCCAGTGCCTGCATGTGCTGGGTCAGCCCGCGACCGCACAGCCTGCGGCTGCCAGCTTTGCAGGTGTCATGGCACAGGTGCAGGACGGCACGGCAAGCACCACGACCACGGCGCAACCTTGATGAGAGCGTTTATGCGATCAGGCTTTCTCACTTCCCATATGCACTGGGCCATGCCAGCCGCCGTCGGGGCGGCTTTTTGCTGGCTGCCAGCTGTCGCAGCAGCGCAGACGGCCGCGGGCCCCAGCCTGCCGGTACTGGTGGGCTCTGGCGGCGCGGGCAGCTCGTTTTCGGTGCCCATTCAGACGCTGCTGTTCTTTACCGCACTGTCCTTTCTGCCAGCCCTTTTGCTGATGATGACGGGCTTTACCCGGATCGTGATTGTGCTGAGCCTGCTGCGCCAGGCGCTGGGCACGCAGTCGGCACCGCCCAATCAGGTCATCATTGGCCTGTCGCTGTTTCTGACCCTGTTTGTGATGGGGCCGACGCTGGACCGCGTCTACCAGGACGCCTACGTGCCCTACACCAGCAACCAGATGGAGTTTGAAGACGCGCTGAAAAAGGCCGAACTACCGGTGCGCGAGTTCATGGCGCGCCAGACGCGGCAGTCCGACTTTGCGCTGTTTTCCCGTCTGGCCAAGCTGGAGCCCGGTACGTCGATTGAAGATGCCCCATTTCGCGTGGTGGTTCCGGCCTTTGTGATCAGCGAACTGAAAACGGCGTTTCAGATCGGCTTCATGATCTTTATTCCGTTTCTGATCATTGACATGGTGGTGTCTTCCATCCTGATGTCGCTGGGCATGATGATGCTGTCTCCCGTGCTGGTGGCGCTGCCCTTTAAGATCATGCTGTTTGTGCTGGCCGATGGCTGGAACCTGCTGGTGGGTTCGCTGGCTGCCAGCTTTGCCATTTAGAGGGAAAGGCGCAGCTCATGACTCCTCAATCCGTACTGACCTTCGGGCGTGAAGCGCTGACGCTGCTGCTCATGGTCTCGCTGCCTGTGCTGCTGACGGTGCTGGTTGTCGGTCTGGTGGTGAGCATTTTTCAGGCCGTCACCCAGATCAACGAAAACACCTTGTCCTTTGTGCCCAAGCTGGTAGCAGCCGTGCTGGTGTTTGCTGTGGCTGGGCCGTGGATGCTGTCCACCGTGGTGGACTTCATCCGGCGCACGATTGAAAACATCCCCAGTGCCTTAGGCTAGGGCAGGGTGTAAACGGTGATTGGCTTTTCCGAAGAGCAGCTGATGGCGTGGCTCTCACCCATCATCTGGCCATTTCTGCGGACACTGGCCATGTTCACGGCTGCGCCCGTGTTTTCGCAAAAAGCCATTCCCATGCGCGTCAAGGTGGCGCTGGCCTTTCTGGTGGCCGTGTGCGCGCAGGCCGTGCTGGGTGACCAGCCCGTGGTGCATGTCAACTCCCCGCAGGCACTGGTCTGCGTGATTCAGCAGGTGGGCATCGGCCTGGCCATTGGTTTTTCCGCACGGCTGGTGATTGCCGCCATGGAGGTGGCGGGTGAATTCATCGGCCTGCAGATGGGCCTGAGCTTTGCCTCCTTCTTTGACCCTTCCAGCGGTGCGCAGCTGAGCGCTGTCTCACGCTTTCTGGTGCAAATCTTCACCCTGTTCTTCATCGTGGTGAATGGCCATGTGTTTGTGCTGATGGCCGTGATCAAAAGCTTTCAGGCGTTTCCGGTGGATGGCTCGTTCATCCAGGCGGTCTCGCAGATGCGCATTCACGAGCTGGGCTCGGCCGTGTTCTCCAGCGCGTTGTGGATTGCGCTGCCCATGATGGCGCTGCTGCTGTTTGTGAACCTGACTATGGGCGTGATCGCACGCATTGCGCCGCAGATGAACGTGTTTGCCGTGGGCTTTCCCATCACGCTGACGGTGGGCATGCTGGGCATCACGGCCACGCTGCCCATGATGGAGCAGCCCTTCCTCAGCATGATTGAGCGCACGCTGGCGGTGTTTGGTGGCGGCTTCTTGTAAAAAAGAGAGCTGCTTGCGCTGAAAAATAAAGGACTTCGCATGCAATTCATGCTGAAGTCCTTTTTCATTGGGCGCAAGGCGCTATGTTTTTTAAACCAGATTGTTGCGTATGGCGTAAACCGTCAACTCTGCGTTATTGCTCAGCTGCAGCTTTTCCAGCACGCGTGCACGGTAGACGCTCACCGTCTTGGGGCTGAGCATCAGCTCTTCCGCAATATCGGTCAGGCGCTTGCCAGTGGCAATTTTCTGCAGCGTCTGCATTTCGCGCTCAGAGAGGGCAGCGTGTGGCGCTTCCGGTGTGGGCTGGGTCAGGCTGTCGGCCAGCATCTGTGCCACTTCCGGGGTCAGGAACTTGCGGCCAGCATGCACCACGCGCACGGCCTCGATCAGCTGCATGGGGTCGCCAGACTTGTTGGCATAGCCATGGGCACCTGCCTTGAGGCAGCGCAGCGCGTACTGGTCTTCCGGGTACATGGAGACCATCAGCACCTTGATGTCGGGATAGCTCTCGCGCACGCTGCCCAGCACTTCCAGGCCATTGCGGCCCGGCATGTTGATATCCAGCAGCAGGACCGCGCAGGGGGTGTTGCGCAGCACTTCGCGCAGCTCGGTATAGCCGCCCGCTTCAGCGCGCACCCGGATGTCTGTGGCTTCTGCCAGCGTGTCACGGATGCCGCGGCGCAGGACCGCGTGGTCATCGCAAATCACAACATCGATCAAGACGTCTCCTTCTGAGAGGCAAGTAGTCGGTACATATTACGTTTTACGGCAGCGGGACGGACACGATGATGCTCGTGCCTTTGCCCACCTGGCTGCTGACATCCAGCCACCCACCCACGGTCTTGGCGCGCTCGGCCAGACCGCGCAGCCCAAAGGCCTTGGGCTTGTTGCGCTGCTCAGGGCTGATGCCGCAGCCGTTGTCCCGCACTTCCAGCGTGAGAAAACCTTCGGCGTTGGACAGGTCCATGTGTACAGCACTCGCCTGGGCATATTTGCCCACGTTGGTCAGTGCTTCCTGGGCCGTGCGGTAGGCAACGAGCTGGATATCTGCAGGCACGTCGATGAAGGACGGCGCATGCAGCCGCGTGGGAATACCCGTGCGGCGCTCAAAGTTCTCTGCCAGCCATTGCACCCCGGCCACCAGCCCCTGATCGAGCACGGGTGGACGCAGGTTCATCATGATGCGCTGGCTGGCCCCCAGCGCGTGCTGCAGCATCTCCAGCGCGGCGCGCGCATGGCTCTGGATGCCAGCATCTGTGGTATTTCGCTCGATCCAGGACAAATCAAACTTGACGGAGGTCAATGAGCCGCCAATATCGTCATGAATTTCGCGGGCAATGGCTGCGCGCTCTTGCTCGATGGAGTTTTGCAGGTGCTCAGTCAGCTCGGCCAGCTGGCGCTCGGAGCGTTCCAGCTCCTGCGTGGCCTTTTCCCTGGCGCACCGCGCCTCATGGACTTCAAGGGCGCGCAGTATGACATGGGGCAGCCGGGCCATGTCGTCCTTGAGCAAATAGTCAGCAATCCCCTGCCGGATGGCCTGCACGGCAGCGGTTTCCCCAATAGCGCCGGACAGCAGCACAAACGGTGGGCAATGCGGCAGCTGCCGCGCAGCTTCCCAGGCATCCAGCGCCGTAAAGCCCAGCAGATAGAAGTCGGCTAGAACTAAGTCAAAGCGGCGGGTCTTGAGCAGCTCTAGGAACTCGTCCAGTTTGTCGCAATAAATAATGTCGAATGCGAATCCTGACTTGCTCAGCGTAATCTGAGCCAGCCGCTGATCGGCTTTTGAATCCTCAAGGTGAAGCACAAGCAGGGGCTTATCTGCAGGATTGCCATTCTCCGGGAGCGCTATCATATGGAAACATATTGGAACAAATTTTCTTCTGGGGATACATTCGTTCGTGCTGTGAGTAAGCCTCAGAAGTCGGACTTCCACCGAAAACGGCCGTGTTATGTCTGGAACTGGTGACTGGTTCCGCCAACTTGGAGAAACAATGCACTCTACGCAAAGACCATCTGACGAGCCTGTGGTACAGGTTCCCGTCATGGTTGCGGCCGAACTGCAGGACTCTCTGCTTGTGGTCATGCGCGACTTGCATCGTTTGGAAGGCCTGCTCAATCATGCCACGACCAATTTGTTGGAGCGTTTTGGTGAGGCCAATGTCTTGTTGGCCGGTAACCGGGATGCAGAGGATCCAGATCTTGAAGCAGCGCGCGCAGCCTTGCGCAGAGCTGTCACAGAGCTGCAGTTTCACGACATGGCAACCCAATTGATTGGGCATACCACCCGGGTGTTACAAAGCTGTGCTTTTCGTCTGGCCTCTGAAACCATGGGGCGCGAAGAGGATGAGCTGGATGTACCTGTAATGCCAGCTCAGCCAGAAAGACCGAATCCTGTCACGCAAAGCGAAATGGATGCTGGTTCAATCGAGCTGTTTTGAAACCAGATTCAGAAATTTTTAGAAGTCCGTTGGAGCTTTACATGCATACGATCCTCGCTGTTGATGACTCACCATCCATGCGAAAAATGGTCTCCTTTACTTTGTCTGGGGCCGGTTACAAGGTGGTTGAAGCTGTTGACGGAATGGATGCCTTGGAAAAAGTCGAGGCAGAGCACATTGATCTGGTGCTGGCAGACCAGAACATGCCCCGTCTGGACGGCATTGGATTGACGCGCCGGTTGCGTGAGCATCCACGTTTCAAGAACACGCCCATTTTGATTCTGACGACCGAGTCCAGTGACCAGATGAAGCAGGCTGGCAGAGCTGCTGGGGCAACAGGCTGGCTGGTGAAGCCGTTTGATCCCAATCGTTTGATTGAAGTGCTGCAGAAGGTAATTCGCTGACCTCAGAAGAAACCAGTCAACCGGATACCAAGAAAAAGATAGTAGGAAACCTCATGGCGGATACACACCAAGGCGGAGCAGAAGCCGATTTTGACCTCACGCAGTTCTATCAAATCTTCTTTGAAGAGGCGGCGGAGAACCTGGACCAGATGGAGCAGATGCTCCTCAATCTGGACCTGAACGCTGCCAATGACGAAGAACTCAACGGCATTTTCCGTTGCGCACACTCCATCAAGGGCGGCTCTGCCACGTTTGGTTTTACCGATGTTGCCGAGCTGACCCACAAGATGGAGTCGCTGCTGGACCGCTTGCGCCGTCACGAGATCACGCCCGTCCCCGAAATGGTGGACGTGCTGCTGGAAGCCAGCGATGCTGCACGCAGCCTGCTGGCACGCCATCAGGCGGGCGGCGAAGGCGAAGCACTGCCTACGGAAGATCTGGTCTCGCGCATTGCTCGCCTGGCCGCCGGTGAGGGCGCTGCACCTGCTGCGGCCCCCGCACCTGCACCACAGCCTGCTCCAGCACCCGAGCCTGTCCCTGCTCCAGCACCAGCGCCTGCCCCAGAAGTGGTGGCTGCGCCCGCTGCAGCACCGGCTGCCGGTGGCGTGCGTCATCTGCAGATCAAGATTGGTCCTGTAGAAAATCTGGAGACGGCCGACGCGATCAAGGAGCTGTTTCGCGACATCCCAGGGCTGGGCAGCATCAAGGACCTGCCCTGCGAGGACCCCAAGTCGCGTCTGTTTGAAGTGGAGACGCAGTCTACGGATGATGATCTGCTGGACCTGATGGCTTTCCACGTGACCAAGGAGCAGGTGCAGATTTCGCCAGTGGGCGCTGCCGCTCCTGCTGCACAGGCGGCTGCTTCTGAACCTGCTGAGGTGGCACAGGCGCCTGCCGAAGCCAAGGATGAAGCAACAGCCCCTGCGGTGGCGCTGCCTGAAAGCGAAGCCTTTGGCATTTTTGATGGCGCGCCCGGTGCGCCCGTGAACAAGCCAGCGGCAGCAGCGGTCAAGACCGTGACCCGCCCCAATATTGCGCAGATGGAATCCACCAGCATCCGTGTGGATGTGAAGAAGGTAGACCAGCTGATCAACCTGGCTGGCGAGCTGGTCATCATTCAGGCCATGCTGGCACAGAACAGCCGCGCGCTGGACCCTTCGACCAACCAGCAGCTGCTGGCGGGTCTTGCCGACCTGGACCGCAACACCCGCGACCTGCAGGAAGCGGTGATGTCCATCCGCATGATTCCCATGTCCACCGTGTTCAGCCGCTTCCCGCGCATGCTGCGTGATCTGGCGAACAAGATGGGCAAGAAGATCAACCTGGTCACCCAGGGCGAAGCGACCGAGCTGGACAAGGGCCTGGTTGAAAAGATTACCGATCCGCTGACCCACCTGGTACGTAACAGCGTGGACCACGGCATCGAATCGCCTGAGGACCGCCTGGCTGCAGGCAAGCCTGAAGCCGGTACGCTGACGCTGTCGGCATCGCACCAGGGTGGCTCCATCGTCATCGAGGTGCGTGATGACGGCAAGGGCATGAACCGCGAGAAGATCCTGAAGAAGGCGCGCGAGCGTGGCATGGATGTCTCGGACAGCATGCCCGATGGCGAAGTCTGGCAGCTGATCTTTGCGCCCGGCTTCTCCACGGCCGATGTGGTGACGGATGTGTCCGGCCGCGGTGTGGGCATGGACGTGGTGCGCAAGAACATTGCGGCGCTCAACGGTTCGGTGGAAATTGACTCCGTGCAGGGCGTGGGCATGCGTGTGTCCATCCGCCTGCCACTGACGCTGGCCATCATGGATGGCATGTCCGTGGGTGTGGGCAACGAGGTCTACATCCTGCCTCTGTCTTCGGTGGTCGAGTCCTTCCAGGTCAACCCTGCCGATGTCAGCACCGTCACGCAAGGCGCGCAGCTGGTCAAGGTGCGCGACGAGTACATGCCGGTCATCGAGCTGGAAAAGGTCTTTGGCGTGCCTCGCCATGGCGACGGCAAGCGCAGCGACATCATGGTAGTGATCGAGTCCGACGGCATGCGCGTGGCGCTGCTGGTCGATGAGCTGCTGGGTCAGCACCAGGTGGTGGTCAAGAATCTGGAGAGCAACTACCGCAAGGTGCCCAATGTGTCGGGCGCAACGATTCTGGGTGACGGCACGGTGGCCCTGATTCTGGACACCAGCAGCCTGGTGCGCCGCGCACGTTAATCGGTAGAAACAAGCGGGTGCAGCAGCTGCTGCACCCAGAGCATGGAATTTTTTTGGAGCAGGCTGGCGTCCTGAAAACAACGGACGCCCCTGATACCTGAGGAGAAAGCAATGAGCGTCATGGGGAAGAGTGCTGAAAACAAGTCCAGCGGTGCCCGCGAATATCTGACCTTCCGTCTGGGCGAGGAGGAATACGGCATCGACATTTTGAAGGTGCAGGAAATCCGTGGCTACGAGCAACCCACACGCATTGCCAATGCGCCTGAATTCATCAAGGGCGTGGTGAACCTGCGTGGCACCATCGTGCCTATCGTGGACATGCGCCTGAAGTTCAACTGCTCCGAAGTGGAGTACAACAGCTTCACCGTGGTCATCATCCTGAACCTGCACAACCGTGTGGTGGGCATTGTGGTGGACTCGGTCAGCGACGTGATGGAGCTGGCGCCTGAAGCCATCCGTCCCGCACCCGATATCGAAAGCGCCATCGACAATGGCTGTATTCTGGGTCTGGGTTCGGTGGGCGAGCGCATGCTGATCCTGCTGGACATTGAAAAGCTGATGTCCAACGTGGACATGGGGCTGGTGGCTCCTACCGAGTAACCTCTTCCACGGCGGCATCTGCCGTCTCGCCCGCAGTGCGCGCCATGCTGCGCGGGCTGCTGCAATCAGCTCTGGTGGTCTTCTTTACGGAAATTTCTTTTCAACATCTTCATGCGTTCCACAGGTCAACTCTCGGCTTCTGTACAGGTTTCTGCTCCCGTAGCGCAAGGCAGAGAGTTCGCCTGGACGTCGGCAGACTTCAGCCGCGTTCAGGCACTGATCTACAAACACGCAGGGATCAGCCTGCACGATGGCAAGCACGCCATGGTCTACAGCCGCCTGTCCCGCCGCCTGCGCGAGACCGGGCATGACAGCTTTGATGCCTATCTGACTTGGCTGGAAAAGGAAGGGAATGCGCGCGAATGGCAGGAGTTTGTCAACGCGCTCACCACCAATCTGACGTCGTTCTTCCGTGAAGAGCACCACTTTCAGATTCTGGCGCAGCACCTCAAGAGCAAACCTGCCAGCACCTCCTGGCGTGTCTGGTGCAATGCGGCCTCCACCGGGGAAGAGCCTTACTCCATCGTCATGACGGCGCAGGAAGCCCTGGGCGCTGGCGCGCATTTCAAGCTGATTGCCAGCGATATTGACTCCAATGTGCTCAACACGGCGTCCAACGGCATCTACCGCATGGAGAACGTCAAGAGTCTGAGTCAGGAGCGCCTGCATCGCTTCTTCATGCGCGGCAAGGCATCCAATGCCGGCATGGTGCGCGTCAAGCCTGAGCTGCGCCGCATGATCGAGTTCATGCAGGTCAACTTGATCCGTGACGACTGGCCGTTCAAGGAACCGTTTGACATTGTGTTCTGCCGCAATGTCATGATTTATTTTGATGCACCCACACAGCGCAAGGTGCTGGAGCGCATTCACCGGGTGATGAAACCGGGCGGCATGCTGTTTGTCGGGCATGCGGAGAATTTCAGCGAATCGCGCGATCTGTTTGTCCTGCGGGGCAAGACGGTCTACGAGCGCATCTAGATGCATGTCGGCATACATGTCCCACCAGGAATGAAGAAGGCACAGCCATGAACACTCGGACATTGCAAGGGGCTGGCAGTGCAGGCACTTCCTGGGATGCTGGCGCAGCAGAAAAAAAAAGGCAGGATGCCTCCTTGCTGGACACGCTGCGCAGGCGGCCTCGCAAGCCTGGCGAGGCATCGTTTTTCTACTTTGATCATCACTTTCAGTTCAATGCCGTCAAAGTCTTGCCCGGCGAGTACTTTGTCACCGGTGAAAATATCGTGATCTGTACGGTATTGGGCTCGTGCATCGCGGCCTGTCTGTGGGACAGAACCATGAACATCGGCGGCATGAACCACTTCATGCTGCCGGAGGGCGACAGCACAGACGTCAGTGGCCGCTATGGCTCCTATGCCATGGAAGTGCTGATCAACGAAATGATCAAGCTGGGCGCTCGCCGCGAGACCATGCAGGCCAAGATTTTTGGGGGTGGGCAGGTCATGGCCAACTTCACCACCATGAATGTGGGCGAGCGCAATACAGAATTCGTGACGCAATATTTGCAAACAGAGCGCATTCCGATCGTGTCGGAAGACGTTCTTGATATCTACCCTCGCAAGGTGGTGTACTTCCCGGTTACGGGCAAGGCCATGGTCAAGCGCCTGGCACATGCACACCCCGAAGTGCTGGTGGAGCAGGAACGTTCACGCGGCAGCGCTGCACAGCTGGCCAAAACCAATGCAGGCGGCAGCGTGGATCTGTTTTGAGAGAGGTTGAAGAAGAATGAACCGCAAGATTCGGGTGATTGTGGTGGACGACTCTGCACTGGTGCGCAGTCTGCTCGCTGAAATCATTAATCGCCAGCCTGACATGGAGTGCATAGGGACGGCCAACGATCCCTTGATCGCGCGCGAGATGATTCGCGAAAAGAATCCGGACGTGATCACCCTGGACGTCGAAATGCCCAAGATGGACGGCATCGACTTTCTGGGCCGCATCATGCGCCTGCGCCCCATGCCCGTGCTCATGATCTCCACGTTGACCGAGCGTGGCGCTGAAGTGACCATGCGTGCGCTGGAGCTGGGTGCCGTGGACTTTGTGGCCAAGCCCCGCGTAGGCGTGGCCAATGGCCTGCAGCAGCTGTCCACGGAAATCGTAGACAAGATCCGCATTGCCGCTTCGGCCCATGTGCATCGCATGGTTCGTCCTGCCCACACTGCGCCTGCCGCTGGCGGTGCGGCTGCAGCAGCACCTGCCAAGCCTGCAGTCAGCAGTGCCAGTCTGCTGGGCAAGCTCTCGACCGAAAAACTCATCGCCATTGGTGCATCGACCGGTGGCACCGAAGCCATCAAGGAAGTGCTGGTGCACATGCCTGCTGACGCGCCCGCCATCGTCATCACCCAGCACATGCCGCCTGGCTTTACGACCAGCTTTGCCGCACGCCTGAACAGTCTGTGCCAGATCACGGTCAAGGAAGCGGTCCATGGTGAACGTATCCTGCCCGGCCATGCCTATATCGCACCTGGTGGCAAGCAGTTCTCTATTTCGCGCAGTGGTGCCAACTATGTGGCCGTGGTGGATGAGCAGGCACCTCCCGTGAACCGCCACAAGCCATCGGTGGAAGTGTTGTTCAAGTCTGTGGCGCAGTTCGTGGGCCGCAATGCCTTTGGCATCATGCTCACCGGCATGGGGGCAGATGGCGCTGTCGCCATGCGCGAGATGAAAGACGCAGGCAGCTACAACTATGTGCAGGACGAGGCCAGCTGCATCGTCTTTGGCATGCCCCGTGAAGCCATCGCCCATGGCGCAGCCCATGAGGTATTGCCGCTGAACCAGATTGCACCTGCGGTACTGGCCCAGTTGCGTGCTTCGCCTGACGTACGTCACCGCATCTAAAGCAACTCATAAAAAAGGAGCTGCCAGCGCTTGAAATACAAGGAATTCAGATAGAAAACTATTTGAAATCCTTGATTCAAGAGCGCTAGTAGCTCCTTTTTTTGTTGCGGTGCTTAGCTGGAGAGCAATTCCCAGCGCTCCAGCGCCTGCATCAGCGCCTCTTCAATTTCGCCATCACGCGCATGCAGCTGCATGGCTCGGGCGTTGTCGCGGGCGTAAATCGCAGGGTCTTCCAGTTCCTTGCGGATAGCAGCCTGCTCTTCTTCCAGTGCCGTAATCAGGTCAGGCAGCTGCTCCAACTCGCGCTGCTCCTTGTAGCTGAGCTTGCGCTTGGCGCCTGGCAGCACGGCCTTGTCCTTGGGTGCTTCTTCCTTGACGGGTGTCACCACCTTGGCCGCGCTGCTCTTGGCTGCCTGCTCCGCCAGTTCCCGGCTGCGCTGGGACTGGGTGAGCCAGTCCTGCACACTGCCTTCGTACTCGCGCCACAGGCCATCGCCCTCGGCAGCAATGATGCTGGTGACCACGTTGTCCAGAAAGGTGCGGTCGTGGCTGACCAGGAACACCGTGCCGTCGTACTGCTGCAAAAGATCTTCCAGCAATTCCAGGGTGTCGATATCCAGATCGTTCGTTGGCTCGTCCAGCACCAGCACATTGGCAGGGCGTGCAAACAGGCGTGCCAGCAGCAGGCGGTTGCGCTCACCGCCGGAAAGCGATCGCACGGGTGAGTGCGCACGCGCAGGCGAGAACAGGAAATCCTGCAAATAACTTTTCACATGTTTCTTGTTGCTGCCAATTTCGATCCATTCGCTGCCGGGGCTGATGAAGTCCTCCAGCGTCGCATCCAGATCGATCTGGTGGCGCATCTGGTCAAAGTAGGCCACCTGCAGGTTGTTGCCACGGCGGATGCTGCCGGTGTCTGCTTCCAGCTCGCCCAGAATCATCTTGAGCAGCGTCGTCTTGCCCGCGCCATTGGGGCCAATCAGGCCGACCTTGTCGCCACGCAGCACGGTGCCTGTGAAGTGCTTGACAATGGTCTTGTCCCCAAAGGATTTGGAGACATTCGTCAGCTCTGCCACGATCTTGCCCTGGTAGCCGCTGTCCTTGCCAGAATCAATGTCCAGCTTCACGCTGCCCAGCGCTTCCCGGCGGGCGGCTCGGTTGGCACGCAGGTCTTTCAGGCGCTCAATGCGGCTCACGCTGCGGGTGCGGCGTGCTTCCACACCCTTGCGAATCCACACTTCTTCCTGTGCCAGCAGCTTGTCGGCCTTGGCGTTGATGACGGCTTCCTGCTGCAGCTGTTCTTCCTTTTGCTGCATGTACTGTGCAAAGTTGCCGGGGTAGCTGCGCAGCTGACCACGGTCCAGCTCCACAATGCGGGTGGCAATGCGGTCCAGGAAGGCACGGTCGTGGGTAATGGTCACCACGCTGCCCTTATAGTCCAGCAGCAGGTCTTCCAGCCAGGCAATCGAATCCAGATCCAGGTGGTTGGTGGGTTCGTCCAGCAGCAGCACATCAGGCTTGGTCACCAGCGCCTGCGCCAGGGCCACGCGCTTGCGGGTGCCGCCAGAGAGTTTGCCCACCGTCGCCTGCGCATCCAGGTGCAGGCGCTGCAGCGTCTCTTCGACGCGCTGCTCCCAGTTCCAGGCATCCTGCGCTTCAATCTGAGACTGCAGCGCATCCAGATCCACGCCTTCCGCGCCAGACAGATACAGCTCTCGCAGCTTGGCAATCTCAGCCAGGCCTTCGGCAGCCGCCTGAAACACGGTGTGCTCAGACTTCAGATCAGGCTCCTGCGGAACATAGGCAATGCGAATGCCGTTTTGCACCTGCAGACTGCCATCGTCAGCGTGGGTCAATCCCCCCAGAATTTTCAGCAGCGAAGACTTGCCAGCGCCATTGCGCCCAATTAGTCCTACGCGCTCGTTGCTCTCCAGCGCAAAGCTGGCGTGGTCCAGCAAGGCCACATGCCCAAACGCAAGCTGGGCGTCCAATAAAGTAATCAATGCCATGGTGACTGCATTATCCAAGGCAGCGCTGTGCGCTGCCTCAGTCGCAGTCATCTTGATGGCTGCGACTGAAAAGCTTTTTTCTGAAACAGTGCCAAAACGGTGCTATAGTTCGCTCCATTGCTAGTACAGAGCAGCTTCTTGCTGCCAATCGCTGAAAAGGTTTTTGCAGAAATTTCTGTGAAGCACCAAAAGTGATGTACAATGCAAGTCTTCGCTGATCGCAAAACGCAGTCAGCGACGCAAAGAGAAAATTTCAAATTCTTTTTGCAAGCATCGAAAAACGGTGCTACAATACAAGGCTTCGCTGATCGCAGCGAACGAAACTTGAAGAAATTGATCTTCAAGGCATCTTTAACAAGATACAGCCGATAAGCGTGGGCGTTTGAAGGCGAATTGCCAAATCAAACGCTCATGAGAATAGAAGTGAAGTTCACTTCAATTCCGT
>NZ_VZOT01000021.1 GCF_008801935.1 Comamonas kerstersii
GGCCCGTGGCCGTTTGCTGAAAAACAGCCAATCCAAGCCTGGTGTGGGTGCATAAAAAGCAAGATGCCCGCGAAACGCGGGCATCTTGAGTGCCAGGGGCAAGGGAACATCACACTCGTTCAAGCACGATCACGCTTGAAATCGAGTTATGCAGAGGTTCCTTAGCGACCTGATGAGAACAGGTCTTAAATGCACGCTGCAAAAAATTACAACTTGTTGCACGTGAGGCTGCTGCTGTCACTTCACGCACTCAGTCAATCTCTGCCTTGAGATAGTGCGCCCCGGCGATGGGGTTGAAGTAGTAGGGCTCGGTCTCTTCAAAGCCCAGGTCGGTATAGAGGTTGCGCGCGGCCTCCATGTCGTCCAGGGTGTCCAGCAGCACGCAGCTGTAGCCGCCTTGCCGGGCAGCGTCCAGCGTGGCTTCGGCCAGCTGGCGGCCCAGGCCAAAGCCGCGAAAGGCTTTGCGTACATACAGGCGCTTCATTTCTGCGGCGTTGGGAATGTCTGCATCATCCAGGGGCCGCAGCGCGCAGCAGCCTGCGGGCGTGCCGTCTACATAGGCCAGCAGTAGCGTGCCGCGTGGGGGCGCGTAGTCACCGGGTAGCTGGTCGACTTCGGCATCAAAGTTCTGAAAGGACAGGTCCAGGCCCAGGCTGTCGGCGTATTCGCGAAACAGTTGGGCGGTGTGCTGGATGTCTTCGGCGGAGGTGGCGATGTGGATCGCCACACAGGGCTGTTCTACAGTCAAAGCGCGTGTGTTGGGTTGGAAGCAGACGAGCTGCCAGTGTAGCCCCATGCGCGCAGCAAGGGCATAGGGTTAAAACGATGTGGCACGTGTCCAGACCCAATAGGCCATGACGGCGCAGGCTGCCGCAAACAGCAGGGCCGGCACCACGGCGCGCCAGCCGTCGCGGCTGGGGGGCAGGTCAACGGGCAGGCCGGTTTTGTCGCCATGCAGCATGGCAGGCACCAGCTTTTCTTTGCCAATCAGGCTGTACCAGGCAATAGCCGCCAGGTGCAGACCGATGACGGTGTACAGCAGCCACTGGCCCCAGGTCTTGTGCCAGGTGGTAGCCCAGGCAATGGTGTCGCCCGAGACATAGCGCACCAGTGAGCCGGCAAAGGCAATTTCATCGTCGCTGATCAGGCCTGTGCCCACCTGCATGCCAATGACCAGCAGCATGGCGATGACGGAGAGGGCACCCAGCGGGTTGTGCCCGGCTTTGTCCGCCGCTGTGCCTTGCCCCTTCAGATAGCGCAGCAGCCGGGCCGGGCCAGGGATGAAGGTGGTAAAGCGCGACCAGTGGCCGCCTGCAAAGCCCCAGAGTACACGAAACAGCAGCAAGCCCAGCACTGCATGGCCCAGTCGCAGGTGCCACTCCATGGCATTGCCGCCGATTTTGGCGGTGACAACCAGCGCAATGATGCTGGCAACCAGCAGCCAGTGAAACAGACGGGTGGGCAGATCCCAGATGCGAAGGCGGGTGGTGTTGGATGTGCGCATGCGTGAAATATAGGTGGCTGGTGGGAGAGCGTCGCTGTGGTGTATCAAAGCATGGGGATTCCGTTTGGGGAAACCTTGCGCTCGCGGCGATACTTCCCGCTGCACCTGCATATTGTTGTGTGTTTTATAGCAAGAAAGGAAGTGACCCCATGCGATTGAAGTCCCTCTCTGCTGCCGTGCTGGCAGTGTCTGCAGCGGTGGTGAGCATGGCTGCTTCGGCCGATACGCTGAAGTTTGCCAAGGCCGAAGATGCCATCAAGTACCGCCAGAATGTGTTTTTTGTGACCAGCCAGCACTTTGGCACCCTGGGTGCCATGGCCAATGGCCGCGCGCCGTTTGATGCGGAACTGGCCAAGCAGAATGCGCAGGTGCTGGAGACGCTGGCGGCACTGCCCTGGCAGGCTTTTGGCGCTGGCACAGAAGGTGGCAAGGCCAAGGCTGAGATCTGGAAGGAAAAGGCCAAGTTTGACGAAGCGGCCAAGAACTACGAAACCGAAATGGGCAAGCTGGCCGCTGCCGCCAAGACAGGCGATCTGGCCCAGTTGAAGGCCGCATTTGGCCCTGCAGCACAGACTTGCAAGGCTTGCCACGACGCCTTCCGCAACCGTTGATGGGCTGCGCTGAAAAGCGCTTTGCATAAAAAGTAGAGCTGCCAGCGCTTGTATTTACTAGGTTTCAGCATTAAAAAATGTTGAAACCTTGAAATATCAAGCGCTGGAAGCTCTCTTTTTTGATTCTTGGCGGGTCAGGCCTCTGCCAGCAGCTTTTCAATCAGCTGGTGCAGCTCCGCAAAGTCGGGCTGGCCGATATAGGTTTTCACAATCTCGCCCCGCTTGTTGACGATGTAGGTGGTGGGCGTGAGCTTGACATCGCCCCAGGCCTTGGCCACAGCGCCGGTGTTGTCGATGGCCACCTGAAACGGCAGCTGGCGCGACTGGGCAAAGTTCAGCACATAGCTGGGCGGGTCGTAGCTCATGGCCACGGCCAGGGTGTCGTAGCCCTGGTCCTTGTACTTGTTGTAGGTGGCAACGATCTCGGGCATCTCTGCCACACAGGTGGTGCAGCTGGTGGCCCAGAAATTCACCAGCGTGACCTTGCCGCGCAGGTCTTGCGTGGTCTTGCTGGAGCCGTCCAGCAGTACAAACTGGGTCTGCGGGGCCTGCTGCGCCCCTTCGCCAAAATAGACGTAAGCACCCAGACCCGCAAAAGCTGCAAGCGCTACGCCTGCCACGATGTGTTTGATTGCCATAGCGTTCTATTGTGCCGTGCTGCCCGGTGCGGCGGGGGCAAAGTCGGGCAAAGTGCGGGTCTATGGGGATGCTGTTTGTGCTTAGGTCCGTGAAACGGCTGCCGATAATGCAGACATGACCCAGCTCCAGACCTTGACGCGATACCTGGCCGCCGCCTGCACGATGCTGCTCGTGAGCGCCTGCAGCAATCCCGAGCCAGAACTGGCGTGGCAGCCCCTGTCACTCGATGAGGCGGGGCTGGAGATGCAGTTCCCCTGTGACCCGCAGTTCGCCCGTACGCCGGTGGACTTTGGCATGGGCATTGGCAGCGTGCCGGTCAGCATGGCGGGCTGTGATGCGGTGGACTCGACCTTTGCCATCTCGCACTGGCTGCTGGATGACCCCGAGCGCGCGGATGAAGCGCTGGCCTTCTGGCAGGCCGCCACGCTCACGCAGTTCAAGGCGGTGGACGGCGAGGGCAAGAAAAGCGGTGCACCTTTTGTGCCAGCAGGGGCCATGGATTTGCCGCGCTCCATCCTGGCATCGGTTGAGGGCGTAGGCCGTGCGGGCTGGACGGTGACAACGCACGGCGTCTGGTTTGCGCGGCAGGAGGGCGACAAGGCACGCATCTTCCACGCCGTGGTCTACGCGCCCAAGGCCTACCACGGCAATGCCCAGACGTTTTTTGACAGCATCGTGCTGAAATAGGGCACAGTGCCTGCGTCATGTCTGACGCGCAGCATGCGGTGATGCCCGGCAGGGCGCGCGGGCGCTGGCGTCATAATAGAGAGGAATGCTTATGTCTGGCACCGCAAATCACATTCTGCTAATCGCCCACGCACCGCTGGCACAAGCGCTGCGGGACTGCGCCGTCCATGTGTTTGCTGACTGTGTGAGCGATATCAGCGTGCTGGACGTTCCCCCCGATGAAGCCCCGGAAACCACGCTGGCCACGGCCCGTGCGCTGCTGGCACAAAGCGGAGCCGAACGTACCCTGGTGCTGGCGGATGTGCTGGGCGCCACCCCCAGCAATGTGGCACACCGGCTGGTGGAAGGCACGGCGGCCTGTCTGCTGGTGGGTGTGAACCTGCCCATGCTGCTGCGCGCCATCTGCTACCGCCATGAACCGCTGGCACAGCAGGCGCAGCGCGCGTTGACGGGCGGCCAGCAGGGCATGCTGCAGACCGGCGGTGCTGCACCGAACCAATCAACTTCTCAGAATTAACATGGTCAAGACCGAGATCACTATCAGCAACAAACTGGGCTTGCATGCGCGTGCCTCCGCCAAGCTGACCAAGCTGGCTGCGAGCTTCCCCTGCGATGTATGGATGAGCAAGGGCGATCGCCGCATCAATGCCAAGAGCATCATGGGCGTCATGATGCTGGCTGCTGGCATGGGCTCGGTGGTGGTACTGGAAACCGATGGGCCTCAGGAGCAGGAAGCGCTGGATGCGCTGGTGGCATTGATCAACGACAAGTTTGGTGAAGACCAGTAACAATCGCTGAGCAGTTTGTTTGGGGCGGTCCGACACCTAGCTTTGTGCAGACTGCGCGCAGTCAAGAAGGACTAGGACATGACATTTGCCATCCACGGGTTGGCGGTTTCGCGCGGTATTGCGATCGGGCGCGCTGTGGTCGTGGCTTCCAGCCGCGTTGAAGTACCACACTACTTTATCGAAGCATCTCAGGTGGAGGCAGAAATCGCCCGTGCGCGCCATGCGCGCAATGCGGTGGTCGATGAGCTGCAGCGCCTGGTGAGCGATCTGCCCGCCGATGCGCCGGGCGAGCTTGCAGCCTTGCTGGAAGTGCACCTCATGCTGTTGCAGGATGAGGTGCTGGCATCTGGCGTGCGGCACTGGATTTCCGAGCGGTTCTACAACGCCGAATGGGCGCTGATGACGCAGCTCGAGCAGATCTCGCGCCAGTTCGATGAGATGGAAGACCCCTATCTGCGCGAACGCAAGGCCGATCTGGAGCAGGTGGCCGACCGCATTCTGCGCTACATGCGCGGCATGGCGCCCAGTGAGCTGGCGCCTAGCGTGCTGGCCGAAAAAGTGGCCCAGCAGCCGGCACTCGATGGCATGACCGAGGCACCGCTGGTGCTGGTGGCGCAGGATTTGTCACCGGCTGACATGCTGCAGTTCCGGCGCAGCGTGTTTGCGGGTTTTGTGACGGCCGTAGGTGGCAAGACCAGCCACACCGCCATCGTGGCACGCAGCATGGACATTCCCGCCGTGGTGGGCGCGCGTGCCGCCAGCCAGCTGATCCGCCAGGACGACTGGGTCATCATTGATGGCAATCTCGGTATCGTGCTGGTAGACCCTTCCACCGTCATTCTGGAGCAGTACCGCTTTCGCCAGCGCCAGGACCTGCTCGAGCGTGAGCGCCTGGCGCGCCTGCGCCATACACCGGCGGTCACGCTGGATGGGCAGCACATCGAACTGCTGGCCAATATCGAGCAGCCGGATGATGCGGCTGTGGCCCTGCGTGCCGGGGCAGCAGGCGTTGGCCTGTTTCGCAGCGAATTCCTCTTCATGGGGCGCGAAGGCAAGCTGCCCGGTGAAGACGAGCAGTTTGAAGCCTATAAGACGGCCGTCGAAGGCATGCAGGGCCTGCCTGTGACCATTCGCACCATTGACGTGGGGGCAGACAAACCCCTGCAAAAAGGCAGCAAGGAAACCTCACTCAACCCCGCGCTGGGCCTGCGTGCCATTCGCTGGAGCTTGGCTGAGCCTGCCATGTTCCGCACCCAGCTGCGTGCCATTTTGCGGGCGGCAGCTTTTGGCAAGGTGCAGCTGCTGTTTCCCATGGTCTCGCACCAGCATGAGGCGCACAGCATCCTGGCGCAGGTCAGGCAGGCCAAGGCAGAGCTGCAGGCGCGTGGTGTGGTCTGCGGTGAAGTGCAGCTGGGCGCCATGATTGAGGTGCCTGCCGCAGCGCTCATGGTGCGCAGCCTGCTCAAGCACTTTGACTTTGTCTCCATTGGCACCAACGATCTGATTCAGTACACGCTGGCCATTGACCGTGCCGATGAAGCCGTAGCCCATCTGTATGACCCGCTGCACCCTGCCGTGCTGGAGCTGGTGGCGCAGGTCATTCGCACCGCCAATGAAATGGGTAAGCAGGTTTGTGTCTGCGGCGAAATGGCGGGCGACACCAGCATGACGCGCCTGCTGCTGGGCCTGGGGCTGCGCAGCTTCTCCATGCACCCCGCGCAGATTCTGAGCGTCAAGCAGGAAGTGCTGCGCGCCGATGCCCAGCGCCTGCAGCCCTGGGCACAGCAGGTGCTGGAAGCGGAAGAGCCCGCGACCATGCTGGAAGCAGCGGCCTGAGGACACTTTGTTACGCAAATTTATTTGCGAATAATTCTCAATTAATGTTAGTATCCACAGCACTGAGTCCTGAGATGCTGCTCTGGTGGGGTGCTCCAAGGGACTGCAGTGGTTCTGGTTTCATCGTGGGGCGACGAACAGGCCTGTAAAGCCTGCAGTCGTTTTTGCCAGCCAGCGGACTGCCCGGTTAGCCACGCATTTTTTTCGATGAAATATCGCTCTCAAAATGGAAGCTTTCAGTGCTTGTGCTGCAAGCTTTTTAAATATAAATAGCTTGCAATTGCTTGATCTTCAAGCGCTAATAGCTATAAAAAAAGCAGCTTCAAGCTGCTTTTTTTGTGGGTGCCTGCTGGGCGCTTACACGCCAGCCGCGTGGGCTTGCTGATCGGCGTGGTAGCTGGAGCGCACCATGGCGCCTACGGCTGCGTGCGTAAAGCCCATCTTGTAGGCCTCTTGCTCGAACATCTTGAACGTGTCGGGGTGCACATAGCGGCGCACAGGCAGGTGGCTGTTGGTGGGCGCCAGGTACTGGCCAATGGTCAGCATGTCGATGTTGTGGGCGCGCATGTCGCGCATGACTTCCAGAATTTCTTCGTCCGTCTCGCCCAGGCCCACCATCAGGCCGCTCTTGGTGGGCACATCAGGGTGCAGCGCCTTGAACTTCTTGAGTAGGTTCAGCGAGAACTGGTAGTCCGAGCCGGGGCGTGCTTCCTTGTACAGGCGTGGAATGGTCTCCAGGTTGTGGTTCATCACATCGGGAGGTGCTGCCTTGAGGATTTCCAGCGCACGGTCGTCACGGCCACGGAAGTCGGGCACCAGAATTTCAATCTGCGTCTCGGGCGACAGGGCGCGTGTCTGCTTGATGCACTCCACAAAGTGGCCAGAGCCGCCGTCGCGCAGGTCGTCGCGGTCCACGCTGGTGATCACCACATACTTCAGACGCAGGCGGGCAATGGTCTCGGCCAGCTTGCGGGGCTCGTCCACATCCAGCGGATCGGGGCGGCCGTGGCCCACGTCGCAGAAGGGGCAGCGGCGTGTGCACTTGTCACCCATGATCATGAAGGTGGCTGTGCCCTTGCCAAAGCATTCACCGATGTTGGGGCAGGAAGCCTCTTCGCAGACGGTGTGCAGCTTTTGCTCGCGCAGAATGTCCTTGATCTCGTAAAAACGTGTCGTGGGGCTGCCTGCTTTGACGCGGATCCACTCGGGCTTTTTCAGCACGGGCGCCTGTTCGACCTTGACGGGAATGCGGGAGAGCTTGGCGGCGGCCTTCTGCTTGGCCAGCGGGTTGTAGTTCTCGGCGGACTGCGCTTCGCGCACGACTTCGTTGCTGCTCATGGTAGATAGTCTCAGGGAGCCAGGCGGGCGATCAGCTCGTGGCCGAACACTTGCGCGGCCTCGCTCCAGGTTGTCTGAACGCCGATTGTAGAAAGATCGACGGTGGCCATGCCGGCGTACCCGCATGGATTGATGCGCTGATAGGGCTCTAGGTCCATGTCCACGTTCAGTGCCACGCCATGATAGGTGCAGTGGCGGCTGACCTTGATGCCCAAGGCTGCAATTTTGCCCAGGCCTGCAAAGTCAGGTTCAGGTGCGGCGCTGCCAGGCTCGCGGCGCTGAGGGCGTTGCTCCAGCATGGCATGGCTGCGCGGGTCATCGAGGCGCACATAGATGCCGGGCGCACCCGCTACGCGATGGCCTGTCACGCCGTAATAGGCCAGTGTGCGGATGACGGCTTCTTCCAGCCGGTACACATACTCTTTGACGAAGTAGCCCAGGCGCTGCAGATCCAGCAGCGGGTAGGCCACGACCTGACCGGGCCCATGGTAGGTCACCTGTCCACCGCGGTTGGTGGAGACCACGGGAATATTGCCGGGCACGAGCAGATGCTCCGCCTTGCCCGCAAGGCCCTGGGTGAAGGTGGGGTTGTGCTCGACCAGCCACAACGCATCGCTAGTAGCAGCATCGCGGTTGGCGGTGAAGGCCTGCATGGCCGCATTGCATGCGGCGTAGTCCACGCGGCCGATCAGACGTGCGTCCATGGCAGTAGCAGCAGTTCGTAATCAGAGCACCACTTTGACCATGGGGTGGCTGGTCAGCGCGCGGTAAAGGTCATCCAACTGTTCGCGGCTGGTCGCTGTCACGGTGATGGTCACACCCAGATATTTGCCGTTGCTGCTGGGGCGCAGTTCCACGGTAGAGGCGTCAAAGAAAGGGTCAAACTGCTTGGCTACAGTCGTGATCTGGTGTACCAGGTCGTCAGTGTGCAGACCCATCACCTTGATAGGAAACAGGCTGGGGTACTCGATCAGCGAGTCCTTGCGGGGTTCGGGAGATGCGGTGTCGTTCATGGCTGTGATGGGGTTGAAGTCAAAGGACTTTGCTTGGTTTCAGGCGCATTGTGCGCTATCGTTACAGCTTCGGCCCGAAGGCCGGCGCTGCAGGTGGAAGGATCACGCTGAGGAGGTCTGCCCGGCAGAAAAATGCCTTGGACCGTGTTGGTGTCTAGAGACAGACAGCATGGGATTGTCCGTAAAAACCCTTTGCCAAAGCCATAAGTCTTCGGTTGAAAAGGGGTTTCTACGTATAATCAGAGGCTTTGTAAAAATTCCGGTTTGAGTTTTGGCTCGCTGAACACATGAAACATCAAGCCCCTGAACTGGAATTTGAGGACGAAGAGTCGCAAATCAAGCCCCTGACGCCTGAAGAGGCTGAAGCGTGGCGCAAGCGCCAGCCCAAGATGTCCATGTGGCGCATTTTGGTGCTGCAAGCCCTGATGGGCGCTGCGGTTGCGCTGTTGGCTTGGTGGATTGCGGGTCGTGCAGCCGCTTGGTCAGCCGCCTATGGTGCGTTGGCCATCGTGGTGCCTGCAGCATTGTTCGCCCGGGGGGTGGCGCGCAACAGCGGCAGCGCAGCGCAGGCATCGGGCGCGATCGCAAGGCTGTTCGCCTGGGAGTTTGTCAAGCTGGTGCTGTGCATTGCCATGTTGGCGGCCGCTCCTCGCTTGGTGCCAAACCTGCACTGGCTGGCGTTGCTGGCAGGAATGGTGGTAACGATGAAAACGTACTGGCTCGTTCTGATTACAGGTCGAGCCAGTGTCCGAAAAACCGATTGATATTGAGAGAAGAGTTCACCGATGGCAGCCGACGCGCACGCTCCAACCGCAAGTGAATACATTGTTCACCACTTGCAGCACCTGCAAAATATCAAGCAGAACTCCATCATCGATTTCTCGGTGGTGAACATCGACTCGGTCGTGGTCAGTGTGATCTGCGGCGTTCTGGGTCTGTTCTTGCTGTGGTTGGGTGCCCGCAAGGCAACATCCGGTGTACCCGGCCGCTTCCAGGCTGCCGTAGAAATCTTGGTGGAAATGGTGGACAACCAAGCCAAGGCCAATATTCACAGCAACGAATCGCGCAAGTTCATCGCGCCTCTGGCTTTGACCGTGTTTGTCTGGATCTTCTTGATGAACGCCATGGACTTGCTGCCCGTGGACTTGCTGCCCGTACTGTGGCAAGGCGTCCAGGGTGATCCTCATGCCTATCTGCGTGTTGTGCCTACTGCTGACTTGTCGACCACTTTGGGTCTGTCGGTTGGTGTGCTGCTGCTGTGCTTCTACTACAGCGTCAAGATCAAGGGCGCAGGTGGCTGGGCACACGAACTGGTGACAGCTCCTTTTGGTACTTCTAAGAATCCTGTCTTCGCCCTGATCCTGGGTGTAGTCAATCTGCTGATGCAGATCATTGAATATGTTGCCAAGACGGTTTCGCACGGTATGCGACTGTTCGGCAATATGTACGCTGGTGAGTTGGTGTTCTGCCTGATTGCCCTGATGGGCGGTGCGGCTGCCATGTCGCTCTCTGGTGTGTTGCTCCCCGTGGGGCACATCATTGCGGGCTCTATCTGGGCGATCTTCCACATCTTGATCATCACCCTGCAGGCCTTCATTTTCATGATGCTGACGCTGATTTACCTCGGCCAGGCGCATGAAGCCCACTGACCTTTCCCTTTCACTTCAACTTTCCCTTAATCTCTAGGAGTCATCATGGAAAACATTCTCGGTCTCGTCGCTCTGGCTTGTGGTCTGATCGTTGGTCTGGGCGCTATCGGCGCTTCGATCGGTATCGCGCTGATGGGCGGTAAGTTCCTGGAATCCTCGGCTCGCCAGCCTGAGCTGATCAACGAACTGCAAACCAAGATGTTCATCTTGGCTGGTCTGATCGACGCTGCTTTCCTGATCGGTGTTGCTATCGCTCTGCTGTTCGCTTTCGCCAACCCCTTCGTCCTGGCCTAAGCTCCGATCAACGCCCTAGAAAGAAAGGTGTTGCCGTGAGTATCAACGCGACCCTGTTCGTTCAGTGCATCGTTTTCTTGATCCTGGTGCTGTTCACGATGAAGTTCGTGTGGCCCCCGATCGCGAAGGCGTTGGACGAGCGAGCCCAGAAAATCGCCGATGGCCTCGCTGCTGCTGACAAGGCTAAGTCTGAGCTCAGCGCTGCTAACAAGCGCGTAGAGCAAGAACTGGCCCAGACACGCAACGAGACAGCATCGCGGCTTGCGGACGCCGATCGCCGCGCCCAGGCCATCATTGAAGAAGCCAAGGCGCGCGCGACAGAAGAAGGCAACAAGATTGTTGCCGCTGCCCGTGCCGAAGCCGAACAGCAAGCTGTCGCAGCCCGCGAGGCATTGCGTGAGCAAGTCGCCGCATTGGCTGTGAAGGGCGCTGAGCAAATCCTCCGCCGTGAGGTGAATGCCGGCGTTCATGCTGATCTGTTGAACCGCCTGAAGACAGAGCTGTAAGGAAAGCAAATATGGCAGAACTCGCCACCATTGCCCGCCCTTACGCCGAAGCCTTGTTCAAAGCCTGCGCCGACACCGGCGCTGACTTGAGCAGCACTGTCGCTTGGGTGGAGGAATTGGCGGCGATTGCCGCCGATCCACAATTGCGCCAACTGGCTGACAGCCCCAAGGTGACGAACGAGCAGGTGCTCGAAGTCATCACCGGCGTGGCCCGTTCGGCTTTGCCGGATGCTGCACGCAACTTCCTGCGCGTCATCATTGAGAACGGCCGTCTGGATGCGCTGCCCGAAGTGGCACTGCAGTTCCGTGGTCTTGTGAACCGCCGCAACGGCTCGTCGGATGCCATCGTCTACAGCGCTTTCCCTGTGGATGATGCTGCGCTGGCAGGCATCGGCGAAGCGCTGGAGAAGCGCTTTGGACGCAAGCTGAACCTGTCTGTAGAGATCGACGAATCTTTGATTGGCGGCGTTCGCGTTGTGGTGGGCGACGAGGTGCTGGATACCTCCGTCAAGGCCCGTCTGGAACAAATGAAAGCGGCCCTCACTGCGTAAGTACGCGGATTGAGGTCTCGGCTAACTAAAGAAAGAAGGAAAGAGTCATGCAACTCAATCCCGCAGAAATTTCTGAACTGATTAAGAGCCGCATCGAAGGTCTGGAAGCCAGCAGCGATATCCGTAATCAAGGCACCGTGGTGTCGGTGACCGACGGTATCGTGCGCGTCCATGGCTTGTCCGACGTGATGCAAGGCGAAATGTTGGAATTCCCCGCTACAGCAGATGGCCAGCCTTCCTACGGCCTGGCTCTGAACCTGGAGCGTGATTCCGTGGGTGCCGTGGTGCTGGGTGAGTACACCCACATCGCTGAAGGTGACACTGTGAAGTGCACCGGCCGTATCCTGGAAGTGCCTGTTGGTCCCGAGCTGGTTGGCCGTGTGGTGAACGCGCTGGGTCAGCCAATCGACGGCAAGGGTCCCATCAACGCCAAGATGACCGACGTGATCGAAAAGGTTGCACCTGGTGTGATCGCACGTCAGTCCGTGGACCAGCCTCTGCAGACTGGTATCAAGGCTATTGACTCCATGGTTCCCGTGGGCCGTGGTCAGCGTGAGCTGATCATTGGTGACCGTCAGACTGGTAAGACTGCTGTGGCTATCGACGCCATCATCAACCAGAAGGGCCAAGGCGTTACCTGTATCTACGTGGCTATTGGTCAGAAGGCTTCTTCGATCAAGAACGTGGTGCGCTCTCTGGAGCAAGCTGGCGCGATGGATTACACCATCGTGGTGGCAGCTACGGCTTCCGAATCCGCTGCTATGCAGTACGTGTCTGCCTACGCAGGCTGCACCATGGGCGAATACTTCCGCGACCGCGGTCAAGACGCCCTGATCGTGTATGACGACCTGTCCAAGCAGGCTGTGGCTTACCGTCAAGTGTCGCTGCTGCTGCGTCGTCCTCCAGGACGTGAAGCTTTCCCTGGCGACGTGTTCTATCTCCACTCGCGTCTGCTGGAGCGTGCTGCTCGCGTGAACGCTGACTACGTTGAGAAGTTCACCAATGGCGAAGTCAAGGGCAAGACCGGTTCTCTGACTGCTCTGCCTATCATCGAAACACAGGCTGGCGACGTGTCCGCTTTTGTTCCTACGAACGTGATTTCGATTACTGACGGCCAGATCTTCCTGGAAACCAACCTGTTCAACTCTGGTATCCGTCCCGCTATTAACGCTGGTATCTCCGTGTCCCGCGTGGGTGGTGCTGCTCAGACCAAGCTGGTGAAGGGCCTGTCCGGTGGTATCCGTACCGACCTGGCGCAGTACCGTGAACTGGCCGCTTTCGCGCAGTTTGCTTCCGACCTGGACGAAGCAACCCGCAAGCAGCTGGACCGTGGTGCACGCGTGACCGAACTGCTCAAGCAAGCCCAGTATTCGCCTCTGAACACTGCCTTGATGGGTGCTTCGCTGTTCGCCGTGAACAAGGGTTTCATGGACGACATCGATGTGAAGAAGGTTCTGGAATTCGAAGCTGGTCTGCACCAGTTCCTGAAGACCAGCCATGGCGCATTGCTGGACCGTCTGAACCAAAACCGTGCTTTCGACAAGGAAGGCAAGGACGAAGCTGAATTGACCGCTGCCATCGCTGCGTTCAAGAAGTCGTTCGCTTAATTCGGACGAGGAGCCATCATGGCAGCAGGCAAGGAAATACGCGGCAAGATCAAATCGGTGGAAAACACCAAGAAGATCACTAAAGCCATGGAAATGGTGGCAGCCTCCAAGATGCGCAAGGCGCAGGAGCGGATGCTGGCCGCCCGTCCATACAGCGAGAAAGTCCGCAATATTGCAGCCCATCTTGGCGAAGCCAACCCCGAGTACGTGCATCCATTCATGAAAGTGAATGCAGATGCAAAGAAGGCCGGCGTCATCGTTGTGACGACGGACAAGGGGTTGTGCGGCGGCATGAACACCAACGTGTTGCGTGCCGTCACCAACAAGTTGCGCGAACTGCAAGATGCAGGCGTTTCTGCTGAGACCGTCGCCATTGGCAACAAGGGACTGGCGTTCCTGAACCGTATTGGTGCCAAGGTGGTCTCTCAAGCTACAGCACTGGGCGATACGCCCGTGCTTGACAAGCTCATCGGGCCTGTCAAGGTGCTGCTGGATCAATACGCTGAAGGCAAGCTGAGCGCGGTGTATCTGTGCTACACCAAGTTCATCAACACCATGAAGCAAGAGTCGGTGGTGGAGCAGCTGCTTCCATTGTCGAACGAGCAAATGCAAGCCGAGAAGACGGGTGCATCGTGGGAATACATCTACGAACCTGACGCACAGAGCGTGATCGACGATCTGCTGGTGCGTTACGTGGAATCCCTCGTTTACCAGGCTGTTGCGGAAAACATGGCGTCCGAGCAATCGGCGCGCATGGTGGCCATGAAGGCCGCAACCGACAACGCGGGCAACGTCATCAGCGAGTTGAAGCTGGTCTACAACAAGACGCGTCAGGCAGCCATTACGACCGAGTTGTCGGAAATCGTGGCCGGCGCCGCTGCTGTGTAAACGGCTTTAACAGACAAACAGATTGGAGCAAAGAATGGCTCAAGTACAAGGCAAGATTGTTCAATGTATCGGCGCCGTGGTGGACGTGGAGTTCCCACGTGACCAGATGCCCAAGGTGTACGACGCCCTGAAGCTGGAAGGCTCGGCCCTGACTCTGGAAGTGCAGCAGCAGCTGGGTGACGGCATCGTCCGTACCATTGCGCTGGGTTCTTCTGACGGCCTGAAGCGCGGCCTGATGGTGACCAACACTGGTGCTGCCATCAGCGTGCCCGTGGGTCCCGCTACCCTGGGCCGTATCATGGACGTGCTGGGTAACCCCATCGACGAACGCGGTCCCGTGGATCAAACCACGACTGCTTCCATCCACCGCAAGGCTCCTGCATACGACGAACTGTCGCCTTCGCAGGAACTGCTGGAAACCGGTATCAAGGTGATCGACCTGGTTTGCCCCTTCGCCAAGGGCGGTAAGGTGGGCCTGTTCGGTGGTGCCGGTGTGGGCAAGACCGTGAACATGATGGAGTTGATCAACAACATCGCTAAGGCACACTCGGGTCTGTCCGTGTTTGCTGGTGTTGGTGAGCGTACCCGTGAAGGTAACGACTTTTACCACGAAATGTCTGACGCAGGCGTGGTGAACCAGGAGAACCTGGGCGAGTCCAAGGTGGCCATGGTTTACGGCCAGATGAACGAGCCTCCAGGAAACCGTCTGCGCGTTGCGCTGACTGGCCTGACCATGGCTGAAGCCTTCCGTGACGAAGGCCGTGACGTGCTGTTCTTCGTGGACAATATCTACCGTTACACCCTGGCTGGTACCGAAGTGTCCGCTCTGCTGGGTCGTATGCCTTCTGCCGTGGGTTACCAGCCTACACTGGCCGAAGAAATGGGCCGCCTGCAAGAGCGTATTACTTCCACCAAGGTGGGTTCGATTACTTCGATCCAGGCCGTGTACGTGCCTGCTGACGACTTGACCGACCCCTCGCCAGCGACCACTTTTGCGCACTTGGACTCCACCGTGGTGCTGTCCCGTGACATCGCTGCTCTGGGTATCTACCCTGCTGTGGACCCTCTGGACTCCACCAGCCGTCAGCTGGACCCTCAAGTGGTTGGCGAAGAGCACTACAAGGTGGCTCGTCAGGTGCAAGGTACGCTGCAGCGCTACAAGGAACTGCGTGACATCATCGCAATTCTGGGTATGGACGAGCTGGCCCCCGAAGACAAGCTGACAGTGGCACGCGCTCGTAAGATCCAGCGTTTCCTGTCGCAGCCTTTCCACGTGGCTGAAGTGTTTACCGGCGCTCCTGGCAAGTACGTGCCTCTGGCCGAAACCATCCGTGGTTTCAAGATGATTGTTGCCGGTGAGTGCGACCATCTGCCCGAGCAGGCGTTCTACATGGTCGGTACCATCGACGAAGCCTTCGAAAAGGCCAAGAAGCTGGCTGCTTAATTGCCGTGAAGACCGGGGTGCAAGCCTCGGTTTCCCTCGCAAAAAAGCCCAGTCCCACCTTTTCAAGGAGCAAAGATGAACACCATCCATGTTGATGTGGTCAGCGCAGAAGAATCCCTGTTCTCGGGTGAGGCACGCTTTGTGGCTCTGCCTGGTGCAGCAGGCGAGTTGGGCATTTTGCCCAAGCACACTCCGCTGATCTCTCGCATCAAGCCCGGTTCCGTGCGCATCGAACTGCCCGATGGCAGCGAAGAGTTCATCTTCGTGGCTGGCGGCATTTTGGAAGTGCAACCCAACTGTGTGACCGTGCTGTCCGACACCGCCATCCGTGGCAAGGATCTGGACGAAGAAAAAGCACGCGCTGCACAGGCGGCTGCCGAAGAAGCCATGAGAAACGCCAGCAATGACGTGGATCTGGCCAAGGCCCAGTCTGAACTGGCTGTGCTGGCAGCCCAGATGGCCGCCCTGCGCAAGTTCCGCGGCAAGCACTGATCTGCTGCAAAGCCGAACCAAAAAAGCCACCGCCAGGTGGCTTTTTTATGTGTATTACACCAAAAAAAAGGAGCTGCCAGCGCAGGTGGCTTCTAGCTTTCAAAGATAAATATATTCGAAACCCTTGATCTACAAGCGCTAGAAGCTCTTATTTTTAGAGTGCTGCGTGTTCTGGGTGATCGAAAAGAATTTTTCGGCTTTTGTATCCTTTCGCCAGCTCTCCCTAGATGGCAGTGATGCCTCGGAATGCCGCGGTTGAAAAGAACGTTTCAATCTTTGGCAAATCGCCCCTGCACCACAGGTGCATTCGGCAGACCTGCATCTGGCTCCACAGCGGTGTGTGCATCGCGTGGGAAGTGCGTGGCGAGCAGCTCCGTCATACGTACCAGAGCGGTTTCCATGCCTTGCGCAAATACTCCGTGTTGAAACGACTGGCGCATGTCCTGCACCAGCGCCTGCCAGGTAGCTTCCGGCACCGCACGTGCCAGCGCGCGGTCAGCGATGATTTCAATCGCATGGTCGGCCAAGAGCAGGTAAATCAGGACACCATTGTTGTGTTCCGTATCCCAGGTGCGCAGCTTGCCAAACAGGCCAATGGCACGTTCGCGTGCGCTGGCATCGCGCCAGATGTAGCTGTAGGGCAGACCGCCTTCCACACACAGGCGAATCTGTCCGGTGTGCAGGCGCTCGCTGTGTGCAACCTGCTGTTCCAGATGCTGCAGCACTTGTGCTGGGAAAGCGTGAGCGACGGCGTTTTCTGACCAGCGGTGGCGCCATAGACGGGCAATGCGTTGACTGAGCGTTGTCATGGCTTACCACCTCCCGGAGGCACCGCCGCCCCCAAAACTGCCGCCGCCACCGGAGCGGAATCCTCCACCGCCAAAGCCTCCGCTGCGGCCACCGCCAAAACCGCCGCCGCCAATAAAAGGGCCTCTACCTCCACGGTCACCGCCCTTGCCGCTGTTGGAGAGCAGGGTCAACAGCAGGGCCACCACAGCAGCAAGGCCTGCCAGCAGCAGGCTGGCGGTAAACAGATAGGCCAGCAGGCCGGTTGCGCCGCCAACGAGCAAAGCGCCAAGCTTATTGCCAAAAATACGGCGGATGACAGGGCCGATCACCATCACGCCAAAGAACAGAAAGATGGCCAGCCCTTCCAGATCAGCCTCGTCTGCATGGCTGGGCTGTTGCGACGGTGGTGGCAGAGCTTCGCCTGCAATCCGGGCGCCCACCTGGTCAATCGCCGCCAGAATGCCTCCCGCGTAATCGTTCTGGCGAAAGAAGGGCGCCATTTGCTGGTCAATGATGCGTGCGGCTACCAGATCAGGAATGGCGCCTTCCAGCGCACGTGCGACTTCCATGCGCATGCGGCGGTCATCCTTGGCAATCACGATCAGCAAGCCATCACCAACGTCCTTGCGGCCTATCTTCCAGTCGCTGGCGACGCGGTGGGCATAGGGTGCAATGTCTTCTGGTGCAGTGGTCGGGACCATGAGCACGACGACTTGCGAGCCGGATTTTTCTTCCAGGCTGCGCAGGCGCGCTTCAATGGCTGCGGTCTGCTCTGCGCTCAGGGTGCCCGTCTGGTCGATCACACGGGCCGTCAGCGCAGGCACGGGCTGTAATGGCTGGGCAAGTGCAGCATGCCAGGGGACAAGAACAGCAAAAATCAGAGCTGTCAGCGCCTGCCATATAAGCGTTAAAGCCATGTTTGCATCCTCGTCTATCTGCAGCCAGAAGCAGGCTGCATGGCCTTATTTGCTGCCAAAATCCACGGTGGGTGGGCGTGAGATTTCTGCTTCGTTCTGCACGGTGAAGTTAGGCTTGGGGTCATAGCCAAACACCATGCCGGTCAGGTTCGTGGGAAAGCTGCGAGCCAGTACGTTGTATTCCTGCACGGCCTGGATATAGGCATTGCGTGCCACGGTGATACGGTTTTCCGTGCCTTCCAGCGTCACGCGCAAATCGCGGAAGGCCTGATTGGCCTGCAGCTGCGGGTATTGCTCAGCGACCACCATCAGGCGCGACAGTGCGCTGGACAGCTCGCCCTGGGCTTGCTGGAATTTTTCAAAGGCAGCGGGGTCGTTGATCAGCTCAGGTGTTGCCTGAATAGATGTGGCCTTGGCACGTGCATCGATGACCTTGGTCAGCGTTTCCTGCTCGAAATTGGCCTCACCTTTGACAGATGCCACGATGTTGGGCACCAGATCTGCACGGCGCTGGTACTGGTTCAGGACCTCGCTCCACTTGGACTTGGTCACTTCATCCAGACGCTGGAAATCGTTGTAGCCGCAACCTGTGAGCGCGGAGACCACCAGCATGGTGGCAAGCATGCGTTTCATAGTGTGCTTCCTTTTGTGATGAGGCAGAGCAGTTGCTGCCCATTGTGCGGATGGACGTAGCCGCAGTTTGTAGGGCAACAGCGTGCCAAGCATGGCGCGTTGCGGTTATCTTTGCAAGTTCTGCAAGAGAGGTGCACAAGCATGGATGACATCGTGAAACAAGCACTGCTCAAGTGGCCGAATGTGCCTGCCTGCTGGGGCTGGCTGGGGCTGGACAGTCGCGGCCAGTGGTGGCTGCGTGATGCGCAGACCCAGGCACAGGGCGCATTTCCTCAGAGCAAGGGCACGCGCGTAGAGCACGAGAAGCTGCTGGCCTTTATTGCCCGCAATTACGAGGCCAACGAGCACGGGGAATGGTTTTTTCAGAACGGCCCGCAGCGTGTCTATGTGGAACTTGAAAACACACCCATGGTGTGGCGTGTGCATGAGGCAGACAAAGTGGTCGCACACACAGGCATGCAGGCGCAGCAGGTGCAGCAATGCCTGATGGATGAAGACGGCAGGGTCTATCTGCTGTGCGATGGCGTGCTGGGATTGGTGCATTCACAGGACATGCTGCAGGTGGCCCAGTGCATCGAAGCCGGTATCTGGGAGGTACAGGAAGCGCAGGCCGAGCAGCTACCGCAGCGTTTTGGCTTTGTGCGCAGCCCGCAGCAGATGCAGAGCGCATAAAAAAAGGATCCAGAAAAAGGATCCTTTTTTGTAGCGTGCAGCGCAGTATTACTGAGCGCTTTCACCTTCCTTGGCTTCAGGCTGTGGCTCTGGGAAGTTGGCACCTGCCGCATTGGCCATGTAGGCCACAGCACGCGCAATTTCCAGATCATTGAAGTTGCCACCGCCTTGTGGGGCCATGGCTCCCTTGCCCTTGAGCGCAGCTTGCACCAGGGCATCAAAACCTTGACCCAGACGAGGGCCCCATTCAGCAGCATCACCAAATTTGGGCGCGCCAGACACGCCGGTTGCGTGGCAGGCAGCGCACTGACCCTTGTAGACCTCTTCGCCATTGACCAGAGGGCGGTCAACATTGGAGCGAATCTCCACCGAGCCAACTTTTTGCAAACGCTTGGCCTGTGCCAGCTCCGCAGCAGCGGAGTGCGAGACAGGCTCGTGCGATGACTTCAACAGGCTGACCAAACCAACGCACAGAACAAGTGCGAGAACTAGGGTAACAAGCAGTGGATTGAATTTTTTGTGAGAGCCTGCGTGGCCTTCTTGGTGGTGCTTTTCGCTCATGGCATCCTCAGGTGATCGTGGGCAGGAAAAACCAACGAAAAATTATATCGAGTCGGCTTTTTTTGCCTCTACCCAGAGTGCCCAAAGAATAGGCACTCTGGGGCAGAGTTGATGCACCTCAATGATTGTGGTCTTGAGGCTTGCCAAGACTGGCTTGTGTCCAGCCACCACCCAGGGCCTTGTACAGGTTGATCTGATTCAGGCGCTGTGCCAGGCGCACCTGCACGTCAGCCTGCTCCAGCGCGAACAGAGAGCGCTGCGCATCCAGCAGGTCCAGATAGCTGGACACACCGTTACGGTAGCGCAGTTCGGCCAGTTGCAGGCGGCGGCGCTCGGCCTCGGTCTGCGCGAGCTGTGCAGCCTGCTGCTCGGCCAGTGCCGACTGGCTGTTGAGCGCGTCAGAAACTTCCTTGAAGCTGGTCTGGATGGCCTTTTCGTACTGCGCAACGGCGATGGCGCGCGCAGCCTTGCTGGCTTCCAGATTCGCGGTCAGACGACCCCCTGTGAAGATGGGCAGGTTCAGCGTAGGGCCTACATTAAAGCCCCAGGTACCGCTGTTAAACAGATTCGACAGCTCATTGCTGACGCTGCCGTACTGTGCGGTGAGCGAGATGCTGGGGAAGAAGGCCGCACGTGCCGCACCAATATTGGCATTGGCCGCCAGCAGCTGCTGTTCGGCCGCACGCAGGTCGGGGCGACGGGCCAGCAGATCCGAAGGCAGTCCAGCAGGGATGTCGGCCATGGGCGCGATATCCGCCAGCTTGCTGCCGGTCAGGCTGGCCAGAATCTCGGCCGGAATGGGCTGACCCAGTAGCAGTGCCAGGGCACTTTCATCCAGACTGCGCTGGCGCTTTTGCTGGGCATAGGTGGCGCGTGCCGCCTGTGCCAGCGACTCAATCTGGCTCAGATCCAGCGCCGACGTGACGCCTGCTTCATAGCTCAGCTGTGCCAGCTTGGCGGAGGCTTCGCGTGTTTCCAGCGTGCGGCGCGAGATGTCGAGCAGCTCTTCGTCCGCAATCAGCGTCAGCCATCCCTGGGCCACGCTGCTGACCAGGGCCAGCTCGCTGGCCTGGCGGCTGGCATCGGTCGCGAAGTATTGCGCCAGCGCAGCTTCCTTGAGGCTGCGCAGGCGGCCGAAGAAGTCAAGCTCCCAGGCAGAGATGGCCACACCTGCAGAGAAGGTGTTACCTAGGTCCCCAGTGACCTGGCTGTTGCCGCGGTTGGCGGAGGCTACGCCACCTACGCTGGGGAAAATCGCTGCGCGCTCAATCTGGAACTGGGCACGTGCTTTTTCCACATTCAGGGCAGCCACCCGCAGGTCGCGGTTGTTTTCCAGCGCAATGCGGATGAGCTGCTGCAGGCGTGGGTCGGTGAAATAGTCGCTCCATGCCATGGAAACGGGAGCCGCATCTGCCTGTGCAGCAGCCGGATAGGCATTGGGCACGGGCAGGGGCGGCGCCTCGTAGGCTGGGATCAGCGAACACCCTGCCAGGGTGCTCGCTGCGGCGAGAGTCAGAATACTCAGTGAATTACGCATGATGCTCCTCTGCTGTGCTGCCTGCAGTGGAGGCAGGGCCTTGCGGCTGATGGGGTTTGACCTTGAAGAAGCGCCGCACCACCACAAAGAAGACGGGCACAAAGAACACGGCCAGCAAAGTGCCCGTGAAAATGCCGCCCAGCACGCTGGTGCCAATGGCACGCTGGCTGGCAGCGCTGGCGCCGCTGGCCATGAACAGTGGCACCACACCCAGACCGAAGGCCAGCGAGGTCATGATGATGGGGCGGAAGCGCAGGTGGGCTGCCTCCAGCGCCGCGGCAATCACGCTCTTGCCTTCTGCCTGCAGGTCCTTGGCGAACTCGATGATCAGAATCGCGTTCTTCGCAGACAGACCAATCACGGTGACCAGACCCACCTGGAAGTAAATGTCATTGGAGTAGTTGCGCAGCAAGGTCGCCAGCAACACACCAATCACACCCAGAGGCACGACCAGAATCACGGACAGCGGAATGCTCCAGCTCTCATACAGCGCAGCCAGGCACAGGAACACGGCCAGGATGGCGAAGCTGTAGAGGATGATGGACTGCGAGCCTGCCAGCTTTTCCTGGAAGGACTGACCGGTCCACTCGTAGCCAAAGCCGTCAGGCAGCTGAGCCATCAGGCGCTGCACTTCTTCCATGGCATCACCCGTGCTGTAGCCCGGTGCAGGGGCCCCGGAAATTCGCATGGCCGGATAGCCGTTATAGCGCACGCTTTGCTGAGGACCCTTTACCCAGGACACGGTGGCAAATGCCGACAGTGGCACGGGCTGGCCCTGAGCGTTCATCGCGTTGAGCTTGAGCAGCTCATCAGGCTGCATGCGCGCAGCTGCTTCTGCCTGCACGATGACGCGCTGCATGCGACCGCGGTTGGGGAAGTCGTTCACGTAGGACGAGCCCATGGCCGTCGAGATGACAGCATTGATGCTGTCAAACGGCACACCCAGTGCATTGGCCTTTTCGCGGTCGATGTCCACGCGGATCTGTGGTGCATCTTCCAGTCCATCTGGACGCACTTGCGCCAGGATGGGGCTTTGTGCCGCCATGCCGAGGAACATGTTCCGTGCGTTCACTAGTGCTTCGTGACCAAGATCGGCACGGTCCTGCAGGCGTACGTTAAAGCCAGCAGACATGCCCAGCGCGGGGATGGGCGGTGGGCTCAGTGCAAACACAATGGCATCGCGGATACCGCCTGTCGCAGCCATGATTCGCCCGGCAATGGCTTCGGCCTGCTCGCCTGGTTTGGTGCGTTCGCCCCAGTTTTTCAGCGTGACAAAGCCCAGACCAGCGTTCTGGCCCTGACCCGAGAAGCTGAAGCCCACCACGCTGACCATGTCGGTGACTTCGGGCTGTGCCAGCACGAACTTTTCGACCTGCTCGACAACTGCCTCAGTGCGCTCAGCGGTTGCACCCGCAGGCAGCTGGACGTTGACGATCAGCGTGCCCTGGTCTTCATTGGGCAGGAAGGCCGTGGGCAGACGGTTGTAGAACAGGACCACGGCACCAATGATGGCCACGTAGATCAGCATGTAGCGACCTGCGCGGTGCAGCATGTGATTGACAGCGCCTTCGTAGCGCTTGGCGCTCTTGGCGAAGCTGCGGTTGAACCAGGCAAAAAAGCCCTTGCCTTCCAGGTGGTGACCAGCCTTGACAGGCTTGAGCAAGCTGGCGCACAGCGCAGGCGTGAGCGACAGCGCCATGAACGCCGAGAAAGCGATCGAGGCCACCATCACCGTTGCAAACTGGCGATAGATATTGCCGGTAGAACCACTGAAGAAAGCCAGCGGTACGAACACCGAGATCAGCACCACTGTCACGCCCACAATCGCGCCAGAGATCTGGCCCATGGCCTTGCGCGTGGCCTCCTTGGGAGGCAGACCTTCCTCGCTCATGATGCGCTCGACGTTTTCCACCACCACGATGGCGTCGTCCACCACGATACCGATCACCAGCACCATGCCAAACATGGTCAGCACGTTGATCGAGAAGCCCAGCGCCAGCAGTGTTGCAAACGTACCCAGCAGGGCCACAGGCACTACGACGGTTGGGATCAGTGTGTAGCGCCAGTTCTGCAGGAACAGGAACATCACCAGAAACACCAGCACCACGGCTTCAATCAGCGTATGGGCCACCTTGGTGATCGAGATGGACACAAAGGTTGAGCTGTCGTAGGGGATGGACCAGGTCATGCCTTGGGGGAAGAACTGCTGCAACTGCTCCATCTTGGCGCGTACTGCCTGGGATGCAGCCAGAGCATTGCCGGAGGGCGAAAGCTGCACACCAATGCCCGCCGCAGGATGGCCGTTCAGACGTGCCGATGTGGCATAGCTCTGACCACCGATTTCCACGCGAGCCACATCCTTGAGGCGTACGGTGGAGCCGTCTGTATTGGCACGCAGAATGATGTTCTGGAAGGCCTCCACCGTACCGAGCTGGCCGGGGATGGTGACCGTAGCAGTAATGGCCTGGCCAGGCAGGCTGGGCAGATCACCAATGGAGCCACTGGATACCTGCGCATTCTGTGCGCGGATGGCACTGATGACCTCAGCAGACGACAGCTTGAAGCCTTCCAGCTTGCCGGGGTCCAGCCAGATGCGCATGGCCTGTTCGGTACCAAACAGCTGCACCTGGCCTATGCCAGGCAGGCGCTGGATTTCTGGCACCACGTTGCGCGATGCGTAGTCACCCAGGCGCACCACATCCCATTCGGGGTCTGAGGTGGCCAGCATGGCAAACAGCAGAAAGTCCGATGCGGACTTATCGACTGTGACACCCTGCTGCGTCACGATGGAGGGCAGGCGCGGCGTGGCGCGCGCCAGCCGGTTCTGTACGTCCACCTGGGCCAGTTCAGGGTCAGTGCCTTGCTCGAAAGTGATGGTCAGTGAGCCTGTACCGTTGGACTGGGCGACCGACTCCATGTACAGCAAGCCTGTGGCGCCGTTCATTTCGCGCTCGATCACCGCCAGCACACTTTCTTCCAGTGTCTGTGCAGAGGCGCCAGGATAGGCTGCACTCACCACAATGGAAGGCGGTGCGACAGGTGGGTACTGCGCAATAGGCAGCTGGGTGATGGCAACTGCCCCCAGCACGCTGATAAATAGCGCCACCACCCATGCAAAAATGGGACGCTCAATAAAGAATTTAGCCATGTGACAAGGTCCTCGTGCTTACTTGGCCGTGGCTGCAGGGGCTTGAGAAGCGGGCGCAGCAGACTCTGCAGCACCGGACTTCCATGGAACGGGCTTTACAGCCGTGCCCGGTGGCATCAGTTGCAGTTTCTCCAGACCATCCACGACAACCTGTTCACCAGGCTGCAGACCTTCCTGAACAATCCATTGGTTGTTTTGCGCCATGCTGATCTGCACATTGCGTGTGCTGAGCTTGCCGTCCTTGTCCAGAACGGTCACAGTATTGCCTTGCTGGGTGCGTGTCACGGCCTGCTGGGGCAGAGCGATCACGTTATCAGCCTTGGCGGCTTCCATGCGGATGCGCACGTACAGACCAGGCAGCAGCAATCCTTTGGGGTTGGGCACTTCTGCACGCAGCGTGACTTGGCCCGTAGTGGGGTCTACCGAAATATCGCTGAACAGCAGCTTGCCGTTGAGTTCGTACTCCGTGCCATCATCGAGCAGCACTGTGACTTCTGTGGCCGCTTTGCCAGCAGAGGTGTATTGTCCATCACTCAAAGCCTTACGCAGCTTGAGAGAGTCGGCTGCAGACTGGGTGAAGTTCACGTAGACAGGGTCAATCTGCTGAATCACGGCCAGCGGTGTTGCAGTACCTTGACCTACCAGCGCACCTTCTGTGACCAGCGCCTGCCCAATACGGCCAGAGATGGGGGCGGTTACACGTGCGTAGTCCAGATTGATCTTGGCGCTGCGAACGCTGGCCTTGGCTGCAGCCACTTCCGCCTGAGCCTGCTTTTGTGCGGCTTCTGCGTTGACGAAATCCTGCTTGCTAATGGCATTGGCTTCCACCAGCGGGCGATAGCGTTCGAGCTGCGAGCTGGTCTGCTGTAGATTTGCTTCTGCACGAGCCAGTGCAGCCTGGGCGTTCTGCAGCGCTGCTTCATAAGGCGCTGAATCAATCACGTACAGCAGTTGTCCAGCCTTGACATCCGAGCCTTCGGCAAAAACGCGTTTTTGCACGATGCCCGCGACTCGTGCGCGTACTTCCGCGACACGCGAAGCATCCACACGGCCTGGAAGCTCTGTCATTACCCCCACTTGTGTGGGTTGCACCGTAATAACGCCGACAGGCAGTGCAGGAGCGCCTTGGCTGGCTTGTGGAGCCGGGTCTTCTTTGCTACAGGCGGTCAGAGCGAGGGCGCATGCTAAAGCCAAAGGGGCTGGGCGCGCGCAGCGCAGCCATGTGAGGACATGCCTCAGTGGAAGTGATTTCATGGAAGTCCTTCTGGATAACTCAGCGTAAAGATACTGAAGTGCGTTGCGGCAAAGAGTCAGTAAACTCCGTATTTGCATATACATACAATCATGTATGTATCTTGGCGAGGATTTTAAACGCTAGCAGATGTTGCGCCTAGGATGTGCAGGAAAGGATAAGGGAAATGGTGCGTAGAACCAAGGCAGACGCAGAGGCAACACGCGATCAGTTATTGGATGCGGCGCAAACTGTTTTTTACGAAAAAGGAGTGGCCGGCGCCTCGCTTGCTGAAGTGGCTAAAGAGGCCGGGCTAACGCGTGGCGCTATCTATTGGCACTTTGAAGACAAGGTAGATTTGTTTAATGCCTTGTTGCGCAGAACCACGCTGCCTTTTGAGCAGGCATTGCAGGCGGCGGAGATTGCAGACAGCAATTGCCCTGCTTTGGCGGTGGTTCTGGACGCTTTTCGCTTGGTGTTGTACAGCGTCAGTACGGATGAGGATACCCGGCGAGTTTTTGATATTGCCATCCATAAAACCGAGTGTGTGGGCGAGCTTCTGGCGGTGCGTGAGCGTCGTATGCAGGAAGCGCAGGAGTTTGTCATGCACATGGAGCATGTACTGAGCCAGGCAGCTGAACAGCAGCAACTGGAGCTGCGTATGCCTGTACTGAGTGCCGCCCGAGGCTTGCATGCCGTGTTCTGTGGCGTCTTGCATGCATGGCTGCTTTATCCGCAGGCTCCTTTTGCTCTAGAAGAAGAAGGGATGCTGGCAGTCTCTTGTTACTTGCAGGGCTTGGGTTTTCGTGTGGATGCAATAAAAAATGCGAATTTCCCGAAAAAAGGACAAAGTGCAGGTTAGAATTGCGCCTGCTGATTTTTACTGGTTCTCGTGCAGCAGGCGTCGAAAGCGGCTGTAGCTCAGTGGATAGAGTATTGGCCTCCGAAGCCAAGGGTCGTGGGTTCGATCCCCGCCAGCCGCGCCAAGAGCCAAAGTTAAAAAATATGTAGCAGTATTTTTTAAGACTAAAAAATCGTGCTACAATTGAGATCTTCACGGAGAGGTGCCCGAGTGGCTAAAGGGGGCAGACTGTAAATCTGTTGGCTTACGCCTACACTGGTTCGAATCCAGTCCTCTCCACCATCTTTAGAGGTGGTTGAATATCTTGCATCGCAAGGCGATGCGCGCAAACACAAGGTTTGCGGGAGTAGTTCAATGGTAGAACCCTAGCCTTCCAAGCTAATGACGCGGGTTCGATTCCCGTCTCCCGCTCCAATAATTTGTATAAGTTTGCTGGAAGGCAGGCTTATGCCCATGTGGCTCAGTGGTAGAGCACTCCCTTGGTAAGGGAGAGGTCGGCAGTTCGATCCTGCCCATGGGCACCAGTTCTTTGGGTGCTTCTGTGTTAGATGGTTGCGCCGATACCTCGTTAGCATTTGGTTTTTTTCGGAGTCGAAAAAATGGCAAAAGAAAAATTCGAGCGTACCAAGCCCCACGTGAACGTGGGTACTATTGGCCACGTTGACCACGGTAAGACCACTCTGACAGCTGCTATCGCTACTGTGCTGTCCAAGCACTTCGGCGGCGAAGCTAAGG
>NZ_VZOT01000022.1 GCF_008801935.1 Comamonas kerstersii
TTTATGCCTGGTGACCATAGCAAGTTGGCCCCACTCCTTCCCATCCCGAACAGGACCGTGAAACGACTTTGCGCCGATGATAGTGCGGATTCCCGTGTGAAAGTAGGTCATCGCCAGGCTCTTACAATGACAAACCCCTGACCTCCGAAAGAGGCAGGGGTTTTGTTTTTTTATGCTTCAAATTTCATTGCTTTAAAAATAAGAGCACGCTGCGCGTGCTCTTATTGGTGTTGCAATTTAAAACTATCGCAATCTGCGTAGCGGCCAGCGGTAGCTGCTCTCTTTTTTATTTGTTGTCGGCTGGGGTGTGAATGGCTTCGGCGCCATGTTTTTCTCCGCTCATATCCACCTGATCGCCAAATTGAAAAATCATAAACAGCGAGATGGCTGCGAATACAGCAAAAGCGACGGCAATCTTCCACATGGATAGCTCCTTGATGTTGGTTGTGTCAGAGGCTTGCCGCCCATAAAAAAACCCCAACTCTTGTGAATTGGGGCTAAACCTTGGAGCAAGCCCTGCTTGCTATTACAGCAAGCAGGTATTGCAGCGAGCTTACGCTCGATTAGAAGAAGTGGCGGATGCCAACACCGAAGGTGCGGAATTTGTCGCTGTCGTTGGTAGGTGTCATGTTGAAGGTACCGCTGAAATTAATACCGGCCGACTCTGTGTGGCTCAGATTGCTGTACAGCGCATACACCTTGGTACGCTTGCTCAGGTTGTAGTTGTAAGCCAGTGTCCACTGAGTAGCAGAATTGCCCGTTTTGGCGCCGTTAACTTTGTATTTGCTGGCTTGGCCAATGTTGGCATGCAACTCAGAGGCACCAATGACGTATTTTGCAGAAATGCGATATACATCACGTTTTGCTTTTTGATTCGCAGCTTTGGTGTCTTGTTTTTGGTAGTAGGCTCCAAGAGTCAGGTCGCCGATTTCATAGCTGGCACGGAGAGCAAATTGACTGAACTTGGTTTGAGCTCCACTCACAGCTACGACATCGCTGTATTTCAAGTTGGAGTAGCCGAAGCCAAGGCCCAGTGGGCCATTAGCGTAATTTACGCCCAAATCCCAGCCATTCTTGTGGGTACCAATTGTTTCGCCAAGTACAGGCACAGTGAGCTTGGCATCCTTTTGCTTTTCACCAAACTGATACTGCACTTCAGCATCAAAACCAGCGATGGTAGGTGTGCGGTAGGCAATCTTGTTGCCACCCCACAGCACGCCGTCGTACAGCTTGTCACCGGTAGGGCCTGCGTCGTGGTTATGCATGCTGATGGCGTCAGCTGTCACGGTGTACGAATAGGGGTCAAAAGAGCCCAAACGCAGCATACCGAAGTTGCCAGACAGGTTCAGCTCGCTTTGGCGGTCAAAGCTATAGCCAGTACCGCCTGTATCGGCTTCAACCGTACCTTCCAGCACAAAGCCTGCTTTCAAACCATTGCCTAAATCTTCGGTGCCTTTAAAACCGAGGTAAGAGCCGCTGCTGACCAGACCGGTTGCGCTGGCATTACCCAGCTTCTGGTGCTCCACAGATGTATTGATACGGCCGTAAAGAGTCACGCTGCTTTGGGCCAGGGCAGCAGATGTGCCGCAGACGGCCAGTACAGCCAGCATTACACGTGTTGTCTTCGTCATGTTGATTCCTCTTGGGGGTTGAAAGTAGCCGGTTTCTTTGCTGTGTGTCACATCCAAAGGGCTGGACAAATTCTAGTTTTCATTTTTATGAAAAATGCAGAGCTGGCTGGTGTTTGCGTAGAAGTGATGCCTTACGGCAACAGATATTTGTGCATCGCACCAGTCCTAAGCAGATTGAGGGAAAAAATCCCCGCCTTGAGGCGGGGATGCACCAGATTGAACAGCTCTGGATGGCTGTTTAGTCGTCTGCGTAGATGTCTACATCCTTGGTGTCACGCAGGAACAAAGTGCCGATGACAGCAGTGATGCCAGCGATAACGATGGGGTACCACAGGCCGCTGTACATATTGCCGGTCTGGGCCACGATAGCAAAGGACATGGTGGGCAGCAGACCACCGAACCAGCCGTTGCCGATGTGGTAGGGCAGGCTCATGGAGGTGTAGCGGATGCGTGTGGGGAAGAGCTCCACCAGCATGGCAGCAATAGGGCCATAGACCATGGTGACCAGCAGCACCAGATAGAACAGGATGAGCAGCATCATGGGCTTGTTCATCTTGGCGGGGTCAGCCTTGTCGGGATAGCCATCCTGCTTGAGGGTGTCGCTCAGCGCTTTGCCGAATTCAGCGCTCTTGGCTTTGATTTCATCTGCACTCAGGCCGTCGTGGCTGAAGCTGGGGATGACGGTGTCGCCAATCTTGACCACAGCCGGTGTACCGGCAGGCGCGTCTTCGGAGTCATAGCTCACAGAACGGTTGGCCAGTGCCTGCTTGGCCACGTCACAGGAGCTGGTGAACTTGGCAGTACCTGTGGGGTTGAACTGGAAAGTGCACTCGGCAGGGTCTGCAACGATGATCACCTGTGCATTCGCCTGTGCCTGGGCCAGATCAGGGTTGGCCGCGTTGGTCAGTGCCTTGAATACAGGGAAGTAGGTGAACACGGCCAGCAGGCAGCCAGCCATGATGATGGGTTTGCGGCCAATCTTGTCAGACAGCGTGCCCCAGATCACAAAGAAGGGGGTGGCGATCAGCAGAGCAGCGGCAATCATCAGGTTGGCGGTGACCGCATCGACCTTCAGCTGCTGGGTCAGGAAAAACAGTGCGTAGAACTGGCCGGTGTACCAGACCACGGCCTGGCCAGCAGTCAGACCGAACAGTGCCAGCAGCACGATCTTGAGGTTCTTCCATTGGCCGAAGGATTCGGACAGCGGTGCTTTGGAGGTCTTGCCTTCTGCCTTCATCTTCTGGAAGGCAGGCGACTCAGACAGCGTCATGCGAATCCAGACCGAGATGGCCAGCAGCAGGATGGACACCAGGAAGGGAATACGCCAGCCCCAGTCCTGGAATTTTTCTTCTCCCATCGCGGTGCGGGTGCCCAGAATCACCAGCAATGACAGGAACAGACCCAGTGTGGCTGTGGTCTGAATCCAGGAGGTGTAGGCACCGCGTTTGCCGTGAGGTGCGTGCTCTGCCACATAGGTGGCCGCACCGCCGTATTCACCGCCCAGCGCCAGACCTTGCAGCATGCGCAGAATCATCAGGATGATGGGGGCTGCGACACCGATGGTGGCGTAGTTGGGCAGGATACCGACGATGAAGGTGGAGATCCCCATGATCAGAATCGTCACCAGGAAGGTGTATTTGCGACCGATCATGTCTCCAAGGCGCCCAAACACCAGTGCGCCGAAGGGGCGAACGATGAAGCCTGCTGCAAATGCCAGCAGCGCAAAGATGAAGGCAGAGCCTGCATCAAGACCACTGAAGAATTGTTTGGCAATGATGGCTGCGAGTGAGCCGTAGAGATAAAAGTCGTACCACTCGAACACGGTACCAAGGGATGAGGCAAAGATCACTTTGCGCTCTTCAGACGTCATGGGGCGAGGGGCTGCACCCTTCGCACCTGCGCCGTTTGCAGCATGAATGGCCATGTCTTGTCTCCTGAATATGTTTTATGTGCACGCATGTGCGGCCTACACATTCTTGGAGTCGCTACTGACCAGCTTCTGACGCTAATCCAACGTGAACTTGCGTCAAACTGACGCATCTCTGACGAATTCAGGTCGAACCCTTGCTGTTGATTTTGTGATGTGAAACAGCAAAAAATGCCTAGAACGAAAGGCGATGGCTGAAATCAGGCCAAACCCGAGGAAATGGACTTGGCGTTTTCCCAGGCCTCTGTATGGAACCATGCATGTCCATCGAGCAAGTCGCGCAGCATGGGCAGGCTGTCCAGGCCCCAGAAGACTTCGCCATGCACCGCAAATGCGGGGGCACCAAAAACGCCTTGTGCGCTGGCCTGCTCGGTATTGCTGCGCAGTTGTCGCTTGGCATCTGCGCTTGCCTCAGCATCGGTGCGCAACTGGGCTTGCAGGCGTTGCTGTAACTGCTTCAGACGTTCGGGATCGAGCGCATCTGCTCCACCTTCCCAGACATGGCGAAAGATGGTTTCTGCCACAAAGCGGTTGATGCTGCCGTCCTGCGAAGTTTGTAGCGCCAGGCGCAGCAGTGGCAAAGGGTTGAAGGGGTGCTGGGCAGGCATCTGCAGTGGCACGCCAAGGTGCTGACCCAGCCACTGCACATGGCGGTAAGTCCATATGCGTTTGGCCGGGATGCCTGCGGGGCCGGGGTTGCTGTTTTGCTGCAGCAGCGCACCCAGCAGGACCGGGCGGTATTCGACATGGCAGCTCAGCCCCTGCAGCGTAGTCGGCAGCTGCTGAAACGCCAGCCATGCATAGGGCGACACAAAATCCAGATACATGGTGATGTGGTGCATGGCTTGTCTCCTTGTGATCTCGTCAAGTCGTTGGCTGGCAGCGCTCGCGGATGTGCAGCCAGATCTGGCGTTTGGTGGCGTCATCTGCACTGCCCCAGGCGCGCAGTTCATCGAGGGTACGCAGGCAGCCGAGGCAGTATTGCTGCGCATCGTCCATGCGGCAGACAGAGACGCAGGGCGAAGGCATGGGCTGGATAGTCTCAGCGCACAGCAGGGGGGCAACAGTGCGCAGCTTGTGCTGCAGGGCAGGGGTGGCGGGAGGAATCATGCCTGCGATTGTCCCGCAGCCGTGTCGACAGGCTCCTGGGCAATATCGACAACAGGTGCTCCGGTAAGGGCTTGCAGCTGCTGCAGTGTCAGTGGGAACACCGCATGCGGGTGGCCGGCGGCCGCCCACAGCAACTCAAAGCGCGACAGGCTGGCGTCAATCAGCGTGATGGGGGCATGCAGGTGTGCCACAGGGCTGACGCCGCCAATCGAAAAGCCGGTCTGTGCTTTGACAAACTCTGCATCGGCGCGGCCTGTCTTGCCGACCAGCGCCGCCACCTTTTTTTCGTCCACGCGGCGGTCACCGGCAGCGATCACCAGTACATGGCCGCCGCTGGGCTTGTGCTTGAACACCACGCTTTTGGCGACCTGTCCGACTTCAATGCCCAGCTGCTCTGCCGCTTCCTGTGAGGTGCGTGCAGCACCATCCAGCATTTGCGGTGTATGCGGGTGATTGGCATCCTGCAGATAGCGCGCCACGCGCTGCACGCCTTCAGGCAGGGCAAAGACTTCTGCCCCGCACATTTACACGGCCTCGCAAGGGGCTGCACTGGCACGTTTGGCCAGTATGGCCTTGGCTACGCGCGACTGGGTGGGGCGGCCCAGCGCATCGCTGATGAACACGCCTGCATCAATGAGCTTGTCCAGATCCAGACCGGTGTCTATGCCCATGCCGTGCAGCATGTAGACCACGTCTTCGGTCGCCACATTGCCGGTGGCTCCCTTGGCATAGGGGCAGCCGCCAAGGCCCGCCACCGAGGTATCAAACTGCCACACGCCCATGGAGACGGCCGCCAGGGTGTTGGCCAGGGCCTGACCATAGGTGTCATGGAAGTGGCCGGAGACATCATTGATGTCAAAGTGCTTGAGCGTGGCCTCCATGGCCTTGCGCACCTTGATGGGCGTACCCACACCAATGGTGTCTGCTACGCCAATGTGCTGTACGCCAATGTCTTTCATCAGTCGGGCCAGGTACTCCACGCGTTCTGGGGAAACATCGCCTTCATACGGGCAGCCTACGGTGCAGCTCATGGCACCGCGCACATAGATGCCTGCAGCGCGCGCAGCTTCCACCACGGGGGCAAAACGCTCGATGCTCTCTGCGATGGAGCAGTTGATGTTCTTCTGGCTGAAGGCTTCGCTGGCTGCGCCAAAGACCACGATTTCATCGGGTCGGGTCAGCACCGCTGCTTCATAGCCCTTCATATTGGGGACCAGCACCGAATAGCGCACGCCGGGCAGGCGGGTGATGCCGTTCATGACTTCGGCGTTGTCAGCCATCTGCGGCACCCATTTGGGCGAAACAAAGCTGGTGACTTCGATCTCTTTGCTACCTGCTTCCTGCAGGCGGTGCACGAGTTCAATCTTGGTGGCAGCAGGCACGGGCTGCTTTTCGTTCTGCAGGCCATCGCGGGGGCCAACTTCCACCAGTTTGACGCGTGTGGGGTAGGGCATGGTGAGCTCCTTTTTTCTAAGCAATCTTCATTGGACAGCGGCAGGGTGCAGCTGTTGGACGTGCGGGAACCAGTTGCTGCAAAGAGCGCTTGTTTCTGCGGGAGGATAAGCGCCATTGGTGCTCAGCCCCTGGCTGGATGGCAGTGTGTAGGGGTGGCCTGTCAGCTGCGCCATCAGCTGTGCAGGCAGCAAGGTATTGAAGCGGGGAACGCCTTGTGCATCAAGGGCATGCTGGCCAAGCTGCTGCCATTGCTGCCACCATGCCGGGTACTGCTGGCGCATGGTTTGATTGGCCCACAGCAGAAAGGGCACTTCGTAGGTACTGCGTGTAATACCGTGCACGTAGCTGCCCCCACAGACCGGGAAGTCCTGCCCGTGGTCAGAGACATACAGCAAGGCAACGCGGCGGTCTTGGAGCTGATCCAGCGCCTGTATCCACTCAGCCAGCAGCTGGCTGGTGTAGTGCATGCTGTTGTCATACGGATCGGACCAGAGCGCCGCGCTTTCCGGATACCGTCTGGCCACGCGTGGGTGACTGCCATAGGTGTGCAGTGTGACGATCTGTGGCTGTGCATTGCTGGCGTATTGCTGCAAGGACTCCTGCAGCCAAGGTGTCAGGGCTCCATCGAACTTTCCATCCTGGAGGTGGCGGTAGAGGTCAGAGCGCAGGCGCAGTGCCACATTTGCAAAACCTGGGGCTTGCTGGTTGGCAAACACTTTGGTCTGGAAGCCGGCGGCCTTTGCCAGATCGATATAGGAAGCGACGCCTTGCTCAGGCAATGGATGGAGGGAGCGCCCTGCCACGATGACAGGTAAGGTCTTGCCGGTGTTGTTGCCGTTGGTGGTCAGCGGAAAAGTCACCAGCGCAGATTGCCAGGGCGCGAGTGCAGCGTTGGTCGGGTTGCCTTCATAGCCCAGCAACGACCAGCGGTGGGCACTGGCGCTTTCGCCGATGACGACAACCAGCATATCAACCATGGGTGGTGCTTCTGGTGGGGTGGCTGGAGTAGTCAGCGTGGCCAGCTGCGCATTTTTTTCATAGCGCTCCCAGGACTCCACCATCATGAACGGGTAGATACGGCCTGCACGGCTGAAGAACTTGTAGACGTCATAGCCTTTGAAAAAGCTGACGCAGATCCAGATGGCCCAAATTCCCAGTGTCACCCAGGCCAGCACACGAATTTTCTTGCTTTGCAAGGGGCGGGGCAGGCGCCACAAATGGCGAATTGCCAGCAGCGCTGGCAGCGCCCAGGCCAGCAACAGTGCAGCGTCAGTTGCGCGGTAAGACTGGACATATTCCACGGCCTCACCGGCGTTAGAGCCCAAAATGGACTGCCAGAAAAACTCGTCTGGCAGGCTGTGTACTGCAAAAAAATAGCCCAGAAAGCACAGTCCCACCACCAGCAGGAGCACCGTCACCAGGCGTGTGGTGATGCGCGACAGCAATGCGCACATCAGCAGCAGGGCCGACACCACGACTTCTGACGCGCTGCGGGCATTGGGCCACATCCACAGCAGCGGCATGAACAGCCAGCACCAGGCCAGTGCGGTCTTCAGTTTTTCGGTGGTGGGTGGAGGCGCTTTGGCACGCTCCTGCAGCAGGACATTCATCGGACAAACAGGCGAAAGGGCAAAACGCGCATTCTGCGGGATTGGGTCGGCGCAGTGCGCGTTCGCATCTTCAATACCCGCGCTGTGGATCGACCATGCCTTTGACGGCTTCGCCACGGCTCATGGCGGCAACTTTGCCTGCGATTTGCGCAATGCTTTCGTCCCGCAGGGTGCGGGCTGAAGTGTGGGGCGTCAGGGTGATCTGCGGGATCTTCCAGAATGGGTGGTCGGCGGGCAGCGGCTCTGTGCGGAATACATCCAACGTCGCTCCTGCCACATGGCCTTGTTCAATCATGGCAATCAAATCCTCATCTACCAGATGTGCGCCGCGTGCCACGTTGATCACGTAAGCACCGGGTAGCAACTGCTGCAAGGTGCTGCGGTTGATGATGTTCTCGGTCTCTGGCGTCAGCGGCAGCAGGTTCACCAAAATGCGTGTCCCATGCAGAAAATCGTTAAACCCCTCGTTGCCACTGAAGGTGTGTATGCCGTCGATTTGCTTGGGAGAGCGGCTCCAGCCGCGTACCGGAAACTCAAACACACTCAGCGCCTTTGCCACACGCTCACCCAGCACACCCAGCCCCATGATGCCCACGGGAAAGTCTGCGCGCATGTGGGGTTTGCGGAATTTCCACTGGCCTTGGCGCATATCAGATTCATAACCATCCAGTTCGCGGAAGTGGCGGATAACAGCTTGTGTGACGTATTCAGCCATTTGCACCGACATGCCCGCATCGTCCAGTCGTACTACCTTGGCATTGGGTGGTAGACGCAGTTTCATCAGCCCATCTACCCCAGCGCCGATGTTGAACAGGGCTTTGAGCTTTGACTGTTCATCCATGAATTGTTGAGGCGGAGCCCAGACTACAGCGTAATCCGCTTGGGGGGCACCAGGCTCCCACACACTTACTTCTGCGCCGGGCAAGGCCGAGCGCAGTCCGTCCAACCAAGGTTCGGGCTTGGTGCCCGTGCAGCAAAAAGTAACTTTCATGGGCACAGCCTAACGGTTGGTGAGTAGGTAGTCAGTCAAGTTGGTACATGGTTTTAAAAAAGGAGAGCTATTAACGCTTATGTATCAAGCCTTGCAAAAGGATTTTTATCTCAAGATGGCACTCATGCTGATGGGTGCAGTCCGCGTGAAAAAGCCAGCCTCACAGGCTGGCTTGTAGGGGAGTGTGTGGCCGTTAAAGCAACTCAAGCCCATTGGCAATAGTGGTTGAAAGCAGCTGCGCGCTGTGACGCAATGCTTCGGTTTCTGAAGCGTCAAGCACCGGTAACAAGGGCGTTGTAGCACCACGTGCACTGATCAAGTGGGGCAGAGAGATACAGGTGTCACGCACACCTAATAGCTCGTGCATGCAAGTAGAAACAGCAAATACGGAATGCTCATCGGCCACGATGGCTTTGACCAAGCGGGCGATGCAGCCGCCAATACCGAAGTTAGAAACGCCCTTGCCCTCTTTGATGCGGTAAGCCGAGGTACGCACATCTTCGGCAATTTTGATTTGCATGGCTGCATCAATGGGGCGGCCAAGTTTGGCTGCAAACGCAGTCACTGGCATCCCTGCGACCCAAGCACTGCTCCAACTGGGGACGGAGGAGTCACCATGCTCACCCAGGACATAGGCATGGATGGCAGGTGGTGCAACGCCCAGATAGTCGGCCAGTTGGTCGCGAAAGCGGATGGAGTCCAGCGCACAGCCTGTGCCAATCGCGCGTGCAGGCGGTAGGCCATAGCGGTGTACGGCAATCGCAGGCATGACATCGACGGGGTTGGTGGCAAACAGCAGTACCGTGTCGGGTGCCACCTTCAGCACCTGCGCAATGATGCTGTCGGTGAGTTTGAGATTTTGCTGTAACAGCTCAAGCCGTGTCTGCCCCGGCTTGAGGCTAGCGCCTGCAGTGATCACCACGACCGCTGCACCGGCGAGGTCTGCATAAGAGCCTTCGCTGATGCGTGCAGATGCGCCAAATGCCGCTGCATGGCCAATGTCTGCTGCCTCACCAGCAGCGCGTGCCGTGTTTTGGTCCACCAGTACGATGCTGCTGATACCAGGCGTGGCTGAAAGTAAATAGCCCGCTGCGGCGCCGACTTGGCCCGCGCCAATGATTCCAATATGTGCGCCCATTTACAGCACCCCCATGGCAGGCCACAACGTGGCTGACAGCAACAAAATCAAGCCCAGTCCCGCCAGTGTGACGATGATGCCGACCTTGGCAAACTGGTCTACGGTGAACGCATTCGTTCCGTAGCACAGCATGTTTTGCGGTGCATTGGTGGGCAAGATGAAACCAAAGGACACCACAAAGCTTTGAATCATCACGATACCAAAGGCCGTCTCAGGGCTGACGGGCAGCGTTTGCGTGAAGGCAATCATGATGGGGATCAGCGTACTGGCCAATCCAGTGGCGGACGCAAAGCCTAGGTGCAAGATGATGCTAAACAGGGAAAGCGAGGCGATCACCATGATCACGGGCAATGCAGCCAGCCCCATCTTGCCCAGTGTTTGGTCAGCCAGCCATGCCGCAGCCCCCGTATTGGAGAGTAAGTTGCCCAGCGAGATAGATGCGGCAAACAGCACAATCGTGCCCCAAGGCACCAGCTTTTCTGCCTGAGACCAGTGCATCACACCAATCTTGGGCATCAGCAAAATGGCAATGCCGATTTGGGTGGTCGTGGTGGTATCAAAGGTGTGCAAAACACCTTCGCTGGACCACATCACCAACAGCAAGGCGGCTACTGCAATCAGGCGTTTTTCTGCTGCGGTGACGGGGCCTAGTTCTGCCAACTGATGGCGCAGTTGAGATGCCATATCTTCGCCAGAAGGTACCTTGGGCTTGAGCAGCCACAGCGCAGTGAAAAACAACACCACACACATACCGATGGTGAAGGGCAGTGCGGTGATAAACCATTGGCTCCAAGTGATGGTTTGACCAAAAGCCTGTTGCATAAAGTTCAGGCTGATGATGTTTTGTGCAGCGCCTGTTTTGATACCGATATTGAAGATCGAGCAAGCACAGGCCGTCACAATCATTAATGCAGTGCCCAGTGAACTGTTCGCTGCTAAGCCCAACGCCGCCGTGATGCCGATCATGATGGGGATCACTGCACCCACGCGGGCCGTGGCGGAGGGGATGAACAAAGCCAGCACAAAGCCCACGATCATGGCCCCCAGAATCAACCGTGCGGGAGACACCCCAATGCGGCTCATCACAAGCAGCGCAATGCGTTTGTCTAAGCCCGTGTGCTTGAGTGCAACCGCCAGAAACAAAGCGGCAGCCACCAGCAACACGGCAGTGGATGAAAATCCCGTGAGCATGGTGCCCAATGCGGTGGAGGAGGTCAGTACCTTGCCACCTTCGGTGATGGTGGTGCCCATCAACCCTAGGACGGCAGCACCCGTCAAAATCACTGCACTGTTGGCTGGCGAGACGCACTCACTGATCCACAAAATCACTACCAGCACCAGTAGGCCCAGCGCTACCTGACCGGAACTGGTGAGCCCCGCTGGTTGCGGCAGTGCCAGCACAATCGCATACGCCGCCAACGCAATGAGCAGGTAGGTCAGTTTTTTGGTGGATTCAGGCTCCGGCTTGGAGGTGATTGGGCCTGTTTCCGGGGCAGGAGTAGATGCCATAAATATTCCTAGTCCTAGCAAAATGAAGGTGCACCACTGAGGGTGCGGGAGCCATGCTAGGACTGGCGGCATGTCTTGCGCGTCAGATAAGTTACCTTTTCACTGACTGTTTTACGGCGCTAGCCTTCCCAAAGCCTGTACGCGGGCTTTGAGGTGGCGATTACTGCAGGCGACGTGGTTAAGCATTGGCTTCAATGCGGATCAGTTCGGCACCTTCGGTGACTTGGTCGCCCGGCGCATACAGCAGCTCCTGCACCACACCATCGGCGGGGGCTGCGATGGTGTGTTCCATCTTCATGGCCTCCATCACGGCCAGGGCCTGCCCCTTGGTGACGGCGTCGCCTGCCTTGACTGCAAATGACACCAGCTTGCCGGGCATGGGGGCCGTGAGGCGTCCGCCTTCGCTGTGGCCAGCGCCTGCATGGGCCAGCGGGTCCTGCAGTTGCAGCACGGCGGCCCCGCGCGGGGTAAAGATATGGCGCGCTTCGCCAGTCACATGCACCTGGGCAGTGCTGCGCGCTCCGGCAAACTCCACCAGCAGGCCATCGCCTTGGGGCTGCCAGTGCAGAGGGGCTGCTACGTTCCCGACCTGCAGTTGCAGCGCACCGTGGCGACCATAGGTCAACACGGCCTGGATGGTGGCGCTGTCCTGCACAAAGGTAAAGCTGCGGTGCACCGTGCCATGGCTGTGCCAGCCGTCACGGTGGCTGAATGGATCAGCCGTTTCCAGTGCCTGCTCGGCCTGCAACTGCTGGGCCACGGCAATGGCGACGGCCAGCGGCGTGGGAACGGCGGTCTGCTGAAACAGCACCGCCTTTTCACGTTCGATCAATGCCGTATCCAGCTTGGCCTGTGCAAAGGCCTCGCTTTTCACCACATGGCGCAGAAACTGCACATTGCTGGACAGACCCACGATCTGCGTCTGCGCCAGTGCCGCATCCAGCCGAGCCAGGGCTTGCTCGCGCGTGTCGCCATGCACGATGAGTTTGGCAATCATGCTGTCGTAAAACGGGCTGATGGCGTCGCCTTCGCGCACACCATCGTCCACACGCACATCGCTGATAGCAAAGCTGCTGCAGGTGGGCTTGCGGTAGACGTGCAGCGTGCCAGTCGCGGGCAAAAAGCCGTTGTCGGGGTTCTCTGCACAAATGCGTGCTTCGATGGCGTGGCCGATGATCTGCAGCTCATCCTGGCGCTTGGGCAGGGGCTGGCCAGCCGCCACGCGCAGCTGCCACTCCACCAGGTCCTGGCCGGTGATGGCTTCGGTCACGGGGTGCTCGACCTGCAGCCGCGTGTTCATCTCCATGAAGTAAAACTGCATGGCCTCAGGCTGGTCATAGCCGCCGGGCTGCTCGACGATGAATTCCACCGTGCCCGCGCCCACATAGCCCACGGCCCTGGCGGCGGCCACGGCGGCTTCGCCCATCTTCTGGCGCAGCGCAGGCGTCATGCCGGGGGCGGGTGCTTCTTCCAGCACCTTTTGGTGGCGGCGCTGCACGGAGCAGTCGCGCTCAAACAGGTAGACCACGTTGCCCTGTGTGTCGCCAAAGACCTGAATCTCAATATGGCGCGGGCGCTGCACGTATTTCTCGATCAGCACGGCATCGTTGCCAAAGCTGTTGATGGCCTCGCGCTGGCAGCTGGCAAGGGCTGCGGCAAAGTCTTCGCGCTTTTCGACCAGGCGCATGCCCTTGCCGCCGCCACCAGCGCTGGCTTTGATCAGCACGGGGTAGCCAATGCGGTCAGCCTCGCTTTGCAGCAGCTCGGGGTTCTGGTCCGTGCCGTGGTAGCCGGGCACCAGCGGCACGCCGGCTTTTTCCATGAGCTGCTTGGATTCGGCCTTCAGCCCCATGGCGCGGATGGCGCTGGCGGGTGGCCCAATAAAGACCAGCCCTGCCTGCGCGCAGGCATTGGCAAAGTCTTCGTTTTCGCTCAAAAACCCATAGCCGGGGTGAATGGCTTGCGCGCCAGTTTGCTGGGCGGCGTCAAGGATACGTTCCCAGCGCAAGTAACTGTCTTTGGGGGCGTTGCCGCCAATGTGCACGGCTTCATCGCAGGCTGCGACATGCTTGGCCTGTGCGTCGGCATCGGAGTAGACCGCGACGGTTTGGATGCCGAGGCGCTTGGCAGTCGCTGCCACACGGCAGGCGATTTCGCCGCGGTTGGCAATCAGGATTTTTTTAAACATGGGCTACCTCCGCGGCAAAACCGCCTGTGCACGCTGCGCGTGCCATGCGATGTGCCTCAGCCACCAGTGGCTTCGGCGCTGCGCCGCTATGCGGCTGGTCGCCGCGGTTGGCAATCAGGATTTTTTTAAACATGGGCTACCTCCGCGGCAAAACCGCCTGTGCACGCTGCGCGTGCCATGCGATGTGCCTCAGCCACCAGTGGCTTCGGCGCTGCGCCGCTACGCGGCTGGTCGCCGCGGTTGGCAATCAGAATCTTTTTAAACATACCCTGTCTCCATTTGTAGTGTTTTTGGCCTCTAGCGCTTATCCAGAAAGCGCTAGCAGCTATGTTTTTGGTAATTCAACGTCTGTGGGAGTGGTTGCCCACATCCAGCCTCTGAGCTTGCGTATCGCCGCTTTGAGAAAGCGCCACAGCATCCAGGTCACGATCCACATCGCAATCACGGCCAGCACCAGCACCACGGCAAACACTGCGGGGTTGGCCAGTGCCAGCCAGACAGCACCGACGGCGGCGGTGTCTTCAGCCAGGCTGGCACCTACGTTGCTGAAGGGCTCCGGGCTGGTGTTGATCAAGGCGCGTGTCGTGGTCTTGGCGGCCTGACTGGTGGCGGCCAGCGTGCCACCCATGAGGGCGGCCACCGTTGCCATGGTGGCGTTGTCTGCCCCAAAGACACCGGCTGCCAGCGCAGCACCAGCAGGAATGCGCAGCACGCTCTGGAACATGTCCCACAGCGAGTCCACACCGGGAATCTTGTCGGCAAAGAACTCCGTGAACAGCAGGCCACCGCTGGCCATCAGTAGCATGGGGTGTTCCAGCACATGCAGGCCGCCGGGCAGGTCTATCCAGCCCAGAGCGCCGAGCGCCCCGACCACAAACACCACCAGGTACAGCCGAAAGCCGCTGGCCCAGCCCAGTGCTGCAGCCAGGGCCAGCAGGCTGGCCATGTCCATGCCGCTGGCGGCCTGCCCAACGGCTTGCGCTGCATGGGTGGCGCTGTCCACTACAGCGCTGCCTGCTCGCTCGGCCGTGTCAGGGTCAGGGTGCAGGCCTATGCGGTGCAGCCAGTCAATGATGGCGTTCCAGATGCTGTTCATGGTCGGAAAGGGCTTGGCAGTTCAACACCCGCTCACGATAACCAGTTGGGCTTGCGTTTGCCGAGGAATGCCTGCACCCCCTCCTTGCCTTCGCTGCTGGCACGGATGTCGGCAATGCGTTCCACGGTGTCGCGGATCAGTGTGGCGTTGACGTCGCGCTCGGCCACGTCCAGCACCAGCTTCTTGCAAGCCTGCACAGCCTGCGGCCCCGCCTGCAGCAGGTGCTTGAGCAGCTGATCCACAGCATCGTCCAGCGCATCGGTGGTGACGACCTGGTGAACAAAGCCCATGCGCAGGGCTTCCGAGGCATCAAAGCGCTCACCGGTCAGAAAGTAACGGTGCCCGGCGCGCGGCCCCATGGCGCGCAGCACATAGGGGGCGATGGTGGCGGGCACCAGTCCGATCTTGACCTCGCTCAGGCAGAAGTGGGCCGTGTTCACAGCCACAGCCATATCGCAGGCTGCCACCAGCCCCATGCCACCGGCATAGACATCGCCTTGCACGCGGGCAATGGTGGGCAGTGGGCAGGTGTAAATGGTGTGCAGCATGTGCGCGAGCTTGCCTGCATCGGCCAGGTTTTCTTCGCGGCTGTAATCCGCCATGCGGCGCATCCAGTTCAGATTGGCTCCCGCACAAAAGGCGGGCCCTTCGGCAGCCAGCACCACGGCGCGTACATCGGCGACCTGAGCCACGGTTTCAAAGGCGGCGGTGATTTCGGCAATCACCTCGTCGCTGAAGGCGTTGCGGATTTCGGGTTGCGTCAGCGTCACGGTGGCAACGCCGGCATTCATGGTCAGGGTGACAGGGCGGGACATGCAACAACCTCCTTGCATTACATGCGGAACACGCCAAAGCGTGTGTCCTCGATTGGCGCATTGCGGCTGGCGGCCAGGCTCAGCGCCAGCACGCGGCGGGTGTCGGCAGGGTCGATCACGCCGTCATCCCACAGGCGGGCGCTGGCGTAGTAGGGGTGGCCCTGCACTTCGTACTGCTGGCGGATGGGGGCCTTGAAGCTTTCCTCTTCTTCAGCACTCCACTGACCGCCCTTGGCTTCTATGCCATCGCGCTTGACGGTGGCCAGCACGCTGGCGGCCTGCTCGCCCCCCATCACGCTGATGCGTGCGTTGGGCCACATCCACAGAAAGCGTGGGCTGAAGGCGCGGCCGCACATGCCGTAGTTGCCTGCGCCAAAGCTGCCGCCAATCACCACGGTGAACTTCGGAACACTGGCTGTGGCCACGGCGGTGACCAGCTTGGCACCGTGGCGTGCAATGCCTTCGTTTTCATACTTGCGGCCCACCATGAAGCCGGTGATGTTCTGCAGGAAGACCAGCGGCACCTTGCGCTGGCAGCACAGCTCAATGAAGTGTGCGCCCTTGACGGCTGATTCGGAAAACAGAATGCCGTTGTTGGCAATGATGCCGACCTGCATGCCCTCAATGCGTGCAAAGCCGCAGACCAGGGTGCTGCCAAAGCGGGCCTTGAATTCATCGAACTCGCTGCCGTCGACGATGCGGGCAATGATCTCGCGCACATCAAAAGGCTTGCGGGTGTCGGTGGGGATGACGCCGTACAGCTCCTGCGCATCAAAAAGTGGAGCTGCTGGCGGAGTATCTGCGGGCGCTGCAGGTTTGTTTTTATTCAAATTTTTCACGGCGGTGCGCGCCAGTGCCAGGGCGTGCAGGTCGTTCTCGGCCAGATGGTCGGCCACGCCAGACAGGCGGGTGTGCACATCGCCGCCGCCCAGGTCTTCAGCGCTGACCACCTCGCCCGTAGCTGCCTTCACCAGCGGCGGGCCGCCCAGAAAGATGGTGCCCTGGTTTTTCACGATGATGGATTCATCACTCATGGCGGGCACATAGGCGCCACCGGCGGTACAGCTGCCCATGACCACGGCAATCTGGGCAATGCCCTGGGCACTCATATTGGCCTGGTTGTAGAAGATGCGGCCAAAGTGGTCGCGGTCCGGGAAAACGTCGTCCTGGTTGGGCAGATTGGCGCCGCCGGAGTCCACCAGGTAAATGCAGGGCAGGCGGTTTTGCTGCGCAATTTCCTGGGCACGCAGGTGCTTTTTGACCGTCATGGGGTAGTAGGTGCCGCCTTTGACGGTGGCGTCATTGCACACCACCATGCAGTCCACGCCTGCCACGCGGCCAATACCGGCAATCAGTCCAGCACCGGGCGCTGCGTTGTCGTACATGCTCAGCGCGGCCAGCGGCGCAATTTCCAGGAAGGGCGTGCCGGGGTCCAGCAGCTGCTGCACGCGATCTCGTGGTAGCAGTTTGCCGCGCGCTACATGCTTGGCGCGGGCGGCTTCGCCCCCACCCAGGGCGATGTGCGCACAACGTGCACGCAAATCCTCCACCAGTGCCTGCATTGCACGGCTATTGGCCTGGAATTCCTCAGAACGAGGGTTGAGTTGACTGCGCAATACGCTCATATTGTCTCCTTGTGAATAGTCGGCAGGCTCCGGTTTTTCGGTGGTTTTTTGGTGCATGATGCCTGCCGTTCGGGACTTATCCCGAGATTGGTCCGTGGTTTTTGTATACGGCTGAAACTCGCGCGCGAGAAGCTACTGAAGAATGCAGCATGCACACCGTTGAAATCGTTTTGCTGGTCCTGATGCTTGGGGCTGTGACCGGCATTGCCGCGCGTTACGTGCGCGGGATTCCTCTTCCCCTGATTCAGATCGGCATCGGTGCCTTGATCGCCTGGCCGCAAAAGGGTCTGCATATCGCGTTTGATCCCGAGCTGTTCCTGCTGCTGTTCATTCCACCACTGCTGTTTGCCGACGGCTGGCGGATACCCAAACGCGAATTCTTCGCCATGGCCAAGCCCATTTTGCTGCTGGCCTTTGGTCTGGTGTTTATTACGGTGCTGGGTCTGGGCTATCTCATCCACTGGATGATTCCCAGCATGCCGTTGACGGTGGCTTTTGCCCTGGCTGCCGTGGTTTCGCCCACCGACGCCGTGGCTGTGTCGGCCATCACGCGCAATCTGGGCATGCCGCACAAGACCATGCACATGCTCGAAGGCGAGTCGCTGCTCAACGATGCGTCGGGTCTGGTGGCGCTGAAGTTCGCCGTGGCCGCCACCCTCACCGGTCTGTTCTCCTGGAGTGATGTCGCCAAGGACTTCACCTGGATGGCTGTAGGCGGACTGGGCCTGGGTGCGCTCATGGGCTGGGGCTTCAGCCATGCGCGTGACATCGTCACCCGCCGTGTGGGCGATGTGGCAGCGACCCAGATGGTGCTGCTCTTGCTGCTGCTGCCCTTTGCGTCCTACATCGTGGGTGAAAAGATCGGTGTTTCCGGCATTTTGGCTGCTGTTGCGGCGGGTATCACGACCAACTTCGCGGACCTGGGGCGTGGCAATTTCATCTCGGAGCGCATGCAGACCGAAGGCATCTGGAGCATCATGGAAGCCGCGTTCAACGGCGCTATCTTCCTGCTGCTGGGGCTGCAGCTGCCTTCCATCATTGGCCACAGCCTCATGGACGCTGGCCCCGACTGGTGGAAGCTGCTGCTCTACGTGCTGGTCATTACCGTAGCGCTGCTGGCGGTGCGCTGGGCCTGGGTGACGGTGGCTGTGGTGCGCTCGCTGCGCAAGGCGCATAACGAGGGCAGGGTGACGGACAAGCCCTCCCACCTGCTGAATCTGGCCACCACCATGGCAGGTATCCGCGGGGCTGTGACGCTGGCCGGTGCCCTGTCCATCCCCATGGTGCTGCCCTCTGGCGATGCCTTCCCCGCACGCCATATGCTGATCTTTCTGGCAACTGGCGTGATCTTGCTGACCCTGATCCTGGGTGCCATTTCCTTGCCACTGATTCTGCGTTTTATGCCCAAGCATGAAGACACGGAGCAGCAGCAGGAAGAGCGCGCTGCCCGTCTGGCCGCCTGCAAGGCAGCGATTACCAGCCTGACGCTGAGCGAAGAAGACAAGCAGTCGCACGACGAGCAATGGGTGGCGCAGTACCAGGAAGTGGTGGGGCGCATCATTCAGGAATACCGCAGCCGCATTGAGCTGCTGGAAGAAAACCTGAACAAGACGGGTACGGAAGAAACCGAAGAAGTGGTGGAAGAACGCCGCCAGCGCTATATCCGTGAAATGGAATTGCGCCTGAAGTGCCTGAAGGTGGAGCGTGACACGCTGTACGCGGAGCGCCATGCCCACCGCATCAACGACGAGGTACTGCGTGCCACGGTGAGCGAGCTGGATCTGGCAGAAGTTTCGCTGACCAAGCGCCTGAATGTCTCCAAGCGTGCGGCCGCGTCTTATCGCGCTGCCAAAAACAGCTGAGCGCATGGTGCAGCAAGCAAGGCGTTCAGGCATGGTGTAAAGGTCTGAAGGCTATGAGTAAGAGCGGTGCTTTCACAGGAAGGCACCGCTTTTTTGTTTCTGCATCCTAGGGCGCAGCCTGATACAGAAGCAGTCACACAGGTTGCAATAATTGCCATATGTCTACGCCCCAGCTGGTTCTGTCTGCCGCTGCAAGCCACCCCGCACATACACCCATGGCATTTGTGCAAGCCGTGGTGCAGGCCTATGCACAGCGCGGATTGGCGGCAGAGCCTGCCTTGCAGGTGGCACAAATTGCGCCAGCCCAGCTTCAAGACCCTCAGGCACGTATCACCGCCTTGCAGATGGAGCTGCTGTGCGACCATGCCATGCGCGAGCTGGACGATGAAGGCCTGGGCTGGTTCAGCCGCCGTCTGCCCTGGGGCAGCTACGGCATGCTGGCACGTGCCAGCATCAGCAGCCCGTCTCTCGGGCTGGCCATGGCGCGCTGGTGTCGCCACCATGGGCTGCTGACGGAAGACATCACCCTATCTCTGCAGGTGGATGGGCCACTGGCCACCATCCGTCTGCAGCACCAGCGCGATCTGGGCGAGCTGCAGGAGTTCTGCATGGTCTCTGTGCTGCGCAATCTGCATGGCTTTGCGAGTTGGTTGATCGACACACGCATCCCTTTGCTGCAGGCCAGCTTCCCGTTTCCTGTCCCTGCGCACCGCGAGGTGTACGACTTGCTGTTTGATGCCCCAGTGCGCTTTGAGGCAGCCATCGCCACGCTGGAGCTGGACGCGCACTGGCTGCAGCTACCCGTGCTGCGGGATGAAGCCGCACTCAACACCATGCTGCAGCGTGCGCTGCCCATACAGGTCAAGCCCTACCGGCCGGCCCAGCCGCTGGTGCAGCGTGTGCGCCAGGCGTTGGCGGCCCACCCGCAGTGCGCGCACACGGCGGCCAGTCTGGCGCAGCTGCTGCACATTGCGCCGCGCAGCCTGCACCGGCAGCTGCAGCAGCAGGGCAGCAGTCTGCAGCAGCTCAAGGACGATGTGCGCCGCCACCGCGCCCTGCATCTGCTGCAGCGCACAGACATGCCCCTCAAGCGCGTGGCGCTGGCCTGCGGCTTTCGCAATGAAAAAAGCTTTATCCGTGCCTTTAGTCAGTGGCAGGGCGAGGCACCAGGCCAGTGGCGTGAGCAGCAGCGCCGGGATAGCCGAGCAGCTACAAGGCTGAACGCCGCCCCGGATAATGCGCAGCTATGACTACCTCTTCCAGCGCCACAGGCGCAGCCGCTGATACGGCGTTTTCCTCGCTCACGCTCCACCCTGCGACCCTGAACAACCTCCAGGCGCTGGGCTACGAGCAGATGACGCCCATTCAGGTTGCCAGCCTGCCTCTGACGCTGGCAGGCAAAGACCTGATTGCCCAGGCCAGCACCGGCAGCGGCAAGACGGCGGCCTTTGGCCTGCCCCTGCTGGAGCGCCTGAACCAGCGCTGGTTTGCCGTGCAGGGTCTGGTGTTGTGCCCCACACGTGAACTGGCGGACCAGGTGGCCACCGAAATTCGCCGTCTGGCCCGTGCGCAGGAGAACATCAAGGTGGTGACGGTGTACGGTGGTGTGCCCACGCGCAACCAGATTGCCAGCCTGGAAAACGGGGCACACATCGTGGTCGGTACCCCCGGCCGCGTGATGGACCTGATGGACCGTGGCGCGCTCGATATCTCCAACATCCAGACCCTGGTGCTGGACGAAGCCGATCGCATGCTGGACATGGGCTTTTACGCTGACATTGCCACCGTGATCGAGCGTTGCCCCGCCCAGCGCCAGACCCTGCTGTTCTCGGCCACCTACCCGGATGACATTGCCGCCCTGGCCCAGCGTTTCATGCGCGAGCCCGAGATGGTCAAGGTCGCAGCCCAGCACAGCACGGCCAAGATTGCACAACGCTGGTACGAAGTGCCTGCCAAGCAAAAGCTCGACGTGGTCGCTCAGATGCTGGCGCACTTTCGCCCGACCTCCGCCATTGCCTTTTGCAATACCAAGCAGCAATGCCGTGAGGTGGTCGCTGCCTTGCAGGCGCAAGGCATCAGCGCGCTGGCGCTGTTTGGCGAGCTGGAACAGCGCGAACGCGACGAAGTGCTGGTGCAGTTTGCCAATGGCAGCTGTTCCGTACTGGTCGCCACCGACGTCGCTGCGCGCGGTCTGGATATTGCCAATCTGGCCTGCGTCATCAATGTGGATGTGACGCCTGACTCGGAAGTGCACATCCACCGCATTGGCCGCACCGGCCGAGGTGATGCTGAAGGCCTGGCGCTGAACCTGGTTGCCATGGACGAAATGCCCCATGTCGCCAAGATCGAGCAGTTGCAGGAGCGCCCCTCCGAATGGTTTGAGGTGAGCGAGCTGACACCTGCCCCCGGCGGTGCACTGCTGCCCCCCATGATGACCATCCAGATCATTGGCGGCCGCAAGGAAAAAATCCGTGCCGGCGACGTGATGGGCGCCATGTGCGCCGACTTTGGCTATGCCAAGGACCAGATTGGCAAGATCAGCGTGAATGACTTTTCCACCTATGTGGCGGTGGATCGCCGCATTGCAGCGCAGGCTTGCGCCAAGCTCAATAACGGGCGGGTGAAAGGCAAGAGTGTGCGGGCCCGGGTGCTGTAAATAACTTTTCAAAAGTTATTGGTAAAAATGGCTGCTAGCGCTTGTGGGACGGGCGTTAGCAGCTATTTTTTTTGTGCTTTGTATTTGCTCCTCGCCCCTTTGGGGAGAGGTTGGGAGAGGGGCTTTTCTTTTTCTGATTTGTGCGGTGTGCTTGTAGTGAGGGAGGAAGTCGGGTCTCGGCCCGACAGCCGACTTACTTTCCTTTGTCTCGCCAAAGGAAAGTAAGCAAAGCAAAGGCGACCCTGCTACCTGCGTCCCTGCGCTGCGCTCCGGGCAACCTGCGGTGCTCGCCAGTGGGGTGCGCCGCAAAACTCGCTGCACTCCTTCGTCGTTCCGCTCAAACAGCTGCGGCGAGTCAGTTGACGAAGCGTGTGCGTCCTTCGGCGCACACGCCACCCCACAGGCTGCGCGCCTCGGCGCAGGTAGAAGGGAATGGGGGCGCACCAGTCGCAAGACTTCTGAATGACATATGGCTTAAACGCAGATGTAGCAAGCGCTGTAAGCTATTTTCTTGGAAGCGTTTTTCACTTTTCTGCCCCCTCTCCCGCTTGCGGGAGAGGGCTGGGGTGAGGGAGGAATTGCTCCCCTTCCCCCGTTGGGGGAAGGGGGGATGGGGTCATTGTGCTTTTGTGTGGGCGCTGTGTTTGTGGTGAGGCAGGGAGTCGGCCCTCAGTCCGGCCATCGACCTGCTTCCCTTGGCTTGCCCAAAGAAAAGCAGGTCCAAAAAATAAAGATAAAAAAGACCTTTAAGCCTTATTCAGCAAGCGCTGATAGCTCCTGTTTTTATATGGCTGAAACACAGCCGAGACAACTGCCATGCCCCATGCCAAGACACTGCGGCATGAATGCGCTACAAACGCTCCATCTGCTTTGTATGACTGCCGCCATCCGGCAGAACGCTTATGTCTCATGCTTCGATTTCTGCTGACCGTGATGCTGCCCACTGGCTGACGCCGCGCAACCTGCTGCGGGTGTCGGTGGTGGTGGCGGTTATCACCATCGTGCTCAAGATGCTGGCGTGGTGGCTGACGGGGTCGGTGGGCTTGCTGTCGGATGCGCTGGAGTCGTTTGTGAATCTGGCGGGCTCCATGTTCGCGCTGGCCATGGTCACGATTGCGCAGCGGCCTGCAGATGAAGACCATCCTTACGGGCACTACAAGGCCGAGTATTTTTCGGCAGGCTTTGAGGGGTTGCTGGTCATGGGCGCCAGCGTGGCCATTGTCTGGTTCAGTGTGGACCGGCTGCTGCACCCGCAGCCGCTCGAACAGCTGGACTGGGGCATGGGGCTGTCTTTGCTGAGTACGGTGCTCAATGGGGCGCTGGCCTGGGTGATGTTCCGTAGTGCGCGCACCTATCGCTCACTGGCGCTCGAGGGGGATGCCAAGCACCTGATGACGGACGTCTACACCTCGGTCGGGGTGGTGGTAGGTTTGCTGCTGGCCGAGCTCACTGGCTGGGTGTGGGTGGACGCGGTCGTGGGTCTGCTGGTGGGCCTGAACATCATGTGGCATGGCTGGCAGCTGGTGTGGCGCTCGTCGCAGGGCTTGATGGACGTGGCCATGGAGCCGCAGCAGCTACAGGTCATGGAAGCGGTGCTGGCACAGCAGGTGCTGGCAGCCAAGTCAGAGACCGGAGCCAGCATCAGTTTTGACGGTATGCACACCCGTCAGGCGGGGGAGCGCTGCTTTGTGGATCTGCACCTGCATGTGCCGGGCAGCTGGAGCCTGTTTCAGGCCGCGCACTGGCGCGAAAGGGCAGAGGCAGCGCTGATGGATGCCATCCCCGGTCTGCAGGCGCGTATTGAGCTGCTGCCTGAAGGGGCAAATACCTTGTACGAAAAGCATGCAGATGAAGGAATGCCGCCAGCTGGCGCCATGTAGCAGCGGCGTTCAGCCCTCATTGCTGGCAGGCAGGGCGCTGCTGTCCTCAGGGGGCTTGCTGCCCAGGATGTTCTGGAAGAAGGGAACGTAGGCACGGTCTTCTTCCAGAATGTGGTGCAGCAGCCAGTTCTTCAAAAACTCCATGGCTTCTAAAGCCACCTCTTCGCCAGCTTCAAAGCGCAGCAGCCAGTTCATGGCCTGGGCGGTGAACTGGGCATGTTCGGCCATGTGCTCCTGCATCTGGGGATAGCCGTGGCGCTGGAACAGGACTTCCTCTTCGATGAAGTGGTTGTGGGAGTAATCCACCAGTCCTTCGAGCACCTGGCCGATCACTGCACGGTTGGGGATGGGGTTGCCCACCTCGTCGTGCAGGGTGTTGATCAGGCCCACCAGTGTCTGGTGCTGCGCATCAATGTACGGAATTCCCAGCATGAGCGCGCTGGACCACGGCATAAAGGTCATGGTGATTTCCTCCAGAGGTATAGCTGGTATGCATGTTGTCTCGGCGATGCAAGGGTAATGTGGCATCCGTGCGTGTAAGCAGGTCTCCTCAGAGGCTCTGATGCACATCAATGCTTAGGAGGCGTGGGTGTCGTGCCTGCCCCACGGCTCGCTCAGGTATGTGCGCTGCACGCGGTGGCGGGCAGAGCGCGAGATAATCCCTGCCCATGACGCCAGCCCGGCGGGACAACTCTTATAGATTGCTTATGTCTCAGAACGCACTTCCTCTCGATATCGTCATCATGGCTGCCGGCAAGGGCACACGCATGAAAAGCAAGACCCCCAAGGTGTTGCAAAAGCTGGCTGGGCGTGCGCTGCTGCAGCATGTGCTGGATACGGCTGCACAGCTGCAGGCACGCTCTGCGGTAGTGATTACCGGCCATGGTGCACAGGAGGTGGAAGCGGCGGTTGCGCAGGGGCGCAGTGCAGATGTGCTGGATCTGAAGTTTGTGCGCCAGGAGCCCCAGCTGGGTACAGGCCATGCCGTGCAGCAGGCCGTGCCTGTGCTGGCAGATGACGGCATGGTGGTAGTGCTCTCTGGTGATGTGCCGCTGACGCAGGCGGCCATCTTGCAGGATCTGGTGACGGCCGCTGCTGGCACACGCATGGCATTGCTGACCGTGACGCTGGACAACCCCATGGGCTATGGCCGCATCGTGCGCAATGCCCAGGGCACGGTGCAGCGCATCGTGGAGCAAAAAGATGCTAGCCCGGAAGAACGCGCCATCAACGAGATCTACAGCGGCATCATGGCTGTGCCTGCCAAGCAGCTGGCACAGTGGCTCTCTAAACTCAACAACAATAATGCCCAGGGCGAGTACTACCTGACCGACATCGTCGCCATGGCGGTGGCCGATGGCGTGGAGGTGGTAGCCCACCGCATCAGCGATGAAGTGCAGGTGGCAGGTGTGAACAGCCCCCTGCAGCTGGCAGAGCTGGAGCGTGCCCACCAGCTGCGTCAGGCGCGCAGGCTCATGGAGCAGGGCGTGCGTCTGGCGGATCCCGCACGTTTTGACCTGCGTGACGATGTGCGCGGCAACCCTGCTGAACTGGTCTGTGCCCAGGACGTAGAAATTGATGTGGGCTGCATCTTTACAGGCCGTGTAGAAATTGGTGAAGGGGCACGCATCGGTGCCTACTGCCACATCAGCAATGCAACGATTGCCGCAGGTGCGGTGATTCACCCCTTTACCCATATTGACGGTGAAAAGCTGGGCGCCAGTGTGGGCGAAGGTGCGCTGATTGGCCCGTTCGCCCGCCTGCGCCCCGGTGCACAGCTGGGTAAGGAAGTGCACATTGGCAACTTTGTGGAAGTGAAAAACTCCACCCTGGCCGATGGTGCCAAGGCCAACCATCTGGCCTATCTGGGCGATGCCACTGTGGGCGAGCGTGTGAACTATGGTGCAGGCTCGATTACTGCCAACTATGATGGTGCCAACAAGCACCGGACGGTGATCGAGGCGGATGTACATGTGGGCAGCAATTGTGTACTGGTGGCACCCGTGACGCTGGGTGCTGGTGGCACGATTGGTGGTGGCTCGACCATCACCAAAAATACGGAAGCCGGAGCCCTGACTGTGGCTCGCGGCAAGCAGGTGTCCATTGCGAACTGGAAGCGTCCCGCCAAACAAGCCAAGTCTTAAGGCAGAAAGGCCTGCACATGCCGAACGACCACATCCTTCAGCCTGCAACACTGCAAGAAGCGCAGGCCATGCTGGTGCAGCAGCAACAGGAACTGGAACGGCTGCACCGTGCCCATGAAGCCTGGATGCGGGTAGTGGCCCATGATCTGCGCGCACCGCTGCGGCATGTCACATCGTTTGCACCGCTGCTGCGCGAAGCGGTCGAAGACCTGGCGGCCGAGGCTCCACAGGCGGCAGAGGCGGTTGCCGATGCGCGTGAGTTCGTCACCATGATGGACCAGTCGGCCCGCCGGATGTCTGCCATGCTCGAGGGCATGGCTCAGGTCTCGCGTGCCATGCGTGCAGTCCTGCATCTGGAGGTGTTGGACTGGGGTGTGCTGCTGGCCCAGGTGCTGCCGCCCGTGCAGCAGCAACACCCGCGTGTGCAGTGGTCAGTGGCGCTGCAGTCAGCACTCATCATGGCCGATGTGCACTGGCTAAAAATGGCCATGCAGGCCGTGCTGGACAACGCCGTGAAGTTTTCTTCCAAGGCGACGGTGCCCATGGTCAGCGTACACATTCAGGCGCTGGAGCCGGGTTGGTGGCGTCTGCAGGTCAAGGACAACGGCGCGGGTTTTGACATGGAGCGTGCCCAGTCACTGGGTGAGCTGTTTCAGCGCATGCACCGTGAGCAAGAGTTTGAGGGCGTGGGCTGCGGGCTGGCGCTGGTCGATGTGATCACGCAGCGCCATGGCGCAAGCTGGCAGGTGCAGGCCCAGCCGCAGGGCGGCTGCTCGGTATCGCTGGACTGGCCTGTTCCTGTTTAAGCCGCATGCTTAGGGAACCTCTGCATAAGTCCCCAACGCATGTGCTTGCACATGCGTGCCGGGTGCGGCAGCATCCCGGCCTATGCAGCAATTTGATCTTGGCCTGAACCTTTCCACCAAAAAAACACGTAAACGCGAATTCCTGGAGCAGATGCAGCAAGTCGTTCCATGGCAAGAGTTGGTGGACTTGATTGCGCCATATGCACCTGAAGGTCGCAAAGGACGGCCTCCATTTCCTGTGGAGA
>NZ_VZOT01000023.1 GCF_008801935.1 Comamonas kerstersii
GGAAGGGCCACTTTCCCTCCCCCGCTGGGGGAGGGTTGGGGTGGGGGCCAGCCCGATGCATCTACACCACCGACTGGTGTTTAGCTCCCCTGCCCCCATCCCCGCCTTCCCCCAGAGGGGGAAGGAGTGAGAGTCAGGGAAGTTGAGGCACCCTCGCTCTCTCCTGGAACAAGCGCCCCTGTGCTGGCGTAGTGACTCCCCCTCTCACTTGTGAGAGTGGGCTGGGATAAGGGCCACTTTCCCTCCCCCGCTGGGGGAGGGTTGGGGTGGGGGCCAGCCCGATGCATCTACACCACCGACTGATGTTTAGCACCCCTGTGCTGGCGTATTGACTCCCTCTCCCACTTGTGGGAGAGGGTTGGGATAAGCGCCACTTTCCCTCCCCCGCTGGGGGAGGGCTGGGGTGAGGGCCAGCCCACAACAAAAGGAGACTGCGGTCTCCTTTTTGCTTCATAGCCCCCTCACCCTAACCCTCTCCCGTGAACGGGAGAGGGAACAAGCGCCCTGTGCTGGCGTAGTGACTCCCTCTCCCACTTGTGGGAGAGGGCTGGGGTGAGGGCCAGCCCGCCGCCTATGCCTCCGGCACTATGGCTTCCGCGTAGTCATACAGCGCCCCCAGAATCTCTTCGGCGCGCTCGTCTTCCACGGTCTCCGACAGCGCATCAATCTGCGCAAACAGCTGCTCCACCGTACGCGCACCGCCATCGCCTTGCAGCAAGGCTGCTGCGCAGTGCAGCTGCCAGCGTTCCTGCTCCTGCTCGGTCAAACTGTCGGGCCAGTTGCGCGCACGCCAGCGGAAGACCAGCTCCTGCAGGCGTGCATCGTCAAAGCCCGTGCGGTCCACGCTCAACTCCTGGGGCGACAGCTCGCGCAGCTGGTTCAGCCTGCGACGGTCGGCCGGGCCGATGAAGCCGTTGTACAGGTCCTGATCCACATCGTTCGGCCCATGGCCTTCGAGCTTGCTGTACACCTGCTTCCACAGCTGGCTCATGTCTGGCAGCGCGCGGGCCTTGACGGCATGCTCAATGCACAGATTCATGTCAATGCCCCACTTGGCCGCCATCTCGGGCGACAGCGTCTTGAGGTTGCGCACCACCATGGGCGACTTGTTGATGTGAATGCTCTTGATGGGCAGGCGCGTGACACCCTCGGGCAGATCTGCCGCCCTGGTGAACATGCGCAAGCGCAATGTGTCCGCATCAATGGCAGCCAGCTCGCTGGGGTCTGCATTCAAGTCCCAGCAGATCACCTCGTTCTTGTTCGTAGGGTGCTGGGCCAGTGGCCACATCACGGCAATGCAGCCACGCTCGGGCCGGATCATGCCGGAGACATGCAGAAAAGGCCGTGCGTCGATTTGCTGTGCAGGCAACCCCATCTCATGCAGCACACGGTCTTTTTTGCGCAGCGCGAAGGCAAACTCAAACAGCTTGGGGTGCTTTTGCTTGATCAGCCTTGCCAGCGCAATCGTGGCGCGCACATCGCTCAAGGCATCATGGGCCTGCTCATGCCCCAGGCCGTTGGCGCGTGCCAGGTCTTCGAGCTTGAAAGACGGGCTGCCATCTTCCTTGACAGGCCACTCAATCCCATCCGGGCGCAGCGCATAGACCATGCGCACCACATCCAGCAAATCCCAGCGGCTGCATTCGTTCTGCCATTCGCGCGCATAGGGGTCGATCAGATTGCGCCAGAACAGAAAACGCGTCACCTCATCGTCAAAGCGAATCGTGTTGTAGCCCACGCCCACCGTGCCCGGCTGGCTGAAGGCCGCCTCAATCTCACGCGCAAACACGTCTTCTGGCACGCCCTGCTCCAGCGCCTGCTGGGGGGTAATGCCGGTGATCAGGCAGGACTCGGGGCTGGGCAGATAGTCCGGCGCTGGCTGGCAGTACCGCATGATGGGCTCGCCCACCTCGTTGAGGTCCATGTCGGTGCGAATCGCCGCAAACTGCGCGGGACGGTCATAACGCGGATTGGCACCAAAGGTTTCGTAGTCGTGCCAGAGGAAGGTAAGTTCAGCCATGAGGGTTGCAGCTTGAGCACCTGCAGGCAGCGCAAGTGCAGTTATGATCGAAAGATTGCTGATTCTAGCCCAGTCTTTTAAATAATTAATAAAGAAAACAAGGGCTTATTAAAAACCAATGGAAAAAATAGCCTCCTCTAAAATTAGCCCCGAAGATATAGAAACCAGAAAAAAACAAATCTACATTGCCAAAAAAACTCAAAGACTGCTTGGCAACTTTATTACTTTCCCTGCTTTTTTCAAACACCATCTCCAGCTCATACATCAAGGCAGCGCTTTTTCTCTGCACCCGCTGTATGCACAGTATTTTTTCAAACAAAAACTTATTATTCAGCTCCCCGTACAGCGCATAGAACACGCCATGCACGACTGGGTGCAATGCAATGCACAGCACTTGCACACCAGCGATTATTTTTTGAGTAATCAAGATCTGCTTTCCATCAGCCACCCAGTGGAAAACATACTGGCATACCGGCATGCGAAAGAACTCCTCGCTGCTGACTGGAACTACCAAAGCACCAAAGCCTACCAATACTTCAGCACAGCCCTTAGCAAAGGCAAACCGATTAAAAAACAGCATGTACTGCTGGATAGCACCACAGCCATTGATGCCTATTTTGAACGCTTCCAGCAACTGTATCTATCCATTCAAAACCACGGTTTATTGAGTAATGCGCAGATCAGCCAGCGCAGCGCTCAGCAGCCAGACAGAGAAATTGGTATTGCCATTGATCGCCGTGGCAACATCTTCAAACTCCAGGGTGGTCAGCACCGCTTTGCACTGGCGAAATTGCTGAATATTTCACATATTCCGGTGGAAATTCGCATGGTGCATACGGATTTGCTTCAGCAGATCTGCCAGACCCATAAAAAATCACCCATACAGGCCATTTTGTGGATGGCGCACCAGCTGGCCAGCGCAGAAGCTGTCTGTTAATGGTTGGGTGACGGCCTCCCTGCACAGCCCTCCTTCCCTCACTTCTGTTCCCTCCCCCGCTGGGGGAGGGTGGGGGTGGGGGCCGCCAGAAAAGGAAGAAGCTCCCTCACCCCTGCCCTCTCCCGCAAGCGGGAGAGGGAGTTCATACCAAATTCATAGCTGCCAGCGCTTGCTGCATGGGCGCTAGAGGCATTTTTCATGATGAAAACTGGTGGCTATCATGCAGCGCCACGGCTGCATGGATCAAGCCTGGCAGGCCCCCATCCCTGCCTTCCCCCAGAGGGGGAAGGAGAGCAAGCCAGAGGGGAAAGGATTCACCTCTCCCGCCTCTATTCCCTCCCCCAGTGGGGGAAGGAGCAAAGGCAGGCGGGAGAACGAATCACTGGCGCTCAATCAATCGTTCGCTTGTCCAGCCCTTTTTTCAGCACCAGATCCACAATCCGCTGCTCTCGCTTATTCGATCGCATGCAATGGTCTTTCTGGAAAAGGTCTGTTACCCAGATCACTGCCTTGGCCCATTGTTTGTCGCGCTCGCGCCAGGCGTGGGAGGAGACGCTCTCCCATGCATACCCATTAAATAGCGTGGCATTCACAAAATGGTCCAAGGCTCGCACCCCTGCACGGCCTCGATCAGTTTTTCCAAACAAGCCAACCCACCACAGCAGCAAGTAACCCAGAATCGCCAAGGGAACAATGGCACACATCAATAAAAAACCTGCCAAACGTTCCTTCACACTGCAGCCCTTTGCTTCAAACGCACCATCACCCCATTGGCTGATCGAATCGTAAGCCGCCCCACCGGCTGGGGCTCGTGTTCATCCACAGGCAATATTTCAAAATCTCTGAGCAGCATGCTCAAAATCAGCACGGCCTCCTGCAGTGCAAACGCAGCCCCCAGGCACACCCGTGGGCCCATGCTGAAAGGAAAATAGGCATGCTTAAGTGCAGCCTTGCTTTCTTCGCGGTCAAAGCGGTCTGGGTCAAACGCATCAGGCTCCTTCCACCACTTTCTGTGGCGCTGCATCAGCCAGGGGGCCACCACCACCGTGCTGCCTGCCTTGACCTGCTTGTTGCGGATCGGGCACGTCTGGGCACTTTCACGCGCGAAGAAGCCCACGGGTGGAAACAGCCGCAATGCCTCGCGGAAGATGTTCCACACCAGCGGCAAGTCTTTCATATCGCGCTGCTCCGGCTGGCGCTGTGCCAGCACCTCATCAATCTGGGCCCGTGCACGGGTCTGCACCTCCTGGTCCATGGAGAGCAGATAGCAGGCCCATGTCAGCGCACTGGCTGAAGTCTCATGCCCCGCCAGAAACAGCATGGCCACCTGGTTCACCAGCTCTTCAAAGTCAAACGGCTGGCCTGTCTGCGGATCTTTGGCCTGCATAAAGGCCGCAAGAATATCTTTGGGCTCTTCATCCACCTCGCCACGCTGGTGGGCTTCATAACGGGGCAGCACCATGGCGCTAAGCAGGCTGCGAATTTCCTTGGCTGCCTGGTTACTGCGCCAACGGTTCCATGGCAGCGCTGCCCAACGCATGCCAAACAGCGCGGGCAGCATCAGCTTGGGGGCCAATGCCTGATAACGCGCAAACGCCTTGAAGATCCTCAGCGCATCCGGCCCCTGCATGGGCTCCGAGAAAATCGTGCGGAAGATGATGTCTGCCGTCACATGCGTCATCTCCACTTCAATGTCATGTGGCTTGCCATCAGCCATGGCCTGCAGCCGCTGGAGCAAAGCCTGTGAGGCCTCCAGCATGCGCGGGAAAGCCACATTCAGCCGTGCCTGCTCAAACGCGGGGTTCATCATGCTGCGCTGGCGCTGCCATTGCGCGCCATTGGTGGTGAAGATGCTCTCACCCAGCAAAGGCTCCAGCGCTTCATGCAGCAGCTGGCTTTTAGGGAAGTTGGCCGCCTCGGTCTGCATCACGCGCTTGACCTGTTCAGGGTCATTGAGCATGTACAGATCCAGGCTGGGCAGGTGCACCTCACCCATCTGCATGTGGTAGCTGCGCTCATACAGCGCGTCCATCCAAGAACGGCGCGCATGCCAGAACATGCTCAGCTTGGATGCCTGCTCAGGACGAGGCTTGGGGTAAACGGGGCAAAAACGGCTCATCTCAACAATCTTTTTCGAACAAAGTCTTCTACAGGGCCAGCATGCGTGAGCATGGCGAAATAGTCATAACCACCACGCAACTGTGCAGCCATCAAATATTGAAAATGCATGCGCATCTTATTGCGGCGCAGCCAGCGGTAAGTGTCAGGCTTGAACAGCTTGTGAAACCGCGGCGTGCACATGCACTGCGGGTTGTGCAGGGGCTGTGACTTTGGCAGATAGCTCTCGCGCAGGCTTAAGCGCATCAAGTCGCACATGCCAAAACTCACGCTGTCCCCCGGAGATGAAATATCCACCCAAAACCAGTTGGCGTCCTGCGCCAGATCAAGCAAATGCTGGCGCATCTGCGTGGCTTGGGGCATCAGGCTGAACAGTGGAATGCAATTTCCCAGCGTCACCAGTCGCACCCGCTGCCATTGCTCCTGCGTCAATTGCTGCTGCAAGCTGTGCAGCAAATCCACGGCCATGGCACTGCCCACACTAAACCCCACCACCAGCAATTCCCGCTCGGGGTGTGCAGCCAGTTCCTCTGCCAGCACCTTGGCTGTGGCTGCATGGCGCTGCTGCAGCGCAGGCACGCCGTTGCTCTCTGCAGCCTCACGCGCAAAATTCATGATCCGCATGATCCACGAGACATGCAGCACCCCATCCAGCTTCCACCCCAGCCCAAGCACCGCCAGCGCTGTCAGTACGGCAGCCAACACATTCCACACCAGGCTGGCTGTGCTGGCTATTTGTGGTAGCAGCTGCACAGCGCCCCATGCTGCCAGCACGGCAAACAAGACGAACAGCAAGCCATACACCAGTGGATAAGCCAGCGTCCACAGCGTGTAAGGCGTCTGCTGGTGCAAGGGCCCCAAGCAGCGCCGCTCTTTCCAGACCAATGCGTAAGTCTTCAGCGCCTGGCTGGCCACCGCCCAGCGGCTTTTGGGCCAGTGGCTTCGCACCACATCTGACCAGTCATAAAACACATAGTCTGCAGATTGCCCCTGGGCGCTGGATACGCGCCATGCCGCATGTGGCAAGTCTGCTTGCTCACCCGCTGGCCATCGCTCACGTGGCCCTATCTGGTAGGCAGCACCCACCACCGCCGACTGCAACTGCGCCTGCTGGCGCATCAGCCGGTGGTAGTAAGCAGCACCTCGCGGATCAAAACCACCCACAAACAGCACCAGGCGCTGTGCTGCAGACTTTTGCATAAAAGTGCTCATGAATTGCTGCGGCGTGAAGCAGTGCGTGACTGCTTCTTACGCGCACGTGAATGTGCTTTGACTGTACTTTTTGTGGTGGCGACTCCCTGCGTTGTGTTCACCGTTTCAGGCCACAGGCGCTGCGCCATCTGCCCATTCAAAAACACACCGCACTTCCAAGGGGCCTGGGCAATTTTTCGGTAAAAACTGCCGTTGAGCTGCGTGCGGCTCACCAGTGCCTGCTTAAAGCGCAGCACCAAATCAGGCTCAGGCGCTGCTGTATGCGCCAGGTGCCAGAAGCTGCGCAGCTTGCCCTGGTACGTCAGCTCCGGCATGTCATACAACGCCGCGCCACACACTTTGACTGGTGCACCATGCCCCAGCGCTGACAGGCCCACCGTGCTGTTCACCACTACCACCCCACGCGCAGCTTTGAGCAATGAGGGCAAATGCTGGTCATGGATGTAGCGCACCTGCTCCTGCAGCCCATAGCGCTGGGCCAGCAGCTTCAGCACCTTGCCATAGTGGCGGTGCCCGCGGTCCATGGGGTGGTGCTTGAACACCAGGCGCGTATGCTCCAGAGACTGCCCACCTTCAGGCATCTGGCCGTCTCGCTCTGCTTGCAATGCCCGGGCGTAGGAGCGCATTACCAGATTCATAAACTCACAGACGGAGGCAAAGTCTGAATGCACGCTGATCTGTGCATCGTTGTACACCTGCAGCGGCACCAGGAAAAAATTCTTGTGCCAGGTGCTGCACAGCTGCGCCTCAATACCGCTTTCCTTGATCTTGTACCAGGCCTTGCGCCCAAAAGACAGCCACCAGTACGGTGCATCAGCCACCGTCATGGGGCGGTGGTGCAGGCCATTGTTCCAGCACTTCTGCCCCAGCCAGGCCGCAAAAAAATAGGCCATGCCCCACATGGCTGCATGCCAGTAGGTATTGCCTACTTTCACCGTGTGCAATGCCTCAGACTCTGCAGCCTTTGTTTTTCGAGCAGGGGCGGCATCCAGCAGCGTGCGTGCAAACAGCCATTCCTGCAGATCTTGCCCAAACACGGAATGCCCATTCACGCCAAACGGCTCAAAGGTCACATAGTCCGGGCGCAGATAGCCTTCTTCAAAGACCCCCAATGCACAGCCCAGCTGGGTACACAAATCACGCACACAGGCGTGCACAGGACGGCAGTCACCAAACACCAGCACCACATCAATGGCCTGTGCCTGCATAAAGGCCCGCAAGGTGGCAGGCCAGCCCTGCAGGCTGCCACGGTAGCTTTGCGCGCCCCTGGGGTAGAACAGCCAGTCGCCAGCGTTGAAGTTGAACTTGAACACCTGCGCACCTCTGCCGCGCAAATCCTTAGCCAAGTTCCAGAAAAAGGGGCCTACTGGCCCCTGCAACAACAACACTCTTTTGCCAGCAAAGCTCGGCTTACCCATTGATTGCACTCATGTCCTTAACAAAGAAAAGCTCTGCTTGCCTAGCTGGCAAAATCAGAGCATTTCTCACATTCTCTACCAAATAAAAAGCAGGGCTCTAGTACCGTAGCAGCTATGCCCCATATTCCAGCACCTGCCTCTGCACCTTATTTAACTTATGTTAATAAAGTGCTTGGCATAGCACCTTCAACTTGCGCCACTGCCGCGCCACATAGCCCACGCGCAACTGCTGCAGCTTGCCACTGCTTGCCAAAGCATCGCGCCGCTGGCGCAATTGCTCCAGCACGGCCTCGCAGCTGGTGTAGCCCTTGAGCACTGGGTCCCAATACAGCGGGTAGGCAATCAGGGCGCAATACACCAGTTCATCCAGGCTGCGCGTGCGCAAGCGCCGGGGCACGGGCAGCACGTCTTCCGTCAGGCCCCAGCCTGCATAAAACGGCCTGCCATGCACCACCACCCGCTTGCCGCGCAACAGGGCATCAAAGCCGGTCAGCGATGTCATGGTGACCACCACATCACAGGCCTCTACACAGCTCACCACCGATGCCTGTGTTTCCACCGCATCCGCATAGTGCATGGCCTGCTGCAAAGCCAGCCGCCCTTTACGGTTGCCACTGGCTACATCCGGGTGCGGCTTATAAACAATAAAAGCATCTGGAAACTGCGCCCGTGCTGCCTGCAGCAGCCCCAGATTGGTATGCACGCCCCGTTCCACATCGCAGCCAAAGCGAATGGATGCGTCATCTTCCACCTGGCCCGGCACCAGCACCACCTGCCGCCCGGCACTGCGCCACTGCACAGGGGTATTGGGTTCCAGGTTGTACTTGGTCAGCCGGTGCTGCACGATGCATTCACGCACCTTGCGTGCACGCTCCACGTCGTGCGCCGTGCATTCACGGTGGTTGAGCAAATCTTCCAGCTCTGAGGGTTGGCCGGGGTCAAAGTAAATACCCTTGGCATCCAGCACAAAAGACTGGGGCGGTATCAGGTCAGAGCCCAGGCCTACAGAGCGCACAAAGCCATCTTCCATGCGCAGCAGGCGCATCCCAGCTTGCTCAGCCAGCTCCTGCACACCTGCGGGCGGCACACGGCCCCAGCACACCAGGCAGTCGTCTTTCACAGGCTGCAGCGCAGCAGCCTCTGCCGCGTTTTTGACAAATAGCACCTTCTCTGGGTACAGCGACAGCATAGGCCGCAAGTTCGCCGCCTTCCAGCGCCGAAAGCCCACGCAAATCATGCGCCCGGCATAGCGCTGTGCCACCTGCTTTTGTTGCACCAGCCAGCGCATCACATCCGTGATTTCGCCACGCTGGTGGGTATAGGGGTTTAAGTAACGTGTGTAGTGCAGATAGGCTGCCGCAAACAGCTCATCCACACTGCGCCTGCGGCCTGTACCCACAGCGCGCCGCTGCATGGCGGGGTGATTGGGCTGGCGGTCATCCGTCACACCCCAGCCTGCGTACCAGGGCACACCAAAGCAAGTCACAGGCTTGCCTGCCAGCAAAGCCTCAAAACCCATGGTGGAGCTGACCACATACACCTTGCTCATCTGCTGGATGAGGGAGAGTGGATTCACCGCCTCGCGCAACACCACCACGCGTTCACTGTTCTGCACAGCGGTCAGGTAGCCACCCTTGCGGCCACTGCTTACTTCCGGGTGGGTTTTGACATAGATGGTCGCCTGCGGGTTTTCATCCAGCGCGGCCTGCAGCATGTCTGCAAAGCTATGCGCACTGGCGCCACCCAGTGCCACGCTCATATCTCCCGCCGTCTGGTCCACCACCAGCACACGCTGCACATCACCCGCACGCAAGGCATCTGGCGGCAGATCTGGCGCATGGTTGTATTTGCTCAGGCCGGCCTGCAGCAAAGCCGCACGCGCCTGCACTGCATTGCAGCCAGGGCCTGCCAGCACATCCATGGGGCTTGCCAGCAATTGCTCCAGTGCGCTGGGCTGGGTGCAGTCGTAGTAAATGCCTGCATCGTCTACCACCAAAGACAGGCCGGGCGAATATGTCCCTGTGCCAAAGGAGCGTACGAATCCATCTTCCAGCGTGAGCGCTGGCAGTCCGCGCCAATGGGCAGCCCTGCGTGCCATGCGTCCACTGCGCTTGACGCCCCAGCCAGCAAAAGCCTCCGCTTGCACGACGGCCATTGGCAAATAGCGCAGGCGGCCTGGCAGCAAAGCTTCCAACAGCCCTAATCTGTGCAACCACCAGCACCCACAAATCCATGATTTCATTTTGATAACACCGCCAATGCTGCTTGCAGAGCCCGCTCTGGCACAGCAATTTCACCCGGTACTACAAAAGGCCTGCACCCTACCCACTGTCGCAAGTCACATGGCAAAGCTGGTGTCTTCCCCTGGCGCAAGCACTCGATATACCACTCAGCCCACGCTTCTAAATAGGCCAGCCGCGTACCAGAAAAACCTGCAGCGCTATAGCCCGTATCTCCTGACGTCATTAAAGAGCCTTCACGATGTGCCCCCAGTGCCAAGGGCTGCTGAATATCTTTAATCGCAGCGGCTCCAAACACCAGCTTCAGGCGTGCATGAAATTCGCTATCTGCGCCGGTGCGCACCATATCCCAAGCACCCATACGCTTTAAAACCTGCTCCCTTCTAAATAAAGGCGAAGAAGGGTTAAAACGCAGCAAAGGGTGTACCAGCCATGCATAGAACACCCCATCGTCACGCATTCTGAGCCAGCTTGAAGTCGTCGCAACCAAAGACGTATCCTCCAGCAATGGTCTTACCTGGCGTTCAATTTTTAAGGGGTGTGACCAGTCGTCTGAGTCATGGCATGTCACAAACTCGCCACGCGCCATCTGCAGGCCCAGGCTTTTGGCCAAGTACGTGCCCCCATTTACCGGCAACTGCAGCACACGCACCCGCGCATCCCTGCTAGCCCAAGCCTGCACATGCGCCAGCGCATTGGCCAGCAGGCATTCATGGTGCTCTTCAAACGGGTGGGCGGGCTGGCGCACAGCCAGAAACTCCACCGGCACCCACTGGCTGCCCTGGTGCAGCCACTGAAAAAACGCATGCTGCCCGTTGCTGCCAGGCTCCCCCCACACCATGCCAGTGGTGGGCATGTTTACAGGACTGCCATCTTCACGCACGCGCTTGCCATTGCTTTCCATTTCCAGCTGCTGCAAATAGGCAGGCAGGCGGCGCAGACCATGGTGGTAAGGCGCTACGCAGCGTGCAGGCACCTGCATCAGGCTGCTGTACCACACATCCAGCATGCCCAGCCACACAGGCACGTTGCGCTGCAACGGGGCTTGCTCAAAGTGTGCATCCATGGCGGCACCGCCTTGCAGCAGGGCTTCAAACACCTCACGGCCCACAGCCAAAGCCACCGGCAAGCCCACGGCAGACCACACAGAAAACCGCCCGCCTATGCCTTCCGGCATATGCAGCACCTGCGTAAAGCCAGCAGCATATGCCGCCTGTGTGCGCGCAGTGATCGCCACAAAATGTGCAGGCCAGTTGCTGCCGCCCTGCTGGGCAAACCACTGCTGGGCAGAGTGCAGGTTGCGCTGGGTTTCAGCCGTGCTCCAGGACTTGGAAGCCACCACAAACAAGGTCGTGGCAGGGTGCAGCCCCTGCAGGGCCTGGTGCAGGTCATGCCCATCCATGTTAGAGACCACGCGCACCTGCGGCCCATCACACCAGGGCTGCAATGCCTGCAGCAGCAGCTCTGGCCCCAGGCCAGAGCCACCAATGCCAATATGCACCACATGCTGTATCTGCCCACTGGCACGCAGCCGCTGGGCTAAACCCAGCATCTGGTGCAGGCCTGCACACACAGCATCTTGCCCAGCCGCATCCCCCCCCGCATTGCCTGCATAGCGCTGGCGCAGCACGGCATGCAAGGCCGGGCGCTGCTCTGTATGGTTCACCACTTCACCCGCCAGCAGGGCCTGACGCCTGGCGGCCAAGCCACTGCGCTCTACCAGACCCAGCAGACCAGACAGGGCCGCGTCATCAATCAGGTTTTTAGAGAAATCCACCAGCATATGCGGTGCATTTAGAGCCATGCGCTCAAAGCGTGCAGGGGCTTGCAGCACATCGCGCAGTTGCAAGCTGCTCTGGCAGGCCTGTGCCTGTGTCTGCAAAAGGGGCCAGTTGGCTTCTGTGGCAATCACAGCCAGTCCTTTTCTGTGGTTTACACCGTGGTTTCCAGCATGGTGGGCAGCACTTCGCGTGGCTGAATGCGTGCAGCTTCCGCCAGCAGCAGCTGCTCAAACTGCTGGCCTACTTCTGGGTGCTTGCGTGCCATGGCCAGTGTGGCTTCCAGGTAGCCCATCTTGCTACCGCAGTCATAGCGCTTGCCATGATAACGATAGGCCAGCACCTGCTCTTCAGCCATCAGCGCAGCAATTCCATCAGTTAGCTGAATCTCACCCCCTGCTCCCTTACCCAAGTGGGCCAAGTGGTGGAAGATGCGCGGCGTCAGCACATAGCGCCCCACCACAGCCAAGGTAGATGGCGCATCTTCCGGCTTGGGCTTTTCCACAATGGCGTGCACAGCCTCTAAATCTTCTTTCAGGGGCTTGCTGGCCACAATGCCATAGCTGCGCGTGTCCTCGCGCGGCACCTGCTGCACCCCCAACACCGAGCACTTGTAGTAGTCATACACATCCACCATCTGGCGCATCACCGCAGGCTCACCATCCAGCAAGTCATCAGCCAGCAGCACCGCAAATGGCTCGTTACCCACCACTGGCTGAGCGCATAGCACAGCGTGCCCCAAACCCAGCGCCTCTGCCTGGCGAATGAACACGCATTTCATATCCGCAGGCATCAGTGTGCGCACAAAGTTCAGCATTTCATGCTTGCCACGGCGCTCCAGCTCGTTTTCCAGCTCATAGGCCATATCAAAATGGTCTTCGATGCTGCGCTTGCTGCGCCCGGTCACAAACACCATTTCTTTAATGCCTGCGGCCCATGCTTCTTCCACCGCGTACTGAATCAGCGGTTTATCGACCACGGGCAGCATTTCTTTGGGGCTGGCCTTGGTGGCAGGTAAAAACCGTGTGCCCATACCGGCTACCGGAAATACTGCTTTTTTGATTTTCATAACTGATTAATGATCAAAACAAAATTCAAGCATCACCGCCAAATAAATCGCGTGTGTACACCTTGTCAGCCACATCCGCAATTTCTGGCACCGCCCGGTTGGCCACAATCACGTCGGATATGCGTTTGAACTCTGCCAAATCACGCACCACGCGCGAATTAAAAAATTCTGGCGCATCCAATACCGGCTCATACACCACCACCTCCACACCCTTGGCCTTGAGGCGCTTCATCACCCCCTGGACGGAAGAAGCACGGAAATTGTCCGAGCCAGCTTTCATCACCAGGCGGTAGATACCCACCACCTTGGGACTGCGCTTCAAAATATCGTCCGCCACAAAATCCTTTCGCGTGCGGTTCGATTCCACAATCGCATGCATCAGGCTCTGCGGAACATCAGCATAGTTGGCCAGCAACTGCTTGGTGTCCTTGGGAAGGCAGTAACCACCGTAACCAAACGAAGGATTGTTGTAGTGCCCGCCAATGCGTGAGTCGAGACTGACGCCTTCAATGATCTGGCGCGTATCCAGCCCATGCACGGCCGCATAGGTATCCAGTTCATTGAAATATGCGACGCGCATCGCCAGATAGGTATTGGCAAACAGCTTGATGGCCTCGGCCTCGGTGCTATCCGTCAGCAATACCTGCACATCTCTTTTGATGGCGCCTTCACACAGCAGATCGGCAAACTGTTGACCACGCTCGGAACGCTCCCCCACCACAATGCGGCTGGGATGAAGGTTGTCATAAAGGGCCTTGCCTTCACGCAAAAACTCTGGCGAGAAAACGATGTTCTCACTACCCAGTTGTTCCTTCAGGCGCTTGGTAAAGCCAACTGGTACCGTAGATTTGATCACCATCACCGCATCCGGATTGATTGCCATCACCTCTCGTGCCACCGACTCCACCGACTTGGTATTGAAGTACTGCGTTTGCGGATCGTAATCCGTAGGCGTGGCGATGATGACAAAGTCCGCGCCAGCATAAGCATCCTGCTTATTCAGCGTGGCACGGAAGTTCAGCTTTTTTTCCGCCAGGAAACTCTGAATCTCTGCATCTACAATGGGAGACTTCCTGTCATTGAGCAGAGCTACTTTACGCTCGTCAATATCAAGCGCCACCACTTCATGGTGCTGTGCCAACAGCATGGCATTGGAGAGGCCGACGTATCCTGTACCCGCAATTGCTATCTTCATTTTCAAAATCCAGATTATTTCAATGCTTTATCAAGCGCTATATCCTGCCCAAGCCAAAAGCAAGCTCTTTGTGTCCACGGTTTCTCCGGCAAACTCCAGAATGGAGCACTTTCTTCCAACCCCAGAGGGAGAAAAGCAACACTGCACAGATAGAGGCTCCCCGTGGAAATATAGTTTTCACCGACTCCTGGCTGGTGACCATTGATTCCAATCTATTTAATGCAAGAAGCATCTACCCATACAGTAAAAAACCAAACATCAATCTAGCATCCTCTTGAAATCAAACTATATCTTGATTTCCAAAAGAACGAGGTGTAAATATTTTCTCAGAATTAACACGTTTCAAATCTTCTATAAAGGTAATAGGATTACGCATATTCAATGCCGAAATAATAGACGGATGCATATCCCACCATTTTGATTCTAACAACCCCTCTATAACTTCTTCATCGAACCGATATCTTATTAATTTAGCAGGGTTACCCCCATAAATTGCATAGGGTTCGACATCCTTAGTAACAACGGACTCTGCAGCAATAACTGCACCAGTCCCAATATTAATTCCACGAGCTAACCATACATTGCTGCCGATCCAAACATCGTTATTAATAACAATCTCTCTTCTTGGTTGCTTATTAAAAATAGCAGGAAATGAACAGTCAAATTTTTCAATTCCACTAGCGACCATGGAAAAATTTTTGTCGTAAACAAATGGAGATGTGGTTACAGCTTCGATCGGATGTCGAACTCCTGAAAACTTAAGCCCTCCAGCGATTGAGCAATAACGTCCAACAGTTACATAATCAACCAAACTTGACCAAGAATAACTCATAAATCCCAGCGACGCGAATCTATCCCCCGAAAGAAAAGCACATCCCTCTTCTATACGAAAAACATCTGGAAAGAAAACTTCCTTTTTATCATTAATTCTCCCCGCACCGGAATTTGTAAGAAATATGTTGTAATCAGCAAATATTTCTTTTACCTCTTCAAATTTAAGAACAATCATATCATTATTTATTTAGTAAAAACTCTTTATACAATCTAACTGCGTTAAGTAGCATAGCCTTCTGACGACTAGGATTATCAGCATGCAAAGGAAGCATTGAAATAAACAATAGCACCACCAAAGGCAAAATATCAATCACTGATTCTCCTTCTATAAAAGAAAAATCGAAAAACTTATCCTGGATTAATTTAACTCGATTATCAATATCAAATTTAATGCAATCAAACCCATCTGAGTCAACATCAATCTGGTACCGGCCGGCAATTATAAAATCATACAAACCTATTATTGAATGGGTCAATTTTGCCAGATCATATTTCTGATCACCGAAAATAGTTAAATCACCACCAAAGCTCAACCCACGGGGATCAATGACCTTTAAACTACTTGAACGAGAATCAAACAAAATATTGCTAAAACACAAATCCCCATGCAATATTGCAGGTACCAAAGACCTTTGAAGCGTCAGATGGATACAATCTTCAGCAATTCCAGAAGCAGTTAAAGGTCTACCATTATGCAAAGATAAAACAGTATTACTAGAAAATCCCGTTTCATGCTCAAACAATCTTAAGCGCTCAATTGTTTTACTCTGGTAGAGAGCAAGAGCCTCTTTCTTTAAAACATCAAAATAATCAAAATTATTAAAATCGCCCTCTCTAGCATCTTCAAAAAATTTCTTTAGCAATTTAAATTTTTTTATCCAGAAATCTACTGAATTTCGTCCATGAACAAATAACTCATTCAAAGGAAGATAGGGCAAATACTCTAACGCGTAAAATCTTGCACCGCTCTCTAAAATACCGGAGCTTAAAAGATGAGGAGTATATTTTTTTATGTTCAACGGGACATTTTTAAACCAATTCTCTTCTGCTTCTATTTTTTTTACCGGCTCGCCTGTTTTATATAGAACGCCATCCACAATCTTCAAAGAATTAAATGAACGTTGAGTTGTTATTCTAGAGCGCGATGAGAAATATGTATTCACATGCCCAAGATCGAACCATTTCTCACAAGCAATGGCCTTCAATTTATTTTTATTCCCGTATTCTCTTACTGCATGCACGAAGTTTCTACGACTTGATGCCAATGCACGCAAAAATTCACGTTGATCAGAAAATGAGAAAAATCCAGACCACACCAGCGTAGCCTCAATGCTATTTTCAGCGGGAGATTCGATCTCCCAATCATAATCCCCGGCAGATTGGCCAACAGCAACCTCATCTAAACCGGTTGATATTAAAGTATCACCATGTAGCAATCTCAACGTTTTGCCTTCGACAGATGCCACATTCAACACATATGTTAACGCTTCTGCAAGTGAGAAATCTTCAGGAACAGCAATCACCTCGACTCTCAAGGATTGCATCAGCTGCTGCTCATCTAGTGTCAATTCGTAGTTCGCAGGCAACGAGACAATAATTTTCTCGTCTTTGAAACGACGTAGCTCTTGGACCTGATGTTCCAGCAGCTTTTTATTCCCCAAAGGAAGTAAACATGGCGGAATCAAGCCCAACTCATTCCTGAACTCAGGGATCACATAAGCAGCAGAATTGATAACAATCATTCTTTCATTCCCAGCATATTCTTGATATCGGCTATAGACATGCTCGCAAACTCATTCGGTCTGACAGCCCTATCATCAACATAAAAGCCTTCTGTTCCACACCACGGTTTTCCGGTGTAGATTTCATCATAAGGAACTTCATGCCTATTTAACCAATCTATAATTACTGGCAAAGTATTTGCATTAATCTTGCCTATGTTGCCAGAATATGTTCTCATATTTCTACTGGTACATATAACGATTTCAAAGCCCATGGCCTTAAAATCTTTCATTCGATCAATTACATCATGTTTTGGTAAAGAATTTCCATAATCACCATTTAATGTACTACAAATGGTGTCATCCAGATCCATGATTATTCTTTTCATATTAAAATCACTTCTCTCTCAGAAGAATCTCGTATTCTGCAGGAGTGCCACAAAAATCAATCTGATCGGCATCAATAATATCATAGTTGATTTTCAACCCTTTTTTAATCATTTTATTATATAAAGGCGCAATATAAAACTCACCCTTAGTTTCCTCACCCGCATTCAGTGCATCTTCGAAAATTCCGCAAAATTCAATATGACTCTTGAAATAATAAAGTCCATCGCTGCACAAATCAGATATTCGCTCTTTCTCTGTGGTTCGCGTTACTGTAAAATCAGGTCCAGGCTCAACAAAAGACCAGTGATCGCCTTCACCGCGGAATACCTCCAGATAACCATCGCAATTTGACAGAAATTCTGGCTTTATATATCCATAGCGAATGGTATCTATATTAAAAATCGTCACAGGGAAGTCTTCATTGAATTCTTTCAATGCGAGATAGGCAGTCTCCGCCTGCCCCCTGGTGTCTCGATCTAATTTGATTATTTTATATTTTTTTACGCCAAGTTTTCTTACTGAATCTTCTACAAATGCAGCGGCAAAATAATCTGGACGCAGAACAAAAACAAATAACTCATCCTCAAAGTATTTTTCAAATGACCTAACCGCCCATTCAAAGATGGTAACACCCTTGTATTCCAAAGCATATTTAGGCAGAGAATAGCCTGCTTTTTTAAAGCGACTACTTAGTCCAGCCATTGTGATAAGAAACATAAATTACCCTTTAGAGTTAAAAGAAAGAAATTCTATCGGATACGATCTCATTTTCGTATCTTATAAGATACCTTGGATTTTCAATAATAGGATTAATAATTTTTGGAAGATTTATGTTGTGCTTTATCATGTTCTCCAACATTTTTTTTCGCACATAAGAAACTCCAGAGGATGAGTCATAGTTTTTCACTACAGACATCCACTCCCAAAAGTCAATCATTTCATTATTTGCAATCCATACTTGGTATTCAGACAAGAATCGTCTGTACAGAAGGTAACGATCATCCTTCACACCATAGAAGTGTAAGAAGTACATGTCATTTACATCTGGATTATTTAAATACATCATTCTTGGACTAGTGCCATCAGGCCTCCTAAGAATACCCACGTCTCCATATTTTTCGTTTACATCATATTTAATACAGCTTCTCTTACCAATGAAAGAGTCACCACTTAAGCCTAAATACTTCCTTGTTGAGTCATAGTGATAAATGTCACCACAAACATTCAAACTATAGAGAAGAAAAAAATCGTAGATATCTGACTTTTGCTTGACTATATCAATCAGGTTCGAAAATGCCGCACATTTTTGCGCAAGTTCATCATTACTATCGAAAGCACAAAAATCGCCATCCCATTTAATGGTCCATTCATTAGATGATTTACTTAAAGCAAAATTCCTAACTGCAGCCAACTGCATTCTCGACTGTAAGGGAAAAAACTTAACCTTTCTTTCATTATCATTTTTTGCGATGAAATTCGCAATTATTTCAGGAGTTCTATCCTCGGATTTATTATCCACAACAACTATTTCATCGACATTTTTATATATAGATCCTAGAGAATAATATATAAAGTCTTCTTCATTAAAACAATTTACAATAGCACTAATTTTCATTTACACCCTCTTAAAGAGATACTTTCTAGATGCAACACCATCACCTTCGACAGGAGAATAATTGTAATCAGCGTTCCGCTGTCTCCGTAATGAGCTATTCACCACCAGAAAGTGATTTATTTTTTGCTGATCTAACTTTTTAATCGAAGTATTTTCTCCATGTAGAGCTCGATTATAACTAATTTTATTGACATGCTTGAATGGTCCGACCTCGCTGAGCTTCAGATACATATCATAATCAACCGCATTTGTAATTTCTTGATCAAATCCTAAGGTAAGATTCCAGGCTCTCGCGGTAAACATGCGAAAGTGATGAGCAATCATGGCTGTTGTTAATTTCTCACGAGAAAATACCGGCCAGTTATACCCCTTGGCAATCAATGTCCCGTCAGGTTTTACATTACGATTTGTTGTATAAACGCAGGCCAAGCGTCGATCGGCAAGGAACTCTCTAAGACATATCTCCACCGCATCAGGCTCAAGATAATCATCAGAATCAAGCTGTCCAATGTAATATCCACGTGCCATTTTCACTGCAGAATTAGATGCAGCGCCAATGCCCCCATTTTTCTTCGTGACATATCTTACTCTTGGATTAGCGCTATAGTTCTTCTGCAAGATTTCCAACGTGTTATCTGTTGATCCATCGTTGCAAATACAGACCTCAAGATCCACAATCGTCTGATTAAGCGCACTGTCAACGCATCGCACAATGCTTTCTGCACAGTTGTATGCCGGAATATATATAGAAACCAATGGGCGATTATGAATAGAAGAACTATTTAACGGCGCAGGCTTTCTATAAAAATAAGGAACCTTTTCTTTCACTATATTAATAGTGATCTTTTTCCCCTCTGCCCGGTCCGTTTCATTCTCTTTTCCAGGTGGCTCCTGGTGGTATGCCATAGCACCCCAAACCGCTCTAAAGAAGCAGCCTTCACGGTACAAACGGTAGCCAAATTCATTGTCTTCTCCACCCCAATGAGTGAATTCCTCGTCGAACCAACCCGCACGTTCAAGCCACTTCCTAGCGAATGCAACATTACCACCGCTAAAGAAGCGAAATGGAGTATCACATAGCCTCAAATCCTCCGTTGCACGGAAGTGCTCCAGTCGCCAGTCAACTGATATGTCAGCTTGTGTCTTACCAGCCACGCTGTTATTGGTCCTGACTTCCGGTAGACGCTCTATAAGCGACTTGTCGCCTCTAATGTCTTCCGCAGACAGATGACTCGTATCCACATATTTGCGAGGCCCTATTAGAGCGACATCATCATTTTCAACCAGCAGACTCATATACGACTCGACCCATTTGATATTTGGAGCCATGTCGCAATCGAGAATTGCCACAAAATCGTATTTTCCAGTTCTCAGTCCTAAATTACGTACAGCACACAGTTGATAGCCGTAATCCTTCTGTCGGACATACTTGATATCTAGAAGTGATTCATACCTCCGAACAACCTCGGTGATATCCTCCTTGCTTCCGTCGTCTGCAACGATTACCTCAAATGCATATTTCGTTTCCTGATTGACGAGACAAGCGAGCGTTATATCAAGAATATTCTTACGGTTAAATGTCGGAACAACAATGCTTAGACCTGCCGTATTATCTGCAGGGACAATTTCTTGATCTTTTTTTCTTGCACTACTCCAGAGAAAGTCGTTAGTGCTATCAGGCAGTTTTGCCAAAATCAGATCTTTTGGCCAGTCAGCCGGGATCGGATTAACAGTCTTTGTCTCCGCATCTTCAGACTTACGGCTTGTCAGCGCTTGATACTGTTTCAAGCACTCCTGCTTTTCCGTTTCCGTCAAATTCAGTTCGCCCATGGAGGCAAGCATGAACTTTGTAGCGGGGTCGAGTTCAGTGGATGATTTGGCTCTGGGTTCTGCTTCTTGTTTTGAGGGGTTGCCTCCTGAAATATTCCTTTGGCATAAAGCAATATTCACCTCAACCAGCGAATCTCCATAAATACCCGCAGCCTTCTTGAATAGTTCAAGAGCTTTTTGATATTCATTTTTCTGATAAAAACTTATTGCTTCACTAAGTATTTTCATAAAATTCAAAAATTAAGTTATTTGACTGAAAATATGAATCCCTTTTTCACTAGGGATTGAAGATTCCTCTATTGCAATAGAGCGTTTTTTATAGAATTCCCGCCACAAATCTATCGTAGCTTTTTCCTCAGGCCTGCTTGCGTCATCCAGCACGATATCGATCGATTGCTTGGCAAACGCATTAAATATAATAGGCACTGCGGGGTACCGGGCATTCTTGCATGTAGCCCCTGGAGGACCATCCACCAATACCAGTATCTTTATTTTCTGAGACTTGTACTTCTCAGCCAAATCTTCCAAGATAGATTGGCAGTCATAATACAAATAATCCTGACATTCATCCTTCCAGTCAATTAAAGGTGCATGTATCAGACTGACATACCCATCAAGCTTTCTTGTCCGCAGCATTTTTTGAGTTTTTTCATGGTAGAGCTGGTTATGCTCGAATGTCACAATCTCGGTCTTCAGTGTTTTTGGCACTGCTGATTTTTGTGTTTTTCCACTCATCGCTTCAGACGCTTTTGCAAAAAGCGCCGTGGAAGTTCCACTTCCAAACTCAATGATGAGGTCGTAATTTTGCGATCTCATTTTTTCCAATAAGAAAACCCCAATATCCGGGCTTATTGGCCAACCATGAAAATCCGAGAAAAAATCTCCGCTGGAAAAGAAGCTCTGGATATTCATAAATGATTCCAGCTGCTTGACTGAATTGGTCAAGCCTTTTCCTAAGGAACCTCTGCATAAGTCCCCAACGCATGTGCTTGCACATGCGTGCCGGGTGCGGCAGCATCCCGGCCTATGCAGCAATTTGATCTTGGCCTGAACCTTTCCACCAAAAAAACACGTAAACGCGAATTCCTGGAGCAGATGCAGCAAGTCGTTCCATGGCAAGAGTTGGTGGACTTGATTGCGCCATATGCGCCTGAAGGTCGCAAAGGACGGCCTCCATTTCCTGTGGAGA
>NZ_VZOT01000024.1 GCF_008801935.1 Comamonas kerstersii
CAGCGCCCATGCAGCAAGCGCTAACAGCTATGAATTTGCTACTCACTCCCTCTCCCGCTTGCGGGAGAGGGCAGGGGTGAGGGGGTAGTGAACTCCTTCCCCCGCTGGGGGAAGGCAGGGATGGGGGGCCGCGCCTGCAAATAAAGAGAAATATGGCTCCAGCACCCAGGCAGCAAGCGCTGAAAGCTATGTATTTTTATGCAGCGCGATAGATCAGGCAGAGCTTGTGCCCCGCCGGGTCGCGCACATAGGCGGAGTACATGCGCATGCCGCCGCGCTCGCGCCAGCCGGTGGGGTCTTCGATCTGGGTGCCGCCGTGGGCCAGGGCTGCTGCCACTGCGGCATCTACCTGCTCGGGGGAGACCGCCGTCAGCCCCAGCGTAAAGCCGTTGTAGTGGGTGGAAGGCTGCCCGTCGCGCGGATGCGCCACCATCAGCCGCATGCCGTGGTGTGTCAGGTCCCGGATGATTACCAAATTTCGCCAACCGTGCTAACGGTTTACGGGAAAAATTTGACATTTCGGGGTTTTTTGTTGCAGTACACCATGCACGGCGGGTAAGCGCTTGCTTCCAGCCACGCCGTGACGCGGCCTGAAGGTGTGCTGTGGCGGTGTGGCTGGCGGGAATTACTGCAGGCCATCACCCGCCAGTTGGCGTTGCAGCTTGGGGGCGATGCCCAGTGCGCACTGCTTGGGCGAGATGCCGGTGTGGGTGCGGAACAACCGGCTGAAGTGGCTGAGGTTGGCAAAGCCGCAGCTGATGGCGGTTTCGGTGACGCTGGTGCCGCGTTGCAGCATGGTGATGGCAACGTCGAGCCGGATGCGGGTCAGGCAGGCATAGACCGAGCAGCCATACATGGCATGGAAGCCCGACTGCAGGCGTTTTTCGTTCAGGCCCACGGCGCGGGCCAGGGTTTGCACGGTCCAGTCCTGGTCATAGCTCTTCTCCAGAAGCGCGCGAGCGTCGATCAGGTGGGGTCTGTCAGCAGGCACCGGCAGTACAACCTGTTGCGCTGCAAGGTTTTCACGCAGGAAGCAGGCGATGGCCTCGAACGCCTTGGCACGCAGGTACAGGTCGCGTGAGATGCAGGGACCGGGATAAATGCAGCCAAAGCCCAGCAGGTCGCACGCGATACGCTGCAGGCCGCTGGAGGCCGGCATGACACCGAGGAAGGCGTCGATGTGCGACTGATCGCCAGCCACGGTGCAGATGCGGCTGCGCAAGTCGTCCATCTGCAGGCCGGTCAGGCCAGCCATGGCGGTTTGCGGCATGTGGATGTTGACCATGCGGAAGGCACCTTCAGACTGGCCGTCGAGCACGTCCCAGCCTTTGGCGTATGAGCCTGTCGCCATCATGATGGCTGATCCCGCCTTGGCATCGAGCACGGCACCATCATCGAAGGCGGCCTGCATGCGGCCTTCGAGCAAGATGTTCACACTGAAGGCCGATGGCCCTTCTGCCTGAAATGCCCATTTGCTGCCTGGGCGGCCATTGATGCAACTGATGCACAACCCTTCGCAGGGTTGATACATGTGCACCGCGTGCCGCCAATCTTCGTGTACGTGGTCCAGCCCTTCTTCTGGCAGTTTGCCTGGATCAAGGGCTGGTTGGCCGGACACTATCTCTGCGTTCCCCGCCATAAAAATTTCCTGAAAACATCAAATTTTTTCCGTAAACCGTTAGCGCCATTTTCCAGTTGGCGTAATGATAATCAATATCAATATTACCTATCTTATCGCTAAATATACAAGATAGACATTGGCAATTGTGATTTACCCGCATCTAGCCCATGACAAAAGCCTTAATCAGGCCACGGACTTTTTCAGTATGTCGATTTCTTCCCTAGTTCCGTCGCGCCTGAGTGCGCGGCAGGTTTTACCTGCTATTGCAGGCATCTATATCAGCCAGACGATTATTACGGCCTTAACTACCCAGGCACTGCCTTCGCTGTTGCGCGATGCCGGAGCTTCGTTGCAAGTGGCGGGGTTAACTGCTCTGCTATGGATACCTTGGGGGCTGCGTTTTCTGTGGGCGCCAGCGGTGGAACGCTGGCGTTTGCCTGCCGGCCAACTGACGCGGCATTCACGGACACTGGTCTTGACAGGCCAATGGTTGATTGCGGCGGTATTGCTGCTGTTGGGGTTGGCGGCGCTGGGTGGGGTTCTCTCGCTGTCTGGGCATGCCGGATGGATTCTGGGCGGCTTGTTGCTGGCGGCCTTGGTGGCCGCAACCACGGACGTGGCCAGCGACGGCTTTACGGTTGAGCAGCTTGCCAGCCAGCAGCGCGGCTGGGGCAATGTTGCCCAGGTGGGTGGCAGCTATGTCGGGGCGATGCTGGGGGCTGGGGGATTCCTGTTGGTGGCCGGATCGGCAGGATGGCCATGGGCACTCATGGCCGCCAGCCTGGCGGTATTGCTGCTGAGCATACCGATGCTGCTCTTGCGTGAGCCGCCCCGTGATAGAGCCTTGGCTGTCGGTCACCGTCCTGGGCTGATGCATGCGCTGCGCCGGCCTGAGATACGCATCGGTCTGGTGTTGATGCTGCTCTCCAGCGTAGGGGTGCGCTTGACGCTGGGGATGTTCGGCCCATTCCTGCTCGATAAGGGCTTGAGCCTGGAGCAATTGGGCTGGTTGTTTGGCTCCCTGCATATTGGTGCTGGGCTGACCGGGGCTTTTCTGGGCGGCATTCTGGTACGCACCGCCCCAGGCTGGCGAGCGGTGTGGATTGCGGTGGGCTTGAAAGCACTGGTTCTAGCTGCTTTGACTCTCGCGGCCCCCATGGCTTCCCTGACGGTGTTGATGGTGCTGGTGGGACTGATGTTCGCGGTGCTGGGCTTTGTCTGGGTCGCGCTTTACTCAGCGCTGATGGGGCTGACTTCGCCCTTGCAGTCGGGTGTGGATTTCACCCTGTTCCAGAGTGCTGATGCCTTGCTTGCGGTGGCAGGCGGTGTGGCCGGAGGCTGGCTGTCCCAACATCTTGGATACGAAGTGTGCTTCGGACTGGCGGCGGCTTCAGCCGTGGTCGCGGTACTGGTAGTCAGGCGCAAGGCGCCTTCCCTGGATGACAAAGCGAGGGGGCTTACGGCATATGAGTGAGGGTAATTTCCGAGCGGTTCCGGGTGTCTGGTCCATCATGCGGCCTGTGCAGGGCCAGATCCGTCTGGCCATGACCTTGGCGGGACTTGCAGCCGCCTGTGCCCTGGGGGCCTTGTGCGCGCTGGCGTGGGGCGTGCATGCCTTGTTGACTGCCCCCGGCCAGTGGCCTTGGACAGCCTTGTCGCTGGCGGTCGTGCTGACGGTGCTGGCGTACGTTCTGCGGCTGACGGCATTCAACCGCTCGCATTTCGCCGCGTTTGAGCTGGAAACCCGCTTGCGTACCGATCTTTCCGAGCATCTGGCGCGGGTGCCGTTGGGCTATGTGCAGCAAACCGGCTCCGGTGCCTTGACCAAGGTGATGATGGATGATGTCAAGGCGCTGCATGTGTTTGTGGCCGACAGCACGCCTTTGTATGCGCGGGCTTATGTCTCGCCGCTACTGACCTTCGCGCTGCTGTGGTGGCTGGATTGGCGGCTGGCCCTGGCGGCTACAGCGGTGCTGGCGGTCGGCATGGCGGTGGTGTCGCTGGCCATGCGCGGCAGCGGCGAGATGATGCAGCGTTACCACGCCGCCAGCGAGAACGTGAGCAAGGCTGTGGTGGAGTATGTGCAGGCCATGCCAGTGGTGCGTACCTTCGACACTGGCACAACCACGTTCCAGCGTTACCAGCAGGCACTCAATGCCTTCGTCGAGGTGGTGTTGCAGTGGTACCGGATGGCCGGTGTGTCGTCGCGCCTGTCGATGGCCATCCTCAATCCGCTGCCCACCCTGGCGGTGCTGGTGTGGCTGGGCGGCTGGCTGATCAGCCGTGACGCGCTGGCGGTTTCGACCTGGTTGGCAGTACTGCTGGTGGGCACGGGCATGGCCGAATCGCTGCTGCCGCTGATGTCGCTCAAGCATCTGGTCGCCAAGACGCAGATGAGCATCCACCGCATCCACGAAGTCATGGCCGAGCCGGAGCTGCCGGTGGTGGACATTGCCCAGGCCAAGGTGCCTCGGGATGCCAGTGTGCGTTTCGAGCACGTGGATTTTCGCTATACGGCTGATGGCGAGCGGGTTCTGCACGGTGTGAGCTTCGAGGCACCTCAAGGCAGTGTCACGGCATTGGTCGGCCCTTCGGGTGCGGGAAAGACGACGGTGGCGCGGCTGATTCCGCGCTTCTGGGACGTGAGTTCTGGCTGTATTCGGGTGGGGGGCGTGGATGTGCGCGAGATGCTGCCCGAGGTCTTGATGCAGCAGGTGGCTTTCGTGTTTCAGGACACGTTTCTGTTTGCCGACTCCATCGCCAACAACATCCGCCTGGGTCTGGGGGCCGCGACCATGGATGAAGTCATTACCGCCGCCAAGGCGGCCCAGGCCCATGATTTCATCATGGCCTTGCCGCAAGGCTATGACACTCCCGCAGGCGAGCGGGGTGTATTTCTCTCCGGCGGGCAACGCCAGCGCATCACCATCGCCCGCGCTATTTTGCAGAACCGGCCCATTCTGGTGCTGGACGAGGCCACGGCCTTTGCCGACCCAGAAAACGAGGCGGCACTGGTGGCGGCACTGTCGAACCTGATGCACGGCAAGACGGTGCTGATGGTGGCGCACCGGTTATCGACCATCCGGGATGCCGACCAGATTCTGGTATTCGACCAGGGGCGGCTGGCCGAACAAGGCAGGCACGATGCGCTGGTGGCACAGGGCGGCGTGTATGAGCGGCTATGGCACAACTATGAAACAGCGCAGAACTGGTCGCTGGCAGGAGTCATGGCATGAGTACACAGCAACCTACGCCGAAGACCGCGCCCAGGATCACGCCACTGCGCGAGACCTGGCAGCAACTGATGAGCAGTGCCCGCAGCCGCGCCCCCCAATTGCGGGCCAGCCTGATCGGGCTGGGCCTGGCTGCTGCCCTGCAAGGCCTGGCACTGGCATGCCTGATGCCCTTGTTCCAGGCACTGATTCCGCAGGCGGATTGGACTGCCGCTTGGCCCTGGCTGCTCGCGATGACGGCATTGATGCTGGCAAGCACGGCAGTGCGTTGGTGGGCCCAGGGCTTCGATTACCGGGGCGACATGGTGCACAACACCCATGAACTGCGCACCGAGCTGGGCGAGCAATTGCGGCGGATTCCGCTGGAGGTCTTGCAGGACAAACGCACTGGCGCGGTGAATGCCACGTTGCTGGGCAATGTGGACGAGACGCTGAGCTATATCCTGACCGTTGCCAATATGATGACCACCGCCCTGGTCACGCCGGTGGTGGTGGCTCTGGCAGCCCTGTGGTTCGACTGGCGCATGGGGCTGATTCTACTGCTGGTGTTTCCGCTGCTGATTCCACTGTACCGCTGGCGGCGTCCGGCCTTCGGGCGCGGCATGCGCATGCTGGCCGATGCCAACGAGCGCACCAGCAGCGATATTCTGGAGTACACCCAGGGTCTGTCGGTACTGCGGTCGGCGTGTTGTGTCGGTGAGCATGCCGTGAGCCTGCAAGCCAGTTTCAAGCACCTGGAAATGATCCAGACCATCGGCCAGAAGAAAGGCGCCAAGCCGAACCTGATCCTGGCAACCGTCATGGAGTTGGCCATCCTGCTGGTGGTGTTCGCTGGCACCCTGCTGGTCGTGCAAGGTTCGCTGGATGTCGCCATTCTGGCGGCCTTGATGGTGATTGTGGTTCGTTTTGCCGAGCCGCTGGCGACCTTTGTGCTGTACGCCAAGGTGATCGACCTGATCGAGGCCGCGCTGGGCAAGATCAATGCCCTGCTGGCCGTCGCGCCCTTGCCCCAGCAATCGCCCGAGCAGATGCCAAAGACTTTTGAGGTGGCCTTCGAGGGAGTGCGTTTTGGTTATGCCAGTGCCGAGCAGCCCACGCTGCGCGATCTGGATGCCCACTTGCCCGCCCGCAGCCTGACGGCCTTGGTTGGCCCTTCAGGCAGTGGCAAGACCACGGTGACGCGTTTGCTGATGCGCCATGCCGACCCGCAGGCTGGGGCCATCACCATCGGTGGCGTGGATATCCGCGCCATCGCGCCGGAGCAGCTCAATGCGCTGATTTCCGTGGTGTTCCAGGACGTGTACCTGTTCGATGACACCATCCTGGCCAACATCCGCATGGCCCGGCCCGACGCCAGCGATGCAGAGGTCGAGGCCGCTGCCCGTGCGGCCCATTGCCATGAGTTCGTCACGCGCTTGCCCGAGGGCTACACCACACGCGTGGGCGACATCGGTGGGCGGCTCTCGGGGGGCGAGCGTCAGCGCATCAGCATTGCGCGGGCCATGCTTAAGAACGCTCCCATCGTCATCCTCGACGAGCCTACCGCCGCGCTGGATACCGAGAGCGAAGTGGCGGTGCAGACCGCCATTGATGCGCTGGTGCGTGAGCGCACGGTGATCGTGATTGCCCACCGCCTATCAACCATTGCCGCTGCCGACCAGATTCTGGTGATCGACGATGGACAAGTGGTCGAGGCCGGCAGGCATGCCGATCTGCTGTCCTGTAAGGGCCGTTACGCCCGCATGTGGCAGGCCCAGCAGAGTGCCAAGAACTGGCATGCCAGCCGCGATACGCGGTCAAATTTTGACTTAGCAGGAGATTGAACCATGCCCCCCTTCAAATTGCATCTTCTCAGCCTGGCGCTGATTTCGCTCCATTCCCTGGCAGGAATGGCTACTGCACAAGCGCAAGACGTGGCGACAGACGCCGGGGATGTTCAGTCGCTTGCTCCTGTGGTGGTGTCGGCCAGCAAACGCGGCGAAACCCTGGATCAGCTCAACGGTGCCGCCAGTGTGGCCGACCGCCTGGCCCTGGACGATGCCCAGGTGAGTTCGACTCTGGAGCTGGACCGGGTCTTTCCCGAGTTGTACATGTCGCACAGCGCGACATTCCTGTTCCCTATCATCACGCTGCGCGGGGTGACATCTGCCCAGGACTTCTACAACCCGGCCTTGACGGTTTATGTGGATGGCGTGCCGCAACTGCCGACCTTTGCCGCCCAGTCGTTGCTGGGGGTTGAGCAGGTGGAACTGCTCAAGGGGCCACAGGGCACGTTGTATGGCAAAAGCGCCCAGGGCGGCGTGCTCAATATTGTTTCTCACAAGCCGGACAACACACCGCAGTTCGCCGCCCGCGCCGGAGTGTCGAGTCGCGATGGCTATCAGGTGCAGGCAGAGGGTTCCGGGCCACTGGTCGAGGATCTGCTGTACGGCTCGGTGTCGCTACTGGGCAATGATGTCAATGGGGATATTCGCAGTGACGTGATCGGCAGTGACAAGCTGGGTGGCGTGCGTTCGCGGGCTGGCAACGTGAAACTGCGCCTGGCACCGACCGGCAGCCCATGGGAGTTGGGCCTGAGTGGCGGGCGCGATTGTGCGACGGGTGATCAGGAGGTCTATACCCTGTTCGACGACTACAAATCACGCAGAGCCTATGTGTCGCCCAATCTGCCAGAGGCCTACCGGGATTACCGCCAGAAGCGCTGCGCCAACAGTTTCGCCGCCAACGGACAGTACGACTTCGACCAATGGCGTGTGAATGTGATCGCCAGCAGCCAGCGTGTGCATACCTCGCGCCACTGGCCGATCGACATTTATTTCCCGCAGTTCTCCGAGCACTGGAAGCAAAACACCCAGGAAGTACGCCTGTCGACACGGGCGAATGAGACGGGTGGTGCCTCTCCTCGCGCCTGGGATGCCGTGTTCGGCCTGTACCGCCAGGAAGTGGATATGTCGCGGGGTTATCAGTTCGACATGGTGGTGCCCAGTCTGTATCGGGTCGTGGATTCTGCATCGACCAACCGCACCGAGTCCCTGGCGGCTTATGGGGATGTGACCTGGCACCTCACCTCCAAGGCGGATATCACGACCGGCCTGCGTTTCACTCGGGATGAAGCCCGAACCCGTTTCGACGGCGAGCAGATGGGCAATGGCTTCCAGGGCCAGGCGTCGTCGAGCCAGAACACCTGGCTGGGGCACGTTGCCGCTGGCTATCAGTTTGCACCGCAGTGGCGTGGCTACATCAACGTGGCGCAGGGTTACAAGCCGCTGGGCTACAACCTGGCCCCTTCCAGTGTGGATGATGCCAAGGGCTATGGCCGCGAGCGCTCAATCAGCTACGAGGCCGGTGTGCGCTATTCCGCCGATACGCTGCGCGCCAGCATGGCCGTCTACCGCGTGGACAGCAAGGACGTGCAGCTTTATGGCGATGGTGACGTGGGCAACCAGACCTTGCGCAACGTCGGTGACACCCGCTCGGTTGGCGTGGAGTTCAATACCGAGTGGGATATCACCCGACAGTGGACGCTCAGTGCCGGCGGCTTTGTGAATGACGCCACGTTCCGCCGCTTCGAGGATTCCAGCGCCTGCACCGGCTGCAAGCACAACGACGTGCCAATGGCACCTCGTTATGGCCTGACCTTGGCCGCCAAGGGCAATGTACGCGTGGGTGACACGGTATTGCGACCACAGCTCTCAGTGCGCCGTACCGGAGCACATTACTTCGACAGCGCCAATACCCTGCGCCAGAACGCCTATACCGTGGTGGATGCCGGGCTGGCCTGGAGTCCGACCAGCAATCTGGAATTGATGCTCTACGCCCAGAATCTGACCGACAAGGCCTACCGGACCTATGGCTTCTCCTACGGGGCAACCGGCAATTTCGCTCAGGTGGCACCAGGCCGGACCGTGGGGCTGACGGCAACCTATATGTACTGATGCAGGCATGAGTGCAAGCCTTTGCTTCATTTGGACTGCACTCATGCCCTAGATCACGATCGACAACACCTTTGATGAACACATCGGATATGGAGGCTAAGGAACCTCTGCATAACTCGATTTCAAGCGTGATCGTGCTTGAACGAGTGTGATGTTCCCTTGCCCCTGGCACTCAAGATGCCCGCGTTTCGCGGGCATCTTGCTTTTTATGCACCCACACCAGGCTTGGATTGGCTGTTTTTCAGCAAACGGCCACGGGCCATCCACAAGTTCGCCAAGGCAAACAGGGTATGCAATTGCTGCGTATTCTTTCTCAAGCCTCGGTAGCGAACTTTGACGTGGCCAAACTGACGCTTGATGACTCTGAATGGGTGTTCGACCTTGGCCCGGATCTTGGACTTCACCTGCTCAAGCGGCTCTTGCAGGGCTGATATCGGGTGCTGATGATCTAGCGCCTTGCGCTGGCTGCGCTTCATGGCGATATGCCATTGGAATTTGCGCTCAGGTTCTGGCGTTGGCATGTCGGGACGTTTGTCTGCGCCTTGGTAGCCAGCATCTCCATAGCCATCAACCTCTTTTCCATGCAGCAGGCTGTTGGCTTCAACGACATCATTGACGTTGGCAGATGTGCCCCGCACGGTATGCACCAAGCCAGAGTCCGTATCCACGCCAATATGGGCCTTCATGCCGAAGTACCACTGGTTGCCCTTCTTGGTCTGGTGCATCTCTGGATCACGAGATTTGGTGCTGTTTTTGGTTGAGCTGGGCGCTGCAATCAGCGTGGCATCCACGATGGTTCCCGTGCGAAGCAGCAGCTTTTTACGCTCCAGCAAGTCCGTGATGAACCTAAAAAAACGCTGCACCAGGCAGCGTTTTTTATTGTGCGCAGCGGCAATCAGGCAGCTTTGGCCTGGGCCAGCAGGGTGTCAGCACCCGAGACTTCAAACTTGCCAGGGCCTTCCACGTTCAGCGTCACCACTTTGCCATCCTTGACCAGCATGGAGTAACGGTTGCTGCGCAGACCCAGGCCCTTGCCATTCAAGTCCAGCGTCAGGCCCAGCGCCTTGGCCAGTGCGGCATCGCCGTCGGCAATCATGCGCACCTTGCCCGTGGCCTTCTGGTCACGGCCCCAGGCTCCCATCACAAAGGCGTCATTGACGGCCACACACCAGATCTCATCCACACCAGCAGCCTTGAACGCATCTGCCTGCTCGATATAGCCAGGCAGGTGGCGCTCGGAGCAAGTCGGCGTAAAGGCACCGGGCACGGCAAACAGGGCAATCGTCTTGCCAGCCAGTGCAGCAGGCAGCTCGACGGGGTTAGGGCCGATGCTGCAGCCATTGCCCTCTACCTCTACGTACTCCATCAGCTTCACTGCGGGCAGCGTATCTCCAACCTTGATCATGTTGTGTCCTCCAATGACGGTTCAAAAATGGCTTTACCTGTTTTCCCGGCATCACGCACAGGTCAGGCCAGAAAACAAAAAAGCGACCCACATTGTGGGTCGCTTTTGAAGACTATGCAGTCAAAGCAGTTGAATGCTTAGAGCAGGCCAGCCTTTTGCACCAAGCGGGTAGCCACCCAGTTCTTGGTCTTGGACAGAGGACGGCTTTCGGTGATCTCGATGGTATCGCCCATCTTGAATTCACCGTTTTCGTCATGAGCGTGGTACTTCGAGGACTTCACCACGATCTTGCCGTAGATGGGGTGCATCACGCGACGCTCCACCAACACGGTCACTGTCTTAGCGCGCTTGTCGCTCACCACCTTGCCAACCAAGGTGCGCTTGAGGGATGTTTTAGCTTCCGTCATGTCGGCTCCTTACTTGGCGGCTTGCTTTTCAGCAAGAATGGTCTTCGCACGAGCGATCGAACGGCGAGTCGCGCGCAGCGTTGCTGTGTTCGACAGCTGTTGCGTGGCCTTTTGCATACGCAGGCTGAAGTGAGCCTTTTGCAGGGACTTCACTTCGGCTTCCAGAGCGGCCACGTCTTTTTGGCGGAGTTCAGCAGCTTTAGTCATGTGATCTCTCCTTATTCACCAACGTGACGGGCAACGAAGGTCGTACGCAGAGGCAGCTTTGCAGCAGCCAGGCGGAACGCTTCACGAGCCAGCTCTTCAGACACACCCACGATTTCGTAGATGATCTTGCCGGGCTGGATTTCGGCAACGTAGTACTCGGGGTTACCCTTACCGTTACCCATACGCACTTCAGCAGGCTTAGTGGAGATGGGTTTGTCGGGGAACACACGAATCCAGATACGGCCGCCACGCTTCACGTGACGAGAAATCGCACGACGTGCGGCTTCGATCTGACGAGCTGTCAGACGGCCACGGTCGGTAGACTTCAGACCGAAATCGCCGAAAGCAACAGAGTTGCCACGGGTGGCGATACCGGTGTTGCGGCCTTTGTGTTCCTTACGGAACTTGCGGCGTGCAGGTTGCAGCATGTTTATTCTCCTTTACCGTCCGCTGCTGTAGCGGGCGCGTCAGTCTTGCGAACGCGCTTAACGGAATCAGCGCCAGCGGCTGCAGCCTTGTCGCTGCCGTCCACAGGAGCCTGGTTACCACCGGCAGGACGACGTGCGCCACGGCCAGCGCCGTCACGACGACCGTCGCGGCGACCACCGCGAGGACGACGCTCGTCTTCACGGGGAGTTTCAACGGCGGGCAGGTCATTGCGGCCCAGGGTGTTGCCCTTGTAGACCCAAACCTTCACGCCGATGATGCCGTAGGTAGTTTGTGCTTCAGAGAAGCCGTAGTCGATATCAGCACGCAGAGTGTGCAGAGGCACGCGGCCTTCGCGGTACCACTCGGTACGGGCAATTTCGATACCGTTCAGACGGCCCGACGACATGATCTTGATGCCTTGAGCACCCAGACGCATAGCGTTCTGCATCGCGCGCTTCATGGCGCGACGGAACATGATGCGCTTTTCCAGCTGCTGGCAGATGGAGTCAGCGATCAGCTTGGCATCGAGTTCGGGCTTGCGCACTTCTTCGATGTTCACTGCGACTGGCACGCCCAGGCGAGTAGCGAGTTCCTTCTTCAGGTTCTCGATGTCTTCGCCCTTCTTGCCGATCACAACACCAGGACGTGCGGAGAAGATCGTGATACGTGCGTTCTTTGCAGGACGCTCGATCAGCACGCGTGCAACAGCAGCGTTCTTCAGCTTGGCCTTCAGGTACTCGCGAACCTTGATGTCTTCAGCCAGCATGCCGGCGAAGTCACGGTTGCTAGCGTACCAACGGCTAGCCCAGTTACGGCTCACAGCAAGGCGGAAGCCGGTAGGATGGATTTTCTGTCCCATATTCTTCCTCTTGGCCTCAGTTACCGACTGTCACGTAGATGTGGCAGGTAGGCTTGCTGATGCGGTTGCCGCGGCCCTTAGCGCGCGCGGTGAAACGCTTGAGCGTTGTACCTTGCTCGACGTAGATGGTCTTGACCTTCAGTTCGTCGATGTCAGCACCGTCGTTGTGCTCAGCATTAGCGATAGCGGACTCCAGCACCTTCTTCACGATCACAGCAGCTTTCTTCTGTGTGAAAGTCAAGATGTTCAGGGCTTGATCCACCTTCTTGCCGCGGATCAGGTCCGCGACCAGGCGACCCTTGTCAACCGACAAGCGGACGCCACGGAGGACTGCACGTGTTTCAGACATGGTCATTCCTTACTTCTTGGCCTTCTTGTCGGCGGGGTGACCCTTGAAGGTACGAGTCAGAGCGAATTCGCCCAGCTTGTGACCCACCATTTGCTCGGTGATGTAGACAGGCACGTGCTGCTTGCCGTTGTGCACAGCAATGGTCAGACCGATGAACTCGGGCAGAACCATGGAACGACGCGACCATGTCTTGACTGGCTTCTTGTCCTTGGTGGCGATGGCCTTTTCGACCTTGGCTACCAAGTGATGGTCAACAAACGGACCCTTTTTGAGAGAACGAGTCATTTGCTACCCCTTACTTTTTACGACGCGACACAATCATGTTTTGTGTGCGCTTGTTGTTACGGGTGCGGTAGCCCTTCGTCAGGTTGCCCCATGGGTCAACTGCGTGACGGCCTTCGCCAGTCTTACCTTCACCACCACCATGTGGGTGGTCGATTGGGTTCATAGCAGTACCGCGGACGGTAGGACGAATACCCATCCAACGCTTCACACCGGCCTTACCGAAACGGCGCAGGCTGTGTTCTTCGTTGGCAACTTCACCGATAGTGGCGCGGCATTCGATATGAATCTTGCGCACTTCGCCAGAACGCATACGCACTTGAGCGTACACGCCTTCGCGGGCCAGCAGCGTAGCGGATGCACCAGCGGAACGAGCGATTTGAGCGCCGCCTGCGGGTTGCAGTTCGATACAGTGGATGGTCGAACCCACGGGGATGTTGCGGATAGGCAGGGTGTTACCAACGCGGATAGGCGCTTCAGAGCCGCTCACGATGGAGGCACCGACTTCCAGGTTACGAGGAGCGATGATGTAGCGACGCTCGCCGTCTGCATAGCACACCAGAGCGATGTGAGCGGAACGGTTAGGGTCGTACTCGATGCGCTCAACCTTGGCGGGGATACCGTCCTTGTTGCGCTTGAAGTCCACCACGCGGTAGTGGTGCTTGTGACCACCGCCCTTGTGGCGAGTTGTGATGTGACCGTTGTTGTTACGACCGGCCTTTTCGGATTGCGCTTCCAGCAGAGGAGCGAAACCAGGGCCCTTGTACAGGTGGTCACGTGTCACCTTCACCGCGCCGCGACGGCCAGGCGAAGTGGGTTTGAGTTTGATAACAGCCATGATTAAGCAGCCTCCCCAGACAGGTTCAGCTCTTGACCGGGCTTCAGGCGAACGTAAGCCTTGCGCACGTTGTCGCGACGGCCCACAGTCTTACCAAAGCGCTTGGTCTTGCCCTTGGTGTTCACCACAGAAACGCCCAGCACTTCAACCTTGAACAGCAGTTCCACTGCAGCCTTGATTTCATGCTTGGTAGCGTTTTGCAGCACCTTGAATGTCACAGCGTTGGACTTTTCAGCGACCATGGTGGCCTTTTCGGACACGATGGGAGCGACCAACACTTGCATCAGACGACCTTCGTCAAACTTGGTAGTGCTCATGCGAACATCTCCTTGAGTTTGTCGATTGCGCCCTTGGTGACGAGCACTTTCTTGAATTGCACCAGAGAAACGGGGTCAGCGTAGCGGGGTTCCACCACGAACACGTTCTTCAGATTGCGAGAAGCCAGGTACAGGTTTTCGTCGATCTCTTCGGCGATCACCATCACCGACGATTGCAGATTCATGGCCTTGAACTTGTCAGCCAGAACCTTCGTCTTCGGAGTCTCAACCTTCAGGGAATCCACAACTGCCAGACGGCCTTCGCGGGCCAGCTGAGACAGGATGGAAGCCATACCGGCGCGGTACATCTTCTTGTTGATCTTCTGCGTGAAGTTTTCTTCAGGCAGGTTAGGGAAGACGCGACCGCCCCCACGCCACAGAGGCGAGGAAGACATACCGGCACGTGCACGGCCAGTACCCTTTTGCTTGAAAGGCTTGGCTGTGGTGTGACGAACTTGCTCACGGTCCTTCTGAGCACGCGTACCTTGACGGCCATTGGCACGGTATGCGGTCACCAGCTGGTGGATCAGGTCTTCGTTGTAAGCACGACCGAAAACGGTTTCAGGCGCATCAATAGTGGATGCGGCTTGTCCTTGTTCATTCAGGAGTTCGAGCTGCATTAGTTCGCTCCCTTGGAAGCTTTAGCCTTGATGGCAGGACGCACCGACACGAAGCCACCCTTCGAGCCAGGAATTGCACCCTTGATCAACAGCAGTTGGCGTGCTTCGTCAATGCGAACCACGTCCAGGTTTTGGGTAGTCACGGTGTCAACGCCCATGTGACCTGTCATGCGCTTACCGGGGAACACGCGACCGGGGTCCTGCGCCATACCGATAGAGCCAGGTACGCGGTGCGAACGGCTGTTACCGTGGGAGTTACGCTGTGCGCCAAAGTTGTGACGCTTGATCGTGCCAGCAAAGCCCTTACCGATAGTCGTGCCTTGCACGTCCACCTTCTGGCCTACGCTGAACAGTTCTGCCACGGGCAGGACAGCGCCTGCTGCGTACTTGGCAGCGATCTCTTCGGTCACGCGGAATTCTTTGGTGACTTCACCGGCTTCAACGCCCGCCTTAGCGAGGTGGCCAGCTTCTGGCTTGGTCACGCGGGATGCCTTGCGTGTACCAAATGTGACTTGCAAAGCCACATAGCCATCGTTCTCTTGGGTTTTCACCTGAGCCACGCGGTTGTTGGACACATCCACCACTGTGACGGGCACGGAATCCCCATCATCAGTGAACAGACGCATCATGCCCACCTTGCGACCCAGCAACCCCAGGGAGTTGCTCAGACTCATTTGTTTGCTCCAAAACTTTCGCCGCTGTAACTGCAATTGGCCCAGCGTTGCACCCAACTCCAATTAGCTTGGAAAGTGCACGAAAGAAGGTTAATAAAACTCCGCCTTATTGCGGCGAAGCTCCAAATTTTAACGCGAACTGCTTTTTCAAGCAAGTTCGCGTTAAAGAAAGACCTTAGAAGGTGTTGCGAACAACACCTCTTAAGTTCTTATTGCAGTTTGATTTCGACGTCTACGCCAGCAGGCAGATCCAGCTTCATCAGAGCGTCAACTGTCTTGTCGGTAGGATCGACGATGTCCATCAGACGCTGGTGAGTGCGGATTTCGAACTGGTCACGCGAAGTCTTGTTCACGTGAGGCGAACGCAGGATGTCGAAGCGCTTCATGCGTGTAGGCAGAGGCACAGGACCCTTGACGATCGCGCCAGTACGCTTGGCGGTGTCAACGATTTCAGCTGCAGACTGGTCGATCAGCTTGTAATCGAAAGCCTTCAGACGGATACGGATTTTTTGCTTAGACATTGTTAATTCCTAGCTTTCCTAAGAATTAGGCAATGATCTTAGCAACCACGCCGGCGCCAACAGTACGACCACCTTCGCGGATAGCGAAACGCAGACCTTCTTCCATAGCGATAGGAGCGATCAGCTTCACAGTGATGGAGACGTTATCGC
>NZ_VZOT01000025.1 GCF_008801935.1 Comamonas kerstersii
CACGTCAAAGTTCGCTACCGAGGCTTGAGAAAGAACACGCAGCAATTGCATACCCTGTTTGCCTTGGCGAACTTGTGGATGGCCCGTGGCCGTTTGCTGAAAAACAGCCAATCCAAGCCTGGTGTGGGTGCATAAAAAGCAAGATGCCCGCGAAACGCGGGCATCTTGAGTGCCAGGGGCAAGGGAACATCACACTCGTTCAAGCACTATCACGCTTGAAATCGAGTTATGCAGAGGTTCCTTAGTGCTGGGTGATAGTTACTGACGGCAACTCCCCTCAAACCTGTCATAGGGAGACCCACTTCCTGCTGCTTGGCCTGTGACTGGTGCTCTTTTATGCGCGAGCAATCGGTATCTCGTCCAACTTGGTCGTGTAGCGAGGCGTGCGCCGCTCCTGCTTCATCCGCCACCCGTCTTCATCTTCTTGCGTGCGCCCGGTGCTCGCGATGTGCACCGTGGCCTTGCCGTACCGCTCGTTGATCTTGTCCATGGCTTCCATCAGCTTGCTGTGGTCGCGCTTGGCCGTCGGCGCGTCAAACAGCAGATCGCCTTGCACCTGGTTGGTGGCGGAGGTCAGGTCCAGCAGCATCACCCCGGCCTTGGCCAGCTGGTAGCCGGGCACGTAGATCCGCCGGATGCCGGCCACGGCCGCGCCGACCAGCACCGTGGTGTCCGAGGTCGGCGGGTGCAGCTGGATGGTGGTGGATTTGTTGAAGCGTGGGCCAGGCCGAAACGGCGAGCTGTGGGCGAAGACCAGCAGGGCGCCGGCGCGCTGGTTGCCGTGGCGCAGCTTCTCCGCAGCGCGCGAAGCAAATTCGCTCACGGCCTCGATCAGCGGGGGCAGGACGTTGATGGGGTGGCCGAAGCTGCGCGTGCAGGCGATCTGCTGCTTGGGCGCCGGGGCCTGCTCCAGGCTGATGCAGCTGATGCCCTGCAGCTCACGCACCGTGCGCTCCAGCAGCACGCTCCATTCGTCCCGAGCCTGGGTGGCAGGCATCCTGGCCACGTCCAGGGCGGTGAGGATGCCTTGCTCGGCCAGCCTGGCCGCAATGCGCCGGCCGATCCCCCACACATCGCCCGCCGGCGTGCGGCGCAGCAGGTCGATGCGTTGCTCCCGTGACAGCTCCACCCAGTTGCACACCCGGGCCAGCTCGGCCGGGTAGCTGCCCGGCTTGCGTTCTGCATCTTTGGCCACGTGGTTGCACAGCTTGGCCAAGGTCTTGGTGGGCGCCAGGCCGATGCAGGAGGGGATGCCGGTCCAGCACAAGATGCGCTCGCGAACAGCAAAGGCGCGGCGCGTCAGGTCACGGATGCCATCCAGATCCCCGATAAAGCACTCATCGATGGAGTAAATCTCCTGCAGCGGCCCCAGGCCCGCGGCAATCGCCATCATGCGGGCGCTCATGTCCCCGTACAGCTCAAAGTTGGACGACAGGCACACCAGCTGGGAAACCAGCTCCAGGCCCCGGAACTGGAAATAGGGCTGGCCCATCTTGATGCCCATGGCCTTGGCCTCGTCCGAGCGTGAAATCGCACAGCCGTCGTTGTTGCTCAGCACCACCACCGGCAGGCCGCGCAGGCTAGGGCGGAAAGCCCTCTCGCAGGACACGTAGAAGTTGTTGCCGTCGATGAGGGCGAACATGGTGCATCACCGGGCGAAGCGTTTGATGCAGGAAGTCACCACACCCCAGATCTCCAGCGTCTGGTTTTCCTTGGGCACGATATCCGGGTAGGTGGGGTTGCCGGCCTTCAGGCGCACCATGCCACCGGCGGAAAACAGGAACTTGACCGTGAACTCGCCATCCACCGTGGCCACCACGATGTGCGCGTGGCGCGCAGTGATGGAGCGGTCGACCACGATCAGGTCGCCGTCATCGATGCCGTACTCGCGCATGGACGGCCCGGCCACGCGCAGCAGGTAGGTGGCGTGTGGGTGCTCGATCAGGATGCCCGACAGGTCCAGGCGCTCACTGCCGAAGTCTTCAGCCGGCGAGGGGAAGCCCGCGCGCACCGGGCACTCGGCCAGCGGCAGGGCCGTGGGAGATGCGGTGACCGGTACGGGGAGGCCGGATAAAAGACGGTTGCTGTACACACATACAGTGTACTGCAGGGTGCAAGTTTCGGCTGTAACGGTGCTGCTCTGGCTCTGGTTATGTTACGCGTGGCCGCAAACCGTGCGATTGCGCATAGGCATGCTCCGTGTGTAGAATTAACAATTGTTACAATTCGTTCGCGGAACTAATTCAGTTAGACCGCAAATTCTTTTTTACCTTTTGAAAGGAAGTATTTTGAGCAACAATAATAACGATAACTTGATAGTCCTAGGAGCTTTCACGGTGGTCGGCGTGGGAGCTTTAATCGTTTGGAAGTTCTCGCAGTTTCTCGGATTAGATTTCCAAACAGGGTTAGAAGTTCTAAAGAGATTGCTTCCTATCACAATTTTGTGGGCCGGTATTTTGTATTTCATGCCCATTTCGTTCAAAGATGTGTGGCCGCTTGCACTAGCCAGCATCTGGTGGAGTTTCTGGCCCGCGCTGGACTATTGGTCTGGGCTGACTGTCCCTAAAGATTTCGTCAAGTACGATATTGTTGAGCCAATGTGGTATGCGATGTGGTACACAAAGTGGGGGGTATTGGTTGCAATTGTCGGTATTGGGTACGCCATTCGCTCATGGCTAAACGACTAAGCTATCCCGATAGAGGCCACCCAACCCGGCAGTAAGGCGCCTAATGACATCTTCTGGCCGATAAGCCAAGATTACCGGCTAGAAGCACGCCGCCAATCCCATGGCGCAACAGCATCGCGATCTCGCCAAAGGCCTGCTCCTGCATGTTGTGCCTGTCTCTGCAGTGAGAAGAGGTCGCTGCGCCCCTTGGCATACCTCACATAGACCCAGGCCATACCCGTGCCTACCTGGTGTTGTGCCACGTCTTTACCGCGGCATTCCACGCTGGCTACCATGCGGCCGTAGCGATCTGCGTCCTGGTGCTGGATGCGTGCCTGCTGCTGGAAGCACAGGTCGGAGAGTGATTCACGCGAGCGATTACCGAAGGGTTGCTTGCGCTCCGGTGCATCGATGGCATGGATGCGCAACTTCACTTGCTCGTATGCGCCAGGCTGGCCGCAGCGTGCTGTGAGGGTGTCGCCGTCGCTGATGCCGACGACCAGGCAGAGGAGGGTGGCTGAAATCACATAGTCCTTTCCGATCAACGAGGGAGGGAGCACAGCATCACGCTTGATTCGTGTAGCGCAACACGCTACAATGCAATCCAATGATTAAGAGCTTTCGACACAAAGGCTTGCAGCGGTACTTTGAGACCGGAAGCAAAGCAGGAATTCAAGCTGCGCATGCAGCAAGGCTACGACTTCAGTTAGCGGCACTTAATCAGGCGACTCGACCGGAAGACCTGTCAGCCCCGGCTTGGGCGCTCCATCCCTTGAAAGGGGATCTGAAAGGCCATTGGGCCATTACTGTGAATGGGAACTGGAGAATGGTTTTTACATTCGAAGGTACTGACGCGGTTTTGGTTGACTACCGCGACTATCACTGAAGGTGCTAACTATGAGCAAGATGTTCAACCCTCCACACCCCGGCGAAGTTCTACGCGATTACTTGGGCGACGTCACCGTCACAGATGCCGCCAAGCAGTTGGGGGTAAATCGTGTGACTTTGAATCGCATCGTTTCCGGGCACTCTGGAATTTCGCCTGACATGGCCTATCGTTTGGCAGATGCCTTTGGCACGAGCGCTGAGCTTTGGGCAGGGCTGCAGATGCAGTATGACCTGTTTCAAGCTGCCCAACAAAAGCGCCCACACATCGCTCGCTTTTCGATGAATAACTTGCTAGCATCTATCTAGTCATAATTTTCATATCCGCTTGCATCAAGCAGGCACATAAAAAAAGCCCCGATTGGGGCTTTTTTACTTGATCAGGAACTGATCACGGTCCTTGTCTTTGATCCACAGTGGTGGCTTGCCACGGCCAGTCCAAGTTTGACCTGTGGCAGGATCGCGGTACTTAGGCTCAACGCTGGATGGAGAAGCAGCCTTTTGCTTTTTGACAGGGAACACGTCTTCCACGGTCAAGCCGTAATCAGCAACCAAAGTACGGATCTTTGCGAGAGCTTCGGAGATTTCAGCGGCGCGAGCCGATGCAATCTGCTGTTCAAGAGCTTCACGTTGCGCCAGGAGGTCTTTGTACGAAGTTGTCATTCAGGATTCCTTCGATTAATTCAAGAACTGTAGCAGGATAATCGCAAAATAAAATTGAATCAAATGATATTCGCATTTGCTCATGAAAAAATATTGATCACGCATTCCTGGAACGCTAGAATGCCTCACACACCGCTCGATAGAGCTTGTACGAGTCAACTGAACCCTTGAAAGTTGAACGCCTGTCACCAGGCTAGGGTAATTTTCCAACCCCAACGGGACCAACTGCGTCCCTTGTGGGTGTCGTTGCCCGATTCTTTTGTGAGCAACGACATGCCTAACTTCACTTCCTCTAAGCAATCTGCATCTCGCCCTTCTGCAGGGCCAGCCCAGCTCGATGAGAAACATCTGGCGGGGATGATCGCAAAGCTGCACGATCCCTTGGTAGCAAGCATCTTTCTTGAGGTACTCAACCAGTACCCCGAGCTGGAGACTCGCTATCTGGGCTCTTACCTTAAAGCCATCGAAACCGTCGAACGCACGCAGTCCCGGAACGCCAAAGCGCGTGCGATTGGGCAGGCGTGTAAGACGCTTCGTGTTTCTGCCGCTAAGGCATCTCTTTGGGTGTATCGGTCTTTGACCTTCTGTGTCGCACGCTTGCGTGAACACATGAAGCAATCGAAGAGGGTGCGTCCAAAAGCAAAACCAGCTGCCAACGACAACGTGATCTATTTGCCAGACGCTTCCAAAGCAACCGGCACTGATAACTAAGTCATTCGGCTCACCTCAAACCCCATCAATTCGCTTTGCGATTGGTGGGGTTTTTCATTTACACACAAGGAGATCACCATGCGTACAGCACAAAAAATCGTAGACCAATCGTATTACAACGCCAAGGACCATAAAGACAAGGGTCTCAGTATCAAACGTGCGAGAACCACACTCGCAAAGTTGAACCTTGATGAATTGGACATGAGCGCCAAGGACCAAGCGACCATCAAAGCGGCTATTGCAACGCTAGACCAGGTGGCTGAGACCTTCATGAAAGCCCATCGGATCAAAGCCAAGCAAGAGAAGCTCAGGGACGAGCGTCTAGCCGCAGCAAAGAAGCTGGTTCTAGCCAGTGATTTTGCCAAGCTCTCTTCGGTCAAAGATAAAGTCGCATTGATTGCGATGGAATGCTTTTACCGAAATGAGATACATAATGTGAAAACAGTGTTTGATGCTAAATATGTTCTAGGTCACGTATTTAACACTACATTGAATGAAATCTCATACAGCTTGACGAAGCAAATAGGGGATATGAATGAACCCCTAGAAAATGCTTGGAAGAAATTTCAAGAAAAACTGCCAGAGCTTTACGTGAAGCATGCTGTGGTTGTCGCAAATATTGAGAACATATTGGCGACTGAGACAAAGAAAATCTGAGCTGTCAACTCGGTTTGCGGTGTCAAAAAAACAGTGATAGTCTTCAAACCGTTAGCTGCCGTATGGCAAAAACAAAGCGCCTGAGCTCTTGAAAGACGCGCTCCTGAACCCCCAAGGTTCGGAGCAGAGCATTTATTGAACCCGGATGGGGAACAGCACTCCCCATCCAGGCCTCACGGTCAGGTTGGGGTATGCCTGTCTCCTTGTCCATCTTTGGAACTTTTGGAGATCGACATGCAACAACAAGCTGCACAACGTGAGTATTTCAACCTGCACACCAACGGTATCGGTTATCTCAACCGTGTTCGTTGGGTCGAAGCAAAAGGACGTGGTCGTCGTTCGGATCCTTTCCTCGCGTGCAGCATTAGTGCTCTGCGTGGATCTTCGGATGATGTCCAAACCACGTACTTTGACCTTCGCGTCAGTGGCCAAGATGCCATTGAACTGGTGCAAGGCCTGGAAGCGGAAGTGAATCAAAACCGCAAGGTGATTGTTTCTTTCCGCATCGCAGACATCTACCCCCACACCTACGAGCGTCAAGTTCGTGATGCCCAAGGGCGTCCTACGAGTCAGATGGAGCAGGCAGCCTTGATCAAAGGCCGCCTGATTCTGATCAACTCGGTGAAGGTCGATGGTGAGCTGGTGTACACGCGCCCAGAGTCTGAGCCATTCGCTGATGCTGAACAACAGCAGCACGAAGAGGCCGGTAGCACAGACGGCATCCCTGCCGCCCGTGCGCCTGAAGCACGTCAACCACAAGGTCAGGCACCGCGCCCACAAGCGCAGCGCCGTCCTTTCCAGCCAGGCAACATCGGCAATGGCCAGCCTAGCAACCGTCAGTACGCAAGCCGCCAACCAGCGGGTGCCTACTGAACCACCAAGCCCCCGTACTGCTATGCAGGCCGGGGACTTTTTCTTTTCCACGAACACCTTGGATTGCGCTATGCTCACGGCTTTCCAGCGTTTGCCGGTGTCGTACAAACCGGAGCCGCCAGCTCAGCTGGTGCGGCACGTGAGCCTCTGAAACGCGCACGCCTTCGGGCTGAGGCACCTTTGATCGGGACACACTCCCTCGTTGATGCACACCTCTGACAGTGTGCCGATCCGAACTCTGCTGCGGGCGGAAACCCCTGCAGACAATTTAACCGTACACCCCATGTGCTTGCACCTGGGGTGTTTTTTTTAACCCAGCTGGGATGCATCCCAGCGAGGGCACTGCTCCTGGCTCAACCACGGAGCACACATGATCAAACTCACCGACATCACCCTCAAGGTGAAGAAGATCCGCCAGGGTCGTTACGGTGATTTTTGCGTGGCTGACCTGAGCACTGAGATTGGCGACTTCAAAGTCAAAGATCCGCTGCTCGATCAGTTCGAAGACGGCGACTACACAGGCACAGTCTGGATCAGCGAGATTTACCTCGCCCAGTACATCGCCTGGGGCAAGGGTGTCACGGAGATCCGCGCCAGGCTGCATGACCTGCAGCTTGACGGCGTCAAAGCACGCAGTCCTGATACAGAGCTGCCCGAGCCTGATCCTGCTGAGGAGGTGCCTGCACCGCCGGCACGACGCCAAACGCCCGAACCAGTGGCTGAGCCTGAGCGCAGCCATCCTGTGGCATCCAGCATAGCTGCGGTCAAGCAGCGGTTGCAGCAGATTGGGCGCAAGCCATCCAAACCTGAACCAGAACCTCAAAACCAAGACGACCAGCTGGCCCAGCTGTTTGGCGACATGTGGCCACTGGTCTGTAGCAACCAGCCGGTGAAATTCGACCCCACGGTGGACCGCCTGATCCTTCGTCAACAAACGGAGGCGATCAAGAAGCTGGGCTACCGCTTTCTTGCAACTGAGCAGACCTGGTATCCGGTCTGAACAAACACAGCCCGGCAGCGGGCTGTTCCAGGCATGGCAAGGGTGCCTGGAACAGCGCACTGCCTGCATTGTGCAAATGCACGGGCAGTCTTGAACCAGGGTGGCTGCGGCCCGATGCGCAGCGGCTTTGCGGTTAGGGCAACTTCAGTGAAAGCCAAGCTGAACTTGACCCACGCGCCTTTCCTTGACCGCCTGAGCTCCTTGTGGCGGTTGGCCAGCATGTCGATGCGGCCTGGAGCATGGTTAAACTAAGCGGAAGCCGATGGCTTCCCACAGCAGCTGCAGCAAGCGGCTTTTGTGGGAAACCATCAGACCATTGAAGTATGGTTTCAAGCACTTTGAGCCCTGCAAATGTGCAAGAGCGGTGAATGCCGCTTTGGGCATCACTATTTCCACCCCCTGCGGGCGCAATGTCCGCAGGACGGCGTGCCCGCTTCTTTTCGGGAGGAGTTTGTATGGGTGCGCCTTTGCAATTCAACATGTACGACGTACTGCTGGAACTTCAGGTTCCGCCAGAGAAGGCACATGAGCTGAGTGAAGCCTACAATCGTGACCGAGAGCAAGTCCGCAAGGAGGTTCAGGACATGGTTGATAAACAGCTTCACTCCTACGCCACACAATCTGAAGTCGCACAGGCTATTGGTCGTGTGGAGAAGGTCGTCTACGAGCTGCGTGCGGACTTGCACAAAGCAATGAATGACCAGTTGCGGTGGGTTATCGGCACGCAAATTGCTGTGACCGGACTTGCCATCGCTGCGTTCAAGCTGCTGTAACGGCTACTTTCAACCCACTGCGGGCGCAATGTCCGCAGGACGGCGTGCCCGCTTCTTTTAGGGAGGAGTAGACTATGGGCATGACCATCAATCTCAACGTCTTTGAAGCATTGACCGAGGCTGGCGTTTCGCCAGAGAAGGCGCGTGTGGTCGAACGTCAGTTGGAAAGCGCTATCCAGTCTGGACTTGACATGAACCGTAAGGACATCATGACAAAAACGGATGGGGCAGAGCTGAAGGCTGATGTACTCAAGGCCATTACTGATCTGCAACGCTGGATCATCACGGCTTTCCTGGGCGTTTCAGGCTTGACCATCGTGCTCGTCACGGCGGTCGTGAAGTTGGTGTAATTTTTTCTCACCCATCAGGGGACCATCGTCCCCTTGGGCCGGTTGTCCCCATTTTTTGGAGACAGCCATGTCAAACCCCATCACGCTGACTGCTTCCACCAGCTGGAGTGTGGAAAAGCGCATGCAACTGCACGCTACTTTCAACGCGTGGATCTCGACTTGTTCGGAAGAGGAATACCTGCACTTGATGAGCCTGCGTGAGCAGGTGGCACCAGGACAGGTTTGCTCAATTGTCACGCTGGTACGTTCGTACTTTGCGCGGCCGAGTCTGGTGCTGCCGTCGAGTCTGGTTCAACTAATGCAAGAGCGGAATTTGCTGCCGGCTTTCGCTGGCGCGACATCCTGCGCAGGATAGGCAGGGCTTCCCTTGCATCAAGCTCTTCGAGGAGGTGGACCCAGTCCACTTCCTCGGGAGTGCCTTCAATCACCTGGAAATCGCGCTTCGTTTCGGTCATCCGAAAAGTGTCGCATGTTTTAACCACCACAACCCCGATGGGCACGTCCCATTGGGAGATGCGCCCGTTTTTTCTGACCCATGGAGAAACGCTATGACGCAATCTGCAATCCCAACCGCTGACCGTCCTGATCAAGGCGTGGAATATGGCCGCCTGGCCATGGTCCACGGCAAGAAGCTGCCTTTGAAGGTGTACCGCAGCAATGCGGGCTTTTACATCGGTACCTACTCGGACGATGGCCCCTTTACGCGAGAGTCGGTCGAATACTTCCGCAAGGAAGAACAGGCTGATCATGCCCTGGCCACCGGCCAGTGGACGCAAAAGGAAGACCTTTAAACCTGCGCGGTGCATGCACCGCAGATCCCAACCAAGCCAGCCTTGCCGTGTTCTCACGGCGGCTGGCTTTTCTTTTTCCAAGGAGCAGGCCATGGCCCTGATCTTTTCCCGCCTGGCGCGCAACTTCGTCAAGGCGGGCTACTTCCCCACCGACGAGGTCACGCTCGAGCGCATTGGGCAGATGCTCAGGCTACCGCCGGCAGGCAACGTCCGCATGCTTGACCCATGCTGTGGCGAGGGCACCGCGCTGGCGGACATTCGCCAAATGCTGGCTGACCAACGCGAAGAGGGCACAACCACGACGACCGAGGCCTTGGGCATCGAGCTGGACGCGGAGCGCGCCTGGCACGCCAAGGGGCTGCTCGATCGCGTGCTGCACAGCGACATCCATGATGCAGTGGTCAAACCACGCAGCATGGGGCTGCTGTTTCTCAATCCACCCTATGGATACGGTGTGTCGGACAAGGCCGCCCAGCGAGAGCTGCACGCCGATGCCGAGAAGGCTGAGCGCCTTGAGCGCACCTTCTTGCGCAAAACCGTGCCGTACCTGGCCTATGGAGGGGTGCTTGTCTACATCGTGCCGCACTACGCGCTGGACGAAGAGATCCGCAGCTACCTGGTGCGCAACTTTCAAAACCTGCGCGTGTTCATAGCGCCTGAGCGCCAGTTCAAGCAGTGCGTGATCGTCGGCACCCGTTGTAAACCTGCGTATGCACCCAAGGGCGCGCAGCAGTTCCTGATCGATGCCCAGGCCTCGGAAGAGGGCGCTGCCATCTTGCCCGAGTCATGGGAGGAGGCTCCGTATGCCTTGCCTGCAGTGCAGGCCGACCAGGAGCTGGACTTCCATGCAGTGCGCATTGATGAGGCGCAGCTGCGTGACGAACTGGCCAAGTATCGACACATGACGTTGTGGGACGGTCTGCAGGGTCACTTTGCACAAAGCCGTGGGGCATGTCGGCCACCGCTGCGCGACCTCACACCATGGCACCTGGCCTTGGCTTTGGCCGCCGGCCAAGTCGTCGGCAAGATCCAGTCCGCCACAGGTCGGACCTTTCTGATCAAGGGTGACACCTTCAAACGCAAAGAGCGCCAGGTCTCGGTCGACGTTGACGACAAAGGCAACGCCAGCCAGACCACCGTGATGCTTGACCGCTTCGTGCCAGTGATCAACGCGATTGAGCTGACCCCGGACCACCGGCTGGGCCAGATCGTCAAGATCGCCTGAGCACAAGACTTAATTTCAACCCCGTGGGGACTTCTGGCCCCAAGGGGCTGGCTCTCTCCGCATTCAACCTAGGAGGTGGCCATGCCACATGAACAAGCGGTCCAGCAAATGACCAACGTGGAGTTTGTCGCAGACATCATGGAGTTCAGCCGCTACGGCGCGCTGGCCCAAGCATTTGTGATCGAAGCGCTTCAACGTCACGCTGAACGCATTGCTGCAGCCAATCCCAAGGCTATGGATAGCCCCGGTCTGAGCGGCAGCGCATGGGTCGGTGTTGCCCGGGAAATCCGCACGAAGCTGGTGATCAAGTACGGCGAGTACGAGAACAACGGCTGAACACATTCACACCATCAACCCCCTGGGGCGACTTCGCCTCGGGGCTGGTCACCCCGCAACACTTTGGAGATGACTCATGGAAACTGAGACCATGGAACAACCAGTTGCGGCAGATGCTGGACTGACGCCGGTTTTCCGGCTTGGAGCGCTCGATGTCGAACCTACCCTGCAGGGCAAGCTTGAGATCGACTCTCTATTGGCAAGGCATGCGGCTTGCGATTGGGGAGAGTTCAGTCCAGAGCTGGCCTGGATGCTGCCCAAAACCGCCGGTCGCCTGGTGTCGTTGTATATGGTGCATGGAGCTCTCATCGCGGTGGAAACCGAATGGGATTGCAGTGTCACCTGGATCTACCGATTCAACCCCCACCAGGATCTGCGATGAGGACTGTGCAATTGCTGGAGCGCATTGCAGCACTGGATACCCGTGGTGCCAGTGTTTGTGATGCCGCCATGGTCGATCTGCTGGCTCAGTTGCCTCAGCACATTCAAGCACTGCTGGAGGTGCTGGAAAAGGCACGTGATGCATCAGCCAGTATGGAAAACACGGTGCTGTCCCTGGGGCAGCACATGTCGGCGGCAGACCAGGTTGCGCGCAGCCAGGTTGCAGACAGCCTATCCGTTGCCCTTCATGCCCTCGGGTGTGGACGGTGAGCCCTTAAACCCCAACCGGCATTAGCCGGTTTCCCATAGCCACCCTCATGGACAGGCTATGGGAAACCGTTTGAGCCAATCAAAAACGGCTTCTAGATGCGCTGAGCCATGTAAGCACATCACGTCCACCAGGACGCTGGCACCCTTCCAACCACCACCCATGCGGGGCACCTCCGCAAGGGGAGTGCTCCGTGCAATTCAACCTGCATAAAAGAGAGCACTCCATGACAACCAACTACACCCGTGATCGTGATGGCCACCGCGCAATCACCGTCCATGACCTGGGCAATCAGCGTGAGCTTCAAATCACCACATCGAAGTCCAGCACTGGGCCGCTGACCACCCGTGCCACTGTCCACCAGATCGACGGCAACAGCCGGCGGCACATGTTTAGCTTCGGCGGCATCCGGGGAGACTTCAGTGCCCAAGTGGCCTGCACTTTCCCAGGGCGTGTCACAGCCAACGTAGTCCGTGCACAGCATGAGCAGTGCTTGGGCCAGCTGCAGGAGATCCTGCAGGCGGTGCAAAAGCACTACGAAGCGCAGGCGGCCGCCCATGCCTGATCCATCGGATTGCGGCCGGTTGCTGCGCATCGAAGGCTTTGCTGACCTGTGGGCCGACGCTTGCTTGCAAAACGACGAGGGGGACTTGGCGTTCTTGTCCTTCTACGGCCGCGACGCCTCCGCCATGCAATTCATCTCCGCTTTGGAGCTGGGCAAGCATGACGGAGGCATCACGGACTTTCACCTGGTCAGCGCCGCTGGCCATCGTCAGCACGTCTACGCCGGCGCTGTCGACAGGCTGGGCAAGCATACGGGGCGTCTGCCGCGGCAAAACGTGTTTGGTCCGCTGAGCCATCTGTGGATCTACGACAAACGCCTGCAGGAGATCGACAAGGTCAATCGCATCGCGTGGATCGTGGACCAGGCTCAGGACCGGCATGCATTTGAGCAGCGGACTTGGGACATGGTCAAAACCTTGTGCCCAGTGGCCTTGCTGGACACCTGGCGCACGCCCTTGATGGACTGGTGCCAGACCCAGGGCGCAATCAGCGAACTTGGCCAAGGTCGCTACCCACGCATTGGTGATGTGCGCGCTGTGCGCGTGAGCATCTCCGATCACTTCCTACGCTTTGTCAGCCAGCTGGTGCGCGAGCGCGTGCTGCAGGCCTGAGCGACTTCATCACCCACCACGCCAGGCATTGACCTGGCAATTTTTCAACCTGCGCACTGGTTTAACGACCAGTGCGCATTTTTATTGCCACAACCATGGAAATCATCGAAACAACCAACCCTGCAGCTGGTGCCTCTGTGCCAGCAACAACCCCTGCGGCCGTCGCAGACGAAAGCATGGAGCAGGGCGATCAGTACCTGGCCAACATCGCCAGTGAAACCATCCCCCTGGGCGACTTCATCCGTGAGTTTGGCCAGGGTCTGCTGGAGCAAGTGCGGATGCAGCATCCGCCGGTCTACCAACAGGTCCTGGACAAAGAAACGCCGGTATGGTGGCAACGCCAGCAAATCCTGAGTTCACTGCGGCGCAAGCCGTTTGAGCAGCAAGCAGAAGCCGTGCAGGCCATTGTGAAGCTGTTGGTGGACAAGGACGAGCCTGCGGCCGTGCTGAACGCGGAGATGGGCACGGGCAAAACCATGATGGCCATCTGTGCGGCGGCCGTCATGCAGCGCAGCCATCCACGAACACTGGTCATCTCTCCACCCCACCTGGTCTACAAATGGCGGCGAGAGATCCTGGAGACTGTGCCAAACGCCCGCGTGTGGGCGCTCAATGGGCCCGACACCTTGCGCAAGCTCCTGAGCCTGCGTGAGCGCCTTGGCCTTAAAACCGATGTGCCGGAGTTCTTCGTGCTCGGCCGCGTGCGCATGCGGATGGGGTTCCACTGGAAGCCTTCGTTCATTGCACGCAACCTGCTGGTCGCAGGGCAACGCTTCAAGGCAGCTTGCTGCCCGGATTGCATGCGACCGATGGAGTCCGCGGCCGAGGATGGCGAAACTCTGCCCGTGTCCGCTGAGCTGGCGGTGGCCATGCTCTCGGACCGCCGGCGCAAGTGCCAGCACTGTGGCTCCAGCATGTGGACGCTGATCCGCAGTGGCAAGCCCATCAACTCGATGTACGACCTGGTGCTGGGCGCGCTGCAGCAGCTGCCTACCATTGGGCCCACCACGGCCAAGCGCCTGCTCAAAACCTTCGGTGAGAAGACCTTGGCAGCGATGCTGGAGGACAACGTCTACGAGTTCGTGAACCTCATGGATGAGAACGGGGATCTGGTGTTCAGCGACCGCCAGGCCAAGCGCATGGAGCGCTCCCTGGCCACGTTTGAGTTTTCAATCGGGCAGGGGGGCTACCAGCCCACCGAGTTCATCAAACGCTACCTGCCCAAGGACTACTTTGGGCTGTTGGTGGTGGATGAGGGCCATGAGTACAAAAACGAAGGATCTGCCCAGGGCCAGGCCATGGGCGTGTTGGCCAGCCAGTGCCGCAAGGTGCTGCTGCTGACCGGTACGCTCATGGGCGGCTACGCCGACGACTTGTTCCATCTGCTGTGGCGCATGAACCCCACGGTCATGATCGAGGACGGCTTCAGGCCTTCCAAGACCGGATCGATGGCCGGCGCCACCATGGCCTTCATGCGCGAGCATGGGGTCTTGAAGGACGTGTACAAGGAGTCGGCCACATCGTCGCACCGAACAGCCAAGGGCAAGAGCCTGACGGTTCGGACCAGCAAAGCGCCAGGCTTCGGCCCGGTGGGCATCCTGCGGTACGTGCTGCCAATCACGGTGTTCCTCAAACTGCGTGACATCGGACAGAAGGTGCTGCCTTCTTACGATGAAACCTTCATTGAGGTGGACATGCATGAGGACCAGGCCCAGGCCTACCGCGACATGTCCCTACGGTTGGTCACCATACTCAAGCAAGCGCTGGCCATGAAGGACAGCACTTTGTTGGGCGTGGTGATGAACGTGCTGCTGGCCTGGCCAGACTGCTGCTTCCGTGCTGAAACTGTCCGGCATCCCCGATCCAAGGCCGTGCTGCTCATGCAGCCCGCCATGTTCGGTGATACCGACTGCTCACCCAAGGAAGAAAAGCTGATCGAGCTGTGCGCAGACGAAAAGGCTTTGGGCCGCAAGGTCCTGGTCTATTCGGTCTACTCGGGAACCCGTGACACCACCGCCAGGCTCAAGGCCTTGCTGGAGGCACGCGGGTTCAAGGTGGGTGTGCTGCGAGCGACCGTAGATGCATCCAAACGCGAGGACTGGGTGGCTGACCAGGTTGAGCGCGGTGTCGATGTGCTCATCACGAATCCTGAGCTGGTCAAAACTGGTCTGGATCTGCTGGACTTCCCAACCATTGTGTTCATGCAGTCAGGCTTCAACGTCTACACCGTGCAGCAAGCCGCCAGGCGCTCCTGGCGCATCGGCCAAAAGCATGAGGTGCGTGTGATCTTCCTGGGCTATGCAGGAACCAGTCAAATGGACTGCCTGCGCCTGATGGGCAAAAAGATCGCAGTGTCTCAGTCCACTTCGGGGGACATGCCGGAGAGCGGGCTCGACGTGCTCAACGACAGTGAAGGAGAGAGCATCGAGATGGCCTTGGCCAGGGAGCTTTTAGCCGCGTAAGGCAATTTCATCGTTGCATAATTAGCTAACTTCTAAAGCCCTTGCAGATTCTCTGCAGGGGCTTTATCTATTTAAGGAACCTCTGCATAAGTCCCCAACGCATGTGCTTGCACATGCGTGCCGGGTGCGGCAGCATCCCGGCCTATGCAGCAATTTGATCTTGGCCTGAACCTTTCCACCAAAAAAAACACGTAAACGCGAATTCCTGGAGCAGATGCAGCAAGTCGTTCCATAGCAAGAGTTGGTGGACTTGATTGCGCCATATGCACCTGAAGGTCGCAAAGGACGGCCTCCATTTCCTGTGGAG
>NZ_VZOT01000026.1 GCF_008801935.1 Comamonas kerstersii
GCGCATCGATCACTTCGTTACGGCGCACAACGTCAACTGCCAGCCCTTCAAATGGACTGCCACCGCAGATTCGATCCTCGAAAAGCTCCATCGACTTTGCTCACGTATTAGCGGGACAGGACACTAGTAGGGGCGCAAAGCAGCAGCGTCAATTGGGCTGCCACGCTGCTGAATAAAGGAACCGCACGACTTCATCGCCAACATTTCCGTTACCGCCCTGAACCAATAGGGAGCCGGATCTTGCATTGCGTATTGCTGGATCTTTCTGCATCCATGTTGCGTGGCCGAAAATTAGAGTTGGCCAAAGGAGCCTTGCTTGCACTCAGCGAGCAGTTTTATCACCGTCGTGAAAAAATGGCGGTGATTGGTTTTAGCGGCACTCAAGCGCGTGTAATTCAGCCCGCAGGACGGGTGCCGACTTTCAACCTCAATTGGATTGCTCCGTTGCAAGGCGCGGGCGCTACCCCTATCTCCCATGCGGTGGACCTACTTGAGGAGATGCTGGGGCAGCATAAATGCCGTAGTGCAAAGGCGGTTACCACGGTGTGGTTGATGAGCGATGGGAGGTTTGATCCTCTTCCTGCAAGGCCAGAGATGGCAGACTGCTGTCACGTACTGGATTTCGAGATGGAGGACGTACGCTTGGGACGTGCGCAGCGACTCGCACAAACCTGGAATGCAAGCTACACACCGGTGCTACAGTTTTCTCCTGAAGTAGCACCTGTTAGAAATGCTTAGCTAATGGCCGAGTCTTGAGTATTTATGAGTGAGTCAATTTCACTTCCGTCTCGCAGCGTTATTTTGAGCACACAGCTAGTGTTCAATATCGGATTTTATGCTGTGGTTCCGTTTATCGCCATTCACATGCGCGATGAATTGCTGATGGGTAGCACCTTGATTGGCATCGTGCTTGGAGTGCGAACATTTTCACAGCAGGGTCTTTTTTTTCTCGGAGGTCTTTTAGCCCACAGATGGGGGTATCGACGCTTGATGCTTGCGGGCTGTGCGATCCGTGTCCTTGGCTACTTAGGTCTAGCAACAGCTCAAACGCCTTCTGAACTTATTGTCAGTGCGGCATTGACCGGATTGGGGGGCGCTATGTTTTCACCTTGCATGGAAGCACTCACCGCAGAGATTGAGCATCAGACCCAGCAATTAAGCAAAATAAAAACTGGGGTAAAGCACCAGTCAAGGCCGAACTTGTTTGCACTATTCGTGGTTTTTGGAGAGCTTGGGGCTGTCGCTGGCCCGGTGCTTGGCGGGATATTGATGCCCTTGGGCTTTTCCTGGGTCGCAGCTTCATGTGCTGGCATTTTCATGCTGACTGGAATTGTGTTGTTCGCTACTGTTCCTACTCAGTTAGAGCGAGCACCTAAAAAAGTTGGTGATTGGAGCGCAGTATTCAAGCAGCGAGACTTTTTGTTGTTTGCGCTGGCATACAGTAGTTATCTCTTTAGTTACAACCAACTTTATATGGCGGTGCCAGCTGAGATTGCACGTATAGATGCGCCGGTGATCACTCTCTCTTGGCTGTTTGTCTTAGCTTCGTTTTTAGTGATTTCTCTTCAATTTCCGATCTCATCTTTGTGTCGTCGCATATCAGCGCGCAAAGCACTATCTATAGGTTTTGGATGCATGACAGTGGCCTTTGCAGCGTTGCTGAGCAGTACGCTGCCGTTCGTACCAGATGCATTCGAAAATTCATACTTCAGTGCTGCGCCAATTACCTTGTTTGTCATTTTTTTAAGCGTTGGACAAATGTTCTCTGCACCAGTAGCGATGTCACTGGTTCCACAATTCGCCCAAGGTGGGGCGTTGCCAATTTATTACGGTTTTCTAGCTTCAGCTGGAGGCTTTATGGTTTTGCTGGGCAATATGTTGATCGGAGGAGTTCATGACATGCTTGCTGCGAGATCTGGCTTGGCTGATCTCACGAGCTATGCATGGATCGTTGCGATGCTGCTACCAGGATGCACCACAGTGGTGATGCAAAAGCTGCGTTTACCCAGAGCATCGTTGTAGTTGGTTCCAAAAAGATATACACGTTTTTTTGGATCAGTGCAAACCCTATAGTTAGTGATTGCTAATGAGAACTATTTTCAATTGAGTGTCTAGAATCTGATGCACCGACTTGGGGCTTGGGATCGGATTTTGGTAAACCTTCGTCCCTCATGCGGGTCCTTCTGTGTCTACCAATTTGAAAAAATGCTACTCAAAAATACCCTTGCTTGTTTTGTCTTGGCTGCATGTACTTTTGACGCTCATGCAGAGATTAAAACGCTTACAGATATCACAGGTCAGCAAGTCAAGCTGGACCTGCCAGCCAAGCGTGTAGCGTTGGGGTTTTACTTTGAGGATTACTTAGCAGTAGCTGGTGAAAAAGGTTGGGCCAATGTAGTCGGTATTTCCAAAGATGCGTGGAAAGGCTGGCGCCCAGCAAGTTGGAAGCTTTACACTGATTACATACCTTCAATTGATAAGCTGCCCGATATGGGCGAAGTTGAAGTCATGACCTTCTCCGTAGAAAAGGTCATCGAGCTCAAGCCAGATGTGTTGGTTCTTGCTGAATGGCAAGTGCAGGGCCTAGGCAGTGACATTGATCAGATCAAGAGTGTAGGCATCCCGATTGTGGTTGTCGATTACAACGCTCAGAAATTGGAAAACCACCTTAAAAGTACCGCTCTACTTGGTGAGATTGCAGGTCAACCCTCACGAGCTGCTGCAATCAACAAGGATTACAAAGACGCAATTGATGACATCAATGCTCGTTTAGCCAAAGCAAAACTTCCGAAGCCTAAAGCCTATGCAGAGTTTGGCAACAAAGGTCCAGGTGAAGTTGGTATTAGCTACGGCAAGAACATGTGGGGTGGCATGATCGAGCAGGCCGGTGGTATCAACATCACCAAGCCATTTGTTGAATGGTGGGGACCCATCAATCCAGAGCAGGTACTTGCATCACAGCCTGAAGTGATCTTGATCACAGGCACGGAAACAGCAAAAAGCCCCACTGCGATGCGCATCGGACAAGGCGTTGATCGCAAAGAAACTACTGAGCGTCTGTCGGGGTACACGAAGCGTTCGGGCTGGGACACACTGCCAGCAATCAAGGGCCAGCGCCTGCATGCGCTATATCAAGGTGCATCCCGAACCCAAGCGGATTACACCATGGTTCAGTACATTGCTAAGGCTCTTTATCCCGCTGTTTTTGCAGACCTGACTCCTGAGAAAAATTACATCGACTTCTACAAGAAGTATCTGCCAGTAGTGCCTCAAGGCACATTCGCTACCGATTTAAACGGCAAGTAATCTTCGGTTTTGCACAGCTCGCCGCACCTACGGACATCGCAAAGGTGTGGCGGCTTCTTGAGTCAATTCATGCAAATTTCTGCGCAATTGGAGTCAGCAAGGCTGGCTCATCGTCGTCGAGAGCGTCGTCGTGGTGGGTTTTTATTGCTTTTCATTACCTTGTGTCTCTGCATGATGGTGATAGATATTGCGACAGGACCATCGATGATCGGCTTGGGGGATGTAGTACAAACATTGCTCAACCTTGATGATGCTGACAGTGCAACACGCGCCATCGTTATGAATATGCGGTTACCGATTGCCGCCATGGCTTTGGTTGTTGGCGCTTCTTTAGCACTTGGCGGTGCTGAGATGCAGACACTACTGAATAATCCAATGGCTAGCCCTTACACCTTGGGTTTAGCGGCCGCATCAGGATTCGGCGCAGCACTTACCTTGTACTTTGATGGCTTTGGTTTGCCAACCCTGATGGCTGTGCCTTTAGGTGGCTTTGTTTTTTGTATGCTGGCGGCTGGACTATTATTTTTGCTGGCCTCTATGCGAGGAATTAGCACCTACGTGTTAGTTTTAGCTGGCATTTCTTTGCTATTTTTATTTCAGGCGCTGCTTAGCTTGCTCCAATACATCGCCTCTCCTGAACTGAGTCAGCAAATCACCTTCTGGTTATTTGGTAGCTTGCTTAAAAGTCACTGGTACAGCGTGACTGCGGTTGCAGTAGTACTTGCTGTGTGCGCTTTCTTTCTGATGCGTGATTCTTGGAAGTTGACAGCACTTCGCATGGGTGAAGAACGAGCCGCCAGTCTCGGAGTGAACGTTCGTTGGTTGCGTTTAAAAACTTTGGCTTTGGTGTCATTGCTAACAGCGACCGCGATTGGTTTTGTTGGCGTAATCGGATTTATTGGATTGGTTTCCCCACACATTGCTCGCATGCTTGTTGGAGAGGATCAACGCTACTACATACCCTTGTCTATGTTGTGCGGTGCATGTCTGCTGTCGGCGTCTTCAGTGATTTCAAAAAACATTTTGCCAGGTGCCATTTTCCCCATTGGAATTGTGACCGCGTTGATTGGTGTGCCATTCTTTTTTATACTGATTTTGCGAGGCCTACGAAAACATGCTTGATATTGTCAATGCTACATTTTTACGTGGCACGACCCCTATTTTGAGCAACGTTTCTCTGCAACTGCACCCAGGTCGATTACACGCAATCATTGGACCCAATGGGGCAGGAAAAAGCACTCTGCTTAAGTTAATTTCAGGGCAGTTGTCTCTTGCGGCTGGCGAAATAGCACACAACAACTTAAAACAAGATCGCCGTCGTTTTAGCGAGTGGCAAGCCGGCATGGCCTATATGCCACAAGACACCAGTCTTGAAGTTGATTTGAGTGCTATTGAAGTTGTCCTTCTGGGACGTCTTTCCAATCTCGGAATGCATATTGGTGATGATTTACTGCAACAAGCACTGGTCGCGTTGGAGACTGTGGGATTGCTTCATTTATCGAATCAATCCGTTGCCAACCTGAGCGGTGGGCAGCGTCAGATGGTTTTGTTCGCTCAGTTGCTAATGCGGCAAAGCTTGTTAATGCTGTTGGATGAGCCCGTTAGTGCTTTGGATTTGAAGCACCAAGTGCGCTTGTTAGATATCTTGCTTGAACAAACTCATCAACGCCATTGCACCACGGTTGCAGTATTGCATGACCTAAATCTAGTTGCCCAGTATGCCGATGAAGTCGTTGTGATTGCTGACCAGGGAGTCGTTGCGCAAGGCGCTCCACAAGAAGTTATGAGCGCGGATTTTCTGGAGCGTATTTACGGTATTCGTACCGATGTGGTTACTGGTGCAGATGGTCTGCCTCGTGTAACACCACTTCGCGGAGCATTCAAAAAATGCGTACCGCAAGTGAGTCAGGTGGCCTAACTACCTTCAGGCTACTGATTTCTTTCTCTCAACTCTGATTTTAAAACTATGAGAATTCGTAATTGGATGATCACGCTTGCATGCGTAGCTGGATATTCCATGACAGTATCAGCTTGGGCCGCTGAGCATGTGGTTGAAATGCTTGATCAGGATGACGGTGCCTCAATGGTTTTCAAGCCCATGTATCTTAAGGTGGAACAAGGTGACAAAATTACCTTCAAACCCACGCACAAAAGTCATTACGTCAAGCTGATGACTGCACCTGAAGGCGTAGCTAAATTCACAAGTAAAGAAGATGAGTCTTACACCGTTACCGTCGATAAGCCAGGCATGTACTTCTATGTTTGTCCACCACACATGATGATGGCGATGATTGGAGCTATTCAGGTTGGACAAGGTGAAGAAGTCAGGGCTCAGGTTCCAGCTGCAGTTAAAACCGTAAACAATTTGCGTGGCCGCATGATGAGTAATGCGGATCGTGCAGATGTTCTTGTGCAAAAAATGCAGGAGGTGCAGTAAATGCGCTCGACCAAATCCTACATATACAGTTTATGTGTTATTGCACCTTTAGTAGTTTGTGTAACTGCACATGCAGGTGCACAAGACGATGCCAAAGGCTTTGTCGAGGGTTCTAGCTTGAGTTTGCTCAATCGACTTGTTTATGAGCAATTGGATTACCAGCGCGGAAATACCACTAAAACTGTAGCTGGTGGTGCTCGATCTGATCAAGCCAAAGAAGGTGCTTATGGACTGATGCTCAACTACAGTTCAGGCTACACACGCGGTGTAGTTGGCTTTGGGTTTGATGCACATGCTTTTGGTGGAGTTAATCTTGGTTCTGATGCAGACTCTGTGCGAAGTAATCCACGTTACATTGCCAAAGAAAACAAAGATCTGAAAGACAGCTTTGGACGTGCTGGAGCTGCACTTAAGCTCCGTATTTCTTCGACGGAGCTCAAGCTTGGAGAGATGCGGACTAAGAATCCAATTTTTCACTCTTCTGATACCCGCCTGCTGCCAGAAACAAATCGTGGTTGGCAAATTACCAGCACCGATATTCCTTCATTGTCTTTGCAAGCGGGTCGCTTTACTAAGTGGACGGACCGTAACGCACGCAAAAATGGAAATGAGCTTCTCGCGAACTACTCTGGAGTAAACGCCGATTCTTTCTCCTTTGCTGGCGGTAGCTGGATTACTCCGATCAAAGGCTTGAGCATCTCAAGCTACTTAGGGCAATATGAGGATGCGTGGAATACGTGGTATTTGGGCAGTTTCTATAAACATGCACTTGCTGACAAGCAATCCATCTCGCTGAGCCTGAATCTTTACCGTAATACGGATACTGGAAAGGCACTGGCTGGAAAGGTAGACAACACGACTTGGAGCTTAATGGCGAGCTACGCCTTTGGTCCACACAAGTTGGGCCTAGGATATCAAAAGGTTGATGGAGATACGCCGTTTGATTATGTTAACCGTGGCTCTATCTGGCTGGAAAATGCAATGCAGCTATCGGACTTTAATGCACCGAATGAAGCCTCATGGCAGCTGAAGTACGACATCGATCTTGGGCAGCTTGTCATTCCTGGGCTCAGTGCTGGTGTTGCCTATACACGTGGCAGCGGTATCGATTACAAGCGTGCAGGAAATATCTATAACGGTTTCTTGGGAACAGGCAGTGCAGGCGGTAAGCACTGGGAGCGCGATGTGCTTGTTCGATACACCGTCCAAGATGGCCAGGCTAAGGGACTAGCACTGGAGCTTCGATGGGGAATGCACCGTGCCAATCAGGCTCAAGGTGAGCTAAATGTCAACCAAGTACGTTTGCTTGCAGAGATGCCAATGAAGATTTTTTGAAGCAAATAATCTGAATCGACCAGCTTTTCCTAGATAGCTGCCAGCCTCACAGAATGGCGTCTCTCGAACTCTACGGGAGACATGCCATCCGCAGACGAATGTCTGCGGATGGGGTTGTAAAACATCTCAATGTAGCTAAAGACATCGCTATCCGCTTCTTGCCTAGTGGCATAGACATGCTTGCGGATGCGCTCACGCTTGAGCAACTGGAAGAAGCTTTCTGCCACAGCGTTGTCATGGCAATTGCCACGCCGGCTCATGCTGGGCTTTAAGTTATGACTGGCCAAGAACCGCCGCCATTCATGGCTTGTAAATTGGCAGCCTTGGTCTGAATGAACGATGACTGTCTCTCGTGGTCTTCTGCGCCAGATGGCCATGTGTAAGGCATCCAAAGGCAACTGGGTGTCAATGCGGCTACCGGTTGACCAGCCAATGACTTGGCGAGAGAACAGGTCAATCACAGTTGCCAGATACAGCCAGCCCTCATGCGTGCTGATATAGGTAATGTCAGTTACCCAAGCTTTATTGGGCGCATCGACGGTGAACTGCTGCGACAGCAGGTTTGGCGCTACAACGGCAGGCGCTCCACCTTTGATGCGAGGGCGCTTGCTGTAACCCAGCTGTGCTTTGATGCCTTCGCAGCGCAGCAGCCTTGCCACGCGGTGTCTGCTGCATGACTCGCCCATGTCTCGCATGTCCAGCGTCAGTTTGCGATAGCCATACACCCCACCGCTTTCTATCCAAGCGTGCTTGAGCAGGCCCAGCAGGCGCTGGTCATCGATAGCTCTTTGGCTTTGTGGCTGCGCTTTCCAAGCGTAGTAGCCGCTGGGGTGCAAACGAAGCACTCGGCACATACGCGTGATGCTGTAAATCGACTGATGCTTGGCAATAAAGGCGTACCTCAGTCGCACTGACGCGCGAAGTACGCCGCCGCTTTTTTTAAGATGTCACGCTCCTCTGTGACCCGCTTGAGTTCCGCCTTCAAACGGCGCATCTCTTCGCTTTGGCCGGCTTGCTCAAGCCGTTGCGCTGCAGGAATTTGCTGCAACTTCATCCACTTATACAGGCTATGCGTGCTCACGCCTAAACGGCGTGAGACATCGGCCACGCTGTGGCCGTGTTCCAGGATTTGCTTGACGGCTTCAATCCTGAATTCTTCTGGGTAACGTTGTGCGCTCATAAGGACTCCTATTTGAACGGAAATAGGAGGCTTTGAACTATCTACAAAACTCTGGTCGATTCAAGCAGCCTAAACCCGCCTTCTGCACCCACACAATCCGAGCAGTCGCCGAACCAACGCTGAGACGACTTTCGCTGCACTCTCATGCAAAATACCTGCTGCACTTTTTACAGGCAGACATGAGCTAAGGAACCTCTGCATAACTCGATTTCAAGCGTGATAGTGCTTGAACGAGTGTGATGTTCCCTTGCCCCTGGCACTCAAGATGCCCGCGTTTCGCGGGCATCTTGCTTTTTATGCACCCACACCAGGCTTGGATTGGCTGTTTTTCAGCAAACGGCCACGGGCCATCCACAAGTTCGCCAAGGCAAACAGGGTATGCAATTGCTGCGTGTTCTTTCTCAAGCCTCGGTAGCGAACTTTGACGTG
>NZ_VZOT01000027.1 GCF_008801935.1 Comamonas kerstersii
TTGTAAGAGCCTGGCGATGACCTACTTTCACACGGGAATCCGCACTATCATCGGCGCAAAGTCGTTTCACGGTCCTGTTCGGGATGGGAAGGAGTGGGGCCAACTTGCTATGGTCACCAGGCATAAACTGTGGATGAGCTGCGCTAGCAGCTCATCAAATTCATAGAGTCTTTGTTCTCAGCTTTTATTCGATTGCGCACATTGGCATAAGTCTTTTGAACTGCACCAGGCAGTATCAAAGTTATAGGGTCAAGCCGCACGGGCAATTAGTACTGGTTAGCTTAACGCATTACTGCGCTTCCACACCCAGCCTATCAACGTCGTGGTCTACAACGACCCTTCAGGGGGCTCGAAGGCCCCGGCAGATCTCATCTTGAAACGAGTTTCCCGCTTAGATGCTTTCAGCGGTTATCTCTTCCACACGTAGCTACCCTGCGATGCCACTGGCGTGACAACAGGTACACCAGAGGTGTGTCCACTCCGGTCCTCTCGTACTAGGAGCAGGCTTCCTCAAATCTGCAGCGCCCACGGAAGATAGGGACAAAACTGTCTCACGACGTTTTAAACCCAGCTCACGTACCTCTTTAAATGGCGAACAGCCATACCCTTGGGACCGACTACAGCCCCAGGATGAGATGAGCCGACATCGAGGTGCCAAACACCGCCGTCGATATGAACTCTTGGGCGGTATCAGCCTGTTATCCCCAGAGTACCTTTTATCCGTTGAGCGATGGCCCTTCCATACAGAACCACCGGATCACTATGTCCTGCTTTCGCATCTGCTCGACTTGTCAGTCTCGCAGTTAAGCACGCTTATGCCATTGCACTATTAGCACGATGTCCGACCGTACCTAGCGTACCTTCGAACTCCTCCGTTACGCTTTGGGAGGAGACCGCCCCAGTCAAACTGCCTACCATGCACTGTCCCCGATCCCGATTAGGGACCTAGGTTAGAACCTCAAACGCACCAGGGTGGTATTTCAACGTCGGCTCCACCAGAACTAGCGTCCCGGCTTCAAAGCCTCCCACCTATCCTACACAGATCCGTTCAAAGTCCAATACAAAGCTACAGTAAAGGTTCATGGGGTCTTTCCGTCTTTCCGCGGGGAGATTGCATCATCACAAACATTTCAACTTCGCTGAGTCTCTGGAGGAGACAGTGTGGCCATCATTACGCCATTCGTGCAGGTCGGAACTTACCCGACAAGGAATTTCGCTACCTTAGGACCGTTATAGTTACGGCCGCCGTTTACTGGGACTTCAATCAAGAGCTTGCACCCCATCATTTAATCTTCCAGCACCGGGCAGGCGTCACACCCTATACGTCCACTTTCGTGTTTGCAGAGTGCTGTGTTTTTATTAAACAGTTGCAGCCACCGATTTTTTGCAACCCTTTTCTGCTCCGTTTGTTCAACTTCACATACCGAGGGCATACCTTCTCCCGAAGTTACGGTATCAATTTGCCGAGTTCCTTCTCCAGAGTTCTCTCAAGCGCCTTAGAATACTCATCTCGCGCACCAGTGTCGGTTTGCGGTACGGTCAATCAATAGCTGAAGCTTAGTGGCTTTTCCTGGAAGCAGGGTATCACTCACTTCGTGTGCAAGCACACTCGTTATCACGCCTCATCTAAGCCCGGCGGATTTGCCTACCAGGCACGACTACACGCTTGAACCACCTATTCCAACAGGTGGCTGAGCTAACCTTCTCCGTCCCCACATCGCACTATTGATCGGTACAGGAATATTGACCTGTTTCCCATCAGCTACGCATCTCTGCCTCGCCTTAGGGGCCGACTCACCCTACGCCGATGAACGTTGCGTAGGAAACCTTGCGCTTACGGCGAAGGGGCTTTTCACCCCTTTTAACGCTACTCATGTCAGCATTCGCACTTCTGATACCTCCAGCATCCGTTACCAGACACCTTCACAGGCTTACAGAACGCTCTCCTACCACGTGCAATAAATTGCACATCCGCAGCTTCGGTAACTGGCTTAGCCCCGTTACATCTTCCGCGCAGGACGACTCGATCAGTGAGCTATTACGCTTTCTTTAAATGATGGCTGCTTCTAAGCCAACATCCTGACTGTTTTAGCCTTCCCACTTCGTTTCCCACTTAGCCAATTTTAGGGACCTTAGCTGGCGGTCTGGGTTGTTTCCCTCTTGAGTCCGGACGTTAGCACCCGGTGCTCTGTCTCCCAAGCTGTACTCTGCGGTATTCGGAGTTTGCCTTGGTTTGGTAAGTCGCCATGACCCCCTAGCCAAAACAGTGCTCTACCCCCACAGGTAATACTTGAGGCACTACCTAAATAGTTTTCGGAGAGAACCAGCTATTTCCAAGTTTGTTTAGCCTTTCACCCCTAACCACAGCTCATCCGCTGATTTTGCAACATCAGTCGGTTCGGACCTCCAGTACCTGTTACGGCACCTTCATCCTGGCCATGGTTAGATCACTTGGTTTCGGGTCTACACCCAGCGACTAAAAACGCCCTATTCGGACTCGATTTCTCTACGCCTTCCCTACTCGGTTAAGCTTGCCACTGAATGTAAGTCGCTGACCCATTATACAAAAGGTACGCCGTCACCCCTTACGAGGCTCCGACTTTTTGTAAGCATACGGTTTCAGGATCTATTTCACTCCCCTCCCGGGGTTCTTTTCGCCTTTCCCTCACGGTACTGGTTCACTATCGGTCGATTACGAGTATTTAGCCTTGGAGGATGGTCCCCCCATATTCAGACAGGATTACACGTGTCCCGCCCTACTTTTCTCTAGCTCAGTACCACCGACAAGTTTTCACATACAGGGCTATCACCTACTATGGCCGGCCTTTCCATGCCGTTTTGTTAACTCGTCGACTATCACTAGAAGGCTCTTCCGAATTCGCTCGCCACTACTATCGGAATCTCGGTTGATTTCTTTTCCTCTGGGTACTTAGATGTTTCAGTTCTCCAGGTTCGCTTCAACAGCCTATGTATTGAGCTGTTGATACCCTTGCGGGTGGGTTTCCCCATTCAGACATCTCCGGATCAAAGCTTATTTGCCAGCTCCCCGAAGCTTTTCGCAGGCTATCACGTCTTTCATCGCCTGTAATCGCCAAGGCATCCACCATATGCTCTTAGTCACTTGACCCTATAACTTTGATCTCTGTTGCCAGAGTTCGCCATTTGGAGTTCAAAGACTGGTGAGGTCTTGCACCTCACGCGTTATGCCGTAATGTGAATGATTCTTCGGTTGCGTTTTGCAACGCAGCCTAGAGAATGATTCGTCATTACATCGAATTCAAGTTCGTTGAATTCGTGTGACGCAATCAAATAGTTGCTGACGGCACGGTCACCTTCAAAGGTGTTTCCGTCAGCAACGCTGATTTTCGACTCTATGAATTTTTAAAGAACAGCCTATGGAGCAATAGCTCAATACAAAAGCAGTCTTTGCAAGACTGCTTTTGTATTGAAGTGAGCCAACTATTGTAGCACCGCATGGCGCTATCTTTTTTAAATTCTCAGTGTTTACACCAAGAATTTGTGGTGGAGGATGACGGGATCGAACCGACGACCCCCTGCTTGCAAAGCAGGTGCTCTCCCAGCTGAGCTAATCCCCCATTGTGGGTTGTCGCATTGGAAGTTTGGTGGGTCTAGTTGGGCTCGAACCAACGACCCCCGCCTTATCAAGACGGTGCTCTAACCAGCTGAGCTACAGACCCAAGCCATCAAAACTCTCGTCTCGACGGTGTCATCCAACAACCGATAAGTGTGGGCGTTCAAACTTGAATTGCTTGTTTTCCAGAAAGGAGGTGATCCAGCCGCACCTTCCGATACGGCTACCTTGTTACGACTTCACCCCAGTCACGAACCCCGCCGTGGTAAGCGCCCTCCTTGCGGTTAGGCTACCTACTTCTGGCGAGACCCGCTCCCATGGTGTGACGGGCGGTGTGTACAAGACCCGGGAACGTATTCACCGTGACATGCTGATCCACGATTACTAGCGATTCCGACTTCACGCAGTCGAGTTGCAGACTGCGATCCGGACTACGACTGGCTTTATGGGATTAGCTCCCCCTCGCGGGTTGGCAACCCTTTGTACCAGCCATTGTATGACGTGTGTAGCCCCACCTATAAGGGCCATGAGGACTTGACGTCATCCCCACCTTCCTCCGGTTTGTCACCGGCAGTCCCATTAGAGTGCCCTTTCGTAGCAACTAATGGCAAGGGTTGCGCTCGTTGCGGGACTTAACCCAACATCTCACGACACGAGCTGACGACAGCCATGCAGCACCTGTGTGCAGGTTCTCTTTCGAGCACTCCTCTATCTCTAAAGGATTCCTGCCATGTCAAAGGTGGGTAAGGTTTTTCGCGTTGCATCGAATTAAACCACATCATCCACCGCTTGTGCGGGTCCCCGTCAATTCCTTTGAGTTTCAACCTTGCGGCCGTACTCCCCAGGCGGTCAACTTCACGCGTTAGCTTCGTTACTGAGTCAATGAAGACCCAACAACCAGTTGACATCGTTTAGGGCGTGGACTACCAGGGTATCTAATCCTGTTTGCTCCCCACGCTTTCGTGCATGAGCGTCAGTACAGGCCCAGGGGATTGCCTTCGCCATCGGTGTTCCTCCGCATATCTACGCATTTCACTGCTACACGCGGAATTCCATCCCCCTCTGCCGTACTCTAGCCTTGCAGTCACAAAGGCAGTTCCCAGGTTGAGCCCGGGGATTTCACCTCTGTCTTACAAAACCGCCTGCGCACGCTTTACGCCCAGTAATTCCGATTAACGCTTGCACCCTACGTATTACCGCGGCTGCTGGCACGTAGTTAGCCGGTGCTTATTCTTACGGTACCGTCATGACTCCAGGGTATTAACCCGAAGCTTTTCGTTCCGTACAAAAGCAGTTTACAACCCGAAGGCCTTCATCCTGCACGCGGCATTGCTGGATCAGGCTTTCGCCCATTGTCCAAAATTCCCCACTGCTGCCTCCCGTAGGAGTCTGGGCCGTGTCTCAGTCCCAGTGTGGCTGATCGTCCTCTCAGACCAGCTACAGATCGTTGGCTTGGTAAGCTTTTATCCCACCAACTACCTAATCTGCCATCGGCCGCTCTAGTAGCACAAGGTCTTGCGATCCCCTGCTTTCATCCGTAGATCTCATGCGGTATTAGCCACTCTTTCGAGTAGTTATCCCCCACTACTAGGCACGTTCCGATGTATTACTCACCCGTTCGCCACTCGCCACCAGACCGAAGTCCGTGCTGCCGTTCGACTTGCATGTGTAAGGCATGCCGCCAGCGTTCAATCTGAGCCAGGATCAAACTCTACAGTTCGATCTTGAATTTAAGGTCTTGCGACCCACTCATAAAAACGGAATTGAAGTGAACTTCACTTCTATTCTCATGAGCGTTTGATTTGGCAATTCGCCTTCAAACGCCCACGCTTATCGGCTGTATCTTGTTAAAGATGCCTTGAAGATCAATTTCTTCAAGTTTCG
>NZ_VZOT01000028.1 GCF_008801935.1 Comamonas kerstersii
CCGCAGTGACGCGAATGTCCGCCGGGGTGAGGCCCAGCAAGCGCACGGTGTCGCGCTGCACGCCGTTCTCTGCGTAGTCGCTGATGGTGTCGTTGCCGTAGCCGCGCCCAAAGACGTAGGTGTCGGCGCCGGATTCGCCATAGAGCAGGTCGTTGCCCGCGCCGCCGGAGATCAGGTCGTCACCGTCCCCACCGTAGATGCGATCATCGCCGCCCTGGCCGAACAGACGGTCGTTGCCTTTATTGCCGTAGAGGGTGTCCTTGCCGTCGCCCGCCAGCACGATGTCGGCCTTATCGGTGAGCCAAGCGTTGTCGTCACCACCGGTGAGCGTGCGCACCTTGAATTCATCGAGCAGGGCCGCGATGCCCGCCGTCTGCGGTAGGGTTTCGACGAGGTTGTCGAAGTCGGAAAGCCCCACCCAGTTGGTGCCGGAGAGGAAACCATTGGCGTAGCGGTCCAGGTCGAGCAGGTCGGCCAGATAGTTCTCGGGATCGGTTGCTTTTTTCTCTGCCAGTTTCTGGTTTAGTGCCGCAGCATCCAGCCGGATACCGTCGTTGTCGATGACGAGTTCGATCTGGTCGAGGTACGGCTTGAGGCGCGTCTGCATCACCAGGCTGGCGTAAACGCTTTCTTTCAGGCTGTCGTAGGCTTGTTGCAGCAGGTCGAGCTGCGCCGTCGAGAAATTGAGTTTCAGGGTCGGCACGCTGTAGGTCATGGCAATACCGCCACTATTCTGGGTGCTGCCGGGCGTGGTGGTAACGGTCATCCCCCAGTTGGCGTTGCTGGTCTGGCTTTTTTGTGTCGGCAGGTTGAAGAAATACTGGCCGTTGAAGGCCTCGAGCGCGTGCAGTTTCTGGTTCCAGCTGTCGATGAGCTCGCGGTAGTGCGCGCTGAGGTAGCTCGCGCCAATGTCAGTCGATAGCGCGCCGGTCATACCCTCAAAGGTCAGCGGGCCTGCCGTCTGGGCAGCGACGAAACCGACGCTGTCAATGTGGTCGGAGCGCCGGTCGTTGCCGAAGGCTTCGTACTGGATGATGTATTGGCCCTGGGCGCGCGCATCCAGGTTTTTTGCCATACCGGAGGTATCGGCCCAGGCGGAGAGGAGTGGGTCGAGGAGCGCCTTTTGCTCGGCACGGGTGGCGGCGTTCTGGAATTGGGCCAGCAGGCTGGCCACGCCGTCCGACTGGGTCGCGGCTTGCCGAAGCTCGCGCACCTTGCCCGCTCCTTGCATGTTGGGCAGGGTTTTGAGGGCTTCGGGGACTTCGATCTGTTCGGCAAATTTCGTATTGAAGGTGTCGGTGGCAAGATTGAATTCGCCCATCGCCGAGGTCGTGCCATCGGTGCGGGTGAAGCTGCCTTCGCGGGTGAGCTGGTTGCCGTTGGCGAGGTTCTGGTTCTTGAGGGTGTGGGCGAGGTTGAGGCTGACGATGCCGGCGTCGGCGAGCGAGATCAGTTCGCCGGCGCCCGTCGCCCCGTTCTGGTCGGCATCGCGCCAAAGTTTGAGTTCGGCAAAGGCCGGGTCAGAAGCGTCGATGATGCCGTCGCCATTGCTGTCCAAGGCCGCGAGCGCGGCGAAACCGTTGGGGGCCAGCGTGCCATTGGGAAGAGGTGTGAAGTCGCCAAAGAGCTCAGCGCCGGTGTCGATGCGGCCGTTGCCATTGCGGTCCCAGACCAGGAGGGCGTCGTCCTTGCCCGCCCAGCCGGTTCTAGTCAACACACCGTCGTCGTCGTGGTCGAAATAGACGTTGCTGGCGAGTCCCACCGTCTCCAAGCCGTCGCCGTCAAGGTCGAGGATGATGGGGTCGCGCGGCCAGACCCAGGTTTTAGCGCGGTCGTAAAAGTCTGAAATCTTGTCCCAGTTGTCGTAAATGAACAGTCCGCCGCTGGCGATAGTAAATGCGCCGCGTATCCACGGATTGACTTGTGCAATCGTCAACCCAAGACCGAGTAGCAGGTCTCCGGTCTTTTGAATCACATTGGCATAATCACCGCCGGTTGCTGTGCCATTGGCCATTTTCTCCCCAAGCGCGCCGACGGACGCCGCCCATGCAGCTTGACCGACAACCAATTTGGCATACCCCATGCCGAAAGTGCCGGCTATGCTGTTTCCAATCTGGCTGGCAACAAAACTGGCGGCAGCAGTCCCTGCTGCCGCATTCTGAATCGCACTCATGATTTTCCTCCCATCATTACGCCCATAACTACGAAAATAAGCCCAACAACCAAAGTCGGTATCCATAGCCTATTCGCCAATGAAACCCACGCCTTGGTTCGCGGGTGCCGCGCATAGAAGTCGGCCAGTTCACCCTTCGGGTCCCGCCACACTTCAAGCCATGAATACCCCCAAATGGCGCAAAAAATCAGCATCGCCGCGCCGACTGCTGTAAAAAACTGGCTCACGTGTTCTCCTCCTTCACCAAACTCATATGCATGGCATGGCTCCCCATATTCACGACCTCATCCACTTGCAAGCCCTTGGGCACTTGGTGCGTGATAAAAATCATCGTCACCTTGCCTTTGAGCCGGTTGATGGTTTGCGCAAAATGCTCGGCGGTCTGTTGATCCAGGTTCGAAATCGCCTCGTCGAAAATCAGCACCTTGGGACGCTTTTCAGCCTCCTTTCATGGAAAATAAAACGGAAATTCCACCAAACAGAACAAACCACATGAATGTCGCCAGCCATATGCCGCCTGCGCTATCGGCAAAAAACACCCTTTCCTCCAATTTTGTTCTTGGATAAAGCTCGCCCTGCTTGATATTTTTGGGGGATCGAACATGGTTGATATTGATGGGGTAGCCGTATTCCGAGTGGCTTTTTCCGTCAATTTTGCTGGCCGAGTAGAAATAAAAAACCAGACCAACAGCGAGGCATAAATACAGCGTGCCAGTCAAACCGGAAAACTCTCTGTGAATCCACGAAACAATCGGAATAGAGGAAATAACCTCATACCAAGCTTTGTTGAGTTTCGGCATGAGCACAATAGTGAAGGCCAGAGGCGCGAAGATCAGGTGTAGTCGAGTGGTCCACTTGATCTCCCAATTCACGATTGCTTCGTGAATTGGTCGTCGACCAATGACATCGGGATCAGCTGGGTCCTTTGGTGGCCTGATTCCATGAATTTTTCGCCACTGATCTTTGCTCAACTGCTTCATTTGTCTTCCTTCACCAAACTCATCTGCATGGCATGCTGCCCCATATTCACCACCTCATCCACTTGCAAGCCCTTGGGTATCTGGTGCGTGATGAAGATCATCGTCACCTTGCCCTTGAGGCGGTTGATGGTCTGGGCGAAGTGTTCAGCGCTCACGCCGCCATCCTCCACGTTTCATCGTTCGCAGCCTTGCAACATCGCAAACGATGACTTCTCCCCGCCGTCTGCGGCAGGGTGTCGATCAGCGTGTCGAAGTCGGCCAGGCCCTGCCAGTTGGTGCCGGAGAGGAAGTTGCCTGCGTAGCGGTCCAGGTCGAGCAGGTCGGCCAGGTAGTTTTCGGGGTCGGCGGCTTTCTTGTCCGCCAGCATCCGGTTTTGTTGGAACGCCGGTCGTTGCCGAAGGCTTCGTACTGGATGATGTATTGGCCCTGGGCGCGCGCATCCAGGTTTTTTGCCATACCGGAGGTATCGGCCCAGGCGGTGAGCAGCTGGTCGATCAAGGCCTTTTGCTCGGCGCGGGTGGCGGCGTTCTGGAATTGGGCCAGCAGGCTGGCCACGCCGTCCGACTGGGTCGCGGCTTGCCGAAGCTCGCGCACGTTGCCCGCTCCTTGCATGTTGGGCAGGGTTTTGAGGGCTTCGGGGACTTCGATCTGTTCGGCAAATTTCGTATTGAAGGTGTCGGTGGCAAGATTGAATTCGCCCATCGCCGAGGTCGTGCCATCGGTGCGGGTGAAGCTGCCTTCGCGGGTGAGCTGGTTGCCGTTGGCGAGGTTCTGGTTCTTGAGGGTGTGGGCGAGGTTGAGGCTGACGATGCCGGCGTCGGCGAGCGAGATCAGTTCGCCGGCGCCCGTCGCCCCGTTCTGGTCGGCATCGCGCCAAAGTTTGAGTTCGGCAAAGGCCGGGTCAGAAGCGTCGATGATGCCGTCGCC
>NZ_VZOT01000029.1 GCF_008801935.1 Comamonas kerstersii
TCTCCACAGGAAATGGAGGCCGTCCTTTGCGACCTTCAGGCGCATATGGCGCAATCAAGTCCACCAACTCTTGCCATGGAACGACTTGCTGCATCTGCTCCAGGAATTCGCGTTTACGTGTTTTTTTGGTGGAAAGGTTCAGGCCAAGATCAAATTGCTGCATAGGCCGGGATGCTGCCGCACCCGGCACGCATGTGCAAGCACATGCGTTGGGGACTTATGCAGAGGTTCCTTAACGCCCGCTACGACAAGGATACTGTGCACATAGCCAGCATCGCTCAAACCCCAAAGGATGAGTCAGGCTGGCTGATGAAGCAGGAGCGGCACACGCCAAGATACACGAAGACACTTGCTAAACTAAATTAACTGGAGGTAGGCAGCACGCAGTGCTTTGTATCTTTTTTATTAGATTTTAAACAATCAGCGCAGACACCATATAAGGTAATTTCATGACTTTCTACAAGAAATCCAGAAGAAGCAAATTCAGCCAGATTACCCGGGCAACCCTCAAAATCAAAAACTTTTGAACAAACTTTGCATTGAAAATGATGGTGATGATCAAGATGTCCGGCCTCATATAATGGTGGACGACCTGGTAAGTGCACTTCTTTTATTAACTTTTCCTGCTCCATCTGTTTAATAGCTCTATACACTGTGGCAATTCCTAAGCTTGGAAGTTGCCTTTGAGCAAGGCTCAAAATCTCTTGTGGAGACAAGGGTCGACCTATATGTCGTAATACGCTATCAATTGCGGCTCGTTGTTTAGTAGATCGTTGCATGGAAAATTAACGCATTCGATGCAGATTATAAATACTTAAGCCAAGCAATATCACGCCTAGCCTGCTTAAGTGAGGCAAACCATTTGACTGCAGGGAAAAGAGTTAAAACAAGAAATAATGATAGTCCCCATAGCCAAAAGAGATTATCTAAACCGAAAAGCTTACCTTTATTTTCTCCAAAAAAATATACTGCAGCAATATACATGAACTTCAATGTATATAGATGGAGGATGTAAAAAAACATTGGTGCAGATCCGAAGACTGCTAATTTTTTTATCCAAGCATGCTCTGCACTATGCTCGAAAGCGTAAAGTAGCAGTAGACCCACCCCCAAAGTCAGCAGTAGGAAAAGCAATGATGGCGGATACTTAGTTACATTGAACCATGACATCAGTGTCTGTGTAGTATTAATTCCAAATTGCCAAGGTGTGTCGCCGTATACATTTAGCATCCGTAAAAACGCAAATGTTGCCAAGCTGCCCAATCCAGCCAAGAGAAGATAATTTCCACGTTTAGTGGCAGCGCTATTTTTACTAAACCACGGGCCTATGCCATATCCCAATGCAATTACACCTATCCAAGGCATTACAGGGTAGGATGTACGCAGCTTTATGCCAGCGATTTCCAACCATCCCCTGTCATGCAAAACAGCCCAAGGTGCATGTAAGATATGCCCAACTGGAAAGTGCACGCCGTCTAATAGATTATGACCAGCCACCAAAATAATCCCAGTAATAATTAATAATTTTCGTGGCATCCATACCATTACGGACAAAGCCAACATTGAAAGACCAATAGCCCAAATGACCTGTAGAAACACCTTCACAGGCGGAAATTGGAAGGTCCATGCAAAATTCACTACGGTTACTTCCAGCAAGACAAGAAAAAGCCCTCGTTTCCACAAAAAAGCAGATGCAGACATGCGTGAACTATGCAGATCATCTTGGCGGCTAGCGTAGAGGTATGCACTCAGTCCAGTCAAAAAGACAAATATAGGTGCGCATAAATGCGCCAACATTCTTGGTATGAAGATACCCAATGGTGTGTCCCCAACATCCATGGGGTCTGGTACCTGAAGGTGCAGGAAAAATGTTTCGCGAACATGGTCAAGCATCATGAAGATCATGACCAATCCTCTTAAGGCGTCAATTGACTTAAGACGGCTTGTTCTGGTTGCAAGGGATTGGATTGGGATTGAATTGCTCATAATGATAATGGCTTATCAAAATCATTGTAGATTATTTTCCCAGACATCCATCATCTTGACACTTGCTGTACTTCTAAGAAGGGTTTTCTCGGCGTGGGTTGGGTCATGCAAATTGCAGTCGTGTCTCCCCACCCCAGATAAAAAAACCCGCCTTGCAACCACAAAGCGGGTTTTTCGTTGCTCTCTTTGCACTGCTGGCTCTCAAACGAACTGTGACTTCAGGCGTTAGGCTGCAGGCTTTCCAGTTGGTGACGGTTCACCGGTGTTTCCCGTTTCTCTTCCACCTTGAAGTTGACCAGTTTCTTCATGGTCTGCAGCAGGTTCTGCTCAGTGCTCCGCTGGGCATCGCTCACCCGCCCCTCCACCATAGTGACTGTAGTCACATTCTCCGTGCTGTCGTTCACGTTAAATACATCGTAGTTCCCGGAGCTCATGTCTAGCATGACATCACCACGCGACTTCACGTACTGGGCCACTAGGCTCTCGCTTTGCTTTTGCTGGAGTGTCCAAGTGTTGGCGTGGGCACCGGGCAGCAAGGTTGTCTTCTGGCTGAATTGGTAGGTGGCTGAGCCAGTTTCAACCACAGCACCAAAGCGTCCCGTACGTTCAAAAGTGCCGCTGAAGCTGGCCGTGAAGTCTGCCAGGCCGCTGAGCATAGGATCAATCGCGCCTGGCGTTGGGTTGTGGCGAGACAGCGTACCTGTAGCGCCTGTCGCTGTGTGCAACTGGTTGAAAGCGTCCTTAAACAGTGTCACCAAACGGCTGTCTGCATGACTGCGTTGCGCTGCAGCATCAACCTGGCGGAGCAGCTCGGTGATGGAGGATAGCCGCTGCTGGTCGCTGGTTTTCCCCACAAGCATCTGTACATCGACGCCAACATCGACCTTGCCTAAGGCGCCTGAATAGGTAATCGCATTGCGGTCTGATCCAAGGTGCAGGTCAAAGGAGGAAAGCAACTCGCCCTCACCAGGGTTCTTGATCGAAAGATCCACGCTTTGCAGCACGCTACGATCAAAACTTGCCAAGCCTGCAATGTCCATGCGAGGCTTGTCGGGCTGACCCAAGCCTTCCAGCGCCTTATCAAGCCCTTGTGCTAGCTCAGACAGCGCGCGTTTTTCTGCACTGCTCAGTGAGCCAGAAGCTTTAATCTCCACTTGTAAGCCATTGCGTCCCAGAACACCGCCCCGATCCACAGCAAGAGTGAGTTCTACCGTCGTGCCCGAGCGCGTCTGCACCTTGAGGCTGGCCTTAGCCACCGTGCTACTGAAACTCTCCAACGCTGCCTCATCCAGCTCTTTTGCAGATCCAGTGCCCATCGCTGATGCATCGTAGTTCACCAGCGTCTGTCGATAGGCCGTACCGTTGCTCGCGAACTGACTGAGCACAGCTCCACCCAGACCACGCCACTGTGCAGCCAGACCATCGGGCCGACGGCGTGCACTGTTGAGTGCCATGATGGAACTTATATCGTCTTGTACAGGGTTGGACCATGCCTGCCGATTCTGAGAATAGGATGCCAACTTGCTATAGGTGACGTCCGAAGCCGCGCGCGTATCCATGCTCACGATCGTAGAGCGCGCTTGCGTGGCGGCGACGGCCGTGCTGCTTTTCACTGCTGCAGCGCTGGGCGAAACCATCACTCCATGATTAACGTCGTTCGGCAGCACACCGGTTCGGATTGCAGAAATAGTGCTCACAACTAGTTTTCCCTTTGCTAAAGGCCGCAACTCATGCGCCCTCTCCCCTTTATCGGAAATTTGAGAAAAATCTTAAGGAGAAGTGGTTCCAGTTTTTTGAACAGCTAGCTAAGGAACCTCTGCATAAGTCCCCAACGCATGTGCTTGCACATGCGTGCCGGGTGCGGCAGCATCCCGGCCTATGCAGCAATTTGATCTTGGCCTGAACCTTTCCACCAAAAAAACACGTAAACGCGAATTCCTGGAGCAGATGCAGCAAGTCGTTCCATGGCAAGAGTTGGTGGACTTGATTGCGCCATATGCACCTGAAGGTCGCAAAGGACGGCCTCCATTTCCTGTGGAGA
>NZ_VZOT01000030.1 GCF_008801935.1 Comamonas kerstersii
CACGTCAAAGTTCGCTACCGAGGCTTGAGAAAGAACACGCAGCAATTGCATACCCTGTTTGCCTTGGCGAACTTGTGGATGGCCCGTGGCCGTTTGCTGAAAAACAGCCAATCCAAGCCTGGTGTGGGTGCATAAAAAGCAAGATGCCCGCGAAACGCGGGCATCTTGAGTGCCAGGGGCAAGGGAACATCACACTCGTTCAAGCACTATCACGCTTGAAATCGAGTTATGCAGAGGTTCCCTAAGCGAGATCTTTCCCCGTAAAAATGACCTGACAACAGGCCGAACCTGGAGAGATCTATGACCATCAAATCCCGACGCAAGCACAGCCCCGTATTTAAAGCGAAGGTGGCACTAGAAGCCGTGCGCGGAGAGCGCACGGTTGCTGAGCTGGCTCAGCAATATGAAGTTCACCCCAGCCAGATTGCAGATTGGAAACGCATGCTGCTGGAGCGGGCTGCTGACGTGTTTGGCGCAGCTCCTGCGCCCACAACCCCTGCGGTCGACCTTAAAGAGCTTCACGCCAAGATTGGTCAACTGACCTTAGAGAAGGATTTTTTGCAAGGTGCGCTGAGCAAAGCGGGATTGCTCAGCGTAGGTCGATGATTGACCGCGGTCATAGCTTGTCGCTGGCTCGCCAAGCCCAACTTATGCAAATCAGTCGTGGCTCTATTTATTACCGCCGCAAGTCACCAAACAGTGAGCAAGTTTCGTTGGCCCACACCTTGGATGCGTTACATGTAGCCCACCCATTTGCGGGCTCACGCATGCTGCGTGGGTTGTTGCAGCGCCAAGGGCATTGCGTAGGCCGCAGGCATGTGCGCACGCTGATGAAGCGCATGTGCATCACGGCGCTGTACTGCCAACCTCGTACCAGTGCTCGTCATCCGCAGCACAAGATCTACCCGTACCTGTTGAGGAATAAGTCCGTGACGTATGCCAACCAAGTTTGGGCCATGGACATCACCTATGTGCGAATGCACAAAGGGTGGCTGTACCTTTGCGCTGTGGTGGACTGGTACAGCCGCAAGGTCTTGGCTTGGCGACTGTCCAATACGATGGACGTGCAGTTTTGCGTGGATGCCGTGCAAGAGGCTATTGCCCGCTGGGGAACGCCTGCCATCTTCAACACCGATCAGGGCAGCCAATTCACCAGCGAAGCCTTCACCGCACAGCTCAAACGCCACGGTATTCGCATCTCTATGGATGGCAAAGGGGCATGGCGTGACAACGTCTTCGTGGAGCGCCTGTGGCGCTCCATCAAGTACGAGGAAATCTATCTCAAAGCCTATGACAGCGTGCGTGCCGCACGCTGTGGGATTGCACAATACTTGCAGTTCTACAATTCACAACGCCCCCATCAGGCACACAGCCAAGCTACCCCTGATGAAGCGTACTTTGCAGCATTGCCGTTTGCACAAATGCAGGCGGCATAACCCCGGTGATCTCGCTTAGCAACTGGACTCAATTGTTCAAACGACCGGGACCACTTCTGTTGGTGAACTTGCCATTGGGCACGACAGAAGAACAACTGCTGGGCTCCCTTGATGTCGAGGCCGCGTTGCAGCGCAGTGCGGTGGAGTTTCGTCCCGGTTTGCTTGCCCAAGCCCACCAAGGCGTTTTGTATGTGGATGAAGTCAATCTGTTGGCCGATGGGCTGGTGGACCTGCTTCTGGATGTGAGTGCAAGCGGTATCAACCGCGTTGAGCGCGATGGGGTATCGCACCAGCATCCGGCCCGCATCACGCTGATTGGCACAATGAACCCTGAAGAAGGGCAATTGCGCCCCCAGCTGCTGGACCGATTTGGCCTGTTTGTGCGTTTGCAAAATGTGCCCAGTGCGGCGATACGCAAAGCGATTGTCAAAACCCGCATGGCATATGACGCGGACCCTGCCTCATTTTGCGCCCAGTATGAACAGGCACAAAGCGCTTTGGCAGCGCAAGTGGCGGCTGCACGTGCGTCGTTAGCACAGGTCGACTGGGCGGATGCCATCCACGACCTGGTTGCAGAGTTATGCCAATCTGCCGCTGTAGAAGGCGTGCGAGCAGACTTGGTAATTTTGCGCGCAGCCCGTGCCCACGCATCGCTCCAAGGGCGCATTGCTGTGGATGCGGCGGATGTGCATGCAGTGGCTGAATTGGCGCTGACCCACCGCCGAACCCATCCCTCCGAGGGGGCTGCTCAGACTGAGCAGCAGAACGCGTCAGCATCTGAAACAGCCGCGCAACCAAGTAAGCCAACAGCAAAGCCACTATCTAACAGGCAATCACCATTGCCCGAAGCTCCCCAGGAGGCCGCCAGCAATGGTGTTAACTCTGAATGGGGTGCTATGCCTGCCCCACAGACCATGGGCATTCAGCATGTAAAGGCTTTTCGCCCACATCAAACAAAAAAAGCCTAGCGCGCTCTGCCCAAGCAAATCTTGCTGGTCAAGCCAAGGCAGGGCGCGATACCAACACTACACGCAAAGGCTATCTAGTGTCCTGTCCTGTTAATTTATGGCATTAATCGTGCATGCCAATACGGTATCTTGAGAACGGAGATACCGCTATGAGAACTGGCAGACCAAAGACTCAATTGGTGTTGAGCGATGAAGAGCGGGTGCAGCTGCAGTCTTTCGCGCGTAGCCGCTC
>NZ_VZOT01000031.1 GCF_008801935.1 Comamonas kerstersii
GTCAGCTCAGGGCGGTCGCTCTTGGTCACTTCACGGCCCACAAAGGCGCTCTTGCCCGAATCAGCCACAGCCGCCACGGTTTCAACGGCTGCAGAGCCGCCGGTAGCAGCAGCAGCGTCAAAGCCGGTGGTACGCACGGTGATCACCTTGGTGGCATCAGCAGATTGCACGGTGGCAATGGCATTGCCTGCGTAGATGGGGCGCTCGAAAGTATCAGCAGACACCACAGCAGTGATGTCGCTGATCTGGGCTACGTCCAGCTTGGCGGCCACACGGGGGGCTGCGTTCTTGCCGGAAGCGGTGGCGGGGAACAGGATGTGGCTGTAGTTGCCGGCGATGGCCAGCACCTGTGCAGCCAGGTTCTCCGCCAGGCCGTCCTTGAGACTTGCGCCATCGGCATGGATGACCTTGGACACTCCAGCGATCTGGGCAGCAGCAGCGGCTGCAGCAGCGGCGTTTTCACCTGCCACCAGCACGTGCACATCACCACCGCAGGCCACAGCAGCCGTGACGGTGTTCAGGGTTGCGCCCTTAATGGAGGCGTTGTCGTGTTCAGCAATAACGAGGGAAGTCATTTCAACTCCAAAATTCTTTACGTTCTTACGAAGTCCGCGAACGGGCATCGACCTTCAAAACCCGCACGTCTCAAAGCCAGAGACAGCGAGCTAGGGCCGCCCCGACGCGAGGCTGTCGTCCCCCTTGGGGGAAGACGCGAAGCGGCTCAGGGGGTTAGATCACTTTCGCTTCGTTTTTGAGTTTTTCTACGAGCGTTGCAACATCGGGCACCTTCACACCAGCGCCACGCTTGGCAGGCTCTGCCACCTTCAGGGTCTTGATGCGGGGGGCCACATCCACGCCCAGGTCTTCAGGCTTGACGGTGTCCAGCTGCTTTTTCTTGGCCTTCATGATGTTGGGCAAGGTCACGTAGCGGGGCTCGTTCAGGCGCAGGTCGGTGGTGATCACTGCAGGGGTAGACAGGCTCAGGGTTTCCAGGCCGCCGTCCACTTCACGGGTCACGTTCACCTTGTCGCCAGCCACTTCCACCTTGGAGGCAAAAGTAGCTTGTGGCAGGTCTGCCAGCGCCGCCAGCATCTGGCCTGTCTGGTTGCAGTCATCGTCAATGGCCTGCTTGCCCAGAATCACCAGGCCGGGTTGCTCCTTGTCCACCAGGGCCTTGAGCAGCTTGGCCACGGCCAGGGGCTGCAGCTCTTCATTGGTTTCCACCAGGATGGCACGGTCCGCACCAATGGCCATGGCCGTGCGCAGGGTCTCCTGGCACTGGGTCACGCCGCAGGAGACAGCGATCACCTCGGTGACCACACCCTTTTCCTTCAGGCGCACGGCTTCTTCGACGGCAATCTCGTCAAAGGGGTTCATGCTCATCTTGACGTTGGCGATGTCCACGCCTGTGCCGTCGGACTTCACGCGGACTTTGACGTTGTAGTCCACCACGCGCTTGACTGGGACCA
>NZ_VZOT01000032.1 GCF_008801935.1 Comamonas kerstersii
AATTAGGCAATGATCTTAGCAACCACGCCGGCGCCAACAGTACGACCACCTTCGCGGATAGCGAAACGCAGACCTTCTTCCATAGCGATAGGAGCGATCAGCTTCACAGTGATGGAGACGTTATCGCCAGGCATCACCATTTCCTTGCCTTCTGGCAGCTCGATGGAGCCGGTCACGTCAGTTGTACGGAAGTAGAACTGAGGACGGTAGTTGTTGAAGAAAGGAGTGTGACGGCCACCTTCATCCTTGCTCAGCACGTACACTTCAGCAGTGAAGTTGGTGTGAGGCTTGATGGAGCCGGGCTTGCACAGCACCTGGCCGCGTTCCACGTCTTCACGCTTGGTGCCGCGCAGCAGCAGACCCACGTTGTCGCCAGCCTGACCTTGATCCAGCAGCTTGCGGAACATTTCCACGCCGGTCACGGTAGTCTTTTGAGTTTCGCGGATACCCACGATCTCGATTTCTTCACCGACCTTGATGATGCCGCGCTCAACACGACCGGTCACCACGGTACCACGACCGGAGATCGAGAACACGTCTTCCACAGGCATCACGAATGCGCCGTCCACAGCACGCTCAGGTGTGGGGATGTAGGAGTCCAGAGCTTCAGCCAGCTTCAGGATAGCAGGCTCGCCGATAGGAGACTGGTCGCCTTCCAGGGCCAGCTTGGCAGAGCCGCGGATGATAGGAGTGTCGTCGCCGGGGAAGTCGTACTTGTCCAGCAGTTCGCGCACTTCCATTTCCACCAGCTCCAGCAGCTCCTCGTCGTCCACCATGTCAGCCTTGTTCAGGAACACGATGATGTAAGGAACGCCCACCTGGCGGGACAGCAGGATGTGCTCGCGAGTCTGGGGCATAGGGCCGTCAGCAGCGGAGCAAACCAAGATAGCGCCGTCCATCTGAGCGGCACCAGTAATCATGTTCTTCACATAGTCAGCGTGGCCGGGGCAGTCCACGTGAGCGTAGTGGCGAGTAGCAGTTTCGTACTCGACGTGCGAAGTGTTGATGGTAATACCACGAGCCTTTTCTTCAGGCGCGTTGTCGATCTGAGAGTAGTCCTTAGCTTCGCCGCCGAAGTGCTTGGACAGCACAGTAGCGATAGCAGCTGTCAGAGTGGTCTTACCGTGGTCAACGTGGCCAATAGTACCCACGTTCACGTGGGGCTTGGTACGCTCGAATTTTTC
>NZ_VZOT01000033.1 GCF_008801935.1 Comamonas kerstersii
AATCGTGCATGCCAATACGGTATCTTGAGAACGGAGATACCGCTATGAGAACTGGCAGACCAAAGACTCAATTGGTGTTGAGCGATGAAGAGCGGGTGCAGCTGCAGTCTTTCGCGCGTAGCCGCTCGTTGCCTGCAGCGCTGAGCAATCGAGCTCGTTTGGTGTTGGCCAGTGCCCAAGGAGAGCCGAACAACGCGATTGCCGCACGGCTGAAGATGAGCGAGCATACTGTGGGCAAATGGCGCATGCGGTTCATCGAGCGGCGCATTGCTGGCCTCTACGATGACGTGCGTCCTGGTGCACCACGTACCATTGACGATGAACGGCTGGCTCAGTTGATCCAGACAACACTGCATACCAAGCCGCCTAACGGCTCGACGCATTGGAGCGTACGTGCGGTAGCCGCCGAGACCTGCATCTCCAAGAGCAGCGTGCAGCGCTACTTCCAGCTCTTTGGACTGCAGCCTCATCGCACTGAGAGCTTCAAGCTGTCCAACGACCCATTCTTCATCGAGAAGCTGCGCGACGTGGTCGGCCTATACCTGAGTCCACCGGACAACGCTTTGGTGATCTGCGTGGATGAGAAAAGCCAATGCCAGGCGCTGGAGCGCACGCAGCCGATGCTGCCACTGGGGTTTGGGTATGTCGAGGGTGTTACCCACGACTACAAGCGCCATGGCACCACAACCCTATTTGCAGCCTGAACGTGCTCAACGGTGCAGTGCTAGCGACGTGCAAGCCGCGTCACCGGCATCAGGAGTTCCTTGCCTTCCTGCGCGAGATTGACAAGGCTGTTCCCGCCGATTTAGACATTCATTGCATTGCAGACAACTACGCTACACACCGCCATCCGAAGATCAAAGCGTGGCTGGCAGCTCGGCCACGTTGGCATATGCACTTCATCCCGACATACAGCTCTTGGCTAAACCAGGTCGAGCGCTTCTTCTCGTTGATTACCGACAAGGTCATCCGTCGTGGCTCGTTTACTAGCGTTAAACAACTCGTGCAGCGCATCGATCACTTCGTTACGGCGCACAACGTCAACTGCCAGCCCTTCAAATGGACTGCCACCGCAGATTCGATCCTCGAAAAGCTCCATCGACTTTGCTCACGTATTAGCGGGACAGGACACTAG
>NZ_VZOT01000034.1 GCF_008801935.1 Comamonas kerstersii
TCCTGAAGCGTTGCTCAGCGCTCTGCTGGCCGATTACAAAAAGCCCGAAGACCTCATTGGCGAGAACGGTCTGCTCAAGCAACTGACCAAAGCCGTGGTCGAGAAAGCCTTGCAGGCGGAATTGACTGAGCGCCTCGGCCATGAACGCCATGAGACCATCACCAACGGCGCTCGCAACAGCCGCAATGGCTCCAGCCAGAAGACGCTCAAGGGCGATTTTGGTGAGTTGCCCATTAACGTTCCCCGTGATTGCCATGGCAGCTTCGAGCCCCAGTTGCTTGCCAAGCACCAGACCCGCTGGACGGGCTTTGATGACAAGATCATCTCGCTGTATGCCCGGGGCATGACAGTGCGGGAGATTCAGGCACATCTTGAAGAGATGTACGGCACCGAGGTCTCGCCCAACCTGATCTCGTCGGTAACTGATGCTGCCAGCGAGGAAGTCAAAGCCTGACAAGCCAGGCCGCTGGATGCGATTTACCCCATCGTCTATCTGGACTGCATTCACGTCAAAGTGCGAGAAGGAGCGGTCCGGGTCAAGGCCGTGTACCTGGCCATTGGCGTCAACTTGCAGGGAGAAAAAGAAGTGCTGGGGCTGTGGCTGTCGCAGATGGAAGGTGCCAAGTTCTGGTTGCAGGTCGTCACGGAACTACGCAACCGGGGCGTGCAAGACATCTTCATCGCCTGCGTCGATGGGCTCAAAGGCTATCCTGAGGCCATTGAAGCGGTGTTTCCACAGACCGTGGTGCAACTGTGCATTGTCCACATGGTGCGCCACAGCCTGAACTACGTGC
>NZ_VZOT01000035.1 GCF_008801935.1 Comamonas kerstersii
GCGTTTGATTTGGCAATTCGCCTTCAAACGCCCACGCTTATCGGCTGTATCTTGTTAAAGATGCCTTGAAGATCAATTTCTTCAAGTTTCGTTCGCTGCGATCAGCGAAGCCTTGTATTGTAGCACCAATTTCTTAGCACTTTTAAAACGTCTTGCGTTTTCTTTTCACTTCAGAAGATCTTTTTTCAGATCTCACCCTAAAGGGAAGAGAAAACGCCCAGTCGCTCGACTGGGCGTTTCTTCGGTTGTAAGAGCCTGGCGATGACCTACTTTCACACGGGAATCCGCACTATCATCGGCGCAAAGTCGTTTCACGGTCCTGTTCGGGATGGGAAGGAGTGGGGCCAACTTGCTATGGTCACCAGGCATAAA
>NZ_VZOT01000036.1 GCF_008801935.1 Comamonas kerstersii
GCACTATCCTGCGGTTTCGTCATCTATTGGAAACACACAAGCTGGCCGAGCAAATCCTGAAGACCGTCACGGACTTGCTGGAGCGTAAAAAGCTGCTGCTTCGCACGGGAACCATCGTGGATGCCACACTGATCGCAGCGCCCAGCTCAACCAAAAACAGCACCAAATCTCGTGATCCAGAGATGCACCAGACCAAAAAGGGCAACCAGTGGTACTTTGGCATGAAGGCCCATATTGGCGTGGATGCGGACTCTGGCTTGGTGCATACCGTGCGGGGCACATCAGCCAACGTCAATGATGTCGTTGAAGCCAACAGCCTGCTGCATGGAAAAGAGGTTGA
>NZ_VZOT01000037.1 GCF_008801935.1 Comamonas kerstersii
CACGTCAAAGTTCGCTACCGAGGCTTGAGAAAGAACACGCAGCAATTGCATACCCTGTTTGCCTTGGCGAACTTGTGGATGGCCCGTGGCCGTTTGCTGAAAAACAGCCAATCCAAGCCTGGTGTGGGTGCATAAAAAGCAAGATGCCCGCGAAACGCGGGCATCTTGAGTGCCAGGGGCAAGGGAACATCACACTCGTTCAAGCAC